>CBDBHH010000005.1:0-2272500 GCA_965205535.1 Alphaproteobacteria bacterium | reverse complement strand
TAGTGGCACTTAGCCCCGCAAGCCACGAATAAACGCGGCAAGCGCCGTCCCCACCTCATCGGGCACATCTTCCTGCATGTAATGCCGGCCATGTACCGTGACTTCCGTCTGGTTCTTGAAGGTGCGTGCATGTTCGCGCGCCGCCCCGGCAAGCCCGTGCCCCTCATCGGCGTTGATGAACAGTTTCGGCGTTTCGGTTTCGACCAGCCAGTCGGCGTAGCGTTTCACGATCGCATGGCTCTCGGCGGGTTCACCGTCGAACGGGATGTCATTCGGCATGATGACCCCCGGTAGTTTCGTGCCCCCGGGACGGTTGGTCGGGTACCGGTAGACTTCCTTCTCGGTGTCGGACAGATCGCGGATAATTCCGCGTTCAAACAGCATCACCTCGACGAAGAGGTTCTTTTCGATAGCCTCCGCCTCGCCTTCGGGTGTCCGGAATCGCTTGAAGGCGCCGACCCGCTCGTCGGGAATATCCGACCAATGGCGCGGCCACACCATCGCTTTCATATAGGCGATACCCTGGACATGATCGGGAAACCGGGCCGCGCGATCGAACCCGACAGCCGCACCCCAGTCGTGCAGAACCAGGATCAAATTTTCGTCCAGCCCGAGCGCCTCGAAGAACCCATCGAAATATTCGATGTTGTCCTTGAAATGATACGCATCGCGCGGCGACGTCGACGACCAGCCATGGGCGATGAAATCCGGTGCGATAACACGGCCCAATCCCTCGACATGCGGGATGACATCACGCCACAGAAACGACGATGTCGGGTTGCCGTGCATGAAGACGATCGGATCCCCTTCGCCGATATCGATATAGGCCATCTCGGCATCACCGACCTTGACCGTCTTGCGCAAATTCGGATTTGCGGTGGACAGGGTCTTGCTCGGATCGGGTGTCGGAAGGGTGGCTTTCGGCGGCATGTCTGTTTCTCCTGAGAAGTTGCGCGAAGATATCACCGGCCGCGATGGCCGATGCAGCCGAATGCGAAAGACACTGGTGCGTGCACTTCAACAGTTCATACATCCCGCGCCGCGCCACAGCCGGATATGTGACGAACCGTCGCGAACAGGATATGACTGAGTGGCCGATCGCGCTTAACCAGCTGTGATGCAACGGCAAGGATATCGCCATGCCCCCGAGGCACCGCAAATGACTCGGTCCGACCCACCGCGCCACCGCACGGCGAAGGACGCCATAACCGTCGAGCTCGGCGCGGTGATTGTCGCCGTCGCGTCGGACGACCCGCGGGTGCTCGTCCGTCAGCCGGATCCCTCGCGGCCGGCCGCCCTGCCCTCAGGCCCCCTGGAGCCCCAGCATCGCACCCTCGAGGCCGGCCTGCGGAGCTGGGTTGAAGAGCAAACCGGCTATGACCTCGGCTATGTGGAGCAGCTCTACAGCTTCGGCGACGCCAACCGCCACGCTAGTGCACGCGCACAGCCGGGCCGGATGCTGTCGATCGGTTATCTGGCCCTGGTGCACGAAAGCAAGTCGCGGCGCATGGAAGCGAGCGAATGGCGAAGCTGGTACGAGTTCTTCCCCTGGGAGGATTGGCGCAACGGCGAGCCGGAAATCTTGTCGACTGTGCGTGAGGGCATCGCCGGCTGGATCGCGGAAGCGCCGCGTGATGAGCGAAAATCGCGTGAGGAACGCTCCCGGGTCACGTTCGGGTTGCCGGGCAGCCACTGGAACGAAGAGCTCGTCCTCGAGCGGTATGAACTTCTTTACGAAATCGGGCTTGTTCCCGAGGCCCATCGCGACGGTGCCGCTTGCTGGGCACCGCGCGAAGCCACCATCATGGATGCCGATAGTCTGCAAACGGATCACCGCCGCATTCTCGCAACAGCCATCTCGCGCCTGCGCGGCAAGATCAAATATCGGCCGGTGGTGTTTGAGTTGATGCCGTCGCGCTTCACCTTCCTGGACCTTCAACGCGCCGTTGAGGCCCTGTCCGGTGTCGAACTCCACAAGGCGAACTTCCGCCGCCTGGTCGAGCATCAGGGTCTGGTCGAGGACACCGGCGCAAAAACATCCAAGACCGGCGGCCGCCCGGCCAGCCTGTTTCGATTTCGCCGCGAGGTGCTGCTCGAACGCCCCGCCAGTGGGGTCGGTCTGCCGCCGGTGCGACGCGACTCTTCACGTCCGAGATAATCAGCCAGCCAGGATTGACGCGCCGCTTTACCGGGGCAAGATAGGCACAACACCAGACTTGAAACGGGGAGCTCCAGAATGAGAGCGATCAGAATTCATGAAACGGGCGGACCGGAAGTTCTCAGCGTGGACGACATCCCGGATTCGACGCCGGGACCCGGCCAGGTTCTGGTAAAGGCCCACTCGATTGGCATCGGCCTCGCCGACCAGCTCGTGCGGGATGGCCGCTATCCCTGGATGCCTGAGCTCCCGGCAATCCCCGGTATCGAAATGAGCGGCACCGTGTCCGCGGTGGGCACCGGTGTGACCCAGCACCGGGAAGGTGACGGCGTCGTCGTATCCGCAGTGCCTGCACGCGGCTGCTACGCCGAGTATCTCGCCATCGACGCCGATTGGGCGTTCTCCTGCCCCGCCGGTTTCGACCTGGCTGCGGCCGGCTGCCTCATGAACTACCGTGTCGCGTACCGTATCCTGCATTCCGGCGCGCGGGTCCGCGCGGGCGAGACCATCGCCATCGTCGGCGCGGCCGGCGGGCTGGGCAGCGCTTTGCTGGACCTGGCCAATGCCGCCGAACTGGAGACCATCGCGCTGGCACGCAACCCCGAAAAGGCGGCGTTCGCCCGTGCGCGCAGTGCACGGCACGTGATCGACACATCGGCCGATGACCTGAACGAAACGATCATGGATATCAGCGGCGGGCGCGGCGTGGACCATTTCATCGACCCGGTCGGCGGCGGCGGCTTCGTCGGCCATCTGGACCTGCTCGCGATTCACGGCACCCTGGTGCTTTACGGGATGATCGACGGCCTGCCACAGGACGACGTGTTCGCTGCCCAAACCCAACGTTGGGCCCGGTGCCCTGCCGTGCGCGTGTTCTCGATCCACTCATTCGATCATGAACCAGAGGCGGCAGGACGGGACATGGATACGCTGATGGGAATGATTGGCGACGGCACGATCGCGCCCGCGATCTATGCCGAGATGCCGCTCGAGGATGCGGTCGAGGCACACCGGCATCTCGACGACGGACGGATCATGGGCAAACTGTTGCTGCAGCCAGGCCGCGACACGGCGCATTTCACGGCGGGCTGAACACCCGTCAGGTGAAGTACAGGCCACCGTTCATATGCACGGTCTGTCCCGTCATGTAGCCGTTGCCCGCGAGCATCACGACGGCTGCCGCGACCTCGTCCACATGCCCCATGCGGCCCACGGGCGGCGAAAACACCTGCTGCTCGGGTGTGGCGGTGGATGTCATATCGGTATGGATGAGCACCGGCGACACGGAGTTTGCGGTCACACCCTCCTCCACCAGCCGCAACGCATATGCTCGTGCCAGTGCCTCCATCCCCCCCTTCGAAGCGGAATAGTGCAGACCAACGCGCCCGCCGTTATGGGCCGCCCCCGAGGTGATGTAGATCAGCCGGCCCCATTTGCGTTCTCGCATGCCGGGCAATACGGCCTGGGAGCACAGGAAAGCAGAGGTCAGGTTCGCCTGCATGACGTGGTTGAAATCGTCTTCCGTCGTTTCTTCGATCGACTGTCTAATGCCGATTCCCGCATTCGCGACCAGGATATCGACGGGCCCGAGCGCTGCTGCCGTCTCGGCAACCATGCGCTCGACATCGTCGTTCACCGTCACGTCGCCCTGAACGATCGCCGCACGGCCCCCGGCGTCCGTGATTGTTGCCACGGTGTCACGGGCGGCGTCTGCGTTTGACACATAGTTGACGGCTACGGCAGCACCAGTTGCCGCCAACGCGTGTGCAATGGCCGCACCAATCCCACGACCACCGCCAGTCACGAGCGCGACCCGGCCGTCCAGATTGTTTGATTCCATGATCCTGCCTGTCCGTTCGGTATACGGCCTACATCACCGCGCCGACTTGCCAGGGGATGAACTCATTGTCGCCGAAGCCGAGCGCCTCGGACTTGGACTGGGTGCCGCTGGCAATGTCGAGCATGTAGTCGAAGATTTCGAGGCCGACATCCTCGATGGTCGCATCGCCGTCGGCAATCTTGCCGGCATTGATGTCCATATCCTCGGACATGCTGTCATACATCTGGGTGTTGGTTGCGAGCTTGATCGACGGTGACGGCTTGCAGCCATAAACCGAACCGCGCCCGGTGGTGAAGCAAACCAGGTTCGCACCCGATGCGACCTCACCCGTAATCGATGCCGGATCGAAGCCCGGCGAATCCATGAACACGAAGCCCTTGGTGTCGACGGGTTCGGCATATTTGTAGACCCCCGCCAGGTTGGTGGTACCGCCCTTGGCCGCCGCCCCCAGGGACTTCTCGAGGATCGTCGACAAGCCGCCGGCCTTGTTGCCCGGCGACGGGTTGTTGTCCATCGATCCATGGTTGCGCGCGGTGTAATCCTCCCACCATTTAATGCGGTCCACGAGCTTCTGGCCGACCTCGGCATTGACCGCACGGCGGGTCAACAGGTGTTCCGCACCATAGATCTCCGGCGTCTCGGCGAGAATGCCCGTGCCGCCATTGGCGACCAGCCGGTCGACGGCGTTGCCCAGCGCCGGGTTCGCCGTAATGCCCGAATAGGCATCCGAACCGCCACACTGAAGGGCCACCGTAAGCTCGCTGGCGGACACGGTCGAGCGTGTGGCGGCATTCGCGGGTTCCAGCATGGTGCTGATCCGCTCAATCGCCTGATCGACGGTCTTACGCGTGCCGCCGGATTCCTGGATCGTCATGGTCTGGAAGGTGTCGTTGAGCTCAAGCCCGTAGGCATCCAGCAGGAACGGGATCTGGTTGACTTCGCAGCCCAGCCCGACGATCAGCACACCGGCAAAGTTCGGGTGACGGGCATAGCCCCACAGGGTGCGCTGCAGATTGGCGTAGCCATCACCGGAATCCGCCATGCCGCAGCCGGTCGCATGCACGAAGGCCGAGACCCCGTCGATGTTGGGATAATCATCGAGCTTGCCGGTCGCGTTGAAGGAATCCGCGATGTAACGCGCGACCGTCGCCGAGCAGTTCACCGACGTCAGGATGCCGATATAGTTGCGCGTCCCGACCGAGCCATTCTTGCGCACATAGCCCTCGAAGGTGCGGCGATCGGCCTCGGGCACCATCTCCGTTTCGCGCAGATCCGTGGCGAACTGGTAGTCGCGATCGACCATCCGAAATTCGCAATTGTCCGTATGGACGTGGTCACCGGCTTTAACGTCATGCGCAGCGAAACCGATGATCTGATCATATTTGACGATCGTCTCACCCTTGGCGATGGCCCGGGTTGCGATTTTATGGCCGCGCGGAATTGGTGCGTTCGTGGTGACGTCTTCACCCGGAATCGCGGTGTTGGGCATGATCTCGGCCCGCGCGACGACGACATTGTCGGCGGGGTTCAGGCGGATCGTCAGGGGGGCGTTGCTGATCATCGGGGCTCACTGAGATGGGTTACGGACTAGAACTTAACAACGTTGGTCAGGTTATCCCACGGGCTATAGAAGCGCACGCCGTCGCGCAATGGCGGCTGGGGCGCCTGTATCTCAAGCCAGTGCACCGGCGTGCCCTCGCGGGGGAAAAACGCATGCTGCGCACCCACGCCGGTCCAGGCGAAGTCGCCTTCCTTGAGCAGATATTCCTGCCCGTCGAAGACGATATCCACTTCACCACCCAGCACGTAATAGGCCTCTTCGAAGGCATGGTCGTGGTGGTTGCATATCCCGCCGTTGGCGAAACTGATCACGAACATGTTGAAGTGCACCGCACCGAACACATCGTCGATCATCATGCGCTGGGAAAACCCGTCCAGGTCCGGCGTGATGGTCAGCGGCGGGGTGTGCTGGCTGTAGTCGTAATGCCCGACCATCTGATCGCGCCGGTCCGCCAGATTGATCAGGGCGGGCGCGTCCGGCCAGTCGGCTGCACCGTCAAACCAGGTGTCCTGCCAGGCGTCGGGGGCCTTGGGCTGGGGGGCGCACATCTCGATCCAGCGCGCAGAAACCGATCCGGCGTTGCGGTAGGCGTGGGCGATACCGGTGGGGATCAGCATGAAGTCGCCGGCGGCAAGCCGATACGCCCGGCCGTCCCGGATCACATCGATCTCGCCCTCGAGCAGGTACATCCCGGTTTCATGGGCCTGCACCGTGAGCTCGGTCTCACCGCCCGGGGTGACCTCGATAACGCCATAGGAGATATGCACCGTCTCGTCGGCATGCTCGACGAAGGGTGCCCAGTTCAGCCCCTGTGCATGGGCACCATATTTCGGGTGCGGTGCCAATCCGGCGCCGTCGAATGTCTCGACCTTGTGCATGCTGCCCTCCCCGCTCGAAAACGAACGCCAACATACACCCGTTCCGGCACGGAAAGAACCGTGGCCGGCGCCCGAAGACGCCGGCACAACGGGTTAGTCGACCTTGGCGGCGATGGCATCCATTTCGACCAGAAATTCGGGCCGCGCGAGCCCCTTGATCGCGAGATAGGTCGATACCGGGCTTATGGCCGTTCAGGAACTCCTGGCGGCCGTCGCTGACCATGAACACATCCGACGGGTCGAGCGAGAACACGTTGAGGCGTACCAGGTCTTCCACGCCCATGTTCGCGGATTTGAGGACTTCGATGACGTTCAGCCAGATCTGCCGGTGCTGGGCCTCGAAGCCGATCGGCATGGTGCCTTCCGGCGTGACGCCGACGACGCCGGCGATATGCAGGGTGCGGGCACCCGCAGGCACCTCGATGCCATGGCTGTAGAAGGCGACGGGCGGGGCGATCGTATCGGGATTGTGGACTTGCAACATGGTTCGTTCTCCATTCGGTTGGATCCGACATCAGACGCGAGCCATGCGTAAGCACTCGGGCACGACGAAGACCCGCTTCAGTGCCACGGCATCCGCTCTGGTCATGTGTCGGAAAGCGACAACGGCGTCTTGTCTCTCAACAACATCACCTACCAGCTTATCAACAGGCTGATACAGGCGGGGCATTTGGTTGTTGCGGGTGCTCATTCTCGAAAAGGAGCATAAATTGGAACGCAAACTAACAATAAAGCAGGAAAAGTTTTGCCATGAATACATCACAACGGGCAACGCCAGCGAAGCGTATCGCAGAGCCTACAATGCCGAACGTATGAAGCCAGAGACGGTGAACAGGAAAGCCAAGGTTGAAACCGACAAGGACAAGATCAGGGCAAGACTGGAAGCCCTGCAAGAATCAGCCCAAGAGCGCACCATGGTTACTGTCGAAAAAATCACTGCGGAACTTGAGGCGGCGCGCATAGCGGCAATGGAGAATAGCAACCTCGCCGCCGCCGTTTCCGCGATTATGGGCAAGGCCAAGCTGCATGGCATGCTGATCGACAAAAAACAGGTAGCTGTTGGATACACGGTCGAGGATATACGCAAACAACTGTTTGGCGATGTAATTGGCACGCCAGACCTGATTGAAGCGCACCCTATAGTTGACGGGGAAAGCTGAGGGAAGGTATCGGTAAGTTATGCGGTTTTACCGAATCTTAACAATTCCAGTAAGCTGTTGAAAAATTTCAAGAAGGCGAGGACGGTAGAGTGACGCAAAACGAAGCAAATAAGGAAGAAATCGAAAATCCATATTTGATATTGGATTTTTGGCATTTCGCTATCATCAGCACCCTAATGGTCCTTTTTTTTCCGTGGTCTCTACTGTTTTGTGTATTTGTTTATGGGTTAGAGGAGACAACATTACTATGTGGTGCCCTGCTGCATGATGCCCTCAAAACATTATTGGCGATTTTATCTGTGGTTACCTCACTGAGCTACTCCCCGGAAATGGGACACTGACGTAAGCTACGATTTGTTGTCTGCTGGTCTTCGACGAAAAGGAGATCAGCGATGTCGAAACGCAAGCAGCACTCCCCCGAGTTCAAGGCGAAGGTTGCTCTTGAAGCGGTGAAGGGCGAAGAGACGGCATCCGAACTGGCAAGCCGGTTCGGTGTTCACCCGACCATGATCCATCAATGGAAGCGTGCACTGCTGGAAGGCGCCTCGGGCGTATTCGAGCGGGGCGGTCGACAGAAGCCGGAGATCGATGAGGATCAGGTCAGGGAACTCCACGCCAAGATCGGGGAGTTGGCTGTGGCCAACGATTTTTTATCAAGAAAGCTCAAACCCTGGACCGGCAAGTGAGGGGGAACATGATTGAACCCAACCGTCCCAATCTGTCTGTAGGCAAGCAGTGCGCGCTGCTGTCGATCTCTCGGTCGTCGTTCTATTACACGCCGACGGGCGAAAGTGATATGAACCTGGCCCTGATGCGGCAGATCGATGAACAGTTCCTGAAGACGCCGTTCTTCGGTGTTCGTCAGATGACCTGGCACCTGCGCAATGAGGGGCATCGGGTGAATGAGAAGCGCATTCGCCGGCTGATGCGGCTCATGGGCCTAATGCCGATTTACCAGAAGCCCAACACGAGCAGGCCGGCGAAGGGTCACAAGATCTGGCCTTATCTGCTCAAAGGGCTGAGGGTGGATAGGCCGAACCAGGTCTGGGCAGCGGACATCACATATCTGCCGATGCGCCGCGGGTTCCTCTATCTGGTGGCGATCATGGACTGGTTCACCCGCAAGGTGCTGGCCTGGCGCATCTCAAACACGCTGGAAGCCAACTTCTGTGTCGAAGCGTTAAACGAGGCCATCCACAAGTTCGGCACGCCGGAGATCGTGAACACCGATCAGGGATCGCAGTTCACGTCATTCGCATGGACGGACCGGCTGCAGCGGATGGGTGTGCGCATCTCCATGGACGGCAAGGGACGGTTCCTCGACAACATCTTTGTCGAACGGCTGTGGCGCTCCCTCAAATACGAGTGCGTCTACCTGTACGCCTGGGAGACCGGGTCACAAGCTCGCGCCGGCATTCGAAAATGGATCGAGTTCTACAACAAAGAGCGACCGCATTCCGCCCTTGGCGGCAAACCGCCTGCCGTGATCTACTGGCAGGCAATCGATCAAAACCAACCCGATCAGCAGGTGCAGAGAGTAGCTTAATTTACACCGAAAACTGTCCAATGATCGGGGAGTAGCTCACACTAGTGATTTTGATTCTCATAATATTTGCCGTTATTTCCCTATCCTGACTCTCTTAACGTCGATGTGTCCGCAAAAAATTCAAAGGGTGTTGAGAAGAACACCACCCACAAACCACGGTGAATTCTCACCTTGTTTGTCGCGCGACAAACGCCAGTTCGAGACGTTCTGCAAAGGCGTGAAGCTGTAGTTCAACAACAACACAAGGAAATTCATCTATGCGTAAAATTATCCAGGCGGCAGCACTCATTATTGCCCTGCTCCCATCCGGCACACTGGCGCAGGACTTCGATGCAGGGCTGCAAGCGGCCAAGGCTGGAGATTATCAAACCGCCCTGAAAGAATGGCGGCTACTGGCCGAGCAGGGGAACGCCAGCGTGCAGGGAATCCTTGGCGGGATGTACGCCAATGGCGTGGGCGTTCCGCAGGATTACACCGAGGCCGTCAAGTGGTACAGCCTAGCCGCCGAGCAGGGGAACATCTCTGCACAACTCAGACTTGGCAATATGTACCGACAAGGAAAATGGGACAAATACGCAAAAAATTTCCACTCGCAGGATTACACCGAAGCCGCCAAGTGGTACAGGCTAGCCGCCGAGCAGGGGGACGCCCAAGCGCAGAACAACCTTGGCGTGATGTACTACAAGGGCGAGGGCGTCGCGCAGGATTACACCGAAGCCGTCAAGTGGTACAGGCTGGCCGCCGAGCAGGGGAACGCCCAAGCGCAGAACAACCTTGGCGTGGTGTACGCCACGGGCGAGGGCGTCGCGCAAGGGTACGTGCTGGCGCATATGTGGTATAATATTTCTGGCGCGAACGGGCATAAGCCCGCTCAAGAACTCAGAGAGCTTATTGCCGAAGAAATGGCCCCGTCCGACATAACAAAAGCGCAACAGATGGCCAGGGAGTGTTTGGAAAGCGGTTACAAAAACTGCGGGCATTGATGTTGAGGGTGGATTTTCAGTTTCCCCCGGCTGCCCTGCGGAATCGCGTCCACCAAGACGTGCCTTTAGCTGTTTCGAAACTCGCTGAGGACGTGTTTTCCGGTTGCCGTCAGGACGCAGCCGACCACGAGAAACCCGGTCACAAGCACAAGAATCGTCTTGGTTTGTGTAAACAGTGATGCGCTTTGTACCCGCCCTTCTGAAATGTCGGGATATTGCAGCAACAGATTAGTGATCTGGATATTTTCGCCAAGATCAACGAGCCCCGTTATGACCGGGATGATGGCAAGCCAGCCAAGCAGGTCGTTTGCACGCAATCGGTAAATCAGGCCGACGAAAAAGGTCACATAGATCAGTGGAAACAGGGTGTCCAAAGTGGGACTGGCCATTGAATAGACGCGGCGGCCATCTTCGCCATATTGAGCCATCAGTTCATGAACAAGCGCAAAATCATATTCGGGTTGTGCATCAAGGCTCTCACCGCCGATCGGGAGGTTGGGAAAGATCACCAGAGCAAACAGAAGAGTTCCGATGAACGTCAAGATCAGAACTCTGGTTTTTGCGGCAAATTGAAAGTAACGAATCACGGGTATACACCTTTGCAAAAAAGAGCGGCAAGCAAGACCGCCGTAAATAGTCCGGATTCCATATCTGTCCCTTCTTTCGTTGTTGCCAGAATTACGACAAACAAATCACACCAGCGATATTTGCGCTTCACGGCCCTGTCGCTTCACGGCCCTTGCATAGGCACGCAATTGGTTCATGCTGATATTGCGTCTGCCTTCAATTTGCGCTCGTATTCGTCGTGCTAGCCGTTAGTTTCAAGCCCAACGCGGACACCACTTTCAAGACGGTTCCGAACTCCGGGTTTCCTTTAGCACTAAGGGCGCGGTACAGGCTTTCACGGGATACATCGGCATCCCTGGCAATTTTGGACATTCCTTTTGCTCTAGCTACAACGCCAAGGGAATGTGCGATATAGGCCGCGTCTTGAGTTTCAATGGCGTCTGTTAGGTATTCAGCCAGAACATCATCATCTTCAAGATATTCGGCTGGATCGAATGTTGTTGTTTTCAGTGTCATAATGTTTCCTTTGCCATTTCCTTTGCTCTTGCAATGTCTTTAGTCTGGGTTTTCTTGTCGCCGCCACAAAGCAGAATAATAATCTCTGAACCGCGTTGAACAAAATATACGCGGTATCCTTTACCCTCTGGTATCCGTAGTTCGCTTACACCTTCACCAACTGGCTTTACGTCACCAAGGTTTCCAACTATCAGGCGGTCAATCCGAACGGCGATTTTCTGCTTGGCACGGCGGTCTCTTAGATTGGCAATCCACTTGGTAAATATTTCTGTCTGGCGAACTTCTAACATAAGTCACTGTAGCTTACAGGATACATAATGACAATCAGTTATTTTCAGTGCCAACATATAGCACCTTTAAAAGCATCATTAAAAGCACTACTATAAGTATTAGTAGATCAAGGGCAGACATATGACACATGCAATATTCGCGGATATGACCGCAAGCGTTACCGACTTGAAAAAGAACCCTATGGGAACTGTTGCCGCTGGCGATGGTGCGCCTGTTGCCATCCTAAACCGTAATGAGCCAGCTTTCTATTGTGTCCCTGCTGCTGAATATCAAGCAATGGTAGAACGCCTAGAAGATGCAGAACTAAACGCCATTGCTGATGAACGCAAAGACGGGCCTTTCGTTGCGGTAGACCTGAGTGACCTATAGTTTAGAATTTCACGTTGCCGCATTAAAAGAATGGAACGGCCTAGGTGCAACCATTCGCGCTCAATTCAAAGCCAAACTTGCTGAACGCCTTGAAAACCCGCGCAAACCCAAAGACAAGCTGCATGGCGCAAAAGACCGCTACAAGATGAAGTTAAGGCAAGCTGGCTATCGTCTTGTATATGAGGTGGTAGACCAAAAGCTCGTTGTATCCGTTATTGCCATAGGTAAACGGGATAAGAGTAAGGTTTATGCCAAAGCCGCCAAGAGATAGTTAATCAATGCGCGTCTGGGATTATCCAAAAGATACGGTCACGATAAAATGTGACCAATGCCACCGAAAAGGCCGCTATTCAAAAGAGCGGTTTATAGAACTTGTGGGCCGTGATGCGTCACTTGTTGAAGCCCTACGTATCATAATCAAGGATTGCCCCCGTATGGATAAGGACGAAATATCCATATCGGGTGGCTGTAAGGCACATTATTCCGACTTGATTTAGTCCATGATTGTCTATGGGTGAACACGTTAAGTAAGTGTAATTTGTCCCCCATATGTCCCCCAGAAGCAGCTTCCAGCCAGAGTGCAACTGCACCTAATTGTGTATCTATTTGATAAAATTAGGGAAAATTGGTAGCGGAGGAGGGACTCGAACCCCCGACACGCGGATTATGATTCCGCTGCTCTAACCAGCTGAGCTACTCCGCCCCAAGTGCGGCTGGGGATATAGGTGGTGCGCCGACCGCCTGTCAAGCCGGGCGCACCCTGCGCCCTCGCCCGAGCATCACCACGCCCGCCACGACGAACGCAAACGCCACCAGATGGAAGACTTCCAGGCGTTCGCCAAGGATCAAAATTGCCAGGCCGGCGGTGATGAGCGCGCGGATATAATTCGAAATCGTTGCCTTGTTCGCACCAAGAGCAAGGATCGATGTGTTGGTAAATCCAACGGCTATGATCGCCACACCAATGCCGATCCAGGCCATGACAGCGGCGGCTTCCCAGGAGACGGGCATGGGCTTGAAGACGATCGTTTCCGTCACATACAGCGGCAGCATCACGAGCATGGAGAAGCACTGCACCGACAGCAGTATCTCCGCCGTCGTGAAGCTGCCCGGCACCTTGCGCAGCAATGAGTTGTGTACGGCAAAACCAAACATCGCCGCCAACATGATCAAATCGCCGATATTCGGTTCGAGCCCGGCAAGAACACCCAGGTCCCCGCGCGAAACAATCACGAACACCCCGACCGTCGCGAGAATGATCCCGAGGGTCTGCACCCGCGTAACGGACTCGCGAAACAGGAAGAAGGTAATCAGCACCGTCGCAACCGGTTGCGCGGTCGAAACGACGCCGCCATTGATCGCGGTCGTGAAATGATAGGCCACATACACCGCAGCGTTTCCAAATGGCCCCAGCGCGACGGCCATTATCAGGAACAGCTTCCAGTGTTGGCGCAGCAAGCCGCGTTTGGCCCAGACTGAGCGCCCCACGAACGGCAGCAGCACCGCGGTTGCGATGAACAGCCGCCAGAAGCCGATGCCCATGGGCGGCATATCGCCCTGCACCCATCTTCCGATGATGTGGTTCGATGCCAGAATGAAGGCCGCCGCCAGGATCATGGCATAAGGCCACAACCCCTGGCGGAACCGGCTGTCTTGCGGCTTGCTCATACGAACCGACCCGGCCGGGCTTGATTTCCCGACCGGCTCAATTATTCGCTACTCGGGCTTCGCGGCGATGGTCTCCATCTCGACCACCCATTGCGGGTTGGCGAGCTGGCTGATGACGACCCAGGTCGAGGCCGGCACATGGCCCGGTGCGAGATATTTCTCCCGGTGCGGCACAAGGAACTGCAGGCCCGACGGATCGGTCGAGTAGACATTCAGGCGCACGATATGTTCCGGGCCGAAACCGGCGTCTTCCAGGATCGCGAGAGTGTTCTGCCAGACAAGGTCATGCTGGGCCTCGAAGCCCTCGGGCACCGTGCCGTCCGGCGTGACACCGACCTGGCCGGCGGTGATCAGCCACCGTGCGTTCGGTGGGATTTCGACCGAGTGGCTGTACAGGGCGGCAGGCGGGGCGATGGTGGCGGGATTACGTGTGATGAGAGTCATGGGTCCTCCTGGGGATCGGTCATTGGAATTCTTTATCGGGTGTCCGGCGAAGGCCGACCAATTGTCATGCTACGCAATCCCCAACGGGTGCGCGAGCAAAAGCCCTGCAAGGCCGGAATGCATGGGGGTTTGGCGTCAGGCCAGTTCGAGCAGGTCGCGCGCGAGGGCGTCCGGCGCCGAATAGAATGGTGAATGGTCGGTGTCGATGGTGAACACCCGATCGCAAGGCTGCGCGGCGATCATCGCCCGCTGCATGTCTATCGGGATCGCGTTGTCGCGCGCGCATTCAATGAAGGCACGCCGGACCGTCCCGAACCGCTCGGGCGTGGTCTCGGCCTGGCGCTGGAACGGTTCCGTGGCCTGGGGCACCAGGCGTTCGATCGCGTGCGCGATATCTTCCGCGCTGCACTGACCGTAGAATGTCGGAGGGATGATTTCTTCGGGCACGGTCGAGGACAATCCGTCTTCGGAAATGATCCGCTTAGCCGCCATCTTTTCCGGACCTTCAAATGCCGCCAGATCCGCACGGTTCTGGCCGTTTTGCGGCATCATCGCCGTCAGATAGACCACCCAGGACAGGTTTTCGGGCATGCGCTCGGCCACCTGGGTGATGGTCATCCCGCCCAGGCTGTGGCCGACGAGGACCACGGGGACGCTCTGCGCCGCGACAATGTCACAAACATGATCGACATAGGCATCCAGCGAGACCTGCTCGATGGGGACGATGTTGCTGCCATGCCCCGGCAGGTCGACCGCGATGGCGGTATGCCCTGCGGCCTCGAGCAACGGAACGACCTTCTCGTAGCACCAACCCCCATGATAGGCCCCGTGAACCAGGACATAGATGCTCATGCTGCTTCGCTTTGTTGATCATTCCGCTGGATCCAGCCACCGCCGAGAACCCGATCCCCGTCGTAAAAGACCGCGGCCTGGCCCGGCGAGACTCCGAACTCCGGCGTCACCAGCTCGACATGCGCATGGCCGTCGGCAAGACCCATGACACGCCCCGGTACAGGTTCCATTGTCGAACGTATTTTGACACCCACATCCAGCCCTTCAGCCGGCGGGGTACCACCCTCACCCAGCCAGTTAAGCCCACTGACCGTAATACGCGATGTCGCCAGGGCCGATCGCGGACCCACGATGACGTGGCGTGCATCAGGGTCGAGACGAACCACGTAGAGCGCATCCTCTTCGGCATCTTTTCGTCCGCCGATCCCGAGCCCGCGTCGCTGGCCAATCGTGAAATTCAGGATACCGTCATGCTGTCCCAACACGGTTCCATCCATGTGCACAATGTCGCCGGGCTCCGCCGCGCCGGGGCGCAGCTTTTCGACGATCTGCGCATACTTGCCGTCCGGCACGAAGCAGATGTCCTGGCTGTCCGGCTTCTCGGAGATCGCAAGACCGAGGCGCCGGGCGTGTTCGCGCACCTGATCCTTGGGCATGGCCCCCAGCGGAAACCGCAGATAGTCGAGCTGTTCGTGGGTCGTCGCAAACAGGAAATAGCTCTGGTCTTTTGAACCATCGGCGGCCCGGTGCAGTTCCGCACCGCCGGGGCCGGTCTCGCGGCGGATGTAATGGCCCGTCGCCAGCGCATCGGCACCCAGATCTCGCGCCGTCGAAACGAGATCGCGGAATTTGACCGTCTGGTTGCAGGTCACGCAGGGAATGGGCGTCTCGCCGCGCACATAGGCATCGGCGAAATTCTCGATCACGTCTTCGCGAAAACGGGATTCATAGTCGAGCACATAGTGGGGAAAGCCAATCGTGTCCGCGACCCGGTGCGCGTCATAAATGTCCTGGCCCGCACAGCAGGCCTTTGCGCGCGCGGTCGCAGCGCCATGATCATAAAGCTGCAGCGTGATCCCGACGACGTCATAGCCCTGCTCGTGGAGCAGCGCTGCGGTCACCGAACTGTCGACACCACCGGACATCGCCACCACGACGCGTGTGTCGGCCGGCGGACGGTCAAAACCCAGACTGTTCAGTTGCTTGCTCACGGGCGGCAATATAGGCGTGTCGCGACAAACGGCAAACAGGTCACGAATGCGTATCCGGCTTGATCAGACGGCAGCGAGCCGCCATCTTTCCATTATGCGTATCAACAACCATCATCGACCCATGCTTGGCAGCGTAAAATTCGGGTTGGCCGTGGCGACCGGGCTGGTGGCCTTCACGGTTCTCGGCGGGGTGCCCGCCCATGCCGACCTTGGCGAAGACATCCAGCGCTGCGCGACGCTGGCTGACGAAACCGCGCGCCTGGCCTGCTTCGATAGCGTTGCGGCAGACGCGGCGAACGCGCGCAACGCCGCCACCGACGCCGCGATTGCGGCCTTGCAGCGAGAGTTTCGCTTCGACCCCGGCCTGATGACCGGGCCGGCCACCTTTGTCATCAAGGTCAGCGGCAACCAGGTGGTGAGCCGCGATACGGCCGCGTCGCGCGAGGTCGAGAACGTGCTGCGCCGGGTGCAGAAAGCCATCGCCAATGCAGGGAACTGGAATGCATCGGTCATTGTCCACGGCGGCCGGGTCACATTGAGCCGCGGGCGGCCCTATTCGGGCGACGAGCTGCTGACCCAGGCGCGCACCGGTCTGGCACGCACAGGATTGGCTGCGAGCCGTTACAGCGTCGAGATCGGCCCGGATGCCGAACCCGTTCTGTGGGACGACGGCCGGGTGCGAAGCGCCAACGAGAATATCGAGATCACGATCGGCGGTTTCGACGACGCCAAAACACGTTAGCGCGCGTCCAGCCCCATCTGCCAGAAGTCGACCTCGAGCCGGGTCGCCTCATCGAAAATTCTCGATAGTTCGTCTACCCGCCCTCGCCCCGCGCGCCGGCTCCACAGCCGATCGAGCATCTCCGCATGGGCACGGGCGGCCGGCTGGTAGTCTCCACCGGCATACATGTCTATCCAGGACGCATAGGGGTTGCCGTCGCGCTTGGTCGCAGGGTCAGACGCCAGGCGCGCCCCGATCTCGCCATAGCCGATGACACAGGGTGCCAGCGCCACATAGAGATCCAGCAAATCTCCCTGGTGGCCCTTCTCCAGGACGTAACGGGTATATGCCATCGTCGCCGACGCCTCCGGTAAGGCCTCCATTTCGGCCTCGGTCAGCCCCCAGCCGGCACAATATTCGACATGCAGCGCCATCTCGGTGTCCACGATGGCGCTCATCCCGGCCGCCGCATCACGAATGTCGGCCAGCCTATCGGCCTTGTAGGCCGCGAGCGCATAGGCGCGGGCGAAATGGATGAGAAAAAGGTAGTCCTGCGCCAGATAGTGCCGGAACGCCGTCTCCGGCAGGCTGCCGTCCTGAATGCCCGACACGAATGGATGCGCGACATAGTCCGCCCAGGCGGGCGACTCGGCACGCAGGCGCGGGAGCAGCTCGAGATCGTCGAGATACGCCACTAGCCGAGCATCAGGTTGCGGGTCGACCCCGGCAGATGGACCTTCAGCCCGTCCATCGCCGCAGTCACGATGATCTGGCAACCGAGCCGGGACGTCGCCTTCAGGCCCGGTGCGAGGTCGAGCATGTCTTCCTCGTCCTCCGTCGGCGCATCGAGGCGTGCAAACCACTCGGGGTCGACAATCACATGGCATGTGGAACAGGCCATGGCCCCCTCGCACGCCCCCTCGACATCCAGCCCGTTGTCCCAGGCTATCTGCAAAAGCGAATGACCGAGCGGCGCTTCCACATCATGTGAAGCGCCGGCGCTGTCTATAAATGTCATTCGGGGCATGAAGGGCTCAAATTCACTCGGCGCGGCGGCCTAGACGTGGAACGATTCACCGCAGCCGCAAGTTCCCTTGGCATTCGGGTTTTCGAAGACGAACCCCGATTCAAACTTGCCTTCACGGTAATCCATCGTCGCGCCGATCAGGAACATCGTCGCGGCCGGGTCGATAAAGACCTTCACGCCCTTGTCCTCGATCACTTCTTCGAACTGCTTTGCATCCTCGGCATACTCAACGACATAGGACAGGCCGGAACAGCCGCGTGTGGAGAGCCCCACACGCAGACCGGCGACACCATCCTCCGCCTTGGACATCAAGGATTGCACCCGCTGTGCGGCAGCATCGGTAAGCTTTATGATCGGCTCAGGCATTTTCCACTCCGTGACGATCTATATAGGTCATTCGACGCCGAGGGCCAGCTTGGCATCATCGGACATGCGGCTCATGTCCCAGGGTGGTTCCCAAATCAGGTTCACCACCACCTCGCCGATGCCTTCGACATTGGCGACGGCGTTTGCGACCCAGTAGGGAATTTCACCCGCCACCGGGCAGGCCGGCGCGGTCAGGGACATATCGACCCGGACGGACCCGTCGGTGTGAATCCCGAAATCATAGATCAACCCCAGATCATAAATATTCACCGGAATTTCCGGGTCATGAACGGTCCGCAATGCGGCGATGACCGCCTCCCGATCGGCGATGACCGTTCCATCCGGCAAGGGCTCTCCCGCACGCGCCGTGATCTCCTCGCCCGGCGGCATCGGGGCGAACATGCCCGGAGGTGCATCCATTCCGTGATCGTAGCTCATACCCGTCGATCCTATTCCGTCGAAATTTCGTCTTCGCCCTGCAGGGCGGCGACCATCGTGTGCCACGGCAATGTGGCGCATTTAACCCGCGTCGGGAACTCTCGAACTCCCGAGAGGACCTGCAGCTTCTCCACGTCATCGGGCAACTCATGCCCATTGTCTTCTCCCGTACACATATCGTGAAAGGCCTCGAACAAACTCTTCGCTTCGTCCTGCGTACGGCCCTTGAGCATCTCCGTCATCATCGACGCCGATGCCATGCAGATTGCACAGCCCTTGCCGAGAAACGAAACGTCGGCAACGCGCTTCTCACCATCGAGATTGAGATAGATCACAAGCTGGTCGCCACATAGTGGATTGTTGCCGCGCGCTTCGTTCGTGGCATCGTCACTTGCGTGGAAATTCCGGGGGTTCTTGCCATGCTCCAGAATGACTTCCTGGTAGAGCTCTCGTAGATCGTCACTCATCAGCCAAACAACTCCTGCACGTCACCCAGGGCCGCCACGAGGGCATCGATATCGGCTCTGTTATTGTACATTCCGATCGACGCACGAACCGTGGCCGGCACATCCATACGATCCATCAGGGGCTGCGCACAATGATGGCCTGCGCGCACAGCGACGCCCGCCCGATCGATGATCGTGGCGACATCATGGGGATGAGCAAAATCGAGCGTGAACGACACGACGCTCGCCTTGTTCGGCGCAGTCCCGATGATCCGCAATCCGTCCACGCTGGAAAGTTTCTGGGTCGCGTAATTCAGCAAATCGGCCTCATGCGCGCCGATGGCGTCCAATCCGATTCCGGTCACATAATCGATCGCCGCACCCAGTCCGATCGCCTGGACGATCGCCGGCGTGCCAGCCTCGAACTTGTGGGGCAATGCTGCCCATGTCGACTTTTCAAACGTCACGGACGAGATCATGTCGCCGCCACCCATGAAAGGCGGCATCTCATTGAGCAGCTCTTCGCGGCCATACAGCACGCCGATCCCGCTCGGTCCATACAGCTTGTGCCCGGAGAAAATGTAGAAATCGCAGCCCAGCGCCTGCACATCGACGGGGATGTGGGTTACCGACTGGCAACCATCGAGCAAGACCTTCGCGCCCACTGCATGGGCCCGCCGGATGATATCCTCGACCGGGAGGATCGTACCCATCACGTTCGACATGTGAGCGACCGCCACGAGCCTGGTCTTCGGCCCCAGCAGATCTTCAAACGCGGACATGATCAACTCGCCGTCGTCACTGACCGGCGCAACCTTCACGACAATGCCCTTCTCGTCGCGCAGCATCTGCCACGGCACGACGTTCGCATGATGCTCAAGCTCGGTGATGACGACCTCGTCGCCTTCCTCGAGAAACTTTCGACCGAAGCTGTGGGCCACAAGGTTGATCGATTCCGTCCCGTTGCGGGTGAAGATGATCTCGTGGGTGTGCGCGGCGTTAATGAACTGCCGGATCGTCTCCCGGGTCCCTTCATAGCGTGCCGTCACCGCCTCGCTGATCTGGTAGAGGCCGCGATGGACGTTCGCGTATTCTGTCTCATACGCCGCCGAGACCGCATCGATCACCTGGCGTGGCTTCTGTGCCGAGGCCGCACTGTCGAGAAACGCGAGCGGCTTGTCGTGCATGGTCCGGGTGAGGATTGGAAAATCGGCCCGTATGGCATCGATGTCGTATGTCAGTGTGCCGGCCTGTGCCGTGTTTGGGGACGTCATGAACCCGCTCCGTGTGCCGGCTGATCTATGTGTCCGGCCAGCCATTGGCGCACATGGGTCGAGAAATCCTCTGCGACCGGCTGCAGGGGAATCTCTTCAATCGCTTCCGACAAGAACGCCTCGATCAGCATCCGCCGGGCTGTCGTCTGGGGAATACCGCGGCTGAGAAGGTAGAAAAGCGCATCCTCGTCCAGCTCACCCGCCGTCGCACCGTGGCTGCACTTAACATCGTCGGCGTAGATTTCGAGTTCGGGGCGCGCGTCGATTTCAGCCCGCGGCGACAACAGCAACGCGCGGCTCAACTGATGTCCATCGGTCTTCTGCGCATCCCGCAAGACATGCACCTTGCCCTGGAATACACCGCGTGCCTGGCCGTCAAGCACACCCTTATAGACCTGGCGCGATCGGCATTCCGGTGCGGCATGTTCCACATAGGTGGTGTTGTCCACGACCTGCTTGCCCGTGGCCAGATACACCCCATCGAGGCGGCAATCGACGCCGGGGCCATTCAGATAGGCACGAATTTCACTTCGCCCGATCGCAGCACCGCTCTGCAGCACGAAACTGTCATAGAAGGAGCCTGCCGCAAGGGAGACCGCAGTGCCCGACAGATGCACGCTCGTGTCGGCCTCTTCCTGGAATACGAAATGGTTGAGCTTCGCGCCCTCGGCCAACTCCAGCTCGGTCACGATATTGTTGAAACTCGACCCGCCGGTCGCCGTGATGTGGGTCTCGATGAGTGTCGCTTGCGCGCCCTCTCCCATCACCACGAGATGGCGCGGCTGGACCATCATTGCCCCCTCGCCCGGTGCGGTGATCGAAATCAGGTGGACGGGCTTATCGAGAATGATGTTCGCGCCGATGAAAATCGCCATCCCGTCTTGCAGAAAGGCCGTATTGAGTGCGGCCATCGGCATGTCCGCGAGCGGCGCGATCTTGCCGAGATGCGACTCGAGCCTGTCCGGGGCGGCAGCCAGAAGGTCTTCCAGTCCGCTAATCAGGACGTCATCAGGCATGCCGTCCAGCGCGCACAGTTTCGGCTGCACGCGCCCGTTCACCAGCACCACACGGTACGTCGCCAGACCCGCCACGGACGGATGCGGCAATGTCGGCAGACCGATTGCCGGCGCCGCCTCGGCCAGCTGAAAACTCTCGTCCAGGAGCGCATTAAGATTGGTATAGCGCCAGTACTCGTCGCGTCGCAGCGGTAAGCCACGCGCCCCATAGGCGTCCGCGCCTGCACGCCGCAGCGCGTCGATCCAGCCCACGCCGGCACCCGCGAAGGTCGCCGATGCGTCGAGCGCCTGGGCCAAATAGGGCTGCATATGTCCGCTTCCGTCAGGCAAATCCGCCTCCGTCAGGCCGCGTTTTCGAGGAATTCGGCATAGCCCTTTTCCTCGAGTTCGAGCGCCAGTGTCTTGTCGCCCGATTTCACGATCTGACCATTGGCCAGAACATGCACATGATCGGGAACGATATAGTCGAGCAGCCGCTGATAATGCGTGATCAGAAGCATCCCGCGGTCGGCTGACCGCATCGCGTTCACGCCGTCCGCCACAACCTTGAGCGCATCGATGTCGAGCCCCGAATCCGTCTCGTCGAGGATCGCGATTCGCGGCTCAAGTGCGGCCATCTGGAGCATCTCCATGCGCTTCTTCTCGCCGCCGGAGAACCCCACATTGACCGCCCGCTTGAGCATGTCATCCGAGATGTTCAGCTCGGTCGCACGCTCGCGCACATATTTTACGAAATCCATTGGATCGAAGGTCGTCTCGCCGCGATGTTCACGCACCGCGTTCACCGCCGTGCGCAGGAAGGTCATGCTCGTGACACCGGGAATTTCGACCGGATACTGGAACGCCAGGAACACACCCTCGCGGGCACGCTCATCGGGGTCCATCTCGATGACGTCCTTGCCATCGAACAAAATCTGGCCGTCCGTCACCTCGTAACCGGCACGCCCGGTCAGCACGTAGGAAAGCGTACTCTTGCCCGACCCGTTCGGGCCCATGATCGCGTGCACCTCGCCGGAATCGATGGTCAGGTCCAACCCGTTCAGGATCGCCTTTCCGTCGACGGTCGCGTGCAGGTTGCGAATTTCCAGTAACGCCATCTCAAACTTCTCCTTTAACCCACGCTGCCTTCGAGGCTGATCCCGACCAGCTTCTGGGCTTCGACCGCGAACTCCATCGGCAGGGTCTGCAAAACCTCCTTACAGAACCCGTTGACGATGAGCGCCACGGCCTCTTCATCTTCCATTCCACGCTGCTGGCAATAGAACAGCTGGTCCTCACCGATCCGGCTCGTCGTCGCTTCATGTTCGACCTGTGCCGAGGGATTCTGGCTTTCGATATAGGGGATCGTGTGTGCGCCGCACTTGTCGCCGATCAACAGGCTGTCGCACTGAGTATAATTTCGTGCGCCGTTCGCGCCGCGTTGAATACGCACGAGGCCACGGTAGGTCTGGTCCGCCTTGCCTGCCGAAATCCCCTTGGAAATGATCCGTGAGCGCGTGTTCTTGCCGATGTGGATCATCTTGGTGCCAGTGTCGGCCAGCTGCGCGTTGTTCGTGATCGCGACCGAGTAGAACTCACCGACGGAGTTATCGCCCTGCAGAATGCAACTGGGATACTTCCAGGTGATCGCCGATCCGGTTTCCACCTGGGTCCACGACACCTTGGAGTTCTTGCCCCGGCACGCAGCCCGCTTGGTCACGAAATTATAGATTCCGCCCTTGCCGTCTTCATCGCCGGGGTACCAGTTCTGCACGGTTGAATATTTGATCTCGGCATCGTCCAGCGCGACGAGCTCGACCACGGCAGCGTGCAGCTGATTCTCATCACGCTGCGGCGCCGTGCAGCCTTCGAGGTAGCTCACATAAGAGCCCTCATCGGCGATGATCAGCGTCCGTTCGAACTGACCCGTATTCTCGGCGTTGATCCGGAAATATGTCGACAGCTCCATCGGGCATCGCACACCCTTCGGGATGTAGACGAACGATCCGTCCGTGAAGACGGCGGCGTTGAGGGCCGCGAAGAAATTATCGCCCTGGGGCACGACCGAACCGAGATACTTCTGGATCAGCTCGGGATGGGTCTTAATGGCCTCGGAGATCGATCCGAAGATGATGCCCTGTTCCTCAAGCTTCGCCTTGTAGGTGGTGGCCACGGACACGCTGTCGAACACGGCATCCACGGCCACCGCCGGCGCGCCCTGAACGCCCGCCAGAACCTCCTGCTCACGCAACGGAATGCCGAGCTTCTCATAGGTCTCCAGCAACTTCGGATCGACTTCATCGAGAGACTTCGGCCCCTCGGTCGTCTTCGGGGCGGCGTAGTAATAGCTGTCCTGGTAATCGATCGCCGGATATTGCGGCTTCTGCCAGGTCGGCTCCTCCATGGTGAGCCAATGGGCATAGGCCTTCAGGCGCCATTCGAGCATCCACTCGGGCTCTTCCTTCTTCTTCGAGATCAGCCGGACGATATCCTCGCTCAACCCCTTGGGGGCGAGATCGATATCGATGTCCGTGACGAACCCGTACTTATACTGTTCGCCGATCGAACGGACCTGCTCAATTGCCTCGGTGGTGGCTGCCATAACGTCCTTCCAGCTTCCTATTCGGCGGCCCGAGCGGAGCTGTCGCCCCGCTGCGCGCCAACCGCCGCAGCAATCAACGTTGCCGCAATATCAACTTCCGTTTCGGTTGTGAAACGGCCAAATCCAATTCGGATACATGCCCCCGCTTCCGGGTCTTCAAGCCCAAGTCCGCGCAGTACATAAGATGGTTCAACGGACGCCGAAGTACAGGCCGAACCCGTCGATATCGCAACGGAATCCAGCGCCGCCATCAACGCCTCGGCATCGACACCCGGGAAACCAACATTCAGATTTCCCGGCACGCGATGCGCCATCGATCCGTTCACGAACAGATCGGCATGTGATGCTCGCAGACTGTCGAGCATCGTCGAACGCAAAGCTGCCAACCGCACACCCTCAGTGGACATTTCCGCCGCGGCAACGACTGCCGCCTCGCCCAGCGCGACGACCAGCGGAACCGGGAGCGTACCGGAACGGTTTCCGCGCTCCTGTCCCCCGCCACTGATTTCTGCAAGCAGGCGTGCGCGCGGTCGGCGGCGCGTGTAGAGCGCGCCGACCCCCTTGGGGGCATACATCTTGTGACCGGAAATACTCAGCAGATCGATCTGCATCGCATCGACATCCAGCGTCACCTTGCCGGCCGCCTGGGCCGCATCCGTGTGCAGAAGCACGCCGCGTGCACGACACAAGGCACCCAGTTCCGCCAGCGGCTGGATCACACCGATTTCGTTGTTCACGGCCATGACCGAGACGAGCACGGTGTTGTCCGTTATGGCCGCTGCCACCATCTCGGGATCGACCAAACCATCGGGGCCAACTCCAATGATTGTGACCTCGGCACCTTCTTCGGCCATCGCCGCGCAGGATTCGAGAACGCATTTATGTTCGGTCGAGACAGTGACGATGTGATTGCCGCGGTCATGGCGCATGGCGAAACGCACAGCACCCTTGATGGCGAGGTTGTTCGATTCAGTGGCACCGGACGTGAAGACGATCTCCCGTGCACTGGCGCCGATCAACGCGGCCACCTGCTCGCGGGCAACGTCAACGGCAGCGGCGGCCTGTTGCCCCCAGATGTGCTGCTCGGAATGGGCATTGCCGAAAGTCTCGCTGAACCAGGGCAGCATTGCATCGAGCACCCGCGGGTCCACCGGCGTGGTCGCCTGATGATCGAGATAGATTGCTGTCGGCGCCGGGCTCATGCCACCGACCTCTGCGACGTCATTCTCGAACCGCGACGCTGCGCCATCGCCGTCCAGGCATCAACGAACCTGTCGACATCCTGCGCATTCGAATTCCATCCCAGCGAGACCCTGATCGCCGACTGCGCCGAGGTATCGTCCTGCCCCATCGCACGCAGCACATGGCTGGGCGCCACCTTGCCGCTCGAACAGGCGGACCCCGAACTCACGGCCACGCCAGCCAGATCGAGTTGCATCACCTGAATTTCCGCGGTCATATCCGGCAGGCCGATACAGCTGGTATTGGGCAAACGCATTTCATCCGCGCCATGAACAACGGCATCCGGGGTGGCGGCGCGTAACCGGGCTTCCAGATCATCGCGAAGTCCGGCGAGCCCGGCAAACATGTCCAGCTTGTCTCGCGCGATGCGCGCGGCCACGCCAAATCCGGCAATGCCCGCAACATTTTCGGTTCCCGCCCGGCGTCGCCGCTCCTGTCCGCCGCCACGCAACAACGGCTCGGGATCGAGCCCGTCACGAACAATCAAGGCCCCCACACCCTGAGGTCCGCCCAGCTTGTGTGCGGAAATGCTCATCATATCGACGCCGAGATCCTCGAAGGACATTTCGATCTTCCCGGCCGCCTGCACCGCATCACAATGAACGAGCGCCTCATATTCGCGAGCCAGATGCACGACATCGCGAAGCGGCTGCAACACGCCCGTCTCGTTGTTCGCCAGCATAAGCGAGACAAGCGCCGGTCCGTCGCATTGGGACAGCATCTGCTGCAGGCGTTCGATCGAAACGACACCATTGGCATCCACATCAACAACCTGTGCATCCGCACGCGCGCCGGTCACGGAATCATGTTCCACCGCCGAAACAAGCACGGGTCCCCCGAAACCCTGCAGCGCCTGGTTGTTCGCTTCCGTACCACCCGAGGTGAAAACAATATTCGCGGGGGAAACGTCGATCAGTGCGGCGACATATTCGCGCGCCGCGTCGACTGTATGGCGTACCAATCGACCAAACCTGTGCACCGACGACGCATTGCCGTGCTGGGTTAATGCGCGCGCGACCGCGTCGGCCGCCTCGGGCCGGACGGGCGTCGTCGCATTGTGATCGAGATAGGTGTCCACGGCCTGTTCGTATCCGTCTATTCGGCCGCGAACTCGGGAAATGCCGCGGCGGGTGCGCGCTGCGGCTGGGCATAGACCCGGCCGTCACAGACATCCGCCAGGCTGACCGAGTTCAGATAGGCGTGTATCTGGTGCCCGAGCTCCTCCCACAAATCATGGGTCATGCAACGGCTGCTTTTCTGAATGCAGCCTCTCGCTGCTCCCGGCTTACAACCCGTGGTACGGATCGGTTCGTCAACGGCGGCGATCACATCGGCAATCCGAATGTCTTCGGGGGCATAGGCAAGCTTGTACCCGCCTCCCGGACCGCGAACGCTGTTCACCAGCCCGGCACGGCGCAGTTTCGCGAAAAGCTGCTCCAGATAGGACAGCGAAATCTCCTGCCGGCTCGCCACTTCTGCAAGCGCAACCGGTTCCAGCGCACCAAACTGCGCCAGATCGACCATCGCCATGACGCCGTAGCGTCCTTTGGTACTGAGTTTCACGATTGATCTCCCTTTCGTTTCCGCGCCCGTTTGCCGGCCTAGTACGACGCCGTGGGTTCGTCAGAATCTGAATCTTTCTCAGCCGATGCGCGACGCAGCTGGATGCGTTCCTCGAGCTCGCGCTCCAGCTCCTGCACCCGCATGCGCAGCGTGCTGATTTCGTTCAACATGGCTCCCATTGCCTTGGCATCGGGATCGGGAATGTCGTCCGTCGGCGTTCCATAGGCCGAGAATTGTTCCGGCGAGCAGGACGACGTTGCAACCGGCTGGGCGGGAATTCCGACGACCGTGCAATTTTCCGGTACGTCCTTCACCACGACCGCGTTCGCGCCGACACGTGCATTTCGTCCAACGGTAACCGGCCCCAATACCTGGGCTCCCGATCCGATGATCGATCCCGAAAGCAACGTCGGATGCCGCTTCAAATCCACTTGGGAATCGCTTTCAACAGCTGGTGCAATCCCGCCGAGCGTAACGTTGTGGTAGAGCGTCACATCATCCTCGATTTCGGCGGTTTCCCCAATCACAACGCCGATCGCATGATCAATGACCAACCGTCTGCCGATCCTGGCACCGGGATGTATATCCACGCCTGTCAGGAACCGTCCGATGTTGCCCACGAACCGCGCCAGCACCACCAGTCGGTACGACCAGAGCCAATGTGCGAGACGAAACCACACCACCGAATGGAAGCCCGGATAGCTGATCGCCACCATGATTCGAGAGCTTGCTGCCGGATCGCGCTCCATATACGCGTCCAGATCGTCAAAGAGATGCTTGAAGACCATGTCGACCTTTATGATATAGAGCGCTCTGCATCGCTCATCCCGCCGGATTGATCACGCCAATACGTGTCTTGAATCGGGATATATGATGTCCGAGTAAAATGGTCAAGTATTTGGCTAAAGTCCTTGGGAATCGGGACCCAATCATCCGATTTCGCAGCTCTGTTATTTGCCGTGTTTCATCGGCGCAATGGGAACAAGATATGCCTGAAGTCATCATCAACGGCCCCGAAGGTCGCCTGGAAGGCCGTTACTATCCGGCAAAAGTACCAAATTCCCCGATTGCCTTGCTGCTGCATCCGCACCCGCAGCATGGCGGCACGATGAACAACAAGGTCGTTTATCAGCTCTACCAGATGTTTGTCCGGCGCGGTTTTGCGACGCTGCGCTTCAACTTTCGCGGCGTCGGACGCAGCCAGGGCAGCTTCGACCGTGGCGAAGGTGAATTGTCGGATGCCGCATCGGCGCTCGACTGGCTCCAGACCCAGAACCGGGATGCACCGATGTGCTGGGTCGGCGGGTTTTCGTTCGGCGCCTGGATTGGCATGCAGTTGCTCATGCGGCGGCCCGAGATCACGGGGTTTGTTTCCGTATCTCCGCCGGCCAATATGTACGACTTCTCTTTCCTCGCCCCCTGCCCGGCTTCCGGCCTGATCACCCATGGCGACAAGGACGACATCGTGCCCCAGGATTCGGTAACGGACCTGATCGCGAAGCTGGCGAAGCAGAAGGACGTCATCATCGATTTCCAGGTCCTGAAGGGCGCCACCCATTTCTACAACGAGCATTTGGAAGAACTTGAGGGGACCGTGAGCGGTTACCTCGACCGGCGTACGGCCGAAATCGAGGCCGCGCTTGCCGCCGAAGTTGAGGAACTGGAAGACGCCGAAGAGACCGACGACGACGCGGACACTGACTAGGCTGTCTTGAAAAGTCGGCCGCCCGTGGTGGGCATGGCCACACCTGTGGTCGTCGGACCGCTCAACGGCAGTCCGCGAATACTGCGGACGGCAAGGTAAGCGAAGGCTTGTGCCTCCATCGCATCACCGTTGATCCCGGCTATTTCCGTGGGTTCAACCACCGCATCGAGAGACGTGCCGAGCCGCTCCATCAAGGTCGGGTTCTTTCGCCCGCCACCCGTCACAAGCCAGCGAACCGGACGCGCGGGCAGATGCGACACCGCGCACGACACGGCCTCTGCGGTGAACGCAGTCAGGGTCGCCGCGCCGTCTTCGACCGACAGACCCTCGACGACCGACAGATCAAAGGCATCCCGGTCGAGTGATTTCGGCGGAAGTTCGCGGAAGTAGTCGTTGTCCAGGAGTGTCGCGAGCGCGGTCTCGTCAACGCGACCCACAGCCGCCAACTCACCGTCCCGATCGAAAGGCTCACCGGTGTGGCGAACCACCCAGTCGTCGATCAAGGCGCCGCCGGGTCCGGTATCGAAGGCCCGAATATGATCGAACAAATCGTCCTGACCGGCCCGTGCCCCATCGCCGACCCATGTGAGATTGGCGACCCCGCCGATGTTCAGAAAGCAGACCGGCCGGTCCGCCGGCGCGCGTGCGACGTGGAACAGCGGCGCAAACGGCGCTCCCTGACCACCGGCAGCCATGTCCGCCGTCCGGAAATCGGCAACCACGTCGGCGCCGACCTCTCGCGCCAGCCGTTGCCCGTCACCGATCTGTACCGTGCGACCGTGGGCCGGGTCGTGGAATATCGTATGGCCGTGAAAACCCACCACCGAAATCTTTTCCGACGACACACCGGCGTGCGCCAGCAACGTATGAACGATCCCGACATGTTTTGCGGTCAGTTCGGCCGCGATTTCATCATGGGGACCCGGCGAACCAACCACCGCTCGCAGCTTCGCGCGGAATGCGGAATCATAGCTTTGGCCCAGCTCGGCGACAGGTTCGAAGGCCGCCAGCCCGTCGGTCCGGATCAGGGCCGCGTCGATGCCGTCCATCGATGTACCGCTCATCAGGCCCACTGCAAGGCAGCTCTCACTCGCACTCATGCCGCGAATCCCCTATCTCATGCGAGGTGATGATATACACGCTGATGCTCCAGATGTGTTAGGGAACGCCCGCTTTGCCCGCCAGGCCGGTTGAGAAGATATGCCCGAATACAAATCAGAATTTATCCAGACCCTGACCGCGCGTGGTTACCTGCACCAATGCACGGACCTCGATGCGCTCGACGCACGCGCAGCGGACGGTATCATCACTGCCTATGTCGGTTATGATGCGACCGCCGACAGCCTGCATATCGGAAATCTGGTTTCGATCATGATGCTGCACTGGCTGCAGGAGACCGGCCATCGCCCGATCGTCCTGATGGGCGGCGGCACGACCAAGGTCGGCGATCCTTCGGGCAAGGACGAAACCCGCCAGCTCCTGACCGACGAGAAGATCGCCGCGAATATCGCGTCAATCCGCCAGACATTCGACAGTTTCGTGTCCTTCGGCGACAACGAGCACGATGCGATCCTCGTGAACAACGCCGAATGGCTCGATGCGCTTGAGTATATTCCGATGCTGCGCGACGTCGGACGCCACTTCACGATCAACCGGATGCTGACATTCGATTCCGTGAAGACCCGCCTCGACCGCGAACAGCCACTTACCTTCCTCGAATTCAACTACATGATCCTGCAGGCCTATGATTTCGTTGAACTCGCGCGGCGTCACGATTGCGCCCTGCAGATGGGCGGATCGGACCAATGGGGCAACATCGTCAACGGGATCGATCTCGGCCGACGAATTGCTGACAAGGAACTCTACGGGCTGACCACTCCCCTGATCACAACGGCGTCGGGCGCGAAGATGGGCAAGACCGCAGAAGGTGCGGTCTGGCTCAAAGCGGACAAGTTCGCACCCTATGACTACTGGCAGTTCTGGCGAAATACCGAGGATGCCGACGTCGGTCGGTTCCTGAAACTCTTCACCGATCTGCCGCTGGACGAGATCGCCCGCCTCGAGGCGCTCGAGGGTGCCGAACTCAACGAAGCGAAGAAGATTCTCGCCACTGCCGCGACCCGCATGCTGCACGGACAAGACGCCGCCGAGCGCGCAGCCCAAACGTCTGAACAGACCTTCGAGGCGGGTGTGACCGCCGATGGTCTTCCGACAACCAACCTGCCACGCAGCGAGCTTGAAGCCGGCATCGCCCTGTTCGCGCTGATGGCGCGCGCGGGCCTGGCGTCCTCCAACAGCGAGGCACGGCGGCTCATAAAAGGCGGCGGTGCGCGTATCAACGACGTCGCCATAAATGCCGAGACGCATGATGTCGGGGTCGATGACATCAACCCGGATGGCGTGATCAAGCTTTCAGCGGGCAAAAAGCGTCACGCGTTGATCCGCCCGGTCTAGATCGCCGGGCGCGCGCTGCGGTCAGCCGCCCTCATCGGTGGACGGCGCCAGTTCTTCCTTGTTGTCCGCACCGGGACCGTCCTCGCTGCCAAAGCCCGTGAGCAAACGACGTACAATCCCGGGGGTCAGCACCGACAGCGGATTCACCGACACGTCGGGGTCATCGATGGACCCGCTGACGTTGAAAGTCGCGGCGAAGATACCGTCCGCCCCACCGGACAACACGGTGCCAATCAGCGGAATATTCGCGAGCAGGGAATTCAATGTGTAGGCCGGCGCAATCTCGCCCGTCATCTCCAGCTGGTCAGTATCCCGATCGATCCGGCCGCTTGCCAGGATGCCAATATCCGCACCACGTGCCTTTCCTTCCCGGATGGTGATGTCCTTGTCCGTCAACGTAAACGGCACTTCGAGACGGCGGAAGGTAAGCCCCTTGCCGCCAAGAACGTCTGCGATACCCGAAAAGGATGTGAGTGCCAGAATTTGGGCACCAACCGGGCCCTCTGTCAGGACAAAGTTCTGCATGTCCAGCTGACCCGCAATCACCTCATCGGCCCCCGAACCGGACATCTGTCCCTGGACGCGCATCTCGCCACCGCGGATCGTATCGATCCAGTCCAGTGCACGCAGCACGCCGCCAGCATCATCAGATTCAAAGTTAAGCTTCCGCGCGTTTCCGTCGGGCTCCACCCGAAGGAACACACGCCCGCCATTCGACAGCCGGCCGCGCAGCTCCGCATCAACCCAGTCGGTGCCATCATTGAGGAAGGTGCCGTAGGCGCCCAGCAAACTTGTTTCTTCTCCGAGGCGAATCTCGGCGACCGGCGACTGTTCGCTGATCACGATCTGCATCGATGAGTCTTCGTCGTCGGTTTCTTCAGACTCCTCGAACAAGCTTTCCATAACCGGACGCAAGTCCAGCGAAGATCCGCCCACCGAAATGATCTGGGGAACACCTTCGGGCAGTTCGATATTCACAAAGGCATCGGTCTCGCCGAAGACCAGGCGTTCGAGCGTCAGGCGTTGCAATTCGGGTCCGTCATCGCCGGACCGGAACAAACCCGCACCGTCAATTTCCAGATCACCCGCGCGCACCGAAAGCTCGGGCATCGACGTCAGCACTTCATCCTGCACCAGGAAACGAACAAACGCCCGGCCCTCTTCGCCAGGCATCTTGGTCCACCCGAACGGGTCCAGGTCCACCGTCACATCGGTGAGGTCGATTTCGGCCGCCCCGACCGCGGCACCGTCCCAGCCGATCGCATACGTCAATCCGAGCCCCGCCGGGCCGGACACGAATGGTATTCCGTCCAGGCCCAATTCGACGCGGGCATCATCATCCAGATTGGTTCGCACCTTGTAGCGGGTGCGCACGGCGTCATCTTCTTCGAAACGCTCACTCCAGGTCAGGCCGACCGACACACTGCCGATCGCGGCGGTACCACTGACTTCCATGCCATCTCGATTCACGTTCAACGCCAGATCACCTTCGCGGACCGGCAACCCGAACACCGCATCCTCGGCACCGAACTCCACCATCCGCGAGGCCGTCGCGACGGCGATCTGATCGATCAGGACGTCGTCGAGCAGCGGAAAAGCAAAAACCGCATTTGTCCTGTGACTGCCGCTGGTGCGCGCGGGGTCGAGGCCAAAACCGGAGATAAATCCAAGCGGCTCGCTGTCCAGGATTTGGAATGCGTCACGCACGGGCCCGGAGATTGTCACCTCGATTTTGATGCTTTCGCCGCGCGGCGGGCCATCGAGCCCCAGAATTTCGACCCTGCCGGATTCCGCCACGAGATCGCCCAATGTCCCGCCGCCGAGGTCGATATCGAAGTTTCGCGCGTCAAACCGGGCCACGCCAAACACTTCGCGGACGGGTGGCAACGGCCGCAGGTAATGCACCGCCGTCTCGCGAAAGCGTATTTCGCCATCGAAGTCCAGAATATCGACGCTCGCCGGATCCGCTTCCGGAACACTTGCGCGCGCGCGCAACACCGCGCTGTCGACATGTCCGTCTCTCAAATTCTCCGTGATCCAGGTGCGTGCGGAAGGCTCCACATCCTGGGGCCAGTAGGTTTCGATTGAGTTGACCGGCAGGTTCCGTACTTCGGCAATGATACCGAGGTTCCACTGATCGAGAACATGACGCGCATTGCCGTTCAACAATACTGTCGTCGAGCCCAGTTCGAGGGTCGCATTCTCAAGTACGAAGGCCTCCAGGCCGCGTTCCGAACGCACGCGCAAATTTCCGGAATCGAAATCAACCGGCGCGTCGAACAACGTGTCGAGATGGACCCGCCCTGCACCGGCGCGCACATCAAAACTCATGCCCGAGGGTTCCAGTTCGGCATCCAGAGACAATGTCAGCGTCCCCTCAAGTTGGGCCTCAAGCTTTGCAAGGGGCTCCAGTTCCGACGCAAATTTCGCCAACGTGGCAGGCGACACGTCACTGAACACCAGGCCAAGTTCGGTCGCACCGGATTCTGCTCGGTAAATTCCCGACAGATCCGCACGAACAGCCTTGTCCGACTCTCCAATCACCACCGACCCCTCGGCGCTGATACCTTCGGCGTCACGCAAGAGTGCGATGTTCGCCCGTGGCATACTCATACGCATGCCGCGCTTAAAGTCGTCGAATTCGATCAGCGCGCTGCGCACGGCAACGCGCGTGAGATAACCGCTCGCCAGATTGGGATCGGGTGTTTGCAGGAGTTCCTCGATCAACCCGGGAGATGTCGCGGCACTGCCATCGGCCTGAGGGTTGTTTCCGATATCCATGCTGATCTGGCCATTCGCCTCGCGAACCACGCGCACCCGCGGTCCGAACAACTCGAGGCTGGTCGGTGCCACCAGGCCGCGCAAGAGCGCCCGCCCGCTGAACTTGACTGACATTTCCGGAATGGTTGCGCGCACGCTGTCGCCGGAATCAACGAACTGGAGGCCGACGGCGCGAATATCCAGCTCCCGCTCGTCTGCTGCCCAGGTCAGAATGGTGTCGTGCAGCCGAATACGCGCATTGCCGCGACCGGTATCCAGTGCGCGCTCAATGAGCGGCGTCAGAAAGCTGAGACTGATAGGCCCCCGGCTGAGTTGCCATACCAGGACACCGAAGATCAGCGCCAACCCGACCAGGGCGGCGGCGAAAAACAACAGCAACCATCGAGAGCTTCGGACGATCAATGGAGGCCCTTTCGTAAAGCCCGACGCGGCCGAGCCAGAGCGCTTGACCGTCCCCCACGCCATACAGCAGTCTGCGCTAAAATCAAGCGGCCCTCATGAGCTTTGCATTCTCGCCATATTCTGACCAGTTGCCCCGCCCCTCGGATACCGAAAAGGTGGCGCGAGGGCTGGAGCGTTTCCGCGACGCGGCGACCCAGTCCGATGACCCCGCCGTCGTGGCAATTGTTTCGGAACTGGCAGAAGACCCCGCCATGAGTGCCTTGCTCGAAGGTGTTTTCGGCAACAGCAGTTTCCTCGGACAATGCCTCATTCGCGATATCGCGTTTGTTCCAACGATTTTCAATGGGGGCTTCGATCACGCGTTCGACAATGTGCTGCAGGATCTCGCCGCCCTCGACCCGGCTGCAAGCCTTGCCGATACCGGCATTATCTTGCGGCGTGCAAAGCGGCGCGTCGCCCTTCTGACGGCTTTGGCCGACCTTTCGGGGATCTGGCCATTGGCCAGCGTCACAGAACGCCTGAGCCAGTTTTGCGGCGCCGCCCTGTCGGCTGCGATCCGCCACTTGCTGACGACAGAACATGAACGTGGGCGGATACAGTTGCCGCATCCGGATTCTCCTGAAACGGATTCCGGATATATCGTGCTCGGCATGGGGAAGCTGGGCGCATTCGAGCTCAACTACTCCAGCGATATTGATTTGATCGTGCTGTACGACCATGACGTCGTGCCTGCGGTCGATGCCGACAAAATGCAACAACATTTGACGCGCATGACGCGCGAGCTCGTCAAGTTGATGGATGAACGAACCGGTGAAGGCTACGTCTTTCGCACAGACCTGCGATTGCGCCCGGACCCGGGCGCCACCCCGGTCGCACTCTCCACCATCGCTGCCGAAACCTATTACGAAAGTCTCGGGCAAAACTGGGAACGCGCGGCCATGATCAAGGCGCGTCCCGTAGCAGGCGACATCGCTGCGGGACAACGGTTTCTGGAAAGCCTGCAGCCCTTCGTCTGGCGCCGGCACCTGGATTTCGCCGCCATCGAGGACATTCAGTCGATCAAACGGCAAATCCATGCCCACAAGGGCGGGAGCACGGTCGCCATCGCCGGACATAACGTCAAGCTGGGCCGCGGCGGCATTCGTGAAGTCGAGTTCTTCACGCAAACCCAACAGCTTATCTGGGGTGGCCGCGACCCTGACCTGCGATCACCTTTCACGGTCACCGCCATCGAGGCTCTCGTTGCAGCAGGGCGCGTCGAACCCGACGTCGCAAAGGACATGATCGGATCCTACCGATATCTGCGCCGTCTCGAACATCGCCTGCAAATGGTCGACGATCAGCAAACCCACAGCCTGCCCGACACCGAAGAAGGCCTGGAGGCCGTAGCGGCATTCATGGGCTACGAAGACCGTGACAGCTTCGAGGTGGAACTGATGCGCACCCTGCGTACGGTTGAGAGCCACTATGCAGAATTGTTCGAGGAATCCGAGCCACTGGGCGGCGGCGGCACCCTCGTCTTTACTGGCGCGGACGATCATCCCGATACACTCGCGACACTGCGCGAGATGGGATTTTCCGACCCCGAATCCATTTCGACTGCGATCCGTGCCTGGCATCACGGGCGCCATCGCGCGACCCGTAGCAAACGTTCACGCGAAATCCTGACCGAGTTGATGCCGGCCATCCTCGCAGCCTTGTCGAGCACGGCAAACCCGGACATCGCGTTTCGACGTTTCGACGAATTGATCGCCGGCTTGCCCGCCGGTGTTCAGCTCTTCTCCCTGTTTCAGGCCAATCCGTCATTGTTGGACCTTGTCGCCGAGATTACCGGCGGCGCGCCCCGTATGGCCGAGTGGCTCGGTCGCAACCCGTTGCTCCTTGACGGCGTCCTTGCCACCGACTTCTTCGACAGTCTGCCAGACGCATCTGCGATGACCTCGGACCTTTCCGAACGGATGACCCAGGCGAACGACATGCAGGATGTTCACGACATCGCACGCCGCTGGGTCAATGACGCAAAGTTTCAGGTTGGCGTCCAGATACTGCGAAACAAGATCGACATTGATCGCGCCGACCGCGCCTTCTCGGATATTGCCGACACGGCCATCCGGGGATTGCTGCCGCCGATCCTCAATGAATTCACACAACAGCATGGGCATTGCCCCGGCAGCGGTTTCGCCGTTCTGGCCCTTGGCAAATTGGGCGGCCGGGAGCTCTCGGCCACATCAGACCTCGATCTGGTTTTCCTTTACGACAGCCCCGCGCTCAACAGCGACGAAACGATCATGTCCGACGGGAAAAAACCCCTGTCCATCTCTCATTACTATCAACGCCTCGGACAGCGGCTCGTCAACGCCATGACCGCGCTGACAGGCGAAGGGCGATTGTTCGAAGTCGATATGCGTCTGCGGCCGTCGGGCAATGCCGGGCCGCTATCGGTCAGCCTCGAAAGCTTCTCCGCCTATCAGCGTGAAAGCGCCTGGACATGGGAACATCTGGCGCTGACCCGTGCCCACGTCGTTTGCGGCGATCCCGGATTCACAGCCCGGATTGATGCCGAACTGCGAACTGCGCTCTCGACCGAACGTCCCGCCGACGACCTGCTTATCGCCGTGGCGGAGATGCGTGAACGAATGGCGAAAGAAAATGGCACCGACAACCCATGGAGTGTGAAGCATGTGCGCGGCGGCCTGGTGGATTGTGAATTCATTGCCCAGTATCTCCAACTCCGTCACGCCCATGACAATCCGGAAATTCTCGACACGGGCACATCGGCGGCGTTCGCAAAACTGCGTGACGCGGGATATCTCGAAACCGGAATTGCCGAAGATCTGATCGAGGCGACATGTCTGTGGCGGCGACTGCAGGGCTTGCTGCGACTAACCCTGGAGGGAAGCCATGACCCGGAACGCTTCCCCCGCCCTCTACAGCAGAAACTGGCGGATGCCGCCGGCGTCGAGAACTACGAGACGCTCAACGCGCTGGTCCTCGAAACGGCGGAACGGACATATGTCCACTTCAATACAATCGTCGCTGAACCTGCGAGCGCCGTGACGGCTTCGCGGGACAGCCAACCCAATGGAGAGACCGAAAAATGAGTATGAAGGAAGGCAGCAAGGCGCCGGCATTTTCGATGCCGACGGACGGCGGCGGGAACGTCGCCCTAAAGGATTTCAAGGGCCGGCCGGTCGTCGTCTATTTTTACCCGAAGGATTCGACCCCCGGCTGCACCACCGAAGCTTGCGATTTCCGCGATCTGACTCCTGACTTTTCGAAAATCGATGCCGAGATCATTGGTGTCTCAAAAGACAGCGTGAAGCGGCACGACAACTTCAAGGCCAAGCATGACCTCGCGTTTTCACTCGCAAGCGACGAGGACGGAGACGTATGTGAGCGTTACGGGGTTTGGGTCGAGAAGAACATGTACGGACGCAAGTTCATGGGCATCGAACGCGCGACATTTCTGATCGACGCCAAGGGCGTGGTGCGGAAGATCTGGCGCAAGGTAAAGGTCAAAGGCCACGCCGAAGATGTGCTTGAGGCCGTGAAAGCACTTTGACCGGCATCACCCCCATGGTGACCCAGGCCGTTCACACTGCCAGATCTCTCGTCGAAGGCGCCAACACCGTGTTGGGCACGGCAGACGCAGATGCGAAATGTGCCGCGACGGCCGATTTCGCAGCGCAGTGGCGCAACGGCCGGATCAAACTGATCGGCCAAACGCGGTCGCCCAATCGCCCTCAACGTCCGGCCAGGCCGCCCATGCTGCAACCTGCCGATGTCCCGCGGCGAAAGATCAATCGCGGCACCGCGGGCCGAATTGCACAACTTCATGCGCTCGCCCATATCGAACTGAATGCAGTCGACCTCGCATGGGACATCATCGCGCGATTTAGTGATCGCGATCTGCCGAGAGAATTCTTTGACGACTGGGTTCTGGTCGCGGATGAGGAGGCCAAACATTTTGGCATGCTCGCCGACCGGTTGGCAGATTTTGACGCCGCATATGGCGACCTTCCAGCCCATGACGGACTTTGGGATTCCGCGATAGAGACAAGCCATGACCTGGCAGCGCGGCTGGCGGTCGTCCCTCTCGTTCTGGAAGCCCGCGGTCTCGATGTGACTCCCGTTATGATCACGAAGCTCCGCGCGGTAGACGATGAAGAAACCGCCGCATTGTTGGAAATCATTTATCGCGACGAGATCGGTCATGTCGAAATCGGCCACCGCTGGTTCGAATTCGAATGCGCACATCTCGGCCTGCCGGCTGCGACCCACTGGCGTGACCTCGTCCAACAACATTTCCGCGGCGACCTGAAACCTCCCTTCAACATCGATGCCAGGGACGCCGCCGGCGTGCCCCAGGACTGGTATCTCACGATGTCCGAGAAATGAGCGCACCCGGCATGGAAACCGCCACAAGCGAAGCCCGCAATGTGGCTTTGCAGCGCGAGCGATCGCTGGCGATGATTTTGCTGTTCATCGTGCCTGCCCTGTTCACAACAAACGTTATTGTCGCGCGCGCGGTAAACGATACCGTTCCGCCATTCGCGCTCGCCTACTGGCGGTGGATGCTCGCATTCCTAATATTTTTGCCGATCGTCGGCCCCGACCTTTGGCGACACCGCGCCGCGATTCTCGCGGAATGACGGGATCTTCTCGTGCTCGGCATTCTCGGCATGGGCATATGCGGTGCCTTCGTCTACATCGGCGCGGACACAACGAGCGCGACGAATATCGGCCTGATCTTCGGGACCGCACCCATCATCATCGCCGGCGCGTCGACGCTAATTTACGGCGAACCGATGGGCCGGGCGAAGGCCGCGGGCATCTTCATCTCGCTGTTCGGCGTGTTGATTATCGTGTTTCGCGGAGACATCGGCGCACTGCGCTCTCTCACCTTTGTCCCGGGCGACATGTGGATCGTATGTTCGGCGCTGGCCTGGGCAACCTATTCCGTCATGCTTCGCCATCGACCGGGAACATTGCCAAATCGTGTCCGGTTCTCCGCTACCATGCTGTTTGGTGCCGTGGCATTGCTCCCGTTCTATATCGCGGAGTCCGTCCAGGGGGCCATGCCGACGATGAACGTCGAAACGATTGCCGCGGTCCTGACGGTCGCCATCGTTCCCGGATTGGGGGCCTATCTGGGTTACGCACGCATACAGCGTTCACTAGGCGCGGGATCGACGGGGCTTATCCTGTATCTCGCCCCGAGCTATGCCGCCTTGTTTGGATGGATATTGCTGGGCGAAACCCTGGAGCCGTACCACTTCGCCGGCGCAGCGCTAATCCTGCCCGGAATTTTCCTGTCGACCCGTCGCGTTGATAAAAATCCGGGCTAGCTCCCGGCGGCTTCGTCGCCGTCGCCCTCGGCACCACCCTTGCCAAGCTGGGCCGCCAGCGAGGCCTCCAGATACTTGTCGATGTCACCGTCGAGCACCGCCTGGGCATTGCCGGATTCCACGTTGGTCCGCAGGTCCTTCACCATCTGATACGGGTGCAGCACATAGGACCTAATCTGGTGACCCCAGCCGATATCCGTCTTCGTGTCTTGCTCCGCCTGCACCTCTTCCTCGCGTTTTTGCATTTCATGCTCATACAAACGCGCGCGCATCATCGCCATCGCTTGCGCACGATTTCGGTGCTGCGAGCGGTCATTCTGACACTGCACCACGATGCCCGTGGGCAGATGTGTGAGCCGAACCGCGCTGTCGGTCTTGTTCACATGCTGGCCGCCAGCACCTGACGCACGATAGGTATCGACACGCAAATCCTTGTCTTCGATCTCGATCTCGATCGCGTCATCAATCACGGGATAGACCCAGGCCGAAGCAAAACTCGTATGCCGTCGTGACTGACTGTCGAAGGGTGAAATGCGCACCAGGCGGTGCACCCCGGATTCGGTCTTCAGCCAGCCATAGGCGTTGGGCCCGACGATCCGAAACGTCGCGGATTTCAGACCGGCCTCTTCACCGGCGCTCTCTTCAATCCACTCGACCTTGTAGTCATGCGCCTCGGCCCAGCGCAGATACATGCGCGCAAGCATTTCGGCCCAGTCCTGGGACTCGGTCCCACCGGCACCTGCGTTGATCTCCATATAGCAATCGTTGCCATCGGCCTCACCGGACAGGAGACTCTCAAGCTCGAGTTTTTCTGCACGCCGCTGCAGCGCCTCGATAACCGTTTCCCCCTCGGCCACAACATCGCCGTCGCCTTCGGCCTCACCGAGCTCAATAAGTGTCGTCGCGTCGTCGAGCTCCTGCTCAAGACCGCGCACTTCCTCGATGGATTTTTCTAATCTGGTGCGGTCGCGCAGAATTTTTTGCGCCCGCTCCTGGTCGTCCCACAACCCCGGATCTTCAGCTTCGGTGTTCAGTTCCTCGAGGCGCGAGAGTGCATTGTCCCAGTCAAAGATGCCTCCGCATGAGGTTCAAAGACGAGTTAATACCCTCGACCAGATGACTGATTTCTGCGCGCATTTCGATTTCCACTGAGACGGTTGCCGGAGCCGGCGATTCGTTTCGCGAAGCCTAGCGCCCGCGCTACACGGGTCAATAGCGCAATCAGTAAATACCGCGCCTTGGACCACCCGTGCTGACGCCACGCCCCAGATCTTCGCCGACAATCGAGCCGAACTCACGCGGTGCAGTGCCGGGCTTGAACGCCTCGAGGATGGTCGCACGTTCGCCGGGCAGCGCCACCAGGCCGGTTTCGGGATTCACGCGCACGAGGCGTATGTCCGGCGGCACACGGAAAGGAATAACAGGCTTGCCCTCGAGCGCGCGCGCCATGAAATCCTTGAAGATGGGTGCGGGCACCGACGAGCCCGTCTCGCGCCGCCCCAGCGTGCGCGGTGTGTCGAACCCGACAAACACACCCACGGCCAAATCAGGGGAGAATCCGATGAACCAGGTGTCGAGTGAATCATTCGACGTCCCGGTCTTTCCCGCGAGCGGCAGCTTCAATTGCCCGATGCGACGGCCGGTCCCCCGATCCACGACCCCCTGGAGCATCGACACCATCTGGTACGCCGTTCCGGGTTTAATCAATCGCTCTCTGGGATCGGGCAGATTCGGTGGGGGCTGATCGGCCCAGGCTTCAACATTGCAGGCCGCACAAGACCGCTCGTCATGACGGAACGTCGTCATGCCGTTCCGGTCCTGGATGCGATCGATCAGGGTTGGGGTAATTTGCTTGCCGCCATTCACGACCGTCGCATAGGCCGCAACCAGACGCATGAGGGTCGTCTCTCCCGCACCGATCGACATACTGAGCTGTCGCGGCAGATGATCGACCACCTTCAGCCGCTCCGCATAGGTAGCTACCTGTTCCATGCCAATCGTCTGTGCCAGACGCACGGTCATGAGGTTGCGGGACTTCTCAATGCCCAGACGCATCGGGCTCGGTCCGTAGAACTTGTTCGTATAGTTGGCGGGCTTCCACTTGCCCTGACCGGCACCCTGATCGATGACGAAGGGCGCATCGAGGATACGGGTCGAGGGGGTGAACCCATTGTCGAGTGCGGCCATGTAGACCACCGGTTTGAACGCCGAGCCCGGTTGCCGCCACGCCTGGGTCGCGCGGTTGAATTCACTGGCCCGAAAATCCAGACCACCGGTCAGTGCGAGGACACGGCCGGTGTGTGGATCGAGCGCCACGATGGCGCCATTGATTTCGGGGATCTGTTCCAGACGATACGTGCCCGCCGGGTATGGCTTGTCCTCGGAATCAGCCGTGACACCGGAAACCAGCACCACGTCGCCCGCCGCCAGCACCTGATCGGCAGTCTTGATCGACGGACCACGTTTCTGTTCGGGCAGCCAGGTCTGTGCCCAACGTAATTCCGAGAGCGGCACCGTCCCGAGGGTTCCGTCGACAAAGCCAATCGAGGCCTTGGCAGCGTCGACCGCAACGACGGCCGCGATTTGCCAATCACCGGATCCCGGCGGATGCTTGATTCCCGGCAGCGCAGTCTGCCAGGCGGCCGGATCCTTCAGCTTGGCGACAGGACCGCGCCAACCATGTCGACGGTCATAGGCGATCAGGCCGTTGCGCAACGACAGCTGGGCCATGCGCTGCAACCGCGGGTCCAGCGTTGTTCTTACCGACAGACCGCCCTCGTAAAGCGCACCATCACCGAACCTGTCGACCAGCTCACGGCGCACTTCTTCGGCAAAATAAGGGGCCTCCACGAAGGCCGCGTCATCGTCACGCACGACTTCAATCGGGCGTTGACGAAGTTCTTCAGCCTCCACCGGCGAAATGGCACCGTCCTCGGCCATCCGGCCCAGCACGTAGTTGCGCCGCGCCACCGCCGCAGCATGTTTGCGCACCGGATTGTAGTTGTTCGGCGCCTTGGGCAATGCCGCCAGGAAAGCCGCCTCATCCGTCGTCAGTTGATCGAGCGGTTTCCCGAAGTAATTGAGCGCCGCCGACGCAACGCCGTAGGCCCCGAAGCCGAGGTATATCTCGTTCAGGTAAAGCTCGAGGATCTCTTCCTTCGAGAATGCACGTTCCATCCGAAACGAAAGAATCGCCTCGCGAACCTTACGGTCGAGCGAGACTTCCTTGGTGAGCAGAAAATTCTGCGCCACCTGCTGGGTGATCGTTGACGCCCCCTCCGGGCGACGACCGGAGCCCAGATTGCGGACATTCGATACGACGGCACGCATCACGCCGGTCACATCGACGCCGGGGTGTTTGTAGAAATTCTTGTCTTCGGCGGAAAGGAACGCCTCTTTGACCAACGTCGGCATCGACGACACCGGCACGAAAACGCGGCGCTGAACGGCGTATTCGGCCAACAGGCTACCATCGCCCGCATGGACACGGGTGGTCACCGGCGGCTCGTAATCGGCCAGCTGGGTGTAGTCGGGCAGATCCCGGCCAAATTCCCAGAACACCCACAACACGCCGCCGACCACCAGCAGCGCGCCGACAACGGCCAGTCCAGCGAGATATCCAAACCAACGAAGCATTCAACATTCCATATTCAGTCGCGCCCGAGCATAGACGAGCACGACCGCTGGATAAGCATCAAAATGTGGGGCGATTATGGCGGTGTCGGGTTGCGAAGGGCCTAAAGTGCCGCGCTCTGTGTGGTTTTAAAATAGACATCCACCGCTTCAACGATGGCCGCGGAAAGTTCCTGGCGGTGTTTTCGGGTGACGAGCAGACGCTCTTCGCGAGGATTGGAGATATATCCGAGTTCAACCAGGACCGATGGCACATCGGGAGCCTTCAACACCGCAAAGCCCGCCGATCGCCAGGGCCGGGTCAGCAGAGAGGCGCTGGTCTTGACCTGCCCGACAAGGATATCGCGGGCGAATTTCACCGAGAGCTCATTCGTCTTGGCTTGCGCGAAATCGATCAGGATGTTCTGCACATCATCGCTGTAGTCGCCCAGGTTTACGCCACCGATGACATCCGACTTGTTCTCGAGTGCGGCCAGGGCCGCAGCCTCCTTGTCGGAAGCACGATCAGAGAGGGTGTAGACCGAAAAACCGCGGGTGGAGCGCTTCGGATGGGTGTTCGCATGCATGGACAGAAAAAGATCCGCGCCGGCCGCCCGTGAAATACGGACCCTTTCGCGCAGGGGCAGGAAAATATCCCGGTTGCGGGTCAACACAACGTCGTACTTGCCGCTCGCCTTGAGCAGACGCGCGACCTCGCGCGCATAGTCCAGCGCGATCTTTTTCTCGTAAATACCCGAAACACCGATCGCCCCCGGATCGACACCGCCATGGCCGGCGTCGACAACGACTACCGGCCTGGCATTCTGCTTCGGGGTCGTCGGGATCGGCACCGCGGGCGCCGGTTTTGGCGTATCAGCCGCACTTGGCCGCATCGACGCAATGAAATCTGCCCGTGATGTGGGGGCGATATCGAGCACCAGGCGCCAGGGTTTGTCGCCATCCGGCTTCAGGATGAATTGTTTTGTGACCTTAGACGGAGATGCAAGGTCCAGTACAAAGCGACTTGTTCCCGGCCGGAAAAGGCCGTAGCGCAGTTTCGAGATCAATCCCGCGCCATCGCCAATCCGCTCCTCGGGCAGATCAAAATCCACCTCCGGAAGGTCGATGACCACCCGAAAGGGATCCGGAAGACCGAATATGCGCGGTTCAACGCGATCATTGAGCTCAACCACGAAACGTGTCGAGCCGGCGTGAACACCGATTCGAATGTCCTGAACCTTGAGATCCTGCGCGCCCGCAATACCGGGTGCAGCGACCATCGCAAACGTGATCGCCAGGCCGCCCAAAAGGGCCCGTGCAGGCTGTGCACACCTAGATAAGCGTTTCAGAATCAATGACATCGTCGACAGGTATATCGCCACGCGCGAATGCGCCGCAACACACAACCGCGAGACATGGCATCAATCAAATGCATTGTGGATCAGACTCGCGGGGACTATTGTGAACACGCGGACACCCGCAACTCGCCAGACGCGCGCCGCGTTTTAAGGTCTGGGCCTGGGCAAAAGCGCCAGTCTTTTGCCCGATTACCCGAACGGACCGAACAACGTGCGCATCAGAGTTGCGGTTTGTGCAACTTCGAGGCCGCCGCACGGCATTTGCCGGGCGGGCTTTCGGATCAAAACCTACCGTCCTGGTGCGAAATCGCCCGTTCGACGGCTCAGGTTCCGAAGCAGGCCTCTGAAAATGTGGGACCACTCTCGCTTTTGTCCGCAAAGCGCTGAGTTCAGGATTCCGCAGGGACATAGCCATGCCAAAGCGCATGTTGATTGACGCGACCCATCCGGAAGAAACCCGGGTTGTCGTCGCGGACGGTAACGATCTCCTCGAATACGATTACGAAACCTCCACCAAACGCCAGATCAAGAGCAATATCTATCTGGCCAAGGTGACCCGCGTCGAGCCGTCGCTCCAGGCGGCCTTCGTTGATTTCGGGGGCGATCGGCACGGGTTTCTCGCCTTCAACGAAATTCACCCCGACTATTATCGCATTCCCATCGAGGATCGCGAAAAGCTGCTGGCTGAATCCGACGCCGAGAATGAGGAAGAAGAAGATTCCGGCGAAAACGGCGAGAATGACGGCGAATCGGTGGAGGTTCTGGGCGATACTCAGGACGAGGACATCCAGGAACTGAGCGATGCCCATCGTCGGCGCCTGCGCAAGCTGACCCGCAGCTACAAGATTCAAGAGGTCATCAAGCGCCGCCAGATCCTGCTGGTGCAGGTGGTCAAGGAAGAGCGCGGCAACAAGGGGGCAGCGCTCACGACTTACCTCTCACTGCCCGGCCGATACTGCGTGTTGATGCCGAACACCTCGCGTGGCGGCGGGATCAGCCGAAAAGTCACGGACGCCAAGCATCGCAAGTCGATGAAGGCAATCCTTGCCGATCTCGAAGTCCCCGAAGGCATGGCGGTGATCATGCGCACCGCCGGCGTGGCGCGCACGAAAGCCGAAATCAAACGCGACTACGAGTATCTGCGCCGCCTGTGGGATGACATTCGCGAACTCACCCTCGATTCAACGGCCCCGGCCCTGATTTATGAAGAAGGCGACGTGATCAAACGATCGTTGCGTGATCTCTACGATCGGGACATCGAGGAAGTCCTCGTCGAGGGCGACGACGCCTACAAGGCCGCCAAGGCGCTGATGCGGACGATGATTCCGTCCCACGCCAAACGGGTCCAGAAATACGAAGACACCGAGATACCGCTTCTGAACCGCTATCAGATCGACCAGCAGCTCGATGCCATTCACGAGCCGATCGTGCAGCTCAAATCCGGCGGTTACATCGTCATCAACCCGACCGAAGCGTTGGTGGCGATTGATGTGAACTCCGGACGTTCAACGCGCGAGCGCAACGTCGAACAGACGGCATACCGAACGAACCTCGAAGCGGCAGATGAAGTCGCCCGCCAGCTCCGCCTGCGCGATCTGGCCGGCCTCATCGTGATCGATTTCATCGATATGGATGTGTCGCGAAACAATCATGCAGTCGAACGACGCATGAAGGAGGCCATGAAATCGGATCGGGCACGGATCCAGATCGGCCGAATTTCTGCTTTCGGGCTTCTCGAGTTATCGCGCCAGCGGCTGCGCCCGAGCCTGCATGAGGCCCACACCCAGGCCTGCCCGGTATGCCAGGGCACAGGCCTGATGCGGTCGACGGAATCAACCAGCATGGCCATCCTGCGTGAGCTGGAGGAAGAAGGGCAGCGCAAACGCGCCAAAACGGTGACCGTCACCACCCAGACCGACGTCGCCCTTTACCTCCTCAACCAGAAGCGCGCCTCGTTACAGGATCTCGAGCAACGCTACGGGTTCAGCGTGCAAGTGTTGGCCGACGCCAGCCTTAGCGCTGCCGACTATGAAATCATTCATATCGGCCATGACGGTGTTGAAGGTGTTTCCTCCAAGGAAGAAACGCAGCGCGAGGAGAGCGCACCGAAGCGCCGCCGTAGCCGTGGACGCCGCCGCGCCTCCGAAGACAATTCCGACAGTGGTGAGGATGAGGCCAAAACGGAGGCTTCGGACGCGGATCAGAGCGAGAAATCAGACGAAGACGATGACGAAAACCGCAAGCGTGGCGGTCGACGGCGTGGCCGGCGCGGCGGCCGACGGCGGCGCAAAGCAGATGGTGATGGCGAGAACGAACAGGAAGCAACGGCAGACGCCGAGGTATCCCCTTCTTCCGACGAGGACGATGGCGAACCTAGCGGCGAGCAAGGTGACGAAGACGGCAAAGAGACCACACGCCGGCGACGCCGACGTCCCCGGCGCCGTGGTCGTCGCGGAAGAGGTGCGTCAGAGGAAACTTCGACGGATGAAAACGCGAACGAAGACGACGCGGTGGCTTCCACGTCGGACTCTGCCGATGGCGAGGACGTTGCGGCGCCTGCCGATACGGACGACGAAGAATCAACACTCGATTCCGAGATCGACATCCCGGAACCTTCTGCAGAACAGGATGATGGCGATGCATCGCCGGAGTCAGACGAAAGCCCTGCCGACGATAATTCGGACGCTGAGCCAGAGGTTGCTGCTGCCGATGAAGGCGCAGACGAGGCCGACACGGCCGTTGAATCTACAGATGATTCGGCCGACGAACCCGACGAAGAGCCCGCTGACGACCCTTCTGACGATCCTGCAGAGGCGTCGGAAGAGCCGCCCGAGGACGACGACCGTCCGCGACGTTCGGGATGGTGGAGCCGGGCGACTTCGTAAAACCGGGTCGACGATTTAGAGGCTGTCTAGGATCGCCAGGCGCGCAGCCGATCGATCGCATTGCGCATGTCGTCTTCGGTACCTGCAAATGAAAACCTGACGAAGGCATTGCCCCGATACGGGTCAAAATCCAGCCCCGGCGTGGTCGCCACCCGCGCCTGCGTCAGCATGCGGCGACAAAAATCGTTGCTGTCATTGGTCAGCTGGGAAACATCGGCATACACGTAGAACGCACCATCTGCCGGCGCCAGGCGATCGAAACCGACTCCCGGCAAATCGTTAAGCAGTATGTCGCGGTTGCGCGCATATTTGGCGACATTTTCCCGCAGTTCCGCATGGCTGTCGAAGGCCGCCAGGGCTGCGTACTGAGACAATGTCGGCGGGGATATAAACAGGTTCTGCGCCAGGCACTCAACCGACCGCATCATCGATTCCGGCACAACGAGCCAGCCAAGTCGCCAACCGGTCATCGAGAAGTATTTCGAGAAGCTGTTGATGACGATGGCCTCATCGTCATTGGCCAGGGCCGTCACCGATTCATGGCCGTATGTTATCCCGTGATAAATCTCGTCAGAGATAAATCGGATCGACTTTTGCTTCGCCAATTCGGTCAGGGCCCGCATCTCGCGATCGCCGATCATGGTGCCCGTCGGATTGGACGGGCTTGCGACGATCAATCCGTCCAGCTCACCAGCGACATCACCCACCGTTTTCGGCGTCGGCTGAAACCGGTCATCGATACTGGTTTCGACAACCACAGGCTCAACCCCGAGCGCCGATAAAATATTTCGGTAGGCAGGGTATCCCGGTGCGGCAAGCGCGACCCGATCCCCGACGTCAAACGCCGCCAGAAACGAGAGCAGAAAACCGCCCGACGACCCCGTGGTCACCACGATCCGTTCCGGCGCCACATCGACCCCGTACATGCTCTGATAGTGAGCCGCGATACGCTCCCGCAACGCGGGGATGCCCAACGCGTCGGTGTAACCCAGTCGTTCGTCACGAATTGCCGTCGCAGCCGCTTCTCGCACCTTTGCAGGAGCCGGGGTCCCCGGCTGGCCCACTTCAAGATGGACGATATCCTCGCCCGATGCTGCCAGCGCATTGGCCTCGCGCATCACGTCCATGACAATGAAGGGATCAATCTGCCCGCGCGTCGACACTTTCAGCGACATGCGTCGGCCTACTCGTCGGAACTGACAGCCAATCCGAAGGATCGTGGATCCTTGACGAACTGGCACGTCTGTCCTCGCGGAAGTCCCTCCGGACAGAAAAATCCGTTCACGCGGCCAATGCTTTGGGTTTGCTCAACATTGTGCCCAAGCGCAGTGAGCGCAGTGCGTTCGGATTCCGGCATCGCAGCTTCAACGACTGTGACATCCGGGTTGCCGGTATTGAGCACGCGTGGCACCGCCACGGCGCGAGCCATGTTCTCATCACCGCTGACGATTGAATCCAGGGCAATCCGCGCGACAACAGCCGGGGTCGCGCCCGAACCCGCCGCCGCAAAAAATGTGAGGCCGTTCACCTCGTTGACCATCGCCGCGACCGTAGGCTGGGAGGCGCGATGCGAACCGGGCAGCGACGCCAGCAGAATGCCTGTCCCCGGCGCGACCACACCGGATCCGAAGGGGCCATTCATGGTGAAAGAACAGGCAACCATGCGCCCCTGATTATCAACGGCAACAACGCTCGCGCCGCTGGACGCGGCGTCCGCGCGCACAGCGACACTTGGCCGGCGCGCGGTATGAGAGGTTTCCGAAACCCCCGCACCCAGCGCCGCAACCGCCGTCGGCGACGTGGCATCAGCGGTGCCGGCCGCAGCGGCCTGATAAGCCGACGCGCCCAGCTCGGCGATGAGGTGCGAACGCGCCGCAATGCTCGCATCTTCGTAGCGGTCTTCAAGCGTTGCCGCAGCCCACACCTGCGCCGCCACGCTCCCACCACCGTCATTGGCGAACGCCAAGACGTTGTTTCCCTGTTCAAACTTTATCGGCTCCTGGAACTGCGGACGATAGTTGCGAAGATCGTCCAACGTCATGCGCCCCCCTGCGACGCGCACGGCTTCGGTGAAGGAACGACCCAACACCCCGTCATAAAAAGTTCCGGGTCCCTGGGTACGCAGATTCGACAAGACAGCCCCAAGCTCCAGCTGTTGCAGCAGGCGTCCTTCAGCAACGCCGCCATTCGCCACACCAAATATTGCTCTGGTTTCCGCATCAAATTCCACGATCGGACGGGCGGCTTCAAAATCACGGACAAACGCGCGCGAGACGGCATGTCCAGACCGTGCGAAATCTTCCGCAGGGCGCAGCAGATCAGACCAGGCGAGTTCGCCGTAACGGGCATGGAGCAGAAACATGCCGCGCACATTCCCGGGAATCGCATAACGCGCATCGGGGTCCGTCGGGCGTTTCGGCATAAACGAAACCGTCTCGGTACGCCCCTGCAAAGCATCATGGACCAGGCAAACACCGCCACCGCCGATGCTCGCCGCGCCGGGCAACGTCACCGACATCGCGAAATATGTCGCCACCGCCGCATCTGCCACCGTGCCGCCGGCCGACAACACTTCACGACCGATCAATGCAGCACGCGGTTCGTCGGCGATCAGGCCTCCGAAAAATCCTTCAACAAAGCCGATATCGCCCTGTTCTGGACCACTGCCACCGCACGCCGCGAGCGCGAACAGGCTGCCGAAGAGCATCCGGCGGCCTGATTGACGCCACATTCGTGTGTACTTAGGTTGAGTATGCTTCCTGGAGATAGACACGTGCGTCCGTTCGTTCGTTTGGTTGGATTGATCACCGTACTCGCCGTTTCGGCAAGTACGCCTGCGTTCGGACAAGGCCGAAATATCGGCCTCATCCGCGACGCTGAAATTGAAAATATCATTCGCGACTATGCGACGCCAATTTTCAATGCGGCGGGCCTCGACAGCAGTGTGGTCGAAGTTCACATCGTAAACGACGCCCGTCTCAACGCGTTCGTTGCCGGTGGCCAGCGTGTCTTCATTAACACTGGTTTGCTTATTCGCGCCAAGGGTCCCGAGGAAGTGATCGGCGTGATCGCGCATGAAACCGGACATATCGCCGGCGGACATCTGGCGCGCTTCCAGGATGCGTTGCGCGACGCCGAAACCAAGTCGATTATCTCGCTGATCGCCGGCCTGGCCGCCGGACTCGCGACGGGCGATGGACGCGTCGCGGGCGCCGTTGTGGGTGGCGGCTCAAATGCCGCACTCACCGGTCTGCTCAAATACAGCCGAACTCAGGAATCTGCGGCCGACGCGGCAGCGCTGAAATATCTCGACCGGACCGGTATTTCGTCACGTGGCCTGCTCGAGTTTTTCCAGCTCCTGCAACGCGACATTCGCCTGGCGGGAGGTCGCGAACACCCCTATCTGAGCACCCATCCCCTGACCAACGACCGGATTGCGACCGTTTCGGGACATCTCGCATTGTCGCGATTCTCGAACACGCCGATCTCGGCCGATCTTGCAAAAAAACATGCCTACATGCGTGCCAAGTTGATCGGGTTCGTGGAGCCGCTGGAACGCACATTCGAGATATATCCCGAGGATCGAAGCGAAACGCCGGCGCGATACGCACATGCGATCGCCTATTATCGCAATGCCGACATCGGCAAGGCGCTGCCGCTGGTCAACGAACTGATCGCCAAAGATCCGGACAACCCCTATTTCCATGAACTCAAGGGACAAATGCTGCTCGAGAACGGTCGGGTGGATGACTCGCTTGTCCCCTATGGGCGAATGGTCGAACTGGCACCAAACGAGCCCCTGCTACGAACGGGACTGGGCAAGGCGCAGGTAGAGTCCGGCCGGGCCGAGCTACTTGAACCCGCGCTGGATAACTTACGGGTCGCTGTTCGTCTCGACCCGCAGATGCGAGATGCCTGGCGATTGCTGACCATCGTCAACGAGAGGCTCGGAAATCAAGGAGACCTCGCCCTGAGCCAGGCCGAATACACACTTCTCGGCGGCGATGCGAAAGCGGCACTGGCACTCGCGGAACGTGCAGTCAATATCCTCCCGACAGGCGCGCCGGGCTGGCTTCGTGCACAAGACATCGTGAGTGAGGCCAATCGACAGCTCGAGCGGTAGTGCTCGCAAACGGTCAACATTGCGTGACACGCCACGCCACGGCTTGAACGGCCCCCTGCTCTCCACCATCATCCCGCGCACATTGAGCCGGTCAAGCCGGCCTGTTTCAGTCCAGGAGAGTTATTGTGTCGGAATCCCGCGGAGCCGTTCTCGTCGCCCTGATCATGGCCGCTGTCGTGGCTCTGGCGATCGTATTCCCCACCTTCTCCGGGCAACCGACACAGATTGTCACTGAGACCCCGCGACCAACCACAACAGACGGCGCCAGCAACGCGCCCTTTACCGCGCTTCAGAAGAACGACATTCGCAATACCGTGCGCGTGTATCTTCTCAGCAATCCTGAGGTGATCGTTGAAGCCATCGAGGCGCTCCAGGCGCAACAGCAACACAGCCAGCAGCAGCAAAACCATGGCGCCATCGCGGCCCACATGGACCAGCTGGTCAATACCCGTCGTGACCCGTTTATCGGCAACCCCGATGCATCGGTCACAGTCGTCGAATTCTTCGACTATCAATGTCCCTACTGCAAGCGGATGGCACAGGACCTTGCCAAAATCGCAGCGGAAGACCCCGACGTGAAGATTATCTTCAAGGAGTTTCCGGTGTTCGGGCGTGAATCGACACTCGCGACCCGTGCAGCACTCGCATCGGCCAGGCAGGGTAAGTATGCGGACTTCCATCTCGCCATCATGGGGTTGCGTGGTGCGCCGTCTGAAAACGCGATCTTCCGGATCGCCAGCCGGCTCGGCATGGACCTCGACCGGCTGCGACGTGACATGCAGTCCCCGTCGATCGAGACTCAAATCCAGACCAATCTGCAACTCGCCCGCCAGGTCGGCGTGCGCGGCACTCCTGCCTTCATTGTCGGTGATCAACTCGTGCCAGGCGCCATGAGCCCCGACCAGATGCGCCAGCTCATCGCCCAGAAGCGTGGCAGCTAGCCCCTACTCCGCGTCGGGCTGATTGTCCGGCAACGCGTCACGGAATGCCGGCATCTCGAGGCAGCTGCCGTTAACCCGCAACGCTGTGGGGTATGCGGAAAGGTCACATCCGAAACGCTGCGCGTTAAAGACCTGCGGCACGAGGCAGACATCAGCCATCGTCGGCGTGTCGCCGTGGGAAAACCGGCCGGCACCACCATCGTTCAGCATGCCTTCAAGACCTCGCATACCCTCATCGATCCAGTGCTTGTACCACTGCTCGTTGCGGGTCTCTTCATCAAGGCCCAACTCCGAGCCGAGCAAACGCAGTACACGCAGATTGTTGAGCGGATGTATGTCGCACGCGATCGCCTGAGACAGGGCCCTCACACGCGCACGGCCCTTCGCATCTACCGGCAACAAGGACATGGTTTCCGGCCGCGTTTCGTCGAGATATTCCATGATAGCCATCGATTGGGTCACCCGCGTCCCATCATCATCGATGAGAGTCGGAACCAGGCCTTGCGGGTTTACGGCAAGATAAGCATCCGATGACTGATCCTTCAGGCGCAGATGGATGTACTCCCGCTCCGCATCGAGGCCCTTTAGATTGAGCGCAATGCGCATCCGAAATGCGGCGGACGAGCGCCAATAATCGTAGAGTTTCATATACTTGTCTCCTGCTTCCCGGTCGCTAGCTCGTCAAGTTCCGGATATCGAGCCCGGGCAGATCATCCGCCGGCACGAACCCGAAAACTCGCCCGTAAAACGCCAATTCAGACTCCAGTGCGCGGGTCACATTCTCGGCCTTTCGAAAACCGTGCCCCTCGCCCTCGAAGAGAACATAGGCAACCGGTATCCCCTTCTGGTCGAGGGCGTCCACCATCATCTCGGCCTGGTTGGGTGGAACGACCTTATCATCTTCACCTTGAAGAAAAATCACCGGGCAATTCAGCGCGTCCACATGTTCGATTGGTGATCGATCACGATATAGCTGCTCGGTCTCGGGTAATGGTCCGATCAACCGATCCAGATATCGACTTTCGAACTTGTGCGTATCTTGTGCGAGCGTCATCAGGTCACCAATCCCGTAAAGGCTTGCTCCGCCCGAAAAAGTGTCGCGGAAGGCGAGTGCCGCAAGTGCGGTATAACCGCCCGCACTACCTCCGCGAATCGCCAGGCGGGACGAATCCGCCAGGCCCAGCGCCACCAGATATTCGGCGCCACGGACCATGTCATCCACATCTGCCTCACCCCAACGGCCGTAGAGCGCTTCGCGATACGCCCTGCCAAACCCCGTGCTGCCGCGGTAGTTCACGTCCAGTACGGCAAACCCTCGACTGGTCCAGTACTGGATCGCGAGGCTGAATGACGGCGACGTCGCCCCCGTCGGACCGCCATGTCCCCGCACGATAATCGGTGGATGTTCATCAGGTGGCGCGGCTGTCGTGGCGCTGCAGGGCGGATAGTAAAAACCGTATGCAATGTCCCCGTCCATGGTTTCAAACGATATGGCATCAGGAACCGAGAGCCCGGCCGGGTCGAGGTCGGCGGTGAGCGAAGACTGCAATGTTTCCCATGACCCTGAAGCAGGGTCCAGCACGAGCACCGCAGATGCGGCACTGGCGGAGGATCCGATGAACACAAGCTTGTCATCCACCCATTGCGGTGAGGAGATGTCGGTCCATGGCACATCGATATCGCGAAGCCCGCCATCATCGATGCACGCCAGCCACCACGCTCCCTCGCGGGTATAAGTCGTCACAATGTCGCCCGAAGCCCCTATGTCGAAGGTCCGCATCCCGAAAATCCACTGGGGAAGTCCGAACTCGGCTTCCATGGGGTGGATGACGGAAACAGCGACGCCATCCCAACGATGCAGATTCCACCAGCCGTCGGTATCGGCAGCAAACACCAGCGTCCCATCGGGTGCCCACATCGGCTGAAATACTGACACGCCATCGCCGCCCGCCAACTTGCGCGGTGTGCCAACATTCCCATCGGATTCTATTGGCGCCACCCAAACGCACGCCGAATCCCATGGCATATCCGGCAATTCCCAACTCACCCAGCTCAGGGTCGTACCGTCCGGAGATAGCCGCGGGTTCGAAACAAAATCATGGCCGCCGACAAGCACCGTGCTGGTACCGGACGCCAGATCAACGGCGATCAACTCGTTAACCACGTCAGTACCGACGTGACGCTCACGGACACACAAAATGCGCTGTCCCGCCGCATCAAGGAACAAATCGGCATGTCGGTCGCCCGAATCTGCCGTTACTGCCGACGGCGTGCCGCCGTTATCCAGGCGGTATATCCGTTGATCGTCGAAGTTGACGAAGAAGATCACGCCGCGCGACACAATCGCAGCGCCGCCGCCATATTCATGGACACGCGTGCGCGCGGAATAACCTGCCGGCATGACATCGACGGGCCCCGTATCGGTCTGCCGCACAAGAACGACGCGACCGGCTTCGCTGGGGCGCCCTTCAAGCCAGTAAATGTCATCGCCGTCTACCAGCAAGCTCGAAATCGAGATTGTTGTGTCGGCAATCATCCCGGCCGTGATCGGCGAAGGCCAGGTACCATAGGGTGCCGCGATCTTGGTGATGGTCATAGCAGCACGATGGCCGCGAGGCCGAGGAACGACACAAACCCGACGACGTCGGTGATCGTCGTGAGGACAACCGCGGACCCGACGGCGGGATCGATGCGCAAGCGCTCCAGCGCAAGGGGAATGGTCACACCCGCAAACCCGGCGACAAGAAGATTGAAGACCATGGCTGCCGCGATGATGAAACCGATCGCCGGCTCGCCAAACCAAAACCAGGCGACAACCCCCATCACGATGGCGAACAACATGCCGTTGATGCCGCCAACAATGACTTCCTTGCCGACAATTCGCGCGGCATTGGTGGCGGTCAGCTCCTTCATCGCAAGCGCCCGCACCGCGACCGTCAAAGTCTGTGTGCCTGCATTGCCGCCCATTGATGCAACGATCGGCATGAGGATCGCCAGCGCAACCACCTGCTCGATCGCCGCATCGAACAGGCCGATGACAAGCGAGGCGGTAATGGCCGTTCCGAGATTGGCAAGCAACCAGGAAAAACGTGCCCGCGTTGTATCCAGAACCGCTTCGTAGAAATCATCTTCGCGCACGCCGCCAAGACGCAGAATATCCTCTTCCGCCTCTTCATGAATGACGTGGACGATATCGTCGGCCGTGATGACGCCGACCAGCTGCCCGGCGTCGTTCACCACCGGGGCCGACAACAGCGCATACTGCCTGAACATCAGGGCCGCCTCTTCCTGATCCATCTCGACATAGGCCGAGCGAAGGTCGGTCAGCATGATGTCGTCAATCCGCACATCGCGTTGATTTCGCATCAACCGCGATAACGGAATGTTTCCGACCGGGCGGCGATCGTCATCCACCACATAGATTTCGTAAAAATCGCGCGGAAGATCCGCTGCACGTTCACGCATGTAGTCGATGCTGTTGCCCACGGACCAGTCCTTGGGAACGGTGACGAGCTCGTGCTGCATCAGGCGGCCGGCACTATCTTCTGGATAGGTCAACGCCTGCTCTACGAGCGCCCGGTCGGAAGGTGACAAGCGCGCCAGCACACTGGCCTGGTCCGCCGCCGCCACATCCTCGAAAACGTCGATCGCATCATCGGTGTCGAGCTCGGTGATGGCGGCGGCGACTTCGGCCGGCTCCAGCTGTTCGAGGACATCCTCGCGCACCACATCATCGAGGTGGGTCAGCAGCTCGGGATCCAGGCGATCACGTACATGATCGAAAAGAATCCGTCGGCTGTCGGAGCTCAGTTCCTCAAGAAGATCAGCCAGATCAGAAGCGTGAAGCCCCTCGATCAGGCCATCGAGCTCATCAACCCGGCCCACGGACAGGGCAATCTCGCAGGTGCGCACCAGCGATTCATCGACGCCATAGCTGCGCTCGGCCTCATGGCCGGTCGTACTCTCGTCGATGTCCGGCTGGTAAGTCACGGGTGCCTAGGCCTTAACCCGGGTATCGAATTGTGCGCCCACAGCCGCAACCGCGCTCATATTCAAAATTCCGCGCGCGGTGACGGATGGCGTCAGCACATGTGCCGAACGTTCAGCTCCCACCAGGATCGGCCCAACCGCCAGGCCATCTGCCAGTGTCTTCAGCAAGTTAAAGGCGATGTTCGCCGCATCCTGATCCGGCATGACGAGCAAGTTTGCCTGTCCTTCGAGGACGCTGTTGGGAAAAATACGCTCCCGAATATCCGGATTGATCGCGGCATCCGCATGCATCTCGCCCTCGACCTGAAGGTCCGGGTCACGTTCGTGCACCAGCCTGCGCGCCGCGCGCATTTTCTGAGCAGAGTCAGCGTTCGAACTGCCGAAACTTGAATGCGAGAGCAACGCCACCTTGGGTGTTAGTCCGAACCGCCGCACTTCTTCTGCGGCGAGATGAGTCATTTCTGCAATTTCCGCAACCGTCGGGTTGGGCGTGACATAGGTATCCGTGATGAAAATCGTACCTTTCGAAAGTATCAGGACCGATACTGCCGACATATCCTGCACACCTTCACGCAGCCCCACCACGTCCTGCACGTGCTGCAAATGACGGTCATAGCGGCCCTCGGTGCCGCAGATCATGGCATCCGCATCCCCGCGCATCAGCGCCAGTGCGGCAATCACCGTCGCGTTCGTGCGCACGCGCGTTCTTGCCTCGTCCGGCGATACGCCCTTTCGCTCGGCCAGGCTGTGATACAGCTTCCAGTAATCCCGATAGCGCGGATCGTCCTGGGGGTTGATGATCTCGCAATCCTCACCCGGTTTGAAGTTGAGACCCAATCGCTCAACCCGTCGCTGCACGATCTTCGGACGCCCGATCAGAATAGGAATGCCCACGCCTTCGTCGATCACCGCCTTGGCGGCGCGAAGAACGCGTTCATCCTCGCCCTCGGCATAGACAATGCGCTTCTTGTCGGCGCGCGCCTGATCGAAAATCGGCCGCATCAGGAGGCCCGAGCGAAAAACAAACCGATCCAGCTGCTCAAGATAGGCGTCGAAATCCTCGATCGGCCGCGTTGCGACACCGCTCTCTATCGCCGCGCGCGCAACCGCCGGCGCGACTTCGCTTATCAATCGCGGGTCGAACGGGCTCGGGATGATCGAATCTGCACCGAATTTCGCCACCTGGCCGCCGTAAGCGGATGCCACAACATCCGACGTCTCGCGCATTGCCAGATCTGCGATGGCGTCCACCGCGGCAACCTTCATCGCCTCGTTGATGTCGGTTGCGCCCACATCCAGCGCGCCGCGGAATATATGCGGGAAACACAGAACATTGTTGACCTGGTTGGGATAGTCGGACCGGCCACTGGCGATGATCGCATCGGGACGTGCGGCCTTGGCATCTTCCGGCAGGATCTCGGGGTTGGGGTTGGCCAGCGCGAAGATCAGAGGCGTGTCCGCCATTTTCTTCACCATCTCCTGGCTCAGTACGCCGGGAGCGGACAATCCGAGAAAGATATTTGCGCCTCCAATCGCGTCATCCAGCGTCCGGGCGTCGGTGTCCTGCGCATAGGCCTCAAGATAGGGATTCATACCCTTCTCACGACCCTTGTAGACCACACCCTCAATGTCGGTGAGCGTGACATTCTCTTTCGGCAACCCCATCTCGACCAGCAGGTTCACGCATGCGAGGGCCGCGGCACCGGCACCCGAGGTCACGAGGCGAGCCGTCGTGATGTCTTGTTCGGCGAGGCGGAGGCCATTGCGGACAGCCGCACCCACGATGATGGCCGTGCCGTGCTGGTCGTCATGGAAGACCGGAATATTCATGCGTTCGCGCAAGCGTTTCTCGATCTCGAAGCATTCCGGTGCCTTGATATCCTCGAGGTTGATCCCGCCGAAGGTCGGCTCAAGCGCTGCGACAATGTCCACGAACCGTTCCACGTCGGTCTCGTCCACCTCGATATCGAACACGTCGATATCCGCGAACTTCTTGAACAAGACCCCTTTGCCTTCCATCACAGGCTTGGAGGCCAGGGGCCCGATGGCACCGAGCCCAAGCACGGCTGTACCGTTTGTCACGACCCCGACCAGGTTGCCCCTGACGGTGACTTCCGCGGCCATAGCCGGGTCTTCGACGATTGCCAGGGACGCCTGGGCGACGCCGGGCGTGTAGGCGCGCGAAAGATCACGCTGGTTGCCCAGGGGTTTGGATGCAACGACTTCGATTTTGCCGGGGCGACCTTCGCGGTGGTACCGCAGGGACGCTTCGCGAATATCTTCGGCCATGAAATTTCTCCGCAGCGCGGGGACGCATCCACCGGAAGAGTTTGACCCGCGCTGAATTGGTTAACCTGTTAGATGCGTGATCCGCTTGCGAGTGGCAACCGGAAATCAAGCAATACCATGAGAACACGCGTATATTTCGGTTTTGTAAAATGCGCGAGACAATGACAATTCCCGATCTGAAGCGGATTTCTCCCGGAACCATCACCTGGCAAACCGCCCCGGGGTTACAGCCCTATGACGAGGCTGTGGCAGCGATGGAGACACGGGTATCAGACATTCGTCATGGCACCGCCGACGAGCTGATATGGCTGGTCGAGCATCCGCCACTCTACAGCGCGGGCACCAGCGCCAAACCGGATGACCTGCTCGACGTCGACCGCTTCCCTGTCTACGAAACGGGTCGCGGCGGGCAGTACACCTATCATGGCCCCGGCCAGCGCGTGGCCTATGCCATGATCGATCTGCGCGTGCGCGGCCAGGATCTGCGCGCCTATGTGCGCGGCCTTGAGGCATGGGTCATCGAGACCCTTTCAACATTCGGAATCAATGGCGAACGTCGGGACGGACGGGTGGGAATCTGGGTCGCCCATGATGACGGCCGCGAGGACAAAATCGCGGCGATCGGCGTGCGCGTGCGCCACTGGATCACCTATCACGGCATCTCCATCAACGTGTCACCCGACCTGGAGCATTTCTCCGGGATCGTGCCGTGCGGCATCGGCGAGGACCATCTCGGCGTCACCAGCCTTGCCGATCTGGGTGTCGACGCCGGCATGAAAGATGTCGACGCGGCGCTGAAAGCCAGCTTTACGAAGATATTCGGCTAGGCCGTCGGTTTCTTGACGAACCCCGTACCGATCAACCCATCGGGCGCGATCCGCTCCTCGGACACGGATTCCACGACGGCGGCGGGTGGCCCCTCACGACAGTTGTTTATCATCCGATCAACGGCGGGATGCGGGCCGGCAAAAACGGCCTCAACAGTGCCGTCAGAACGGTTTCGAACCCAGCCATCCAGACACAAATCCCGCGCCACATTCTCCGTCCAGGCACGAAACCACACACCCTGCACGCGACCGCGGATGACAACCCGAACCGCAATGGTCCCGGCCATTACTCGAACTCGATGATGGCCTGATCGACCGCAAGGCTGTCTCCCGGTGACGCATGCACGGTCTTCACCACGCCATCTGCCGTCGCGCGGAGCACATTTTCCATTTTCATCGCTTCAACCACAGCGACTTCCTCACCGGCACGCACTGCCATCCCCTCTTCCACCGCGACCGAGACCAGCAAACCGGGCATCGGCGACAGGACAAACCGGCTCAGATCCGGCGGTACCTTTTCGGGCATCCGGGCATCAAGCTCGGCGCCGCGCGGCGTGAGCACCCGGACAGTGGCCTCGACACCTCGGTGGGTCAGCCGATAGGCAATGCCGGTCCGGTCTATCTGGAACGTTGCGACATCGTCTTCAAACGTCGCCACAAACACCGGATCACCCAGCGTCCATTCCGTCGAGAAGGACAATTCACGCCTGTCGACCGTGACATCCGCGCCGTCGGGTCGATAGGCGACATCGACTGCATTTGCCTCATCCCCCATTTGCACCTGCCAGGGAACGACAATGCCCGGCAATTCGGGGATCCCGTTTGCACCCGACTGGCGCGCACGCGCGGCATAGCGACCATGAATATACGCAGCCACGGCAGAGAACCTGTCCCGCAGTCCGTCGACCGGAGCCGCGGGGGCGTATCCGTCGGGATACTCCTCCGCGATGAAATTCGTTGTCAGACGCCCCTCTACAAAGCGCGGATGGGCCATGATCGAAGCGAGGAAAGCCGTATTGTGCCCAGTACCGCGGATAAAGTAGCCGTCGAGCGCATCCTGCATGCGTGTGATCGCCTGGCGTCGATCCGCCCCGTGGGTGGCAAGCTTGGCGATCATGGGGTCGTAGAACATCGAGATCTCGGATCCCTCTCCCACGCCCGTGTCGATGCGCACACTCGTGCCGTCTTGCTCGGGCGCGCGATAGCGAACCAGGCGGCCGATGGCCGGCAGGAAATTACGGCTCGGGTCTTCGGCATACACCCGCGTCTCGATCGCCCAGCCGTTGATCGTGACATCCTCCTGGCGCAGCGACAGTTCTTCGCCGTCCGCGACGCGGATCATCTGCTCAACGAGGTCCAGCCCGGTAATCATCTCGGTCACCGGATGCTCGACCTGTAGTCGGGTATTCATTTCCAGGAAATAGAAATTCCGGTCCTTGTCGACGATAAACTCAACGGTGCCGGCAGAGCGGTATCCCACCGCCGCCGCCAGCGCGCAGGATTGCGCGCCCATGGCGGCCCGGGTTTCTTCATCAAGGAATGGCGACGGCGCCTCTTCCACGACCTTCTGGTGACGGCGTTGAATCGAGCATTCGCGCTCGCCCAGGTGAATCACATTGCCATGGGCATCGGCCAGCACCTGAATTTCGATATGACGCGGTTCTTCGACATATTTCTCGATGAAAATCCGATCGTCGGCAAAACTGGAGCGCGCTTCATTCTGTGCCGAACGAAACCCCTCATCGACTTCGTCTTCGCTGAAGGCGATGCGCATGCCCTTGCCGCCGCCGCCTGCAGAGGCCTTGATCATCACCGGATAGCCGATTTCTCCGGCGATCTTCACCGCCTCGGTCACATCCTCGATGGTATCCATATGACCCGGCACGGTGCTGACGCCGGCCGCATCTGCGAGTTTCTTGGATTCGATCTTGTCGCCCATCGCCGCAATCGCATCGGGCGGCGGCCCGATAAACGCAACACCTTCCGCCTCGAGCGCGCGTGCGAAATCGGCATTCTCCGACAAAAAGCCATAACCCGGATGTACCGCGTCTGCGCCCGTGTCACGGATGGCGGCGAGTATCTTGTCTGAGACCAGATAGCTCTCGGCGGCCGGCGGCGGGCCAATATGTACGGCTTCATCTGCCATGCGCACATGCAACGCACCGGCATCGGCGTCGGAGTATACGGCGACTGTCGCGATGCCCATGTCCTTCGCGCTGCGAATGACACGACACGCAATTTCACCCCGGTTGGCGATCAGAATCTTCTTAAACATGCCCACGAAACTACGAAAGCATGTTGCAGTGCGCAATGAATGAAATCGGGTGCGGACCGGCCATGAACACCTGGACGAAGCAGCGATGCGGGCTTAGCCTGCAGGTTCTATCGTTGCGGGTGTGATCTTGAATCAGGACGTATCGAAACACCGACGTTTCAGCCTCGCCACCATACTGGTTGGCGGAGTCACCCTGCTGCTTTTATTGGCGGTTGGCAGCGTACTTTTCGTGACACTGGCCAGCGCGACGCGCAACACCTTCGAGCTCCTTGCCGACCAGGCAGACGACACGCTGGATATTCTCGAGGCACGGATCGACAGCCAACTGGTTCCTGCAGTCGTAACTGCCGACGAGTTCGCCACGCAGTTTGCGGATGGTCGACTCAATCTCGATGACAAGCGCAACAACACCTTTCACGCTTTCGGCGGATCGATCTCATCAGCCCCTCAGATGACGGCGCTGATTTTTATACGCGCTGACGGAGAGTCCATCACCGTCACGCGGCAGGAAGGATTCCCCATTGAGGTCCAATCGAGCACCTCCAGTCTGGAACGTCAGAAGCTTGCCCTCAGGGCTGCTGCGTCGCGCCGGGACTCGTTTTGGGTGCCGCCACTGTGGATTCCGCAGGTGCGGCAAGCGATTTTGGCCCACGTGGCTCCCGTATGGCGAGGTGACGAGTTCCACGGCGCAGTGATCACGTCACTAACGCTTTCAGAGGTATCGGAGTTCCTGGAGAAACTTCAGACCGAGAGCGAACTCAGTGCGTTTATCCTGTACGACAATGACAAGGTGCTCGCCCACTCGCGCCTGATCGAGGCCAACTTCGAACAACCCAACACGCCGGAAGGTACGCCTCTCCCGTCGATCGATACGTTTCCGGAGCCCGCATTTCACATGTTGCGGGGCGGTGGGGATCGCGCAATCACCCTTCTGGAACTGGCCAGCAACATCCATGACGCCCGGGTCGACGATGAACGCGTCCTGCTGACGCGCAATAACACACAGTACGGAAACGAACTCTGGACGCTCGGGGTGGTCCTGAAGCGCGACATTGTCGGCCAGGAACTCGAACGTCTGAAAGACACGGCCTTCATCGCGTTGGCGATATTCGCGTTGGCGCTTTTGACAGGTATCTGGTTCGCCAGGCACCTGAACCGGCAGATTGGTGGCCTGGTAACATCGGCCGCCGCGCTGACCCGCCTGGATGTTGCCAACGCGCCGGAAGTTCCCGACAGCCGAATCACCGAACTGTCAGACGCAGCTCAATCGTTCAACCGCATGATTGGTGCGCTGCAACTGTTCGAAACTTATGTGCCGAAACAACTCGTTCTCGGCCTGATGCAACGTGGCGAAAAGATCGAAACCTCCGAAGAACGCATCCTCACGATCATGTTTACCGACATACGCGGCTTTTCGACCCTCGCCGAACATATGGGCGCCAGCGAAATCGCGGAGCTGCTCAACACCCATTTCGAGATGTTGGGCAGCGCCATCGAAGCCGAGGGTGGCACGGTCGACAAGTATATTGGGGACGCCATCATGGCCTTTTGGGGCGCGCCGGAGCAGGTCCCCGATCATGCCCCGCGGGCGCTGCGGGCAGCAGCGGAAATTCAGCGCCGCGTGCGCAACGACAACGATGAACGTCGCGCCCGGGGCGATGACCCGCTCCGCATCCGGGTCGGCGTTCATACAGGACGTGTCATCGTCGGCAACATTGGATCCACCAACCGTGTGAACTACACCGTCGTCGGGGATGCCGTAAACACCGCGTCACGGATAGACTCTCTGGCCAAGGAAATCGCCACGGAGGAAGACTGCATCATCCTGACGAGCGGCGACACGCGTGACCATGCCGGCGTGGCAGATGCCGGCATGTACGAACTCAAAAATCTCGGAGAGCGGGAGATTCGCGGTCGCGAAGGCACTGTCTCGATTTTTCAACTCGACGCCACCGCGACTTCCAGCTAGGTAGCGCGCCATGGATACAGAAGAACTCAACCGCCGGATCTCGGACTTCCCCTACTGGTATCACCGCATCGAATTGACCGACGGCGTCGTCACACCCGGCTGGGCCCCTATCGATGCGCCCTCTTATCGCATTCCGGACGACCTCACCGGAAAGCGCGTACTCGATATCGGTGCGTGGGACGGCTACTGGTCATTCGAGGCGATGAAACGCGGCGCGGAACAGGTCATCGCGATCGATGACTTCTCGGATTTTGTAGGCCAGCTCGAGACGGACGACAGAAAGGCATGGGAGACGTTTGATCTATGCCGCGAGGCGCTTGGCTATGACGAAGACCGTTGCCAGCGTCACGAGTTGACGATCTACGATCTGACCCCTGAGACGTTCGGAACCTTCGATGTCGTGTTCTGCTTCGGCGTTCTCTATCACCTGCGCTGGCCGATGTACGCGATCGACAAGCTGTCAGATGTCTGCAGCGGGGAATTGTTCATCGAATCCGCTATCGCCGATGATTTCAGTGCCTACCGGGGTGGCCTCGGCAAGGGGTTCGGCGCTGATATGGTCATGGAATTTTATCCAAACGACGAATATGGCGAGAACGAAACCAACTGGTGGGCGCCGACATTGCGGGCCATGGGTGGCATGGTGAAGGCGTCGGGATTCGAGACCGTACGTGGCTGGAAGCTCACCGACAGCCCGGCACGCGTGTCTCAGTGCCGCGGATTCGTCTGGGGCACAAAAACCTAGACGGCCAGGGTTCTGCTAAAGCGGGATGTTGTCGTGTTTCTTCCACGGGTTCTCGAGAGACTTGTTCTCAAGCAGCCGTAGCGCCCGGCAAATCCGGCGCCGCGAGCTGTGCGGGTAGATCACGTCGTCGATGAAGCCCTTCTGGGCCGCGATAAACGGGTTGGCGAAGCGCGCCCGGTATTCTTCCGTCCGGGCCTCGATTTTCTCCGGATCGTCCCGGTCTTCCCGGTAGATGATTTCGACAGCACCCTTCGGGCCCATCACGGCAATTTCCGCCGTCGGCCAGGCATAGTTGATATCGCCCCGGATGTGTTTGGAGGACATCACATCATACGCGCCGCCATAGGCCTTTCGGGTGATGAGCGTGACCTTGGGAACGGTCGCCTCGGCATAGGCAAAGAGCAGCTTTGCCCCGTGCTTGATGATGCCCCCATATTCCTGCGATGTGCCCGGCAGAAAACCGGGTACGTCGACAAAGGTGACGATCGGGATATTGAAGCAATCGCAGAATCGCACAAACCGTGCCGCCTTCTTGGATGAATCGATATCCAGACAACCGGCGAGCACCATTGGCTGGTTTGCAACGAAGCCAACTGTGCGCCCCTCCATCCGCCCGAAACCGATGACGATATTCCCGGCGTGGTCTGCCTGGAGTTCGAAAAAGTCACCTTCATCGACGACTTTCCCGATGAGTTCCTTGATATCGTACGGTTTGAGCGGGTCGGCGGGCATCAACGTGTCGAGCGACGGTTCCTCGCGGTCGAACGGGTCGCTGGTTGGCCAGACCGGGGCCTTTTCGCGATTGTTCATGGGCAGAAAATCATAGAACCGACGAAGCTGCAGAAGCATTTCCACGTCATTTTCGAAGGCGCTGTCGGCCACGCTCGACTTCGTGGTGTGGGTCGATGCGCCGCCGAGTTCCTCCTGCGTCACATCTTCATGGGTGACGGTTTTCACCACTTCGGGTCCGGTTACGAACATGTAGGACGTGTCCTGGACCATGAAGATGAAGTCGGTCATCGCCGGCGAATAAACCGCCCCACCTGCACACGGCCCCATGATCGCCGAGACCTGCGGAATGACACCGGACGCGTTGACGTTGCGCTGGAAGACATCGGCATATCCGGCGAGCGAACCCACGCCTTCCTGAATTCGCGCACCACCGGAATCATTCAAACCGAGCACCGGCACGCCGTTCTTCATCGCCATATCCATGACCTTGCAGATCTTCTGCGCATGCGCCTCCGATAGCGAACCGCCAAACACCGTAAAATCCTGCGAGAACACGAACACCTTGCGGCCGTTGATGTGCCCCCATCCGGTGACGACACCATCTCCGGGTATCGGCTCAATATCGGCTGTCATTTCGTTCGGTGCCTGCTCGACGAACATGTCGAACTCCTCGAACGAATTCTCATCGAGCAGCAACTCGAGGCGCTCGCGCGCCGTCAGCTTACCCTTGCCGTGCTGCGCTTCTATTCGACGCTCACCACCGCCAAGCCGTGCGCGAACACGACGGGCTTCGAGTTGGTCCAGAATATCTTGCATCGCGCGTCCTCAGCGAAACCTGATTGGAGGTTCCACATAGCAGATTTTCCGGGACTCGGGCCAGTTCAGGTCTGTGCCACTCAACCCTGTCGCAGGAAATCCAGGAATGCGGCGGCGCAATCGATATCAGCGCGCAGAACATCCCGCCGCGCCTGGGCTTCGGCTTCCTCACCCCAAAGTTCGACTTGATAGGATTCATCAAGCTGACCGACGTCAAACGCCGTATCGGCGTCCAGATGACCCTTCGACAGGGCGAGAGCCACGACGATCGACCCGCTCGCCGACGTGGCGACGCCCAGGGCTGCCAGTTCGAAGTCGTCATGTTCCGCCACGCCCGCGCGCAGTTTCGCCAGAGATTCGGGCGGCTGGTCTATCGGTAGCAAACCATCGGTCACAACGAGTTCGCTGCCAAATGTGTCACGTGCCCAGTCGAGCAATGGCTGCCAGACCCGCGACTGACGCGTAACGAGTTCCGCCGGTGTTTGTGCCCGGTAACAAACCAGGTCCGTACCGCCATAGGCGGCAATCTGATCGATATAGCCTTCACGGTCATCCGCGACACGATCGACCGCCGTTGCCGCGATCCGCGTCAACGGCATGGTCTCGACATCAATTTTCTCTTTCTGCGCACGCCACTCATCTGCAATGGCTTTTGCCAACACCTGGCTGGGCACCTGCAACGCCTTGCGCATGGGTGTTCGCACGCTACGCGCGTCGAGAAGCACCTCATATGCCTGTTCATCATCCGCCAGCGCGGTCGTGACGTCCTTGTAAAACCGTTCCACGAATTTAACGTTCCGTTTCGTTGCCATTGTCGGGCGATGACGGTTGGCGCCGGTCAGCCGAACCATCGTCCAAAGGTGTTGAGAGAGATGGCGCGGCCTGCCCTTCATTGTCCTTGGCATACCGCACACAGGGGTGATTGTTGCCACCGAGATCTATCAGGCCGATCAGCGCCGCGGGGGGAAATACAATGGCACCCAGAAAACTCCCGATTTTCGCTAACGTGCTCAACGGATCGGGACGAAAACTGGGATCTCCCAACGGTCCGCGAATGAGCACAGGCACGGCCAGGCTGAGATCGAACCCCCGCGGCCGCGGTTTAACCTTCATCCTGTAGTCTTCGGCGCCGAGATTGATGCTGCCTTCCGCAGTCAGGATTATCACCTCGGTGCTCAGCAGATTCACCCGGCTGCTGGCAACGCCGTCCTTGATCTCAAAATCATTCGCCATGCAATCCACAGCCACCCAGCTCTTGTTGCCGAGAGTCTCGCTGATGCCGGAAAACAGGCCGCTGACATATCCCAGTCCTTCATTGCGCATACGCCCCTTGCTCATCAGCTGACGTGCATGCCCGTCCAGAGTGCCGGCAATGGCCGCGATCGAGTCGCCCGATCCGGACAGGGCAATGTCTATGGCCCCCGAACCTTCGAGAACATCGAGATTGGCGAAATCCTTGAGGAGTTGGCCGACCTGGAGATTTGGTGCGCGCAGCGACAATCCCACGATCGGTGTCTGCGCTCGCGCATCGAGACTGAAATCACCGCGCAAGTCACTGTTCGCATAGCGCGCATCAAGGGGCCGGATATGCAGATTATCCTCTTCAAGCACAATCCGCAGATTCACATTTTCGAACACCCCGTAGGGGGTCACAAACTTCTTGGGTTGGAACGTGATATCGAGGTCCGCAGCGCGCAAAAATTCGAGCGGCAGGGGATCGGTTGAAAACAGCTTCTCCGCACTCCGGGTCGGCACTGTCTTCTTTGCCTCTTCCTGCGATATGGGATCCGGCCGTCGCGCGGGGTCATAGTCGGGGAAAATGCGTGTGATGTCTGTGGTATCGGACGTCACGACCGCTTCGACCTCGATTGCGTTCGGGTCGAAAACCAAACGCCCGCGCCCCGCCATGTCCGTCGTCACACTCCGGAATGTGAATTTCTCGACGGTTACCCGCTCAAGATCGCCGTCGACCGACGCCGTCAGGTCGACCGGGTCGAGCGGCGGCCAATCCACGCCAAGAAGCGGTTGAAACCTCTCCAGCGCCTGCCCTGTTCCCGCAAGGTCGAGGCGATAATGCTTGAGAGGCTGATCGGCGTTCACATCGAGCGTGACATCGCCGTTGGACTGAATTTTATCAACGGTGAACCCGTCAAGCGCGAGCGCCATCGCGGGCAATGTCCCGGTGACGGCGACGCCCCCGTTGACCGGCCCAAGATCTGCCAGCTCGTCGCCCAACATGGCGCGAACGGGATCGAGTGATTGGTCTTTCGCCGACAGTTTGAGATCAAGCGTGACAATCGGTTCGTCGGCTTCAAGTTTGGCGAGATCGACGCGTCCGGTGCCGTGAATTCCACCGGCATCGACACCGGTCGTCTCCACGCGCGCCTTGTTGAGATCACCAATCGCCCGAATTTCGCCCTTGATGGGCCCGAACTCGGGCAGCGTCACGCCTGCAATCGGGTTCACGACGTCCAGCGTCTGACCATCCGTCGTCAAAATCAGGTCATAGGATACCTTGGGGTCATCCAGGACCGGTCCCACCGTAACCGTACCCGACAGGAAACTGTCGGCGACCGCCACACGGTTGGGTTCGAAGCGCATGGCATCGAGATTGCCGGTGATGTTTATACTCCCCTTCACCGGACCGATCTGGGCCAGAGATATTCTTGCCATCGGTTCGATGGGGGCCAGCCCCTGATCACGAAGCTCCGCCTTGAGGTCAAAATCATGATCGGCACCGTCACCGGAAAGTGCGAACTCCGTCGTGCCTGTCACGTGAATATTCGCGACATCCAGGGCATCCAGTTTGACAACGGGGTTACGCTGCCCACCGCTGATATTTGCCGACAGGGATATGTGACCCAGCTGTGGCAACGGCGTGTCGAAGAACGGTTGTATCGTCGCAAACGCATCGCCGGAGATCATGACATTCACGTCGAAGCCGGACGGGTTGTTCGGCCCCCGTACATCCCCGTCGATTTCGACATTCAGCCCCAACGCCTCTCCGGTAAGGTCGAACGGCACCGCGCGATCGCCACGGATGATGTCATTCCATGATCCGATCCGGCCATCCAGGTCTACCCTGGCCGTGTCCTTACCGATGCGCATGTCGGCCGCGATATCGATATCGAGGGGCGCGCCCGGCTCCGACGGCAGCACTTTGATGTGCTCGATTTTTCCGACCGTTTCCGGTCCGCCAGGGCCATCGAGGAAGGAAAACCGGACATCTTCGACTTCGAGCTCTGCGATCTCGAGATCTATTCCAATATCCCCCCCGAATTCGTCGCCCGGGCGTGCATCAGGATCGCCGAACTCAAAACTGCTCCGTCCATCTGAATTGGTTTCGATATTCAGCTGTGCACCGCGCAGTATCAGGCTTTCAATATCCATCCGCCCGCGCAGGAGCGGCACCAACTCGAAACGGACATCCATTTCCGTAATGCGCGCCATCTCCGGCGAACGCGCCCATGTCGGGTTGGACAGTCTGACATCACGCACTGCGACGCGCGTTGTCCGACCCCACTCCAGATCGATCGGCCCTTCGATCGCCAGAGTGCGTCCGGTCTCACGCTCTACATACGCAGCGATACGGCCCTTGTGATCATTGGGATCGAGATTGAACAGCACAGCGACAATTGCCACGCTCAGCGTGATTGCAACCACAAGAACAACTTTGAAGACAGTGCGCACGCGCATCTGGTTGTCTTACCTATCTAGTTCCCGGCACCCACGACCGGCCTCAAATCCTAAACGCAGGCACCTGGGGAGTGCGAGATGAATTGCCCGCAAAGCCCGTGATAATCTGGCGATCACGTCACTTTCGCGTCAAACCCGACAAATGCCCAGCTTTTCGCCAGCACACCGTCCAGCGGTGCTTCGAGAGTGAGGCGCTCTCCGCTTGCCGGATGCGGCAGCGTCAGGCCACGCGCATGCAGGTGCAACCGCTGCGGCAATCCGTCGATGTCGCTTTCACGCCCGCCATACTTGCCGTCACCCACGATCGGCGTTCCCATGGCCTTGCAGTGCGCCCTCAGCTGATGTGTTCGGCCGGTACGCGGCCGCAACTCAAGCCATGCGATGCGCCGCGCGGCGTGGTCAAGGATCCGATACTCGGTTTCCGCCGCCTGCCCGTCATCGACCGATTCAACACGCTGGCTCCCCTCACCACCGCGTTTGGCGAGCCGGACGTCAATCAAGCCGGACTCATGGTCGGGAATTCCGACCACCAGCGCCCAGTAGGTTTTCCCGACTTCGCGTCCCTGGAACATTACGGCCAGCCGCGACGCCGTCTGCCTGTCACGCGCGAGCAACAACAACCCGCTGGTATCCTTGTCGAGGCGATGCACGAGGCGTGGGCGGTCCTTGGCGTCGAACTGCAACGCATCAAGCATGCCGTCGAGGTGACGGTGGGTCTTCGAACCCCCTTGCACGGCCAGACCCGCGGGCTTGTTCAAGGCGATCAGGAACTCGTCCTGATAAATCACGGACTTTCGCAACGCTGCGGCGTCTGCCCGGTCGACCGGCGGACGTTCCTTCTCGGCGCGCGGCGCGTCTGCGGCTGTCGGCGACATCGGCGGCACGCGAATTTCCTGTCCATGGCTCACCCGCTGGCCCGGCTTTGCCCGATGACCGTCGACCCGAACCTGGCCGGTACGCAACCATTTCGCCACCTGGCCGTATGACAGCTCCGGGTAGTGCCGCTTGAACCAACGGTCGAGCCGCACTTCGCCCTCATCGGCCTGGACCGTGACATGCCGCACAGCTGAATGATCACCCTGGGTCATGCAAACACAACCCGCGCCAGACGCAACCCGATGAAGAGTGCACCGATGGCCCCGACAACCGACGCCAGCACATATGCGGCGGCAAACATCGCCTGGCCGCGCTCATAAAGAACAATCGCGTCGAGAGAGAATGTTGAGAATGTCGTGAATGCCCCGAGCCCACCAACTGTCAGCAAGGCGCGCATTTCGGGTGTGACTGTCCATGTCGCGGCCATCACATGAACCAGGACCCCCATGGCAAAGGACCCGGCGATATTGACGGTCAGCGTTCCCCAGGGGATTCCAAGTCCGATCCATGTCGCGAAGCCAACATTGACGAAATGCCTGCCAAGCGCCCCGACAGCACCGCCAAACGCGATAGCCAAAAGCATGTTCATGACGCCCCCCGCTGCGGGGTATCAGGGCGAAACATCATCACTATTCCTCTGACCCGTCGTGCGCGGCACGCTCTGCCCGCAGCTTCGTCCAATAGTCCAGTCGTTTGCCAATCTCGCGCTCAAAACCACGTTCCACGGGTTTGTAGAACCGAGATCGTTCGATGCCTTCGGGAAAATAGTCCTGACCCGAAAATCCGTCCTCGGCATCATGGTCATACGCATATCCGTCGCCATATCCCAGCTCCTTCATGAGCCCTGTCGGGGCGTTGAGGATATGCTTGGGCGGCGCCAGTGAGCCGGTGTCTCGCGCCATGCGCATCGCCGACCCATACGCCTTGTATGACGCGTTGGATTTCGGTGCGCTCGCCAGATAGATCACACACTGCGCCAGGGCAAGCTCACCCTCCGGGCTTCCGATGCGCTCATAGGCCTCCCAGGCCGCAAGGGCATGCGGCAACGCCTGTGGGTCGGCCAGGCCGATATCCTCTATTGCAGCGCGTGCAAGGCGACGCGCGACAAAGCGTGGATCTTCCCCGCCGGCCAGCATTCGCGCCAGCCAGTACAACGCCGCGTCCACGTCGGAACCCCGCAAGGATTTATGCAACGCACTGATCAGGTTGTAGTGGCCTTCCTGGCTCTTGTCGTAAAGCGGCGCACGCTTCTGAACGGTTTCGATCAATCGTGCGGTATCAAGTTCATCGTCCAGCCGTAACGCGAACAATTCTTCCGTTAAATTCAGCAGATAGCGTCCGTCCCCATCGGCCATCGCCTTCAGCGCCAGTCGCGCCTGTTCATCGACCGGAAGGCGCCGACCTTCGAGATTTTCCGCGCGCGTGAGCAGTTCCTCCAGCGCCCCTTCGTCGAGCCGGTTCAGCACATAAACCTGGCATCGCGACAGCAATGCGGCATTGATCTCGAATGACGGATTTTCTGTGGTCGCACCGATGAGCGTGACCGTTCCATCCTCGACATAGGGGAGAAACCCGTCCTGTTGGGCGCGGTTGAAACGATGAATCTCATCGATAAACAAAAGCGTACCATGGCCACCAGCGCGTCGTGCGGTCGCGCGCTCAAATACCTTCCGCAGATCGGCAACCCCGGAAAAGACCGCGGAGAGCGGCTCGAACGTGAAGTCTGTCTCTAGCGCCAGCAGCCGGGCGATGGTTGTCTTGCCGCAGCCCGGTGGGCCCCACAGCACCATGCTGGCCAGCCGATCATTCGCCACCATCCGGCCAATCGGCCCCTCGGCCCCAAGCAAATGTCCCTGCCCGACCACGTCGCTGACGGTTTCCGGCCGCAACCGATCGGCCAGCGGTCGCGGAGCCTGGCCCGCGAACATTTCCGACTGGTTGTCGGGCGCGCTCATCCAGCGACCGTCAATGAAAACAGCCGCCCGTCGCGCCGTACGGTAATGGTCCATTGTGGCGCCGGCCTCGCCGTTAACTCACGAACCTGTACAACCGACTTAACCTCAGTCTCGTTGATCGCAAAAATCACATCGCCAACCTGAAAACTCAATCGGTGGGCCGGGCTTCCCGATGCGATGGCTCTGACGACAACGCCTTCTTCAAAGTGGTCGCGGCCCATCTCCTCGGCAACGGCCGGTGAAAGATTGGCAACGGTCGCGCCAGCAACCGGATGACGACCCTCGAGAATCATCTCGTCTCGCAGCGGGACTTCGGGCGGATGTTCAAGCACAAGTGTAATTTCGTGCTCCGATTGTGGTCGCCGCACCAGAAGCTGCGCCTCGTCGCCCACGATTCCCGTTGCGATACGGAAACGAAGTCCTTCGGTATCGAAAACCGGTTGGCCGTTGAATGCGGTGATGATGTCACCGGATTGCAAACCGGCCCGCAGCGCAGGGCCCTGTTCATGTACCCCCGAGAGGATCACGCCCTCAGGGCGCGGCAATCCGATCGCCTCGGCGATATCGGCGGTGACGGTCTCAAACGACGCGCCCAACCAGGCGCGACGCAACGCCGCGCCAGCGGCCGCGCCGTCAATGACCGTACGAACCATGTTCGCGGGAATAGCAAAGCCGATTCCCTGGCTCCCGCCGCTGCGTGAGAAAATCGCCGTGTTGATACCGGCCAGCGTGCCATCCATGCGCAGCAGCGCGCCGCCGGAATTGCCCGGGTTGATGGCCGCGTCCGTCTGAATGAAAAAATTGAAGTCGGAAATACCAACCTGGGTACGTGCGAGTCCCGATACGATCCCGCTGGTGACGGTTTTGCCGACCCCGAACGGGTTGCCGATCGCAAGCACGAGATCCCCAACCTCCAGCTCGTCGCTGTCGCTCAACGCGATGCTCGGCAAAACTTCCTCTGCGGCATCGATCTTCAGGATCGCCAGGTCCGTACGCGCATCCTCACGCAGGATCGTCGCTTCAAACTCCCGCCGGTCCGACAGGACCACAGTGATGCTGTCGGCGCCTTCGATAACATGAAAATTGGTCACGATCAGGCCGTCGGGGCGAACAATCACACCTGACCCCAACGAATTCTCGACGCGCTCGCGTGGCTGTGCATTCCCCAAAGCGTCGCCAAAGAACCTGCGGAAGAAGGGATCGTTGAACAACGGCGAGGCCGGCCCACGGCTTCGCACGGCCTTGCGGGTGAATACATTCACCACTGCCGGGCTCGCTTCCCGGACGAGCGGGGCGAAGGACAACATGACCTGGTCGCGATTGTCGGGAGTAGCGCGTTGGGCCAGGGCATCTCCCGCGGAGATGGTCATGACCGTCAGCAGGATCAGTCCGGAGAGGTAATGTCGTGTGGTTCGCATGTCGTGATTTTAACTCCGATCGAGCCGCGATTCACGAACCCTGACGCAAAAGGCCGCCCGAGGGCGGCCTTTTGCGTCAGGGTTCGTGAGATGAACAACGGCTCAGGCAACGGCTTCCTGAAGCTCTTCTTCATCTACAAACTGAACCGGGCCTGAATCGAGACCTTTAGCGTCTTCGTCACGGTCCACAAGCTCGATGATCGCGATTGGCGCGGAATCACCATAGCGATAACCGGCCTTCAGCACCCGCGTATATCCACCCGGACGGTCGGCATAGCGCTCGGCGAGGGTCGAGAACAGTTTCTCGACAAGCGCACGATCGCGCAACGTGCTGAGCGCCTGACGACGGGCATGCAAGTCGCCACGCTTGCCGAGCGAAACGAGCTTATCGACGACACGCCGGAGCTCCTTGGCCTTGGGCAAGGTGGTCGTGATCTGCTCATGCTTGACCAGAGCTGCCGCCATATTGGCGAACATGGCCTTGCGATGACTGCTCGTCCGATTGAGCTTCCGCGGACCTTTACGGTGACGCATCTTAACTACTCCTGATTCAGGGAACCGCTAGAACGGTTCCTCGAGGCGTTTTGCCAGATCTTCGATGTTCTCCGGCGGCCATGCCGGAATTTCCATACCGAGGTGCAGTCCCATCTGGGCGAGCACTTCCTTGATTTCGTTAAGCGACTTGCGCCCGAAGTTCGGGGTCCGCAGCATCTCCGCTTCGGTCTTCTGAACGAGGTCACCGATATAGACGATGTTGTCGTTCTTCAGGCAGTTCGCCGACCGCACGGACAGTTCCAGCTCATCCACCTTGCGCAGCAGATTGCGGTTGAATTCGAGTTCATCATCGATCTCTTCAACAGGCTGCGCTGCTTTGGGCTCTTCGAAGTTCACGAAGAGCTGGAGCTGGTTCTGCAGAATGCGGGCGGCAAGCGCCATGCAGTCTTCCGGGGTGATCGCGCCATTGGTCTCGATGTCCATGGTCAGCTTGTCCAGATCGGTCCGCTCTCCGACACGCGCATTACCCACGTGATAGGAAACCTTCGTGATCGGCGAGAACAGGGCGTCGACCGGAATGAGGCCGATCGGCGCGTCTGCGGCGCGATTCTGAGTTGCCGGGACATAGCCTTTCCCGGATTCCACGGTGAGTTCCATGACCACCCGTGCGCCCTGATCGAGCGTCATCAGAATGTGGTCCGGGTCCATAATTTCGATGTCCGGGCCCGTCTCGATCTGGCTGGCTTTCACTTCACCAGGCCCCGTCGCCGTCAGCGTCATGCGCTTGGGACCTTCGCTGTGCATGCGCAGCGCCATCCCCTTGATGTTCAGAACGATGTCGGTGACATCTTCACGCACGCCGGGGATCGACGAGAATTCGTGCAGAACACCCTCGATTTGCAGAGAAGTCACAGCGGCACCCTGCAGCGATGACATGAGAACCCTGCGCATTGCGTTGCCGAGGGTCAATCCAAAGCCACGCTCGAGGGGCTCGGCAACTACCGATGCCTGGCGCGCCGGATTATTACCACCCGCGATGTCGAGCTTGCTCGGCTTGATCAGTTCGGTCCAATTTTTCTGGAGCATCTGGATTCGTCCTCAAATCTTGTCCGGTGCTTTGGCGCCGGGGTTCGGCATTTGCCGATGAAATTTAGTGTTCAGCCCCCTGAAGGGCGGAAAATCAGACGCGCCGACGCTTGCGCGGCCGGCAACCGTTATGCGGGACCGGGGTCACATCGCGAATGGCCGTGATCTCGAACCCAACTGCCTGCAACGCCCGCAGCGCGGATTCACGTCCCGAACCCGGCCCCTTCACCTCAACGGCGAGGGTCTTCATCCCGTGTTCCTGCGCCTTCCGGCCGGCATCCTCTGCCGCCATCTGTGCAGCATACGGCGTGGATTTACGCGATCCCTTGAATCCCTGGGAACCGGCAGACGACCAGGCAATAGCATTGCCCTGCGCATCCGCGATGGTGATGTGAGTGTTGTTAAATGTCGCGCTTACATGCGCCACACCCGAAGTGATGTTTTTGCGTTCGCGTCGACGGACGCGCGCTGTCGCGGCTTTTGCCATTCCTGATCTACCTTGTCCTGCGCCCTAGACTTTTTTCTTGCCGGTAATCGGCCGGGCCTTGCCCTTGCGGGTGCGTGCGTTTGTGTGCGTCCGCTGTCCGTTCACGGGCAAACCCTTGCGATGGCGCACGCCACGATACGAACCGAGGTCCATATACCGCTTGATGTTCATCGCAACTTCGCGCCGCAAATCACCTTCGACCTGGTAACCCTGATCGATCATCTCGCGGACGCGAATGACCTCATCGTCGGTCAGCTCGTGTACTCGCCGTTCAAACGGGATATCGCACTTCGTGCAAATCTCTTCCGCCTTCGTGTGACCAATCCCGTGGATATAGGTCAGCGCGATCGGAACCCGCTTCTGTGTTGGAATGTTGACACCTGCAATACGCGCCACGTTCCGAACTCCTTCATGGTTACGGTGCGGTCAAAACGGCCAAATTTTCTAAGGTTGCCCGAGCGGCGGGATTATATGAATTTCCGCCTTTGGGTCAACAGCTTAGCCTGCCGTTATGATCGCCTCTATTTGTTTAGATACTTCGTCGATCGACTGCATTCCATCGACTTTTTTCAACATGCCCCGGGATTCGTAATACGGCAGTATCGGAGCGGTTTGTTCGTGATACACATCAAGCCGATGCTTCAGCGTTTCCGCATTGTCATCGTCTCGTCGTTCTGCTTCCGGCGTCTCGGCGACACGGGCGTTAATCCGGTCGATCAGGACCCCGTCATCGACCGAAATTTCGATCACATGGTCAAGAGGAAGTCCTTTTGTTTCCAGCATCTTATCTAGTGCGTCGGCCTGTGCGGTCGTGCGCGGGAAACCATCCAGAATAAACCCATTTGCACAGTCCGGTTCGGCGATACGCGCCGAAATAATCTCTACCATGATGTCATCCGGCATCAGTTTACCGGCATCCATCACGGCCTTGGCTTGCGCGCCGAGATCGCTTCCCGATGCAACCGCTGCGCGAAGCATGTCACCCGTCGACAACTGGACAACGCCATGATTGTCGACAAGCACCTTGGCTTGCGTGCCCTTGCCCGCACCTGGCGGCCCCAGAAGGATACAATTCATTGCCCCACTACCCCGCGAACCGCTAGCCGCGCCGGCCCTTCAATTTGGCCTTACGGATCAGACCTTCATACTGATGCGCCAACAGGTGGCTCTGAATCTGTGCCACCGTATCCAGCGAGACCACGACGACGATCAACAGGCTCGTGCCTCCAAAGAAGAATGGCACCGAGAACCGGGAAATCAGGATCTCCGGCAACAGCGCGACAAGAGTGAGGTAACCCGCGCCGACCACCGTCAGTCGCGTCAGGACATAATCGAAGAATTCGGCCGTGTTTTTGCCCGGCCGGATACCTGGCACAAAGCCACCATTCTTCTTCAGATTGTCCGCCGTCTCCTCGGGATTGAAGACAATGGCCGTGTAGAAGAAGGCGAAGAAAACTATCAGCGCGGCGAACAACAGGAAGAACAACGGCTGACCACGCCCGATCGTCGCGGTTACGGCACTCAGGATTCCACCGCCACCACCCGAGAAACCAGCAATCGATACCGGGGTCAGCAGGATCGACGTCGCGAAAATAATCGGTATGACGCCCGACGTATTGAGCTTCAGCGGAATATGCGAGGATTCTCCGCCGAACATCCGATTGCCAACCTGGCGCTTCGGATACTGAACGATGATCCGGCGCTGGGCGCGCTCGACGAACACAATGAAGGTGATCACGGCGACGGCGAAAATCAGGAAGCCGATGATGAACAGCGCCGAAAGCGCACCCGTCCGGCCCAGTTCAAGGGTCGATGCCAGGGCTGTCGGCAAGGCCGCCACGATACCGGCAAAAATGATCAGTGAAATACCGTTACCGACACCGCGGGCCGTGATCTGTTCACCCAGCCACATCAAGAACATGGTGCCACCAACGATGGTGATGACCGTGCTCGCGCGGAAGAACAGGCCCGGATTTTCAACCGCAGCCCCCTGCGAGGTCGCCAGACTTTCAAGTCCGACCGAAAGCCCATAAGCCTGAATGAGCGCGAGGGCCACAGTCAGATAACGGGTGTACTGGTTGATCTTCTTGCGACCAGACTCACCCTCTTTCTTCAGCTGTTCGATGCTCGGCGAAATGGCCGTCATCAACTGCATGATAATCGCGGCGGAAATATACGGAATGACATTCAGCGCAAAGATACTCATGCGCGACAGGGCGCCGCCGGCGAAGGCATCGAAAACGCCAAGAATTCCGTCCGATTGCTGGGCGAAGATGTCACCGATAATAGCCGGATCGATACCCGGGATCGGAATGAAAGTACCAAGCCGGTACACGATCAACGCACCCAGGGTAAACCACAGGCGCTTCTTGAGCTCGGTCGCCTTCGAGAAGGCACCGAAGTTCAGGTTTGAGGCGATTTTCTCGGCTGTACTCGCCATCTAATTTTCCGTTCGCAACGTTTCGTCACGATCCATGTGGGTGATCACGGTCTGGGATCAATACAAAATCCGGTTATGATTCCGTGCTTTCCTCGTCGGCGTCGCTCTTGGTCGGCGCAGCATCACCGTCGGGGACTGTCTTGATCGTACGCGGCGTCTTCTCTTTCGGCTGGATAGCCACGGTAATTGAGCCGCCCGCCTTCTCGACCGCCGCAATCGCGCCACGCGTGGCACTGGCCAGTTCAAGATTAACCTTGGCTGTAAGCTCACCGGACGCCAGAAGACGGACACCGTCGAGTTTACGGCGCACAACGCCGGCTGCGACAAGCGCATCCTCGGTAATCGCGCTGCCCGCATCCAGCTTCTTGGCATCGATCGCGGTTTGCAGTCGACCCAAGGTGAGTTCGGCCAGGTTCACGCGGTTGGGCTTGGTGAAACCCCGCTTCGGCAGGCGCCGATAAAGCGGCATCTGGCCACCCTCGAAACCCTTGATCGCCACACCCGAGCGTGACTTCTGACCCTTCATGCCGCGGCCACCGGTCTTGCCGAGCCCGGAACCCGGACCTCGACCGACACGTTTACGCGCGCGACGGGCACCCTGATTGTCAGACAACTCGTTGATATTCATGATCTAATTCCGTCAGTCTGCATCTTCGACACGAACGAGATGCTTAACCTTCTCGATCATGCCGCGCACGGCAGGGGTATCTTCCAATTCACGCGTGCGATGGCGCTTGTTGAGGCCAAGACCAATCAGCGTCTGCCGCTGATCGCCCCGGCGCCCGATCGCGCTGCCATGCTGCGTGACACGAACAGTTTTCTTCGCATCAGCCATTTTCGGCCTCCGCCTCTGCGGTCTCGGCCTCTTCACCACCGCCAACCGAATCCTGGACACCGCGGCGTCCGATAATGTCGGCAACCTTCAAACCACGGCGCGCGGCAACCGCACGCGGTGACATCATGTTCTCAAGTGCCTCGAATGACGCCTTGATCATGTTGTGCGGGTTGGATGTTCCGATGGATTTGGCCACGACGTCCTGAACGCCAAGGCATTCGAACACCGCGCGCAGCGGACCGCCGGCAATGATGCCCGTTCCCGCCGGTGCGGCCCGTAGAACGACATGCCCGGCCCCGAAATGTCCCTGCACGTCATGATGCAGCGTCCGGCCTTCACGCAACGGCACACGAACCATTGCCCGCTTGGCAGATTCTGTTGCCTTGCGAATAGCCTCGGGGACTTCGCGGGCCTTGCCCGAACCGTGACCAACCCGGCCATTCTGATCGCCAACCACGACAATGGCAGCGAAACCGAACCGTCGTCCGCCCTTAACAACCTTCGCCACACGGTTAATGCTGACGAGGCGTTCGATGAACTCACTGTCTTCACGATTGTCGCGACGACCGCCGCCATCGCGGCGATTGCGTTGTGGTGCCTGTGCCATTCCTGCCGACCCCTAGAAGTTCAAACCGCCGCCACGAGCGGCTTCGGCCAGGGCTTTCACCCGACCATGAAAAAGATAACTGCCGCGGTCGAACACAACGTCCGACACGCCAGCGGCCTTGGCGCGCTCGGCAATCAACTTGCCGACCTCTGAAGCGCCATCGATATTCCAGCCTTTGCCAGTCTTGAAGTCCTTGTCCTTCGACGAGGCGGCAGCAAGAGTCGCGCCGGCGGTATCGTCGATGACCTGAGCATAGATATGCCGGCCGGAACGGAACACGCTGAGACGCGGCCGACTGTTCTTCGCGACGCGCCGCAGCTTCGAGCGGACGCGATTGCGTCGTCGGATTGCCAGATTGCGTAGGGTCGACGTCATTTCTTCTTACCTTCCTTGCGAATGATTATCTCACCCGCGTACCTGATACCCTTGCCCTTGTATGGCTCCGGCTTGCGATAACCGCGGATTTCTGCGGCGACCTGGCCAACGGCCTGCTTATCGGCACCTGAAATGATGATGGTCGTCTGACCTTCACATTTAATCGTAATGCCTTCCGGGATCGGGAAATTCACATCATGGCTAAAGCCGAGCTGCAAGTTCAGGTTCTTGCCCTGCACCGCTGCGCGATAACCAACGCCCGTGATTTCCAGGGTCTTAGTAAAACCGTCGGTGACACCTTCCACGAGGTTGTTAACCAGCGCGCGTGACGTTCCCCACGACATGCGGGCGCGCTTGCTCGTTGAACGCGGCTTGACGACGATCGCACCGTCATCCTGCGTCACCTCGACATCGGCCGGCAGTTCAACCGCCAGCTCGCCCAACTTTCCCTTGACCGAAACCAGTTGGCCGGAAATCTGAACGTCGGTGCCGTCTGGAACGGCGACTGGGCTGCTTCCTACTCGCGACATAACTCCGTGTCTCCTTTAACCGTGCTCACGCCTAGAAGACGTGGCACAGCACCTCGCCGCCGACATTTTCCGCCCGTGCGGTGTTGTCCGACAGAACGCCTTTGGGCGTCGACAAAATTGCAATTCCGAGACCGCCATAAACCTGGCGCAAATCACGGATCTTCGAATACACGCGGCGTCCCGGGCGCGATACGCGCTGAATCTCACGGATAACCGGCGTGCCTTCCTGGTATTTCAGCTCAATCGTGATCTCGGAAATACCCTGGCGCATCTCCGCCACGCTGTATCCGCGGATAAAGCCTTCCGTCTGCAGAACGTCGAGAACACGCTCGCGCATTCGCGACGCCGGCGACACCACGGAACCGAGGCCCGCGCGCTGTCCGTTACGGATTCGCGTGAGCATATCGCCAAGAGGATCAGACATCGACATGTGTGCGCTCCCCCTACCAGCTCGACTTCACGAGACCGGGAATCCGGCCCGTGGAACCCAGTTCACGCAACGCAATTCGCGACATGCGGAACTTGCGGTAATACGCCCGGGGGCGCCCCGTCAGTTCACACCGGTTGCGAACACGAACCTTCGCGGAATTGCGCGGCAGCTTCGCAAGCTTCATACGCGCTGCAAACCGCTCTTCAGGCTGACGTAAAGAATCGCGCGCAATAGCTTTAAGCTCTTCGCGCTTGGCAGCGTACTGGTCAACCAGCTTGCGCCGCCGCCTGTTCTTCTCGATCGCACTCTTCTTTGCCATATCGTTGGGTCTCCTGACCGACGTCTATTCGCGGAACGGCATTTCGAAGCCGCGCAGAAGTTCGCGCGCTTCGTCATCCGAATCTGCGGTCGTGCAAATGATGACATCGAGGCCACGAATTTCGTCGACCTCGTCATAATTGATTTCCGGGAACACAATCTGCTCACGCAGCCCCATCGCGTAGTTGCCGCGCCCGTCGAAACTGGTCGGACGCAAGCCGCGGAAGTCTCGGACACGGGGCAAAGCGATCGTCACCAAACGGTCCAGGAACTCGAACATCCGCTCACGACGCAAGGTCACCTTGCAGCCGATTGCCACCCCTTCACGGAGTTTGAAGTTCGCGATCGATTGCTTGGCAGTGGTGATTTGCGCCTTCTGCCCGGCGATCAAGCCCATCTCGTTCGTCGCAGTTTCGATCTTCTTCGAATCCTGCGTGGCTTCGCCAAGTCCCATATTGAGAACGATTTTGTCCAGACGCGGAACCGCAAGGTCGTTCGGATACCCGAACTGTTCCTTCAGTTTCGGTTTGACGACGCTCTCATAATGCTCGGCCAATCGTGTATTCATGTCACACCTATTGGTCAATGATCTCGCCGGACCGCTTGGCAAAGCGAACTTTGCGGCCGTCGTCGAGAGTCTTGTAGCCGACACGGGTCGGCTTTCTTGTGTCAGGGTCAATCAAGGCAACGTTCGATACATGGATCGACGCCTCGAACTCATTAATGCCGCCGGGCGACGTCTGGGTCGGGCGCTGATGGCGTTTCGCCATATTCACACCCTGAACCAAAACCCGGTTACGCTCGCGATCAACGCGCAGCACTTCGCCGGTTTTGCCCTTGTCGCGGCCCGTCAGGACAACGACCTGGTCGCCGCGTTTCACACGCATTTTGATATTCGCAGTTGTCGCCATCAAAGCACCTCCGGCGCCAGCGAAATAATTTTCATATAACGCCGCGCGCGCAGCTCGCGCGTCACCGGCCCGAAAATGCGCGTCCCAATCGGCTCGCCTTGCGGGGTGATGAGGACAGCGGCGTTGCTGTCGAAACGGATCGTGCTGCCATCCGCGCGGCTGATATCCTTTTTCGTGCGCACGATAACGGCACGATGGATTTCACCCTTTTTCACGCGGCCACGCGGAATGGCTTCCTTGATGGAAACCACAATCACGTCACCTACGCCGGCGGTCATGCGCTTAGATCCGCCCAGCACCTTGATGCACTGCACCCGGCGCGCGCCGCTATTGTCAGCGACTTCCAGGTTGGTCTGCATCTGAATCATTGTCTTCTATCCTCAATGGCGACCCTGGCAAATTGCCTAGGCGCCAACCTTTTCAATCACTTCAAAATGCTTGGACTTCGAAATCGGACGACATTCGCGAATACGAACCACATCGCCAACTTCGAGGCTGTTTTCTGCGTCATGCGCCGCAATCTTTTTCGATTGGGTCATGAACTTCTTGTAGATCGGGTGGCGAACGCGCCGGTCCACGCGAACCGTGACCGATTTGTCCATTTTATTACTCACCACCGTGCCGGTAAGAACGCGTCGCGGCATCCTGCTAACTCCTATTGCGCCAGACGGCGCTCGTTAAGCACTGTCTGCACGCGCGCGATATCCCGTCGCACGTCGCGCACCCGCGCCGTATTCTCAAGTTGGCCGCTCGCCTGCTGAAAACGCAGGTTGAACGCCTCTTTCTTCAAACCGCGCAACTCGTCACGCAGTTCGTCTTCGGTCTTCGCCCGGATATCTGCTGCCTTCATGACGATTATCCCGTCACACGTGACACGACACGTGTCTGCAGCGGCAATTTCGCCGACGCAAGCTCAAAGGCTTCACGCGCCACATCGTCCGGCACGCCATCGATCTCGAACATCACCCGACCCGGCTTGACCCGGACCATCCAGTACTCAGGCGTACCCTTACCTTTACCCATGCGCACTTCCGCCGGCTTCTGACTGACGGGCACATCGGGGAAAACACGGATCCACACACGGCCGGCACGCTTCATATGACGCGTCATCGCACGACGCGCAGCCTCAAGCTGGCGAGCCGTCACACGACCGGGCGTGATTGCCTTCAACCCGTATGAGCCAAAGTTCAGCGAATTGCCGGACTGGGCAACGCCATGCAGGCGGCCCTTGTGCTGTTTACGGTATTTGGTTCTTTTTGGACTAAGCATCTCTAGACCTCCGGGCGGCTACCGAGCCGGCATTCCGCCCGACTGCTGTTCCTCGATCCGACGATCTTGGGCCATCGGATCATGTTCCATGATGTCACCGCGATAGACCCAGACCTTCACGCCACAGGCGCCGTAAGTGGTCTGTGCAGTCGCCGTGCCGTACTGCACATCTGCACGCAGGGTGTGCAGGGGCACACTGCCTTCGTGATACTGCTCGGTCCGCGCGATTTCGGCACCGCCGAGGCGGCCGCCACACATCACACGCACGCCCAGCGCACCCAGGCGCATGGCGTTCTGTACAGCGCGCTTCATCGCCCGGCGAAAACCAACACGACGCTCGAGCTGTTGCGCGATATTTTCGGCAACCAATGCCGCATCGATTTCAGGCTTGCGCACTTCGACGATGTTGAGGCTCACCTCGGAACCGGTCATGCGCGCGATATCACCGCGCAGCTTCTCGATGTCCGCACCCTTCTTGCCGATCACCACACCCGGGCGAGCCGAATGAATGGTGATGCGCGCCTTCTTGGCCGGTCGCTCGATAATGATCCGGCTGACACCCGCACCTGCCAGGCGCTTTTCGAGCACGCGACGCAGTTCCAGGTCCTCCATCAGGAGGCTGCCATAGGCCTTTCCCTCGGCGTACCACCTGGAATCCCAGGTCCGGTTGATGCCGAGACGAAGCCCGATCGGGTTAATTTTCTGGCCCATACTTATGCCTCTCCCTGCTCGCGAACGACGAGCGTGATCTGGCTGAACGGCTTGTGAATACGCGCGACACGTCCACGTGCTCGTGCACGCCAGCGTTTCATCACGAGGCCCTTGCCAACCGTGGCTTCGGCAACGACCAGACGGTCGACGTCGAGCTGATGATTGTTTTCTGCATTCGCAATCGCGCTTTCCAGGCCGGCCTTGACCGACTGTGCAATGCGGCGACGCGAGAATTCGAGATCCATAAGCGCGCGCTGAACAGGCTTGCCGCGGATCTGTGCCGCAACAAGGTTCAGCTTCTGCGGGCTCACCCGAAGATTCTTGATGACGGCGCGAGCCTCGGTATCGGCCAAGCTACGCGGTGTGGCTTTCTTGCCCATGGCTATCCCCGCCTCGACTTACGGTCAGCCGTATGCCCGAAGTAGGACCGGGTCGGCGAGAACTCACCGAACTTCTGCCCGACCATGTTCTCTGTCACGAGAACCGGGATAAATTTCTGACCGTTGTAGACACCGAATGTCAGACCGACGAACTGGGGCAGGATCGTAGAACGGCGTGACCAGGTCTTGATCACATCGTTACGGCCTGACGCCCGCGCCACCTCTGCCTTCTTGAGCAGATAGCTGTCGACAAACGGACCTTTCCATACAGAACGCGCCACTGCCGTTCTCCTCTACTTCGCGCGCCGACGCAGGATCAGCGAATCGGTCTTCTTGTTAGACCGCGTACGCTTGCCCTTGGTCGGCTTGCCCCATGGGGTTACAGGATGACGGCCGCCGGACGTCCGGCCTTCGCCACCACCATGGGGATGATCGATCGGGTTCATGGCCACGCCGCGAACGGACGGGCGCTTGCCAAGCCAGCGCTTCCGGCCGGCCTTACCCAGTTTAATGTTGGACTGGTCCGGGTTCGACACCGCACCAATTGTTGCCATGCATTCCTGGCGGACCATGCGAACTTCGCCGGATGCGAGCTTCAGAAGCCCGTAACCGCGATCGCGGCCGACCAGCTGAACATAGGTTCCCGCTGCACGCGCCATCTTGCCGCCCGCGCCCGCCTTGAGCTCAACATTGTGGATGATGGTGCCGATCGGGATCGACCGAAGCGGCATCGCATTGCCCGGCTTCACATCGGCGCGCTGCGCGGCAATGACTGTGTCACCAACGTTCAGGCGCTGCGGTGCCAGGATGTAGCTTTTCTCACCATCTTCATAGGCGATCAACGCAATGAAAGCCGTACGGTTGGGATCATATTCGATCCGCTCGACAGTTGCCGACACATCATATTTGCGACGCTTGAAATCAACATGACGGTACAGGCGTTTATGCCCGCCACCACGGCGACGCGCAGTAATCCGTCCGGTGTTGTTGCGGCCACCCTTCTTGTTCAAACCTTCAGTCAGTGACTTGTCAGGGCCACCTTTCCAAAGCTCCGAACGATCAACGAGGACGAGTCCGCGTTGTCCGGGGGTGATCGATTTGAACTGCTTTAGTGCCATTTCGAACCCTCTAGACGCCTGCCGTGATATCGATGGACTCGCCATCGGCGAGGCTCACGACGGCCTTCTTCACATCATTTCGTCGACCCAGCTGGCCGCGCCAGCGTTTGGTCTTGCCCTTCTGCAGGATCGTATTCACCGCCTTGACCTTGACGTTGAACAGACCTTCAACCGCGGCCCGAATCTCGGGTTTGGTTGCGTCCACCGGAACCCGGAACATCACCTGGTTATGCTCCGACACGAGCGTCGCTTTTTCGGTAATGATCGGTGAGCGGACGAGTTCATACATGCGCTCGTTCGAGACCTGGATCCGGCCGCGAGGCTTACGGTTCGAGCTCATCGGAGGCGCTCCTGAAGCTGTTCGACAGCCTGGCGCGTCAGCACGAGCGTGTCGCGGCGGAGAATGTCGTAAACATTCGCACCATGTTGAGGCAGCAGGTCCACGCCGTGAATATTGCGCGCGGCCAACTGAAAATTACGATCGAGTTCGGTGCCATCGACAATGAGAGCTGACGAGAGGCCCATCGCCTTGAGTTGCGCGGCGATCGCCTTGGTCTTCGGTTCGGATGCGCTCGCCGCATCAAGAACGACCAGCTTGCCATCCGCACATTTGGACGACAGCGCGACCTTCAGGGCCAGCTTGCGAACCTTCTTCGGCAAATCCATCGAATAGTCACGTGGCTGCGGGCCGAACGTGGTCTGACCTCCGCGCCAATGCCCGGCCTTACGGTCACCCGCGCGCGCGCGGCCCGTACCCTTCTGGCGCCACGGACGCGCCGTGCTGCCATTGATCTCGCCACGGGTCTTGGTCTTGTGCGTACCCTGACGACGCTTGGCGAGCTGATAATTAACGGCGCGCGCAAGCAAATCCTTGCGGACCGGCGCACCAAAGATGCCATCGTCGAGATCGATCTCGCCGGCATCCTTGTTTTCGAGATTGACGACCTTGAGTTTCATGCGGGTCAGTCCTTCGATTCCGGAGTGTCCGAAGCGGCATCGTCGGCGCTGTCGGCATTGTCTTCAGCAGGCGTCTCGGCGGGTGCCGCATCTTCGGCGGGTGCCGCATCTTCAGCGACGTCCTCGACAGCCTCTTCGGCCGGCGCTGCATCTTCCGCGACCTCTTCGACCGGCGCATCTGCTGCAACCGTCGGGTAAGGCGCATCATCGGGAAGCGTCTTTTTGATCGCGTCGCGCACCAGGACGTAACCGCCCTTGGACCCCGGTACCGCGCCCTCGACGAGGATCAGGCCCTCATCCGTGTCGGTGGTTACGACACGAAGATTCTGGGTTGTCACCCGGGTCGCACCCATGTGACCGGCCATCTTCTTGCCTTTGAAGACCTTGCCCGGGTCCTGGCACTGTCCCGTGGAACCGTGACTGCGATGCGAGATCGAAACACCATGGGTCGCGCGCAAACCGCCAAAGTTATGGCGCTTGATCGCACCGGCGAAGCCCTTACCGATCGACGTGCCCGTGACGTCGATAAACTGACCCGAGACGAAGTGATCGACCGGAATCCGCGAGCCGATATCGACCAACGCATCTTCGGCGACACGGAATTCCGTAACCTTGCGCCGTGGCTCCACTTTCGCCTTGGCGAAGTGGCCACGCATGGCCTTGCCGACACGTTTGGGTTTCGCGCTGCCGGTTCCGACCTGAAGGGCCGTATATCCGTCGCGTTCCATGGTGCGTTGATCAACGACGTCACAGCCGTCGACCTTCAAAACCGTGACCGGGATGTGATTGCCGCCGTCGTCAAAGACGCGGGTCATACCCAGTTTCTGTGCAATGATGCCGGTACGCATCTCGGCCCCTTAAAGCTTGATTTCCACGTCGACACCCGCCGCCAGGTCGAGCTTCATAAGCGCATCAACCGTTTGTGGCGTCGGGTCGATAATGTCGAGCAGACGTTTGTGGGTACGAATCTCGAACTGCTCACGCGCCTTCTTATTGACGTGCGGCGAACGAAGAACCGTAAATTTCTCAATTCGTGTCGGCAAAGGGATGGGACCCCGAACCTCTGCACCGGTCCGCTTGGCCGTGCCGACGATCTCTTTCGCCGACTGGTCGAGCACGCGGTGATCAAAGGCCTTAAGCCGGATCCGTATATGTTGACTGTCCATTTCGGTGTCCCGTTAAAACGATCGGCGATTTCCGGAGAAACCGCCGATCCGTTGTATGCCTATTCGATGATGGAGGTGACGACGCCGGCGCCGACAGTGCGGCCACCTTCGCGAATGGCGAAGCGCAGACCGTCATCCATCGCAATCGGTGCAATCAGGTTCACTACCATCGTGATGTTGTCGCCCGGCATCACCATCTCGGTGCCCTCAGGCAAATCAACCGTCCCCGTCACATCCGTCGTGCGGAAGTAAAACTGCGGACGATAATTCGTGAAGAACGGCGTGTGACGGCCACCCTCCTCTTTCGTCAGGATATATGCCTCACAGTTGAACTTCGTGTGCGGCGTAATCGAACCCGGCGCCGCCAACACCTGACCGCGCTCAACCTCCTCGCGCTTCGTACCACGAAGCAGGACACCAACATTGTCCCCCGCCTCGCCCTGGTCGAGCAGCTTGCGGAACATCTCTACACCCGTGCACGTCGTCGTCTGCGTGTCCTTGATGCCAACGATCTCAATCTCGTCGCCAACATTCACAACACCACGCTCAATACGACCCGTCACAACCGTCCCGCGACCCGAGATCGAGAACACATCCTCAATCGGCATCAAAAACGGCTGGTCGCGCGGACGATCCGGCTGCGGAATGTATGAATCAACCTGCTCCATCAGCGCCATGATCGAGTTCGCACCAATCTCCTCATCGCGACCCTCAAGTGCTGCCAACGCGGAGCCCTTCACAATCGGAATATCGTCGCCCGGGAAGTCGTACGAGGACAGAAGCTCACGAACTTCCATCTCAACAAGCTCAAGAAGCTCCTCATCGTCCACCTGATCTACCTTGTTCAGGTAAACAACAAGTGCCGGAACACCAACCTGGCGCGCCAGAAGGATATGCTCGCGCGTCTGCGGCATCGGGCCGTCCGCCGCGTTCACAACCAAAATCGCGCCGTCCATCTGCGCCGCACCCGTGATCATGTTCTTCACGTAGTCGGCATGGCCCGGGCAATCCACATGCGCGTAGTGACGGCCTTCCGTCTCATACTCAACATGCGCCGTCGCAATCGTAATCCCGCGCTCGCGCTCCTCGGGGGCCTTGTCAATCTGGTCAAACGCTATCGCGTCACCACCTGATGCATCCGACATCACCTTCGTGATCGCCGCCGTCAGCGTCGTCTTACCGTGATCAACATGGCCAATCGTGCCTACGTTGCAATGCGGCTTTGTTCTCTCAAACTTCTCTTTCGACATCACTCAGTCTCCGTCTGATACCGCCGTCCACAAGTCTGCGGCGGTAAAAAATTCTGCTTCGGCGTTACGCCATCTTCGAGACAACTTCTTCCGCAACTGCCTGCGGAACCTGCTCGTAATGGTTGAACACCATGGTGAAGGTCGCGCGGCCCTGACTCATGGACCGCAGCGTGTTGACATAACCAAACATATTGGCGAGCGGCACCATGGCACTGACGACACGGGCGTTACCGCGCGAGTCCATGGAACCAACCTGACCGCGCCGGCTGTTCAGATCGCCGATGATGTCGCCCATATATTCTTCCGGGGTGACAACCTCGACTTTCATGACCGGCTCCAGCAACCGGGTCGAGCCCTTTTCGAGGGCCTCACGGAATGCCGCGCGGGCCGCAATCTCAAAGGCCATGACCGACGAGTCCACATCATGCGATGCGCCGTCGACCAGCTTGGCGCTGAAATCGATGACCGGGAAGCCGGCGATATTTCCCGCATCGAGCGCCGTCTTAAGGCCCTTCTCGACACCGGGAATGAATTCCCGAGGCACCGAGCCACCAAAAATAGCACTCTCGAACTCAAAGCCGGATCCGGCCTCAAGCGGCTCGAAATCGATCTTCACGCGGGCGAACTGACCAGAACCGCCGGTCTGCTTCTTATGGGTGTAATCGATCGTGACCGGCTTGGTGATCTTCTCGCGATAGGCCACCTGCGGCGCGCCGACATTGGCTTCAACCTTGAATTCTCGCTTCATACGATCAACGAGGATTTCAAGATGCAGCTCGCCCATACCCTTGAGGATGGTCTGGCCACTTTCTTCGTCGCTCGACACGCGAAAGGAAGGATCTTCCTGGGCCAGACGCTGCAGCGCCGTCGCCATTTTCTCCTGGTCCGCTTTGGTCTTCGGCTCAACCGCGATCTCGATAACGGGATCGGGGAACTCCATCCGCTCGAGGATCACCGGGTCGGCTGAATCACACAGCGTGTCACCGGTCGTGGTGTTCTTCATGCCCGCAAGCGCAACAATGTCACCGGCGCGGGCAATTTTCAGATCTTCACGATCATTGGCATGCATCAGCAACATGCGGCCGACGCGCTCACGATTGTCTTTCACCGTGTTCAGGACCGACGAACCGGCCTCGACGCTGCCCGAATAGACCCGTGCGAATGTCAGGGACCCGACAAACGGATCGGTCATGATCTTGAAGGCCAGCGCGGAGAAAGGCGCATCATCCGACGGCTCACGTACCAAAGAATCGTCCGTGCCGGGCACAACACCGGAGATTGCCGGCACGTCCAGCGGCGACGGCAGATAATCAACTACGGCGTCGAGCAACGGCTGCACGCCCTTGTTCTTGAAAGCAGAGCCGCAAAGGACCGGAACTGCGGCCAGCGAAAGCGTGGCCTTACGAATGCAGGCCTTGAGGGTTTCCTCGTCAGGCTCGGTGCCTTCGAGATAGGCCTCCATGGCGTCATCGTCATGTTCAACCGCAGACTCGACCAGCTTCTCGCGCCACTCGGCAGCGACGCCGGCCATGTCGTCGGGAATATCGATATACTCGAACTCGGCGCCCAGGTTCTCGTCCTTCCAGACGATGCCTTGCATCTTCACCAGGTCGACAACCCCGCGAAGCTCGGCCTCCGAGCCAATCGGCAATTGCAGAACGATCGGATTGGCGCCGAGGCGGCCAACAATCATCTCGACGCAATTGTCGAAGTCCGCACCGACGCGATCCATCTTGTTGATGAAACAGATGCGCGGGACCTCATATTTGTCAGCCTGACGCCAGACCGTTTCCGACTGGGGCTCAACACCGGCGACACTGTCGAACACGGCGACGGCACCGTCGAGAACGCGCAAGGCACGTTCGACTTCAATGGTGAAGTCCACATGTCCCGGCGTATCGATAATGTTGATGCGGTGGTCGTTCCAGAAAGCGGTCGTCGCAGCCGACGTGATGGTGATGCCGCGCTCCTGCTCCTGCTCCATCCAGTCCATCGTCGCGGCGCCGTCATGGACTTCGCCAATCTTGTACGAACGCCCCGTGTAGTAGAGGACGCGCTCGGTCGTGGTCGTCTTGCCGGCGTCGATATGCGCCATGATACCGATGTTCCGGTAGCGCTCGATCGGAGTTTCACGATTGGAGGACATGTCTGGATTCTTTCGTTCGGTCGTTCGCTAGAAGGCTACCAACGGTAATGGGAGAAGGCCTTGTTGGCCTCTGCCATCCGATGGGTGTCTTCGCGTTTTTTAACCGCGTTTCCGCGATTTTCAGCCGCGTCTTGCAATTCGCGCGACAGACGCTCTTCCATGGTGTTTTCGGGCCGTCCACGCGCCGCCTGGATCAGCCAGCGAAATGCCAACGCCTGGGCGCGCTCGGAACGAACTTCAACCGGCACCTGATAGGTGGCACCGCCGACGCGCCGCGAGCGGACTTCGAGCTGCGGCTTGATGTTTTCCAGCGCCTCATGGAACGTCCGGACCGGATCGCTGCCGCGTTTGGAGGCAATATCGTCGAGCGCGGCATAAACAATGCGCTCGGCAATGGATTTCTTGCCATCCAGCATGACGCTGTTGGTGAACTTGCTGACGACCAGATCACCAAACTTGGGATCGGGAAGGATTTCTCGTTTTTCTGCGCGGCGACGGCGGGACATATATCTGGACCTTGCTTACTTGGGCCGCTTCGCGCCGTACTTCGAACGGCGCTGGCGGCGGTCAGAAACACCCTGGGTATCCAGAGTGCCGCGAATGATGTGATAGCGAACACCGGGAAGATCCTTGACGCGACCGCCGCGGATCATAACCACCGAATGTTCCTGAAGATTGTGGCCCTCACCGGGGATGTAGCTCGTGACTTCGAACCCGTTGGTCAAGCGCACACGCGCGACCTTTCGCAGGGCCGAGTTCGGCTTCTTCGGCGTGGTTGTGTAGACACGCGTGCAAACACCACGCTTTTGCGGGCATGCCTCCAGGGCGGGAACCTTGTTCCGCTTGATCGGTGCCTTGCGTGGCTTGCGGATCAACTGATTGATCGTCGGCATGTGGCTTCCTTAGTTCTTCCCGTTACGTTTTCTGCAACCATCTGCACAAAGCAAACTCGGGACAGAAAACGTTTCTGTCCCTGCGAGCAATTTTCGCTAGCTCGTAAGCGTTCGCGCATATGGTTCGTATTGCCAGGGGCAGTGTTTAGACTGCGCAGGTCTACGACCAGCCCCGATTAGGCGCGCGGATACTACTTACGAGCCCTATGGCCGTCAACACCGAAAAACCATAAAAATCGGGCAGTTGCGGGCCGTCTCTGCGCTCGCCCACAGAGCAATAATCAGTCAGCAACAATGGCCTTTAGCGAAAGATTATTAGCCAAATTGGCCCATCGCCCAACGAAACGCGCCGCCCCGAAATAATCCGGGGCGGCGCGCCACATTCAGCCTGTCGGAGACGGCGCTATTCGGCGGCGCCAGCCTCTTCGATTTCGGTCTGCGCAGCGGCTTCTTCAGCAGCAAGCTGCTTGGCAAGCTCATCCGCCAGCTCGGTATCGCGTTCTGCTGCGATCGAACGGACCGCATTCATCACCGCACCGGTACCTGCGGGGATCAGGCGACCAACGATCACGTTCTCCTTGAGGCCATAGAGGCGATCGACCTTGCCGTTGACGGCCGCTTCGGTCAGGACACGCGTGGTCTCCTGGAACGACGCCGCAGAAATAAACGAACTGGTCTGCAGGCTGGCCTTGGTAATGCCCTGGAGCACGGGTGACGCCGTCGCCGGCTTGTTGCCCTCTTCCGCCGCCTTGGCATTGACCGCATCGAACTCGACCTTGTCGATGATCTCACCAACGAGGAACGTGGTTTCGCCCGGGCTAACGATCTCAACCTTCTGCAGCATCTGACGAACAATCACCTCGATATGCTTGTCATTGATGCCGACGCCCTGGAGTCGATAGACATCCTGGACTTCCTTCACCAGGTAACTCGCCAGCTCCTCGACGCCGAGCACACGCAAGATATCATGCGGAACAGGATTGCCATCGAGGAGCAAATCGCCCTTCTCGACAAAATCGCCTTCCTGTACCGAGATGTGCTTGCCCTTCGGGATCAGATACTCGACCGGCTCCTTGCCATTCGCCTGATCTTCCTCGCTCGGTGCGATGACGATCCGGCGCTTCATCTTGTAGTCGCGACCGAATTCGATCTGTCCGTCCGTGTCGGCAATGATCGCATGATCCTTGGGACGGCGCGCCTCGAACAGTTCCGCCACCCGCGGCAGACCGCCGGTGATGTCACGTGTCTTGGAGCTTTCACGCGGGATACGCGCAAGAATGTCGCCGGCCTGCACATGCTGACCCGGCTCGACGTTCAGGATCGCATCAACGGACATGAAGTAACGTGCGTCCATACCGTTCGCGAGCTTGACCACATCACCCTGCTTGGAGCTTTTCTTCGGTCGCAGCGTCACGCGCGGGCGCAAATCGGCGCCCTTCGGCTGCTGCTTCCAGTCGATGACCACCTTGTAAACGATACCGGTGGCCTCATCCGTGGCCTCACGCACCGAGACACCTTCGACCAGATCGACATAGTCGATATAGCCTTCCTTCTCGGTGATGATCGGCAACGTGTAGGGATCCCACTGTGCCAGCGGTTGCCCCTTCTCAACCTTGTCGCCTTCGTCGGCGAGCAAGCGTGAACCATACGGAATCTTGTGATGCGCACGCGCGCGCCCGGCCTCATCAATCAACACCACTTCGGTGTTGCGGCTCATGACGATCGGCACGCCTTCCGAGTTCACAACGACATTCCGGTTCTCGACCTTGACGGTGGCATCGAAGGCAGCCTCGACGCTCGACTGCTCCGATGCACCCTGCGCGGCACCGCCGATATGGAATGTCCGCATGGTCAGCTGTGTCCCCGGCTCACCGATGGACTGCGCCGCAATAACGCCCACGGCCTCACCGACATTCACCGGCGTACCGCGTGCGAGATCGCGGCCGTAGCATTTGCCACACACGCCGCCATCGCTCTTGCAGGTCAGGACCGAGCGGATCTTGACCGTTTCGATACCGGCAGTCTCGATCTTCTCGACCAGCGGTTCCGTCATCAGCTCGCCCTTCTTGACGATCTTGTCGCTGGTCAGAGGATCAATGACATCCTCGGACGTGGTGCGACCAAGCAGACGCTCGGACAACGGCACGACCACATCACCGCCTTCGATGACAGCCGTCATCGTCAGTCCGTCATCCGTGCCGCAATCCTGTTCGATGATTACGCAATCCTGTGCGACATCAACGAGACGACGGGTCAGGTATCCCGAGTTTGCCGTTTTCAGTGCCGTATCGGCCAGGCCCTTACGGGCACCATGGGTCGAGTTGAAATATTCGAGAACCGTCAGGCCTTCCTTGAAGTTCGCGATGATCGGCGTCTCAATAATCTCACCCGACGGCTTCGCCATCAGGCCGCGCATACCCGCCAACTGGCGAATTTGCGCCGCCGAACCGCGGGCACCGGAATGGGCCATCATGTAGACGGCGTTGATCTTGCCGGTGGAATCTCGGGATTCCATTTCCGCCATCATCGCGTCCGCCACATCGTCGGTGCAGCGCGTCCAGGCATCGACGACCTTGTTGTACTTCTCACCCTTGGTGATCAGGCCGTCCTGGTATTGCTGCTCGAACTCCTTGACCCGGTTCGTCGTGTCTTCGACCAGACGGGTCTTGAGATCGGGAACAATCAGATCGTCCTTACCGAATGAAATGCCGGCCTTGCAGGCGTTCGAGAAACCGAGGCCCATCATGCGATCGGCAAAGATGACTGTCTCTTTCTGACCGCAATGGCGATAGACCATGTCGATGATTTCACTGATCTCGCGCTTCGTCAGAAGTCGGTTGATCAATTCGTAGGGCACCTGCGCGTGCTTCGGCAGAATGCGTCCAATCAAAAGACGACCCGGTGTTGTCAAAACGCGTTCGATAACGTCGTTGCCGTCGGCATCGACCGTCTCGATCCGCGCCTTGATGCGCGAGTGCAGGTGAAGCACACCGGCATCGAGTGCCTGCTGCACTTCGTCGACCGAGGTGAAACCCGGAATGCGATACGCTTTCACGTCACCATCATTGACCGCCTTGAGGGTCAATGAACTCAAATCCACCGGCTCGGCCGGGTTCTTGGTGTCGGTGAAAATCACGTCGCCACCCGCCGCGGCGGCATCGAGAGATTTTTTGCTGTCGAAGCTGACTTCCTCTCCGCCCCCCTCATGCACTTCGTAACTCAGATAGTAGAGCCCAAGGACGATATCCTGCGACGGCACGATAATCGGCTTACCGTTGGCCGGGCTCAGGATGTTGTTGGTCGACATCATGAGCACGCGTGCTTCGAGCTGTGCTTCCAGCGACAACGGAACGTGAACCGCCATCTGATCGCCGTCGAAATCGGCATTGAATGCAGCACACACCAGCGGATGGAGCTGGATGGCCTTGCCCTCGATCAGGGCCGGCTCGAATGCCTGGATACCGAGACGATGGAGCGTGGGTGCACGGTTCAACAGGACCGGATGTTCACGGATAACCTCTTCCAGGATATCCCAGACTTCCGGACGCTCCTTCTCGACCATACGTTTCGCGGCCTTGATCGTCGTCGCGTAACCATACAGTTCGAGCTTGTGATAGATGAACGGCTTGAACAGTTCGAGCGCCATCTTCTTCGGCAAGCCACACTGATGCAGCAACAGCGTCGGGCCGACAACAATCACCGAACGGCCGGAGTAGTCGACGCGCTTGCCGAGCAGGTTCTGACGGAACCGGCCCTGCTTGCCCTTGAGCATGTCGGACAATGATTTCAGCGGTCGCTTGTTGGCGCCGGTAATGACACGCCCGCGACGACCATTGTCGAACAGCGCATCAACAGATTCCTGCAGCATGCGCTTTTCGTTACGCACGATGATATCGGGGGCGCGCAGTTCGATCAGGCGCTTGAGACGGTTGTTGCGGTTGATCACACGGCGGTACAGATCATTCAGATCCGACGTCGCGAAGCGGCCGCCATCGAGCGGCACCAGCGGACGCAGTTCCGGCGGAATGACCGGGATCACGTCGAGAATCATCCATTCCGGCCGGGCGCCGGATTCAATGAACGCCTCAACAATCTTCAGGCGTTTCACATACTTCTTGCGCTTGGCCTCGGAGTTCGTCTCCTTGAGGTCGACACGCAGCCGCGCGCGCTCACCCTCAAGATCGATGGCCATCAGCATGTCCTTGAGGGCCTCGGCACCGATCTTCGCGGTAAAGGCTTCCTCGCCGAACTCTTCCTGCTTGTCGAGATAGTCCTCTTCCGAAAGAAGCGAGTATTGCTCCATATCGGTCAGACCGGGCTCCGTGACGATGTAGTTCTCGAAATAGAGAACCCGCTCGAGATCACGCAGCGTGTTGTCGAGCAACATGCCGATCCGGCTCGGCAGCGATTTCAGGAACCAGATATGCGCCACCGGCGAGGCCAGCTCGATATGGCCCATCCGCTCGCGGCGCACGGACTGGAGTGTCACCTCGACACCGCATTTCTCGCAGACAATGCCGCGATACTTCATGCGCTTATACTTGCCGCACAGACACTCGTAATCCTTGATCGGTCCGAAGATCCGGGCGCAGAACAGGCCATCACGTTCCGGCTTGAACGTCCGGTAGTTGATGGTTTCCGGCTTCTTGATTTCGCCGTAGGACCAGGAACGGATGCGCTCAGGGCTGGCGATCGAGATTCGGATCTCGTCGAAACTCTGCGGGCCATGGGGTTGACCGAAGACATTGACGAGTTCGTTCATGTAATTGCTCCCGGTAGGGGGTTTCTCTGTTTCAGGGTCATGCAGCCGGCCGACTATCGGGTCGACTGATTTAGCTGAACGTCGAGTCCGAGCGAGCGGAGTTCCTTCACGAGGACGTTGAAGGATTCCGGAATTCCCGCTTCGAAATTATCATCACCACGGACGATGGATTCATACACCTTGGTACGTCCGGCCTTGTCATCCGACTTGACCGTCAGCATTTCCTGCAGCGTGTAGGCGGCGCCGTACGCTTCGAGCGCCCAGACCTCCATTTCGCCGAAGCGCTGACCACCGAACTGCGCCTTACCACCCAACGGCTGCTGGGTGACCAGACTGTACGGGCCAATCGAACGGGCGTGGATCTTGTCGTCGACCAGATGGTGCAGCTTCAGCATATAGATGTAGCCCACCGTAACCGACCGCTCGAAAGATTCACCGGTACGGCCATCGACCAGCTGTACCTGGCCCGAAACGTCGAGCCCCGCCATCTCAAGATGCTCGTTGATTTCCGTTTCGGTCGCACCGTCGAACACCGGCGTCGCGATCGGCACGCCCTTGCGCAGGTTGCCGGCCAGTTCCGAGACGGCATCATCGGACATTGAATCGATGTCCTCGTCAGACGTCTCCTTGCCGTAGACCTCGGCCAGCTTCTTGCGAATTTCGGCAGACTTCCCGTTTTCATCGAGGGAACTCATGATCGCGCCGATCTGATGCCCGATGCCACGCGTGGCCCAACCGAGATGGGTCTCGAGAATCTGCCCGACATTCATACGCGATGGCACACCCAGCGGGTTCAAGACGATATCGACCGGAGTCCCGTCGTCCAGATAGGGCATGTCTTCCATCGGCATGATGCGAGAGATCACACCCTTGTTGCCATGGCGGCCGGCCATCTTGTCGCCCGGCTGCAGCTTGCGCTTCACCGCGACGAAGACCTTGACCAGCTTCATGACACCCGGCGGCAATTCGTCACCGCGCTGAAGCTTGTCGACCTTGTTTTCGAACCGGGCCTCGAGCGCCTGAACCGCTTCATCGAAGCTGTTCTGGATGGCCTCGATCTCGGACATCCGGCTGTCGTTCTTGACGACGAGCTGGCGCCACTGACCCGGGGTGAAATCGCCGAGGACCTTGTCGGTCACCTTGACTTCGCCCTCGATGCCCTTGGGACCCTTCACGGCCGTCTGGTTGAGCAACAGCTCCTTCAGGCGGCTGTAGAAGCTGCGCTCCAGGATCGCTTTCTCGTCATCACGATCCTTGGCAAGGCGTTCGATTTCGGCCCGCTCGATCGACAGGGCGCGTTCGTCCTTGTCGACACCGCGGCGCGAGAACACCCGCACTTCGACGACCGTTCCGGTCACACCCGGCGGCACCTTCAGTGAAGTGTCACGAACGTCTGCGGCCTTTTCGCCGAAGATCGCGCGCAACAGCTTCTCTTCCGGCGTCATCGGCGATTCACCCTTCGGCGTCACCTTGCCGACGAGGATATCGCTCGCGTTCACCTCGGCACCGATATAAACGATGCCGGCCTCATCGAGATTCTTCAGAGCTTCTTCACCGACATTCGGAATGTCGCGCGTGATCTCTTCCTGACCCAGCTTCGTATCGCGGGCCATGATCTCGAATTCCGCGATATGGATCGAGGTGAAAACGTCATCACGCACAATACGTTCGGAGATCAGGATTGAATCTTCGAAGTTGTAGCCATTCCACGGCATGAACGCGCAAAGCACGTTCTTGCCGAGTGCCAGCTCACCGAGGTCGGTGGACGGACCGTCAGCAACGATGTCCCCCTTCTCGACCAGATCACCAACCTTCACCAGCGGACGCTGGGTAATCGAGGTGTTCTGGTTGGACCGCTGGAACTTGAGCAGGTTGTAAATGTCGACGCCGGTGTCACCGCCGCCCACGTCACCGGTCGCCCGGATCACGATGCGCGTCGCATCGACCTGATCAATGATGCCCGACCGGCGTGCGACAATAGCCACACCCGAATCCCGCGCCACCGTCTCTTCCATCCCGGTGCCCACCAGCGGGGCCTCGGTCTGAATCAGCGGGACCGCCTGGCGCATCATGTTCGAACCCATCAGCGCACGGTTCGCGTCATCGTTCTCGAGGAACGGAATGAGCGCCGAGGCAACGGAAACAAGCTGCTTGGGCGACACGTCCATGTAGTCGACATCCGAGGGCAACGCCATGAGGTAGTCACTACCCTGGCGACAGCTGACCAACTCATCAGCGAACTTGCTGTTCTTGTCGATCGCCGAGTTAGCCTGGGCAATCGTATAGCGCCCCTCTTCCATCGCTGACAGATAGACGACCTCATCGGTCACCTTGCCGTCTTTAACTTCGCGATACGGCGTCTCGATGAAGCCATACTTGTTTACCCGCGCATAGGTCGCGAGCGAGTTAATCAGACCGATGTTCGGGCCTTCCGGCGTCTCAATCGGGCAGATCCGGCCATAATGGGTCGGATGCACGTCGCGCACTTCGAAGCCCGCACGTTCGCGCGTAAGACCGCCCGGTCCGAGCGCCGACAGGCGTCGCTTATGCGTGATTTCAGACAACGGATTGGTCTGGTCCATAAACTGGCTCAGCTGCGACGAGCCGAAGAACTCACGCACCGCGGCGGCAGCCGGCTTGGCGTTGATCAGATCATGCGGCATGACACTGTCAATTGCGACCGTCGACATGCGCTCGCGGATCGCCCGCTCCATGCGCAGCAGACCGATGCGATACTGATTCTCCATCAGCTCGCCAACCGAGCGAACACGACGGTTACCAAGATGATCGATATCGTCGATCTCGCCCTGACCGTCCTTCATACCGACCATCAGCTTGATGATCTGGAGCACGTCGTCCTTGCGCAGGACACGGACGGTGTCGGGGCATTCGAGCTCAAGACGTGCGTTCATCTTCACGCGCCCGACCGCCGAGAGGTCGTAGCGCTCGTTGTCGAAGAACAGGCTCTTGAACAGGTTTTCCGCCGTTTCATACGTCGGCGGCTCACCCGGACGCATCACACGATAAATGTCGATCAGCGCATCCTCGCGCGAGCGGTTCTTGTCGGCCGCGAGCGTGTTGCGGATGTACGGCCCGACGGTGACATGATCGATCGCCAGGATCGTGAACGCCTTGATCTTGAGTTCCTCGAAGGCCTCGAGGACCTCTTCCGTGATCTCATCGCCGGCTTCGAACAGCACTTCACCGGTTTCTTCGTTGATGATGTCTTCGGCAAAATACTGGGTGAGCAGCTCATCACCGCTGACCAGAATATCCTTCACCTTCGCGTCTTCGATCTGACGTGCGACGCGCGGTGTAAACTTGGCTTCCGCCTCCGCGACCACCTTGCCGGTCTTCGCATCGACGAGATCATGGGTCAGCTTGATGCCACGCATGCGCTCGGCATCGAGCGGCGTCTGCCAGCCATTCTTGGTCAGGGAGTAGCTTGTCTTGTCGTAAAAATAGTCGAGGATTTCCTCATGCGACATTCCAACGGCTTCGAACGGCTTCAGTTCGCGTCCCTCTTCGGCACGCTGGGCGCGCAGTTCCGCCGTGGCGGCGCTGTCGAGCGCCATCAGGAAGGTCGTCACCGGCAGCTTGCGGCGGCGATCGATCCGGACGTGCACGATATCCTTGGCGTCGAACTCGAAATCGAGCCAGGAGCCGCGATAGGGAATAACCCGAGCGGCAAACAGGAATTTGCCCGACGAATGGCTCTTGCCACGGTCATGGTCGAAGAAGACACCAGGTGAACGGTGCATCTGCGAGACGATGACGCGCTCGGTGCCATTGATGACAAACGTCCCCTTGACCGTCATCAGGGGCATGTCGCCCATGTAGACGTCCTGCTCCTTGATGTCGCGGATCGAGCGGGAACCCGTATCCTCATCCACATCCCAGACGACAAGACGCAGCGTGACTTTCAGCGGCGCAGCGAAGGTCATGCCGCGTTGCTGGCATTCTTCGACATCGTATTTCGGTTCCTCGAGCTCGTATTCAACGAATTCGAGTTGTGCCTTTTCCGAGAAATCCCGGATCGGGAAAACGGACTTGAAGACTTCCGTTATACCCACATCCGCACGCTCACCTTCGAGCGTGGTGCTGTTCAGAAACTGGTCATAGGAACTCATCTGAACCTCAATGAGGTTCGGCATGGGCGCCACTTCCAGAATCCGTCCAAAGTTTTTACGGATACGTTTGCGACCGGTGAACGACTGCGCCATTAACTGCCTCTCTTCGTTGTCGTGAGCGTATGCACACGACCAATCGGGCCATTCCAATTCGACTGACCGGACTCGGGCTTACGCCCTTCCGGCATCGTCGCATCGTCGCCGACCACGGACCCTTGTGGCCTTCGGCGATCCGAGGATGCCGGCGGCGGCGGGGATTGCACCCCGGCCACCGCCGAATCCTTTGCTGGCGAGCTACTTGAGCTCGACGGTCGCGCCCGCTTCTTCCAGCTTGCCCTTCAGCTCATCGGCCTCTTCCTTGGTCACGCCTTCCTTAACCGGCTTTGGCGCACCTTCGACGAGGTCCTTGGCTTCCTTCAGGCCCAGACCGGTAATCGTCCGGACCTCTTTGATCACGTTGATCTTCTTTTCGCCTGCCGCTGCGAGGATGACGTCAAACTCCGTCTGTTCCTCAGCAGCGCCACCGGCATCGCCGGCCGGCGCACCCGCAGCTACCGCAACAGGTGCCGCGGCGCTGACGCCCCATTTTTCCTCGAGCATCTTCGACAATTCGGCGGCCTCGAGAACGGTGAGAGCGCTGAGATCCTCTGCGATTTTTTCAATATCTGCCATTTTCATTTACTCCTGAGACTTTGAGAGACTTTTGTTTTCGAATGTTCAGACCGGCCTATGCAGCCTCGTCCCGACTTGCGTATGCACCCATGACACGTGCCATTTGTCCGGCGGGTGCCTGAAGCACACCAGCGACCTTGGTCGCAGGCGCGTTCAGCAAGCCCACCAGCTTGCCGCGCAGCTCGTCGAGCGAAGGAAGCGACGCCAATGCCTCAACGGCATTCTCATCGAGCAGGGTGTCGCCCATGGCGCCCCCGACAACGGTGAGTTTGTCATTTTCCTTCGCGAAGTTGACTGCCACGCGTGCCGCCGCCACTGGGTCGGCGGAATACGCAATTGCGGTCGGCCCGGAGAACAGATCGGTGATCGGTTCATAGGGCGTTCCCGCCAGGGCGAGTTTTGCGAGCCTGTTCTTCGTCACTTTATAACCGGCACCTGCCTCACGCATCTGGGACCGGAGTTCTGTACTCTCCGATACCGTAAGCCCGGTCTGTTGCGTCACCACGACGAGCGCGGCCTCCGCAAAAGACTGGTTGAGTTCGGTGACCAGCTCTTCTTTTCTAGCTCGGTCCACTTACCGTCTCCGCAAACTTGGCGCGAGCCGAACAGATCGACTTACCGCACCGTTGCAATTTGGCCCCGGTCCAAAACGAACCGAAACCGCTCCTAACCTGTCCCAGGAGCGATACGAACGGCCACTTGCCCGTTCGCCTTCTCCCGTCTATGCCGGCCGCTGTTTCCAGCACTTAGGTCCGCGGGGCTGTAACCCTTTGGACGCCTGCAGTCTCGGACAGTATTCCCGCCCCGGATGACACCGGCCGCGGAAATTTCACTGACGACCTATTCGGCCGCTTCCTGCGACGAACCACCAACGTCCGCCACATCGAAACGCACACCAGGACCCATGGTCGAGGTAAGCGCCACCTTGTTCACATATGAGCCTTTCACGCCGCTCGGCTTGGCCCGCATGATGGCCGCCAGAAACGCGTCGAGATTCTGACGGATCTGCTCCTCGCTGAAGCTCGCCTTGCCAATGCCGGCATGCACGATCCCGGTCTTCTCGACACGGAACTGCACCTCGCCGGACTTGGCGTTTGAAACCGCTTCGGTCACGTCGTTTGTCACCGATCCCAGCTTCGGGTTCGGCATCAGACCGCGCGGGCCCAGAACCTTACCGAGACGACCGACGACAGGCATCATATCCGGTGTTGCGATCACGCGATCGAAATCGATCTCGCCATTCTGCACCTTTTCCGCCAGATCATCCGCACCGACCACGTCGGCACCGGCAGCAAGGGCCTCTTCGGCTTTCTCGTCCTTGGCAAACACCGCAATTCGTACTTCTTTGCCCGTCCCGTTCGGCAAGGCCACGACGCCACGCACGTTCTGGTCGGCATGGCGCGGGTCGACGTTCAGGTTCAGCGAAATCTCAATCGTTTCATCAAATTTCGCGGTGGCATTCTCTTTTACCAGCCGCACAGCTTCGCCAATCGCCACCTTATTGTCGGGATCAACCTTTTCGCGTGCAGCGCGCAGACGTTTTCCGGGTTTAGCCATCGTTATCCTACCACTTCCAGGCCCATGGACCGGGCCGTGCCCTTGATCATCTCTGCCGCGGCATCGATGTCATTGGCGTTCAAATCAACCATCTTCGCTTCCGCGATCTCGCGGCATTGCGCATCCGTGACACGGCCAACGAGGTCACGCCCCGTGGTGCCGCTGCCCTTCTGAACGCGCGCCGCCTTCTTCAGGAAATAACTGGTCGGCGGCGTCTTCGTGACAAAAGTGAACGACTTGTCCTGGTAGACGGTAATAACAACCGGCGTGGGCACACCCTGGTCGCCGTTCTGCGTGGCCGCGTTGAACGCCTTGCAGAATTCCATAATGTTCAACCCGGCCTGGCCGAGCGCCGGCCCGACGGGCGGCGACGGATTGGCCTGTCCGGCCGGAATTTCTAGTTTGACGTAACCGTCAATTTTCTTCGCCATGATTTAGACCTCATGTCCTTTCGAGGTTTCGCGGTACGGCGCCCCAAGGGCTTATGGAGCCAACCTCCCGCGCACCGTCTTGCGACGGCCAACAAACGTTCAGGCTATAATTTTTCGACCTGACCGTATTCCAACTCAACCGGCGTAGACCGGCCAAAAATAGAAACCGAGACCTTCAACCGTGCACGTTCTTCGTCGACATCCTCGACAACACCGTTGAACGACTGGAACGGGCCGTCATTGACCCGCACTTCTTCACCAATATCGAAGGTGACGGACGGCTTCGGCCGCTCGACCCCTTCCTTGACCTGATGCAGGATCCGGTCGGCTTCCGCCTGACTGATCGGTGCCGGCTTGTTGCCCGCACCGAGAAATCCCGTCACTTTCGGCGTGTTCTTCACCAGGTGATAGCTCTGCTCGTTCATATCCATGCGAACGAGCACATATCCGGGAAAGAACTTCCGCTCCGAATTCACTTTCGAGCCGCGGCGCATCTCGACCACTTCTTCGGTCGGGACCAGCACGTCCTCGAACATGTCATCCATGCCCTTGGTCACGGCCTGTTCCTTGATCGACTGCGCGACCTTGGATTCGAAGCCGGAATAGGCGCGAACGACAAACCACTGCATGCCCATCAAACCACTAACTCCCGACCGACAGGGCCAATTGAACGAGCTCCGCCAACACGACGTCGACGAGGAAGAAGAACATGGCCGCAAACGCCACCATGACAACGACCATCAAGGTCGACTGAATTGTCTCGGTGCGCGTCGGCCATGTGACCTTGCTCACCTCTTGTCGAACCTGGCGTACAAACTCGCCAATCGATGGTTTTGCCATTCGTTCCGCTTTCATCGCGTTACTATTTCGCACCCGACACAAATACAAACCGGACCATCCGGCTGGCAGGAGTGGTAGGACTCGAACCTACAGCCCCCGGTTTTGGAGACCGGTGCTCTACCAATTGAGCTACACTCCTATCCACCGAACGCACCGTTGCTCCGGCCTATTCGATGATGGAGGTGACGACGCCGGCGCCGACAGTGCGGCCACCTTCGCGAATGGCGAAGCGCAGACCGTCATCCATCGCAATCGGTGCAATCAGGTTCACTACCATCGTGATGTTGTCGCCCGGCATCACCATCTCGGTGCCCTCAGGCAAATCAACCGTCCCCGTCACATCCGTCGTGCGGAAGTAAAACTGCGGACGATAATTCGTGAAGAACGGCGTGTGACGGCCACCCTCCTCTTTCGTCAGGATATATGCCTCACAGTTGAACTTCGTGTGCGGCGTAATCGAACCCGGCGCCGCCAACACCTGACCGCGCTCAACCTCCTCGCGCTTCGTACCACGAAGCAGGACACCAACATTGTCCCCCGCCTCGCCCTGGTCGAGCAGCTTGCGGAACATCTCTACACCCGTGCACGTCGTCGTCTGCGTGTCCTTGATGCCAACGATCTCAATCTCGTCGCCAACATTCACAACACCACGCTCAATACGACCCGTCACAACCGTCCCGCGACCCGAGATCGAGAACACATCCTCAATCGGCATCAAAAACGGCTGGTCGCGCGGACGATCCGGCTGCGGAATGTATGAATCAACCTGCTCCATCAGCGCCATGATCGAGTTCGCACCAATCTCCTCATCGCGACCCTCAAGTGCTGCCAACGCGGAGCCCTTCACAATCGGAATATCGTCGCCCGGGAAGTCGTACGAGGACAGAAGCTCACGAACTTCCATCTCAACAAGCTCAAGAAGCTCCTCATCGTCCACCTGATCTACCTTGTTCAGGTAAACAACAAGTGCCGGAACACCAACCTGGCGCGCCAGAAGGATATGCTCGCGCGTCTGCGGCATCGGGCCGTCCGCCGCGTTCACAACCAAAATCGCGCCGTCCATCTGCGCCGCACCCGTGATCATGTTCTTCACGTAGTCGGCATGGCCCGGGCAATCCACATGCGCGTAGTGACGGCCTTCCGTCTCATACTCAACATGCGCCGTCGCAATCGTAATCCCGCGCTCGCGCTCCTCGGGGGCCTTGTCAATCTGGTCAAACGCTATCGCGTCACCACCTGATGCATCCGACATCACCTTCGTGATCGCCGCCGTCAGCGTCGTCTTACCGTGATCAACATGGCCAATCGTGCCTACGTTGCAATGCGGCTTTGTTCTCTCAAACTTCTCTTTCGACATATCTTTGCCCTGCGTTCTGTCAGTCGTTGTGCCGGTCGATGGACCGGGCGTCCCGATTATTGCTCCGGCTGGCCGCGCTATATTTCCACGCGTCTGCCGACCAAACCCTTGGAGCGGGTGAGGGGAATCGAACCCCCGTCGTAAGCTTGGAAGGCTTCTGCTCTGCCATTGAGCTACACCCGCCGAATTCGTTTGTGCCGTTCCAATCCTGTGCGAGGCGTTCGCCCCGAAAATTCCTTTTCATGTGCCGTTTTACGGGTGGTGGAGGGGGTTGGATTCGAACCAACGTAGGCGTAGCCAACGGATTTACAGTCCGCCCCTTTTAACCGCTCAGGCACCCCTCCTCCTGCCGTATCGTCTGCATGCATGTTGCAAGCAGCCAACAGCAAACGCGCCGAACGTCGAAGGGACGCCGGCCCGTGGGGCGCAATATGTAGATTTCGCTCGACGTGTCAACCGCCAATCGGCGGAAAACCTCAAAATAACAGCCATTTGTGCACAAACGTTGCCACGCGGATATTGCGGGCGGACGCCGAATGGCCTAAGAGCCCCGACTATGGCACGAAAACACCCCAAACGGCGCACAAATCCCGGAAAATCTCATCGCCGTCGCAGCGGCGGCGATCCGACCGCCCCAAACTGGCTCTATGGCACACATGCCGTGCTCGCCGCCCTGGCCAACCCCGAACGGGTTTGCGAACGCGCGCTGGTCAGTGACGAGGACGACGTGGAACTGGCGCGCGCGGCTGCGGAAATCGGCGGACATGACGCCGTGATCGACCGGGTCTCGCGTGACGACGTCTCCGACGTGCTGCCCCAGGGGGCCGTGCATCAAGGGATCGCCCTGCTCGCGCGGCCGCTCGAAGATGCCGGCATCGAAGACGCGATGGACAGGGCACTGCAAACCGACACGCCGTGCATTCTGGTATTGGACCAGGTCACCGACCCGCAGAATGTCGGTGCGATCCTGCGCACTGCCGCGGCCTTCGGCGCCACCGCCGTCGTCATGCAGGACCGGCACGCACCACCCGTAACGGGTGCATTGGCAAAAGCAGCGTCCGGGGGCCTGGAGGCCGTCACAATGGTCCGGGAAACAAATCTGGCCCGGTCGATAGAAGCCCTGAAGGCCAGAAACTTCTGGTGCATCGGGTTGGCCGGCGAAGTCACGACGACATTGGCCCAAGCGCGCATCGATGGTCCGACGGCGCTGGTTCTGGGTGCGGAAGGCACCGGTCTACGACGCCTTGTGGCCGAGAGTTGCGACACGCTTGCCCATATCCCGCAAAGCAATGCCGTCGAAAGCCTTAACGTGTCGAATGCGGCCGCGGTCGCGCTCTACGAGATCACGCGCCGCGCATAAGTCGTCGGCGCAGGTCGAACACATAGACCAGCAAAAACAGGCCGACCACCTCTTCGAACAGCTCGTCGTAGGTGTGGGCGTAAATCAGGAAAACAATGAAATAGACGGCCGCTGATGGTGGCATCAGCCGATCGAGCCCCATCGGGCGCAGCCAGCCGATCCAGCGCGCACGGTCAAGCAACACGGTGGCGATCATCAACGAAATCACCAGCCGGATGAGCTGATTAAAGCCGACGAACATGTTGTGGAGATTGGTCTCCTGCTGAGCGTTGATTTCCTCGATTTCCTCGGGTGTTTCGAACCCGATGATCCGTTGGCCCCAGCTGATTTCCTCCATCAACAGCAGGAAACAGAGGAGCGCCAGGAAGCCCGCAGCGAACCCGAGCCGCCGATCAAGGCGCCAGGACTGTCTCAGGCCCGACAGCAGGAGAACGACACAGATCAGAAGGATGACCGCCGTTGCGGATTCGAAAAGCCCGTCCTCGGCGTAGACAAAACCGGCAAAACTAAACCAGCCATGTTCAAAACCGGTATACGAAACGCAGAGCGCCAGCCAGGCCAAGCCGAGCCATAGCGGCCGCGCCGGCGGCCAGTCATCCGCGCCCGGACGGACACGGGACATCCACAGCAAAACGATCAGCGCCCAGATCGAGAATATGTACAGCGAGATCCGGATATTGGTCAGATTGACCTCGGCGCTCACCGGGTCCAGCAACATAACCAAAGACTGCGGCACGAGAACGACCGCGGCCGTGTACAGCACGAGCCCGGCCGCGCAGGTCAGATAAATCGGTTTCAAATTCACGTTGGTTCGTCCGGCTGAGGCGTAGAGTTCGTTAACTTAGGTCTTCGCACGCCACCCGAGAAGAGCGGGCAACACACACAATGTCGAGACCAGCAGGAAACCGATTGAGATCGCAAGCAATTGTCCCATGCTCGCCATGCCGCGATGTTCGGCGAATGCCAATGCGACAAAGGAGAACAGTGTGGTGAGAACACTGACGATCACCGCGCGCGGGGTCGTCGAACGATAGACGTCCATCACGGAACCGGACTCCCGGTATCGACCGACAATATGGAGCCCGTTATCGACGCCCATGCCCAACAACAGCGGCAGCACAATCACGTTCGCGACATTGAGCGGCATCGAGAAAACCACCATCGTTGCAGCTGTCAGGCTGGCAGCGAGCAATAGGGGCACCATAACCAACGCCGCATCGGTAAACGACCGGAGCGTCACAAGAAGAATCACGAAGATCGCCAGAACCGATGTGATGAACGCCTGACGAAACGCGTCAACAACGATGTCTCCCACACCAGATTCAAGCGCCGGGCGACCCGTCGCAGTCGGAAACTTTGCGTGAACAGCCCCCACGAAGGCGCCAAGCGCCTCGAAATCACGCAAATCATCGCGCGGCAGCACCACCACACGCAGTTGACCCCCCTCGCCCGTTTCGCGGGCGAGGAGTTCCGCCGGGAGCGTATCGACAGAAACAGGTTCGGCAGAGAGCGTGTCCCGCAACATCGACATGGTCTCCGTGAAGTCGCTCGCGATCAGATGCTCCAGTCGCGCCAACCCCGCATCCGGCTCCGACAGACCGGCCATCGCGCTGAACGCCGTCGCCATTCGTGCGACTGCTGGACTTCCCGACATCGAACCAAGCCGTTCAGCGGCGGTCTTTCGTGCCTCGGCGTTCGGTCCGGGTACCGTCGTCGGTGCAAGCACGGACGGCCCAAGCAGGATGCGCGCCTCGTCGATGATCGCAAGACGGAGATCCTGGTCCACCGGCACCAGGTCCCGCAGGGTCTTCACTGCCCCGACCTCCGGCATAGCAGTCAACACCGCCGAGGCGCGATCCGCCGCCGCGAGATCGGAAACCGGAATGGTCAGTGAATATGGGGTGATCGTGCCATCAGCATGCAGAGAGACAAGCGTGCGCACCGCCTCGCTGTCTTTGCTCTGCAGGTTGAGGCTGTTGAAGTCGAAGCGCAGCTGGGTCGCCACGGCCACGGACCCGACAAACAATATTAGCGCGGCCACCGAGACGGTGCGCGCGTGCTTTGTTGAGGCGGCCTCGGCCCCTGACAGCATGCGCGCAACCGTACGCACAGCCCGTCCATGGTGCCGGGTCCGCAATGACAGATTAAGAATCTCGATCAATGCCGGCAGCACGGTAAAACTCACCACGACGGCAATGATCATGCCCGCAGCTGCGATCAAGCCGAGCTCCGCGAGACCACGAAACGTGGTCGGCCAGAACGACAGGAACGCCAGCGCCGTCGTCAGGCCGCACAGTGAAACCGTTGGACCAAGACCGCGCACAACATGCGACCAGTTGCGCGTTGCGTCTCCCGGCTGCCCATCGTGATCCGGCTCCGCTGCCCGACGAAGGATCAGGTGAATCGCGAAGTCGATACCCAGCCCGACAAACAGGACAGCGAATGTCAGGGACAGCACATTGAGCGTACCCACCGCCACCGCGGCGAAGGCGGCCGTAAAGGCGAGGCCCGCAGCAAGCGTGAGTATGGCCGCCAAAATCGCGCGCAGCGAGCCGAGCCCGACCCACAGCAGGACGACGACGAAGACCAACGACAGCACACCGGCGAACTGGATACTGCTGACCGCCGCAGACAGTTCCGAGGAAGAGAGTGGGCCACGTCCGGTCATCGAGACACGTATCCCGTTCGAAGCCACAAGTCCTTCGCGTGTGACAATATCCCTGACCGTGTCGGCCTGGCGACGCGCGACAGAGCCTTCATCGTCCAAGAGAGAGCCCTGAAAAACGATCAATCGTCGGCGAGGCGCGGCGGCGTCGCCCAAAAGAACTTCGCCCCACGAAACCGCGTCGCCACCACCCGACGCTACATCGGCTACCGTTCCCGCAACGATTTTTGCGAGACGATCGAGACGTTCCCTGTCATCCGTGCGCTCGAACAGGTCCGCCAAACCACGCAATGTCGGATCACGCGACAGGAGTGCAAGCGCGGGCTGCGCAGCGGCCAGGTCATCGACCAGTTCGCCCAGCGCGTCGATGTCGAGATAGAGCAGCGCGTGCCGATTGAGAAACCGATCCGCGCCCGGCGCAAAGATCTGGGGAAACAGTTTCGGGTCGGCACGCAAGCCGCACAGCAAAGCCGCCTCGGCACCACGCGTGCGACGCGCATCTTCACCATCGATCACAATTACATTAAGGCGGCGGTGTTGGGGAAACGCCGCCTTATATGTGCCGTATTCGCGAATGAAACTTGCCCGGCTGTCGACCAGTTGAGTCACATCACCTTCGAGGCGGAGTGTGGCGATCGCCCAGCCGCCGGCAACCGCTGCGAGAACGGCGGCAAGCGCCAGGGTCGCGGCCGGTTTCCGGGTCACAAAGGCAACCCATGCAACCATGGCATCCGCAACGAAAGATGAACGCTTTTTGAGCAAGAACTCCACCTGCCAGGGGTCAGAAAACTTCTACGAGGTTTAAACGGTCGACCGTTCGAATTGGAAAAAAATCCGATGCCTTGCTGAGGCATCGTTCAAAGCCTAGTTTCCTGCCATCATTTCACGAGCAGATGTATCGATGCCACGTTTCCCTTCCCTGTACTCCGTAAATTGGTCGACCCGCATGATGTCCGTATTCGGCGCCATCGCGATTGCCATATCCCTCCTCGTCGCCGGCCAGCACGCATCTGCGCAAAGCACGGAAACAGCGCCGGTCGAGATGCTCCAGAATGGATTGCTCGACATCCTGGCGAACCCCCCGACGGGCGGGAGCGCCGCGCGAAGTGCGGCGCTCGGCGAGTTGATGGAAGGCACATTCGCGATCGATGCCATGGGCGAAGTTGCCGTCGGCGTTCGCACGTTCCGAGGTTGGAACAAGCGCCAGCGCGAAGCCTTCATCGAAGCCTTTGCCCGGTTCATGGTCGCCACTCATGCAAGCCGATTTGTTGGCGCTGCAGACCAGGGGTTCGAAATCGAAGGCAGCGAAGACGCCCAATCCGGACGCAAGATCGTTCACGCACGCTACCTGCGGGCCGAGGCGCCGACTGTCCCGATCGACTACCTCGTGCAACCCGCCGACGGGGGCTGGCGCATTCTGGACGTCTATCTGGATGAGACCATCAGTCTGCTGGCCTTGCACCGTTCGGAGTTCTCTTCCGTGTTGCGCGACCGCGGTTTCGACGGCTTCATCGCGGCCATGCATGCAAAGGCAGACGAACTGGCAGCCCTCCCCGACGGCAACTGACCAAATTTCCCGTCAGTCGAGCAGCGCGCGCAGAAGATCGGCGTTTGACGCATCGGCTGCAAGGTCACCTCGCTCGATGCGCGTCGCGATGTCGACCAACGCCCCGTTAACCGGCACAGCGCTGCCAAGCCGCTCACCCTCGCGAACGACCAGCCCGTTGATGTCCGCAACTTCCGCGCGGCGTCCCTTGTCCCAATCCTGCAGCACCGTGACCCTCGTATCCGGCAGCGTCCAATCCGACAGCACCGCATCGAGCAACACCGTCGCATAGCCGTCCGGATCGTTGGCCTCGACCTTGTCCTTGCCGAAGATCGGCACCAGGTCATGGCCGAGCGCCATTGCCGTGTGCACCGCCTCGCGACCCGACGCCATCATGACCTCGCGCATGCCCGGTTCCTTGATGGCGTCGGCCAGCGGCAGGCCGAGGATCGACGACGGCAGGAACTCGGCCGCGTTGACGACGAGCTTCATCCACTTGGCCGAGCGGATATCTTCCTTGATCTCGGCATCGCCGGCATGGCGCAGGATGTCGACGACATCCTGTTCGCGCCCGCGGGTTGCATCGTCATAGGCACCCACGCCAAACCACGTGCCGTCAGGTCCGGTCTGGCGGGTCACGACCCCGGCCTCGTACAGGCCCGCCGCAACCTCGATCACCGCGCCCATCGTGCGTTCTGGGCCCATGATGTCGGCAACATCGTCGAGGGTCATGCCGTTCTGCAAGCCGACAACCAGCCCGTCCGGCGCGACCAGCGGTTTGATCAGTTCGCACGCCCAACGGGTGTCGTAGGCCTTCACCCCCAGGAACACGATGTCGAATGGCTGCTGCATCGTCGCGACATCGCAGATGTGGAAGGCATTCACCGGCGTGATGACCGTCTCGTCGGGCATCTCGACACGCAGACCGTAGGCGCGCATCGCCTCGACATGGGCGGGCCATTGATCGATGAGGCTGACCTCGAGGCCGGCGTTGACCATGTCGGCCCCGAACGCCGCACCGTTCGCCCCTGCCCCCACAATCGCAATCCGCTTGTCGGTCATTCGTCTCGCCCCTGTCGTCCTCGTTACGCGATCCGGTGACTGTCGCCAGAACCACGCGCGATGGCAAGCAGCCGGACCAAATATTGGCGCCGGGATGTTTCGCGAACGAACAGGCTTGCGGGGCGCGCGGTGCCGCGCCTATTGTCCCGCCGTTCAAGACAGGGGCCGGCTTAGCTCAGTTGGTAGAGCGGCTGATTTGTAATCAGTAGGTCAGGGGTTCGAGTCCTCTAGCCGGCACCAGATTTTCCGCGGTCTTTCCATCACGCCGACATCACCCAATGGCGCTCAAGGTAATGAATAGGTAGCGCGTCGACTTGGCGCGACAAAGCCCCGTTGCGCTCAATGAGCGAACGGTATGTCGTTATTGGTCATCAAATAGGTGATCACTTAGACGACAAGCTTTGGAGGTCGTCGCGCTCTTTCAGCCAATTCCCGAAAGTTCGAGTGAAGGGATCGACGACCTCATTGTTAGGGTTGCCGGATAGGCTCCGGCAAACTCGACTCAATACCTATACTCAACCTTCCATACCCAGCCCAGCGCCTTCAGTGGTTCAACTCCTTGACCCAAATGGGAAAACGGACCGTATGTAGAAACGGAGTCTCTGACTGCCAGTCAGTATGTCCGAACGTGCCTATTTCATTCCGCTGTCAGATATTGCAATGAACCACTCGGTGTTAGGCGGAACTAAGATTAACTTTGGTTGGAGAGTTTTTTTTGGAGCATCCTGCGTCAGCACCGCTATCCATTCACTATATCTGCGAGAAATTCTGAAGCTGGCTCTACACCCGAGATTATTAGCTTCTCGCGGGCACGGGTACATGCGACGTAAAATAGCTGTCGCTCCGTCTCGTAGACCTCGTCCAGTTCGACCTCATCCGCCACCGTATCGATACGATCCTGGTCGGGCAGCACTTCATCGTCGCAGGCCATGACGATGACCTGACGAAATTCCAGACCCTTCGCCAGGTGCATTGTGCCGATGGCTACTTTCCCGGTTCGATCTTCTACTCTGTCGGATAGCTCCAACGGCTTCTGACCGCCTTCTTTGGCAGCCTGACGCGCACGAGAGAGCTCGTTCTCCGAGCGTACGAACACGCCGACCTCCTCGGGCGGCATGCCTTCATCGATGGCTTCTTGGATTGCACGTCCGGTGGCCTTGGTCTCGTCATCAGCCGACGCGTACTTGAACACTTCCGGATCAGGACCATTGAAGATCGAAACCATTCCGCGACGATCTTCTTCGATGCCGTCAACATCACGCACGACATCCGGTAGGAGCTTGTCGGCTGCTTGTCGGATTTGGTGAGACGTACGGTAGTTGACCTTCAGTGTGTGCGAACGGCCACGTATGTCGATCCCTAACCCGAGCCAAGAAAATGGCTCCTGGAATATTCGCTGCCCGAGATCGCCAGCAAAAAACAGGGCCTGCGGATTAGCAGGCGCAATCGCCGCGATCATCTTCAGTTCCGGAACACCAAGGTCTTGGGCTTCGTCAACGATGATGTGTGTAAAAGGTTTAGCGTCAGAGCTCTTGTAGTGATTGGCGACGCCGCCAAATACGGTCGCTGAGGTATATCGCCGTTGATCGCTCAAAAGCTGCTTGGCGCGTTCGAACATCGGCCAAAGCCGCTCCCGTTGCTTACTGCCTAAGCGGTTTTTTCGACCCAACCTCGGGACATTGGCATAAGCATCCAAGCTGTCGATCTGCCAGGCATCGATCACGTAGCGCCACTCGGACAGGACGAAACGGTCTGTGAAACCACTCAGTTCTTGTTCTTGCATCGCAGTCGTCAATGCGGCCGTCACGTGCTCTTGCCGTGCAACGTTCGGGTCATGCCCATTTATCAGTGTGAACAGTTCCCGTGCTACTCCTTCAAACGGCCTGATGGAGACCTTGTGATCGAAGTTCCCGTCCTCACCCATGAGTAGTCGAAGCTTATGCTCCAATGCGTTCGAGAGCGGGCTTGAGAAGGTCGTAACAAGCAATTTCGCATTCGGTTCATTGCGCAGGATATGCGCCGCGCGATGAAGAGCGACGACGGTCTTACCGGTTCCTGCCGAGCCAGCGACACGTGCCGGGCCGGAATAGTTTGAATTGACCAATTCACGCTGATTGGGATGGAGGTATATGGCCCACTTGTCCCAAGGGTAGTTGAGCGCCTGTTCCAGCTCCTCGACATTCTCCATAACCCGAAAGCGGCGCAGCGCATCGGGATGTGCAAAGGGATCGCTCCCCTTCTCGACGCTGCCGGGCACGACAAGACTACCCGTAGAAACGTAGTCGAGAAGCGCCTCGGCAGCTTCTGCAGGGATATGGTCGGTCAATTCGAAGAAGTTATCCTCGGACGCATTTCGAACGTCATCGACCCAATCTTCAGGCACGCCGACTTTCAGTAGATCTTCTTCCGTTAACTCCAGGAACAGCGGCGGAAGGAAACGTGGCGAAGCTTCCGCAGCTTCCTGAACTTCTGGCTCTTGGGATTGGACATAGGACGGGATGGTGATCTCTTCGACCCGCTCGCGGACCTCAACGATCTGCGCGGCTCCCGTTCGTGGATGCATATCGATCCGACGACGCTCTGCCCACTTATAGGCATCGTCATGATGATCCACATAGGCAATCAGAAAACTCGATTGGGTCTTGTGAATGATCAGACGTACGTCGCGGTTTACCCGAACTGACCAGAAGTTCGGATCTTTCGATTTGTCGATGCGATGGAGTTTTAATCCCGGATTGGACGGATCTTGCTGAAGGTCGAATACCGTCAGTTTAACGGCCTTCTGCTCATCATTTGAAAGCTTGGCCAGCGCTGACTGGAAGGTGTCTGCGAGAAGGAAGTTCATCTAGCTCACTTTTCAGCCAACGCCGTCATTCTCGGCACTAGAGCCTCAAGAAGAGCCCGCCTGCCCTCCTCATTGTTCAAGTAAACAACGTGTCGATGATGTCGAAGGTCAAATGGGATATCGTCGATGTTCTGAACAATCGGGATTACTGTACGTCCGAGCGTGTGAGCAATTCCGGCCTCATAAAAAACATTTGGGTTCCTTCCGCTAAAGTCACAGACGACAAACTTGGAACGAAATATCAAAGAAAATATATCCTGGATGATTTCCGTTTCTTCCCAAACTTGGTTCGCATTCAACACCCTTAGTCCCAAATCTAATCCGGCACGACTGACGGTATCGAACACTGGGCCAAAGTCCGCACTGAGAGGTAGCATCATCGAGACCAAATCGGGCTCAACGGTTCCCGTCGGCATTTTGAAGACAGTTGGCTGAATATGCATGGGCGGCGCGGCTGGTTCAGCACTGAACAACAAACGCCAATCTTCAGCTAAATCGTCTAACTGATCCTGATTAATCAAACCGGCAGAGATCAGCTCTGCTGCCAAATCCACGTCCTTAACAGCCCAATGAGTACGGTTATATTCCCCGTCTGAAACTTCTAGTTCCCATCTCAGTGCCTGGAACTGTTCGGAGGTAATCTCTGGTAAACCATCGACAAAAGAATACTCGATCCGGACTTCGCCCTGCCTCATTAGGGCGCGCTCAATCCTTCCTAATCTAGCGTTCTTTCCGATACCGCTCTCGAATGCGAATAGCGTCGGGAAATTGTAGAGCTCAGATAACTGTTGATTATCTAAGTCTTGATAGCGTTGTTTGATTGCATCGCTTGTGTGCTCAAAAACACGCGGCCGCTCTAGGGTCCAGGGTTTACCATCGAATGCGTCCTCGTTACCGCTTATCAACAAATTGAACATTTCTAGATGTCCTAAACCCCGAAAACCTTCATCACTTCGTCACCAAAGTGATTGATGACTTTGACTGCAAAGCGGCCCGTGGAGGGACGTTCAAAGGGACGTGATGTGTCGCGGTAAAGTGTCGCCCAGGCTTCCTCATCGATCTCAGCCTTCAGGCTGGTCTTGAGAGACTTATAGGGATCGTTCGCACCCATGAAGTAGGCATGGCGGACGAAGAAGCTCTCTTCGTTGTAGTCCGTATCGATAAACCACGCCGCGATGTCATCCTTGCCGGACGCGCGCACTTCCCCGGTCTTGGGGTCAAAGACATCAATGCCTAAAACTTCGACCGTGATGTTGCCGTCGTCATCGAAACCCCATTCGATATCCGGTTCGCCAAAAACCACGAACAGATTGCCGGCCCCCGTATTCTTGAGATCATCTGCCATATGCAGGTCGGGGTTCATCTTGGCCTTGAGGATCGGCAGAGGACCTAGCTTCGTTATCTCTGATGAATGAGCATCAAAGTTGAAGCCGCAAGCGATTAGCAAATCGAAACGAGCCTCGTTGGCTTCGCGCGCCGCCGCCATAATGTCGGATCGAGTGATTGAACCAAACTCAGGGCCGATGAAAATCGCGGCCTTCTTCGGCGCACCGTCTTGTTCATAACTGCCATTTGCCGCGATGTAGTCTCCCGGCCAACCTTCCACCGCTGTAAACTCGATACGATCTTGCTTGTCCGACTGATGAACACCTGCGGACTTCATGTTTTCAAGCACCATCGTCGCAAAATCTTGTGCCGAAGTTTCCTTTCGACGCAGTTGCCCTTCGGTTCCTTCGGGGTCACGGATAAGTTCACTCTGGTCGGCGGGAATAACTCGATGAGGGGACAAACTTTCTACGGTGAATGGTCCAGCGACACGCACCTTCGAATTATCCTCTAAGGGACGGTCGTACAACATCTCCACGTCGGCCTTATGAGCGATAGATCTGTCAATTTCCTGTTGTCGTTGGCGGCGCCCATTCCACCAAGCGGCATGAATATTTTTAACATTCTCGGACCAATCATCGCTGGCTTCTCCTGGGACATCCCATTCTTCCCAAGACGCGCCAAGCGCCTCATTGAGCTCAGCCCGAAGGGGTTCAAGTGTCTCCTGCCAGTGTTCCCAAATCACATCAATCCCGGCATCGTTGGCGATCGTTTTGAGCATGATATGTGGTTCTCGCTCATACACGAAGCCTTGCCGAATATCGCATTGCGTCTTCGTTTCTGGCTGCGGCAAGCCGGTAATATCGGTTTCTTTCTCCAATCCTTCAGGGCTATCAGCGAGGTAATAATATGGATACCTCGCACTCATTATCCGCGATCTAGCCAGTGCCAACGCAACGCGAGATGTATCAATTGTGATCCATCTGCGTCCCCATTGCTCCGCAACTACCGCCGTTGTACCGGAGCCGCAGGTGGGATCTAAAACGATATCACCCGGGTCCGTAGCCATTTGTATGCATCTCTCCACAACCTTGGTATTGGTTTGGACAACATAAATTTTGTTATCAGTAAAGTTTCCGGTCCCAGTATCGGACCAGATGTTTCCATGCACGGCGACATCAAAGTCGGTGTGGTATCTCACGTATTGAATTGAATTTTCGGCGACGTGAATTCTTCCAGCTTTCGCAAGCCGTTCCATCCCAGCCGGATAATTGGCTTTCCAATGTGAGTTCTTGTGCCAAGTCTCATAGGTTTTGCCTTGGAACTTGAACGGCTGTTTTTCTTTTGCTCGGCCTTGAGAAATCAGGGTGTCTGGTTTGTACGGGGTTGAGTTCGGAGGAATTGAAACTTCACCTCGTTTTTCTGCCGCAGTCACTCCTCGGTAGGTGAAATCGTCAAACATTAACCAGCGTGCATTACCCTGTCCGAGTTCGAATGTTTTTCGATAAAAAGGGGTATGCGTCCGGCAGCTCTCTTTTCTTCTGGCATACCAAATTACGAAGTCCGACATATTCCCCAAAAACTCTGCTTGGAAACCAGACGTTGTTTGGATCGATATCAGACTGAGAAAGTTTTTCTCGCCAAAAACCTCATCTAGTAACGCGCGTACACGATGAACATTTTCATCGCCAATTTGAACGAATATTGACCCATCCTCAGTCAGCAAATCTCTCATCGTCGTCAGACGGTCCCTGAGGTAGGTCAAATAGCTATGGACCTCATCCTTCCAGGTATCCCGGAAGGCCTTTACCTGTTCTGGCTCGCGCGTGACTTGATCCATTTTCCCGTCATCGACGTCCCGGTTGCGGGTCGAGACCTGCCAATTCGAATTGAACTTGATGCCGTAGGGCGGATCAAAATAGATGCAGCGGACTTTGCCCCTGAGGTTTTCCCGTTCGGCTAAGCTTGCCATAACTTGGAGACCATCCCCCAAGATCATTCGGTTTTGCCAGTTCTGATCATGCTGGTAGAATTCGGTCTTTGCTTCGGGATCGATGCCGTTGAAATCCCCTAACAAGTCGAACATGTCATGCGCGTCGCTCTCCGCGTCCCGGCGCTCCTTTGTTTGGCGTCTCAGTTCTTCGATGAGAACCTTGGGATGAACTTTTTCTTGGACGTAGATGGGCGGCGCATGAACAACGAGGTCTGACCAGTCCTGCTGGTCTTTTCCACGCCATACTAATTGCGCATCACCGAGTTCGACTTTTCCGCCTTGCTTAAGTATCTCGATTTGATCTTTCGTCAGCTGTAGTTCAGTCCCTTGCCATATGAGTTGGGGGTCTAGGTCGCCGTCACGATCTCTGGTTTCACCTTCCGCAAGTGGATTGGTTCGTTGATACACAACAGGCTCGAACGGATTGGCTTCTTCCATTCGCTCCGCCGTCGATTGCAGCTCTGCCGTCGGTATGTTCTTTCGGCTCGCTGCATCGTGGGTCAGCGTCTCAACCTGTTTGGGCCCTCTTTTCTTCCCTCGTTTCGCCATCTCAACTACCTCTAATTGGCCACAAGTTCGAAGTGGCAACCCACAAGCTTCGCGGCATCAGCAAGCTTTGCATCTTTGGTCCAAACCAAAACGCCAGCCTCAACAGCCGCACTCAATAAATGAAGATCGACCCAGCCAATTCCTTTTGAGAATAAGTTATGGTCTTCGACAAATTGTCGGACGTGCTCGGAGCTCATTATCGGAACGGCCGAAATCGCATCCATCGAAACCAAGGTCTTAGATCGTTGTTTCAGGCTTCCGCAGGCTATTTCACCGACGATCATCTCATGTGTAACCACACTCCCGTTCTTGAGAAGCGTTCGGAGGTTGGGGTCATCATTGTTCAGGTGATCAACCCATATCGAAGTATCAACCAGCACTTTCATCTAGATGCTGGCCTCCGTCGCCTGGGCGCTTCCAGCTCCGGTTCCTGTCCCCCGCGAGAGGCAAGGTACATCGCCGCAGAATTGCTAGAGGCACGATCAATCAGCTCGCGAAACTCGCGTTCGATTTCATACACACTCTCGAACTGATCAAAAGCCCATCGTCCGTAAGCACCAAGCTCATTCACACCTGGCACCCATTTGTCGGTCATCGTCTCCTTTTTCAGCTTCACTTGCTCGTTCTTGAAACCCTTGATCTCAATAATGATGTTTAATGGATCGTCCGGCCCGCGCCCGTCATCAACGCGAACGATGAAGTCGGGAACATACTCACGGGGCAGGTCACCGTCCCTGTAAGGGACAGTGAAGCCAAGTCCCTGATTTTTGATATAGGACACCACGCGGTCATCGTTTTCAGCACAGCGTGCGAACTCTGCTTCCCAATCACTGTCGCTTACCACGTAGTTCACATGACAACGGCGCGAGTCAGTCTCACGCACATCTTTCGTCGTCGTGAAACTGACGTGCCTGGAGGATCCTTCAGGATTGTAAGGGTCGATAACGGCTTTGACCTTCTGCTCATCTCCTCGAGCACGGACGATGGCGGTGACGATCTTCTCGCAGGCCTGCGATGCTATCTCGGGATAGAAACTCAGCATCCATGGTTCTGTGTCGCCGGGGCATTTCAGATACCCTTCGTCTATCCACCGACGACAGATGCCTTTGATCTGGCCAAACAGATGATATTTCGGCTCGCCATCCTCATCGACGAAATGTCGGTTCAGCACATCCTTTGCGAGGTTCATCGCAATCGTACTTGGACGGAGATTTTGTGCGTCCTTTAGGGAGAGCGTATGGCCCTCGCCGACGATCCCCGACATGTCAGTTTGGCTCGCGCCGACCTTTTCATGGTCGATCACGTAGGACGACGTCTCCGTGAACTCTGCGGACAGCCGCTCTTCCGGAAGATCGACACGGTAGCCAATCACGCGTGGAAATCTGATCTCAAGCGCTTCGCGTTCCTTCAGCGCCTTGATGTGGGTTGTTTTCTTTGGGGCCGTTGGGGGCGCGACAACGGGCTTGGCTGTGAAATTGAAAGGAATGCCCAGAATGTCCGCGTATTCGCTCGCGAACATCCATTGATCGGGCGGATCAGATGGATTGACCGGGTCATAACTAAGCCGACGCAACCCCCGGCCAACAACCTGCTCGCAGAGAAGCTGCGTTCCAAAAGCGCGAACACCCAGGATGTGCGTGACTGTATTCGTATCCCAACCTTCCGTCAGCATCGAGACCGAGACGACACAGCGAATTTTCTCTCCCAGCCGGTCCTTCTTACCGACCGTGTTCATGACCTCGCGGAGCAGTTCAGCATCGGCAATATCGCCATACTCGCCGCGTTGCTTGCGCTCACGCTTGAACGTCTCAATCTCCGCTGCAGCCATTTCGCGGAAGTTCTTGTCGAGCTCACCGCTCTCTATCTGTTGGCTGTCGATCAGCAACGTGTTCGGTTTAGCCAAAGGTTCGTCGTACTGGTCGAAGTTGCTGAACAACGAAAGATGACCACGGTGTTCGGTCACTGGCTCGTCGTCTTCGTTCGGACGTTGCCAGCCAGAAATCCATTCGTAAACAAGCTTGGATGTTGTGGTGTTATTGCAAACCACGATGAAGACCGGCGGAATTTCAATACCCTCTCGGTCCCACTCGGCGTTGACCTTTTCATAGTGTCCATAGAGAGACTGAAGCGCTGTTTGAAGCTGGTCAGGGAGCGCCGTTCGTGGGTTGACAGTCAGGCCTCCTTTCTTAGGCATTTTCTTGCCGATGTGGTCCCACAAATTCCGGAAGATAGGCATATCTTCACCGGGGATGTTGTCATCCACCGGGATGCGCGGAAGCTTCACGATCCCACATTCGATCGCATCCATGAGCGAAAAGTCACTTACAGTCCAAGGGAATAGCGTTCCTTCAGCCCAGCCGGAGCCAGCCAGGAAGAAAGGTGTTGCCGATAGATCATAGACGGCACCGACACCAAGCTTCCGTTTGAATGCCTCGATGCCGTTTATCCAGAGACGAGCGGCTTTGTTGTTCTCTTCAGCTTCCTTCTTTTCGTCGCCTGTTAGCTTCTCATCCTCAGCGTCTGGTTTCTCGCGATAGCAATGATGCGCTTCGTCATTGATGACGACGATGTTTTTCATGCCCATCAATTCGTCAGCTACCCGACGCACCATCTCCCCTTCAGTCTCTTTGCTCTGGATCGGCTCATGCCGTCCCTGCAGCACTGATCGGGTCACCTTGTTTGCTTCCAGCTTTTCGCGAAGCTGGAACGCGTGGTAGTTCGTGATGACAATCTTGGCCTTGCCCAAGTCTTGCAGCATATCCGCTGGAACAAGTTCTCGGCTTTCGTAGTAGCTGTTAGGGTCACTGGGTTGCAGGACGCGCAATCGGTCTTTGATTGTGATGCCCGGCGTGACGACAAGGAAGCCCCGGGTAAATAGCTTGCTGTTTGGCGACCGAACCGCATTCACAGATTGCCACGCAATCAGCATGGCCATGACGGTTGTCTTACCCGCGCCTGTCGCCATTTTCATCGCAAGTCGAATGAGTTCGGGGTTTGCCCCCGCGTTTGCATTTTCAATATGGCGCCAGAAGCTTCGGTGTACTTGCTGACGTTTCGCGACTTCGGTCAGCCAGATAATCGTCTCGACGGCCTCTATTTGGCAGAAGAACGGCCTGATCCCCTGAAACTCGTGCGTGCGCCAGTGGGAGAGCAACCGCGCAGTTGCCGGCGTCACGCCCCAATCCTGAGGATTGGTCATGGCACGCCAGAGTTTCAGGTGATCTCGAATGTTATTAATGACCTGCGTCTGATTGTACTCTTGCTCGACTGTGGAAATTCCATCGTCAGCGTAGAGTGCTAAATCCTGCTGGCCATCATTGGTATTCTTTGACCGCCGTTTCTTTGGCTTTGGTACTGGTGACAGACGTGAGAATGGCCGCCGGCCAACATTGGGGGGTTGATCGGTTGGTTGTCCGTCTTCATCCAGATCATGATGGCGTGAGGGCTCGCTATAGGGAGAATTGAGGATCGGTTGTTCGAAGAAACTCTCATGCATCTCAGTTCTTGCCCCATACTCTCCGCAACTTAAGCGTCGATCTCAAACCCATGGCATCGCGGCAATACTGATCTGTCCCAGCCCATGAGTCCAATATCGGAAAGGGTACCCAAACCATCTACTTTGAAGATACCCGTTTTCCTTGGGATCAATCCTTACTAGAGCTTGGCGACCAGTCTTCGTTCGCGGTCCCTATAAGTACATTAGAGAAGGTTCGTCTGAGAGAGATAGAGTCTTCAGTGTAGTTATGGACCTGACGAACCTTGCAAACCTCACGAACGACCTGGACCAGATCGCACCGATGAACAACGATTGCCTCTAGCGCATGGTCTAGAACATGCTGGACCCGCTGTTCATCCGAGAAGTCATCCTGCCACTCTGCATTATGAGCACCGTAGTCGTAGGTGTATTCGAATGGCGGCGGTCCTCCTTGGAATTCACGGAGACCGATATAGAAACGCCCTAGGCCCTTTTTGCCGTCATAGTTCGTGATCAGGTAAATGACCGCTTCCTCAGCTTCTATCGTCAAGTGTTGATGATATTCGGCCATGAAATAGAATCCGTTGCTATCGTGATCGGGGAGGGCGCCTCGAACGGCAACCCGATATTTTTGCCGTAGGCCCAAGGCGTCAAAATCGGCGGCACAGCGACGTTGGAGCACCGACCCTGGAACACCTCCGGCGCAACGTCCAGAGGGCTCTCAGGGGCGACCTGAGGACGGCCTAGTGCGGTGCTCAGTCACTTCCAGCGACCAAATATCAACATCGTCAAAACTCCCCCTTACACCAATTTTGACAATGTTGAATTCAGATCGCGGCCTCGCTCAGCGCCCAGTACCAGTATCGGCCCTGCTTCTTAACACTGACCTTCAGGTCGTCTTTCGCGCGGTTAAGTGTCTCGCGTGAAATTCCGTTGTCGGCCGCTTGGTCTTGGACATCCTTAGCCCTTTTGCGCCCGCTCGATAGCACCCCCCGAAGAAAAATAATGGCCGCATGTCTGGCTTGAGGTGGCCTTCCAACCGGGTTTCCTTCAGGTGCATCGATGTCCGACACCGAGAACTCCGAAGTACCAGTTATCTCAACTGCCGGCACACCCGAATTTCCGCCCTTTGGCTTCTCCAAGCGAAATCTTTGGGTTGGTCCAAGTTCCTGTTGCGGCGGAGTGATATTCCCGAATTTCGCCATTCACCAGCAACGAGCCGGTTTCGAAATCAAAGCCGGACGACGTGAACCGAGCAATTGGCGTGGCGTACGACGCGCGAAACATTCGGTCCGAGCACATAGTCGGGAAAGTCGCCCTTGGCCGAAGCCATGATGATCAGGTCTATATCCTGCGCATGGGCTTCCTTGAGAATCTCGCGATAGACGCTGCCCTGGAGAACCGTCACCGGCAGCGCATCACCCGAAGCCTGGACCAGCTTGGTGATTTCTTCCTTCACGAAATCCGCGGCACCGTCGCCGTAATTGTCCGGCAGGTTCGGCAGTTTCAGTATCTCGGGAATCACGGTTACCACCTGGAGCTCGGCCCCGTGATGCGCCGCCTCCTCGCGCGCCAGCGGCAACGCCTTTTCCCATGAGTTCGCGTCGGTGTGATCAATCGGCAGCAATATTTTCTTATACATATCCTCGTCCTTCCGCTCGAAGGGTTCCCCCTCCCGCTACGTCGGGAGGGGGAACATCAAACTGGTTCCGTTGGAATGGCAGGCTACGACTCTTCGCCGCTCTCCTTCGGAATGGGCGTTTCCTGCATCCCGTTGGCGAAGAAGTCCTTCGTGAGCTTGAACACAATCGGGCTCAATAGCGCCAGCGCAATCAGGTTCGGCAACGCCATCAGGGCATTCAACGTATCGGCCAACAGCCAGATGAATCCCAGGTCGGCCGTCGCGCCAATTGGTACGGCGACACACCACAGAATTCTGAACGGGATGATTGCTTTGACGCCAAAGAAGAACGTCACGCACTTCTCGCTGTAGAAGCTCCAGCCCAGGATCGTCGTGAACGCGAAGATCGCCAGAACCACGGCGACCATGATCCCGCCGACCCCTGGCAATGAGACCTCAAACGCTGCGGATGTGAGTGCCGCGCCCGTTTTGCCGCTTGTCCATACACCGGTGGTGATGATCGCCAGACCGGTGATCGAGCAGACGATCAGCGTATCGATGAACGTTCCCAACATGGCGATCAGGCCCTGGTTCACAGGACCCTTGGTCGCCGCCGCCGCGTGAGCGATCGGCGCCGAACCCAGGCCGGCTTCGTTCGAGAACACACCGCGCGCGACACCGAACCGGATTGCGGCCCACACCGCCGCGCCCGCGAAACCGCCTTCGGCTGCGGCCGGGGTAAATGCGTGTTGCACGACGAGTGCGATCGCGGCCGGAATCTCGGTGATGTTGATGATCAACACAATGGCGCCACACAAAATGTAAGCCGTGGCCATGAAGGGCACCAGCTTGCCGGCAACCGCGCCGATACGCTGGATACCGCCCAGAATTACGGCGGCGGTGAGGCCCAGCAGGACAAGACCCGTGAGAAGCGGCGCAATGCCAAACGTATCGTTGACGACACTGGCGACGGAGTTCGCCTGGACAGTGTTGCCGATGCCGAACCCGGCGATCGCGCCGAATAGCGCAAATGTCGGCGCGAGCCAGAACCAGCGGCTGGAGAGACCGTTCTTGATGTAATACATCGGCCCGCCGACATGGTTGCCCAGCTCGTCGACTTCGCGATAGCGCACAGCGCAGACCGCTTCGGCGTATTTGGTTGCCATGCCGACCAGCGCGGTCATCCACATCCAGAACAACGCGCCGGGACCACCAAGGAACACGGCCGTCGCGACACCGGCAATATTACCGGTACCGATCGTGGCTGACAGCGACGTCATCAGCGCATTGAACGGGCTGATTTCGCCGTCACCGCCCTTCTCGCGGCCACCCCACAGAAGCTTGAAGCCCTGCACCAGCTTGATAATCGGCATGAACCGCAGTCCGATCTGCAGGTACAGGCCGACACCCAAAATCAGGGCGAGCATCAGCGGGCCCCAGACGACGCCGTTTATTTCGCTAACGATGTTACTCAGCACTTCCATGACAGCCTCCTCGCATTTGTTGACTTCCCCTAGTCACACGACACGTACAAACGCGCGCAGACCGCCGAAGAAGTCTAGGGAGCGCCGGAGAGGCTGTCTATCGAAGGTCCGATCGCGTACGGGATAGAATTGACATTCGCATCGAGGAACAGGCTCCATAACACCGGTTTCAAGCCTCAAAGCCAGCCGGAGCGCCCCCAGAATGCCGATCGTCGATGCACAGATACATCTGTGGAACAACGGCCTGCCCAGCAACATGTCCCATCGGCAAGTGACGTCGTTTCCGGCGGAGGAAGCGATCGCCTTGATGGATGAGGCCGGCGTGGACGCCGCCGTCATCCACCTGGTGCACTGGGATCACGAATGTTTTCAGGTCGCCGCAAACGCCGTGGCGGCATATCCCGACCGGTTCGCGATGCTCGGCGAACTGCCCCTCGATGACCCTGCCTCGCGAGACCAACTCGCCAACCTGCGCGATCAGCCGGGCCTGCTCGGTCTGCGATATATCCTGATCGGTGAGCGGGAGCGCCAATGGCTGCGCGACGGCGAACTCGCCTGGCTGTGGCAGGGCGCGGAAGAAGCAGGAATCCCCATCACATTGATGGCGACCGATTCCATGGACGTGATCAGCGACGTGGCCGAACGCCATCCAGGATTGCGGCTCACGATCGACCATTTGGGCGGCCGTGGCGGCCTCACGCCCCTGAAAGATCACGAGGCGATGGCTCACATGCCGGCGCTCCTGGCCCTGGCGAAACACCCGAATGTTGCGGTCAAGGCGACCGGCGCGCCCAGCTATTCCAGCGAGCGCTACCCCTTCCCGATCATGCAGGATTATGTCCGTCAGATATTCGATGCATTCGGGCCGGACCGCACATTCTGGGGTACGGATATCACCAAGATGCCCTGCTCCTGGCGCAAATGTATCGAGATGTTCACCGACGAAATGCCGTGGCTCGATGCAGACGATCAGCGCCTGGTGATGGGTGATGCCGTTTGCGCCTGGTGGGGTTGGGATCGCTAGTTCGTGCGGCCTGCAACCTCCGTATCGTGATGATGTATTTTCACGCTGCCGCGCGGTAACGTGACCAAGCCCTGTGAAACAAAGGGTGGAAAACAAGGGTGGGAACATGGACAAGAAGATCGCAATACTCGGCACCGGCGCGAATGGCAGCGTTATCGCGAGCGACCTGATCGGCGCGGGCCTCGACGTCACCATGATCGACATGTGGGCAGAACATGTGGAGGCGTTGCGCGCCAACGGGCTGACGATCAAAGACAAGGAAGACGAGACGAATATTCCGGTCAATGCATTCCATCTCAGCGACGTTTGCACCTTCACCGAGAAGTTCGACGTCGTGCTGCTGGTCTCGAAGGCCTATGACACGACCTGGCTGACCCATCTCATCGAGCCCTACGTCGCCGAAGACGGTGTGGTCGTCGGCGTCCAGAACGCCATGACCGCGGAGATGATTGCCGAAGTCGTCGGCATCGAGCGCACGCTGGGCTGCGTTGTCGAGCTCGCGTCCCAATTGTTCGACCCCGGCGAGGTCCGCCGCAGCACCAGCAAGGACCACACATGGTTCGGTGTCGGCGCATTCGACCCCTCCCAGGCGCGTCATGTCGACCTGATTGCCGAGCTCTGCGCCCACACCGGCACCGTCGAAGTGATCGACGATATTCTGTCGGCGAAATGGGTGAAACTGATCGTCAACGCCATGATCATGGGCTCCATGGCCGTCCTCGGCGGCACCCCCGAACAGGTACTCAAAGGCAACGGCTCCGAATATGAACAACGCGCGCGCAAATGGTTCCTGCAGGCCGGCGAAGAGGCGTTGGCCGTCGGCCAGAATCTCGATTACAAGATCGTTCCGGTCTTCGGCCTGAAACCGGAGGATGTCACCAACACCAACAATTTGCTTGAGACCCTGCTCGACAAAATCCTGGAAGACATCGGGCCGGGGCCGGTCAATACGACCCTGCAGGATCACATGAAGGGCCGCCTCTGCGAGACCGAGATGATCCAGGGACTGGTTGCCGAGGAGTGCGCGCGGATGGGCCGGCCTGCGCCGGTTTGCGCGGGTATCACGGAGCTTAGCCGGCGCATCCATGCGGGCGAGATCGAGCCCGGGCCCGAAAATCTAGAACTGGCGGGCTGGTAGGCAAACCGCACGGGAGCGCGGCCGGTGTATGACGGCCCGATCATCGACACCCACCACCACATCTGGGTGGTGGCAAACTATCCGTGGCTGACGGCGCCCCCCTCCCCGAAGATCTTCGGTCCCGAGTATGAGTTGCTGCGCCAGGACTATCTGATCGACGATTTGCTGGCCGATTTCGGCGACAACAATGTGGTCAAGTCGGTCCACGAACAGGCGCATCACAACCCGCCGGACCATGTGGGCGAGACACGGTGGTTGCAAGGGGTCGCCGACGAACACGGCTTTCCCCACGGGATCGTCGGCCATGCCAACATCGCGGGCGACGACATCGGCGAGGTACTGGACGGGCATCTCGCTTTTCCCAATTTCAGGGGCATTCGCCATGTGGTCGCCTGGCATCCCGACAAGTCGGTCTGGCAGGTTGTCGACCGGCCGGATTTCTGTATGTCGCCCGAATTCAGGCGCGGGCTGAAGGCCCTCGAGGCTCGCGATGTGCATTTTGAACTCCAGGGCTTCGCCAACCAGTTCGACATCTTCGCCGAGCTCGTCGCCGGCCACCCGGGCCTGCGCTTCTGCCTGGTCCATGGCGGCCTGCTGACGGGCGATGACGACGAAACATTCGACGACTGGCGGCGGGCGATCGAGCCGTTGGCCAAATTCGAAAACCTGTCGGTGAAGTGCTCCGGCCCGAATGTCATCAACTGGGAAACGCCCCGGCCGCTCGCCGCGGTGTCGCGGCAATACAACGCGCTGATCGACATGTTCGGCGCCGAGCGCTGTTTCTTCGGGAGTAATTTCCCCGTCGAGAAGCTGATGCTCACTTACGACAAGGTGGTGGCCTTGTGCCGGGCCGCGCTGGCGGATCGTACGGCAGCGGAACAGCGGGCGTTCTTCCACGACACTGCCGAAACATTCTACCGCCTGACCTGAGACTTGCGCTTACGCCTCCGGCGGCAGGCCCGTCCGCATGGCAGCCGCCTCTTCGCGCAGCCAGTCGCGGAACGCCGCCACGTCCGGGTTGGTCGCCTTTTCTTCCGTTGTCACGCTGTACATGCCGCCCTCGAATGGCAGGTGCAGATCGAACGGTGCGACCAGGCGACCCAGCTCAATATCGCGGCTCGCCATTGCACGCCGCCCCAGTATGATTCCCGACCCTTGCAGGGCGGCGTCCATACAGTGATCGGCATGGTCGAAGTGCAGCCCCGCGCTCGCGTCGCGCTCGGGCTCGCCAGCAAGCGATAACCATTTCGACCAGGCAGGCACGTCAGGCCAGTGCCGCGACAGGGTGTCATCGTGAATCAGCGTGTGGTGGCGCAGGTCGGCCGGTGTGCGAATTGGGTGCGGGCCGCCCAGCAGTTCAGGGGTGCACATGGGTGTCACCGCCTCGTCCATCAGCTTCTCCGCAACGAACCCGGCATTGTTGCCGAGATTGTAACGGATCGCGACATCGGCCCTGTCCGTATCCAGATCGACGACCGTGTTGCTCGCGGCGATGCGCAAGTCGATATCCGGGTGACGCTCGATGAACCCTGTCAGGCGCGGCACCAGCCATTTCGCGGCGAAATGCGGGGAAATCGTTGCCGTCACGACGCGATCCGACATTGCGGATGTCCCGGCCCGCGCGACCGCGCGGTGCAACCCTTCGAAACTGCTGCGAACCCCGGGGAATATCTTTGCACCGGCGTCCGTCAGAACAACCGCGCGGTTCAGCCGCCGGAATAACTTCACCCCAAGCTTGGTTTCGAGCGCACGGATCTGATAGCTCACCGCCGCCGGCGTGACGTGCAGTTCCTCTGCGGCTTTTGCAAAGCTGAGGTTCCGTGCGGCGGCCTCGAAGGCGCGCTATCCATTGAGCGGCGGGAGTTCATACATAAGGAGGTCAGATTAAATTACCTTGTGTGAGTTCTCAAGATATCTCGTTTGCCAGCAGCAAATGTATCCTGTCACTCTATCGCCAAACCGGCGAACAGAGTTTCCGTTCGGAACAGATATACTCATCGAACGCAATTGTGTGCCCCGTGAATTCACGTGACACCGGAGGAGAGGCAAACCATGTCCGACAACCAAATGCAGGCCGTCGTGCTCACCGAAAACGGCGTTGATATCGCCCAGGTCGACCGTCCCGAGATGAAGCCGACCCAGGTTATCATCAAGGTCGCGAGCTGCAGCGTGAACCGCTCGGATCTGCTGACCACCCAGGGCAAGAATTACGGCCATGTTGGCGGCGCGGCCAAGGTCATGGGCGCGGCCTTCTGCGGGGAAGTCGTCGAAGTGGGTGCGGAGACCAGCGGCATCACGGTCGGCGACCGGGTGATGGGCGTCGGCGCGGGGGGCTGGGCCGAGTATGCGGTCTCGGATTACCGCCGGACGCTCCCCGTCCCCGACCATATGGATCTCATCCAGGGCGGCACGATTTCCTCGGCCTTCCTGACGATGCATGACGCCATCGTCACCAACGGCGAATTCAAATCCGGCCAATCAATCCTGATTCAGGGCGGCAGCACCGGCGTCGGCATCATGGGCATGCAGTTCGGCAAACATCTGGGCGCCAGCCTGGTGATTGGCACTTCGACCAATGACGAACGCCGCGCGCGGCTCACCGAGTTCGGTGCCGACATGGCGCTGGATTCGAGCGACCCGGCTTGGGTCGATCAGGTGCTTGAGGCGACAGACGGCAAGGGCGTCGATCTGATCATCGACCAGATCTCCGGCTATGCCGCCAATCAGAACATGGCGGCGACGAAGGTCCACGGGCGCATTATCAATGTCGGCCGGCTCGGCGGCGAAGTCGCGGAGTTCGATTTCAACATGCATGCCGAACGGCGCCTGACCTATATCGGCACCACCGGCCGCACGCGCTCGCTGGAAGAGCATGCCGAGGTATTCCGACGCGCACGCGCGGATTTGTGGGATGCGCTCGACGCCGGCAAATTCAAAATGCCGATCGACAGCACCTTCGATATTTCAGAAGCGCCCGCCGCACTGGCGCGCGCCGCCGCAAACAAGCATTTCGGCCGCATCATGCTGACGGTCAATGCCTAGCACTTTCGGCTGCCGACTTGGCAACCTCACCTTTTGAGAAGGAAAATGTGACATGAGCTCGAATCTCGTAAACCGGCGTGTGCTTTTGTCGAGCCGACCAAAGGGCGTACCAGAGGCGTCGCATTTCACGGTTGAGGATGCCGACGTGCCGGATATCGGTGACGGTGAATTCCTCATCAAGACCGAATACCGGTCGGTCGACCCGGCCATGCGCGGCTGGGCCAATGACGCGCCGAACTATATCCCGCCGGTCGAGATCGGGGCAGTGATGCGCTCCTTTGCCGTCGGGACCGTCGAGGCGAGCCGGCATGGCGACTACGCGGAGGGCGATGTCGTATCCGGCATGTTCGGCTGGCAACGCTATGCGGTGAGCGACGGCAGTGATGTCGACCGCAAGGTCGAGGAGGACGATTTGCCGTCGTCACTCGCGCTGGGCGTGCTGGGGCTGAACGGTGTGACGGCCTATTTCGGGTTCACTGATGTTTGTGCACCGCAATCCGGCGACACAGTCGTCGTATCCGCGGCCGCCGGCGCGGTGGGCTCTGCGGTCGGTCAGATTGCCCAGATCAAGGGCTGTCGCACGGTCGGCTTTACCGGCAGCGCGGAAAAAGCCGCACTCTGCATCGATAAACTGGGCTTCGACGCGGCGATCAATTATCGCGACGACAATATGTCCGACGCCCTCAAGGCGGCCTGCCCGGACGGGGTTGATTGCTACTTCGACAACACAAGCGGTCCCATCACGGATACGGTGATGACCCAGCTCGCACAGGGCGCGCGGATCGCGATTTGCGGCACCGTCGCCATCACCAACTGGGACCCGTTGCCCGTCGGCCCGCGCGTACATCGCCAGCTGATGGTCGCACGTGCGCGCATGCGGGGGTTCGTGATTTTCGACTACAAGCCGCGCTACGGCGAGGCAATCGCACAGCTTGCATCATGGGTGCGCGAGGGCAAACTTGCCCGCAATGAGCACATCCTTGAGGGCGCGGATGCGGCGCCCGAGGCGATCAAGATGCTCTACGAGGGCAAGAACAACGGCAAGCTGTTGGTCCGCGTCGACTAGCGCACACCGCGCCAACAGGTCCGGGGTGCCACAACACAGCGTGGACTCCCTCGATATCTGATCATAGACTCGTGGGATCACCGACACGGGCACGCCTGGTGCCCCCTGGAGGAGAGCACCATGAACATCATCACCCAGTCCGAGGCCAGCCACGCTGCCCGCGATGTGCCCCGCCGCGAACTGCCGGTTATCGACGTCGGCGACGTCATCGCCGGTGATCCCGATGCTCCTGCACGGCTTGCCGATCAGTGGCGCGACGTGTGGGAGAAGATCGGCTTCATGTGCATCGTCAATCACGGCGTCCCCCAGGCGCAGGTCGACGGCATGTTCGCTGCCTCCAAACAATTTCACGACCTGCCGGAAGATCTAAAACAGACCATCCCGCTGAACACCGACCACCGCGGCTATATGGGCATCCGAACCGATCATCTCGAAGAAGGCGAGATGGAGGACAACCGCAAGCCCTCGATCTCGCAGGCTTTCTTCACCGCCACGGTATATCCGGACGATAACCCGTTGGCCGCCGCCGGCACTCAGTTCTACGGGCCCAACCTGTGGCTGCCCGAAGACGCCGCACCCGGGTTTCGGGAAACGACGCTCGCCTACATGGACACAGTGACGGAACTGGGCAAGCAGCTGCTGCCCATCTGGGCTCTTTCGCTTGAACTGCCGGCAGACTATTTCGCGCCGCACTTCGAGACGCCCTATACCTATTTCCGGAACGCTACTTACCCGCCCCTGCCGGAACATCAGGATGCCGAAATGGGCATCCACGCCCATCGCGACACCGGCTTCATGACCTTCCTGCCGCCGGCGAAAGAGGAAGGCCTGCAGGTCCTGGACGAGGACGGTAACTGGTTCTGGCCGGAGATGCCGGACGACGCGATGGTAGTGAATCTCGGCCAGTTCGCGACCCGCTGGACGAATGACCGCTTCAAGGCCACCACACATCGGGTGGTGCCGCCGCTGGAAAACGACCGCTACGCCATTCCGGTCTTCGTCAATCCGGACTTCGAGGCCCGCAACGAAACGCTGGCGACATGCGTCACGCCGGGCACATCACCCAAATACCCCGTCCAGACCTACCGGGAATGGTTCGGCTGGTACATGAGCAACACGTTCGACGTTTACAACAAGTCGAAATAGCCGGGCGGCGGACTACGACAGGCCTGAGGCCACCAGGCTGGCCCGGTCGCGCACCAAATACCGGTGCCAGGCACAGCGTTCACTTGCACGGGTGCGCCGATACCGCGACACTCCCTCAACCTCGCCGTTCCGAGCGAGAAAATGAGGAATTCCCCGATGAAGATCAGCACCGACCGAATTCTCACCACCCATGTGGGGAGCCTGCCGCGCCCCGAGGACCTGCTCGAACTCCTGCGCCAGGAAGACCGCGGTGAGCCCGTTGACGGAGCCGCGCTGCATGCCCGCACGGCCGAGGCGGTCAAGGACGTCGTGGCCGGCCAGGTGGAGGCCGGAATCGATGTCGTGAGCGACGGCGAGATGAGCAAGATTTCGTATCACGTCTATGCCCGGCATCGGCTGGCCGGGCTGGAGGCGACCGACGGCACCGGCGTGGTGGGCCGGCCGGCGCCTGCGGACTTCAATGATTTCCCCGAGATGCTGGAAGCGTTCGGCAAGGGCGGCACCGAACTCATGACGGCGACGGTGTGCGAGGGCCCGGTGTCCTATGCCGACCATGGCCCGCTGGATCGCGACATCGCGAACCTCAAGGCTGCCGCCGCGGCGGCGCCATCGACTGATATGTTCATGAACACGGTCTCGCCGGGCTGCCTGTCCACCTATGTGCCCAACCGGCACTACCCGGACCGTGACGCCTATCGCGAGGCGCTGATCGAGGGGCTGCGCCCGGAATATAACGCGATCCACGAGGCCGGCATCGTCCTCCAGCTCGACTGTCCCGATCTCGCCGGCGCGCGCCACACCGACTATCAGGCAATGGACGACGCCGAGTTTCTGGCGGACGCGGAGAAGAGCGTCGAGGCCCTCAACGCGGCCACAAGCGACATCCCGCCCGAAGCCATGCGGATGCACATCTGCTGGCTGAATTATCCCGGACCCCACACCCACGACATCCCGTTGAAGAAGCTCCTCGGGATTCTGGCGAAGGCCCGGCCGCAGGCCATTCTGTTCGAGGGCGCCAATCCACGCCATGCCCATGAATGGGAAGACATCAAGGACGCCGGCCTGCCCGACGACAAGGTGCTCATTCCCGGCGTCATCGATTCCACCAGCAACTTCGTCGAGCATCCGCAGCTGATCGCGCAACGCATCTGCCTGTATGCCGATATCGTCGGCCGCGAACGGGTGCTGGCAGGCAGCGACTGCGGGTTCGGGACCTATGCCGGCCGCAAGGGCGTTTTCCCGAGCGTGGTACTGGGCAAATTTCGCGCCATGGCCGAGGGCGCACAAATCGCCAGCGACAAGCTCTGGGGCTAGGTGCCTCAATCAAACCAAAAAAAGCCAAACACAAGGGAGGCCCCGATGGCCGCAACAATCGAACGCATTCGCCCGGAATTTCTCTGGAACAAGCCGCACTTCACCAATCTGGTCACCAGCGAAGGCGGCAAGACGGTTCATCTGTCGGGTCTCGTCGCCGGCACCATCGAGGGAGAGCTTGTCGGCCCCGGCGATCTGGGTGCACAGATGGCCTACACCTACGATACCATCCGCCAGTCGCTCGCCCTGGTGAACGCCACGCCGGCGGACATCGTTCGCCAGCGGGTGTTCATCGTCGACCTGAAGCCGAGCGACCGGCCGACGATCATGAAGGCGATGATGGATTTCTACGGCGACGACAAGTCCGCCTCCAGCACCTGTGTCGGCGTGACGGCGCTGTTGCTCGAAGGGGCGCTGGTCGAAATCGACGTGACCGCCGTCGTCGACGCCTAGTCCATCAGCTCGGTCAGACGGTCGGCGATTTCGCTCGCTTCGGCTGCGCTAAACGCGGCCGCGACATACCGATCCGGTCGGACCAGCAATATGCGGCCTGCATACTTGTCGAAGCGGTGCTGCAGCGAACCCTCGGCGATCCGCACAAGGTTCGGACCGCCAGCCGGCTCATCCCCGGTCAGGGTCACCCGGTTTGCGTCAAGCCGGGCCCAGAGTGGATGGTCGAGTGACGCCATGTCGTCTGCAACTGATGACCCGATCGCCACCAGTGCGAACCCGGGCCCCAGGACATCGTCGAGCTTGCGGGCCGCCCCGCCACCGTCGACCACGTCCGGTTGCGGCAACATCCGACCGACGAGCGTGTCGCGCGCCGTCATATCGTCGGCGCAGAGAAATCCATCCTCGAAACGCGGCACGGGCTTGAACTTCATCCCGACAAAATAGTCACGCACCGGCGGAATGATTCCGGCGATCCGGAAAAACGCAATCTGGGCATAGGTGTGGAACCAGTTCCGCGGCACCATCACCCAGCCGATCTGGATCGCCATGCGGATCAGCGACCAGGCATGGTCGCGGCGCTCGGTCTCATAGCTATCCAGCAACGTCAATCCGGCACGCCCCTTCACCACGGCGGCGGCCTTCCACGCGAAATTCGCCGCGTCCCGCTGGCCGCTGTTGAGGCCCTGCCCGGCATAGGGCGGCGTCAGATGAGCCGCATCGCCCAGCAGGAAGACCCGCCCGACTCGCCAGCGGTCGGCGATCCGCGCATGAAACGTGTAGACGAGCCTGCGGATGATCTCGACGCCATTGTCACCGATATAGGGTCTCAGCAAATCGCGAATCTTCCCGTCGTCCAGCAGGTCGGCATCGTCCTCGTCGCGCTTCAGGAGGAACTCCCAGCGTCGGGTGCGGCCCGGACCCGGTATCGTGATCGCCGCGCGGCGGTGGTCGCAATAGGCAATGGAGGCCGGGGTCTCGTCGGTATCGTTCACGCAGTCAATCACCAGCCAGCGCTCGTTGAAACTCGACCCTGCAAGCTCGATGCCCAGCAGCTTGCGGACTGTGGAACGCCCGCCGTCACACGCCGCCAGGAAACTGGCGCGGATCGTCAGTTTGTTACCGTCCGGATCGAGGATCTGCGCGGTCACGCCCGTAGCGTCCTGTTCCAGGGCCTCAAACTGATGCCCGAACCGCACGTCGACCGTTGGATATCTGGCGAGCCCGGCGCGCAGCTCTGCCTCGAACTCGGGCTGCCGAAACCCCGAGCGCCGGGGATGCCCATATTCGCGCGTGGTTGGCTGGATGCGGGCGAATTCTTTGTGGCCCGGCGAGTAATATCGCGCGCCGTATCCCGGCAACGTGTTCGCGGTGATCGGCCCGTCGAGGCCGAGCGTTTGCATGCAGCGCAACGTCTCGTCATCGATCGACACCGCGCGCGGCTCATCTACCGTGCCCATGTTTCGCTCCACGACGAGCGCCCTCACGCCATACATGCCCAGATAGTTGGCCGTCGCCAGCCCCGCCGGACCGGCGCCGATGATCAGGACATCGACCTGGATTTCCGCTGACTCCACGAGGTCTCTGCCTTACGCGTCGTATGTGTTGGGGAGCGTCCCAATACCATCGATGATGATATCGATCGTGGCACCCGGTTTCATCGGCAACGCGCCCGGGCCCGTGCCACAGGCGATCAGGTCACCGGGTTCCAGGGTCATCGACTGGGACAGCTTGGCGACGATTTCGGCCGGCTGCATGAACAGATCTGATACGGGGTAATTCTGCCGCTCGCGGCCGTTGAGTTCGGCCCGGATCGTGCTGCCCGACACGTCGGTGTCGGTCACGATTGCGGGCCCGAACGCACCAAATGTATCAAAACCCTTGGCGCGCGCCCATTGCGGAAAACTCGGATCGGCATCGAGCAGCTGCATCGCCGTCACGTCGTTGACGCAGGTGTAACCGAAGATCGCATCCGCCGCCGTGGCCTCGTCCGCGTTGGCAACAGTTTTGCCGATGACGATGCCCAGCTCCGCCTCATAAATCACCCGGCTGTCATAGCCAGCCGGCTTGCGGATCACGCCGCCCGGCGCGAGGTATGTGGTCAACGGCTTCAGGAAGAACAGCGGGTACTCCGGCTGGTCGAGCCCTTGCTTCTCGGCGGCGGCGCGTGAGTTGTTCCACAGCGCGATGAACTTGCCGGGCACACAGGGGGTCAGCAACGTCACCGCATCAAGCGCGACGGTCTCTCCCGTTGCGGCCGCACCGGCGAACATGTCGCCGTCATGGACAGCAATATTTTCCCCGCCCAGCGTGCCGAAGCCCGCCGCACCATCATTCTCAAACCGCACCCAGTTGGTCACGCCAAACCCCCAATTCATGTCTGCACAACTTGATAGCGCGAAACCAACCGAAACTCGACTGTATGATCATCGACGACGACCGAATTGCTCACGCGACCGTGTGAACACAATGGTAGGCAAGATTCAGGACCGTCGACTAGTATTCGGACCTGCTGATGGGGCACAGGGAGTCAGCATGCGAGTTCATGCATTTGGTCGGCGTATCGCACACGCATTGCGCGTCCCGGTCATCACCGGGGCGCTTGTTCTGGTTGCCGTTCTGGCCTTCTCTGCTGCCCCGGCTCACGCGGACTGCACTGTGGGCGGCGGTGCACCTATCGATGGATTCGCTGTCGGTGCGTCTGTCAACTGCCCAACCGGCACCGTTCAGGGCGGCACTCTGCCGCCGGATGGCTCGACGATCACCAACAAGAACGCCCCGGGCAATACGACGTTCACCTACACCCCGCCCGGCGGCGGGGTCGCGACAGTTCAACTACAGGGCATCGTCAACCTGACTGCAGCGACCGTGACCGGCAGCCCGGCGGTCAACGCCACGACCGCGAACACAACTTCCAACGTCATTGCGCTGTTCGGCGGCGGCAATGGCGGACCGACGATCACGGAAGTGCCGGTGGACACAGGTGCCATCAACGGACCGGTCACCGACCCTGCACCGATTATCCGGGATATAGACCGGCTGAAAACGGCGATCGAAGATCAGGACGACCTGCGTGACGGCGCAACGACCCAAGTCAACCAAGCAAACGGGGCCATAAAGGAGCTCAAGGTTCGAGAGAGCAATTTGGTTTCGACATATGAAACCGAGTTCAACGCCATTGACGCAGAACTGGAAATTTTGGAGGACCAGCCTCTGACGCAAGAGAACGTCGAAAATATCGGCGAGAAACGGGCCGAGCTTGCAAAGCTCAAGGCCAAGCACGACGCCGATCTGGAAGAAGTCAGAGGAAATATTAGTTTTTGGGAAACCGCCAGAGAAGAAAAACAACAGGAAGCTGATCGTCTCTCGAATGTGATCGACGGACTTCAGAACCGTGTTGACACACTCCAGAACGACTTGCAGACCCGCGGCAACACAGGGATCAACCCGTTTACTACCCTTTTCAAACCCGGGCGTTCAAACAATAATCCGGCCGGCGCGCTGAGTGCCTTCACAACATCCTTTCGCCTGTCACAGCTTATCCTGCACGCCCGCGACACGCGCCTGGGCTCTCGGCGTCTTCACGTCGTTCACGTCGAACACGTCAAAGACCGAGACCATCAATTCCAACTCCGACAGCTTCAGCTATCTGATCGGGCCGTTCGTGCGCTTCAACGCAACGCCGAACATCACCCTGTCGGCCAGCGTATCGGCCGGCAGCACCGACACCGATCTGAATGTCGGCGGGGCGACCAGCAGCTTCGACAGCACCCAGCAATTGGCAACCCTCGGCATCCGCGGCGGCTGGTCGGAAGGCAACTGGACCTTCGCGCCCGCCGCCGGCATCTCCTATTCGGTGACCCGCAGCGACGGCTTCACCGACAGCAGCGCCAGCTTCGGTTACACCCGTTCGGGAATCTTCAGCGACGTCGACGGCTGGTCGATCACCGCGGGTGCCAGCGCACCCATAAACCTGCTGATCCCTGCGCTGGGCCGTGATGCGACGACGAACTTCCAGTTCACCGCCGAGCCGCATGCCGGCCAGACCTACATGCTCCGAGTGGTCATTCCGGTTTTCTAGCGACGGTAGCCTGTCGCAACCGGCCTTGCCCACCGCGCAGACTTCGCTACGCTCAACCCGCGTACGTAAGCCGAGGGGAACAGGGCATGGGCGAAAGCACCGCCGCAGAGCGGATCGTCGATTGTTTGATCGAGGCCGGGACCGAACATTTCTTCGGCCTGCCTGGTGGTGCCACCATGGACATCTACCGCGCGCTCCACGACCGCCAGGACGAGATCCAGGCCATCGTCCCCCGGGACGAGCAGACCGCGTCCTGCATGGCCGACATGTACGGCAAGCTGACCGGCAAGCCCGGCGTCTTCGCCGGACAGGGCGGGTTCACGGGCTCGACGGGAATGTTCGGCGTGATCGAGGCGTTCCTCGCATCGTCTCCCATGGTCGTGCTGACCGAACTGTCGGACCACAACGAGTTCGTCATGCATGGCCCGATCCAGTCGGGCGCCGGGCACTACGGCTCGTTCGACCTGGCGGGCATGTTCAAGTCGACCACCAAGTACACCGCCGTCGCCCATACCGCGCGCGAGGCCGTGATGAGTACCCAGCTTGCCTACAAGCACGCGATCACCGGTCGCCCTGGCCCCACCGCCTGCCTGTTCCGCGCCAACACCTTGCGCGATCCGGTCGCGAGCAACGGCCTGCCGGAGATCCACGATACCAAACGGCTTTTAAACGCCAGTAAGTCAGTTCCACCCGTGGACGAAATCGATGCCGCCCTCGATATACTCATGGCCGCCAAGGCACCCGTGATCGTGGCCGGCAACGGCGTACGCATATCCCGGGCGTTCGATTCTGTGGCGGCGATGGCCGACCTGCTCGGCGCACCCGTTGTGACGACGGTCCTCGGCAAGGGCGCCATCGCCGAGACCCACGATATGGCGGCGGGCCCCATGGGCTATACCGGCCTGCCGCTTGCCAACGAGATCGTCGGGATGGCGGACACGATACTCGTCGTCGGCAGCCGGCTGAAACCCCAGGACACCTGTTTCGAGCATCCCCAGATGTTCGACCCGAACCGTCAGCGGATCGTCCAGATCGACGTCGAGGCGCGCAACGCGTCCTGGACCATCCCGGCCGAAGTGGCGCTGGTCGGCGACGCAAACGAGACCCTCAAATTGATGCTGTCCGGGCTCGAGGGACGGGTCAACGCGTCGGAGGTCACCGCCCGGCGCACGGCGGTGATCGATCTGAAGGCGGCACGGCAATTCTTCGCCGACCCGATGCTCACCTCGGCCAATATGCCCATCGCACCCCAACGTCTCGTCGCGGAGATTCATGCAGCCGTTCCCGACGAAGCGATCGTCTGCACCGACGCCGGCAGCAACCGCCACTGGATGAACCATTTCTTCCAGACCCGGCGCCCCAACAGCTATTTCGGCTCCGGCGGGCTGGGCGGGGTCAGCTGGTCCCTGCCCGCCACCCTGTGCGCCAAGATCCTCGACCCGGCACGCCCGGCCATCGGCATCTGCAGCGACGGCGGCTTCGCCATGCAGATGCATGTGCTGCTGACGGCCGCGCAGTATGGGGCAAACCCGGTCTATGTGGTGATGAACAATTCACGCCTCGGCATGACCGCCGAAGGCATGGGCAACCAGTCCCACGGCAATGATTTCCCCGACACAGACTATGCCGCCATCGCGCGCGCCTGCGGTTCCTGGGCCGAACGGATCGAGCGGCCCGACGATATCGGCGACGCCATTCGCGCGGGCCTGTCTCAGGACAAACCCGCCGTGATCGACGTGGTGATCGACCGGTCCGAGAGCATGCGTCAGGCCATCTACTCGCCACTCGCCGTCGAGGCGGCCCGCGGCATTCGCCCGGATTAGGCGCTTTCGCCGCATCTCACATCGTGAGCCACAAACTTCCTGCGCTTGTCCAACGGGGAAACTACGCTAACATCGCTGTATTAGACTCGCGGAAATGAACGAGGCACGACATGTCGAACGCAGAAATTGTCATCCCCGAAGAGTTTGCCGATGAGGAAATCCCGATTCTCGATTTCGGTCCTTATCTGGCCGGTGAAGACGGCGCGCTGGAAGCGCTTGCCGCCGAGCTGCGCCACGCCCAGGAGAATGTCGGCTTCTATTTCGCAACCAACCACAACGTGCCGCGCCCGCTGATCCAGCGGACCCACAAAAACCTGATCCGCTTTTTCGACCTGCCGGATGCCGAGAAGCGCAAGCACGAGAATTACGTGCCGCCGGGATCGACAATCTATGTCTCCTCCACGGTGAACGAGAACACCAAGCCCGACCTGAACGAGATGCTGCGCATCGTGCGCGAGCGCCCCGCCGATCACCCCGGTGTCGAGGCGAATCTCATACCGTATTTCGGCCCGAACCAGTGGCCGGACGAAACGCTCCTGCCCGGCTGGAAGGCCGAGATGCTGGAGTATTACGATGCGATGGAAGAGTTGGGTTACAAGCTGTTGCCGCTGTATGCCCGCGCACTCGATCTGCCGGCCGACTATTTCGACGGTATGTTCGACGACCCGCTCTGGACGACCCGAAACCAGCACTACCCGGCGGTTGAAAGCGAGGACAACCAGTTCGGGATCGCGCCCCATCGCGACCATGGCTTCATTACGCTACTACCGGTCACCGACACCCCGGGCCTGCAGATTCAGACCCAGTCGGGACGCTGGCTGCCGGCCAATACCATCGAAGGCGCGATCATCGTCAACACCGGTGAGTTCCTGAACCGCTGGACCAATGGCCGCTTCATGGCCACGCCCCACCGTGTGATCCCGCCGAAGAAGGACCGCTATTCACTGGCCTTCTTCTTCAGCCCGTCCTGGGACACGCTCGCCGATCCGATGCCGACCTGCGTCAGCCCGGACAACCCGCCGAAATACAAGCCGGTGCGGTTCCTGGATTATCGCGACTGGTATGTGAACCAGAACTATCTGGACGAGCTGGAGAAATCACAGCCCGAGCCGCCGTCTCCCGAAGAAAGCCGGTTTTCCCTCTAGATCAAAAGCGGCTGCCAGTCTGTCGGTGCCGCTACGCCGCAAGGACGGGCGACAGCCAGCCGAGGATCAGCCCGTACCAGAGGTGCAGGATAAGGGATGTGAGCCATCCCATCTTGTGCCCCTTCATGCCGAAAAAACCGTCCTTCAGGAAGAATGGTACGAAGATCAACATCGCGCCGAAGTACAGAATGACGGCGTAGATAATGCCGCGCATCCACAAATCGCCGGGCAGATACTGGGCGAACACGGTCGCGTAGAGCAGCGCGAAGGCGATGCCGTTCATCATGATGATGAATATGCCCCAGCCGTAAGGGGCCGGACCCTCGAACGAATCGCCAAATGTGAGCTGCGTCATCCCGCGCGGCAGATCGATCCGCGGCAGGCCAAATCGCTCGGCCCAAAGCGCCGAAACGATCAGCATGTAGGTCGCAAGAATGCCCACCAGCGACACATGTACGAAAAATTCCAAGTCCATCTGATCACCCCCCGATAGCTTCGACCCACTCTACCGTATGCAGCACTACGCCGCACCGGCAGAGGGTCGATGATTTACAGAATTGGCGACAGCCAGCCGACAATCAGGCCGTAGATCAGATGAATGATCAGCGCCGTCAACCAACCCATCGGGTGCCCCTTGGAGCCGAAGAAGCCGTCCTTCAGGAAAAACGGCACGAAGATCAACATCGCGCCCACATACAGAATTCCGCCGAAGATCAGCCCCTTGATATAGGGCTCACCAGGCAGGTACTGGGCGATGACGGTGGCATAGAGAAGCGCGAAAGCAATCCCGTTCACATGGATGACCGCGATACCCCAGCCATAGGGTGCAGGTCCTTCGAACGAATCCCCAAAGGTGAGCTGGGTCATGCCGCGCGGCAGGTCGATGCGTGGTAAACCGTAACGATCCGCCCACAACGCGCCGACGAGATGCAGATATGTCGCGAGTACGCCCACCAACGACACGTGAATGAAGAATTCCAGATCCATCGTCCCCTCCCAAAATGAAACCGCTTTATTTTCCCCGGTTCATGGCCCGGTTTCCAAGCACTATATTGAGACCGTACACGCCGCTCCGGCGTCGCGAAGAGCTAATCCGTTTCTTTTCGCGGAACGATATTCCAGCCACAGGGTGATAAATTGAGCGCCGACAGCAAATTACAAACCCCGGTTCTGATCGTGGGCGGCGGCATGGTGGGGCTTTCCCTCGCCGTCGAACTCGGCTGCCGCGACGTCCCCTGCATCCTGATCAGCGAGGGCGAGGGTACAGCCACTCACCCCCAGGGCAACACGCTCAATGCGCGGACGATGGAACATTATCGCCGTCTCGGTCTGTCCGCCGAGATCAGAGCGGCAGGCCTGCCGGCCGACCATGCGACCGATGTTGTGTACGCAACCCGCTTTGCCGGCTGGGAGCTCGCGCGCCTGCCTATGCCCTCGACGTCCGAGAAACTCGCAGACGCAGCGCAGACCGCGCAAACACCCGAACCCATCCACCGGGCAAACTTCTTCTTTATCGAACCCATTCTGAAGGCGCGCGCGGATGCGCTGCCATCTGTCGACATACGTTTCGGGCACCGCCTCGTCGAATTCACCCAAGACCCGAGCGGCGTCAGCGCAACGGTCATGCAGGTTGCAGATGGCACCACGGTCGAGATCCGGTGCGACTGGATGGTCGGCTGCGACGGTGCGCGTTCGACCGTGCGACAGGCACTGGATATCGGGTATGCCGGCAAGGGCGGCGAAGATGAAACCTTCATGCGCGGACGCATGTTGTCGACCTATGTCGATGCGCCCGCACTCGCCGATGTGATGAATTTCGCACCCGGCTGGCACTACTGGACGGTCAACGCCGACGATCGCTCGAGCATTGCCGCCCTCGATGCACGGGGAAAGTATGTGGTGCTGACCCGCATGCCGCCGGACGAGGATGAAACAACCGTCGACGCCGCGGCCGCGTTCCTGGGATGCGTTGGAACAAATATCCCGGTCGAGGTGCTGTCCGTCAAATCATGGACGGCCGGGCTGGCCCTCGTCGCCGACAGTTACCAGGACGGCCGAGTATTGATGGCCGGCGACGCGGTACATCTCTTCACACCGACGGGCGGGTTTGGCATGAACACCGGCGTCGATGACGCAGCGAATCTCGGCTGGAAGCTTGCAGCGGTGGTTCAGGATTGGGCGCCGCCGTCTCTCCTGGATACCTATGAGGCAGAGCGTCGGCCCATCGGCATCCGCAACACCACAATGTCACACCAGTTTGCGAGCGCTGTTGCCGGCCTCGAAATTCCCCCTGACCTCGAAACTGACACCGCTTCGGGCGAGGCCGAGCGCGCACGCATCGGCGCCCACCTCGCGACCTTCACCGAAGAGTTCCGATCGCTCGGCATTCAGCTCGGCGCGCGATACGACGGCTCATATCTCGTTGTCAGCGACGGCACCACGCCGCCGCCGGATTCGCCCTTCGAGTATGTCCCGAGCGCGGTCCCGGGCGGACGTGCGCCCCATATCTGGCTGGCCGCGAATGAAGCATTGTTCGACAGGTTCGGCGCGCATTTCACGCTGCTGCGTCTTTCCGGTAATTCGACGAACACCGAAGCGATGACCAGCGCGGCACAGGCGCGAAATATTCCCTGCAAGGTGGTCGACATCGATGAAAATCAGGTGCGTAAGCTGTATGGGGCCGATCTGATATTGCTACGGCCCGACCATCACATCGCCTGGCGTGGCAACGAGCTGCCGGACGACCCCGATGAACTCTGGTCCCGCGTTACCGGCGGCTGACCGCCAATTAATCACGCTACGTGGGCTGGAACTCAGCGCCGAAGCCCTTGCTTTGCGAGCGACCGGGTATCAGGCTATGCGGCAAATCAATATACGTTCCAAGGGGGAAGAAACATGCTTCACGAACTGCGCACTTATACCGCCAGCGCGGGTGCCGTACCCGATATTCTCAAGGTCAACGAAGAAGTCGGTCGCAAGGCGCGTGGCAACGACTACGGCGTTCTGGAGGGTTATTGGTTCACGGAAATCGGACCGCTGAACCAGGTCATGCATCTTTGGCGCTATGACAGTTTCGAGGAACGCGCACGCTTGCGCGCCGAGCTCAGCAAGAATGAGGACTGGACCACGAAATACGTCCCGACGCTGCGCCCGCTGTTGGTCAACCAGACGACGCGGTTTCTGAATCCGGCCAAGGATCTTGTCGCCCCGGAAACCGAGGGTAATTTCTACGAGTTCCGCAATTACCGTTTGAAGCCCGGCAAGGCAGCCGGATGGATGAAGCGCTTCATCGACGTCATGCCGGTCCGCGAGAAATATTCAAAGAATGTCTGCGCGTGGATCACCGAAGGCCCGAACCCCAACGAGGTCTGTCACCTCTGGGCCTATGGGAGCCTGGAGCAACGCATGGAAGCACGCAACGGGATCGCCAAAGAGGCCGCGTGGCAGGAATTCGCGGCCGCCGGGCGCGAAGATCTCGAGGAAATGCACTCGACAATGATGTTCCCGGCGAATTTCTCGCCGCTAAAATAACAGCGCTGCGCCGACGGCACTTACGCGTCGGTCTCGGGCGGGAGAATTTCCTGAACGCAGACCTGGTCCACAAGGTGCGCGCGCCCGACATCGTCGAGATGTGTGCGCTTGTGGTCGTTGGTGAGGTCGGCGCCGACCCCCTGGGTCATCGCCATGACGAAGGATCGATCGCTAAGATCGAGCCAGTAGCCCCGTCGCACGAGCTTGCCGTCCGCATCGCGGGCGAAGGGATCATCCGGGTTCATCCCCAGATCGGGGCTGTAGAAATCGGGCATCGTCAAAACTCATCAGGTCACGGGCGAACTATGTGCCACAGCGCACCCGTGACCGATAGAGTTACTTCTTGGGTTGGGCCTTGATCGCGAGTGTCTGCACGGCAATCTTGCCGTTCTCGATGACGTAGGTGTCTGTCCCCAGTTCGTAGACATTATCTGCCGTTTCGGCCGACCAGACGATATAGCCTACGTTATCTGCCGTCGCCAGAATCTTGAGATCGAAGCTGGCACCCGGCTTGGCGAACTCCGCAAACAGCGCACCGAACAACCCCTCGTTTGCCGCCAAACCGCGCAGTTCACCATTCTGCGTCACAATCACGGACGCGTCGGTATAGTCGGACATGACTTCCTTCATATCGGCTGCACCGAACGCAGCCAGATGATGCTCGACGATCGCCTTAGTTTCGGCATCACCGGCCCAGGCTGAACCCAGCGGCGAGATCATGAGCGCGCCCGCGACGGCCGCTGCGGTGAGAATTCGTTTGATGGTCTGCATAATATCCCCCTCGTTTATGCGTGTTCGTACACAATAATACCTATTCAATTCGAATTGATGCCACCAAGTCTCACAATTTCGTTGTTCGGACTGGCGAGCGAGAACGGTACCGTGGCGAATATTGCGCGTGCCCCGTGCACTCGTCAGACTGCGGCCATGATTTTGCATATGAAACGCGTGTCAGGGTGGAAACGGCGCCGGCTCGCCGGGCGTCTTTGCGCCATCGCGATGTTCGCTCTGGTCTCCGTCAGCACAGCTAGCGCCCAGGAAAACCGCACCGTAGACGGAGTGGAACTGGGCACCTCCAACTGGCATGAGATTGGGCCGGGCGACAGCGAATTCCGTGGCAGCCAAATAGCCGAAGCGTTTGCCATACAACGCAACGAACTTCCCGACCGCGTCCAGGAATCATGGCGTCATCCCGGCAACCAGTCCCGCGGGCCCCTGCTGACCATGTTCTACGAACGTCTGCACGACAATTTTTTCGCATCCGAAATGTTCGAGGCAGATTTCCGAAGCGTATTCGATCTGGCGTTCGCCGCCAAAGGAGCGAACCTCGCTGATGCGCGCGTCGTGGCTCTCGACGGCAAGTCCCGGGCTGCTTTCGTATCCTACGACGCAACGAGCTGCGTTTTTGTAATGCGTATTTTCGGGCCCGTGACGCCGCATGGCGAGATATCGAATGGCGACCGAAATGCGCGATTGTTTGTGTGTCAACGCGGCGACGCCGACGAAAATTTCCTTCGCGACCTCGCCGTATCAATGCTGTCGGCCCTGGAGCAGGATGGCCAGAAAATCGACATCCCCGACCGCACTACACCCTCGCTGCCAAGCCTGATCGAGCGGCTCTTCACCCCAGAGGAAGCAGCCTGATACGCAGGCAGCTTCGCAATCTTCCCTGGTTGGGCTAGAGTTTCGGCAACAAGGGGACGGAGAAGCACAATGAAAACAGTCGATCTCAACAACCCGGACATGTCCGACCGCATCGCCCGGTTCAAGGACCTCAAGCCCTACAAGCAGTCGATCATGGAAGGCACGGGTATTCCCGCAGAAGCCGTCGAGATCGTCTCGGCGAAGTCTGTCTATCCGCTGATGTCGCCCGAAGGGTGGGAGGGCCGGTCCAAGATAGCACCGGTCAAGGGCATGGACGGTCTGACCGTCACGATCGCCGAATGCCCACCGGGCAACAATCCCGGCTTGCACAGCCACTCCCACACGGTCGAGAACTTCTTCTGCCTGAACGGAAAGTTCCGCATCTCCTGGGGCGAGAATGGTGAGAACTCCATCGAGCTCGGACCGCTCGATTTCATTTCGGTACCCGCTGGTGTCTATCGCGACTTCAACAACATTTCCGACGAGACCGCACGCCTGCTGGTGATGATCCAGAACGTCGAGGGCGATGTGAAAGACGAAGTCGTGTTCCACCCCCAGGTCGGCCAGGAAATTATCGACAAGTTCGGTGAAGACACGCTCGTCGCGATGGACAAGGTCGGCTTCCGCATGGCGGATCGCGTCGCCGCCGAGTAACCCCGGCGGCAAAGTTCCGGTTACTCGACGATTTCGGACTTCAGCATGAGCTCACCGAACCCGGGAACAGGGTCGGTGATGCCCATCCGGCGCAGCGCATACCAATAGGTCGCCTGGTTGACCGAGATGACGGGCTTCTTGAAACGATCCTCGAGTTCGGCGATCAGCGGCACGATGCCGAGCGACCCGCCGACATGCAGCAGCGTGTCGATGTCGGGGCCATCCACCTCTTCGAAGGCCTCAATCACCCGCTCCATGGGGACGTTCACCGCATTCTCGGGCTTGTCCACCAGGAGCGCGGTTGCCGATGCGACATCGAAGCCGAGCGCCGTGTAATAGTCTACAGCACTCTGTGAATTCTCGACCGATAGCGGCGACATCATCCCGAAACGCTTCGCACCGACCGTGCGGAGCGCCGCGATGACCGCGTCCGTAGCCAGCACAAACGGCTTGCCCTCGGCCCGCTCGGCAAATTCGCCCGTGTACCATTCCTGCTTTTCGAGCGACCAGTCACGCATCTCAAGCGAGTTGCCGCCGACGATCATGTCCGGCCAGCATTTCAGCGTCTGCGGCACCACGTCCAGCACGGCCTCACCAACCGTATCCGGGCTCGTGATGTTGAACCGGTACATCTGATTGCTGACGCCCTCGGGCCGCATCATCTCGTACTCGGGCTGCATGTTGGAATTTTGAACTGGGATAAGAACGGCGACGACCCCGCGGGGTCCGAAACGATCAGGCATGGAGGTAGCTCTTTATGTGAAATGAATATGGATTAGTTGGCGACGTCTTTGTGCATCACGAGCCGGCCAAACCCGGCCATCGGGTCGTTCACACCGATCTTGCGAAGCGCATACCAGTAGGTAGCGGCATTGACGGAGACGAGCGGTTTGCCGAAACGGGCCTCGATCGCCTCAATGTGGGACACGATCCCCAGCGCACCGCCGATATGAAGAAGCGTATCCACGTCATCCGTGTCGATACGCTCGAACGCGGCAATCGCGTCATCGGCGGTCATGTTGATGATGTCCTCGGACTTCTTGACCATCAGCGAGGTGTCGTAGGGCATCTCGAAGCCCTGCCCCTCGTAGTAGCTTTTGGCACCCTTCGAATGATCCCCGGACATGGGCGAAAGCATGGCGACCCGTCTGGCGCCAACTGTCTTTAGCGCTGCAACCGTGGCGTCGGTGGCAAGGACGACGGGTACGCCATTCGCCTGTGCTTCAAACCTGTCCCTGTATTCGGCTTGCTGCGCATCCGACCAGTCACGCATCTCGAGCGAATTGCCGCCGATGATCACATCCGGCCAGCACCGCAGCGTATCGGGCACCACGCGAAGGACCGCTTCCGGCACCTTGTCGTGATCCGAAATATCGAACCGGTACATCTGATGGCTGATACCCTCGGCTCGCATCAGCTCGTATTCCGGCTGCATGTTCGCATTCTGCACCGGAATCACGACTGCCACGACACCGCGGGGTCCGAAACGATCAGGCAAAACCGCACTCCTCTCCCTCGAATGTCGGGAAATTAGCGGTTCGGGGATTTTTTCAGAAGATCAGTTCCGTTCACGACGCTTGTGACACAGGCACCGATACCCGGGTCAGACTGGACGGCCGGACGTGTGAGAGGATGTGATCTTGATCGACCATCCGTCAGGACCAGGCACATAAAACGAGCTGTGCACGGAGCCGGATGTGATCTTTGATGGCTTGAGTTTCTGCTTCTTGCAGTACTCGCGCATGGCCTTGACGTCATCCACCATCAGATCGACCGGTGCAACGGCGCCCGGATTAATCTTCCGGCGGGACTTGTTGAGAATCAGATGGGTACCGCCTCGCAACTCCATAACGGCAAACTTCGGCGCTTCGAACACCGTCCTCAAGCCCAGCACCTGCATGAACTCACTCGCCTTCGGCACGTCTTTGACGTGCAGCGAGACATGGCCGACCGCAACCGGCGGACGCTTGTCGGACTGCTTCTTCGCTTTCTGTGGCATTTGGATTTCTCCTGACATGTGCTGCGCGACGCCAACTCAACTATAACCAAATGGGCGAAAATCAACCGTTGCGGCTATGATTGTGCCCAACGAAGGGGAACGCAACCATGAGCTTTGACGACATACTGTATGAAACCCGTGACGGCATCGCGACCATCACGATTAATCGACCGGACAAGCTCAACGCTTTCAGCGGCCACACGATCGAGGAAATGATCGAGGCGTTGCAGGACGCCGGCTGGGACAAATCGGTCGGCGTTATCGTGCTCACGGGTGCCGGCGATCGTGCCTTCTCGTCGGGTGGTGACCAGTCCGTCGAAAACAAGGCCACGGACGGGTATGGCAGCCGCCGGGGCACCACCGGCATTCCCATCGAGGAGTTCCAGGGTCTGATCCGCGACGTCCCGAAGCCGGTCATCGCCAAGGTTCGCGGTTACGCAATTGGCGGCGGCAATGTCATCGCCACCGTATGCGACATGACGATCGCCGGCGAAAGCGCGATATTCGGACAGGTGGGACCAACCATGGGTTCCGTCGACCCCGGCTATGGCACCGCCTATCTCGCGCGGGTTGTCGGCGAAAAGAAGGCGCGCGAAATCTGGTACATGTGCCGGCAATACACCGCCCGCGAGGCGCTCGAGATGGGCCTCGCAAACGCCGTCGTCCCGGACAAGGACCTGGACGCGGAGGTGGACCGCTGGTGCGCCGATCTGATGGACAGAAGTCCGACCGCTCTGTCCATTGCCAAACGCTCCTTCAACGCCGACACGGACCACATCAAGGGAATCGGCGCGATGGGATTCGAGGCCCTGAAGTTGTATTACGCATCCGAGGAATCCAAGGAAGGCGACCGCGCATTTCAGGAGCGCCGCAAGCCGGAGTTCCGAAAGTACGTCAAGTAACGCCAGGCGATCGGGAACATGGAACAGGACGCAAAGATATATGTCGCGGGACATCGCGGGCTGGTCGGCCAGGCGCTGATCCGACAACTGACGGCGCAAGGTCACGACAACATCGTGACCCGGACCAGTGCTGAACTCGACTTGACCGAACAGGCCGCCGTGCGTGAGTTTTTCGACGCCGAACGCCCGGATTACGTGTTGGACGCCGCGGCAATCGTTGGCGGTATCCTCGCAAACGATCTGTACCCGGCCGACTTCATCACCGGCAACCTGAAGATCCAGACAAACCTCATCGACACGGCCTACCGCGCCGGTGTCAAAAAAATGCTGTTCCTCGGGTCAACCTGCATCATGCCCCGTGATGCGCCCCAGCCGATGAAGGAAGAATACATGCTGACCGGGCCGCTGGAGGAAACCAACCAGTGGTACGCCGTCGCCAAGATCGCCGGGATCAAGATGTGCCAGGCCTATCGCCGGCAATACGGGTTCGACGCGATCAGCGTCCAGCCGACCAACCTCTTCGGGATCGGCGACAATTTCGACTACGAGACCTCACATATGGCCCCGGCAATGATCCGTCGGATGCATGAGGCAAAACTGTCGAATGCCGAGAAGGTCACGATCTGGGGCACGGGCACGCCCAAACGCGAAATCATGTTCGCCGACGACATGGCGGATGCCTGCGTCTATCTGATGAACAATTATTCCGACGAACCCTTCGTCAATATCGGGACCGGCGAGGATATATCGATCGCCGATTTCGCAACCCTCGTGGCAGAGGTGGTCGGGTATGGCGGTTCATTCGAGTACGACACTTCACGTCCGGACGGCACCCCGCGCAAGCTGGTCGACGTGTCACGCCTGACCGAACTCGGCTGGCAGTCGAAAATAAGCCTGCGCGAAGGTGTCGAGCGCACCTATGCCTGGTACCTGGAAAACGCGGACAATCTGCGAACTCTCAGCGCCGATAAACTCGCACGCTGACAGGTTTGCTAGGACGCAACCCCGCCGACACCTGACGGACAGTAAGCCGCCCCGAGAACCGGCCCCACCTTGCCATCCTGTACCAGGATCGCGCAGCTCTGGCCGTCTTCGAGCGCGAGGTCCGTCACGTCGATCGCGGTCATTTTCCCGTCCCATTCGCCAATCCGGCGAACCTCACGAACGATATTGTGGTTCGTCAGCGTCTTGCCGTGGTTCTCGCCGCGCGCGACCTTGGTCGTGACCTCCCGGATAAATGTGACCAGCCAGACATCGGCATTGCTGTCGGGCACATCCCCGATGGAGACGGTCACGCCGCCGTTGGCGGCGGCCGCAACCTCGACCGACACGCGCGGTTGATCGTCCTTGCGCACACTGGATATGAGGTTTTGCACCTCCCGGCGGCGCGAACCGACGGCTTCACTGCGTCCGTCGATCACCATCTGCGGTGTGTACACGCTGCGGGTATTTCGGATTTCCGCGTTATACGAACGCTGACGCTCCGTCATTTCCGGGGTCGAGAAAACGTCTTTCCAGCGACCATGTCGGCCATAATTCAGGCGGTCCCAGTAATCGACATGATATTCGAGCGCGAGGATGGCCTTGTCCTCGGACAATTCGCCGAGATAAGCCTCTGCCGGCGGACAGGAATAGCAACTTTGCGATGTGAACAATTCGATTACGGTGAGCTGATCATCCGCGGCGATTGCCGGCCCATGCGCGTGGATTGCGCCGGCCAATACCAGCCCCCCGACTGCGACTCGAATTGCTTTCATATCGTCTCTCCTACCGTGTTGAGGGTGTCAAACACACATGCACGTTAACAGCCTCGGCCGGGGTTTATTCCAAAGCTCACATAAGATTTAGCGAGATTGTGTCGTTTCATTCACATTCGCGTGAGCGACCCCTGTTTACAGTGGCAATCCAGTGGCTTACGCGGTCTCGTGGCATTGTCGTTCCGGTTTGTTGCCGGGTAACGGCGTCACGTTTTCGGGTACTGGGAGATATATATGTTCACCGTTCGCAAACTTTCCAAGCTCGGCCTGATCGCCGGTGCCGCCCTGGCACTGGCCGTCGCATTTACATCGTTCAGCAGCATCGATGTATCGGCCGACAATCATGCCGATCGCAACACCGCGATGAAATCGCTCGGCGGCGCCATGAAGGCGCTCGGCGGCGCTGTCGCCGGGGGCAACGCTGCAGACGCTCAGAAGGCCGCTGCCAAAATCAGCGCGACCGCAGCCGAGATCCCCGAACTGTTCAAAGGAGGAAAGCCGGGTGCGAATCGCTCGAAGGCTGAAATCTGGACGAACTTCGACGATTTCACGGCCAAGGCCAATGCCATGAAGGCTGCCGCTGACGGTGTTGCTGCAGACGCAGCAGCCGGCCGGCTCGGTTCGGATCCCAAGGCTGTCGTTGGCAAAATCGGCGCAACCTGTGGCGCCTGCCACAAGGCCTACCGGGCCCCCAAAGTCTAGAAACAGACAGCACAAGCTGACTGGAAAATCGCCCGGCTCTGTCGGGCGATTTTTTTTGCTAGGATCGCCGGATGAAAACGATGATCAAAACACTGACTGTTCTTCTGCCCTTGCTCGCAGCCCTTCCCGCCTCGGCCCAATCGGGCGACCCCACGCGCGGCGAGTACGTGCTGAACCTCGCCGGTTGCATCGCCTGCCACACGGTACCTGATGGCGGGGCATTTCTGGCCGGCGGGCGTGAGCTGAAGACCGATTTCGGCTCTTTCTTCACACCGAACATCACGCCCGACCCCGAAACGGGCATCGGCGACTGGAGTGACGCGGACTTCGTGCGCGCGCTTCGCGAAGGCGTGGCCCCGGACGGCGGCCACTACTATCCGACATTCCCCTACACGTCCTACACCCGCATGACCGAGGCGGATATCCTCGACCTGAAGGCCTATCTGGACACCGTCCCGGCTGTACGAAATCCGGTGCCGGAACACGATCTGCCGTTTCCCTTCGGGATCCGCGCCAGCATGATTGGCTGGCAGTTGATGTTCTTCGATGATGAGCCCTTCGTGCCGGATCCGACCCGGAGCGCGGCCTGGAACCGCGGGGCCTACATCGTCAATGGCCCCGGCCATTGCGGCGAGTGTCACACCCCACGCAATATTCTGGGTGTGGTGGATTCCGACCGTCCCCTCGCCGGCAACGCGAACGGGCCCGAGGGCGACGCCGTCCCGAATATCACGCCGGGTCCGGGAGGCATCGGCGACTGGAGCGAGGACGATATCGTCTCCATGCTGGAAATTGGCCTGCTGCCCGACGGCGATTTCGTCGGCGGTGCGATGACCGATGTCATTGAAGATAGTACGAGCAAACTGACGGCAGATGACTTACAGGCTATTGCGACCTATCTGACATCCTTGCCGCCGATTGCCGACGCGCGATAAACCTGATCATCATCTAGACACCGGAGAGTAACCATGCCCGCCTACTGGCTTGCACGTTCAACCATCAACGACCCTGTCGAGTACAAGAAATACACCGACCACATACCTGCGATCATGGAAAAGTATAACGGCCGGGTGATGGCGCGCGGCGGCGAGAACAAGGTTCTCGAGGGCGAAACACCTTATGAGCGCTTCGTGGTGATCGAGTTTGATTCACTCGCCGATGCCGAGGCCTGCTTTAATTCGCCTGAATATGTCGAGGCGGCCAAGTATCGCCGGGTTCCGGGGATCGCCCAGAACGAGCTGGTGATTGTGGATGGCGGTGACGCCACGCCTCGCTAGGAACGCGCGCTAGGCCGCAGCCACGGATTCCGGAAAAAGCGCCGCCAGTCCTTCGGTACTGGCGGCGCAGACGCCGCGCTCGGTTATCAGGCCGGTCACAAGACGGGCCGGGGTTACGTCGAATGCATAATTCGCCGCCGGGGTACCATCCGGCGTTAGCTGAACCGATGCTATGTCGCCCGAAGCTGACTTCCCGGAAATATGCGTTACCTCTTCCTGGTCACGCTCCTCGATCGGGATATCGCGCACCCCGTCGGTGACCGTCCAATCAATCGTCGGCGACGGCAGAGCGACATAAAATGGCACCCCGTTGTCATGCGCTGCCAAGGCCTTGAGATAGGTGCCGATCTTGTTCGACACATCGCCCGACGCCGCCGTGCGGTCGGTACCGGTGATGCAAATATCCACCAGACCATGCTGCATCATATGTCCGCCGGCATTGTCAGCCACGACCGCATGCGGGACACCGTGCCGCCCAAGCTCCCAGGCCGTCAGCGCCGCACCCTGATTTCGCGGACGCGTTTCATCGGCCCACACATGTACCGGGATGCCAAGATCATGTGCCTTATAGATTGGCGCCAGCGCCGTACCCCAGTCCACGGTCGCGAGCCAGCCCGCATTACAGTGGGTCAGAATGTTCACCGGTCTGTCGCCGGCTGAAGCGTCGTAGGCCGCCTGGATAAGCGCCAGCCCGTGATCGCCGATAGCACTACAGATCGCGACGTCCTCGTCACAGACCTCTGCGGCGCGCGCATAGGCCAGCGCGACGCGGGCATCTTGCGGTTCAGGCTGCAGACGCATCCGCATGTCGTCGAGCGCCCAGCGCAAGTTTACAGCTGTTGGGCGGGTCGCCATCAACACGTCATAGGCAAGCTCCAGCCCGGCATCCGAACTGTCACCCCGCATCGCGAGCGCCATTCCATACGCAGCTGTCGCACCGATCAGAGGTGCGCCGCGTACGAGCATCGCGCGGATCGCGTGTGCCGCGTCATCGAGTGAGCGCAGGCTTTCTATTTCAAAGCGGTGCGGCAGCTTTGTCTGATCGATGATATCCACCGACCACCCGTCCGCGCCCAACCAGATCGTGCGATATGACTGTCCGTCGATCTTCATGCTTCGCCCGTCTTGGATATCCGGAAGGTGAAGACTTCCCCGTCGGCACTCGATTCCAGCAATGAATAACCGGTGGCCTCGCAAAAATGTGCGAAGTCCCGAACCGACCCCGGATCTGTCGCGATGACACGCAATGTGGCGTTGGCGGCCATCGTCTTGAGTGCCCTCTTGGCCTTCAGAACGGGGAGCGGACATTTGAGGCCGCTGGTGTCGAGTATTTGGTCGGCGTCGGGTTGCATGTCAGTCGTCACTTCGCATTGACCGGTTTTCTAATATACGAATACACTAATCCAATGGACTCCGGAATGGACCTGCCAATGGACCCTTTGGCACTTCAGGAAAAAGCTAGCCAGGCAAGTCGCCTGCTCAAGTCGTTGGCGAACGAGCGCCGGTTGCTGATCATGTGCCATTTGAGCCAGGGCGAAAAGTCCGTCGGCGAACTCGAGCCGTTGGTCGGGCTAAGCCAGTCTGCACTCTCCCAGCATCTCGCAAGGCTTCGGCGCGAACATCTCGTCAAAACGCGCCGGGACGCGCAGACCATATTCTACTCAATCTCGAGCAGTGAGGCGCAATCCGTGCTCAGCACGTTGTACGATCTTTACTGCGCCGATACCGATACGCAGCAGGAATGCTGACACACAGATGAGCAAAGGACGCACACCTAATGCCTGAAAACCCAACGGGCCCCCAGGTGATCATGCTCACCGCGCACGACGTTCACGAGCGCATCGCGGGTGGCACCGGCTATATTGTGGATGTGCGCGAACCGCACGAAAACGCCCAAATGCGAATTGCTGGCGCACAGCTGGTCCCGCTTTCCAATTTCGACAGTTCCCGGATCGCACCATCGGATGATCAGGACCTGATCCTGCATTGCCGCATCGGACAACGATGTGGCATCGCTGCAAACCAACTCGTCGCCGAAGGATATTCGGGGACAATCTATCGCATGACCGGCGGCATCCTCGAATGGATGTCGGCGGACTACCCAGTCGAGACCGGCTGACCCCGGCCCAAAACAAGAACCGGGCCGCCAGAAGCCCAATCGATCACGTACGGACAAAATGACGATATATCTTCCCATCGCCGAAATGTCGGTCGACGTCTTTCTCATCCTCCTGATGGGCGGCGGCGTGGGGTTCCTGTCCGGACTGTTCGGGGTCGGCGGCGGATTCCTGATGACACCCCTGCTGATCTTCATCGGCATCACGCCGGCCGTTGCCGTGGCGACCGAAGCCAACCAGATCGTCGCGGCATCCGTCTCGGGCGTTCTCGCGCATATGCGCCGTAGAAATGTTGACTTCAAGATGGGTGCCGTCCTGACCGTAGGCGGTTTCGCGGGGTCCGCGCTCGGTGTTGGAATCTTCACCTTCCTTCGGGAAATCGGCCAGGTCGATCTGCTCGTCCAGCTCAGCTACGTCCTGTTTCTCGGGATCGTCGGATTTTTGATGTTGTTCGAGAGCGCGCGCGCCATCTTCCGCAGCCGGACCGGCACCGCAACGCGCGGCAAACTGCACCAGCATACATGGCTCCACGGCCTGCCTTTCAAAATGCGTTTTCGCCGCTCACGTCTCTACATCAGCGCCCTGCTGCCGCTGGGGATCGGATTCTTTGTCGGTATTCTCGCCGCCATCATGGGTGTCGGCGGCGGTTTTCTGATGGTGCCTGCGATGATCTATATCCTGGGTATGCCGACCGCTATTGTCGTGGGGACATCGCTGTTCCAGATCATCTTTGTGACAGCCAACGTCACTTTTCTCCAGGCGATCAATAATCAGACGGTCGACATCGTGCTGGCGCTGCTGCTGCTCACCGGCGCCGTGGTCGGCGCACAGCTGGGGACAAAAATGAGCGGCCGCCTGCGCGGTGAGGAACTGCGCGGCCTTCTGGCACTCATGGTACTTGGGATTTGCGCCAAAATCGGGTTCGACCTGGTCTCCACACCGGAAGACGTCTACTCGATCAGCGAAACACCCGGGTTCGGCCTATGAGCATGCTGCGACATAGTCTCGATCCGTTGCGTATTTTTGGTTCCCTGCGCGCGGCGATTGTATTTGCCGCTGCATTGGTATTGCTGCAAATCCCCGCCGATGCCGCACGCGACGACGCGCTGGCGATCGATCTGAGCCAGGACCTCATCGGCATCAGCACCAGCTTCAAGGGCGCCGACGTCCTCCTGTTCGGTGCCACAGAAGGTGACGGCGATGTCATCGTGGTGGTGCGCTCGCCCAACAGCCAGGTGATTGTCCGGCGCAAGGAACGGGTGGCCGGCATCTGGGTGAATGCCGCCGAACTGGTCTTCGATGACGCACCCGGATTCTACCACGTGGCCGCTTCTGCGCCGCTCGAAGACCTGTTACCGCTGCCGGTGCTCGATGCAAACCAGATCGGCACAGACCATATCGCGTTCAACCCGCATTTCCTTACATCGCTGAACCAGGAAGAAGCATTTCGCTCGGCGTTGATCCGCAACAAGCAGCGCAGCAACCTTTACACCGATGGCCTGCGGACCGTGAAATTTCGCGGCGACCGCCTGTTTCGCACACGGGTCGCGCTCCCAGCGAACGTCCCAACCGGTGATTACAAGGTGACGGTGTATCTGGTCCAGGACGGCGAAATTTCGGATCGCTCCGATTCCCTGCTGCAGGTCCGCAAGGTCGGGTTCGAAGCGAAAGTAACGGAGTTCGCGTTCGAGCAAGCGCCGGTGTATGGGCTGATTGCCATTATTATTGCTTTGATTGCCGGCTGGTTCGCCGGCTTCGTGTTCCGTAAGGTCTGATGGTCATGTCTGATTCGACCCCCACCAACATCGCGCAGGAAAGCGACCGGTCCACCGGAGAAAGGGCTGCCGTATTTCTCGTGGTTGTCGACAACTCGCCGGAAATGCGAGTGGCGCTGCGCTGGGCAAGTCTGCGCGCGCGGCGCACCGGCGGACGCGTCGGCCTCGTGCGTGTCATTCGAGACTCGGATTTTCAGCACTGGGCAGCGGTCGGCAATCTGATGCAGGTCGAGGCGCGTGAGGAAGCAGAGCAATTGCTGCAGGAGCACGCTGCAGAAGTCTCGCGCCTGTACGAAGGCGCTCCCATCCTCTACCTGCGCGAAGGTGAAACGAAATCTGCCGTTGTCGAACTGGTGCAGGAAGACAAGGATATTCGCATCCTCGTGCTCGCCGCCTCGACGGGTCGGCGCGGCCCCGGCCCCCTAATCAACCATCTTACCAAGAAGGCGATTGGCCAGCTTCGTATTCCCGTCACCATCATCCCCGGCGGGCTGACCGACGAGCAAATCGACACCCTGGTCTAGTAATTAGCTGATGCCTGACGATATTCGCCCGGACGACCGTTACGAAAAGGTCGATCAATCACCCGCCGTTTCCGATGAGGTGAAATCCACCACCTGCTACATGTGCGCCTGCCGATGCGGCATCAATGTGCATCTGAAAGACGGTGCGATCCGCTACATCGAGGGCAACCGTGACCACCCGGTCAACAAGGGCGTTCTGTGTGCCAAAGGCTCAGCCGGGATCATGCAGCACTATTCGCCCGCACGCCTGTCCCAACCGCTGCGCCGGGTCGGGCCGCGCGGTTCGGGCGAGTTCGAAACCATTAGCTGGGAAGAGGCGCTGGACACCGCGACCGACTGGCTCGGGGATATTCGCCGCCGTGATCCGCGTAAGCTTGCCTTCTTCACCGGCCGGGACCAGAGCCAGTCACTGACCGGCTTCTGGGCCAGCCAGTTCGGCACCCCCAATCACGCCGCCCATGGTGGATTCTGCTCCGTCAACATGGCCGCTGCCGGCATCTACACGATCGGCGGTTCGTTCTGGGAATTCGGCGAACCCGATTGGGAAAACACCAAATACTTCATGATGTTCGGTGTCGCCGAAGATCATGATTCCAACCCGATCAAGATGGGATTGGGAAAACTGAAGACCAAAGGCGATGCGAAGTTCGTCTCGGTCAATCCCGTGCGCACCGGATATTCCGCGATTGCCGATGAATGGGTCGGTATTCGCCCGGGAACCGACGGCCTTCTGGTCATGGCGCTGATCCATGAGCTGGTCCGCACCGGCAATGTCGATCTCGATTTCCTCGCCCGATACACAAACGCCCATTGGCTCGTGCGTCACGCACCGGGAACGGCCGATGATGGCCTGTTCGTCCGCGGCCGCGACGGCAAGCCGCTGGCATATGACCGTCATACCGATCAGCTCGTGGACGCTGCCCGCATCGATATATCACCCGCCATGCGCGGACGTTTCCCCTTGCATGAAGCTGCGCCGGGTGATGGTGGGTCGGACGGCGAAGCGGTACCCGCATTCCAGCTCGTGCTCGACAGGTATCTCGACGCGGCCTACAGCCCTGATGCCGTCGCCGAGCAAACCGGAATTGATGCCGACCGGATTCGCCGGATCGCTGCCGAACTGGCGCATGCGGCATTCGAACAGGAAATCTCGCTCGACGTGGAATGGACCGATTGGGCGGGGCGCAAGCATGACAAGATCATTGGCCGGCCGGTCTCGATGCATGCGATGCGTGGAATATCTGCGCATTCGAACGGCTTCCAGACCTGCCGGGCGATCCACTTGCTGCAGATGCTGTTGGGAAGCATCGATTGCCCCGGTGGGTTCCGCTACAAACCACCCTTCCCGCGCCCGGCACCTCCGGGCCCCAAGCCGGCAGGCAAACCGCACCAGGTCTCGCCGGGCTCTCCGATGGCCGGACCGCCATTGGGATTCGTTACCAGCCCCGAAGACCTGCTGATTGACGATGAGGGCAGGGCGCTCCGGATCGACAAGGCCTATTCGTGGGATGCTCCGCTGGCGGCGCACGGCATGATGCACATGGTCATCCGCAATGCCTGGGCGGGTGACCCGTACCCGATCGACGTCCTGTTCATGTTCATGGCGAATATGAGCTGGAACTCGTCGATGAACACCACCGAAACCATCGAGATGCTCACCGATACCGACCCGGAAACCGGTGAGTACAAGATTCCGAAGATCATCTATTCCGACGCCTTTCAGTCGGAAATGATCGCTTACGCCGACCTGATCCTGCCCGACACCACCTATCTGGAGCGCTGGGACTGCGTCAGTCTCCTCGACCGTCCGATCTGCAGCGCCGACGGCCCTGCCGACGCCATCCGCCAACCGGTGATCGCACCGGATCGCAATCTGCGGCCGTTTCAGGATGTCTTGATCGAGTTGGGCGCCCGGCTCGGTCTCCCGGCATTCACAACCGACACGGGTGAGCCGAAATATCCGGGCGGCTATGCCGACTACCTCGTTCATCACGAGCGCGCACCGGGCATCGGGCCCCTGGCCGGCTGGCGAGGTGAGGACGGGTCGTCCCATGGCAATGGCGCGCCGAACGACAATCAGCTCGAGCGCTACATCGAGAATGGCTGTTTCTGGAGCGAAGAATTCGCACCCGACGAGCGCTACTACAAGCACAGCAACCGCGCCTACCTCGACAAGGCTGCAAAGATGGGCTGGATCGCATCGCCGGATCCCATCGTGTTGCAGCTCTACAGCGAGCCACTTCAACGCTTCAAGCTCGCCGGTCAGGGGTTTGGCAATGTCGTACCACCTGTCAGATATCGCAGCCGCATCGCCGACACATTCGACCCGCTACCCATCTGGTACGCGCCATTCGAGGAATCACACACGGACCCGAAGGATTATCCGATTCATGCGCTGACCCAGCGCCCGATGGCGATGTACCACTCCTGGGGATCTCAGAATGCCTGGCTCCGCCAAATCCACGGCTGGAACAAACTGTATATGAATCGCAGCACCGCCGAGGATCAGGGGCTTTCCGATGGAGACGGGGTTCGGGTTGAAAGCCCCTATGGCAGCATCAAGGCCAGGATCGCATTGATGGAAGGTGTGAACAGCAACACGGTCTGGACCTGGAATGCGATCGGCAAGAAGCGCGGTAGCTGGAACCTGTCGCCTGATGCGCCGGAATCGAACAAGGGCTTCCTGCTCAACCACCTGATCACCGACCTTCTGCCGCCAAAAGACGGCTATCGCTTCGGGAATACGGACCCAATCACCGGTCAGGCGGCCTGGTTCGACCTGCGGGTGCGGGTCGTCAAGGACGACGGTAGCGACGTGAGCCTCGCAAACGACCCCTCGGACAGCGGTATCGCACCGCGCGCACCAGGCGTCGGCGAGGCCGCCAGGAAGCTTCGGTTCGGCGCGCAGTTCTTGCCGAAATCGAGCTGGCGACGCAATCGCGGCGGAGAAGACGGATGACCAGCCTTCCCGACAACACCAGCGGCCGCAAGCTCGGTCTGGTCATCGATCTGGATATTTGCGTCGGGTGCCATGCCTGCGCGGTCAATTGCAAGGAATGGAACACCGGCGGGCATTCAGCACCCCTGACCGATGAAGAGCCTTATGGCGCAGACCCCCACGGGGTCTGGTTCAATCGTGTCCATAGCTTCGAGGCAGGAGACGGGGACAGTGGACGAACGGTCCATTTTCCGCGCAGCTGCCTGCATTGCGAAGAACCAGCCTGCGTCACCGTGTGTCCGACCGGCGCATCCTACAAGCGCGAAAGCGACGGCATCGTGCTGGTCAACGCCGATACCTGCATCGGGTGCAAGCTCTGCTCGTGGGCCTGCCCCTACGGCGCGCGCGAATATGACTATGCCGATGGCGTGATGAAAAAATGCACGATGTGCATCGACCGGATCGAGAACCAGCACCTGCCTCCCGAGGACAGGCTGCCCGCCTGCGTGTCGACCTGCCCGGCCTCCGCGCGTCATTTCGGGGATCTCGGTGATCCCAATTCCGACGTCAGCCAACTCGTCGAGGAACGCGGCGGTTATGACCTGATGCCCGAAATGGGGATGCAGCCCGTGAACAAGTATCTGCCGCCGCGCGCATCAACCCGCCATGACATCGAAACACCGGCGCTGACAGCTGAAACCGCCCCGTCATCCGCAGATACCGGCAGCGACTTCCTCAATTGGGTCGATCGCATGCTCTCCCGCTAACGAACGCCACGCCGAGTTCCATGAACCCCGCCTATTCCGTCATTTTCTTTACGACCGCATCCGGCGCCGGCTACGGCGCTATTGTGTGGCTCGTGGTGCTCGCGCTTCTGGGCATCGTTCCCCTGACCCCGGCGCTCGGTGCTTCGGTGATCATTGTGTCCCTGGTTTTGATCACGGCGGGCTTGCTCTCATCGACCTTCCATCTTGGACACCCCGAACGGGCGTGGCGCGCGCTCAGCCAGTGGCGGTCATCCTGGCTTTCGCGTGAAGGGGTTGCCGCTCTTGCGACTTATGTGCCGATTATGGTGTTCGGTGTCGGGTCCCTGTTTTTCGCTGCTTTTGGCCATATCTGGATCTGGTTCGGGCTGATCGCCGCGGGGCTCTGCCTTGTGACGGTAGGTTGCACGGGCATGATTTACGCCAGTCTGCGCGCCATCCCACGCTGGTCGACACCGCTCGTCGTACCGCTCTACATCGCCTTTGCCATGTCCACCGGCGCCGTCCTCCTGATCGCCATTGCGTCGGTGTTCTGGGTCACGCCAGGCATTATCGCCTGGTGCGCTGCGGTGATCACGCTCGCAGCATGGATGCTTAAAATCGTCTATTGGCGCCAGATTGATAACGCAAAACCCGTCGCAACAGCTGAATCGGCGACCGGTCTGGGTGAGATCGGTACGGTCCGACTGCTGGAATCACCACACAGCAGCAAAAACTACGTGATGCGCGAGATGGGCTATTCGATAGCGCGCAAACATGCCGCGCGCCTGCGCAAGATCGCGCTCGTTGTCGGCGGCGTTGCCACCGCGATCGCCCTGGTGATCGCCGGCCTTCTGCCCGCGCCATTTGCCACGGTAGCTTCGATCATCGCATTGCTATTGGCGGCCATCGGAATCCTGATCGAGCGCTGGCTGTTCTTCGCCGAAGCACGACACGCCGCCTCACTCTATTACGGCGCCTCGGAAGTCTAGGAACGGGATATGGCTGAGGTCACCTGTACCGGCATCGCGTTTCTCGACCATGTATTCGAGGGTGATTTCGATCTCGCCAAGGGCGGTCTCGCATTCGCGCAGGACTTCAATCAGTACGGCGGCGGGACGGCAGCCACCGCGAGCGTGACGGTTGTCCGTCTGGGCGGCTTCTCGACCTTCTGGGGACGGCTTGGCGACGACGAGACAGGCATGCAGGTTCTCGATGGCCTCAAACGGCACGGGGTCCAAACAGAGCATGTCCGCCTTGTGCCCGGGGCCCAGTCACCGGTTTCGTCTATCCTCACCAGCGCCGATGGTGAACGGCATGAAACCATCTTTGCCGGGCGCGATCTCGATGTAGATGCAAGCTGGCTGCCATTCGGCAGAATCGAGGATACAAGCGCCATTCTTGTCGACCCGAGCTGGCCCGAAGCCGCAATGCCCGCGCTCCAGAATGCCTACGACCATCGCGTTCCCGCGATCCTGGACGGCGAAGCCGGGCCCGACCCTGTGCCCCGTGAACTGATCGAGATGGCCAGCCACGTCGTTTTCTCGCATGCCGGACTGCTCCAGCATTCGGGAACGCCTGACGTCCAGGCCGCCCTGGAATCCGTCGCCGCAACGACCGAAGCCTGTGTCGGTGTCACCGCCGGATGGGATGGCTTCAGCTGGCTCGATGAGAATGGACAGATACAAAACGTCGCCACACTCGATCTGCCGGTCATCGACAAGCTCGGTGCCCGCGACGTATTTCTCGGCGCGTTCGCGCTGGCCATCGGTGAGGGAAAAAATGTGACTTTGGCGGCGCGGTTCGCCAATGCAGCAGCCTGCATTAAATGCTCGAAACCCGGCGGCCGCGGCGCAATCCCGCATCGCGCGGAAATCTGGGACCTCATGGACGAGGTAGAGTCCGACTAGGCGACGCTAGCCGGCCAGCGCCGGCATCCGGATGGGTCCATCGATCGACTGGCTCACGAATTGCCGCACATAAGCGTTGTCCGTTTCATCGAGTTCGGCCACGGGACCACGCCACACTACGCGGCCCTCGTGGAGCATCGCCACGCTGCCCGCGATCCTTCGTACAACAGCAAGATCACTCACGATCGAGATTGCGCTCGCGCCCAGGTCATCAACCCGGTCGTTAATCAGGTCACTGATGATGTTGCTCATGATCGGATCGAGGCCCGCGGTCGGCTCATCCAGAAACAGGATCTCCGGATCCGTCGCAATAGCGCGCGCCAGACCTGTGCGTTTCTGCATCCCGCCCGAGAGTTCAGCCGGCGAGAGATCCGCGGTATCCGCCGGCAATCCGACCTGTTTCAGCTTTTCAATCGCGATCTCACGCGCGTCGTTTCGCGATGTTCCGCTCTCCTGCAACAGCCGGAAGGAAACATTCTCCCAGACCGTCAGACTGTCGAACAAACCCTGACGCTGGAACAGAACGCCGAAGCGTTGCATCCACGCCATGCGCTGACTTTCCGGCATGCCGACCGTCTCGACGCCATCGACTTCGATGGACCCTGCGTCCGGTGAGATGAGCCCGAGGACGCATTTAAGCAACAGCGACTTCCCGCTGCCCGAGCCCCCAATCAAAACAAGTGACTGGCGCGGTTCCAGATCGATATCAACCGAATCGAGTGCGCACCCCCCATCGAAGCTGCGTGTCACCCCGGCGAGGCGGATTTTCGGTGTGTCGCCGCTCGCGGTCACTGCATTGTCGGCATGGTAAGGCTATGCCCTTCGCGAACACCCGATTTGGGCCAGCGTGACGTGACAGCCTTGAGCCGTGTGTAGAAGCGGACGCCCTCCATGCCATGCATGTGGGTGTCACCGAAAAGGGATCGTTTCCAGCCACCGAAACTGTGATACGCGACAGGCACCGGGATCGGCACATTCACGCCGACCATCCCGATCTGCACCCGCTCGGTGAAGTCGCGCGCAGCGTCACCATCCTTGGTAAATATCGCGGTACCGTTGCCGTATTCGTTACGGTTCACCATATCCAGCGCGCTCTCGTAATCCTTGGCGCGAACGACTGCCAGGACCGGGCCGAATACCTCTTCCTTGTAAACGCTCATATCCTCGGTGACATGATCGAACAGGGTTCCGCCCATGAAGTAACCATTCTCGTAGCCCTGTAACTGGAGGCCCCGGCCATCTACCGCGAGGGTCGCGCCATCAACCACGCCCTGATCGATCAGATTCAGGATGCGATCATGGGCCTGCTTGGTGACGACTGGTCCCATTTCAATATCGTCGGCGTTCCCCGGCCCGATCTTCAATTCCTGAATCTTCGGCGTCAGGGTGCCCACCAGGGCATCTGCCGTGTCGTCGCCGACAGCAACCGCAACAGAGACCGCCATGCAGCGTTGCCCGGCGGATCCGTATCCGGCGCCGATGAGCGCATCGCTCGCTTGCTCGATATCCGCGTCGGGCATCACGACCATATGGTTCTTGGCGCCGCCGAGGGCCTGCACGCGCTTGCCGTGTTCCGCGGCGGTTGCATAGATGTAGGACGCTACCGGGGTCGAACCGACGAACGAAACAGCGTCGACATCGGCATGGGTCAGGAGGGCATCGACGGCTTCCTTGTCGCCATTGACCATGTTGATGACGCCCTCGGGCACACCGGCTTCATGCGCCAGCTCGACAAGCCGGAAGGGGCATGACGGATCGCGCTCGGATGGCTTGAGGATGAAGGTGTTGCCGCAGGCAATCGACAGAGGGAACATCCACAACGGGATCATTGCCGGAAAATTAAACGGCGTAATCCCCGCACAGACGCCGACCGCCTGGCGGATCGAATAGGCATCCACGCCAGTGCCAACATCCTCGGTAAAGTCACCACGCAAGAGATGCGGAATACCGCACGCATACTCCACGACCTCGCGGCCGCGCAGAATGTCGCCCTTGGCGTCCTCGATCGTCTTGCCGTGCTCGAGAGTGATCAACTCGGCCAGTTCGTCGGTATGCTCCAGGATCAATTCGTTGAAGCGGAACATGATCCGGGCACGCCGCAGGGGTGGCGTGGCCGACCATTCGGGCAACGCGGCTTTCGCCGCCGCGACGGCGGCATCAACATCCGCGCCGTTTGCCAAATGCACCTGTCCTACCTGCTCGCCCGTCGCCGGGTTGAACACGGGCCCCATACGATCGGATGTGCCTGAAGCGGCTGCTCCGTTAATCCAGTGGTCCAGGGTATTCATGACCGATTTCTCCTCCATGGGCGCAAGCGCCTCTTTTTCGGCATCCGACTGCGCGGATGTGTTCGTTGATTATAGCGGGCTATGGAAGACAGGGGGACTCCCAGCAAGCCGACAATAGGGATATTCAGGCGTCTCCGCCCTGTGGTGCAAGATTGCTCAACTTGCCGCGGAAAAATATGAGCGGTTCGCCGTCCTGGACGTCGAAACGCTCGACTTCACCGACGATGATCACATGGTCTCCCCCGTCATGATGCACCACGTTGCGGCACTCGAATCGCGCCAGGCACCCATCAATGAGCGGTGCGCCTCCCAGGCCTTCTGCGCATTCGAGATCAGCAAACTTGTCCTCACCGGACTTCGCAAATGCCATGCACTCCTCGCCCTGTGCATCGCTCAGGATATGCACACAAAAATGGCTCGCCGCCTCGATAACCTGCAGACTGGCCGAGTTGCGGTCGAGGCTCCAGAGAATGAGCGGCGGATCGAGGGATACGGAATTAAAGGAGCTGGCGGTGACCCCAACCAGTTCTCCGTTTTCGCCTTTCGCCGTAATGATCGTGACACCGGTCGCGAAATTGCTCAATGCGTTGCGAAACTCACGACTGTCGAAGGATGCTTCCGGCATGCGTTCTACCTCTTGATTCCCGGGTCTTCCACGCGCCGATGGCCGGGAAAACAATAAGGTCGAGATTTAGCGTCCACGCAGCCGGTAATGCAACCGCCTGGCGCGTTCGCGATCACTTCGTGGGCACCGGTCATCGGGCCGAATCGCGCGAACATGACCCTAGCCGCCACCCATATGACGAACCGTCATGACCTGCCTATTTCGACGCCATTTCAATGCCGCCGTCTCCGCACCCGGAAAATACAAATAAAAACACGAAATATCTGCCCAACATGGCTATTTTATTGAATAAACTCGATAATGGATGCCATTTTTGTCACCATATCCCATTATTTTTTAATTTTTACAGAATTTATGTCGTTCAATTTGAAATATTCATGATTTTTTACTTTACCGCGTATATTTCTACTGTATTCGCAGCCTTGACAGAATTCGAACATGTTGTGGGATACTTCCCGCGGCCCACAACATATCGTGGTTTAAAAGACTGATTAAGTCTGAAATAACCCAGAAGGGGGACTGCATGCCCGAAAATGCGATGGATAAAGTCAAAAAGATCATAGTCCAGATAACCGAGCTTGGCCTCCTGCTCATCGCCCTTGCGATTGTGCTGGATATCCTTACTACCGGCGAACTGCCGTTCTTCGGCGGCGTCGTGAACGAGCTGATCAGCTTGATTCAGACACTCGGCGATAACGGAGTGGTCGGACTGATCGCAGTTGCGATCATTCTCTGGCTGTTCGCCAAAAGAAATCCGGGTTAGAGGGCTTAAGCCTCCGGGCGTGCAGCAATGCCGACCCGAAGGTGACATTTGATGATTTTGGAACCGCTCCGGGTCGTCGCCCGGGGCGGTTTTCCGTACCCATGCCCTTGAACGCACATCCGGGCGTGGTCATGCTGAACGAACCCATATTTCCGGAGTGCTTCCATGCCGATGACCCCACCGCGCGAAGGCGTCGAGATCAACTACGAGATACACGGAGACGGACCGCCGCTTATCCTTGTGAGCGGCACCGGCCATGATTTGGGATTCTGGGCAGGCCAGATCCCGCACTTTGCATCTTCTTTCCGTACGATCGTGTTCGATAACCGGGGTGTCGGGGAGTCCAGCGTGCCGCAAGTCGGTTACAGCCTTGCCGATATGGCCGATGATGCTGCCCATGTGATGGGCTTTTCCATGGGCGGCCATATTTCCCAGGAACTTGCACTCAATCACCCCGAACGCGTCCTCAGCCTCGGCATCCACCACAGCTGGACCCGAAACGGTGCCCGGCTCAAGAAATTCCAGGAGACCCGCCTGTATCTCGCCAAGCACGACCAACGGGTTGCACTGGCCGAGATCAGCATGCTGGCGCTCCACGCCAGTGCTTATTACGACGACCATGTCGACGAAATGGAGGCCCACCGCCAGTTTCTGCTCGAAAAATCACCGGTCAACGCAGGCTGGATCGGTCAACTTGAGGCCTGCATTGCGGGAGACACCTATGACCGCCTGCCAGCAATCGATGTCCCGACGCTTGTCACCTGTTCTGATCTCGATCTGATCGCGTCTCCGCATCTTTCTGCCGAAATCCATGCGCAGATTCCGGGTTCGGAGCTGAAAATTCTGGAGGGGACGGGGCATGTGGCGCTGATGGAAGACCCGGACGGGTTTGCCGAAATATGTCTCGAATTCCTGCAACGGGTCACGCGCTAGGCGTCTGCGCCCTTGAGCCATGCCCCGCGGCGGTTGATACTTCGCAGATATACCGGTGACCAACACCGGAAAATTTAGGGAGGAACGTTCATGCTCGGACAAATCATGGACAAGCCGCTGCTGATCTCGAGCCTGCTGGAGCATGCCGATTTCGCGTCCGGTAACCGCGAGATCGTGTCCCGCACAGTCGAAGGCCCGATCCACCGCTACACCTACCGGGACGCCCACACACGCGCGCGCAGGCTCGCCAACACCCTGCAGGCGCTCAACGTCAAACTCGGCGACCGGATCGCGACCATGGCCTGGAACACCCACCGCCATTTCGAGGTGTATTACGCGGTGTCAGGGATCGGTGCCGTCACCCACACGCTGAACCCGCGGCTGCACCCGAGCCAGCTCACCTACATCATGAACCACGCTGAAGACGCCTATGTCTTCGTGGATGCGAACCTCGTCCCGCTGATCGAGGCGGTCGCGGATGATCTGACGCATCTGAAAGGCGTGATCGTGATGACCGATCGCGCAAACATGCCCGAGACGGATCTGGCGAATATTCTCTGTTACGAAGAGCTGATCGACGGACATTCCGACGATCTCGAATGGCCGACGTTCGACGAAAAGACGGCGTCTTCACTCTGTTACACGTCGGGCACGACCGGCAACCCGAAAGGCGCGCTTTTCAGCCATCGCTCGACCGTGATCCACGCTTATGCCTCCGCGCTGCCCGATGTCCTGCACATGGGTGAGAACGAGGTCGTGCTGCCCGTGGTTCCGATGTTCCACGTCAACGCCTGGGGCATTCCCTATGGCGCAACCATGGTCGGCGCCAAGCTGGTGTTGCCGGGGCCGAAACTCGATGGCGCCAGCATTCACGAACTGATGGTGGCAGAGGACGTAACATTCGCGGCCGGCGTGCCGACAATCTGGCTCATGCTGCTGGCCCACTGGCGTGATACATCGTCAAACGCACCCACGCTCAAACGCACGGTCATCGGCGGTTCCGCCTGCCCCGAATCGATGATCCGCGAATTCCAAGACGACTACGACGTCGAGGTACGTCATGCCTGGGGCATGACCGAGACCAGCCCGCTGGGCGCGGTTTCGATCCCCAAACCGTCGATGACTGACGACACAATACGGCTGCGCCAGCAAACCAAGCAGGGTCGACCGGTATACGGGGTTGAAATGCGCATTACCGACGATGCCGGTAATGCACTTCCCCATGACGGCAAGGCGTTCGGCGACTTGCATGTGCGCGGCCCCTGGATCATCGACAGCTACTTCAAGATGGACCAATCGGAATCACACGATACCGAGGGCTGGTTTGCGACCGGCGACGTCGCCACGATCGACCCAGAGGGCTATATGGAAATAACCGACCGGTCGAAGGACGTCATCAAATCCGGCGGAGAATGGATCAGCTCGATCGAGATCGAGAATCTTGCGATGGGGCATCCGGACGTGACCCAGGCAGCCGTCATCGGCATTCCACACCCGAAATGGGACGAGCGTCCCCTTCTGGTTATCGTCCCGGCGGCGGGTAAATCCCCAAGTCATGCTGAAATGTCGGCTTTCTTGAGCGACAAGCTGACAAAGTGGTGCCTGCCCGACGATACGGTCTATATCGACGAACTTCCGCTGGGCGCGACCGGCAAGGTCCTCAAGACCAAGCTGCGCGAGCAATTCGGCGACCACCAACTTCCGTCGGCGTAGCATCAACGCCACGCGACACCATTAAGGGATGAGCGACCATGGCCGATACACCCGGCGTCGAAGACCTGCTGCAGCTCCGCTTCGACGATGCGCCGCAGGATATTCCAGACGCCCCCGAAGCCGGCACCTGGCACTCCATCGCCAACCACCAATCCTGCCGTAGCTATACCGACACACCGCTGAGTTCGGGTCTGGTGCGGCAGCTCTGCGCGCTCGCGCTTTCGTCACCCACCAAGAGCGACTTGCAGCAACGCGACATCATCATCGTGAGCGACGCCAGGAAACGCGCCACCATCAATGCACTCTTCCCCGACAGCCCCTGGATCGCCGACGCGCCGGTCTTCCTCGTCTTCTGCGGCAACAACCGACGTCTGCGCCAGATTCACGAACGGCACGGCCATCCTTTCGAAAACGATCACCTCGACGCGTTCTTCAATGCCGGCGTTGACGCCGGAATCGCGCTATCCGCCTTCGTGACGGCAGCCGACGCCGCCGGCCTGGGCACCTGCCCCATCAGCACCATTCGCGACCATCTGGAAGTCGTGAACGAATTGCTGGATTTACCGGACTGGGTCTTCCCGGTCGCCGGGATGACACTTGGCTGGCCGGGTCGTTCACCGCGGGTCAATTTACGCCTGCCCCTGGAAGCGACCGTCCACACCGACACCTACAACGAAGACGCGCAGTGGGATGCGATTGAGGCCTATGACGCGCGGCGCGCGGAACTACGCCCCTACGGCTCACAACGCGACCCCGATCGCTTCGGTACGCGCGATCCCTATACCTGGTCGGAAGACAAGGCCCGCCAGTATGCCGAGCCCCAGCGCACCGATTTCGGTGCCTATATCCGCAAAAAAGGCTTCGATCTGAGCTGAGCTACTCCGCGGGAGCCGCCGCAAACCGAAGCGCGGGCAGCAACGACACGGCCGCCAGAATGCCGACGGCCGTGATCGCCAAAATCACGAACAGGGTATCGAACCCCCAGCGGCCGTGTATCCAGCCGATCAGCGGCACCGACGAGGCGATGATCGAGAAGTTGATCGTGTAACGCAGGGCGTATACCCGGGCACGCCATTCGCTGCGCGCCACCCGGCCAATGAGCACGTCGTTGATCGGGATCTGGCTGAACACGGCAAACATGAACGCGACGGCGACGAGCAACGCCGTCCAGCCGGTCAGGCCGGGCATCACCGAAAACAGCGCCGCCTGCAGCGCCGCCACGACCATGAACACCCGGCGCACCGGCATGCGGTCCACGAGGTAACCCACCACCAGCTGGCCGATCGAAGCGATTGCGAAGGCCAGAAACGCATAAGACCCGACGGCGGTCGCCGAGACGGCCAGCGAGCCCAGCTGTTCATCAAACACCTTGGGCAGGCTGAAGGTCGTGCTCTGGAATATCAGGCCGCCCAGCGACGAGGTCACGAGCACGATGACCAGTACGCGGATCATCGTTGCACGACCGAGTTCCAGGGATTCTGCACCTCCCGCGGCGGCCGGCCGGGCGCGTTCGCGGGCTTCGTGGCTCCGGCCGCGGACCACCGCGATATAAACCAGCCCCAGCGCCATCGAGACGAGCCCCGGCCAGACAAACGCGGAGCGCCACCCGATGTTGTCGATCAGCAATGCCGTGACCAGCGCGGCGGAGGCCACGCCAAGATTACCAAAGACGCCATTCACCGCGATCGGCACCCCGGTCCGCGTTCGCCCGTGGACGACAAGTGCGATCCCGACCGGATGATAGATCGCGGCAAACATACCGATCGCAAACAGGCCGACCGCCATCTGCAGGGGCGTGTCCGCAAGCGCTGTCGCGGCAGACGACGCACCGATGCCGATGAAAAACACCGCCATCATGCCCTCGCGGCTCCACCGGTCCGCGAGCCAGCCCGCCGGAATGGTGAACACCGCAAAGGCCACGAAACCGGGGGTCGCGTAGGTAATAAGCTGGCCGTAGCTCATCCCCCAGTCGCTGGCCAACGCCAGCGCTGCGGCGGTTGCGAAAATGAGCATGAACAGGTGGTCGAGAAAATGACCGACGTTCAGCAGCAAAAAATGCGCATTCTCGCGATTGGGCAAAAACTGGCTCCTACCAGACAGACCAGCCGGCATCGACGATGACCGTTTCACCGTGAATCATCCGGGAATCCTCCGTCGCGAGGAACACGGCGGTGCCCGTCATGTCTTCGGGATCGATGAAGTCGATGCCCGTCGGCGTGAAGGTCTTCATCAACTGCATATACTCCTCATTGCCGGGACCCCGCAGATGCGCGTTCAGCGGCGTCGCGACATTACCGGGTGCGATCGAATTGACGTTGATCTTTTCCTTGCCCAGCTCGGCAGCGAGCGCACGGGTCATATTCACGACCCCGCCCTTCGATGCGCAGTAACCCGGGCAGTTCGGGAACGCACCGGTGCCGGCGATCGAAGAGATATTGACTACCTTGCCGCCGCCATTTTCAAGGAAATGCGGCACCAGTGTCTTCACCATGAAGAAGTAGCCCTTGAGATTGAGATCGAGCTGCTCGTCCCATATCTCTTCGGTCGTCTCCATCACAGGCACAGTGCGGAAGACACCCGCATTGTTGACCAGGATATCGACCCGCCCGAACTCGGCGATCACGTCCGCGATCAGCTTCTCGATATTCTCGACCTTGGACACATCCGACTTGAAGGCCTTGCCCTGGCCCCCGGCATCGGTGATCTCCTTGATGATCCCGGCCGCACCGTCATCGTTGCTCTTGTAGACCGTCGCAACGGTTGCACCTTCGGCTGCGTAGCGCTTGGCGATTGCCGCGCCGATACCGACCGAACCACCTGTGACGATGGCCACCTTGTCTTTTAAACGCATTGGAACTCTCCCTTTTCCTGATTATTCGAACCGGCACTCACGCCGACCGTAGCTCGCTTGTTCGCGCAGTATCGACAGACATGTCGTCTGCGATGGCCACGCCGTAAACCTCTTCTGCCCGCGCCCGACTGACGATTCCCTCCCGCACATCATGCAACACCCGGTCGGGTTCACGAGTCCTGGGATCACCGTAACCGCCCCCGCCCTGCGCAATCGAAACAAGGGTCTCGCCATCTTCAATCCAGACGATCGAACATTGTTCGAGCGTCTCGAGTTCCTTGTTTCGGGTCGCCTTGAACTGGTTCGACCGTGCGGCCGGCAGTCCCGCGCGCGCGCCCTGGGGCACGTGAATATTTCCGTCATGCACGAAGCCTGCCTCCATGCGGCAATCGACGGGTCCGTATTCCACTTCGATCCCCGGCGCACCGCGATGGCGTCCCGCCCCCTCGCTATCGGGGATCAGGCGACGGGTGTGAACATGGATCGGGGTGTAGACCTCATCCAGCTCGACGGAATCGATGAAACACATACCGCCATTGCCGACGTGCAGCATGGTGAGCCAGGCGTCCTGATGAGGTGCCCCCGCACCCGCCGTGTGACCGAGGAACAGCTGATTTACGTAGGGTTTTCCGTTGCGGGGATCGGTGCCTGAAACCACCGCCGTCGAGGGCGGACAGAAGCAGCCCACCTCGCCCATGCCGAACCCGTCGCCCATTTCCGCCATGGCGCGCTGGGTCGCCGACACGATGCGATCAGCCAGATTAGTCGTCGAGGCCGAACAGCTAATGGGATGCTGCGGCACCCCGACCACGCCTGCGTCTTTGAGGTGAAGCTCGATCCGGCGCAACGACCCTGCGTTTTTCGGTACCGTGTGATCGATGGAGTTGAACACGCCGATATAGGCCGCCGTGCGGGTGCAGGATTCCGAAACATTCAGCCCGCAATTCATCTGGTCCGCATTGTCGCGCAGATCGACCGTGATACGTCCAGCCTCGGGATCGACGGTGACGTTCGACGTGACGGTAATGCCCTCGTCGGGCGTTCCCGGAATGGCGTCATGGGTCGACTGTGCTGACGCCTGCCCCTTCGGCACATCGCCGATGGCGTCCGCCATCCGCTTCTCCGAATACTCGAACCACTGACCGATGAAGGCGTGCAGGGTCTCCCAGCCGACTTCCTTGCCCAGCGCCAGAAGTTCACGCTCGCCGATCAGGGCCGAACCCAGCATTGCCAGGAAGTCGCCATGCCATTGTTCCGGTACCCGGATGCGCAGCTGACACATTCGTACGATGTCCTCGATGGTCTCGTAATTTTTGAGCACCTGGACCGCGGGGAAGATCAGCGCGCCTTCCTCATAAACATCCCGCGCCGTGCCGTGATAGGTCGTCGGGATTGAATTGCCGATGTCGGCCTGATGGGCCTTGGCCAGGACCGTGAAATGATGAACCCCGTCATCGTCGATCACCGGCATGATGATCGTGTGATCTGCGGGATGTGAGCAACCGTGGTAGGGCGAGTTGTGCAGGAAGGCGTCACCCTTTTTCAGATCGGGATGAAACTCCTTCATCGAGCGCGCCATGATGTCCGGTCCGGAAAGCACATGGATCGGAAGGCTCTCGGCGACGGCCAGCAGATCGCAATCCGCGGTCAGGATACAGCAAGAGAAGTCCTTGGCCCGGTTGAGCACCCCGGATCGCCCGGTCCGCAACAGGGTGTTGCCCATCTTCGAGGAGATACCCTCGAACCGGTTGGCCAGAATGGCGAGTTGTGCGCCGTCGAGTTGCTTGTCAGTCATTGCGCTTGATCCCTATGGCCGCATCAGGAGGCTGCCCGACGCCGTCCGCTCGAAACTGGTCGCGCCGTCGGCGATGACCGTCGTAAATGGTGATTCGATGATCGCGGGGCCCTGAAATTTCTGGCCCGCCGGCATCGCCTCGAAGTCATGGAGCGTGGCATCGACCTCGCCATCACCCGCGAAATAAACCCGGCGTGTGCCCGATACGTCATGGCCCTTGCCGACGCCGAGCCGTCCCGGGCCCCCGTCCCGCAGGCCGCAGCGTGCGGTCACGGTCCAGCCGACATATTCGATCACGGAGCCCGGATCGCGGATTGCGAAGATGCGTTCGTGCATGGCGTGAAACGCCTCATTCAACGCCTCGAGCTGCTGATCATCGCTGAACCGGTCATTCGGCAGCGGCACCTCGATCTCCCAAACCTGGGAGGCGTAGCGCGCCTCGACCGCAAACTCGATATGAGACGACACCGCATTCGAACCCGGGCCATCGATGAATGTCTGTGCCTCGGCACGTAGTCCGTCGAGAGTTTCGTTAACCCCGTCCCGGTCGAAGGCGTCCGAGGTGGTAAAGAAGGTTGCGCGATATTCGTTGGTCAGGTCGGTCATCAGTGCCCCGGCGGCGCTCAAACCCGCGCCGGTTTCCGGGATCAGGAGCGTGGGACAGCCCAGGCGCCGCGCGATGTAGATGGAATTCAGCCCGGCCGCACCACCGCCGCCGATCAGCACCGCGTCGGCCGGGTCGATCCCCTGATCGACCGTGATGTCCGAAATTGCCTGGACCATGTTCTCCGTCGCGACACTGAGGATCGATGCGGCGGCTTCCTCCACCGACAGGCCGAGCGGCGTCGCCACATGGTCTTCGACAGCCTTGCGCGCTCCGTCTGCATCCAGATCCATCGTGCCACCCAGGAAATAGCCCGGATCGAGATAACCCAGCGTGACGCAGGCGTCGGTCACTGTGGGCTCCGTGCCGCCGGCGCCATAACAGACCGGCCCCGGCACCGCGCCCGCGCTTTGCGGACCGACATGCAGCAAGCCGCCGGCGTCGACCCAGGCGATGGAGCCGCCACCGGCCCCGACGCTTTTGATATCGATCGAGGGGAAGCCGGTCATGTGCCCCCGGAAGGGTTGTCCGATCCAGGTTTCCTTGGTGAGCGGGATGCGCCCGTCACGCACCAGGCTGACGTCATAGGTCGTCCCGCCCGTATCCGCGATGATGACGTTCGAAGAAGCGGAATCGATATCCGCATAATTTCGGCCTGCGATTGGTGCCATCGAAGGCCCGGAGTTGATCGCGTGGATCGGTTTTCGCGCCAGATCGGTCGCGTCAAGCATCCCGCCCTGGGACGTCAGCACCAGCGTGCGCCCAGTAAATCCGGCTGCCGTCAGGCGCTCGGTCAATCCACCGAGATACCGTCCCATGAGCGGCTTGAGGGACGCATCGATCGCCGTGGCCGTTGCGCGGCGATATTCGCGCAAAGCCGGATTGATCTGATGGGAAAGCGTGAAGGGAACCCCCGGCAGGTGCTCTTCGAGCAGTTCGGCCACGCGCAATTCATGCGCCGGATTTGAGATGGACCACAGGAAGCAAACGGCCACGGCCTCGACATCGGCCTGCCTCAATTCGCCGATTATATCCACCACCGCAGCTTCATCGAGCGGCGTATGAGCTGCACCGGCGCTGTTCACACGTTCGGGCACTTCGAATGTCAGGGCGCGCGGAATATAGGGTTCGGGATACGGCGCCACGAAGTTGAAGGGCTCGATACGCCCGCCTTCGCGCAACACCAGAATATCCGGATGCCCCGCCGTGGTCAGGAACGCTGTCCGGGCGGTATTGCCGGTGATGATCGCGTTGATGGCATGGGTGGTGCCATGGATGAGCATCTCACCGCGGGTAAGCAGATCGCCCAGCGGCAAATCCCGGTCAGCCGCGGCAAGGGTCAGGGCATCCAGGACGCCTTGTACCGGATCGGACGGTGTGGTCGACGCCTTGTACATCGACAGCGCGCCATCATCTTCCTCAACGATCAGGTCCGTGAACGTCCCGCCGGTATCACAAGCAAACCGCATCAGATTATTCCCTCACCCAAACAAGCCCAGATTGAAGCACTCCAGCGCCCATGTTCATAGGGTTACCGACACCCAAAATGGACGGCAAACGGTTCGTTTCCGGTTGACGACCCAGGGTCGGCGGCGGATGCTTCGGATATATGAAGTCGGCGTCCAAGTTCGGCTCAACAGGGATGAAAAATGACGCTGCACCCGCAAGCGCAGGCGGTCCTCGAGCTCCTCAACCAGGCGCCCACACCGCTCAAGGACATGCCGCCGGCCGAAGCCCGCGCGGCCTATGACCGGTTCATTGTCCCGCGCAATTTTGACCCCGTGCCGGTCGGCAACGTCGAGGACCGTCAGATTCCCGGTGCCGACGGCGATATCCGGGTGCGGATATATTCGCCCGAAACAGGCCCGGAATCCCTGCCGATCTTCGTGTTCATTCACGGCGGCGGATTTGTCATCGGCAGCATCGAAAGCCGCGATCCCCAATGCCGCCTGATCTGCCGGGATGTGCCGTGCATCGTCGTGTCCGTGGATTACCGTCTGGCGCCCGAACATCCCTTCCCGGCCGCGCCCGATGATTGCTGGGCAGCACTTGAATGGATTCATGAAAACGCGCCGGCGCTTGGCGGTGATCCCTCCCGGATAGCCGTCGGGGGCGAGAGCGCGGGCGGAAACCTGGCGACGGGCCTGGCCCTGCGGGTACGTGAGGCGGGAAACCTCGCCTTATGCGCGCAAATTCTCGTCTATCCGGTCACGGACATGTTCTTCGAGCAGGATTTGCCGTCCTACGCATACCTCGACGAAGACTACTTCCTGACCCGCGACCAGATGGCCTGGTACTATGCATGTTACGCGCCCGGCATCTCCACGACAGACGACGTCATGTTATCTCCGCACAAGGAAAGTGATCTGGCGGGGTTGCCATTCACGCAGATTGTTACGGCCGAATTCGATCCTTTGCGCGACGACGGCAAACGCTACGGCGAACGCCTCGCAGCAGCCGGGGTCCCGGTCGAATACAGCTGTATGGCCGGGATGATTCACGGTTATTGGCACTATGGAAAGCTGATCGATGCCGCCGGTGAGGCGCTCGACCTTTCCATCGATGCCCTGCAACGCGCATTCACCAACGAGAAGTAGACACACATGGACGCCAACGCGATCAACCAGGCCGCCACCGCCATCGCGGAGAACCGGCTAAATCGAACCAAACTCGATACACTCCCGGCCGAATACAGGCCTGCGGACCTGAATGACGCCTATGTGGTGCAGGAGCGCCACAACGAAATTCTGGCCGAGCGGGGACTGGGCAAGCTGGTCGGCTACAAGATCGGCTGCACCACCCCTGTGATGCAGGCGTATATGAATATCCATGAACCGTCCTACGGCGAGGTCTTCGATTCAACGGTGCATCACAACCATGCAGATCTCGTTTTTGCGGATTTTGTGAACCCGGGTGTCGAGACAGAGATCGCCGTAACCCTTGCGTCGGACATGCCCGCCAAGAGCGAACCCTACACCCGCGACAGCGTCCGCGATGCGGTGGGTGCCGCGATGATCTCGATCGAACTGGTCGAGGCGCGCTATCGCGACTACCGGGAGCTCGACACACCGACCATGGCCGCCGACAATTTCTTCAACGCAGCCGTCGTCCTCGGCGATCCGGTGACGGACTGGCAGGGCATCGACCTTGCGGCAACCGAGGGCACGATCCTGCTGAACGGCGAACTGCTCGGCACCGGCTTCGGATCACTCATCATGGGCCATCCGCTCGAGGCCCTCGCCTGGCTGGCCAATCGCCTGGCCGAGCGCGGGCGCCACCTGAAGGCCGGTGAGTTCGTCACACTCGGGTCCGTCATTGCAACCCAATGGGTCTCACAGGGTGATCGTATCGACCATTCCATTCCGGGCCTCGGCTCGATCTCCATTAACTTCGCCTAAGCCGCACTGAATACAGGGAAGAGACGTTCCATGAAAAGCTATCAGCTCGTCGCCGCCAACCAGCCCCTCGAACTGGTCGAAAGTGAAACCCCCGAACCCCAGGGCAGTGAAGTTCTGCTCCGGATCACCGCCTGCGGCGTATGCCATTCGGATCTGCATTTCTGGCACGGTTATTACGATCTCGGCGACGGTCAGAAAATGACCCTCGAGGACCGCAACATCGATTTGCCGTTCACCATGGGCCATGAGCCTGTCGGCGAAGTGGTGGCCCTCGGCCCCGATGCGGCCGGCGACGTCCAGATCGGCCAGACCTATCTGATCTTCCCATGGCTGGGCTGCGGCAACTGCGCACGGTGTAACGAGGGACGCGAAAACGATTGCGCCAACACAGCACCTCTCGGCGTGCGACGACCGGGTGGCTATGCCGACCATGTGATCATCCCCGACGAGAAATATCTCGTGGATATCGAGGGGGTCGACCCCCACTATGCCTGCACGCTGGCCTGCGCCGGGATCACGTCCTACAGCGCCATCCGCAAGGCGAGAGACATTTCACCTGATGACAAGCTGGTGATCATCGGTGCCGGCGGCGTGGGGCTGACAGGGGTTGGCATCGCTGCCGACTACATCGCGAACGAGAAGATCGTCGTCGATGTCGATGAAGAGAAGCTCGCTGCCGCACGTGAGGCGGGCGCGGACCACACGATCAACCCGCTGCGCGAGGATGCTCGGGCGGAAATCGCCAAACTCACTGCAGACGGTGCGGGTGCCGTCGTCGACTTTGTCGCGAACACCGAGACGGCCAAGCTGGGTATCGACGTGATCCGCAGAGGTGGCAGCTACATCGCGGTCGGGCTGTATGGTGGGCGGATCGACCTTCCGACACTGGCGCTGCCGACCCGGGACATCGCGCTGCGCGGGTCCTATGTTGGCACCCTCAGCGAGATGCACGAGCTGATGGAACTGGTCAAGGCCGGCAAGGTGGACCCCATTCCCGTCGCCTCCCGACCGATGTCGCAAGTAACGGAAACACTGCAGGACCTGGAAGACGGGCGGATTATCGGCCGTGTGGTGGTGGTGCCTGAGGGCGCCTGAACAGCTTACCGGGTCATCGCTGCGACGGTCCGCAGCAACCCGGGCACTCGGGTTTCGGCTTCTTCAAGCTCCCATGACGGATAGGCACCGGCGCGGGCCCGTGCGCCCTGCTGCAGGGCGATGACGGCCCAGCGCAAATGGGCGAAGACTTCCCAGAACCGCACGCGCGCGGGGTCCAACTCGTCTCCCCCGGCTGCCGCGTAGGCTTCGTAGAACAGGCTGCGATCCCCGAGCCCGCCGGCCTCACGCGTTGGTGCATTGCCACGCCAGCATTCGGCACAAAACCAGCCAATATCCTCATGCGGGTCACCCCAGCCGGCGAACTCCCAATCGAGGACGGCCACCAGACGGCCGCCTTCAACGAGAAAGTTCCCGGTCCGGAAATCCCTGTGCAGGAGCCTCGCCTGGGTGTCGTCGGGCACACGAGCGCGCAGCCACGCCATCCCCGCAGCTATACCGCCAGCTACCGACGCTGGACTTCCAGTGATGTTCCCCATCCATAACGACAGCATCTCGACACGCCCCATCGGCGAGCTTCGAATCGCTGGGGCTCTGGTCCCAATCCGATGAACCCTCGCCAGGGCCGCCCCCAGATCACGCAGCAAGGCCGAATTGTCACCACGCCCCGTCAGTTCTTCGCGGCGCGCCTCCCCCGGGCAAAGGCGCGAAACGAAGAACGGCGCTGCATCGTCGCAGAACCATAGCGGTTCCGGCACGGGCACCCCGTCGGCATAGACCCGGCTCAGAATCGTGAACTCTTCGGCCTTCGAGATGCTCTCGGGCAACGGCAGGTCGGGCCCGGCGCGCAACACATACGCTTGTGCATCACCATCAACATCCAGCTCGATCTGCCAATTGTGCTGAACTGCCCCACCCGGCAGGAGCACGGCATCGACGATCCGGGCATCCGCGACGCCGAGGCGGTCGGCGAACCAACGCCCTAGCGAAGCAACCGGCACCGGTAACGCCGGTACGGACCTTGTGCTCAGGCCGTCCGGCACTAATCCCAGCTCCAGAAATCCATGCCTTCATTCAGCAGATTGCGCGCGACCACCATCTTGTGCACCTCGGACGCACCATCGACCAGTTTGGCCTGGGGCGCATAGCGATACATCCACTCGAGCGGCAAATCCTTGGAATAACCCCGCGCGCCGTTCAGCTGGATGGCCGTCGCAATCGTCTTGTGGAGGATTTCCGACACCCAGATCTTGGCCATGGAGACTTCCTTTCGGGCCTGATCACCCGTGTCCAGTTTGGCCGCCGCGCGCATGGTCATGAGGCGGCCGATCTCGATGTCCATTGCCGCATCGGCAAGCATCCACTGGACGCCTTCATGGTCGGCCAGGGTCGAACCGAAATTTTCCCGGGTTTTAACGTAATCGAGGCACTCCTCGACCGCGCGTTTCGACATCCCCAACCAGCGCATGCAGTGGGTCAGGCGCGCAACACCCAGCCTGATCTGGACAGACTTCATCCCTTCGCCGATTTCCATCAGGCGGTTTTCATCATCGATTTCCAACCCGTCGAAGATAACCTCGCAATGGCCACCATGCTCCTCCGGGCCCATGATCGGAATGCGCCGCTCGATGTGCCATCCGGGTTGATCCTTGTGGAACAGGAAGGTGGTCAGCGCGCCGCGCTTCTCATCCGACGTTCGGGCCAGCAGGATGAAATGCTCCGCACCCTCAGCGCCGGTAATGAACCACTTCCGCCCGCTGATGACCCATTTGTCGTTCCCCTTGCGCTCCGCCCGGGTCAGCATCATCGTCGGGTCCGAGCCCGAACCGGGTGCGGGCTCGGTCATGACAATCGACGAGCGGATATCACCATCGATGATCGGCTGCAGCCAACGGTCCTTCTGGTCTTCACGCGCCACCCGGTCGAGCAGGATCATGTTGCCGTCATCCGGTGCGGCGCAGTTGAACACCACCGGCCCAAAACGCGACCGCCCGGCCTCTTCATAGAACATCGCCATCCCGACAGTGTTGAGACCGAGGCCGCCACGCGATGTCGGCATCTGTGGCGCCCACAAACCCGCCGCCTTGGCCTTCGTGCGCAATGCCTGCAGCGCAGGTACCGCGATATTCTCATGTTCGTCGAAATTCGCCTGATCCGCTTCGACGGGCATGATTTCGTCGGCCACGAATGCACCGACCCGCTGGCGTAGGTCTTCGAGTTCCTTGGGCAGTGAAAAATCCACGTCAGATCTCCAGTTTCAACTATCAGAGGGTCGACAGGGTCAGCCCGCCATCGACGGCGATCACCGACCCGGTGATGTAGGCGCCGGCGGGGCCGGCCAGAAGCAGCAGGGCGCCATCCAGATCGTCAGGCTCCCCGAAGCGGCGGGTCGCCACACGGGTCTGGATGCGTTGGCCCTGTTCGCTGTCGAGAAACGCATCGTTCAGTTCCGTTCGGATGTAACCGGGTGCAATCGCATTCACCAGGATACCGTGTCGCGCGACTTCCAGCGCCATCGTCTCGGTCATGGAGACCAGACCGGCCTTTGACACGCCGTATGACTGAATACCCTTGGCAACCGTCTTCCAGCCGAGCACGGAGGCGATGTTGATAATTCGTCCACCATTGCCGTGGGCTGCCATGTGGCGGCCGATTTCGCGGGCTACCAGCCAGGCGCCTTTGAGGTTGGTCCCGACAACCCGATCCCACTCCTCTTCGTCCATTTCGAGGGTCAGAGCCTGGGGCGGCACGCCCGCGTTATTGACCAGAATACTCAACTCGCCGAACTCATCCGCCGCCGCCTTCACGGCCCGCGCTACGGAATCTGCATCGGTCACATCGAGTTCGACCGGCAGTGCGCGGCCACCATCCTTCTCGATCTTCGCGGCGAGGTCCGCCAGTCGGTCCACGCGGCGTGCCGCGATAACGACCTTTGCACCCGCCTCGGCCAACGTCTGCGCGAAATGTTCGCCGAGTCCGCTGGACGCGCCGGTTACAAAGGCCACCTGGCCTGCCAGGTCAAATCGATCACTCATTCATTCTCCCCCAAAAGCAGGCGACGGGTGATTGCTGAACCGCCGTGGCGCCGGTAAGTTTGAGGCACCATTCATGCCACCGGACACCAAACCAATGCCGACCATTCTACTGGACAAGCAGGGCCCCGTCGCCACCCTGACACTGAACCGCCCCGAGGTGCTGAACGCGCTCAATCGCGACATGGCGCTGGAGCTTAACGCCGCGGTCGAGGACCTGGCCGCGGATACTTCCGTGCGCGCCGTGATCCTGAAAGGGGCCGGCCGTGGTTTCATGGCCGGCGGCGACGTCGCGACCTTCCACGAGAACATCGACACCATCGAAGAAACCATCGACGATCTGATCGCCCTCTATCACAAGGCGGTCCTCGGCCTGTCCAGGCTCCCCAAACCGGTCGTGGGGGCGCTGCATGGCCCAGTAGCCGGCGCGGGTATCGGCATGGCTCTGAACTCGGATATCGGTATCGCGGCGGACGACGCCGTGTTCACCATGGCCTATATCGGCATTGCCACGATCCCCGACGGTGGCTCCACATACCTGCTGCCCCGGGTGGTGGGCCGACGCAAGGCTCTCGAACTGGCAATGCTCAGCGAGCCCATCGATGCCGCAACCGCGCTTGAGCTCGGCATCGTCAACCGTGTGGTACCTGCCGACGAGCTCGATGCCGAAGCGACGAAAATGGCCGAGCGCTTCGCCAAGGGCCCGACGACGGCCTATGCGAACACCAAGGCGCTCATCAATCACAGCCTCGAATCAGAAAGCATGGCCGATCACCTGTCAGCCGAACACGCCGCGTTCCTGCGTTGCGCGGTCAAGGACGATTTCGCCGAGGGCGTGGCGGCCTTCGTCGAAAAGCGGCGGCCGGAATTCAAAGGCGACTAGCCTTGGCACCTGATACATGAGCGATTTCACTCGCGACGACGCCCAGCACGTCATCGATACGGTCATGACGCCCTGGCTCGACGAGCTCGGCATGACCGTCGAGGAACTCACCGAGAACGGCGCTGTTGTCCGCCTGCCGTGGGACGAACGAATCTCCCGTGACGGCGGCCTGGTAACGGGATAGGCGCTGATATCTTTCGCCGATGCCGCCTTGGTCGTGGTGATTTCATCGGCCATCGGCGGGTTCCAGAAAATGGCCACCATCGACATGACGACGTCATTTCTTGCTGCGGCCTACAACACCGACGTCATCGCACGCGGCGAGGTTCTGCGCCGCGGCAAGCGCATGATCTATGGCCGAATAGATCTGGAAACCGCCGACACGGGCGAACAGATCGCGCTGATTCAGACGACCTGGACACTTCTGGGCGACCGGTAGCGGGTCAGCCGATCCCCATCATCGCGGCGGCGGTACCGCCGAGGATCTTCTTCCGTTCCGGTGCGCTCAGCTTGGTCGCACTCTCGACGAAAGAGACCGGCTCGAATTCCTGCATATCGAAGGGATAGTCGGTTCCCATCATCACCCGTTCCACCCCGACGAGATCAACCAGATATTCCAGCTGGTCCGGCCGGAATACCACGGTGTCGTAGTAGAGCTCGCTCAGATATTCGCTCGGCGGCCGGCTGATCTTGTCGCGCAGTTCGGGTCGATACTCCCAGCTATGGTCCATCCGCCCCGCATAGTAGGGGAAGTACCCGCCACCATGGGCAATACAGATTTTGATGCCCGGGTGACGGTCCAGCACACCGCCGAATATCAGATGGGTGATCGCAATCTGCTCCTCGAGCGGCTGGCCGACACAATTGTGCATGAAAAACGGGCGCAGGCGTGCGCCATCGGTGAAGCCGAACGGGTGCAGGAAGAGCGGCACATCGAGCGCCACAGCCTCGGCATAGATAGGATCGAAGCGTTCGTCGGAGAGCTCCACCCCATCCACGTTGGTGGACAGGACAAAGGCCCGAATATCGAGCTCCTTCACCGCACGGCGCATCTCGGTAACCGACGCGGCGGCGTCCTGCATGGGCAGTGTGCCCATCGCCGCGAAACGATCCGGGTTGCCCGCCACCAGTTTCGAGACATCGTCATTCTGCACGCGGGCGAGCTCATTACCCAGTTCGGGGTCGGTCCAGTAGTAGAACTGGATCGGCACCGGGCTGACGATCTGGATGTCGACGCGGGTGGCGTCCATATCCGCTTCGCGCGGCGCCAGGTCCACCATCTTGGGCACCAGGTTCGGAATGTTCTCATTGTCCACTGCCATCGAGGCCGGGTGGGCATAGAACATGTAGGGATCGCGGTCCGGATTCAGGATGTCTTCGGGTTGGTAATGCTTGTCCATCAATGCTTTCGCCGATGGCGAAAAGACGTGGCAATGCATGTCGATAGCAATGGTGCCGTCAGCAGCCATGAGTTCCCCTCCATTTATGTCCGATCGTTCGATCGGTTGGCTCAAAGCTTAGCACCGCTGACGCAAAGAGAAAGGGCGGCGGGAAACCCGCCGCCCTGTCCTGGCAGTTTCTTTGATGCGTGACCCGCTAGTTCAGCGAACGCTTGAGGTCCACCAGTGCCAGCGGGATCTCCGGGAAGATCATCACGAGGATAAGAACAAACAACATCACCAGCGCAAACGGTGCGGCACCGATAAAGATATCGGCAAGCGAGATGTCCTTCTGTACCAGGGTCGATTTGATCACGTAGACCGCCAAACCAAGAGGCGGGGTCAAAAGGCCGATTTCGACCGCGATCACCGTCACGACCCCAAACCAGACAAGGTCGATATTGAACGGTGCCAGGACCACCAGGAACAGCGGAACCGCGATCAGCATGATCGAAACCGAATCAATAATCGTACCGAGGATGATCAGGATCACGACATACATGATCATGAGCTGCACGAAACTGGCGTTCATATCGCCGATCACGCGACCCAGCTCGGTCGGAAGCCCCGAAATTCCAAGCATCCGGCTGTACATGCTGGCCGCGATGATCAGGAACAGCAGGGTCGCGGTGATATGTCCGGTCTCAACCAACACATCCCACAACTTGCGGATCGTGAGCTGCCGGCGCATCAGCGCAAACAGGAACGCAACGAAGGCACCCGCGGCACCGGCCTCGGTCGGCGTGTAGAGCCCGGCATAGATACCACCAAGCACGACCAGCACCAGAATGACGATCGGGTACGTCTTCGAGAAGAGCTCCCGAGCGGGCATCTTTTCCTGGTCCATATGCTGATCCAGCGCACCGGGAGCCGCGACCAAATTCGGGAACCCATACGCCATGACCGCAATCAGGACACAGAAGCAGAATGTCAGCAGGATGCCCGGGCCGATGCCGGCGATGAACAAGTCACCAACGGATTCTTCCGCAATCAGCGCAAAGATGATCAGAAGGATCGACGGCGGGATAAGCATACCCAGGACGGATGAGCCTGCCACGGTGCCGACAGCGAAGCGGCCGTTGTAGCCGTAGCGCAGCATTTCCGGCACGGAAATGCGGGTGAATACCGTCGCCGAGGCGATCGAAACGCCCGTGATGGCGGCGAAAATCGCGTTCGCAATCACGGTTGCCATGCCAAGACCACCGCGCACACGACGCAGCGCGTTCTGCGCAATGTCGTATGTGTCACGACCCATACCGGCCGTACTGACGAGAAGCCCCATCAACACGAATAACGGAATGACGCCGAACAGGAAATCCGCGACGGTTTTCGCCGCCGATATCCAGAGCAAACTAATCGCGATTTTGATGTTGCCCTTGATGATCCAGACCCCGACGAACGAAATCAGGGCCAAAACCACGGGAACGTGCATGCCGATATAGATCAGCAGCAACATCGCGATGATGGAGATAATACCAATTTCAAAGCCGCTCATTTCATCGACTCCTCAACGGCGGCCACTTCGACATCCACGGCTTCCTCATGCTCGAGGGGCGGCTTGCCGAACAGGCCGCGGAAGTTGTCGACGACTGCCAGAAAAAACTGAATGCCGAGAAGCGTACAGCCGACCACGAGCGCAAAACGCTGGGGCCATTCGGGGAACGTAAACACCCCGGTATTTCCGACGAAATGACCCCCGTGATAGGCCTGCAGCCATTTCGGCCAGCCACCCATCACAATGGCAACCATCAGACCGACTCCGGCCAGATGGAACAGGATCCCCATGACGTTGCCGACTGCCGGCCATTTCCGGAGGATACTGCCGTAGAGCGCATCAGATCGCGTTATCCGTCCGACCTTCAGGGTATGCGCCAATTGCAGATAGAGGATCGTGACAATCGATATCTCAACGATCTCGGTCACACCGCTTAATGGCGAGTTGAAGACGAATCGAAGCGTGATGTCGAGGGTGATCAGCAGCATCAGGACGAAAATCCAGCCCGACGCGACCGCGTTGCTCACCAGGACAATCCGGTCGAATATTCGACGCAGAAAATCCAGAATTCCAAGTATTGCGCTCAATGGAAGTCGGGGAGCTGCCTTTCGGCAGCCCCCCTCCCTATTTTGTGTGTGAACTCACAAACAGACGATCAGCTTGCGCCTATTCGCGGTCCCACTGACGTGCGATCGGCTGATTGGCAGCACGCAGCTCGTCCATCCAGGCCTTGAGGATTTCCGTCCCCGGCTGACCAGCGGCGTTACGCTGCTCGGCCCACTGCTTGCCCAGCGGCGGCAGAGCCTTGGCCCAGGCGTTACGCTGTTCGGTCGAGGCCTTCGTCACTTTCGTGCCGAACTCCTTCTGGCAACGATCAAGGCCCCAGACAGCGCCGCCGTTCACGCGCTTGACGTTCTCCTCAACCCAGGCAGGGGTCGAGGACTGAAGTGCGTTCTGCACTTCTTCCGGCAGGCTATCCCAGACGTCACGGTTCACGTTGAGCGAGAAGCCGTTCACACCACCGAGCGTCGCATCGAAAGCGAACGGAGCGGGTTCACAAAGCTTGAACGCACCCGCACCCTGACGCCACACGATCATGGCCTCATAAATGCCCGTGCTCAGGCTGTTGTAGGCGTCCGCGAGGTTGGTCTGCACACCGGCAGCGCCAATCGCGAGCACCCAGGGAAGGTTCGGACCAGCCGCGCCAACCTTGAGGCCCTTGACCTGACCGAGGTCATTGATCGGCTTGGCCGACCAGAGCATGTAGTTGTCAACCGCGCCGGTCGGAGCCAGCGGCACCTGGTTGAACTCCTGGAGCCAGGTCTGGTTGTACTGCGGGAATGTGTCGACCATCTTCTGGGTCGTACGACTGATCAACGCGATATCGTTGGTCGTAAACGGCGTCTTGAACGACACGTCGTAGAGCGGAACCTTATCGGCATGGAACGCGGTCACGATGACACCGAGGTCACCAATACCGGTCTCGACACCTTCGAGCTCACCACGCGGCTTGACGATCTGGCCGCTGATACCCTTGTTCCAGTTGATCTTGTAGTTGCCGTTCTTCGCCAGCGCGGCATCAACAGCCGGCATATAGGCGTCAACCAGCGAGCCGATCCAGGTCGCGGGCGGCGGATAGCCGGAAATGGCCGTCAGGTTAATGGTTAACTGCGCACTCGCCGGTGCCGAGACGGCAACAGTTGCCGTGGCGGCGGCGGCGATAAGCATCGCAGTCGATTTTGACATTTTGGACATAAAGTCCTCCCTGTTTGTTTTTCGTTTCCCCGTCGGACTTCTCTAGTCCAGATGAAAGCTTCCAACAACGGCGGTCGCATGTCCATCGCGAATTCCCGAATCTTCTCCGATACGAAAAAAAACGCACCCCTGTTCACGAGAAAGTCAGTGATTCCGGGTCATTGCCAGATTTTCGGAACGTCAGTTACGGGCGCGTATTCACATATACGAACTTCAGCCAAACAGGCTTTTCAAACTGAGCCCGCGTGAGTCGTGATTGGCACGCTCAATCGGTCCAAATACCTGGTCCCGATCTTGTGACAATTAGCGAAGGTTATTCGGCGGCTTGCGCCAAAAGCGCATCGGGCGCGAACAGCAACTCCTGGAGCCATCTCGCCTGGGCGCCCGAGACCTTTTCCAGATGCTCGTTGTTCGAATAGAGGCTCATGTGATCGACACCCTCGACGATCGCCAATTCCTTGTTCGGGCACGGCACCGCGTTGAACACATCAATCTCAAGATCCGCCGACGTGATGTTGTCGCCCTTGGCAATCGCCATCATGTAGGGCGTTTCATAGATGCGCTTCGCATATGGCATCACGTCGTACTGCATTAGCAGCTCGACTGATTCGAGCGTATTCTCATGGATATGATTGGGTGCCTCGCGTTCCTTGATGTCGTTGAAGATCGTGCAGACATGAGGGAATGGCCAGGAACTGATCTCGGTTTCCGGCTCCGTGGTCGACATCGCGATCATCTGGCTCGGCTCGCCGCGTTGACGCGCTTCGCGATCTTCGAGAATGAGTTTCTGGATTGCCGCAAACTTTCGCTCGCCATGACAGCGTCGCATCGTCGGGAAGCCGTCGACCACGGGCACCACCGACATCGCGAACTTCACGCGCGAATCCAGTGCCGCTACGCACACCGCATGACCGCCCGAATAGGAAATGCCCCAAACGCCGATCCGGTCGGTATCGATTTCATCAAGGGTCTTCGCGTAGCTCACCGCGTTGCGGTAATCCTCGATCTGATCCCAGGGGTTGATGTGCTGGCGGGGCAAACCTTCGCTGTCGCCAAAGCACCGATAATCAAAGGTGAGACAGGCACAACCGATCTCGACGAAATCGTCCGCATAGTACGGCATGACGATTTCTCTCACGTAGCACCAGCCACCGGCCATCACGACGAGCGGCGGGTTTTTGACGCCATCGGGCAAGTAAAGCGTGCCGCGAATGGTGTCGCCAAAACTGTTGAATTCTACTTCTCGAGTTTGCATTTCATTCTCTCCCCTAAAGAGTCGATTTCACCCTTGTGAATTGGGCGTTGTTTTGTATTCAGGTTGTGCCCCATCCCGGGGCCTGTCAACCGCGCGATATCATCCGTCGCGTTCTCCACTAATCTTCTCGGCAATCTGTTGTCGCAGGACGTTCTTGCGAATTTTGCCCGCCGCGGTGCGCGGGAAGTCCGCGATGATCTCCAGCCGTTCCGGGTATTTCTGCTTTGCCATGCCCGTCCCATCAAGAAAGACGATCATGTCGTCGAACGCCAACGCTGCGTCCTTCGCGGGAACCACATAGGCGCAGACGGTCTCGCCCATACGTTCATGGGGCATGGCCACGACGGCGGCCTCATGTATGGCCGGGTGCTCGTGCAACGCATCCTCGATCTCGCGCGAACTGAGGTTCTCGCCGCCACGGATAATCACATCCTTCAGACGACCCGTGACAACCATCGCACCGTCTTCGTTCAGCATCGCAAGATCACCGGTATGAAAAAAGCCGTCGGCCTCGAACGCCTCTGCATTGTGTTCGTCGTCGGCATAACCCAGGCACATCTCGGGCCCGCGCGACAGGACTTCCCCTTCGACGTTTGGGCCGACCGGCTGCCGCGTTACCGGATCAACGATTTTGATTTCGTGACCCACGATATGGCCTTCGGTCGCCGCACCCAGCGCCTCTTCGTCGCGGCTGTTCACCCCCAGAGTGATGGTCGGTGCCTCGGTCGACCCGTAGCAACGCGAACAAACGCAGCGTTCGAAGGCGGCATGAGCGTTGTAGATAATCTCCGGCGGCACCGGCGCTCCGCCGCACGGAAAATAGCGAAGACTGGGGAAAGACCGGCCATTGCTGACGGCGAAATCCGTCAGTTCCTGAAGAAATACCGTCGCCGCGATGGTGAACGTCACACCGTGCCGGTCGATCAGATCGCCCGCGGCAGCTGCATCCCAGCTCTCCATGAATACAGCCGGCGCGTTCAACGCGAACGGCATCTGGATGCCATAAAGATAACCGGTGATATGGGTGACCGGTGACGGCATCAGGATAACGTCGTCACCCCCGAGATCGAGGAAGCTGGAAATCGCCTGGATCTCCGTGTTGATGGTGTTGTGGCTGTGCAGCACCCCTTTCGGCCGGCCGGTCGTGCCGGACGTGTACATGATCAGCTTCACCGCATTGGGGTCGACCTTCGAGGGGACAAATGCGTCCGCGTCACCTTCGGCGAGAAGATCGTCGAACCCGGTCGTCCCATCGGCGGTCCCACGCACGGTGATCACATGTTCCAACGCCGGCAAATCAGCACGGTGACGCGCGATCATGTCGGCATAGTCGAACTTGCGAAACACGGTCGGGATAAACACAGCCTTGGTGCCCGCGTCACGCAGGATGTAGGACACTTCCGCATCACGGTAGATCGGGATGATCGGATTGCAGACCAGGCCGAGCATCGAACAGGCCTGATCGATCACCACCGTTTCGGGCCAGTTGGGCAGTTCGAAGCTGACGACATCCCCGGCCGTCAGGCCACGGCGCTGCAACGCGCTGGCCAGCGTCCTTGCCCGCCGGTCCAGGTCGGCCGCCGTATGCGCGCCGTCACCTTCTATAATCAGAACCTTGTCGGGGTTTTGCGCCAGGACCACGGCCAGCTGGTCGGCGAGCGTCTCGTCGCGCCAAATCCCGCTCGCAGTATTCTCGGCGATCAATTCGTCGGTCAGGCGCGTTTTCCAGCCGCTCACATCGGTTCGCAATTTGGCCTCCCCCGAGATCTTCCGTTCTACTCGCGCGCGAGCCGGAGCCGGTTGGCGATGTTGTTCTTCTGGATCGCGGAAGATCCGCCGATGATCGGCATGAGCAGCGCCTCACGCACATAGCGCTCCATGTCGAATTCCTTGATATAGCCGTAGGCGCCCATCACCTGTTGGCAGGTCAGCACGATTTCCTTGGTGACATCGCTGACATAGAGCTTGGCCATCGACGTCTCTACCGACGCCGGTTTCTTTTCGTCCAGCAGCCAGGCCGCGTGATAGGTCATCAACCGGCAGGCATGAAGCCGGGTTTTGCAATCAACCAGCATGTGCCGCACGGACTGATAGGCAGAAACAGGTTTGCCGAACTGCTTGCGTTCTTGCGCATATACCCAGGCGTCATCCACCGCAGCGGCGGCGTTGCCCAGCGCCAATGCGGCAACCTCGATCTTCTCCACGTCCAACCCCGGCCCCACGATGCGGCGCCACCCGTCATTCCAGCCCGCGTCACCGCCAACGATGTTCTCGGCCGGGATTTCGACATCCTCGAACGTCACATCGCAGGTCGATGCACCCTTCATGCCCATCGCGTCCTGCAACTCGATTGTCACGCCCGGCGCATCCGGCGGGATAAGCACAATGGAAAGATTCTCGTAGCGATCGGCATCCGGATCACTCTTCACAACGGTGTAGATATAGTCGGCGATGTTGGCGCCGGAGCAGAAGCGCTTCGCGCCGTTGATCGTGACCGTCGCGCCGTTGCCCTTGCGCACTGCGGTTGTCCGCACGCTGGCAACATCGGCGCCGACATCGGGCTCCGATATCCCGTAGGCAAACAAAAGGTCTCCCGCCGCGAGCTTGGGCAAAAGCTCCTGCTTCTGCTCTTCGCTGCCCACTTCCTCGATATTCATCCCGCCATAGCAGGCGCACATGATGAACGGCACCGCGACCGCCATCGACCGTCGCGCCAGCTCCTCGATCACAACCATCGTCGCGGTGATATCCCGTCCGGCCCCACCGTACTTCTCCGGCACCGTCAGGCTGTTTACCCCGAGTGCGGAAAGCTTCTCGAATATCTCACGGGGATAGTGATTTTCCCGGTCCCACTCCTGGGCCTTGTTGCGCGGCATCTCGTTCTCGACAAACCGCCGCAACGTGTCCCGAAGCATCGTGACGTGTTCGGCTTCCTGGAAATGCTCCATACCGGCGCCTACTTGCCCGTGAACTTCGGCTCTTCCTTGTTCAGGAAGGCTTCCGTGGCGATCCGGTGATCGTCGGTCATCTGGGACATGGCTTCGAAGTTGAACGCGGTGTCGAGCACCGCGTTGGCTGCCTGCTTGAGCCCGGCGTTGACCGACGCCTTCGTCCACTTGATGGCATTGATCGCACCGCCGGCGAGACGATTTGCCATCCCGTAGACCGCGTCATCGAGTTCCTCGGCTGACACGACGTGGTTGATCAACCCGATCGCGGCGGCATCTGTCGCGCTGATCAAGTCACCGGTCATCAAATATTCCTTGGCGCGTGCATAGCCGATCAGCTGAGGCCAGATCACGGCGCCGCCATCCCCGGCCACCAGACCAACGGCGACATGCGGATCACCCAGCTTGGTGCGCTCGGTGGCGTAGATGATATCGCAGTAGAGTGCGATCGTGCAGCCGAGCCCGATCGCATGACCGGGAAGCCTCGCGATGATCGGCTTCTCGAGATCGAGCAGGCTGTTCACCAGCCGCTTTCCTTCCCACACGGTGCGCGCAAACGCCGCCGGGTCGCCGTGCATTGCGTTCAACCACTGCAGATCGCCACCCGCGCAAAACGCATCACCCTCGCCGGTCAACACGACCACATCGGCATCGTCATCGGTATCGACGTCATAAAAGATCCGCGACAACTCTTCGTGGAGTTCCGCGTCGATGGCGTTGAGAGTTCCGGGCCGCGACATGGTCAGCGTGAGCACCCGTCCGTCGCGCGTCGCCTTGATCGCGTTGTAACCGTCATAGTTCATCTTGTTCCCCCAGCATGCCTCTGCGGGCATGTTCCGATTGGCCGTACATTGCACACCGACAAGTCAAAGGGGTTGGCGGCCATGCGTCAAGCTGACCTTTCGCCAAATGCGCTACTCGCCGCGGCGCATCTTTAACTTCAGCGCCACGACCTCATAAACGTCGAGCCCGGCGAGAACGCTGATCTCCTCAAGCGGGAGCGATGTCTCGTTGAGCAGCACACGGGCATGGCTTTCGGGATCGCGCTTGCGGTTGTTGCGACGGGGCACCCTGTTGGCGGCAGCTTCGGCCTTTCGGCGTTCATCTTCGTCGAGCCCGCGTTCCCGCGCCTCTTCCATGGCTGCGTCCCGGCGCGCCTTGTCGGCATCCACCCAGGAATCGCTCATCCGCGCGGCCTTGGACAGACCGGCCGCTTTATCGGCCTGCTTGCGCGAGAATTGCGGGAATCGCTCGTCGGGGCGTTTCGGTGCGGGGCCACCGCCGGCGGCCTCCTCAAGCGTCATGCCTCGGCTTTTGGCCATGCGCTTCGCCGCCGCAAGGGCAGCCTCGCGCTCACCCTCGTAAGGGCTTTCCTTTGCGAGGTTCAGCAAGTTGTGGAAGCGGGTTCGTTCCGCTTCGTTGAAGGCGCGTGCGTCTTCGATGACGTCACCTGTTTATTGGGTTCTTGATCAACTGCGGAGTATAGCGCATTTGGTGACGATCAGTGATCAGATCACCAACGCGACCACGGCACCGGTCATACAGGTCGCAATGCTTCCCGCAAAGAGAGATTTCAGCCCCAGGCCGATCAAATCGGACTTTCGCTCCGGTGCCATGGCAATCATACCTGCCAGCATTATTCCGACGCTGCCGAAATTGGCGAAACTGGCCATCGCATACAGCAAAATAATCCGGGTCCGCTCGGACAGGCTGTCACCGGTGGCCGCAAGGTCGAGATACGCGATCAATTCGTTCAATACGATTTTCGTCCCGAGAAGAGACCCGGCCGTTGTAGCCTCCGGCCAGGGTATCCAAATCAGCCAGGCGACAGGCGCCAAAGCCCAGCCGAGCAATCGCTGAAGACTGATCGGCCCGCCCCAGAGGTCCGGAAACAGGCCCAACAGCTGGTTGACCAGCGCCACGATCGCCACGAACACGATCAACATCGCGATGATGTTCAGCAGCAGGCGCAACCCGTCCTGCGTTCCCTGGACCAGAGCATCCATGGTGCTGTCATACATGCCCTGCCCCGCCTCCGTCGGGTCTGCCGCGACGGCTTCGACGTCGGATAATTTCGTCCCCTCCGGCGGCGGCGGCACCATCAGGCGCGCAATCACAATTGCGGCCGGCGCGCTGATCAGGGACGCGACCAGAAAATGGCCCGCCGCGTTGTCCACGACACCGTTGAGAAACGTCGCGTAGAGCACGAGCACGGTCCCGGCAATGGTCGTCAGGCCAACTGTCATGGTGACAAACAGGTCACTTCGGTTCATGCGCGCCAGATGGGGCCTGATCAGAATAGCCGCCTCGACCATTCCCACGAATATGTTGGCCGCCGCGCCAAGTGCTACCGGGCCATCAATACGCAGCGTCGCCTTCAGGCCCGCGGCCAGTCCGCGGATGATCAGAGGCATGACCCGCCAGTGCCACAGCACCGCCGACAACGCCGACAACAACAAGACGATTGGCAGCGCCTGAAAAGCCAAAACGAATGCCGCGCCGGGGTGGCTCTCCTTAAAGGGAAGCGGGCCGCCGCCGAGGAAGCCAAACACCAGACTGGTCCCGGCTTTGGAGGCGGCATCCAGGGCAAGGACCAATCCGTTGATGGCGCCCACAGCGTCGCGGACCACTGGCACCGAGAGCGCGATCGCCGCCACCGCGACCTGAAGCGCAACACCGGCGATAACGAGCCGCCAGGACCAGCCACGCCGGTTTTCGCTCACCGACCATGCCAGCCCGACGAGAACGATAAGACCCAGCAGCGGTTGTATTTGTTCGATCACAGCCCCCCGGGGTTCGACCCCGTTTGCACATCCCCATGGTCAATATTCATGATCTACAACAGCAGACGATTCGCGCCCGACCGCACAAAAGGATAGCGGGCGCAAAAAAGAGGGCCGGATCTACCTGATCCGGCCCAAGAAACTTGTGAAATCGATCCGGCGACAGCGTCGTCCCAAAAGGGGAGGTTGGTTGCGATGCCAAGGAGATTTGGGGGCGTCGCGACCGCCGGTGTGTTTCTGTTTTGGGTTTTTACGCCCGTTTCGTTGGTGTCACTTTGTCCGTTATTTCGAGAATGAACCTAGTTCGAATAAAAAATGCGTGCAAATTCAATTGGTTAAACTTCTAAATGAATTCATCTGAAATGTGATCTATCTCTGGTGATCACCAACACGACAGGAGCGAATTTCATGGGTGCACTCGACAACAAGGTTGCCATCGTCACCGGCGCGGGCGGCGGCATCGGCCGGGCCATGTCGACAAGATTTGCCACGGAGGGCGCGGCAGTGGTCTGCGTCGACATCAACGAAGAAAGGGTCGATGCCACGGTTGCAGAGATCACCCGGAACGGTGGGCAGGGCATTGCGCTCGCAGCCGATGTCGCGGTCGAGGCGAACGCTGAAGCGGCGGTGGCCGCAGCCGTCGACAATTTCGGCGGCCTCCATGTCCTCGTCAGCAATGCAATCTTCGACCTTCCCCTCGCGCCGCTGACGGAAATTTCCTACGACGACTGGCGCCGCACCATGGACGTCAACCTCAACAGCGCGTTCCTGTTCTCCAAGCACGCAATTCCGGCCATCGACAGCTGTGGCGGCGGCTCGATTATCCTGATCGCCTCCCAGCTCGGTCGCACCGCCAAGCCCGGGCGCCCCTGGTACTGCGCGCAGAAAGGCGCGTTGATCAACATGGCCAAAGCCATGGCACTCGACCACGCTCACCAGGATATCCGGGTCAACAGCCTGTCGCCGGGGCCGGTCGAGACCGATCGGTTCGTCACGAATTTCGACGACCGGAAGACCGCCCAGGCCGCCAACGACACGATGTTCGATCGCCTCGGTAAGCCCGAGGAAATTGCCGCCGGCGCCGTGTTCCTGGCCAGCGCGGAATCATCCTTCATGACCGGGTCCGATTTGCTGATCGATGGAGGATATACCGCCGTGTGACCTTGATTTAGTTACATATGTAACTATTATTCGATCACCACAGAAGGGACGGCATCATGGACGCCAGCACGACCACAACAAACGCGGGCTACCAAAGTGGCTTCGGGAACTATTTTTCCACCGAGGCCCTGCCTGGCGCTTTGCCCAAAGGTCAGAATTCGCCCCAGAAGGTCCCTTACGGGCTCTATGCGGAGGGTGTGAGCGGTGCTGCATTTACCGTTCCGCGCGAAGAAACCCGACAGACATGGTGTTACCGCATCCGACCGACGGTGAAGGCACCTGCCTATTCACATCTCGAACAGGATGGATGGCAAACACCCGGCACCGATACCCTGCCCGCCTCACCCAACCAGATGCGTTGGTATCCGCTGCCGATCCCCGATGCGCCCACGGACCTGATCGCGGGCATGCAGACATATGCGATGTCCGGCGATGCGCATCATCAAACTGGCATCGCCATTCACCTCTATGCCGCGAACCAATCGATGATCGACCGGTTCTTCCACAACGCCGACGGCGAGATGCTGTTCGTGCCGCAGCAGGGTCGCCTGGTCCTCCACACAGAACTCGGCCTTGTTGATGCAGCGCCGGGAGAGATCGCGATCATCCCGCGCGGCATCAAGTTCCGGGCCGAACTGCCCGACGGGGCCTCGCGCGGGTATGTCTGCGAGAATTTCGGCGCGGCCATGCGGCTGCCGGAACTGGGGCCGATCGGCACCAACGGCCTGGCCAACCCGCGCGATTTCCTGACGCCGAACGCGGCCTTTGAGGACCGCACCGGCGCCTTCGAGCAGGTGTTCAAGTTCGACGGCGGCCTGTGGGCCACCGAGATCGATCGCTCGCCTCTCGACGTGGTGGCCTGGCACGGCACCCATGTCCCTTACAAATACGACCTCGCCAACTTCATGGCCATCGGGACCGTGAGCGTGGATCATCCCGACCCTTCCATCTTCACGGTCCTGACATCGCCCTCGCCCGACCCCGGGGTCGCGAACGTCGATTTCGTGATCTTCCCGCCACGCTGGATGGTGGCCGAACACACGTTCCGCCCGCCATGGTTCCACCGCAACGTCATGAACGAATTCATGGGACTGGTCGAAGGCACCTACGACGCCAAGGCCGACGGCTTTTCCCCGGGCGGCGCCAGCCTGCACAACTGCATGGCGGGTCACGGCCCCGACGCCGCGACCTTCGAGGCTGCCACCAACGCCGATCTCGTGCCCGAGAAGCTCGACGGCACCCTCGCCTTCATGCTGGAGACACGCTACGTGCTGCGGCCCACGGCGTTTGCAACCGAAACGCCGCTCCTGCAGGCCGACTATCTCGACTGCTGGGCAGGGCTCGAAGACCGGTTCGACCCGACCCGCAGATAGACAATTATTCCGACATGATCGATCACCACCGGACACGACCTGCGGTCGTGCGGTTGGGTCTGAGGGACGGCCGGGCTAGGTTATGGTCTTCCATCAACAGACAGGGTTCGCCTCATGACGCTTTTGACCAAGGCCGAGGAAGTTTCAGACATTGCGTTTGGCTTTATGGGATCAAAGGCATTGTTCGCCGCTCTGCACCACAATGTTTTCACCTGCCTTTCCGGCAATCCGATGACGGTGGAAGCCGCTGCGAACGCCACAAACCTTCACCCCCAGCGCGTGCGTACATTGCTGACGGCCCTGGCATCGCTTCGCCTGGTCACCGTCAAGGATGGAACGTTCAGCAATTCACCGGCCGCCGAGAGCTTTCTCGTCAAGGGCGCCAAGTATGATTTTGGAGACTATCTGCGACTGCAGGTGGACCGTCAGATGTACGGCTTGCTCGACCAAATCGAACTCGCGCTGTCCGATGATCTGCCAGACGACGCCACCGCGTCATATGCCGATTGGTTTTCCGATCCGGACGCGGCGCGGCTGTACTCGGCGAGCCAACATGCCGGCTCACTGGGACCGGCACTGGGGCTGTCGAAGGCCGTTGATCTCTCGACGAGCAAAACCCTGCTCGATGTCGGCGGCGGCACCGGTGCCTTCGCAATCACCCTGTGCCAGGCGTTTCCCGGCCTGTCTGCAACCATCGTCGACTTCCCCAATGTCGCGGCGATCGGTGCCGAATATGTCGATGACGCCGATCTGACGGACCGTATCGCCTATGTACCCGGTAACGCACTGGAAACGGAATGGCCGCGCGACCAGAATGTCGTTCTCATGTCCTACCTGTTCTCCGGCGTGCCGGGGGAGCGACATGACGAGATGATCGCGCGCGCATACGATCATCTCGCGCCGAACGGGCGTTTACTGATCCACGATTTTGTCGTTTCGGCAGACCGGACCGGCCCCAAGCTGGCCGCACTCTGGCAACTCCAGCATACGGCCTTCACGCCGCATGCCCGCTCGCTCGACGATGCCTCGCTCACCAGCGCACTAAGCGATGCGGGATTCGCAGACGTGTCCATCGAGCCGATGATTCCCGGCATGACGATGCTGGCGCAGGGCAATAAGCCGAGCTAACGCGGCCTCTCCTACTTCTCCGGGATCACCGGCAGCAGCACGTGGGACGGATGATCCGGCCCGGTGTGGAGCGTGACCTTCTTGCCGTAGACATCGAGCGGCCGGTTGGACGGCATCTCGTGCTTGAACGGCCCGACGCCATACTGAACCCGGCCCGCAATCATCGGGTCGCCCGGCGTCCAGCCCGGATAGACATAGTCACGCCCGCGCACACTGAGGCCGAGGCGATAACCTTCCGGCAACACGATCGAGGTTGGCCAGATTTCAATATCGAGTTCATAGACCTCGCCCGGTGTCAGCGGCTGGATCTCGTCATGAGCGTGATAGGGCCGATAGGGTAGCGTCTGATCCGGATCGAGTTTCCGGTGTGACGCGCGCAACCAGCCGAGGCCGACCGGCGTGTGCGGGTCATTGGCGCCCTTGTAGACGACTTCCTTCATGTCCGGCTTGAACGCCCGCAGCACGAGGAACAGATCCGCGTCCTCGGTCTCCGACGAGATGAACAGCTTGGCGGCGACGGGCCCGGTTATCTCGGTCTCTTTTTCCATCGGCGGCGTGAGGAACGTCGCGCCGTCGCCCATCGCCTCATACGTCCAGCTCTGCGCCTCCACCATCGGCGCGTCCGACAATGTCTTGCCCGCCGGGTCGAGATACATTTCGGTCCAGTCGGTCCGTGGAATCGGCCATTCGTCCTCGGCGCGTTCGACGAATACCTCGTCGGGATGGCGGATCAGCAACTGCACCTTAGGCTGCTCGCCCCAGCCCGTGTCCTCGCCCTTGAGGAAGTGCCCGAGGAACCGGCGCTGCAGGTCAATGCCGTAATCGGTGTAGTAGTGGGTGAAATGCTCCAGGCCGTGAATTTCGAGCCACTTCTGGTCGCTCGCCGAATTCACATAGCCTTCCGTGTTGCCGCGCGGGTGCAGGCCCACACCGCCCCAGTTGCCCGACGACAACAGCGGCACGTTGATCTTGGAATAGTCCGGCATCCGGGCCTTCCAGTAATCATCGACCAGGGGATGGGCCAGGATATCGCGGCCATAATCGGTGCGATTGTCGGCCAGCTCCTCCTCCGAGAGAGTCTCGGGGCCGGAGATCCATTCGCCGTTGAGCCGGCTCTTCTTGCCGTAGGCACCCTTGCCATGCTGGCGCGGCACAACAGCCGAGTTGAACCAGATCGACGGGAAACGGCAGGCGATACCGCCGTGGTGACCCATGTCGCGATAATAGTCCGCGGCACCTTCCCAGACGCACATTGCGGCCAGATGCTTGGGCTGGAGAGACGCCACCTGCCACTGGTTCATGCCGTAGTAGGAAATGCCGGACGTGCCGACCTTGCCGTTCGACCACGCCTGGCCCCCCGCCCAGTCGATGCAGGCGGCAAAATCCTGAGCCTCGCGGGCCGACCAGACATCGAGGAACCCCGGCGAACGGCCAGCACCACGCGAGTCCACACGCATGCAGATATAGGCGTCCGGCACCCATTTCTCGGGATCGACCAGTTCCCAGTTCTGGTAGCGGTTCGAAGATCCGGACAGGCAGTCGGGATAATCCTCGACCATCTGCTTCCACTGGTAGGGGTAGCCATCTTCCCAGGCGAGCCACTTGGCATAAGGCCCGTAGCTGATGATCACCGGGTACTGACCATCATCGTCGGGCCGGTAGATGTCCGCCCGCAGGACGATCCCGTCATCCATCTTGAGCGGCACATCCCAATCGATGCGCATCCCGTCATTGACCTTCGTCGTCATCTGGCTATCGCCGGGTGTCTGGATCGTCGTACTCATGGTCGTTCCCCCAATGGTCTCTATTTCTTGCGTTTCGTGGCCCGGCGTTTCGGCGGGATCACCGGCATCAGAAGATGCGACGGGTGGTTGGGCCCGCAATGGATCGTGACGTTGCCGCCATAAACCCGCGCGTCCCGTCCGTCATGGGCGAAGGGCCCGACGCCGGTGAATTCGTTCTTCATGTTCGACAAGCGGCCACCCGATCCGCCGGGATAGACATAATCCCGCCCCCGGACTGTCAGCCCCAGGCGGTAGCCGGGCAGCACGACGATGGATGTGGGCCATATCTCCACATCCAGCTCGTACACGGCTCCCGGCTTCAGGGGCTGCTTCTCATCATGGCTGGGAAAGGGCTGATGCTTTCGTGATTTCCTGCGATCGAGCTTGCGATGTGAGGCCCGCAACCAGCCTTGTGCGATCGGCGTGTGTGGATCGAGTGCACCCTTGAAGGTGACCTCCTTCAAATCCGGCGCGAACAACCGCACGACAAGGAAAAGATCCGCGTCCTTTGTCGCAGACGACACGAAAAGCTTGGCCGCCAGCGGTCCCGTGATCTCCTGCGGCTTGTCGGACGCGGGTGCGAGAAACGTCACGCCATCGCCGAGCCCGGCATAGGTGATCTTCTGTTTGCGTTCGAGCTTACGGGCCGCCAGCGACCCGCTCGACGGATCGAGATAGGCCTTTATCCACTTCGTGCGCTTGATGGGCCATTCACCCTCCGCACGCTGCACAAACTCCTCGCCGGGATGACGCACGTTGAGCAGAACCTTGGGCTGGCGCTTCCATCCGGTGTCCTTGCCCTTCAGGAAATGCCCGAAGAACCGTTTCTGCAGATCGAGGCCATAGTCCGTGTAGAACTCGGTCCAGTGCTCGCGGCCGTGCATCTCCAGCCATTTCTGTTTGGAGGCCGAATGCATGAACCCGTCGATGTTGCCGCGCGGATGGAGCCCCTGCCCGCCCCAGTTACCGGCCGAAAGCACCGGCACATCGATTTTCGACCAGTCGGCCGAGCGGCCCCGGTACCATTCATCGTCGAGCGTGCGGGTGCGCAGCTCGTGAGGCAGGTCGGTGCGGTTCTTCTTGAGGGTGGCCCGGGTGAATGTCTCGGGCCCGCAGACGAGGTCCCCGTGGACGGCCGAGCGCGGCCCGTTCTTGCCGAGCCCGTACTGCACAGATTCGACCTGTTTATCGTACCAGTTGGTCACGAAGGTCGACAGGATGCCGCCGTGATAGTTGGAATCCCGGTAGTAGTCCCCCGCGCCTTCCCAGACGCACAGCGCGGTCAGATGCTTGGGCTTCAGCGCCGCCACGTGCCATTGGTTGATGGCGTAGTAGGAGATACCGTTGAGCCCGACCTTGCCATTCGACCAGGGCTGCACCCCGGCCCAGTCGATGCAGGCCGCAAAGTCCCGCGTCTCGCGCGGTGAACGCACATCGACGACGCCCGGTGAGCGCCCGGAACCACGGGAATCGATCCGGATGACCACATAGCCATCAGGCACCCATTTCTCGGGGTCCACGACCTCCCAGTTGGCGTATTTGTTGGTCGTGCCTTGCGCAACCTCCGGAAAGGTCTCGACCATGATGTTCCAGGCGGTCTCGTATCCCTCCTGGAACGCCAGCCCCTTGGCATAGGGGCCATGGCTCATGATGACCGGGAAACGCCCGCGTTTGTTGGGGCGGAAGATATCCGCGCGCAGGACGTTGCCGTCATCCATCTCGATCGGCACGTCCCAGTCGATGCGCATTCCATCGCGCACCTGGGTGCGGAACTGCGGATCACCGGCGTAGGGGTTTTTCGCCACGTCCGGGCCTAATTTTCCGGGATGATCGGCAGCAACAGATAGCCGGCATGATCGCCGCCCAGATGCACCGTCATATTGTTGTCGAACACCTCAGGCGGGCGATCCGTCGGATCGTCATGCAGGAACGGGCCCACGCCGGTGAAGGTGTTTTTCATGTTCGACAGGCCGGCATTCGGCTCGCCGGGATAGACATAGTCACGACCCCGGATCGAAAGTGCGAACCGGTAGCCCTTCGGCACCACGATGCCCGATCCGTGAATTTCGATATCGAGCTCGTAGATTTCGCCGGGCGTGAGTTCCTGCACCTCGTCATGTGTATGGTACGGCGCCCACTCCTTCGTGCGCGCCGGATCGAGCTTGCGGTGCGACGCACGCAGCCAGCCCGACGCGACCGGTGTGTGCGGATCGAGGGCGCCACGGAACGTGACTTCCTTCATATCCGACTGGAATACCCGCAGGACCACAAACATATCCGCGTCCTTCGTGTCGGATGACACGTTGAGCTTCACGGCCATGGGCCCGCAGATTTCGGTGTCCTCGGCCGCCGGATCCGACAAAAACGTCAAGCCGTCGCCCATCGCCCCATAGGTGATCGCGGCACTCCCGCTGGCCGGCGCATCCGACAAAATCTGACCCGCAGGTTCGAAGTGGAACTTGGTCCATTCGGTGCGCGGCAGCGGCCAGTCTTCCTCGGCGCGCGGGACGAAGACCTCGCCCGGATGGCGCACGTTCAGGAACACGCGCGGCTGGTCCTTCCAGCCGGAATCGTCCCCCTTGAGGAAACAGTCAAAGAAACGCCACTGCAGATCGTTGCCATAGTCGGTGTAGTAGAGCGACCAGTGTTCGAGGCCGTGAACCTCGAGCCATTTCTCCTTCGAGCCCGACAGCATGTAGCCGTCGAAGTTGCCCCGCGGATGCAGCGGCGCGCCGCCCCAGTTGGCACAACTCAGGATCGGCACCTCGATCTTCGAATAGTCGACCTCGCGTTCCTCGAAAAACTCGTCATAGAGGGGATGGGCGCGCATCGATTGATGCGGGTCGAACCGGTTGGCACCCAGCTCGTTATCCGACAGGGTCTCGGGTCCCGCCGACCACTCGCCGTTGGCGCGCGACCGGTAGCCGCGATCGCCATAGCCATGCTGCAGCTGCATGATCTGCATGTCGTACCAGTTCTTGGCGAAGGTCGAGTAGATACCGCCGTGGTAGCTGCCTTCGCGGTAGTAGTCGGTCGACCCTTCCCACGGGCAGATCGCGGCCAGATGCGGCGGTTGCATCGCTGCGACCTGCCACTGGTTAATCGCGTAATAGGAGATACCGCTCAGGCCGACCTTGCCGTTCGACCAGGGCTGGACACCGCCCCATTCGATGCAGTCGTAGAAATCCTTGGTCTCGCGCGTGTTGAAATGCTCGAGATAGCCCGGCGAACGCCCCGCACCGCGAGAATCTACCCGCACCAGCACATAGCCGCGCGGCACCCATTTTTCCGGGTCCGCAACCTCCCATGCCTGGTGAATGTTCGTCGAACCCCGCGGGACGTCCGGGTGGTTTTCGCACATCAGGTCCCAGCAGGTTTTGTAGATTTCCTCGAAGTGGAGATCCTTGCCATAGGGACCATGGGACATGATGACCGGATACTGACCGTCGTCATCGGGACGATAGACATTGGCGCGCAGGACGAGGCCATCGTCCATCTCGATCGGCACGTCCCAGTCGACGCGCATGCCCTCGCGAACCTCGGTCTTGAACATCGGGTCGCCGGGATACTTGATATCGTCCATCGTTTTACCTCCCCCATGCCGAGGCCTTTCTGCGAGGCCTCACGCAGGCGTTTTCGTTGATACGCCCTTCGGAAACGTTGCGGGCGGCCCGTATCTCCGGGCCGCCCGCTATTGGCTTGCTATTTTTTCTTCGCGGCCTTCCGCACCGGCTTCTTCGCCGGGATGATCGGCAGCATCACATGGGCCTGTTCTTTCGGCCCGGTGTGCAGCGTCACATCGCCGCCAAAGATTTCGGCCGGCCGATCACGCGGATCATCGTGGCGGAAGATCGCGCAACCGGTCCAGTTGGCATACTCACCAAGCTGAACGTTGGAATCGCCCGGATAGACATAGTCCCGGCCCCGCACCGACAGCGCGATGCGGTACCCTTTCGGCACCACGATGCAGGTCGGCCAGACCTCGATGTCGAGCTCGTAGGGCTTACCCGGATCAAGAGGCTGTTCCTCGTCATGGGTGTGGTAGGGCCGATACGCCAGGCTCTTCTTCTCGTCGAGCTTGCGGTGCGATGCGCGCAACCAGCCCTGGGCGATCGGCGTGTGCGGATCGAGCGCCCCCTGGAAGGTCACTTCCTTCATGTCCGGCGCGAACACCCGGAGCACGAGAAACATGTCGGCGTCGCTCGTCGAGGAAGAGACGAAGAGCTTGGACGCGATCGGTCCCGTGATCTCCATATCCTCTTCGAGAGGGTCGGACATGAACGTCACCCCGTCGGAGAAGCCCGCATAGGTCACCTCGCCCTTCTTTTTCTGGGGCGTGGTTGAGAGGCTCATATTGGCGGGATCGATGTAGAAGTTCGTCCACTGGGTCCGCTTGAGCGGCCACTCATTCTCGTGACGCTCGACGAACACCTCGCCCGGGTGACGCACCTGGAGCTGGACGGTCGGCTGCTTGTCCCAGCCGTTTTTCTCACCCTTCAGATAGTAGCCGAAGAAGCGCTTCTGCAGGTCCATGCCGTAGTCGGTATAGAAATGTGTCCAGTGCTCGATCCCGTGCACCTCGAGCCACTTCTCCTTGGACTTCGACTGCGTGAAGCCCTCAAAGTTGCCGCGCGGGTGCAGGCCCTGCCCGCCCCAGTTGGCGGTCGACAACATCGGCACCTTGACCTTGTTCCAGTCGGGCATGCGCGACTGCCAGAACTCGTCACTGTCGAGCTTCCGCGCCAGACAATCCTCGTAGAAATTGTTCCGGTTGGCGCCGAGCTCTTCCTCGGTCATCGTCGGCGGGCCGGCCACCCACTCCGCGTTCATGCGCGAACGCAGGCCGTTCGAGCCCTTGCCGTGCTGAACCGAATAGACCTGCGCCTCTGACCAGTCCTTGACGAAGCCATTACACATGATGCCACCGTGATGGGCCATGTCGCGGTAGAAGTCGGCCGCCCCTTCCCAGGGGCAGATCGCCGCGAGATGCTTGGGCTGCAGCGCTGCTGCCTGCCACTGGTTCTCGGCGTAGTAGGAGATGCCGTTCAGGCCGACCTTGCCGTTTGACCAGGACTGGACGCCGGCCCAGTCGATGCAGATCGCCAGATCCTGCGCTTCACGCAGGGACCAGATGTCGATGACACCGGGTGAACGTCCCGTGCCGCGCCCGTCCACGCGGATGCAGACATAGTTGTCGGGCACCCAACGCTCGGGGTCGACAACCTCCCAGTTCTGATACTTCTCGCTGGTGCCGGCGCCGATCTCGGGGAAATCCTCGAGCATGCGCGTATACTGGTCGGCATAGGCGTCTTCAAAATGGAGAAGCTTGCCGTACGGCCCGTAGGTCATGATGACCCCGTACTTGCCGTTCTTGATGGGCCGGTAGACGTCGCAGCGCAGGACGGTACCGTCATCCATCTCGATGGGAACATCCCAATCGATGCGCATGCCATCGCGCACGTCGGTCCGTGACTGGTCGTCCATATAAGGTGTTTTCTTCTTCGCCATCGACGCTCTCCCAAATACAAAATTATTCACCCGGGAGCGTTGCACCCGCCGGGCTCGGTTATCGTTGATTATAGAATAGTGGAATTAGGTCTTTTAGTGAAAGGGGCCGTTTCCAGCGAATAGGTGCATTGCACGCGGCGCAGACCGCTCATTCGGCCGCAATGTAGTACACCGCCCACGGCCAGCGGGCCTCGTCTTCTTCCGTCCCTTCACCGCCAGGCACATGGTAGGCAATCCAGACGGGCCCACGTCCGCCGATGGGAAGATACGCGCCGTCAGCCTTGATGCCCACGATCCATTCCCGGGCCGCGATGTCGGCGGCCGAAACCTCGACCGCAAAGCCGTCCAGGGCAACCATCGTGATTTTCGTGCCATTCCATCCTGCCGCCATCAGGACATCTACCAGCCGCGGCCCTTCCAGGGTGACGGCACGCGGCCAGGGCGCGGCGTTGATCGTCGCCTTCTCCATGCCAAGACCTTCCAGCATTGGCACGTCGAACGCCGCAGCCTTCGTATAGTCATACTCCTGGGTTTTTAGAAACGAGGCGGCGAAGTGATCCGGAACACCACGGTTGGCATATTTCACGGCCCCGCCGATGGTCAATACGACTGTTTCGGCGGGTTTCGGCAGTTCCGCCGCACTCAAAGGCCCAGCCAGAACAGCAAGCGCGAACACGGCGACAGCAAAGGCATGCAAGGGCCTGGTGATGGTCATGACTTTCACTCCGAGGAATAGCTTACAGCCGGTTTTCAGGGTCGACCGTATACCCCAGCGCATTCATCCAGAGAAGGCTCGACCATGTATCCATAGATGGATCGAGTTCCATTCCGATGGCTTCTTTATAGCCCTTGTCGATCGCCCGTTGCGCCAGCCACAGAAGATCGAGCTCACCCACACCGGGCTCGTGCCGGTCTGGCGGGTTGCCGATCTGGACATAGCCGATCAGCGGCCAGTACTCGTCCATAATGTCTGACAGGGTGCCGGTTTCCTCGTAGCGCATGTGATAGGTGTCGTAGACGAGGCCCACATTGTCGCGCCCGACCGCGGTTACGATATCGCGCGCCTGGGCCATGATCTGCATCGCCCAGTCGGGGATGCGTTTTGCCGTCACCGGCTCGAGCAGAAACTTGCACCGATGGTCGCCGGACGCGGCGGCAATGTAGTCGAGATTCTCGATATAGGTCTCGACGCAACGCTCCCGGGATTCGCCGGCCGGCACTGGCCCCGCGCCGACATTGATCGAGTAGAAATCACAATACTGGATGTATTCCAGCGCCTGATCGGCCGCGCGGCGGAACTCGTCCTGTTTTCCCGGCTGCGCGCCGAGCCCCCGAACACCGGCGTCCCAATCTGCCGGTACCACGCAGTACATGAACTCCAGCCCGTGATCATCGAGCAGCGCCTTCAGCTCGTCCTTGGGCAGCTCATAGGGGAAATGCCACTCGATGGCCGTGCAGCCGATCTTCGCCGCGGCGGCGAAGCGCTCGCGGATCGGCAGCTCCAGAAACAGGTGATAAAAATTCGGCGCGAAGCGGATCATGACCTTGCCATCGTTGTTCCGGCATCCGTGTGCCGTTCTCGGCCAACGATTAAAGCCCGAGGTTCCCGACAAATCCATCAAAAGGCTTGTTCTGTCGCGCCGCTACCGGCCTGCCAGCACGCAATGCTATGACCTATCTCCAACATTTCAATGAACGGGGCACCAATGGATCTCAATCTCAAGGGCAAGAACGCCATCATTTCAGGCGGCAACAAGGGGCTTGGCGCTGCCTCGGCGATGGCGCTCGCCGCGGAGGGTGCGAATGTCTTCCTGACCGCGCGCAATGCCGATGATCTGAAGGCCACGGCCGACGAGATCAAGGACGCACATGGGGTCGAGGTCGGCCTGCTGGCGATCGACATCACCGAGGAAGGTTCGGGGGAGAAGATCGTCGAAGCGGCCCTGGCACAGTTCGAGACCATCGACATCCTTGTTAACGCGGCAGGTGCCGCGCGTGGCGGGGTTTTTCACGACATCGAAGACCAGGTCTGGCGCGACGCCTTCGAGCTCAAATTCCTCGGCGCGGTCAAGCTCACCCGCGCGCTCGTCCCCCATATGCAGGCCCGCAAATATGGCCGCATCGTCAACCTGATCGGCATGTTCGGCCGCGAGCCCGCGAAACAGGCCCTGCCGGCGTCCGCCGTCAACGCGGCCTTCATGGCCGTGAACAAGGGGCTCTCGCAGATCTATGGCGGCGACGGCATCTTCGTGAACGCGGTCGACCCCGGCCCGACGCGCAGCCAGCGCATCCTGAACCTGTTCCAGGACATGGCAAAGGTGAACAACACGACACCGGAAGAGCTCGAAAATGGTTTCCGCCAGCAGATCCCCATCGGGCGTCTGGGCGAGCTGGACGAAGTGGCTCGCGTTGTGACCTTCCTGGCCTCCGACGCCTCGGGCAACGTCAACGGCACCGTACTGGCGGTCGATGGCGGCATGACAAGGGGATTGTTCTAGGCAAACGGACCATGCGGGCGGTACGGCGGATTCATCGCCATCAATCGAATTGACTACGTTCATACCGCGACGACGCGAAACGATCTTGATAAGACTGGTCTTGCGCATTCGCCTCTGAACGGGCGAATACCCATGCACCAAATCTAACTCGAGACGTCAGCCATGCGTAATCTTGCACCCCGTTTTCTCATTGCGGCCGCCCTTGCGGCGGGTCTCTTTTTGACGGCACCCACGCCGGCTACCGCCGACGAGACGACAGATACCGCACGCGCGCTCCTCGTTGCATTTATCGATGGCGTCATCGCCGGCCCCAAGGCCGTCGCCCCCCTGCTCGCGCCGGAATACCAGATCATGCGATCGAACGGCGTGGGCTACGACCGGGCCGGCTATATCAACCGGGGGGCAGGAACGGTGCGGGCGCGTCCGAACTATGCCCTCGACGATCTGGTCGTCACGACCGGTGGCGATGTCATGGTGGTTCGCTACATCCTGCAGATCGACGAGACCATCGACGGCAAGTCGATCACCCGCCGCGCACCGCGCCTGACGGCATTTCGAAAAATCGATGGCGCGTGGAAGATCTCCGCCCACGCCAACTTCGCGCGCACGGAGTAAGGGTCGATGACCAACGCAACGCCCGAATTCTGTGCGCGTCTTCTCGATGTGATCGAGGGCGACATTGTGCCCCTCACCCGCGCCGGCGTGGCCTCCGGCAACAAGCTGTTCGGCGCCGCCATCCTGCGTAAATCCGACCTGTCCCTTGTCATTGCCGCCACGAATGCGGAGACCGAGAACCCGCTCAACCACGGCGAAATTTCGACGCTGAATGCGTTCTACAAATTACCGTCGGGAGAACGCCCCGACACAAAGGACTGCGTGTTCATTTCGACCCACGAGCCCTGCTCGCTGTGCCTGTCGGCAATCACCTGGGCCGGGTTCGACAATTTCTATTATTTCTTCAGCTACGAAGACACACGCGATGCCTTCAACATTCCCCACGACCTGAAGATTCTGCAGGAAGTCTTCAAGATCGAGGACGGCAACTACGCCCGACAGAACGCGTTCTGGACATGCCAGAGCCTGAGCAAATTGTCGGATGAGATCGGCGGCGATGAGGCCGACGCACGCGCAGCACAGATCGCGGTCATACGCACCGCTTATGACGAGATGTCCGCGACCTATCAGGCCACCAAGTCGGACAACGACATCCCGCTGAGTTAACGCCCTGCGCAACTTGTTCTAAGTCGCCCTGCGCGTTGTCAACTTGTCGAGCCCAATCACGACGAGGCCGAGCACCAAGCCCCAGAACGCCGACCCGATCCCGAAGATCGATAGACCCGACGTCGTTGCCACGATCGTGAGCACAGCGGCAAAGCGCGTCGGTTCCGGCTTCAATGCGGCGCCGAGCGCATTCATGAGCGGACCGAGAAGCGCCAGGCCGGCGACGGTAACAATCACACCCGGCGGCAACGCGGCAAACCCGGCAACCACCGCAACGCCGAAAACCGAAAGCACCAGGAATCCGGCGCCGTAAAACACGCCGGCGATCCAGCGCCGCGTCGGATCCGGGTGGGTGTCCGGACCCGTGCACAGCGCGGCCGTTATTGAGGACATGGTGGTTGTGTGCGCTCCCAGGGGTGCCGTCACGAGTGACATGAACCCCGTGACGGCGAGCGCAGACCGGGTCGGCGGCTCATAGCCGGACGCCCGCAGGACGGCAAATCCCGGTAGATTCTGGGACGCCATCGAGACCAGAAACAGCGGCACGCCAAGCCCCAGCAGCGCCCCCGGTTCGAACACCGGGACAATCAAGGTAAAGGCCGCGAGCGATCCACCATCCTCGTAGGGCGTGGTCTTTCCGAGAACTACCGCCCACGCGATACCCATCACCAGAACGGCGATCACAGCCCATGTTGGGCTGAACAGACGTACCACCAGAAACACCCCGACGAGCGGCAGAACCAGCAGGGGATCCACCGTCGCCGCGTCGAACACGGCAACCGAAAAACCGATCAGGACACCGGCGAGCATGGCGGACGCAATCGCGGACGGAATTTTCGAAATCAGGGTCGACAGCGGGCGCAGCATGGCGCTCAGCAAGACCAGTATCGCGGTCAGTAAAAACGCTCCCACCGCCGCTTCGACGGAATAGCTGGGAACGCCACCGATTGCGGTCGCGGCAATAAGCGCAGCACCCGGGGTCGACCATGCGGTGATCATGGGCAAGCGATGACGCAACGAGAGCACAATGCTCGCCACACCCGTCCCGAGACATATCGCCGACACCCATGATGCGATTTGTGCCGAATCTGCACCCACCGCCTGCGCGCCGGCGATCACGATCGCGACGCTGCTGCCGAAACCGACCAGGATACCGACCAGTGCGGAACTGACGAGTGACGTGTTCATCGGGCGCTTTCCAGGTTTGGGGCCTTATGGTCTCGTGTCGCAGTGAACACGCCATCTCGCCGGGAGCAACTTTCGGCGCAGACCAAATAAACGCGTGAACTGGAAAAAATTGACCCGGATTTCTGAATAGCTACACTTGAAAAGGCAGGCGTCCAACATGTCTATTTGTTGCGGATTGACCCGGATTTCTGAATAGCTACACTGGTCGATAGATCGATGAATACACATACTGTGTTGCGGATTGACCCGGATTTCTGAATAGCTACACTCACCACTGGCCACGCAGGCCCGCCAAGACGATGCGGATTTTCTCTTCAGCTGAATAGGTTTGCCGCGTCTTGCGGCGGATGTTCTTAACCACCTTGCCGGCGGCGTCTTTCGATGTCTGGGGCTTCTTCGTCATCTCGATCTCCTAATCGATAAGATGAACCAGAAATCCTCCGTTATTCAAATCCTCAATTCTGTCCCACGGGTGCTGACGTCAGACACGTGTGAAGGCAGTGCTCTCCAGTAGATTGCAAAGCAATCCGTTGAGATAATCTACTTAAATCAACCTGTTATCGATTTCGGCCATAACTCGGCTATCTGCCACTTTGACAGATATTCTCCCGCAACTGTGCCAGGAGTGTGCCAGCTTTCGGGTTGAGCATCAGCGTAGACGTTACCTGCATCACCCGTACTACTCCAAGAGTGAATTTCGTGCAGATAAATTATAGGCTGATGAGCATCTGCAAAACGGAGGAAAAGTATTGAGTGCTTCCGATGACCTTTATGTTTTTATTCATGGATATGGCTCCAGCCCACGGGACTTAGCCGCCTTGAAGAGCTCGTTTTTGGATGCTGGTTTTCAATGTGAGTCAGTTAGGCTTGCAGGCCATCACGATGGAACAGACATTTCGGAGGCTTCATACAGCGATTGGTATGCCAGCGTTAAAGAGCTGTGCATGGAGAAATCTCCTGACTACCGGAAGATAATTCTGGTCGGTTTTTCGATAGGCGGAGCTATAGCGCTAGATCTCGCTTCAGATGAAGGTATGGGGGAAATATTCGGTGGTGTTGTAGGTAGTTGTAGGTATAAGCACGTTTCTAGGGACATCGAGAAAAGTCAAAGCTTTGGAGAAGATGTTCTTCCCCATGTTCCATGCTTGCGATCTAAAGTTTCTCCCCAGAATCTTGAATACAACTAGAAATTCCACAAAGAAGCATCTGGTCTACGACAAGTTTCTCCCACCTTCGGGGTTATTCGAGGTGACTAGAGAAGCGGAACGAGTCCGTAAAAAGGCAGGGCCCCGCTGCCCCGTTTTGTTGTTGCACTCGATCGATGACAGAGTTTCCAGCTACGATGTCGTTTCTGAGTACTGCAAAAAGCTGGAAAATTATTACTTAGTTACATTCCGTGGCTTGGGTCATTTTTTGCAGTTTGATATGTCTAATGACAGGATTAGGTCCGTCATTTTGGAGTATTTTAAAGAGCATTCCGACGAACCAAAATACAATGAAGAGCGCATATTTGAAGAAATAAAGCAGGCCCAAGTAGAGCACAACGAGTGGGCGGGGATAATATTTAAACTAATAATTGGGTATGTAACCGCGCTCGGGGTCACATTGTATTTGTCCCTGGAGCAGGTTATCGCGCTGGACGTGCGTGCTCCGTATTATTTGGTTTCTTACTCTCTCATAACAAATATATACGTATCATTATTGATATTGTATTTTTATTTTCTGAACCGAACGAGTGCTTATTTAAGGAATTTTCTGGAACTTTTGGTTTCCCATAGTATGGGCTATGGGAACTTCAAATCCAATTCGTTCATGTCGGGAAATCAGTCTTCGTCGATAACCGCAGCTGTATCCACCGGCATGCTTTGGGTGCCATTTTGTATTTCCATCTTTTCCATGGTCGCCGTCTGCCATCTGTACTCTGAGCGGATATTTGAATTTAGTCAGAACGATATAGTTCTTAAGGCTTCACTGACGGCATGTGTGGTTACATTTTTATTCGTCCTGTGGAGTTTGTACGGGTTCGTAGATCATTCCCGAAATGAGTTACGAAGAGTGCACAGGGCTAATTATGTAAATCCGAGAATTTTTAATCAGATATTGGAGTTGTATGCAGCCGTTAGGCCAGGGTCTGTGGAGACGACAGCAGAAATTCGATTGCCCGCTGATTGAGTCTATCCCCGCGAACAAGAGAGATGCTGACCTTTTTGCCTCACCCAGGTCTAGTTCACGCTCTGTGCGCCTAGACCACCTCTCAGCATCGGTGATGTTTGATATGGTTTCGGTGATGCTGGGAGGTCTCTTCGCCGCACTTGAACGTGTTAGCGGTTTCCCCGTTTCCTGAATGCAGCCACAACTTTCGCTCCCGCACTGTGCCACACGTGTGCCGGATCGATATTGAGTAGATTCAGAGCTTCTGACTGACCAGCTAAGTCGCTGTTACCGAATCAGGAAAATGGTGGGCGCGACAGGGATTGAACCTGTGACCCCTGCCGTGTGAAGGCAGTGCTCTCCCGCTGAGCTACGCGCCCCTCCATAGGGACCCCGAATGGGGACCGGACCTATAGGGCGACCGGTTCGCCGGTGTCAAGTTTGGCACCATGACCACGGGTCGGGACGACCACGACGGCCTGAGGGTCACTCGGAGCCCGGGTCGTCCCTGAAATAGACCCGCCGTTGCACCGGGAAGAAGCGCAGGTCGTAGCGCTGGGTGATTAGGCCCCACACACCCTGGGGCGCCTTCAACATGATCACCACGGCGATCGCACCGAGCAGCATCAGATACCAGCTGCCGTATTGCGCCAGCGGCTCGCGCAGCAGGAAAAAGATGATCGTGCCGATGATCGGTCCCTCGATCGTGCCGATGCCGCCAATCACGACGATGAAGATGACCGTTGTGGTCCAGTTGATGTCGAATGCCGCGCTGGGCGAGATGCGCAGCTTGGTCATGTAGATCAGTGCCCCGATGGCCGACGTGCCGCACGCCGCGATCACGAAGACCAGCAGCTTGGTGCGCAGATTGTCGACGCCGAGGCTGCGCGAGGCTTCCTCGGAATCCCGGATCGCGGTGAGCGCCAGCCCGTGCCGCGAGCGCAGCAGCAGATAGACGCCCGCGATTACGACGATCACCACGCCCAGCGCCATCCAGTAAACGGCCGAGTCCCGCCCCGCCCGGCTGGGCGCGATCGATTTGACCACCGAGATCGGCAGGCTCATGCCCGAACCGCCGCCGAGCGACTGCATTTGTGCGAAGCCCAGCAGGAATACTTCCGCCACCACCCAGGTGCCGATGGCGAAATAATGGCCGCGCAGCCGGAACACCAGGAAGGCGACGGGCAGGGCGACGATGCCGCCGATCAGCCCGGCCAGCGGCACGGTCCACAGCGGGCCAACGCCGAACTGGATGGCGAGAATGAACAGCATATAGCCGCCAAGCCCGACGAACGCCTGCTGGCCCACCGAGACCAGCCCGCCATAGCCCGCCAACAGGTTCCACATCTGGGCCAGTGCCAGGAAGTAGAAGATCTCGACCATGAGCCGCATCGTCGCCCGGTCGAAGATATACGGGCCGGCGACAAGCACCAGAAACAGGAGCCCGGCGGCGAGCGCGCCGGCGCGGCTCGCGCGGGTGGATCGCAGGACGGAGAAACCAGGCTCGTGCTCAGTCATCGCGCGTCCTTGGGAACAGGCCGTTGGGCCGGATCACCAGCACCACCAGGAAGGCAATATGGCCTGCCAGGATCTGCCAACCCGGGTCGATCTTCGCACCGATATTCTGCGCCACCGCCAGGATGATGCCGCCGGCGAGCGTTCCCCAGATCGAGCCGAGCCCGCCGATTATCACGGCCTCGAAGGCGAAGAGCAGGCGCGAGGGGCCGATGGAAGGGTCGAAGTTGGTGCGGATACCCATGAACATGCCCGCGATCCCAACCAGCACCAGCGACAGCGCCATGGCGAGCGCGAAGATATAGCGGTGATTGACGCCCATCAGCTGGGCGGTATCCGGGTCGTCGGAGGTGGCGCGGAACGCCCGGCCGAGCTTGGTGCGGGTGAACAGCAGCTGCACTGCGGTGATCATTGCCACCGCGACGACGAACACGATCAGCGGCAGGACCCCGATCTCCAGCCCCTCGGCGAACGCGATGCTCTGGATCTCGATCGGCCCGGCCTGCAGGCGCCGGGTGTCGGCCGAAAAGATTTCGAGCATCAGGTTCTGCAGGATGATCGAGACACCGAAGGTCACCAGAAGCGGCGGCAGCAGATCGTCGCCCAGCGTGTAGTTCAGGATGCCGCGCTGCAGCAGGTAGCCGATCACGAACATGACCGGGAGGACCGCCACCAGGCTGAAGAACGGGTTCACGCCCGCCGTTTCGATCACCACCATGGCGACGAAGGCGGCGAGCACGATCAGGTCGCCATGGGCGATGTTGACCAGTCGCATGACGCCAAAGATGATCGCCAGCCCCGCCGCGAACATGGCGTAGAGCCCGCCCGTGAGGACGCCCTGGATGATCGTGTTGGCCCATTCCATCATGATCGTCAGTGTCCGAAATACGCGTTGGCGATCTGCTCGCGGGTGAGGTCGCCCGGTGCGCCGCTCAGCGACACCCGGCCCTCCTGGAAACAGTAGACCCGATCGGCGACCGCGAGCGCCTGGTTGATGTCCTGTTCGACCACGATCAGCGAGGTGTCGTCGTCCTTGATCGTAGCGAGGCTCGCATAGATATCGCGGATGACGATGGGCGCGAGGCCGAGGGACAGCTCGTCGAACAGCAACAGGTCGGGGTTGGACATGAGCGCCCGCCCGATGGCGGTCATTTGCTGTTCGCCGCCGCTCAGCGACGTGCCGGGCACGTGTCGACGCTGGGCGAGCACGGGGAATAACTCGTAGATGCGCTCCAACGTCCAGCTGCCAGGGCGTCCCAGATAGCTGCCCATCTGCAGGTTTTCCTCGACGCTCAGGCTGCGGAAGAGGCGTCGGCCCTCGGGTACCATGGCGATGCCCAGGCCGACGATGTCCGAGGCGGCACGGCCTGCGATGGACGCGTCCCGGTAGACGAGCGTCTCGGACGATGAGGCGACGAGCCCGGTCAGGGCGCGCAGGAAAGTCGACTTGCCCGCGCCGTTCGCGCCAATGATGGCGACGGTCTCGCCATCGCCCAGCTCGAAGTCGATGCCGAACAGGGCCTGAAAGTCGCCGTAGAAGGAATCGAGGTTGCGGATCTGCAGCAGGCTCATTCGATGTCGATCCCCATGTAGATCTCCTGCACCGCCTGGCTGTTGAAGACGGTCTGGGGGTCGCCGTCGTCGAGCTTCTTGCCGAAATTGATGACGATCAACCGGTCCACCACCGACATAAGCGCATGCACGATGTGCTCAATCCAGATGATCGAGACGCCGCTGGCATGGATGTTCTTGATCGTCTCGACGAGTTCGCGCACCTCGTGTTCCGTCAGGCCGCCGGCGATCTCGTCGAGCAGCAGCAGCTTGGGGTTGGTCGCGAGCGCCCGCGCCATCTCGAGCCGCTTGCGTTCGAGCAAGGTGAGCGAGCCGGCCAGGGTGTTGGCCTTGTCGCGCAGGCCGGTGAGGTTGAGAATTTCGACGCAGGGGCCATGGGACTCGGCCTCCTTGCGTGTGCCGCCAAATGCCGCACCGACCAGCAGGTTCTCGAACACCGTCATGCCACCGAATGGATGCGGAATCTGGTAGGAGCGGCCGATGCCGGCCCGGCAGCGTTCATGGGCGGGCATTCGGGTGATGTCGGCGCCGTCGAAGGTGATCCGGCCGCCGTCGGGGCTGAGGCCGCCGGTGATAAGGTTGAACAGGGTGCTTTTGCCAGCCCCGTTTGGCCCAATGATGCCAAGCGCCTCACCGGCGTTCAGCTCGGCATCGAAGGCGTCGGTCACACGCAGCGATCCGAAGCTCTTCGACAAATTCTCGATGCTGAGGCTCGCGGGCATGAAGGGTCCGGCCATAGGGGTGAAGTTCAAACGGCGGGCACGCATCGCGCGCCCGCCGTCGACATAATACGCGTGTGCTGCCGCGCTAACTAAGCGGCTGCAGGTCCCCGCCGAGGGGGATATTCGGGGCCTGGGCATTGTCAACGATCACCAGGTCGTACTTGTTCTTATCAGCCTGGGCCTTCCATTGACCGCCGACAAGTGGCGTGCGGCAGGCATTCTTCACCGGGTTGCGGCGATCGTTGAACTTCCAGGAGATGGGCCCGACAATGGACTCATAGTTGGTGTTCTCGATCGCATTCAGGATCGCCTCGGGGTCTCCCGGGTCGCCGCAACGCTTAAGGACGTCGATCGCCACTTCGATGTTTGCGTGCTTGAAGCCCAAGGGCTGGGTCCACTGGCGGCCGGTCGCGGCAGTGTAGGCGGCCGCATACTGGGCCGAGGACTGGCCCGTCAGGCCCGAGCGGAACGGGTGGGATGGCGACCACCAGACTTCCGCCGTCAGCCCGTCGCCGCGCTCGCCCAGCGCCTCGATGGCGGGCGGGAAGAGCGCCGCCTTGGCCATGGTCGCGGCTTTGAGCTGCCGGGTCAGGCCCTGCTGCGCGGCCTGGGTCCAGAAAGTCGAGAAATCCGGCGGGATCGAGATGCCGGTGAGGATCTCGACGCCGTCCGACTTGAATTGGTTGATCTGGGCGGTGAAGTCGCTGGTCCCCGGCGGGTAGAGCGGCGGCTGATTGTATTCGAAGCCCGCACCCTCCATTGGCGGCCGGAAGCCGCGCTTGGGGTCGCCGCCGACGACACCGTCGGCGTCGTTGATCATCAAGCTGCCGATCTTCCGGTTGGTGTCGAGCTGGTTCCACATGTTCATGAACACGCCGAGCATGTCGTCGATGCCCCAGAAGAAGTGATAGGTCCATTTGAAGCCCTGATCCGGTGTGGCGCCGCGCCCGAAATAGACGATTTGCCAAGGCGTATCCGAGGTAACGCAGGGGATCTCGTTCGCCTCGCACTGGTCCGACACCGGGTTCACTGTGTCGCCCGTCGACGAGCCGATCATCATGTTGACCTCGTCCTCGAGGATCAGCTCCGCGGCCACCTCGGCTGCGCGGTTCGGGTTCGATTGGGAATCCCGCGCGATGATCTCGACCGGGTGGGTTTTCTTGCCGATCCGGATGCCGCTGGCCAGCGCCTTGTTCACGTCGGCGAGCACGAAGCGATCAGCTTCGCCGAAGGGTGCGAGTGGGCCGGTCTGCGGGCTGACGAAGCCGATCTTCACAGGCCGTGCCTGAGCGTGCACGGCGGGTGCCGCCAAGCCCGTCGTCGCGGCAACCGCCGCGGCGCTGGTACTGTATTTGATGAACATCCGCCGGTTGAAGGCGTTGATGAAATCCCGGTCAGATCTTTTCGACATCGTGCTGAGCTCCCTACCCAAATTCTTTGTTCGCCATCAAGGCGGTTGGAGAAAGCTTAAACGATGGCCGCGCCGCCCTCCAAGCCCGATGGTCTCGGTACAAAGTCCCATGTCGCTGGTCGAAAAGTAGGCCTTTTCGCTGACCTACGACGTGCCTCGATGTCTGGATGTGTGCATGGGCTAACCGATTTCCTTGAAATCGCCATTGTCGTGAGCGTAGATGACGGCATGGATCTTCAGGATCGCAAATCCAGAGTTCTTGGCAGGTTTGCGCGTGGCATCGTGGTTGCCGGGACTGCCGTCACCCTGTTTATAGGGGAGTTGTCTGCTGCCGATCAGCCGCTGCGTAAGGCGACTGAGGGATTTGCGCTTACCTACGACGTCTATACCGGCGGCCTGCGGGCCATTCGGTTCGACTTCGAAGTGGAGCTGGCCGACCCGGGCTATGAGACCCGGGTCAGGCTGCAGACATCGGGGGTCATCGGGGCGTTGTTCAACTGGAGCCTCGAGGCATCGAGCAACGGCGACTGGCGCGACGGCGAGATCGTGCCCGAGAAATACCGTACGGCGAACGTCTGGCGCAGCCGCGAGCGCACGGTGGCGATCGATTATGCCGAGGATGGCGAACGCACGGTCACGGCCGAGCCGCCCTATGGCGAAGATGACATCAAGCGCGTCGACCCGGCGCTGATCCCGGGTGCGGTTGATCCGACAACGGCCGTCACGGCGCTGGTGCTGACCAGCGCGATGGATGGTTCATGCCGCCCGAACACCGCGGTCTATGACGGTCGGCGGCGATATGATGCGAATATGGAACCTTTGCCGTCGCAGGAACTGACGAAGAGCAATGCTGCGCCGTTCGAGGGGCGTGTCGAGGGGTGCCGCCTGACGTTTGAGAGAATTGCGGGCTTCAAGCCCGACCGCAAGCGGCTGCAGGACCTGGAAGTCGCGATTTGGCTGGCCGATATCGGCGTCGAAACGGGGCAAGTGCCTGTACGCCTGGAACTGTCGACCCCGTGGGGTAGCGGGTTTGCCCATCTGGTGCGTGCGCGGACGGTCGACGGCGCGCTTGTGTTCGGTCTGCCTGACGAGGATGACGGCTAGCCGCGCCTGCCCGTTCCGAAACAATCGGGAACAATTCGTGACTTGGTGCGATTCACGGCGCTGTGGCAAGTTCCGCGCCGATTTCTGCGGATTCGCCATACCGGATTTGCCTCACCTTTGCCGGCCCAAATCGGGCGAATGACCATCGTCGAATGACATCATGACCGATACAGCTTTAGCCATAGTGGTGCTTGCCGCCGGGAAGGGGACGCGGATGCGTTCCGACCTGCCCAAGGTGATGCACCCGCTCGCCGGGCGTCCGATGATCACCCATCTGCTCGCCACAGCTGGCAAATTGTCGCCCGAGCGGATCATTGTCGTCGTCGGACCGGACATGGATGTGGTGACCGATGCGGTGGCACCACACCCGACATGTGTGCAGGCCGAGCGGGACGGCACCGGCGGCGCGGTGAAGGCCGCGCGGGAGGCGTTGGAAGGTTTCACGGGGACTGTGCTGGTGCTCTATGGCGACACCCCGCTGGTAACCGCCGACACGATGCGCCGGGCGGCGGCCTGCTCGGATGGCGCCGCTGTTTCTGTGCTCGGCTTCCGGCCGAGCCATTTCCATCAATATGGCCGTCTGATTATCAACGAGGACGGCGGACTTGAGGCCATTATCGAGGCCAAGGACGCCTCGCCCGAGGAGCTGGAGGTCAACCTCTGTAATTCCGGGGTCATGGCGTTTGACGGCAGGCACCTGATAGGCCTGCTCGACCGTCTCGATACCGACAACGCCAAGAACGAGTACTACCTGACGGAAACGGTCGCCCTCGCACGCGCCGACGGGCACACGGCCGCCGTGGTCGAGGGCCAGGAGGACGAACTGCTCGGTGTGAATTCCCGCGCCGATCTCGCGATCGCCGAGGCCGTGGTCCAGGACGCCTTGCGCGCCCGGGCGATGGACGGCGGGGCGACGCTGGTCGATCCGGGCACGGTCTGGTTTCACCACGACACGGAACTGGGGCGCGACGTGGTTGTGCAGCCCAATGTGGTGTTCGGGCCGGGGGTGACGGTTGCCGACGGTGTGGAGATACGCGCGTTTAGTCATCTCGAGGGCGCCGACATCGAGGGCGGCGCTGTCATCGGCCCCTACGCGCGGCTGCGGCCCGGTGCGAAGATCGGCACCGGCGCGCGGGTCGGCAACTTCGTCGAGATCAAGAATGCCGACCTGGGCGCGGGCGCCAAGGCCAACCATTTGTCCTATGTGGGTGATGCCCATGTGGGCGCGGGCGCCAACATCGGCGCGGGCACGATCACTTGCAACTATGATGGCTTCGGCAAACACACCACGAATATCGGCACGGGGGCCTTCATCGGCTCCAACGCCGCGCTCGTCGCACCCGTGACGGTGGGTGACGGCGCCATCGTTGCCGCTGGCAGCACCATCTCGGGCGATGTCGAGGCCGACGCGCTGTCGATCGAGCGTGCCGAGCAGGTCACCAAGGCCGGTTGGGCCGCGCGGTTCCGAAAACTGAAGTCGAAGGGCTAAAGAGCATGTGCGGCATCATCGGCATCCTGGGGTCCGACGACGCGGCCCCGCGCCTGATCGAGGGGCTCAAGCGTCTCGAATATCGCGGCTACGATTCCGCCGGAATCGCGACCCTCGTCAACGGCTCGATCCATCGGCGCCGCGCCCAGGGCAAGCTGGCGAGCCTGGCGGCGATCCTCGAAGACGACCCGATTGTCGGCGACGCGGGCATCGGCCACACCCGCTGGGCGACCCACGGCATCCCGAACGAGACCAACGCCCATCCCCATGCCACCGCGCGGGTCGCAGTGGTCCATAACGGCATCATCGAAAACTTCCAGGAGCTGCGCGCCGAGCTGGCCGCGGCCGGGCATAATTTCGAAAGCGACACCGACACCGAGGCGATTGCGGAATTGCTGACGCAACAACTCGACGCGGGTGCCACGCCGCGCGAAGCCGTGGAACAGACATTGCCGCGCCTGCAGGGGGCCTTCGCGCTCGCCATTGTGTTTGCGGGCGAGCACGACCTGATGGTCGGCGCGCGGCGCGGCAGCCCGCTGGCAATCGGCTATGGCGACGGCGAGATGTTCATCGGCTCCGATGCGCTGGCGCTGGCGCCGCTCACCAAACGCATTTGTTATCTGGACGAGGGCGACTGGGCGGTGATCAACCGCACCGGTGCGCAGGTGTTCGACGAAGCCGGTGCCGCGGTCGACCGGCCCATCCGCGAGACGGAATTATCAGGGGCGTTGATCGGCAAGGGCAATTACGACCACTTCATGCAGAAGGAGATCTTCGAGCAGCCGGCAGTGGTCGGCGACACCCTGCAATCCTTCATCAACGCCACGACCCGCGAGATCAGCCTGCCCGACCTGCCGTTCGATCTGGCGACCGTGCCGCGGATTACCGTGGTGGCCTGCGGTACGGCCTGTTACGCGGGCTGGGTCGCGAAATACTGGCTGGAGAAAGTCGCGCGTATCCCCGTCGAGATCGATATCGCCTCGGAGTTTCGCTATCGCGAGGCGCCGATGCCCGTGGGCGGGGTGGCGTTGTTCGTCAGCCAGTCGGGAGAAACCGCCGACACCCTGGCCGCACTGCGCCACTGCCGGGACCAGAGCCAGTTCATCGTCTCGGTCGTAAATGTGGGCGAGAGCTCCATCGCCCGGGAATCCGACGTGGTCTTGCCGACCCTTGCCGGCCCCGAAATCGGTGTCGCCTCGACCAAGGCGTTTACCACCCAGCTGGCGGTTCTCGCCTGTTTTGCCATCGCGGCGGCGCGCGCGCGCGGTGTGGTGGATGATGCGGGTGCGGCGGCATTGGCCGGGGCGCTGACGGAAGTACCGTCGCGGATGACGGAAGTCCTCAACCATGACGAGGCGCTGCGCGAGATCGCCCGCGATGTGGCGAAAGCCCGCGACGTGCTCTATCTCGGGCGCGGCACGGCCTTTCCGATCGCCATGGAAGGCGCGCTCAAACTCAAGGAAATCTCCTACATCCACGCCGAGGGCTATGCCGCCGGCGAGATGAAGCACGGCCCGATTGCACTGATCGACCAGGCGGTGCCTGTGATCGTGCTGGCGCCCAACGACGAGCTGTTTGACAAGACGCTATCGAATGTCGAAGAGGTGATCGCGCGCGGCGGCAAGGTCGTGTTCATGTCCGACCGGGCGGGTGTCGCGAGGCTTGCCGACAAGGCCTTCGCAGCCGTGGAGATGCCGGTCGTCGATCCGTTCGTCGCACCATTGCTCTACGCCATCCCGATCCAGCTGCTCGCCTATCACACGGCGGTTGTGAAGGGGACGGATGTCGACCAGCCGCGCAACCTCGCCAAGAGCGTGACGGTGGAATAGGTTCCAACGGGGGTATGTCCGTCGTCATATAAAATGGGACATCAGAGTGGTTTGAGCATTGGAGTCTCTGGCTCGTTTGTGTGATTGATTATGCGGCTTGTTTCTGATGTTGCAAGCGGCGTTGTTTGATTGTGTTTTTCTTAATCTTTTCCCTTTCTCTGAGAATTGCTTTGTCGCGGCCGAAGTAGACGTCGACTGGTGTGACGTTGTTCAGGCTCTCGTGGTAGCGCCGGTTGTTGTAGTATTCGACGAAGGCCCCGATCTGGCGTTCAAGATCGCCTGGCAGATAGTAATTCTCCAGCAGAACCCGGTTCTTCATGGTCTGGTGCCAGCGTTCGATTTTGCCTTGGGTTTGTGGGTGGAACGGCGCGCCGCGAACATGCGTCATTTTTTGATCCTCCAACCAGTTGGCCAGATCGCCGGAGATGTAGCATGAACCGTTGTCGCTGAGCAGACGTGGCTTGTGACGCACAACCGCCTGGTCGCAACCAGACGCCGTCAGCGCCAGCTCGATCGTGTCTGTCACGTCCTCAGCACGCATGTTGGTGCAAAGCTTCCACGCAATGATGTAGCGGCTGTAATCATCGAGGATCGTGCTCAGATAATACCAGCCCCAGCCAATGATCTTGAAGTAGGTGAAGTCTGTTTGCCACATCTCGTTGATGGCCGTGGTTTTGTCGGTGAACTCGTCGGCAGCTTTGATCACCATGTAGTCTGGCGCGGTGATGAGGTCAGCTGCTTTGAGAATGCGATAAGCTGATGATTCAGAGACAAAATACCGCCTCTCATCCGTGTATTTGACCGCCAGTTCCCGTGTGGTCAGCGCCTCATGTTCCAGCGCGAACTCGATCAGGTCATCACGACGAGCATCAGGGATGCGGTTCCAGACCGATCCTGGGCGTGGGGATTTGTCAGCCAGTCCATCCAGGCCGCCGTCAATATAGAGATCATACCATCGGTAGAATGTCGTGCGTGGGATGCCCAGCATGTCGAGGGTTTGTTTCACCGGCAGATGTGATCCCTCAACGGTGCGGATGATCTCCAGTTTCTCAGACGCAGGGTATCTCATTCCTCGAACTCCCCAGCCCCTGTCATGCTTTTTTTGAGCAGACGGTTCTCAAGGGTGAGATCGGCAACGCATTCCTTTAATGCCAGCGACTCCGAGCGCAGATCCTTCACTTCGGGCGGCGTAGCCTGCCGTGCCGTGTCACCAGATAACCGGCGCTTGCCAGCTTCGAGAAATTCCTTGGACCAGCTATAATACAGGCTCTCGGCAATCCCCTCGCGGCGGCACAGCACCGAGATGCTTTCCTCGCCACGCAGGCCCGCCAAGACGATGCGGATTTTCTCTTCAGCTGAATAGGTTTGCCGCGTCTTGCGGCGGATGTTCTTAACCACCTTGCCGGCGGCGTCTTTCGATGTCTGGGGCTTCTTCGTCATCTCGATCTCCTAATCGATAAGATGAACCAGAAATCCTCCGTTATTCAAATCCTCAATTCTGTCCCACGGGTGCTGACGTCAGACACTCATCCTCATATAACCAAAAATCTGGACCCCTTACGGATCCCCAATCTTTACCGAACCTCGTATTGAGCAGGTTCAACGTAACCTGATTGAGAGAGGTTACCTCTCCATCGAACTCGACCTCTCTATCACCTGCAACCGAACAGGACACTGTCTCGTCTCGAATGAAGGTGAGTTCGGACCCCTTAGGTATATCGACCATGGAGAAACGGAACACAGGTTTACGCGCACGAACGCGTTTTAGGGTCTCGACGTCTTCCTGATCCTCAACGATGTCCGAGGTCGGGGTGACGTCCTTCAGAGACCATCCCTCTAGGATTGCTTTGACCCGCTCTGGGTTGATCGAGAAGAATTCGCGTTTGGGATTTATGCGGTGGTCACCGAATCCGAAGTGGAGGCGTTTTTCGACTGCCGTTGCGTCCTCGACCTCACACGCGAAATAGACCTCAAAGGGGACTGGCACACCTGAGTGTCCCGAGAGGTTGCGAAGACGATCTTCAAGGTTCGTCGTGCGCCCCACCTTGATGAGGTCCGGGATCGCAGGGTTGGTGAGGATGTAGACGATTTCGGTCATGATCTTAGTCTACTCAGATAGGAGGATCTGGAAACCCCCCTCAGATGACCGGGAACCCCTCAGTCCTTAATATATTTCAGTGTCTTAAAGGGTCCCATATTCAATCTCAGTCTACAAAACCATCTCACCTTTAAGACAGAAATCTGGAAGACCCCCCCCTACCGATCCTAGGAGACCTTTCCTGACTTAACTGGTAGATCGAACAAGGGGGTTATTTTTTATTCGGTGGTGCTTTTCCGAAATGACCAGACATCACATCCACCAGATGATGCATGCCACCTTCTCTCTGTTCACCAAGAAGAATACTTGGTTTTGGAACTTTATTTCCTTGTTTGTTTTTTCTTGTAGGGATTGCGAGTCGAATATGTGAACGTTCATCAGGTGCTCGAAAGAAGTTTCTTTCATGTTCACACTTTTGACCGTCGCTAAGTCGTATACCATTCACAATTGGGTTCAGAGTTAACACCAACGCATTGTAACGATTTTGAAGTTGGTCTGGTCTTGGTGTGCCCTCAATCTGAAATAATGGTCTACCCTCATCAGATAATTTGTTTTTGAGTTTGTCCCTCAAGAAATTATGCACGTCCCCGCGTTTTGATGATTTATCGATCTTTAGATATAGAAACTTTGAGTCGTCCCAATCATCCTTTGAATCGATAAATGAGGGGATTTGTCCCTCAAAGAGATATGAGTGCGTCTTCCACCATTTATCAAAAGGGTCTTTTAGAACCTGATCCAAGTGCCATCCCTTGTATTTGGATCGGTTAACCTTCACTCGCACAACATTTCTCGATCGTGAGAGTAAACCAACACCTTTTAATGAGGGGGGTATTCCCTCAAGTTCTCTACCACCCCTACCTCCAGTCCTTTTGACCTTGTTGATGAGTGCTTGATGGGTACACAACTCGACCTTTCTACCCAACGTCTCTAATTCCAATGCTAGTTTCAGATACTGGAACCAGTACCGGTGTAACTGAATTCCTTTATCCAGAACCCCACCTGTCTTGGTGTTAATTCGCGCATCTCGATCCAGATGAGGGGTATCTCTGAGTCTAGTATCTCCCTTACTCTTTCTCTGGGCACCTCGACTTGCAGAAATTGCCATTCTTCGAGTGTCATCTATCAGTCCAACAGGTCGAGATTTTTTCAAGGGAACGACGTCAGGAACCTTTCCATCGATCCTGACCCAGAACTTTTGTTTCTGTTCGATGTGCTTTGGATTGGTTTCATCGAACTTAAAATATTCTCGATTTTTCATCTTTTTCTAGAATAAAGGGATAGGGATTTCACTATAACAGAATTTCGGGAAATGTCTATCTTCTACGATTACTGTTATTCTGTCTAAAGAGATTGGGAGAAGGACTTCTGATCAAAAATCAGGATAGGGAAATCAGATTAATAATAATATCCAATTACCATATCCCAAACGGATTGCATAAATAGTTATGCATTAAACGAGGTTCAGAAATCATTCTGACCTCACAACTCTCTCGAAAGGAGAAACTAAAAAATGAAATCAATAGAACTAGTATCTAAGGAACAACGTAGTTACACACTTGAAGTTCCAGATGAGAACTACACGAAGGTTGTTGAACTCTTGACAGATAAACAACCTAAGTCGGGTAAAATCAATTCTGATGCGATTAAACGATACCCTGTTCAGTTCCTAACAAGTAAATATTTCTCTGAGGAACTTCAGTCACTATGTGAGTGCGACATAACGGATGAGCAATACTCTATTCATTCTCTTACTTTTTTAGAAAATTATGATGAATAAGGATGTAAAGGATGCGGTGAAGGGTTTGCGTGTATATGCAGACCCGCCGTCCTCATTCACGATGGTTCAGAACAACCATCTCAAACTTCGTTGGGAAATGTTTAATGATAATGGAGAGAAGGTACTCGTGCGCTCGTGTCTTTCGGTCACGCCCAGTGACACGAATTGGATGTACTCACACAAACGTTCTCTTCGGATAGAATTCAACAGACTCAATATATCAACAGAGGTCAATCACATTTGATCTTTAGGGGATAGGGAACTCTACATTATGAAAACTATCGAAACCCTATCCCCACAACTTTCTTTGAAAGGAGAAATGATATGAATAACCAAGTTCGGGGGACAATAGTTTCCCCTGGCACCCTCTATATCGTCCTAGGCGGGTCATACAGACGCATTACAGGGTAAAGATGACCCAACCTACCATAAAGGTCAGAAAACTGCCGTTTGACAGGCATTTCGTGGCATATAGAATTCGTTCAAAGGGGGTATTTTGACCACACTTCACATCTACACCAGAGTTTCCACACGCATTCAAGATACAGATGGAACCTCACTCGATACGCAAAAGAATTTGGGCATCACAAAATCCAAAGAAATGGGTTTTGATTATAAGGTGTGGAACGAAGGTGGTGCGTCTTCGCATCATGAGGATTTGGAGAACCGTCCTGTTCTCATGAACCTACTGTCTGAGGTCGAAAAGGGTTTGGTAAAACATCTGTTTGTCTACAACAATGACCGATTATCTAGAAACGAGATTACTGCCCAGACCATCAGGATCGCACTACAAAGGAACGATGTTGTTCTCTATACGAAGGATGGACAATTCGATCTAACCAATCCCTCAGACAAACTGTTCAAGACGATCCTCGATGGGATTGCCCAATACGATAATGCACTCCGTGCAGAACGAAGTCGCCTTGGAAAAATTACAAGGGTGAGACAAGGGTTCTGGTACGGAGCACCTCCACCATTTGGTTATGAGATTGTCGATAAGAAACTCTCCATCCACCCAGAGGAGAGCAAGTGGGTAAAGAAAATCTTTCGTTGGTATGTCGGTGGTAAATCAACACAAGACATAAAAGCAGAGTTGGATGCCAGTGGTGTGCAACCTCGACGGAAAAGGGGAACCTTTTCGATGGGTTCTATTCAGCGATTGATTCGGAACACTCACTATGTCGGAAGATACGATTGGACAGATAAAAAATCTGGTGAAACCATCAACTGTATTTGTCCCCAATTTATCGATGAAACCCTCTGGAATAGCGCTCAGTCCAAGAAGAAGAAAATCGGACAGAGGAGAGGTCAGTTAAACCGTACGAAGAGATTCTATCTGCTCAGAGATTTAATGTTTTGTGATCACTGTGGGACAGGGATCGGAGCACGAACTAAACCCTCAAAATACGAATACTTTTATTACTGCCCCAACAAGGAACGAAACTGGGTGAAGGGTTCCTTGGATCAGGACACAAAGTGGGCAAGAGGAGAGGTTAACGGACATGGGTGCGATATGACCAAATCGCTCTCTATCCCGATTGCTGACAAACTCATTTGGGACAAAGTAGTTGAGACCGTATCGAATTCATCAATCCTCAAGGAGTCCTTCAAACAAGATATTCTGGACTCAAAATTTCGCAGCGATGAGGAGAACAAGAATGAACTAAGGGCATCAGAGAAGAAGACTAAGAAACTGATGCGTAATCTCAAGGAGGTTCAGTCAACGATTGCAGATGTCGAGACCAAGAGACTCCTCAAACAATACGACGAAGAGGTCTACAAACTGATCAATGAAAATCTGAGATCAGAAATTGAATCTCTAAAGGGTCAGATCGAACAGGCGAGATTGCGAACCAAGGAATTGGGAAGTGAGAGAAAATGGTTGGATTGGGTGGAGAAATATCATGACCGTTTGGACGGCATCGAAAATCTCTCTGATCCCGAACGCAAAGAATACCTCGAAGGTATTGTGGATCGGATTGGAGTGAGTCTCGATCAGGAAACCCGAAACCATAAACTCTCAATAAAATTCAAACTTCCTATGATCGATGACACTATCGAGTATGTTGATCCCAAGTGTAAGAGTCAGGGTTATGTTGTTCACGATGGGATTTCAAATGCTACAGTCGAAATGAGGAATGAGGAACGTAGGGGTAGAAAAAAAAGAACGTAGAAATACCCCCGTTGGAAACTCAAACGTCACCGTGGAGTAATTTCCAACGTACGGGTTCCAGACGTTGAATGTTACCTCTGTTTCACTGCGACACTTACCTCCTGTCGACTCTCTAATCCCGCACCATATTCCGATTATCAATTGGAACTGCATGACTTTCCCTCGTCCCCCTTTGCCCGCCAGGAAAATCGGTATTTTTCACCAGCACGGAGCGGCAGTTCTTTCGGAGACTGTCCTTGTTGTTGCTCCATCTCAGAAAAGAACTCGCGGATTAGTTTTTCTTGTTTTTCCAATTACTATTTACCGACACAGTCTTTTGGACCTGTGAGGAGAGTGCCAACATAATTCAAGTCCTTATCGTACAGAACATCCATCGCGTTCCATTGCGCAATTGATGCTAGACCATCTTTGTTACAGTGTAATTGAGTATGCTGCCTTTGTTTCCGTTTCTTCCAACCTGATTTGAACTGTTTTACATCAACCATAATCTGCTTGGTGTATTTCATAGTCTTTGTGTCACAATTAACCGCCAAAGCAGTTAATCGAGTGATTGGACCGACTTTCTTAGGTAAAGAATTACTTATCTTGTTCTCAAGCGTTAAAAATGCTTTGCAAAAGTCGCTTTTACTTTCTGGGGAATCAGCACTCGCACTCACTCCCGCACTTCCAACAAGCACGGCAATCGTCAGGCAGATGGTGGCGGTCAGGTTTCTCATACGGAAAGTCTGACAGAGACACTTCGGAATGGGTAGAGAGAATGGGGTGTGGTGATCCAGACCCGTTACCCCGAAGACTTAGACCCACTCCACAGAACCCCCCCAGCACCTTTCCCTGACCCTTCTCGACCCCAACGCAAAAGACCCCTCAGCATGGTGACTGAGAGGTCTTTAGGGTGGTTGTGGGTATTGGTTGGTCGGGGTGAGGTCTACTCAGATAATCTTCTGAGCAACGAAACCTGATGCACCCTTACCCTTAGACCGTTTGACGACATATCCCTTGGTTCCCAGACGGAATGTCTTGTCATCCTTGAACTGGTCCAGTGCAGCAACCAGTGCGTCTGCAACAGGGTCACGGACCTCCTTGGGTGTCTTGGTCTGGGTTTTCATCCACTTTCCGAATGCATCCTCTGCGATGTCGTCACCGACACTTTTACGCAGTGCGTTGAGTTTGCGAACCTGCCCTTTGGTCAGTGTGGAGTGGTCGATGGTCATGGAAGTCCCTTCTATAAATGGGTGGCAGGTTCTGGGTGGAGTTCTGGGGGATAGGAAGGGCGAGTGTTTATCGGGCACTCGGTTAGGTTCTACTCAACACCCTTTGTCTTTCTTACGGACACCTTTTGGGGAGTTTAAATGATAAAATATTGGATTTATTCGTTGGGTGCAAATAAACGTACTCATACTCAACCCCGATTTCTAGTGCGTCTCTAATGTTTTTTAATTTACAGTTTTGGGGGCCCATCCCCTTGACATACGGTGATTGGATCACCATCTGTATTGGGCAGGAGCAAATTCCATGTCCAAACCGACGACAATCCGCGATTTCTTCAAACAGTTTCCCGACGATGATGCGTGCCTAGCGCACCTGTTCAACGTCAGATTCGGTCAGGGCCACGAGTGCCCGAAGTGCGAGCGTGATGCCAAGTGGTATCCCATCAAGGCCGAACGGGCTTATTCGTGCCAGTGGTGCGGACACCACATTCATCCGACGGTTGGAACGCTCTTTGAGGCCAGTCGTACGGCCCTGCAACTATGGTTCTATGTGATGTTTAAATTCACGCAGACCCGCCACGGTGTCTCTGCGAAGGAAGTCGAGCGCGAAACCGGCGTGACGTACAAAACGGCTTGGCGCATGTGCAAAATGATCCGCGAGCACATGGCCAAAATCGACGGTGAAGACCCCCTCGGCGGAGAGGGCCAGCACGTCGAGATTGATGAAACTGTCGTTGGCGGCTACCGCCGTGGCGGTAAGCGCGGTCGGTCTGGTGAGAACAAGACCATCGTTCTCGGGATGCTGGAACGTGACGGCAAAGTCATGACCAAGATCGTGCCGGACGTGAAGCGTTCGACCCTGCTCCCGCATATCAAGGCCAACGTGAAGCCCGAAACGGACGTTCACACGGACGAACTTCGCTCCTATCAGGGCCTCGAAGATCATGGCTACTACCCGAAGAAGGTGAACCACTCAGTAGGCGAGTACGTTGGTTTCGACGGGGCCAGCGTGAACGGTATCGAGAACTTCTGGCGGCACCTCAAGAAGGGCATTGAAGGCACCCACGTATGGGTGTCGCCCAAATACCTTGGCGCCTACACCAAGGAGTTCGAGTACCGATTCAATCGTCGTGAGAACCCCGAGACGATGCTTTCGGAGTTGCTTTCGACTTATCCGAAGCAGGACGCTTAAGGGCGGCGTCCAGCTTCTCCATGTCGCCGGGCTCGTCCTTCGCATGTTCGCGAATGAACTGTTTAAGATTCCCCGTTTTCAGGGCCGTCTTCAGTGGTATTGGTTGCTTGGTTGAGGCCATCAAATAATTCCGTATTTGGGTCCGGTTTTCTAACTTCGTGAACTTTGGTGATCCTATACTCCGGGTCCCGTACAGGCTTGTTGTCTTTATCCAGGAGTATTTCCGACACCTCAATTTCAACGTTGAGCAAGCTTTTGGGCGGCGCGTCTTCCTCGTTATTCTGGAAGCGCGCCAACCACTCGTAATCGTCCATGCTCACTTCTCGTGAGCGATCATATTGAATGGCCCACTTGGCGTTACCTTCATACACGGCGCGCCGAATTGTAACCCACGCTCGAATGTGGGATGGCGGGATTGTTTGTTCACCTTCCGCTTCGGGGTAAGGCATGCTTTGTATCGCCCGCGCGTCTTCCTTGTCGATCCGCTCTACCCGGCCATCCTTCAGAAACTCAAGATCATCGTAGCCCTCTTGCATCAGAGGCTTAACAGCGGCTCTGGCCTCTTGAATTGCTTTCCTGTCGCCCGCGAGTTCCGCGGCTAAAGGAAGCGCAAAATAGACATCTCCACCAGCATTTATCTGCACCACCTGTCGCCCGTCCTTCACGGTCATTGCGGTGCTGTCGATACGACGCCCACGCAGAAACCTCAGTATCCCAAATAGCCCCCCACCTACGCTGACTGCCGAAATGCCAAGAACCTCAGCGATATGGACCGCCGTCGAAATGTCATCGTCCGTGAAAAACCCGCGCGCTTGCTCAAGAACAGTCTGAACAATCTCAATGCCAAAAGAGTAACAATGCTGTTCAGTGTCCGCATCAATCATCACCTTAACCGAAGCCCGGTCACCATTTGCGGCACGGTTGGCGAGTTTTACCAATTCAGCAAGAGCCAACATGGCGGGAGCTATTTGCTCAACGTTCATTTTATGACCGGCCAATGCAGGTCCATCATACTTAACGACAATTTGAGTCTGTGACATGGGCACCATTTCTACCTAAAAGAAATTTAAGTGTGAGCGGGCAAGACGTCAATCACCGTATGTCAAGGGGATGGGCCCCCAGTTTTGTTTTATTACATATTCTTCTAAGAAACCCCACCCCTTCCCACTGTATCGAATACGATTAATAAAAGTTTTAGATAAAGTATGAATGATTGTCAGACGATTAAATTTGATACGTATCTCTATTAAAGTCGTCTGTTTATCTAATTTATTAGGCAGTGATGCCCTAAGTTTTTTTGTCCCTTTAATCAAATCTTGTTCCATAATTCTAAGAGAACTTATGGCGGGAGAGAACTTAGACGTAATAAAATTATTTTTATCGAGTTCATCAATTGTCGGGTACCACATGTCTTTTGATGCGACCTTATCACCTTTTAGAAAGAAATTAACTGGTATACCTTTTTCTTTATAAATTCTACGATACATATTTATATGCGTTTTATTAGCGTCTTCTTCTGAGATACCTACGAATGAACTGGAGTGAAATCCCAACCGACCGTTTATTCCGACCCACCTGTTTTTTCCTGCCGCAAAAGCAATAGTACATGCTGACAAACACTCAGTATTGGTGACCGTGTTTAGACCTCTCTGCGAAATAAGATTATATAAATCTGCCGCTTCTCCATGTCTCCCTCCGATACTATCGAAATTAATAGTGGAACCGAAGGGACCTGAGAAAGTGTCTTTTTTACTTCTTTGACAAGTCCATGTTTTATTCCACCCTTAATAAGGAGTTCTTTTCCATTCTCTACAACAGTGATTTCATATTGAGGTATATCAGGGTCAGATAGAATGGCGATTCTATATAATGAGATAAACTGAGGAACCAGTGATGTTTTGTACATTTCGTAGTTTTTAAGCACCCCTCCTAATATCATCAGAATTGCTAAATATCCCCAGACACTTAGTTTTTTAGGGTTTTTAATGTGATTTATTGAGGACCTTAATACTCCAATTACTTGCCAAAAAACAAGAACCGAGAGCATCAAATAACCGATACTTATAGAAATAAATATACTCATAGGGTCAAATTCTTTAAGCGTATTTATAAATTTCTCCACCGATAAGAAGATAATAAAAGTTACCAAAGCAGTACCCCAAGACACTACCCAATAAGAGATCGGCAGAGATACATTCCCTTTCCAATATTTTTTAAAAAAATTAACTTTGACCAATTTTGATTGGTCGGGTGGTTCGATTGGAAGTTCTTTCTCAACGCCCATTTTTGGTTTACGTTTTTTGGTTTGTGCACCCCAAATAATACCCAAGATTGGAGTCAAGATTACAGTCGAAACTATAATCCAGTGCCAAATAGAGAATGTTCCCATTCCTTATACCTCCATTTTCTTCGTCATATCAGCACTCCAACTCACTCCCGCACTTCCAAGAAGCACGGCAACGGTCAGGCAGATGGTGGCGGTCAGATTTCTCATATCAAAAGTCTGACAGAGAATATTCGGAATGGATAGAGAGAATGGGGTGTGGTTGGTTTTTAACCCCATACCCCGCAGAATTAGATCCACTCGACAGAACACTCAGGCACCTTTCTGGATACCTTTTTAATCAAACGTAAAAAGACCCTGACTCAAGGAGGAATCAGGGTCTTTTATCGGTGTAATGTCCGTTGGATGTACGCGGTATGCGGTGATCCATCCCACAAAAACAAGGAAGTGTGAGTTCTGACGTATCAGACGAACATGTACCGTGAAGTCTCTTCTGGGTTGGTGCGAATGTTGGTGATGAACTGTGCAATTGCTTTTCTCATCAGGTCAGATTCATTCACCTGATACTCGTCACAGATCGAGGTCATGTCTTCTTTGAGGGTCAAAGGCATTCGTAAACAGGTTTGGTAAGGGTGTTTGGTCATTCTAGGTTCTCCGATTGGGGTTTTAGGTTCTGGTTATGCATCCACGTTCCATTCATGCGGGTCAGTGTCTCCGAATGAGTGACGTTGGATTGTCTAACTTTGGTTAGTGCGTCTCTCATGTACTGGTCGTTGGATGCATCAACGGACTGACGAAACGCATTGGACTCCCGATTGATCTCTCGGTTTTCCATTTCTTTATGTTGTGCAGTTTTTCGTTTTCGTTCCTGATCCCTGCGAATGGATACCTCGCGAGAAACCAGAGGGTCATCGTTTCTGTTCATGTGTCTATTTATACGTCTGGGATTGTAGACTTTCCGCGAGTGAGACACTTTTATCCGCGATCCTGTCTTTTAGGGATTTCTTGGACACCCTCTTCTTTCGTACCTGTTTCGTGTGTCTGACGTCAGCACCCGTGGGACAGAATTGAGGATTTGAATAACGGAGGATTTCTGGTTCATCTTATCGATTAGGAGATCGAGATGACGAAGAAGCCCCAGACAGCCTCGAAATCCGGCACCGCTTCTCTGCAGTGGTGGAAGGTCTGGAGTCCGAGGGTGAAAAACTGACCATTCTGAGAGCCGGTGTCGAGCCGCTCACCTTCACGCCCCAAACAGCCGGTCTGAGCGAGGCTGTGAAAACCCTGTCCGGCGACGGCGTGACCCGCGCCGAGCTGATCGAAACCGCCGGCGGCGACGCCGAACCTTCCGCAGCGGCCGGGATCGCATACTATCTCGAGCGCTTCAGCTACGGGCGCCTGCTGGAGTGGACAATCACCCTGGACGGGGCGCCTTTGGCAACGGTTCACAGTCATGATCCGAAGTTCGCGCCCGACGAGGTACAAGATGCACCGCCGCAGTTAGCCCTCTCCCGTTTCGCCTGGATGCGCCGGGAGGACGACGCGCTGCTCCTCGAATCCGCCACATCGCGCGGGTTCGCCATCCTGTCGACCCGCGCCGCGGCCCTAATTGGTGCCGCCCAGGACCCGGCGTCGAACGATGCGGATGGCCCGGCGCTCGCGTCGGCACTATGGCGTTTCGGCTTCTTCGATGACCCCACGATGACGGAACCGCCGGCGCGTCGAACCTGGCAGTTCCACGACAAGCTCATGCACGAGGTGAGCCGCTGGAACCGGCACACCGGACAGATCGGCGGCAGCTACAGGTTCAAGGATGACATGCCCTCCGCGCCGGCGATCAAGCCCGCGATGGAAGGCGAGCCGATCGCGCTGCCGGAAATCGACGAGGCCGCGGCGGCGCGCGACAGCGCCAGCCTGGTCGAGATCATGGGACGGCGCCAATCCGGGCGCGAATTCGGCGGCCAGCGGCTAACCGTTGCCGATCTGTCGGATTTCCTGGCCCGCGTGGCACGCATCACAGATGTCACCGAGGATCCGGTTCAGGACCTGCTGTCGCGTCCCTACCCGTCCGGCGGCAGCATCCATGAAATGGAGTTTTACATCGCCGTCCGGGTCTGCGAGGGGCTTGAGCCGGGTGTCTATCACTATCAAAGCGATGTCCATCGGCTGGTGCTCCTGGCTGACAGCGCGGCGGCCGCGGAGCGGATGCACCTCGTTTCGTCGATCGCGATGGGACAGCCCGAAGATCCGCCCGATACGGTCATCGTGCTTGCAAGCCGTGTGCCGCGCATGGCCTGGAAGTACGAAGCGATGGCCTATCGGGCAACGCTGCTCAACGCAGGCGTGATATATCAGACGATGTACCTTGTCGCCACCGATATGGGTCTGCAAGGTTGCGCCAACGGGGTCGGCGATTCCCGCATCTTCGCCGAGGTCACAGGGCTGGATCCTTTCGAGGAGACTTCCATCGCCGAGTTCGCGCTGTCGGGACCCGCAGACGCCGGCTGACCGCCGCCGGCGCTGCCTTCCGAGAATATTTCTTTACCCGGTCTCTTGAATGTGGCGGTATCGTTTCTATATTGGAATTATTCTAATTACAAACTGGTAATGCCGACGGGCACGCCATCACACCGAACCCAGGAAACGAACATGGCACAGAACGAGAGCAGCAGCGTGGGCAAATGCCCCGTCATGCACGGCGGCGTAACCAGCCAGGAGAACACGGTTACCGATTGGTGGCCGAAGACCCTGAACCTCGACATCCTTCACCAGCATGATGCGAAGACCGATCCGATGGACGAAAGTTTCGACTATCGCGAGGCGCTACAGGCGCTTGACGTCGCGGCGCTCAAGAAGGACATGCACGCCCTGATGACCGACAGCCAGGAATGGTGGCCGGCGGACTGGGGTCACTATGGCGGCCTGATGATCCGCATGACCTGGCACGCGGCGGGCACCTATCGTCTCGCCGACGGTCGCGGCGGTGCCAACACCGGCAATCAGCGTTTCGCCCCCCTCAACTCCTGGCCCGACAACGTCAACCTCGACAAGGCGCGCCGCCTGCTCTGGCCGATCAAGAAGAAGTACGGCAACCAGCTCAGCTGGGCCGACCTCATCGCCTATGCCGGCACGGTTGCCTATGAATCCATGGGTCTGAAGACCTTTGGATTCGCCTTCGGTCGCCCGGACGTCTGGCACCCCGAGAAAGACACCTACTGGGGGTCCGAGAAAGAATGGCTCGGAGCGGACCGCTACGAGGGTGATGATCGCGCCGCACTGGAAAACCCGCTCGCGGCCGTCCAGATGGGCCTGATCTACGTGAACCCCGAAGGCGTGGACGGAAAACCCGATCCGCTGCGGACCGCACAGGACATGCGCGTCACCTTTGCCCGCATGGCGATGGATGACGAGGAAACCGTGGCACTCACCGCCGGCGGTCACACCGTCGGCAAGGCACATGGTAACGGCGATGCCAGCAAGGTGGGCCCCGACCCCGAGGGCGCCGACATCGACGAACAGGGCCTCGGCTGGATCAACCAGGCCAACCGCGGCATCGGCAGCGACACCGTATCGAGCGGCCTCGAGGGCGCGTGGACGACCAATCCGACCCGATGGGACAACGGCTATTTCGACCTTCTGTTCGGTTATGAATGGGAATTGAAGAAGAGCCCGGCCGGCGCCTCGCAGTGGGAACCCGTCGGCATTCGCGAGGAAGACAAGCCCGTCGATGTGGAGGATTCTTCCATCCGCCACAATCCGATCATGACCGACGCCGACATGGCCCTGATCAGGGACCCGGCCTATCGGGAAATCTCCGAGCGATTCCACAAGGACCCGGATTATTTCTCCGACGTCTTCGCGCGCGCATGGTTCAAGCTCACCCACCGGGATATGGGCCCGAAGGTACGCTACATCGGCCCCGATGTGCCGGCCGAAGACCTGATCTGGCAGGACCAGGTGCCCGCCGGGAACACCGGCTACAACGTCGCCGAGGTGAAAGCCAAAATCGCCGCCACCGGCCTGTCGGTCGCAGAGTTGGTGGCGACCGCCTGGGACAGCGCGCGCACCTACCGCGGTTCGGACATGCGCGGCGGTGTCAACGGCGCGCGCATTCGTCTCGCACCCCAGAAGGACTGGGAGGGCAACGAACCGGCACGCCTCGCCGTGGCCTTGGCCGCGCTCGAGCCCATCGCAGCAGAGTTCGGCGCAAGTGTCGCGGACGTCATCGTGCTCGCCGGCAATCTCGGTATCGAGCGTGCCGCCCGGGACGCCGGCGTAGAGATCAACGTACCCTTCTCGCCCGGCCGCGGCGACGCAACGGACGAGATGACCGACGCCGCCTCCTTCGACGTGCTGGAGCCCCTGCATGACGGGTACCGGAACTGGCTCAAGGCGGACTACGCCGTCTCGGCAGAAGAAATGCTGCTCGACCGCACCCAGCTGATGGGGTTGAGCGCCCATGAGATGACGGTGCTCGTTGGCGGCATGCGCGTGCTCGGCGCCAACCATGGCGGCAGCAAGCACGGCGTGTTTACCGATCGCGAGGGCGTGCTCACCACCGACTTCTTCGTCAACCTGACGGACATGGCCTACACGTGGAAACCGGCAGGCGAAAACCTGTACGAGATCCGCGACCGCAAGACGGACGCCGTCAAATGGACGGCAACGCGCGCGGATCTGATCTTCGGGTCAAATTCGATCCTGCGCGCCTATGCCGAGGTCTATGCCCAGGACGACAATCAGGAGAAGTTCGTGCGCGACTTCGTCGCCGCATGGACGAAGGTCATGAACGCCGATCGCTTCGATCTCGAGTGACCGGCGTCGACTATCGGCGCTCGTATTGCTGGTCACCGAAATAGTTCTTCAACGTTTCGGCATCGGGCTTCTTCGGTTTGCCCAGCAGCTGGGTTCCGCGCTGCACCGCCGGGCGGGCGCCGATTTCGTCGAGCCAGCGCTGGACGTTCTTGAACTCGGAAATGTCGAAGCCGCGGCGCTCCCAGGAATAGGTCCACGCATAGGTGGCCATATCGGCGATCGTGTATTCATCGCCCGCCAGGAACCGGGTCTCGCCCAGGCGCTTGTCCATCGCGCCATACAGGCGCATGCACTCCTTGGTGTAGCGCTCGACCGAGTAGTCGAAGGTCTCCGGCGCGTAGGTGGTGAAGTGGCTGTACTGACCGAACATCGGGCCGATGCCGCCCATCTGGAACATCAGCCACTGGATCACGCGGTAGCGCGCGGCCATGTCCTGGGGCATGAACTTCCCGGTCTTCTCGGCCAGGTACATCATCATCGCGCCGGTCTCGAAGACGACATAATCCTCGCCATCGGGGCCTTCGGTATCGACCAGCACCGGGATCTTGTTGTTCGGGCTGAGCTTCAGGAACTCGGGTTCGAACTGCTCGCCCTTGCCGATGTCGAGCTTGTGCAGCTCGTACGGAATGCCGAGCTCCTCCATCATGATGTGGAGCTTCTCGCCGTTGGGCGTCGCCCAGGAATAAAGGTGGATCATCGTCTGGGTTCCCTAGTTTGGCATTTCATCAAAGTTGGTGACGTCACCGGAAAGATCGGCATAGGAAAGCGCGCGGTCGCAGTAGAAGTTGGCGGTCGGCTGCACGAAACCGGCATCGTCCATGCTGCCCACCTTCACCGCAACAGCAGGCCGGCCAACGGTCGTCGAGAAGAGTTGCGAGCCGCAGGTCGGGCAGAATTCCTTGATCTTGGTATTGCCCGCATCGGAGACATGCTCGAACCCACGAGTCTCGCCCTGGGTGACCCGCACATCGCCCTCATCGAACAGGATGTTGGTGGCAAAAGCGGCACCGGTATTCTTTCGGCAATCGTCACAATGGCAATTCACCATGCGCCGGGGTTCACCCGAGATTTCATAGCGGATCGCACCGCACATACAGCCGCCTGAGACCTGCACCATCCGTTTGCACTCCGTTGGGAAACCCGTGTTTCGAGCGTTGAGTATGCCCCGACAATCAAGCCGCAGGTCAACCGCAGGGCCGAGAACAAATCTTGTTGCAGAAGGGATCGAGCGAACAGACGAGATCGACGTTTTCACCATCCTTTCTCGCCAATGGGGTGGAACGTTGAACAGGAATGTTGGAGTCTGGTCCGATGCACCTGTCTGCCCATCTTGCAATGAAGGATGTTTTTCATGGGTGAGTTTTCCATTGGCCAGCCGGTCACGCGGCTCGAAGACCCGCGTTTGCTCAAGGGCCAGGGCCGCTATCTCGACGATATCAACTACGACCGCCAGCTCTATGCGGTGATCCTGCGGTCACCCCATGCCCATGCCGAGATCACGTCGATCGACAAGAGCGCGGCCGAAGCCGCACCCGGCGTGCACGGTGTTTTCACCGGCGCCGATTATCGCGCCGACGGGATGGGCGTCGTGCCCTGCATGGGCAGCTACAACCATCGCGACGGGGGGCCCATGTTTGTCCCCGACCGGCCCGCACTGGCCGTGGGCAAGGTGATGCATATCGGCTACCCGGTGGCGTTGGTCGTCGCCGAGACCGAGGCACAGGCCCGCGACGCGAGCGAGCTGGTCGAGGTGGACTACAAGCCCCTGCCCGCCGTCGTCTCCTGTTATGACGCGTTCCAGGATGGGGCGCGCCAGCTCTACGACGACTGCCCGAACAACGAATCCTATTTCTACGAGGCGGGCGACAGGTACGCGACCGACGCCGCGTTCGCGGCCGCCGACCATGTGGTCGAGCAGGACATGACCATCAACCGGGTGACCGCCAACGCGATGGAAAACCGCGCGGTGATCGGCGACTGGGACATCGGCACCGGCCGTATCACGATCCGCTGCGGCTTCCAGCGGCCCTGGCTGTTTCGCCAGAGCCTGGCCGAGCAATCCTTCCACGTGCCCGAGCGCCAGATCCGGCTGGTGACCGACGATATCGGCGGCAGCTACGGCCTGCGCGGCTCGATCTATCCCGAGATGGTGCTGATGCCCTGGGCGTCCAAGCATGTGGGCCGTCCGGTCAAATGGGTCGCCGACCGGTCCGAGAGCCACCTCAGCGACGACGATGGGCGCGACAACATCGTCAAGGTGGCACTCGCCTTCGATGCCGACGGCAAATTCCACGCCGTGCGGGTGCGCAGCTGGGGCAATCTGGGCGCCTTCGTCTCCTATCGTGGTGCCGCACCGCCCGCCGTCCATATCGGCACCGTGATCGGCGTCTACACCACGCCGGCCGCCCATGTGGAAATCTCGGGCATGCTCACCAACACCCACTGCACCTCGCCCTATCGCGGCGCTGGCCGGCCCGAGGCCTCGTTCATGATCGAGCGCCTGGTGGAACGCGCCGCCGACACGCTGGGCATGGACCCGGCAGAGCTGCGGCGCAAAAACATCATCCCGTCCGAGGCGATGCCCTACAAGACGCCGCTGATCTACACCTATGACTGCGGCGAGTTCGAGAAGAACATGGACATGGCCATGCAGACCGCCGACTGGGCGGGCTTCGAGGCGCGGCGCGCGGAGGCCGCCACGCGCGGCAAGCTGCGCGGCATCGGCATGTCGAACACGCTCGAATGGGCCGCCGACAACACCACCGAGACGGCGGAGCTGCGCTTCGACCCGTCGGGCGACCTCACCTTCGTGGCCTCAACCATCTCCCACGGTCAGGGCCATCGGACGATCCAGACCCAGATCATCGTCGATCTGCTCGGCGTCGACCCGGAACGGGTGGCTGTGCTCCAGGGCGACACGGATGTGTCCGCCTTCGGCATGGGCACGGGCGGGTCGCGCTCGACCATCATGACCGGCAGCGCGCTCACGATCGCCGCGCGGAAGATCATCGAGAAGGGAAAGAAACTCGCCGCGCATCTGCTGGAGGCATCGGAGGTGGATATCGAGTTTGCGGACGGGAACTTCACCGTCGCGGGCACGGACAAGCTGATCACCGTGCATGAGGTCGCCGCGGCGGCCTACAGGAGCAACGACCTGCCCGCCGAGATGGAGCCCGGCCTCTACGAAACCGGCACCTACAACGCCACCACCGGCAACTTCCCCAACGGCTGCCACGTGTGCGAGGTCGAGATCGACCCGGACACCGGCGTGACCGAGATGGTGAACTACTGCGTGGTCGACGATGTGGGGACCATCATCAACCCGATGCTGGTGCGCGGCCAGATCATGGGCGGTATCGCCCAAGGCATGGGCCAGGTGCTGATGGAGGACAAGACCTACGACCCCGAGACGGGCCAGCTCCTTGCCGGGTCGTTCATGGACTACTGCATGCCGCGGGCCGCCGACTTCTGCGACGTGAACTTCGAGGAGAACGAGGTCCCCTCGCCGACCAACCCGCTGGGTGTGAAGGGCGCGGGCGAAGCGGGCACGGTGGGGTCGCTATCGGCCGGCACCAACGCCATCGTGGACGCGCTGTCGCATCTGGGTGTCGAACATGTCGACACGCCGTGCACACCACTCAAGGTCTGGCAGGCAATCCGGGATGCGCAGGCGGCCGCCTAGGCCGCCGCTTGCATGAACGATGCACCGCACCTATCTGCTTATGGAACGGATTCAACGAGGAGACACGCAATGACCGAAACCGCATATCTCGCCGGCGGCTGCTTCTGGGGCATGCAGGACCTGATCCGGCGCCTGCCCGGCGTCGTCTCCACGCAAGTCGGCTACACCGGCGGCGAGTTGCCCAACGCCACCTATCAGCATGTCCGCACGGGCACGACGGGCCACACCGAGGCGATCGAAGTGGTCTTCGATCCCGACCAGGTCAGCTACCGGGACATCCTCGAGCTGTTTTTCCAGATCCACGACCCGACCACGCCCGACCGACAGGGCAACGACCGGGGCACGCAATATCGCTCGGCGATCTTCTGGCTGAGTGATGCGCAGCGCGACGTCGCGGAAGACACCATTGCCGATGTCGAGGCGTCAGGCCTGTGGCCGGGCAAGGTGGTGACCGAGGTCACCCAGGCCGGCGACTTCTGGCCGGCCGAGCCGGAGCATCAGGATTATCTGGAACGCATCCCGCATGGTTACACCTGCCACTTCGTGCGGCCCGACTGGAAACTGCCCAAGCGCGACGCGGCTTAAGAAGGTTCTAGAACAACTCCCCCTGGTCCGGCGGTTCGTCGACCAGGCTGTAGGGAGTCAGCAGTTCCGGGCCGTCATTGCGGATGTCGTTGACCGCGCGCCCCACGGGCACGACCCGGACGGTGTCTTCCGGCGCCGATCGCAATAGTTCTCCCGCCGCCTCAAGATCGAACCGGTCTTCGGTGCCGTTGCCCAGCCAGGCATCAAAGCCGTCGGGGTTCAGGATCACCGGCATGCGATGATGGAACGGCCGCAGGGTCTCGTTGGCCTCGGTCGTCACGATTGTCGCGGTCTCGAGCTCCGAACCATCGGGCCCGAGCCACGCCTCCCACAGGCCTGCGAAACTGATCAGCCCGCCGTCGGGCCGTGAAATCCAGACCGGCTGCTTGGGGCCGCTGCCGGTCGACTGCCATTCGTAGAAACCGCTCGCCGGGATGATGCAGCGCCGGCGACGGAACGCCGCGCGAAACGATGGTTTCTCGGCGATCGTCTCGGCGCGTGCGTTGATCATTCGCGCACCCATCCCCGGGTCTTTCGCCCAGGCCGGCACCAGCCCCCAGCGCAGGAGCGCGGGCACCCGGGCGAGCGAATCGTCTCCGCCCGCGCCTTCGCGACTCGCTGCACGGATGATCGCGACGATCTCCTGGGACGGCGCGATGTTGTAACGCTGGGGCAGCACGAAACTGGTCGACACCAGCCCGAAGGCTGCGTGGATCTCTTCCCAGCTGTGAATCAGGCCGAATCGTCCGCACATAAGGCTATTTTACACCTGTTACGGTGCCGATCTCGTTTCGTTCGCCGCTAAATTCCCGAGTCGCTTTCGGACCGACCACAAGATTTTGGGTTTCGGGGTACAAACCGGGCACAAAAGGATTATTTCAATTTGGCGACAAGACGTAACAAACTGGCAAATATCAGGGTTTTCCGGGCCTTCATCAGGCTCTCACATTGACTCTCCCGCCGGAAAGAATACAATGTTCTCGTCTTGTTCACGGTGACAGGTCGCCAACATTTAGTGTTTACTTAATGTTACGGCTCTAGATGTTGTGGGTTATGCATGTTTTCCATTGAAAACTGCCCACAAGGTGTGGAGCACCTGGATTGTCGCGTGGAGGGGGCCTTTATAAATGGACGGATCAACCGGGATTCCGACTGAAAACAGCGCTGTGGAAAAGGCGCTCAAACTGGAAGAAAACAAGGAAATGGACCTGTTCGATTCGCTCGATTTGGAGCCTTCCGAGGCCGAATCCGCCGAATCCGATGTGCCATCGGCCGCGCCCGAAGCACTGCCGGATGTGGATAACGACCTGGTCGGCCAGGACGACGAGACTGCGAACGTCTATCAGACCGATCGCGTCCGCATCCTGATCGACCCGTCACGTGACGAAAACCTGACGGCCTTCGGCAAGGAAACCCTGGAAGACCGCTACCTTCTCAACGACGAGAAGGGATCGCCGCAGAAGCTGTTCGCCCGTGTCGCGTGTCATTACGCCGACGATTCCGAACACGCCCAGCGCATCTACGATTACATCTCCAGGCTCTGGTTCATGCCGGCGACACCTGTCCTGTCGAACGGCGGCACCGAGCGTGGCCTGCCGATCTCCTGCTTCCTCAACGAAGCTTCCGATTCCCTCGAGGGCATCGTCGATCTGTGGAACGAGAATGTCTGGCTGGCGGCCCGCGGCGGCGGCATCGGCAGCTACTGGGGCAACCTGCGCTCCATCGGTGAGCAGGTCGGCCATAACGGCAAGACCTCGGGCGTCGTCCCGTTCATCCGGGTGATGGATTCGCTCACGCTCGCCATCAGCCAGGGCTCGCTTCGGCGCGGCTCGGCGGCGGTCTATCTGCCGATCGACCATCCGGAAATCGAGGAGTTCATCGAGATCCGCCGTCCCACGGGCGGCGATCCGAATCGCAAGGCCCAGAACCTGCACCATGGCGTGCTGGTGTCCGACGCGTTCATGCGCGCGGTCGAGGCCGACGAAGACTGGGCGCTGGTCAGCCCGAAGGACCGTGCACCGATCGCCACGGTCAAGGCACGCAGCCTCTGGATCCGCCTGCTGACGGCGCGGATCGAGACCGGCGAGCCTTACATCGTCTATTCCGACACCGTGAACAGCAATGTGCCCGAGCATCAGAAACTGGCGGGCCTGACGGTCAAGACCTCGAACCTGTGTTCCGAGATCACACTGCCCACGGGCCTGGACCATCTCGGCAATGACCGGACTGCCGTGTGCTGCCTGTCGTCGCTGAACGTCGAGAACTTCATCGAGTGGAAAGATCATCCGACCTTCATCGAGGACGTGATGCGCTTCCTCGACAATGTGTTGCAGGACTTCATCGACAACGCACCCGACCATTTCAGCAAGGCCAAATATTCCGCCGCACGCGAGCGTTCGGTCGGGCTCGGCGTCATGGGGCTGCACTCGTTCCTGCAGGACCAGATGGTGCCGTTCGAATCCGCCGTCGCGAAGGCCTGGAACAAGAAGATGTTCAAGCATATCCGCGGCCAGGCCGACGAAGCTTCCAAGAAGCTCGCCGCCGAACGCGGCGCCTGCCTCGACGCCGAGGATTACGGCATCGACGAGCGCTTCTCGAACAAGATGGCGATCGCGCCCACCGCGTCGATCTCGATCATCTGTGGCGGTGCCTCACCGGGCATCGAACCGATCGCGGCGAACAGCTTCACCCACAAGACCCTGTCGGGCTCATTCAATGTGCGCTCCAAGGCGCTGCAGAAGCTGCTCGACGAGAAAGGGCAGAACACGGACGAGACATGGTCGTCGATCACGGCCAACGAAGGCTCGGTCCAGCATCTGGACTTCCTGACCCAGGACGAGAAGGACGTGTTCAAGACGGCCTTCGAGATCGATCAACGCTGGGTCATCGACCTGGCCGCCGACCGGTCGCCGGAGATCTGCCAGTCCCAGTCGCTCAACGTCTTCCTGCCGGCAGACGTGCACAAGCGCGACCTGCACCAGATCCATTTCCAGGCCTGGAAGAAGGGCGTGAAGAGCCTTTACTACTGCCGCTCCAAGTCGCTGCAACGCTCCGAGAGCGTGGCCGCATTGGTGCCGGTGACGGCCGACGACGAGGCAGACCGCGCCGCGGCCAGCCGCAACGATTACGAAGAGTGCCTCGCCTGCCAGTAGGCAAGTGACGAAATACCGATGCGTAACGCCCCGGGCCGCCCCTAAAAACAGCGGCACCGGGGCCTCGCATCCGAGGGAGAGGAAAAAAGCAATGTCGCTTCTCGAAGAGCGCGTTCAGTACAAGCCGTTCAGCTACCCGTGGGCCTATGACGCCTGGCTGATGCAGCAGCGTGTCCACTGGCTGCCCGAAGAGGTGCCGCTGGCCGACGACGTGAAGGACTGGCATCGCACGCTGTCGAACGGCGAGCGCAACCTGCTGACGCATATTTTCCGCTTCTTCACCCAGGCCGATGTGGAAGTGAATAATTGCTACATGAAGCATTATTCGCAGGTGTTCAAACCCACCGAGGTGCAGATGATGCTGGCGGCGTTCTCCAATATCGAGACCGTCCACATCTCCGCCTACTCCCATCTGCTCGACACGATCGGCATGCCCGAGACCGAGTATTCGGCCTTCCTCAAATATCAGCAGATGAAGGACAAATACGACTATATGCAGGAGTTCGGGATCGAGACGAACCGGGATATCGCCATGACGCTTGCGATGTTCGGCGCGTTCACCGAGGGGCTGCAGCTGTTTGCCTCCTTCGCGATCCTGATGAACTTCCCGCGCTTCAACAAGATGAAGGGCATGGGCCAGATCGTCACCTGGTCGGTGCGCGACGAGAGCCTGCACACCCAGTCGGTGATCAAGCTGTTCCGCACCTTCATCCACGAGAACCCGGAAATCTGGGACGAGGAGTTCCAGCGCGAGCTTTACGTGGCCTGCGAGACCGTCCTCAACCATGAGGACGCGTTCATCGACCTGGCCTTCGAGATGGGCGGCATCGAGGGGCTCGAGGGCCGCGAGGTGAAGGAATATATCCGCTACATCGCCGACCGCCGCCTCTCGCAACTCGGCCTGCAGCCGGTCTACCGGATCGAGAAGAACCCGCTGCCCTGGATGGAAGAGATGCTCAACGGCGTCGAGCACGCGAACTTCTTCGAGAACCGGGCAACGGAATATTCCAAGGCCGCGACCGAAGGCAGCTGGGAAGAGGCCTTCGAGTAGGCCGAACTTCCCTCATTCGTCATGCCCGCGAAGGCGGGCATCCATAAACACCGAACCCACCAGGGCACACATCTGTGGTTATGGGTTCCCGCCTGCGCGGGAACGACGATCTGGTTTGATCTGGGCGGCATGCTAGAAATCATCCCATGACCGCCGACCAGATCATCATCTTCGCCATTCTCGGCCTGTCCCTCGTGTTCTTCATGTGGGGCCGCTGGCGCTATGACGTGGTCGCCTTCACTGCACTGATCCTCGCCGTGGTCGGCGGCGTGGTGCCGACCGACCTGGCGTTCCGCGGTTTCGGTCACCCAGCGGTCATTACGGTGGCGGCCGTGCTGGTGATCAGCCGCACCTTGCAGGTCTCCGGCGTCATCGACCTTATCGCAGGCGCGGTGCTGCGCATGGCAAAGGGCCAGGGCAGCCAGATGACGGCCCTGTCGGGTATCGGAGCGGTGCTATCGGCCTTCATGAACAATGTCGGCGCCCTGGCGCTCCTGATGCCTCTGGCGCTACGCCTGTCGGAGCGGCCGTCTGCCGTTTTGATGCCACTGTCGTTTGCCACCATCCTCGGCGGATTGGTGACCCTCATCGGCACGCCGCCGAACATCATCGTCGCGACCTTCCGCACCGACGTCACCGGCGAGCCCTTCGCGCTGTTTGATTTCGCCTTCGTCGGGCTGCCTATTGCGCTGATCGGACTGGTCTTCGTGCTGCTGATCGGCTGGCGCCTGATCCCGTCGGACCGCACCAGCCGGCGCTCGGCCGAGGAAATGTTCGACCTGGATTCCTATGTGGTCGAGGTGAGCGTCAACGAAGAATCCGAATTTATCGGCAAGACCGTGCGCGAGCTCGAGGCGCTCGACGAGGACCGTTCCATCGTTGTCGGATTGTTGCGCGACGACACCCGCCGGCTCACCCATATCTGGGGCGAGCGTCTGCGAGAAGGCGACCTGCTGTTGCTGCGCGTGGACCCCGCGAGCGTGGACGAACTGCTTAAAAAGGCCGGCCTGACACTCACCGGCGCCGAACGCCTCGAAGAGGAGAATATCCGCTCCGACCAGGTCGGCACCGTCGAGGCGGTGGTCCAGCCGGGCTCACGCATCGAGGGGCGCAGCCCCCAGACCCTCGGCATGCGCCGGCGCTTCGGGGTGGCGCTGCTGGCCGTCGCACGCGAAGGCCAGCCCATCCGTGAGCGCCTCGCGCGAACGCAATTTCGCGCCGGCGACGTACTGCTGCTCCAGGGCGACGAGGAAGAATTGGCCGATGCGGTCGCCGAAATGGGCTGTCTGCCCCTGGCCGAACGGCGCCTGACCGTCGGCAAACCGCGCGCCGTGCTGATCCCGGTTTTAATCTTCACCGCCTCCGTCCTCTCGACCGTGATGGGCTGGACGCCGGTGCATGTGTCCTTCGCGGCTGCCGTGGTAGCGCTCATCCTGCTCAACCGGATCAGCGCCAACGAGGCGTATCAGACCATCGAATGGCCGGTCATCGTGCTGCTGGGGGCGATGATCCCGCTGGGCAACGCGCTGCAGTCCACCGGCGGTACGCAGTTGATTGCCGAGAGCATCGTCGGCCTGTCGGGCAGCATCCCGATCTGGGCGGTGCTGACCATCGTGCTGGTGGTGACCATGACCCTGTCGGACTTGATGAATAACGCCGCGACGGCCATCGTCATGGCGCCGATCTCCGTCGCGATCGCAAGCCAGCTCGGGGTCAACGCCGACCCGTTCCTCATGGCAGTCGCCATCGGCGCGTCCTGTGCCTTCCTGACGCCCATCGGCCATCAGAACAACGTGTTGGTGATGGGCCCCGGCGGCTACCGGTTCGGGGACTACTGGCGCATGGGCCTGCCGCTCGAGATCATCATCGTCGCCACCTCCGTACCGCTGATCCTGATCTTCTGGCCGCTCTAGTGGCGGCCCTCGGCGTGACGGCCTAAACTTGCCGACACGCAGGGAGGGGAACGCCATGCAGACCATCGACATCAGCCCGGAAGAAATGACGGCGCAGATCGCGCGCTTCAGCGAACAGGAATCCCAATCGGCGCATTACGCCGAGGACACCGGAATTCCGCGCGAAGCCTATGAAATCATGGCGGCCGAGACGCTGTATCTGATGATGGCGCCCGAGAGCCAGGGCGGCCCGATGGCCCAACGACCGGCGGTCGCGGGTGAGCCCGGCACGAGCGTGATCATCGCGCGCTGCCCGCCGGGCGACAAACCGCTGCTGCACGCCCATCATTTCACCGTCGAAAGCTTCATGTGCCTGACAGGCCGGTTTCGCATCCGCTGGGGCAGTGCGGGCGAACAGCAGATAGACCTGGATCCCCACGACATGATCGCCGTGCCGCCCGGCGTCGACCGCCAGTTCGAGAACATCACGGATGAAGAGGCCCTGCTACTGGTAATTATCACCGGGACAAGTGACGAGGATTTCTCCGACATTTCCATGCCGCCGGGCGAGACCGAATTCATGCGCACGAAGTTCGGTCAGGATGTTCTCGACGCCTATACGAAAATCGGCACCGCCTGGCGCCACGAAGACGGCCGCATCGACGGCCCCAAGGTGCCCGCACCGATCGAGATACCAGATGCCGAGATGGCAACGCGCATCGCGCGGCTCGACGACATGCAGCCGCTATCGGCCACCTCGGGGGAGTCCATCGGTGTGCCCCGTGAAGCCCGAGAGTTGGTAGCGGCGAAGAATCTCTATCTGCTGATGGCGCCGGAAAACCAGGGCGGGCCCATGGCACATCACGCGGCGATCCAGGGGCCGGACAATATCAGTGTGCTCGTCGCCGAGTGCCCGCCGGGCGACAGCCCTCTACTGCATGCCCATCACTACACGATAGAGACCTTCATGTGCCTGACCGGGCGCTTCCGCATCCGCTGGGGCGAGGAAGGCCAGGACCATATCGATCTCGATCCCTACGACATGATTGCCGTGCCGCCGGGGGTGGACCGCCAGTTCGAGAATATTTCCGACGACGACGCGCGCCTGCTGGTGGTGATCACCGGCACGTCACGCGAGGACTACAACGACATCTCGATGCCGCCGAAATCGACGGCGATCATCCGCGAGCGCTTCGGCCAGGACGTCATCGACGCCTACGGCCAGCGCGGCGTGACGTTCCGGGAGAGCTAGCCGGCTTCACATGCTTCGAGACGCCGCCTTCGGCGGCTCCTCAGCATGAGGGCTATAAACGAAAACACCTCATCCTGAGGAGGCGCGCAGCGCCGTCTCGAAGGATGGAGGCACAATAATCCCTAAATCAGATCCTCAAGCGTGCGCTGCAGTTCGGGCTTCCAGCCGACCAGCACGCCCGCGTCGGTCTCGATCACCGGGCGTTTGATCAGGGTCGGGTTCTCAGCCATCAGCTGCAGGCCGATATCCTCGGTGACATTCTCGCGGATCACCTCGTCGAGGTTCCGCCAGGTGGTGCTGCCCCGATTGAGCAGGACTTCCCAGCCCACTTCCATGGCCCATTCCGTAAGCTTGTCGTTGTCGACGCCGTCGGCGCGGACGTCGAGGAAACGGTGTGGCGTCTCGCGACGCTCCAGCCATTTCAACGCCTTCTTGGTCGTGTCGCAGCTCTTCAGGCCGTAGACCGTCAGCATGTCGGCGTCCTCTCATATAGTCGGGTTTGCGGGTTTGGCGCACCCGACGGGGCGCGCTAACCTGTCGTGTAACACGCGGATATAGGAAAGTCCGAGTCCCGGACAAGTCATCGAAATGTCAGATAGCAGCCAAACACTTATCCGCCCGCCCGCGATCGCTGGCACATTCTATCCTGCCGCGCCCGATGCGCTCACCAATATGATCGACGCCTGCATGGCACGCGCGCGCCATGACGGGCTGTCACCCAAGGCGCTGATCGCGCCCCATGCGGGCTATATCTATTCCGGCCCCATCGCCGCCAACGCCTACCGGACGATCGCCGACCGCGCAGATGAAATTACCCGGGTCGTGCTGCTCGGCCCGCCCCACCGGGTGGCGGTGACGAAATTCTGTGTCCCCGCAGCACACACCTTCCGCACACCCCTGGGCGACGTCCCGATCGATGCGGCGGGGATCTCCGCCGCCCTTAAAGTGCCCGGCGTCGAGCAGTCGGACGCGCCCCATGCCGAGGCACACAGCCTGGAAATCCACCTGCCCTTCCTGCAGCGGGTCCTGGGAGAATTTTCGCTGGTCCCGGTGCTCGTGGGCGGCCCCTCTGCCGATGAAACAGCAGCACTGCTCTCCGCACTCTGGGGTGGCCCGGAGACCGTCATCCTGATCAGCTCTGACCTGAGCCATTATCACGACTATGAGAATGCCAATCGGCTCGATCAGGGTTTTCGGCGCCACATCGAGACGATCAGCCCGGAAAAAATCGAGGACGAACAGGCCTGCGGGCGATTCCCGGTCAAAGGTCTGCTGGCGCGCGCGGCCGACCTCGATCTGCGGGTCACGACCCTGGACGTGCGGAACTCCGGCGACACCGGCGGGCGCGACAATCGCGAACGGGTGGTGGGGTATGGTTCCTGGGCACTGGAATACGCATCCACCGCCCGGCTCGGCGACGACGACCGGGCCATGCTGATTGACGGCACCCGGCGATCCATCGCCAACGGGCTGCGTACGGGCCGCCCGGCGGAGGTCCAGCACGGCACGTTTACACCCCCGTTGGAGACTTACCGGGCGACATTCGTCACCCTCACCCTCAACGACCGGCTGCGGGGTTGTGTGGGCAGCATCCTGCCCCATCGATCGCTGATCTCGGATGTTGCCGAAAACGGCTACAAGGCGGCGTTCGGCGACCCGCGCTTTCCCAAGCTGACGCCGGAGGAAGCCGCGATGATGGATGTCTCGGTGTCGATCCTGTCTCACCCGCGGCCGATATCGTTTGAATCGGAAGCCGAAGCCGTCGACGCGCTGCAGCCGGACGTGGATGGCGTGGTCCTGCAGGCAACGGACGCGAGTGTTGATGGCAGCGGCGCCACCCGGCGCGGGCTGTTCCTGCCCCAGGTGTGGGAGCAGGTGCCGACGGCGGACCAGTTCCTGCGCCACCTGAAGGCCAAGGCAGGCCTGCCCCAGGACTATTGGGACGATTCGATCCGCCTGTGGCGCTACACCACCGAGACATTCCACTAGAGCGCATTATCCCTGCAGCCGTCATATGCAGACTCGATCCGCGCAATCTGGAACAACCTCTTGCTGAGCCTGTCGAAGTATGAGGTTGTCGCCCTCTCCTTCGACAGGCTCAGGATGAGGGCTCATTCCGCCAAATGACGCCCGGATCAAGGCCGGGCATGACGGCAAGACAGGTTGCCGCGATAACGTGCACGCCGTTAGGTTCAACTCTCGATTCAGGCTGGGGGGCCTTCATATGAGTGACGTCATCGATCCGCGTGCGCGGCGCAAGGTTATTGCGGCCGGTATCACCGGCAACGTCCTGGAGTGGTACGACTTCGCCGTCTACGGCTTCTACGCGCCGATCATCGGCCGGCTGTTCTTTCCGTCCGACGACCCGACCGTCTCGCTGATCGCCTCGTTCGGGGCGTTCGCCGCCGGCTTCATGATGCGCCCCATCGGTGGTTTCGTGTTCGGCTACATCGGCGACAAGATCGGCCGCAAGCGCGCCCTCGTCCTCTCGGTCATGCTCATGGCGATCCCCACCGGCGTGATCGGCATCCTGCCCGACCACGCGACCATCGGCATCGCAGCGGCCTTCCTCATGGTGGCGATGCGCATGCTCCAGGGTCTGTCGGTCGGCGGTGAATATACCGGCTCGATCGTTTACCTGGCCGAGCATTCCCCGGCCCATCGCCGCGGCTTCTTCACCAGCTGGACGCTGTTCGGCGCGGTCGGCGGCATCCTGCTCGGCTCCAGCGTCAGCGCCCTGGTGAGCCACTTCCTGACCGCCGACCAGGTCGCGGACTGGGGCTGGCGCCTGCCGTTCCTGTCCGGCATCCTCGTCGGCATCGTCGGCCTGGTGATCCGCCGTCACCTGCCGGACATGCCCGAAGACGACGCCGCCGACAAACCCGCCAACCCGGTGATCGAGGCCCTGACCACCCAGTGGCAGGCCATGCTCAAGGTCATCGGCTTCAACATCATCAACGCCGTGGGCTTCTACATGATGTTCGTCTATGTGGTGACCTGGCTGGTCAAACAGGTAAAGGAGCCACGCTCCGACGCGCTGGACATCAACAGCATCTCCATGGCCGTCCTGCTGGTTCTGATACCGATCTTCGGCGCACTGTCCGACAAGATCGGCCGCAAACCACTTCTGATGTTCGGCGCGGGCGGCATCGCCATTCTGGGCTATCCCCTGATCTGGCTGATGCACCATCCCGACTTCGAGATGATCCTGGCCGGCCAGCTGGGCTTCGCGGTGCTGATCGGCGCCTATTTCGGCGGCGCGCCGGCGACCCTGACGGAGATGTTCCCCCGCCGGGTCCGCGTCAGCGCGCTCTCTGTCGGCTACAATGTGGGTCTCGCAGTCTTCGGCGGCACGACGCCCCTCATTGCGACATGGCTCATCGCCCGCTCCCATGACGATCTGTCCATCGCCTGGTACCTGATTGCCTGCGCGATCATCTCGTTCCTGGTGGTTCTGACCCTCAAGGAAACCGCGGGCAAGCCCCTGCCGGATTAGGAAGCAAACCCGTCAAACCTTGTCACGCCTGGACTGGATCCGGGCATCTCTTGCCAGACTGAGCCCTCATCCTGAGCTTGTCGAAGAAGAGGGCGTAAACCTCATGCTTCGACAAGCTCAGCATGAGGTTGTCTCAAGATACGCGGATCCAGTCCGGCTATAACGCTTGGTGTTTAGCTCACAGCCGTCAGTTTCACCGGCTGGCGTTTGCGTCCCCAGGCACCGGGGGCGGCATCAAACACGCCGGGAATGCGTGTGCCGCAAGCGACACAAGCCCCGCCGGTGTTGCCCACGGGGGCCACGCGCCACTCGCTGAGTTCGTACCAGTCGCGTCCGATCGTCCGCGCCGCACAATTCGGGCAATAGGTGCTTTGGCGGCCCTTGTCGTGGACGTTGCCGGTGTAGACGTAGTTGACCCCCGCATCCAGCGCGATACGCCGCGCGCGCGCCAGCGTCTCGTGGGGGGTGGCGGGCGTGTCCATCATCTTCCAGTCGGGATGAAATGCCGAGAAATGCACCGGCACGTCCGGGCCGAGATGCTCGACAATCCATTTACTCATCGCCGCCAATTCGGCCGGGTCGTCATTCTGGCCGGGGATGATCAGGTTGGTGATTTCCAGCCAGCAGTCGGTCTCGTGGCGGATATAAACCAGCGTGTCGAGCACATCGGCGAGTGCGGCCGTACAGAGCTGCTGATAGAAGGCCTCGGTAAAGCCTTTCAGATCAACATTCGCAGCATCCATCTGGTGGAAGAATTCCTTGCGGGGCTCGGGCGAGATGTAACCCGCTGTCACCGCAACAGTCCGCACGCCGACCTCGCGGCAGGCCTGGGCCACATCGACGGCATACTCGAGGAAGATCACCGGGTCATTGTAGGTAAAGGCCACCGAGCGGCAGCCATGCTCGGCAGCCGCCTTCGCGATCGCCTCGGGCATCGCCTGGTCGGCCAGGGTGTCGAACTCCCGGCTCTTGGAGATGTCCCAGTTCTGGCAGAACTTGCAGGTTAGGTTGCAGCCCGCCGTGCCGAAACTCAGGACAGGCGTACCCGGCAGGAAATGGTTGAGGGGCTTCTTCTCGATCGGGTCGATGCAATAACCCGAGGAGCGACCGTAGGTGGTGAGCACGATCCGGTCGTCCTGGCGCGCGCGCACGAAGCACAGACCGCGCTGGCCCTCGTTCAGCTTGCACAGACGCGGGCACAGGTCGCACTGGATGCGCCCGTCATCGAGCCCATGCCAGTAGCGGCCGGGATAATCGCCGGTAATCGCTTGTAAATCAGCGTTCTCGTGGTCGGTTTCATCGGCCATCACAGACAAAGAATAACAGAGTATTTGGCCCGGGGGGCTTGGTCTCGGCAGATCAAGTCGCATATCATCGCCTACAACAGCGTTCCCACATTTTTCAGACCTGCAAAGGACGTCCCATGGGCCAATTCGGCATCGGTCAATCCGTCACCCGTATCGAGGACCTCCGCCTTCTGACCGGCGGCGGCACCTACGCAGATAACGTGCAGCTCGAGAATGAAAGCCACGCCTTCGTGCTTCGTTCGCCGCACGCCCATGCGGAACTCGGCGCCGTCAACATCGCCGCCGCCGCGGCCGCGCCGGGTGTACTGCTCGTGCTGACGGGCGAGGATCTGGAAGCCGACAACATCAGCCCCATGCCGTGCATGTTCCCGGTCACGAACCTCGACGAGACCGACAACATCAAACCCGATCGCCCGCTGCTGGCCCAGGGCAAGGTCCGCCATGTCGGCCAGCCGGTTGCCCTCGTCGTCGCCGAGACGCTTGAGCAGGCGCGCGACGCGGCCGAGTTGATCGAGGTTAGCTACAGCCCGCTGGCGGCGTCCACGGACACCTACCGCACGACCCTGGACGGTGCCGCACAGCTGCATGACGACGCGCCGAACAATATCTGCTTCGACTGGGGCAAGGGTGATCAGGAGGCGACCGAGGCGGCGTTTGCCGAGGCGGCCCATGTCACCACCCTGGAGCTGACCAACAACCGGGTTGTCGTAAACCCGATGGAACCCCGTGCGGCGATCTGTGACTACGACACGGCCACCGACCGGCTGTCCCTCTACACCTCCTCGCAAGGCACCCATGTTATTCGCGACGCGCTGGCCGGGAGCATCCTGAATATCGACAAGGAACGGCTGCGTGTCGTCACCGGCGATGTCGGCGGCGGCTTCGGCATGAAGATTTTCCCCCACCCCGAGCAACCACTCGTGACCTGGGCCGCCATGAAGCTGAAGCGCCCGGTGCGCTGGACGTCGGAACGCAGCGAAGGTTTCCTGTCCGACATCCAGGCACGCGACCATGTCACAAAGGCGGAAGTCGCCTGCGACAAGGACGGCAGGTTCCTCGGCCTGCGAGTCACGACCTACGCCAACCTGGGCGCGTATCTGTCCCATTTCGGCACCTATATTCCGACCGAGGCCGGCACGACGATGCTCAACGGCCTCTACGCCTTCCCGGCGGTCTGGGCCAATGTGAAGGGCGTGTTCTCGAACACGGTACCGACCGACGCCTATCGCGGCGCGGGGCGACCCGAGGCGATCTACTGCATCGAGCGGCTGGTCGACAAATGCGCGCGCGAACTGGGGCTGACCCCCGACGAGATACGCCGACGCAACTTCATCCCCCATGACCAGATGCCCTTCGAGACCGCCTTCGGCGAGACTTATGACAGCGGCAACTTCACCGCGATCATGGAAGAAGGCATGAAGCAGGCCGACTGGGCGGGCTTCGCCGCGCGCAAGGCCGAAAGCGCCAAGCAGGGCAAGCTGCGCGGCATCGGCATGGCGACCTATGTAGAGAAATGCGGCGGGGGAAACCCGGAAGTCGCCGATGTGCGGATCGATTCCGACAACGAGATCATCACCTTCTATATCGGCACCATGTCCAACGGGCAGGGCCACGACACGGCGTACAAGCAGATCATGTCAGACCGGCTGGGGATTGATACCGACCAGATGGTCATGGTCCAGGGCGACAGCGATGTCGTGCCGCCGGGGCTGACCGGAGGGTCACGCTCGGTCACCGTCGGCGGTGTCGCCGTGTCCAGGGCGTCGGAAGAGATCATCGAAAAGGGCCGCGCCGTCTCGGCGCACATGATGGAGGCCGCCGAGGCGGACATCGAATATTCCGACGGCACCTTCCGCGTGGCGGGCACCGACCGGACCATGTCCCTGTTCGAAGTCGCCGAAGCCGCGAAGGATCCATCGAACCTGCCGGGCGACGCAGAACCGGGGCTCGACACTTCTGTTTCCCACAAGCCCGACGAGGCAACATTCCCCAACGGCTGCCATATCTGCGAGATCGAGATCGACCCGGACACCGGCATTCCCGATATCCAGCGCTATACGGTCGTCGATGATTTCGGCGACACGATCAACCCGCTGCTGATTGAGGGCCAGGTGCATGGCGGCATCGTGCAGGGTGTCGGGCAGGCGCTGCATGAACACACGATCTACGATGAGGACTCGGGCCAGCTCGTCTCGGGCTCCTTCATGGATTACCGGATGCCGCGCGCCGACGATGTACCGCAATTCTCATTTTCAATGCGCAACGAGAAATGCACGACGAACCCGTTGGGTATCAAGGGCACCGGCGAGGCGGGCGCCATCGGCGCACCGCCATCCGCCATCAGCGCCATTGTCGACGCGCTGTCGAGCGACGATGATTTCCCGGACGTGGACATGCCCGCGACCCCGGATGTCATCTGGGCGCTTGCCAATCGGCCTCTGGCTGCCGAATAAGCACGAAGGCAGGAAGACGGATTATGACCTTTGACCCGGCGGCCCTGATCCCGGCGGTTCGCGACCTCGCCTACGCGGCGGGGGATGCGATCCTCGATATCTATCGCACCGATTTCGACAGCACCCGCAAGGATGACGGCTCTCCCCTGACCCTGGCGGACACGGCTTCCGAGCGCGTGATCGTGCCCGGCCTGCGGGCGCTGACTCCCGAAATTCCGGTGATATCCGAAGAAGAGCACGCAAACGGCGAGAGCCCGACCGATGTCGGTGATCGCTTCTGGCTGGTCGACCCGCTCGACGGCACACGTGAGTTCCTCAAGCGCAATGACGAGTTTACGGTCAATATCGGGCTGGTGGACGCCGGCGTGCCGCGGGTCGGTATCCTCTACGCGCCCGCCCTCGACCTGATGTATGCCGGAGCGACCGGCGATGGCGCGACGCTCATCGAAGCGCCTAACGGCGCGAGGGGCGACGAACGCGCCATCGCGTGCCGCGAGGTCCCCGATGAAGGCATGGACGTGCTGGTCAGCCGGTCGCATGCGGTCAACGACCGCCTGGAGGAATATCTGGCCGACATGAACATCCGAAACCGGATGCCCCAGGGCAGCGCCCTGAAGTTCGGCCGTCTGGCCGCCGGTGAAGCCGACATCTACCCGCGCTTCGGCCCGACATGCGAGTGGGATACGGGTGCGGGACATGCGATCGTCCTCGCGGCGGGCGGCTCCCTTGAGACCTTCGACGGCACGCCCCTGCCCTACAGCAAGCCCAAATATCTCAACCCGGGCTTCGTCGCATTCGGCCGGCGCTAGGCCATCATTGCCGTGGCTCCCATCGAAACGGCCAACGACGACACGCTTGCCAACGCGTCGGACATTCTGCGCCGGGGCGGACTGGTCGCGTTCCCGACCGAGACCGTCTACGGGCTGGGCGCGGATGCGCACGACGATGACGCGGTCGCACGCATTTTCGCCGCCAAGGACCGACCCAGCTTCAACCCGCTGATCGTGCATGTCGCGGATGTGGCGGCCGCAGAAAAACTTGGCACGTTCAACGATCACGCCCGCGCGCTCGCAGAGAAATTCTGGCCGGGCCCTCTCAGCCTCGTTCTGCCCCGGCGAGCGGACTGCGGCCTGTCGCTGCTCGTGAGCGCCGGCCTGGATACTGTCGCACTGCGTGCGCCCGCCCATTCGCTCTCACAGGCGTTGCTCGCCCGTTTTGGCGGCCCCATCGCCGCACCCAGCGCCAACCGCGCGGGCGAAGTGAGCCCCACGACGGCGGCCCATGTGGGTGATTCCCTGGGTAACGCAGTTGATCTGATCGTCGACGGCGGTGCGTGCACGGTGGGGCTGGAATCAACGGTGGTCGATCTGTGTGGCGCACGCCCGGCCATCCTGCGTCACGGCGCGGTCACCCGGGAACAGCTCGAGGCCTTTCTCGGGTCCATCGACGACGCCAGCATTCCCGAAACCGGCGCCGCACCGCGTTCACCCGGACAGATCGCCAGGCATTACGCCCCCAAGATTCCCATACGGATCGATGTCACGGACCCGCAGCCGGACGAGGCATTTGCCGCCTTCGGCGCGCCCGGCGCGCACCAGGTGGCGGCGATGCTCAATCTCAGCCCGTCGGGAGACATGACCGAAGCGGCCGCCCGGCTTTTCGCCACCCTGCGTGAACTCGACCGGCCCGAGCATGCCGGTATCGCCGTCGCACCGGTGCCGGACAGCGGCATCGGGCGGGCAATCAACGACCGGCTGCGCCGCGCCGTTGCCGCGCACGCGGAGTGAGACACGAACACGGCGCATATTGCCCCCATCAAACGGGAGCGCTACATCAATGGTCATGAACAGGCTCACCAACACGCCACAACATGGTCTGCCCGACGGCCTGCTGGAGCGGCTTGCCGAAATCGTCGGCGATGCCGGCCTGGTGACCGATATTTCGGACATGGAACCGTATATCGCCGAACAACGCGGCCTGTTCCGCGGCGAGACACCCTGCGTGGTGCGACCGGCGTCGACGTCCGAGGTCTCCCGGGTCGTCGCGGCGTGCCATGAAGCAAACATTCCCATCGTGCCCCAGGGCGGCAACACCGGCCTGTGCGGCGGGGCCGTCGCCGCGGGCGAGGTCATCCTGAGCCTGGTGCGCATGAACAAGGTCCGCGAGGTCGATCCCGCCAACTTCACGATGACCGTGGATGCGGGTTGTGTTCTGGCGAGCCTGCAAGAGGTGGCCGAGGAACATGACCGCTTCTTCCCGCTGAGCCTCGGCGCGGAAGGGTCATGCCAGATCGGCGGCAACCTCTCGACCAATGCCGGCGGCACGGCGGTGATCCGCTACGGCAACAGCCGGGAGCTTACGCTGGGCCTCGAAGTCGTCCTGCCCGACGGGCAGATCTGGGACGGGCTGACCGGCCTGCGCAAGAACAACACCGGTTATGACCTGAAGCATCTGTTCATCGGCGCCGAGGGCACGCTCGGGATCATCACTGGCGCGGTGGTGAAACTGTTCCCGCGACCGCGGGTTCGCAGCACGGCCTTTATCGCGCTCCGTGAGCTCGAGGACGTGCTCGAGGTGCTCGGCCGGGCCCGCAAGGCGAGCGGTGACACGGTTTCGGGCTTTGAACTCATTCCCCGCATCTGCATCGACATCTCGATCCGCCACACCGAGGGGACATTCGAGTTCCTCGAGGGCAAGCATGAATGGTATGCGCTGATCGAGTTCGAGAGCAGCGAGGAAAGCCTGGATCTCGGCACGGCGATGGAAAACTTCCTGGCTGCCGCCTTTGAGGACGGGCTGGTGGCCGATGCCACCATCGCCCAGTCGGATTCCCAGCGCGACCAGTTCTGGTTCCTGCGCGAAGCGATGGTCCTGTCCCAGAAACCCGAGGGCGCGAGCATCAAAAACGACGTCTCGGTGCCCATCTCGAAGGTTCCGCAATTTATTCGCGAGGCCAACGCCGCTGTCACCGAAATGTATCCGGGGATACGCCCGCTCGCCTTCGGCCATGTGGGCGACGGCAACGTCCACTACAACCTGTCCCAACCGGTGGATGGCGACCCGCAGGAGTTCCTCGACCGCTGGGACGACATCACCGGCCGGGTGGTCGACATCGCGCTATCCATGCGCGGCAGCTTTTCAGCCGAGCACGGCATCGGCAAACTCAAGGTTCATGATCTGGCCGAACGCAAGCCGGCCGTGGAAGTGGACATGATGCGCATGATCAAGAAATCGCTCGACCCCAAGGGTCTTATGAACCCCGGAAAGGTCCTGTAAGGGCCTCACGACACGACAGGAGAGGTTATGTCCGACTACAACGCACCCGTGCAGGACATGCAGTTCATTCTCGAAAATCTCTGCGATATGGACGGTTTGCGCGCCCTCCCGGCGTTCACCGAGACGACCAGCGATCTGGTGGAGCAGATTCTCAATGAATCCGCGCGCTTCACCGGCGAAGTCGTTGCCCCTCTCAATCAGTCCGGCGACCAGCAAACATCGACCCTTTCGGGCAGCGACGTGACGACCCCCGACGGCTTCAAGGAGGCCTATCAGGCCTTCGTCGAAGGTGGCTGGAACGGCACGCCGTTCGAGCCCGAACATGGCGGCATGGGACTGCCCTGGACGATCACCACCGCGCTGCAGGAGATGTGGCAATCCTCCAATCTCGCCTGGTCCCTGTGCCCCCTGCTGACCATCGGCGCGATCGAATCCCTGATTGCCCACGGCGCGCCGGAGCTGAAGGAAATTTACCTCGAGAAGCTCGTGTCCGGCGAATGGGCCGGCACGATGAACCTCACCGAACCCCAGGCCGGCACCGACCTCAGCCTGCTCAAATCCCGCGCCGAGCGCGAAGGTGATCACTACCGCATCAAAGGCACGAAGATCTTCATCACCTATGGCGATCAGGATTTCACCGACAACATCATCCACCTCGTGCTGGCTCGCCTGCCCGACGCACCGCCGGGCGTGAAGGGCATCAGCCTCTTCCTCGTTCCGAAGTATCTGGTGAATGATGATGGGTCACTCGGCGAACGTAACGACGCCCACACCATCAGTCTCGAGCACAAGCTCGGTATCCACGCGAGCCCGACCTGCGTCATGGGGTATGGCGAGAATGGCGACGGCGCGGTCGGATACCTGATCGGCGAGGAACATGACGGCCTGCGCTGCATGTTCACGATGATGAACAACGCGCGCCTGAACGTCGGCCTGCAGGGCGTCTCCGTCGCCGAACGCGCCTATCAGCACGCCGTGACCTATGCCCGCGAACGTGTGCAGTCGGCACCAGTCGAAGGTGGCGGCGATTCCGTGACCATTATCCAGCATCCCGACGTACGGCGCATGCTGATGTCCATGCGTGCACAGACCGAGGCCATGCGGGCGCTCGCCTACTACACCAACGCCGCGCTCGACCGTTCGCGCCACCACGACGACGCCGATGCGCGCGGCTACAACCAGCGGCGCACCGACCTGCTCACCCCGGTGGTCAAGGCCTGGTGTACGGATCTGGGGGTCGATATCGCCTCGACCGGCGTGCAGGTGCATGGCGGCATGGGCTTCATCGAGGAAACCGGTGCCGCACAGTATTTCCGGGATTCGCGGATCGCCCCGATCTATGAGGGCACCAACGGCATCCAGGCTATCGACCTGCTGGGCCGCAAGCTTATGCGCGACGGCGGGGCGGCAATGGAAGAACTCCTCGATGAGATCGATGATCTGCCCGAGTCCGACGATTCGGAGATCGCGGCCATCATCGCCGAACAGAAGAACGCCAACCGGACGCTACGCCACGCCACGGAATGGATGCTGGACCCCGCCAACAACGACGTGAACCGCAAATTCGCCGGCGCCCATGCCTTCCTGCATCTGGCGGGCACCGTCGTCGGCGGCTGGCTGATGACCAGGTCCGCCTTGGCCACCGCAAATGGGGCCGAAAGCGGCGCCAGCCCGGAATTTCTGAATTCCAAGCGAATCACGGCGCAGTTTTATGTCGACCACATTCTGCCGCGCGTCAACATGCACCTGGAAACCATCACCAACGGCGGAGATTCGGTGATGGCGCTCGCGGAAGACGCTTTCTAGAAAAAACTTTCGCCCCTGTGATCGGCGTCACATCGCGCCGTCGGGTTGTCGCATAGATTGACCTCATTGCTCCCTTACCCAGGAAGCAAGCCGCCCCACCCCAATTTCCCTACATCGTCGTGACTCGATAGGCTGTCTGGCAGACGGTGCATATTGGTGGTTGCGCGACCCGAGAAATTCACTAAAAAGCACCGGCCCGACATTCGCCCGCAGGAGCTCTGATGGCATGGCAAACAATGCGACAGCGGCCGTAGAACCGGTCGAACTCACCGACTATTTCGTCCAGGAAAACGGCGTCACATTCGCCGGCCGTCACATTCTTTTGGACCTGTGGGGTGCCGCACACCTCGCCGACATTGGCTATATCGAGCGAGCCCTGCATGACGCCGCCGTCGCGGCCAACGCGACGGTGATGGACGTGAAGCTGCATCAATATTCGGACTCGGGCGGCGTGTCGGGTGTCGCGATCCTGGCCGAAAGCCATATTTCGATCCACACATGGCCGGAGCGCGACTACGCGGCGATCGACATCTTCATGTGCGGCAAATGCAATCCGAATGATTCCCTGCCGGTCCTGGAATCCGCCTTCGACGCGACTTCTGTCACGGTGAACGAAATCCGCCGGGGCGTGGTGGATTGAGCGACAACTGGGCCTGGTTCGACGAACCTCTCGGGGTGGGCCTGCAACTGGGTCTGCAAATCGAGGATATCGTTTTCCGCAAAACCACCAAGCATCAGGATCTGGTGATATATCAGACGTCTCAATGGGGCCGTGTATTGGCGCTCGACGGCATCATGCAGGTCTGCGAGCGCGACGAATTCATCTATCACGAGATGCTGACCCACGTACCGATGCTTGCCCATGGCCGCGCGCGCGATATCTGCATTGTCGGCGGCGGCGACGGGGGCATCCTGCGCGAGGTGCTGAAACACCCCGTCGACCATGTGACCATGGTCGAGATCGACGCGTCGGTGGTGGCGTTGTGCGCGGAGCACCTGCCCGGCATCTCCAACGGCGCATTCGACGACCCGCGCGCCGACATCGTGATCGCCGACGGTGCTGAATTTATCGCAGAAACCGATCGTAGATTCGACGTCGTTATCGTCGACTCAACGGACCCGATCGGGCCCGGCGAAGCGCTGTTTACCAGCGAGTTCTACGGACGCTGCAAATCCCGGCTGACCGACGGCGGTGTGGTTGTCACCCAGAGCGGTGTTGCGATGTTCCAGGGTGACGAGCTGACCACTACCGTGCGGCGCCTGGGCGAACATTTCGCCGATTCCAGCGCCTATATTGCACCGGTGCCGACCTATGTCGGCGGTTTCATGGCGTTCGGATGGGCAACGGACAACACGGAACTGCGCAATCTGCCTGCCGAGACGCTTGCCGTGCGGGCCAAACAGGCCGATATCCCCACGCGTTACTATAATCCCGATCTTCATGTCGGCTCGTTCGCGCTGCCGACCTACATCGCCGAATATGTGGAGGCCGCCCGATGAGTGATCCGATCAAATTCTACTTCGCCTGTATTTCACCCTGGTCCTACCTGGCCGTGGACGCTTTAAAGGACCTCGCCGACAAACACGGACGAACCATCGCCTATAAGCCGACAGATGTTGGCCGCACCTGGGGCGAGACCGGCGCGGGACGACCGCTTGGTGACAGACCGGCCGTGCTTCAGGCCTATCGTCTTGTCGAACTGCCACGCTGGGCCAAATGGCGCGATGTACCACTCAATACACAACCGGCACACTTCCCTGCCCCCTACCATTTGTCTTCCGGCGTTATCATCGCGGCGGGCCAGGCGGGCCACGATCAATATGAAATCACCCGCGCCCTGGCGCGCGGCTGCTGGGCAGACGAGAAGAATATCGGCGACCCGGATCAGGTTACCGAGATCGCCAATGGCGTCGGTCTCGATGGCGCTGCGCTGGTCGCAGCAGCCGAATCCGAAGCCGTCACCGCGGAACTGGCGGCAAACACGGACGAATCACTCGCAGATGGTGTCTGGAGCGTCCCGTCCTTCGCGGTCGATGGCGAGCCGTTCTTTGGCCAGGACCGTATCGAGATGATGGACTGGCGCCTTTCCGGCAATTGATCGAACAAGCGCCCTTGCGTGACCTACGCCCGCAGGGATTAACTGTCGTATGGACGTAGTTATCCAACTGGCGCCACTCGCGACCGTGCTCATCGCGACCGGTTGCATCGCGGGCATCCTCGCGGGGTTGCTTGGCGTGGGCGGCGGGATCATCGTCGTCCCGGTGCTGTTCACCATGCTGGGGCTCATTGATATCGACGAGTCCGTTCGCATGCATGTGGCCATCGGCACGTCGCTTGCCAGTATCGTCATCACATCGGTTATTTCGGCCCGCTCTCATCACCGGCGCGGGGCTGTCGATACGGATCTCCTTAAGAAATGGGGAGTCTGGATATTTGCCGGGTCGATCTCCGGCACATTGATCGCCGGCGCGGTCGATGGACCCGTGCTCAGCATGGTCTTCGCCTTCGTCGCGCTTGCGGTCGCGATCTACATGGCAGCCACCTCGGCGGAATTCCGGTTTCGCGACAGTTTGCCCGGCGGGATTGCGGGACAATCCTCGGGCTTCGTCATCGGCGGTCTCTCGGCGATGATGGGGATCGGTGGCGGCACGCTATGTGTGCCCTATTTCAATGCCTTCGGATTTCCCGTGCACCGGGCGGTTGGCACGGCCGCCGCGATCGGCCTGATCATCGCCCTTCCCGCGACCATCGGATTCGTGGCGACAGGCTGGGGCATCCCGGCCTTGCCCGAGGCCAGCGTGGGCCATGTGAACCTGCTCGGCCTGATCCTGATCGCGCCATTCACGTCACTGACCGCGCCGCTTGGTGTGCGGCTCGCGCATCACCTGAACGCCCGGGCGCTCAAGCTCCTTTTCGCGCTCTTCCTCTTCGCCACATCCGCCCGGATGATGTTCGCGTTGTTTCTGGCCTAAAACGCTCTATCGCCCGGGTTTCGGGTTCTTTGCGAGCCACGCCACGGCATCCGCGAGCGAGCCCACGACCGCGTCGGCGCGAGTTCCCGTAGTGTCTTCGGTGCCCTCCAACAGCAGGCGTGTCCCAACACCACCGTTGATGCCGGCTTCAATATCGGTTTCCCGATCGCCGACGATCGCAGATGCGTTCATATCGATGTCGAAAGCGTCACGCGCCTTGAACAGCATCCCCGGACCCGGTTTCCGGTCGGGGGATTCACGCCGGTACACACCAATCCCTTCCTCGGGATGGGTGGGCGAAAAATAGGTGCGGGCGATCTCGATGCCCTTGTCCTGAAACTGCTCTTCCATCCAGCCCGTCAGCGCATGAAACTGCTGTTCTGTGTAGAGCCCCCGACCGATCCCGGCCTGGTTGGTAACGATGACGAGAAGATATCCCATATCCTGGGCGGCGAGGCAGGCATCGAAGACGCCCTCGCAGAAGATGAAATCCTCGATCCGCCAGATATAGCCGCTGTCGACATTGATCACGCCGTCACGGTCCAGAAAAAGCGCCTTCACCTGATCCTGCGCCATGTATGTGCTTACTCGGCCGCGGCTCGCACCCGCTCGCGCAGCTGCGAAAGGGTGAAGTTGCTCGCAATCAGCTCCTGGTCAACGACGAGTTCAATGACGGCCGGCCGTCCCGCAGCGAGCGCGCGTTCCATCGCAGGCCTGAACTCCTCGGTCGTCGTCACCTGTTCACCCTGGGCGCCGAAAGACTCCGCCCACGCCACAAAATCCGGATTGCGGAGATGGGTCGCGATCTCGCGGCCCGGATACTCGCGCTCCTCATGCATCCGGATCGTGCCGTACATGTTGTTGTTGGCGATAAGAACAACGATCGGCAGGTCGAACTGAACCGCGGTCGCGAGCTCGTTGCCGGTCATCAGAATACCGCCGTCACCCGCGTAGCAGATCACCGGCGCATCCGGACGCGCTGTCTTGGCGGCGATGGCCGCCGGCATGCCATAGCCCATGGAACCGTTCGCCGGGCCAAGCTGGGTCCGGTAGGTCCGGAACTTGTAGAACCGGCTGGTCCAGCCGGCGAAGTTGCCGGCGTCGGTGGTGATGATTGCCTCATCGGGCAGAATGTCGCGTAGCTGGACGAACAATTCCGCCGGGTTCAGAGGGCCCGGCACATCCACGGGCACAGTCCAGGCATCAAAGTCGTCGCGCCCGTCCTTGAGCCAGCTGGCCCATCGACCGGGATCGAGCTGCAGGTTGCGCCGCACCTTCGAGACAAACGCGCCGATGCCCGATGCGATCGGCAAGTCAGCCTGGAACACCCGCCCGAGCTCGGTATGGTCGGGATAGACGTGAATCATGGTCTGGTCCGGCCGCGGGGACTTGATGATGGTGTAGGCCTGTGACGTCGTCTCTCCCAGGCGCGCACCGACCACCAGGAGAAGGTCTGCATCACGTACCCGCTGCGTGAGCTTCGGGTTGGTGTTGTATCCAAGCTCGCCGACGAAGTTCGGATGGTCGTTGTTGAATATATCCATGGTCCGGAATGACGACACGGCCGGCAGGCCGTTGGATTCGCAGAACGTCTCGAACTCGGCGCAAATTTCCGGTGACCAGCCACCACCGCCGAAGATCACGAGTGGCCGTTCCGCCGAAGACAGGAGTTCACGCATGCGCGCGATATCATCGTCGCTGGGCTCCGGTGCCGGAAGGGACGCAACCGTCGCATCTACGACGTCGACCTCATCCGTCAGCATGTCTTCGGGCAGCGACACCACGACCGGACCCGGTCGGCCACCCGCCGCAACGGCAAGCGCCCGCGCGGTGATCTCGGGCATGCGGGCAGCATCGTCCACCTCGACCGCCCATTTGGCGACCGGTGCGAACATCGCCTCGAAGTCAATCTCCTGGAACGCTTCGCGATGGCGGAATTCGCGCGGCACCTGGCCGACGAACAGAATCATCGGGGAGGAATCCTGCAACGCCGTATGAACTCCGATGCTGGCGTTACATGCCCCGGGGCCACGCGTGACGAAAGCGATACCGGGCTTGCCGGTGAGCTTGCCATAGGCCTCGGCCGCATAGGCCGCGCCGTTCTCATGGCGGCAGGTGATGACCCGAACCGAATCCCGAACGTCATAGAGCGCATCGAGAGCGGCGAGATAACTTTCCCCCGGTACACAGAAAACCGTGTCGACCCCATGCGAAACGAGGGTATCGACCAAAATCTGACCACCTGTGCGCAAAATGACCTCCTGCCACAAACGTTTGAAATTATTTAGTTATTACCGATATCAACGGCCTGAAAAATGTTCGCGCGAGAGTATCATCTTGCGCAGTTCGGTCAAACCGGACGTGTTAGTATCATTGTAGGATTGGATTTGGTCTGCCGCCGGAAAGGCCGCGTGCTTTCATGGTTTCGATTCCAACATCGCCAAAGGGCCCCACCGTTTATATCGTCGGTGAAAGTCCCGGCAACACGATGCTTCGGTCTTTGATCGAGATCGCGCTTAAAACACTGAAGGTCGGTTCCTGCGCGATCGAAGAACTGCAAACCGCACCCGATGTCAGCGCTGCCGATCGCGGCGCAATCCTCGAATTTCTGCAGGATGAATACAACGCACGCGGCGCGTTTATCGCAGGCCAGGCTTCGCAGTTTCTTGACGAGGCAAGTGATGCCTATGACGAACTCGACGAAGCCTGCAGACTTCTCGGCGAGGTCGGTGTGGTCGTGCGACGTCCGGGCCTGCTGCGGGCCGCCGCACCGCGCCTTGATTCGGCAACGCTCGCGATCGACCGGATCGTGCCAAGGGACACACCCGAACTCCTCATTCTTGGCGCCGGGCCCGATGCGCGCGCCGTGGCAGCCGCTATAACCATGGGCGCCTGCAAGGCCCGCCCCGAGAAGGTGACGATTGCCAGCACCAACGCAAAGGGTCTTGCGGACGTACGTTTGCGTATCGCTGACCATGTGAAGCAGGGCGACCTCGAGATACGACATGTGGAAAACCCCACCGAGCATGACCGGCTGCTGGCGCTGATGCCGCCGCGAAGCGCAGTGATCGACGCCAGCCAGAGCGAGTATGGCGCCAATGCCACGGCTGGCAGTGCCGCACTTTTCCCCGCGCAGGGCATCGTTTGCGACATGCTCTCGCCGGCGGGGAAATCACGCATTCTCGCAGAGGCGGTTCAGCAACGAAGCGCCGCCGAGCTGACGATTCACGATGCACGGATTTACACACTCGAACGTCGCGTCGCGATCCTAGAGACCATGTTCGGAGCGGACGCCACCAGCGCACAACGCGGCGCCTTGCGCAAAGCCATGGAAAAATTCGACGGGTAACGCGCCGTCAGCGCAGTGCGGCCTCGATGTTGCCGCCATCGACCGTCAGAACAGCCGCTGTGGTCTTGTCCGCCAGCGCCAGGTCAACGAAGGCCTGCGCGACATCCTGTGCATTTACCTCACGGCCCAGCAGGTTACCCGCCATATAGTCTGCTTCCGACAGGCCGCGCGCGGCAGATCGTGCTTGCACCATCTCGTCGGTCAGGAGACCGCTGCGAATACGGTCGGCATTCACGGCGTTCGAACGAATGCCTTCGCTGCCATGGTCCAGCGCGTACTGGCGTGAGAGAAACAGCGTCGCGGCCTTCGGCAACCCGTAAGGCCCAAAATCCCGGCCCGGATTGACCGCCTGCTTCGACGTGTTGAAGAGCAGAACACCGCCTGTCCCCTGCGCCCGCATCACCCCGACCGCAGCCTGGGCAACACGCTGATGGGCAAAGAAATTCAGCTCGAAACTGTCGCGAAGCACCGCGGCATCAACCTCACCTATCTTGCCCTGCCACGCCGCGCCTGCGTTCGAGACCAGAATATCGAGACCGCCAAAACGTTCACAAATCGCAGCGAAGGCCTGGTTCACGTCGCGATCGCTGGTCACATCGCAGGCGAGCGCGAGCGCGCCGAGCCGATCGGCAAGCGGGGCGAGCGTTGCAGGATCAAGATCGAGCAGCGCGACCTCGGCACCCGCATCCGCAAACGCCTGCGCCGTAGCCTGGCCGATGGCGCCGCCGGCGCCGGTAATCGCGACCACCTGGCGCGCAGGCGGTTTCTCTTTTGCGGCGCCCAGCTTCGCCTGCTCGAGCGACCAATGTTCTATGTCGAACATGTCTGGTTCCGAAATCGACCGGAAACGGCCGATCGCCTCGGCGTCGGTGATCACCGCGACATTGTTTTCGTACACATCGGCCGCCACATCGGCCGCCCTGGCGCTCACCCCGGCGGCGAAGAAACCCAGGCCCGGCACCAGAAGTACCCGCGGCGCGGGGTCCAGCGGCGTCCGCGGATCTGCAGGATCATTCTGGCGTTCGAAATAGGCTCGATAAGCGTTCTCGTAGCGCGTGATCGCCCGTTGCGACGCCTGGAAGAAGTTGTCCATCCGGTCGCGGTCAGGCCGCGGCAGGAGAGCCGGCCTTGGCTTAATGCGTATCGCATGGTCCGGGGTCACCGTCCCTTGCTGGCTGTAGCGCCTGGCAGCGGGATCGGACACGAAGCGACGGATCGCCGGACCGGTCCGAAAAGTCATGACAAACCGCGTGGGATTTTCATCTCCCGACTGCGCAAGCATGCCGCGAAGCCGTGGAGCAATGTCAGCCGCTTTCGCCAAGCGCGGCATCGACTTCGGTGTTGCGAATACAGGTTTGCGCCGCCCCGTTTTCAAGCGGCGTTCGGCGACGCTGACCAGGTCGATCATACGCCCATAGGCCTCTTCCGCAGTTTCGCCGAATGTGAAAATGCCATGCTTGAGAAGGATCAGGCCGTCGACATCCGGGTGCTTCGCCTGCACATGCGCGCACGCCTTCGCCAGCGCGAACCCCGGCATGATGTAGGGCACCAGGGCCGCGCGATCGCCATACAGATCACGGCAAATGCGTGCGCCATCGGGCTGATCGGTCAGGGCGAGCACCGCGGTCGAATGGGTGTGATCGACAAATTTGTGGGGCAGGAAAGCATGTAGCAGCGTCTCGACCGACGGATTGGGAGCCTTGGAATCGAGCAGGTTGCGGCGTTGAACATTCACCATCTCCGCATCTGAGAGGCTGTCCAGCGTGACGAGTTCGCGCAGCGGGTCGAGACGCACTGCTGGCAGGCCAGGCGGTTCGATATCGCCCATATCCCAGCCACTACCCTTTACACACAACACCTCGATTGCGTCGCCGGTGATGTCGGTGGCGGTCGTTTTGACCGAGGTGTTGCCGCCACCATGCAGCACAAGGCGCGGATCACCGCCCAGCAGACGCGTGGTGTAGACACGCCGGGCGACGTCGGTACTTACACCCAGGGCGCGGTATCGGCGGACATATGCGCGCGCGTCGCGTTCCGACCAGAGATTTTTCATCGTTGGCGCTCCGCTCGTTTGCGACCGCTAGAGATACTTGTCAAACCACGCCAGCGCTTCGGTCTTCTGGATAGCGTGCTTTTCTGCGTCGCAGAACTGATAGGATTCATAGTGCTGCGCATCGGGCAGTTTCACCAGCTTCTTCGGCTCCCCGAGCGCCGCGTAGCACGAAAGCTGCTCGGCGGGCGGAACGAGATTGTCGTTCTCTGCATAAATCATGAGCACCGGACGCGGTGAGATCCGATGCGCCACCCATTCGGGTTTGTAACGCATATTCGCGGCCGCACTCTCCAGATCATAGTCGGGATTGTAACGTGTGCTCTTGGAATGAAACTGATCCAGGACCATTTGCGTGTGCGGGTCGGTCAGCATGATCTCGGGCAATGGAATCGTTGTCTTTTCGCCAGTCAGAACGCGTTTGCGCTCCGCCTCTTCCACCTGTGCCTTGAAGTCCTGCCACTCATGGGGCCGGCGAACCGATTCCATCCAGCGCTCGCCATCCGAGACCATCACCGCCGAGACGACGACCTTCACCCGCTCGTCGAACGCCGCACACCAGATCGCATGCGCCCCGCCGTAGCTCGAGCCGTAATAGCCGATCCGCTCCGGGTCGACGCCGTCGATGGTCTCGAGATAGGTGACCCCGTCATAGATGCTCTGGGCCTGCTCGAGCGGGCGGTGACGCCCACGTTCACCCTCGCTGACGCCGAACCCCGGATAATCATGGGAGAGCACGAAATAGCCCGATTCCCAGAGCCACTGCGGGACATCCATACCGTAGACATCCTTCATCCCGGAGTAGCCATGCAGGACACAGATCGCCGGACGCGGCGGATCGCCCGGCTTCCAGTCCTTCGGCCGATAGAGATAGGCGGCAATTTTCTTGCCGTCGGAAAAGAACTCGACCTCGTCCCAGACTTTTTCGTAATCCATCTACCCGCCTCCCTCGAATGTACGACGGGAACCCGATTACAGCGCGTCGTACCAATCGGCAAGCGCCTTGCCGATATCATCGGGTGAGTCTTCCTGCGGATGGTGCAGACCTCGAACCACCACCTCGGTGTGATTCGACCAGGAACGCAGAATTTCCAGGTCGCGTTCAAAGACGATCTGGCCGGGTTCGACATTGATGAACAGTTTCGGGACGTCGTTGGTCTGCATCCACGCAGACAGGGTTTCCATCAGCGCGGCGACATCCGCGGGATCGCCCTCGATCGGGATCTGCCGCGGCCAGGTGAGGGTCGCGCGTCGGCTCTCGCCGGGCTCCTTATAGGGACGCCGGACTTCGGTCATCGTTTCTTTGTCGATTTCGCGAATGACGCCGGCAGTAAACACCTTCTCGACGAAGAAGTTCTCCTCGAGAACCAGCCGCTCGCCCTCGGATGTTCGCAACATCCTGAGCATCGCACCCACGGCATCGGGGTAGTCGTCGTAACTCTCGTGATTACAGACAAGCACCTCGCTATAGGCGAGCGCCTTGATCCGGTCCGCATGGCGGTGAGCCCAGGTCATGCCGAGCGGCCCGCCCCAGTCATGCATGACAAATGTCACATTGTCGGTGACACCGAGCGCGTCGAGTGTGCCGTCGATATAGATCTGGTGCTCGGCCAGCGTGTATCTGTCAGGCCCGGAATCCGGAAGCCGCGCTGAATCGCCCTGGCCGATATTGTCGATCGCATCAGTCGGGCCCTGCCCTCCAGATACGGCATAATATTGCGCCACATATAGGACGACGTGGCGTTGCCATGGAGGAACACAATGGGATCTCCCGTGCCATGTTCGGCGTATGCCATTTGCTGACCGTTCACCTCGACGGTTGCTTTGTCATAGGGCATGCGGGGACTGATTTCGTTCATCTCGTCGACCTTGTTTGTGTGTTCAGATTGCAGCGTACCATTCGGCGAGACCCTGGCCGATATCATCGGGCGAATCTTCCTGGGGATGATGCAGCCCGCGAACCTTGATCCGCGACTGGTTGGTCCAGCTGTTGATGATGTCGAGGTCGCGATCAACGATAATCTGGCCGGGGTCGGCCTCGATGAAAAGTTTCGGGCAGTCGATCGTGCCCACCCAGCCGGACAAGCGTTCCGACAGTTCCGCGACATATTCGGGCTTCCCGCCAATGGGAATTTGCCGCACCCAGGCCAGGGTCGGACGACGCGCCTCGCCCGGTTCCTCATAGGGCCGCCGGATTTCGGCCATTGTCTCGGCGTCGACCTCGCGGATCACCCCGCCGGTAAAGACATTCTCGACGAAGAAATTATCCTCGAGCACCAGCGCTTCACCATCAGGTCCCTGCGCACGTTTCACGCGCTCTCCGTGGCCGTCGGCGTAGGAATCATAGCTTGCATGATTGGCGACGACGATTTCGCAATGGGCGAGGCCCTTGATCGCATCAGGGTGGCGTTCGGCCCAGGACAGTCCCAGGGTGCCACCCCAGTCATGCATGACCAACGTGACATTTTCTTCGATACCGAGCGCCGCGAAGGCCCCATCGATATAGATCTGGTGCTCGGGGATCAGGTAGCTGTCCGGCCCGCTGTCCGGCAGCTTGTCGGAATCCCCCTGCCCGATATTGTCGATAGCGATCAGGCGGCCCATCCCCTCGAGATGCGGCATGATATTGCGCCACATGTAGGAGGAGTTGGCATTTCCGTGCATGAAGACAATCGGGTCGCCCTCACCTTCGTCCACATAGGCCATGCGCCGGCCATTCACCTCGATGAATTTCTTCGCGTACGGCATCGTCGCGCTGATTTCGGACATGATCCCCCCGATCCAAGATTTGCTTTCCCGAGAATATGGGCGGTTGGTGCGACAGGTCCATGCGCAGCTGCCATGCGCGGAATTGGACACTCGGGCACCACGCGGTCGTGCTAGCTTGCCGCGCAGCAATCAAACCAGATTCATCATGACTGAACATATCCATCACACCCATCTGTTCTGCTCGAATATCGACGACACCATCGCCTGGTGGTGCGACATGCTCGGGGCGGAGGTCGCGTTCGACGGCGAATTCGGCGGCGCGCGCAATGTGTTCATCCGGCTCGGGTCCGGGCGGATTCATCTCTATGAGCAAACATCTCGCGACGACGGCAAGGGTGCCGTGCACCATATCGGTATCCGCACCGACGACCTCGAAAGCCTCGAGGCGCGGCTGCGCGAAAACGGCATCGCGTTCCGCAGCGACATCCGGGATTTCGGTGCCTGGAAATACATCATGTGCCCGGCCCCGGACGGGGTATTGCTCGAACTGTTCCAGGCCGATCCGGACAAGCTTGACGGTGAGGCCGCCAAGTATTTCAGTGACTGGCTCGAAGGCTGACCAACCGGATGTCCGCCCCTGCGCCTGACGGCCGCATGCCGCCGATTTTCTTCCTCGGCTTTCTCGCCGCCATCGGTCCGCTGGCCCTGAGCATCCATGTCCAGTCGATCCCGGCCATTTCTGCGGCGTTCTCCACCCCCTACGCCCAATCGCAGCTGACGGTATCCGCGTTTCTGCTCAGTTTCGCGACTTCGCAGCTGATCGTCGGTCCCTTGTCCGACCGGTTCGGCCGGAAGCCGGTTCTGTATGGCGGTTTGCTGTTGTTCGGTCTGGCCAGCGCCGGAGCCGCGATGGCGAACAGCATCGAGTTGCTCATCATCGCGCGCGTGCTGCAGGGCGCCGGCGGTTGCGCCACCCTGGTCGTACCCCGGGCCGTGGTCCAGGACACCCATCGCGGGGTCGAGGCGGCGCGGGTCATGGCATTCGTCGCCATGCTGCAATCGATCGCACCCTCGATCGCACCGGTGCTGGGCGGCGGGATCGACGCCTTGATCGACTGGCGCGCGATCTTCTGGTTCCTGACCATATTATCTGCACTCGCTGCACTCGGCGCGAGTTACTGGCTGCGCGAAACCCGGCCGCTCACCGGCGGGCAGCCGGACAGGTGGGGCACGATATTCCTGCGCTACGCGCAGCTGTTTCGTTCGCGCCTGTATATCGGCTACACGATCGCCTTCACCTTCGGCACGTCAGGTTTTTTCGGCTTTCTCGCGGTGGGACCGGCGTTGCAGATCGAGACCCGCGGGCTGGACCCTATCTGGTTCAGCGTCTGCCTGACACTCATCACTACCCAGTTCGTGCTCGGCAACTACACGGCCAGCCGCCTGGTGCGCCGGTTCGGTATCGACCGGGTACTCGTCGCGGGCGTGATCGGGGAAATCGTCGCGGCCGTCATCCTGTTCGGGCTCGCAGGAGAGGTCGCGATCGCGGCGGTGGTCGCGCCGGTCATGCTCTACTCGTATTTCAATGGCTACATCTTCGCCAACGGGATCGCCGGGGCGACCGGCATTGACCCGCGCGTCGCGGGCTCCGCGTCATCCTTCCTCGGCTTCGCTCAGTTGGGCACCGGCGCGGTCCTCACGTTCGTCATGACCCGCCTGCCACTGGATACGATCATTCCCTATGCGATCGCACTGCTGCTGGTCAGCGCCCTGGCCGGCGCGGGCATGCTACTGGTGCGTTCCGCCCGGCAACCAGAGACTCCATAAAGCAAATGCCCAGCGGATGGACTGCGGCCAGCGCACCTTCCCACCGGTCGCACACGCGCTCGAGACCGATATAAACACACGCGGCGTGTCGGCCTATGTCACGGCAGCGGGTTCCGACCGGAAGAATCCGCCCGAGCAAACCAATCCACGAAAGCCTTTTCCCCGCGAGGGCTGAACCGGATGACCCGGCTACTGCCGTCGCGCTCCGCCCATTGCTGTTCGAGCACCCGGTCCAGCACGGCGGCACCGACGGCCCCCGCGAGATGGTTGCGGCGCTCACTCCAATCCATGCAGATGTGGCACAGCGGGCGCTTGTTTAATGACAGGGCGTCGATTTCGAGACCACTCCGGGAAAGGCCGCGTCGGCCGGCGTCGGTCAGAATTGTGACTCCGTCGTCTTCGGCCAGAATTCCGCACACCGACCAATGCTCGAACAGCTGCACGGCGAGCCGGCCCGCAAGATGGTCGTAACAGGATCGTGCCTCGCGCATTGCGGCATCTCGCGGGCCGGGACGGGGCCGCATATGCCCCAATCGACCCGCGACATTCACCAGCGCCTCGACCGCCTGCGCCACGTCGGGCGCGGCGATACGAAAATACCGGAACCGACCCCGGCGCACGCTCACGACCAGACCAGCCGCCTCGAGCTTCGCGAGATGCCCGCTGGCGGTGGAGGCCGTCACATCGCCCTCTCGCGCCAGTTCAGTCGCCGTCAAAGCCATCCCCGACATCAGCGCCAAAAGCATATTGGCGCGCGCGCGATCGCCCATCATCGTGGCGATCGAAGAGATATCCGGTCCATCTTTCATAGTTTGATGGTCACCGAACTATGCGTATCGGTCAAGGCGGTATGCTGTCTTGGCCAGAATTGAAAGGACACGACATCATGGAACAGATCGCCATCTACCTGCCGGGGGTGATCCTCGCCTATACGGCATTCTTACTCTCGATCATGAGCCCCGGACCCAATGTCCTCGCCATCATGGGCACCTCGATGAGCGTCGGGCGCGCCTCGGGTGTTGCGTTGGCACTTGGCGTGGCCAGTGGTTCGTTTTGCTGGGCCGTCCTGACGGCCACCGGCCTGTCTACGCTTGTCGCGTCCTATGCGAATGCCATGACGGTAATCAAGATCGCCGGCGGCCTGTACCTCCTCTGGCTCGCCTATAAGGCGTTCCGATCCGCCGCATCAAAACAGGATGTGGAGGCCCGAACCCTGGAGGGGCCGCAACGCAGTCCGCGCGGCTACTATGTCCGGGGCCTTACGATCCAAATGACGAACCCGAAGGCCGCACTCGCCTGGATCGCGATAATCTCGATCGGCATGCAGGCCGGCGCGCCGCTCTGGGTTGCCGCCGCCATCGTCGTCGGCACGACCATCATGTCCGTGGTGATCCATTACGTCTACGCGATCGCATTCTCCACACCACCCATGGTGCGGATTTATGGGCTCGCGCGCCGCTGGATCCAGGGCATGCTCGGGACGTTCTTCGCACTCGCCGGGTTGAAGCTCCTGACGACCCGAACGTGAATGGCGCGACTAACTGCCGAACTTGGCCTTCGCCTCGATGCGGCGGGCATGCAGGATGGGCTCGGTGTAGCCGTTCGGCTGGGCCAGGCCCTTGAACACCAGGTCACAGGCCGCCTGGAAGGCGATGCTGCCATCAAAATCGGCCGCCATCGGTCGATACAGCGGGTCGCCGGCATTCTGCTCGTCGACCACGCCGGCCATGCGTTTCATGGTCTCCATGACCTGATCTTCCGACGCGATGCCGTGATGCATCCAGTTGGCGATGTGCTGGCTGGAAATGCGTAAGGTCGCGCGATCTTCCATCAGCCCGACGTCGTTGATGTCGGGCACCTTGGAGCAGCCCACGCCCTGGTCGATCCAGCGCACCACGTAACCCAGGATGCCCTGGGCGTTGTTGTCGAGCTCGGCCTGGATATCGGCCTCGGGCCAGTTCGGGCGGTCGGTGACCGGGATGGTCAGGATGTTGTCGAGGCTCGCCCGACCGCGGGACTTGAGCTCCGTCTGGCGCGCGTTCACATCGACCTCGTGATAGTGCAACGCGTGCAGGGTGCCCGCTGTGGGCGACGGCACCCAGGCGGTGTTCGCACCGGCGGTCGGGTGGCCGACCTTCTGTTCCATCATCAGTGACATCAGGTCCGGCATGGCCCACATGCCCTTGCCGATCTGGGCGTGGCCCGGCAGGCCGCATTCGAGCCCGATATCCACGTTCCAGTCCTCGTAGGACTGGATCCACGGGGCCGCTTTCATGTCGCCCTTGCGGATCATCGCGCCGGCCTCCATGGAGGTGTGCATCTCGTCCCCGGTCCGGTCCAGGAAGCCGGTGTTGATGAAGAACACCCGGTTTTTCGCCGCCCGGATGCATTCCTTGAGGTTCACCGTCGTGCGGCGCTCCTCGTCCATGATCCCCATCTTGATCGTATTGCGATCGAGGCCGAGCGCGTCCTCGATCCGGCCGAACAGTTCGTCGGAGAAAGCGACTTCCTCGGGGCCGTGCATCTTCGGCTTCACGATATAGATCGATCCCGCTCGGCTGTTGGCATGGGTGCCCTTGCCCTGCAGGTCGTGCATTGCGATCAGCGCGGAGAAGATGCCGTCGAGGATACCCTCATAGGCCGGGTTGCCGTCTTTGTCCGTGACCATGCCGATGGTCATCAGATGGCCGACATTGCGCACCAGCATCAACGAACGCCCGTGCAATGTGAGATCGCTGCCGTCCGGGGCGGAGTAGGTCCGGTCCCCTTCCATGGCGCGCTCGACGGTCTTGCCGCCCTTCTCGAAGGCTGCCGTAAGGGTGCCCTTGTTGAGTCCGAGCCAGTTGGAATAGGCAACGACCTTGTCCTCGGCATCGACGGTGGCGACGGAATCCTCGTAATCCATGATCGTGGTCATGGCGGCCTCGAGCACCAGATCGGCAACGCCGGCGGCATCGTCCTTGCCGATCGGATGATCGCGATCGATCACGATTTCCAGATGCAGGCCATTATGGGCGAGCAGAACAGCGCTCGGTGCACCGGCATCGCCGCGGTAACCGACGAACTGCGCCGGATCGGCCAGCCCGGTCGAACCCGACCCGGTGGCCACGGCCAACGCGCCGCCGTCGACAGTGTAGCCGGTCGCATCGGCGTGAGAGCCTGACGCGAGCGGTGCTGCGGAATCGAGTACATCGCGCGCATAGGCAATGACCTTGGCACCGCGGGCCGGGTTGTAGCCCTTGCCGAGTTCGGCACCACCATCCTCGGAGATCACATCTGTGCCGTAGAGCGCGTCATACAGGCTGCCCCAGCGGGCGTTTGCCGCGTTCAGTGCGTAGCGGGCGTTGGTGATCGGCACCACCAGCTGGGCGCCGGCGATCGTCGCGATTTCCGGGTCCACGTTGGCGGTCTCGACGCCGAAGGCGTCTCTCTCAGGCACCAAATAGCCGATCTCCTTAAGGAAGGCCTGATAGGCGCCCGGGTCGAATTCGGTATCGCGGTTATCCTTGTGCCAGGCGTCCAGCTTGGCTTGCAGATCATCGCGCTTGGCGAGGAGCTCGGCGTTGCGCGGCCCCAACTCGTTCACCAGGGAATCGACCGAAGCCCAGAAATGATCCTGATCAACGCCCGTACCCGGCAATGCCTCGTCGTTGATGAAATTATAGAGTTCCGCGGCCACCTTGATGTTGCCCGTCTGGATCATGTCGCTCATGACTCTCGCCCCTGTGAGGTATCTTTTGTTGAATGTTCTGATTGTCCGCCCCGGAAGAGGCGATGCATCTGATATCCCCTAAATAGCACGAAACAGGGGTACGGATTCGAGTCCCGATCGCGTGCATTCGCTATATTGTCTTTCAAACGGCGGACGAAAATGCGCCGCACAGCAAGCCATCAAGGGAAGAAGCATGATTACCAAAGGCATCAAGGAACTCTGCGCCGAAGCCGAGCAGGAGATCGAAACCATGACCGTCGAGCAGGTCATGGCCGTGCGCGATGACGAGGAAGTAGTCCTGGTCGATATTCGCGACATCCGCGAACTGTGGCGTGACGGCACGATCCCCGGTGCCCAGCACATGCCCCGCGGCATGCTCGAATTCTGGGTCGACCCCGAAAGCCCCTATCACCGTGAGCTTTTTGCGACCGGCAAGAAGTTCATTTTCTACTGCGCGGGCGGGCTGCGCTCGGCACTGGCGGCGAAGGCGGTGCACGATATGGGCCTCGCGCCCGTTGCACATATGCGCGGCGGCTACGGCGCCTGGGTCAAGGCCGAGGGCCCGACCGAAGAAAAAGATGTGAAGGTGCCCGAGAAGAAGGCCGACTAGGCTTTCGCCTGATCCCGCAACTCCGGATACACATCGCCCAAATACGAGCCCGGATAGAACGCCGTCTCGAAAGAAGGCCGCGCCCGGATGCGGGCAAACCAGTCAGTGACCGCCGGAGCGTCGTCCCACATATCCGACAAGCTCAATTCTTCCATCCGCTGGAGCAACGGCGCGACACAGATGTCCGCGATCGTGAATTGCGCACCTATCAGCCACGGGCCTTCGCGGTTCAGGGCCTCTTCCATGCGCTCAACGGTCGCGCGCAGCTGCAGCAGGGAATTTTCATACTCGTCGTCGCTGAAGCCGGTGTGATTCATGCGCATGAAAAAATCGCGCCGAAGCGTGTTTGACTCCCGGAATTCCGAATATTCTTCCTCGCTCATCGCCTTGAACCGGTCGAGGAATACATTCTGAAACGACGGCACGCGCACGGCCATCGACGGCACCTCGTCGATAAACCGCAGCCAGGCCCGCATCTCGGCGCGTTTCTTGGGATCGTCGGGAGACAGTCTGGGTTCGCTCGGCCAGACCTCGTCGAGATACTCGCACATGACCGTGGACTCGATGATCGGCGTGCCGTCATGCACGAATGCCGGCACCACGCCGTTGGGATTGATGGCCATATATTCCGGCGCCAGGTTCCCGCGCGTCGAGAAATCAACCGGGCGGCTGGCCCAATCGACCCCCTTCTCGGCCAGACAGATACGCACCTTCTGGCTGCAGGTCGAATGGGCGGCGTGATAGAGCTCAAGCGCCATGGTTACAGTCCTTATTCAGCCGCCTTCGCCGATGCATCGTCGTCCGCAAAAGCCGGGATAATTTCCTTCGAGAATGTGCGCAGCCCCTCGATGCCGGAGCCGCCGTCGGAGAAGAGCATGTACTTCACGCCCGCAGCCCGGAACTTTTCGATCTTCTCGATGATCTCGTCGACCGTGCCGAAGAACGCCGCCTCCGCCGTGGTCTGGACGCTGTCGTCATAGGACATCATCGTCGCCTTGTTCGTGCCATCCGGATTCTGGGCGAGATTGTCGACCCTGCGTCGCGCCTGGATCCGCCGTTCGATCGCGGCATCGCGGTCCGCGGCGTCCTTGGCAACATACAGCCCGCGGGCCACGCCGACTTCGTTGGCATCGAACGTGCGCCCGCGCGCCTCGACGGCATGGCGGAAACTATCGACCCGCTCGATGGTCTTGTCGATCGAGGCAAACTGATCGACCAGCAAATTGTAGCCGCGCTCCGCGACCATCTCGATCGACGTCGGGCTGCCGGCACCCATCCAGAACGGCGGGTGCGGCTTCTGCGCCGTCGGCGGCTCGACGATGACATCCTCGAAGGACCAGAAATCACCCTCATAGGTCCAGGGCTCATCCTCGGTGAAAGACTTGGTGAGAATTTTTAGGGATTCCTCGAAACGCGCCTCGGCATCCTCCATGGGGATGCGGAAACCCTTGAGCTCGTTGAAGCGATAGCCCTTGCCAACACCGAAATCAAAGCGTCCACCGGATAGAAGGTCCAGCGTCGCGACCTGCTCGGCGAGCAATACCGGATTGTGCCAGGGCAGCACCATGACGGCGGTCCCGAGGCGCATCGTCGATGTGCGGGCCGCCAGATAGGTCAACAGATTGACGGTCGCCGAAACCTGCCCGAAACCGGTGAAATGATGTTCGACCGCGAAGGTCGAATGGAACCCGAGCTGCTCGGCCTCGACATTGAAATCGAGCCAATCATTGTAACCCTTGGCGCTATCCACATCGGGCCCGCCACGTTTTGCCTGGGCGCTGCCAAAAAGACCGAACTTCATACCGTTTCTCCGTTCATTCACGTGCTAACTAGCATGCCGGAATTCATACTAAACTGGTGAATGGCCGCCGTCTCAAACTATGAGCGATACGGCGGTCCAAATACCAGGCACGCCGAACGTGCGTGATGATAAGAAAAACGGCGGGGTAAAATTATGCTGAACGTTGCGTTGATCGGGCTCGGTTGGTGGGGACAAACCCATATCCGGGCGCACAGGGATAGTGAAAAGGTTCGGATCGAAACGGTCGTGGATCTGGATTCGGACCTCGCCGGGAAGACCGCCGCAGAAATTGGCGCCCGCACCGCACCGAGCTTCGAGGCCGTCCTCGCCGACGATGCGATCGATGCGGTCATTCTGGTGACACCTCATTCGATGCATACCGACCAGATCGTCGCCGGGGCTGCGGCGGGCAAGCATATCTTCTCCGAAAAGCCCTTCGCGCTATCGAAGTCCGAGGCCGAACGCTCCGTTACGGCGGTCGAGGCGGCGGGCATCATGCTCGGCCTCGGCCACAATCAGCGCTATGGCGCACCCCAGACCGTGATCAAGCAGATGATCGACGCCGGCGAGCTGGGCGAAATCATGCATATGGAGGGGAACACCTCCCATGACACCCTGTCAGGGCCGCATGCCTGGCGGCACGACCCCGAACAGGCCCCCGGCGGCGGGTTGTGGCATATGGGCAGTCACTTTCTCGACCTGTTCCAGCACTATGCCGGACCGATCACCGATGTCTACGCCCAGGCGCTGGACGTGATTATCCCGCGCGATACGGCGTCTGCGTTGCTGACTTTCGAATGCGGCGCGTCGGCCTATATCGGAAATGTCATGGTCACCCACGACAATCGCATGGGGAACGTTTTCGGCTCCAAAGGGTGGGCAAAGATGACCAGCCCGACGAGCGTCCAGATCGCCATGCGCGGGGAAGACCCGAAATCCATGGAGCTGGACCCCGTCGACCCGATACGGGCCAACATGGAAGGGTTCGCCGACGCCATCGCAGGGACGGCGCCATATAAATTCACAAACCAACAGATGATCCACGACGTGGCCGCGCTCGACGCGATGGCCCTGTCGCTCAAGTCCGGCAAGCGTGAACCCGTCGCCTGAAGGCGCTAGGGTTCGAGAAGGATAAACGTGAGGGAAGAAACATGATCAATGCAGCGATTGTAGGTCTCGGCTGGTGGGGCCAGAACCATGTCACGGTCGCCAAGGGTTCAGACAAAATACGCTACACCCGCGCCATCGACTTGGTGCCCGACAATGTCCAGGGGTTCTGCGATACCCATGAGCTGGAACTCACGGCCAACTACGAAGATGCGCTGAACGATCCCGATATCGACGCCGTGGTGCTCGTCACGCCGCATACCCAGCACACCGACCAGATCGTCGCCGGTGCGGCCGCAGGGAAACATGTCCTGACCGAGAAGCCGTTTGCGCTCGAGAAATCCGAGGGCGAGCGCGCCGCGAAGGCCATGACGGACGCAGGCCTGACCCTGGGGATCGGCCATAATTACCGCTATGGCCCCGCCGTGCAGGAGATCAAGCGGATCATCGACACCGGGGATCTCGGCGAAATCCACCACATCGAGGCGAACCTCAGCCATCAGGGCCAGATCGGCATCGAGGGCTGGCGCCGTGCGAACAAGGAGGCGCCGACCGGTGATATTGTCCATTTCGGCGCCCATATGATCGACATCATGTGCTGGTACGGTGGTCCGATGCGCGAGGTCTACGGACAGCTCACGTCACATATCATGGACAATGACTGCGGGTCGGTGCTGGTGAAGTTCGAATCGGGAATCACCGGTTATCTGGCGAACCTCATGACCACGCCGTCCACCATGCACCTGCATGTCATGGGCTCGAAGGGCTGGGCCCGGGCCAATGGCTGGATGGACACGACGAAGGTCACCACCTGTTTCGGCGCGGGTGCCGTCGAGGATGGCGGCGGCTCGGTAAACGAGATCGAGCTGCCGGTGCGCGACATCATCACCCAGATCCGCGCCAACGACGAGAATTTCGCCGCCGCATGCGAGGGCAAGGAGACCTATCTCTTCACGCCCGACGAGATGGCCCACACCGCCGCAATTCACGAGGCGATTGCGAAATCGGCCAGCAGCGGACAACCCACCCAGGTCTGAGAGAACACAGCGCATGATAACGCTCTACCAGTTCGGCAACTCGGTCTGCGCCCAGAAGGTACGGATCACCCTCTTCGAAAAGGGCCTCGAATGGGAGCCGCGGGAGGTCAATCTGTTCAAGAGCGAGCAGTACTCGCCGGAATATCTGAAGCTGAACCCGAAGGGCGTGGTCCCGACCCTGATTCATGAAGGGCGCCCGGTCTGCGAGTCCACACTGATTTGCGAGTATCTCGACGACGTGTACCCGGACCCGAAGCTCACCCCCGACGATCCCTTTGACAAAGCGCAGATGCGGATCTGGAGCAAGATGGTCGATGAGGGGCTGCACGAGGGCACGACGGAGATCAGCTTTTCGGCCATGTTCCGCGAAAAGATGAAGGCGTTGACACCTGAAGAGCGCGAGAAGCGGCTGCGCAATATCGGCGACCCCCGGCGACGGATGCGGTTCACATCCACCTATGAGGACGGGGTGGACTCACCCTTTGTGCTGCACGCCATCGCCGCTTACGAGAAGATGTTCAAGACTCTCGAGGAGACATTGCGTGACGGTCGCAACTGGATCTTCGGCGATCGGCACACGCTGGCGGACATCAACATCATGCCCTACGCCGCGCGCATGGTTTATCTCGGCCTGTTCGATGTCTGGAATGAGGATCGGCCACATGTCCAGGCCTGGTGGCAGCGCGCCAGCGCGCTCCCGAGTTTCCAGGACGGCATTCGCGACCGGCTGACGGCGCAGGAGGTCTCCGACATGGAAACCTACGGCCCGACCATCCGCGAGCGGGTACGCGAACTGCGTGCCGAACACGTCGCCCAGCTGCTGCACTAGCCACCACCACGTAAATCCGAAACCAGCGCACGGCGGATTGTCACTTTATTTGTAGCTATGATTACAATTTTAATCATCACGTGAACTTTTGACCATTAGGTTATTCAGCGATATAAATCCGCCTGCGGACGTTTTGTGGTTCCGCCAACGAATGAGTTCGACGGGAGCCAGGCATTTGAACCTGACCAGGAGAGGATTGATCGCCGCGGCGACGGCGCTCGCCATCTTGCTGCCCGCAAGCCCGGGGCTGGCGGGGGAAAGGCTGAAGGTCGTCACCACCACCGGCATGATCGCCGACGCCGCATCACAGATCGGGGGTACGCTGATCGAGGTGCAGGCGCTGATGGGCCCTGGCGTCGATCCACATGCCTACCGACAAACCCGTACCGACATCGTGGCCATGGCGAAAGCCGACCTGGTGCTCTGGAACGGTCTCTTTCTCGAAGCGCAACTGGAGGATTTTCTTCTTGAGCTGGCTGACAGCAATAAGGTCGTGGCCGTGGCGGAAGGCGTGCCGGAGAGCCTGCTGATCGGCTCCGAGGATTATGCCAACCGCTTCGATCCCCATCTCTGGATGGACCCGTCCTTGTGGTCGCGCGTGGTCGCCAACGTCCGCGACGCGCTGGTCGACGCGCATCCGCCGGGCGAAAAAGTGTTTCGTGCCAATGCGGATGCCTATCTCGGGCAGTTGGAAAAACTCGCCAGCTACACAACAGCGGCGCTGTCCACGGTTCCGGCCAAAAGTCGCGTGGTCGTCTCTTCGCATGATGCGTTCAGCTACTTCGGCAAAGCCCATGGATTCGAGGTTGTCGGCATACAGGGCATCTCGACCGAGTCCGAAGCGGGGCTTCGGCGCGTCGCCGAGCTTGTCGATCTGCTGGTCGACCAAAACATCCGGGCCGTCTTCGTCGAGACCTCGGTATCGGACCGCAATATCCGTGCGTTGATCGAAGGCGCCGCCGCCAGGGGCCATGAGGTCGTCATCGGGGGCGAATTGTATTCCGATGCAATGGGCGAACCCGGCACCTATGAGGGAACCTATGTCGGGATGATCGACCACAACGCAACGACCATCACGAGCGCGCTGGGCGGCCGTGCGCCGGACACCGGCATGCAGGGCCTCCTGAATTGAAGGATTGAGTATGTCACGCACGACACAACCCGAAATCGCATCAGAACAGGGCCAGACCGTCGGCCCGGCTCGGGCGCCGCACGAGGCAGCGCTCGGCCTGCAGGGACTGACGGTTTCCTATAGCGAGAAACCGGCGGTCTTCTCGGTCGACGCGACCTTCGACACAGGGCGGATGTCGGCAATTGTCGGCCCGAACGGCGCGGGGAAATCCACCCTGCTGAAGGCCGCGCTGGGGGTTATTCCGCGTTTGTCGGGCGAGGTCGAGGTATTCGGACAGTCGCTCCGGAATGCCCGCGCACACATCGCCTATGTGCCGCAGAGCGCAAGCGTCGACTGGGATTTCCCGACCACGGTACTGGATGTCGTCCAGATGGGGCTCTATCGCAAAGTCGGACTGCTCGGGCGACTCTCGGGCCAGGCACGAAGCCGGGCAAACGAATGCCTCGACCGCGTCGGCATGGCCGACTTCGCACATCGTCAGATCGGCCAGCTCTCGGGCGGGCAGCAACAGCGCGTGTTCCTTGCCCGCGCGCTGGCACAGGACGCCGACCTCCTCCTCCTCGATGAGCCCTTCGCAGGCGTAGACGCCGCGACAGAGCGGGCGATCATCGGCGTGCTGAAACTGCTCAAAGAAGAAGGCAGAACGGTCATCGCGGTACACCATGACCTTGCCACGGTGCGCGACTACTTCGACCACGTGCTCCTCCTCAACGTGAGGCGCATCGCCGAAGGGCCGGTCGAGACAACGTTCACGCCTGAGAATCTGCAAGCGACCTACGGCGGGCGGCTTGCCGCCACCCATCTCAGCGAACTGGCCGTGGCGGACGGCGGGCGATGAACCTGTTTGTCGACGCGCTTTTCCTGCAAGCCGGTTACAACGCCGCGCTGGTCGCGATCGGCGCGGGGCTTCTCGGCTTCGCCGCGGGCGCATCGGGCACATTTCCCTTCCTGCGCAAACGCGCGCTGATCTCGGATGCCGTCGCCCATGCAACGCTTCCGGGCGTTGGTCTCGCCTTTGTCGTGATGGTCGCCTTCGGCGGTGATGGGCGAAGCCTTCTTGGTCTGATCGCGGGATCGGCTGTTACCGCCTGGATTGGGCTCTTGCTGATCGAATGGATCAGCCGCCGCACAAGGCTGGCCGAGGACGCAGCCATTGGCGCAGTTCTGGGTGTCTTTTTCGGCGTGGGCATCGTGCTTCTGACCGTCATCCAGGCCATGAGCGCGGGCCGGCAGGCGGGGCTCGAGAGCTTCCTTCTGGGATCGACGGCCGGGATGCTTCTTCAGGATGCCATCGTGATCGCCATCGGCGGCTCGCTCGCCGTGCTGCTGACATGGCTGATGCGCCGGCCCATGACCCTCGTGGCATTCGACAGCGATTATGCCGCCGCGCTCGGCTATGACGTCCGTCGCATCGACCTCCTGATGATGGGCCTCGTCCTCTCCGTCACTGTCATCGGGCTCAAGCTGGTGGGCCTCATCCTGATCGTTGCGATGCTCATCATCCCCGCCGTCGCCGCGCGATTCTGGACCGATCGATCGACCAACATGATCTGGGTCGCCGGGGGTATCGGCGGCGCATCGGGATATCTCGGCGCCGTTCTCTCGGCATCGGCACCAGCCATGCCGACCGGCCCGATCATCGTTCTCGTCGCGGCGAGCATCTTCATCTTCTCACTTCTGTTCGCACCGGATCGCGGCGTTCTCGCCGCCCTGTTCCGGCACAGAAACTTTCAGGCCCGGGTGCACAGGCGACAGGGTTTGCTTTCTCTCGCCGCCCAACACCCCATTCGCGAGACCTACACGCTCCGCCTTCTCACGCGCGAAGGTCTCGTCCGCCCTGACGGCGTCCCGACCGACGCCGGCCGCGCACAGGCCGCCAAGATTACCCGTGACGAACGTCGCTGGGACGTGGCGCGGGAAATCTATCAGGACGCGGGCCTGACGGGCCGTTATGACGGGCTGACACCCATCGAGGATGTTTTCACGTCCGACGAGATTGCGGAATTTGACCGTCGGCTCGGCCCACCCGTGACCGTGAGAGCCGACTGATGGGCGCCGAATTCGTTCAGCTTTCGCTCACGCCGATCCTGATCGGTATTCTTGCGGCCATCGCATGTGCACTCCCGGGCAATTTCCTGATCCTGCGCCGGCAGGCGCTCATCGGCGATGCCATCAGCCATGTCGTGCTGCCGGGAATCGTGGTCGCATTTCTGCTGACGGGCATCATTTCCGCCATCCCCATGTTGCTCGGCGCGGCGGGCGCCGCCCTCGTGGCCGTCATTCTGATCGAGCTCGTGAAGCGGTTGGGCGGGATCGAACCGGGTGCCGCCATGGGCGCGGTGTTTACATCCATGTTCGCCGCGGGGGTCCTGGTTCTCGAACGGTCCGACACGAGCAACGTCCATCTCGACGTCGAACACGCCCTCATGGGCAACCTCGAATCCCTGGTCTGGTTGCGCGCGGAAGGCTGGCACTCGCTCCTGGACCCCGTGATGCTCGCGACCTTGCCGGACGAGCTGGTCCGCATCACGATCGTCTGCGCCATCGTGGTCGTGCTGACCGTAATTTTCTGGCGCTGGCTCAAGATTTCGACCTTCGACGAAGGCTTTGCGCAGGCGCTTGGAATACCGGCCGCCGCGCTCGGCCTCGGCCTCGTCATCGTCGCCGCCATTGCCGCCGTCGCCGCCTTCGACGCCGTGGGCTCGATCATCGTCATCGCGATGTTCATCTGTCCGCCGGCGGCCGCGCGATTGATGACAAACCGGCTCGAACACCAGATCGGATGGTCCGTTGCCTTCGCGACACTCTCGGCCGTGCTGGGTTACATCCTCGCAGGCTATGGCCCGCTCTGGTTCGGCGCCCGGGATGCTGTCAGCGCCGCGGGCATGATTGCCGTCGTTTCGGGCGTCATTCTCGCGCTGGCCTGCCTCTACGGTCCGCACCGCGCGCGTGTCGGCGTTGCGCGAAAAGAGGCGGCATGATGCGAATGGCAGGTACCGGCATCCGGTCTCAAAGACCTGCCGCCTTCCGGGGAATCGCGGCGGATGCGATTGTGCCTGTCATGATCGAACTGAACCGATGCATCTCCACGCGGGGCTACAGCCGCGCAACCCGGGTGAAGGTCTGATGGCCGACCGCATCAAGCCCGCCACTGCGGAGACGCCGGACGAATCCGACGAGATGATGGATGCGGACCGCCAGGCCGCCCAGTTCGAGCGAGTTCGCAACGCCCAGCAGACCGAGAAGGCCGAGGATTATGTCGAGATGATCGACGACCTGATCAACGCCTATGGCGAGGCGCGGGTCACGGACCTGGCCCAGCGCTTCGGCGTGTCCCACGCCACGGTCAACAAGATCGTCAAGCGTCTCCAGCGCGACGGGCTGGTGACGTCCCGCCCCTATCGTTCGATATTCCTGACAGAGCAGGGCAGCGCGCTGGCCGATGCATCACGCAAGCGCCACCAGATCGTGCTGAACTTCCTGCGCGCCATCGGCGTCAGCGCCCGCAATGCCGAACTCGACGCCGAGGGCATCGAGCACTACGTCAGCGCCGAGACGCTCGCGGCATTCGCAAAGATCACGTCCGAGAAGGATGGCTAAGCAGGCCTAGTCACCGAGCAGGAACGGTAGCGCCTTTGCCAGCGTGTCCGTCGGGTTTTCCTCGACATAGAAATGCCCGCCATCGACCAGCTCGACCCGCGCGTCGGGCAGATATTCCTCAAGCCCTTCGTAGTTCTCGACCGGCATCGGCGGCTCGTCCGAGCCCTGCAGAATCAGCATCGGCGCAGTCCAGGCCGGGATCAGCCGGGTGCGCCGGTCGATCCAGTCCTTGCGGAAGGTCGAGGACTGGAAATAACGCTCGACCGCCAGCCCGGTGCCGTGGCGCGAGAACTCCTGGATCGCGCGGATCACGTCGGGTTTGGCGATCGGGTATTTGCACAGCCGGCCGAAACCCCATTCGAAGACCTTGATCGGGTCCTGAAGCACGCCGCGGGTCTCGAGGTCCGTGAACATCAGTTCCTGGGGCGCCAGGTCCGGATGGAAATGGATCAGATGCTGGGACCCGCGCACAAACCGGATCACCCGGTCGGCATGTTTGGCGGCGATGAAATCCGCCTGGACGGTGCCCCGGTCATGGCTGAACAGGTTGAACCGGTCGATGCCCAGCGTGTCAAGCAGCGAGACCACCTGTTCCGCAACACCTTCGTGGCGATAGTCGCCGCGGCGGTTATCGGATTGGCCGTAACCCTTGAGATCGATGGCGATGCAGCGGAAATGCTTCGCCAGCTCCGGCAGGATCGATCGCCACATGCACCAGGATTGCGGGATTCCGTGCATCAGCAGCAGCACTGGCCCCTCACCTGCCTCGACGAAGTGCCAGCGCACGGTCTCGCTTTCGCCCGGGGCCTCCACGAAGCGGTGGGTGACCTCCAGTCCGCCGATATCTTCGGTTTCGCCGTCGGTATTCTCGGCTGCGGGCGGCACGCCTTCCGCGGCGATTTCCTTCAGGGTCGCGACCATCTCGGGATGGTTGTGCCCCGTGCGCATCAGCGCCAGTGCCGCCTCGCTTGGTTTGCGATACTCGAGTTGCATGGTTCTTCTCTCCTGGTCGATATCCGCAAACATATGCTTCGAGACACCGCCTGCGGCGGCTCCTCAGCATGAGGGGTGAAAAAAAGCCCTCACCCTGAGGAGATCGCGCAGCGATCGTCTCGAAGGGCGCGGCGTCAGATCGTGAACACCGTCGAACCGGTGGTCCGTCCCTCGGCGACATCGGTGTGGGCCGTCGCGACATCCTCCAGCTTGTAGCGCTGGCCGATCACGGTTTTCAGATCGCCCGAAGCGATGGCGCCAAACAGGGTCGCCGCGCTGTTCTCGAGCTCCGCGCGGCTCAACTGATAGAAACGCATCGAGGCCTTGGTGAAGAACAGAGAACCTTTCACGTTCAGCTCAACGGAATCGATCGGCGGCAGCGGCCCCGAGGAATTGCCGAAGTTCACCATGTAGCCGCGCGGGCGCAGGGAATCGATAGAGCGTTCGTAATGATCCTTGCCGACGCTGTCATAGACCACGTCGACGCCCGTCCCCCCGGTCACCTCGCGGGCGACCTCGTGGAAATTCTCGGTCTTGTAGTTGACGGCATGGGCAGCACCATTGGCCAGGATCGTCTCCTTCTTGGCATCCGAACCGACTGTGCCGATGACGTTTACACCCCTGGACGCCAGCCACTGGCACAGGAACAGACCGACCCCGCCGGCCGCCGCATGCACCAGCGCCGTCTCGCCGGCCTGCGCCGGGTAGCAACGATGGATCAGATATTCCGCCGTCATGCCCTTGAGCATGCTCGCGGCCGCCACCTCATCGGAGACCGCGTCCGGCAGCACCACGACCTGGGACGCGTCGATCAGCCGGACCTCGGCATAGGCACCGGGCATCGTCGCGGCATAGGCGACCCGGTCGCCGACATTGATCCCCTCAACGCCCTCGCCGACCGCCTCGACGACAGCCGCGGCTTCCGTGCCCAATACCGACGGCAACTCAGGCAGCACGGGATAGATCCCCTTGCGCACCGCGATATCGAGGAAGTTGAAGCCGATCACCGTGTGACGCAGGCGCAGCTGGCCGGGGCCGGGATCGCCGACCTCGATATCCTCCCATTTCAGAACATCGACCTCGCCGAACTCATGGATACGGACTGCTTTCACCATCACTGGCCCCCTTCAAACGGAATTACGCATACGCGTGAGATTGTTCGCCGCCGAACCGGCGGCATGAGCTGATCTAGTCTTTCCCCCGGGAAAGGAAATCAATGGAAAGGAAATCAGCCGGTTTCGATTTCTTCCATCCCTTCGGGCATGGCGAAATTCTCAAGCCGGACCAGCTTGCCGTCCTCCACGCCCAGGCCGGTGTGTTTCGCACGCTCGAGCACCTCGGGATGCCAAGTGACAGGCCCGCCGCCATCCTGCTGGCCGACCATGGCCAGGATGACGACCTCTTCGTCATTGGGGTTGCGGAAACCGCGCATCACGCCCTCGGGCACCGAAATCGTGTCCCAGGGTTCGAGGGTCAGTTCCTCCTCGCCGTCATCGCCCCAGTAGACGACCAGGCTGCCGTTCAGCGGCATGAAGACCTCCGCGGTCTCGTGGCTGTGGAGTGCCGCACCGGTATTGGCCTCGCAGGTGATGAAGGCGACCGTGAAACCATGGTCGTCGGCGATCGGCGGGTTCATGCGCGGGTCCTCGACCACGCCGCGGCCGATCACCTTGAGGTTTTTCTTGCGATGCTCGGGCAGCAGGGAGTCGACGAAGGCGACGTTGAACTTCTTCAGGTCCTTAAATCGCGCCACGCGGGTCGCTTCCATTTCCGCGCTGGAAACCTTGGGCGATGCATGTTGGGCGGCATTGCTCATCTTGTGCGTCCCTCCTCTTGTTTGCAGCCATTCGGCTGGCTAGGCTTTGCGCCAATGTGCCAAGAAGGCACGAGGACACCAAGGGGGAAGTTCCATCATGTCTCGACCCGTGATCATCAGCTGCGCCGTCACAGGTGCGGCCGACTCAAAGGGCGCCAATCCGGCCGTGCCCGTCACGCCCGAAGAAATCGCCAACGAGGCCATCGCCGCCAACAAGGCCGGTGCGGCCATCGCGCATATTCATGTGCGCAATGTCGAGACGGGCAAGGCGAGCATGGACACCAAGCTCTACAAGGAGGTGGTCGACCGCATCCGGGATTCCGGCTCGCCCGTAGTCATCAACCTCACCACTGGCCCCGGCGGCCGCTTCTCGCCCGACCGGGACGACCCGATGAAGGCCGCACCCGGCTCGGTCATGAAGACCGCGGTCGAGCGCGTCGCCCATGTGGTCGAGAACAAGCCCGACATCTGCTCGCTGGATATCGCGACCATGAATTTCGGCGACCGCCCGATGGTCAACGCGCCCGACATGCTCGGCGAGATGGCGGTGCTGATCCAGGAAGCCGGCGTGAAGCCGGAGCTCGAGGTCTTCGACACCGGCCATGTGCGCCTCGCCAATCACATGCTGGAAACCGGTGCGATCAAGGACGACAAGCCGCTGTACCAGCTCTGCCTGGGCATCCCCTGGGGCGCGCCGGCCAATGCCGAGACGATGATGCTGATGCGCGACATGCTGCCGGCGAACGCCAACTGGGCATCCTTCGGGATTTCGCGGTTCGAGTTCCCGATGGTGGCCTCGGCGGTGCTGCTCGGCGGCCACGCCCGGGTGGGCCTGGAGGACAATTTCTACATCGCACGCGGCGAGCTCGCCTCGGGTAACGCCCAGCTGGTCGAGCGGGCCGCCCAGATCATCGAGAGCACCGGCGACACGGTCGCCACCCCGGACGAGGCGCGGGAGATCTTCGGGCTGTAAGAATCGAACACAAGCGGCGGGGCATCACGACCCGCCTGGGGGAACGAGAGAAATGCGATCGTTACGCCTGCTGTTGCTTTCACTTCCGGTGCTGGGAGTTGCACCTCTCGCCGCACTTGTCTCGACTGTCGCGACGACGCCGGCATTCGCGCAGGATGTCCCCGAGATCACCTGCAACATCAAACAATACAGCCCGGGTGCAACCTACAGCGATTTCTTGATCCGGAGCTGGATTCCCGAGAGTTTCATCATCGATTTAAAACCGGGTGGCGAAGGTTTCCGATTCGAGGGCGGGAATTTCCGTGAGCCTCTGGCCAAGATTGAGGAAGTTTCCCAGACCGGCAAACGCGTCCTTTACAAAATGATCGTTAATGCGCGCGATACACGCGGGAACTACATCTCGCTCCGCTACAACATCTTCTTTTTCACGAGCAGTAAACGCGTCAGCGTCGAGACCAGCAGCGGCGGTGAATATTCTCGCCTCGGCAGCGCATCGGGCACCTGCGTGGTGTTGTAGGTTCCAAAACCGTCATACGCGGACCTGATCCGCGTATCTCGTGCATCCTCATGCTGAGCCTGTCGAAGTAAGAGGATGCGGCCCTCTCCTTCGACAAGCTCAGGATGAGGGCCTTTGAGATGAGATGCCCGGATCAAGTCCGGGCGTGGCGCGCCTAGGCGATCCCGCTCATGCAGAGATATTTGATCTCCACATAGTCGTCGATGCCGTAGTGGGAGCCCTCGCGGCCCACGCCTGATTCCTTGACCCCGCCAAAGGGTGCGACCTCGGTCGAGATCAGGCCGGTGTTGATGCCGACGATGCCGGATTCCAGCCCTTCGGCCACCTTCCACACGCGCTTCAGATCGTTGGCGTAGAAATATGCCGCCAGCCCGAACTCGGTGTCGTTGGCCATGGCGATGCCTTCTTCATCCGAACCGAAGCGATACAGCGGCGCCAGCGGCCCAAACGTCTCCTCGTGGCTGACATCCATGTCGGGCGTGACCTCGACCAGGATCGTCGGCTGGAAGAACGTGCCGCCCAGGTCGTGGCGCGCGCCGCCGACCGCGACCTTCGCCCCCTTGCCCACGGCGTCGGCGATATGCTGCTCGACCTTCTCCACCGCAGCCATGTCGATCAGCGGGCCCTGCTGGACATCGTCTGACATGCCGTCGCCGACATTGAGCTTCGCCACGGCGGTGGCCAGCTGCGCGGCAAACGCGTCATACACTCCGTCCTGCACCAGGATCCGGTTGGCGCAGACACACGTCTGGCCGGTGTTGCGATACTTGGACGCGATGGCGCCCACCACGGCGGCATCGAGATCGGCATCGTCGAACACCATGAAGGGCGCGTTGCCGCCCAGCTCCATGGAGACCTTCTTGATGTTCTGGGCGCTCGCGGCCATCAGCTCGCGGCCGACCTCGGTCGAGCCGGTGAAGGTGAGCTTGCGGACAATAGGATTCGAGGTGATCTCCTCGCCGATCTCCCGCGACGAACCTGTCACCACCGACAGCACGCCCGCGGGCACGCCGGCGCGCTCGGCCAGCTCCGCCATGGCGAGCGCGGAATAGGGCGTGGACGTCGCGGGCTTCACTACCATCGAACAGCCTGCGGCCAGCGCGGGGCCCGCCTTGCGGGTGATCATCGCGGCCGGGAAGTTCCACGGCGTGATCGCGGCCGTCACGCCGATCGGTTCTTTCAGCACCACAATCCGCGTGTCGCGGGTGTGACCCGGGATCGTGTCGCCATAGACGCGCTTGCCCTCCTCGGCGAACCACTCGATGAAGGCGGCCGCGTAGGCGATCTCGCCCCGGCTCTCGGCGATGGGTTTGCCTTGTTCCGTGGTCATCAACACGGCCAAATCTTCCTGATGTTCCATCATCAGCTCGAACCATGTGCGCAGGATCGCGGCGCGCTCCTTGCCGGTGCGCTGCTTCCATTCCTTCTGGGCGGTCTCGGCCGCCTCGATGGCGCGGCGGGTCTCGGCGGCACCCATCTTGGGAATAGTCCCGATCACGTCGCCATTGGCCGGGTTGGTCACGTCAATGGTCTCGCCTCTGTCCGCGTCGGCCCACTGGCCGTCGACATAGCATTGCTGGCGGAAGAGATTGCTGTCTGAGAGGTTCATGGTTCTCGTCCCTGGAATTTCTGGCCTGGAATATCTGGCTTGTTGCCGGCAAGTGTAGGCCCCAAGCCTTCCGCGGGACAACCGGCGGGGATTTCACTTCTGTCATGGCGATATCGCCACGCACGACCGGGGTGAGGCCGGGCATGACGGTGGCGCTATTGCCCGATGCTTCGAGACGCCGCCTTCGGCGGCTCCTCAGCATGAGGGTCACAAAAAAACAACCTCACCCTGAGGAGGCGCGCAGCGCCGTCTCGAAGGGTGTTTCTCAGTCCGGGAAGAACCGTGACTTCGGGCGGTCGAGGCCGAGGTTTTCACGCAGCGTCGTGCCCTCATACTCCGTCCGAAAAAGCCCGCGCTTCTTGAGCAGTGGCACCACCTCGTCCATGAACGGGTCCATCAGCGCGGGGATCACCGGCGGCATGTAGTTGAAACCGTCCGCAGCCGGCCCGCCCGGGTCGCACCAGTCGGCGATCAAATCCGCTATCTGCTCTGGCGTGCCCGCCGTGGTGTAGTGGCCGCGCCCGCCGGCGAAGCGCGCCAGCAGTTCGCGCAGGGTGAGCCCCTCCTTGTCGACGATGCGCACGATCAGTGCGGCCCGGCTCTTCATGGTCTCGAGGCCGTCGGGATCCGGGAAGTCCGAGGCCTTGAGGGGCTGGTCCAGGTCCAGATGGTCGAAATCATGGCCCGCGAAACGTTGGGACAGGGTGCGGCGGCCCACCTCCGGGTCCATCCGGGAATTCAGGTCCATCAGGTTCGCTTTCGCCTCGGCCTCGGTGCCGCCGATCACCGGGTTGAGGCCCGGCAGGACCACCACCTGGTTGGCGTTGCGCCCGAAGCCTGCCGCGCGGCGCTTGATGTCCTTGTAAAACTCCTGCGCGGTTTCCTTTTCCAGGTGCGCGGTGAAGATCGCCTCCGCGTGCAGTGCTGCGAAGTCCCGCCCCCGGTCCGACGCGCCGGCCTGCACCAGCACCGGCCGGCCCTGCGGCGAGCGGGGCACGTTCAGGGGCCCTTTGACCTGGTAATACTCGCCCTTGAAATCGATCGGCGTGATCCGGGAGAGATCGCCGCTGACACCACCGCCGGACCGGTCGTCCACCAGCGCGTCGTCGGCCCAGCTGTCCCACAGGTCCTTCACCGCGGCGACGAACTCCTCGCCCATCTCGTAGCGGTCGCCATGGGCGGTGTGCTCGCGCCCGTAATTGGCCGCGACCGCCTCGACCCAGGTGGTGACGATGTTCCACGCCGCCCGGCCGCCGGAGATGTGGTCGATCGACGCGAACTGGCGCGCCAGGTTGTAGGGCTCGGAATAGGTGCACGACCCCGTCGCCACCAGCCCCACATGCTCGGTCTCCATGGCGATGGCCGCCAGCATGATGACCGGGTCGGGCCAGAAGCGGCCGGACTCCATGGCGTCGTTGGTCATCATCAAAACGTCGGCGAAGAAGATGGAATCGAGCTTCGCCGCCTCGGCCTGCTTGGCGAGATCGACATAGTAGGAGATGTCCATCAGGGAGCGCGGGTCCGCACCGGGATGGTCCCACGCCGTCTCGTGATGGCCGCGGGACTGGATGAACAGGTTGATGTGGATGGGCTTGGGCATGGGAGTGGGTTCTTCGGCTGGAAATGGAAGCCCGCAGTTTGCCTTGCGAGGGCGGGAATTGGGAGTCCCGGCGGGCGGGACCGAGCCATTCGGCCGGCGCAAACCTCAGACGTCCGAGATCTTCCGCCACCACAGGGTGCGCCGCTCGGCCGGCCGGTCGCCATAGGGCTGGAGCGGCGGGCGGAGCACCATCAGGTCCCCCTCGAAGGTCACGTCGCGGACCTGCTCCGTGCCCATGCGGGCCGGGTCAGAGCATTGATCGACCGTCGTGACGAGGGTCTCCCCGTCGAAGTTGTAGAGGCCGGTGTAGCAGGAATATTCGCGCGCCTCCCCGTCGGGAATAACCGGCCGGGCATCGGTGATAGTGGACGAAAGGCGGTCGGCCGTGAGCACGACCCGGCCGATGTAATTCCCCTCGCCGCCGTAAGGTGCGGGGACGACCGGCGCGCCGGACCCGTCGACGGCCTCGACCCGGACGAGTTCCCAGGTTCCGATGTGTTTGGTCATTTACTTTTCCCCACAATAACCCCCGGGTTCAGCACGCCCTCCGGGTCCAGCCGCTTCTTCGCGTCCGCCACCACATCCCCGAACAGCGCCGGGCGTTGCTGCTCGTACCATTTCTGGTGGTCGCGCCCCACGGCGTGGTGGTGGGTGATGGTGCCGCCGTGGGCGATCAGCGCGTCGGAGCAGCGGGTCTTGATCTCCTGCCACTGGGCCAGCATCGCCCGGCCGTCGTCGTCGCCCGGCGCGTGGAACGCGAAATAGGGCGCCGGGCCGTCCGGGTAGGCGTGGGAGAAGCGGCATGACACCGCGCCGTCATGGCCGGTCACGTCTCTTATGGCCGACTGGGTGGCGTCCTTGATGGCGTTGTAGAACGCCTCGAACCGGTCCCAGGTGATCGCCGTCTCGAAGGTGTCGGAGATGATGCCTCTGGGTGTCAGTTGTTCCCGATTATACGGCATGCGGATGAAGGCCGTGCGCCACGCGCCGACCGCGCCCTGGAGGTGGGCGTCCGGGTTATCGCGCCATTCCACGTCCGCCTCAGCACCGTGATCCATGCAGCATTGCTCGGCCCGTTCCATCCACGCGTCCACGGGGTGGTCGGCGCTCTCGAAGGAGACGACCATCAGGGTGAAGCTGCCGTCGCCCGCGCCGTTCACTTTCAGTTCGGTGCCGTCGACGATGCGGACGTTGGCCGGGAACAGCCCGGCTTGCGAGACGGCGCGGACGGCACGCGCGGCGCCGAAGAAGTCTGAAAACCGAAAACCCGCGGTGGCCTTGAAAGTCGGCCGGCCCTGCAGGCGCGCCCAGCCCTCGGTGATGATGCCCAGCGCGCCCTCGCTGCCGAGCGCCACGAAACGATCGGGGCTCGGCCCCGCGCCGGAGCCCGGCAGGCGGCGGCTCGTGATGTCGCCGGCGGGGGTGACGGTCGTCGTCGCCTCCACCAGGTCGTCGATATGAGTATACAGCGTGGCGAAATGGCCGCCGGATCGCGTGGCGACCCAGCCACCGAAGGTCGAATGCTCGAAGGATTGGGGGAAATGGCGCAGCGTCAGGCCATGGGGCTTGAGCTGGGCCTCCAGCTCGGGGCCCCGGGCGCCGCCCTGGATCCGCGCGGCCCGCGACACCTCGTCGACCTCCAGCACCTTGTTCATGCGGCCCATATCGACCGAGATAGTACCGTTGTACCTGGCCCCTACATCGGACGTGACGCCGCCGACGACGGACGAGCCCGCGCCCCAGGGGATGACGGCCGCGCCGGCCTTGCCGGCCCACTCGTAGATCTCGGCGATGTGGGTTTCGGTCTCGGGGAAGGCCACGATATCCGGCGCGTGGTCGAAATCGCCGTTATAGGTGCGGATCGAGTCCGGCTGGGACTGACCGAAGGCGTGATAGACGCGCTCGAACTTGTCGTCCGTACAGACGCCATCCAGAGACGCGGGGGCCTCGAGACGGGATATCGGGAGTTCGATGGCGTCCAGGGTGGGAAAGGCCCCGTCGCGCGACGGCTGAATGCCGAAACCGTCGGCGAAGGTCGCCATCAGGGCTTTCGTCTGGTCTCGATCGAGCCCGGCGTCTTCATAGCCCCAGCCCCAGTATTTCAGCTTCCGGTCTGCCATCGTTTCATCCTCCGTGAGGCCCTATGTGGCGGCCCCCCAGTACTGCTCTGATATATCTATTAAATATTCCGAAAACCGCCCGTTTCCGGCGTTGTTCACCCGTGATCGGCGTCGAGGGCGGCGCGGGTGAACCCGGTCAGATAGTCGATCAGGTCGTCACAGGCCTCCACCGCGGCATCCGCGTCACCGCCGCCGATCGCCCAGGCCACATTGGCGTGGAGCGTGGCCATGCGTGCGAGATCGCCCACCTTCTGGTGGTGCTGGAACCAGAAGCGGCGCGCCAGGGGGTTCCACTGTTCCATGGTCGCCTGGGCAAACGGGTTTCGGCACGCCCGGCCGACCAGCTCGTTGAAGGCCTTATCGAGGGCCAGGAAGGCCTCCTCGTCATAATCCGTCGCCGCCGCTTCCATGGCGCTGGCGATCTCGCCGAATTCGAAGCGTTCCTCGTCCCCGCGCCGGCGCGCGGCGAGGCCGACCATCAGCGGCTCCACCTCCCGGCGCAGCTCCAGCAGGTAGAGCTGGGTCTCGACGTTGATATCGGTCACGAACATGCCCCGGCGCGGCAGAATATTGATCAACCGCTGCTGGGACAGGCGCATCAGGGCCTCGCGGACCGGGGTGCGGCCGAAACCGGTCTGGGCGCAAAGCTCCCCTTCGGATACCGCACCCCCGGGGGGCAGTTGCAGGGTGACGATCAATTCCTCGATGCGGCTATAGGCCTGGTCGGTCAGGCTGATGTTCGGGTTCTTGCCCACGGCATGGCGCTCCGTTGATTGCGTTCACGGCGAAGCTTACTGATATATCAATAATATGTAAAGGCCATATTCGAAGCCCGAACGACTGCGTTTCCGGGGCTAAGGGCTGTTCCGGAACAATTCGTAATGGTGGGTCTGACTCTCGGATTCGAACACGCCGGTGACGATCCCCGTGGGCGGCAACCCGGCACGGGCCTCACCGCCCGTGAACCGGATCCCGGCTGACAGGCGCCATGTGCGCGTGTCCGGCTCGTGCACGGAGTAACCCAGAATCTCGAAAGATATCTCCGCACTGTCGGCGTCGTGGATCGTCCCCACCAGGGTGAAATCGCACACATCGGGCGCCTGGTTCTCGAACAGGCTCCATTTGACGTCGCCCGACAGGGCCGCGCCGGTCATGGTGCCGTTGCCGCTGCCGATATAGTCGCCCAGCTTGGTCTCGGGCACCCAGATGGTCTCTCCCAGATACTGGAGGTGCATATCGGCGAATTTTTCGAGCATGGCCCATCTCCTGTCCGCAAACACGATATCCGTGCGCGGTCGACGCTGATACTATCGCGCGGCGTTCGCATCGGCCAACGCATGTAGGGGAAAGCCACCATGGCCAAAGCATTGATCGCCGGCGCGCTGGGCGTTATCGGCCGGGCGCTGGTCGAGCATCTGGAAGATAGCCCGGAATGGGAGGTCGTCGGCCTGTCCCGGCGCGCGCCGGACTTCGAGACCAAGGCGACGTTCGTGTCGGTCGACCTGCTCGACCGGGCCGCCACCCAGTCGGCACTTAGTGATATATCTGACGTCACCCATATCTTCTTCACACCCTACGCCCCGCGCGAAACCTTCGCCGCGGAAGTGGCACCCAACCTCGCCATGCTGGTGAACCTGATGGACGCGGTGGAACCCGCCGCCAAGGGCCTCGCCCATGTCCAGCTGATGCAGGGGGCCAAATGGTACGGGGTCCAGTTCGGCAAGCCCTACAAGACGCCGGCCAAGGAAGACGACCCGCGCCACATGCCGCCGAATTTCTATTACGACCAGCAGGACTGGCTTGTAGAGCGGCAAAACGGCAAGGACTGGAGCTGGTCGGCGCTGCGCCCCCACGGGGTCTGGGGCTTTTCGGTCGGCTCGGCCATGAACATGATGACGTCGCTCGCGGTCTACGCCACGGTATCGAAACATCTCGGCCTGCCGCTGCGCTGGCCCGGCAACCCCGCACTCCTCGACAGTGTCTACCAGATCGTCGACGTGGCCCTGCTGGCCCGCGCCATGGTCTGGGCCGCGACCGCGCCCGGGGCGGCCAACCAGCCCTTCAACATCACCAACGGTGACTACACCCGCTGGAAGCTTTTGTGGCCCAGGCTGGCTGAATTCTTCGACATGGAGGTCGGGCCGATCCAGAGCGTAAACACGCAAGCCATCATGGCCGACAAGGAACCCGTCTGGGCGGAGATCACGGAGCAACACCAGCTCCGCAAATACGCGATGGATGACATCGTCACCTGGCCGTTCCTCGACTACGCGTTTGCCAACGGCTTCGATCAGATGTCGAGCCTGACCAACATCCGCCAGGCGGGCTGGACGGAAGTGCTGCACACCGAGGAAACCGTCACCGACCAGCTGCAGCGCCTGCGCGACAACCGGATTATCCCGTGATGGCGCGGAACACAGCCCTCATCGTCGGCGCGCTCGGCGTCACCGGCCGGGCGCTGGTCGAGTATCTCGAGGACAAGCCCGACTGGGACATCGTCGCGCTGTCGCGCCGCGCGCCGGACTTCCCGACCCGCGCGACGTTTTTGTCGGTCGACCTGACGGATACAGACGATTGCCGGGCGAAACTGGCCGAACATCCTGAAATCACTCATGTTTTTTACACCGCCTACAGCCAGCAGGCGTCCGTCGCGGCGGAAATCCCGGTCAATGTGGGGATGCTCGCGAACCTGATGGAAGCGCTCGAGCAAACGGCCACTCTCCGGCACGTCCAGCTGATGCACGGCGCGAAGTGGTACGGCACCTATCTGGGCTCCTACAAGACGCCGGCCCGGGAAGACGACCCGTGCCCCCTGCCGGTGAACTTCTATCACGCCCAGCAGGACTGGCTGGAAGCGCGTCATGCCTTGCAGTCCAACTGGTCATGGTCCGCGCTGCGCCCCCACGGGGTGTGGGGCTTCTCCACGGGCTCGGCCATGAACCTGATGACCGGCATCGCGTGTTACGCCGCGATCTCGAAGGAGCTCGGCCTGCCGCTGCGCTGGCCGGGCAACGCCAGCTTCTACGACCGGCTGTATCAATTCATCGACGTGGACCTCTTGGCCGAGGCCATGGTCTGGGCCAAGAGGTCCACGCCGGCAGCCGCCAACGAGGCCTTCAACATCACCAACGGCGACCTGTTCCGCTGGCGCCAGCTCTGGCCGCGCATCGCGACGTTCTTCGAGATGGAGGTCGCGGACCCGCAACCGGTCCCGATCGCCGCGACCATGGCCGACAAGGGTGCGTTGTGGGCGCAGATGGTATCCGAACACGGCCTTAAGCCCTACGCACTGGACGAGATCGTCAACTGGGCCTATCTCGACATGGCGCTGGGTACCGACATGGACGCCATGTCGAGCCTGACGAAAATCTTCAAGGCCGGCTGGACCAACGTCTGGGACAGCGAGGCGACCATCACCCGCCAGCTGCAAAAGCTGCGCGACCGCAAGATCATCCCCTAAAGGTTTTCCATGCCCCTCCACATCTCCAGTAATTTCGACAGCGGCAACATCGTCTGCCAGGACGCCTCCGATCCCGGGGACATCAGGCTGGAGATCTCAAAGGACAATAATTCCGACTTCTACATGTGGTTCCACTTCCGCCTGACAGGCGCGAAGGACACGCCCGTGTCCATGAAGATCATGAACGCCGGGGGTGCGGCCTATCCCAAGGGCTGGGAGGGGTATCAGGCCGTCGCCTCGAGCGACCGGGAGACATGGGTGCGGGTGCCGTCGAGCTATGAGAACGGCGTGCTGACCATCGCCCACACGCCGGCCGCGGACAGCGTCTGGTACGCGTATTTCGCGCCCTATTCGATGGAACGCCATGCCGACCTGATCGCGGTTGCTCAACCTGACGATCGCGTTTCGCTGAACGTCCTCGGTGAGACCCTCGACGGCCAGGCGATGGACCTGCTGACGGTTGGCGAACCGGGTGACGACAAGCAGAATTTCTGGGCCATCGCCCGCCAGCATCCCGGCGAGTCCATGGCCGAGTGGTGGATGGAGGGCTTCCTCGCGCGTCTTCTTGAGCCCTCGGACAGAACAGCGCAGGCGCTGCTCGAGCGCGCGGTGTTCCACATCGTCCCGAACATGAACCCGGACGGATCGCGGCGCGGGCATCTGCGCACCAACGCCGCCGGCGCCAACCTCAACCGGGAATGGTCCGAACCCGCCATGGACCGCAGCCCCGAGGTGTTTCTGGTCCGCCAGCGGATGCAGGAAACCGGGGTGGATTTCTGCCTCGACGTCCATGGCGACGAGGCCCTGCCCTACAACTTCCTCGCCGGGATGATGGGCATCCCGTCCCTCAGCGAGCGCCAGAAGGCCCTGCAGGAAATCTTTTCAGGCGCACTGCTGACCGCGAGCAGCGATTTTCAGACCAGTTACGGCTACCCCGACGCCAAGCCGGGCAAGGGCAACATGACGCTGTGCTCCAACTGGGTGGCCGAAGAATTCGGTTGCCTGGCGCTCACCCTGGAGATGCCCTTCAAGGACAATGCCGACCGGCCCGATAAGACCTTCGGCTGGTCACCGGCCCGCACCAAGGCCTTCGGCGCGGCCCATCTGGACGCGATGCTGGCCGTCCTGGACGGTTAGGCGCTAAAGCGTCGCGTCGTCGACGGTCCACAGCGCGAAACCCGGGCTCTCGTCCCAGATACGCGGTTCCCAGTTGTCGTCCATCCGGTCCATGTCGGCGAAATACTCCGTCCGCCCGCCCGCCGGGTTGTTGAAGTACCAGTAATAGTTCGAGCCGAGGATGTGGCGGCCCGGGGTCGTATCCGGATCCCAGCCCTTATCCTTCATGAACTTGCCGCCCATCATGACCATGTCGAAATTCTCGACCTCGAAGGAGGCATGATCGAAGGCGTTGCGGTCGGCCCGGCTGATCAGGAACAGATTGTGATGATCATGCCCGCCCTCGCAGCGCATGAAATCGCCGCCGGTCTTGGTGCTGTCCGACAGGCGGAAGCGCAGCCGGTCGAGATAGAAACTCACCGCCTTTTCGCGATCCACCATCTCGATCATGTAGACCACATGACCGATCCGGATCGGGTTCGCCTGGGCCGCGGGGTTGATCACCGCGTTCATCCGCGGCTCGGTCGTGTTGACGTTGTGGGGGATGATCTCGACGTCGGTCTCGGTCGGTGACGTGACCGTCAGCCCCAGCCCGTTGCCGCTCTCGTCGGCGAAACACAGCGTGCCGTCTTCCTCCACGACATCCCGGTCACGGGCGAGGTCTTCGCCCATTTCCTTGAGGCCGTCGGCATCGGCCACACCCCAGACCGCGCGCCGCAGCGTCGACTTGGCCGGGTCGGGCGACCCCGGCAGGGACGGATCGTCGGCCCGACGCAGCTCGATGAACTGGTTCGTGCGGGTCTTGAAGACCGTGCGTTCCGGGCCACTCTCGACCTCGTTCACGCCCCAGTCCCGGTAATAATTGGCGCCGGTGTCCATATCCTCGACGCCGTAAATCAGTTTCTCGACACGCGTGATGGTCATGGCTGGTTCCTCCCGCCTCTAATTTTCGTCAACAACATCGGCCCAAAGGGTGCCGATCTTCGATATCTCGACCTCGATCCGGTCGCCCGCCTTCATCCACAAAGGCGGGTTGCGCCGCGCACCCACGCCGCTCGGTGTCCCCGTCGCGATCACGTCGCCCGGCTCCAGCGGCGTGAACCGCGAGATGTAGGAGATGATGTAGGGCACGGAGAAAAGCAACATATCGGTCGTGGAATGCTGCACCACCTCGCCGTTCAGCCGGGTCGTGAGATCCAGGGCGGCGGGATCGGGGATCTCGTCCGCGCTGACCATCCACGGGCCCAGCGGGCCGGATCTGTAGAAGTTCTTCCCCGCCGTGACCGAGTGTTTCTGATAATCACGCACGGAGCCGTCGATGAAGATGGTGTAGCCGGCGACATGGCTCAACGCGTCAGCCTCGCTGATATGGCGCCCGCCCTTGCCGATAATCGCCGTCAGCTCGCCCTCGAAATCATAGTGGTCCGAGACCTTCGGCCGCTCCATCTCGGCGCAATGGCCGACCAGCGTATTGGTCGAACGCATGAACAGCTGGAGCTCGGCCGGCAGGGTGTTGTTGGTCTCCGACACATGATCCTTGTAGTTCAGGCCGGCGCAGAGAATCTTGTCCGGGTCGATGATCACCGGCAGGAAGGTCACGTCCGGCAGCACCGTGTCGGGTTCACCTGTCATCGCCACCTCGCCGAGTGCCATCAGGTCTCCCGCCGCGATCGCATCGCGCAGGGTCTTGTGGGGACCGCGCGCGCCCAGATCGACGACCCCGTCCTCGCGGACAAGGCCGAAAGTCTCCGCGCCATCGCCAAGCTTGTAACTGATGAACTTCATGCCTCTGTTCCCCGTTTTTATTGTTCGTCGACGATGTCGACGGCCAGCGTACCGATTTTCGGCACGGTAACCTCCAATTTGTCCCCACCCTTCATCCAGAGCAACGGCTCACGGCCTGCGCCGGAACCTGCGGGCGATCCCGTCGCGACCACGTCGCCGGGCTGCAGCGGCGTGATCCGGGACACATAGGAGATGATATACGGAATATCGAAGATCAGCATGTCCGCCCCGCAATCCTGCACCATCTCGCCGTTCAGCCGGGTGGTGACGTGCAGGGTCGAGGGGTCGGGTATCTCGTCGGCCGTCGTCATCACCGGGCCCAAGGGCCCGGTGCCCACGAAATTCTTCCCCGCCGTAACCGAATGCTTCTGGATATCGCGCACGCTGCCGTCGACCATGATCGTGTAACCGGCGATGCAATCCAGCGCCTCGGCCTCGCTAACATGGCGTGTCTCGCGGCCGATTACGGCACAGATCTCACCCTCGAAATCGAGGCACTCCGACACTTTCGGCCGGATCATCGCGCCGCCATGGGCTACCAGCGTCGAGTTTGCCTTGAGAAAAAGCGTCAGATTGTCGGGCATCTCGAAGCCCATCTCCTCGACATGATCCTTGTAGTTTTTACCGGCACAGAACATATGGGTGGGGTCGGGGATGGTCGGCAGATAGGTAATGTTGGCCAGGGCCGCAGTCGGGTTTTCGCCCCGGGCCGCCGCGCCGATCGCCATCAGCTCCCCGGCGGCAATCGCGACCCTGAGGCTGCCATGGGGACCGCGCGCGCCGAGGTCGATCACGCCGTCACCTTCAACGAGACCCCATGTCGCGCCGTCAGCGCCGATATAACTCACGAATTGCATTGGAATTCCCCGGGAACAAAAGTTGCGTCGACTTTGTAACGGCTGTCAGCCGTCCGTCAAATCCGGCCAGAGATTGTCCGCGCCGCGCGCGGCCACCAGGCGGCCCAGCAGCCCAGCCCATGCCCTCTCGGCGCCGAATTCGGACCGCCAGGCCCAGAGCCGCCGCGTCAGGTGGTGCAACCGGTATTCATCGGTGAAGCCGATCGCGCCATGCACCTGGTGGGCGATGTTGGCGGCCTTGCCCGCCGCCTCGCCCGTGCGGATCTTCGCTGTGGCCGCCGCCGCGATGACATTGCCCCCGGCATCGACCATCCGGCACGCCGCACGCGCCGCAACGCCAGCCGCCGCCGCCTCAGACGCCATCACCGCCAGCTGCTGCTGGATCGCCTGAAACCGCCCGATCGGTCGGCCGAACTGCACCCGCTCGTTGGTGTAGGCGACGCACAGGTCGAGCACGGCCGAGACCGCACCGGCCATCTGGCAGGACCGCACGAGCGCGCCGACCGCCTGGATGTCGTCCACCCCGAGGTTCTTCTGTATCAGCTTGTCCACGGACACGCGATCACGCGGGTCGCGGCCGATGTTGCGGTCCGGCGTGATGGTCGCGCCATCCAGGCTCACGCAATGCAGCGCGTTATCTTCATCCGAAACCAGTATATGCCCGGCGTCCCGCGCCCAGGGCACACGCGTCATCTCCGGGTCGGCCAGCGTCACGATCCCGTCGGGCATGCCGGCCGGCCCGAGCAACCAGCCGGCGGCAATCGTCTCGGCCAACGGTACCGGGGCCGCGTGTTCGCCGGCGGCGAACAACACAATGTGGGCGGCCTCCCAGCCCAGTTCGCTGCCCCCCTGCGCTTCCGGAACAAGAATCCGGTCCAGCCCGTTCTCCGTGATTGCGCTCCATAGGCCATCCGGAAACTCGCCGGCCTCCGCCGCGCGAAACACTTCCGCATCGAGATGCTCGGCGAACAGGCGCTCGCAGGTCTCCGCGATCATGGCGCGTTCTTCGGTCATATCGGCGCTCATCGCAGCCCCAGCCCCCGGGCGATAACCCCGCGCATGATTTCGGTAGTGCCGCCGCGCAGGGAGAACGAGACGCAAGCCTGCTGCACATAGGCCAGGGCCCGTTCGAAATCGTCTCCATGGTCGATTCGCGGCGACGTCCCGATCACCTGGTGGGCGATCTCCGGGATGGATTGTTCGAACATCACCCCGAGATCCTTGACGAATGCGGCTTCCAGCGCCGGTTCCGCACCCGCATCGAGCTGGGCGGCCACGGACAGGGACATGTCTCGCAAGGTGCCGAGATGCGCCTGCAGCCGGCCCAGCGCGGCGGCGGCCATGTCGGACGGGTTCTCCCCGGCGATGTCCACCAGGGCCTTGAGCAACGCGAAGGCGCTGAGGAACCGATCCGGCCCGCTGCGTTCGAAGGCGAGCTCGGCCGTCACCTGGCGCCAGCCATTGCCCTCTTCGCCGACCAGCATGCCCGCGGGCACAAACACATCATCAAAGGTGACCTCGTTGAATTCCTCGTCGCCGATCATGTTTTGGATCGGCTGGACGGTCACACCGGGCAACGCTAGGTCGATAACGAATTGTGTTGTCCCGCCGTGGCGGTTCTCACCGGCCTCGCCGGTGCGCAGCAGCGCGATCATGTAGTGGGAATGCTGGGCGTAGGTGGTCCAGACCTTGCGGCCGTTGACCACCCAGCCCTTCTCGCCGCCCACCTCGGCCGGTTCGGCCTTCGAGCGGATCGAGGCCAGGTCCGAGCCGGAATCCGGCTCGCTCATACCGATGCAGAAATAGCTCTCGCCGGCCGCAATGCCCGGCAGCAGCAGTTCGCGTTGTTCGTCGGTGCCGAACCGCAGGATCAGCGGCCCGCTCTGGCGCTCGGCGATCCAGTGGGCGGCCACGGGCGCGCCGGCGGCCAGCAACTCCTCGATCACCACGTAACGCTCCAGCGCGCTCCGCCCCGGGCCGAAAGGCGCGGGCCAGGTCATGCCCAGCCAGCCGCGCCGACCCAGTTTGCGTGAGAATTCCGAGTCGAACCCGACCCAGGACCGGGCGCGCGCCGGGACAGGGATATCGGGAGCCTCGGTCTCCAGGAATGCGCGCACCTCGGCCCGCAGCGCATCAGCGCCGGGCGGCATTTCGCAAGGTTCGAAGGCAAAGGCCTGCATCATCAGTCCCCAGATCCGGCCTCGCCCTTCGAGACGGTCGCGATGCGACCTCCCCAGGGTGAGGCCTGACTACTCGTCCTCATGGTTCGGAGCCGTTGCAGACGGCGTCTCGAAGCATGCCCATCCAGCTTAGCGCTGGCATCCAAATATGCTAGCAAGCGACAACGAATAATGCTTGCGGGGAAACCCCGGGGGAGGAAACCAATGAGCGATTTTCTGAAATACGAACAGGACGGCGCGGTCGTCACCCTGACGATGAACCAGCCCGATGCGCGCAACCCGCTTTCGGGCGAGAGCCAGTATGTGGCCTTCCTGGACGCAACCGACCGGATCAGCCGGGACGACGGCGTCAAATGCGTGATCCTGACCGGCGCGGGCAGCGCGTTCTCGGCCGGGGGCAATGTGAAAGACATGCGCGACCGCAAGGGCCTGTCGGAGGGCGGCCCCTACCAGATCCGCAACAACTACAAGCGTGACATCCACAACATCCCGCTCACCCTCTACAACCTCGAAGTGCCGACCATCGCCGCCGTGAATGGTGCTGCTGTGGGCGCGGGCTGCGATCTCGCCTGTATGTGCGACATCCGCATCGCCTCGGAGAAGGCGCGCTTTGCGGAGAGCTTCGCAAAGCTGGGCATCATCTCCGGCGACGGCGGGGCGTTTTTGCTGCCCAAACTGGTGGGCATGTCCAAGGCCGCCGAGATGACGTTTACCGGCGACATGATCGGCGCCGACGAGGCGCTGGAATGCGGCCTGGTCTCGCGCGTGGTGCCCCCGGAGAGCCTGATGGACGAGGCGCACATCCTGGCGGGCAAGATCGCCGCCAATCCGGGCCATTCGCTTCGCATGTCCAAGAAGCTCCTGCGCGAGGGTGTGCATTCACGCCTGGAGACAGTGCTCGACATGGCCGCCGCCTTCCAGGCGCTCGCCCATCACACACCCGAGCATGACGACGCGGTGAACGCGCTGATCGCGAGCCTTGAGAAGAAGTAGACTCTCAATAACCCTCACCCTGAGCTTGTCGAAGGGCGAGGGCGACAACCGGAAAAAGCCCTCATCCTGAGCTTGTCGAAGGAGAGGGCCGCATCCTCATACTTCGACAGGCTCAGCATGAGGATGATCGGAAGCAGGAGAACAAACGATGACGCACATCACCACCGACGACGGCGTAAAGCTCTGGGTCGAGGAACATGGCAGCGGGACGCCGATCGTGTTTGCCCATGAATTCGGCGGCGACATCCGCAGCTGGGAACCGCAGCTGCGCCACTTCGCGCGCAACTACCGCACGATCGCATTCAACGCGCGGGGCTACCCGCCCAGTGACGTGCCCGAGGACGTCTCAATGTACGGCCAGTTCCGGGCGGTGGACGACATCCTCGCCGTGCTCGACGGGCTGGGCATCGACAAGGCCCATATCGTCGGCCTGTCCATGGGCGGTTTCGCAGCACTGCATTTCGGGTTCCGCCACCCAGACCGGGCGCTATCCCTGACGGTCGCGGGCGCAGGCTATGGCGCCCACCCGGACGTGCACGCGCAGTTCGCGGACGAAACCAAGGAAGTCGCCTCACGGATCGAGGCCGACACGATGACCGAATTCTCCAAGATCTACGCCATCGGCCCCACCCGGGTGCAATACGCCAACAAGGACCCACGCGGCTGGGAGGCCTTCTCGAAGGAGCTCGCCGACCATTCGACGACCGGCTCCGCGAACACCATGCGAGCCGTCCAGGGCGGTCGCCCGTCCCTCTATGACTTCGCGCGCGAAATGCAGGCCCTCGAGGTGCCGACACTGATCATGAATGGCGACGAGGACGACCCTTGCCTCGATGTCGGCCTGTTCATGAAGCGCAACATCCGCTCGGCCGCGCTCGTGCTCCTGCCGCGCTCGGGCCACCTGATCAACCTGGAGGAGCCGGCGCTCTTCAATCAGCAGTTGGGCGACTTCCTGGCGCGGGTCGATGCGGGCCGCTGGGAGCTGCGCGACCCGCGCTCGATGACCACGGATATCCTGTGGACGCCGGATAAGTAGGACGCGGCTACCCGATCCCGTACGCCTTCGCCCAGCCGAGCCCGGCCAGCGTGTCGCCGCGGGGCTTGTACTCAGCGCCCACCCAGCCGTCGTAGCCGGCGGCCTCGAGCATCGCGAACAGGAAGTCGTAGTTCATTTCACCATCGTCGGGCTCGTGGCGGCCGGGCACGCCGGCGAACTGCACATAGCCGGACTTGGCGAGGTAACGCTCGATCTTGTCGGCGATGAACCCCTCCGACATCTGGGCGTGATACAGGTCGAACTGCACCTTCACATTGTCCATCCCGGCCTCCTCCACGATCGAATGGCCCATGGCCTGGCCGATCAGGAAGTACCCCGGGTTGTCGGTCAGGTTCAGGGGCTCAATGTGGAGTGTCATGCCCCGCGCCGAGGCCGCCACCGCGCCCGCGCGCAGGTTCGACAGCAGCGTCTGGCGATGGGCCAGCGGATCGGCGTCGGCGGACATGGTTCCGGACATGACGTGGATGCGCGTGCAGCCCAGGGCCTCCGCACTGTCCATGGCGAGCTTGAGGTCATCGGCGAACGCCGCCTCCTCGCCCGGGATCGCCGCGCGGCCGAACTTCGTGGCGTCAGTTTCGCCATAGGGCGTGTTGAGGAGCGTGCATTCCACCCCGGCCCGTTCCAGGCGCTTGGACAGCTCGGTCAGGTCCTGGTCATAGGGGCGCTGGATCTCGACGCCGGGAAAGCCCGCATCGGCCGCCGCCGTGATGCGTTCGGGCAATGGCAGATCGGGGAACATCATCATGATGCAGGAGGAGAATTTGAGCATTCACGTCATCCGGTGTTGGGTTCGCCGCGAGTCTAGCAAACACCTGTCGTGTCGTCGTTCCCGCGAAGGCGGGAACCCATAAACACAGGCGGGTGCCAGGGCATACATCGGCGTCTATGGATGCCCGCCTTCGCGGGCATGACGATCAAGAGCAACCGTCAGCAATCCACCCAGCCGTCGGCGGTGCGGAGGCGGTGGACGATGTTGTTCTGGGGTGTGAGCATGGCCTCGATGAAGCAGCCCTTCTTGGCCGCCTCGATCAGGCGCAGCTGGTCTTCGAGCGGTGCCTCACAGTCCATCATGATGTCCATGTAGATGCCCTTGGGCGCGGACTCATAAGGCTCGCGGCCCCGCTGGGTCGCCACCCACTCGCAGCGGCACGAGATCTTCGGGTTGGCGATGTCGATCCGCAGGCGCTTGGCGAAGGCGCGCATCTGGGTCATCAGGCACGACGTCAGCCCGGCGGTGAAATAGGCAATGGGCAGCGGTGCCGAACCGTCGCCGCCGTGATAGCCGTGTTCGTCCGACGCCATATCCCATTCGATGGTTTCGGGCACGACGAGGCGCACATCCATCTCGCAGCGCATCTTGCCCACACCGCTGGCATCACACTCAAACACCACGTCGAAACTCTTGAGATCGTCTTCGGCCATCGTCTCCGTACCTTGCATGATTTTGTTGTTCTCTGCCCGGATTGTGCCGCACAGATGGCCCCATCGCAAAGGGCGCGATTGAACCGGGTGCGCCAAATCGCTATGCATGAGGGAACAGCAAAAAAGACCAACCCGGGGGAAGTTCCATGTCGAGAGTATTGATCGTGACCGGCGGTAGCCGGGGCCTAGGTGCGGCCACCTGCATCGGGGCCGCCGAAGCGGGCTATGAGGCCATCTGCGTCAACTACGTGGGCAACAAGGAACGCGCCGACCAGGTCGTCGCCGCGTGCGAGGCCGCCGGGGCGAAGGCACTTGCCGTCCAGGCCGACATCACCAAGGAAGCCGGCATCAACCGGATGTTCGAGACCGTGGACAAGGAACTCGGCACGGTGACACATCTGGTCAACAGTGCCGGTATCGTCGGCCCCTATGCCCGCGTCGACGAGCTCGATGACTGGAACGCGCTCGAGGAACTCTGGACCCTCAACATCACCTCGACGATGATTTGCTGCCGCGAGGCCATCAAGCGCATGTCCACCAAGCATGGCGGCAAGGGTGGTGCCATCGTCAACCTGTCGTCGGCGGCCTCCCATCTGGGCGGTGCGGGCGTGAACGTCCCCTACGCGGCTTCCAAGGGTGCCATCGATTCCATGAACTGGGGTATGGCCCAGGAAGTCGCCGCCGAGGGCATCCGCGTGAACGCGGTCAGCCCGGGGGTCATCGACACCGAGATCCAGCCGGAAGGCCGGGTCGAGGCGGTAGGCCCGAACCTGCCCATGAAGCGTGTGGGCCAGGCGCCGGAAGTCGCCAACACGATCCTGTTCCTGCTGTCGGACGACGCGTCCTACATCGCGGGCACCAAGGTCAACGTGTCCGGCGCGCGGTAGGCCCGCCAACACCCGTCACCCTGAGGAGCGAGCAGCGCGAGCGTCTCGAAGGGGTGCGCCGATCAGGGCAAACGTGCTTCGAGACGCCGTCTACGACGGCTCCTCAGCATGAGGGAAAATGTAGATGCCTCACCCTGAGGAGTTCGCGCAGCGATCGTCTCGAAGGGTGCAAGCTCGCCCTACATGTGCCGGAACGTGTTCTGGGCCGACGCGTAGTCGTTGAGGCCGAGCTGTTCGCGTAGCTCCTCGGTTCCCTGCAGCACCGGCGGGTCCACGGGAATGCCGAGCGCGTTGGCGACCCGGTCATTCTTGGTGAAGTTGCCCGCGATCGCGGATGCACCGGCGATCGCTTCCGGGCCGAGCGCCTCGATCAACGCCGCGCGGACCGCGTCGAGTGCGGCCCGGTCGGTGCCGATGATCGCCTCGGCGAAGACCAGCAGCAGGTCGCCATGGGGTACGCCGGTATCCAGTTCCGGGCGCACCAGCGCCTCGGGGTTCACGTTCAGGTTTGTCGCTTGTCCACTCTCACGGAGGAACCGGGCATGCCCGGTGGTTCAGTAAAAGCAGTCGTTGAGCGCTGATACCCGCCCGGCGACGACCTCCGCCTGGGGCCGGGTCAGCCCGTCATGATGGTTGAAGTCGAACTCCATGACCTTTTCAAGCGGCAGATACTGGGCACGCTCCAGCGCGATATGGTCCGCAAACTCTTCCGGCACCAGGCTCATGGCCCGCATGATGTAGGGCTTGAACGGCCCGTACATGGCTTTGGCCACCTCGCCGCCCTCGGGCGGGTTCGGGATCGTCGGCACGAAGGCCTGTTCCTGGACAGCCTCGGGCGGGCGCACCCGTGACGGCTCGCCCGGTTGCGGTTCCGGCAGCGGCCGCAGCGGAACCCCGATGCCGCGCGCGAACACGTCCAGATTTGTGATGAAGGACACCAGCCCGACGATCTCTGTGTATTCCGCATCGCTCAGGCCGGTGGCCAGCGCTGCGTCGTAGAATTCCAGATCCACATCCTTGGGCGATACCGCGACCGTGGCAATGATGTCCTGCACCACCTTGGGCAGTTCCACATCGCTCGTCGCGCCGCCGTCCTCGGGTGCTTCCAGCACCCCGGCGTCGATTCCCGCCTGCCGGGCGGCCGAAATCACCGCAATGCGTTGCGCGCCACTGCCCCAGGTGCCGGTCTGCCCGAACCTGTCGAACTGGGCCTGGTGGGCGGCCTCAAGGTCCGCACGGACCGGGAGTTTCGAATCTTCGTAAAGGCTCATCTGACATTCACCGTCGTTGATTTGCGTCTACTTTTACCGAAAAAAGGCGCCGGCTTGCGCCCGCGCCTTCTTCAAATTCAGGTGTTCAGTGGCGGCTCAGACGACCCAGCCCATGGCCTGGAACAGCATTCCCTCGGCATTCTCCAGCGTCAGGAACACGCCGACACCGGCGACAACCGCACCGGCGATACGCGCCTGAACGGCGCTCGCTTCGGTGGCCTTCAGGGCCGTGCCAACGATCCAGCCGGCCGCCATCGCGACGAGATATTGTGTAACACCGAGGCCGATCAGGTAACCGATCAGGACAGCGTTGCCGACACCGGCCTCCTGGGCCGCGATCGAGCCGCCGAAGGCCGAACCATGAAACAGGCCGAACAGGGTGAACAACACCACCGCCGGGCCGATGCCCATCGCGCGGCCCGACAGGACGAACCCGCCGAGGACCAGCAGCGACAGGCCGATGACGATTTCCGTTGCCGGCAGGGCCAGGCCGAGGCTCATCACCAGGGTGCCGACCAGCATCGCGACGATATAGGTCGCGGGTGCGGCGAAACGGCGGCCGGTGTAGAGCGCCGCGATGCCGACCAGGGCGATGAAGAAGAGATGATCGAAGCCAAGGATCGGGTGGCCGATGCCCGACAGGACACCATGGGCGAACGTCTCCATCGGCATGCCGGCGAGCGGATGATGCGCCAGGGCGGGCGTCGACATGGACAGCAGGGCACCAGCGGCGATCAGGTATTTTTTCATGCTTCCCCTCAATTTTTTCGTTCCGCGCGGCAAACAGGAGTTCGCGCCAGAATCGGCTTTTCCGTGGGGATCAGCATTCGCGAAAACGGGGCCGAAGGCAACCGCTTTTGGCGGGAAATACCTCGCCATGGGGGCGATTGTCAGATTTCGACAACAACCTTGCCGAAATGGCGACCTTCACGCAGATGGGCCATCGCGTCGGGAAGCGTGTCGAGGCTGAAACGCTGGTCATCCAGTGCGGGCTTAAGGCCGTTCTGATCAATTGCGCGGAGCATCGCCTCGAACTGCTCGCGCGAACCGCAGGTCACGCCCTCAAGCCTGACCTTGCGGGTCACGACCAGGGGCAGCCGGAATTCATGATTGGCGCCCGACAGCACGCCGATCAGCATCACCGCACCGCCCAGACGAACCGCCTTGATGGATTGCTCCAGCGTCCCTGCCCCGCCGACCTCGACCACGAGGTCGAGCCCGCGACCGCCGGAAATCTCGCGGGCCGGCCGCGCCCATTCGGGCGTCTCGACGTAATTTATCAAGTGATCACTACCGAGCTCGCCCAGTTTCCGGAGTTTCTCGTCGGACGAGGAGGTGGAGATGACCTCGGCCCCCGCCATCTTGGCAAACTGGAGCGCAAACGCCGAAACCCCGCCGGAACCCTGGGTCAGCACAAGGTCTCCCGGTTTCACACCACCCTGGTCGAACACAGCGCTCCACGCGGTCAGCCCCGCGCACGGCAACGCCGCCGCCTCCGCATCGGTGAGGTGAGCTGGCGTGTGACAGAGGCCGTACTCCCGCAAAACCCGCAACTCGCAGGCCATCCCGTCGATCAGCCCACCCAACCCCGAATGGAGCCTGGCCTCGTCGGGCTCGCCCGACAGCCATTCCTGGAAAAAGTTGGCAACAACCCGGTCACCCGTATTGAACCGAGTGACGCCGGTGCCGACCGCCACCACTTCGCCCGCACCGTCGGACACGGGGATCAGGTTTTCTGTGCGCTGGCGCGAGCCGTAGCCGCCCTCGACGGTCAGCAGGTCGCGGTAGTTGAGCGTCGCGGCCCGCACCCGGACAAGAACCTCGCCCGGGCCCGGTTCGGGGTCCGGCAGGTCGACAACCGACAGATTGTCGATACCTGCCTTTGAAAGGACCGCCGCGCGCATCTTCGGCCGTTACTCGGCGGCGTTGACGTGGTGGACAGTCTGCTGGGGGAACGGAATGGAAATGCCGTCCGCCTCGAGCTGTTCCTTGAGGGTCTTCATGAGGTCCCAGCGCACGCCCCAGTAATCGCCGGAATTGACCCAGACGCGGACCACGATGTTGACCGAACTGTCGGCCAGTTCGGCGACGGCGACAACCGATTCCGGGTCCTTGAGAGCCCGGCTTTCCTCGCCGATCACCCGGTTGATGGTCGCGATGGCGGTGTCGATGTTGTCGCCATAGTCGATGCCCATCATCAGATCGACACGACGGGTCGGATTGGCGCTGAAGTTCTGGATCGCGGAACCCCAGATCTGGCCGTTCGGGATGATGATCTTCACATTGTCGCCAGTCGCCATTTCCGTGGTGAAGAGGCCGATTTCCTTGACCGTGCCCGTCTGGCCGCCCGCGGTGACGAATTCACCAATCTTGAAGGGCCGGAACAACAACAGCATTACGCCGGCCGCGACATTGCTGAGCGTGCCCTGTAATGCGAGACCAATGGCCAGGCCCGCGGCACCGAAGACGGCCACAAGGCTGGTCGCCTGCACGCCGAATTGCTGCAGTGCTGCGATAATGACAAAGGCGATGATCGCGTAGCGCAGGAGGCTGCCGAAGAACCGGACAAGCGTTGCATCAACGCGGCCGCTGCGACTCAAGGTGCGTTCCAGCGAACGGTGCGCCCACCCGGCAACCATGAAGCCGATGATGATGATGGCCAGTGCGCCGAGCACGTTTAGCCCATAGCTCACCAGTACGGCGTAGACCTGCTCGAGCAGGTTCTGAATGTCTTCGTTGTTCATTGTGCTTACTCCTGGTTCAAATTCCTGGCTGCGCGCCTCCCCACGCTCGCGAACCAGTTTGTTTCTGAATTCCTGTTATCGTCGCCGCGCAATTCTGATCGCGGCCAAAATCAGCCAGATCGGGATCACCACCACCGCGCCGATCAGGACAAACGGTACGGCCCACTCCACGGTGTCCGCAATCACATTGAAAATACTCTCGACGGTCCCGCCCACGGCACCTAGCAGCGATTCCGGCCGGATATCGAATGCCGACAGGACAAGCCCGATCACCAGGGACAGGATAAACAGCCGCAACAATGTGGAGCCGAGATTGCGAGGCATCTAGGTTTCAATGTGTGATGGAAACCGGAGGGTTTTAGGCGACTGGGTGCGCGCCGTCGATAACTTTCGACGCCCCCAAACTAGGTGAGATAACTCGGGTCCAACGCATCGAGGCGGCGCAAATGGCCCGCCCAGTCACGCGTGGCGACCGGCAGCGCATTCTCGAACAGTTGCGCCGATTGCTCGCAAACCTCTGGCGACGGGTATACCAGCGCGTCGGGACCGCCCGCTGAAAGCGCCTGAATCTGGCTCTTGGCGCATTTCTCAAGATAGAACATCACCGAGAATGCCTCGGAGATCGACCCGCCGGCGGCGAGAAACCCGTGGTTGCGCAGGACCATGGCAAGGTTGTCGCCCAGATCATCCGTCAGCCGCGCACGCTCATCCAGATCGAGCGCCGGTCCTTCATAGTCGTGATACGAGATCCGGTTGTAGAAGCGCATCGAGTGCTGGGTGATGAACAGCAATCCGCATTTCATCGCCGACAGGGCCATCCCCGCATCCGAATGGGTGTGCATCACGCAGGCGATTTCCGGGCGTGCGGCATGAACGGCGCTGTGGATCGTGAAGCCGGCCCGGTTGATCTTGTAGGGGCCGTTATTCTCGATCTCGTTGCCGTCGAGGTCGGTCTTGATCAGGCTCGACGCGGTGATCTCGTTGAACATCAACCCATAGGGGTTGAGCAGGAATGTTTCCTCCCCGGGCACCCGCGCCGAAATATGGGTTCGCGTCATGTCGGTCATGCCGTAGAGATCGGCGAGCCGGTAGCAGGCGGCGAGATCGACCCGCGTTGCCCATTCTTCGGGCGACACCTGGTCCTGAACGCTGGGATATAGATCGACGATTTCTGCGTTTGCCATGGCTGGCCTCCTTTTACTGGTCGACGGCTTCGGCCACGACATTGTTGCGCTGGGCGCCCAGTCCTTCAACCTCGGTTTCCACCACATCCCCCGCCTTCAAATAGGTGCCGGCGGCGTGGCCGACGCCTTCGGGCGTACCGGTCGAAACAATATCCCCCGGGTTCAGCGTGATCAGCGTCGAACAATGGGCAATCTGTTCCTCCACCGAAAACACCATATCGCCGGCCACACCGTCCTGCTTGGTCTCGCCACTGACTTTCAGGGTCAGGCGCAGGTTGCGGTAGTCCGGCACGAATGCACGTGGCACGAAATACGGGCCCATGGGTGCGAACGTGTCGTGGCTCTTGCCGCCGAACCAGTCCGTGCGCAACGTCGGCCAGTCCTCGCGCATGTTCCAGTCACGCGCGGACACGTCGTTGGTCGTCATGAATCCGGCGACATGGTCCATCGCGTTATCGGGCGAAATCCGCTTGCCCGAGCGGCTGATCGCCAGGGCGAGTTCGACTTCCCAATCCACCTTGGTGGTGTCGGGCGGAATGACGATGTCGTCATAGGCACCCGACAGACAGCTCGCCGCCTTCAGGAACGAATAAGGGCGCACCCGGCCTTTGTCCCGATCGAGCATGTTGTCGCGTTCTTCATCGGTCTTGGCCGTGCCCGCCTCGACCATCTCGCGGATGTGCCCGCCATAGTTGGCGGCCGCATACATCATCTTGCCCGGACTAAGGATCGGCGGGAGATAGCGAACCTCTCCCCTATCAACCGCGATATCCGGCCCGGCATTTCCTGCGGCCGCAAATTCCGCCATCCCACAGAGCGCGTCGAAGTTCGCATCCCAGTCATCCAGCAGAAGCCGGATGCTGCTGACGCCGAGCAGCGCGCCGCCGCGTTTGCCCTGGCGCCACGCCTTGTACAGATCATCGAGCACCCAGCCCTGATCGTCGACAACCATCATCACGAAGGGTGCGCGTTGCGCTTGAACCGTCGCCAGCTTGAACGGTGTATCCGTCATGTCCGAAACTCCATATCCCGTTGCCGTACCGTTACCAATCGTAGTCCGTATTGTGCCTCAAAAGCCCGTCATAAAGATCGAGACATCTGTGCACCCAACCGTGCACAGGATCATCGGGCTCCACCAGCGCAAACGGGCTCATTCGCCGACCCCAGATGAACGGCGACATGGCGAAATAATCCGCGTATTTCGGCTCCTGTCCGCCCAGGAACGGCTGCTCGGATACAACAAGCCGCAACGGTTCGAGCCGGGACCGCAGCTCCGGCAACCGGTCCTCCCGGCCTTTCACCACCTCGTCGAGCGGCCGGCCCAGCCGCTTCGTCCGGCTCTCCCGGAAATAGGGCTGATCAGCCGGATCGAGCCGCTCGTATATGTCATGCACGATCATGGTCATCACAAACGGATGGATCCGGCTCGCATTCCAATGGGCATAGAAGCGGGCGTATTCGATCCCGGCAGGCCCGCCGAACAGCGACGGCCGGTCGGCGTAAGTCTCTTCCAGATATAACGCGATGTCCCAGCTGTCGCCGATCCATCGGTCGCCATCCTGGATCACGGGAATCGTCTTGAAGGATCCGTCGCCTATTTGCGTGATCTCGGTGAATCGGGTCGGGGCCGTCTCGAACGCCAACCCCTTATGCGCAAGCGCATAGGCCGTCTTGCAGCAGTTCGAGCTGAACCGCCGGTCCTCCTGACCTACAAGATCATAGAGAATGATCCCCATCGCGCGCCCGCGCCCCGGCTCAACTCACCGCGAGCGGCGCCAGCGCGTTCAGGTCACTGGTGACATCAAGGATAACCGGTCGTGTCTTGGCCGCCTCGAATGCCTGCTGGATCGCGCCTGCGACCTCGCCCGGCTTCTCGACACGAATACCGACCGCACCCATCTCCTCGGCGATCCGGGCGAAGTTCACATCGGTGAACTGCCACAGCTTGCGCGCCTCGTCGGTCTGCTCGCCGCCATAGACGCGATCGAACCCGCGCTTGGACTGGTTGCCCGAGGAGTTGTTGTTGACCAGCGTGACCGTGTTGATGCCCCAGCGCGCCGCCGTTTCAACATCGCCGATGTGGTACCAGAAGCCCGCATCGCCGGTGAAACAGAAGACCGGGCGGTCGGGCACGCCGCACTTGGCGCCGAGCGCCGCGGAGAAGGCCCAGCCCAGATGGCCGGCGGAGCGCATGTAGCTCTGGTCCGGCGACGTCAGATCGAACATGCCGCCCATCCACATGCCGGTATGGCCGGTGTCGGCGACGACGATCGCGTCGCTCGGCAGATGGTCCGACAATTCCTTGCACATGCGCTCGGGGCGCATGGGTTCGGCATCGGATGTCAGCAGGTCGTTGAATTTGTCCCGCCATTGCTGGTCCGCCTCGGCGGCGCGCGCGGCCCAGCCGGTGCGCCGGCCGGCGGATTCGGCATTGGTCATCGCCAGCATTTTCGTCACGGCGACCTTCGCGTCACCCTGCACGCCGGCGACAACCGGATAGTTGCGACCGATTTCCGTCGGTTCGATGTCGATATGCACGACCTTGCGGCCGATCTCGGGCACGGCCCAGAAATGGCTCACCATGCCGCCCGTCGACGAACCGATGTAGATGACCAGGTCGGCCTCGTTGACGATGATGTTCGCACTCTCGCGCGAATAGGTGCCGACGACACCCACCGACAACGGGTGTGTGGCGGGGATCGTGTCCTTGCCGTTGAGCGACGTCGCGACCGGGATGTTCAGCCGCTCGGCCAGTGCGACCACGTCGGCCTGGGCGCCGGACGCGCGTACACCACCGCCCGCGACGATCACCGGACGATCGGCAGCCTCGATCGCGGCCATGGCCGCGCGCAGAGACTCCTCGGACGGCTCCGGCCGATAGGCCGGCAGCTGCGCGAAAGCCTCTTCGATCAGCGGCTCCATATCGGCCTCTTCGGCGTCGATCTGGCCTTCATTGCCGCGGAACTGGAGATGTACGGGACCGGGCGTGCCCGATGTTGCCGCACGGAACGCCTGCCGGATCATGTCCGGAAAGCGGGAAACATCATCCACGGTTGCGTTGAATTTGGTCACCGGCTCGAAAGCCGGGACGTCATCGATCTCCTGGTACACGTTGCGGAACTTGGTTTTGGGGTCGCGGCCACCAGTCATGGCAATCACCGGCGCCTTGGCGAGATACGGATCTCGCAGGCCGGCGGCAAGGTTCAGAGCGCCAATCACCTGCGCCATGCAGATGCCGGGCTTGCCGCTGGCGCGGGCATAACCGTCCGCCATATAGGCCGCGGTGGCCTCGGAATGGACATGTAAACGCTTGATATCCGTGCGCTTTTCGAGCTCCACCATGGTGGTGCGCAACACTGCCGGGACATTAAAGATATGGGTGACCCCGTAGCCCTTGAGCATATCGGCCATCACCTGTGCACCGGTCATTTTCGCCATGTCATCGTTCCCTTGAATGTTCTATCGATCCCTTGTCCCGGGATCGTTCGTGGTTGTTTCACGTCAAGATTCTTAGTCAGCCTTCGCCAACGGCACAACGCCTGTCGACGCATATCCGCCCGGCGCGCGTTACACCTCTACCCGTCAGATGCGAACGACTTGTCGCGCCAGAGCATCACCAGCAGGATCACGGTCAACACCGCACCGACGGCATAGAGTTCATGCAACAGCTGGCTGTCGAGCCCAAAGATGAGCGAAACGATGGCGCCGGTCGGCAACAGCAGACATGCAGCCACGAGACCCGCCAACGGGCGGATCAGGCGACCGGTGCCGAACCCTTCCAGGAAGATCGCCCAACCGACGACACCGAAGATACAGGCCGCCGCCGTGATCGCGATCTCGATGGTCGTCCCGTCGAGCAGCAATGGCGTGTAGACGAACAGGAACGGCATGATCAGGATCGTCGAGGCCATCTTGAAGGCCTGGTTCCCCGTTGCCACGGGGTCCGACTGGGATATCGAGCTGGCGGCGAACGCCGCCAACGCCACCGGCGGTGTGACGGCACTCACCACCGCAACCCAGTAGCTGATCATGTGCGCGGCCAGACTGGGTACGCCCAGCTCGACCAGCGCGCCGACCGAGAAGATCGCCAGCAAGACATAGCTTGCGACGATCGGCAGCCCCATGCCGATGATGTATCCGGCAATGATGATCAGAACGATGGTGATCGGCAGGATACCGCCACTCGCCGAGATCAGGACGCCGCCGATGGTGCTCGGCAGGTCGGTCTTGGTCGCCGCGGACAGGAGAATGCCCAGCACACCGGCGATACAGCTCACCACCAGCGTGTTCCGCGCACCCGCCTCAAGCGACACCCAGATGGTCCGCACCATCTCGACCAGCACATCGACAAGACCGGTCATCGGCTTCTCGTCCATGTTGACGCCGATCATGTTCTCATTCGTCGGCTGCTTGGCCTGCTCGGCCGCCAACGCTTCGTCACGACCATAGATGAGAATCTCACCGAGCTTCAGCACGATGAACGTGAACACCACCCAGTAGGCGGCGTCCCCGAAGCCGATACCCACATAGTCCTCAACGAACCAGCTGAACGGCGCGCCGACTTTCATGCCGAAGAAAAACACGAGCACACCCGCGACGACGGAAATCAGCAAATAGGGCTTCCAGGACGTCCTCGACTTCACCGTCGGGATCGAGACCAGCAGATCGACCAGCTTCAGCATGAGGATCAAAAGGATCGTCTTGGCCGCAGCCAGGAAGGGCGAATCGCCGATCACCAGGAAGAAAACCATCGCCGGAATCGGCAACAGGAGGTGCAAGCGCGGCACGATGTCGAGCCAGCGCGGCAATTCCTCCACCGGCACGCCGTGCAACTTGTCAGCCTTGGCACGGAAATAAACGATCAGGCCGACCGACAGATAGTAGAGAATGGCCGGAATCACCGCGATCTTGACGATGTCGAAATAGGGAGTCTCGGTCAGCTCCGCGAGCAGGAAGGCACCGGCACCCATGATGGGCGGCATATACGCACCGCCCGTGGACGCGGCCGCCTCGACACCGCCGGCAAAGGCGGGCCTGTAACCGACGCGCTTCATCAGCGGGATGGTCAGGGTACCCGTGGTCATCACGTTGGCCACGCCCGAACCCGAGATCATGCCGAAAAGGCCCGAGCTCACGACGGCGGCGAGACCCGGCCCACCGGTCTTCGCACCCGTCAGCCGGTAGGCGGTGTTGATGATTACGGCGCCGAGTCCGGTCTTCTCGAGGAACGCACCCAGGATGACGAAGATCACGATGAACGTGGCAAACACGTTGGTAATGAGGCCGAACATGCCTTCCGTCGAGGCGATCAGGAAGTCCATGACCTCCTCGGCCTGGTAGCCGGGATGATTGAGCAGCCCGGGCATCGCCTGGCCAATATCCTCGAACGAATAAATAAAGAACAGGAAGCCGAGCAACGGAATCAGCGGGCCGACGATACGCCTTGCGATCTCGAAGCTCACCGCGACCATCATCACCGAGTAGATGAACAGCAGAGCCGGAATGGGGCGTCCGGTGGCCACGCGCAGTTCCTGCACGTTCTCGACCCACCAAAGAACCGAAATGACGATGCAGACGAGAAACAGCACATCGGAAATGGTGAAACCGTCACCACGTTTTTCGCGATAACCCTCAAAGAAGTACAGGGCAATGCCAAGTGCGGCACCGACGAACCCGATCATCCGGACATCGTCGTTGAAATAGCGGAACCAGCGTGCGGGATGATCGCCGACCTGCCAATGGATCCAGATGGCGATCGCGGCGCCGAGCATGGCCAGATTGATGATCGCAAACATCTCATCGAGCCAGACGACCTTCTTGCGGAACGAGGCATGCCGGTTCTTGAACGCCAGGAGCGACATCACGGCGACCCCGAGCACAAAAGTCCCGCGGAAAACCTCCTCGACCGGCGGGCCGAAGAAGGAAATGTGAATGAAGAAATAGGCGTAGGCGACGGCAACAACCGAGAAGATCGGACGCACAATACCGGCCAGACTTCGAGGCGGCGTCATCTCGTCGGCGATGATCCCGACCTTGGTCAATACTGAAAGTGTGGTGATGGCCATCGTCTGAGCCCCCGAGGCTTTGCCGCCCGTACTTGAAAAATTGGTGACGCATGCAGACAAGGCGCGAAGAAGATTGTCTCCTCTCCGCGCCTTGCAGCATTCACTCACATGTTAATGCGTGAGGTCTTCCGGATTAGAAAGCCTTGACCGGAACACCTGCGGTTTCGAAGCCACGGCCCTTCCAATAGGCCTCGGCCGCCGGATGCAGCGGAATACCGAGCGCCTTGAGGTTCTCGAAGTTGCCGTTCAGGGTCTTCCAGTAACCGGCAACGGCAGCAAGCTTCTGCAGGTTTGCAGGATCAGCCGTCGTTTCCAGCATCGCTGTAATGGCCGCATCCGACATGGACTTGTTGGCGAGCCAGTACACGTCATAAGCGATCGAACGCGCCGGATCGGTCATGCCCTTCACGTCGGCCTGCACCGGAATGGTGATAGCGGCATAGAACGGGCTTTTCTTGATAACCGCAGCCTGCTCTTCAGCCGTCAGGCTGATGTAACGCACCGGCTTGGTGATCGACAGCTGGGTCAGCGCCGGGATCAGGAACGGCGCACCAGCCGAGCAGAACACGTCGATCTGACGATCGCCGAGCGCACGCGCGGAGTCCGAGAAACCGAGGTTGCGGGTTTCGATATCACCAATGATACCGGCACCTTCCATGATGTTGCGGCAGTTGACGTTCGAACCCGAACCCTTGTTCAGCAGGTTCACGATCTTGCCCTTCATGTCCGAGTAGGACTTGATCGGGCTGTCGGCGAGAACCGCAATGATCTGCGACTGCTTACGCACGTTCGCGATGATGCGGAAATCCTGAAGCTTGCCGTCTTCCTTGAAGAGGCCAACACCATTCCAGGCCTGGAAGACCTGACCGACATGACCCCAGGCCGTGTCGAACTTGCCGTAGGCGGTACGGCGGACGTTATCGACCGAACCGTTCGAGGGCGAATAGTTGAACTTGAACTTGTCGCCAACTTCAGAGTTCAGCATCTGTGCGCCGGCACTCACCGACGGATGCCAACCACCGCCGGCGGGGCCACCGCCGATACGATAGGATTCCTGCGCCTGCACCGCAGACGTAAGTGCAACCACACTGGCCGCAGCAATAAGAGTTGTTACGAGTTTCATAAATCCCTCCCAGATCGGAATTTTATATGATGTGACTTAACGCCAAGAATTAGCCCGAACCGCACAGATGTACGGACGGATATTTGATGGCGGAACGATGGCAGCGAGATCAGCCGAAGGCAAGGGCATTTGTCCTGACAAATTCACAAAACGACATTTTTTTCGTGAAAGAGAATTTAATTCCTTCCGTTTGCGTCTTGGCTACGGTTCCCGATAGATTTTGTCTCCCAATCCCAAATGGTCCGAATGAAGGCTCAGGAACAACAAACATGGTTGAAATCATCCGCGAAAAGATCACGACGACGGACGCCTGGGTGGGCCCGGACGTGCAGGATGATCCGCGCTGGCTCTATCAGCTGACGCAAGAGGATTTGCAGGAAATCGATGATGCACTTCAGGCGACGAAAGCCGCCGGCAGCCAAATCCCGTTCTCGGCTGACGACTTTCCCCTTCCCACGTTCAAGGCGCGTCTCGACGAGTTGATGGAACGGGTCTCAATGTCCGTCGTCATATAAAATGGGACATCAGAGTGGTTTGAGCATTGGAGTCTCTGGCTCGTTTGTGTGATTGATTATGCGGCTTGTTTCTGATGTTGCAAGCGGCGTTGTTTGATTGTGTTTTTCTTAATCTTTTCCCTTTCTCTGAGAATTGCTTTGTCGCGGCCGAAGTAGACGTCGACTGGTGTGACGTTGTTCAGGCTCTCGTGGTAGCGCCGGTTGTTGTAGTATTCGACGAAGGCCCCGATCTGGCGTTCAAGATCGCCTGGCAGATAGTAATTCTCCAGCAGAACCCGGTTCTTCATGGTCTGGTGCCAGCGTTCGATTTTGCCTTGGGTTTGTGGGTGGAACGGCGCGCCGCGAACATGCGTCATTTTTTGATCCTCCAACCAGTTGGCCAGATCGCCGGAGATGTAGCATGAACCGTTGTCGCTGAGCAGACGTGGCTTGTGACGCACAACCGCCTGGTCGCAACCAGACGCCGTCAGCGCCAGCTCGATCGTGTCTGTCACGTCCTCAGCACGCATGTTGGTGCAAAGCTTCCACGCAATGATGTAGCGGCTGTAATCATCGAGGATCGTGCTCAGATAATACCAGCCCCAGCCAATGATCTTGAAGTAGGTGAAGTCTGTTTGCCACATCTCGTTGATGGCCGTGGTTTTGTCGGTGAACTCGTCGGCAGCTTTGATCACCATGTAGTCTGGCGCGGTGATGAGGTCAGCTGCTTTGAGAATGCGATAAGCTGATGATTCAGAGACAAAATACCGCCTCTCATCCGTGTATTTGACCGCCAGTTCCCGTGTGGTCAGCGCCTCATGTTCCAGCGCGAACTCGATCAGGTCATCACGACGAGCATCAGGGATGCGGTTCCAGACCGATCCTGGGCGTGGGGATTTGTCAGCCAGTCCATCCAGGCCGCCGTCAATATAGAGATCATACCATCGGTAGAATGTCGTGCGTGGGATGCCCAGCATGTCGAGGGTTTGTTTCACCGGCAGATGTGATCCCTCAACGGTGCGGATGATCTCCAGTTTCTCAGACGCAGGGTATCTCATTCCTCGAACTCCCCAGCCCCTGTCATGCTTTTTTTGAGCAGACGGTTCTCAAGGGTGAGATCGGCAACGCATTCCTTTAATGCCAGCGACTCCGAGCGCAGATCCTTCACTTCGGGCGGCGTAGCCTGCCGTGCCGTGTCACCAGATAACCGGCGCTTGCCAGCTTCGAGAAATTCCTTGGACCAGCTATAATACAGGCTCTCGGCAATCCCCTCGCGGCGGCACAGCACCGAGATGCTTTCCTCGCCACGCAGGCCCGCCAAGACGATGCGGATTTTCTCTTCAGCTGAATAGGTTTGCCGCGTCTTGCGGCGGATGTTCTTAACCACCTTGCCGGCGGCGTCTTTCGATGTCTGGGGCTTCTTCGTCATCTCGATCTCCTAATCGATAAGATGAACCAGAAATCCTCCGTTATTCAAATCCTCAATTCTGTCCCACGGGTGCTGACGTCAGACACTCAAACAGGCTCAAAAATCTTTTGCATTATGGGCGGCAACCACAGAAGAATATTGGCCCTGAGAGAACGCTTCCGGCCCTCATCGCACATAGGCCGGTGCTCAGCCCCTCCCGCATAACCCTCGAAAACAACGGAAAAATCCGGCCGCAGCCGGAATGGGAGAACAGTTCCTCAAGGGCAAGTGGTGTGGCGGAGCGGATGACACAGGCACCCAACTCTCTCCGGTGCCAGTGTCGGTTCCTGTGTGATCGGCGCGAAACCCTGCGCAAATCTGACGCTCATTGTAAAATCAGCCGATCAACCGAGCCCGAAATCCTCCCGAAACCTGTCGATTTGATGCATCCGCTCGTGCAATACGGCACCAATGCCAATGTCACCATTGCCAAGCTCTTTCCAATAAACGATATGCTTTTTGTAGCGGAAAAAGAACCCTTCAACACCAAACTCGGCTGGAATGGGGCGCGACATCACCTCATGCGTTGCGATCTTGTCAAAGGCCTCGAAAAGGCCGGTGATATAGGTGTCGGCCTGTGCAGCGCCCCACCGGTCGCGGGTGTATTGATAGACGTCGTCAATGCGAAACGAAGCCGCTTCCTGAATGCGAATGTTTGACAATGGCTCAAGCCGGATTTCGTGCGATAACGTCGGCGGCTGAAAGCGGTGCATAAGAAGAATCCGGCGCTTCGAATGCTCGTGTCAACTCTGCCTTCAGGCGATCGAAAGCCTGCCGTTCCATCCGCTCCTTGTCCCGGCGGATCAGATCACGGATGTATTCGCTCACATTCTCATAGGAACCCGTTTCGCCGACGTTGGCGGAAACGTATTCGCTGAGGGCTCCGCTCAACCGGACAGTCGTGGTCGTGGTGCGTGACATAGATGAAACTCCGTTGCTCCTGTATTCAATATAACCAAAAATACACACGCCACAAGAGGCGGGTGACAAAAGATCAAAACGTGAACTGTCGAGAACATGAACTGCTCAGCGGCGGGCCGTCAGATAGCTTCCCACAGAGGGTGTCGATCGCTGCTGTTCGGATCATGGGATGCTCCATCGTTACTGAATAATCCCAACGAAAATCACAGATCAGCGCCCTCAACCACCCCTTACTGTCGTGTACAGGGCAGGGCAACACAACAATACCAAAACTATGGGAAGCGGACAAATGGCATGGTACATAAACCGGACAATTCAGAATGTTCTCGACATACCAAAACTATGGGAGTTCCAAAATTATGTCAGGTGGTGAGGACGCAGAGATTATTCGCATTGTTCACGACTGGCCGGGGAAGTCCTATGGCGATATTCATCACCCGGCACTCTGGCACATGCTTGATGTCAGCGCAGTGGCGGCGCGGCTTTTGGAATTGCGCCCGATGGCAGGGCCGCGGGTCGATGCGGCGCTGGCTTTTCTGATTGCGCTCCATGATCTTGGCAAGATCAGTTGCTCCTTTCGCGCGATGCTGCACGAGGGACAACGTCAGCAAAGGAAGCATTGGGAGCATAGCGCCGCTATTCTGGGAGAAAATGACGCGGTCATTGCTGAGGCGATTGGCGGCGATAAACCTGTGCGCCGGGTTCTTTACGAAGCCGTTGCCGGACACCACGGCGGGCCGCGCACGGTGTTGGAACCAGGCTACAAAGCACAACAGTTTCGTGAAATTGGCAAAACGGCGATGAAAGATGCTGTCAAAGGTATCCGGGCCTTTGCGCCGCTGTTTCCCGGTGCCAGACTCGACGGGTTGAGCGAGCATGACGCCGCGGCGCTGTCCTGGAAGCTGAACGGGCTGGTGGTCCAATCGGACTGGATTGGCTCAAATACCGATTGGTTTGCGGCAACCGAGCCTGATGTGTTGATCGGACGTTATTGGGCGACGGCGCAGACCAAGGCAAAAGCTGCGGTGGAGAACGCCGGGCTTCATGGCGCATCCCCAGCCCCGCGCGCCGCAAATAGCGTTATTGATAAATCCCATACGCTGCATCCGATGCAGGCCAGGGTGTTAGAAGCCCCTTTGCCCGACGGCCCGACAATCACCGTGATCGAGGATGCGACCGGGAAAACCGGAACGATGATGCGCGAAGCGTCGCGGCAGCAATTTACAGCGAGATCAACCTGCTACGTGAGGAACTCGCCCTCCTGGCACGAGCACTAAGCAATTTCGCGCAATACCACATGGGCTCCGACGACAACCCGAAGTTCAGGGCCGACTTGTATCGCACCAGCCCGCCGTTATGTTTGACGCTTTGGTCGATCAAATCGGACAATTAAAACCAAGTTTGGTTCTCGGGATCATCAAGTTCTATGCCGATCATCGTGAAGCAAATCGAGGACTCGATGTGTTCCTGGCCCCACATGAAAGTGGCAGCTATCGATGCACAATTGTTCTGCGACCGGCAGTGTCAGCGATAGAGGGTGTCTCCGATACACTTCGGGAGTTTGAGAAATTGTTGGAACTTCCGCCTGCACATGAGCCCGATATAAACGACGCAAAATGGCCGATCGAAGTGGAAGACATCGACAACGAGAACTACGAGCAAGAGCGCGAGGAACGGGCGCAGGAACTGCGCGATCAACTGAACTCCAACAATCCAAGTTCATAGGTTTTCCAGCCCAAGGTGGGACCAAATTGTACGAAAACGCATTCAACAGCATCGAACGTCAGCTCCGCGCCGAAGAAGGCATTGCCAACGAGCTCGATTATGTGGAGCAAATCTCGTGGGTCATGTTTCTCAAATATCTGCACGACCTCGAAACCGAACGCCGCGACCGAGCCGAGCTCAACGGCGACACCTACACGCCCATCATCGACGGCGATTTCCGCTGGGACCGGTGGGCAGCACCGAAGGACGCGGACGGCGCGTTCGACCACAACAGCGCGCGCATCGGCGACGACCTGATTAGGTTCGTGGACGACGAACTGTTCCCCCACCTAGCCGGGTTCCGCCAGTCCGCCTCCGGGCCGCAGACCATCGAATACAAGATCGGCGAGGTGTTCACCGAACTGCGCAACAAGTTCCGCTCCGGCTACATCCTGCGCGACGTGCTCGAAGTTGTGGACGGGCTGGCCTTCAACACCCAGGCCGAGCGCCACGAACTGTCCCAACTCTACGAGACACGCATCCAGCGCATGGGCAACGCCGGGCGGAACGGCGGCGAGTATTACACGCCCCGCCCTCTCATCCGGGCGATGATCCGGGTGACGGACCCGCAGATCGGCGAGACCATCTATGACGGCGCGGTCGGCTCCGCCGGTTTCCTCTGCGAAGCTTGGGAATACATGCGCCGCGACGACCTTTCGGCCTCGGACTACGATACCCTTCAGTCCGGCACCTTCCATGGGCAGGAGAAGAAGTCCCTCGCCTACATCATCGGCATCATGAACATGGTGCTGCACGGCATCGAGGCACCAAACATCGTCCATACTAACTCGCTGAACGAGAATGTGATGGACATCCAAGACGGCGACCAGCACGACATCGTCCTCGCCAACCCGCCCTTCGGCGGCGGCGAACGGCGCGAGGTGCAGCAGAACTTTCCCATCCGCACCGGCGAGACCGCCTACCTGTTCCTCCAGCACTTCATCCGCATGCTGAAGGCGGGTGGGCGCGGCGCGGTGGTGATCAAGAACACATTCCTGAGCAACACAGATAATGCCAGCGTCGCGCTCCGCCACGAGCTGCTGGAGACCTGCAACCTCCACACCATCCTCGACTGCCCCCAGGGCACGTTCCAGGGCGCGGGCGTGAAGACCGTGGTGCTGTTCTTCGAGAAAGGTGCGCCGACGCAGGACATCTGGTTCTACCAGCTTGATCCGGGCCGCTCCCTCGGCAAGACCAATCCACTCAACGACAACGATCTGGCCGAATTCGTCGAGTTACAGAAGGCCTCCGCCGACGGTCTGAAAAGCTGGACGGTCGCTCGTGCCGACCTGGACGCGGACACCCTCGATCTCTCGGTGAAGAACCCCAACGCGCCCGAGGAAGCGCCTCTGCGCGACCCGGAAGAAATCATCGCCGATATGCTCGCGCGCGACGCGGAGACGGCGGAGATTCTGGAGAACATCCGGGGGATGCTGTGAAGGCGGGTTGGGAGACTAAGCCTCTGGGCGAAGCCGCCGAGATCGTAAACGGCGGCACCCCGAAATCCAAAGTTTCTGAATACTGGAGCGGCGATGTCCAGTGGCTCACGCCAAAAGACATGGGTCAGATGGCAGGACAAGAGATCGGCGAAACACCCCGAACGATCTCCGAGAGCGGTCTGGCCAAGTCTTCAGCGCGACTTGTTCCGGAACGGTCAGTGATACTCTCAACACGCGCACCAATCGGGCACCTTGCGATCAACACCTCACCAATGGCCTTCAATCAGGGGTGTCGTGGCTTAGTACCAAAACCTGGGCTGGACCATGTCTACCTCTACTATTTCCTGCTTTTGAACAGGGAACGACTCAACGAACTCGGTTCTGGAACAACCTTCAAAGAGCTGTCGGCAGGCAACCTGAAGTCACTCCCAATCCCCCTCCCGCCCCTCGAAGAACAACAGCGGATTGCTGCGGTTCTGGATGAGGCGTTCGAGGGTCTGGACCGCGCGCGGGAGAACGACGAAGCCAACCTCTACAATGCGCGGGAGTTGTTGGCCAACACCATTGACTCACTGATGGTGTCAGATGGAACCACAACGGATTTGAAGCTTGGTGAACTTTGCAAATTCGAAAACGGCGACCGTGGAAAAAACTATCCCGGTCGCAAGGCTTTCACACCAACAGGCGTTCCATTCATAAACGCCGGTCATTTGCTAAACGGTCCGATAGACTGGGAGAACATGAATTTCATTCCGCCGGAGCACTTCAACCGACTTTCTAACGGGAAGGTCCGGCGAGGTGACCTTTTGTTTTGTTTGCGCGGATCACTAGGAAAGTTCGGAACCGTGGACACAGATGAACCGGGGGCGATAGCGTCATCCTTGGTGATCGTAAGACCGGGAGAACGCCTCTTGGCTGAGTACCTTGCCGCATATTTCGAGTCCAGCAAGTGCACCCAAATGATCGAATACTATGGAAACGGAACTGCACAACCCAACTTATCAGCAAAGAGTTTGGCCGCTTTCAAGATTGCTCTGCCAGATTTGGAAGACCAGTCTAGGGTGATCTCCGCAGTGAGCGAGGTTCGACAGTCGGTCGAGGTACTACTGCAAGCCAATATCGCAAAACTCCATGACTTCGACGATCTCCGCCAATCCCTCCTCCAGAAAGCCTTCGCAGGCGAACTGACCTGAGGTAGCCTGTTCGCGTGTATGACGACGAAACAGAAGCGGATACACGCGCAGAGCGTATCGACCCGGTCCTGAAAGCTTCGGGCTGGGGCAAGGTCGACGGCTCCCGCGTTCGCCGCGAAATGATCTGTCCGGGCCGCATCCAGGCCGGCGGCAAGCGCGGGGCGTCCCTGTCCTGCGACTACGTCCTTTTTCACAAAGGTCAGAAACTGGCGGTCCTGGAAGCCAAGCGCGCCGGGCTCAGTCACCGCGAGGGCGTCGGGCAGGCCAAGGATTACGCCGCGCGCCTCGATGCGCGGTTCGCATACGCCTCAAACGGGTTGGACTGGTACGCCATCGATATGGCCGACGGGTCCGAGGGGGACATGGACCTGCCCTTTCCGGGGCCCGATGAACTGTGGGACCGCACCTTCGCCGAAGCGAACGTCTGGCGCGACCGGTTCGGTGCGGTCGAATTTGAGGTGGACGGCGGCAAGTGGGAGCCGCGCTACTACCAACACAAGGCAATCAACGAAGTGCTGGAGGCCATCGCGCGGGGCGACAAACGCATCCTCCTGACGCTTGCAACGGGCACCGGCAAGACCTCCATCGCGTTCCAGATCGCCTGGAAGCTGTTTCAGGCCAAGTGGAGCCTCGCTGGAGAGCCGTTGATGCGTCCACGCATCCTTTTCCTCGCCGACCGCAATATCCTCGCTGATCAGGCCTACAACGCGTTCTCCGCCTTTCCGCCCGACGCGATCGCGCGCGTTGATCCGGCGAGCCTGCGCAAGCGAGGGGGAAATGTGCCGAAGAACGCCAGCGTCTTCTTCACCATCTTCCAGACCTTCATGACCGGAGAAGGTGAACCGATTTTTCACGACTACCCACCCGACTTCTTCGACTTCATCGTGATCGACGAGTGCCATCGTGGCGGTGCACAGGACGAAAGCCAGTGGCGGGGCATCCTCGAGCATTTCGACCCCGCCGTGCAGCTGGGACTAACCGCGACGCCGAAGCGCAAGACCAACGCAGACACCTACGCCTATTTCGGCGAGCCGGTTTACACCTACGCCCTGCGTGACGGCATCGAGGACGGCTTCCTGACGCCCTTCAAGGTGCGCCAGATGGCGAGCACCATCGACGAGTATGTCTATGACCCGGAGGACGACGTACTGGCGGGCGAGGTCGAGGCGGGGGAGAAATTCACCGAAGAAGATTTCAACACCAAAATCGTCATTCCCGAGCGGGAACTGAGCCGGGTACGGGAGTTCATGAGCCAGACCGACCAGCGCCAGAAAACCCTCGTCTTCTGTGCCACCCAGAAGCACGCGGCGCTGGTGCGCGACCTGATCAACCAGGTGAAGGACAGCAAGGACCCGAATTACTGCCACCGTGTCACGGCCAACGACGGGGCCGTGGGCGAACAGCATCTGCGGGACTTCCAGGACAACGCCAAGACCATCCCGACCATCCTCACCACCTCACAGAAACTCTCGACCGGCGTGGACGCGCGAAACATCCGACACATCGTGCTGATACGCCCGATCCGCTCGATGATCGAGTTCAAGCAGATCATCGGGCGCGGCACGCGCACCCATCAAGGCAAGGACTTCTTCACCATCTGGGACTTCGTGAAGGCGCACGAGAATTTCCAGGACCCCGAATGGGACGGCGAGCCGATCGATCCGGGACCGTACCCGGAGCCCGGCCCGACCCCGCCGGGCAACCCGGAAGAGCCGCCGGGCGGCCCCTACGACCCCGGCCCGGAAGAACCAGCACCCGAGAAGATCGAGGTGAAGCTGGCGGACGGCAAGGCGCGAAAGATCCAGTACATGGCCTCGACGACCTACTGGAGTGCCGACGGGAGGCCCATATCCGCCGCAAAGTTCCTTCAACGCCTGTTTGGCGACCTGTCAGGGCTCATCGCCGATGAAGACGCGCTGCGCGGCATCTGGAGCGATCCTGACAACCGGGAGCACTTTCTCGGCCAGTTGTTCGACCGCGGCTATGACCAGGAACGGCTGGACGATATTCGCAGGCTGGTGGATGCGCCGGACAGCGACCTGTTCGACGTGCTGCGTTACGTGCTGTTCACGCTATCGCCCAAGACCCGGCACGACCGCGCCGAGCATATGCGGCAGGACGGAATGGCGGATTTCGATGGCGAATTGAAAGAGCTCTTGCTGGCGATCCTGAAATCCTACGAGACTATCGGAGAGAGTGAACTGGCCACTGACAAGCTGTCGCAGTACCTCATTGCCCGTTACGGCAGCGTCGGGGAGAGCCGGGCGAAGCTGGGAGAGCCAAAAACGGTCGGAGAAGCCTACAGGCGAATGCAGTCAGAGCTCTATGCGGACTGATTTCGGGCCTTTGGGAACGCCGATTCCTCGACGCGCTTACACACGAACTACACAAACGAAAACGGCCACCGGATGGTGACCGCTGCTAAATCCTTGAGAAGAATGGTGCCCAGGGGCGGATTCGAACCACCGACACCGCGATTTTCAGTCGCGTGCTCTACCAACTGAGCTACCTGGGCACACGGTCAGTTGGAGGCGCGGATATACGTAAATTCATCCGGCCTGTCCAGCGCTCACCCCTGTTCTTCCTCACCGTCGTTCAATCCGCCCTCATACACGGTCGGCGCCTCGTCGGTCGGGATGCGGTAATTGCCCCCCAGCCAGCGCGACAGATCGACATTGGCGCAGCGCTGCGAACAGAACGGCCGATGCTTCTCATCGACCTCTTTCGAACAGATTGGGCAGGACTTGGCCATCGCGAGGAAAGACGTTTCTCTTGAACCGTAAGCGAAATTCAGGCGGACCCTAGCATGACCTCGAATCGGTCATTCGCACGATCGGCCTCGACCACGACATCCAGCCGCCCGACGGTTTGGGCCGCCTGATCGAACGCCCCCTTGAGCCGGCCGCCAAGCGCATCCGCCACCGGTTGGGAAACCAGCAATCGATAGCCGCCCGACGGCGTGGCTGCCGCGGCACGTACCACAGCGCGCAGGCCGGCATAGGCCACCGCATCGACCGAAAGCTCGGGCGCGAGTGCCGGGGTCTGCATCCGGTCTGCCAGGGACAGGCCGGTCCGCGTGCGGGTCATCTCGATCAGGCCGAGATTGGTGATGCCCAGCACATGGCACGCACCCGGATCGTCTTTCAGGGCGTTGCGCAGGGCCCCCAGGACCCGGTTCCGGTCGTCGCGCGCGTTCATCTTCAGCGCGTCGATGACGATGGCCCCGGCGATGTTGCGCAGGCGCAGTTGCCGGGCGATCTCGGGCATCGCCTTCTGGTTCACGTCGCGCGACGCGCGGCCGGATTTACCAACCGCCCCGGCGGAGTTGATATCGATCACACACATCGCCTCGGCCATGTCGAAGACGAGCTCGGCGCCGCCGGGGATGCGAACGCGCCGCGACAGGGCGGCCTCGATGGCATCCTCGATGTCATGCTTGGCGAACAAATCACCCGAACCGCGCGTGATGCTTTCGGCAAGGTCCGGGAGATTTTCGGCGGCCCAGGCGCGCGCGGCATTCTCGATCGCGGCATCACCGCAGATGACCTGTTCGGTATCGCCGGAGACAAAACGTTCGAGGATCAGCCCCACCGAAGATGGCGGCGATTCCAGACAATCCGGCGCGGTCCTGTCGGTGAACATCGGATCCGGGCTGACGCGGGCGATGCGCGGTCCCTTATCGGCAAACCCGTCAGCCATCACGCGCACGTCGATCTGCATGCCTTCATTTACCCGCTCGCCGATGCGGGCGTTGCGTGGGGTCTTGTTCGCCGGATCAGAGGCATCGCGGGCGCGCAGATAAGCTTCTGCACCCTGCCCGATATCGACAAAAGCGCCGTTCAGGCCATGGTCAACCTTGCGCACCCGGCCGCGATAGACCGCGCCAATGAGGCTGGGTTCCGCGTCGCGGTGATGGACGACATCCCAGGCGACACCGTTGCGTACAAACGCGCCGCGCACTTCGCCGGGCCCGCTGTCGATGATGATGGTCGTACTGTGTTTGCTCACGAGGTTGCCTTCCAGCCCAGCCCCTGGAGCATGGACTTCGCCAGGGCGAGATCGAGACCGACGATGTTGGTGTAGGAGCCATTGATCGCCGGCACGAACGCGCCGGCCTGCCCCTGAATGGCATAACCGCCGGCCTTGCCCTGCCATTCGTCGGTGGCGAGGTAGGCGGCGATGTCGGTGTCGGCCAGGCGCTTGAAACGTACGAGAGTCGTGGACAGCCGGTCCGATCTCCGGCCATCGGGCGCGATCACGGAAATCCCGCCGAGCACACGATGACGGCGCCCGGAAAGCATCTTGAGGAACGCACGCGCCTCGGCGACATCGCCGGGCTTGCCGAGCTGGCGTCGCCCCACGGCCACGACCGTGTCGGCGGCCAGCACAAAACTGTCTGCTGCCTGTGCGGAGACCGCGTCGGCCTTCATGACAGCCAGACGCTTGGCGGTCGCGAGGGGCGCCTCGCCGGGCCGCGGCGTCTCGTCGATCTCGGCGGGCATGACCGCATCGGGTACGATGCCGACCTGGGCCAACAGGTCGAGGCGTCGCGGCGAGGCGGATGCCAGGATAAGGCGCTGGCTCACAGCATGCCCCCAGGGTCTTGGAACTTGTTGGGTGTCCGAAACCCCGCCAACATGGCCGGCGGGTCGGGAATAATCACGCGCCTACTTGAAGCGGAACGTGATGCGCCCCTTGGTCAAATCATAGGGCGTCATTTCCACGTTCACCTTGTCACCGGCGAGAACGCGAATACGGTGCTTGCGCATTTTACCGGCGGTGTGCGCAAGGACTTCGTGCCCGTTGTCGAGCTCAACACGGAACATCGCGTTGGGCAGGATTTCGGTCACGGTGCCGGAAAATTCGAGTAGGTCTTCTTTTGCCATACCCATCATCACGTTGTTGATATCGGCCCGCATTCTCGCGGGATGGGGCAAGCAACCCGAAAACCACCGCAAATTCAAGCGTTTTCGGGCGATCTGCTTACAGCTAATCCTTAAACGACCCTGTCGGGGGTGGGAAACCGCGCCTTGATCCGCTCGAAAAGCGCATCGCGCACATCGCGATAGGCCTGCAGCCGGACCTCCCGGGAACCCGTGACATCGGCGGGATGCATCGTCGGCCAATATTCAAGCTCGCAGGCGATCGTGCGGGTGAATTCGACCGCGCGATGCTGTGCCTGGGGCGTGAAGGTGATGATCAGATCGACCGATTCATCAGGCAGATCGTCGAAGCTCTTGGCCCGATGCGCAGAGATGTCGAGGCCGATTTCCTGCATCGCGGCGATCGCAAACGGATCGGCCTCTTCACCGTTCAGGCGCACCCCGGCGCTGTCGACATAAACCAGATGGCCGACCAGATGCTTCATGATGGCCTCGGCCATGACCGAGCGGATGGTGTTGCGGTCGCATGCGAACAAGACGCTTCCTGGCAGGCCCTCGGTCATGGTCAGGCCCGAATATGCAGCGCGCAGATCAGCGTGAACAGCCGCCGCGAGGTGTCGTGATCGATGGTGATGCGGCCTTCCAGCAGCTCGCGCAGCTGGTCTGAACCTTCGTTATGGAGACCACGACGGCCCATATCGAGCGCCTCGATCTGTGCGGGAGACGACGAACGGATCGCTTCGTAATAGCTCTCGCAGACCGTGAAATAGTCCTTGATGATTTTGCGGAACGGGGTCATCGGCAGCGACAGTGCGCCGACCGCCGTGCCGGTTTCGCTCGCAATGTCGAATTGAAGCTGGCGGCCCTGGACCCGAAGAATGAGCGCAAACGGCCCGCCCGACACGTCGCCGAAATAGGCTTTATCCGGCGCGAATACATTGGCCTCGATCAGGTCGTAGATCGCGACCTCGATCTCGCGCTCCACATCGGGGTGGAAACGCACGACACCGGGGTTATCGATCTCGATCCGCGCGATCTTGTTGTCGAGTTCACCCATGGCAGGTGCCGGCTCAGTCGTCGTTCGTTTGGGCAGCCGGATCGTCGGTCAGGCGAACTTCCACTGCCCTGGCATGGGCCTCAAGCCCTTCGGCGCGTGCGAGCGTCATGGCCGGCCCGGCGAGCGCGCGAAAGCTTTCCTCGTTGGCCTGGAACATCGAGCTTCGCTTCATGAAATCGAGCACCCCGAGACCGGACGAGAACCGCGCCGTACGCGCCGTCGGCAGCACATGGTTCGGCCCCGCCAGATAATCACCCAGGACCTCGGGTGCATAGGCGCCCAGGAAGATCGACCCGGCATTCCGGATTTCACCCTCCAGCGCTTCCGCGCGCGGCCCGATCAGTTCCAGATGCTCCGGCGCCATGCGGTCGATCAGCGCCACCGCGTCGGCCATGTCCGACAGGACAATCGTCGCACCGAAATTCGTCCAGCTTTCGCCGGCGATCTTCTCGCGCGGCAAAAGCGGGATCTGGCGCAGGACTTCCGCCTCCACGGCGGAGGCAAACGCCGCGTCGTCGGTCATCAACACCGACTGGGCGCTCGTGTCATGCTCTGCCTGGCTCAGGAGATCGGCCGCGACCCAGGCCGGGTTCCCAGTTGCCTCGGCGACAACCAGGATTTCCGACGGGCCGGCGATCATATCTATTCCCACGACGCCGAAGACCTGGCGTTTGGCCTCGGCCACATAGGCGTTTCCGGGGCCCACGATCTTGTCGACGGGGGCGATGCTGTCCGTGCCATAGGCCAGCGCGGCCACGGCCTGGGCACCACCCACGCGATAGATTTCATCGACCCCGGCGATATCGGCCGCGGCGAGCACCAGCGGGTTCAGAACGCCATCCGGCGACGGCACCACCATGACGATACGGTCAACCCCGGCAACGCGCGCGGGCACGGCGTTCATCAGGACCGACGACGGATAGGCCGCCGTCCCGCCGGGCACATAGAGTCCTGCCGCCGCAACCGGGCGCCAGCGGCTGACCAGGCGAACCCCCAGATCGTCGACATAGTCGAACTCGCCGGGGCGCTGGTTCTCATGGTAGGCGACAATGCGCGCGCGCGCCGTCTCGAGAGCCGCAAGCGCGTCGGCGTCACAAGCTCCCCGTGCTGCCGCGATCTCATCAGCGCTCACCCGCAATTTGTCCGCGGTCAGGCTCAGACGATCGAATTTCTCGGTCAGCGCCAGAAGAGCGGAGTCACCTTCCGCCTTTACCCGGGCGATGATGGCCTCGACATCACCACGCACATCGACCCCGGCCTCGCGCCGTTCGGCCAGCAGGGCAGCAAACGACGTGTCGAAATCCGGTTGCGCGGCGTCGAGCCTACGCGACATCTCGGGCTTCCTGGGCCGCATCACGGAACCGGTCGATCCAGCCGGTCATCTCCGTGGCGCGCGTTTTAAGAGCCGCGCGGTTGACCACGAGACGCGAACTGATCTCCGCGATCGTCTCGATCTCCACCAGCCCGTTGGCCTTCAGGGTGGAGCCGGTCGAGACGAGATCGACGATCCGCCGGCACAGGCCGAGCGAAGGCGCCAGTTCGATCGCGCCGTTCAGCTTGATGCATTCGGCCTGAACGCCGCGCCGGGCAAAATAATCCTGGGTCATGTTCGGATATTTGGTGGCGACGCGCACATGGCTCCAGCGCGCAGGATCGTCCACCGCGACGAGAGATTGCGGCGCGGCCACGGCCAGACGGCACGCGCCGATGCCAAGATCGATCGGGGCGTAGAGTTCGGGATAATCGAACTCCATGATCACGTCGCTGCCGGCGACACCGAAATGCGCCGCCCCGAAGGCGACGAAGGTCGCCACATCGAACGCGCGCACGCAGATGATGTCGACACCCGGCACGGAAGTCTCCAACCGCAGCAGGCGAGACTTGGGGTCGTGAAAGGCGGCCTCGGGCTCGATGCCCACATGATTGAGCAACGGCATCACTTCGCCCAGAATTCGGCCTTTCGGCAGGGCAAGAATAAGCTTCTCGGTCTTTGTCGCCACGTCACACCTTCCAGGGACCGAAAATCAACGCTGCCGGGGATCGCGGGCTCGCACCTCGCGACGAAACGGCGGCTGTTACTGGTCCGCGTGCTCCGACCGCCACTGGGTCGGCCATGCTTCGCCGAAATCCTCCAGATGACAGAGAAGTCCGGTCGTTTGCAGCCGAATAGCCGTATCTCCGGAGAAGGTCAATTGCACCGTGGGCCCATCGCCCCCGGCATCGAGCTCGCAAGACAGGGAGAGGAGGTTCAAAAAGGTGCCGCGGGCGGTGAAATCGATGCCCCGGTGCTTCACATCAACCACGTTCGAAAAGGTCACGCCGGCATTGATGCGCTCGGCGTTGCTCCCCGCCTGGGAACCGGCACCGGCCTCCCAGCGGAAACGATTGGCGACGAACACGAAACGCCTGTCATCGGGCTGGAAGCCGATATCGCCGATGGGCAGAATCGCGTCCTGCAGCGCCCCGGAGACAACCGCCAGATCCCGTTCATCCGCGGCGGCGAGTTTCAGCAGGGGGGCTGCGGCAGACATCAGCTGTCCTCGACCCGCTCAACGTCGGCGCCGACAAGGCGGAGTTTCTTTTCGAGGCGTTCATAACCGCGATCGAGATGATAAATACGCCGCACTTCCGTCACCCCGTCGGCGACGAGGCCTGCGAGCACCAGCGACGCACTGGCCCGCAAATCAGATGCCATCACAGGCGCCCCATTGAGCTGGTCGACCCCGCGCACGATCGCCGTGTTGCCCTGGATGGTGACATCGGCGCCCATACGCTGCAGCTCCGGCACATGCATGAAACGGTTCTCGAAGATCGTCTCGGTGATGACCGAGGCCCCCTTCGCCCGCGTCATCAACGCCAGGAACTGCGCCTGCAGGTCGGTCGGGAAACCGGGATACGGATCGGTCTCGACGTCAACGGCGAGCAGATCGCTGTCCGCGCGGCTGACGGATACGCCACCGTCACTTGCCTCGATGGTCGTGCCCGTCTTGCGCAATTGTGCTGCCGCCGCCTCGATATGATCGAGCCGCGCACCCTCGAGCTGGACCGTGCCGCCGGTGATCGCGGCCGCCATGGCATAGGTCCCGGCCTCGATCCGGTCGGGCATGATCGAATGCTCCGCCCCGTGCAACCGATCGACACCCTGGACCGTGAGGGTCGCGGTGCCGACCCCGCCGATCTTCGCACCCATGGCGATCAGACATTCGCAAAGATCGGTGATCTCGGGCTCGCGCGCGGCATTCTCGAAAACGGTCTCACCCTTCGCCAGGGATGCGGCGAGGAGCAGGTTTTCAGTCGCACCGACCGAGACCTTCGGGAACACGTAGCGCGCCCCGCGCAGCCCGTTGGGCGCGCTGGCACGAATGTAACCGGCCTCGACCTCGATTTCCGCCCCGAGCGCCTCCAGCCCCGACTGGTGGATGTCGACAGGACGGGTCCCGATGGCACATCCCCCCGGCAGGGACACGGTCGCCACGCCCTCGCGGGCCACGATCGGCCCAAGCACGAGCACGGAGGCGCGCATGCGGCGCACCAGGTCATAGGGTGCGGTGGTGCTCGTGATCTCGCCGGCCGTCAGGGACATGACGCGGCCCACATGGTCGCCGTTGCCGGCGTGGCCCTGCAGCGACACCAGCGCACCATGCTGACCCAGCAGGTTCGCCATCGTGGTGATGTCGGCGAGATGCGGCAAGTTCGACAGCACCAGCGGTTCGTCGGTCAGCAGGCTCGCGGCCATCAGCGGCAGAGCGGCGTTCTTGGCGCCACCAATCCGAATGACACCGTTCAGCGTCTGGCCACCCCGGATCCTGATTTTATCCATCGTGTTTCTTTACCGGCTGCGTTTACGAGGGGATTGCCGGATAGACGGTGAATGCGGCAATTGCGTGTCGTCTGCTGAGATACGGCGCGCCACCATCAAAGCTTGGGCACCGTGATGCCGCGCTGATGCATGTATTTGCCCTTGCGATCCGCATAGGACACTTCCGGTTCGCCCTCACCCTTCAGGAACAGGAACTGGCAGGCACCTTCGTTGGCATAAATCTTCGCCGGCAACGGCGTGGTGTTCGAAAATTCCAGGGTCACATGCCCCTCCCACTCCGGCTCCAGGGGCGTCACGTTCACGATAATGCCGCAACGCGCATAGGTGGACTTGCCGAGGCAGATCACCAGGGTGTCGCGGGGAATGCGGAAATATTCGACCGTGCGAGCCAGCGCGAAGGAGTTGGGCGGGATTACGCAGACGTCGGTCTCCCGGTCCACGAAGCTTTCCTCATTGAAATTCTTCGGGTCGACCGTGGCCGAATGGACGTTGGTGAAAATCTTGAATTCGCCCGATACGCGCGCGTCGTATCCGTAGGACGACAGGCCATATGAAATGACCCCTTCGCGTGTCTGCGCGTCGACGAATGGCTCAATCATGCCATTGTCCTGAGACATCTGGCGGATCCAGCTATCGGGCATGATCGGCATGTAACGAACCTCACGGACGTATTGAGACCTGCCTTCGCCTTGTAGCCGATGGCCCACGACCCCTCAAGCGGGCCCGGTGGATAACAATTATGTTATTAAATTCAATATGTTATTAGCCTACGCGCTGTCGTCACCCGGCCCTGAGTCGGGCGCTGCGGGCCGGCGTTCCCGGCGCTGTGCGTTGCGCTTGCGCAGGTTCTCGCGCAACGCTGCGGCCTGGCGGGCCTCGCGGGCGCGCTCGCTGTCGCTCTGTCGGGCCTTTTTCGGGGTCTTTTCGTCTTCCCCCTCGGCGGTCTCGTCGGTCATTCGTCGCGGTGCCTACTTGCTGTGGGACGCCACGACTTCGATCTCGACCTTCCAGTTCGGCGCGGCCAGTGCCGGCACCATCACAAGCGTCGATGCCGCTGCATGACCTTCCATCCAGCTGTCGCGAATGTCGCGAAAGCCGCCGACGTCGCCGGCGTCGGTCAGATAGGCATTGAGGCGCACGAGATCGGACATCTGCATGTCCATGGCCACGAGTGCGGCCTTGATATTGCGGAACACCTGGTCGCACTGGCCGGCGAAATCGTCCGGGCAATTGCCTTGCGTATCGATGCCGACCTGGCCGGACAGGAACACCAGTCGCGTGCCCTCGGGCACCTCGACGATGTGACTGTAATTGCTGGCCGGTGCGGGCAGCGTATCGGGGTTCACGAGATTGAGCATGACGGCCCTCCGTTTGTTTCAAGGCGCAGTTATTCGGCCAGCGTATCGAAGGCGGTCCTGGCCGCCTCTGGCGCGAGATCGAGCGCTTCGCAAATCTGGTCGATGATCTTGTGTTCGTCGGCGCTGTCGCGCCCATCGGCGAGGCTCATGGCGACACTGATCCGCAACAGCAAATCGGCCGCGCCTTCATTCTTGGTGCCCGCCTTGATGGTCTTCAGCATCCGGTCGAGACCGGCGTCGCCATCGTCCGCCAGCACCGCGACGTGCTCGTCGAACGCATCGACGACCTCATGGGGATCGAACAGGCGCAACTCCGACAGGCTCTCGACCACGGCGTCCAGGCGCGCACGTTCGGAAAAGCTCATCTCGCCGTCGGCCGTGGCGACCAGCGCACAAGCAGCCGCGACGGCCTCAAGAAAAGGCCGCTGGCGGTGACGCTGAAGTTCCTTGCGAAAACGGTCGAACAATGCGGTGGCCTCAGTGTGAAAGCGTTCGGGAAGCGGCGGATTTTTGCACGCCTTGTTTCGTGGGCCAACCATGGCCTTGCTGCGAGGGAATACCCATGGCATAACCCGCGCGCTTTTCGAACATTGTGCCGCCGTAGCTCAGGGGTAGAGCGCACCATTGGTAATGGTGAGGTCGAGTGTTCAATTCACTCCGGCGGCACCAGTTCGAACGATGCTCTCGCGAATACTCCAGTACCGTTTCACCCTCTCCGGGTTGTGGTATCGTTTTGGCTCAACCACCTGCGGGGGAAACGGGTGATGCTTGAGTTTTTTTCGGGAAGTAGCAGTGCGGTAAACTCGAAGTCGGCCGTCCGCGAATGCCTTGACCTTGCATTCGGAGACGGTGGAGGCAGCGATGCGAGTATCGTCTTTGTCCATTCGACGATGGGCCACAACATGGCTCAGTCCCATGACGCGATAAGGGAATATTGCCCCGACGCCGAGATCGTCGGCTGCACCGGCAGCGGCGTTATCGGGCGCGAGGGCGTCAGCGAGAATATGCGCGCGCTCGTACTCATGGCAGTTGTTGGGGACGAATGTGCCGTCGTGCAGAATGCCGGGCTCACCGGCCCGAACTCCAGGCAACTCGCCGCCGAAACTGCTCAGGCCCTGCAAAGCAAGCTCGACGGAATCAACATGATCTATGTGGTCACCGCGGGCATGGACATCGCGGGCGACCAGGTGATCGCCGGGATCGAGAGTGTCTTCGGGCCGGACATGTTGTTGTTCGGCGCATCGGCCGGCGACAATGGCAAAGCCGCACGCACGTTTCAGTTTCACAGCGACAAGGTGCTGGAAGACGGCATCACAATGGTTGGATTTGCCGACCCCAGTCTCGAATTGCTGACGGGCGTGCATCACGGCTCCCTGCCGGTCGAGGGCATGACCTTCGAAGTCACGAAATCCGATGGCAATCAGATCATTGAGCTCGACGGCAAACCGGCCTGGCCGACCCTATTGGGCCGGCTCGGCCTACCGCCGGAAACCGAACCGGGCTCGGTGATGGGAATGACCGGCCTGGGCGAGGATCTGAGCCCCGAAGAGGCGGCCGAGTATGACAACACGCAGATACTGCGGGTGCCGATCCGGGTGACCGATGATCACCAGACATTCTTCGTCCACTCGACCTGCGCGGAAGGCACCAAGCTGACCCTCATGCAGCGGGATGAGCAGCATATTTTTGACGGGGTCGACCGTCTGATGACGCGCATGACAGACGCACTCGACGGGCGCAAACCGGTCGCGGTCTTCCATGCGGATTGCCTGGCGCGCGGCCGCATGACCTTCAACAAGATTCTGAAGGACGAGATTATCGCCAAGATCCAGTACCCGCTCGCGGGCGACGACGGTGTACCCTGGCTCGGTGTCTATGGCTTTGCTGAATTCAGCCGCTTGTCGGGTCGCAACCGGTTTCACAACTACACCACATCGCTCTACCCGCTGGTGCGTCGGGAGTCCGCCTGACACTGTTCGCAATGACAGGCGGACGCTGAATGGCCGATAGTGACGACAAGCCGAACTACGACGATCTCCTCGCGACATGCGCGCGGCTGGAGGCTGAGTCCGGTCGACGGCTGGTGGTTCAAAATGACCTGATCCGGGCCAAAGATCAGGTCGACGAGGAACTCGCACGCTTCCAGACCATCCAGCGCTACATCGCCGCTGCGCTGACCACCGAAAGCGAAGCCGCGTTCTGCGAGTTAACGCTCGAAGCGGTGATCGAGGCATTCGAGGTCGAGGTGGCGCTGTTTCTGCGCGTCGAGAATGACGAACTCCGTGTGCTTGGTCAGTTCGGCTTCGAAGACGTGCCGGAGACCCTCCCGTTCGATCCTGACTGGTTCGCCGCGCCAGGCAGCCAGATCGCGGAACCCGATGGGGAGCTGCTAACGGCCTGGAACGCCGTCGCCTTCAAACAGGCAATTGCCTGCCCGTTCCGCGACAAGGACCAGTCTGTCTCCGGCATTATCGTCGCCGGAATCACGCTTGATGGATCTGACTACTACACGGAACTGACCGAGACGCTGGCATCTGCCTTCACGGTTATGGTTGGTCAGGCAGGCGCCATGCTGACCAACCGCAATCTGAATGGTGAATTGTTTCAGCAGAATGCGCGGCTCGAGAAGGAAGTGGGCCAACATATCGTCACCCAGCAGGGCCTGATCGTCGCCAAACGCCAGGTCGACGAAGAACTGACCCGTTTTCAGGCGATTCAGAATTACATCTCGGGCGCGCTCGAAAGCGACAGCGAGGGTGACTTCACCATCCGCACGCTGGAGGCGATCATCGAGGCATTCGAGCTGGAGGTCGCGATCTTCCTCCGCCACAAACCGGATACCGATACCCTCGCTGTGGTCGATCAGTTTGGCTTCGAAGACGCGCCGGACAGCCTGCCCCTTCACACGGAATGGTTTGCGTCCGACGACAGTCGGATCGTCGACGCGGACGACCCGTTGCTCCAGGCTTGGTCGGCGCTCGACCTCAGCCAGGTGATACTCTGCCCCTACCACGACAAAAACGGGGCGTTTGCCGGCGCCATTGCGGCCGGCGTGACGAGCGAAGGCGCAGATTTCTTCGAGCCGCTGGTCGAGACACAGCTGCCCGCATTCACGGTAATGGTTCAGCAGGCCGGCGCGCTCTTCATCAATCGCCAGCTCAATGCCGAAATCCTCGAACACAATCGGGCGCTCGCGAGCCTGACGGATTCCTACAGCCGCTTCGTGCCATTCCAGTTCCTCGATCTGTTGGGGCGATCCAACATTCAGGAGATCGACACCGGCGACAGCACCGCGCTGGACATGAGCGTTCTGTTCGTCGACATCCGCGGCTTCACGGCTCTCTCCGAAAGCCTCGGACCGGCGGATATCTTCGCGTCATTGAACGCATTTCTCGAAGTCGTCGAACCACTGGTGACCGCAGAGGGTGGCTTCATCAACCAGTATCTCGGCGATGCCGTGATGGCACTGTTTCCCGAGAATGCGGATGCCGCGCTGGCATGCGCGGTCGCGATCACCGATGCCGCGCGACCGTTCAACGCTGGCCGGATCGCCGCGGGTGAAATGCCCATCAATTTCGGCCTGGGCATCAGCAGCGGACCGTTGATGCTGGGCGCGCTCGGCGGCGGCAAGCGGCTGGATTCCAACGTCATCGGCGACACCGCAAACCTGGCCTCGCGCACGGAGGGGCTGACCCGGCAATACGGGGGCGAAGCGTTGTGCACCGAGCACACGGTCTCGCGTCTGGGGCATCCCGACGCAGCCAATCTGCGCGAGATTGACCGGGTGGTTGTGAAAGGCCGTGCGGCGCCGGTTTCTATTTTCGAGTTACTCGCCTGCGACACAAAAGAGATCGCCGACCAGAAGCGCGCCGGCAGTGATGCTTTCGCAGCAGCACTCGAGCTTTACCGATACGGGCGCTTCGCCGATGCCCGCAGCGCCTTCGAAGATTGCGTCGCCCGCGCCCCGGGCGATAATGTCTCCGCGCTGTACGTCACGCGTTGCCAGGCGCTGATCGACACGCCCCCCGACGGCGATTGGCAAGGCGTATGGATTCTCGACAGCAAGTAGATGAGCGCCCGCGCCTAGAAAATTTCCGGCTCCGGGATGAGCTCTCCCGCGTGCAGGAAGTCGAAGTCGCAACCCCGGTTCGCCTGGGTGACGTGCTCGGCATACATGGACACATAGCCGCGTTCGGGGATTTTCTTGCGCGGCGCCCAGTCGGCCCGGCGCTTCGCGAGTTCGTCTGCGTCCACGTCCAGATCGATGCGGCGTCCCTCCACGTCGAGCGTGATCATGTCGCCGTCGCGCACCAGCGCCAGCGGCCCGCCGATATGGGCCTCGGGTGCGACATGTAAAACACACGTCCCGTAGCTGGTGCCGGACATGCGGGCGTCGGAGATGCGCACCATGTCGCGCACGCCCGCCTCGAGCAGCTTCTTCGGGATCGGCAGCTGGCCCCATTCGGGCATGCCCGGCGCGCCCACAGGCCCGGCGTTCTGAAGCACCAGTACGGAGTCCGCCGTGACATCCAGATCCGGGTCGTCGATGCGCGCGTCGAGATCGGCCCGGTCGGCGAACACCACGGCGGGGCCGGTATGTTTGAGCAATGCCGCATCGGCCGCGGACTGTTTGATCACCGCGCCGTCCGGCGCCAGCGAGCCCGTCAGCACCACCGTGCCGCCGTCGGCGCTCAGCGCGTTGTCCCGGCGGCGGATCACGTCGTCATTGTGGAGCGGCGCGTCTTCGTAGGATTCGCCGAGCGGTCGGCCCGAGACCGTCGCGGCGCTGCCGTCGAGCAGGTCGCCCAGTTCGCGCATCAGGGCACGCAGCCCGCCAGCGTAATAGAAATCCTCCATCAGAAACTCGCCCGAGGGACGGATGTTGGCGAGCCAGGGGGTGCGTTTGGAGATTTCATCGAAGCGCGACAACGGGAGGTCAACATGGGCGCGTCCTGCCATGGCCACCAGATGGATGATCGCGTTGGTCGAGCCGCCGATCGTCATGTCGACGGTGATGGCGTTGTCGAACGAGGCGGCGGTGAGAATCTTGTCCGGTGTCAGGTCTTCCCACACCATCTCGACAATACGCCGCCCGGTGGCCGCCGCCATGACGCCGTGGTTGGAATCCGGTGCGGGGATGGACGACGCGCCGGGCAGGGTGAGCCCGAGCGCCTCGGTGATCGACATCATGGTGGCCGCCGTGCCCATGGTCATGCAGGTGCCCGACGAGCGCGACGCACCGGCCAGCACTTCGTCCACGACGGACGCGTCGACATTACCCGCGCGATACTCGGCGTAATATTTCCAATGATCGGTGCCGCTGCCCAGCGTCTCGCCGTTCCAGAATCCACGCAGCATCGTGCCCGCCGGCATGTAGATCAGCGGCACGCCGGCCGAGACCGCGCCCATGATCAACGCCGGTGTGGTCTTGTCGCAGCCGCCCATCAGCGCCACCCCGTCGACCGGGTAGGAGCGGATCAGCTCCTCGCACTCCATCGCCAGCAGGTTGCGATAGAGCATTGTGGTCGGCTTCATCAGGATCTCGCCCAGCGTGATCGCCGGCATCTCCACGGGAAAACCACCGGCCTGGAGCACGCCGCGCTTGATCTGCTCGGCGCGCTCGGGGAAATGGCCATGGCAGGTGTTGAGATCGGACCAGGTGTTGACGATGCCGATGACCGGCTTGCCGTCGAAATCATCCGGGCTGAAGCCGAGCTGGCGCAGGCGACCGCGATGGCTGAAGGCGCGCATGGTCTCGCCCTCGAGCCAGCGCCGGCTGCGGAGTTGGTCGGGGGAGATGCGGTTGCCGGTCACGCTGGGCTCACGGGGTTGAGAAATACGAAGAACAACAAGGATAGCCGCGGCGGCGGCGCTTTGACACGCGAAACCCGCCCCGTTACGTAAGTCGGGACTTTCGCCAATACGCAGCACCGGCTTCCGGCTCTGCTCATCCCCCGGGGGCCATGTCCACCAGCGATACACCTCCGCCCCGCAGTGAGCTCACCGGCGCACGCGCGTTTCGGCACCGCGACTTCCGTTACTTCTGGGCCACGCGCGTCGCGGGCATCCTGGCGACGGAGATGCTTGTCACCACCGTCGGCTGGCAGGTCTACCGCCTGACCTCCAGCGAGCTCAATCTCGGCCTGATCGGCTTTGCCCAGTTCGCGCCGTTCGCACTTCTGTTCCTGGTCTCGGGCGTCGCCGCCGACCGGCTGCCACGCATGCGCATCATCTTTGCCTGCGTGTCGCTGCAAACCGTCTGTGCTGCCGCCTTGCTGTGGGGCACGTGGTCGGGCGGCATAGACTTCCGGTTGATCCTGGCCATTCTGGTGCTGTTCGGCGTGGCGCGCGCCTTCCAGGCCCCCGCCCAGATGGCGATCGTGCCCAACCTGGTGCCCAAGGATGATCTGGCCAACGCCATTGCATGGTCGGCCACCGGGTTCCAGATGGCGCGGATCATCGGTCCGACCATTTCCGGGCTGCTCATCGCCTTCGGGGCAGCGCGCGGTCAGGACGAGTTCTTCGTCTATGTGCTGTCGGTCGCCGTGTTCGTACTGGCAACGATCCTCGCCGGCATGGTGCGCAAGCCGGTGCAGATTGTCAGCTCCGCCCCCATCACCATCGCCAACATTCTCGGCGGCTTCAAATTCATCGCCTCGCGGCAGGTGATCCTCGGCGCCATCGGCCTCGACCTGTTCGCGGTCCTGTTCGGCGGCGCCATCGCGCTGCTGCCCGTCTATGCCAAGGATATTCTCGATGTGGGTGCAGACGGGTTCGGGCTGTTGCGCTCGGCCTTCACGCTCGGCTCGTTTATCGGCGCGCTCTATATGACCCAGCACCCGGTGACCCGGCGCGCCGGCGTGAAGCTGCTGGTCGCCGTCGGCACCTTCGGGCTCGGGGTGATCGTGTTCGGCGTGTCTGAACTCTTCTGGCTCTCGGCCGTGGCACTTATCGTCATGGGGCTGGCCGATTCCGTCAGCGTGTTCGTGCGCCAGAACCTGGTCCAGATCATCACGCCCGACGAGATGCGCGGCCGGGTCAGCGCCGTGACGGCCGTGTTCATCGGCGCGTCCAACGAGCTGGGCGAGTTCGAATCCGGGGTGACCGCACACTGGTGGGGCACGGTCCCCGCCGTGGTCGTCGGCGGTGCGGCGACCGTCACGGTCGCGGTCAGCTTCGCCTGGCTGTTCCCCAAGCTGCGGCAGGTAGATTCGCTCGACCCCGACGAGCTGATCCGGAAGTACCGCGACGCGCCGACGCGCCGCGGTTAGTCGATCCGGTTAGTCGATCCGGCGAGTCGATCACCGCGATCGCATTGACCTCGAGGATGCAGCGCGGGTCGGTTGCGAGGCGGACGATCTGCACGGTCGTGGTGGCCGGCTTGGCGTCGCCGAAATATTCGGCCCACACCCGGTTAAGATCGTCCTGCTGCTCCATGTCGGTCAGGAACCGGTCGGCGGTGACGATGTCGTCAAACGTCGCACCCACGGCGTCGAGGCCCTTCTTCAGGTTCTCGAGCACCGCGCGGGCCTGCCCGTCCATGTCGTCGGGCATGTCGGCGAACTCCTCGGGCACGTGCGGGTGGCTGTGATAAACCGGTGCGGCCGTCACACCGGCCAGATACACCGTGGTGCCGCCGGTGACCTTGATCGCCGGCGCGTAAGGCATCCAGATGTCGGGCGCATCGGGCCAGTGCAGATGTTCGACTTTCTTCGCCATGCTTTCCTCCCAGAATGTGAGACCGCCTCACCACATCCGGTTTGCGGATGGGGACCCGACCGTTAGGCTGCCATGCTACGCAACTGACCACCGTTGTGGATAGCCGTTTCAACCTGACGCCAAATCCGGACCCCGCCGATGCTGCCCATCGACACCCTTTATCGCGGTCGACAGATCAATCCCGACGGGATTGCGCTGGAAGACGACACCACACGGCTCTCCTATCGGGAGCTGGTCACGCGGGTCGAGGCGCTCGCCGCCGCGTTGCAGGACCGGTTGCCCCACAAGCAGGCCAGGATTGCGGCCTGTGGCTACAACAATCTGCAGCATGTGATCGCGATCCTGGCGACCCATCTCGCCGGACATATCTGGGTCGCCGTGAACCCGCGCAGCGGCGCGGCAGAGAACAACGCGCTGATGGACCTGGTCGAGCCGGACATGGTGATTGCCGACGATGCCGCACGTGACGCGTTCGACATCGGCGACACGCCATTCATCCTCGCCGCCCCCGACGGCGACCCGGCCGCCCCTGCCGAAGACACGGTCGATGGACTGGTCGAGGCCTTTCGCGGCAAGCGCCCGGTTCGCCCCCTTCTCGACCCCGACACGGACTTGCAGGCGATCAAGTTCACCGGCGGTTCGACCGGCCTGCCCAAGGCCGTCATGCAGCCCTACCGGACCGGCATCACGCTGATCGGGAACTTCCTGTCGGTGTTCCGGCTCAACCCGGACGACTGCCAGGTGGCCGCTGCCCCCGTGAGCCACGCCGCGTTCATTCTGATGCTGCCGATCTTCGCCGCGGGCGGGCGCAACATCGTGCTGCCGTCACCGGACCCCGACCGCATCCTCGATTCGTTCGAAAACAGAGGCGTCAGCACGATCTTCATGCCGCCGACCCTGATCTACAAGACGATGGCCGCGCCCGATATCGAGAAACGCAGTTTCCCGAACCTGCGCCATCTCCTCTATTCGGCAGCACCCATGCCACCGGAGAAGGTGCACCAGGCCCAGGCCATGTTCCCTGGCGCCATCGAGACGATCTACGGACAGACCGAAGCCTCTTCGGTTTGCACGGCGATGACATCCGTCGAGTTGGAGCAGGACATCAACAACGGCTCGGTAGGGCGCGCCACGCCCCTGATGCGGGTCGAGATCATGGACCCGGACGGCAACATTCTGCCGCCGGGCGGAACCGGCGAGGTCGTTGTGCGCGGCGGCCTGACCATGACCGGTTACTACAAGAACCCCGAGGCGACCCAAAAGGCGTTCCGCGACGGCTGGCTGCTGACCGGCGATGGCGGCCTGATCGACGAGCGCGGCTACCTATTCCTGAAAGACCGGCTGCGCGACGTGATCATCTCCGGCGGCTTCAATGTCTATCCGACGGATGTCGAGGGCGCGCTTGTGAAACATCCTGACATCTATGAATGCGTCGTCTTCGGCGCCGAGGATGATCACTGGGGCGAGCGGGTCGAGGCCGCAGTTCAACTGCGTGATGGCGCGACAGCCACCGCCGAGGACATCATCGGCCACGCCAGAGACCAGCTCGGTTCCGTGAAGGCACCCAAGGCGGTGCATCTGGTCGAGGACCTGCCCCGCAGTGCGGTGGGCAAGGTGCTGCGCCGGGAAATCCGCGAACGTTTTTCAACGGCGCCCAAGTAAACGGGATTGGCGTCCGGTCTCACTCATCGTAAAAAAGCAGCCATGCAAATCACCGACATCCGCGAAACCGCGATCCCCCTGAACTCGAACCTGCGCAACGCGGTGTTCGATTTCAGCCAGATGACCACCTCCATCGTCGCCGTGATCACCGACGTGATCCGCGACGGCGAGCCGGTGGTCGGCTACGCCTTCAATTCCACCGGCCGCTATGCCTGCGGGGCCCAGATGCGGATGCGCTTCATCCCGCGCATCCTCGATTCCGATCCCGACAGCCTGATCGACGAGGCGCGCAACAACCTCGACCCCGAGGCCATCCTGGCGGCCATGATGCAGGGCGAGAAACCGGGCGGACATTCCGACCGGTCCGTGGGCATCGGCACGATCGAGGTCGCCGTGTGGGACGCAATCGCGAAGATCGAGGAGAAACCCGCCTATCAATCCATCGCCGACCGTTACAACCCGGGCGGCGAAAAACCCGACATGTTCGTTTATGTGGGCGGCGGCTGGTACGCACCCGGCAAGGGCATCCCAGAACTCCTCGACGAGATGCGCGGCTATCTCGACATGGGCTACACCCAGCTCAAGATGAAGGTGGGCGGTGCGTCCGTGGCGGAAGACCTGGAGCGGCTCGAAGCCGTGCTGAAACTGGTCGGCAATGACGGCTGGAACCTGGCCGTGGACGCCAATTGCGGCCTCACCGACGATGAAGCACGCGCCTATGCCACGGCATTGTCACCGTACAAACTCCGCTGGTACGAGGAGCCGACTGATCCCCTCGACTTCGCGCTGATGGCCGAGCTCGCCGAGATTTACGAGCCGCCACTGGCGACCGGTGAGAACCTGTTTTCCCAACAGGATATGCAGAACCTCGTAACGTTTGGCGGCATGCGCCAGAACCATGACGTGCTGCAGATCGACCCGCCGCAAAGCTATGGCGTCGTCGCGGTCGCGCGCACGGTCGACATGCTGAACGCCCAGGGCTGGGCCGCGGGGAACTCGGTCATGCCCCATGGCGGCAACCAGATGTCGCTGCACATCGCCGCCGGGCTCGGCATGCTGCTATGCGAATCCTATCCCAACACCTTCGGAATGTTCTCCGGCTTCGCCGACGACGCAGAGATCGTCGACGGTTTTCTTAAACTCGACCCGGACCGCCCGGGGATCGGCTTCGAGGCCCAGGCCGACCTCTATAAGGTGATGTCGGAACTGGCCGAAGGCTGACCCATTTGACACCAACGTCCAACCGGACCCCATACTTCGACAAGCTCAGCATGAGGTCCTCACCCTGAGCCTGTCGAAGGGCGAGGACCGGGACCTGTACAAAGAGCGTTTCAGAGGAGACCGCCACCATGATGTTCGAATATTTCCCCGACAATTATCCCTGGTCGATGGCCGCCGTCATGGCCGTCAACGCCGGCGCCGTGCTGTCGGAAGTCGACGAGGCCCTCAAGCCGCTGAAGCCGGTTGCCGCCGCGAATGACGATGCCGCCAACGATGCCTGGCACAAGCAATGGATGATGCTGGGCGAGCGCAGCGAGCGCCTCGCCGACGAAGACGACGCAGCAGGACGCCGGATCAGCGCCAGCGCCAAATATCTGCGCGCGGCGGTGTACATCATGACCGCCGAACGCATGTGCAAGTCCGAAGCGCCGATCCGGATCGAGACCTACAAGCATATGCTCGACGTCTTCCGCAAAGGTGTCGAGCGCCAGGACGGCCCGGCCGAGTGGGTCGAGGTGCCCTATTCGCACAACGGCGAGGACACGACCCTGCCCGCGTTGTTCTACCCCGCCGATGCGGATGCCGTGACCGGCGACGGCCCGCCGCCCTGCATCATCCACTTCGACGGGTTGGATGTGATGAAGGAGTTTCTTTATCTGGCCGGTGTGGCGCGGGCCTATGCCGCGCGCGGCATCTCCACCCTGATGATCGATCACCCGGGGGTCGGCGAGGCCCTGCGCCTGCGCGGCCTGAAGCTGTTCCCCGAGACCGAGGTGCCGGCGGGCGCCGCCATGGATTATCTCGAAACGCGCAGCGATGTCGATTCGGACCGGGTCGGCATGGCCGGCATCAGCCTGGGCGGTTACTACGTGCCGCGTGCGGCGGGCTTCGAACATCGCCTGAAATGCGCGATCGCCTGGGGTGCCATCAACGATTACGGCAAGATCACCCGCGGCCGCCTCGACGGAACCGGCACCAAATTGTCTGTTTCCCACTGGGAAGAACATATGAACTGGGTGTTCGGCACCAACTCGGCCGAAGAGATCCTCGAAGTCGTGGATCGCATGAACCTCGCGGAGGCCGTTCCCAACATCGAATGCCCGCTGCTGGTGGTCCATGGCGAGGGAGACCGGCAGATTCCGCTGGAAATGGCGCAAAAGACGATCCGCGAGGCGGTCAAGAGCCCGCGGGCCGAGCTCAAGGTATTTACCCCCGAAGACGGCGGCATCGAGCATTGCCAGGTCGATCACGGCGCGCTGGCTGTCGAATACATGGCCGATTGGGCCGCAGACGTGCTGGGGTCGGGAACGCGGTAATCAAAGGCGATTGACTCAATCAAACGCTTGATTGAATATTCTCCCCGATCGTCCGGTCAACGGACGGCAGGGAGGAACAGTGACGGCACTTCCAATCGAAGATGCTGGTATCACCCCGGAACCAAGGGGCGAAGCCACGCGCCAACGGATACTCGACGCAGCCGAACGGCTGTTCTCCGAGCACGGCATCAATGGCGTCTCACTGCGCACGATCACGGCTGAGGCCGGCGCCAACTCGGCCGCTGCCAACTATCATTTCGGATCCAAGAAAGGTCTGCTCGACGCAGTGTTTGAGCGCCATGCAACCGGCATGGCCGAAGAGCGCGAGACGATGCTGGCGGCCTGCCAGACCGCGGCTGGTCGCCCGCCGCTTCTAGAGCAGATCATCGCAGCGTTCCTCGAGCCCGGCATGCGCGGACGTCATGGCGGTGCAACGTTTGCACGCCTGCGCGCCCGGATGCTTGCCGAGAGCAGCGAGCAAACCCGCGAGCTGTATGCGATTCATTTCAACGATTCGAGTGGCCACTTCCTGGAAGCGCTCGGCAACGCGTTGCCGGACCTGCCGGCCCATGATCTTCACTGGCGATTCCACATGCTGCTGGGCGCCATGGTCTACACCCTGGCGAATCCGGGCCGCATCCAGATCTTGACCGACGATGCATGCGACCCCTCGGACCCTGATCAGGCGCTGGACTATCTGGTCCCGATGCTCGCCCAAATGTTTTGCGGCCCACCGATCGCCGATGCGGCAAATCCGGTGGAAATGCTGCGAACTGTCAACTAGCCCAAACGATACGCCAAAAGGAAAATACGACGATGGCCAATCCCAATAGCGATATGCGCGTGACCCACGAAGTCCTCGCGGAGTACGCGGAGAAGTACAAGAACTGGGGCAAGTGGGGTCCCGATGACGAGATCGGCACCCTCAACTACACCACGGAAGATGACGTTATTGGTGCTGCCCAGCTGGTCAAAAAGGGCAAGGTCATGTCCATGGGCCTGAACTATGACCAGTTCGGTCCCCAGGGCGCCAAGACGCCGTATCCGGCCATGGGTCGCTTCAATCCGATCCACATGATGACCCGCACGGGCACCGACGCGTGGTCCGGCACGCTCGATCACCGCGGTATTCGTGGTGCGGACGATCTGGTCATGATGCCGCTGCAGTGCGGCACCCAGTGGGACGGCCTCGGCCATGTCTTCTATTGGGACCATATGTGGAATGGCTACGAATGCCGTGAAGTCACCTCGGCCGGTGCCCAGAAAGCCGGTATCGAGAAAACCAAGGACAAGATGACCGGCCGTGGCGTGTTCCTCGACATCGCTCGCGTTAAGGGCGTCGATTGCCTCGAAGACGGCTATCCGATCACCTGCCAGGATCTCGATGAAGCCTGTGAAGAACAGGGTGTTGAAGTTCGCAAGGGCGACTATGTGGTCCTGCGCACCGGCATGATGGAACGTTGCCTGAATGACGGCAGCTGGGACGGATATGCCGGCGGTGACGCCGCGGGCATGGCCTTCGAGACCCTCGACTGGATCTTCAACAAGGAGATTGCCGGTTACGCGTCGGACACCTGGGGCAACGAAGTGCGCCCCTGCGAGACCGATGAAAACATCAATCAGCCCTGGCACTGGATCGCGATTCCGATCCTTGGCCTGACCATGGGCGAAATTTTCTATCTCAAGGACATCGCCGACGATTGTGCGGAAGATAAAGTCTACGAGTTCATGTTTGTCGCCCCCGCCCTGCCGATTACGGGCGCGGTCGGATCGCCGGTGAATCCACTGGCGATCAAATAGCGGGACGCAAGTGTAATTTTATCTGTCCCGAGTCCACCGTATCGGTAGGATGGTCTGTAACAACGGACCGGAATACAGGTCACGGATGTTTGTGACGGTTGGTCTTGACCCGTTCCAGGGCCAGCCGCAGAGTTAATCCAAGAACGGGGGAGCGCTCAACGTCTCTAGGGAGGATCCTATGCGCAAAACACTGTTAGCAACCACCAGCCTGGCAATGGGCATGGTGTTGGCCATTGGTTCGGCTGCCGCCGGTCCGGTCGGCAACACCGTCGACGAAGCCAAGGAAAACGCGAAAGTTGTTCTCGACTGGCTCGAGGGTAACTCACCAAGCTACGGCACAAACAATGTCAGCTATGACGGTCCGGTCATCGAGTTCCGCTCGACCAGCCACATCCCGGCTGTTTCGGGCCTTGCCAAGATGCAGATCAAGGGTTTCAACAACCTTAAGAAAATGTCGGGCGGCAAGATCAAGGTCTCGACCACCTGGTCCCAGTCGGTCCATGGTGTTCGTGAAGGTCGCAAGGCGGTCCGCACCGGTCTGTCCGACCAGGCACCTTGCTTCTCGCTCTACACGGCACGCGACTACAATGTGGTTGGCGGACTGGGACTGCCGTTCCTGTTCAACAACTCGCATGAAGCCGTGGCCACGGCCGAAGCCCTCTATCCGAAGTATCTGAAGGATGAGTTCGAGCGCTTCAAGGTCAAGATCATGCGCGAGGCGCACACCGGCCCGTACCATCTGTACAACAACAAGCCGGTTCGCACGCTTGCCGACGTTCAGGGCATGAAGGTCCGTGCCGGCGGTGGTACGCACGCACAGATCATCGGTGCGCTGGGTGCGACCCAGGTGTCGATGCCGGGTGCTTCGGCCTATACGGCCGTGCAGCGTGGCACGCTCGATGCGATCCACTTCAACGACGCCGCGGCGCTGATCTTCAAGCTCCACGAAGTCTCGAAGTTCCGCACCGAGAACGGCTTCAACGTGCTGACGATCGAATATTGCATGTCTGGTGACTGGTTCGACGATCTGCCGGCAGACCTGCAGGTTGTCGTCAACAACTGGGGCCGCCAAATGGCGATCGCCGAGGCCGTCGCCTTCTATGATTATGGCGGTCTGGTCAACACCAAGAAGATGGAAGCGCAGGGTCTCGAGTCCATCAGCATGGGCAACGCCGAGCTCGACAAGTGGAAAGCCGCCGTCTCGGGTGTCGAAGCTGCATGGGTTGCAGACGCCGAGAAGAAGGGCGTTCCGGCCAAGGCCATGATGGCTGACATTCGCACAAACGCTGCGAAGTTCGCCGGCATGTCCATGAACGAGATTATGAATCAGGCGATTCAGAATCCCGTTCAGGGCATGTACGACATGAAGTAACGGAGGTTTCGTCCGGCCGGCGCTTGCGCCGACCGGACACCTTCTGAAAGGCTCCAGAAAATGGAAAAAGTCGAAAAAGCATTCCTGTTCATATCCAGAAATCTCGACAAGATTGGCGGGCTGGTTGTTCTGCCCGCGATTTCATTGATCGTGATTATCGATGTGTTCAAACGCTATGCGCTGAACGATCCCTGGATCTGGAGTCTTGAGTTCAACGAGTGGATGCTGTTGCTGATTTTCGCGTTCGCTATCCCGGAATGCACCCGCCAGAACGGCCATGTGCGCATGGAGCTGTTGATCTCCAATCTACCCAAACGCAGCCAGGAAGCGATGGACGTCGTTTATATCCTGTGCGCGATTACCCTTTTCTATCTCCTGGGCCACCACGCCTGGGAAGAGTTCCTGTTCGACTACGAACTGGGGCGCATCACCGAGTTTGTCCGGCTGCCCATCTGGGGCCACCATCTGGCGATCTTCGGCATGTGCGTCATCGTGATCATCTATTACGTGCTGAGGCTTGTCGCCACGATCTTCAATTTCGGAGAATTTACGCGGACCGACTCTGTCGGGCTGGAGGAATAGACGATGACCAGATCCATTAATTTCCCCGCGCTGAGCGTGCTCGTAGTAATCCTGCTCACCGCCGCCCTGTTCAGTGCCACGGGTTCGCTCGAGACCCTCAAGTCGATCGACAAGAGCGTCATCGGCATTGTCGCGTTCGGCGCCATGATGATCCTGATCGTGCTTGGCGTGCCCATCGGCTTCGCGATGCTGGCAACGGCCGTGGCCGGATTCTTCGTCGTCGGACGATCGAACTTTGCCGAAACACAGCTTTCGATCACCTTCATCGAGCAGGGTACGAGCTTCGTTTTTGTTGCGGTTCCCCTCTATTTCATGATGGGCCAGCTCGTCCAGCGAACGAATATCGCCTACGACCTCTATGAATGCGTCTATCGCTGGTTGGGCCGGTTGCCCGGCGGCCTGGCGATCTCGTCGGTCGTCGCCTGTGGCGGCTTCGGTGCGGTGTCCGGCGGCAGTGTGACCGCGGTCGCGACCATGGCGCCGATGTGTATCCCCGCCATGCGCCGATACAATTATGACGATTCACTCGCCACCGGCAGCGTCAGTGCGGCTGGCACCCTGGGTATCCTCATCCCGCCGAGCATCATCATGATCGGCTACGGCATTCTGACGGAAACCTCGATCGGTGCGCTGTTCATCGCCGGTATTATCCCCGGAATCCTGATGACCATCGGCTACTCGGCGACCATCGCGATCAAATGCATGATCAACCCGGAACTGGGGCCGGTCGGCGAGAAATACACCATGGCCGAGAAGATCCGGTCGCTGACGAAGGTGACGCCGATCTTCCTGACATTCATCATCGTGATCGGCGGCATTTATACCGGCATCTTTACGCCGACCGAGGCCGCCGGTGTCGGCGTGTTCGCGCTGATCGGGATCTCCTTGTTCATGAGGCGTCTGAACCTCACCAACTTCAAGGAATCCCTGCTCAAGTCCATGCACACCTCGGCCATGATCTTTGTGATCATCATCGGCGGTCACATGATGGGCAAATTCGTGGTTCTCACCGGCCTGACCACGGGCGTCGTCGACTGGATCACCGCAGCGCAGTTCTCTCCGCTGATGGTCATGCTGATGATCAGCCTGCTGTTCATCGTGCTCGGCATGGTGCTGGATGTCTGGGGCATGTTGATCCTGACCATCCCGTTCACGATGCCGATCATCCTGGACCTGGGCTACAGCCCGGTCTGGTATGGCGTCTATGCGGTGATCATGGCCGAACTGGCGCTGATTACGCCGCCGGTCGGGATCAATGTCTATGTGATGGCGAAGATGGCACCGGACGTGCCGTTGATTAAGATATTCAAGGGTGTTGCACCCTTCTTCATCTTCACGCTGATCCTGGTGGCACTGATCACCCTGTTCCCCGAGATCGTCTTGTTCCTGCCGAGGACGGCTGGCATGGGCGTCTTCTGATAAAGACGGGTTCAGAAGAAATCAGGTATTAGCGCAATGCGCGGCGTTTCGGGCCCGGGTTAATCTCCGGGCCCGCATCTGCATCTGTATGTGCAGGTACGGGGGCAGATAGCCTCGGCAGCGACGTTACTATTGGCGATGGCGCTTCCGAACCGCGCATATCATCGTCGACCGGGATATGACGGCGCCGCCGGTCGGGACCGGTGAAGGTCTGTGTCCGAACGAAAGGGCGCGGACTGGTCAGCAAACTGTTCAGCCGTGCGCCGACACCCTTGACGGTAACCGGTTTGGCCAGGAATTCCGTCACACCGGCATCCCGTGCAGCCTCGACATGCTGCTTTTCCGAGTGTCCGGCGATCATAAGAACCGGCACCCGGGTCGCCGGGTGAGTCGGATCGTCACGCAGCATGCGGGTAAATTCGAGCCCGTTCAGCGGCTCCATCATCATGTCCGTGATAATAACGTCTGGGATCATGAGCTTGCTGTCATTCAGCGCCGTCACACCATTAGTGGCTTCGCGAACCTCGGCAACAGACAATGCTTCCAGAATGCTGCACAACAGGCGGCGCATGTGATCGTTATCATCAACGATCATCACCACGAGTTCCGACAAATCATTGCCGCTAAGATTGGTCACAGGCTTCCCCGGCGTCAGGATTCTGGCATCTGGTGAACTGATGCGCGTAAAAACTTCCAACAACCGCTAAACTAGGGTTTGTTTGGTTAACAAAAGCTTTCGGAATACACATTGCATAGTTTGCAAATCGGCCGGTTTCGAGGCCTGATTCCCAAAGCGCAGCAGGAAGGAAACAGCCATGAGCGACAGCGTCGACATCTATCACAATCCCCGTTGCAGTAAATCACGGGCGACCCTGGAACTCCTGGAATCGCGGGGGATCGAGGTTTCCGTGATCGAGTATCTCAAAGAACCGCCGGACGATATCGAACTGCGCCAGTTGCTCGATTTGCTGGGCATATCTGCGCGCGAATTGCTGCGGACAAGCGAGGCACCGTACAAGGAGCTCAACCTTGCCGATCCGTCAAAAACGGAAGACGAGATCATCGCAGCGATCCTTGAGCACCCGATCCTGATGGAGCGACCGATCGTGACGACGAACAGCAAGGCACGCCTCGGTCGCCCGCCGGAAGCCGTGCTGGAGATCCTCTAGCCGTCCGATGGCAACCCCGCGCCCTATCTCCTATGCGGCAGGGCCGGGTCACACCCGGTCGTTTCGCGACACAGCCCGCGCATTTCGCGAGGGCCAGGAAACCCCTCGCGACTATCTCGAGAGATTTGTCGATCGGATCGACATCGCCGAAGCGGACGTCCGTGCCTTCGTCACAGTGACGGTCGACAGCGCGCGCGCGGCGGCAGACGCCGCCACGTTGCGCTACCGCGACGGCACACCGGTGTCATCGATCGACGGGCTGCCGCTGGGGCTCAAGGACCTCATTCAGACCGCGGGCGTCCCCACCCAGGCTGGCAGTCCGATTTACGAAGGCTGGATTCCCGATCGCGATTCCCCTGTCACGACCGCCTTGAAACGCGCCGGCGCAATCATCCTCGGCAAAACCGCGACAACCGAGTTCGCATACGGCGCCATCACACCCGCAACCAACCCCTATGATCGCGAGCGGACACCCGGTACGTCATCGAGCGGTTCTGCCGCCGCCGTCGGAGATGGCATGTTGCCGGCGGCGATCGGCTCCCAGCTGATGTCCTCGGTGATGCGGCCGACAAGCTACTGCGCCCATGTGGGCGTCAAACCCACCTACGGCACCATCCGTCAGGACGCGATCCACCCCTTCTCCCCGTCGGGAGAACATGTCGGGGTGCACGCGCATGCGTTGGAGGATGCCTGGCAGCTCCTGCAAACACTCGCAACAGAGGCAGGCCCGATCCCGGGTTCACGTGGTCTCACCGGGCCTTTGGAACTGCCCGCGAAGACCAGGCCAGAACGCCTGATGCGCATGTACACACCCGGGTGGAAAATCGCGAGCCCGAGCGTTCGTAAAGCTTTTGAGGATGCGCTTTCCAGATTGTCGGATGCCGGCGTGGACATCGTCGAACCGAGCAGCTCACCGACGCTGCGCGCGATCGAGGATGACTTCGCACATGCCGACGGGTGCATTGCCGAGGTCGCGGCATTCGAGATGCGGTGGCCATTCTTCGAATATGAACGCGAGGGACATCAGTTCCATGCACGTATCGAACGCCTGCTGGAACGCGCCCACACCATCACCCCGGAAGATTATAATTCGGCCCTGGCCTGGAAAGATGCGTTCCGCGGGCGATATCTCGCAACCGCACAGGATATCGACGGGGTAATCGGCCTGACGGCACCGGAAGTCGCCCCGCTGGGTCTCGAGAATCTGGGCAATCCGGTCATGTGTTCACCGGCGTCGTGCATGGGGGCACCGGCCATCACGTTGCCGGCATTGTCGGCAGACGAACTGCCGCTCGGCCTGCAACTGATCGGGTTTCACAACGCCGATGCCGAGCTTTTCGCCATGGCCAACTGGATTGATGATGCGCTCGTGCGCTAGATCGGGGTCGGGCCGATGAAAGTCTGCATTGTCGGTGCCGGTGCGATCGGCGGCATTCTGGCCGCGCGGCTCGCAAAAGCCGGACATGACGTCTCGGCCATCGCGCGCGGGGCTCATCTGCAGGCCATTCAGGAAGACGGCCTCACCTTGCGGTGGGCCGGCGAGCAATTCACGGTCAATATCGTCGCTACCGCCGATGCCGCCGATCTGGAACCCCAGGACTACGTCATCCTGACCCTCAAGGCGCCAGCCCTGCCCGGCATTGCTGCGACCCTGAAACCCCTCCTCCAGCCGGACACCATCATCGTCACGGCGATGAATGGTGTCCCCTGGTGGTTTTGCCATGCCCTCACGGGGCCTCTGGCAGGGCAATCACTGCCGTCCACAGACCCGAACGGCATATTGGGAGAAACCCTGACCCGGGATCGCCTGCTCGGTTGTGTGGTGCACGCCGGGGCCTCGGTCCCCGAACCGGGGGTGGTGGATCACGCCGCGGGTGACCTGTTCATTGTCGGCGATGCAAGCCGTCAGCTGACCGCACCCGCAGCCACCTTGGCTGAGGCGATGTCCGAAGCAGGGCTCGACGGACGAAGCACCGACGACATTCACAGCGAAATCTGGATGAAGCTGATCGGCAATATGGGGATGGGCCCCATCTGCGCCCTAACCGGCGCGACACTGGCAGGCCTCGCGGCCGACGCCGATGTGCGGCCGATCGCGGCGGCGATGATGCAGGAAGCGTCGGACGTGGGCGAAGCGCTCGGCTTGCCAATGAGCACGAGTGTCGAGGCACGGATCGACCGCGGCGCGGAGCTGGGCGAGTTCAAACCCTCGATTCTCCAGGACCTGGAACGCGGCCGTCCGCTGGAGATCGACGCAATGGTCACCGTGGTTTCGGAAATGGGCGAAATCGCGGGAATCTCGACGCCAACAATCGACACGGTCCTCGCCCTGTTGCGCGGGCGCGCACGCCGCGCCGGCCTTTACTGATCGCGCACATGGTGCTGCGCAAATCTTCGCTCGCGGTCCTGTTCGCGATGATGTTCTCGAGCCAGCTCGCGCTGACCATATTCCTGCCCGCCGTCCCGGATATCGCCCGGGACCTCGAGACGACGCTCGGCCGGACCCAGCTCATCATCCCGGCCTATCTGATTGCGTTTGCGTTCATGCAACTCATCGTCGGGCCGTTGTCCGACCGGTTCGGTCGGCGCCCGGTCATCATGGGTGGCGTCGCGCTGTTCATGCTCGCCAGCCTGGCCTGTGCCTTCGCGACGGATATCTGGCAGCTGCTCGGCGGGCGGTTTTTCCAGGCCGCCGGTGCGTGCGCCTCCATCGTCGTGGGCCGCGCGACGGTTCGCGACACGAATGACGGCAAGGCCACGGCGCAGGCCATGTCCTATATGGCCATCTCGCTCGGAGTCGGGCCTGCCATCGCGCCGCTGATCGGCGCCGAACTGGTGGAGACCTTCAACTGGCGCGCGACGTTCCTGGTCACCGCTCTGGCAAGCGGCCTGTCCCTCCTCGTGGCTATTCCGGTGTTGCGCGAAACGCTGCCGGAGCATGCACGTGAGCGTATCGATATGCTCCAGCTCTTCCGCGGCTACCTGGCCTTACTCCGCCGCGCGGGTTTCATGGGCTACAGCCTGACCGTCTCCTTCCAGAGCTCAATCTTCCAGATTTTCATGACGGCGGCGCCGATCGTTTTGATCAGCCAGCTTGGCGTCACACCAAAATTGTTCGGCATCTACCTGATGGTGATACCCATCGCTTTCATATCCGGGAGCTTTGTCTCCGGGCGATTGGTCCGGCATCTGCCGGTTGACCTCGTGGTCGGCGCGGGAAGCGTGTTGGGTGTCCTCGGAGGCCTGATGCAGGTCGGGCTCGCACTGTCCGGCCACGCAACACCGACATTGATTGTCTCAGCCATCCTCGTATCCAACTTCGGAACCGGGCTCGTCCTGGCAAATTGCTATGCCCAGGCCCTCAACACCGTGCCGCCTTCCTTCGCCGGCGCGGCGTCGGCAATGGGGGGCTTCCTGCATATGGGGGTGGCATTCGTCATGGCGCTGATCGTGGCCAACCTTCCCCATACCCTGTCCCTGCAAATGGGCATGGATCAGCGCATAGTGCTGCAAAGACAAGCTGATAGGTGTATTTGCGTGACGTGATTGACGGCAATGCGTCGGTCAGCATCGGTATGAACCAAACCGCCAGCATCGCGGCGAAGGGAATGGCCACGAGCACACATGCCGCGATGATCCGTGTTGTCCGCTCGGAGACAAGGGATCGATTCAGGTTCAGGTAAATCAGCGCAGCGGACGGCAGGCCGATCACGCCGATAGCCATGATCGCCGTGTTGCTCGTTGCAATACTCAAAATCGGCGTGACTGCGATGACGCAAATCATGAATCGCCAAACGCCCCACCGCGCAGGGATCAGATGCCAGGCACCAACCCAAGCGGAAACGACCAATACGCCGGCAATATCGAGGCTGACGAAATCCTGCCGCGCGCCAATAAGAAGCGCAGCCGTACCGCCGATCGATCCGACGAGAAGACAAACGAGCAGCAATCGAAAATGCCGGGGGTTGGCGCGGAGAACGATCGCCGCCGCGAAAAATATCCCCATCGACAGATAACGAAGCACGCCCTCGCCGATCAGCGGATAGCCGAAGATTGAAAGCCACGGGTAGTCAACAAACGGTGCGTATATCGCACTCGTGAGCGCGACCAGCAAAACCGCCAGAACAAGCGGGTGGCGCATCGCTGCCTCGACGGGAGCGCGGTCATCGAACCAGATTACGGCCAACGCGGCGGCACAAACTCCAGCGAATAAAAGCATCGCCATCCCGCCGGCCTCGAACCGGGGCCAGACGCCGATTTCTGCCGGAATGAGCGCGGCGAAGACCGTCAGCGCACCAACCGCCGCACCAGACAGGAGCAACCAGGCGCCAATAGATCCATGCCGCGCGCGCCCCCATGCGAGAATATTTCCTACGGGCCCCATCGCCGTCCTTCTTCACGTCCGTGGCGCTCGTAGTGAACCCAGGCGCCGAAGATGCCTTCCGCGCCGCCGTCACCGAAATACGCATCGGCGCCGACGTCCGGATTACGTTCCCAATAGGCGTGCGCGCGAACTTCGGCCCGGCCCAATTCGTAGTGCAGTCGCACATAATCCTGTTGCGCCGCGAGCCTGTCCGAGGTGAGCGCCGAACGGGATGCGCCGACGGCGTAGATGCCAACTGCGACCACAAAAACGACGGCAAGCGCGTAGACGATCGGGGGGCGTGCGCGATCCTCAGTCATCGGACGAACTCCAGCTCGATCCATTCGCTCCAGCCCGCATCATTGTCTGCGCGGCGCACCCTGAACCGTGCCTGGCCGTATGGCACCACCCAGGTAGACCAGTATGATTGACCGATCCGGTCGAAATCGTAGGTCGTCCCCTCGACTTCAATTTCACCATCAAGCGCCAACAGGCCGCTGCCGGCTTCGTAGGCAACTATATGCTTCGCATCCGCGTCGCCCGACCATGTCAGAACAGCCCCGTCTGCAATATCGGCATAACCGATCGGCCCGCCTGCTGTCGGCCGCTCCCACCGCGGCGCATTGTGACCGTTTGCGACGTCTTCAACGGGCTCTCGAACCGTCCGGGCGCGCATGCCGGTGATCTTTTCCTCCAGCTGGCGGCGCAGCGCGGCGACGCGAACATCGTCATCCGACAGCGGCGTCAGCTCGCCGGGATCCGTATTCAAGTCCCAGGCCTCGACGCCCACGATCCGCCCGTCGCCGATGCGCAGCTGTACTTTGACGTCGTCCTTCTGCGCCGCGGCAACGAACGCCGTGACCTCATCCGGGTTGGGTTCGGAGAAACCGGCGAAAGATGTAAGCGCCATCCAGATTCGATCCGTCGGCGGCAGCCAGGCGGGTCCCCCGTCTTTCCCTGTCCGCGGCGCGATGTCTCCGTTTACCAACCGCGCGAGCATGGGTGCGATCATGTTGTGGTCGGTCGGATAGGTAAAAACCGACCCGCGGGAAACATCGAGCAGGTCGGGTGGCAGCCACACGAATAGAGGCACCCGTACAATTTCTTCGTGCAAATGCGCGGCCCCGGTCGTCGAGGCATGCCCGACATTGCCACGTTCGAGAAGTTCCTCGCCATGGTCGGCGGTGACCACCAGGATCGTCGATTCGCGCAGGCCCGTACGATTGAAGAAACGCCAGAACTCGGCGAACCATTCGTCGAAATCACGAACACCACCCAGATAGGCGGACTCAACCCAGGGGCGATCACCGTCGCTGAAATCGACCGAACCCTCCGGCACAACCGGCTGGGTCGTGACGGCCTCGACCCGTGCAACCTGACCCGGGTCACCATCGGTTGGTAGTTTGACCAGATCGTCAGTGGCACTGAATTGCTGCTGATAGGGCAGATGCGTGCCGAGATAATGGTACCAAAGATAAAATGGCTGGCGGTTGCGCACGCGGCTGGAGAGCCAGTGTTTGATATTGACCCCCGGTTCCAGGTCGAGGCCGAGATTCTTGAACAGATCGATATTCATGAACGACTGAAGCCCGGTCACGCGCCAGCCGTTGCGCGCAAATTCTTCAGTGACCGTGTCGAGCTCCGCCGGCACTGAATCGCCGCGCGTATGCGCCCCCTGCTCAAATGGAGACAGACCTGACAGCAAGGCGATGACGTTCGGTGCTGTCCACGCAGAGACCGCGCGATGGTTTGTGAACCGCACGCCATGTGGCCCGGACTCAACCAGAAGATGGGGCAAATGCTCACGCAATACAGAGTCTTCACGCCAGCTTTCAACAGTCAGCAAAATCACGTTGAGCGGGCGCTCACGCACCAGATCATGGACCGCCAGGATGGCGGTCACCGCGAGAACCAGCGCGGCGAGACTAGGCGAAATCCAGGAACGCGACATTTATCACCAACGGGTAAAAGGCATAGAGCAGGCACACGGCGGTGAGCGCACGGACGGCCAATCGATTCCCCGACGACGATAGCCGTTCGCCGACAAGTGCAATCGCCAGTGCCCCGGCCAGGGCGGGCAACACTGTCCAGTAGGGAAGCAGATCGGCACGATAGGCCGTGCCGGCCCAGGCGAACATCACGACTCCGCAGATTAACATCAGCAGCGCTGCGACAAGTTGTGGCTGCGCCGTCAACCTCCTGACCGGCGACACAAGCTGACCGCCGCCATGCGTCAGGGCTCGCACAAGAAGCGTGCCCGCGCCGGCGCCGCAGGAATTCACGAACATATCGCGTAATCCATAAGTGCGCCGCGAATGCAGTCCCTGCAGAAACTCGTCATGGACTCCGTACGCCACGGTCACGAGGAACACGAAGAACAGGGTCTGCGCCGTTCGATCCGGAGCCCGGATGGCAAAATGGACGACGATCGCAAGGATCAGATACTGGGGAACATGGATTCGCTTGGCCGGAAATGCCGGGTCCGTAGAGGCAAGCCCCACGATCGCCACGATCGCGGCCGCCACGAGCCAGCGCCAGTCGACCGACATTTTCCCGCGCCGCATGTTCACGGCGACAAATATGGTGATCGCGAACACCAGAGAACCAGCAACAATGAACGGCATATTGTCGCGAATGCCGCGACCGGAAATATTGCCGATCTCGCGCCAGAGCACGAACGTGTTCACATAGGCGACGACGAGGACAAGCGCAAAAACATGGAACAGGAATGTGCGCACGGGTCGGCTCGAATCCATTCTACAGGTTGTTGTTAACTACCCGTTTTGACGCAGAATATCACCAGCCATGACGGCCTCAACGGATTCGGCGATACAATCGGTTGAACAACCACCCCTGTTGGTCATCGAAACCAATCAGCGACCAGTCACCGTTGTTGTCGAGCAAAATCCCCGAATGGGTGCCCTGATCAATCTGGCCGGTCACCGCGCATTTGGTGCTGCCGCATCGTCGCAAATTTGCGCGCGACGCGAGGACCTCGAATGTTTCCTGCGCGGGGGCAGCATAGGCATCGGGTCGGATTTCGGAATGGGCCGAGACATGCGAGATGTCGGGCGGATCGATGCGATCGACACGGGCGGCATGGCGCCCGATCAGGGAAACAAGCAGTGCCGGGTTACCGGGGATGACCGCCCAGGCCGACAGATTATCGTCACCACATGATGGCAGATGCCCGGCCAGCAATTGCGCCTCCCAGCCCGACCGAACGAGGTTGGGATGTACTGCCTTTGCGACATCGGGGCGATCCAGGGTGACCTTGGCACGACCGACGATCCGGTCACAGCGGGCGAGCAAGACGTCATTCAGACGCATGCCCAGGCCCGTATCACCTGCCCAGCCACGCGCGATCAATACATCGATGGCCGATATCCCGGCGTCACCGGGGGTGGAGCCATCCGCCAGAACGAGCTGGTCAAAATGTCCCGCGGAGCCTTCGATACCACGCCAATCGGTTATCGCACCCTGGGCAGACGGCAGCAGTGAGTCGACAACAACGATCGAGCCCAGCTTCTCATTCAGGTCGAGTTCCGGCGGATCGAGGTTTTCACCCAGGTCGTTGGGTCGCGCCGTCACCTCCGCGGGCGTGGTCTGGCTTGAGCTTTCCGGTTTGGAAACATTGTTCAGCGGTTCGTTCGAGAACACCACAAAAAGGGCGCCCACACCGGCAACCAGTACGAGTACAAAAATCAATCGATAGAGGCGCATTTCAGTCTCGTCGCCAAACGACCGTGTGAACAACAGATATTGCCTGCGGGACAATAATACCGATCGATTGTCTAGCGCGCAGCAACGGTCGAGAACAAGGGCAGTGCCGCCGATGTCCGTTCGATCGTGATCACATTGTCGAACGGCATGCGCCAGTCTAACGGCGCGCTAGCGGTCGTCTTTCATTTGCGGCGGGGGACCTTCGTAACCGCGGAGTCTGTTCGCCGCACCCTCCAGCGGTGCGTCGTAGCAATCGGCGGTTCCAATCGTGTCATAGCAGTACACCGGCACCACAACCGGGACCGGCGCGTCATCTTCCAGCCAACCGGCCGCAAGCACCTCGTCGAAATCAGGCAGATACTCGCGCCACGGGTTTTCACATGCCGACAGCAGCAATGCTGCGCCCAGCGCCGCGCCTACCCGCCAACTGTTGCCCGTTGATTTCATGATCCCAACCTCGGTTGGGTCTGAAACTAGCGCCAGCGGGTTAAGAGAAGATTTACCTCGAGACCCTGATGGCGATCGTGACGTCAGGCGTTGACGTCGATCACGGTGCGGCCGCGCACATCGCCGGCCAGGATCGATTTGGCCAAATCGGGGACATCCCCCAACGGTGCTACGCTGGTCAGGGCATCCAGCTTATCGAGCGGCAGGTCCGCTGCAACACGCTGCCAGATGTGCAACCTGTGTTCTTTTGGCTGCATCACGGAATCGATGCCAAGGATATTCACCCCGCGAAGCAGGAACGGCAGCACCGTCGTCTCGAGCGCATTGCCACCCGCCAATCCGCAGGCCGCCACCGAGCCGCCATACTTCATTTGCGCCAGAACCGTCGCCAACGTCTTGCCCGCAACGGCATCCACACAACCTGCCCAGCGCTCGCGTTCAAGCGGCCGGGACTCCGCTTCCGACAGATCCGCGCGATCGATCACCTCCGACGCCCCCAGTTCCTTGAGATAATCTTCAAGTTCCCGGCGCCCCGAGGATGTCACGACCGTGTAGCCAAGCTTCGCCAGGATGGCGATCGCGACACTGCCGACACCGCCCGCACCGCCGGTCACCAGCACCTCGCCCGCCTCGGGTGCGAGGCCATGGGCCTCCAGCGCATCGACACACAGCATGGATGTGAAACCGGCCGTCCCGACCGCCATCGCCTGCCGGGTCGTCAGGCCGTCTGGCAACGGCACCAGCCACTCGGCCTTCACCCGCGCCTTCTGCGCCAGGCCGCCCCAGTGGATCTCGCCCACGCGCCACCCGGTCAGAACCACCTTGTCACCGGCCGCGAAGGCCGGGTTGTCGGACTGCTCGACCGTGCCGGCAAAATCGATACCGGGGACGTGGGGAAACTCCCGCACCAGGCGACCGGTATTGCCGTTCACGACCAGGCCGTCCTTGTAGTTGATGGTCGAATATTCGACTGCCACCGTGACATCACCTTCCGGCAAAGTATCGACGGCGACATCCGTGACCGACGCAGACGCTTTTTCCTCGCCCTGCTCCAGCAGGACGGCCTTGAACGTTTCGCTCATTTTCTCGAATTCCCGGTTCGTGGTGTTGCGATGCTAGCGCAGCGGCTCGAGGATCGAGACGTAACTGGAGACCGCCGATCCGCCCATGTTGAACACGGCGCCCAGCTTCGGGCTGTCGAGCTGCAGGTCGCCGGCCGTACCGGTGAGCTGCATGGACGCGATGGCATGCATCGACAATCCTGTCGCACCCAGCGGATGGCCTTTGGCCTTCAGGCCGCCAGAACGGTTCACCGGCAGCTTGCCGTCGGCGTAGGTCCAGCCTTCCTTGATCGCCGTCTCACCCTGGCCCTTTTCGGTCAGGCCCATCGCTTCATAGGTCAGAAGCTCGGCACTGGTGAAGCAGTCATGGACCTCGGCGAATCCGAGATCGCCGACCGAGATACCGGCCTCGGCGAACGCCCGGGCGAAAGCCTCGGCGGGCCCCTCGAAATCGATCACAGTCCGGCGCGACATGGGCAGGTAGTCCTGCACATGCTGGGCCGCACGGAAGTAGACCGCCTTGTCCATCTTCAGCGCGGTATCGACATCGGTCAGCACGATGGCCGCCGCACCATCGGACACGAGCGAGCAATCGGTGCGTTTGAGCGGCCCGGCGACGACGGGGTTCTTCTCCGACACGTTGCGGCAGAAGTCATAGCCCAAATCCTTCTGCAGCTGGGCATAGGGATTGTCGCAACCGTTCTTGTGGTTCTTGGCTGCGATCATCGCCAGCGCGTCGGACTTGTCGCCGTATTTCTGGAAATAGGCATCAGTGATCTGACCAAAGATCTCCGCAAAGCTCGAGGCCGATTCCTCGCGCAGGTATGACGCCTTGGAAAGAATACCGCCGAGCACCTCGCCGCTGACGTCGGTCATCTTCTCGACCCCGACACACAAGACGATGCGGCCGCGCTTGGCCGCAATGTGGTTGAGCCCCTGATAGATGGCGGCCGATCCGGTCGCACAGGCATTCTCGACATGGGTCGACGGCTTGAAACGAAGATCCTCATGGGCCTGCAGCACCAGCGAGGCGGGGAATTCCTGGTTCACAAAACCGCCGCCGAAAGTGCCCAGATAGATCGCATCCACATCCTTGGGCTCGACCCCGGCATCGCGCATGGCACCCGTGGCCACGCTGACGATCATGTCCTCGATGTCGTCGTCGACGCGCTTTCCGAATTTCAGATGGTCCCAGCCAACGATACATGCGGTCATGAGTGTTCTCCTTGGTCTCTAACGGCGCCTTTGATTCGGAGCCGGTTTCAAAGTGGGTCGCGCGAAATCTTCGCCGAAAGCCTTAGGTGCACTGCACAAATTCACAAGAAATATAGGCCTGCAACCGGCAGGTGTCAGCCAAAAGTCGGGCGGGATCCCACTCATTGAGCAACAGTTTGAATTGTTTACGAAAATCCTGCGTAACCCGTTGCCAACGCCTAGGATGCCCACATTCTTAAATTCTTGGACGGCACACAATCATGCCCCGGATGCCACGACTTGCCACACTTCTTCTGGCCGCCCTCCTGACCGCATGTGCTCAGGATTCCACCGTCCGGGACCTTGAGGGACGGCGACTGGGCCAGCTGGAATGGCAGCCGATCGCCGCCGGCGAAGCCCGCCTGGCCATCACAGACGAGCGGGCGCGGGTGCTGTCTCGTGAGCGTGTCGAACTGCACAGCAGATATATGGAACGGTGGTCGCTGGAGGGCGGACATCTGGTCTACGAAGCGCTCGTTGGTGGCGGCTTCGGCATCGACAGCAAAACCCCCGCATACCTGCACCGGCTCTATGGCGAGGATCCGGCCCTTCGCCAGCAAGGCATCAGCTTCGACGCGAACGACATTCAAATACGCCGGGATCTCACATTCGTCGTCGCACATTCGACGCAGGTTACATGTTTCGTGTTCGTCTCTGTTTTCGGCCAAACCTCGCTGGCGCAGAGCGCCGGCGATCAGCTTTTGCGCGGCGGAATCTGTCAGCCTGCCCGAACCGACAACCCGGCGGGCGACGATCTCGATTTCATCGGGATACTCGAAAACCTGCGTATATCCGGCAAACCGATTCTGCTCGATTGACCGGTCTGTCAGGCGGCACGGCGTCCGGCTTCAAGCACATCGCGTACATTCTCGGAATCGCGGATACCAAGCATGTGGTGCGCATGCCACAGCGCATAAAACAGCAACACCCAGGCCGCGAAGCCCGGACGCTTTCCCTTTTTCGAGAAGAGTGATTCCACGGCGCGCGGGTCACAAACCTCAAGGATACCCGGCTGGTGTGCGACCAGCGGACCGATTTCCGGCGCGCCGGCCTCCATCCATTCCGCAACCGGAACGCTGAAACCGCGCTTTCGCTCAAACGGACGCGCCTGGGGCATGATGCCGTCGAGCCATTTGCGCAACAGCCATTTGCCACGTCCATCACGGACCTTGAGTTGATCCGGCAACCGAAAAGCGACAGCCGCAACTTCCGGATCCAGGAAAGGCGTGCGTCCCTCAACCCCGTGGGACATCAGGCAGCGATCGACCTTGATTAGCAGATCATTCGGCAGCCAGTCCGCACAATCTGCGGCCTGGGCAGACTGAAGGCGGCTGTAGGTTCCGGTGTCGGCGGTTTGTTCTGCAGCTGCGATCCCGTCGCGCCAACCCGTCGGCGGGTCGCGCAGCACGCCCAAGCTATCAAAAACACCGCGCGCGCGCATGCCACGGCCTCCGCGCCACCACGGCCGCATGGCACTGCGGTAGCGGCCGTATCCGGCGAACAACTCATCTCCGCCTTCACCGGTCAGAACCACCTTCAGGCCTGCCGCTTTCACCGCCTCCGCAAGAAAATATGTCGGGACCATCGCATAGTCGGCCGTCGGGTCATCCATCGCCGCGGCGATCTTCGGCAGATCACGCCAGAACATATCCGCATTGATTGCCAGGTCCGTCATCTCCGCACCGGTGATCCGGGCCAGTTCACGCGCATGTTCGCGCTCATCGGGAACGGATGTCCCGACAAACCCCGCGGTGAACGCCTGTACCGGTTGGCTATTCAGTTCAGACATCAACGCCAGGAGTGCTGAACTGTCGACACCGCCAGAAAGAAACATCCCGTAGGGCACGTCGGAACGCTGATGCACTTCCACGCTGTTGCGCAATGCCGTGTCGAGAAGCTCGATCGCGGTCTCCTCGCTCCAGTCCGCCGGACCTTCCGACGGCAATACGGACCGACGCCGGCGCGCAACCACCCGACCGGCGCGCACGACAACTGATTCTCCCGGCAGCACCCGCGTGATGGAATCGAACACTGTCTCCGCGCCGGTCGTGAATTGAAGCTGTAGCAATTCGGCAAGCGCGGTCGGATTGACCTGCGGCGCCACCATTCCGGAATCGATCAGTGCCTGTGGTTCCGATGCGAATGCAAAGCCGTGATCCGTCTGGGCATAGTAAAGCGGCTTGATCCCGAACGGATCGCGCGCCAACACGAGCTGCCCCTCGATCGGATCGTAGAGCGCGATGGCATACATGCCCCGGAGATGATCAACAAAGTCGAGGCCGTATTTCCGGTACAGATGCAGCGGCGGTTCACAATCGGACTGGGTCGCGAAAGCCTCTCCCTCCATCTGTGCGCGTAATTCGACATAGTTGTAGATTTCGCCATTCGCGACCAGAACGGCCCCGCCCGGCTCATAGAGCGGTTGATTGCCGGTCTCCAGGTCAATAATGGCAAGACGGGTCTGGCCCAGCGCAACATTTCGCGCCGTATACGCGCCCTCGCCGTCCGGCCCACGGTGCTGCAGTGAATCGACCAGCCGTTGCAGCACGCCCGCATCCGCGGTCGCCCCGTCGGAACCCATGACACCCGCTATTCCACACATCGTCAGGCAACCCGCTCGAAGAAACTCTGATACTGCGCGACGACAGCCTTCTCCGTATAGCTTTCTTCGAATCGCCGCTGCCCTTCGACCGCGAGACGGTTCGCATTTGCCGGGTCGTCAATCAGCGTATGAATTCCGCTCGCAAGGCCGTCGGGATCATCCACCGGCACGATGAGCCCCGCCAAGTCATCGCCGATCAGGCTGACAGGCCCCGCGGCCGCAGCAGCGACGACCGGCTTCCCGACCGCCCATGCTTCCAGAACGATATTGCCCAGCGGCTCCTGGCGTGACGGGCAGACAAAAATATCGCAAGCCTGCATCAAGGCGTCGGAATCGTCGCGCCAGCCGAGAAATCGTACGCGATCGGCCACACCGAGTTCGGCTGCCAGTGTCGACAGATTGGCAGCCTCGGGACCCTCACCGGCAATCCACAGCCACGCTTCGGGCAGCTTTTCAAGCGCCCGCAAAAGAACATCGAATGCCTTGTTCTCATGGAGTCGACCCATCGCCAGCAGCAGCGGTGCATCCAGCGGAGTGTCAAAACCGATCCGCGATATCGCAGGCAATGCGGGCGGGTTTACGAAGTTTGGCAGATAGACAATCCGGCTCCGGTCAAAGCCCTGCCCGGCGATGTGCTCGACGATTTCCTCGGTGTTGCCGATCAGATAATCGCAATGCCGGTAATATTTGAGATCGTAATACCCACCCAGCCGGGCGATCAGTTTGTAGCCGTCGGGACGCGGCGATTTGGGTGTCGCCCAACTCGCACGGCTCATCCAGCTGAGAACGATATCGGGTTTGTAGCGCTCTATCTCCCGCTGCAAGGCCGGGCGCGTACGGAAATCCATGCGCCCGCCAAACGGTAATTCCAGCGCCTCGACTCCGCCATTACGCAATGCGCGCGCGCGCGCCGAATCCCGACGGATAACCACCCGCTGTTCGACATCGGCACCGGCAAATGCAATTGCCAGCCGGACGAAAAACGCCTCCGCGCCCCCGACTTCCGCACCCGCCATGGCCTGGAGCAGTCGCAAGGTTATTCGTCCTCCAGGTGGGCTTTGAGATAGCTGAGAATCGGATACAGGCTGGCCATCAGGGCAATCAGGAAGCCGTACTGACCTTCACGATAGCCGCGCCGGGCGACATAGCATTTCCAGAAGCGCGAGAAGATCCGCCGAAGATTATGCGTGAAACTGCCGATCTCGCCGGATTCACGCAAATCGCGCGCGCGCGCACTCGTGTAGCGGTCCAGCCGCTGGATCATGTCCGAGATATTCCGATCGACATAATGGACCATTGGTGCCGACAGGCTTCCCGCGGTGCCCTTGAGTTCAAGCGCGGGGTGGATACGCTGATCGCCCCAAATCTTGGCGGGGCCTCGTGCGGCGTCATTCGCAAACAGGCGCACCGTCGCACTCACACCCCAGGCCGCACCCCAGCCAAATTCGACCAGCCGGTCCCCGACATAATTGTGGAACGGGATGAGGAAATGACCGTAAGGGGCATCCGCAATCGTTGCCCGGACGTCGTTCGCCAGATCCGCGGTTACGCGCTCGTCGGCATCGACTTCAAGAACCCAGTCACCGGTGCAGATCCCGATCCCGCGGTTCCTGCGGGCCCCTTCGATTTCCCACGCCCCCGCCTCGACCTTGGCGCCATGTGCTACCGCAATCTCTTCCGAGCGATCGGTACAACGATCGAGGACGACAACAATTTCATCGGCAAAGGCAAGCCCGGCCAGGCAATCGGCAAGCTGTTCCTCTTCATTATGTGCGACCACAAGGGCGGACAAACGAGGCGTATGTTCCTGGACGGTCATTCTTGATCTTCACCCACGCGACGCCACAGGCTCGCGGACGCCCTGACGACTGTATCAACGGACAAGCTGTCCATCAGAGTTTCCGTCGTGCGGTGATTATAACCCGTCCCGCCCACAAGCTCGGAATAGGGCTTCTCGGTGGTGACCCAGGTCGCCCTCGATCCCCAAGGTCCGTAGCGTTCTGGCCGGCTCGGGCCAAACAGACCCAGGGTGGGAATGCCCGCGGCGGCGGCCATGTGCATCAGGCCCGAATCATTGCCGACAAATAGCGCCGAGCGAAGCAGGCATGCAGATATCGTCGGCAGGTCCTGGGTGCCCACGAGATCGATGCATCTGTCCGCCGGAATAGCATCGAGAACCGGTGCAGCCGCGTCGCGTTCACTTTCGGCACCCAGCACAGCGATGGCCGCATCCGGCAGTATGGTGTCGGCCGATGACCCGGAAAGCCCCGTCAAACGTTGAAGCGTCTCGACAAATCGCTCCGCGGGCCAGGTTTTCCCCTGCCAGTTCGCCGTAGGCGCAACCGCGATAACGGGCATTCCTTCGGGCAACAACTCCGTCGCAGCTGCATGATGTTTCTCACCCGTCCACAGACGCGGGATCGGCGGATCCTCCGACAACCCCAGGGTCCGCGAGAAGGCAACAACCGCATGATCGTCGCGATGCGAACTCGGCGGGGCGATCGCACGTCGTGATGTCACCACTGTCCAGGGAATGATTGAACGCCGCACATCCACCACCAGCGACCACCGATGGCCAGCCACCTGGCGCCAAAGGCTGCGCCAATGGCCGGCGCGCGGTTTTTTGTGCATGGGGATCAATCGCTCTAGGCCCGGTAGTTCTTCGAACAGGGGCGCTGCCGACGCCCCGCACGCGACGGTAAATCGCGCGTCGGGATAGTTCCTGTTCAGGAAGTTCAGAAGACCGGACGATAGGACGGCGTCGCCAATCCGGTTGGGACCGACATAGAGTATTCGCATGACGTTGAGGCTTATACGCGCGTGTCCGGCTTTGCACCAATTCTTGCTGAAAAAAGAATAGCCCCTGCGCCTTGCCAGACAGACGCGACAGGCCAATTATCTATTCACCATCACCGCGTAAAGACTGGCCGCTGCCAGCCATGAAAGATGTCCGATGACCATCTGCTTTGTGAAATTGCCCCGCGACGTTCTTGCCATCAGCGGCGACGACAAACGGACATTTCTGCAAGGACTGGTATCCCAGGACATGGACCGTCCATCCATCGACACGTCGGTCTACAGCGCCTTGCTGACCCCCCAGGGAAAGTATCTGCACGACTTCTTCGTGGCGCAATCCGGTGACAGCCTGCTTCTGGACTGCGAAGCCGGCCGGGGAGCCGACCTTATTCAGCGCCTCTCGCGGTTCAAGCTCCGCGCCGACGTACAACTCGAACCACGCGACGACCTCAGTGTATTTGGTGTTTTGGGCGACGGCGCGCATGAACTGCTCGGGCTGTCGACGACCCTCGGGCATTCCGCGCCGGTCGCGGACGCGCTGGCCTTCACCGATCCGCGCGCATCTGAAATGGGATGTCGCCTGATTGGATCAAGCGCGGACACGCTGGAATGGCTGGCGCAGGCAGGCCTGACCGAAGCCGCGTTCGAAACCTACGACGCGTTGCGCATATCCCTCGAGATTCCCGACGGCAGCCGCGATATGGATGTCGAGAAATCGACGCTGCTGGAATCGAATTTCGACATGCTGAACGGCATCGATTGGGAAAAAGGCTGCTACATGGGCCAGGAACTCACGGCACGGACCAAGTATCGCGGCCTGGTAAAGCGCAGGCTTGCAGCGTTTCAGGCCACCCACGCCTCCCAGGTCCCCGGCGAGAATGTTCTTATGGGGGAGCAGAAAGTCGGCAGCATACGCTCACGCAGCGGAGACAAAATACTGGTCTCTGTTCGCCTCGATGCCCTGGAATCCGAGCTCGAACAGCTGACCGCCGGGGGAAAACCCCTGATTTCCAACGCAGAATCCGCAGGCCATTAATGTTCCTGTAAGGAACAAATAAGTCGTTTTTATTATCATTACATCAATATGGTTCGTCTGATATGCAAAATATGCATATCTTGCCTATTGATGCATCACATTGTCTGTCCTATGTCTGTTGAGCAAGATGATCAACCCAAGCGTAGGAGTTACACGATGAACACCCTTATTACATTCGAATCGGACGTGGAAATCCTCCGCCAGGCGGAGCAAGCGCGCGGTGAGGCGATGGGAACCTTCTTCCGCTGGCTGTTCACCAAGCCCGAACACGCGGAATCCCAAAATACCCAAGACGTCGTCGTCGCCGAATAGCGTCGACCCTCAGCCGAAAACGAAAAAAAGCCGCGCCCCTTCGGGCGCGGCTTTCGCATTTGCTTGATCGCGGAGAAAGTCCGGGGCGTCCCCGGCGCCGACATTTAGCTTTCGGCTTCGACGCTCGCCTGCGCCGCCGCAAGGCGCGCAATCGGCACGCGGTAAGGCGAACAGGACACATAGTCCAGGCCGGACCGGTCGCAGAATTTGACCGACGCCGGGTCACCGCCATGCTCCCCGCAAATCCCGAGTTTGATATCCGCGCGTGTCGCACGCCCGCGTTCGGCCGCGATCGACACCAGCTCGCCGACACCGTCCACATCGATCGAAACGAACGGATCGACATCAATGATGCCTTGGTGCTCGTAGTCGGTCAGGAAGTTCGATGCATCGTCACGGCTGATGCCGAAGGTCGTCTGGGTCAGATCGTTGGTCCCGAAGCTGAAAAATTCCGCGGATTCGGCGATTTCACCGGCCCGTAGCGCCGCGCGCGGCAACTCGATCATGGTACCGACCTGATATTCCACACGTGTGCCTGTTTCGCCAAAAACGGCGTCGGCCACCTGATCAATACAGACTTTGAGGATATCGATCTCTTTCCGCGTGGCCGCGAGGGGGATCATGATCTCGGGCAGTACCGTGTCATCGCTTTCCTTCGCCACGATGACCGCGGCCTCGAAAATCGCCCGTGCCTGCATCTCGTAGATTTCCGGATAGGTAATGCCAAGACGGCAGCCACGATGGCCCAGCATCGGATTGGACTCATGCAATTGCACCGCCCGGTCCGTCATCGCCTGCGGATCGCGCCCGGCGGCCAGCGCCACCTCCGCGATCTCCTCCTCGGACTTCGGCAGGAATTCATGCAATGGCGGATCGAGCAACCGGATCGTGACCGGCAGGCCCGCCATGATTTTGAACAGTTCCACGAAATCCTGCCGCTGGAAGGGCAAAAGCTCCGCCAGTGCGGCCCGGCGGCCGGTCACATCGTCGGCAAGTATCATCCGCCGCACGGCCACAATCCGCTCGGGGTCGAAGAACATATGCTCGGTACGACACAGCCCGATACCCTCAGCGCCGAAGTCACGCGCCGTGCGTGCATCGACCGGTGTCTCGGCATTCGTCCGCACCCTGAGCCGCCGAATTGAGTCGGCCCAGCCCATCAGCTTGGCGAAATCGCCCGACATTTCAGGCTCGATCGTCGGTACTTCACCGTCGATGATCTCACCGGTCGCGCCGTCGATCGTGATGCGATCATCAGCCTCGAGCGTTTGATCGCCGACGCGCACCTGCCCATTCGCATAATCCACGGTGATGCCGCCGGCACCGGCCACACATGGGCGGCCCATGCCCCGCGCCACGACCGCCGCGTGGCTGGTCATCCCGCCACGGGTCGTGAGAATGCCGCGTGCGGCGTGCATCCCATGAATGTCCTCGGGGCTGGTTTCGATCCGCACCAGGATCACGTCCTCGCCCTTCTGCGCCATGTCTTCGGCAAGGTCGGCGCTCAGCACAATGCGCCCCGATGCGGCGCCCGGCGAGGCCGGAAGCCCTTTACTCAGGACCTTGCGCGGCGCATCCGGGTCGAGCCGCGGATGCAGCAACTGATCCAGCTGCCCGGCCTCGACCCGCATGATCGCGTCGGATTGGCTGATCAGCCCGTCATCCACCATCTCGACTGCGATCCGCACGGCCGCGGCGGCCGTGCGCTTCCCCGATCGGGTCTGCAGCATGTAGAGCTTGTTGCTCTGCACGGTGAATTCGATGTCCTGCATGTCCTTGTAGTGCGCCTCGAGCGTCTCGCGCACCTCGGCCAGCTGCCCGAACACCTCCGGCATTACCTCTTCCATCGACGGCAGGTCGGAGCCGTTGCGCTCCTTGCCGGCGATCGTCAGATGCTGGGGGGTACGGATACCGGCCACCACATCCTCGCCCTGCGCATTGACGAGATACTCGCCGTAGAAAATATTCTCGCCGGTCGACGGATCGCGGGTGAAGGCGACGCCGGTCGCACAATCATCGCCCATATTCCCGAACACCATCGCTTGCACGTTCACTGCCGTGCCCCATTCGGCCGGGATGTTCTGCAGGCGGCGATATGTAATGGCGCGCTGGTTCATCCACGACCCGAACACGGCGCCGATGGCACCCCAGAGCTGTTCGCGTGGATCTTGCGGGAAGGGTGCGCCGAGCTCACGTTCCACGATCGCCATATATTCCCCGACGATCGACTGCCAATCCTCGGCCGACAGATCGGTGTCGAGGACCAGGCCGCCATCCATCTTGTGCTGATCGAGCACTTCTTCGAACATGTAATGGTCAACGCCCAGCACCACGTCGCTGTACATCTGTATGAAGCGGCGATAGCTGTCGAATGCGAAACGCGCGTCGCCCGAACGCGCGGCGAGGCCCGCCACCGTGGTGTCGTTCAGACCGAGGTTCAGGACCGTATCCATCATGCCGGGCATCGATGCGCGCGCACCGGAACGCACGGAGACGAGAAGCGGGTTCTCGGCATCGCCGAACTGCGTACCAACATCCTTTTCGATCGCCGCGAGTGCCGTTTCAACCTGCGCATCGAGGCTATCGGGATAGGTCTCGCCATTGTCGTAGTAATGGGTGCAAAGGTCGGTCGTGATCGTGAAACCCGGCGGCACGGGCAATCCCAGATTGCACATCTCCGCCAGGTTGGCGCCCTTGCCACCGAGGAGATTCTTCATCTCCGCGCTCCCGTCGGAAGACCCGGCGGCGAAGCTATAGACCCACTTTTCCGTTGCAGCGTTCATCGAACTTCCTTCAGCCCTCGATTTTTGAGAAGTCTGCGACATTGTTCATTACCCCTTGAATGCGCGCGAGCAGGCGCAATCGATTTTCTCTGACAACTGTGTCGTCAACATTCACGGTCACCTCATCGAAGAACGCATCGATCGGCTGACGTAACCCGGCAAGACTTTTCATAGCGGATTCGAACGATTCGCCAGCCAGCGCTGCCTCGATTTCGCTTTCGGTCCGCGTCAATACGTCCCAAAGCGCGCTTTCGATCGGCTCCGCGCCGTTCGAACCGGGGTCATAGGCCGCCCCGTCATACTCAGTGCTGTCCTTCTTTTCTTCCGCGCGCACGATGTTTGCGGCACGACGATAGGCAACCAGCAGGTTTGTACCGTCGTCCGACTGCAGGAAATCGCCCAACGCGCGCACGCGCGCGACCAGTTCGACCAGATCCCCGTCACGCTGCTGTTCGATCACCGCCTCGATATGGTCGTGGCGCACACCGTCATCGCGCAGATAAACCTTGAGGCGATCGGCAAAGAAGGAAAGAAGGTCGTCGTCGATCGCCGCATCGTCACATTTGTGTTGCGCCCCGGCCTCGGCGAATGCCGCCCGCAGGCTGAGCCGCAGCCCGCCCTCCAGCACGATACGGATCACCCCCAACGCCGCACGGCGCAGCGCGAACGGGTCCTTCGAACCGGTCGGCTTTTCGTCGACCGACCAGAAACCGATCAGCGTATCCACCTTGTCGGCCAGGGCGACGGCCGCACTCACAGGTGCGGTTGGGCAAGCATCCGATGGGCCTTGCGGCGAGTAATGTTCGGCAATGGCATCCGAGACCTCGGACGGTTCGCCCTGGGCGCTCGCATAGTAGCGCCCCATGATGCCCTGCAGATCGGGGAATTCCCCGACCATGCCGCTGACCAGGTCCGCCTTGGCCAGGCGCGCCGCGCGGGCGACCGTCTGAGTATTAGCGTCGGGAACGGCCCCGGCAAACCACGTGGCCAGCGCCTCAACCCGCTCGACCTTGTCGCCGATACTGCCGAGCTTGGCGTGAAACACGATCCCGTCGAGCGACGCACCCATCGTCTCAAGCGGGACTTTCAGATCCTGATCCCAGAAATATTTCGCGTCCGAAAGGCGCGCGCGCAGCACGCGCTCGTTCCCGGCCACGACGGCTGCCGGGTCGTCGGCCTCGATATTCGAGACAAACGCAAAGGACGGCGCGATCTCGCCGCCGGTCTGTTTCAGGCCGAAATATTTCTGATGTTCGCGCATGGACGAAACAAGCACTTCGGCCGGCAGCTCCATGAAGGCCGGATCGATCGACCCGATCAGGACCCGGGGCCACTCGACGAGGCCCGCGACTTCGGCATAGAGCCCGTCATCGTCGGGCACCTGAAAACCGGCATCGCCGCACAACTGCGCAAGCTGCTCGCGGATCGTCTGCTCTCGTACGGCGGAATCCGCCACGACCTTGGCGTCGTGCAGCCGCGCCTCGTAGTCGGCGAAATCAGAGACCGCAAAGAGTTCCGGCGCATGGAACCGGTGACCGGCCGTCTGGTCGGTGAATTCGAGAATGCCGTCGCCGGTATCCAGACCGCCCGACAATGGCGTGCCGTCGAAGATTGCCAACACGGCATGCAATGGGCGGATCCAGCGGAAGCTCGACTGGGCCCAGCGCATGGATTTCGGCCACGGAATGTCGCTCGCGACACCGACGATGATTTCAGACAACACGTCGCGGGTCGGCCGGCCGGTCTCTTCCCAGACCGCGACATAGAAGGATCCCTTCTTGTCTTCACGGACCTCACATTCGTCCAGCGAGAGCGCGATCGAACCGACAAAGCCCTCGATGGCCTTCTCCGGCGCGTCCGTGCGCGGTCCTTTGCGTTCGACCGAGCGGGATGGCTGGGTTTCGGGCAGACCGTCGACACGGATCGCCAGGCGCCGCGGTGTGGCCCGCACATCAACGGCGTCATGGTCCAGATTATTCTCCTTGAGCGCCGCCGTCAGGAGCCGCTCAAGATCCGCCGCGGCCCGGCGCTGCATGCGCGCGGGAATTTCTTCGGATCGGAATTCAACGAGAAGTTCGGCCATCGCGCTCAACCACCTGCCTGCGCTTGCAGCCAGATTTCACAACAGCCCTTCGCAAGTTCGCGAACCCGCAGGATATAGGCCTGCCGCTCCGTCACCGAGATCACGCCGCGGGCGTCCAGAAGATTGAACACATGGCTCGCCTTGATGCATTGGTCGTAGGCGGGAAGTGCGAGTTCCTGTGCGATCAGTGCGTGGCACTCGGCCTCGGCGTCCGCGAAATGCCGGAACAGGATGTCGATGTTCGCATGCTCGAAATTATAGGCACTGAACTCCTGCTCGGCCCGCAGGAAGACATCGCCATATCTGGTGCCGGCACCGTTGAAATCGAGATCGTAGACATTCTCGACACCTTGCACATACATCGCCAGCCGCTCCAGGCCGTAGGTCAGTTCGACCGCCACAGGGTCGCAATCGAAACCGCCGACCTGCTGAAAATAGGTGAACTGGCTGACTTCCATCCCGTCACACCAGACTTCCCAGCCCAGCCCCCAGGCCCCAAGGGTCGGGCTTTCCCAATCGTCTTCGACGAAGCGGATATCGTGTGACTTGGGATCGATTCCCAGCGCGCCGAGGCTTTGCAGGTAAAGCTCCTGACTGTCCTGCGGCGACGGCTTCAGGATGACCTGGAACTGGTAATAATGCTGCAGCCGGTTCGGGTTCTCGCCATACCGGCCATCGGTCGGTCGCCGAGATGGCTGCACGAAGGCCGCACGCCAGGGGTCCGGACCCAGCGCGCGCAGGGTCGTCGCAGGGTGAAATGTACCCGCGCCGACTTCCATGTCGTAAGGCTGGAGTATGACGCAGCCATGATCAGCCCAGAACCTCTGCAGTGTGAGGATCAGGTCTTGAAAGCTGTGCGGCGATGCCGCAGAGCGAGCTGCATCGGGTTTGTTAATCGCCATTGTCCGGAGTAGTGCACCAAAGCCTTTCGGCGCGGGCGAAAATAGAAGCGGTCCACCCCCCGGTCAAGGCGCGGTCGCCGACATCCTGTGCGCAATATTCACCAATGTCGTGCCCCTAAATTCGCCGCTGGAAGGCACCGGGAATTCGCGGCAACCGACAGGCGGGTCAGTCCTGCTTCGCGTTCCGGTCGCGCACCACGTAGGTGTCTGTTTCCGCGTCATACTCGGTATCGACCGCGTCACGCTCGGCCGGACCCGATGCAGCGCCGGTGCCACGACCGCTGCCGGTCTGGTTGCCACCGTTGGCGCCAATACGGCCAAACAGGCGGAACGCGATCATCACGGCCCCGATGATGAGGGCCAGAACAAGCAGCTTCGAAAGCGAAAAACCAAACATCAGCAGCTTCCCGAGTGTTTTCTAGGCGCACCCGCATGACGCGCCCCGAACTTCATACCATTAGCAACGCTGGTTCCGCCAACCGATCGCATCCCCGGTGACCTGATTACCGATCGGCATTCGCGGGGAACGTCAGTGCCCCGCCATCTTCGATGATCTTTCGCGCCGCCGTTGTGTACGTGCCGTCGGTTTCGTGCAGCACCATTCCGGGACAGAGCACCGTCGGCGTGTTCACGCCGACCCGCGCGGTGATGATGACACGCTTGGCCGGTGCGTCCGTGCGAGGCCAGATCGGCAACACTCGTATCTCACCGGCGATACCCGCGAACCCGGCAAGTAATTCCTCGAGCCGGTCGGCGCGATGGACGATCGTCAGCCGTCCCTTGGGTCGGCAGCAGGCAGCCATGAATGAAAGCCAGTCGGTGAAAGGCACGGACTCGATCGTCGCCGCGCCTACCGCATCGGCGACCGTGCGCGAATCTGCGCGGTGCCCGGGCATATATGGAGGATTGGAGAACACGTGATCATAGCCGCCACGCAGATGGCCCGGTACGCCGTCACCGACATCTCTGGTCTCGACTGAAACCCGGCCAGAAAAATTATTCGCCGCCACATTCGCATCCAGGCATTCGGTCATCACCGCATCCCGGTCGAGCCCGAGGATCTTCGCATGGGACAGGCGCGAAGCGAGACATAGCGTCGCACCGCCGGCACCGCAGCCGACATCGAGCGCACGCTGTCCGGGCTCGAGCGTCACCGCAGCGGCAAGCAGGACAGCGTCGACAGATACCCTGAACCCCGATCCGGGCTGTCTTACTTCGACACGGCCGCCCAGCAATTTGTCTGTTGTATGCACCGTCGACGTCACCCCGACACGCCTCGCGGACTGTCGTCGGATTCCCGGGAATCGAGGAGTTCCGCTCCCACCAGCAACTCACGCGCCACACCATAGTCTTCATCCAGCAGCATCAGGCGTTTCTGGATCGCGGATATGCTGCCCTCGATGATGGCCGAATGAGTGTCGAACATGACACACTCGATCTCCGCATCCTTCAGCAGCGCCATTGCCAGCGACAACGCGACGTGATCATTCGTCCTCAGTAGTTCGCGCAATAGATGCTCCGTCACACGGGTGTGAATTGGCTGGTCCCTTACTTGACCCCCATATGAAACATCATATGCTCGCCGAACGCCGCAGGCGTGAACATTCTGTGATCGGCCTTACCGGCTGTGTGGAACGGTCGTCCGGCAAACAAATTTGGAGTGAATGTCGTGGCTGTCATTGCCCGCCTGGAAGGATCACAGTCAAAAGGGACGCCGAACGCGCTCGACAAATTGCGTGATCTTTGCGCCGCAGATTTCGCCCGGGTAAACCAGCTCATCGTCGATCATATGCAGTCCGATGTGCCGCTTATTCCCGAGCTGGCTGGCCATCTCGTTGCCGCAGGCGGCAAACGGCTCCGTCCGCTCCTGACCCTGGCCAGCGCGCGGCTGTGCGGTTATGACGGCGACAAGCATATCGGCCTTGCAGCCGCGGTCGAATTCATCCACACCGCGACGCTCCTGCATGACGATGTGGTCGATGAATCCGACCTTCGGCGCGGGCGCGATACGGCCAACGCCGTGTGGGGAAACCAGGCCAGCGTGCTGGTCGGTGATTTCCTGTTCAGCCGGTCCTTCCGGCTCATGGTCGAAAGCGAATCCCTCAAGGTGCTCGATATTCTGGCCAACGCCAGTGCGGTGATCGCCGAGGGCGAAGTCGCTCAGCTCACGACTGCAAACGACACGGCGACCACGGAAGAAGATTACCTGTATGTCATCCGGTCAAAGACGGCGGCCCTGTTCGCGGCTGCCTGTCAGGTCGGCGGACACATCGCGGACCGGAGCTCCGAAGACGAAACTGCGCTCGAACAATATGGCGCCAATCTCGGGATCGCCTTCCAGCTCGTCGACGACTATCTCGACTATTCCGCGACCGACCGGGCATTCGGAAAGGGAGTCGGCGACGATTTCCGCGAGGGCAAAATCACCTTGCCGATCGTCCTGGCGCTGCGCCGCGGCAACGACGATGAGCAGAAATTCTGGAAACGCACCCTCGAAGAGCTGGATCAGCACGAAGGTGATCTCGAACGCGCGATCGAAATTCTCACCGCGCATGATGCCTTGTCGGACACGCTGATCCGCGCCCGAGGCTACGCGGACACCGCGCGTGCCGCGCTCGCGACGCTGCCCGACAATGCTCACCGCATCGCGCTGGAAGACGTCGTCGATTTCTGTGTCGAGCGCGCCTACTAGGCCAGGTCAGGTCAACGCGGCCTGACGCTCGGGGAGCGTCAGAAACCCCAGCAGCACATGAAAAAATCGATGTCGGTTAACGCCCAGCGTGCCGACATGCGCCTGATCGGGCAACACGACCATCTGCTTGTCGTCAGACCTCAGGGCGCTGAAAAACCCGACGAGATCCTCTTCCGTCGCGATACCGTCATGTTCACCGCGCAGAATGAGCACCGGGCAATCGATCCGTTCAGGATCGACGACCGGCAGATTGGCGCACATGTCCAGGTAGGTTCCGGTCGGCATGGTCGTCCCGTATTCCAGCTCGGCATCGGCGAACGCGTCCGCCACGCCCTCTTCGACAAGGCCGGGCCGGTCGCGGTTGAAGATCGAGTGGAAAAAGGCCCGATCCACATCTCGGGTGGGATGGATCCGGAAGTGATCGAGATTTTCGCGTCGCTTCTCCAGGGTCGGAGAACCTTCGCCGGTCCACACGAAAGCGTCGAGCGTCAGTGAACGCACATTCTCGCAGTGCTGTGCGGCGAACATTCCGGCCCGCAGGGCGCTTGACGAACTGCCGAAGAAATGGAATTTCCGTTGTCCGGTTTCCGCCTCGACGATCGACATGGCCGCCGCGAGATCGGCCGCACCACTCGCGATATCCGAGTTGCTGTCGGTGCGATCCGAACGGCCGTAATTCTCATGGTCCATCGTCCAGACATCGAAGCCCCGGGTGGCGAACCAGTCCATCATGGAAAATCCGACCTTCCCCGGCACCTCCAGGTCGAAACCCGTGCGCGCACAGAGTGACGACCCATGCACCAGAAACAGTACGGGCGCGTCAGCCGCCGCGCCGGCCAAACGCTTGCGGAACACAAACAGCCGCACGTCACCCTTCTGGGCCCAGTATTCCTGTTGCTCGATCCGGCCTTCGCTCATCGCATGTCTCGGTTCGCTAAAGGTAAGGTGAGAACAATCTTGCCACGCCATCACGCAGCCGCACAGGCACCGACCGCGCCTGGAGATCCGCGAGTGTCAGGCGGGAGGCCTTGTTGCGTTCAACCTCGAACTCGTTCGACAGTTCATCCACGAACACCGTGCTGCAACATTCGACATTCAGCTCGAAGTTCAGCCGCAAACTCCGCGGGTCCCAGTTCGACGACCCGATGAGCGCCCACTCCCGGTCCACCATCAGCAGCTTGGCGTGATTGAAGGGCTGCGGCCCCAGCCAGATATTGCAGCCGTCGTGCAACAGCTCATCGAGACGCGCGCGGACGGCCCAGTCGACAAACCGGAGATTGCTGCGCGCGGGGATCAGGATGTCGATCTTCACGCCCTTGATGGATGCAATGCGCAACGCCGAGACGAGAATTTCATCGGGCAGAAAATACGGCGTCTGGATCAAAATCCGTTCCCGTGCCTCGAGGATGGCCGCGTGAAGAATCCATCGCGTCCGATCGATCGGCTCATGGGGGCCGGTCGGGATGGCGCGGGCCACGACGTCACCCTGCGCGGCGAGTGCGGGAAACCACCTGTCCCCCTCCAGGGTCTCGCCGGTCGTGAAACTCCAGTCGTCGGCAAACGCATCCGACAGTTGACCAACCACCGGGCCGGCGATGCGAAAATGCAGGTCACGCACTGCGCGCCTGGGGTTTTCGTCCAGTCGGTTATTCTGGGAGATATTGATGCCGCCGGTGAATCCCGTCTCGCCATCCACGACCAGGATCTTCCGGTGGCTGCGCAGGTTGAGATACGGCATCCGCCAGGGCCAGAAGGAATGCATGTACCGCGCGAAGGGTATTCCGGCTTTGCGCAGAGTCGGGACGATGGAAGGAAAGAAGTACATCTGGCCGACCCCGTCGACGAGAACACGCACGTCCACGCCCCGCATCTGCGCCCGCGAGAGCGCCTCGACAAAGTCCAGCCCCGCGCCATCGCGCTTGAATATATATGTCGACAGCATGACCGACCGGGTTGCGGCATCGATGGACGCGATCATGGCCGGATAAACTTCGTCGCCATTGCGCAACAGTTCCACGCGATTGCCGCCAACCGCGGGGTTCGGGGCGAGATTGTTGATCAGCCGGTCGATCGCAGTTTCGCTGCCAGGCCCGCCGGCTGGCGTCTGTGCATCGCCCGACCCGACCGGGCCGCTCGATGGTGGCCGGGTGCGCATGGCGCGTCGGCGAATGCGGTTGATCCCGAACAGCAAGTAGGCGACGGAACCGATCACGGGCGACAGCAGGATGAGGCCGACCCACGCGATCGCCGCATTTTCATTGCGCTTGTAGAGGATCACCGTGGCCGCGAGCACGATCGGAATGACACCGACCACCAGGGTCGTCGCAAACGGCCAGTAGAACGCCAACAGTTCCAGCATCGGTCCTGTATTTCCCAGAGCCCGGAGCTCACCTGTTTCGCGGGATGTGCAGACTGACCGTGACGACCCTTTGATTCAAGTCCGCGTGGAAACTCCATGGCACTCAATCCGGCAAAGAGCCCCCGCCCACGTCCGGCGAGAGATCACGGGCTGCCGGTCGACGCCGCGATGGACTGACCACGGCAAAAATCGCATCCGCCGTCTGGCCGACCTGCTGCACCCGCGCGCGTAGATCTCCCAGTTCGAGTTGCACGACATGAATCTCTTCGCGCAGCGCATCGACACGGTTCCAGAGCCGGTCTCTCTGTTCGAGCTGGAAACGGGCCGAGCCGTCGATCTCCTGCGCCAATTCGCTGCCCTGCTGCGCCACGTCGCCCCGCACCAGCCGGACCTCGTCGAACATGAACCACCATCCGCTGGCCGCAACGGCCGCCAGCGTCGCCAGCACCTTGGCGAGGACCCGCACCGTCACCGGCTGGTCCACCAGGCGCGTCGCCCCGCTGAGGGCGCCGTTGCCGCCGCCGCTGTGTCGTCGTCCCTTGTCCGAATGCGTGTCCATATGCGTCCTCCACAAACGAAAACGGCCCCGCCAGGCGGGGCCGTCCGTTCTTAATAGTGAATCGTCTAATCGATGGCGAAGACGACCGAGACCTGCGCCCGCACGGTCAGCTCACCCGCCACCACGGGCACGCCTTCCGCAGCCGCGCGCGCCAGGAACTGGCGCGGTGCCGGCCCCACGCCGCCCGTATTGATCGACAGGATATCCCCCAGCTCGATGCCGGCCGCGTCGGCGATGTTGCGCGCCTTCGCCACGGCATCGCGCACGGCATTCGCCGTCGCCTTCATCTCCAGATCGTCGCGCGCCGCAACGTCGAAGCTAATCCCCTGTACCTGGTTTGCGCCGGCCTCGACCACACCGTCGAGGACCACGCCGAAACCCGACAGGTCGCGCACCGTGATGTGCACATTATTGCGCACCGTGTAACCGATGATCTCGGGCTGGACCGGCTCATTGCCCCGCCGCGGCCGGAATTGCGGCGACACCGATATATTCGTCGACTGCATGTCACGCGCGCCCACACCAGCGGCGCGCAGGAAATCGAATACCCCCGCCGTTTTCGTATTGTTGGTCGTCAGCGCAGCGCGTGCGGTCGGCGCGGTTGTCGTCACCCCGACGGTGATGGAGACAAGGTCCGGCGTTGCGGCGACCGTGCCGCTGCCGGAAACGGACAGGGTTCGCGGTATCGATGAATCGTCATCAGCGAACGCCGGCCCCGCGCCAAGCATGGACAACAGCAGCACGAACGAAAGCAATAAACGCATGATCAAATCTCCTGACGGCCTGTTTGAAAGGCGAGACTGCCAATCAATTTTGACGAAGCTGTGGCCGATGATGCTGTTTTTCCGCAACGATTTCTATTCGTCGGGTCCTTCCTTTTCGTCCCCGTAGGCCGCGCGGGCGATGTCTGATCGCCGGGCAACGGCCTGTCGATGCTCCGGGTGCGCACGATCGAGCAATGCCGCGCGAAACGCCGGGTCGGCCTCCAGGGTCGACAACTCGGCACGCGCTTCCGACGCCGAACGCCCGATTTGCGCATCTTTCCCGCCGATGAACGTGTCCTCGCCCATCGCTCCGCCCAGCCTGGCAAACGCCCGCACCATGTCCGGGTGATCCCCCAGATACTGCCCGTCCGAGAGGCGCAGCTGGCGCACATCATCCACACGTTCGCCGAAGGCCGCCGCGAAGGCCCGGTTGGCAATATCGATCCGGGCATCGAATTCGCCGCCCCATTCCCGGCGCAAATCGGTTTCGGTCGTTTCCAGCGCGCGGGTTTGGGCTGCGTTCGCATCCTGCCAGGCCGTTCCCCGCAGCTCGGCATAACCTTCGAGGAGGGATCGCGCCTGGCTGTCGGTCAGGCCCGACGCGTGCATCCGATCGAGCATCTGTGCCTGGAATTCCTCGTCCCACGGCATTCCATCGGGCAGCGCCAGTTCGTCCACATCATATCCGTCCGGGCTTTCGGGGCGGCCGAGCGCGTCATAGAAACGCGCGCGCTCCGCATCGTCTGCGTCGGCGCCCGGCAGCACGATCCCCTTGCGGCCAATCAGCTTCTGCAGATGCACATGCTCGCGCGCCAGCGTGTCCAGATCGTCGAAGCGCGCAAGCACGGGATGATCGCGAAAATCCTCGGAAAGCCCTGTTCGCCAGCCTTCCGGCGCAGCGGTTTCAGTGGCATTTTCAATTTCGGATATATCAGTCGTATTTTCAGTCATCGTCATTCTCCTGTCCATGTTGGAAATCTGTCAGCATCACGTCTTCGCCCGCCCGCGCCATGGCCGCGATGCGCCGAAACACACGCTGCATACCCATGGCGAAAACGGCCTCATTGGCATCCGCGGTGGGGGCGACATACATGCAGAACCGGCTGAGATCGCGCAGCACCCGTCGGCCCTCTTCACTCGCAAACACCGCCCGGTAATCACGCTTCAGGCGCCACAGATCTTCGACCGCACGTCGCATGGTCACGCTCCTGTCTCTTGATTTGAGAGAATTCGTCCAGGCTACTGAAGTCCACCCAGCAACGTCGCGCCCGCCTTGAGCAGCCCGGCGTGGCGCGCAGCAGTGCTGCGCCGGCGAAAAGTCTGCGCGCGGGTCAGTTGATTGACCGCCACCAGGTTTCCCGCATCGGCACGGCGCAGGGCGTCGAATTCCGTATCACCCGAGATCTGGCCCAACAGATCACGCGCCGTGCCCGTCGCATCCGCGCCCGCCCGGGCCAACCGCGCGCGCCGGGTCGCCGCCAGGGCGGATCCGCGCCGCCGCGTCTCGTTGGCGTCGGTCTCGCCACGTTCGGCAGCGATGGCCGCGTCGCGTTCGGCCACGCGCGCGGATGATTCTGCATCCGCCTCGGCAGCACGGCCTTCCTCGACCGCGCGAAGTGCAGAAAGTGCCGCCGTCGCCAGAATGACTTCGGGTCCCGTCATATCGTCCTCCCATACATCCAGTAATCGCCCGTACCGCCGGGCCCGTAGTTCACAAGCAACCCTTCAAGCTCAAACCCGAGGAACGACAGCCATCGCGCGCCGTTGCCATGCCCGTCACGCACGGTCGCCTGGATTCGCCGCATATCTCGCGCCGCCGCAATCCGGTCGAGTGCGCGCTCGCTCGCCCGCGTCAGGGTCACCGGCCGCGCCAGCAACGCATCCGAAAACACCGCCCAGGCCTGGCCCACCCCGGGCCACAGCGGCACCACCCCGGCACAACCAAGAATCTCGCGACCTTCGGTCGCGGTGAAGGCCGCACCGGGTTGCACAAGCGCTGCCAGCTCAAGTGAATCGATATAGGCGGCATGTTCGGCCTGGGCGCACTGGGGCGCGACCGCGCGCAGATGCGGCGGTTCAAACGGGACAATCTGCATGGGGCTTACCTCGAGGCGAGATTTACACGGGGCGAGAGGGACAGGATGGTCATCGGCAGCGGTGCGTCCTGGCGCAGCGCCACCACCCCCTCCACGTCGTAACCGGCCGGAAACCCGACGATCTTGATCCCGCTGAAGGGCGGATCACCGTCATCGAACGCCACCCGGTCCAGAGTGTTGAAATCGGGGCCGGTCTTGGCGCCGCTTGTCCTGTGAAACCGCACCACCACATCACCGATCCGCTTGGTCTTACCCTCTCCTGAACCGTCCGGTGTGCGCGCGGCGATCGGCAGCGTCACCACATCCGTCATATAGCCGAATCCCGCGTGGACCCGGCTTGCCGGCGTGGCAAGCGTGATCGATCCGCCGCTCGGCGTCTTCGTGCCCAGATGCACCCCGTCGACCACGACATCCACCGCCGCACCATTCAGGTGATCCGCGCCCGTGACGATGGTGGCCGCCTTGCGCACCGCGCCGTTTGCGCCATAAGCCGCAAAACCCGAGCCATCCACGCCCTGCAGCGCGAAACTGTCGGCTGCAGCACTCGCGACGGTATAGCGGTTGCCGTTCAGCGCGGTCATGCCGACGACATCGACCACATCCACCAGATCGCCGTTCGAAAATCCGTGCGCCGGAACCGTCAGCGTGACCGGGTTGGTCCGGGTCGCGCCGGTGATTGACTTCGGATCGTCATAGGAAAGGCCGCAATCCACGAAATAGGCGTCCGCGATATCGTCGGTGCCGTTCCCGTCGAAGTCACGCGCCATAAGTTCCACGCAACGGACATCCTGGCCGTCGATCGTGCGCGCGACCACGCCCCAGATCTGGTCATGGGTCTGGTCGGGCGCGGGGATTACCGCAACGGATTCCCACCGCGCGATCCCGCCCTGAAAGACCCCGCCCGCTATGTGGCGCTGCCAGCCGATTACCTCATGTTCGCGGTTATAGGTCATGGCCAGAAGCGTGCCGTCGGCACGGCACATGACCACGAGGCCATGGGGTTCCTGGGCGAAATCCATCTGCACCACCCCGCCCGCGGTGATGTGTTCCGACAGGATCGACAGATCCGGCGCTGCGAAATTGTCCCGCTCGAACAGATACGCCAGCTCGCGGCCTGTCGGCGACAGGTAAAGCGTCACGTCGCCCGCCGTCACCGGCTGGATGTCCGCGCTGCCGTAGGTGTTCGCCCGCTTGAACTGGATGTTCGTCGGCGTCAGCGGCTCCTCCAGCGAGCTTGCGCGCACCGGCCAGGTCCCGCCCTGGGTGCCGAGCACCAGCGAACGCTGAGACTGCAGCCACAGGATCGCATTCGCCTGGTCCGCGCCGATCCGGTAGTTGAGGGCGGCATCGTCTTCCACCGTCCCATCTGTGGTCGTCGGCGCCATATTCTCGAAATCACCCGACTTGGAGGTGCGAAACATCTGCGGGCTGTTTCGTTCCCCCGCCCAGCACAGCCGTTGCTCGTGAAAACTCACGCAGGCCGGAAAACCCGTCGCGAGATACTGGTCACCCGGCACCTGATCGACCAACGGGTTCGGGTCGATCACGCCCCACCCCCATGTCGTGCCATGCTTCAGGCGGATCGAACGCCCGATGTCGCTCTCCACGAACACGTTTTCCTGGCAGGTCACGGTAACCGCCGTTCCGCTGGTGGCGGCGGGCGTCATCGTCTTGTCGGTGGTGTTCTCATCCAGATAGGGGCCGTCGGTGAAATACACCCGTTCCAGCGACCATTCGTCATCCCCATAGCGCAGCAGCTTGTAGGGCGGGTAGTCCGGATGCGCGATGTACAGCGTGTCGGCCGACTGGGCGATCTTGAACCCGAACACGTCCGCCGCCACATAGGGCGTGGTCACCTCGACACGCACATTGTCCAGTACCGCCACATTGTCGATCTGCACGGTCTTGCCGAGGCTGTGTTCGAACAGAACATGAAAATCATCCGACGGCGGCCCCGATGATCCGGGAAAGGCCACCACATGGTGCCCCACGCCGACATTGCGCACGAAGGCGAACCCGCCGAGCGCGCCCGCGCGCACGCTCACCCTGTCGCCCGGGTCGCCGATCACGTCGAACGACACCAGCGCGTCGTTGGCATTCGTGTTCGCATTGGTGATCTGCTGGCTCGCCGCGGCAACGTCGGATCCCGAACCCACGAGGCTCAGGCGCCCGTTTGCCGCGTCATGGGTGATCGAGGCACCACCTGCGGAGTTGTCCGTCCAGCCGGCGATGTCGGACGTGAAGTCGCCGTTGGTGATGGTCGCCCCGTTCATGTCGGGACCGGTTACCTGGCCTTCGTTCCGGAAGAACCGCACATAACCATCGCCGAATTCGAGGATGTAGGCCTGCGCCTGGTTGAAACGGAACGGCGCGAGACGCACGGGGCCGGTCGCGTTCCTGGTCGTCGCCACGAACCGCGTGCCCGGCCTGCGGGTCACGCCCCCATGGGGCTGGATGACGGCGTTGAGGAGCGTCCCCGCCCCGTTGTCATAGCGCGCGAGGTCACGCCTGCCATACAGGCGCGGGCTCAGTTCCCCGGCGGTGAAATTCGTCTGGGCCGGCTGCAGTTCCACCATCAGATGCGCGCCTCGATCCAGCCGTCGGCCGCCAGCATCCGGGCCGTGCCCTCCTGCCCGTCGGTCGAGCGGGCACCGCGCAGGGTATTGTCATACAGCCGCGCCATCCCGTTATGGAGCGATGTGGATTTGCCCAAAGGCTCGGCCAGCTCCATCGCCAGACGCGCGGCCAGCGCATCGAGCGCCAGCGCATCCCACAGCGCGTAATCCGTAACCCGGCGCAGATACAGAATCCGGATCGGGCTCGCGAGGTCGGTCACGATCTGCCGGCCCTCGATCTGCCATGCCCCCATCCCTGCGTCCGCCTCGCCCTCGACCGAGATCACCCGCAGGCAAACATCGGGATCTCCCGGCAGGTCATAGGCGTTGGCGAAACCCCACAAGGGGGCGGTCACATGGGCCGTCAGTTCGGCCCGCGCCAGCGCGAAGTTCCACGGGTGCGCGCGCAGCACCACATCGCGCTGGTCGGCGAAGATGGCATTGGCCAGCCGCGCGGCCTTCACGTCATCGGCCAGGCTGGTGATGGTCGCCTCGCCAAGCTTGATCAGCGCAGCATTGGCGATATCGACGTCGGTGGTCATTGGAAGTCTCCGGAGAAGAATCAGGAAAGAAAACGGGGCGCTCGTTTCCGTTGAAGGAAACAAGCGCCCCGCAAATCATGGTTGGAACGTCAGTCCATGACGTAGGCGAGATAGCCGTCCAGGGTGGCACCCGCCGGGATCGTCCCGTCGTTGACCTGGCCCGTCACGACGACGCCGTCGAGGCTCTCGAACAGCTTCGTCTCGTCGCCGCCCAGCGTGCCGCCCGGCGTAAACGCGCCTGCGATATTCACCGCGACCCCGTCATCGAGGCCGTTGGGGTCGGCGGCAACGTCGCCCGATCCGTCGTCGGCGACATGCGCCTCCCAGCCCAGATCGAGGGTGCGGCTGGCGCCCAGTGCGGAATGCGCCACCCGCGACAGGGGCAGGACCACCCGCACTTTTCCTTTTGGTAGCTTCACCAGCCGCGCGATCGACCCGGCATCGCCAGCCGCCGCGCCCTGGGTAAAATTAAACCGCGCAAATCGCAGCCGCCCATGGGCTTCATGGGTGTCGTTCTGCACCCGCGGATCCGCCAGTGTGTTGGCAAACTGGGTGCTGTTTTCGGTTGTGATGGCCATCGGCCACCTCCTTTCTCAATGAACTCGCGAAACCCCGCCCTTCGAGACGCATCCCTTCAACGTGAAGGGATGCTCCTCAGGACGAGGCGGTGGGTAAAACCAAAAACCCTCATCCTGAGGAGCCCGCAAAGCGGGCGTCTCGAAGGACGAGGGTTCTCTCATGAGTGAAGGGAAACCCCTTCGCATTCCCGACAAGATGCTGTGTCGCGTTCGGCGGGAGCAGGCGAAGGGACAAACAAAATTCACCCCTCCACGCAGTCGATCTGCACGATTTTCTCTTCCTGCATCCGGGTCGCCCCGATATCCATGGAAGCGTAGACCTGCACCGCGTAGTTCTTGTTCGGCAGCGGGTCGATCTTGGCCGTGATGTCCTGTCCCAGCCCGAGCAGAAGCCCCGACTTGGCCCAGGCGAAACACGACCGCGTGCTGCCGCTCTTGGGCAGCAACACCCCGTCGGCGGCGTCTTCCAGGCGGATGAACTTGAACCCGTAGAAGCCCTCGACCCCGCCCGACACCAGCACCTTCTGGGTGTTGTAATCGACGGATTTGACCTCGTTCGTGTCCATGAACTCGTCCTCCTGGGCCGAGGTCCAGGCCACGTACAGATCATCACCCGGCATGATCGCGTTGTTCGCCTTGAACAGCTTCATCGCGGACCGAAGTTTTGCCAGCGTGAAGCCCGCACCACCGGCCGCGAGTTTCTGGCCCGCGGGCAGGGTCACCGCGTTGGTCCCGGTCTCGCCGGTGTAGGCGTTGCCGAGCGCGGCCGTGGCGATCTCCCGGTCAATCGCCCGGTTCAGTGCCGCCGCGAAGGCCTGGGAATAGGCATTCGTCGGGTCGTTGAGGGTCCGGATCAGGTCCGGTACATCCACCAGGTCGGCCACCCGATAGGTCTTGGCCGCCACCGAACGTCGCTTGTGGGGTGTCGACACATACTGGGTGTCGCCATGTCGCTCCGTCGCCTCGGTGGCCGCCACCGCACCCACCTGGTCAAAGAAGGCGCGCTTGGAACTGATCGCCTCCTCGCGCACCGCGCCGCGCATCTGCGAACTCATCTGCTGCACCAGCATCTCGATGCCGGATTTATATTCCTGCCGGAGGGCAGTCGTGATCTCGACGGACATATCCGTCCTCCATCAGTTGTGAAAGTTGGGGAGACTGACGAAGGGCTGCCCGCACCTCGAAAAGGCGGCGGACCCGTCTCGCTGTTTTGCGCCCGCGTCGGGCGGCCCGGCTTTCGGGCAGGTCACCGGACCCGCGCACCCGGCTTTGACCGGGCGGCGGGCTGGCCGGGGTTTTCGTTCTGGCCTAGACCGCCCGCAGCGCACGCAGCGTCGCCACATCCTCTGCACCACGCAGGGCCTTCGCCGGCACGCCGTTGGCCTCGGCGATCAGGCGCAGGCCCGCATCGGGGTCGATCAGATCGGTCACCTGCGGGTCGATCGTCGCCATCGCCTCGGCCGCCTCCAGGGTTCGCAGCACCGCCTGGGCGTCGCCCGCTTTTTGCGCGCGCGCGATCGGCGAGACGTGATCCACGCGCAGCGGCACGCCCAACAAGGCATCAGGCAGGGGCGGCAACATCCCGGCCCGCAGCAAGATCCCGAACACCCGCTCGATCATCGGCTCCAGCAGCTCTGCCTGCTGGCGGCCCAGCATCGGGCCCATCAGCCGCTGCATTTCCTGCACCAGCTGCAGCACCTGGGTGGCGCTCATCCGCGGGTCCTGGAACAGCTGCAGCAGGCTGTGATGGAAGGCCGCGCGCACGGCCTCCCTGCGCTGCTCCATCATCTCCAGCCCGATATCGATCCGCGGCGCCACGGGCAATGGCCGCAACGGGTCTTGCGACAGCGCGCCGGCCCGCACCACGTTGATCCCGCCCGGCTGGGTGCGCAGCGGCATGACCACCCCGTCATCGGCGATCAGCAGCGGCGGGTCGACCGCCTTCTGTGCGGCCTTGAGGATGGTCTTGCTCATCTCGTTGAGCATCTTCTGGTCCGGCAGCGCGTTCCAGCCCGGCGCGCGCCCGTAGATCTCGCCCGCATCCTTCGACCAGCGCGGCACCATGTAGGGCATCTCGTGATAGCCGCCGGCGGCCACCAGCGCGCGCTCATCCAGGTTCACGTAATAGGAGCCAAACGCGAACGCCTCCTGCCGGCCGATATTCTCTGCGTCCATGCGCGGCTTTACGCAATGCAGGAAGGCAAAACTCCGCTCGCCCTTCCCCGCCGCCAACGCCTCGGTCACGCCCTTCCCCGCCGCCAACGCCTCGGTCACGCCCTTGCCCGCCGCCGCGCCCCAGGCCTGATGCGCCTGGCGCGCGGTAAACCGGAACCGGCGAAACACCGTGTCGACGCGGCCTTCGGCATTCTCCGCAACATGGATCTCGCCAAGCGGCCGGGCGGAAAACAGCAACCCCCGCCCCGGCCGGTCGCCCACATAGAGTGCGGCCGTGCCGAACGCCACCTGGTCGAGATAGACCTCGTGGATCTGCGGCGCGAAGTTCGCGTCGGGCGCATTGAACGCCGCATACACGGCATCCTCCGCCTGGCCCAACCACGCCTGCACCGTCTCATCCGCCGCCAGGGCCGAATCCTCCGGCCGCAGCCCGAACCAGCGCAGCGCCGGGTTGGTCAGGAACGAATGCAACGCGGCGGCCAGAAGGTCGGCGGCCTGCAGCCCGGTCGTGTCATAGATACGCGCCATGCGCTTGCGCCCGGGCGTGCCCGCGCCGGTGAAATCGCGCCGGCCGAGCAGATGGTCGGCGATCTCCTGCCAGACCGACTGGAACCCGGCACGGCCCGCGGCCACCTCGTCCCATTGGCGCAGGATGTCGTTCACGGAAACGCCCATATGCGTGGTTCTCCTGTTGTTTGAATTCGTGATCTGGCGAGCGCGCAGCATCCGCGCGTTGTGACCCGCGCGCATGTTCAGATAGAGTTGCGCGATGGCACAGAAAATCTCATCGCACCCGCTCGAGCAGCAGCCGTTCCCGCATTTTGTGGTCGATGATTTGCTACCGGTGGACCTGCTGGATCAGATCGACGCCGCCTGGCCGGCGCCCGGACAGTTCAGCGAATCCGGAATTCCCGGCAACGCGATGTTCATGCTGCCGACCCAGTGGGATCAGCTTCCGGACGATGCCCGCACGTTCTGGTCGTCGTTCACCCACCAGGCCCTGCTTCCGCTCTATCGCGAGACCTTCGAGCGGTTCGCGCATTTCTACAGCGCCAAGTTCGGCGATCTCCTGACGTCGGTGAATTTCGCCGTTCGCCTGATGGAGGCACATCCGGATTTCGCCGACCGTGAAATCCACACCCACCACTGGCATGATCCGACCTGGCTTTTCACCAGCCTCATCTACATCGATGCCGGCGATGGATATGTGCCCGGCACCACGCTCTACGGGACACCCGGACTAACGCCCGACAAGGACCCTGGCAGCATGGCACAGATCGCTGCCCAGACGCTCCAGTGGGACGATATGGAGAACCTGAAACCCGTGGTGACCGCGGATTTCAAGTCGGACCGGATGTTGAGCTTCCTCGATTGCCCGATCTCCTACCACGGCGTACTGCCCCCGGCCGCTCCCGGCGAACCGCAACCCGTTCGCCGTCGGCGCGTGGTGCGCTGCCACGCCACGGCACCGCGCGATCTCGTCCAGGATTTGTTCGGCCTTCCCCATGTTCAGTACGAGGTGCACCGGCGCCGCGCGAGCCGGGACCCAATGGTCGTCGGCTGGCTGGAGGACGAAATTAGAGCCCTCGGAAAAGCGGCGTCCGACGAAAACCCAGGTGCGTCGGCGGCCTATGCAGAGCGCATGTCATTCCACGTCGACATCCCCGCGCCAGAACAAGCGAACTGAAGTTCAGCATGCCAAACGTCGTACTCGTCACCATGCCGAAAAGTGGAACGCATCTTCTGCGCAAATCCCTAATGCTCTCAGCCGACCTGGAGTTCATGGGATTCTGTACGCCGTGCCCGCTAGTCCAGCAGGTATCGCCAGATCTTCTCTGGAAATTTATGGAATGTCCCAATGCAATTAGCGGCGAGCACATGCCTGCCGACGACTTCAATATCAACATGCTCACACAGGCCGGCATCGATCGGCTCACACTACTTTTGAGAGACCCGCGGGACGTCGTGGTGAGCTTCTGGCACTTCCTCTATCAACCGCGTTTCGCCCCTGAAAGCTGGAACCGCCGACAATTCTTCGCGGCCGGCCTTGTCGCAGAGAACTACTATGATCTGGAACGCGACGCGGCCCTCGATTCGCTGATCGAGACCTATCTGCCACGCATCCTCGCATGGCGCGAACGTTGGCTGGCGGAAACGCGCGTGGACGTGCAGATAATCCAGTATGAGGATCTCGTGCGACACCCGCAGGAAACGGTTTTGAAGGTGGGCGAATTCCACGGCCTGGAAATCCGGGAACCCGTTATTCCCGAAAGGGGCGATGACACCCTTTTTCGCCGCGGTGTCGTCGGATCACACAAAGATGAACTCTCGGCGCGGCAAGCCTCGGCTGTAAATGAACTGATGGAATCCGGGTAATTTTGAAGTGGACAAGTACGCCTTTCTCCACATCCCAAAGACCGCGGGGCTAGCACTGCGAGAGGCATTCCAAACTTCCCTCGGCAGCGAAAGTGTCAGCCCACCCATCGGCCCAGAATGGCGGCCCATTCCAATAGACCACTATGGTCTTCTTGCGGGGCACATCAGCTACACCGACAGAATGAGCTATTTCCCAAACCGCAAGACTTTAACCGTGCTGCGGGACCCTGTTGACAGATGTGTTTCGTCTTACTGGTATCTTCGAACACGCGAAGAATTTGCGGGCGGCCCTGATGAAATCCTTACTCGCCAGCACTCAATCGAAAGTATGTACGGTCTTCCCGAAGCAGATTTAGCAAGGGGTCACTCGAACTGAATGACCCGCCAGCTCGGGGCTCACGTTTTGGACTTTGATGCCGACTTAGTCACTGCACTCGACAACGCAAAACGAACTCTCGATAGCGCCGCCTGGGTTGGCTGCTACGAGACCCTATCTAAAGACCTCACGGAACTCCGTGAGATTCCGGCGTTCTCCAATCTGCCGAACCTCGGCCCGGTTAACGTTACCCCGCACAAAGAACCACCCTCACCAGAGGCCAGACACCTAATCAGCGAGCGGAACACGTACGACCTCGATCTGTACAACTGGGCTATGCAGAGGTTTGGTAAACCAGCGTCGTCGTGAACTCTGAGTTACTGTTCAGACTCGCGGCGGTGATGCTCACCGATGGAACGTTGTCGCCAATCGCCCCGAGAATCGCGTCGTTATTTCCGCTTCCGCGCACTCGAATGATGAACTGCGAGTAACCTGAAGGCAGCTCTACTTTCGCGACTATGTTAGTTACTGACGCTTGACCTGATCCCGACGGATAGGGCAATCCGGCGATCAAGAGATTGCCCGACGTCGCGCCATCCTTTGCTGACATCGCAATCGTCGCCCAGGCGAGAACAACTTTCCCGATCTTCACATACGTCCCATTCTGCACCGCATACGTCTGCGTCCCCGCCACCGTCGCGCCGGCGATCGTCGGGGTCCAGCTTCCGCTTTCATAGTCCGGGGCGCCGGCGATCAGCCGGTTCTGTGCCTTCAGTCCCATCTACGCGCCCTCCCCGAATGCGAAATACAAATCCGCCGTGTCCGCGTTGGTGATGCCCGACACATGGGTCGCCCAGGCCGGCCGCGTCAGGGCCAGCATCGCGCCCGGCGGCACGGGGATGTCCGGCGCGGACGTCCCCCCCGGTGGCGGCCACATCGCTGGTGCCGAATTCGACGAAGGCCAGCGCGGCACTGTCGTTGTAGACCAGCACCTGCGCCCCGGCGCCGAAGCCGGGCATGGCGACCCGGTCGCCCGCACTGCTCGTGGCCTGCAGGTAAACCCCCGCGGCCTGAATCTTGATCGGTGTGCTCATCTCATCATGCTCCCAATAGTGTTTTCTTGGTGATCGGCGTGTCGCTCGAAAGCCCGGTGCGGCCCGCCAGCCCGCGGTTCCCGGTCAACACCGTGGCCGACCGGCCACGCGCGTTGCGCGCAGCGGTCACCGCTCGTTTGCGGGCCGCCTCTACCGCCGGGTCATCACGGGTCGGGGCCGGCGGCGGCGGGGGTGGCGGCGGAGGTCTCGAAAAGACGGCGCTCATGGTCAGGTCTCCTGTTTTAATCGGCGAAAATTGATCTGGGGCATTGCCCGAAACCGGCGTCGGTGCTTGGATCGACCCATGTCGTTCACGGGCAAAATCCTGGCGCTGCTGCAGCGCATTTTCTATCCGCTCACAAACACGCCCGATCAGGCGCTCCAGGCCCTGCGCAACGGCACCTTCGCAGCGTGGATCATGGTCGCGATGCATTTCCTGCTCGGCGCGGTCATCCTGATCCAGCTCTCCGGCGACCCGAGCGTGACCGGCGGCGACCGGCTTATTCCGGCCACCATCCAACTCTTCATCGCGTTGATCTATGTCGGCCTTGCGACGGCCAACTGGAAAGGGTCCCGCGCGGCCGCGATCACGATTCTGATCCTCGTGCTCTTCGACATGTTCGTCGTCACCTCGCGCGCCCACGAGGTGGACCTGCAGGCCACGCTCCAGCGGGTCCAGGCGACGATCCTGATGGTCCCGCTGCTGCTGTCGATCGGCGGCGTACGCGGTGTCTTTGCCTATGCCCGCTTCGTGAAGGCCGGCGACGTCTGATGCCAATGCCGGCGCGGCGCATCCGGCTCACGTTTTTCATCGGGATGGCGTTCATCGGCATGGCCGCCATCCTCCTCGCCATGCTCGCCACCCCCGCCGCGGCGCAAAACTTCCGGGCCGGCTACAACGCCTATCTGCGCGGCGACTTCGCCACGGCCCTCCGGGAGTGGGAGCCCCTGGCGCTCAAGGGCTACGCCCAGGCCCAGACCAATCTCGGCACCATGTACAGCCACGCGAAAGGCGTGGACCGCAACTATCCCCTCGCGGCCTACTGGTACCGCAAGGCCGCCGCACAGGGCAGCAAACGCTCCATGTACAATCTCGGTGTCGCCTACGAGTTCGGCCGCGGCGTCGAACAGAACGACGCGACGGCGCTCAACTGGTATCGCCAGGCCGCCCTGCAGAACCTGGTCGAGGCGATGAACGCCATCGCCTGGCTCTACGCCACCTCGCCCGACGACAATCTGCGCGACGGACATCAGGCGATCCGCTGGGCGGAAAAGGCGCTCACCGGCCGCACAATCGCCAAACATCTGGGCACCCTGGCCGCGGCATATGCCGAGACCGGCGAATTCAACAAGGCCGTCGCCGCCGTGGAACGCGCCATCAACGCGCTGGACCGCGAGCTTTACCGAAAACCCGTCGCACACACCCAGCGCGACCTGTTCCTGCTGGTGCGTTTGGTGGGCCGTACAGACGAGGCCACCCGCCTGCTCGAGCAGCTCGAATTCTATCGCAGCGGCCTGCCGGTCCGCGACTGAACCGAACTATAAAGACCAACCCGCATCACCCGAACCCGGAGAACCCATCATGAGTGACGACCTCCTCCCCCACGCCAAGCTCACCGTCGCGGGCGCACGCAAGATCATCCGCGGCGCCACCGCCAAGGCCGAGGAGATCGGCCAGCCCGAATGTATCGCCGTGGTCGATGACGGCGGGCATCTTCTGGCTTTCATGCGCATGGACGGCGCCTTTGCCCTGTCCAACGACACCGCCATCGCCAAGGCCGTGACGTCGGCCATCTACCGCTGCCCGACGGGCGAAATCCCCGAGGGGCCGGACATCCGCCTCGCCATTGCCACCCAGGGCAAGCGCATCAACCTGCCCGGCGGCCTGCCGATCATCGTCGACGGCAAATGCGTTGGCGGCGTCGGGGTCGGCTCGGGCACGGGCGAGGAAGATCGCATCTGCGCCAACGCCGGACTGGCCGGATTCGAGGGCGCAGAAACGTTCTGACCGGGCGGCAACCCTTCAACCCAGCGGGTTCCAGTCCATCCCCACCGTGGCGGGGAAATCCCGCGCCGGGCCCGGCGGGCGGTAGCCCACCGCGAACATCCGGAACGCATCCGCCCCGTGAGAGGCCGCATCATGATGGGGCCGGTCGCGCCACACGCCTCGTTTGTCGTCCCAGGCCCGGCGGTACCCGTCGAGATGCCGCAGGCCCGCATCGCATCGCGCGCCGTCGAACCAGCAGCCTGCCAGCGCGTTGCGCACCGCCTGGATGTCCGTGCCCAGATCGTTTGCACGGGGCACGGTGACGATCGGGCGCAGGCCCAAATCTTCCAGCATGCGGCGGCGCGACAGGCCGCTACCCAACTCGCGCACCTCTACATCATGGGGCAGGTGGTGGCCGCCATAGGTGTAGGGCCGGTCGCGCAGCACCTGCACATAATGGGCCAGCCCTTCCCCCTCGTTTTCGTAATAGTCGATAAACCGGTCCTCGCGCCCCACCCGCTGGTGAAACCAGATCGCGTTCGTGTCGTTGATGCCCAGATCCCAGAACGTGTTGACCGGCAACGCCGGGTCATGGGGCAGGCTGAGTATTCGTCCCTCGCCGCGCACCCGCGCCATCTCCCGCGCGTAATACGCCCCTGTCACCGATGCCGCGAAGGCCTCGTCCGGGGTGGCGGGAAATTCCCGGCGCATGGCGTCTCCCTGCTGGGCGGCCTTGCGCACATACCAGGCCTTCTGGGCCGCACCGAGCCTGATTCCGCCCGCCTCCAGCTCGGCGAAATACCGCGCCAGCCCGTCAGGAATCACCACACCCCCGGGCGCCAGCACATATCCGGGATGGCGCCACCAGGGAAAGAAATGGAACCTGAAATCCAGTGCGGTCAACGGCGCGCTCTCCCTTTCCCGGTTGCGGGCGTCGGCGCAGAACGTGAAGAAATCGCCTTCGCGGCCCTCCGCGGTGGATTCGATGAAGATGTTCTGCCCCGGGTGGACCGTGTTCAACGCACCGGCCTTGATCTCGGCGGCCTTGTCGGGATAGCGCGCGCAGATTTTCCCGTGTTCGGAAACATGCAGATACTGAAACGTGCCGGATCGCAGGCTGGTCCCGACCCGCAGGCTCGACCCGTTGGCGAACGCCAGTTCGCGCGAGGAATCGCTCACCGCCGGAAGGGCCTGTCGCAACGCCGCCGGCAGCTGCTGGTAGGGGTAGCGGACCTTCTCCTTGAAGATCGCCTCGGCGTCGTGAAGCGTGTGGGCCACGGTCCCGGCCGTGACGTTCGCGTTGAACAGGCAGGCATCGAGGATCAGCAGCTGGATGAAGCTGGTCATGCCGAGCTGGCGCGCCTTCAGCACGAGATTGAGCGAATGCAGATCGTCGAACAGCGCCCGCTGCGCCCAGTTCATCCGGAACTTCACCCGCCGGCCATGGGCGTCCTTGATCCGGTAGAGATTGTTGAGCCGCCAGCGGCGATCCGACAGGCGGTCCCTGGCGGTCGCATATGCTGCGTCATCGCTCACGCCCGTCTCCGTCACCGTCACCGTCAACGTCGGCGTCGCGCCCGGTCTCGACGATCTCGCCAATCTCACGCAGCAGCGCCGTGACGGCATCAACCGCCGTGGCGGATTCCTGTGCCTGCGCCCGGTCAAGGCCGTGACGCCTGTAAAGAAGCGCGAGGAGGTGGTCCGAGTATTTGCGAACCGTGGCGACCTGCTTTCCTTGAAAAAACACCGGTGTCTCATGGCCGTGCACGGCGCGACGCACCACCTCATCCTCAATCGCGCGCATGCCCAGATCGAGCGCCTCCCCCCAGGCCGCCGCGAACTTCGGGTCGGACTTGCGCAGCCGGTACCACTTCATCACATAGATACCGCTCGCCCGCGCTGCCGTCGCAACACTCGCCGTCATCGCCAGGGTTTCGAGGAACCTACGGCGATGTTCGCTGTTGATCCGCACGGAGCCCTGAGGTCGTCGATGGCTCGGGTGTGTATTTCTGCGCGCCACGGAAAAGTCCTCCAACCTGCAAACGAAAACCCGCCGGAGAGACCCCGGCGGGCGCAACTTTGTGATCATGGATATGGGTATCAGTGGAATGCGCCTGATCTATCGGAGGCCCGGCGAAACCCAAGACAATCAAACAGCACCTTAGGGCGCTCCTGAGGTGGCGCAAAATGCGCAACCACCAGTAGCCGACTCGGTGTAGAATACCCTCACCGAGTTCAAGTTCCCTGAGGGGGCACCCTTGAATATCGGAAGGTGCTTTGACAGCCCCGTTGTCGTCCCGTTCTGGACGGCTCAAAGGCACGGTCCCCAAGGCGATGATGCGTGAGGATAAGCGTACATCACTCCTGAAGGGTAGCCTTGTCTGAACGTGCATGCCGCTGCGGCCGCAGGAGGTAGCGCTAGCGCCAGCAAGGGCGCGAACAAAATACATTCCGCAGTCACTAGCTGTGGGCGCCCACGGCATCACGCGGAGCAATCCAAATGAAGCTCGTGGTTAAGATTAGGGTCGAGATTAAACTTGGGCGCTTGCTGGCTTTGCTAGCGGTTCTCGGGTTTTTGACCGACTAACAGGATCGCGGGGACCTAGACGTCCCCGCCTTTCTTTTCTGGCTTCGGCGGCGTGCTCAGCATCCGCTTTAATACTTCTTCGTCGCGGCGCTTCTGTGAAACGTCGTCGTCAACGTCCGAATCGTCTTCTATGACTCGGGTTATCCTCATCTTCCACTGAACTCACTGCGGATGGGCCAGAATCGACTCTCGCGATCTGCCTAGTGTCTGCCTTGTATCGGGGCGGGGCCTGTTGACGCAGGCTGTCTCATTCGTGTCGATCGTGAGAAGGATACCGATACTGGCGCGCCTAGAGAAGGGGTTTGACCGATACCGCCCAGGTCTCTCCCCGACGCCATCAATCTGCGTGTGTCATCTATGCAGTCGCCCGTTAAACGCGAAGCACGGTAATTAAACGAAGCGCCCCAAAACAAACCCGCCGGAGGGACCCCGGCGGGCGCAACTTTGTGATCATGAATTTCGTGCACGCTATACCCGCGCAAGGACGAATGCAAAACTGAAGTGCAGGCTGGAGGAGATGGCGACAATGAGTATTTGGGACTTGCCTCATTGCGTTTTTGTACCAGACCGAAACATTGATAATGTTGAGCGAATTCTAAAGGATCAGGCAGCGGGTGTTTGGTGTTGGGAATGGGCTGATTCCACCCGCGCCATGTTTCGGTTTGAGCACGTAACAGACGCGACGCTCGTACGAATGGTTGGGCTCTAGTATTAGGCTAATCTTCCAATATAATCGTTCCGTTTGGAACAAGATCATTTAGCGAGCGATCATGGCCACATTGCGCATTTGTTTCGTCGGCGACAGCATCACGGTCGGCAGCGGGGATGCCGGTTTTCTCGGCTGGCCCGGCCATCTCTGCGTGGCCGAGACCGCCCGCGGCCACGACCTGACCCTCTATAACAACGGCGTGCGCGGCGACACGAGCGAGATGATCCGGCCGCGCTGGCGCCAGGAATGCGACCCCCGCCTCCCCGATCATGTAAACGGCCGTCTCGTCTTCTCCTTCGGGGTGAACGACATGGCCGAGGAGAGCGGTGCGGGCATCCGGGTCTCGGTCGAGGATTCCGTGGCCAACGCCCGCGCGATGCTGACGGAGGCACGCGACTGGCGTCCCACGCTCATGCTCGGGCCCATCCCGGTCATCGAGGACATGCAGCCCTATGTTTTCCCCAACGGCATCGCCTACGACTTCAGCAACACACGCATCGCCGAACTCAACCAGCGCTATGCGGATCTCTGCGACGAACTCGCCATCCCCTATCTCGATATCTTCGCCACATTGCACGGCAATGCCGCCTGGGAGACCTCGCAACGAAATTGTGATGGGGTGCATGTCCTGGGCGACGGCTACGCCATGATCGCCGCGCTGGTCGCGGAATGGCCGGCCTGGCGCGCCTGGCTGGACGACTAGAATATCCACAACCACCCCGGCCTGCGGGCCCCTGTTTAAGCCCACATTAACTTTCCCCAACCATTGTCGAAGAACCGCGCACCACCACCAGCGCGTGTATTCGTGATGGAACTGCTTCGATGGGCACGCAAGACCAATTCAAGCTGGGTTACGCCTCAAAGCTGACGCTTGCGGCCATGACCCTGCTCTTGCCGCTGATTGTCTTCGTCGTCATCCTCGTGGACGACCGCAACACGCAAATCGACGCGGCCTATAACGAAATCACCGGTCTCGAATATCTCGTGGAGGTTCGCCAGCTGCTCGAGCTCGTGCCCCGGCATCGCGGCCTCATCCAGCTCTCTCATCAAGGTGGCAGCGCGCTCGAGAATGAGATCGACGACGTCGAGCAGGCGATCGATGTGCAAATCGGCCGTTTGCAGGAACAGGCCGAACGCGCCGGAGATCCGTTTCGCGTTTCAGACGGTCTCGCACGGCTCGGCGCGCTGTGGGCGTCAGCGAAACAGGGCCGACACGTCGAAGCCATGGCGAGCATCCTCGATGTCGATCAGGACATCATGCGAGAGCTGGTCGCGCTCAACCGGCATCTTGGAAACACCTCGAACCTCGTCATCGATTCCGCGCTCGAATCGACCCATCTCATCGATCTGATCGTCATCGAGCTGCCACAGATGATCGCACGGGTCAGCGAAGCGCGAAGCCGCGCGCTGGACATACTGGAGGGCGGCGTTACTCCGACATTGCAAGAGCGTCAGCAACTGAGCGTTGACGACTGGGCGTTGCAGAACGCCCATGACAACCTGTTCTACGGTTTCAGTGTCGCGGTTGCAGAAGACGTGGAGATCGCCCGGAATCTCGCAGAGCAGTTCGAGCATTTCGACCGTGACACCAACAAGTTTCACGCATTCATCGCATCGGGCAATTTCGAGCGCGACCCGGTAGAAGTGTTCACCCTCGGCACATCGTCGATCCAGGCAACCTTGCGACTCTATGACGAGATCGTGCCGGAGCTTCAACGTGTCCTCGAGAACCGAATAAGCAACCTTCAGAGGACGCGGTTCATCACCATCGCCACGGTGATCGCCATTTCGGTTATTGCCGGCCTGTCCGGTTGGGCGCTGCTGCGTGCGCTAACCCGCCCCCTGCAGGCGGAAGTCAGTGAGCGCCGGCGCGTCCAGGCCCGGCTTCGCGACCTCGCGGCCATCGTCGAGCAGGCGGAGGATTCGATCCTGACCCTTTCGCCCACGGGTGAGGTCACGAGCTGGAACAAGGGTGCGGAGCGACTCTATGGCTACAGCGCCGAAGAGGCCGTGGGCGCTGATATCAGCATCCTGTCGCCCGAAGGTTTCGAGCACGAAACCACACAATTGCTGAAAAAGATGATCTCCGGCGACCCCATGGCGACCCGCGAGACCATCCGTGTGCGCAAGGATGGCGAGATCGTCGATGTATCCCTGCGTTTCTCGCTCATTCGAAACCAGAATGGCGACGTTCGCGGGGCAGCGGTCATCGCGCGCGACATTCGCGAACGGAAAAAGGTCGAGGCGGAAATCCGCAACAAGGAAGACATGCTGCAGGCACGCATCGACCAGCTGCGCCTGACGCAGGACGAACTGCAGCAACATCGCGACCGGCTGGAAGACAAGGTCCGCGAACGCACGGGCGAGGTTCGCGAGAAAGCAGCCCAGCTCGAAACCGCGCTGGAAAAGGAGAAAGAATTCAGCGCCCTCCAGCGCAAGTTCATCTCGATGGCCTCCCATGAATTCCGCACACCGCTGGCCATCATCGACGGGGCGGCCCAACGGGTGGAGCGCCGGATAGACAGCATCGAAACGCCCGAACTGGAGAAACGGCTCTCGCGGATTCGCGGCGCGGTTTCGCGAATGCTCGGATTGATCGAAAGCACCCTTTCCGCATCCCGTCTCGACGAAGGCCGGGTCGCCTTGAAGGCGCAGGAGGTGGATCTGGCGGTGCTCGTGCGCACGGTCTGCGAACGCCAGAATGAAATCTCCGACAATCTGAGAATCAATCTGGATCTCGACGACCTGCCCGACCGGATCGAGGGTGACCCCGCGCTGCTCGATCAGGTCTTCACCAATCTTCTGTCCAATGCCGCGAAATACACGCCGGAATCACCCGAAATTTCCGTCACCGGCACCCGCCAGGTGGACGGATTCCTGGCCATCGCGATCGCAGATAACGGCATCGGCATCCCCAAGGATGAGCTCTCACGGCTTTTCGACCGGTTCTTCCGGGCCTCCACCTCGGAAGGCATTGCCGGCACCGGCATCGGGCTGAACCTCGCCGGCGAACTCGTCGAAATGCATGGCGGCACAATCTCCGTCGAGAGCGATGTCGGGGTGGGCACGACCTTCACGGTGCGCTTGCCCGACAGCCGCCCGGAGACGATGCACGACAGCGAATTGCCCCATGACGCCAACGAGGCTGCCTAGACAGGCAACGCAGGAAACGCACATGACCAGAATCCTCTGTATCGAAGACGAAGCCGAGCTGCGCGAAGACATTGTCGAAGAGCTCAGTGACGCCGGTTACGAGATGATCGATGCCGCCAACGGCCGCGAGGGGTATGACGCCATCGTCACGCACAAGCCCGATCTGGTTCTCTGCGACGTGAACATGCCCGACATGAACGGCTATGAGCTGCTCACGAAACTGCGTGAATCTCACGAGGAATACGACGACGTCCCCTTCGTGTTTCTCTCGGCACTGGCCGACCGAAAGGACATCATCGCGGGTAAGAAACTCGGCGCCGACGATTATCTGACGAAGCCGGTCGATTTCGAGATGCTTCTGGTGACCGTCGAATCACGCGTGCGCCAGATCACGCGAATCAACCGGCACAAGGAAGAGCAGCTCGTGCGGCTCTACCGTGCGCTCTCCGACTCCCGGGAAACGGACGACACGAGCCCGGCGCCGATCATCGCGGAGAACGCCATGACCGTCGTCGCCGTCGTCGATGCGGAGTTCGACATGTCGGAGATTCGCACAGCACTGGGGGCGGGCGGCCATAACGTCATCGAGATGAACAGCGGCAAGCAATTCCTCGACAGCCATGAGAGCATCACGCCGGACCTGCTCATGGTGTCGTTCAACACCAGCGATATGCAGGCCCCGATGATGGTGCGGCTCCTGCGGGATGCGGCTTACCCCAAGGTGCTTATGATTCCGCCGTCCATGGCGGATATGGACAGGTTTGATTCCCTGCCTGGCTTCGATGCCACCGTCCGCTGGCCCTGCACGGCCGACGAGCTTCAGCGTCGCATCACCCAGCTGCAGGGACCCGATGCGAAGCCCGAATCCGGCCAGCGTCAGGCGCTTTAGCTAAACGGCGAATTTACCCAACGCCTCCGGCGCGAGGCTAAGCCCGAGCCCCGGTCCCTCCGGCATCACCACCGCGCCCTCTTCGACCACGAGCGGGTCGGTGAACAGCTCTTCCCACCACTCCATATGCTCCAGCATCAGCGCATGGGGTTGGGCCGCAAGCACATGGGCAGAGGCTTCGGTAAACAGATGCGACGATACGGGCTGTTCGTATGCGGCACACAGGGCGCAGGTGTTCAGGTAATCGGTGATTCCGCCCATCCGCTGCAAATCGGGCATCAGGACATCGGCCGCGCGTGCGTCCAGATGCTGTTTCATCGCGGCCGAGCCGTAGGACGTCTCGCCCGTCGCGACCCGCATATCCAGCGCCGCGGCGATCCGCGCGCAGCCCTCGATATCTGCATAGAAGACCGGCTCTTCCAGCCAGAAAATGTCCAGCGCCTCGAATTCGCGCCCGGCCCGGATCGCGACCGATTCCGGCCAGGCCTGATTGGCATCCACCATCAGGGTGATGTCCGGCCCCACGGCCTCGCGCACGAGGCGGACACGTTCGACATCCTTCATGAAGTCCGCCTGGCCTACCCGCACTTTCATGGCCCGGTGGCCGTCGGCCACCAGCGCCTGCGCTTCTGCGGTAAGCGCATCGATCGACCGGTCGAGCCACAACGCGGATGACGCATAGGTCTCGACCCGCGTCGCAGCCCCGCCGAGATGGCGATACAGCGGCACATCGGCGGCCAGCGCGGCCAGTTCCCAGCATGCGGTGTCCAGGCCCGACAGCGCGATCATCGCAGCACCCGCATGGCCCAGGAAATTCATGTCCTTCCAGGCCACGGCGTGATTGTCCCGGACCGCGCGCGGGTCGCGCCCGACATAGAGCGCGGCGAGGTCCTCGGCCAGCAATGCCAGGGCGGCCGCCTTGCGTTCCTCGAAGGCGAAACACCAGCCCATCCCTGTCAGGCCCGCATCCGTGTGCATCTGCACGAACACGGTGTGGGCGTGGGAGAAATTGTGAAACGAGGTGCGGATCGGTCGGCGCAGGGGCACCGCCAGCAGGGTGATATCCGTCCCGGTAATCTTCATGACACGACCTTCATCTCTGTTTCCTCCTCACGGACCCGCTACAATAGACGAAGCACAGGGAGGTGCGAGGCATGAAGTTTCTGATTCTGGGGGCCGGCGCGATCGGTGGTTATGTCGGCGGGCGGCTCACACAAGCCGGGCGCGACGTCACATTCCTGGTCCGCGACGCGACGCGCGAACGGCTCGCGCGCGAAGGCCTGCGCCTCGAAAGCACCTATGGCGATTTCGCCGGGCCGGTGAAGACCATCGGCCAGGCCGAACTGACGCCGGACTATGATCTCATCCTGCTGACCTGCAAGGCCTACGACCTCGACGATGCGATCGCCGCCATCGCGCCCGGTATCGGTGCGGAGACGATGGTCTTTCCCATTCTCAACGGGCTGGGTCATATCCGGATACTGAACGATCAACTGGGGGCCGAACATGTCCTGGCCGGAACGGTGAAAATTTCCGCCGCCCGCCAGCCCGACGGGTTGATCAGGCATATGAACGACTGGCGCTGGCTGAATTTCGGCGAGCAGGCCGGCGGGATCAGCGATCGTATCGCCGCACTCCGCGACGCGCTCGACGGGGCGGTCGGGCTCGAACCCGTCGCACTCGAGAACGCCATGCAGGAGATGTGGGAAAAGATGGTCCACCTGGCGACCGCGGCGGGCATGACCACGCTGATGCGGGCCAATGTCGGCCAGATCGTGCGCACGCAGGAAGGAGCATCCCTGTTCCAGCATTTCCTGGAGACCACGGCCGAGGTCGCAAAACGCGCGGGCTACCCGCCCAGCGACGCCTTCATGGAAAATTACCGCACGCTCTTCGCGGATCCGGAGTCCAAATACGTCACCTCCATGCTGCGCGACATCGAGGCGGGCAACCGGTCCGAGGGGGAGCACATTCTCGGCATGCTCCTCACGACGGCCCGCGAGGTCGGCATTGACGAACCGCTGCTCGCCACGGCCTATGCCGGGGTCAAAGCCTATGAGGCCCGCCAGGGCGACGGCGGGATGTAGATTTTCGCTAGGGTAGTCGTGTTGCGCGCGCGGCGGCTGAATTGTTGTCACCGCGCCCGTAGGCCACGGCCAATGCATCCAGCCCGCGCAGGAGTGCGGCGCGCTCGATCGCATCGGCCTTGCCGAGCGGTCCGGCCTTGCTGCGCCAGTACCAGCCCGGCAGCCGGTGTTCGACGCTCACCCGGCGTGTCTCCGACCAGGCGAGCCGACCGGCATTGCGCAGCACGTTGTCGCCACGCGCGAAGATATCCCGCGCCCGGGCATCCGCGTCGGGATACAGGTTAACGCCCCCCGCATTCATGCCCGTAAGCCCGCTGGCATAGCGTTCATAGATGTGGGTATAGGGCGTCGTTTTGCCGAAGGCGCGCCAGCGCATCACCGTGTAGACCCAGCCGGCATCCATCTGCGCCTGCGTGACATGCCCCGACAGACGGAGGATGCCGAGCGGATCACCGGACCGGGGATCACGCGCACCGTCCGCACCGACGACAAGCGCACGCCGGGCATAGAATTCCGGCGTCCCTGCATCGGCCGGGCGGCGTTCGCGCCGCGTCGTCTTGCGGCGAACTGCATCCAGCTTTCTTTTTCTGCCCGCACGCGCCACCGGGTTACTCCGCCGCCTGATACATCGGCACCGGCTCCAGCACCCGTGGGGGAATCTGCCCCCCGGCCTGAACGACGGGCGAACGCCGCGCGGCCCAATCCTCATATTCGCGCCCGGCATAAAGCCTGCGCATCGCCGTCTTGGTGATCCGGCTGCCGGCACGGCGTTCGCGCACCCGCGCGCGTTTCTTGCGGGGCAGCGCCGCCACCCCGAATTTCATGCGTTGTCCATAGATGCTGGCGCGGCTCAGTCCGAGCAGCCGGGCGATTTCCAGATCGGTCCCCACGGTCCGTTGCCAGACCAGCATTTCCTCCTCGGATCGCGGTGGCCACTGAAGGTCCGGTCGGTTGCGGCGAAATTTCGACACGGGTCATCTCCCCTTGTTATGACTGAGTTATGATTGAAAAAAGAACGAACCATGAACACCTTACGCATTTTGCCGTCCATTGCACGGGAAATTTCCGATGACAGTGGACAACTCGATACGATCCTGATCTTGTGTTTTTCACATTGCATATGCAACTTAAAGCGTGATAATTTCGCAATCTCCTGAAATTTCAACAGGTTCGACACCATGGAACTCGATTGGATACGTGACGGGCTGGCGAAGCCCGGCAAGACCCAAAGAGGTCTTGCCGTGGCCCTGGGGGTTGATCCGTCGGCGATCAGCCGGCTGCTCGCCGGCACCCGCCAACTCCGCGCAGCCGAGCTGCCGGTTGTCGCCGCCTACATGGGCGCGCAAATACCGTCCGGCTTCACGCCGGACCTCGCACAGGAATTCGGGGTACCCGCCGCGCCACCCGCATCCGGTCAGGGCACACGTGATCTGCCGGTGATGGGAACCGCCCTCGGCGGATCTTCGAAGCAAGCCGACGGTATGTTCGTCATGAACGGTGAAATTCACGACTATGTGGAGCGTCCGCCATCCTTGCGTGGTGTGGCGAGCGCCTATGCGGTCTATGTCGCGGACACGTCCATGGTGCCGCGCTATTTCCCGGGAGAGACCCTGCATGTCCATCCCGGCCGCGCCGTGGTGCGCGGCGACGATACCTTCGTCGTTGTACAACTTCGGCCCGACACCGACGGCGAGCCACCGCGCGCGCTGGTCAAACAATTCACCCGACAGACCACTGACACACTGCATCTGAAGCAGTTCAACCCCGCGGCCGAACTGGAATTCCCCCTCGAACAGGTCGAAAGCCTCCACCTGATCATCTGGGCCGGACGGGGTTAATCCCGGCGCCGAACAGGACTGCATCGGCGGGTTGACCAAAATTGTGTTTTCCGCAACTAATATTGCCATGCCGGCGCCGTTGATCGAGACATCGAGCCAATATCGCGAGCTGCGCGAGCGAATCGCGGCACTGGAAACCCATATCACCGCCATCGACGCCGCCCGTGCCCTCGCCAGGTCGCACCGCCAATCGGGACGGATCGATCCCGACGACCTGCGCGATCTGTTGCCTCTGGATGATGCCCGCAGCGACGTCACCTACACCCTGCGCGGGCTGAAACAGGCGGCGGGCGAATGGGAGGTTCGGCGCTTTGCCGGACGCCACGCGCCACAACCCCAAACGAGCTCATAATCACCAGGCATTTCCTCGATCCGGACGGTTGCCTGTCCCTCTCCGTTGCACCACGATGGACCAAACAGGGCAGCTGGTCTCCTCAGGAAAGCACATGCGATGAAAAATTCACCCGATGGCGGCGATGCCGTCCTCCAGGCCTTCCGCGCTCTCGGCATCGACTATGTAATGTCCTCGCCCGGCTCCGAATGGGGTCCGGTCTGGGAGGCGATGGCCCAGCAGAAACTTTCCAACGAACCCGGTCCCACCTACCTCACTTGCGCCCATGAGACCCTCGCCGTCGACCTGGCGATTGGCTACACCTCGATCACCGGGCGCATGCAGGCCGTGATGCTCCACGCCGGCGTCGGCCTGCTCCAGGGAGCACTCGGCGTCGAGGGGGCGCTGCGCGGTGCCATCCCCATGGTCATCCTGTCAGGCGAATCTCTCAGCTTCGGTGAAGACCCCGAGTTCAATCCGGGCTTCCAGTGGCAGGCATTGCTGAACCAGGTGGGCAGCAACACGCGGCTGCTCGAGCCGCTGGTCAAATGGTCCCAGCAGACCGGCAGCGTTGCCGCCATGCATCAGCAGATTGTCAGCGCCGGTGAGCTCGCCCAACGAACGCCGCGCGCGCCGGTCTACCTGTCGGTCCCCATCGAGGTGATGACCCAGGCCTGGACTCCGCCCGACGAGCTGCGCGACCCGCCCCCGCCACCAGTGCTTACGGCCACCGCCGACGATATCGACGCGGTCGTGCAGATGCTGCTCGCGGCAAAGAACCCCGCGATCATCACCGAGGAAGCCGGGCGCGACCCCGCCGGCCACGCCGCATTGGTCGAACTGGCCGAATTGCTGGCAATTCCCGTCGTCGAGGGCCTGTTTGCCCTGTATGCGAACTTCCCGGCCGACCATGCCCTTTATCAGGGCCCGGGCCGGCCACCGCTGATCGACGAGGCGGACCTGATTCTCACCATCGGCTGCCGTCAGCCCTGGTACCCGCTGGCGAAAACACCGGCGAAGGCGCGCATCGTCGCCATCGACGACACCCCGTTTCGCGACCATATGGTGTACCAGCCAAACGAGGCCGAACGGTTCCTCGAAGGCACCATCACCGCGAATCTGGAACTCCTCGCCGCCGCCATTCGCGCCGCCGGCCCCGATGCCGAAGCCGTGGCGGCACGCCGCGAGACATGGACGAAAGCATCCGACGCCCGCCGCACGGAGATAAAGGCGAGCGAGGACGAGGCCGCCGCGCGTAACACTATCTCACCGGCACTGCTGGCCGCATCCATCCGGGCCGCCGCGCCGGACGATGCCATTTTCGTCGATGAATGCATCACCCACCGCCCGGCCATCCTGCGCCATCTGCGAACCGGTGCCGCGCAAAGTTATTTCCGGGTCAATGGCGGGCTGGGTCAGTCGATGGGCGTGGCGCTGGGCGCCGCACTGGCCGCGCCGGATCGCGCCGTGGTCAACACCCTCGGCGACGGTACCTTTCTCTATAACCCGGCTGTCCAGGCGCTCGCATTCGCCCGCAAACAGAATCTCGCGACCCTCACCATCGTGTTCAACAATCACGGCTACAACGCGATGCGCAAGGACCAGGAGAGCTACTATCCCGATGGGGGCGCGGCGCGGAACGATTTGTGGATGGGGCACCCGATCACCGAGTTCGACTATGCGGAGCTCGCGAAACCCTTCGGCGCGTTCGGCGCAAAAGTCGAGACACCGAGCGAGCTCCCGGGCGTACTGGAGGCGGCCTTCGCAGCAATCGCAGACGGCCGTCCGGCGCTGTTGAATGTGCTGCTCGATGCGTAAGGCGTCCCGCCTGCACCCGAATTTGCCGAGAACCGGCATCTGATCTAAGACGCCGTCGAGTTTGTTTCCCCGTGCCGTGAGGCACTCATGTCCGGGAGCATCCGATGGCGATACCAACAATCGAAGACATCCTCGACGAGGTCCTGCACAACGAGGGCGGCTTCGTCGACGACCCCGCCGATCCCGGCGGTGCCACCAACCACGGCATCTCCCTGCGCTACGCTCGTGGCGTGGGCCTCGACAATGACGCGGACGGCGACACCGATCGCGACGACATCCTGCGCGTGACAGCCGAACAGGCCCGGGATCTCTACCGTGACGATTTCTGGGTACGCCCCGGTATCAACCGGCTTCCCGATGAAATTCAACCGATCATGGTCGACTGGGCCGTCAACAGCGGCCCACCCCGCCCGATCATGGCCATGCAGCGGGTGATAAACCTGGCGCAGATCGGCCGCAGCCTGGATTGCGACGGCGTCATGGGGCCCAGGACCCGCCGCGCGGCCGAACACGCCCAATCGGAGATGGGTCCCTTCTTCAACAACGCCATCGTCGACGAACGCTTCGGCTTCTACCGGCGACTGGTCGAGAGCCGCCCCGACTCCGAGCGGTTCCTGCGCGGCTGGCTCGCGCGGGCCGAACGCTTCCGGATGGAGATCGAAAATGCTGCGTAGTCTGCTGAGTGTTATCCCGGGCATCGGACCGCTCCTTGCCGCAGGAACGGGGGTCATCGACGCTGTTGCGGGCAACCAGCGAGAACGGGACAATCAGGACCATCGAACCGACATGGCGGTGCAGCAGCAATTCGCCACAGAATTTCGCCGCCTCGCGCGGCGCACCTGGTTCGACAGCCTGATCGACGGGTTCAACCGGCTGCCCCGGCCGATCATCGTCGCGATGATCATTCTGTATTTCCTGGCGGCCTGGCGCGATCCGGCCGAATTTCAAATCATCAACACCGCGCTCGAGGCTGTGCCGGAGCGCATGTGGATCATCGCCGGCGTGATCGTGACCTTTTATTTCGGTGCCCGGGAACTGGCTAAGCTACGCGACCAGAAACGCTTGGCGCTCAGCGCAGATGCGTTCGGGGAACAACAACGAAGAATCGACATATTGCGCCAGTCACAGCATGTCGCATCCGGCACCTATGCGTCGGAGATGACGGACGACGCTGTACCGTTGAGCAATCGCTCCATCGCCGAATGGAATCGACGGCGCGGCAAGCATTAGTCACCGACTAGGATGAGAGCGCTGCGTGCATTTCAACACGCACCCGCTGGGTAATCTCGGCCAGTCCGTCGCGGCCACCCAGCTCGGTCGGTTGCAGCGTGCCATCACGGAAAGCCGCATCCACGGCGGACCGGAAGATCTCCGAACCGCGCCGGAGTTCCGGCGAGTCATGCCTGTCTCCCAGCCAGTCGAGCATCATCGCACCCGACAGGAACATCGCCGTCGGGTTTGCCTTGCCGCTGCCGGCGATGTCCGGTGCCGTGCCATGACAGGGCTGGAACACCGCGTGGCCGGGGCCGACGTCCGCGGACGGCGCCATGCCCAGCCCACCCATGAGACCCGCCCCGAGGTCCGACAGGATGTCCCCCAGCAAATTCTCCATCACCATCACGTCGAACACCCAGGGTTGCTTGACCAGGGCCAGTGCCGCCGCATCCACATACAGGTAGCGCCGCTCGATATCGGGATAGCGTTCCGCCCGTTCGTCAAACATGCGCCGGAAGAACCCCATCGACTGCAGCACATTCGCCTTGTCGACGCAGGTCACGATACCCGGGCCGCCCTTGGCCTTTCTGCGACGGGCCAGTTCGAAGGAAAAATCGAACAACCGCTCGCAAGCTGCCCGCGTAATCGTCAGCCGGTCGGTGGAGCTGTCATCCGTTTCCTCGGCCTCGCCGCGATGGGCGAAGAGACCTTCGGTGGATTCCCGGATGATCACGAAATCCAGTTCTTGTCCGCGCGGGTCGGCCAGCGGCACCGGCATCCCCGGCCGGGTCGTGACGGGCCGCACCCCGGCATAGAGCTCGAAATAATCCCGCAGGTCGATCTGCGGCACGATCTCCGTGCCGTCGGGGTAGCGCACGTCCGGGTCGCCCATCGCGCCCAGCAAAATCGCGTCGGCCTCGGCTGCCCGGTCGAGCGAGGCCTGGGGTAGCGCATCGCCGGTTTCCTGATAATGGGCAGCCCCCGCCACGAGTGGCTCGAACTCGAGCGTCGGACCGCCGAGTGCAGTGGTCAATTCAGCCAGCAACTCGACGCAGGGTGTCGTCACCTCCGGGCCGATGCCGTCGCCGGCAAACACGCCGACCTTGAGCTTGGAATTTTCCTGGGTCATGGCTGTCGCAATCCGGAGATGGAAAAACAATACGCGCAGCGGAAACTACCACGTCGGCAATACCTGTCGTAGGCTGTGCGCATGGGTCGAAACCCTTTCCACGCATGCCACAAAGGAACCTCTCCATGCTGAAGAAAGTCCCCCTTGGCCGATCGGGCCTGTCAGTCTCCCAGCTCGGCCTCGGCGCCAACCGGCTGCTCGACCCGAACGAGCCGGAATGGGTCGCCACGGTGAACGAAGCGATCGATTGGGGTCTCAACTTCATCGACAGCGCAGCGATCTACGGCATGGGGCGCAGCGAATCCTTTTTTGGTGCCATGCTGGGCGCCCGGCGCCGCGAGGTTGTCCTCGCCAGCAAGTGCGGAATCCATGTCGATGACACGGGCAAGGTCGCCATCGACGCCAGCCCCGACACCGTCAAACGCGAATGCGACGAAAGCCTCGCGCGGCTCAATACCGACGTGATCGATCTCTACTATCTCCACCAGGTCCCGAAGGACATGCCGTTGGAGGACAGCATCGGCGCGATGGCGGAACTGGTCACCGCCGGCAAGGTACGCCACCTCGCCATCTGCAATGCGACCGCCGATGAGCTGCGCCGGGCCCACGCCACCCACCCCATGGCGGCCCTGCAGACGGAATATTCCCTGTTCACCCGTGAGCCGGAGGTTGACTTGATTCCCGTGTGCCGGGACCTCGACATCGCATTCGTGGCTTATGGCCCGCTGTCCTATGCCTTTTTTAGCGGCGCCATGCGCAGCCGCGCGGACGTGCCCGAGGGCGACAACTGGCGGCTCAGCAACCAGCGCTTCCAGGACGACGCGTTCGACCACAATTTGGCGCTTCTCGACGAACTCACCGCAATGGCAACCGAAATCGACGCGACCCCCGGCCAGCTTTCCCTCGCCTGGCTTCTGGCCAAGGGTGACGACGTCATCCCGATCCCGGGATCACGCCAACTCAATCATCTGCGGGAGAATCTCGGCGCGGACGATATCCGCCTCACCCCCGATCAGGTGGCCCGGATCGACGCGGCCTTTCCGCCCGGCGTCGCCCAGGGCAGCGCGCGGGGCGGACATTCACCGCAGGTCGCGAGTTTCTAGAAACAGGGTTCCGGCGCCATGGCAGACGCGTTCGACTACATCATCGTCGGGGCCGGTTCCGCCGGCTCGATCCTCGCCAACCGTCTGTCGGCGGGTGACGCGACCGTCTGTGTACTGGAGGCCGGTCCGCCCGACCGCAACCCGTGGATCCATATCCCGGCCGGCTTTACGCGCACCCTCGCCAACCCGAAGGTGAACTGGCTGTTCGAGTCCGAGCCCGGCGAAGGCACCGCCGGGCGGCCCGTCTATGTGCCCCGCGGCAAGACCCTCGGCGGCTCCAGTTCCATCAACGGCCATATCTACAATCGCGGCCAGCGGATGGACTATGACAGCTGGGCGCAAGAGGGAAACCGCGGCTGGGGCTACGCCGACATCCTCCCCTACTTCAAGCGCAGCGAGCGCCGCGTGGGCGGCAAGGATACGGATTTCCACGGCCGGGACGGCGAGCTTCCTGTCACCGATATCGACGGCCCCGAACCCATCTGTGACGCCTTCATCGACGGCGCGGTGGGCATGGGCATCCCCCGCAACGATGATTACAACGGCGCCACCCAGGCCGGGGTCGGCTACTTCCAGCGGGTCATCGAGAATGGCCGCCGGGTCAGCGCCGCGCGCGCCTTCCTGCACCCGGTCAAGCACCGGCCCAACCTCGACATCCGTACCGACGCCCACACCCGGCGCATATTGTTTGAGGGCGCGCGTGCAGTTGGTGTGCTCTACAAACAGGGCGCGCACGAAGTCGAGATCCGCGCACGCCGCGAGGTCATCCTCGCCAGCGGGTCGGTCGGCTCGCCCCAGCTCCTGCAGGTCTCCGGCGTCGGCCCGGCCGCGCTACTGAAAGATCTCGGCGTCGATGTGGTGCACGACCTCCCCGGTGTGGGCGAGAACCTGTCGGATCACTATCTGGCCCGCATGACTGCCCGGGTGAAGGGTGCGCGCACCATCAACGAGCGTGCCCGCGGCCTGTCACTGGTTAAGGAGGTTGCCGACTACGCGCTCCGCCGCAAGGGGTTGCTCGCCATGTCGCCGAGCCAGGTCTTCGTGTTCTGGAAGTCTCACCCGGCCATGGAACAGCCCGACATGCAGCTGATTTTCACCCCGGCCACCTATGAGGCAGGCAAGATCGCGAAGCTCGAGGACGAGCCCGGCATGACGGCAGCAACCTTCGCGCTCCGGCCGCTGAGCCGGGGCTATATCCGCGCCCGCAGCGCCGACATCGCCGACAAACCGATCATTCAGCCCAACTATCTGGATCACGAGACCGACCGGCAGGTCACCGTCGCCGGCCTGCGCCTCGACCGGCAGCTCCTGACCGCGCCCGAGCTTTCGCAATATTACGACCATGAGATCGTGCCGGGTGCAGGCCTGCAGACCGACGACGAACTCCTCGACTTCGCCCGCAGCTACGGCACCACCGTGTTCCACCTGGTCGGCACGTGCCGCATGGGCGCGGCCGACCGCGATAACGTTGTCAGCGACGAGCTCAAGGTCCACGGCATCGAGGGACTGCGGGTCGTCGACGCTTCGGTCATGCCGACCATGCCCTCGGCCAACACCAACGCGGCCACCATGATGATCGCCGAGAAGGGCGCGGACCTGATTCTGGGCAACGCCCCACCACCCGCGGCGAGCCTCTAGGCGCGGTGAACCGACTTCGGCCAACTTTGACGATGTGAGAAAATTGGTCGGGAAGAGAGGATTCGAACCTCCGGCCCCTACGTCCCGAACGTAGTGCTCTACCAGGCTGAGCTACTTCCCGACGGCGGGTTTCTTACAACGCCCGGCACGGCTTTGCAAACGCCCAGACACCGGCGTTGAACACCTCATCCTGAGCCTGTCGAAGGAGAGGTGTTCTCTCTCCATGCTTCGACAAGCTCTGCATGAGGATCATTGTTGATGCATACCGCACCCAACCGTCATGCCCGGACCCGCCCTCGCGACCTAGCGCGCATCCTCAAGGATCATGTCCGACGCCTTCTCCGCGATCATGATCGTCGGCGCGTTGGTGTTGCCGCTGGTCACGGCCGGCATCACCGACGCATCCACCACCCGCAATCCCTCGAGGCCATGCACCCGCAGGCGCGGGTCGACGACGGCTCTCTCGTCCACCCCCATGCGACAGGTGCTGGTCGGGTGGAAGCCGGTGTTTCCGAAATTGCGCAGATACTCGATCATGTCGTCGTCGCTCACCACGTCCGTGCCCGGCTCGATCGCCTCGCCCACAAACGGTTCCAGTGCGGGCTGGCGCATGATTTCCTGGACCGCGCGCACCCCGCGCATCAGCGCCAGGCGGTCATGCTCGGCCTCGAGATAGCGGCTCTTGATCAACGGGGCCGCGCGCGGATCGGTCGAGCCGATTTCCACCGCCCCGCGGCTTTCCGGACGCAGCATGATGATCGTCGCCGACAGGCCGGAGAATTCGTGCAGGGTCGAGCCATGCTTGCCCGTCGCCCCACCGTTCGAATACAGCACGATGTGATGCTGCAGGTCCGGCGAGGCGAGGCTGGGGTCGCTACGGAAGAATCCGCCCGTCGGCACGGCAGCCATCGCCATCATGCCCCGGCGAAACAGGGCATAGCGCAGCAACGTCCCGGCCTGTCTCACCCGGCTTTGCATCACATCATTGAGGGTGACCGGCTGCTTGCACCGGTAGACCATGCGGACCAGATAGTGGTCCTGCATGTCCGTGCCTACCCCGGCCATGTCCGCCAGCACGTCGATCCCGTGTTCGCGCAGCAACGCCGCAGGGCCGACCCCGGAGAGCTGCAACAGCTGGGGTGAGTTGAACGCTCCCAGCGCCAGGATGACCTCGCCCTTCGGGCGCGCGACCCTTGTTTCATCCCCCAGCTGGTACTCCACGCCCACGGCGCGGCGGCCCTCAAACAACACCCGATTGGCGAAGGCGCCGGTCTCGACCGTCAGGTTCGCGCGCTTGCGCGCCGGGCGCAGATAGCCACGCGCTGTCGACCAACGCCGCCCGGTCCGCTGGGTCACCTGGTAACGTCCGAAGCCTTCCTGCACCGCGCCGTTGAAGTCGGGGTTCAGCGGATAACCCGCCTCGACCGCGGCCGCCAGATGGGCGCGGCCGAGCGGGTGGAGATCACGCTGCTCGGACACGGCCTGGGGCCCGCCCGTGCCGTGGAATTCATCTTCGCCGCGCGTGTTATCTTCCAGTTTACGGAAATACGGCAGCACGTCGTCATGGCTCCAGCCTGTATTGCCGAGCTGGCGCCAATGGTCAAAGTCGGCGGCGTTGCCGCGGATATAGACCATCCCGTTGATCGAGCTGGAGCCGCCGAGCACCTTGCCCCGCGGCTGGACGATCCGCCGCCCGTTGCAGGTCGGGTCGGGCTCCGTCGAATAGCACCAGTTCACCTTGGGGTCGTCGAAGACCTTGCCATAGCCGAGCGGAATATGGAGCCAGGGATTGCTATCCTTGCCCCCGGCTTCCAGCAGCAGCACATTATGCGCACCGCTCTCGGTCAGGCGGTTGGCCAGCACACAGCCGGCGCTGCCCGCGCCGACGATCACATAATCGAAGGACCTGTCTTCCGACATCGCCGCGTCAGCGGATAATCAATACTGACTGCTTCGCATGGCGCGCCACCCGCGCGGCATTGGAGCCGAGGAGATAGTCGCCGACGTCCGGGCGGTGCGCGGACAGAACGATCAGGTCGGCACCGCTGCTGTCGGCCGCCTTGATGATCTCGTCATAGATACGGCCATGGGCGACGATCTGCTGCACACTCACCCCGTCGGGCACGTTCGCACCGGCATAGGCATCGAGCCGCTTCGCGGTCTCCGCCAGCGCCTTCTCCGCGAAGTCGTCGGGAAAGAAAGAGCCAACGACGCTCATGCCGAAATCCGGCACCACCGTCATTACGTGCAGGGTTCCACCCGAGGCCTGCGCCTGTGCCACCGCGGCATCGAGTGCCTGCGCCGACGAGGCTTCGTCCTCAAGATCGACCGGCAGAAGGATATGCTTGGACATGCCTGACCTCCCCTATGCTGCCGCGGGTGCGGCACCGTCGCCGCGACCCGCCTTGCGGCGTCTTTGATAAAGATACATCGCGATCCACAGCGCCAGTGCGACGGCCTGGATGATCTCGCGCTGTCCCCCGATCTGGTCCGTCACCAGCGCGGGTCTGAACATCGCGATGGCGAGCAACAGCAGGAATATTCGTTCCGGCCAGTTACAGCTATCGGCGAAATAGCCTTGCATGAACGCCGCGAAGGCGAACATGGCGATGAGCGATATCCCGAACACCCAGACGAGGTTGATGATGGAATCGATCCAGATGATATCCCCGTTCGGGGCCACGCCCTGGATCATCAGCAACTCGGTGTTGAAGATGAACACGAAGGGCAGGATCGCCGTCCGCATGTCATAGGTAAAGCCCTGGATACCGGTCTTGATCGGATCCGACTTGGCGATCGCCGCACCGGCATAGGCCGCGAGGCCCACCGGCGGCGTATCATCCGCCAGGATGCCGAAGTAGAAGACGAACAGATGGGCCGCGATCAGCGGGAATATCAGCCCGGCATCGCCGCCGAGCTCGACAATGACCGGTGCGGTCAGGGTCGCCATCAGGATGTAGTTCGCCGTCGTCGGCAATCCCATCCCGAGGATCATGCTGGTGACCGCCGTCAGCAGGAGCATGACCATCACGCTCCCGCCGGAAACCGCGGAAATCAGGTTCACGAAACGTCCCGTCAGACCGGTCGTGCTGACCACGCCGACGATGATGCCGGCCGCGGCCGTGGCCACGCCCACGCTCATCATGGAGCGGGCGCCGCCGATCAGGCCTTCCCAGATGTCTTTCAGGCCGTCGAGGAACGCCGCCCCGATGATCCCCCCGATCTTGGTGTCGGGATCCAGGCTGCCGGCCTTCTTGTGCGCACCGAGCGCGAGGTAGGCGATGATCGGTCGCTGGATAATCATCAGCACCGCCAGCGCCTCGATGGCCGTCAGGGCGGAGAAGATCGGCGAGCGTTTCTCGATCACCAGGAAGTAGATCAGCACCCCGAGCGGGATGAGATAGTGACTGCCGTTGACGAAAGTCTTGAGCATCGGCGGCAACTCGCTCTTCGACAGCGGCCGCAAGTTGAGCTTCAGCGCCTCCAGATGCACCACATAGAACAGCGCGAGATAGGAAATGATCGCGGGGAACAGTGCTGCGCGGACCACATCCAGATACGGGATGCCGATGATGTCGGCCATGATGAACGCGGCCGCGCCCATGATCGGCGGCATCAGCTGGCCGTTGGTGGACGCAGCCACCTCGACCGCACCCGCCTTGTAGGCCGGCAGGCCGACCTTCTTCATCAACGGGATGGTGAACGTGCCCGTCGTGACCACGTTGGCGATGGACGAACCCGAGACCAGGCCCGACAGGCCCGAGGCGACGACGGCGGCCTTCGCCGGCCCGCCAATCTTGTGACCAAGGCCCGAGAAGGCCACGTCGATGAAGTATTTGCCCGCGCCCGCCTTGTCGAGAAGCGCGCCGAACAGGACGAACAGGAAAACGAAGCTGGTGGAAACACCCAGCGGCACGCCAAAGATGCTGGTGTCCGTGAGATACATCTCGGAGATGAAGAACTCGAAGGTCGTCCCGCGATAGCGCAGCAGATCGGGAACCCACGGCTCGCTGCCGACAAACGCGTAAATAATGAAAATGATACAGATCGTGCTCAGCGCCACGCCCAGTGCGCGCCGCGCCGCTTCGAGCAGCATGACGATCAGGATCGCACCCATCCAGACTTCACGCGGGCCGCCCAGGCCACCCATCGCCTGGATTTCCTTCTGGAAGAACACGATGAAGAGCGACGATCCGGCGGCGATGATCGCCAGAATGATGTCGAAGACAGGGATATATTCACGGTTCGATCGCTTGCCCCGCAGGAACGGCAGAATGCGATGCAACGTCCGCGCCCAGAGCGGCGGATTGCGATAATCATAGGCGGGGAATGCGAGATACACGAGCGCCAGCGCGAAACCCAGATGCCAGGATCGGGCGAGCTGCGAATTGATGGGGTTCTCGGCGATCCAGAGCTGGAACAGCGACCAGATGACACAAAGGAGGGTGATGACGCCGACGGCGATCTTGCTCGTCGGGCTGCGCGGGCCGCTCTCGACCTCGGCGATGAAATCCCGCTCTTCGGTCTCAACCACCTCTTCGGCGGCGTTGTCTTGCGTGGTCATCCCATTCCCCCCAGAAACTTGAATTTCTTTGACAAAGAAATAACGGGCGGCACCGCTCGGTGCCGCCCGCTACAGGACCGACTTACATCAGGCCTTTTTCCTTGTAGTACTTCTCCGCACCCGGATGGAGCGGGGCCGACAGACCGCCGAGCATGTCTTCCGGCTTCAGAATCTGGAAGGCCGCGTGGGTGCCCTTCAGCTCTTCGAGATTCTCGAACACCGTCTTGACGTAGTCGTAGACGACCTGGTCTTCGACATCGGCGCTCGTGATAACCGTCGCCTTCACGGCGTAGGTCTCGAACTCGTCCACACCCTTCACGATGCCGGCCGGATACTTGGCGAGCACATAATAGGGCTTGTCGGAGATGAACTTCTTGATCGCGTCCGAGTTGATATCGAGGATATCGATCTCGGTCGAGTTCGCCGGCTCTTCAATCGCCGCAGACGGCATGCCGACCGTGTAGACGAAGGCGTCGATCTTCTTATCCACCAGGGCGCGGGATGCCTCGCCCTGCTGCAGGCCTTCGGCCTTGATGTCCTTGTCCGGATCGATGCCGTAGAGCGGCAGCAGATCCATCGAGTTGCCGCGCTGGCCGGAACCCGGGTTGCCGATGTTCACGGTCTTGCCCTTGAGGTCACCGACCGACTTGACGCCACTGTCCTTGCGGGTCACCAGAAGGACGGCTTCCGGATGGGCCGAGAACACGCTACGCAGCTTGCCGACAGGCTTGCCGTCCCAGTCAGCCTTGCCGTTCGTCGCCTGCCAGTTACGATCCGACTGGGCCACGCCGAAGTCGAGGAGACCACGGTTTACGGCATTGACGTTGAAGACCGAACCGAGCGCCGGGCGGCCAACGCAGTTGTACTTGCCGCCGGAATGCTTGTTCATGATCTGACAGGTCTGCAAGGCCACCTGGTAGTAAACACCGGTAACGGAACCGCCGCCGATCAGGATGTCGCGCTGCTGTGCGCTGGCCTCGGTCGCGTGCAGCGACATGCCGCCGAAGGCGACCACGGCCGCCGCGGCAGCCGAGAAAATGGTTTTACGATAGTTAATCACAGGGTCTCTCCTCTTCCTGTTGTCTTGTCTTACTTTTACCGGGCTGGCCTGTTTTTATTCGATCAGCCTCATTTTGCTTGCCGTGACACTAGCGTCACATGCTCAGCCGTCACAATTCCAGAATAAAGAATCGTGCAATTTCATACTTTTGGATGACGCAAATTCCGGATTTTCTAGTCCGTACTTGCGATAGCGGCATCGATCGCCTCCCCCAATCGTTCAACGATGAGCTCGATCTCCTGCTCCCCCACCACAAAAGGTGGCGCGAGGAGCACATGATCGCCCAGGGTTCCGTCAATCGTGCCACCTGCCGGGTAACACATCAGGCCGCGGCTCATGGCCTCGGCCTTTATCCGTGCATGCAGTTTCAACGCGGGGTCGAACGGCGTTTTCGAGGCCCGGTCCGCGACCAGCTCGAGCCCGCGGAACATCACCCGGCCGCGCATATCCCCCACATGGGGGTGGTTACCGAACCGCTCGTTCAGGCCTGCATCCAGCATTTCGCCCAGCGCGCGGACATGGGGCATCATCTCCGGGTGCTGCAGTTTCTGCTGTACCACCAGTGCTGCGGCACAGGCCGTCGCGTGGCCCATGAAGGTGTGGCCATGCTGGAAGAAACCTGACCCGTTGTAGAAGGCATCGAAGATTTCCTCCGACAGCAGCACCGCGCCGATCGTCTGATAGCCTGCCGCAAGGCCCTTCGCCACGGTCACCATGTCGGGAACGATACCGTCCTGTTCGAAAGCATAGAGCGATCCGGTACGCCCCAATCCGCACATGATTTCATCGAGAATCAACAGAACGCCGTGGCGGTCGCAGACCTCGCGGATTTTCCGAAAGTATCCCGCAACAGGTTCCACGCCGCCGCTGGTCGCGCCGACCACCGTCTCCGCCACGAACGCGATCACCCGCTCGGGCCCGGCCGCGTTAATCTCCATTTCAAGCTCATGGGCAAGACGCGTCGCATAGTCGGCGTCCGCCTCCCCTTCCCGTTGACCGCGATAGGCAAAGCACGGGTCGACATGACGGGTTTCGGCCATGATCTCGCGGAACGGCGCGCGCCGCCATTCATTGCCACCAACTGACAACGCCCCCAGCGTGTTGCCGTGATAGGACTGGCGTCGTGCGATGAAGACCGTGCGTTCGGGCTGGCCGATCTCAATGAAATACTGCCGCGCCATCTTGAGTGCGGCCTCGACGGCCTCGGAACCGCCAGACGTGAAATAGACCCGGTCCAGCCCTTCGGGTGCGCCGTCGACGATCAGGTCTGCGAGCTGCTCCATGGGCTTGTTTGTGAAAAAGGCGCTGTGGGCGAAGGGCATTTCACCGATCTGCGTCTGTACCGCCGCAATCACGTCCGCGTCGCTGTGCCCCAGACACGACACCGCGGCACCGCCCGAGGCATCGAGATATCGTTTGCCGTTCGTGTCGATGACAAAGGGGCCGTCACCGGCGGCCGCGACGGGCAGATCGCTGTGCGAATTGCGGTGCAGTACCCTTGTATGCGCAGCCGGGCGCACATCGGACACACGCGTCGAGGCTACGGGCTTGCCCATATCAGGACCCGCGCCGTTCCTTTGCATGATCGAACGGGGCTGCATCCTCGCGAACACCCGGTGCGTCGTCGCCATCTGCATCCGGTACGCTCACCCTGTCGGCTTCCGTCCAGTAAGCGCCGAATGTCTCGAGCTGATGCTCGCTTTCGGCCACGCTGGTGAGCGCCGACTGACCGCCCTGGGCCAGAATTTGTGCGACCAGCACCTGGGCAATGCTGAGCACCGGGACAACCGACTTGAACAGCGCCGGCGTGTCCGTGCCCACCAGCAGCATGTGCCGGGTCAGGGACGAAAGCGGCGAGACGAGGCCGTCGGTCACGGCAACGATCGTCGCGCCACGGGCTGCGGCAAACTCGACCGCCTCCACCGCACCGCGCGAATAGGGCTCGAAAGAAAACACCAGCATCGCGTCTTCCGACGAGATACCGCGGAGGCGATCGGCGAAGGTGCCGCCATTGCCGTCCATCAGGATCATGTCCTCACGGAACATGGAGCAGGCGTAATGCACATAGAATGCCGCCGGGAACAGGCTGCGCTGCCCGACGACGTATATGCGGCGCGCCGTGGCGAGCACATTGGCGGCATCCGCCAGTTCGTCCGAACCGATAGCCTCGAGGCTCAAGGAGAGGTTGTCCCGGTCGGCCGCCACCATTTCGTTGGCCAGCTGAGCCAGGGCCCGGCCTTTCCGGCGCCGGCCGGTGCGCGCCAGGAGTTTGCGTGCCCGCTGTCCGAAGCCAGCCGGCTGTTGTCGCAGGGCATCGCGAAAAGGCTCGCGCATGGCCTCGTAACCGTCGAAGCCCAGCGCCTGTGCCAGGCGCACCATGGTCGCCGGCTGCACCTCGGCCCGGTCGGCCAACTGTCGCATGGAGGTGAAGGCGATCTCGTCGGGGCGGTCGATCAAATAATGCGCGGCCTGCCGCAACTGCGGGCTGAGCCTCGGATACACATCCTGCAGATCCGTCAGAATCTGCTCACTCTTCGGCATCTGGTCGCGGTCTGCAGCCATGGCGTCGGGTCCCTATCGATAGATCTGTCGATCTTTGCAACAGTTGGATCGTTTTACGGGAAGCATGAAACAACCGTTTCAACCATACGACAAGCGGAAAAACACACGAGCGCGGTGTAATACTATATCGCGTGATTGTATCGCGAACGCACGATGGGTAGCATCCGCACGAAATTTCTCGCCAACAGGACGACGACCCATGGACATTGCCGAGCACATTCGAAAGATCCCGGATTTCCCGAAACCCGGCATCCTGTTCTACGACATCTCGACCTTGCTGGCGCACCCGCAGGCCTGGCGCCACACCGTCGATCTGCTTGCTGTCGCCATCCGCCAACACGAACCCGATGTGATCGCGGGTATCGAGAGCCGGGGGTTCCTGGTCGGCGCACCACTGGCGCTGCAGCTGGGCTGCGGTTTCACCATGTTGCGCAAGCAGGGCAAGCTGCCCGGCGAGACGACATCCTATACCTATGACCTCGAATATGGTTCCGACACGGTGGAGATGCAGGTCGACGCCATTGCCCCGGGTCAGAAGGTCGTGATTATTGACGACCTGCTCGCAACCGGTGGCACGGCCGGCGGCGCGCTGCACCTGCTGCGGCAAGCCGACGCCGACGTGCGCGCGGCAGCCTTCATCATCGAGCTCGACGGCCTGGGCGGACGTGAGCATCTTGATGTACCGATTACAGCCCTGCTCGAATTTGACGCCTGATCAGCGGGTAAATTCGCCGTCCAGCTCGTCGGCGATGAAATTCTCGATAATTTCCGACATCGACGCGTCGGGCTCCATGCCCAGCGCGCGCGCCCGCGCGCCGTCGGCATACCAGGGCCAGCCGTCGACGATGGCCTGAATCTGCGCATCGGGCTCGTCGTGTACCCGGGCCGCGACCGCGTCGCCCCCGATCGCACGCAAAGCGTCGAGCATCTCACCGATCGAAGGTGAAATCCCGTTCATCATGACCGCCCGGTTCGGGCCCAGAACATCGCCATCTGCATTGTGGACATCGATGAAGGCCTGGACCGCGCGCTTGGGCGACAGGATCAGCATCCGTGTGTCCCGGCTCACCGGGTTGCTCACCTCATCGCCCTGCAACGGTTCGCGAAGGATCGAGCTGGCGAAGCCCGAGGCCGCCTTGTTGGGCTTGCCCGGCCGCACCACGATGGTCGGCAAGCGCAAGGTACGCCCATCCACGAACCCTTTGCGGGTGTAGTCATTGACCAGCAGTTCGCCGATCGCCTTCTGCGCGCCATAGGATGTCTGCGGGGTTAGCGCGGTGGAATCATCGATCGATCGATCGCCGCCATATACCGCCAGCGAACTGGTGAACACGATCTTCGGGCAGCGCCCGGTCCGGCGGCTCGCCTCCAATACGTTGCGGCCCCCCTCAAGATTCACCGCATAACCCAGGTCGAAATCGGCCTCCGCCCCGCCGCTGACCACAGCGGCGAAGTGAAACACCGCGTCCGTCTCGCCATCGATCAGGCCGTCGACCGTCGCCGGATCGCAGATATCTCCGGTGACAACCTCGACCCGCGGGTCGTCGGGCGGCGGCTCGACCGGCTCGAACGCATCGAACAGAACCAGCTTGTCCAACGCCTCGGGCGCACCGTCCGGCCCAACCAGCTCGGGCTGCGCCAGAATTCGGATTGCCAGCCGGCGACCCAACATCCCCGTCCCGCCTGTAATGACCACCTTCATGTCGCTATTCCCAGATTCTCACGCCGCATCCCTCAGGAGAACGCCGGCTCCAGTCGGTCCATCGCGGCCGACAGGGTGTCCGCCTCGGCTGCGAAACACAGGCGCAGCCAGCCCTCGCCCTCTTCGCCGAACGCGCGACCCGGCGCCATGCCTACACCGGTCTCGGCAATCAGCTGGCGCGCATACTCGACGCTGTCGGTCATCCCGTCCACGGAGAAGAAGGCATAGAAGGCGCCCTCGGGGCGCGAAAGTGTCACCTTCGGCATGGCGCCGAGCCGCTGGTATACGAGATCCCGGTTCCGGCGATAGCGCTCGACCATCTCTGCGACGAAAGGCTCGCCCTCGCGTACCGCCACAACGCCGGCATGCTGCACAAAGGTCGTGGGCGAGGCGATGTTGAACTCGTTGAGCTTGGAGAAGTCCGGCCCCAGATCGGCGGGATGGGTCAGCCAGCCGAGCCGCCAGCCAGTCATCGACCAGGTCTTGGAGAAGCTGTTGATGACGATCACCCGGTCCTCGGGTTCCGCGATATCCAGGAACGATGGCGCGCGCGGGCGGTCATAGATCAGCCGGATGTAGACCTCGTCGGAAATCAGGTAGATCCCCCGCTCGCGGGTAAATTCCAGCAGCTCGCGCTGCTGGTCCTGCTCCATGATCCAGCCGGTCGGGTTGCCCGGCGAATTGACGAACACCGCGCGCGTGCGTTCGTCGCACCGGCTCTTGATATCGTCGAGGTCGAGATGCCACTGGCCGCTTTCATCGGCCCTTAAAGGCGCCGTGCGGGCCTCGCCGCCCATGATGAACACGGTTCCCTTACAATTGGGCCAGACCGGCCCGACGACCACGACATTGTCGCCATTGTCGACCAGCACTTCCGACGTCAGCATGATCGCAGCCATGCCCGAGACGGCGGCGGTAATCCGGTCGACATTGATCTCGCGCCCGATCAGATTGCTTGAATAGGCCGCGAGTGCTTCACGCAACGGCGGGATGCCGCGATTCTGGGCATAGAAGACGTGGTCGTCCGCGATCGCCTGGGTGACCGCCTGCTTGATATAGTTCGGCGTGGGCAGGTCCGGCTCGCCGAACCAGAGCGGGATCACATCGTCGCGGCCGATATTGCTTTCGGCGACCTTGCGGATCAGCGAGCCCTCAAGCTCGTCGACCGCGGGCCGCAGGCGGCGGCCCCCATTGGCGATATTCACGGTTTCGTCCACGTTCTTCCTCCCCGTCTTGGCCACCAGTGTAACCGGCCCGGGCGCGTACGGGAATTGCCCCACCCGCGCCGATCGGGCATATCAGCTACCGCATATTTGTTACCGCCAGAGACTTTCAACATGACAGATTTCGAAGCACGCGACCTGACCGAGGGCCTCAACGGGTTCCTCGGCTTCCGGCTGATGGACTGGCAAGAGGGCTTCGCCCGGATTGCCGTCGATATCGAGGACCGCCACCGGAACCGCCAGGGCGGCATCCATGGCGGCGTCACCGCGTCGCTGATCGATGCGGCGACAGGCTTCTGCGGGGTCTATGAACCCGATCCCGACAAACGCCGGGGCAACGTCACCGTGTCCCTTAACGTGAACTTCGTCGGTCGGGCCAAGGGCGACACGCTGATCTGCACGGCGAAGGTCATTCGCGCAGGCCGGCGTATTTACTTCGCATCTGGCGAGGTGCGTGACGAACACGACAATCTCGTCGCCAGCGCCGAGGCGGTCTACGCCTATGTCGACCGGGACGCCCAGCGCCGCCCCGCGATCAAGTCCGTATCGTAGAGCCACGTCATGAACGAATTCTCCGTCCAGTTTCACGTCGGCCAGATCGTCGAGCACAAGCTCTTCGGCTATCGCGGTGCGGTGTTCGATGTCGACCCGGTCTTTGAGGGCAGCGAGGCATGGTATGACGAGGTCGCCAGGTCGCGCCCGCCCAAGGACGCGCCCTGGTATCACGTGCTCGTCCATGAGACGTCCCACACGACCTACGTCGCCGAGCGCAACCTGATCGCCGCCTCCGACCCCGCCCAGATCGACCACCCGATGCTGGGTGATTACTTCTCCCTGTATGACGGCACCCGCTACCTGATCGGCGGCCACACGAACTGACGCGCTTGACTTGACCGCACGTGCCGCCCATCGTCTCATCAGTTCATGACGCTGGGGTGCCCCAATAAAATCGGGGCTGAGAAGAAACCCACAAACCTGATCCGGATTATGCCGGCGGAGGGAGTTGTCACGAATCGTCTTTCGCAGACACTCCACCCGCCCCCGGACCAACGCATCGGAGACGAGACATGTCTGCATTGGCGCGCATTTTCATCGCCGTGTCCGCGTTCCTCGCCACACTCACCGCGGCCCAGGCCGAGCCCCTGCGCATCCCGGTCCTGGTACCGATCACCGGCTTCCTGTCGCTCGAGGGCACCAGCCAGAAGAACGGTGCGGAACTCGCACTTCGAGGCTCAGGGGTCGACTTCGATGTCGACGACACGGCTACCTCGCCGGAGATCGCGGTCAACGCGTTCGAGCGCGCCCTGACGTCGGGCCGCAACCGCGATGACGTGGCCGCCGTGGTCGCCCCCATGCTCGGCACCCAGATGCTGGCGCTGGTGCCGCTGGCCGACGAGTTCGAGGTGCCCATGGTGACCGTGTCGGGCACCGCGCGCATCACCGAGCTGGGCAGCCCCAATGTCTTCCGTTTCTTTCCCGGCGACGTGGTCGTCAAGGCCGCCCACGCCCGCTACGCCATCGAGGAGCGCGGCGCCAAACGCCCGGCGGTGATTTTCCAGACAACGGCCTACGGCCAGAGCGGACGTGCGGAACTCGACCGCAACCTCACCGCGCTGGGCCACCCGCCGGTCCTCGCCGAGGGTCTCGATGTGTCGGTCAAGGACATGCTGCCCGTGTTGAGCAAGGTCCGGGAGTCCGGCGCCGATGCGCTTTTGCTTCACCTCCATTCCGGCCCGACCGCCCTGATCGTGCGCCAGGCCCGCGCGATGGGCCTCGACATTCCCATCATCGCCGGCTCGGCCATGCACCAGCCGGAAACGGCCGCTTTGCTGGAACCGACGGAACTGGCCGGGGTGTGCGCGGAATCCGGCGCGTCTCCCATTTCCGAGACCGACCCGGACATAGCTGCGTTCGCGGATGCCTACCGGGCAGCGTTCGACCGCGAGCCGGACGCGTTCGCGCTGGGCCAGTATGACGGGGTGCAGATGCTGCTCGCCGCGATCGAGGGGGGTGCGAAATCCGCCGCCGACGTCCGCGCCTACCTGTCGTCGCAGCGCTACCAGGGTCTCGCCATGACTTACGCCTCGGACGGCAAGGGCAACATGGCCCATTCTGCGGTGATCCTCTGCTATGGCGCCGACAGCCGGGTGCCAGCGATCGTCAAGCGCTACGAGAATCTCACAGGCGTCCTCTAGCAGCGCTCCGGCAGCGACATGCATTTCCATTCACCATCCTTCGAGACGCCCGCTGCGCGGGCTTCTCAGGATGAGGTCGAATTGGCCATTGCCCTCATCCTGAGGAGGCACGACCGCAGAGCGGGCGTGCCGTCTCGAAGGATGTACATGCCGACAAACACCGGGGTCTAGGAATGCTCGCCGCGCAGCTCCTCCTCAACGCGGCGGCTCTGGGTGCTGCCTATGCGCTCGTCGCCATCGGCTTCGTCCTCGTCCTCAACGCGACCACGGCCGTGAACTTCGCCCATGGCGAAAGCGTCGTCGCGGGCGGATTCGCGGCGGTCGCGCTCGTGATGCTCGTTCCCGCCGGCAGCACCATTCCCGGAATCATCCTGCTGCCCGGCGTGCTGCTGCTCACCGCGGGGCTCGGGCTGGCGATCGCCGCGTTCGCCTATCTGCCCATCCGCAACCGCCCACCGGTCTCGGTCTTCGTCACCACTATCGCCTTCGGCATTATCGTGACCAACGGCCTCAACGCAGGCTTCGGCGCCGCCCCGCGCACCGCGCCCGCGCTCGTCGGCACGGGCACGGTCGAGTTTCTGGGCGTCGCGGCCAGCCGCCAGTCCCTCGCGATCATCGCCACGGCGGTGTTGTTGGTCGGCGCGCTCGCCTTCGTCCTGCAACGCACCCAGCTCGGCCGCCAGTTCCGCGCCTGCGCCCAGGACCCGGAGATGGCGCGCGCGCTGGGCATTCGCCTGACCCGAATCACATTGCTGGCCTTCGCGCTCGGCACCGCCTTTGCCGGGGCCGCGGGTCTGCTGCTCGCCCACCAGTTTTTCGTCACCCCGTCGGACGGCGCGGCCCTGATCCTCAAGGCCTATATCGCGGTCGTCATCGGCGGCTGGGGCAGCCTGCGCGGCGCGGCGCTCGGCGCCATGCTGATCGCGTTCTTCGAAGTCGGCGTGGCCTCGGTCTCATCGCAGCCAATGGCGGAAGGCTTGCTCTACGTGGCCGTCCTGCTGGTGCTGCTGGTCCGGCCCGACGGCATCTTCGGCGAGCCCCGTCGGCTGCGTGCATGAGCGCCGTTTTTACATATCTCGACCGACGAAACTTGCCGGTGATCACCGGGGGGGCCGCGCTGGTGCTTTACGCGCTGTTCTTCGCATCCTCCTATGACCAGCGCATCCTGACGCTCGCCGGCATCTACGTGATCATGGTGCTGGGCTATCAGTTCATCTTCGGCCATGCCGGCGCGCTCAGCCTCGCCCAGGGTGCCTTCTTCGGCCTCGGCGCCTATGTCACGGGCATCCTCGCCAGCCAGTACGGGACCGGGTTCCTGATCACCTTCCCGCTGTCCATCCTCGGCGCAAGCGTGATGGCGCTGATCGTCGCCGTGCCGGTCCTGCGCCTGGCGTCCCATTATTTTGCGCTCGCCACGCTGGCCCTGAGCCAGCTTCTGCTGTTGATCGCGGTCAACTGGGAATCGGTCACGGGCGGCGCCAACGGCCTGCCCGGCGTCCTGCCGGTCACGATCGGCGACTGGCAGGCCACGCGTGGTGTGCCACTCCTCCTTTTCGTCTGGGGGCTCGCGGTGGTGGCGATGCTCGTCACCCGCTGGCAGCTCAGCCCGTTGCGCGTGGCCGTGTTCACGGTCATGCGCGAGACCCCGCTGGCGGTCCCGGCCTTCGGTATCGATCCTGGCCTGCTGCGCCTGCGGGCCTTCCTGTTAAGCGCGGCCTTCGGCGGCGCGGCCGGCGCGCTGTTCGTCCACACCAACCGGGTTGTCTCGCCCGAAACGCTTGGTTTCGGGATCATGGTCACATGCCTGACTATGACCGTGGTCGGCGGCCGCTTCGGCATTCTCGGCGCGGTCATCGGCGCGCTGCTGCTGACCCACCTGCCCGAATGGTTCCGCGGTCTCGACGAATATTACCTCGTCGCGGTCGGCGTCCTGCTGCTGGCCATGGTGGTGTTCGCACCCGACGGACTGGCCTCGTTCATCAAGTCCACCCGGGTATTGCCCGCAGCACCGGTGGAACCCGGGACAGCCGAACACGCAACCCCGGTCACCGGCGGGCCGCCGGTACTGGAAATCTCGAACCTGTCCAAACGCTATGGCGGCATCCAGGCGCTCGATGATGTCAGCCTGACAATCGAACCCGGCGACATCGTCGGGATGATCGGCCCCAACGGCGCGGGCAAGACCACGCTTGCCAATATCATCACCGGCATCGACCGGGCAGACTCGGGCGCGGTTCGGTCTGCCAATTTCGATCTCACAGCCGCCGCGCCCACGGCGATTGCGCGCAGGGGTCTCGCGCGCACGTTCCAGACCCCCCAGCTTCCCGGCGGATTGACGGTCCGAGAGGCGGTAACGATCGCCGCCGCCAACATCGGCAACGCGAACAACAGCGCCGCCGCGCTGACCACATGCGGCCTCACGGACTTCGCCGATACGCGCTGCGGCACGCTCGCCCACGGGTTGCGGCGACGGGTGGAGATCGCCCGCGCGCTGGCGGGCGCGCCGGACATCCTGGTCCTCGACGAGCCTGCCGCCGGGCTCGCGCCCGACGAGCAAACGGAAGTTGTCGCAATCCTTCGGTCCCTTGCCGCGACCGGTCTCGCCATCCTGGTAATTGACCACAACATCGACTTCCTGCGCCCGCTCGCCACGCGCCTGGCCTGCCTCGATGCCGGCCGGTTGATCGCCGACGGCCCGCTCGACGATGTCCTTGCTGACGACGCCGTGCGAGCCGCCTATTTCGGGCTGGTGGAACCATGAGCGCCGTCCTGCAGATCGAGAACCTGACGGTCCGCCATGGTGCCGTTGTCGCGGTCTCCGATGCGTCGTTCGACGCCGCACCCGGCGCCATCACCTGTCTGGTCGGCGTGAACGGGGCCGGCAAATCCAGCCTGCTGCGCGCCCTCGTCGGGCTCGCGACATCCGAAGGGAACATTCGTCTCGGCGCACAGGATATCTCACGCATGTCCACCGAAGCCCGCATCCGCGCAGGTCTGGCATACGTACCCGAGGGGCGTCGGGTCTTCCCGGGCCTGACGGTCGGTGAGAACCTGCTGGTCGCCGGCCCGTCCAACACGCGCGCGCGCCGCCAGCGGTTCGACGCAGCGGTAAGCCTCTTCCCGCAACTCGCCGCGCGCACAAACGACCGCGCCTGGCAGCTCTCGGGCGGCCAGCAGCAGATGTTGGCCATCGACCGCGCCCTGATGGCCCAGCCCGATGTCTATCTTCTCGATGAACCGACCCTGGGTCTCGCCCCCCAGGTCATCGACGACGTCGCCGCCGCCTTGCGTGAATTATCGGCGTCGGGCGCGGCGATCCTGGTCGCGGAGCAGAATGCGGGTTTTGCGGAACGGGTCGGCGACAGGATCGTGACGATCCGCACCGGGCGGATCGTCGACCTCTAAGGACAGCGTGTCTGGGTCAGCCAGCCGGCGCCGGTGCCGGTGTCCGGCCAGACCGTGGCCGTCACGGCGACTTTCGGGTCGAGCAGGTCGCGCCACGCGCAGGCCACGTCGCGCGCAATTGCGTCGGCACGTTCCACGGCCACACCGCTTCCCAGGACAATCGAAATACGGTCATCGGCCTCGACCGAGACTTCCGACAGGTCACCGCGTTCCGACACCCATTCGAGGAAAGCGTTCTCCGCCTCCCCGAAGGCGGGCGCCATGAACTCCTTGGGCAACCGCACGAACGACCGGTGCACCCAACCCATCGCATCGGTGTCATCGAATTCGCGAATATGGATCCAGCGGCCATTCTCGTCGAAGGCGCGGGCCTTGTCGCCGCGCTTCAGCTTGCCGACGATCGGATGACCTTCGCCCGGGCCGGCCCGCACATTCAGGGTGCGTGCCGAAATCGTGGCCTCCCAGCTGCGCTTGGGTTCATCGGCGATCCCCGCACTGCCCGTCAGCAGCAAAAGGCCCCCCAGAAAGATCGACATTGCGTTTCGGTACATAACCGGACCCGTCTCCTGCAGACCGCCAGCCTGTTCAGCACGCGCAAATTGCGCGACGTGCAAACCCTGCCGCTTCAATTTCGCGTCGTCTCGACTTGCGCGACCGGGGCTGCGATTATGGCACGCCCAACGGTCGGCACATAATGCACGCGCAAAAATTTCAGATCCGCTACTCACCGGTCCAGGACCGGGTCCTCATCATCGTCACGGGCGAAGATGCGCAAGAGCGGGTGTTCGGGCTCACCCGGCGGATCGTCAAACGGCTGGTACCCGGCCTGCGCAGCATTATGGGTGACGAAACGTTCGCGCGTCTGACCCCGGACATGCCCTTCGATCCTCCCGGGCCGAAACCCGTCGCCGAGAGCGCCGCACAAACCGCCGGGCCGGCCGCATCCGCGACCGGCGGCGCGACCGATACCAGCGGCAATGAGGGAGAATCCGCAGCAAAGGCGGAGCCAACGCCGCCACCCTCTCAACCTGACATCCATCTCGTGACCCGCCTGCGGATCGTCGCAAAACCCAAGGGCGCACATGTGCTGCAAATTTCCGACACGGCGACGACCCTCAACGTGCCCCTCAACAGCGACCAGATAACCCAGTTCACCCAAGGCATTCTCACGGTATTGGGACGGTCCGAATGGGCGCTCGACTGGAACGAGGAGACGGCCGAACCCCAGACGGAATCAATGTCGACCGAAGCCTCTGCCAGCGCCATCGACATCACGGCAGACAGCCCTTCGCGTTATCGCCACTAGGTTTCCCACAGGAAAAGGCGGCTGACGGCGGCGCGCGACTCAGCCCAACCCGGTAATTTCCTGCATGTGGATCCCACGCCCAGTCACTGAACGAAACAGGAAAGAACCATGGCACGACCGGAAAACATGGTGCATGGCAGCGACACAGCAGCGGCAGCCGCGCGCGACACGGCGCATCACTTGCTCGATATAGGTGCTGTAAATTTCAGGCCCGAGGACCCCTACACATTCACCTCGGGGCGGGTCAGCCCCAGCTACATCGACTGCCGCCGCGTCATCGCCTTCCCCGAGGCCCGCGAAGCGATGACAGCCCATGCGGTCGCACTGATCGACCGCGACATCGGCCGCGACAATATCGACGCCGTCGCCGGCGGCGAGACGGCGGGTATCCCCTACGCGGCCTTCATCGCCGTGGCCCTTGGCAAACCCATGGTCTATGTCCGCAAGGAGCCCAAGGGGTTCGGCCGGATGGCGCAGATCGAGGGCGCGCTTGATGACGGTGCGCGGGTACTTCTGGTCGAAGACCTGACCACCGACGGCGGCAGCAAGGTGCGGTTCGTCGAAGCCCTGCGCGCCGCCGACGCAAAGGTCGAGCACACCTATGTGGTCTTTCATTACGGGATATTCCCCGAAAGCCAGACGACGATGGACGAACTCGGCGTCGGACTCCACGCGCTGGCGACCTGGTGGGACGTCCTCGACGCTGCGCGCGAACAGGGCGCCTTCTCGACCAAACAGCTCGACAGCGTCGAGGCCTATCTCCACGATCCCGACGGCTGGATGCCCATGCAGGGCTAGCAGCCGGCTTCACAGTCATGATTTCGTGACAGCCATCCTGCCCGGCTGCAATTTCCGCCGGGGGCCACATGGCCTACAATCATGCCCATGACAAAGCTCAAGATCGCGATCGCCGCCACTGCGCTGGCCACGGCACTCGCCACCACGCCGGCGCTCACCCAGGAAAACAGCCGTGACGAACTGGTCATCGGCGTCAGCCAGTTCCCCCAGGGTTTCCACCCCAATCTCGCCAGCCACGTGGTCCTGTCGCTGATCAACGGCATGACCCGGCGGCCCTTCACCGTCTACGACGCGGACTGGAAACTCATCTGCATGCTGTGCGAGACGCTGCCGTCGCGCGCGGCCGGCACCATCCGCGACTGGACCACGCCGGACGGGGAAGACGGCCTGGAAGTCGACTACACGATCCGCCCCGGCGCCACCTGGGGCGATGGCGTACCGATCACCACCGAGGATGTGAAATTCACCTGGGCGATCGGGCGCGACGAGACCGCGGGCATCAACAACCAGGAACTCTATCGGCGGATGGAGAAGATCGTCGCCCATGATGCGAAGAACTTCACCATTTTCTGGAACAAGCGCACCTGCAACGCCGAGGCGATCAACGATTTCGAGCTCGTCCCGGCCCATCTCGAGGCCGAGGCGGCGCGCGACCCGGCGGCCTACCGGACCCGCAACGCCTACGACACGGACCCGACCCGCGCCGGGCTCTATTTCGGGCCCTACCGCATCGCGCGCGTCGAACCTGGCGCCACCATCACGCTGGAGCCCAACCCCACATGGTGGGGCAAGAAGCCGGCCTTCAAACGCATCACCGTACGCACGATCGAGAACACGGCCGCACTGGAGGCGAATCTTCTGTCGGGCGAGATCGACTATATCGCCGGAGAAGACGGTATCTCGCTGGATCAGGCTATTGCGTTCGAAAAGCGCCATGGCGACCGATTCAACGTGGTCTTCAAGCCGGGCCTCTTCTACGAGCATGTAGACCTGCGGCTCGACAACCCGATTCTCGGGAATCTGGATGTCCGCCGCGCCCTGCTCCACGCCATCGACCGCACCGCGATCAGCGAGCGTCTGTTCGAGGGCAAGCAACCGGTCGCCGACACCTTCGTCCACCCGCTGGACGCCGTGCACACCGACGACGTGCGCAAATATCCGTTCGATCCCGAGACGGCCCGCAAGCTGCTCGACACGGCCGGCTGGACCGACATCCGCAAGGGCATCCGCCACAACGCGGCGGGCGAGCCGCTGCGCATCGAGATCATGACCACGGCCGGCAACCGGGTCCGCGAACTGGTCGAGCAGGTGATCCAGTCGAACCTGCGCGAGGTGGGCGTCGATCTGCGCATCCGCAATCAGCCCGCCCGGGTGCTGTTCGGCCAGACCATCCGCCAACGGGAATTTCCGGGCATGGCCATGTTCGCCTGGTTCTCGACGCCGGAGAACATCCCGCGCACGACCATGCATTCCTCGATGATACCCACGGCCGAAAACGGCTGGTCGGGCCAGAACTACACCGGCTTCGTCAACCCGGTGATGGACGAGGCCATCGACCGGGTCGAGGTGGAATGCGGTGCGGAGGCCCAGGCCCGCCACTGGACCACTATCCAGCAGAACTACGCCGAACAGCTACCCGTGTTGCCGCTGTACTTCCGGGCCAACGCATTCGTCATGCCCGAATGGCTCTCCGGCGTCACGCCCACCGGCCACCAGTATCCCAGCACCCTCTGGATCGAGAACTGGAAGGCGGAGTGAGCATGCGTTTGCAATATTCGGTCGCGGCCGCATGCTCGCCTTCCTGACCCGACGCCTGTTCGGCATGGCCATCGTGCTGGCGGTCATGTCGTTCATCGTGTTCATGCTGATCGGGCTGATGCCCGGCGACCCCATCGACATCATGATCGCGTCGAACCCGGACCTGACCCCGGCCGACGGCGCGCGCCTCAAGCGCCTGCACGGGCTCGACCTGCCCCTGTGGGAGCGCTACGCCAACTGGCTTGGCGGTGTGTTCACCGGCGATCTGGGGTTCTCGCGCACCTACAACCGCCCGGTGATGGAAATCCTGCTGCCGCGGCTGGGCAACACCGTGATCCTGCTGGGCCTGAGCTCCATCGTCGCCATCCTCATCGCCATTCCCCTGGGCGTGATCGCCGCGACGCGGCCCCAGTCCCGGCTCGACGGAGCGATCAACCTGTTCTGCTTCGCGGGCATCTCCGTGCCGCCCTTCTGGCTGGCGCTTTTGTTCATCATGGTCTTTGCCGTGTCACTCGGCTGGCTCCCGGCGGGCGGCATGGGAGCCACCGACGCCGGCTTCTTCGCCGGGCTGAAATTTCTGGTGCTGCCCGTTGCCACCCTGACCATCGCCAGCCTGGCGGGCTATACCCGCTTCGCGCGCGCGGCCATGATCGAGGTGCTGCGCCAGGACTATATCCGCACCGCCCGGGCCAAGGGTCTCGGCCCCCGGCGGACATTGTTCGGCCACGGCCTGCGCAACGCCATGCTGCCGCTCACAACGATCATCGCGCTGGATTTCGGCACGCTTTTCTCGGGCGCGCTGATCACGGAGACGATGTTCGGCTATCTGGGCATGGGCAAGCTGATCTACGATTCCATCCTGGGCAACGATTTCAACCTGGCCCTGGTCGGCCTGCTGCTCGCCACGCTTGTGGTCCTGATCGGCAACTTCCTCGCCGACATCGCCTACGCCGCGCTCGACCCGCGCATCAGCTTCCGATCCCTGGAGGCGGCATGACCATGGCCGCCGATCAAAAAGAAGGGGATTATATACTTAACTTGACAACCCGTTCCCGAGCCCCTATATTCCTGACATAGAGCACAATGACGGGGACAGGGAAATGGCACAGAAAGCACCCGGCAGATCGCACCGCGACCATTGATATGGCGAACGGCGCGGAATCCTCGCGCTTCTGGCAGCGGTTCCGGCGCAACCGCCCGGCCATGGCGAGCGCCGCCGCGCTGATCGTGATCGCGCTGGCCGCGCTTCTCGCACCCGCCTTCGAGGCGATGCTCGGGGTCGATGCCACCCGGGTCGATCTGTTCAACCAGTATGCACCGCCCGATGCCACCCACTGGCTCGGCACGGACGAAGCCGGGCGCGACGTGCTGGTGCGGCTTCTCTATGGCGGGCGTATCTCCCTGCTGGTCGGTCTCGTGGCGGCACTCGGCGCGGCCACAATCGGCACCACCGTAGGTTTGCTCGCAGGCTATTACGGCGGCCGGCTGGACGCGCTGTTGATGCGCAGCACCGACGGGGTCATCGCGTTGCCCCTGCTGCCGCTGCTGATCATCCTGGCCGCAGTCGATCTGGGCAAGGTGGGGGTACCCGCCGACATCGCGAATTCGGAGATGGCGAGCCTCTACCGGATCATCTTCATCATCGCACTCGTCGGCTGGACCACGGTGGCGCGGCTGGTCCGCGCGGGTACCTTGTCTGTGCGCAGCCGCGAATTCGTGCGCGCCGCCGAGGCCATGGGGGCCAAACCGGGTGTGATCATGCTGCGCCACATCCTGCCCAACATCGTCTCGCCCATCATCGTCGCCACGACGCTGTCGATCGGTACCGTGATCCTGCTGGAATCGGTACTGAGCTTCCTGGGCCTCGGCATCCAGCCGCCCATCCCCAGCTGGGGCAACATGCTGACCAACGCCCAGGAGCTGGCGACCCGCGCCCCTGCCCTGGCGGTGTGGCCCGGGGCGGTCATCTTCGTCACGGTGATGGCCTTCAACTTCCTCGGCGACGGCCTGCAGGACGCGCTGGACCCGCGGGCGGTACGGAAATAGACATCGTCAGGCCCGCGAGCTGCGGTATGCCGCCGGTGTCATGCCCACGTCCTTCTTGAAAACCCGCGCGAATGCGGCCTCGGAGCCGTAGCCCACGAGCTCCGCTGCCTCGAGCGTGCTGACGCCGCCATCGGTCAAAGCCTCCCGCGCCAGCTGCACCCGCCAGCTCGTCAAATATTGCAGCGGGGTGATCCCCATCTTCTGTGCAAATCGCTGTGCAAACCCCGTGCGCGACAAGCCCGCCTCCCGCGCCAGGCTTTCGACAGTCCATGCGATCGCAGGATGTTTGTGAAAGGCGGTCAGCGCGCGGGCGATATGCGGGTCGGCGAATCCCGACAGACCGGCAGATTCCGCCGCCTGGCTTTCGATGAACGTCCGCAGCGCCTGGGCAAATATCACTTCCGACATCTTCAGCGCGATCAGGGCGGCCCCCATCCGGTCCTGCCCCGCCTCCTCGCCGATGGCGCGCAGTGTCGCCTCCATCCACGACGCCGAGGATTCGCCGTAGTTTCGAATGTGGATGTAGGGCGGAAGCCGCTCAAAGATCGCGTGCCGGGCATCGGATGCAAATGAAATATGCCCGCAGATCAGCTGGGTCGGCCGGTCATCCGACGCATCACCGCCGTAAACCAGGACGCCGTCCCCGTCATAGCCGGATTCTTCTATGACCCGGTCGAGATGCATGATCGCGTCGTCCTCGGTCGCGGCGCAAAACAGGTTATGGCCGGCCCCGTGGGGAATAATCACGAGGTCCCCCTGCGCCAGCGACACGACTTCCGGCGCACCCGCCACCCGTACGAGACATTCACCGCGGGCGGCATAGTGGAACCGCGCGACATTCTCGAATGGCGGCACCTCCACACCCCAGGGAGAGGTGAACGAGGTGCGGAAATAGAGCGTGCCTCTGATCGCCAGGCGGGAGAGCACATCGCTGAGAACATCTAGCATCCGCGCATTATCCAGAAATTTACGCACACGTCCAGTTTTCTGAACGATTGATCACGTTTTCTGGATTATCTGATATTCAATGTCCGTTATCCGGCGACCATATTGCGTTTTCCATTCAAACCAGGAGAACCGAAATGAAACTTTTTACCGCCGCGATCCTCGCACTATTCATGCTGACCGGCTCACAGGCCGTGGCCCAGGATGCCGCCGAACTGAACGATCTTCAGATCGCCCATGTCGCCTACACAGCAGACAATATTGATATCCGCTACGCCCATCTGGCCCTCGCGCTCACGAGCTCACCCGAAGTTCGGAACTTTGCCGAGACCATGATTCGGGACCACACGGCGGTGAACAATGAAGCGCTGGCCTTGCTGAAGAAACTGAACGCCCAGCCCCAGGACAATTTCCTGAGTCGGACGCTCAACGCCAACGCCGAAAAGATTATCGACGACCTCTCGAGCCTTCGCGGTGTCGCGTTCGACCGCGCCTACGCGGCAAACGAGCTGGCCTACCACAAGGCCGTCAACGATCTGGTCGAGAACACCTTCATCCCGAACATCGAAAACGCGGAAGTGAAGGCGCTCTTCGAACAGGGACTGGAAATATTCAAGGTGCATGAAGGCCATGCCACCCACATGGTCCAGGCGCTGAAATAGAGCCGATGATGAACCGACGAAATTTCGTCACCGCTGCGATGGCTGGCGCCATCGCAGCGGTCATCCGTCCGCCGGCAGCCCTCGCGGAGAAAGGCGTTACACATGACGTCGAAATACGCCGCTTCAAGTTCGTGCCTGCCAGCCTCGATGTCCGCCCGGGTGATGTTATCCGGTGGACCAATTTCGACCTCGCCCCGCACACCGCCACGGCCGACGATGGGGGGTTTGATACCGGGACGTTAAAGAAAGGCCAGAGCCAGAGCCTCGTCGTTACCAAGGACCTCTCGCCCACCTACCACTGCGCGTTTCATCCGCACATGGAGGCGCGCATCAACCTCGGCTAGGTCATCGCGGCAGCGCCACGAACGTCCCGTTGTTCTGCCGCGTGACCTCCCGCATCAAGGTTTCAAACCGCCCCTCGGTCTGCAGCGATATGAACCCGATCGCATGCACTCGCGCCTTGGGATCGCCGGTGATGCGGTTCCGGTTGAGCCGCGACAGGGTGGCGATCACCGGGTCATAGGACGACCCGGTATAATCGTCGCCGAAAATATAGATCGAGACCTTCTCGTTCGGCTTCACATAGCGCTTTAACGCCACTTCCAGCCCCTCGACCGGGCTCGAATTCGACGCGCTCTTCCAGCTGCGGAACAACCTTATCGCCCGGTCCCGGGCGCCCTTCGTATCGGGGATCCAGCGCCCACGATAGCCGCCGATCAGATGTGTGCCGTTGTCGTTCAGCACCTGGAAGCCCTTGATCTGCGGGTGGACACGAATGATGTTCTCGACCTCGCGGGTCACCCGCTCCCAGATTGACTGCATGCTCCCCGACGTGTCGACGACGAAGACGACAAATTCACTATCCACCGGAATGCCGCCAACCTCGGCATCGCGCGGCGCGGCTTCGGGTGCCGAGACCCCGGCGCGGGCCTGGTTGCGCAGCGCGCTCTCGACGGTTCGCAGCCCTTCAACATTGCGCGCCGCTTCCGCCGCCGCCGCGTTGGCGCGTTGCAAATCCTGCTCGGCGGTACCGACAGCCGCGCCCTCGGCCTCCAGCCGCGCGCGGGTCTCGGCCAGGGTCTCGCTCTCGCGCCCCAGTGCGCTCTCCAGCTGCTCGATCCGCGCCTCCGTGCTGATCAGGCGCTGCAGCAACGTGCTCGTCTCATCCTCGCCGCCGGCCTCGTCCGACACACCGAAAGGCGAGATCAACACCAGCAGCACCACCGCGCCGAAGCCGCACGAGATCACGTCGAGAAACGACAGGTTGAAGATTTCAAATTCGGCGCGTTTTCTCCTCATGGCCAACTCGTCGCAGGGCTGATCAGGATGCCATCGGTGGCGGACGTCCATTTCCAGAATTCGTGGGACGCCTGGGGGTCGCCCTCGATCGGCAGCAGCACGACATTGACCTTCGCATTGCCGATGCCTGCATTGTTGATCGTATGGCGAAGCAACCGGACCCGGCAGGCACCGGAGATCGACGTCGCACCGCCCCACAACGCGCTGCAATCGGAAAAGGGGTTGAGACTGCGATAGCCGCCCGTGCCCGCCGTCGGCAGGCCATCGGTGATCACATAGACATCTGTCGGCCGGAACGCGGCCAGGGAAGCCAGCCCCGCCGCCAGGTTGGTCGACCCTGCCGGCACGACGTCATCCAGCGCGCCGAGCACCCGGCCCAGGCCGGCGGCGTCCGTGCCGTTGACCACACCCCCCAGCGGCCGCGCCTGGTCGTTGAAGGCGACGACCCGCACATCGGAGCGTTGCGGCACCCGGGCCAGGAACCAGTTCACCACGCGTTTTGTGCGTTGCCATTTCGGCCCGGCCTGCTTGGCAGCATCGTTCATATTCTTACGTCGGATGATGTCGATCAGCACCGCGTCGGTCATCGACGCGCTGGAATCAACCAGCACCCCGATCCGCGCGCCCTCGACCCGCAGCCCGACGATGTAATTCTCGCTGCCGGTCGGTCGGGTCTCGACCACGTCGGGTTTCTCAGGCACCTCGATCGAGGTGATTGTCTCTTCCAGGGCGCGGGCCGCGGTCTGGCTCGCCGTGATCCGGTCACGTTCACGCGCCAGTTCCGCCTGCAGCCGGGCCAGTTCCGCCGCGCGGGACGCGACCTCCTGCGCACTCACCGCCTTGTCGCGCAACAGCGCTGTAATCCGCGAGGCAAGGTCGGTTTCCGTCGCCTCCAGCCGCGCCAAATCCTCGCGCAGCCGGTCGCTCTCGGCCGACACATTGTCGGTGTCGAGTTTCACCAGCATCAGGACAAGGATGATGGCCCCCAGCCCGCAGGACATGATGTCCAGGAAAGCGAGGTTGAACCCCGGGGGTGAGCGCCGCCGTCTCAGCTTTCGCCGCCCGCGCTAGAATCAGCCTGGCTCAGGCCTGCCGCACTGATCCGGTTCAGCAGGAAGGATTCGCAATATTCCTGGGTGTCCACCAGCATCCCGTCCTGCAGGCGCTGCAACTGGTGCAGCAGGAACATCAGCACAATCGAGATCAGCAGCGCCACGAAGGTGGAATTAAACGCCACGCCGAGGCTCTCCGTCATCCCGGCGATGTCGCCGGCCAGCGCCTGGTCAGCCTGGGACAACGCCTCACCGATGCCGCGGACGGTGCCGATGAAACCGATCGCCGGAATGGCCCAGATCAGGTAGCGGATCAGCGAATTCTCGGCCTCCTGCTTCTGCGCCATGGCATCGACACTCGCCTCGATCGTCTCCGACGTGTTGTGCACATCGCCGGTGATCAGGAACCGGCGCAGGCTCGCCATCAGCGTGCGGATCAACGGCGCGGTGCGGATTTTCTCGGGCAGGCCTTCGAGGGTTCGCAGGGTCGCGGCCATGTCGCCGGCCTCGTCGCTTCCCTCCAGCAAATCGACATTGAACAGATAGCGCTCGCGCAGGATGACGATGGATTTCTCGAAGATCAGATACAGGCCCCAGAACATCAGGATGATGGCGATCTCCTGTTCCCAGTCCTTGAGGATCACCACGATGTTGCGCGGCGCACTCTGGCCCGCGGCGCGCGCGGCCTCAATCAGCTGGGTCGATTCCGGCCAGACATATCCGGCGTAGAACAGGTGGACGACGATGATCGAGACGACCAGTGCGAGGATATTCTTGGCGACTTCGGGCATGCTTGCGTCCCTGTAGCTGCGGCTAGATATCGACCGGAAAGGAAACCGGTGAATTCAGGCTGATGGATGTTGAAGACTGGGCGTAGGCAAAACCGAGCAGACCGATCCCGGCGGCAACCGCGACCAGCGCCAGCGTTGCCCGGCGACGGACACGGCCCATGCTCGTTCTATTGCGCTGTGGTTTCGCCATGGAGGTATCTCCCTATTCTGAACCCGACATCGTCGCGCCCGGCGGACAGGCCATCGCGATAGGCCGCGCGCAATGTGGTGCGTGTACCCGACCGCCAGCTCGACCCCTTGACCAGGTGAGAGTCGCCGAACGAGGGCCCGAGCGGATCCGCCACTACTAAACCCTTCGCGGGTGGCTCGAGCGAATACCAGTCATGGACCCATTCGCTGACATTCCCCGTCAGGTCGAACAACCCGGTTTTCTCGGCCGCGAAGCTGCCCACAGGTGCGATTCGCGCATGCCCGTCATTGTAGTTGGGAACGAAATTCCGGGCCACACCGTTGGCGGATTCATCCGCGATATTGCCCGCGCCGCGCGGCACCGTGGCCCCGTCGCCCCACGGAAAGACCGTGGCGGTCGGGCGGCCGGCCTTGCGCGTCAGCCATTCCCATTCCGCCTCGCTCAGCAGCCGATAGCCGTCAGCGGTCGGGTCAAACCCCCGCACCCGCTCTCCCGCCATCCGATAGAAGGGTGTGAGCCCTTCCTTGGCGCTCAGCCAGTTGGCGAAAGCCGCCGCGTCTTGCCAGCGCAGGTCGCTCACGGGCTCGTTCGGGGCCAGGCCCCGGCTGCCGCGGAACATCGCCATCTGGCCGTTGGTCGTCTCGTGTTTCGCTGCGTAAAACGGCCGGGACAAACGCACGCGGCGTTCGAACTCGTTGGCCCGCTGGCCGATCTGGTGGCGCGGCGCCCCCATGGTGAATTCGTCATTCGGCTCGAACAGCAGGAGCTCGATGCCCGCGCTGTTGGTATAGGCGCGCGGCGCCTCGGCCAACCGGGCCGTCGCCTCGGGGATCAACGTCTCGCGGATCACCAGCGGGCTTCCCGCCGACGGCACGATTGTCCGTGAAACACTGCGATAGCCCGGCTTGCGCAGCTCGATCCTGGTCGGCACCGCCAGCAGGCGTAGCGCGGCGTTCCCTGCACCCCGCCGCTCACCGTTCACATAGATCTCCGCCGCCGGGTTCGCCTCGATCTCCACCAGCCCCAGCTCGGGATCGAGTGCCAGCGCGATCGTCCGCGTCTCGTTCGCGCCGAGCCGCACCGACCGGGTCTCCCCCTGATAGCCGTCGCGCAGATACACCACCGTGTGGTCCGTCGCCGCGGTGACTTCCAGCGGGTCGGCCGGATTGACCTGGCGACCATCGACCAGAAGTTCGCCTCCGGCGGGCGTCACTTCGAAGTTCAACGTCGCGGAAAATGGCAGCAGCTTGTAATTCCGCACCAGCTCCGGCTTCGTGTTGGTGATCCGGACGACGTCTTCGAGAGGCTGCCGGTCCTGGGCCGTCACGGTGATTGTATACTCACCGCCTGCCAGCGTTCGATCCAGCGGCGTCGCCCCGGCATTCGCCCCGTCGATCTCGACCATCGCACCGATCGGGTCGGACAATATCGACACACGCCCTGCAACCGGCGTCAGCGCTATTTCGATTTCAGTGGTCTCGCCGCGCAGGAGCTCCACCGCGCGTGTGGCCGGCGCATAGAAAGGGTGGTCCACGCCTACTTCATGGGCCCCGTCGGCGCCCTCGGTGTCGAGCATGGCCCCCACCGTCACCAGCCGCCCGTCGAACGACCAGCGGCTGTCGTCCAGCGCCGGGGCCGTCGTCGCAATAACCCGGCCGGGCAGCGGCACCAGGGTCACTGTTATCCGGCGGCCCTTCTCGCCAGGCTGGATCGCCCGCAGGCTTGTGCGGAAGCCCGGTGATCGAACCTGCAGCACCGGCCGCGCCGAGACCGTGTAGACCGCATCACCCACCGCGAGCCCAAACCCCTCGGCAAGCTCGATGGATCCCGCCAGCTCCGCCTCCGCGGGCAGGATTGTCACCCGTGTGGCGTTGGTGGAAACCAGGACCCCCGCAACCGCGACGGCCACCAGCACCAATGCGACGAGCCCGAACACATACAACCGGGCCTGGCGCGCGCGTGCCGCGCGCAGCCCCCGTTCAAACCCGTGCTCCGTGTGTGGTTCAGATTCGTTCATCGGGCACGATCTCAAGGACCAGGTTTGCCTGTCCCGGCGGAATGTCGACGCGCACCAGCACGGCCTGGAACCCCTCTCTGATTCCCTCGAAGGTATAGCGTCCCGGCCGCAATTCGATGGTCCGTTCGGTCACCTTCCCCACGATGCCGACCCCGCGCACGGTGATGTCGGTCTCCCCGTCGGAGACGATCCGCACCGGCACCTTCACCGCGTAGGCCGCCACCAGCCCGGCGAGCTTGTCGGCCTGGCCGGCAAGACGTGGGCTGTCGTCGCGCAGCGGCGCTATCGCCGTCACGACCGCGCCGGCATCGGCCGCCACCGCTTCGGAGGCGAGCCGGTCGGGGGCCGCAAGATGCCGCGCGGCGCGCCCATGTAGACCATTGATCGTCTGCGCCAGCGCCAGGGCGTCGGTGATGTCGCGGTCGGCGGGTACCAGCCGGCGCACCTGGATATAGGATTGCTCGGCCGTCGCCCAGTCGTCGGCCTGTGCGGCAACCCGGGCCGTCCGGGTCAGCCGTTCGATCAGAAGTTCGAGTTCCAGCCCTGCGATCTTCTCGTCCAGCACATCCAGTTCCGCGCGATCGGGATAGATCGCGCTGGCTGCGTCCAGGTTGCGTTGCGCTGATGCGACGTTGCGCGCGTCCACGTCCCTCAGGCCGTCCACGATATGTCCCGCGAACCGGGAATCACGCAGCAGGCGGCGCACGTCGGCCAGGCGCGCCACGAGTGCTGTACGCCCGGGGTCGATCGCCAGGGCCGCCTCCAGATGCCGCCGTTCTGCGTCCAGGTTATTCTCGACCCGGGCCACCGCCGCGTCCTCGATCTTCGCAAGCAACGCGGGAAGCGCATCGATGCGTTGATTCAGGGTCGCCGCGGGTCCCGAGCCGGGCCGGATGGTCAGGGCGCGATCGATCGCCACCACTGCCGCGTCGTACCGGTCGTCGCCATGGGCCGTCGTGGCGGCGGCAAAGGCATCATCGAACGCCTTCGTTCGGGCCGCCAGGGCCTGCTCCGCCGCGCCGCGCGCCACCGCCAGTTCACTGACGGCCGCTGCATAGCTCGCATCCGAGAACAGGGCGATCGCCGTTGCCTTGCCATCCAGAATATGGCGCTGGGCGGCGGCATCCCAGCGCGCGAAATCCTCGTGACCCACCAAAGGTTCCAGCTCCGCCTGAAACGCCGCCAGATCTGTTTTGAATTGCGCGCGTGCAGCCTCGTTTGCCACCTCGTCCACCGTCGCCTCGGGGGCCACCGCAGATGGGGTCTTCGCGACGGTGTCGGCGGTCGTCGTGCGCGACACATTCGTCTCGCCGGCCACGTCAGCAGACGGGCGCAGCAACACGAGCCCGCCATAGGCGAGACCGACGACCGCAATGCTCACGGCGACGCCGACCACAAGCTGTATCCGGCGGCGTTGAGCCGCCCGGTTTTCCTGTTCGAGTTTCTCCTGGAGCATGGGCGCCAGTGTAACCTAGAGCTTGACGTTCGGGGTTCGCTCTTCCTCGAAGACCTTTTGCAGGAAGGCGCGCCACTGGGCGAATTGCTCTTTCGCCGTCCCCGTAAGTTCGACGGTCTTCTCGTTGAACGCCACCACCCGCGGCGCGAGATCGATATCGATCGATTCACCCAGCTCGGCCAGCGCTTCGCGGTGCACCTTGGCTTCCTTGCTGGTCTGGAAACTACTCGACAGCAGCGTCGCACCGAGAGTCCCGGCCACAACGCCGCCCGTGACACCCGCCGTTTGCCCGGCGGCAGAATCCGAGTTCGCCCCGGCGATAACCGCCAGCACACCCAGACCGATTGCCAACACACCCAATGCCGCCTCACCGATCGCTTCCTCGTTGGCATCGCGCCGGGCCTGTATCTCGAGCAGGCTCTGCTCCTGCCAAATCAGGTAGCTTTCCTGCATCTCGGCACTGAAGGCGCGGTAATGGTCCTGCAACCCGTCCACGAACAGCTGATCGCGCACCCGCACCGCCCTCGTACGCTCCAACATGGGGTCCGAATCGCTCGGGAAACTTCGCAACGCGACGGTGTTGCGTTTGGTTTCCAGATGCTGCGCGAAAGCCTCCTCGGCGAAATTCGAGCCGAACCGCAGCTCGGTCAATCGCCCGAGATTGTCGAGCTCGGCGATCGAGTAGTCGTCCAGTTCAAGTGCGACCCGGTTGGCGGCCTCATCGAAGACGGGATCATACGGGTCCTTACCGTCATTGCGCGTGTTCTTGTGGAAACCCGGGGACACCTCATGATCGAAGGACCGTACAAACCAGGACTGCCCCGAAACATCGACGACCTCGACCTGGATTTCCACATCTTCACCCGTGGATTCGACGATCGTTCCGAGCACGTACAGATCCCCCGTGGCGTTGCGATCCGGTGTCACACGAACCGCACCGAAGGCGCCGGTCTTCTCGAGCGCCTCCTTCAGCTTCAACGCGAAACGGTTTGCCTCGGCCCGGCGAAGTTCCGGCCAAACACCCTCTTCCTCGTAGTTTCGACCGGCCTCGGACAGGCCCGGATCGAACACCGGCACAACCACGTCCAGCCGGGGTTTCGCGGGGTCCACCACGACCGGCCCTTTCGGGTCGAACAGCGACGACAGCTGCGGGCCCACGCTCGGGCCACTGGCACCGGTCCCCGCACCGCCGGAACCGACAGTGCCGTTGGTCGCACACGCCGTGAGGGTGAAGCACGCGCACACGGCATAGACACCGATCTTGCGGAAAATCTTTTGCATGTCAGTCTCCGTCCGCCCGCCTAGTTCGCCACGGGCAGGCCCTTATACCTGCGATACTCGTCCCAGAGCCGCTTTTTCAGCTCCGGGTCCGTCTCCTCGATCGCCGCTTGGCGAATCTGCGCTTCCAGCGCGCTGTCGTTATCCGCCGGCGGGATATCCTCGGGCACCTTCCCGTTATCCTGGGTGCGCGCCGCCTCGCGAACCGGTTCTTCGCCGGCCGGATTTTCCTCAATTTTTTGCGGGTTCGCCGCGTCTTCGGGCGGCGCCCATTTTCCACCCGAGCTGGGGGCATTTGCGCCGGGTGTCGTGGCGGCCGTCACTGTCGGCTCGTCGCCGGTCACGTCACTGGCCGCGGTCGACGTGCCCGACGGTGCCGGCACTTCAGCCGGCGCGTCCGGCCCGGAGATATCGCTCGCCGCCGTCGAGGTCTCGGCGCCATCGGATTCGGACCCGGCAGACCCTGCCGTTCCGGACCCGGATGCGCCGGCACTACCAGTTCCGCCAGCACTGCCCGCGCGTTCGCTCTGGCACTCCTCGAACCGGCTCAGGGAGCGCTGGAAGGCACGGTCCATCCGCGCGATCCGCTCCTCACGGGTCAGGTTGGCGTCGTCGGTATAGTCGACGGTCACCTCGGTGCAGTCATGGGACAGCGTGCCGGCATCCCGGCCGGCGGATGCATTCGAAGACGGGTTTGACTGCGCCCCTGCCGGGCCCGACGCCAGCGCCAGCAGGCACGCAAGCACCACCGCCGTCGTCGGTATTGTATAATTCGGCCGTATCATCATGCCGATACTCCCATCCAGAAACGCGTCCCGCGATGGTATCGCCATCGCGTCGGCATGCCCAACCTGGGCCGCCGGATACCATGGAAACGTCGAAATAAGGCGATTTTCCGGCATGCTCACTCAAACTATCGTCGCCAATCCTTGGCTTTTCGCGCAATCCCGTGCTAGAAGGCGCCTCCCCGTTGGGGACGGCACTGAAAACCGCGAATTTATGCGGGTTGCGGGCCGAAATGTGCGGAAGGGGGTGATTCCTATCGTCCAGGTCGTAGTTAGAGACAATAATGTCGACCAGGCGCTGAAAGCGCTGAAGAAGAAAATGCAGCGCGAAGGCGTATTTCGCGAGATAAAGCTCCGTCGCTCCTATGAGAAGCCGTCGGAAAAGCGCGCTCGTGAAAAGGCGGAAGCGGTTCGCCGGGCTCGGAAGCTCGCGCGCAAGCGCAAGGAACGCGAAGGCTTCTAGCCCCGCGACAACACCTCCTGTTTTCAGGAAAAAGAAAACGCACGACCTTATCGGGTCGTGCGTTTTGCGTTTCTGGCGAAATCGGCCTCGCCCTTCGTCAAGCTCAGGGTGAGGCCCTCGAAAGCCCTCATGCTGAGCCTGTCGAAGTATGCGGGCTGCACCCAGACGGGCAGGACCTAGTGGCCGCCGCCCTTCAGCGCCTTGACGATGTCTTCGCACATCTTCTTGGCGTCGGCGAACAGCATCATCGTGTTGTCTTCATAGAAGAGCGGGTTGTCGACACCGGCATAGCCCGATGCGAGCGAGCGCTTGATGAACAGCACTGTGCCCGATTCCTCGACGTTCAGCACCGGCATCCCGTAGATCGGGCTCGACTTGTCGGTCTTGGCCGCGGGGTTGGTGATGTCGTTGGCGCCAATCACAAAGGCCACATCGGTGGATGAGAAGTCGGAATTGATCTCGTCCAGCTCGAACACGACGTCGTAGGGCACGCTCGCCTCGGCGAGCAGCACATTCATATGGCCCGGCATGCGGCCGGCCACGGGGTGGATCGCGTAACGCACGTCCACGCCCTTCTCTTCCAGGACCTGCGCCATCTCGGCCAGCGCGTGCTGCGCCTGGGCCACGGCCATGCCGTAGCCGGGAATGATGATGACCTTGGTCGCCTGCTCCATGATGAAGGCCGCGTCGTCCGCTGCCCCCTGGCGCACGGTGCGGTCGCCGAGGTCTTCCATGCCCGGGGTCGCGGTCTCGCCGCCGAAACCGCCCAGGATCACGTTGAAGAAGGACCGGTTCATGCCCTTGCACATGACGTAACTCAGGATCGCGCCCGAGGAGCCGACCAGCGCGCCGACAATGATCAACGCCGGGTTGGCCAGTGTGAAGCCGATGCCCGCGGCCGCCCAACCGGAATAGGAATTCAGCATCGACACGACGACAGGCATGTCGGCGCCGCCGATCGGCACGATGATCAGGACACCGATCACCAGGGAGATCGCGACGATGACCCAGAAGGCCGTGTCGGATTGTGCAACCGTCAGCCAGATCACGCACACAACGAGCGCGATTCCCAGGCCCAGATTGACCATATGCTGACCCGGGAAGACCAGCGGCTTGCCCGGCAGGATGCCCTGCAGCTTGCCGAAGGCGATGATCGAGCCGGTGAAGGTGATCGCGCCGATGGCCGTGCCGATCGACATCTCGATCAGGCTGGCGACCTTGATGTCGCCGACCGTGCCGATGCCGTAGGCCTCGGGCGAGAAGAACGCCGCACCCGCGACAAACACCGCGGCGAGGCCGACCAGCGAATGGAAGGCGGCGACCAGCTGGGGCAGCGCGGTCATGGCGATCTTCAGCGCGATGATTGCACCCAGCGCACCGCCGATCGCGATGCCGAGTGCAATCGTGCCGAACGAGGACACGCTGGGCAGGGTCAGGGTCGTCAGGATGGCGATGACCATACCTGTGATGCCGTAGATGTTGCCCATGCGCGCGGTCTTCGGCGAGCTGAGCCCACGTAGCGCCATGATGAAACAGACGCTGGCGATCAGATATGCAAATGCTGTCAGGGAAGCGGACATGTCTTGCGCTCTGCTACTTCTTCGCGCGGAACATCGAGAGCATACGCTGCGTCACGATAAACCCGCCAAATATGTTCACCGATGCGAGGATCACGGCGATGAACCCGAAAGTCTTTGAGATGTTCCACTCACCCGGTCCGGCTGCGATCAGCGCGCCGACGATGATCACCGACGAAATCGCGTTGGTGACAGCCATCAGGGGCGAATGCAGTGCCGGGGTGACGCTCCAGACCACGTAGTAGCCGACGAAACAGGCCAGCACGAACACGGTAAACAGGAACACGAAAGGGTCGCCACCGGCGGCCGTTTGGGTCAACGCGAGTTGCGTTGCGTCCTGCGCCAGCGCACCGGCGCGCTCGGCGATGCCCTGCGCGTCATTGGCAAGCTGGGCGGCACTTTCAGCTAGGGTCGAAGGATCCATGGTCAGGCTCCCGGCTCGGATGAAGTCTCGTCGTCTGATTCTGCGTCGTCGGCCGCGTCATCCGCTTCAGGAGCGGGTTCCGGCGGTGTCTCGTCTTTCGGCAGCAACGCGGGATGCACGACCTTGCCGTCGCGCGTCAGGCAGGTGCCGACGATGATTTCGTCTTCCCAGTCGACGGTGATCTTTTTCTCTTCCTTGTCGACCAGCAATTCGATGAAGTTCTGCAGGTTGCGCGCATAGAGCGCCGAGGTATCCGCGGCCAGCTGCGAGGGCAGATTGAGTTCGGCCAGGATAATCACGCCGTTGTCGGTGACATGCCGCTCACCCGGCTTTGTCTGGGTGCAGTTGCCACCCTGCTCGGCCGCGATATCGACAATCACCGAACCCGGCTTCATCGAGGCGACCATGTCGTCATTAACCAGCACCGGTGCGGGACGACCGGGGATCAGCGCCGTCGTGATGACGATGTCCTGATCCTTGATGTGTTCGGCGATCAGCTCGGCCTGGCGGCGCTTGTAATCGTCCGACATTTCCTTGGCGTAACCGCCGGCGGTCTGGCCCGTGTCGCCCTCATCGGGCTCCACCATCACGAAGGCCGCACCAAGGCTCGCCACTTCTTCCTTGGCGGCCATGCGCACGTCGGTGGCCGACACGATCGCGCCCATGCGGCGCGCGGTGGCGATGGCCTGAAGACCCGCCACACCGGCACCCATCACGAACACTTTCGCCGGGTTGATACGACCCGCCGCCGTCATCAGCATCGGCATGCCGCGACCGTAATTCGCCGCACCGTCGATCACCGCTTTGTAGCCGGTCAGGTTCGACTGGGAACTCAGCACGTCCATCGACTGGGCCCGGCTGATACGCGGCAGCATTTCCATGGCGAATGCGGTGACGTTGCCCTTCGCATAGGCCTCGACGCCGGCCGGATCGCCATACGGGTTCTGCAACGCGATCAGCATCGCCCCGTCGGGGATGTCGCCCATCCCGTCGTCGCCGGCCGCCGCGGTCAGCGGGCGCTGTACCTTGAGGACGATATCGGCGCCCGCCAGCGCATCGGCGCGGGACGCCGCAACGGTCGCGCCGGCATCGCTGTACTGGGCGTCTGAAATTGATGCTCCCTCGCCAGCACCGCTCTCGACGCTCACGTCGAAGCCCCACTGGAGGTAGCGTTTGATCGTATCTGGGGTCGCGGCCACGCGGCGTTCGTGCGGGCGGCGTTCCTTTGCAATCGCGATCTTCATGATGTGAAGAACCTCGGTTCGAACCAACATGTGCGGGACCGGACGGCGCCTGCACGATGCACCTGACTGTGCGGGGGGAATATGCCGCGCTGCAGCACGCAGGGCAAGCCGCATCCGGGGGCATTTTTCTCGTCCATTTGGACGACCGAAATACTCGTAAGCCTGTATTTCACCGACCGTGCCTGCTAGGCAGGTTTGCCCGAACAAGCCGACCAACACGGAGGCACCCATGTCCGAGACCGACACCCAGAATGTCATCCTCAAATTCGACGAAACCAAAACCATCGAACGCGGTGGTGGCGTGGCCAGTACGCCTCTGGTCATTCCGACCGTGCGTCCGGACGCGGCCTTTACCACCGGCATCAGCTCCTTTCCGGCCGGCCAGGCGGCACCGCTGCACAAACATAATTGCGACGAACAAGTCACGCTCCTGTCGGGCCGCGCCGAGGTCGAGATCGACGGCGAGACGACCGAGCTCACGGCCTATGACACGACCTATGTGACCGCCGGCGTCGAACATTGCTTCCGCAACATCGGCGAGGAACCGATGGTGATCCTCTGGATCTACGGCTCCAACAAGGTCACACGCACCTTCGCCGGCTCCGACGAGGAAGTCCCCCACCTGTCCGCCGCCGACATGCTGGTGCGCTAGTATTAGGTAGATCGCCATTCTCCGCCGCCCACCAACGATCCCGCTGCTGACAGTCCTGATCTCCAGCAGCGCGAGTGCCTACAACCTGTTCCTGCCCTCGATCCCCGATATCGGGCGGGCCTTCGATGTGCCCTCGACCACGGTCCAGGGCTCGCTGATCGCCTTCCTGATTCCCTATGCGATCGCCCAGCTCTTTTATGGCGGCGTGTCCGATCGTTTTGGCCGCCGGTCGACTCTTCTCTGGGCGCTGGCCATCTACGTCCTCGCCAGCCTCGCCTGCGCCGGGTCGACCTCCATGACCATGCTGGTCTTCGCCCGCATCGCCCAGGGAGTCGGGGCCGCGGGTTCGATGGTGATGGTTCGCTCCATCGTGCGCGACCTGTATGACCGCAAGCAGTCCGCCCGGGCGCTGGCGATCATCTCTACCGTCATGGTGTTCGCCCCCGCCACCGCGCCAGCGATCGGCGGCTATCTCCACACCCAGTTCGGCTGGCAGGCCTCCTTCATATTCCTCGCGATCATGGGGGCAATCCTGTTCATCTACTGCGCGCTGTGGATGGCCGAGACCAACGTCGTCCAGGGCGCCGATCTGCTCGGCAACCTCCGCGCGCTCGCGAGCGGCTACCGGGTGCTGATCGGCGAGCGGACCTTTGTGGCCTACAGCCTCAATATCGGGTTCATCGCCAGCGGCATGTTCGCCTGGTTCGCCGGGGTCCCGGTCGTCCTGATCGACAGCTATGGCGTCAGCCCCGACCGGTTCGGCTATCTCATGCTGACCGGCACACTGGGCGCCTTCTTCGGCTATGCCAGCGCCATCTGGCTGACCGGCAAGCTCGGCGTGAACCGGATGATCGTGCTGGGCACCTTCATCGGGTTGCTTGGCGCGGGGTTGTACCTGGCGTTGCCGCTGGCCGGCGTGCTGACCCCCCTGGCCGCGATTGCGCCCATGTCCCTGTTCGGCATCGGGCTGGCCATCGCCTTTCCTTCCGTCATGGCCGCCGCGGTCAGTGTGCGGCCCGACTATGCGGGCACGGCCGCCTCGATCAACGGGTTGGTGCAGTACGGCACGGCGGCAGTGGCCACATTGCTTGTCGGTGCGCTGTCGAGCACGACCCACTTGCCGTTGGCCTGGGTCATTTTCGGCACCCAGTCACTCGCCATGATCGCCGCCTGGGTCGGCTGGCGTGGCCGACCGGCGGAGTAGCCACCAAAACTGTTATTTATCAAACGATAAATTAATTGACAGGGAGGAGCCGGACCGCTTATTTATCAAGTGCTAAATAACGAATATCCGAAACCCGAGAGACGAAAAATGAGCACCCAGACCGCGCCGAAAATTTTCGACTACCGCACCGTGAACAAGGCCGACGAGTTCGAGGAAATCCCGGTCCTCGACATGGGGCCGTATCTGGCCGGCGAACCCGGTGCTGCCGAAGAGCTCGCGGCCAACATCCGTTTCATCCAGGAAACGATCGGGTTCTACGTCGTGATCAACCACGGGCTCGACCACACGCTGGTCGACAATGCGAACGCAGCACTGGAAGAGTTTTTCAAACTCACCGCAGAGGAAAAGGCCGCGTATAAATTCGACGAAACATCGGTCGGATATATCGCGCCGAAATCCACGGTCTATGTCACCTCGAAAATCAACGAGAACACCAAGCAGGATCTGAACGAAACCCTGGTCCTGTGTCTCGACCGGCCAGAAGACCACCCCTATGTCCGCGACGGAGTCCGTTTCACCGGCCCGAACAAATGGCCGGACATCGCAGGGTTCCGTGAGCCAATGGTCCGCTACCAGTACGCATGCGCCGATCTCGGCCGCAAACTCGTGCCGCTCTACGCGCTGGCGCTCGACAAACCGATCGACTTTTTCGACAAGTATTTCGAGGAACCGATCATGTGGACGCGTAACGCCCACTACCCGGCGGTCGAGCCCGAGGAGAACCAGTTCGGCATCTCGCCCCACAGCGATCACTCTTTCCTGACGATCCTGCCGCTCACCAAGGTCGCCGGCCTGCAGGTGCTGACGCGCCAGGGCGACTGGTTGCCCGCCGGCTATAACGAGGACGCGCTCGTCATCAACACGGGCGAGTTCCTGAACCTCTGGTCGAACGGCCGCTTCATCGCCTCGCCGCATCGCGTGATTCCGCCCGAAGAAGACCGCATCTCGATGGCCACCTTCTTCGATGCAGCGCCCGACACGCTGGCCGATCCGGCCGACTTCGCGGAACCGGGGGAAGAGCTGAAATACAAGCCAACAACGATGTACGACTATGTGTGCTGGTACATCGATCGGAACTATTCATCGAAGGCCGGCGGCAAGGCCGAGGGCATCGAGCCCGACACCGCCTGAGCCCGGTACGCCCGTTCAGCAAGGATCAAGCATGGCCGTATCGGTGAAGACATCCGACAATGCAAAGCGCCAGCGATTCGCCCCGGCGGAACGCGAGCAGTTCATCATCGACGGCGCCATCCAGTTCTTCGCCGATGTGGGGTTTGCGGGACAGACGCGCGAACTCGCCCAGCGGCTCGGGATCACCCAGCCACTGCTCTATCGCTACTTCCCGACAAAGCAGGACCTGATCGAGAAGGTCTATGAAGAGGTCTTCATCGGCCGCTGGAAAACCTCGTGGGAACGGCTGATCGACGATCGCTCGATGCCCCTGCGCGATCGGTTGGTCAGCTTCTACGATGCCTATGCCAGCGAAGCGCTGACCTATGAATGGATTCGTATCTACATGTTCGCCGGCCTTGCGGGCGAGGACATCAACCGGCGCTATATCGACCTGCTCGAAAGCCGCCTGCTGATCCCGATCTGCACGGAGATGCGCGCGACGGCGGGCGCGCCGGACCCGGACCAGGTGCCGATCTCCGATCTCGAGATCGAGGCCGCCTGGAACATTCACGCCGCGATTTTCTATTACTTCGTGCGCAAGTTCATCTATCGCTCGCCGGTCGAGGCCGACCTGGCGGCATACATCTCCGACACCGTTGACCGCACCCTCGACGGGGCGCTGGCCGTCACCAGGCAGACGGTCACCTGACGGCCGCGCACAACAAATCTAGTTCTTGAACTCGATTTCCAGCGCGACGATGTCGACGTCACCGATGTTGATCGCGTTGTGCTCAACGGGCGCGGCCACATAGGACGATGTGTTCGGCACATAGTCGATCTCGCGTGAGGTCCCGTCGGGAAACTCAAACAGCAACCGGCCAGTCGAAAGCTGGATCGGCATGTAGTCCTGCTCATGCAAGTGCCAGCCGGTCTGCTCACCGGGTTTGAAGACCCAGTGGGTGACGATCATGCTGTCATCCTCCATCACCACCTTATGGGTGGCGATGCCGCGTTCTGCCGCGACGTCGGCAGTCTTTTCCTTGAGCTTCGTAGACATGTCCCGGTCCTCCCGTTGCAGCCGGTAGAACGGTCGCGCGGCAGACGGCGAGCGTCAATTGAATTGTCGAGGCCGTTTTTACGACAGGCCGTTCACGATCCCCGTCAGGCGTCGCTGGGTGATAAAGGAGCGGCCGATCTCGCCGCGCCCGCCACCGAGCTTGAAGACCTCTCGGCCCTGCCCGTCGAACACGACCACCGCGGGCACCGCGAAGATGCCACCGAGGGATTCGCTCAGGGACCGGTTGCCGACGACCACCGAGATATCCGGGTGAATCACATTCACGAATCGGCGCAGACGCGACTGGCTGACCGGCCCGGCAAAGTTCTCCATCCAGTTCACCGCGATCATGCTGACCTTGTTACCGTTGTCCGAGATGTAGTCGGCGAGCTCGACCATCTCCGCACGGCACGGCGGGCACCAGCTCGCCCAGAAGGTCACGAGCACAGGCCGGCCGTCGAAATTCGCGTCGGTCACCGGGCCGCGAATGACCTGCAACCCTTTCAGGTTGGACTTCAGCGCGCCGTCCAGGGTCGCCGCCCGGGCCGGCGTTCCGGCCAGCATCGCGGCGGGTAACCCGGCGGCGGCGGCAATAAATGCGCGTCGATCAAGCATGGCAAATCTCCAGATAGTCACACCTGTAAGACACCATCGCCGGCCCCACGGACAAGCAACATTGTCGTGAGGAATGCGCTAACCCGCGCCCGGCACTTCCAGCTCATGCGCGGCCAGCATCTTCGCCTGCCGGTCGGCGAGGCCGTCGATGTCGAACGTGTCGATGAGTTTGTGGAACACCCGGTGCCAGTTGAGCTCGGCCCGCAGGCGCAGGAACACCGAGCCCAGCCCGACGGCGGCCCGGTCCATCAGCACGAACTCCCGCGGTGGCGTGACCCCACCCAGGCCGCGCAATTTCTCCTGCACCTGGTGCGCGATGTTGGCGCCGTAGAGGCCGGACTCCGATTCCTGGATACGCTGCACCTTGTCTTCCATCAACGACCGGTAGAGAAACTCCGCCCAGATGTTGAGCGCGTCGAGGAGCTCGTTGGAGATATTCTCGAACCCCCAGCTTTCATAGGCATGGGCAGCCCGGTCGCGATTCCCTTCGCGCAGCGCGTGATAGAGCTCGATCACACCCCGCACGAAGGTGAGCGGGAACACCCGGATGCAGCCGAAATCATACAGGTTGATCGTGGCGTCTTCGTTTACCGTGTAGTTGCCCAGATGGGGATCGCCATGGATCACGCCGTATCCATAAAAGGGCACATACCAGGCGCGGAACATGTTCAGCGCCGCGGCTTTTCGCGCCTCGGGGTCGGCTTCCTCGGCGAAGCTCGCCATGGGCTGGCCCTCGAGCCAGCCGGTAGTGAGAAGGCGGCCACTGGACAGGGCGTCAGCCACTTCCGGGACATGCACCCCTGGCTCTTCCGCCAGCATCGCGCCATAGAGTTTCGTGTGCCGGGCCTCGCGCTTGTAATCGAGTTCCTCGGTCAGACGCTCCGAGAGCTCGGCGTGAATCTGGCTGGGGTCGATCGCCGAATCGTATCGGCGATAGAGACCAAACACGATCTTGAGCTGGTTCAGGTCCGCGGCGACGGTCGAGGCCATGTCGGGATACTGGAGCTTGCAGGCGAGCGACGTGCCGTCATGGCCGGTCGCCTTGTGCACCTGCCCGAGGGATGCCGCCCTTGCCGCCGTTCGATCAAACTCCGCGAATTTTTCCTGCCAGTCATCGCCCAGCTCGGCGGCCATGCGCCGGCGCACGAACGGCCAGCCCATGGGCGGCGCGTTCGCCTGAAGTTCCGACAGCTCACGTGCATAGTCGGCCGGCAGCGCATCGGGAATGGTGGCCAGTATCTGCGCGGCCTTCATGAGCGGCCCCTTCAAGCCGCCCAGCGCGGCTTTCAGGTCTGCCGCGTTGCGCTCGGGGTCCGCCGGGCGACCGAGATAGCGCTGCCCGGCCATGCGGAACGCCGCACCGCCGACCGCGGCGCCGACCCGGCCGTAGCGGCCAACCCGGCCACGCACGGTCGCGCGCTCGTCATCCACCATGGGTCATCGCGCGAAGTTCACAAATCACGCTTCCAGCGCCTCGAGTTCGTCGATGAGACCGGAAATGACATCCAGCCCGCGCTGCCAGAAGGCAGGATCGGACGCGTCCAGACCGAAGGGTGCGAGAAGCTCCTTGTGGCGGAGCGTCCCGCCCGCCCGCAGCATGTCGAGATAGCGCTCGGCAAAGCCATCCGCTGAACCCTCATAGACGCCGTAGAGCGAATTCACCAGGCAGTCTCCGAAGGCGTAGGCGTAGACATAGAAGGGCGAATGAATGAAGTGGGGGATGTAGGTCCAGAAATACTTGTACTCATCCTCGAAGCGGATGGCCGGGCCGAGACTCTCCGCCTGGATCTCCATCCAGATCTCGCAGATTTCATCAGTGAGGAGCTCGCCCTCGGCGCGTTTGTCATGCAACCGGCGTTCGAACTCGTGAAACGCGATCTGGCGCACCACGGTGTTGATCATGTCCTCGACCTTCGAGCTGAGCATCGTCTTGCGCAGCTTGGGATCGTCCGCCTCTGCCAGAAGTTTGCGGAAGGTCAGCATTTCACCGAACACGGAGGCCGTCTCGGCCAGGGTCAGCGGGGTATCCGACATCAGATGCCCCTGCCCGCCCGCAAGCACCTGATGCACGCCGTGGCCCAGTTCATGAGCCAGGGTCATCACGTCGCGGGTCTTGCCCTGATAGTTGAGCAGCAAATAGGGATGGGCGCTGGGCACGGTCGGATGCGCGAATGCGCCGGGTGACTTGCCCGGCCGGACCGGCGTGTCGATCCAGTCATTGTCGAAAAACTTCTGCGCAACGTCGGCCAGCGCCGGCGAGAACTGGCCATAGGCATCCAGGACCTTGGTGACCGCGTCGCCCCAATGGATGGTCGAGTCGTCGTCGTCAGGCAGCGGTGCGTTGCGATCCCAATAGTCGAGTTGGTCGACGCCGAACCATTTCGCCTTCAGCGTGTAGTAGCGATGGGACAGGTCGGGATAGGCACCCCGCACGGCCGTCACCAGCGCATCGACCACTTCGTCTTCGACCACATTCGAGAGGTTTCGGCTGGAGACCGGACGCGCAAACCCGCGCCACTTGTCCTCGATCTCCTTGTCCTTCGCGAGCGTATTCGTGATGTGGGTGAAGGTTCGCGCGTTCGCACCGAGCACGGCGCCGAGGGATTTGGCCGCAGCCTTGCGGACCGCTCCGTCGCCATCCGACAGAAGATTGAGCACCTCCGCACTGGTCATTTCCCGGTTGCCGGTCGGCAATTCGACGTCGAAGCGGAGATCCGCCATGGTTTCGTCGAACAGGCGATTCCAGGCGGCGCGCCCCGCGACACTCTTTTCGAGCAACAATTTCTCGAGTTGATCGTCGAGCTGATAGTCACGATAGGACCGGCTCTCGCGCAGCCAGGGCGCATAGCGCTGCAGGGCTTCGGATTCTCCCAGCTGGGTTTCGAGGCGGTCATCCTCGATTCGGTTGATCTCCAGCGCGAAGAACAGAAGATGCGACGAAATCTCCGTCACGGTTTCCTGCATCGACTGCATGAATTTCCCGTTCTCGGGGTCGGTCATGTCACCGGCATACAGCAGCCCGGCGTAGCTCATGACCCGCGACAACGCCTCGTCGACCGCCTCATACTCGGAAATGGCCGCGGCCAGGCCATTGCCTTTGAGATCCGCAAGCTTTCCCTGATAACGGGTCTCGAACGCCTTTGCATCCGTGCGTGACGCCTCGATCGCCTTGGCAAGCTCCGGGCTGTCGGGCGACGGAAACAGATCGGTCAGATCCCATTCGGGCAGCTTCTCGCGCTTGGCCCGCGCGGGACTTCCTTCTGGGGCCCAAAGCGGAGATGGGACGGGGGTTTTTGCGGACATGTCGACTGCTCCTTGAATCACATCAAGAGATAGGGTCCATTGAAGCGCGCAACAAGCGCTCATCGGGAATTTCACGTGCTTGTGCGCCCGCCGAAACGACCGGAAATCAGGGTAAACGCGATGGATTACGCCGAACGCTACGAACACTGGCAGAACCTGCCGCAAATGTTTTTCGACAAGGCCGAGGCGCGCGGCGACGACGCGATGTTCTGGTCCAGGCGCTTCGATGCCTGGCAACCCGTTTCCTGGCATGAAGCACGCGACACGGTGAGCGCAGTTTCCCGCGGGCTACGGCGCATCGGTGTCGAGCGGGGCGACCGGGTCATGCTGGTGTCGGAAAACCGACCCGAATGGGGCCTGGCCGATCTCGCCATCATGTCTGCCGGCGGCGTGACCGTGCCTGCCTATACGACCAACACGGTGGCCGACCACATCCACATCATCACCGACTGCGATCCGCGTGTCGCCGTCGTGTCCAGCGAGCAGTTGGCCGAACGCCTGCTGCCGGCGATCCGTAACACCGGCACCATCAAGACCGTCATCACAATGGAAGGCGCCGGTGGCGAGAGCGATGGCATTGTCATCATCAACTGGCGCGATCTCTACGATTCCGGCGCGGAGACCGACGACGACGTCGCCGCCGTGATCGACCAGACGGCGCGCACCGATACGTCATGCCTGATCTACACGTCCGGCACCGGCGGCGCGCCCAAGGGAGTGATGCTCAGCCACGGGGCGATCCTGTGCAATTGCGTCGGCGCCTATCACCTGTTTGCGGCAGACAATCTTCTGGAGATGGACAGCGAGACCTTCCTGTCGTTCCTGCCGCTGAGCCACTCCTATGAGCATACGGCGGGGCTCTACTTCCCGATCTCGATCGGCGCCCAGGTCTATTACGCCGAGAGCGTGGACAAGCTCGCTGCCAACATGGGCGAAATTCACCCCACGATCATGACCGCCGTGCCGCGGCTTTATGAATCCATGCATCAGCGGATCATGGCGGGGGTGGAGCGCAAGGGTGGGCTGTCTGAAAAGCTTTTCCGCAAGGCCGTTTCACTGGGCATCAAACGCTATGAAGCGGGTGCGGCCGGCCTGTCGATGGCCGAACGGCTACAGGATTCGATCCTCGACAAGCTGGTGCGCAAGAAAGTCTCCGAACGTTTCGGCGGCCGACTCAAGGCGTTCGTCTCCGGCGGCGCACCGCTCAACTACGATATCGGGGTCTTCTTCCTGGCGCTGGGCGTGCGCCTGCTCCAGGGCTATGGCCAGACCGAGACGGCGCCGGTTGTCAGCGCCAATCCACCCTCGAAGATCAAGATCGACACGGTCGGCCCGGCCTTTCCCGGTGTGGAGCTGCGCATCGCCGAGGATGGCGAGATCCTGATCAAGGGCGAGCTGACCATGCAAGGCTACTGGAACGCGCCGGACCTGACAGCGGAAACCCTGCGCGACGGCTGGGTGCACACCGGCGACATCGGCGTGCTGGACGACGACGGCTACATCAAGATCACCGATCGCAAGAAAGACATCATCGTCAATTCCGGCGGCGACAATGTCTCGCCCCAGCGCGTCGAGGGCGCGCTGGTGTTCGAGGCCGAGATCAACCAGGCGATGGTCTATGGCGACAAGCGCCCGCATCTGGTCGCGGTGCTGGTGCCCGACGACGATTTCATTCGCACCTGGACATCGGAGCATGACCGGGAGGCCGACCTCGCAGCGCTCGCCGATTCCGAAGCCTTCCATGAACGTCTTCGCAAGGCGCTGGACCAGGCCAACGAACGCCTGGGCCCCATCGAACAGGTCCGGAGATTCATCATCGCGGATGAGGCGTTCACCACCGAGAACGGCCTCATGACGCCGTCACTGAAAATCCGGCGGCACGTGATCAGGGAGATCTACGGGGAGCGCCTGGAGGCGCTGTATGGCCGCGCACGGAGTTAACCCGGTTTCGGGCTAGCCGTGGAACTCGCGGAACCAGGCCACAAAGTTCGGAATGCCAACATCAATCGGTGTCTTGGGTTCGAAACCGAAATCGCGCTGGCTGGCGCCGATGTCCGCATATGTCGCCTGCACATCGCCGGGTTGCATGGGCTGGAAGTCGATCTCGGCCTTGGTACCAAGCGCGTCCTCGATCACGCCGATAAAGCGCATCAACTGCTCGGACTGATTGTTTCCCAGATTGTAGACCCGGTGCGCCGGCTTGCCGTCCGCGTTCGGTTTTGCGGGTAGATCAAGGACCGAAAGCACGCCCGAGACGATGTCATCGACATAGGTGAAGTCGCGCTGCATATCGCCATTGTTGAACACCGGGATCGGGTCGCCGTCCACGATCTTGCGGGTAAAAATGTAGGCCGACATGTCCGGCCGCCCCCAGGGGCCATAAACCGTGAAGAAACGCAGACCGGTCAGCGGAATCCCGTAGGTGACCGCGTAGGCGTTGCTCATCAACTCATCGGATTTTTTGGTCGCCGCGTAGAGCGACACGGGATTGTCGACCTGGTCTTCCACCGAAAACGGCAGCTTGGTGTTGCCGCCATAGACCGACGAGGAGCTGGCGTAGACCATGTGACGCAACCCGTCGCCAAGCGCGCGTGCGGCCTCAAGCATGTTCATGTGACCGACGATATTGGCCTGAATATAGGCGCCCGGATTTTCCATGCTGTAGCGCACGCCTGCCTGAGCGGCGAGATGAACGATCCGGTCCACACCCTTGGACGCCGCCATGACGGTGTCGAGATCGGCGATATCGCCGCGCACGAAGGAAAAATTCTCGTGGGTCGTCAGCCGGGCCAGCCGCGCTTCCTTCAGGCTGACATCGTAATAGTCATTGAGGTTGTCGATGCCGACGACGGTCTCGCCCCGGGCGAGCAACGCCAGGCTGACATGCATACCAATGAAACCGGCCGCACCGGTCAAAAGAACTGTCATAACTTCACGAAATCCGCTTGCGTCTTCAGGTCCATGCCCACACGCATGTTCAACCGATCATATAAATGAGACCGGCGATGATTGCACGCCGCCCGATGAAACAAGCACAATGGAAACCGAACAGGTCCCGTTCGTCATTCCAGCGCACAGATGCGTGACGGTGAATAGACAAATAGGACAGTAATGCTTACATTTCTGTTCGAGGCCGCTCCAGCGGCCCCACAGGGAGAGACATTCATGGCCGAGACCGCCGTCAGCCTCGACGATAAATACGCCCTCGAATCGGGTCGCGTTTACCTCACCGGGACCCAGGCGCTGGTGCGCCTGCCGATGATCCAGCGCCAGCGCGACGCCGCTGCGGGCCTCGACACCGCGGCCTATGTCACCGGCTACCGCGGCTCCCCGCTCGGCGCTCTCGACCAGCAGATGGCCCGGGCCAAGCCGTTTCTGGAGCGGAACAACATCGTGTTCCGCCCCGGGGTCAACGAGGATATGGCGGCCACCGCCATCTGGGGTACCCAGCAGCTCAATCTCTACCCCGATGCCAAGCATCAGGGCATTTTCTCCATGTGGTACGGCAAGGGTCCGGGCGTCGACCGCTCGGGTGACGTTTTCAAGCATGGCAATCTCGCCGGCTCCTCGGCCCATGGCGGCGTGCTGCTGCTGGCCGGCGACGACCACACCTGCAAATCCTCCACGACGGCGCACCAGTCGGAATATGCCTTCGTCGACGCGATGATTCCGGTGCTGAACCCGGCCGGCGTGCAGGAGTTTCTCGACCTGGGTATTTATGGCTGGGCCATGTCGCGCTTCTCTGGCTGCTGGGTCGCCTACAAGACCATTGCCGAGACGGTGGACAGTTCCGCATCGGTCCATGTCGATCCCCACCGGGTGAACATCACGCTGCCGACGGATGTCACCATGCCCGAGGGCGGCCTCAACATCCGCTGGCCCGACGAGTTCCTGGTCCAGGAGGAACGCCTCCACAGATACAAGCTGGACGCCGCGTTGGCATTCGCCCGGGCAAACCGGCTCGACAAAACGGTCATCGACAGCCCGAAAAAACGCCTCGGCATCGTCACCACGGGCAAGAGTTACCTTGACGTGCGCCAGGCCCTTGATGATCTGGGCATCACCGAAGAGATGGCCGTCGATGTGGGCATCAGCATCTACAAGGTCGCGATGCCCTGGCCGCTGGAGCGGGAGGGCGTGCGCGAATTTGCCGAGGGCATGGAAGAAATTCTGGTCGTCGAGGAAAAGCGCGCGCTGATGGAAGATCAGCTCAAGGAACAGTTGTTCCACTGGCGCGCCGATGTGCGCCCGCGCGTCGTCGGCAAGTCCGACGAGAACGGCGAATGGATGCTGTCCTCCTCGGGCGAGCTAAGCCCGGCGCAGATCGCCATGGTCATCGCCAAGCGCCTTGGCCGCTGGCACACCGATGCCAACATCGAGGAACGCCAGGCCTTCCTGGAACGGAAAGAAGCCTCCCTGGCCCAGCAGCCACCGACCGCCAAGCGCATCCCGTATTTCTGCTCGGGCTGCCCCCACAACACGTCCACGAAGGTGCCCGAGGGCAGCCGCGCGCTGGCCGGAATCGGTTGCCATTTCATGTCACTATGGATGGACAGGGACACCCAGACCTTCACCCATATGGGGGGCGAAGGCGTGACCTGGGTCGGCCAGGCACCGTTCAGCAATGACGACCATGTCTTCGTCAATCTGGGCGACGGCACCTATTACCACTCCGGCTATATGGCGATCCGCCAGGCGGTCGCGGCCGATGTAAACATCACTTACAAAATCTTGTTCAACGACGCGGTAGCCATGACCGGCGGCCAGCAGGTCGACGGCCCTCTTACGGTTCCCGCGATCACCCGCCAGGTCGAGGCCGAGGGCGTGAAACGCATCGTCGTGGTCAGCGACGAGCCGGATAAATATCCGACCGGCGCGCCGTTTGCGCATGGTGTCTCCATCCATCACCGCGACGAGCTGGACCAGGTGCAGCGCGACCTACGCGAATTTCCCGGCGTCTCGGTGCTGGTCTATGACCAGACCTGTGCGGCCGAAAAACGCCGCCGGCGCAAGCGCGGCACCTTCCCGGACCCGGCCAAGCGGGTGATGATTAACGAGGCCGTGTGCGAGGGCTGCGGCGACTGCTCGGTCAAGTCGAACTGCCTGTCGGTGGTGCCGGTCGAGACCGAATTCGGCCGCAAGCGGGCGATCGACCAGTCGAGCTGCAACAAGGATTTCTCCTGCGTAAAAGGCTTCTGCCCCAGCTTCGTCACCGTCGAGGGTGGCCAGTTGCGCCGGCCGGACAACGCCACCCCTGCCGGCGCCGACACGGCGTTCGACAGCGTTGAGCTGCCCGAGCCCACCCTGCCAGACCTGAACGACCCCTACGGCATCCTCGTCACCGGCGTCGGCGGCACCGGCGTGGTGACCATCGGCGCCCTGCTCGGCATGGCTGCGCACATCGAGGGCCGCGGGGTGTCCGTGCTCGACATGACCGGGCTCGCCCAGAAGGGCGGCGCGGTCATCAGCCATGTGCGCATCGGCGAGAGCCCGGAAGACCTGCACGCCGTGCGGATCGCGGCGGGCAGCGCCGACCTCGTGCTTGGTTGCGATCTGGTCGTGGCCGCGGGGGCGGATGCGGTGGCCCGCATGCAACCCGGCCAGACCCAAGCGGTGATTAACAGCCACGAGACGGTGACCGGCGACTTCACCCGCGACCCGGACTTCAACATCAACGCGCCGGAGATGCGTCAGACCATCCAGGTCGCCGTGGGCGAGGCTGCTGCCGACTTTGTCGCCGGCACGCGCTATGCGACCGCGCTTCTGGGTGATTCGATCGCGACCAATCTCTTCATGCTTGGCTATGCCTGGCAGAAGGGCCTGATCCCCATCTCCGGTGATGCTCTCGATCAGGCGATCGAGCTGAATGCCGTGGCGGTGGATTTCAACCGGTCTGCCTTCCTGTGGGGACGCCGGGCCGCCGTTGACGAAGCACGCGTCGAGCGGGCTGCAGAGCCGGTGACACCGCTGCGCCTGCAGGCACCCGACATCGCCTCGACCCTGGAAGATGTGGTCGAACGCCGTATTCGGTTCCTGACCGAATACCAGAACGAGACCTATGCGCGGCGCTACAAGGATTTGGTGGTGCGGGTGCAGAAGGCCGAGGCCGACAAGGCCAAGGGCGCGGTGGGCCTCGCGGGCGCGGTGGCGCGCTACTACTACAAGCTGCTCGCCTACAAGGACGAGTATGAGGTGGCGCGGCTGTATACCGACGGCCAGTTCGCCCGCAAGCTGCACGACCAGTTCGAGGGCGACTACAAGCTCAAATTCCACATGGCCCCGCCCCTGTTCGCCAAGCGCGACCCGGAGACGGGCGAATTGCTGAAGCAGGAGTTCGGCCCCTGGATGATGACCGCGTTCCGCGCGCTCGCGGGCCTGAAATTCCTGCGCGGCACCGCCTTCGATCCCTTCGGCCGCTCGGCCGAACGCAAGCAGGAACGCCAGCTGATCGCCGGCTATGAAAAGGTGATCGCGAACATCTGCGACGGGCTCAACCGGAACAACCATGACCTGGCGGTCGCGATTGCATCGATCCCGGAACATATCCGCGGCTACGGCCATGTGAAGGAAGAGCATCTGGCCAAGGCCAGGACGGAAGAGGCCGCCCTGCTGCGGGCGTTCCGCGACCCGAACGCACCCCAGGCGAAGGCGGCCGAATAGACGCTGCGCGCCGCGCGGCGGCTAGAAGCCGATGGCGTTCCTGTAGACCTCGAGCAGATGCTCCTGTTCCTGGCGTTCGGCCGGCTCGAGCTTTCGCAGGCGCACGATCTGGCGCATCGTCTTAGCATCGAAACCAGCCGACTTGGCCTCCGAAAAGACCTCGCGGATGTCCGCGTTCAGGTTGGCGCGGTCTTCCTCCAGCCGCTCGACGCGCTCGATAAAGCTGCGCAGGCGATCGGCCGCAATTCCACCGGTGTCCGACATCAAATTCTCTCCGAAAACGAATGGCGCCGCGCGTATCGGCGACGCCACGGCGTTTAACCCAATCGCCTGTGGAAAGGCAAAGGGACCTTGTCCATGGCCTGTGCAAAACCCCTCCCGCACCGATCAGCCGAGATGCTTTTCAAACCAGAAATGGGCGTAGAGGTTGTCGTTGTAGCGCGGGATATCTTCATAGCCACAGCGTCGGTAGAGCGCATGGGCCTCGGTCAGGGCCCGGTTTGAATCGAGCCTCGCCCGGTCGACCCCCATGTCGCGAGCGGCAGCCTCGAGCGCATCGAGTATCCGGTATCCGGCCCCCATGCCGCGCAGGGTGTCGTCGACCCACATGCGCTTGATCTCGGCGAAGTGGGGACCCGTATCGGGCCTGCGGAATACCAGACCGCCGCACCCGACCGGGCGCGTTTCGATACGGGCGATCACAAACCGACCCAGCGGGGCGGCCATGTCGGCATCCCCGTCGGCGCCACCCGCCCCGCCGGGGCCGGCGTCAAACCCGCCGTCGAAGCGGGCCTTCAGTTCGTCGAAATAGCGGTCCCGGCACCACAGGGCATCCGGGTCGGTGGGCGCCGCGTCGTCGATGATAACGGCGGCGATATCCTCGGTCGCGCGGGTCAGTGCCCGGCCTTTTCCTTCATCCTGGCGAGCTGCTCGGGTGTCGCCTCGGTCTGGTGTCTGTCCTTCCACTCGGCATAAGGCATGCCGTAGACGAGCTCGCGGGCGGCATCATAGTCGAGTTCGACCCCCTTCTCGTCGGCCGCCGCCTTGTACCATTTGGACAGGCAATTCCGGCAGAAGTCGGCCAGGTTCATCAGATCGATATTCTGGACTTCCGGATGATCGCGCAGATGCTGCACCAGGGTGCGGAAGGCGGCTGCTTCCAGCTCGGTCTGGGTCTGGGTATCGAGGTCGGCCATGTTCGTCTCCCGTTCGGATGCTCGGTTGGTGCCGTTCAATATAGGCGCCAGAACCGCTGGTGCAACGCTGCGCCGCACGATCAGTCGTTGTCGGGCGTGTGACTTCCCTCACGGCGGCGGTGACGCCCACCGGACCTGTGGCCCCGGCCACCATGACGGCCGCGGCGGCGGCGTTCTGGCAAAGGCTGGTCAGGATCGAGAAACCGCGTCAGTGCCGCGCTCGCGGCATCTGCCGCATCGTCACTTTCGGCTTCTGCCGAGAGCGTGGTGGTTGCGTGCGCAATGATCGCCGCCACGGTCTCATCTAAGAGGGGCGACGCCTCGTCGGTTTGCAGGTCTCGCACCGCGGCCACGACGGCCCAGGCGAGCGACCGCGGATCGTTCCAGGGCTCACTGCGCAGCCGATGTCGCCGGCGACGCTGGCGTTCGGCCCCTGTCATCGGTGCTTCATTGATTGGGGGACGCCCCATGGGTTCGGTCTCTTGCTTGTTGGTTTCCTGGGTCATGATATGACTCCTTTTCGTTACTGTCACAATATATATAACGTGACAGTAACGAAATATCAAGCCGAAACGGATCTGCGGACAAAAAAAGCCGGGCACCCACAGGTACCCGGCCTGTTTTTCGCGCTGGTAAGAACAGTTAGGCGAGGAAGCTGCGCAGCATCCAGGCGTTCTTTTCGTGCAGGTTCATGCGCTGGGTCAACAAATCGGCCGTCGGCTGGTCATTCGCCTCGTCCGCCCCGCTGAAAACCTCACGCGCGGTGCGGGCGACCGTTTCCTGGCCCTCTGCGAGCTGCTTGATCATGTCCGACGCCCCGGGCACGCCCTCGGCCTCGGGGATCGACGACAGTTCCGAGAACGCTGCGTAGCTGCCCGGCGCCGGGAATCCCAGCGCACGGATACGCTCGGCGATCTCGTCCACCGCCAGGGCCAGCTCGTTGTACTGCGCCTCGAACATGGTGTGCAGCGTGTTGAACATCGGGCCGGTGACGTTCCAGTGGAAATTATGGGTCTTGAGATACAGCGTGTAGGTGTCTGCCAACAGGCGGGACAGTCCGTCGGCGATGTCGCGACGCTGGTCCTCGGGGATGCCGATATTGACGCCAATCTGGCCGGGATTCTCTGACATGACCTGCTCCTCTGTCTCGTGCTTCGGTCTTTGTTTAGAACAATTCTAAATATAGACCGGAAACCTCAGATTACAATGGGTTGGCGCAGATTTTTACCCAAATCACCCCCGCCCGCCCGCCATCCGGGCGGCATCGGGGCTTTGGCGCAGGCGCCACATGGCGATGATCCCGATGAACGGCCCCGGCGCCAGGATCACGAAGGCGAATCGCCAGCCGACCAGATCGACCATCAGCGGCACCAGGTGGATGGTGATCAGGGTCAACAGGAAGCCCATGCTGGTCTGGACGGTCAGCATCGTGCCCACATAGGCTGGTTCGGACAGCTCGGCGGTACTCGCGGAAAATTGCGGCGAGTCCGCCACCACCGTCACCCCCCACACGATGCACAGCGCCACCAGCGGCCAGACCGCACCCCCGAACAGGAAGCCGACCGCGAGCGAACAGACACCGCTGACGGCCATCGCCCAGATGGTCACGGTGGTTCGCCCGAACCGGTCTGACAGAACCCCGCCGCCGATGCAGCCAAGCGCCCCGGCCCCCATCACCACGAAGGTCACCAGGGCGGCGAGCGCCGCGGTGTTGGCATCGCCGCCAAGGGTCAACCGGAAGCTGGCATCGAGGAACACCCCGATCCACGCCCACATCGCATAGAGCTCCCACATGTGACCGAGATAGCCGATATTGGCCAGTCGGAGACCGCGGTCGGTCCAGGCGCGGAAGGCGGCGTCCAGCCGAAAGGGCGGACGCTTGGCCGTGTTCGGTCCCTCCTCCACCCAAAGGATCGCTACCCCTGCGGCCGCGGCCGAGATCGATGTGGCGGCGATGGTGAACACCCAATCGATGCCGCCCAGCGCATTGAACAGATGAGGCGCGGCAGAACCGAGGGTGAGCCCGCCGACAAGCCCGCCGAGCATCAGGCCCATATTGCCCCGCGCCCAGCTGGCGGCGAGTTTCAGTCCCACGGGATAAATCCCGGCCATGCAGATACCGGTCACGAAGCGAAGCCCGATCACGGCGAACGAGGCCGGCTCGAAGGCGAGGATAAGCGCGTTCGCACCCGCCGCCGTCAGGGCCGACGCCATGAAAAACCGACGCGGATCGAAACGGTCAGCCAGATTGAAAAGCGCGCTGACAATTGTGCCGACCACGAATCCGGCCTGCACCGAACTTGTAAACAGGGACGCGATCAGTGGCGGCAACCCGACGCTTTCCCGCAAGGCCGGCACCACGGCCGAGGCCGAGAACCACAACGCCATGGTGGCGATGGTGCAAAAGGCAATGATCCCGAGGGACCGTGCGCGAACCGACAAAATTCCCCACTTTGTCACGAACAGCTTGCCGCGTCAGGCGCAGGCACACGGAGGCTAGTGCGATTCCCCGTTCACGCCAACACAACGCGGCGTGTTTAAGGTTTTTAGCTGAGCGCGCCGCAGGCCCGCTGGATGCGCGTGCAGGCGTCTTCCAGCTTTTCCGTCGCCGTGGCGTAAGAGATCCGGAAATGGGGCGACAGGCCGAACGCCTCGCCATGCACCACCGCGACCCCTTCGGATCCGAGCAGATACTTGGCCACGTCTTCGTCGCTGTTCAGCATCTCGCCGTCCGGCGTCTTCTTGCCGAGCATGCCCGCCGCCGACGGATAGACGTAGAACGCGCCTTCGGGCGTGGCGCATTCGATCCCGTTGGCCTGGTTCAGCATCGATACGACCAGATCGCGGCGTTCCTTGAACACATTGTTGTGCTCGGCGATGAAGTCCTGCGGGCCGCGCAGCGCCTCGACCGCTGCCCATTGGGAAATCGTCGAGGTCGAGGTGGTCGACTGGGAAGCGATCATGTTCATCGCCTTGATCAGCTCCACCGGACCCGCGGCATAGCCGACCCGCCAGCCGGTCATGCAATAGGCCTTGGACAGGCCGTTCAGGGTCAGGGTGCGGTCATACAACTCCGGCACCACCTGGGCGATGGTCGTGAATTCAAAATCGTCATAGACGATCTTCTCGTACATATCGTCGGGCATGATCCAGACATGGGGATGGCGCAACAGCACCTCGCCCAGCGCCTTGAGCTCGGCGGCCGTGTAGGCCGCGCCCGACGGGTTGCAGGGCGAGTTCATCATCAGCCACTTGGTCTTCGGCGTGATCGCCGCCTCGAGCGCCTCGGGCGTGATCTTGAAGCCGGTTTCCTGGGTGGTGTTGACCACCACCGGCACACCCTCGCAGAGCAGGGAGATGTCTGCGTAGGACACCCAGTAGGGTGCCGCCACGATCACCTCGTCGCCCGGATTCAGGGTCGCGAACAGGGCGTTGTAGATGGTCTGCTTGCCGCCGCAGCCGACATGAATCTGGCCCGGCTCATAGTCGAGCTCATTGTCTGCCTTGAGCTTGTCGCAGATGGCCTCGCGCAGCTCTGGAATACCCGCCGGCGCGACATATTTGGTCTTGCCTTCGGCCATGGCGCGCGCGGCGGCGTCCTTGATGTTCTGGGGTGTATCGAAATCGGGTTCACCCGCCGCGAGGCCAATCACGTCGCGCCCCTGGGCCTTGAGCTCCTGGGACAGGGTGTTGATCGCGATCGTCGGCGAGGGTTTGATACTGCTCAAACGTTCGGCAAGGAGAGCCATCGGATTTTGTCCGGTTCGGGGTTGCTTCGAAGATCTGGTCTGCGGGCGCAGAACCTAATCCCCGTCCGGATTCTGCGCAAGCCGGTCTGTCCCAAACATCTGTGTGAAACTCTTCCCCGGATACAGTTCGGCGCGGGACATGCCCGCGCCGCGCCTTTCCCCCTGCTGGCGCCAGGGTAATAGGACTATTCGGCGGCAGCCTGATGTCGTTCGATCTTGCGCTGCTTGCCGCTTTCCCAGGTAAGCCAACCTGCCACGACGCCGAACGCGAGCATGCCGGCAGTGACGATTCCCAGGACGATGATGTTTTCGAAAGGCATGGCGAAGCTCCTTGTTGAATTTCCAACAATCTGCCCGCGTACCCGTGCCCCTTCATTGATCTGAATCAACTTCTCCACCGGGATTAACTGCACCCGGACTGGCCATCGCGCACCTGCGCGCCCTATATAGGAGCCATGGCTGATCTCGCTGAAATCCAGGCCAAATACCTGCCGCTGGTCGAACCGCAGCAGCGCCGTGTCTTCGCCGAAGATCACCCGGCGGGCGCGGGCCCGGCGGGATTCGAGCTGGTCTCCGACTACACGCCCGCGGGGGATCAGCCCCAGGCCATTGCCGACCTGATCGACGGCGCCAACGGTGCGGAGATGGACCAGGTGCTGCTGGGTGTGACCGGCTCGGGCAAGACCTTCACTATGGCCCATGTCATCGCCGAGACCGACCGGCCGGCGCTGATCCTGGCGCCGAACAAGACCCTGGCGGCGCAGCTTTTCGCGGAGATGCGGAGTTTCTTCCCGAACAACGCCGTCGAGTATTTCGTCTCCTACTACGACTACTACCAGCCGGAAGCCTATGTCGCCCGGTCGGACACCTATATCGAGAAGGAATCCTCGATCAACGAGCAGATCGACCGGATGCGTCATGCCGCGACCCGCGCCCTGTTCGAGCGTCGCGACGTGGTGATCGTCGCCTCGGTGTCGTGCATCTACGGCATCGGCGACGCGGAATCCTATCTCAAGATGACCAAGGTCTATCAGGTCGGGGACAAGGTCGACCGGACCCAGATTCTGCGCGACCTGACCGAGCTGCAATATCGGCGCAACGACGCCGCCTTCTTCCGGGGCACGCTGCGCTCGCGCGGCGACACGGTCGAGATCTTCCCGGCCCATCTCGACGATCGGGCCTGGCGCCTGTCCCTGTTCGGCGACGAGATCGAGTCGATTCGGGAGTTCGACCCCCTGACGGGCACGACCATGGGCAATCTCGAGCGGATCACCGTGTTCGCCAACTCCCACTACATTACGCCGAAGCCGACCCTGCTGCAGGCCGGCAAGACCATCAAGGACGAGCTCGCGGTCCGCCTCAAGCAGCTCCATGGCGAGGGCAAACTTCTCGAGGCCCAGCGCATCGAACAGCGCACCACCTTCGATCTGGAGATGATCGCGGCCACCGGGTCGTGCCCCGGGATCGAGAATTACTCCCGGCATCTGACGGGCCGCAAGCCGGGCGAGCCGCCGCCCACCCTGTTCGAATATCTGCCATCCGACGCGCTGCTGTTCGTCGACGAATCCCACATCACCGTGCCCCAGCTGGGCGGCATGTTCCGGGGCGATCTGGCGCGCAAGGGCACGCTTGCCGATTTCGGCTTCCGCCTGCCGTCCTGCGTCGACAACCGGCCGCTCAAGTTCGAGGAGTGGTACGAGATGCGGCCCCAGACCATCTACCTCTCGGCTACCCCGAGCGACTGGGAGCTGAAGCAGACCGGCGGCGTCTTCGCCGAGCAGGTCGTGCGGCCCACGGGCCTGACCGACCCGGTCTGCATCATCCGCCCGGTCGAGACCCAGGTGGACGATCTGATCGCCGAATGCCGGGAGGTCGCGGCCAAGGGCCACCGGGTGCTGGTCACCACCCTGACCAAGCGGATGTCGGAAGACCTGACCGAGTATATGCACGAGCAGGGCCTGCGGGTCCGCTACATGCATTCGGACATCGAGACCCTCGAGCGGATCGAGATTCTGCGCGACCTGCGTCTCGGCGCCTTCGACATCCTGATCGGCATCAACCTGCTGCGCGAGGGGCTGGATATTCCCGAATGCGCCCTGGTCGCGATCCTCGATGCCGACAAGGAGGGTTATCTGCGCTCCAAGACATCCCTGGTGCAGACCATCGGCCGCGCGGCGCGCAACGTGGACGGCCGGGTGATCCTGTATGCCGATGTGATGACCGACAGCCTGAAGGCCGCGCTCGACGAGACCGCCCGCCGGCGCAAGAAGCAGGAGGCGTATAACGCCGAGAACGGCATCACGCCGGAATCGATCCGCTCCAACATCACCGACATCCTGCAATCCGTGTTCGAGCGCGACCGGGTGACGGTCGAGATCGAGGATGACGAGACCGAGCATCTCGTGGGCAAGGATTTACAGACCCACATCGCCGAACTCGAACAACGCATGCAGATCGCCGCGGCCGACCTGGAGTTCGAGGAGGCTGCGCGCCTGCGCGACGAAATCAAACGCCTGGAAGCCCAGGAACTGGCATCGATGGGCGCGGATCTGGACGGTTCACCCTGGCGCGAAGGCGGCGATGGCACGGCCGAGGGCGCGGGCAAGATTCTGGCAGCCCAGCGCGCGGCCCGCACCAAGGCCAACATGACCAAGAAGCCGCAATCCGGTAGAGGCGGGCGCAAACGCCGCGCGCGGCGCGGGCCTTGAGCCTATTAGGCGAAAATACTACGTTAAATTCTATTTCTGATAGAGAGAGTTCGCGCGAAGATGCACAGAGAGTCGAACTTTGAAAACTTCGGATGGTTCTGGGATTTGCACACCAGAAGCCTGTTGGAACTGGATCCTCCGTATCAGCGCAGAAGCGTCTGGAGCCAGAATTACAAGGACTACTTTATTGATACTGTCCTGAACAACTACCCGTGTCCGGCGATCTTTCTATTCAGAGACACTTCTTCCGAAGGTGTTTCCAAGTATGGCGTTGTCGATGGCAAACAACGTCTCACGACAATGATTGAGTTCGTAGGCAACGTGTTTCCGGTCCCGGAAATCGCAACCAACACAAGTATTCGTGGTAAATATTTTGGCGATTATGCACTTGACGACACCACTCGTTTTCGTTAGATTGGGGCATGTCCAGTGAAAAAGACCTTACCCTGGTAGAGATCATGCGCCGCTACTCGACCGAGCAAGCGGCTCGTGAATACTTTGAGAAAACCCGTTGGCCTAATGGCCGGGTTTGTCCTCATTGCGGCAGCAAAGATAAGATTTACGCGCGCACGGCCAACACAAAAACCGGCACTCGTCCCGGCCTCTACAAGTGTGGTGAGTGCAGCGACACGTTCACGGTTACGGTCGGCACAGTCATGGAAGCGTCGAAAATTCCGCTGAACAAGTGGCTGATCGCGTTCTATATGATGTGTGCCAGCAAAACGCAGATTTCTGCGGCGCAACTTCAACGTCAGCTTGAACTTGGTTCTTACAGGACCGCTCATTTTCTTTGTCACCGCATCCGGTTTGCGCTCAAAGATATCGACTCGGGCGGACAACTTACGGGCGATGTCGAAGCTGACGAAACTTATGTTGGCGGTCGTGCCAAGGGGAAGGGTCGCGGTTACAAAGGCAACAAGACTGCAATCGTTTCTCTTGTTCAACGGGATGGCGAAGTCAGATCGACAGTCGCCGAACGTGTTACCGGCAAAACCATCGACACCCTCCTTCGCAAACATGTCAGCGAAGATGCTCATCTGAACACTGACGAGTCACCGCTCTACAATAAGGCTGGCAAGCGGTTTGCCTCGCATTCAAGGGTCAACCATTCCGCCGAAGAGTATGCCTACTACGACTACCGTACTGATCGCACAGTCAGCACCAATACCGTCGAAGGGTTCTTTGGTAATAGCAAGCGGAGTCTTGACGGAACGCACCACCAAGTGAGCAGGCAGCATCTCCATCTTTACCCCGCCGAACTTGATTTCAAATACAACACGCGTAAAGAAACCGATGGAGAGCGTACGAAAAAGGGCATTCTGCGCATTGAGGGAAAGCGTCTTATGTATCGCCCAAAGGCAGGGGAATAATGACGCAGCCTCGCGTTTCGGAAATCCGCGCCGAACACCTCCTTACCGAACTGCTCAAAGCGCAGGGATGGGATTGCCGTCGCCCGCCTAACGGCGAGATGTTGCGCCAGCACGAGTACAAAGACCACACTCATTTACAGGATGTTTTCTTGCGTCGAAGCAAGGTCACGATGATTGGCCGTGGCTTGCCTGAAGCCGTGGTTGTTGATCGAAAGACATTGCAGCCGGCCCTCATTGTCGAAGCCAAGGCGACCAAGGGTGATATTGACAAGGCTGTGCATGAAGTGACCGAAATATACGGTCACGCTTGTGTGGAGGCTGGATACAACCCGCTTGCCGTTGCTGTCGCAGGAACTAGCGAAGACGACTTCGCTGTGCGGGTGTTCAAGTGGAATGGCACTGCTTGGCTACCACTGACCTACGAAGGCAATCCGATCGGTTGGATACCCAACAGGTTGGATACCGACCGTATGCGGGTTCCGTCTGCTTCCCCCGAACTCCGACCAACGGTTCCGGCACCGGAAGTCTTGGCGCTATTCGCCGATGAGATAAATCGTCTTTTGAGGGAATCCAGCGTCAATGATCGCTCGCGTCCATCGGTTGTAGGGGCCTGCATGTTGGCGCTATGGCAGTCGCAGGGCGCGATCAGGAAAGACCCCGCCAACATCCTGTCCGACATCAACCAAGCTTGCGAGAAGGCTTTTTGGAAGGCTGGCAAACCTATTCTGGCCAAGAGCCTGCTAGTCGATGAAGCGAACGAAAAACTAGCCGTAAAGGCGCGCCGGATAATCAGCATCCTGGAACTGCTGAACGTTCAGGTGCTAACCGCAGAACACGACTATCTGGGCCAGCTTTACGAAACGTTTTTCCGCTACGCTGGCGGAAACACGATAGGTCAGTATTTCACCCCACGCCACATAGCCAATTTTTGCGCCGATCTGGTTGGCGTCACAAGGGACGATGTGGTTCTCGACCCTACATGCGGCACAGGTGGATTTCTTATCGCCGCGATGGAACGAATTGCGCGCGAACATCATATCTCGCGCTCCGAAATGGTGAAGCTGGTTCAGGACTGCTTGATTGGGTTCGATGACGAACCAGTTACGGCGGCACTTTGCGTAGCCAATATGATATTGCGCGGCGACGGGTCGTCCCAAGTTCATCGGGGGGACGCATTCACAGACCCGGAATACCCGGACAGCACGGCCACGGTTGTCCTGATGAACCCGCCCTATCCGCACAAGAAAACGGATGCGCCGACTCAAAATTTTGTCAATCGCGGGCTGGAGGGGTTGGCGCAGGGCGGGCGACTAACAGCCGTCATACCGCAGTCGCTGCTAGTTAAGGGCGGCAAAGTGAAACAGTGGCGGTCGAATCTGTTGAAGAAAAATACTCTCGAAGCCGTTGTTCAGATGCCTGACTATCTGTTCCAACCATATGCGAGTGCGACGACTGCGATTGTGTATTTGCGCAAGGGCATACCGCACCCCAGCAACAAAAAGGTGTTCTTCGCCAGAATAGAAAATGATGGCTTCCGGCTCAAAAAGGGAGTTCGCATTGTCTGCGAAGGTAACCAACTCCCTGCGGCTCTGGATCATTTTCACGGCTCTGAAACGGAACCTGGATTTTCGGGGTGGTCAGTGCTCGACAAGGAATTGAGTTTTGCGCCCGGCGCTTACATTCCCGCCCGCCAGATGCCTGAATCGTTTGGCGACACGGCGGCGCGCGAGATCATACGGTCACGTACCGCGTTCACTGCTTTGAATGCAGCGGATTTGGTTACGCTCAATGTCGAAAACACCTCCAACCCTCGCAAGCGCAAGACCAAAACCACACACTCTAAAGCCGAAGGAACGATTGGCTTCTATTTTGATATCAAATACGGGCAGCGGGAACTCCACAGCAAAGAGGGGCTTCTGCCCGGTCAGTCTCTTATCATATCTTCTCGCGGTATGGATAATGGCTGCTACGGCTTCTATGACTTCGATGACCTTTTGCAGCCGCCGTTTGTCACAGTTCCCAGCACTGGCTCTATTGCTGTCGCAAACGTGCAGGAATGGCCTTGCGGAGTCACAGACGATTGCCTTTTGCTACTGCCTAAGCCCGATGTTCCCCATGCGATGCTATACGTCGCTGCGGCTGCGGTACGAAATGAACGCTGGCGGTTCAGCTACGGCAGAAAGGCCACGCCAGATAGAATTGCACCTTTTCCGTTACCGCACACAGAGGCGTTGCTGGACCGTATTCACGACTATCTGCACCGCGCCGCCGTGGTCGAGGACCAGATATTAGATGATACAGAAGACGCGCTTGACACACAGATCGCGCGTGAGCGGCTTGCCAATGTGGAAAATGGCAATGATGCTGTCATTTCAGGCGATGCGCTCGACACAAGGCTTTCGGCGTTGATGGGCGACTGATGCCCTATGTTGGTTTCGCGTTTACAGACCGCGCGCTCGATTTTCTCGAAGGCTTACCGCCGAAGATCAGGAGGCAGATTACAAAACGCACGAAAGCGTTACACAAAAACCCTTTTCCTGCTTCATGCAAGCGCTTGAAGGACATAGAAACGCCCGAAGGTGACCCGGTGTATCGTGAGAGATCGGGGGACTACCGAATTCTGTACATTGTACGCTCAAAACCCGATGAGGTTTTGATCCTTGATATCGACAACCGCAAAAGGATTTATCGGATGCCAAAGACAAAAACCGACCCCGCCGACGAAATGCGGATGAAGGAAACCGAATTCAACGATATGATGGCAAAGGCGTTAGGTGCTGAGCAGGAGCCGGATAACGACACAGAATCAAAACGCGTGAGCGCCTATCCTAGAGCCAAGACCAACAGCTAATTTGAGGTCGAGACCGACTAAAAGACGGTGTTTTTACGACTCGTGTCGTCAAGTGCATAATCGCCAATACTTTAAAGAACTAGACGACGATTTAAAGAAATCGATATGGTCTTACAGATTTTTCGTTGAATACATTCCCTCCGATGACGAAAAAATAATCAATAATATATTTGATCGCATCAATCGGAACGTCGCCAAATTGTCCAGACAAGAGCTCCGTCATGCGATGTTCGACGGAGAATTTATATCTGCTGCTGAAGAACTAGCGAACTGGATGAACAAGCAGCTACCGAATAATTTTGGGACCTATATACCTAGTTGCACCTAATCGAATTTTTGACGACGGTGATAAAGGTGGTGCAGGTCATCGTACTTGATACGGAATTTAGTTCCATGATTACGCAACCCACGACCGTTGTTCGTCCGCGCATCAAAATCGATAGCTACTATGCCACGTTCAACGGCTTCTATAAATAGTGTAATCTGAGGCTCCCAGTACAGATGCGCAGTTTCATAACGCACTTGGTCCTTTCGCTTCGTTCCTTTGACCACGATCAGGCGTCGAAATTTTGCAGCAAAAGCATTAATCAGGCTATCATGCGTCCAATGTGGCCAGACAATATCACTTACCGAACTGTTGCGAACCGTGATGCGGTTGCTTTCATTGGCCACATAAAACCCTCTTTCGGAACGCCCGTGGATCGTATGTCGGAAACTAGTCCTTCCCTTCGCATCTTGCCAGCCGAACTCGCGCACCATGTGGTGCATGTGACCTTTGGGCAGGGCTTCAAGGTGGAAGAGAGTCAATAGAGCAGATCGTGAATGAAACTTGATCTCCCACTTCCCTGCATCTGGCGTGTCCGAATTTCCTCCGTCAATGCCCAGCAGTTCTTCAAGAATCTTGCCAGGAGCGCCAGATCCCCCATATCCCGGATAATCAGGGAGATAGACCCATCCCCTCTTTAGCACGCCGCGTAATCGGGCATACAGATCGGCGTCGGTCATGACCGTCACGACAATCGGCTCAATGCGTGTGCGATCCTCTCTTCCGCCATTGCGACGTATTCTTCGGACTTCTCGATACCGATCCAGTCGATTCCAGCCTGTTCAGCGGCAATAGCCGTCGTCCCTGATCCCATAAACGGGTCGAGGACCGGACCTTCACCAACGGATTCTACGCATCGTGCCGCCAGTTCCACGGGAAAAGGTGCTGGATGAGCGTTTCCGGTTTCCTGATCAATTCGCCAAACACAGCCAATGGCATTTGCTTTGGGAGCTAGCCGGAAATCTGGTTTCGCAATCAAGTAAACTACTTCATAGTTGGGGAGAAAGTAGCCAGGATTGAAATTGATCCCGCCCGACCTATGCCAAATCAGGATTTGACGGACGGGGAACCCCGCCATGATGTCGGAGCGATCCTGTAATAATCCGCTTTGAACGCGCCATTTGTGATTGTAAAAAATCGCGCCGTCGGGACGCAAAAGGCGAAGCATCTCCGATATGCATTCACGTTGCCACGCCACGTAGAGGTCATGGGGCAGGCAATCGTCATGCTCTGCATAGCCGTTCAACAAAGCGGCCTTTGGCCATTTACCGCCATTGCCGTTTTTCAGGCCATTGCCGCTACTGTTCTTGATGTTGTAGGGAGGCGAAGTAACCACCAGCCGGACTGATTCGTCCGGCATGGAGCGCATGATTTCGAGACAATTGCCCCTATGGATTAGGCCCCTTGGCTTCTTGTCGGGTTGTCGGGTTGTCGGGTTGTCGGGTTGTCGGGTTGTCGGGTTGTCGGGTTGTCGGGTTGTCGGGTTGTCGGGTTGTCGGGTTGTCGGGTTGTCGGGTTGTCGGGTTGTCGGGTTGTCGGGTTGTCGGGTTGTCGGGTTGTCGGGTTGTCGGGTTGTCCCTGTTTTACCTTACCATCTTTTGCCCGATGTGTCCCCGGCTGGCTACGAGCGACTTTGCGCACTGCTTCGTCGAAGGTGTCCTCAAGTGGTGCGATGATTTTCTCGTCGGCCATTGGCTCTCTCCATCAAGCTGTGAGGGCGGCATAGGTCAATCGCTTTCCCTCTCCCTTGCGGACGATAGTAGCCAACGCTGGCTCACCGGACAACCCGATCGTGTTTTGGCGATGCTGGTATTCGGCGACGTAACGGTGAAGATGCTTGACGCTCCACCAATGGTGAGTTCCGTAGTATCCGCGCTTTAGCAACGCCCAGAAGCTCTCAATCCCGTTGGTCGAGGCGGCACCATTAACATATTCGCCCGCACTGTGGCGTACCGCCTCGCGGTTGTAGTCGGGCATTCCGTCATAGGCTTTATGCTCGTCAGTATAGATAGTTGAACCGGCACTTACATTACTTCTGATTGCTGGCTGTAAGGTTCTCTTGTTGGTTCTGTTGACCGGCATTGCGCGGATGGGACCGTTACGCTCACGCATCCCGATCACTGGCTGCTTGCCAACTGTCCCTCGTCCGGCGCGAAGTTTCTTGTTGGCGTGCTTGTTGCGCTCTTTGCCGCCGATATAAGTTTCATCGATCTCCACCTCGCCGGACAGAAGCCCTTTTCCACTAACACACGCTTCTCTAATCCGATGTTCAAGGAACCACGCAGTCTTTTGTGTAACGCCGAGTTCCTTGGCAAACTGCACGCTTGAAATGCCTTTGCGAGCCGTAGTCATCATGTATATGGCCAATAGCCATGTCTGCAGTGGCAACCGCGAACTATCCATAATGCTTCCTGTCCGAACAGAGAACTGTTTGCGGCAGCCAGCACACTTGAAACCCATCTTTCCTTTGACACGATAAACCTTCTCATGATCACAACGCGGGCACGCTACATTTCCGTCCCATCGTTCTTGCTCAATAAACACTGCGCACGCTTCCTCGCTTGGGAACCGTTTGTAAAACTCAGGGATGCTCATATGGTCATTCATGGCGGCCTCCTATATGGAAGATAGTTGCACCGGGCAGCCACGTCAAGTGATTTTGGTGCAACTAGGTATATAACTCCCATAATTTTCCACAGATATCAGCGCAATCTCAGCGCCAGATGAAAGATGTTGAGCTAACAGCTGAACTGCTTCTGTTCTTGGAACAGGGTCCGAAATCAACATCACAGGATGATCTCGATACCTCCTTCTCAGCAAGAGACATTGAATGGCCGCCAAAATCGGAGATCACAGAACACTTCCAAGACACGATCCGGCTGATCAACAAGTTTTTGGTAGCAGACAAAGAAGGGATCTTGGTGAGAAGCAGACTTCGCACCCAAGCCGACTTTTACTCACTTTTCGCGGCCGCACGCGATATGCAGTTGGGGCACAACGCTGTTCTCGCAAAAGCTCGCATTAACTCGACTATATCTTCGCGGCTTAAGAAATTTGTTGCGGAAGTGGGAGATGAAGAGGCTCGAGGTAACAACGCCATTGCGGAAGCCTATTTCAATGCCGCCCGGTCAGCCTCTAACGACGCGGGGCCCAGAACGACCCGTATTGATATCGTGAAGTCGGTCATGTTGGGCAAGCCCAAATGAGCTACTCCCCGGAAATGGGACACTGACGTAAGCTACGATTTGTTGTCTGCTGGTCTTCGACGAAAAGGAGATCAGCGATGTCGAAACGCAAGCAGCACTCCCCCGAGTTCAAGGCGAAGGTTGCTCTTGAAGCGGTGAAGGGCGAAGAGACGGCATCCGAACTGGCAAGCCGGTTCGGTGTTCACCCGACCATGATCCATCAATGGAAGCGTGCACTGCTGGAAGGCGCCTCGGGCGTATTCGAGCGGGGCGGTCGACAGAAGCCGGAGATCGATGAGGATCAGGTCAGGGAACTCCACGCCAAGATCGGGGAGTTGGCTGTGGCCAACGATTTTTTATCAAGAAAGCTCAAACCCTGGACCGGCAAGTGAGGGGGAACATGATTGAACCCAACCGTCCCAATCTGTCTGTAGGCAAGCAGTGCGCGCTGCTGTCGATCTCTCGGTCGTCGTTCTATTACACGCCGACGGGCGAAAGTGATATGAACCTGGCCCTGATGCGGCAGATCGATGAACAGTTCCTGAAGACGCCGTTCTTCGGTGTTCGTCAGATGACCTGGCACCTGCGCAATGAGGGGCATCGGGTGAATGAGAAGCGCATTCGCCGGCTGATGCGGCTCATGGGCCTAATGCCGATTTACCAGAAGCCCAACACGCGCAGGCCGGCGAAGGGTCACAAGATCTGGCCTTATCTGCTCAAAGGGCTGAGGGTGGATAGGCCGAACCAGGTCTGGGCAGCGGACATCACATATCTGCCGATGCGCCGCGGGTTCCTCTATCTGGTGGCGATCATGGACTGGTTCACCCGCAAGGTGCTGGCCTGGCGCATCTCAAACACGCTGGAAGCCAACTTCTGTGTCGAAGCGTTAAACGAGGCCATCCACAAGTTCGGCACGCCGGAGATCGTGAACACCGATCAGGGATCGCAGTTCACGTCATTCGCATGGACGGACCGGCTGCAGCGGATGGGTGTGCGCATCTCCATGGACGGCAAGGGACGGTTCCTCGACAACATCTTTGTCGAACGGCTGTGGCGCTCCCTCAAATACGAGTGCGTCTACCTGTACGCCTGGGAGACCGGGTCACAAGCTCGCGCCGGCATTCGAAAATGGATCGAGTTCTACAACAAAGCGCGACCGCATTCCGCCCTTGGCGGCAAACCGCCTGCCGTGATCTACTGGCAGGCAATCGATCAAAACCAACCCGATCAGCAGGTGCAGAGAGTAGCTTAATTTACACCGAAAACTGTCCAATGATCGGGGAGTAGCTCAAAACTACCGAAAGTCGGCAACGATTGATTCACCCTCAGATACTCGGTCAGAAATACGCGGAGTACCTACCGATCGTTACCGACGTAGGCAAAACTGTCGGTGAAACGCTTCTTTCATTCTGTGAAACACACGGTTTCGTCTTCGGGCATCGCATCAAAGAAATTGATTCTCTCGCAGAGAAGATAGAAACCGGACGATATGCCAGTTGGGTGGCTATCGACGATTTTTTCGCCTGCAAAATTATCGTCCCCAACCTGGCTCACGAGGATGATGCCATCAGGTTTTGTCAGGATACATTCGAATGCAAGGTTAAGAAGAGAGGCACATCTCTAAAACCTCCCGACAGCTTTCGTTTTGACACCACGCGAATTGTAGCCCAACTGAAACAGCCAGAAGGTGCTGAGAAATCGCCAACTCCTTCCGTTTACGATGTTCCATTCGAGATACAAATCCAAAGTGCTTTTGAACACGCATGGTCATCCGCCACCCACGATTTGGCATACAAATCAGACAAAGTAGATTGGAGACGGTTAAGGCTCGCAGCTGAAATACGGGCTACGATCGAACATCTTGACCATCTGATATTGGCCTTCGACGACAATGTAAAAACGATCCAGAAAAGTTCGTGGCCTCAGGTAGATCACATTGCATCAATCACCACACGACTAAAAAAACTTTGCTCAGAAAATGTAATTCCGTCTGAACACACCCCGAAGGATTGGTCGAGATTTTCAGAGAATTTCCTCCAGCTCTTGAATGCAACTAGGGAAAAAGGAGCTGATCGACTGAGCAATAAGGATGTTAAGACAGCGCTTGATCTTATCGAATCGAAAGTACGGGAAACTGGACCCTCGAAGTTTCCAATGAGCATAACTTTGTTTCAATTCTGCGCCGCCACGCTACACAATGAGACTGCGCTAAATCTTTCTTCAGAAAGATACTTTTTCCACGCGACAAGTGATCTCTTGACGCTGTTTCCAAGCATGGATTCGATAGAAAACAGGTTCATTTACTAGTCGATCAAATTACTTCCACCGCCCCAATCTGCCGCAGTAGGGCAAGCCGGTCGCCCAGCACCCAGACCTTCGTGATTTTCCCGCCGGCCATCGTAAACATGGCCACTCCGGCATACTCGATGGCCTTGCCCGTGGCCGGATGGTCGAAAAGCGGCCCGTCATGGGTGCCCGTATAGGTCAGGCGGGCGACGGCGCGGGCGTCGGTGGCAACGATGTCGTCGATCCGGTTGTGGAAATCCGAGAACGCGTCGCGGATGGTCTGCATGTAGCCCGCAAACCCGTCATGGCCATGCACCTGCAGGCCGATGGAGCCGCGGAAATCGATGGCGGGATCGAGGATGTCGCGCATCGTCGCGTCATCCCATCTGTTCCACATGACATTGAAGAAGGTCTCGACCAGGCGCTGATTGTCGCTTGCGGACATGGCCCCTATTTTTTCTTCCGCTTCATGAATATGTCCGACATCCAGCTGCGGTAGTCGAGCCGCTCCTTGTATTTCTGATGGTAGTCCTCGGCCTCCCAGAAAGTCGGGGCTGACTGGATCGTGGTCACAATCGGGGCGTCATATTTTCCCGAAGCCTCCTTGGCCGCCTTCGAGACGCGCGCCGCATTCTCCTGATAGGGATCGTGGGTGAAGATGGCCGAGCGGTATTGGGTGCCCACATCCGGGCCCTGGCGGTTCATCTGTGTCGGGTCGTGAATCTCCCAGAAAATATCGAGCAGGGTCTCGTAGGTCACGACCGTGGGGTCGAACTCCAGATGCACGACTTCGGCATGCCCTGTATTGGTGTGGCAGACCTCTTCGTAGGTGGGGTTCTTCTTGGTCCCGCCGGTGTAGCCGACCCAGCTGTGGTTCACGCCCTCGACCTGATCGAAGATATGCTGAGGTTCCCAGAAACAGCCTGCACCGAAGGTCGCAAGCGCCGTATATCGTCTGTTCATCGCGAAGCTCCTCTCGGGCAAATGGCCTAACTGCCGGCCGGCGGCTCCGCCAGGATCGCCACGCGGCCGCCGCTCATCAACTCGATACCGGCGCCTTTCAGGGCTGCATAGGCGGCGCTGTTCACCTCGAACCGTGTGCGGAAGTACCGCGAGCTGGGCACCCAGTAGCGCAGGCCGAGAATGATTCCGCCATAGCTGAAGTCGTGGATGCCGACCTGGGGCGTGCTGCCCTCGGCCATGTCCGGATAATCCGCGAGCGCCTTGGCGATGGCCGAGATGGCGGCTTCGGGATCGCTACCCGCCGTGATCACGATTTGCGATTCAACGATCCGGTGCGCGTCCGAATTGACCAGAATTTCCCCGACGACCTTGCGGTTCGGGATGGTGATCTTCTCCTGATCCTCGCCGATGAGCGTGGTGGAAGAGAGGCTGACCTCGTCGACAACCCCGCTGACATCCTGGACGAGGATCGTGTCCCCGACCGTGAAGGGCCGGGTCAGGATGATCACGAGGCCGGCGCCGTAGTTCGAGACCGGACCCTGTATGGCGAAGGAAAGGCCAAGAGCGGCGGCACCACCGAGTGCAACAATCGGCGCGATATCGATGCCGAAATTACTCAGAGTGATGATCATCACGATGACCACGAGCAGGATCTTCACCGCGTTGCCCGCGAAACGGGCCAGGGTGATATCCACTTCCTTGCGCTCGCACAATTTGGTGATCCGACGGCCGACGAAGCTCGCGAATTTGAGCCCGATCAGCAGGATCACCAGCGCACCGATGACTTGCAGGCCATAGGCGATCGCGAATTCGGCCGCGATCTCGATGATCGCGCCCACAGTTTCGAGCTGGGCTTCGACTGTTTGTTCCATGCTGCTTTCCCTGATTTTCCGGCCGAATTCTTTCGTCCGGGATATTTGCCCCCGAACCTATCGTCAAACAGACAAGCAAACCAACCGAAGAAAGAGTCCAAACCGGACACCGGCCGGTTACAGCTTCTCCAACAAAGCTTGCGTCAAACACGACAAACTTCTTGAAACACGCGCGATAGATCGCGATGTACGGGCATACCGCAACCCTCGCCAGTCCGTATGGCGCGATCGGGGCCCAGGCCCCGGGAGATCAAAGATCAGTTACACCGGCTTTCTTCTGGCAGCGATCGGACTGACACTGCTGCTGTTTTCCGCAGACTTCGTGGTCCGCGGTGCCGTCGGGCTTGCGCGACGCATGGGCATGTCGCCCCTGATCATCGGCCTGTCCGTCATCGCCGTCGGCACATCCGCCCCGGAACTCGTCACCACGCTGACCGCGACTCTCGAAGGCGCACCCGACCTCGCGCTCGGCAATGTCGTGGGCAGCAACATGGCGAACATGCTGCTGATCCTCGGGGTCGCCGCCCTGCTTCGGCCCATCGCCTGCACACCCAGGGTGATCTGGCGCGACGGGTCCATGGTCCTCGCCGCGACGGTGCTGTTCGTGGGGATCGCGATGACGGGAATATTCGTGCTGTGGCACGGGCTCGTGCTGGTCGCCGCCTTGCTCGTATATCTCTACCTCACCTACCGGGCCGAGAATGCGAATATCGAAAACGGCCTGCATGGCCATGAGGCCGACGATGTGAGCGGCGTGCCCGAGCGCGTGTGGGTCGGCGCGGCCTACCTTCTGGGCGGCCTCGCCGGCACGGTCATCGGCGCCAAGCTGCTGGTCGATGGCGGGGTCAGCGTCGCCGAATCCCTCGGCGTCTCCAAGACCATCATCGGCCTTACCCTCGTCGCGATCGGCACCAGCCTGCCGGAGCTGGCGATCGTGATCGTCACCAGTATGCGCGGTCACAGCGACGTGGCACTGGGCAATGTGCTGGGCAGCAACATTTTCAACCTGCTGGGCATCACCGGCGTCGTGGCGATCGTTGCCCCGCTGCCCGTCCCCGGAATCCTGCTGTCCTTCGATCTGTGGGTGTTGTTGGGCGTGACCGTCCTGATGTTGCCGATGATGCTGACCGAAGGCTGCCTCAGCCGCCGCGAGGGCGGGATTCTGGTCTTCCTCTACGCGGTGTATTTGACATTCCAGTTCGACAGCATCCGCTCCATGATCAGCTAGCGACGCCCGGACAACCCAGGACGCGCAGATGCGTGTAACTTGTGGTCCGGGCCGCCCGACGGGTATTTAGCTGGAGCCATGACCGAGCAAGCCGAACCGAGCAACACGGAAACCACGGAACCCGCCGGCGACACGCCGTCACGCGGGGTCGAGGTCATTCGTGCGCAACTGGCGACACTGCCCCACGGCCCCGGCGTCTACCGGATGCTGAACGCGGCTGGGGACGCGCTGTATGTGGGCAAGGCGCGCAGCCTGCGCCGGCGGGTTACGAACTACACCCAGCTCACCCGCCTGCCCTATCGGCTGCAGCGCATGGTGTCGGAAACTGTCGAGCTCGAGGTGGTGACGACCCACACCGAGGCCGAAGCACTGTTGCTCGAATCCAACATGATCAAGCGCCTGACACCGCGCTACAACGTGCTGCTGCGCGACGACAAGAGCTTCCCCTATATCCTGATCACCGGGCATGTGGACCGGCAGACCACCAAGACCGGCGCCGAGCCCGACGCGCGCAAGGCGCGCAAGACACTCAAGACCCGCCGCCAGAGCCGCACCGGCGCCGACCCCGCCGACTGGCCCGGGGTGATCAAATATCGTGGTGCGCGGACCCTGCCGGGCGAGTATTTCGGCCCCTTCGCGTCGGCCGGATCGGTGAACCGGACCCTCAACGCCCTGGAGCGCGCCTTCCTGCTGCGCAGCTGTTCCGACGCGGTCTTCTCCGGGCGCACCCGGCCCTGCCTGAAGTATCAACTCAAGCGTTGTGCAGCCCCCTGTGTCGGTGAAGTAAGTGCCGACGAGTACACGACGCTGGTCGATCAGGCGCGCAATTTCCTGACCGAGCGCTCGCGCGAGGTGCAGGACGAACTGGTGGCGGCGATGCAGGATGCCTCCGAGCGCACCGAGTTCGAGGCCGCCGCGCGATTCCGCGACCGGGTGCGCGCAATGACCCAGATCCAGTCCAACCAGGACATCAACATCGAGAATCTGGACATCCGCGACGCGGATATCGTCGCCGCCGAACAGGATGGCGGGCGCACCTGCATCCAGGTCTTCTTCTTCCGGGCCGGGCGCAACTACGGCAACCGGGCCTACTTCCCGCGCCACGACAAGTCGGTCCCCCTCGAAGACGTGCTCGGCGCGTTCCTGGGGCAGTTCTATGAAAACAAGCCCGCACCGGCGGCGGTCTTCCTCAGCCACAAACCCTCCGAGATCGCGCTGATCGCCGAGGCGCTGGGCGTGCGCGCCGAACGCAAGGTGTCAATCACGGTTCCCCAGCGCGGCGCCAAGCGCAAGCTGGTCGATCATGCGCGCACCAACGCCCGCGACGCGCTCGGCCGCCGGCTTGCCGAAACTGCCACCAACCGGGATCTGCTCGCCGGGGTCGCGGAGCTGTTCGGGCTCGACGCGCCGCCGGGGCGGATCGAGGTGTATGACAACTCCCATATCCGCGGCGCCCACGCGACAGGCGCGATGATCGTGGCCGGGCCCGAGGGCTTCATGAAGGCGAACTATCGCCGCTTCAACATCAAGGGCGCGGCGAGCGACGACGGCGAGGGTTACAGCCCCGGTGACGACTACGCGATGATGCGCGAGGTCCTGCACCGGCGCTTCTCCCGGGCGCTCAAGGAAGACCCGGAACGAAACCGCGGCCAATGGCCTGACCTGATTCTGATCGACGGCGGCAAGGGCCAGCTGACGGCGACCCTCGAGGCACTGCAGGAACTCGGCATCGACGACGTGCCAACCGTGGCCATTGCCAAGGGGCCGGACCGGGATGCGGGACGCGAACAGTTCTTTGTCGCCGATGGCGACCCGGACGGATTTCAACTGCCCCATGACGACCCGGTTCTGTATTACCTGCAACGCCTGCGCGACGAATCCCATCGCTTCGTGATCGGCGCGCACCGCCAGAAACGGTCCAAGGCGATCTCGAAGAACCCGCTCGACGAGGTGCCCGGCATCGGCGCGAAGCGCAAACGCGCGCTGCTCAACCATTTCGGATCCGCCCGTGCCGTGGCACGCGCAGGCCTGCAGGATCTCGGACAGGTCGACGGCATCAGCGACACGGTCGCGCGTCGCATCTATGATTTCTTCCACACCAATGAATAGCGCCCCAACGCACCGCAGCGCGGACAACAGAGCATGACCATTCCGAATATCCTCACCCTGTCCCGCGTCGCGCTGATTCCCGTGGTCATCGTGATGTTGTTTGCAGAAGATCCGGCGATGCGCTGGTGGGTGTTTGCGCTGTTCGTCGTCCTTGCCCTGACCGACTATCTCGACGGCTATCTCGCGCGGGTGCTCGACCAGGCCAGCGATCTGGGCGCGTTGATGGACCCGATCGCCGACAAGGTGCTGGTCGCCGCGCTCGTCGTCGGGCTGGTCTCGCGCGGCGACATCGCCGGCTGGGACGTGGCCGGCGCGGTTCTGATTCTCTGCCGGGAATTCCTGGTTTCGGGCCTGCGCGAGTTCCTCGCCCAGCGCGACCTGCCCCTGCCCGTCACCAGGCTCGCCAAGTGGAAAACCACGGCCCAGCTCGTGGCCCTGGCGCTCCTGATTCTCGCGCCCCTCGCCGATCCCGGCCAGCTGCTCGCGATCTCGGCAATCTGGTGGGTCGCGACCGCGCTGACCCTGATCACCGGTTTCGACTATGTCCGTTCGGCCGCCCGGCAACTCCGGCCCGGCGCGGGAGAGGCATGATGCGCATCGCCGGAATCGTCGGCTGGCACGACAGCGGCAAGACGACGCTGGTGGTCGAACTGGTCGCCGAACTGACCGCGCGCGGCTACCGCGTATCGACCGTCAAGCACGCCCATCACGTCTTCGATGTGGATACGCCGGGCAAGGACAGCTGGAAACATCGAGAATCCGGCGCAACAGAGGTGATGGTCGGCTCGTCGACGCGCTGGGCACTGATGCACGAGCTGCGCGGCGACGCCGAGCCCTCGACCCGGGAACTCGTCGCCAAGATGAGCCCGGTTGATCTGGTGCTGGTCGAGGGATTCAAGCATGAGGATCACGAGAAGATCGAGGTCTACCGCCAGGGGCTCGACGACCCGCCCCACGCCCTGCGCGACCCCAACATCGTCGCCGTGGCCGACGACGGCGCCACGACGGGCCTGCCGGACAGGGTCCGGCGCCTCGACGCGGGCGATCCGGCGGCCGTCGCCGATTTCATCGAGCAGCATTGGGGCCTGACGCGGCCCGCCGCCGCGCAACCCGACGCCGGAGCCGCGTAGGCCCATGGCGCAGCTCTCCGACGATTGCTTCGAGGCTGACGGCGGCCTGATCCCCGCCGAGGCGGCGCTGTCGCTGCTGGAGGCGCGGCTCACCACCATCGTCGACACGGAGACCGTCGCCCTCAACGCGGCCGCCGAGCGCATTCTGGCCGGGGACATCGTGTCGGACCGGGCGGTGCCGCCCCACGACAATTCGGCCGTCGACGGCTACGCGGTCTATTTCGATGATCTCGCACCCGATGGCGACACCGTCCTGCCTGTTGCCGGTCGCGTGACGGCGGGGCATCCGCTGGACGGACCCGCGACGCGCGGCACCGCGATACGGATATTCACCGGCGCGCCGATTCCCGGTGGGGCGTCCGGGCCGGACACGGTGCTGATGCAGGAGGATTGCCGCATCGAGGACCGCGACGGGCAGACCATCGTCTTGATCCCGGCCGGGATATCCCGGGGGGCGAACCGACGGGACAGCGGCGAGGATGTCGCCCGGGGCCAGACCATATTGCATGCGGGCCAGCGGCTGCGGCCACAGGATATCGGGCTCGCCGCGTCGATCGGGCTGGCGGAGCTGCCGGTATTCGCGAAACTCGTTGTCGGCGTGTTGTCGACCGGCGACGAGGTGTTCGAGCCGGGCGCCGACGCGCCGTCCGGCGGAATCTACGATGCCAACCGTCATGCACTCATGGCCGTCCTGTCGGACCTCGGCTGTGTCGTGCGCGACTACGGGATCATCGCCGACGATGCCGACCGCGTCGAAGCCACCCTCAGCGCCGCCGCGGCGGAATGTGATGCGATCATCTCATCCGCCGGCATGTCGGTCGGCGACGAAGATCATCTTGCGGCCAGCATCGAACGGCTGGGCACGCTGCATTTCTGGAAGGTCGCGATCAAACCCGGTCGCCCGATCGCGTTCGGGCAAATCGGCGAGACGCCGTTTATCGGCCTGCCGGGCAACCCGGCGGCGATGATGGTGACGTTCCTGCGCCTTGCACGCCCCGCGCTGCTGCATCTCGGCGGGGCCACGGACCTGTCGCCGCGCCTCTATCAGGTCCGGGCCGGCTTTGCGCATGCCAAGAAGGAGCGGCGGCGCGAATATGTGCGCGTCGCCCTGGAGACCGGCGAGGACGGCGTGCTGGTGGCCCACAAGCATCCGCGCAGCGGCGCGGGTGTGCTGACGTCGATGGTCGAATCCGAAGGGCTGGTTGAATTGCCGGAAGAGATGACCCAACTCACGCCGGGAACGATGGTATCCTTTCTTCCCTTCACGGAAGTGGCGCGATGAAGATTCTGTATTTTGCCTGGATGCGACAGCGGATCGGCGTGTCCGCCGAGACCGTTGACCTGCCCGCAAACGTCGCAACGGTCGATGGGCTGATCGACTGGCTGATCGCCCGGGGTGACGGGTATGCCACCGCGTTCGAAAAACGCGACGTTATTCGCGCGGCCGTGAACCAGGATTATGTCGCCTTCGACCATCCGCTCGCCGACACAGACGAGATCGCGTTCTTCCCGCCAGTCACCGGCGGCTAGAAGGGCGTGTCGCGATGATCCGAGTGCAGGAAGAAGACTTCGATATCGGCGTGGAGATCAAGGCCCTGACCGCCGGGAAAACGACAATCGGCGGCGTGGCGACCTTCACCGGCCTGGTGCGGGACATGGCGCCGGTCGACGGCACGGACCAGGCGGTCAGCGCCATGACGCTCGAACATTATCCGGGCATGACCGAGAAAAAGCTGGCCGAGATCGAGGCCGAGGCAAACCGCCGCTGGCCGTTGGATGCAAGCCTGATCATCCACCGTTACGGACGACTGGAGCCGGGGGATCAGATCGTGCTGGTCGTCTGCGCGTCGGCCCACCGCCAGGCCGCGTTCGACGCCTGCCAGTTCCTGATGGACTGGCTGAAAACGGACGCGCCTTTCTGGAAACTGGAAGACACGGATGCCGGCGGCGTGTGGGTGGAAACCCGTGCCACCGACGACGCAGCCGCCGCGCGCTGGAACGAAACGCCAGGGAAATCCGAGTGAAGATAGTCCCGGATTCGACCCTCACCTGCCCGGCGTGCGGGTATGCGCGCCTGGAGGTCATGCCGGTCGATAGCTGACAAATCTTCTACGAATGTCGCTCGTGCAGCGACACCCTCAAGGCCAAGCCCGGGGATTGTTGCGTGTTCTGTTCATATGGCGACGTGCATTGCCCGTCGGTACAGGCGCAAGCCTCGTCCAACGAAGACTGATATCCAACCGGAAGCTGGCTACTCCGCCGCCGCAGCCTCTGCCCGGCCGTTCACCAGCGCGTCGTAATCCTGCATCAGCGTCTTGGTGATGTCGCCGACCGTAAACGTGTGATCGTCGGCGATTCTGGCGATCGGGGTAACTTCGGCCGCCGTGCCGGTGACGAACATCTCGGTCGCGTCGCTGAGCTCTTCGGGCATGATCGCCCGCTCGACCACTTCGTAGCCGCGCTTTTTGGCCAGGTCGATCACCGAACGCCGCGTGATGCCGTCGAGGAAACAGTCGGGCGTGGGTGTGTGAATCTTGCCGTCGATGACCAGGAACATGTTCGCACCCGTGGTCTCGGCAAGCTGCCCGCGCCAGTCGAGCATCAGGGCATCGGAATACCCCTTCGCCTCCGCGGCGTGCTTCGACAGGGTGCAGATCATGTAGAGACCGGCTGCCTTGGCACTCACCGGTGCCGTCTTCGGGTCCGGCCGGTTGTAGATCGCCCAGTCGAGTTCGATCCCCTTCATCCGCGCTTCCGGCGTGAAATAGGACGGCCACTCCCAGACGGCGATCGACACCTGGATTTCGCATTTCTGCGCCGACACACCCATCTGTTCCGGCCCCCGCCAGGCGATCGGGCGAAGATAGGCATCAGTCAGCCCGGCGCGGCTCAGTGCCTCGCGACATGCGTCATCGAGTTCCGCGACGGTATAGGGCACCTCGAAACCGAGGACCTTGGCCGAGTTGTGAAGCCGTTCATTGTGGGCGGTGAGCTCGAAAATCTCGCCATTGTAGGCACGCATGCCCTCGAATACCGCTGACGCATAGTGCAGCGCATGGTTCAGAACATGCAGCTTGGCGGCGGCCCAGGGGACAAAGTCACCGTTGAGCCAGATCACCCCTTCGCGATCATCATAGGGAGTTTCGTGCATCTCTCAGCCCTCGAAATATATGGTCCCGGGAAGCAATCTCCGGGACGAAAAGTTACCCCAAAAGGTTGCGTCAGGTAACATTGCCATTTAATTAAGTCAACATGGTTGACCTTAAATCGAGCCCCGACACCGCCCCTCTCCGTGAAGAGGACCTCCGCCAGGGCATTGAACTGATGTTCTATGCCTACCGGGATTTCACCGGCGAACCTGACGCGATCCTCGAAGAATATGCGCTCGGCCGGGCTCATCACCGGGTGATCTACTTTGTCGGTCGCAACCCCGGTATCAGTGTTACCGAGCTCCTGGATATCCTGCGGATTACCAAGCAGAGCCTGTCGCGCGTGCTCGGGAAACTGATCGAGGACGAGTTCATCAACCAGCGCCCCAACCCCGCCGATCGGCGGCGCAAACAGCTTTCCCTGTCCGACAAGGGAAAGGCGCTGGAACATGACCTCACATCGACCCAGATGGACCGTTTCGTGCGCGCCTACCGCGAAGCGGGCGACGAAGCCGTCGAGGGGTTCCGGCGGGTGTTGACGAGTATCATCAACCCCGAGGACCGGGCCCGGGTCCGCCCCACAACAATCCGCCGTTCGTAGAGACGGAATCGCGGATCGGAGATAGAGTCCCGACGCGATGGATGAAAGCCCGCATATTCTTGTCGTCGACGATGATCGCCGGCTCCGGGACCTCCTGCAAAGGTTCCTTTCCGAGAGCGGGTTCCGCGTGACTGTTGCGGAGAGCGCCGCCCAGGCGCGGGAAAAACTGGAAAGCTTTCAGTTCGACCTCCTCGTTCTCGATGTGATGATGCCCGGCGAAAGTGGCCTCGACCTTACATCCGGATTGCGCGAGACCAACCCGGTCCCCATCCTTCTGCTCACCGCGATGACCGAGCCCGAAAACAAGATCGACGGCCTCGAGCGCGGGGCCGACGATTATCTGACCAAACCGTTCGAGCCACGCGAACTGGTGGCCCGCATCCGGTCGATCCTGCGCCGCGCGCAGGCCGATATACGCGAGACCAGCGCGTTCCAGTTCGGATCCCACACCTATGACATGCAACGACAGATCCTGACCGGTCCCGACGGCATGGTCCCGCTGACCGGCGCCGAGGCACGCCTGCTGGATGTCCTTGCGGAGACACCCGGTACCCCGGTCAATCGTGATACGCTCCAGGAGAAAAGCGGTATTACCGGGAGCGCCCGTGCGGTTGATGTGCAGGTCACCCGGCTCCGCCGCAAGATAGAACCTGACCCACGCACCCCCCGTTATCTGCAGACGATCCGGGGACAAGGGTATGTCCTATGGCCCGACTAGAAGCGCTCACACGCGTGCCACGCATCCTACGGTTGGCGGTCAAGCAGATGCTGCCACGCGGCCTGCTTGCCCGCTCCCTGCTGATCATCGTCGCACCCCTGGTCCTGCTCCAGGTCGTGAGCGGCGTCATTTTCTATGACCGGCACTGGTCGAATGTCAGCCGACACCGCGCGACGGCACTCGCCGGCGATATCTCCATGGTGCTGGAGCTGATCAGCGAAAACCGGGTCTCCAACAATCGACCCCAATTGTTCGAACTGGCGCGCCGCACGCTGGACCTCGTTTTCGAGTATGAAGAGGGAACGATCCTGCCCAACACCCAGTTCGAGCCCGCGGGAAATCTCGAGGTCACCCTGTCACGTTCATTGCAGGAAATCGTGCGACGCCCTTTCGTGATCGACACGGGCAGCCGGCGTGACCGGGTTCTGATCGACATCCAACTGCCGTCCGGTGTGCTGAAAGTCTCGGCGAACGAAGAGCGGCTCATCAGTTCGACCACCAAGATATTCATCTTTTGGATGATCGGGACGTCGCTGATTCTGTTCGCGGTGGCCACCCTGTTCATGCGCAATCAGGTCAGCCCCATCCGGCGGCTGGCGACAGCGGCGGAAAATTTCGGCAAGGGCCGGGATACACCCAATTTCAAACCATCGGGTGCCACCGAGGTGCGCCAGGCGGCCAGCGCCTTCATGGCGATGCGCAACCGGCTGGAACGGCAAATTCAGCAACGCACGGACATGCTTTCCGGGGTCAGCCACGACCTGCGCACGCCGCTCACGCGGATGAAGCTGCAGCTCGCGATGCTGAACCGGAACACGGAAATCGACGAGCTCAATTCCGATGTGGCCGCGATGGAAGGAATGATCGAGGGCTATCTGAATTTCGCCCGGGGCGAAGGCACCGAAGAGCGACAACTCATCGACGCTGGCAAGCTCCTCGAGGAGGTCGCACACAACGCACGCCGAAACGGTGCGAACATAACCGCCCATGTCGCGGAACCGGTCGAACTCCCCCTGGCGCAGGCCGCCATAAGACGCTGCCTCACCAATCTCGCCGACAATGCGGCACGCCATGCTGAGACGATCGAAATGCACCTGCGCCGCAACGGCAGCGTTCTCGAAATCGCCGTCGATGACGATGGACCCGGTATCCCCGAAGACATGCGCGACGACGTGTTCCGGCCATTCTTCCGGCTGGACGAGTCACGCAACCTGGAAACCGGCGGTACCGGTCTCGGACTGTCGATCGCCCAGGATATCGTCCATGGGCATGGCGGCGAAATCAGCCTCGGGGAATCACCGGCAGGCGGCCTGCAGGTCCTGATCAGGATTCCGATTTAAGCGCGCAAGGGGCCGAAGGCATCAGAACAGGCGCCCGCCATTGGCGACCGGCTGATCGACATTCAAGAGGACCACGGCCCCATCATCGTCGGGAAAACCCAGCACCAGGATTTCCGACATGAACTTGCCGATCTGTTTGGGCGGGAAGTTCACCACCGCAGCGACCTGACGGCCGACCAGTTCCCCGGGCGCGTAGTGAACGGTCAGTTGTGCGGAGGTCTTTCGGATACCGATCTCCGCACCAAGATCGACCCATAACTTGATCGCCGGGCGGCGGGCTTCCGGGAAGGGTTGCGCATCGACGATTGTGCCAACCCGGACATCCACCTTCTGAAAATCGTCGAATGTGATTTCGGTCATTGTGCGCCGTCCTGTGCGCGTGTCCCGGTGAGACAAAGCGCCGGTCCCATCAGGTCAATCGCTCGTCCGAGATTGCGATCGAGCGAGGCCATGGTCACCGACAGGTCGGGCGTGTCATCGCGCAACCAGTCGCGTTGCGTCGCCAGCCAGACCGCCGACAGGCCCTTCGCAAAAACCACGCCCGAAAGATAATTGTCAGGATAGCCCGCGGCAGCGGCCAGCGACGCAAAGGATCGCTGACTTTGTGGCAGGCGTCGCAACAGCGTCATCGGGTCCGCCGGCACCTCGCGTACCAGGCGCATAACGGCCCCCCGGTGTCGCTGCAGCGTCTCGAACCGGCGCATCAGGATATCCAGCAGCTCGTCATACCGCGCTGCCGGGTCAGCGCCCGCTTGTGCATCCGCGCAGGCGGCCAAATCGACGCGACGGGCATAGGCATCGAGCAGTTCCCCCCGCTCGGCGCACAGCCCACGCGCATCCGACGACGCCACATCCGCCTTCTGTGCAACCGCATCGAGCGTGACCGCCGACCAGCCGTCGGTCGCGACCAGGTCGAGCATGGCGTCGATCAGCTTGTCCAGATTTTCGCTGTGGTCTTCGGTCATACGGGCTCCGGTATGATCGAAATCTAGGCCAGACGCGCCGCCCTGTTAAGCGAAACGCTATCCCGCGAGTTCGCGGGAACGCTCTGTTGCGCGCAGGATTGCCCGGGTCATCAACGCGGTCAGGCCATCGTCTGACATAAGAATATCGAGGGCCGCCGCCGTTGTGCCCCCGGGGCTGGTCACATTCTCGCGCAGGGTCGCAGCCGGCTCGTCGCTTTGCGCCAGCAACTCACCGCTCCCGGCGACCGTCTCGCGGGCGAGTTGCATCGCCAGGTCCGGCGCCAGTCCCGCGGCTATCCCCGCGGTGGCCATCGCTTCGACCAGATGGAACACATATGCCGGGCCGCTCCCCGACACGCCGGTCACGGCATCGATCAACCCTTCGTCCGACACCCACGCCACCTTGCCGACCGCCGTCATGAGGGCTTCGCAGGCATCATGTTGCGTGGCGGTAACGTGGCTGTTGCCGGTCAGGACGGTAATACCCCGGCCCACCGCCGCCGGCGTGTTCGGCATGGCACGGACAATTCGAGCCGCGGTACCCAGCACCGCCTCGAACGAGGCGATCGTGCGACCGGCGGCAATCGACAGAAAGACCGTGTCGGGCCGAACAAGCGCGGGATAGGGCGCGAGCACTGCATCCATGACTTGCGGCTTCACCGCCAGCACAACCACCGTCGCTTCAAAATTATCCGGGATATCCTCGAACGACGCGCCGCCCGTGACACCCGCCGGCAGGTGCGGTTGCATCGGATCGACGACGAAAATGGCTTCGGGCGCAGTACCTTGTCCGATCCAGCCATCCATCAACACACTGCCCATCTTGCCGCAGCCGACGAGCAGTATCGATTGGGGTTCTGTCATGTTCTTCGTCCGTAGATGTTCGTCCAGCGGCCCTCGACGGCAGGCCGGTTCAGGCTTCGCCGACTGTATCGAACATAATTGAACTCATGGCCGCCTGCGCCGACTGATTGCCCCAGACCACATACTGGAAAGCGGGATAGAACCGATCCAGCTCATGTACCGCGATATCGACCATGTCCTCGATCTGCTCGGCCGATAGCCCGCCGCCGCGCAGCAGCAGCGCATGGCGGTATGCCGGCAGCCCGTCCTGGGACCCGACATCGAAATGCCCGATCCCGAGCCGTTCGTTCAGCACCGCCAGCAATTCATGCACCGCCTGGCGCTTCTCCGGCGGCGTGCGCATATCGAAGGCGCAAGTCAGCTGCAGCGCTCCGATATCATCAATCCAGTTGAATACCGCGTGGTAATCGCACCAGCGCCCCGCAATTTCGGCCAGCAACTCGTCCCGCCGCGTGCGCTCCTGTGCCCAATCACGCATCGCGATCATCTCCTCGGTCAAATCGAGAGGATGCAATGTCTGATCTATGACGCTTTGGGACAGGTTACCCATATGGGAAAAGCCTCCAGAATGCGGGCTATGCGTGCAAACTCCCTGATCCCCAATATCTTGTAATATCTACGAAATATTGTAGGTCTAGAGCGTATAACCACTACTGGATGTAGATTGTCACGAACGCCAACTGCGCCGCAACTGCCGCGCCTGTGGACATCCCCGCAATTTTGATGACCGGCGGTTTTAACCGGAAAGCGTGCGTCAGCTCTTGGTGGAGCCAGCCTTGCCCGTCGGTTTCGTCGATGTTTTCGACGCGGATTTGCGCGACCGCGCGGCGAGCTTCTTCTCCAGTGCCGCCACGCGCTTCTCCAGGGTTTCCTGTTCTTCGCGAGCCTTGATCGCCACCGCCTCTACGGCTTCGAACTCCTCGCGGCGGACGAGCTCCATCCCCGCCAACGCGCGTTCCAGGCGCTGCTGCACAAGCGCCTCAATTTCTTCACGCATGCCGCTTGCGACACCGGCGGCGCCATTGGCCAGTCGGGCGACTTCATCCAACAATCGGCTTCGGGTTTGCATGCCGGACACTCCTTATCAGGTGGGGTGACATTACGCCCTTCCGCCACAAGCGAACAAGGCTGCCACATTGCCGCACCGATCTGCGAAAGCCTATAAAGCGGCATGATGTATCGGAGTAGCCAATGCATGTCGTGACCGGCGGGGCCGGATTCATCGGTTCAAACCTTGTGGCCGCGCTCGCCGAGCGCGGTGACACGCCCGTGGTCTGCGACTTCGACGAGGAAGCGTTGGCCCGCAATATCGCCAAGCGTGGCCCCTTCGAATTGACGGCGCCGGAAACGCTGCTGGACTGGCTCGCGGCCCTCGATGAACCGCCAGAGATGCTCTTTCACATGGGCGCAATTTCCTCGACGGTCGAACGCAATGTCGACCGGGTGATGCGCAACAACTACCTGCTCAGTCTGCGCCTGTGGGACTGGTGTGCGGCAAACCGGGTGCCGTTCATCTACGCCTCTTCCGCGGCCACCTATGGCGGCGGCGAGCGCGGCTTCGACGATGCCAACGATGACGACACCCTGGCACGACTACGACCGCTTAACCCCTATGGCTGGTCGAAACTTTTGTTCGATCGCGCCGCACTGCGCATGGCAGCGGCCGGTCATGCGCCGCCCCAATGGGCCGGGCTTCGCTTCTTTAACGTCTATGGGCCAAACGAGTATCACAAGGGCGGCCAGCAGAGTGTTGTGCCGCAATTCTGGCAACAGATTCGCGAGACCGGCGGTGCGCGGCTGTTCAAATCCCACGAGCCCGACTATGGCGACGGCGGCCAGCTTCGGGACTTCGTTCATGTCCGCGATACGGTTTCGGTCATGTTGTGGTTGCGCGACACCCCGAGCGTCAGCGGGATTTTCAATCTCGGCACGGGTCAGGCACGGTCATTCGACGATATGGTCGGCGCAATCTTCGATGCGATGGGCCACGCGCGGGATATCACCTATATCGACATGCCCGACACGGTTCGCAACCAGTACCAGTACTTCACGGAAGCGCGAATGGACCGCCTGCGTGACGCCGGATACGATCAGCCCTTCACGTCCCTCGAGGATGGGGTGCGCAGCTATGTGCAAGACTATCTCGCAACCAATGACCCCTACGTCTGAGGAAACATGACCGGGCCGATTCCATTTCCCGAAATTGACCCGGTCGCGATCGCGATCGGCCCGTTCGTCGTGCGCTGGTATGCGCTCGCCTTCATCGTCGGGCTGCTCGCGGGCTGGGGTTATATGCTGGCTCTGCTGCGCCGGCCGCCGGTGACAATGACATCGCAACAGGTGGGGGATTTCTTCAGCTGGGCCATTGTCGGCGTCATCGTGGGCGGGCGGCTCGGATTTATCGGCTTCTACCAGCCCGACTATTTCCTCGCCAATCCACTGCAGATTCTGGCGGTCTGGAATGGCGGCATGTCGTTCCATGGAGGCCTGCTCGGCGTCATCGTCGCGACGATCCTCTATGCCCGGCGGTACAATATTCAGATTCTGACTCTCGGCGACCTGGTCGCCGCCGCCGCCCCCATCGGGCTGTTCCTGGGCCGCCTCGCAAACTTCATCAACGGCGAGCTATACGGCCGCGCCACCGATGTCCCCTGGGCCGTGGTGTTTCCCGACGGCGGCGATGTCGGCCGGCACCCAAGCCAGCTCTATGAGGCAGGGCTCGAAGGGCTCCTCCTCTTCGTCATCCTGTTTGCGCTCGCCCGCTTTGCCCGCGCGCGGTACCGACCGGGCCTGCTCACGGGCGTGTTCCTGCTCGGCTATGGATCAACGCGCACCTTCGTCGAATTTTTCCGCCAGCCCGATACTTACGTGGGTGATGGCGGATTCCTGCTGTGGGGCTCGACGATTGGCCAATGGCTGTCGACGCCCATCGCCATTGCCGGTCTGATCTTCATCGTCTATGCGGTGACCCATGATCGTCTCGACAACAGTCAAAGCGCGACCACGCCGGCCCAGTAGGAAATCTCGCGCACATGGATAGCGGACAGCCAGTTGTTCGCCGTCTGACCCGCGTGATTTCCGAACGCGGCCCGATCAGCGTCGCGGAATTCATGGAGATCGCGCTCGGCGACCCCGACGGTGGTTACTACGCCACGCGCGACCCGTTCGGTGTGGATGGAGACTTCACGACAGCACCCGAAATTTCCCAGATGTTCGGCGAGTTGATCGGGCTGTGGTGTGCGGACAGCTGGCAGCGCATCGACGCGCCGGACGAATTCGCACTGGTCGAACTGGGCCCCGGCCGGGGCACGTTGATGGCAGACGCCCTGCGCGCGCTATCCGGTCTGCCGGCGTGTCGCGCGGCGGCACATATTCACCTCGTCGAGAACAGCCCCACGCTGCGCGATGCCCAACAAAAGACACTGCACGACCAGAAGGTGGCCTGGCACGACGGCGTGCCGTCTCTCGACGGTATGCCGGCGATCTTCATCGCCAACGAGTTCCTTGATGCCCTGCCGGTGCGGCAATTCGTGAAGACCGGTGGCGCATGGCGTGAACGCCTCGTAGACCATGACCGCGCGGCGGATGTCTTCACATTCACGCCCACCGGCACGGCAACACCTGACGGCCCGAATGCGGGCGAGCTGCTTGCCGAAGCAAGCGAGGGAGATATTCTCGAAGAATCCGCTGCCGTGACAAATGTCGTCGACAGCATCGCAGCCTATATCGCAGCCCAAGGCGGTGCGGCACTTTTCATCGACTACGGACATCGGCGAACCGCGATCGGCGAGACCGTTCAGGCCGTGCGCCAGCACCGACCCATTGACCCCCTCGAAGCCCCGGGGTCATGCGATGTGACGGCGCATGTGGATTTTCAGCGCGTCGCCGAGACTGCCGTGAATGCCGGTGTGCGGCCACTGGGGCCACTGGACCAGGGCGTGTTCCTGCAACGCCTCGGTATCCGCGAGCGGGCTGACGGTCTGCGCCAGAATGCGGATGCGCGTCAGGCCCGCGACCTGAACACCGCGATGACCCGCTTGATCGGTCCCGGCGAAATGGGCACCCTGTTCAAGGTAATGGCCCTCTCGGAGCAACGGGTGGAGCTTCTCGCAGGCTTCGATTCCCTATCCTGACCGATATGCAAGACCTTCACGCCAGTGCAGATAATTTGGGAAACATTCCCGGGATCCGCCATCGCTTCCTGTCCCGCGCAGGTGGCGTCAGTGCGGGAATCTATGCCGGCCTAAACTGCGGGCTCGGTTCGGATGACGACCGCGCTCATGTGATCGAAAACCGCACGCGCGCGGCCCAATCCGTCGGGGCCGGCCATGATCAGTTACACACGCTCTATCAGGTCCACTCCGCGCGCGTCGTCGATGCCGAAACGATGGACCCGGGTGATCCGCCTCAGGCCGACGCCCTCGTCTGTTCGCGCCCCGGCATGGCCATCGGGGTCCTCGCGGCCGATTGCGCACCGGTCCTGTTTGCCGATCCCGAGGCGCGCATCGTTGCGGCAGCCCATGCCGGCTGGCGCGGCGCACTGGATGGCGTCGTCGAGGCGACGGTGGTTGAAATGGAGGCACGCGGCGCCGACCGGGCACGGATCGCGGCCGCGGTCGGACCTTGTATCGGCCCTGCATCCTACGAGGTGGGACCGGAATTTCCCGCTCCCTTCCTCGCACAGGATGCAACCAACGACGCGTATTTCACGCCGCGACCACAATCCGACCGACTGCTTTTCGATTTGCCCGGATATGTGCAGAGCCGTTTGAGCAGCGCCGGTGTAGACGCGAACACCGCGACCGGTCAGGACACCTATAGTGACGAGAATTTCTTCAGCTATCGGCGCAGCTGTCATCGGCATGAGCCGGACTATGGCCGCAACCTGTCGCTGATTGTCCTGGGCGCGGCGGATTAGCCCATGCCCTATCTGATCATGCTGATATTCTTCACGCTGGCGGCGATGATGGTGAGTTGTGCGATTTAGCCTGTTGTTGCCGCTGCTGGTTTTCCTGACCGCGTGCCAACCGGTGCCGCGCGTGTTCGAGCGCGCACCCGACAGCGAAAACGGTCTGCTTCGACTATCGGACTCACCCGGCATTCTTGTCCATCCGGTGATCGATGCCCCGGCCGCAACGGCGGACGGTCTGGCACGCGAAATGGTCGAAGCGCTGATCGAGCGGGACGTCCCTGCCTTCCGCAGCAGCCGCAACCGTTCCAGCATGGTGCTGACAGGGACCGTGATCGACCCCGGGCGCGACGCGCATATCGCGTGGGTTCTTTTCGATTCTCTGGGCGAAGAGGTCGGAAGCTACAAACAAAGCATTGAGGGCACCCCGATCGATCCCTGGGCGCGGGCGGACCCGGCGTTGATGGCGGCCTTCGCGGCGGGTGCGGCCCCTGAAATCGCCGCCTATATCCAGGACGACGTCAAGGCGGAGGTGGTTACGCCGGCCATCTATGTCGGCACGGTCAGCGGCGCACCGGACAATGGCGGAACACGCCTGCAGGCTGCGCTACGCCAGGGCCTGCGACGGTTGGGCGCCCGTCTCGCAACAACCGCAAGTGACGAGACCCTGATGGCGACAGCCGACGTCAGCGTGAAACCACTGGCGGATGAACGCGTCGAGGTCACGATCGCATGGGCCGTGACGGACCCGTTCGGGGCAGAAATCGGGAAGATCGAGCAGGCGAGTCCCTTTGCCAAAAGCGTCGTCGAGAACAGCTGGGGAGAGCTCGCGCGGGAAGCCGGACTCGCTGCTGCCGCCGGAATGGTGGACCTGGTTTCGCGGATCGACTGGCGAGACGGTTTCGTCGCACCGGGGACCGAAAAAGAAGCCAGCGATGACAGGGCAAAACGTTAGCGCCGGCCCCGTTATTATCCCCAGCCGAGTCTTGTTTACAGCCCCCTGCCGGGTTGATACGTTCCGCCCGCGCATGGGGTCGGTTGTGACAACCGCCTCCGCTTGAAGGATCGATAAATGCCCGGGTCGCCAGAAGGCGGCATTCAGGGTTCGGGGGTACGATCGATGAAGGTGCTGGCGTGCAACAGCAACCGCCCGCTTGCCGAGGCAATTTCGGCATATCTGAATATTGAGCTCACACAGGCATCCATCCGGCGTTTCTCGGATATGGAAGTGTTTGTCGAGATCCTGGAGAATGTGCGCGGCGAGGACGTCTTTGTCGTCCAGTCCACATCCTACCCGGCAAACGACAATCTGATGGAATTGCTGGTCACGCTGGACGCGCTGCGGCGCGGCTCGGCGCGCCGCATCACGGCGGTGATCCCCTATTTCGGTTACGCCCGGCAGGACCGGAAAACCGGTCCTCGTACGCCCATCTCGGCAAAACTCGTTGCCAACCTGATCACCCGCGCAGGCGCGGACCGTGTGCTGACCCTCGATCTGCATGCGGGCCAGATTCAGGGGTTTTTCGACATCCCGGTGGACAATCTTTTCGGCGGTCCGCTCTTCTCGGAAGACATCGGAACGCAGGGCGGCGACGACGAACTGGTGATCGTTTCCCCCGATGTGGGCGGCGTTGTTCGCGCCCGGGGATTGGCCAAACGTCTTGACGCCGATCTCGCGATCATCGATAAGCGCCGCGAACGGGCTGGCGTTTCCGAAGTGATGAACATCATCGGCGACGTCGAGCAGCGACGATGCATACTTGTTGACGATATCTGTGATAGCGCCGGCACGTTGTGTAACGCCGCGTCAGCGTTGATGAATCAAGGCGCCAAATCGGTGTCCGCCTATGTGACGCACGGAGTGCTGTCGGGTGGTGCCGTGGGGCGTGTTGCGGCATCTCCGCTGGAAACCCTGGTGATGACTGACTCGATACAGGCAACCGAAGCGGTGCGTGTCGCGAGCAACATCCGGCAACTGACGGTCGCCCCCCTGCTGGGCAAGGCGATAGACCGCATCAGCCGCGAAGCCTCGGTTTCAAGTCTGTTCAACTAGAATTCGGCGCATCCGGCGTCGATATGTAACCGCCCCGGTCGTGGCACCCTTGGAGGCATGACCGGGTCAGAGGAGTGAATCATGGCGGATACCGTGACGTTTAACGCGGAATCGCGCGCACAGGTCGACAAGGGGGCCGCCCGTGCAACTCGCCGGATCGGCAAAGTGCCGGCGGTGATCTATGGCGCGAACAAGGACCCCGAACCCATTTCCATCACCCCGGCCCAGTTGCGGGCCGCGCTCGCACAGCCCGGCTTTTTCGCCACGCTGTTCGACATGGACGTTGATGGCAACCAGCAGCAGGTCTTGTGCCGCGAATTGCAGGTACATCCGGTCACGGATGCGCCGATGCATCTGGATTTTCTGCGCGTCACCGAACGCACGCGCATCAACCTGGAAATTCAGGTTCGTTTCGAAAACGAGGAAGATTCCCCCGGCCTCAAGGGCGGCGGCGTTCTCAACATCGTGCGCCATGCGGTCGAGGTTGTTTGCCGCGCGGGTGCCATTCCCGAGGAGTTCGTGGCCGATCTGACCGGCCTGGACGTCGGTGACAGCATCCACATCTCCGACATCACGCTTCCCGACGGCGTCAAGCCGACGATCACGGATCGTGACTTCACCATCGCAACCATTGCCGCGCCGACGGTCGCGCCGGTCGAAGACGAAATCGATCCGGATGCCGAGCTTGAGGAAGGCGAAGAGGGCGAAGAAGGTGAAGGCGACGGCGAAGGTGAAGGCACCGACGGCGAGGGCGACGAGGACTAGCCCACCGTCCCAAAAACGGGCGAGCAGAAAATGCGATTGGTTGTGGGGCTCGGAAATCCCGGCCCGAAACATCGAAACAACCGACACAATATCGGTTTCATGGCGGCGGACGAGATCGTTCGCCGCCATGGCCTTTCTGCGCCCCGTGCCAAGTTCCAGGGCGATGTCAGCGAAGGCCAGATCGGTGGCGAACGGGTCATCGTCCTGAAGCCGGCCACCTATATGAATGAATCCGGCCGCGCGGTCGGCGAAGCCCTTCGCTTCTACAAGCTGGCCCCCGAAGACGTCATCGTGATTTATGACGAGATCGACCTGGTCGCCGCCAAGCTGCGCGTCAAGCAGGGAGGCGGCCATGCGGGGCATAACGGCCTGCGCAGTATCGACGCCCATCTCGGTGACAAGAATTACTGGCGCGTGCGCCTCGGGGTCGGTCACCCCGGCGACAAGGCCCAGGTCAAGAATTACGTACTCGGCGACTTTTCAAAGGCAGACCAGGATTGGCTCACCCGTGAGCTGTCTGCCGTGGCCGACGAGCTTCCCGCCTTGTTCGAGGGCCGGGCAAGCGACTTCATGAGCCGGGTCGCCATGGCCGTCCATGGTCAGGACGAACCGGCACAGCAGACCTCAGCCAAGAGCAAAACAGACAAGAAGGCCGCGGCCGTGCCGACGGCACCATCCGAACCGGATACCGCGGTCGGCAATGCCCTGTCGCGTGCCATGAACCGACTACGAGGACGCGACTAGAATGGGTTTCAATTGTGGGATCGTCGGTTTGCCGAATGTCGGCAAATCGACGCTGTTCAATGCACTGACCGCGACCGCGCAGGCGGAATCGGCGAATTATCCCTTTTGCACCATCGAGCCGAACGCCGGGCGCGTGGCGGTGCCCGACGAGCGTCTGGCCACGCTCGCGGACCTGGCGAAGTCTGCCGAAATCATCCCGACCTATCTGGAATTCGTGGATATTGCGGGGCTGGTGCGCGGTGCGAGCAAGGGCGAAGGGCTGGGGAACAAATTCCTCTCCCATATTCGCGAAGTTGACGCGGTCTGCCACGTGCTGCGCTGTTTCGACGACAGCGGGGTCACCCATGTCGAAGGTGGCGTGGACCCGGTCCGCGACGCGGAGATCGTCGAGACCGAGTTGCTGATCGCCGACCTGGAAGCCATGGAGCGGCGCTACGAGACGACCGAGAAACGCGCCAAGGGCGGCGACAAGGATTCCCGCGCCGAACTCCAGTTGCTGGAACCTGTTCTCGCCGCCCTGCAGGACGGCCGCCCGGCCCGAACCGCGAGCATTCCCGACGATCAGCAGGTCGAATTCCGACAGTTGCAGCTGCTCACCTCCAAGCCCGTGCTTTATGTCTGCAACGTCGACGAAGATTCCGCCGTCGACGGTAACAGCCATACCGAGGCGGTCGCCGGCATGGCAGCGGAGAACGGTGCCGGAATTGTTATCGTGTCGGCGGAAATCGAATCCGAGGTCGCGCAACTCGAAGACCTCGCCGAACGCGCCGAATTTCTCGAGGGACTGGGGCTGACCGATACCGGCCTCTCACGGGTCATTCGCGCCGGTTATGAACTGCTCCACCTGATGGCGTTCTTCACCGTCGGCCCCAAGGAAACCCGCGCATGGACGGTGGCAGGTGCTGCCACCGCCTATGATGCCGCCGGGCGCATCCACACGGACTTCCAGAAGGGTTTCATCCGCGCCGAGACGATCGGGTTTGGCGACTATGTCGAACATGGCGGCGAACAGGGCGCGCGCGAAGCCGGCCGCATGCGGCAGGAAGGGCGCGACTACAAGGTCCAGGATGGCGACGTGATGCTGTTTCGCTTCAACGTCTAGCGTTCTAGGATCATCTCGAAACAGAAAATGAACCTGGTTGGGAGGAACGAACTATGGGTACCGATTTGAAACTGAAGGCTGCCGACGGACATGAACTGGACGCCTATCAGGCCGCGCCGGACGGCGCGCCGCGTGGTGGCGTGGTCATCATTCAGGAAATTTTCGGCGTCAATGACGACATCCGCGAGACCGTCGACAATTTCGCCAAGGAAGGCTATGTCGCGATCGCACCAGCATTGTTCGACCGCCATGAGCGAGACGCGGTCCTCGAATTCAACGAGGACGGCATGGCCAAGGGTCGCGCGCTGAAGGGTGCGCTGGACTGGGATGACGTGGTCAAGGACGTGGACGCGGCGATCGCGCAGATCGACGGCGCCGGCAAAATCGGCGTGGTCGGCTTCTGCATGGGCGGTTCGGTTGCGTGGTTCGCGGCGGCCCGTTCATCGGTGTCAGCGGCGGTTTGCTACTACGGCGGCGATATTCTGTCGAACAGCGGCGAGACACCCAATTGCCCCGTCATGTTCCACTGGGGCGCGGAAGACGCAGGCATTCCTCTCGACGGGGTCCACAATGTCGAGGCCGATCATCCCGACATCCCGAGCTTCATCTATGAAGGTGCGGGACATGGCTTCAGCTGCTCGCGCCGCGGTTCCTATCACAAGGAAGCCGCCGGTCAGGCCATGGGACGCACCCTGGAATTCCTGACGGCGAATATCGGCTAGCGCCGGATACAGCAGCCTGGCTAGTCTTCGGGCGCGTCGGCAAAAACGAGGAAGGTCCCGCAGGCCTCCTCCGATGAGACAATCACCGCATCGGTGCTGTCGCGCTCGAACGCCACCTGCTGACCGGAAAGATACAGCGCCGTCGCCTGGGTATCGGCAACCTCAAGCGTGAGCGCGGCCAGCCGCGGCAGCGGCAGGCTCTCGTCGATTTTCTTGTCGTAGTGGCGCTCGGGGAAGGTCTTGGGGGTGACGAACCAGAGTTCGTCGCGACCCGTATCGACCGTAATGTTGCCCTTGCGCTCATCGCCCGACACCGCCTCTTCTCCGAACAGACGGACATAACAATCGCGAACGCCATCGAGAGTCTCCATGACAATGGTGACCTCCGATATGCGCCGCGCCCCGTTGGGATGGGACAGCCAGCTCGCCCGCCGGAGTTTCTCGGGGGTGCGATGCTCGCATGCGAAGGTGTTCAAGCCCGGCGTGATGTCGTTGGGGATATAGACATTGCGAAACTGGAGGGTCTCGTCGCCCTCTTCGGTCTCGAGCAAACGCTGCAACTGCTCAGGCGCCGCCGCATCAACGCCCTGTGCCTGAAGCCAGTCAAACGCGGCTTCGGCGTCGGTGGTGCCAAGGGCCACATTCAGCAGCCCCTCCCCGGTCTCCAGAAACTCGTCGAGGCGGTGAATATACTGCGACGGGTCTATGACCCCCAGCAGCTCGACATAATCATGCTCGAACATGATCGTATAGTTGCCGGTGCCCCAGCCGATATGGCGACCGCGTGGCGACACGGTAAAGCCCAGGCGCGTAAACGTATCGCGCGCCGCATCCAGATCGGCCACACCAATCAAGGCATGATCGATACCGGCAATCGGACGGTCGGTCACCGCGTCGTGGCCGTTCGCGTCTGGCATGATTTACTGCTCCCCGGGCAATCACCTCGAACCCGCATGGGCCGGATTGCCGTTTGATCCATTGTATTACGTCCGCGGCGACGCCGGAAGGACGCCCACGCAAACGTCTGTTTTTAAAGACGTTTATCCGAGGACGCGCCCCGCCACGACAGACAAACGGTCGATCATGGCCGGATCGCGCACATCGGGCGCGGTGATCAGCGCGTTATCGAGGGCAGTGTGACAACCCTGTTCGCAAACATCGCCCCGGCCCGCGAGCCGCGGCGCCAGGGCACGCACCAGGCTGCGCCCCTTCTCGGCATTGCTCATGAGAACCTCGATGATCTGGTCGACCGTCACATCGTCATGATCCTCGTGCCAGCAATCGAAATCGGTGACCATGGCGACCGTCGCGTAGCAAAGCTCGGCTTCCCGCGCGAGCTTCGCCTCGGGCATGTTGGTCATGCCGATCACCGAACAGCCCCAGGACCGGTAAAGCTCGGACTCGGCGCGCGTAGAGAATTGCGGCCCTTCCATCACGAGATAGGTTCCGCCCCGGGAGATCTCGATATCCAGATTTTCTGCAGCGGCCTCGATATGGTCTCCCAGCCGGGCACAAACCGGGTCGGCCATCGAGACATGGGCCACCAGGCCGGTCTCGAAGAAGGATTTGACCCGCGCAAAAGTCCGGTCGATGAACTGATCGACGATGACGAACGACCCAGGAACGAGATCCTCACGAAGCGACCCCACAGCAGAGAGCGAGAGAATTTCTGTCACGCCGACCCGCTTGAGTGCATGGATATTGGCGCGGAAATTCAGCTCGGACGGCGGCACCCGGTGGCCGCGACCATGGCGCGGCAGGAAGACAATGGGAAAGCCGTCCAGATTCCCGAACATCAGTTCATCAGAGGGGCTGCCATAGGGCGTGTCGACCGCCTCCCAGCGCACGTCGCTCAGGCCCTCGACATCATAAATCCCGCTACCCCCGATAACCCCGAGCATCGGCGGCACGCTTGTGTGATTGGCCTCCATACGCGCCGCCTACTGCGCGCGCGGCAACAGGTCGAGCATCTCGGCAGCGCGCGCCGGCTCGACCGGCTCCGCGTCGAGCTCGTGCATGATCCGGACCGCCTTGTCGACAAGCTGACCGTTGCTCGCGAACTCACCCTTCGTCAGATAGAGGTTATCCTCGAGCCCGACGCGCACATGGCCGCCATTGTTGACGACCTCGGCCACGATCGGGAACTCCCAGCGGCTGATGCCGAACGCCGCCCAGTTGGCGTCACGCGGCAGCATCGAGTGCATGACCTGAACCATCTGCGGCGTCGCGGGCGAGCCCCAGGGAATGCCAAGGCAGAGCTGAAACAGCGGCGGTGATTCGATGAACCCGTTCTTGATCATGTCGACCGCGAGCCGGATATGGCCCGGCTCGAAGACCTCGATCTCGGGTTTCACGCCGGCATCCTTGATCAGATCTGCCATCCGTCGCAGATGGGAGGGCGTGTTCATGAAAACGGCCTCACCGAAATTCATGGTCGCCACATCAAGGGTGCAGATGTCGGGACGCAGGTCGAGAACATGGCGCACGCGAACCTCAGGGGTGGACAGGGATGTCCCCGGGCCACCGACCTGCGGGTCTTCCTCGCTCGGGATGTAGCGGCCACCCTCGCCCGTGGTCAGGTTGATCAGCACATCGCAATCGGCATCGCGAATACGCTCCACCACTTCGCGGAAATAGTCCGGGTTGCCCGAACGCGAGCCATCGGGCTCACGCACATGGATATGGGCCACGGCGGCGCCGGCCTTGCGCGCCTCGATCGCGGATTCAGCGATTTGCTTTGGCGTAATCGGAAAATTCGGATGGTCCTGGAAATTCTGGTGACCGCCGGTCACCGCACATGTGACGATGGTTTCACGCGCCATCTGATCCCCCAATGCGATTGTTCGTGTTGTTGCTTGCGACAGAGTTTAGCGAATGCACGCCACCGCGCTTAAAAAAAAGGCCGCTTGCGGGTTCGCAAACGGCCTTTTCATCGAATTAATTCTGGTCAGTGGTCGATGTTCGCCCACATTTTGCGCTTCGCGGCATAGAGCAATGCACTGAGGATGATCAGGAAGATCAGCACCTTGAAGCCAGTATGCTTGCGCTGCTCCATCTCGGGTTCAGCCGTCCACTGCATGAAGTTGACCACGTCGGTCGCCATCTGCTCGACGGTGGCCGCCGTGCCGTCCGTATACTCGACACCGTCCTCGAAGAGCGGCGGCGGCATGGCGATGAAACCGCCGGCGTAGAACGGATTGTAGTTGGAGCCCGCCGGCACATCGGTGCCCTGGGGCGCATCGGCATAACCGGTCAGCAGCGCATGGATATAGTCCGCGCCACCGGGATGCGCCTTGACCTGCAGCGACAGATCCGGTGGGTTTGCGCCGTTATTCGCGGTCTTGGCGGCCTCTTCATTCGGGAACGGCGACACGAATTTATCCGATGGGATCGCCTCACGTTCGAACATCTCGCCTTCGCTGTCCGGGCCGTCGGTCACTTCGAAGTTGGCCGCAATCGCCTTGATCTCGGGCTCGGTAAACCCGAGCGCGTGCAGGTTACGATAGGCAACATGCTTCAGGGAGTGACAGCCCGAGCAGACCTCAAGATAAACCTGCAGGCCGCGCTGTGCGGAGTGCACATCCACCTTCCCGAAGATTCCCTGGAACGGCCAGTCGAGTTTTTCGGGATGCTTGGCTTCACCTGCGGCCAGCGCCGCCGTCGAGACCATGGCCACACCGGCTGCGAGGCCAGCCACCGCCGCCGTACGGCGCAATTTGGAAACGATACACATTACACCTTCTCCATCGGCTTGGCAGTTGCCGAGGTACCCGCGCTTCCACCCCCGAGAACGGGTTCGGAAATACTCTTGGGCAATGGCTTCGGTCGTTCGAAGACGCCGAGCAACGGCAGCAAAATAATGAAGTGGAAGAAGTACCAGAAGGTCGAGAGGTAACCGAGATGGATCACCTTCAGACCCAGACCTTCAAACACCAGATCATCCGGCGACTTTCCGCCGACCCAGCCGAGAAGGAGGCAGTCGAGCAGGAAGATCCAGAAGAACCACTTGTACATCGGACGGAACTTGGCGCTGCGCACCGGCGACTTATCCAGCCAGGGCAGGATAAACAGCACGAAGATCGCGCCGAACATGGCAATCACACCGCCGAGCTTGGCGTCGATGAACCAGATATCGAAGTTGATCGAGCGCAGGATCGCGAAGAAAGGCAGGAAATACCATTCCGGCACGATGTGCGCGGGCGTGTTCAACGGCGCGGCCGGGAGATAGTTTTCCGGCTCCCCGAAGAAGTTCGGCGCAAAGAACACGAAGAACGCGAAAACCGTCACGAAGATCGCCAGGCCCGCACTGTCCTTCATCGTGTAGTAGGGATGGAAGGACACCGTGTCCTGCGGCCCTTTCGGATCCACACCCAGCGGGTTGTTCGATCCCGACACATGCAGCGAGATCACGTGCAGGATCACGACGCCGAAGATCAGGAACGGCAGCAGATAGTGCAGCGCGAAGAAGCGGTTCAGGGTCGGGTTGTCGACCGAGAAGCCACCCCAGAGCAGTGTGACGATTGAATCGCCCACCAGCGGGATCGCCGAGAACAGGTTGGTGATCACCGTGGCACCCCAGAAGCTCATCTGGCCCCAGGGCAGCACATAACCCATGAACGCGGTCGCCATCATCAGAACCAGGATGATCACGCCGAGAATCCAGAGCAGCTCACGCGGGTTCTTGTAGGACCCGTAATACATGCCGCGGAAAATATGGATGTAGACGGCGATGAAGAAGAACGTGCCGCCGTTGGCGTGCATGTAACGCAGCAGCCAACCAAAGTTCACATCCCGCATGATGCGTTCGACGGAATCGAATGCCAGCTCGGTGTTGGGCTGATACTGCATCGCCAGGAAGATGCCCGTAATCATCATCAACACGAGCATGAAGGTCAGGATCGCACCGAAGTTCCAGAACCAGTTGAAGTTCTTGGGGGACTGAAACTCGGCATATTCCTTTTGCAGATAGCTAAAGACCGGCAGTCGCGTGTCGATCCACTTGACCAGGCCGTTGCCCACAGGTTGTTGGTTTCCAGCGCTCATGATTCGCCTCAGCCGATCTTGATTTTGGTGTCAGTCAGGAACGTATGCTCGGGCACCACCAGGTTGATTGGTGCCGGGCCCTTCCGGATGCGACCTGCAGTGTCAAATTGAGAGCCGTGACAGGGACAGAACCAGCCGCCCCAATCACCGCGTGGCTCGGAGGCCTTCTGCCCCAACGGGACACAGCCCAGATGGGTGCAGACACCCACGACGACGAGCCATTCGGGTCGATCCGTGCGTTGCGCGTCCGTCTCCGGATCGCGCAGTTCGCTCAATGGCGTATCGACCGCCTCGGCGATGGCAGCTTCCGTGCGCCGATCGATAAAGACCGGCTTGCCGCGCCATTTCACCGTGATCCGCTGGCCGACTTCCATCTGCGCCACGTCCACTTCGACCGAAGACAGCGCCAAAACGTCGGCGGACGGGTTCATCGAACTGACGAACGGCCAGAGCGCAATCGCCCCGCCTACCCCGGCAAACGCGCCGGCAGAAAGGTAAAGAAAATCGCGCCGGCTCCCAGAATGACCGTCGTGATCCTGAGTATCATCGCTCATGAGCAAATGTCCTTGGTTCGGCGGTCTGCGTCCGCCTTGATACCTGTTGTGCACATGGTCTTTGGGTATGGGATTTTCCGAGCCCCAGCAATGTGACACCGTGCGGCAACAGAATATGTCTGTCGCGTCGCGATTCGCCTCCACGCTGTATCCAGAATGCCCCCCCGGAACCATGTGTGCCTTACACTTCGCCCGGATATAATCGAAGTCCAAAGCGTTTGCCAAGCCCGCCTTGAACGCTTCTCCACAACGTTTTGCCGGAACCAACCCCGGCACCGGAGATCACCGCCGTGCGTATCGCCCTCTACCAGCCCGACATTCCCCAAAATGCGGGCGCCATCCTCCGCCTGGCCGCATGCCTGAACATCCCCGTGGACCTGATCGAACCGGCCGGATTCGTGCTCAGCGATCATGGCGTGCGGCGCGCCGGAATGGACTATCTGGAACAGGTGGACCTGACACGGCATATCTCCTGGGATGCGTTCGAAACCCGCGTGGTGCCGCCACAAAGGCTGGTCCTGCTAAGCACAAAGGCGACAGAAAGGCACATTGACTTTGCCTACCGCCCCGACGATACGCTGCTGGTCGGGCGCGAAAGCGACGGGGTGCCGGAAACTGTGCATGCGCGGGCCGACGCACAGCTACGGGTACCCATCACCGCGGATTCACGCTCACTGAACGTGGTCACGGCGCTGGCACTCGTGCTGGGTGAGGCGCTGCGACAACAAGACGGGTTTGGCGGTTAAATTCATGGTGTGCAGCCAATGACGAACGAGAATCACAAAACCCGGGCGGCCGCATGGTTCGCGCAACTTCGCGACGACATCTGCGCCGACTTCGAGGCGATCGAGGATGAACTGGCGGGCCCGATGTATGACCGGCCCGCGGGCCGGTTTGAGCAGTCGGCCTGGGATCGACCGGACCAGGACGGCGCGCCGGGCGGCGGCGGCGTAATGTCGATCATGCGTGGCAGGGTATTCGAGAAGGTGGGCGTCAACATCTCGACGGTCGAAGGCGTCTTCTCCGAGGAATTTCGCAAGAATATTCCAGGCGCGGCGGAAGATGGGCGCTTCTGGGCCTCGGGCGTTTCCCTCGTCGCCCATCTGCACTCGCCGCTGGTACCGGCCGTGCACATGAACACACGCCACATCGTCACAACGAAAAGCTGGTTCGGGGGCGGTGCCGACCTGACGCCGATGTATCCTGACGACGAGGACACGGCCCTGTTCCACGCCGGCCTGCAGGCAGCATGTGACGCCCGCGACCCGGATTATCACCCCAAATTCAAAGCGTGGTGCGACGAGTATTTCCATCTCAAGCATCGCGATGAGCCGCGCGGGGTCGGCGGAATCTTCTACGACTATGTCGACACCGGCGACTGGGACGCGGATTTCGGGTTCACCCGGGATGTCGGCAAGGCATTCCTCGATGTTTATCCGCGTATCGTGCGACGACACATGAATGAAAGCTGGACCGAAGACCAGCGCGCCCACCAGCTGCAGCGGCGCGGCCGCTATGTAGAGTTCAACCTGCTTTACGACCGGGGCACCCAGTTCGGCCTCAAGACCGGCGGCAATGTCGAGGCGATCCTGATGTCCCTTCCGCCTGTGGTCACCTGGCCGTGAATCTTATTCGCCGAAATTCACGTCGCGCGGAGTTCCTAAGTCGCCCGGCCTGGGCTAGTTTCAGCACAGATACACCGTGCCCGCCCCCCTGGACCGGTGCCGGCGCTGGATTGGAGAAATCATGACCCGCATTTCACGTTGTCTGACCACGTCACTCGCCGCAGCTATGCTGTTCGCTGCGAGCTGGCTCCTCACCCCCGCAGCGATCGCGCAGTCCCTGCCGATCAACGCCTTTTACGGGCATTTTCAGGGCTCCGGCGTGGCCGAGAACAGCGATTCGCTCTATTTCGGTGTCACTGTCCGGGACCTCGACGTCAAGATCGGCGCCGCGGGAACCGGCTTCTACGTCGAATGGACGAGCGTCATTCGTGGCGGCGGTGATCCCAACAACCCCGATATCCGCCGGCGCACCCAGCGGATGGACTTCACGCCCGCCGCCGCGCCGAACGTGTTCAATGCAACCGGACGGGACAACCCGCGCGGCGACGGCCTCGCCTGGGCCCAGATTCAGGATCAAACTCTGTCGATACATGTGATGCAGATCACTGCGGCGGGAGGATATGTGATCCAAACCTACAATCGAACCCTTGAAGGCACGGGCATGCGTCTCAAGTTTATCAATGTCGCCAACGGCGAACCGCAACGCGAGGTCGATGCCCGGCTGGTCAAGGTCGAAAACTAGGCGCGCCAAATCTACCGACGGACAATCCGCATGAAACGACTGAATGCCTCAAGAACCCTGATCGCGGCGACTGCCTTCCTCGCGGCCGGCATCATGCTGGCCGGCGGGGCCCATGCGAATGAGGCGGTCGAGAAGTTCTTCGGCAACTATGTCGGGGCGGGCAGCGCGGTCATCCTCGACAAGGACCGTCGGGAAGTTCGCGACCTCGATGTCACCGTCGAGCGCTTCAAGAATGAAGGCTTCACCCTGAAATGGATCACCGTGATCCGCGACGAGAATGGCGGGCGCACCGGCGCCGACGTCAAGCGGCGCGAGGTGGAGGAGAACTTCATCCCGGTGGAAGACAAGGAGAATGTCTTCGTCCTGTCGCCCGAGGGCGGCCTGTTCCAGAAATCCGAACTGCCAAACCCGCTGCGCGGGGACGCGGTCCGCTGGGCGGCCATCGACGGCGATACGATGACCGTCTACTCGCTGGCCATCAGCGAGACCGGCGGATCGGAATTGCAGGTCTACCGCCGCTCGCTCACCGACAAGGGCATGAACATCACGTTCATGCGCCTGCAGGACGAAGACGTGAAGGTCCGCATGTCGGGCGATCTGGTGCGTACGAAATAGGCTTCAGCCGAAACCCAACCGCCTGCGCAACCCGGCCCACCGCAACCGCCGTTTCAATTTCGCGACGCAGGCCGCGTGGTCCGGTTTGAAGTCGCGGATCATCCACCAATTCTCGACCACCGCCAGGTGCCGGCCGACCTCCGGGCCCTGCGGCACGCCGCGCGCGAGCACGTCCGCACCCTGAAGTGGAAAGGTCGGCACCGACCAGGTCTCGGGAAAACCCAGCAGTTCCATCCAGTCCGCGTCCGGCACCACTTCCGCGTCAGAAGGTTTCCACGCGAGAGAGCCCTCGTTGGCCCAATTCTTAAGCGCAACCAAGGCCTCAGCGCGCGCCCAGCACAGGATAACCACGTCGCGCCACATATCGGGGCCGAGCGCGTAGAGTCGCAGCTTGCGGGTGTGGGGATAGAGCTTCGGCGTCATACCCGGCGGGATCTCCGCCATGCCTGTGAGCCGTGCGGTATCTGCCTTCGACAAACGCAACCGGGTCGCGGCCGCCGCCACTGAGGCAGGGTCGGGCACCAACGCTGATAACCGACGCAACGGATCAGGCTTGCCCAGTGCGTCCTCGCGCGTGGCTACGAAGGCGAGATGAAAGTGCGTCGCATCCACCGGGAACAATGCTTTGAATAAGTCACGGAACGCAGGACTGTTGAGAATCCGCCCGTCCTCCGGCGCCAGAAGAATCTTGAACAACTCCTCACGAATCCTCTCGCCAGAAAGGTTTGCAAGCAGATCGAACCGCCTGCAGCAGGCAGTAAGCCCTTCGGTATCGAAGGCGGGTAAGTCGAACTGCGCGTGAAAACGGAAGAAGCGCAGAATCCGCAGCGCGTCCTCTTCGATGCGGTCGTTGGCGTTGCCGATGAACCGGACCTGCCGTTCTGCGATGTCGTCCGCGCCGCCGAGCGGGTCATAAACATTTCCGTCGAGATCGCCGTAGAGGGCGTTCATGGTGAAGTCGCGACGCGACGCGTCCACCGCCCAGTCGTCGGTGTAGGCAACGGTCGCGTGGCGGCCGTCGGTCTCCACGTCCACCCGCAGGGTCGTGATCTGGAACAGCTTGTGCCCGAACCGTGCGACCACCGTGCCATGCTCGATGCCGATTTCCAGCACGGCGATACCGGCGGCTTCCAGACGCGCCAGCGTGATATCCGGCGGGTGAATCGTCGCCAGATCGACATCGACCACCGGCCGGTCCATCAAGACGTCACGCACGCAGCCGCCGACACAGAGCAACGCCGGCACAGGATCACCTGGCGCCTGCAAGGCCGCGAACACGGCTTGCAGATCCGGGTCCGCCATCCAGGGCTGTTGCGGAATTGTCCGGGTCGGAGTCATCGCGGCGACCCGCCTAGCGCCAGCGCGCAGTCTGACCGGTCAGGACCTCGAACAGGTTGACCAGCATGCCCGCGGTCGCGCCCCAGATGTATCTGTCCTCGAAGGGCAGGACATAGAAGTAGCGCCGCTTGCCCTGGAACACCTGGCTCTGGCGTTCATGATTGGCCGGGTCGAGGATGAAAGACAATGGCACCTCGAACACGTCCGCCACCTCGCCGAGCTCGCACACCAGCTCGAAGCCGGGTTCGACGAAGCCGACCACGGGGGTGATCTCGAACCCCGTGCGCACCTCATAGGTATCCAGCCGGCCGACCAGTTCGACCGAGGCGGGCGGCAGGCCGACTTCCTCTTCGGCTTCGCGCAGGGCTGCGGCCTCGGGGTGGGCATCATCGGGGTCGATGCGGCCGCCGGGGAAGCTGATCTGACCGGCATGGGCGCGCAGATCCGCCGCGCGCTGGGTGAGCAGGACCGTGATCCGGTCACCATGATCGAGCAGCGGCACCAGGACCGCGGCGGGGATGAGCGGCGGATTGGGCCGCATGCCGATTTCGTTCAAATCGTGGTCGCCGCGCCGGTTGCGCGGCACTTCGCTGGTCGGAACCTCGTCGGGGACGGCGTCGGAATCGTCATGCAGCATCTGGCTGACACCTGCGCCGCTGCTGCGCCGGACGTCGATATGCGACTGGGCAGCGAGAATGCGTTCGGCGATATACGTGCGGTCAGGCGACATCGCGGTCATGAGCCTGCCGCCCCGACGGCCGATTCCAGTGCAAAAAACTTCCCGTCACTCCACACGCCAAACAATCCTTCGTCCGGGTCCGCCACCGCGAGTTCGGCAAGCTGATAATAGACCGCGCGGGTCAGCAAGGCTTCGAGCCCGTCACGCACGTGAACATAGGGTGAGGGTTCGCCGGTCGATTCGTCGAACGTGATGCGGAGCGGGTTTTTTGTCCCCGCTGTCACCATTTCGTCAAGATTGGTGCGGAAAATAAGCGTCTGGTCGCGGCCCCGTCCGGTCACGTCCATTTCCACCGCCGTGAAGGGCGCGTCATCCACGTCGATGCGGCCGCGCTCGACCGGTGTTTCCAGCCAGTATTGGCCGTCGGAGTCGCGTTTGAGCACTGATGAAAACAAAGTGACCAGCGGTTTACGCCCTATCGGGGAGCCGCGATAATACCAAGTCCCGTCGCGCCCGATGCGCATGTCGAAGTGACCGCAATCGATCGGTTCGCGCCGGGTGGGGCCTTCGGAGCGGTTTTTGCCGATCCGTTCAAAAAGGCCTTGGGGATTGTTGGTGTCGGAGCCCATGGTTCGGTCACAGTAGCATTCGCAGGAGCAAGGTCATGCCCACAGATGATGTCGTTCGGTCGGAACTCGATCTTCCGGTCACGGATTCAATTTTCGCAGATATCGAGCGCGTAAGCGAACAACTCTCGGCCGTGAGAACCGGAATTGGCCGGGTCATCTTCGGTCAGGAAGAGGTGATCGACGAGACGATCATCACACTGCTCGCGGGCGGCCATCTGCTGCTGCTCGGCGTGCCGGGCCTCGCGAAGACCCGACTGGTCGAAACCCTGGGCACGGTGCTCGGCCTCGAAAGCCGCCGGGTGCAATGTACGCCCGACCTGATGCCGACCGATATCATCGGCTCGGAAATTCTCGACGAGACCGAGGACGGCCGGAGCTTCCGGTTCATTCCCGGCCCGGTCTTCACCCAGATGCTGATGGCCGACGAAATCAACCGCGCGAGCCCGCGCACCCAGTCCGCGTTGCTGCAGGCCATGCAGGAGCGCGAGGTCTCCGTCGCCGGCCACACCCACGCATTACCGAGCCCGTTCCACGTGCTCGCCACCCAGAACCCGATCGAACAGGAAGGCACATATCCTCTGCCCGAGGCCCAGCTCGACCGGTTCCTGCTGCAGGTCAACATCGGGTATCCGGACCCTGAGGCCGAACGGCAGATGCTGCTCGTGACCACCGGCCTGGAAGACCGTTCGCCGACACAAGTGATGGACGCGGCCCAGCTGATGGCAGCGCAGCAGCTGGTCCGCCGCCTGCCGGTCGGCGACAGTGTCGTCGATGCCATCCTCGCCCTCGTCCGTTCAGGACGGCCCGACACATCGGACCGCGAAGAGGTTGCGCAATGGGTCGCCTGGGGCCCCGGGCCGCGCGCCAGCCAGGCGCTGATGCTCGCCACCCGGGCGCGCGCGTTGTTGCAGGGACGCATCTCGCCCTCGGTGGATGACGTCGTGGCCCTGGCGCCGGCGATCCTGCGTCATCGCATGGCGCTGAACTTCGCGGCGCGCGCGGAGGGTCGTACGCTGGAAGACGTGATCGACAGCCTCTGCAGCCCGTTCAAATAGACGGACAGAATGGCCCCGACAACCGAGCTCGCAACGCGCCGCAGCGCCGAAGAGATCGCGGCAGCCTTCCCGCCGCTGCTCGTCGCGGCGGACCGGGTCGCATCGACCGTCGCACAGGGCGTGCATGGCCGCCGCCGGGTCGGACAGGGTGAGACATTCTGGCAGTACCGGCAGTTCGCGTTCGGCGACAGCCCGCGGGATATCGACTGGCGACGTTCGGCGCGCTCGGACCGTCTGTTTGTCCGACAAACGGAATGGGAGGCCGCACAAAGCGTATGGCTGTGGCCCGACCTCACGGCCTCGATGCGTTACAGCTCGGGCCGCAACCTGCCCGAGAAACAGGCCCGCGCCGCAATCCTGTCGCTGGCGCTGGCGTCACTGCTGACGCGCGGGGGCGAGCGGATCGCCCTGCTCGACCAGCCCGATGCCCCTGCGACCGGCCGCGCGACCCTCGACCGCATCGCCATGACGGTGATGCATGCCATGGCGCAGGATCCCGAGACCTATGAGATACCGCCCATCCCGGCCCTGCCCCGCTATGGCACGGTGGCACTGATCAGTGACTTCATGGTCGAGGAAGAAACCCTGCTGACATTCCTGCGCGACATGGCCGCGCGCGGCGTGCGCGGCCATCTGCTGCAAATTCTCGACCCCAGCGAGGCCCATTTGCCATTTCGCGGCCGGACCCGGTTTCGCGGTCTGGAGACCGAGGGAGAATTGCTCGTCGGCCGCGCCGAATCCCTGCATGCGGGATACATGGAAAAGCTCGGATCGCTGCAGGCTGCCCTGGCGACCTTCGCGCAACGGGCGGGATGGTCCTACGGCGTGCACACAACCGACAGCGCGCCCGAGCCCGCCCTGCTCGCCATGTTCATGGCCATGACAGACGCACAGACGGGGGCCTGAGCGAATATGCTGAGCATCGGCGCCCTGTCCTTTGCCGTCCCCTGGCTGCTGCTGGCACTGGCCGCCTTGCCGGTCCTTTGGTGGCTGTTGCGCGCTGTACCGCCCGCGCCTGTCCGCGTCGCATTCCCTGCCATCCGGCTTCTGTTCGGGCTCCCGCAACACGAAGAAACACCCCATCGCACCCCCTGGTGGCTGCTTGCCATGCGGTTGTTGCTGGCAGCGCTCGTGATTCTGGCGTTGGCCCACCCCATCATCGACGCCGGACGGATCCTGCGCGGCAACGGCCCACTGGTGATGGTCATCGACAATGGCTGGACCGGTGGCGCCAACTGGACCGAGCGCCAGGACACCGCATCATCGCTGATCGATGAAGCCGCCCGCGACAATCGCACCGTCTATATCGCCACCACCGCCCAATCTGCCGAGCGAACCCAAAACGCCCTTCGTCCCCTGTCGCCGGCCGAAGCGCGCGACCGCATCCGCTCGATCGCCCCCCGGCCCTGGCAGGTGGATTATGGGCGGGTGCGCGCGCAAGTCGAAGCGCTGGAACTCTCCCGTCCAGCGAGCGCCATCTGGCTGTCGAGCGGGCTGGATGCGCCGGGCGATGCCCCCGACGGCACAAGCCCGGACACCGGCGCCAGGCCGCTTGAACTGGCGCTGCAGCGCCTCGGATCGTTGCGATACGTGCACCCGGCACCCAGTGATCAGCCACTGATTATCTCCGCATCTGAGAGCGCGGCCGATGGCATCCGTGTTCGGGTTACACGCGCAGACGCAGACGGCACGCGAACCGGCGCCGTCATCGCCAATGACGATGGTGGGCGGTTGCTGGGCCGCGCAACTTTCGGTTTCGACGACGGCCAGGAGATCGCCGACGTCTCGCTGACCATGCCCAGTGAGCTACGCAACCGCATCGCACGGGTCGCCATCGAGGATGCGGCCCACGCCGGCGCGGTCATGCTTTTCGACGAAAGCCAGCGGCGGCGGCCCGTCGGTATCGTGTCGGGAGATACTGCCCAGCTCGACCAGCCGTTGATCGGAAACGCCTTCTATCTCAACCGTGCGCTCGAACCCTTTGCCGAGGTACGCAACGGCAGCGTCGAAGAATTGCTGGAGCGCCGGCTCGCGGTGATGGTTCTCTCCGACATTGGCACGCTGACCGAAACCGAGATCGAGCGGCTCGAGTCCTGGATCGCGGGAGGCGGCGTCCTGGTGCGGTTCGCGGGCCCCAACCTGGCGGACGGCAGCGACCGGTTGCTGCCGGTCGATCTGCGTCGCGGCGGCAGGGTGTTCGGCGGCGTGATGAGCTGGGACCAACCCTCAAAACTGGCGGCGTTCGAAGAGACCTCTCCTTTCGCCGGCCTGATCCCATCCGATGATATCATCGTCCGCCGTCAGGTTCTCGCGCAGCCGTCCCCGAATCTGGCATCGAAAACCTGGGGACGCCTGGAAGACGGGACACCGCTGGTCACCGGCGAGAAACGCGATGATGGCTGGCTCGTTTTGTTTCACACCACCGCCAACGCGGAATGGTCCTCCCTCGCCTTTTCAGGGCTGTATGTCGACATGCTCCGCCGCCTCGTCGCGCTGAGCCAGGGCGTGGCCTCAGACAGCATCGCGACCCGACCGCTGCCGCCACTTGCAACGCTGGATGGCTTCGGTCGGATGTCCGAACCCGCCAACACCAGCCGGCCGCTGCCCGCCGGGACCGGCGCGGACGTGACACCCGGCCCGCAAACCCCACCCGGATTCTACGGTCTCACCCAATCGCGACGGGCCGTCAATCTGGGCCCGAGCCTGTCACCGCGACTGTTCGATGCACACGCGCCGGGTGTCGAGACGGCGGTATACGGCCCCACGCGGCAGCGCGAGCTTCGCGTCTGGTTTCTCGTTGCAGCCTTCGCGTTGCTGCTGGCGGACTTCATCATTTCGCTCGTCTTGCGCGGTCTGACCCCACGGGTGACGCGGGCCGTTGCCACGACCGCAATTTGCCTGGCGCTGGCTGGCGGCCTCCTCGGCATCAACGCAACACCGGGCTGGGCGCAATCGAGCGACAGGTTCGCGCTTGATGCGACCAAGGATACGCGGCTCGGCTATATCCTCACGGGAGACACGAAAATCGACGAGACCAGTCGGGCAGGACTGGCCGGACTGGGCCAAATTCTTGCCCGGCGAACATCGGTCGTCCCCGGCGCCCCGATCGGGCTCAACATCGAACGGGACGAGCTGGCTTTCTTTCCGTTGATCTACTGGCCAATGACGGATCGACAGGCACCGCTCTCGGATCGGGCGCGCGGACGCGTCAATTCCTTCCTGCGCAACGGCGGCACGATCCTGTTTGATACCCGCGACCAGAATCTGTCGGGGATCGGCGGCGTCGGACCGGGGACCCAGACGTTGCGCACCATGGTCCAGGGCCTCGACATCCCGGCATTGCTTGAGGTCCCGCCGGGGCATGTCCTGACCAAGGCATTCTACCTGCTGCACGAATTTCCCGGGCGCTGGGAGGGTGGACGATTGTTCGTCCAGCGGCCCGACGAGCGGGTAAACGACGGGGTGTCGTCGGTCATCATCGGCGCCAATGATTTCGCAGGTGCCTGGGCCATTGATGCAACGGGCCGACCGATGTTCCCGGTCATGCCCGGGAGCGCACGCCAACGCGAGCTCGCCTTCCGCTTCGGTGTAAATCTGGTGATGTACGCGCTGACCGGCAATTACAAGGCCGACCAGGTTCATGTCGACGAAATCCTCGAGCGGCTCGGACAATAGGCATGGACGCATCCTCGATCATCTGGGACCCGCTACTGCCCACCGGCATCCTGATCACGATGGCGGCCCTCGGCGCCCTGGTGATGCTCGCCGGATTCGTGGCCCCGCGGCCCGGCATTCCCGCCCCGGGCGTGATCTGGCGGATCGCGGCGACCGCAGCAATCCTGGCTGCTCTGGCCAACCCTTCAATCGTCGTCGAAGATCGTACCCCCCTGTCGGATATCGGCCTGGTCATCGTCGACCGGTCTCAAAGCCAGTCGATCGGTGCGCGCACGGAACAAGCCGACGCGGCGCTTGCGCGTGTGACCGAATGGGCTGCCGGGCAGTCAAATCTCGAACTGCGGATCGTCGAGGCACCGACGACCGGACCTCGGAGCGGCGGCGAATCGGGTTTGCGCGATGGCACACATCTTTACGAGGCGCTGGATCGGTCTCTGATCGATATCCCGCGCGATCGCTTCGCCGGTGCGGTCCTGATCACCGACGGTCGGATTCACGATCTGCCCGAGAATGTCGCGGCGCTCGAACTGGGCGGGCCTGTCCACGCAATGCTGACCGGCGACCAGGGCGCGGGCGACCGGCGGCTGACGGTCGTCGAGAACCCCGGCTTCGGCATCGTCGGCGAAACGGTCCGCCTGACGCTTCGCATTGATGAACCCGCCGCGGTGCGCGCACGCCAGGCTCAGGTCACCATCCGGCGCGACGGCGCAACGGAAGGTCGAACCATTCTGGTCCCGGTCGGCGTCGATCACAGCGTCGAACTGGTTGTGGATCGCGGCGGCACGAGCGTTTACGAACTTTCTGTCGGACCGGGCCGCGCGGAACTCACCCGCAGCAATAACCGCGCTGTGGTGACCCTCAACGGTGTCCGGGACCGTTTGCGCGTCCTGCTTGTTTCAGGCGCGCCGCATCCCGGTGAACGCACATGGCGCAATCTTCTCAAGGCCGACCCATCGGTCGATCTCGTGCATTTCACCATCCTCAGGCCGCCCGAGAAACAGGACGGCACACCGGTGCGCGAACTTAGTCTGATCGCGTTTCCGTATCGCGAACTGTTCGAGGTCAAGCTGAATGACTTCGACCTGATCATATTTGATCGGTATCGACGCATGGGCGTGTTGCCGTCGATCTATCTTCGAAACATCGCCAACTATGTGGCATCCGGTGGCGCGTTGCTGGAAGCCACCGGACCGGAAGTCACGCCTGCGACCAGCCTGTATCGCACCGCTCTGGCGACAGTTCTGCCCGGGGAGCCCACAGGCGAGGTCACGGAAGCGCCGTATGTGGCGAACGTCAACAAGACCGGACGACGACACCCGGTCACCGCCACCCTGCCCGGACTGGGAGCAGACGCGGACGCCACGGCCGACTGGGGGCGCTGGTTCCGCCATGTCGACGCCCGGCCAAAATCCGGCACCGTGGTCATGGATGGCCCCGACGGACGACCGCTCTTGATACTGGATCGTGTGGGCGAAGGCCGGGTCGGCCAGTTCCTGAGTGATCATATCTGGCTGTGGGCGCGCGGCTATGAAGGCGGCGGCCCCCACAACGAATTGCTCCGCCGCCTTGCGCATTGGCTGATGAAGGAACCCGAACTCGAGGAAGACCGGCTCACTGCCGTGGCCCGTGGAGACTCCATCGAAATCGTCCGCCACAGCCTGTCGCCGGACCCGGCCGCGGTATCGGTTACGGGACCGACCGGGGATACCCGCGCGGTGACCCTGGAGGAACAGGGCGATGGGCGGGCGATCGGTACGATCGCGGTCAACGAAACAGGCATCTACAGACTGGACGACGGCACCCGCACGGCGGTCGCCGGGGTTGGCACGATCAACCCCGTTGAGTTCGCCGATGTGACGGCAACCGATTTTCTCCTGCGTCCCGTCGCCGCCGTGACCGGCGGCGGTTTGAGTTGGATCAGCGAGAATGGCGTGCCCGATCTGCGCAGCGCCCGGCCAGGTCGCGCAATGAGCGATTCCTCGGAACAGCGAACATCGGCGCGCTGGCTTGCTTTTCAGCGCAACGACGCGTCTGCCGTCATCGGCGTGCGGGATTTGCCGTTTCTGCCGGCGCTGATTCTGTTGCTGGCGATCGGTGCGTTCCTGATCGGCGCATGGCGACGCGAAGGCAGGTAAGCCCACTTGCGGCAACAACCGATCCCGATTAAATTAACCGTATGGTTAAATATAATCTCGACAAAACATTTGCCGCGCTCGCCGATCCGACCCGGCGGGCCATCCTCGCCCGCCTGAGCGGTGGTCACGCGACCGTCGGCGAACTGGCCGAACCGTTTGAAATGTCCCTGCCGGCGGTATCGAAGCATCTGAAAGTCCTGCAACAGGCCGGCCTGATCGAGCGCCGCCGGGATGGTCGCACCCAGATCTGCGCCGTTCAGGCTGCCCCACTGCAGGACGCGGACGAATGGCTGGCCCATTATCGGGCGTTCTGGGACGGCAGCCTCGATTCTCTCGCGCAGTTCCTGGAGAACGACGATACGAAGGACCCGTCATGACCGACATCACCGAAGCCCCCGATGCGACCCGCACGCTGCAGCTGTCCCGACGCTTCGCGGTCCCCGTCGAACGGCTGTTCGCGGCCTGGGCCGAACCCGAACAGGCCTGCCAGTGGATGGGTCCCAAGAATGTCAGCTGCCGGCTCGACCGCTGGGATTTTTATGAAGGCGGCAATTACGAGATCGTTCTGCTGTCATCGGAGAACAAGGAACACGGCACCCGTGGGGTCTTCGGCACGATTGATCCGCCCAACCGTCTGACCATGTCCTGGACCTGGCAGCATGAGGGTCAGATGCAGGGCCTGGAAACCTTCCTCGACGTCAAATTCATCGCGACCGATGCGGGCGCGTCCGAGTTGCAGCTCACCCACACTATGTTGCCGAACGACGAGATGGCAGAAGCGCATGCCGACGGCTGGCAGGGCGGGCTGGAATGCCTGGAAGGTTTTCTGGCCGCCTAACGAACGTCGGTTCGAATTTTGAACATCGAGGCCTCGACTTTCCGCCGCGCAGACCCAACCTAAGGCGTGAACGGAATTCTGCATTCAATGAAGGAATTGGCCGATGGGCGTGATGATCGACGGTGTTTGGCACGTGGTCGAACCGGCCCGGAACGACGCGGATGGCAAGTTCAACAATCCTGAAACGGCGTTCCGCAACTGGATCACCGCCGACGGATCACCCGGGCCGACCGGAGATTCCGGCTTCAAGGCAGAACCGGGGCGGTATCACCTCTATATCTGCCATGCCTGCCCCTGGGCTCACCGCACCATGATCTTTCGCGCGCTCAAGGGACTGGAGGACGTGATCACGGTTTCGGTGGTCCATTGGTACATGGCGGAGAATGGCTGGACGTTCGAGGCCGGCGAAGGCGTGGTGCCGGACCCGGTGATCGATGCCCACTACCTGCACGAGATTTACAAGGCTGCCGACGACGAATTCACCGGGCGTGTGACCGTCCCCGTCCTGTGGGACCTGCAGACAGGCACCATCGTCAGCAATGAGTCCGCCGAGATCATCCGGATGTTCAACGGCGCGTTCAATGCCTTCGCCAAACATCCGGAGCGCGACTATTGTCCCGCAGAGCTGCTTGACGAGATCGACACGGTCAACGAGCGCGTCTTCCACACCCTGAACAACGGCGTCTACAAATCCGGCTTCGCGCAATCCCAGGCCGCCTACGACGAAGCGGTGACAAATCTGTTCGACACCTTCGAATGGCTCGAGGCGCGGCTCTCGACGCAGCGCTACCTCGTGGGTGATCAGATCACGGAAGCCGATTGGCGCCTGTTCACAACCTTGCTGCGGTTTGACCCGGTCTATCATGGGCATTTCAAGTGCAATATCCGCCGGCTGATCGACTATCCCAGCCTGTGGAACTACACACGCGAGCTCTACCAAGTGCCGGGGGTGGCTTCGACGATCAACAACCCGCAGATCAAGATCCACTATTACGGCAGTCACGAGAACGTAAACCCGACCGGTATCGTGCCGGCGGGCCCCGAGATCGATTACCTCGCACCCCATAACCGCGTGGATATCGCAGCATGATCGACGTCACGTCCCTCGAAGATCTCGGCCATTTCCGGAATGACTGGCTCGACGCCCATCATCATTTCAGTTTCGGTGGCTATATGAATCCCGAGCGCATGGGCCTCGGGCCGCTGCGCGTGTGGAACGACGACACCATTATCGCCAAAGGCGGCTTTCCGCCGCACGGCCATCAGGACATGGAGATCATCACCTATGTTCGCCATGGCGCCATCACCCATGAGGATAATCTGGGCAATCGCGGTCGCACCGAAGCCGGCGACGTCCAGATCATGAGCGCGGGCACCGGCATCCAGCATTCCGAGTTCAACGAGGAAGACGAGACCACACAGATATTCCAGATCTGGATCACGCCGGATCGCGAGGGCCACGAACCGCGATGGGAAACCAAGGCCTTCCCGCGCGGAGAACATGCCGGCGCGCTGGTGCTTCTGGCGTCGGGTCGCGACGAAGACGCAAACCTCGGCGCGCCGATGATCCATCAGGACGCCGCGCTGTTCGGTGCCACCCTCGCCGACGGCCAAAGCGTGGCACATATATTTTCAGGCTACCGCAAAGGCTATCTCGTGCCGTCGCGCGGCACATTGCTGGTGAACGGCACGGAAATCAGTGAACGGGCTGGCGCGGCCATCGCCGGTGAGCGGGAGATTACAATCACGGCGCGCGGTGATGCGGAGTTTGTTCTCGCCGACCTGCCCTGACCCGTCTCGAAGCATCAAAAAGAAGAATCGGGTTCCTTGAGGAACTCGATTTCCTCGGCCGTGCTGTCCCGGCCGAGAATTTCGTTGCGATGGGGAAAACGACCGAAACGCTCAATGATGTCGCGATGGCGGATGGCAAAATCCAGCGACAGCTCTTCTTCCGCCGATTCCGCCGCCAGGGTTCTGAACAGATCGACACATTGCTCCTGGTCGGCGAGCCTCTCACTGTGCATCAGGGGCATGTAGAGAAACTTTCGCGCATCCACCTCGAGACCATCATCATATTTCCGTTCCAGCGCCAGCCGGGTACACGCCAGGCCAACATCATCGGCAGACCATGCGAGCGGTGACTCTCGATAGATGTTTCGCGACATCTGGTCGATCAGGAGGATTACCGCCAGGCAGCCCTGTGCCGTATCCGTCCAATCCGAATATCCGCCATCACGGGCCGTTTCGACCGCTGCGGCAAACCGGTCCCGAATGACCTCGTCGAAGGCATCGCTGCGTTCGAACCAGTTCTCCGGATCGGTTTCCTCGAACCAGAAACTCAGCACATCGTCAGCCGTCACATTCTTTGCTGCGTTCATCGCCCCCCACCCACTTTCGCCGAGGTTCAGTTCCTCGGCATCGATTGATATACAGGCATCATGATTTTCGCATCAGACTTTAAATGACCAACAAGCTTAACCGCGAGTCGATCCGTGACGGGCATGTGTATCGCATGCTGAAGGCACAGCAGCATGTGACGAACGTCCGCCCGCTGAGCGACGCCGAACGTGCTGCCTCGCTCGCCGAGTTCTTCGACGCATCACCCGCGCGCGATGTCTGGGTGTTCGGGTACGGATCGTTGATCTGGAACCCGGCGATCCACTACAGCGAAAAACGCACGGCTCGGGTCTGGGGCTATCACCGGTCATTCTGCCTGGAGACGAACCTGGGCCGAGGTTCTCCCGAAACGCCCGGCCTCGTCCTCGCACTCGACAAGGGTGGGTCGTGTAACGGCATGGCCTTCAAACTTCCCGCCGGTCGCGAAAAGGATGAGTTGTCGATCGTCTGGGATCGCGAAATGGCCCTCGACAGTTATTCCGCCGTCTGGGTCCGCGCCATGACACGGTCCGGTCCGGTCAACGCGGTTACCTTCGTGATGAACCGCGATACCGAACGCTATGTCGGACGTCTGCCCGAAGACAGAATTGTCGAGCAGCTGGCAACCGCCGAGGGATATCTGGGCACCTGTGCGGAGTATCTGGAGAACACCGTGGTGCATATGCGCGAGGCCGGCATTCACGACCGGCAAATGTATCGGCTACAGCGTCTCGTGCGCGCGCGCCTGGACGCCGCCGCGGGCGACTGAACGTCAGATCTCAATCAGAAGAAGTTGGCTGGGGCGGCAGGGTTCGAACCTGCGATCACGGGATCAAAACCCGATGCCTTACCACTTGGCTACGCCCCAAGGCCGACTGCAGGGACTATATCGCCCTTGCCGACACGATCCGCAAGCCGCCCGGCTCAATCGAAACTTTTATGAATATCACCCTCGGCGCGCATGAGCTCGAGGTCCGCTGCAACCATCTCTTTGACGAGTTGCGGAAATGGCGTGGTGTGTTCCCAGCCGAGCAACCGTTTCGCCTTGGCCGGATCGCCAAGCAGAAGGTCCACTTCCGTCGGGCGAAAATATCGCGGATCGATCGCAATGAGTGTCTCACCGGTTTTGGAATCCTCGCCGACTTCGTCAACGCCTTCGCCGTGCCAGACGATGGTTCGACCGACCTCCTTGAAGGCCAACTCGACGAATTCGCGGACCGCGTGAGTCTCGCCGGTCGCGAGCACGAAATCATCCGGCTCATCATGTTGCACGATCCGCCACATGCCCTCGACATAGTCGCGCGCATGCCCCCAATCGCGTTTGGCATCCATGTTGCCGAGGAACAATTGCTTCTGCAGGCCGAGCTCTATTGCAGCAACCGCCCGGGTGATTTTCCGGGTCACAAATGTCTCACCCCGTATCGGGCTTTCGTGGTTGAAAAGAATGCCGTTCGAGGCGTGCATTCCATACGCCTCGCGATAGTTCACCGTGATCCAGTAGCCGTATAATTTTGCCGCCGCATAGGGACTGCGCGGATAGAAGGGCGTCGTCTCGCTTTGGGGTGTTTCCTGGACCTTGCCGTAGAGCTCCGACGTCGATGCCTGATAGTAGCGGGCCGTATCCTCGAGCTTGAGAATGCGGATCGCTTCCAGCAAACGAAGCGCACCCATTGCGTCAGCATTGGCTGTGTATTCGGCCGTATCAAAACTGACCTGCACATGACTCTGCGCCGCCAGATTGTATATCTCGGTCGGTTGAACTTCCTGGATCAGACGGATCAAATTCGTCGCGTCTGTCATGTCTCCGTAGTGGAGATGGAACCCCACGCCGGTCTCGTGAGGATCGCGATACAGATGGTCGACACGGCCCGTATTGAAGGACGACGAACGTCGCTTCACGCCGTGAACCTCGTACCCCTGCTGCAACAGAAGTTCGGCCAGATAGGCTCCGTCCTGTCCCGTCACACCAGTAATGAGGGCAACGTCTTTGGCCATATCGAGGCTCCGTAAAAGATGATTTTCAACATACGCAAGTATGCGAATGTCGATTAAGCGGCGCGACTATACTTGCCGCGCCCAAGCCCCGACAAGGCCGGTTCGGCGAATGACCAGACCTGGTTTCGGATCATATTTTTAATTTTCTGACCCTATACTGCGACCTTGGGGGCGTGCGAAACAGGCTGTATAGATCCATCCGTTTCTCATCGGCCTGGATCCGGATTACCAACCGTCCCGGGAGCCATATTCAGGGCATATTCCGGTCCGCCAATTATCGTTTTGCGGACAATTCAGTCAGCCCGACCCGATTCCACAAACGCCGGTAATCCGGTGTTTTTTCGCTTGTACTACCGTAGTGCTATGGGGATACCCCGTGTATACCCGGATGTATGGCGGGTCCAATTCGAGATTGTGCACTTTCAGAAAAATTCGCACCAGTGGATGGCACGAATGTTCTGGTACCCCGTGGTATGACTTGGTACGCCCATATACGAACCTATTGATTCCAATCGCGGACTCGTGATTTTTCATGTTTTCAACGCTGTGAAAAAAGTGCATCAATACCGCTGTAGAATTGATATCTGGAATTCTGCGGTGATTACCCCATATTTTGGGGCGCGTATGACCGGGTTCTAAACGGCGCAATACATGGCCCTATCCGGGTAATACACGACAAGCGAGTGGGATTAAGTAACTTCCAATGGCCACCAACTCACCCTGGAGCGTAAAGGGCGTTGACCCTGAAGCGCGCGAAGCAGCAAAGATTGCCGCCCGCAAGCAGGGCGTCAATGTCGGCCGTTGGCTGTCCCAGACTATCCTGGCGGCAGCGTCGGAAGAGTTACGCTCAAAGCGCTCCGATTCTGACGAACGTTTTAGCGACAACGGATACGACACAAATCGCCCTCGCGAAGTCCGTCGCGAAGAGCGGCGCCCCGAACCTGTGTATAACGACCCCCCGCGCCAGGACAACGCGCCGAGCGGCCCCCCGGCCTTAACAGCCGAGGCGGTGCTCGAGAGCATTCAAAAGCTGGCCGGCCGGATTGAGGAGTCCGAGCACCGGACGACCGAGGCGATCAAACCAATCGCGGAAAAAGTCGGCGAGCTGGGCGAACAAATCGAGGACATTAAATCCAAATTCTCTCCGAGTGCACCAGATGCTCGAAATGGTCACGGTGGGCGCACGTTTTTCGCGTGTTCTGAAATGGCTGTCGCCTCATACGGTGCATCTTGACCGCTTTGTTTCGTCTTTTCACTACCTATCCGTTACCTCATTGGCTCGAATTTTGGGGGGCTGAGGAGTTCTCGCTAAAGCAGAATAGTCTTTGAGGAGGTCGCCCAATCTCTCTTATCGTGTTGGTTTGGGGGACCGAATGAACAGAACACCGTTTCTTGTTGTCGCGTTTGCTGTGCTTGCTGCATGTGGAACTTCAGCGGACGAATTTCGTCAGACGCGATTGAACGATGGCAACGTCGAACTGGCACTGCCTTATTCGCCCTCGAACGCGGCCGCTGAGTCAGCGGGGCTCCCAATTGATGCGCTCGTGAAACATGCTAAGCAGGCATGCCCAGACCGTAGCTACCGTGTTGAGTATCAAGGACTGAGGCAGCGCCCCGAGTATGCGCACGCGGAACGCGTCTGGATTATTCGGTGCCAGTGAAGTCGAAATCGGGAGCGGCTGGATGAAGACATTCGGTTACGTCGTATTGGGCATACTTCTCATTATGCTGATTGCGGGATTGCTGGGAGGAGAAGGAACCGAAGAGCAGCAGCGCGCACGACACGAAAGAGAATGTTCGGACGAGATAGCGGCGTTTGTTTTCTCGCAGCAAGCCGTTGAAAACAGATTGCGCGCGCCATCAACCGCCGACTTTCCGAGTACTACGCATCGTGATGTCACGGTTCGAAGTTTGGGCGATTGCCGACATACGGTCATTGCGTTCGTGGATGCGCAAAATGGATTTGGAGCAACGATCCGGACTTACTACTCGACGATCATGGAATACCGCCCAGGTCAGGAGGCTTAGTACAACCTCACTCACAATCTCGCACTATCTCAGAGCCGCACCGAAGTGATAGCGGCAGCTGTGCTCGCGGAGAGGCCATATCGCCACCCGCCGACGACGAGACCAGGTGTTTCTGTTCCCAAACCAGATCCACAACGCGAGCTAATCAGATCGATACAGGACAAGCTTCAAGATGAAGGGTTCAACCCCGGACCTCCTGACGGTCGTATGGGCCCACGTACACGTTCGGCAATCGAGAAATTCCAACTCTCCAACGGGTTGCTTGTTACCGGCGAGCCGAGCCAAGAGTTGCTCAATCAGCTATCGAAGTAGAGGCCTATTTGGGCCATCGAATTTCGCCGTTTCTTTAAGCTGAGGCATTGTTTCGCGGCTTGAAAGGGATCAGCTATCGGTAACCAGTTGGACTATCGAGGTGTTTGGAGGCGGTCGGATGCGTTCGTGACTAGGGTGTGTCTTAGGCTGTTTGCTGGCACGTAGGGGCTGGCAAAACCGGAATATCCCAAGTTTTGTGTGAGCAGTTTGCTCGGGATTATCGACCTTCAAATGTGTCGATGAAATGCACTCGCTCGCTTGCGAGGTGACGAAACATTCTTGCGAAATTCGAGCGATGCGACTGTATGGGCGAGGTGGGCGAAGTCAGACTAACTCACTCGCACAAAAACCTTGCCGTGACTTCAGAGGATTTAATTGAGTGCGCATCAGACCATCCGCATATGCCTATTGCGGAAGAGGACCAGATGCCACGCGTTCGATTGACAGACAGAGCGATTCCCGGATTGCCGCCGCACGCGACGCGCAACTCAGTCGAGTACTTCGATGAGCAATGCCAGGGTTTGGCGTTGCGCGTTACGCGGAAAGGCTCTCGCTCTTGGAACGTGATCTATCGTCATAAAGGTCGTCAGCGTCGTTTCACATTGGGTCGATATCCAACGATTGGATTGAAGGACGCTCGCGTGTTGGCGCACGAGGTAATGCTCGATGTTGCGCGCGGCGACGACCCAGCTGCGCAGAAGCAGGCGTGGCGTCACCAGATGACGATCAACGAACTCGCGGACCAGTTTGTGGAGCAGCATGTTTCAACGTTGCGAAGCTCGCGCGAGTACACTCGGATCATCGAGCAGGAGATTAAACCGCGCTGGGGTTCCCGGCCGATCGATGACCTTTCGCGCCGAGATTTGATCAGCACCTTGGACGAGATCGTTGGACGAGCACCTTATGTTGCAAACCGCACGCTTGCGGTGCTGCGGAAGATGTTCAATTGGGCGATCTACCGCGAGTTGGCAGATACGAATCCGTGCCAACACATCAAGCCGCCGGGCAAAGAGCAGAAGCGCGACCGCGTCCTATCGTCCGATGAGGTGGTTCGTGTTTGGAACGCTTGTGGCGAACTAAGCGATCATATGTCGGTTGCTTTTCGGCTTCGGATTTTGACTGCTCAGCGCGGCGGCGAAGTTCGCGCCATGCGTTGGGGAGACATTGAAGGCGAGTGGTGGACTATCCCTGCGTCACGCGCCAAGAACGGAAAGTCGCATCGTGTGCCGCTAGGTAAGCTTGCACTCGCAGAACTTGCGAAACTCAAACGCACGAGCGAATGGGTGTTTCCGTCATCGACCGATGAGAGCAAGCATATGGACAACGATCAGAAAGCCGCTGCCAAGCTGAAGGATTTGTCCGGCGTCGAGAATTTTCGCCCTCACGATTTCCGCCGTACGGCTGCCAGCATGATGGCAAGCGAGGGGGTGCCTCGGATCGTCATTCAGAAGATACTCAACCACACCGACACGAGTGTGACGGCGATCTACGAACGCTACAGCTATGACAGCGACAAGCGCGATGCGCTTGCGCGTTGGGAGTGCATGGTCGGTCGGTGGATCAAAAATTTTGACTCCGACACTAATAAAAAATAAGTGGACAAAGGAAAGTGGAATTTGTAAGTGTGTCGTTCACTTACGGAAAATAAGCGAGATCACTATGAGACGGGGACGGCGAAAGGCCATTCGTGAAATAGGAAAGGGCGCTTACGAGGGCGTAGTTGAGCGCTTCGTAGTCGTATCGAGTGAACAGGCCGGTTTGCGGCAAATCGTAGATCGCTTTGCAGTTCCTCGAGCGTTGGTTGCGCGAGCTCTCGGCGTTTCGCTACCGCAACTCTCCCAATACAAACATCAAACGACTTCGTTCCAGAAACTTCGGCGGGGTCAAACGTTGCGCCCACTATTGGCATCGCTCGCCGGAGCCGAGTTGGCCTGTGAAGTGCTGCAGAGCCGAAAGACGAGCAACAAACACGTGCGGCGTACTCGAAAAGCCCTGTTGCGGGCGGTGCGTGCCGAAGTCGAACTCGCCAAATGTATTTGGGAACAAGAAATGGGTTTCGATGTTCGAGACCCGGACAACAGCTCCTACCCCGCGATTAAGCAGGAGCTTGCTGAGGCATGGGGGCTCAGCGGCAACGACGATGAGAAAGAGGCAACTGTCAATGGAACCTAGTCACAAGTTCAAACCCTCAATTTTGAACTATTCAGAGGTTTCGAACCGGACCGGTCTTAGCCGGTCGCAGATATGGCGTTTATGGCGCGCTGGAGAATTTCCGCAGCCGGTCAAGTTGTCGACTAAAAGGGTCGGGTTTGTGGATGCGGAAATCGATGACTGGATCGCGAGCCGAATTGAGGAGCGAGTTTGAAGCGGAAGGAAGTCCCCTCCCTACCGTTCGTCCGAATTCGGAAAACACGACCTAGCCGCCCCAAGGCAGCGCGATTGTATGTGCGATGTGGTTTCCCTGTTCTTCCCCTACACGGCATCACAGACGGGAAGTGTGATTGCGGGAAGCCGAATTGCAGTAGCGCTGGCAAGCATCCTATTGCCGACCTCGTACCACATGGTGTGAAAGATGCGACGCGCGGTCTTGGACTGGTTCGCGCTTGGTGGGAAGAATATCCGAACGCAAACATAGGCGTGCGCTTAGATGGGATGACCGTCATTGATGTCGATGGCCAGAAGGGCCACGAGTCAGCCACGGACGATTGGCGGTTGAACCTGCGGTCCAACGTGATGACCGGAAACGGAAGCCACCTTTACGTCCGAGGTGAAACTAAAGTTCGAACCGGGATTCTCCCCGGCGTGGATATCAAGTCCGGCGCGAATGCTTACGTGGTAGCGCCGCCTAGCCAGCACGTCAGCGGTGATCAGTATCGCGCACGTTATGACCATATCTATGAGATGTCCGATGACATCGTTCAGCACGTTTTGGCTGGACGCGAACGGACACGAACCAACCAAAGAAAATCTCGTAGCCGCAAGATAGGAGAGGGTTCGCGAAACGACTACCCTTTCCGATATTGGACTCATGGGCTGGGACAGATCAGTATTGCCGCGATGCCATGGGTTTGAGATCGACGCTTAAGTTGCGGAGAGTATGGGGCAAGAACTGAGATGCATGAGAGTTTCTTCGAACAACCGATCCTCAATTCTCCCTATAGCGAGCCCTCACGCCATCATGATCTGGATGAAGACGGACAACCAACCGATCAACCCCCCAATGTTGGCCGGCGGCCATTCTCACGTCTGTCACCAGTACCAAAGCCAAAGAAACGGCGGTCAAAGAATACCAATGATGGCCAGCAGGATTTAGCACTCTACGCTGACGATGGAATTTCCACAGTCGAGCAAGAGTACAATCAGACGCAGGTCATTAATAACATTCGAGATCACCTGAAACTCTGGCGTGCCATGACCAATCCTCAGGATTGGGGCGTGACGCCGGCAACTGCGCGGTTGCTCTCCCACTGGCGCACGCACGAGTTTCAGGGGATCAGGCCGTTCTTCTGCCAAATAGAGGCCGTCGAGACGATTATCTGGCTGACCGAAGTCGCGAAACGTCAGCAAGTACACCGAAGCTTCTGGCGCCATATTGAAAATGCAAACGCGGGGGCAAACCCCGAACTCATTCGACTTGCGATGAAAATGGCGACAGGCGCGGGTAAGACAACCGTCATGGCCATGCTGATTGCGTGGCAATCTGTGAATGCGGTTCGGTCGCCAAACAGCAAGCTATTTACCCGGGGCTTCCTTGTCGTCACGCCGGGCATCACAATCAAAGACCGATTGCGCGTCCTGCAACCCAGTGACCCTAACAGCTACGTGTCTGACGTCAGCACCCGTGGGACAGAATTGAGGATTTGAATAACGGAGGATTTCTGGTTCATCTTATCGATTAGGAGATCGAGATGACGAAGAAGCCCCAGACATCGAAAGACGCCGCCGGCAAGGTGGTTAAGAACATCCGCCGCAAGACGCGGCAAACCTATTCAGCTGAAGAGAAAATCCGCATCGTCTTGGCGGGCCTGCGTGGCGAGGAAAGCATCTCGGTGCTGTGCCGCCGCGAGGGGATTGCCGAGAGCCTGTATTATAGCTGGTCCAAGGAATTTCTCGAAGCTGGCAAGCGCCGGTTATCTGGTGACACGGCACGGCAGGCTACGCCGCCCGAAGTGAAGGATCTGCGCTCGGAGTCGCTGGCATTAAAGGAATGCGTTGCCGATCTCACCCTTGAGAACCGTCTGCTCAAAAAAAGCATGACAGGGGCTGGGGAGTTCGAGGAATGAGATACCCTGCGTCTGAGAAACTGGAGATCATCCGCACCGTTGAGGGATCACATCTGCCGGTGAAACAAACCCTCGACATGCTGGGCATCCCACGCACGACATTCTACCGATGGTATGATCTCTATATTGACGGCGGCCTGGATGGACTGGCTGACAAATCCCCACGCCCAGGATCGGTCTGGAACCGCATCCCTGATGCTCGTCGTGATGACCTGATCGAGTTCGCGCTGGAACATGAGGCGCTGACCACACGGGAACTGGCGGTCAAATACACGGATGAGAGGCGGTATTTTGTCTCTGAATCATCAGCTTATCGCATTCTCAAAGCAGCTGACCTCATCACCGCGCCAGACTACATGGTGATCAAAGCTGCCGACGAGTTCACCGACAAAACCACGGCCATCAACGAGATGTGGCAAACAGACTTCACCTACTTCAAGATCATTGGCTGGGGCTGGTATTATCTGAGCACGATCCTCGATGATTACAGCCGCTACATCATTGCGTGGAAGCTTTGCACCAACATGCGTGCTGAGGACGTGACAGACACGATCGAGCTGGCGCTGACGGCGTCTGGTTGCGACCAGGCGGTTGTGCGTCACAAGCCACGTCTGCTCAGCGACAACGGTTCATGCTACATCTCCGGCGATCTGGCCAACTGGTTGGAGGATCAAAAAATGACGCATGTTCGCGGCGCGCCGTTCCACCCACAAACCCAAGGCAAAATCGAACGCTGGCACCAGACCATGAAGAACCGGGTTCTGCTGGAGAATTACTATCTGCCAGGCGATCTTGAACGCCAGATCGGGGCCTTCGTCGAATACTACAACAACCGGCGCTACCACGAGAGCCTGAACAACGTCACACCAGTCGACGTCTACTTCGGCCGCGACAAAGCAATTCTCAGAGAAAGGGAAAAGATTAAGAAAAACACAATCAAACAACGCCGCTTGCAACATCAGAAACAAGCCGCATAATCAATCACACAAACGAGCCAGAGACTCCAATGCTCAAACCACTCTGATGTCCCATTTTATATGACGACGGACATTCTGGGCACTCATCACATTCGAGATACCCCCTCTGCCGCGTTCAATATGCTTGTCTAGAGAAAGCAGAAATGCCTTTCGCGCGTCTTTGGACGGCTGCAAGAGGCCTGATCGAATGTCGTATCCCAAGAACACAAAGCCGTCTTCGACACGACCATGTTCAGCTTTAGCTGGTGACGTACTGGCAGTGAATGGATCGTGGCATCTCAGCCCAAGACCTTCGAGGTGCGCCTTCGCACTTTCGTAAGCTTTCCTAACTGTCCGGCCTTTTTCGCCCAAGATAACGAAATCATCGATAAACCGAACACACACGATCCCACGATCATTAAACTGCTTGTCAAAATCGTGGAGAAGGATGTTGCCGAATAATGCCGAAAGGGGGGATCCTTGGGCGACGCCTTCCTCATCGGTCGGAAATAGTTTTCGGTCGTCTCCGAGTACTGCCTCGTTCGCTAATGTGACTTCGGTCGCCTGTTCGAGCACTTCTAGAAATTTTTCGTCATCGATATGCAGCTTGAGCGTGTTGATCACATCTTGACGTGGGATGCCATCGAAGAAGCCGGATATATCCGCGCGGACGAAGAACTTTTTGCCGTCGTCCATCGCATCTTGAATAAGCGCTAGACCGTGGGGTGTGCTTCGATCAGGCACTCCGCCGACACTCGTTGGTGTCTGAATGACTTCACGAACAAATGGAACACGCTCTTGCAGACAGTTGAGCCAGGCGCGTTCCACGATACGGTTCTGAATGGGGGCAACGACGATGCCGCGCTTCCCTCCGCTCCGTTTCGTTTTCTGGACACCGAGTTGCGGATCGAACGAGAAGGTACGCTGATAAAGCCTGCGCTGAATGCGGCGGATGTGGCTTTCGGCATCCCGTTCGAATTCAGCTATGGCCTCACGGGTTTCTTGCTGAGGTGAACGGGTTCCATTTGAGCGTATACGAAGCCACGCTCGTCGGAGAGATGCCTGTTTCTTAGCCTCTGTGAACAATGTCTCCACAATAGGGCCTCTTCGGCGGACGACGTCGGAATGCCTCGCCCTGCCTCTTGAACTGCTGTTGCTTCACGGGACCTGTGAATGCGTCAGAGACGACACATCCGTCGGCACCCCGTCCTCCTGTGATAGGTCCATGACCAACCACAGATGGTCCGCTTCCCGCGTGTCCGGCGCACAACATATGCCCGGCAACGGTTACGGATCAACAATATGTAGGTGGGTGCGACGGCTTTCGCTGTCAATGAGTTTGATAGCAATTTTTTCCACCGCTGAAGACAGTTAAGCGGTGCGCTCTCGGGCTGCTGCTACCTATTTGTTACCCTTGCAGAGATGCGAAGGTAGCCCGTACTAAAAAAACCGCAGAAAAGATGGTGCCGGCTAGAGGACTCGAACCCCTGACCTACTGATTACAAATCAGGAGGTGCCTCCTCGGCACCGGTCGAACGCGCCATGATGCGTTTGTCCGAACGGCTGGATCGGATGGAAGACACCTCCAAGGGGCCGAGCCGCCCGAGCCGCACGTCGGACGATGGCGCCGGATTCTTGGGCCGTATTTTTGGGCGCGACTAAGCCCGTCGCGCACCGACCAAACCAGTTTCTCTCCGGCGTCCTTCTTCAACATCTTGCAAGGCCCGGCACGCGATCGCGTCACGGTGAATTGAAGAAACAAGAGCGAACCTGGATCTAATTTACGATCGGCAACAACAAACACCAAAACCCAACAACGCAGACCATGGCCGACCGCGAAGACACATCCGGATTATCCGCCGAAGAAAAAATTGCGCGGGTTCTTGAAGAGCTCGGGAGCCGGATTGATTCGCAAGCCGACCGCCTGACCGAGCAACTGGCACCGGTCGAGAAATCCGTCTCCGCGATTGAAGAGCAACTTCGTGTTCTCGGTTACGAACGTGGTGACCCCGCACAACCTCATGAACGGTATCGGCCACGCACGAGGCCGGAAGCCGAACCGGTCAATTACGAACCGCCGCGGCCCGAGACACCGGATAACGAATTCGAGGAACCCGGCGAAGCCGGTGAACCCGACGCGCCGGAATTCGAAACAACCGGCGCCGACGCGGCCGAGTTCGAGACAGCGGAAGTCGAAGCGCCCGAGTTGACGGATCCGGAAATGGTGACGCCGGCATCCGCACCACCGGAAATCGAAGCGCCCGAAATCGAAACACCGGAATTCAATGCGCCGCTGCACGACGAACCAGAAGCAGAAGCACCCGAGCCCGTCACGACCGAGTATGCAAATCTCGAAAATTTTCCGGTGCCCGAATCGGAAAACGACGACACCCCGCTGCCGGATGATCACCACGTTGGCAATCACTACAACGACGATCACGCCCGGCACGACGAAGAGGAGATCGACACACACCAGCCTGCCGATCTCCCGTTCGAGGACGACGGTGTGTCGGATGAGGATTTGAATCTCGCCGACAAGGCCCTCAAATCGGATCTGGAGGGTTTGTTCGACGACGGCGAACATGCAGACAGGGATCCGGCATCATTCGATGCGGGCCTGACGCCGACACCTTTTCCAACGGCACCGGCACCAACCCGATCACGTTCCATCTACCTGTTGGTGGTCGCACTGATCTTCCTGGTTGCCAGCGCCGGTATCGGCGCCTTCGTCTGGTTCGAACTCACATCACCTGAGTTACCCTTCGCGGCCGGCGACGACCGACCCGGCGAAACATCGGCCGCGACAACGACGCCGGCACCTCCGCCGACCCTGCCGCCTGCCGCCGCGACGGCGCCCGATCCGGCCGTTAATACGGTTACGGCAGAACGGGACAAATCAAAACTTCCTGACCCTGCCAAAGCCGCGCCTGAAGAAACTGCCGAACTGCCCAGGCCGGCACCCACCGTCAACAAGACATCCACCGAAGCGCCGGCGGCGGAAACACCTCCCGCCGCGACAGCCTCCGCCGAAGCCCCATCGCGCGCTCAAGAATCCGCGACGCCGGGCGACGACGCGCAAGGCGCAGAAAAACCCGTGGCCACGGGCACCGAATTCGACAAGCTGCTCAATCTGGCCGACACCGGTGATGCCGATGCACAGTACAAGATCGCAATTCGTTATCTGGTGGGTCGCGGCATCGAGCAGGACTACAAGGAAGCCGCCAAGTGGCTTCAGGAAGCCGCCGCCGGCGGGGTCGTCAGCGCGCAATATAATCTGGGGGTTCTGTATGATTCCGGCCGCGGGGTCGAACCCGACCCGGTCGAGGCCCTGATCTGGTTCCACAGCGCGGCCGAAAAGGGCCATGGTCGCGCGCAATACGCCCTGGCCGCCGCCTATGCCGCAGGGCGCGGCATCGAGCGTGATTCAGACATGGCGCTGAAATGGTTGCGACGGGCCGCGACAGAGAACGTCCGTGAGGCACAGAGTTCGCTTGCCAACATCCTGGCAACATCGCCCGTGTCCCATGACAGCCTCGAGGAGGCCTATTACTGGTACCGGCTGGCAGATGCCAACGGAGACGGCAAAGCCGCCGACAAGGCAGATCTGGTCGCGGCACACCTGAAACCGGAAGAACGCGCCGACGTCAATCGTCGCGTATCGGCATTCATCGCCTCCAACATCACCGGCAAACGCCAGCGCACCTCGCCCCCGGCGCCACCCGCACCACCTGCACCCCCCGCGTCACCGACCGCCGCTCCAGCGAAAGCAGCACCCGCTCCGAGCACCGCACAATCCGCTGCGACCGCCGCGGGATCCGCGTCGAACACGGCGCAGGTCCGGGCAATCCAGACCCTGTTGACGAAACTCGGTTTCGAAACCGGTCCGGCTGACGGCTACATGGGTGCGCAGACACGCGAAGCCATCCGCAATTATCAGCGCGCGCTCGGTCTGGATATAAACGGGGAGCCCTCCGAGACCCTGCTGGCGCATTTGCGCCAGATCTCGGGGACCAAAAAATAGGCCAGCCCCGGGGTCCCTCGGCGTTAACGAACCGTATGTCGGGTCCGCGTCGCCTGCACCCACCAACCCGGGTGCCGGGTACTGAGCTCACCCGCGGCGCGTTTGCATGAATCTTCGTCTTCAAAAATCGCAAAGCAGGTCGGGCCGCTGCCGCTCATTCGCGCCAGGCGACAACCACCGGATTGCGCAAGCCCATCCAGCACATCCGAGATCACCGGACAAAGGTCCTGCGCCGGCACGGCGAGGTCATTGTGCTGCTGCTCAAGAAAAGCAAGAAGAGGCGCGGGCGTGCCAAGATCGACATGTGCGAGATTATCGCGTGCGGCATCGACCGGAGCATATGCGCCGAACACCTGCGCCGTACTCAACGGCACGCGCGGATTGACCAACAGAAGGTCCAGCGTCGCGCAATCGGAAACCGGGGTGACTTGCTCTCCCACACCCGCGATCCAGGCCGGTTGGCTCAACAGACACATGAGAACATCCGCGCCGAGGTGCGCCGCAAGTTTGTGAACCCGCGGATCGGCCGGATCGACGCCCCATTCCCGGCAAGCAAGGCGGATCGCCGCGGCAGCGTCGGCCGACCCACCCCCGAGCCCGGCCGCCACGGGAATATGCTTGTCCAACGTGATCTTGAAGTCAGGCCTGCGCTGGCATAGCTGCGCAAGGCCAGCGATTGCTCGGGCCGTCAAATCCTCATCCGGGCTGTCCGGCAGCGCCGTCGCATAGGGTCCGGTGCGGACAAGCTCGAACGCGCGTGCGGGTTCGAGCTCAAGTCGATCGCCAAAGTCCGAGAACACAACGAGGCTCTGAAGCGCGTGATACCCATCCGGCCTGCGCGCGGTGACGTGCAAAAACAGATTGATCTTGGCCGGGGCGTGTTCGTGTCGCCTCGCCCCTCCAGATTCCGTGTCGTCCTTCCCTGTCACGCCTCTACAGGTCTTGCTTCTTGCCGGGAGGCAATGGCTCGGGAACTTTCTTCCCGTCCAGCTTCTGGCGGATTTCGGCTTCCACATCCCGGTCCGGCTCAAGGGAAAGCGACCGCAGCCACTGGAATCGGGCCTCCAGCTTGCGACCGACAACCCAGTAAGCATCGCCCAGATGATCATTGATCACCGGGTCACCCGGCTCCAGTGCGACGGCGCGTTCGAGATGAACCACCGCATTTTCGAAATCCCCAAGGCGGTAGAGAACCCAACCGAGTGAATCTGTGATGTAACCGTCGCGCGGGCGCTTCTCGACAGCCGTTTCGATCATTCTACGGGCGCGCTCAAGCTGCACCCCCTGCTCGACCCAACTGTAGCCGAGATAGTTCAGCACCAGGGGTTGGTCGGGTGATGCGTCAAGCGCTTTCAGGAAATCCTGTTCGGCACGGTCCCAGCGCTTGGCACGTTCCAACGCGATACCGCGTGTATAGAGAAACCCCCAATCGGGATCGCCCGCCATGCGTTCGACCGCCAGATCATAGGCCGCAACCGCATCATCAAATCGCTCGGTCACGCGCAGCAAATCTGCCAGCGCGCGTGGTGCATCGGCGCGACCCGGCCGCTCGGAGGTCATGGCGCGCAGCAAGCGAATTGCCTCTTCGCTATCGCCCCGCGCATGCAGGGCATCGGCAACGCCGAGCCGGGCGTACCAGCTGTATGGCGAGCGCGGATCGACCTGTTCATAGACTTCGATCGCGAGATCACCGCGTTCGCGTGCCTCCAGAAGCTGGGCAAGAGAGAATTTTGCCCCGGCATCTTCGGGTGCCAGATCGAGTGCCATGCGAACAAAAAGCAATGCCTCGGTACGCAACTGCTCGCGGTTCAGCAGGCTCGCAACGTTGCGAAATACTTCTGACACGCCGGCGCGAACATCCCCGATTAGCCTGTCGGGCTTAGCGCGCCCCTCGACCACGGCAAGGGTGGGTTCAACAAGCAGTGTCTGGGGATTGCGCGCAACGAAGTCGGTGACCAGTTTTGCGGCCTCCTCTGTCTTGCCGTTGCGGACAAGAAAACGTGCGAATACATCGACAAGCTGCAACGAAGGACGATCTCCGGATGCCGCGAGAGTTGTGCGGAACGCTGCCTCCGCACCCGAGACATCGCCGCCCAGATCGGCAATCAACGCCTGGTGGAAACCGGCAACCGGCGCGAGCCCGGCATTTTGCGCCATCGTATCGAGTGCCGCGACACCATCCGCCGTCCGCCCCTCGCCCGCGTGCGACCATGCCTTCAACAAGGGGGCAATGATGCCATTGACCCCGGACTCCGGAACCGCGTCCAGAAGCGCCAAGGATCTGGCGTGATCACCCTGGTGCAGGGAACGTAAAACGAGCGTGTAGGCGATCAGCGGATCCTGGGGGCGGGTCGCGATGAGTTCTTCCGCGATCGCCGCGGCATCTCCCAAACGTCCGGCGCCAACCATGACAAGATGGGCGCGCCGACGCATGATTTCGCTGTTTGGAACTTCGTTGAGCACGCCGGCCGTCAAATCGGCTGCGGCCACAAGATTACCAACGGATTCTGCGTGCCGGGCCGCGAGGAAACGACCGGCGACCGACAAACCAGCATCGAACGATTCGCCGTCGATGTCGGTTTGCACGCCTGGTACCCCGGTTCGGCCGGATGTCGCGGCTTCCGCCGACAACACAGACGCACCCAGCAACGTCGCAAGCGCAAGGCCAGCCGATAGGGAAATCTTCATGAGCATCATTCTTCCGAGCCGATCCAAAATATGTATGCCTGTCGCGTTCCAGTGTCGAATCTAGCCGGACCAGACAATCGGGACGTCACAATTTGTCGTGACGCGACCGTCATGCATGACGACAGTTACATATTGGGATAGTTGGGCCCACCGCCACCTTCAGGTGCGACCCAAACGATATTCTGCGTCGGATCCTTGATGTCGCAGGTTTTACAGTGAACGCAATTCTGCGCGTTTATCTGCAGACGCGGATTGCCACCATCGTCATCCGTCAGAATCTCATAGACCGACGCAGGGCAAAACCGCTGCTCGGGCGCGTCATAGAGCTCCAGATTAACGGTGATCGGGACATCTGGATCCTTCAGGGTCAGATGCGCAGGCTGGTTTTCCTCATGGTTCGTATTCGAGATGAACACGGAGGAGAGCTTGTCGAAACTGACCTCACCATCCGGCCTCGGATAGTCGATGGGCGTGTGCTTGGTCTTCAGCTCCAGTGTCTCGTGATCCGCATGCCCATGTTTGAGGGTCCACGGCGCATGGCCGCGCAGCACGACCTGGTCGAGGCCCGACAACAGGGTCCCCATGAGAAGACCAAACTTGAACGCCGGGCGGAAGTTCCGCGCACGGGTCAGCTCCTTATAGGCCCAGGACGCCCTGAACGCTGCCGTGAACCCGTCCAGTACCGGTACCGGCGCCTCGTCTGACGTAAGCGCCTCAAAGGCCACATCCGCCGCGACCATCCCCGACTTCATCGCCGTGTGAGTGCCCTTGATCTTCGGCACGTTGAGCGTACCCGCCTCACACCCGATCAGGGCGCCGCCGGGAAACACCATTTCCGGCAACGACTGCACCCCACCTTCGTTCAGCGCGCGCGCGCCATAGGAGATGCGTTTGCCACCCTCGAAAGTCGGCCGCACCGACGGGTGGGTCTTGAAGCGCTGGAATTCATCGAATGGCGACAGATAGGGATTCTTGTAATCCAGCCCGATGACGTAGCCGACCGCCACCTGATTGTCTTCCAGGTGATAGAGAAAGGAGCCGCCATAGGTTTTCGTATCCAACGGCCAGCCCGCTGTGTGCATCACCAGGCCGGGTTTATGCTGCGCCGGATCGACCTCCCACAGCTCCTTGATCCCGATCCCGTATGTCTGGGCTTCAACGTTGGCGCGCAGATCGAACCGGTCCATCAGCTGGCGCCCCAGTTGCCCGCGGCAGCCTTCCGCAAAAAAGGTGTAGCGCGCATGGAGGTCGATGCCCTGGGTGTAGTTGGCCGTGGGCTCACCGTCGACACCGATTCCCATATCGCCAGTCGCAACGCCGCGCACCGCGCCAGTGTCGTCGAACAGAACTTCCGACGCGGCAAACCCCGGATATATCTCGACGCCAAGCGCTTCAGCCTGTTCGCCAAGCCAGCGACACAGGTTGCCGAGCGAGATGATGTGATTGCCGTGGTTCTTCAGCGCCGGCGGCAACAGGCCGGTCGGGATCGATGTTGCCCCTGTTTCGCGCAGGAAGAGGAACTTCTCATCGCTGACCGGCGTCTTGATCGGTGCATCCCGGTCGCGCCAGTCGGGGATCAGCTCATCGAGCGCGCGGGTCTCGAGCACCGCGCCCGAGAGAATATGCGCGCCGACCTCCGAACCTTTTTCCAGAACGCAGACACCGATCTCCGTGTCCGTTTCGGCCGCGCGCTGCTTAAGCTGAATAGCGGCCGCCAAACCTGACGGCCCGGCCCCGACGATCACCACATCGTATGCCATCGATTCGCGTTCGGTGGCTTGTTCACTCATGCTAATAATCTCCACGACTCGATATGCGCTATCTTCAAAGAAACATGACACATCGCGAATCACAACCGGGCGATTGCAACGCTCTCATGCACCGAACGCTCGCGGTATCCGGCAGTCGAAGCGGCGCCAAATGGCACAGCGCGGCGCCATGACCGCCACACTCGATAACCGCCAGGAGTTGGCGGCGGCATTGCGCTGGCAGGCAGAGGCCGGCGCAGACGAAGCCATCCTCGATGCGCCGATCGACCATTTCGCCGCCGCGCCGCCAAAGCCCGCCATCGCTTCCCAGGCAACCGCGGTCACCGAGACGACGCCGGCACCGGCAACCGACACAATTGAAGCGGCACCGGCAGACACCCCGCCATCGAGCCCGGTGCCACCGCGGCTGGAACCCGCGGACGCCGGCAACGAGACCGCCCGCGACGTTGCCGGCAGTTGTGATGACCTGGTGTCCCTGAAAACGGCTCTCGCAGCGTTCGATGGGTGTGCGCTCAAATCGACGGCGACGAACCTGGTGTTCGGCACCGGCGCGGAAGACGCAGATATCATGCTGGTGGGCGAAGCTCCCGGCCGCGACGAGGACCGGGACGGTACACCCTTTGTCGGCGCCAGCGGCCAGCTCCTCGACGGCATGCTGAAGTTTCTCGACCTGGGGCGCGAAAAGAATGTCTACATCACGAACATCCTGCCATGGCGCCCGCCAGGGAACAGACAGCCTACAAGCGCCGAGATCGCGGCCTGTCTGCCTTTCCTCGAACGCCATATCGCGCTGATCGCACCGCGGCTCCTGGTCTTCCTCGGCGGCACTTCGGCCAAGACGCTTCTAAATCGAACGGAAGGCATCACCCGGCTGCGCGGCCAATGGTATGACTACGCATCACCCGCAATGGAAACCGCCGGCATGTCGCCTATTCCTGCAATGGCCACACTTCACCCGGCCTATCTTCTTCGCCAACCCGCACAAAAACGCGCCGCCTGGCTCGATCTGATCGCCGTGCGGGAAAAACTGGACGAGATCGCGGCAGTTCACGAACGTTAACGAATTGTGAAGGCCGGGCGCGGCAGCTTGCCGGGTGATCCGGCCAGGTTGTATGTATGCCCGGCTTTTCAATGGAGACCGTAGCAACTTGAAGTATCAGGTCGTCATATCTCTGGCCGCCGCCGCCATGTTCGCGTGGACAGGTATCGTGCAGGCCCAGCAGCCCAAGCCACGGCCGCTTGAAACCGCCCTGATAGGGCCCGGAACATTGGTGATTCCGGGTATCGGTTCGGTCGAGGGCGTGTTGTCCACTGCCGATGCAGCCCGATACAAGCGGGTCTTCGAACTCCAGGAAACAGGTGACTGGAAGTCAGCAAGCGCGATTATCGCGCGCATCCAGGACCGCCGCCTGATGGGGCATGTCGAGGCGCAGCGTTATTTGCACCCGACCAAGTATCGTTCCCGGTTCACCGAACTTCGCGCCTGGATGGCAGCACATGCCGATCACCCGCAAGCGCGGCGCATCCATCGGCTTGCCGTGTTACGCCAGCCGAAAGGCGCGCGCGCCGCTGCAGCACCGGTCACACATTCCCTGGCGACACCCGGTGAGGCTGTCCGCAGAGCGTCTGAAGGGCGGCCGCTTTATTCCCGCGCATCATCGCGCCAGGGACGAAGCCTGCAGAGCGATATACGGCGTCGCGTTGCACGCGGCTGGCCGACCGGCGCCAAACAGCTTCTCGAACAGCGCGCGACCCAGCGGCAACTCAACAATATCCAGATCGCACAGGCATGGCGCACCATTGCCCGCGGCTATTTTCGGGCCGGCAAGGATGAGGACGCCCTCAAGGCGGCATGGGCGGCAGACGTTGTCGCACCGGGTGCTGCGCCGCTGGCCTACTGGTGGGGTGGCCTGGCCGCCTGGCGTCTCGGCAAAACACAAGACGCCGAAACCCTATTCTCCACTCTGGCGCAATCACCGCAAGCCGCGGATTCACTCGCCTCGGCCGGCGGTTTCTGGGCCGCCCGCGCGGCCCTCAGCAACGGACACCCGGATCGGGTTACGGCATTTCTGGAAATCGGCGCGATCCATGAGCGGCATTTCTACGGATTGCTGTCCCGGCGCGCGCTGGGTGTAACGGCCGAATTCGGGTGGATAAAACCGGACCTGCATTTTGGTGATTTCCGCGACATCGCCGATACCCGGATCGGGGGGCGGGCAATTGCATTGCTGCAAGTCGGGCAGGAACACGGAGCCGAGCTCGAACTACTCAACCTGGCCGCGGCGCAATCGACCCTTCTGCCTGATGTCCTCGCGCTCGCAGCCCATGCCAACCTGCCGGCCGTGTCGCTCAAGCTTTCGGGTTTCGCCGCACAACCGGCGAAGCTGGCCACCGCCTATCCGCTGCCTGACTGGACACCCGCTGACGGCTATGCGGTCGACAAGGCTCTGGTATTTGCATTTGTACGACAGGAATCTGCCTTTAACCGCCGCGCAAAGAGCCACGCAGGCGCGCGTGGACTAATGCAGCTGATGCCGCGCACCGCCAGTTACGTCGCCCGCGGGAGCGACTTGCGCGGCCGGGGGAAATACAAGCTCTTCGATCCCGAGTTTAATCTTGCCCTTGGCCAGCAATATATCGGGTTGCTCATGTCCGAACGCGGCATCAAGGATGACCTGTTCAGGACGGCCACGGCTTATAACGCGGGCCCGGGAAATTTGCGCAAATGGGAGCGCGCCGTACCCCATGGCAACGATCCGTTGCTGTTCATTGAGAGCCTGCCATCGCGCGAGACGCGCGCCTTCGTCGAGCGGATCCTGACCAATCTCTGGATTTACCGTGACCGATTGGGCCAGAATTCACCTTCGCTCGATGATATCGTCGCCGGTCGCTGGCCACGCTACAAGGCGCAGGATTCCAATGGCAAAGACTAGCTCGGAGCTGGATTTCAAACCGGTACGCATCGCCGTTCTGACAATCTCCGACACCCGCAAACCGGATGACGATCTGTCCGGCGACACCTTGTGTGAGCGGCTGCAATCGGCCGGGCATGTGCTGGCGACGCGCGCCATCGTAAAAGATGACCGCGCGGCTATCGCGGACCAGTTTCGTGACTGGGCCGACAACCCGGAAATCGAAGTGATCATTTCAACCGGCGGCACCGGTGTGACGGGAAATGACGTCACCCCGGAGGCGCTCGGCGATGTCGTGGAAAAGCGCATTGACGGCTTCGGTGAATTGTTCCGCTGGATCAGCTTCCAAAAGATCGGAACGTCGACGGTGCAGTCTCGCGCCGATGCGGGCGTGTTGAAGGGCACCTACATATTCGTGCTGCCGGGTTCGCCCGGTGCGTGCCGCGATGGCTGGGACGATATTCTCAAGGATCAGCTCGATATCCGGCACAAGCCGTGCAACTTCGCGGAGCTCTTGCCGCGGTTGCGCGAGCATGAAGGTCGCGAACCACTCTAGCGCCATGACGGACGAACTCGACCCCGACGCAATTGCAACTCGATTGCGGCAATCCGGGCATGCCCCGGGGTTGGGCGGTGAAGAATTATCAATCCTCTCCACCAAGGGCGTTTCCCATGACCATTGGCGGGTGGCCGATGGCGGACTGGTGCTGCGTATACCCCGCATGAACCAGTGGGGCCTGCGCGCAGAAGAAGCACTGACCTATCAAGCCACCGCGTTTGAACGGGCCGCCGCCAGTGGGCACGTGCCGCATTGCATTGCCGTAGTCCCCCCGGACGACGCGCTTCCACGCGGCGCCCTGATTGTCGAGGAGGTCAGGGGCCGAGCACCACGCCTGCCAGAAGATCTGCCGGCCATCGCGGAATCGCTCTCGGCGATACATCGCTTGCCGATTCCCGCCGACGACCAGCTCGCACCGCTCCAGGTTCATCGCAACCCGTTGTCATCGACGCTACAAACAATTGAAGAGCAGGCAGCATTCCTCACCAAGATCAATCTCGAACCGGAGACTGAAACAGGCATTCATCAGGAACTCGACTGGGTCCGGGATTTCGCCGGCAGGGGCGAACCGAATTTCGCACGCTGCCTTGTTTGTACCGATGCACACCCAGGCAATTTTCTGATCGACGAGACCGGCAAAGCCTGGTTCGTCGACCTGGAAAAGGCGTTGTACGGCGCCGCCCCGATCGACCTGGCCCATGTCACGCTGCTGACCTCCACCGGATGGGATCCGGATTGCCGCGGCGATCTGACCGGCGCGGACATCGAAAGTTTCTACCAACACTATCTCGGTCGGGTCGGCCCGGAACGAGCCGCCGAGCTCGAACCGTGGCTCCTGCCGTTGCGCCGGCTGACCTGGCTGCGCACCATCACCTGGTTCGCGCGCTGGAAGGCCGAATGGTCCGATACGGATCATGCGGCCATGCGCGATTCCCGAATGGCCGCGCACATCCGCGCGCATGTGGCGCGCTGTTTTGAGCCGGAAACTGTCGTGGAAACACGCCGTGGCTGGCTCGTAGACACCACGTAACACACTGATAAATAACATGTATTACTGATATTCGCCTGCGTTTGTCTAAAAAGTTCTTGTTTTGTTCTCTTTGCGTTCTATCATTGATGCATGAACAAGATCATTGACCGACACATCACCCCTGAACTCGAGCATCTGGGTGGCATACACAACGGGTCGCCGGACCGAATCCCCGATCGCCACCACCCGGGGCGCGGCGCTATTTCCAACCGTAGCGGCCGCTTCGAACGGCACCGGGCCGAGGCCACCGACGACGGCTGGCGTACCGGGCGCGAGGGTGCTGGGGACGATCCGGCCCCTCGCCGCGACACGGTCGTTACGTTCGACCGGACGAAAACGATTATCGCGCGAAATGATTCCCCGGACCTCCCTTTCGATCGCTCGATCAACGCCTATCGGGGTTGCGAACATGGATGCGTCTATTGTTTTGCCCGGCCGACCCATGCATGGCTCGGCCTGTCGCCCGGTCTGGATTTCGAGACAAGGCTGTTCGCCAAACCGAATGCTGCCGAACTGTTGACCCGCGAACTCGCGCGCCCGGGATACAAGCCGCGCACCATCGCCATGGGGACCAACACCGACCCTTATCAGCCCATTGAACGAAAGCTGAATATCACGCGATCGATCCTCGAGGTTCTGGCCGCCCATGATCACCCGGTCTCCATCGTGACGAAAAGCGCGCTGGTCACACGCGACCTCGACATCCTCGCCCTGATGGCGGCCAAGGGCCTCGCGACTGTCGGCGTATCAGTCACGACGCTGGACGCCGAGCTGGCGCAGAATATGGAACCGCGCGCGGCACGACCCGAGCGTCGGCTCGAGACAATTCGGATGCTCGCCGCGGCAGGACTGCCGGTCACCGTCATGGCCGCACCGATGATCCCGGCCCTGAACGATCACGAGCTGGAAGCCATCCTCATTCGCGCCCGCCAGGCCGGCGCGACACATGCCAGTTACATCCTTCTGCGCCTGCCGCTCGAACTGAAGGAATTGTTCGAGGAGTGGCTGGCGACGCATTACCCCGATCGAAAGCGGCGCGTCTTGAGCCGTCTGCGCGAGATGCGCGGCGGTGAGCTTTACAAGAGCGGGTTCGGCGAGCGCATGCGCGGTAGCGGCGAGGTTGCAAAACTGCTCCAGGAGCGCTTCCGGATCGCGGTCCGCCAGCAGGGCTATTCCACGGAACCAACCTTGCTCGACGCGCGACGATTCCAGCGCCGTTCCCCGGACCCCGCCCTGACCGGCCAGCTGAATCTGTTTGCAGAAAGTTCGGACTGAATTTCATACCGAAATCCGGTTTGCGACGCGGGCATTGTGCTAGCTTGCCCGCAAGATGCTCTCGAATGACGAACTGTTACCGCTCGCCGTAGTCGCGCTCGTCGCCCTTTCGTGCGGTATCTTTCTCACCCGCCTGAGGCAACCTGCCGTCGTCGGTTACATCCTCGCCGGGCTGGTGCTTGGTCCCTCCGGCTTCGAGCTGGTCGAGAACGAAGAGAGCATCGGCCTGCTCGCCGAACTCGGCATGCTCCTGCTGCTCTTTGTGATCGGCATGGAACTGAGCCTTCGGGCGTTCCGCCAGATATGGAAAATCGCCGTCACCACTGTCGTCCTTCAGACCGCGGGGGCGATGGGACTTGTCTGGCTGATTGGCCAGGGACAGGCCTGGCCGCTCTCGGCGGTGGTCCTCCTCGCCTTCGTCCTGGCGCTTTCGAGCACTGCCGTCGCTGTGAAGATGCTCGAAGATATCGGCGAGCTCCGCACCCGCGCCGGCCGGATCACCGTGGGCATCCTGATCGCCCAGGATCTTGCCGTCGTGCCGATGATCCTGCTTCTCGACGTGGTCGCGGTCGGGTCCTTCAGCGTCTTCGCGGCCGGCCGCATCGTCTTGTCGGTCGCACTGTTGCTCGGGCTCATCCTGTTCCTGAGCCGACGCCAGCGTCTGAATATTCCGGTCCTGAGCAACACCGAAGGCCATAAGGACCTGACCCCGTTGCTCGGGCTGGTCTGCTGCTTCGGCGCCGCCACGGTATCCGGCTTGCTCGGTCTCTCGCCGGCCTATGGCGCGTTCCTGGCCGGCCTCACCATCGGCAACAGCAATCTTCGCGTCAGCATGCTGGAGATGGTGATGCCGATCCAGAGCGTCTTGATGATGGTTTTCTTCCTGTCCGTCGGGTTGCTGATCGATCTGTCGCTGATCTGGGACAATCTCGGCATCATCATCCTGATGCTGTTGATCGTCACCGTCGGCAAGACCGCGATCAACCTGTCGATTTTTGCCACCCTTCGTCTGCCCTGGGGGCAGGCGTTGTTGACCGCGTTGATCCTCGCCCAGGTCGGCGAGTTTTCGTTCCTGCTCGGCAATGTCGGGCTGCAGCGTGGCATCATTTCCATCGACGAGTTCCGGATAATTCTCTCGGTTACCGCCCTGTCGCTGATCGTCTCACCGCTCTACATGAACGCGATCCGGCGGCTACACCGTGCGGCCCGCTATCAGCGCGCCTCGATCCGCTATGTCTTCCGCGTCGCATTCGGACGCGAGGCCGACTGGACGAGATCGGCGGTCCGCAAAATCTCAGGGGTTCGCCTTTCAGTCCCGGACAGTGTCAAACGGCTGTCGGTGCCCGACGGGATCAAACGCATGTCCGTACCCGACGGGATCAAAAGGCTGGGACGACGAAAACCGCGTAACGGCGGCACGGACTGACCGGCGGGCATGCTGGACACAGACACTCATGAACTGGTCGCCGGGGTCGACGAAGCCGGACGCGGCCCCTGGGCCGGGCCGGTTGTCGCGGCGGCCGCAATCCTGAGCCCCGAGAGCAGCGCCGCCCTGCGGCGCGCCGGGGTCGATGATTCGAAAGCCCTCAGCAAGGCGGCCCGCGAGCGCTGCTTCGAGATCATCCGCGCGGAGGAAGAGCGCGGGAGCCTTTGGCTTTCGATCGAGACCGCCGGGGTGGCCGAGATCGACGAACACAATATTCTCCGCGCCACGTTGCGGGCCATGACCCGGGCCGTGACCGCCCTGCCCGTCGCACCGGCGCACGCGCTGATCGACGGCAACCAGCTCCCCGCGCTGCCCTGCCCGGGCGAAACGGTGGTGCGGGGCGATTCGAAGATCCTGGCGATCGCGGCCGCATCGATTGCGGCAAAGGTGACGCGCGACCGGATGATGGCAGCCCTGGCGCGCGACCACCCGGGTTATGGCTGGGAGCGCAATGCCGGCTACGGCACGGCGGAACACCGCGATGCGCTGGAATCCCTCGGGGTAACAATTCATCACCGGCGCAGCTTCGCACCGATACGCAAATTGCTCGAAGACACCCCAACATCTCGTTAACCGGCTGACTCCAAACACTAAATCAGCCTTTCAGCGATTTTCCGATTGACGCTGAGTCCCGAGTTGGTCATCGTCCGCGCCCATGCGAACCCCTGGCCAAGGTCGCAAAGGCACCGACGTGCCTGCGCGCAACGTGATTCTCAAAGGCGACTGCATCGAGCAGCTGTCCGCCCTGCCGGACGCGTGCATCGATGTCGTCTTCGCCGACCCGCCCTACAACCTTCAACTCTCGGGCGAACTCACGCGACCGAACAACTCCAAGGTCGACGGGGTCGATGACGCGTGGGACAAGTTCGACGACCTTGCCGCCTATGATGAATTCAGCCGGGCCTGGCTGGCCGAAGTGCACCGGGTCCTGACCCCCAATGGCTCGCTCTGGGTGATCGGCAGCTATCACAATATCTTCCGCGTCGGCGCGGCGCTGCAGGATCTCGGTTTCTGGATTCTCAACGATGTCGTCTGGCGCAAAACCAATCCGATGCCCAACTTCCGTGGCCGCCGTTTCACCAATGCCCACGAGACGATGATCTGGGCGGCCAAGAGCCAGGATTCGAAATACACGTTCAATTACGAGGCCATGAAGGGCCTGAACGAAGACCTGCAGATGCGCAGCGACTGGCTGCTGCCGATCTGCAACGGCAACGAGCGGATCAAGGGCGACGACGGCCGCAAGGCCCATCCGACCCAGAAGCCCGAAGCGCTGCTGCACCGTGTCGTGCTCGCCTCGACCCGGGTCGGCGAGGTGATCCTCGATCCCTTCTTCGGCAGCGGCACCACGGGCGCCGTCGCCAAGCAGCTCGGCCGTGATTTCATCGGCATCGAGCGTGACCCGGACTATATCGCGGTCGCCGAGAAGAGAATCGCCAACACGCGGCGCATCTCCGAGACCGAACTTCTCGAGACCCCGTCCAAACGCGAACAGCCGCGCATCCCGTTCGGCTGGCTCGTGGAACGGGGCATGTTGCGGCCGGGCGAAAAACTCTACGCACCCAAGCGACGCCACGCGGCCAAGATCCGCGCCGACGGCACGATCGTGGCCGCCGACAACCGGGGGTCGATCCACAAGATCGGCGCCGAGGTGCAGGGGGCTGCAGCCTGCAACGGCTGGACGTTCTGGCATGTGGATGTCGAGGGCAAGCTGGTCCCGATCGACGTGTTGCGTCAGAAATTGCGCGCCGAACTAAACTAGTTCCGCGTCAACGCGTTCCTTTTCCCAGATGCGCCATCACATGGCGCACCACCTTGCGGGTCAGGGTGGGCAGCGCGTGATCGCCAAAAGCCTCGACCGGTATCCACACGCCGCCCAGCGTTGTGCGCCCGTCGATGCGCACGGCCTTGATCTGGAGTTCGAGCTGCAAATGGGTAAAGCCGTGCTCCACCACCCCCGGCAATAACGTCCAATCCGCCGCCACCGGCGGGTCGTCGTGGAACTCCGGCGTCTCCTCCCACGTGCCCGACGGCACTTCCATCATGCCCCCGAGCAAACCCGTTTCCGGACGCCGGCGCAGCAGGACGCAGCCATCCTTGCGGGTCATCCAGTAGGCGACCGCCCGGCGTACGGGGCGCGGCGCCTTGGGGGTGCGGCGCGGCAGGGTTTCCGTCAGGCCTTCTGCCTGGGCCCGACAGTCCGCCCGCCAGGGGCAGAGGCCACAACTGGGCGCGCGCGGGGTACAGACCGTCGCCCCCAGATCCATGACCGCCTGGGCGTAGTCGCCCGCGCGCGCGTCGGGCGTGAGGCGCACGGCGTGAGATTTCAGGGTCGGCTTTGAATCCGGCATCGGCGCCTCGACGGCAAACAACCGCGCCATCACCCGCTCAATATTGCCGTCCACCGGCGTGGTGGCGCGGCCGAAGGCAATCGCGGCGATCGCCGCGGCCGTGTAGGGACCGATGCCCGGCAATTCGCGCAAGCCCGCCTCGGTGTCGGGGAAATGGCCGCCGTGATCTTCGCAGACCCGACGCGCGCATTTATGCAGGTTGCGCGCCCGCGCGTAATAGCCCAGCCCCGCCCACTGGGTGAGGACCTGATCGAGATCCGCGGCCGCCAGGTCCTCGACGCGGGGCCAGCGCGCGAGAAAATCCCGGAAATACGGGCCCACAGTCGCCACCGTTGTTTGCTGCAACATCACTTCGCTGAGCCACACATGATAGGGATCCGGCCGCACGCCACGGCGGGATTGCGCGGGCGGAATTCGCCACGGCAGGCGACGCGCATGGCGGTCGTACCATTCCAGGATCGTTGCGGCAGCGGATTCAGTCATCGTCAGAAACATTGTGGCGTTCGGCCCTGCCTTCTAACATGCGCCATGGCCTCGAAAACCGACAATAGGGCGAGCAAGCGCGCCGGGGGGCTGCGTGCCATCGGCGCGGAGAGCAGCCGCGCCACAGCGCCGATCCGGCGCAAACGCGGTTTTTTCGAAGCCAGCGTATTCTCGGACTGGCGCGATATCGTCGGCGACGATCTCGCCAGCCAGTGCGTGCCGATGCGCCTGGTTCGCGGGCCGGAAGGCGAAGGCGGCACCTTGCATGTAAAGGTGACGGGACCGCTTGCACTGGAACTGCAGCATCTCGAGCCCCAGGTCATCGAACGGATCAATTCCTTTTACGGCTACCGGGCGGTCGCGGGCCTGCGCCTGCATCAGGGACCGATCTCCGTGCCGGAGCGGCCAAAACAGGCCGAGCCCGCGAAGGCCGACGCGGCGGACATGGCGCAACTCGACGAAAATCTCGCCGCGGTCGATGACCCCGAATTGCGCCGCGCGCTGCGGGATTTCGGAGAATCCGTGCTGGCAAGAAACAAGCCGGACAACGCCGGCTAACCCGCGTCCACCGTCGCTCACGGTGCGATAACCGTCTCCTTTCCGTCACATTCGCCTGTCAGGATCGCCCACAGGCCTACTAACCAATTGGTAAAACGCGGTTTTTCTGCGCTTGTGCCATGCGAAGGCAGGTCCGTATAATCGCAACATCTTGTGTTTGGAGGACTTTGTGCGCCTATATAGAGGAATTGGTACCGCCCTGGCCGGCGTGATCGCGCTCGCGTTTGCGGTTACATCAGCCCCCGCCCAGCAGGCCATCGACCCGGCCGCGGCGCTGCAGGAGCGTTCCATCGGGAGCCCCGACGCACCGGTGACGGTGATCGAGTATTTCTCGCTCACCTGTCCCCATTGCGCGAGCTTCCACAACGAGGTCTATGGCGACCTGAAAAAGAAATACGTGGACACGGGCAAGGTTCGCTTCGTCTACAAGGAGTTCCCGCGCGACGGTGTCGATCTGCGGGCGGGAATGATGGCCCGCTGCGCCGACCCGCGCCGCTATGCCGGCCTGGTTCAGGTTCTGTTCAAGAACCAGCCCAACTGGACGCGGTCGAGCGACCCTGTGGGTGAATTGGCCAAGATAGGCCGCCTGGCCGGGATTGATGACGCCACATTCCAGAGCTGCATCGCAAACGAGGCACTCGCAAACGGGCTCCTCGCCGAACGCCAGAACGCCAGCTCGCAGGGGGTTCAGAGCACGCCGACATTCGCGATCGACGGACAGCTTTATCCGGGGTCGCGTTCGATTGAGGAATTCTCGGAAATCATTGATCCGCTTCTGGCGAAGTAGTGATTCGGTGTTCACAATGCGCGGTGTCTTTTAGGCAGAGTTCTTTTTTTGGGGGTTACGTACCGGTGCAGTTCAACAAGCTGAGACTGACAGGCTTCAAGTCGTTCGTTGACGGGACCGATCTGGATATCGCTCCCGGCCTGACCGGTATTGTCGGCCCCAACGGTTGTGGCAAATCCAATCTCGTGGAAGCGCTGCGCTGGGTCATGGGCGAGACCTCGGCCAAGCAGATGCGCGGCGGCGGCATGGACGACGTCATTTTCGGTGGCACGTCCGACCGCCCGGCCCGCAACGCCGCGGAAGTCGTCCTCAGCCTCGACAATTCCGAGCGGTCGGCACCGACCCAGTTCAACAATTCCGACGACATCGAAATCTCGCGTCGCATCGAGCGCGAGAAGGGTTCGAACTACAAGATCAACGGCGGAGATGTGCGCGCCCGCGATGTGCAGATCCTGTTTGCCGACCAGGCAACCGGGCCACGGTCGACGGCACTTGTCAGCCAGGGCCGCGTCGGTGCGCTGATCAGCGCCAAGCCGACCGACCGCCGCATCCTGCTGGAAGAGGCCGCCGGCATCACCGGGCTGCATTCGCGCCGGCACGAAGCCGAACTGCGATTGCGCGCGGCTGAGAACAACCTCGAACGGCTCGACGATGTCCTGGTGACCCTCGACGCCCAGCTGAATGGCCTCAAGAAACAGGTCCGACAGGCCCGGCGTTACAAGAACATCTCGCACGACATCCGCCGCACCGAAGCGACCGTCCTGCATCATCGCTGGTCAGCGGCGGGAACCGATCTCGCGCATGCCGACGAAGCGTTGCGCAATTCCGAGACCCTGGTTGCAGATCAGACCCGCGTGGTATCGGAAGCGACACGCCTGCGGGAAACCGCCGCGTCGGAACTTGTACCGCTGCGCGAAACCGAGGCCGCGGCCGCCGCTGAACTGCAGACCCTGAACCTCGCCCGCGAGGAACTTGACGCCGAAGAGCAGCGAAACCGCACGGCGACAGAGCAGTGGGAGACCCGGTTGGCACAGATCGAGGCTGATCTGGGCCGCGAACGCGGCCTTGCCGCCGAAGCGCGCAACGCCCTGACCCGGTTGGGTACGGAGAAAGCCGAGATCGAACGCGCGTGTGCCGGCGAGGACGATCTCATCGCCGAAACCCGCACCGCGCTGGAGACACGGGTCGGCCGCGTCGAAGCCATCGAGGTTGAGCTCACCAAACTGATGGAGCGCCTGGCAACCGGCGAAGCACAGATCGTCGCGCTCGAACGCGAGATCGGCGAGCTTTCCGCCCGCCGCCGCAGGCTCGAAACACAGAATGATGAAGCCAAGGCCGAACGCGCAGCAATCGAGGAACAGGGGCTTTCCTCCGACGAACTCGAGACGGCGGAGACGCGTCTGAACGGTGCGGAGGAAAACCTCAAAAGCGCCCGTGCAACGCTGGGGGACGCCGAAGGAAAACGCGAGCTTGCCGACGTCGGGCGCGACAAGGCACGCGATGCCCGCTCCCAGGCAGATGAAGCCCTGTCGCGCTTGCGCGCGGAGGCCGGCGCCCTCGAAGACTTGCTGGCAACAGAGGCCGAGAGCCTCGACGCCGACTGGACGCCGATGATCGATGCGATCGAGGTGACGACCGGCCATGAGGCGGCGCTTGGCGCCGCGCTGGGCGAAGATCTGGACGCGCCGTCAGACGACCGGGCGCCGCGCCATTGGCAGATCATGGGGGTGCCGGCCGAGGACCCCGGACTGCCATCGGGGGTCCGCCCGCTGAGTGAATTTGTCAGCAAGGCCGGCCCGCTGGCTCGTCGATTGGCGCAAATCGGCGTGGTCGGAGATGCCGAGACCGGCGAACGCCTCGCCCGTGACCTGAAGGCAGGACAGCGGCTCGTCGATACCACCGGAAATTTCTGGCGCTGGGATGGCTACACCTCGCGCAACGACGCCCGCTCGACAACGTCCACCCGGTTGCGCCAGCGCAATCGCCTGACCGAACTGAGCGGACGCATCACGAAGGCAGAGGTCGAATTCGAGAAGGTCGAAGCGGCGCACCGGGCGGCACGCGACGCTGCCGACAACGCCGGTGAAGCCGCACGGGCCGCACGTGCGGACCTCGAGACCGCCGATGACAGCGCGGCCGACGCGCGGCGGGCCCATGCCGGCCTGGCACGGGAATTTGCCTCCCGGATCGCGCGCCATGAAAATCTCGGCGAAACCCTGACCCGAATCCAGGCCGACATCACCGACATCGATACCCGGCTGGATGATGCCCGCACGCGCCAGAGCGCCGTCGGCGATCTCGATGCACTGCGAAGCGAAACCCAGGCATTGCGCAGCCAGCTTAACGAAGCTCGCGCGGCCGCTGTCGCCGCACAGGGCGAGCATGACCAGCTGGTGCGCGAGTCCGAAGAACGCCATCGCCGCATCACGGCGCTCGCAGCCGAGGAAACCTCCTGGCAGGCCCGCGACAATGGTGCGGGCGAACGCATCGGTGAACTGGAAACCCGCGACGCACAGGCACGCGGTGAATTACAGAACCTGGCCAACCGGCCTGCCGAGATCGAAACCCAGCGCAATGCGCTGATGGACCGGCTGACCGCATCCGAGACACGCCGCAATGACGCAGCAGATGCCGTCGCGCGGGCCGACGAACGGCTCTCCCAGGCAGAGCGGACCATGCGTGACGCGGAAGCGAAGCTCGGGAGTGTGCGCGAAGACAAGGTTCGAACGGAGTCCGCCGTCGCCCAGGCCACCCAGACACTGGAAACCGTGATCGAACGTATTTCCGAGCGGCTGGAATGCAAACCCGAGGATGTCCTGGCCCTGGCGGAGATCGCCGAAGGCAAGGAATTGCCAGACCTCGACGCGGCCGACCGGCGCCTCGAGCGGTTGTTGCGCGAACGCGACAATATGGGCCCGGTAAACCTGCGTGCGGAACAGGAATCGGAAGAGCTCACCGAAAAAATCGAGACAATCCAGACCGAACGCGAGGACCTCGTTTCGGCAATCGATCGCCTGCGACGCGGCATCGCCAGCCTCAACCGCGAGGCCCGTCAACGTTTGCTCGCGTCTTTCCAGGAAGTCGACAAGCACTTCCAGGACCTGTTCGTGCGCCTGTTCGGCGGCGACCGGGCCCATCTCGAATTGACCGAGGCGGAAGATCCCCTGCAGGCCGGACTCGAAATCTTCGCCAGCCCGCCGGGCAAAAAACTGCAGTCCCTCTCGCTGTTGTCGGGCGGTGAGCAGGCGCTAACGGCAACGGCGCTGCTGTTTGCCGTGTTCCTGACCAACCCGGCCCCGATCTGTGTTCTCGATGAGGTCGATGCGCCGCTCGATGATGCCAATGTGGACCGCTTCTGCAATCTGCTCGACTATATTTCCACCATCGGCTCGACCCGTTTCCTGATCGTGACCCATCACCGCATGACGATGGCCCGTATGGATCGTTTATATGGTGTGACGATGCCGGAACGCGGCATCAGTCAACTCGTCTCGGTCGACCTTCGCGGGGCTGAGGAAATTCGCGCCATCGCGTAGGGTTTTGGTTCCGGTCCGGTTTCCATTTTCTATCGGTTTTGCCCCGGTTTTCCGCGGCCTGCGTACCCCTTCGCATGTGCGGAAAGTCGCCTTGACTTGCCTAGGGGCGCTCGCTACTTTGCGCTCGCTTTCGGGTACCGGTCCTGTCGGACTACGGGAACAGCAATTCGGGGAAAATTGGGGTCCATGACAGATCCGGACCAACCGCCCGAACTGCCTGAACTCAAACGGCGCCTTGGCAAGGTTCGCGACCGGCGCGCGGGGGAAAATCGCAAAGCCTCGTCGCGGTCTAAAGGTGGTGCTTCGGATATCGGTGTCGGTATCAAAGTCGCCGTCGATCTGGTCGCGGGAGTGGGTTTTGGCGGCGGTATCGGCTGGAGCCTGGACTGGTGGTTGGGCACGAAGCCCTGGTTGTTGGTGATGTTCTTGATGCTTGGATTTGCGGCGGGTTTGTTGAACGTCGTTCGAACCGCAAATCAGGCAAGCAAACCAAATACGAATGGTGATACCGACGCATAAATTCGAACGCGTCGACAGTACGCCGAATAAGACTGGAGAGTACCCGGGTGGCTAGCCCTCTCGAACAATTCACAATCGTACCGATCGTCGATATCGAAGTTGCCGATATCGATATCTCGTTCACGAACTCATCGCTCTGGATGGCAATCACAGCGGCGGTTCTGGTAATCTTCATGATCGTCAGCACCCAGCGTCGCGCGTTGGTGCCCGGGCGCATGCAAGCTTCGGCAGAATATTTCTATCAAATCATCGCGGACATGGTGCGCGACAATGTGGGCTCCCAGGGCCGGCCTTATTTCCCGTTCATCTTCAGCCTGTTCATGTTCATCATGTTCGGCAATCTGCTCGGCCTGATTCCCGGCGCGTTCACATTCACCAGCCATCTCGCGGTCACCTTCGCGATGGCGGCGTTTATCTTCGTCGGGGTGACGATCATCGGCCTGGTGACGCACGGCTTCAAATTCTTCTCGCTGTTCTTCCCCCATGGCGCGCCAATCGTCTCGGCGCCCGTGCTGATCCCAATCGAGATCATTTCCTATTTCTCACGTCCGATCAGCCTGTCGGTGCGGCTGTTTGCCAACATGACGGTCGGCCATGTCCTGCTCAAGGTGATCGGCGGCGGTGTTGTCGCGCTTGGCGGCTTCTGGGTCCTGCCCGGCTTGCTGCCGCTTGCCTTCCTGATCGCCATCACGTTGCTTGAGGTGATGATCGCCGTCATCCAGGCCTACGTGTTCGCCATTCTCACATGCGTCTATCTGAACGACGCACTGCATCTACACTAGTCTCAAATACAAGAAAGCTTGAAGGAGCCGTTATGATGGAACTCGAAGTCGCAACGCAGTTCGCGCGTTTGATTGGTGCCGGTCTGGCCGCCATCGGTATGGTCGGTGCCGGTGTCGGTGTCGGTCGCATCTGGGCCAGCTACATCGAAGCTATCGGTCGCAACCCCGCCGCCAAGGAAGAAATTGGCGCGTTTATCTGGATCGGGTTTGCCGTTACCGAAGCCATCGCGCTGTTCGCGCTGATTATGGCTTTCATCATCCTCGCCGGTTAGTCGAAACCGGACGCAACGGTTAAGGTCACCGGACCGGCAGCCCCAGGGCCTGCCCGGTCGGTGACCGGATCGAAAGCGGAAGAGCGCCAAGATGCCTCAGTTCGAACCCTCCTCATTCGCGAGCCAGATTTTCTGGCTGGTCGTCTGTTTCGCCATCGTGTTCCTGTTCGCGTGGCGGATCGCCTTGCCGCGAATCTCCGCGACGATCGACAACCGCCATCAGCGCATCGATGGTGACATCGCGCGGGCCGAGGAACTGGCTAGTGAGGCCGAAGAGGTGCTCGCCGCCTATGAGGCAGAATTGGCGACGGCACGTGCCGGGGCGCAGGAGCAGCTTCATCAGGCCGCGGAAGCCGCGACCGCCGAAGCTGAAAAGCATAACGACGCCCTCACCGAGAAACTCTCGGCCGATGCCGATGCCGCGCGCAAGCGAATCAGCGATGCCCAGCAAACCGCGACGGCCAATGTTGCCGATCTGGTGGAAGACATCGCCAGCCAGGCGGTCGAACGCCTGATTGGTGTGACACCGGACAGCGGCGCCGTGCGCAAGGCCATCGATGATGCCGTCGGAGGGCGCTCGTGATGCTGGTACGGCTGACCATTGCCACCTCGGCACTTTTGGCGTTCACCGCGCCAGCTCTCGCGGCCGGCGACGATGTGCCGTTTCTCGAAAAACCGGAAACCTGGATTCTCGTCGCATTCATAATTTTCGTGGCGGCGGTTTATCGCCCTGCGTCGAAGGCGATCACGGGCAAGCTCGACGGCCGCACCGAAGCGATCAAGTCGGAGCTCGATGAGGCCCAACGCCTGCGCGAAGAGGCCCAGCACACCCTGGCCGAATATCAGCGCAAGCAGCGTGACGCGCTGGCCGAAGCCGAGGGCATCGTCGCCGAGGCACGCGAAGAAGCCCGGCGCATCGAAGCCAATGTCCAGGAGCGAACGGCAGAAACGCTCAAGCGTCGTGAACAGCAGGCGCTGGACATGATTGCGGCCGCCGAGGCCCGCGCCGTCGCCGATGTCCGCGCACTGGCCGCCGATATCGCAATCGACGCCACCCAGCAGATCCTGACCGAGACGGTCGAGGGCCAGAAGGGTGACGAACTGGTCAACGAAGCGATCCGGGACGTACCGGGCAAGCTCAACTAGACTGTGGCGTAAGTTCGAACGTCGAAGAGGCCCCGTCCGACGGGGCCTTTTTCATGTCTGCACCAAACGGTACCGGTCTATTCCGCGGCTTCCGCCGTGGGCATATCCGGTGTCCAGCGCAGGACCGGGCTGCGCGCCGCGGCCGTCTCATCGAGACGCCGTCGCGGTGTGAGCTGCGGTGCCGCTGCAAACGCATCGCTGTCGCCCGCCTGCACTCTGGCAACCAGTGAACGCACCACCGCGACGAAGTTGTCGAGCTCACGCCTGGATTCGGTCTCGGTCGGCTCGATCAGCATCGCACCATGTACCACCAGCGGGAAATACATGGTCATCGGGTGATAGCCTTCATCGATCATCGCTTTGGCGAAATCCAGTGTCGTGACACCGGAATCCTTCAGGAAACGGTCATCGAACAGGCATTCATGCATGCAAGGTCCCTCGAACGCGACGGTCATGACATCGGACAGCCGGGCCATCACATAGTTCGCGTTGAGTACCGCGTCATTGGCGACCTGGCGCAATCCGTCACGGCCGTGGCTGAGCATGTAGGCATAGGCACGCACAAACATGCCCATCTGGCCATGGAAGCCTTTCAGGCGCCCGAACGGCTTCGCGTCGCCCGCATCCGCGCGGTGCTCGACCAGCGAGTACCCGTCATCGCCATGCACGACCCATGGCGTTGGCGCGAAGGGTGCCAGCGCGTCCGACAATACCACCGGCCCTGCGCCCGGCCCGCCGCCCCCATGGGGGGTCGAGAAGGTCTTGTGCAGGTTGATATGCATGCAGTCGATACCCAGATCACCCGGACGCACACGCCCGACGATGGCGTTGAAATTCGCGCCGTCGCAATAGAAGTAACCGCCCGCATCGTGGATCAGGCGGGCGATTTCGATCATGTCCGGCTCGAACAATCCGCATGTGTTGGGGTTGGTGATCATGATGCCCGCAACATCATCATCCAGCTTGTCCGCGAAGGCTTTCACATCGACCCGGCCGCGGTCGTCGGAGGGAATGGCATCGACGTCAAAACCACACACCGCCGCGGTGGCGGGGTTGGTCCCATGGGCCGAATCCGGCACCAGGATACGCCGGCGGGTCGTCGGACCGCCTTCCCGGTCGTCCAGCGCCGCACGAATGGCCATCACGCCGCACAGCTCACCATGGGCACCCGCGGCAGGCGACATGGCCACCGCCGGCATCCCGGTCAGCTCCTTGAGCCAGTGGGCCAGCGCGTCAATCAGTTCGAGCGCGCCCTGGGTGGTCGCTTCGGGCTGCATCGGGTGCAAATTCGCAAAGCCCGGCAAACGGACGACTTTCTCGTTGAGCCGCGGGTTGTGCTTCATCGTGCAGGACCCAAGCGGATAGGTACTCATATCAATGGCGTAGTTCTTCTGCGACAGGCGCGTGAAATGCCGGACGATCTCAGGTTCACTCGCCTCAGGCAGCCCGATCGGTGCGTGGCGCTCGAGCCCGCCCAGACGGTTCTCAACCGGGTCGGGATCGGGCAGATCGACGCCGACCGCGCCCGGATTATCAATCTCGAACAGCAGCGGTTCTTCCAGGCGCAAACCCTGATGCCCATGAACGGTCTCGATCCCGCCCGCCGTCTTGGGCGAAGTCGACCGGCTCAAATCCTTCGAATGCCCGCTCATGCCAGCACCTCCGCCAGTCCGGTACACAAGGCATCCATATCCTCATCCCGGGTGAGCTCACTGACGGCCAGCAACAAGATGTCGTCGAGCCCCGCATCGCTGCCATACAGGCGCGAAGCCGGCACACCGGCCAGGATGTTTCGTGCGGCCAGGGCCTCTACGGCTTCCTGCGCCGAACCGCTCAGCCTGACGGCGAATTCGTTGAAGAACGTGTCTGACAGCACATCGACCCCGGCGACGGATTCCAGCCGGTTCGCCAATGCAACCGCATGAGCATGATTGAGTGCCGCCAGCTTCCGGAACCCGCCCTCTCCCAGCAGCGAGAGGTGGATCGTGAAGGCGAGCGCACACAGGCCGGCATTCGTGCAGATATTGCTGGTCGCCTTCTCACGGCGGATATGTTGCTCACGGGTCGACAGGGTCAGCACCCATCCGCGCCGGCCATCCTCGTCAATCGTCTCGCCCGCAAGCCGGCCCGGCATCTGCCGGACATATTTTTCGCGCGCTGCGAACAGGCCCACATAGGGACCGCCGAACCCCTGGGCGTTACCCAGGCTTTGGCCCTCGGCCACCACGATGTCGGCCCCCATCTCGCCCGGTGAGCGTATGGCCCCGAGCGAGACCGCCTCGGTGACCACGACCACGAGGAGGGCGCCCGCTGCATGACAGGCATCCGCGAGGGGCCCGAAATCGCGCACATGCCCGAAAACGCCGGGGTTCTGCACCACGACACAGGCGGTATCCTCGCCAATATCGCCGGCGAGATCTTCCACGCCGCCCAGATCCGGCGACCGGGCATCGATCTCGATATCGAGATAGCGCGACTGGGTCTCGGTCACTTCACGGTAATGGGGGTGTACACCGCCCGATACAATTGCCCGGTTTCGCCGCGTGACCCGCTGCGCCATCAACACCGCCTCGGCACAGGAGGTCGCGCCGTCATACATCGACGCGTTGGCCACATCCATGCCGGTGATTTGCGCCACCATGGTCTGGAACTCGAACAGGGCCTGCAGGGTGCCTTGCGAAATCTCCGGCTGATAGGGGGTATAGGACGTCAGAAACTCACCGCGCTGCACCAGATGGTCCACCGTGGCCGGGATATGATGACGATACGCGCCAGCACCGAGAAAGCTCGGGACATCGGCCGTTGACACATTGCGTCCCGCCATCGCCGCGATCTTTGCTTCCACCTGATACTCGGCCATGTGATCGGAAAGATCGAAATTCCCGCCGAACCGTGCCCCATCGGGCACGTCGACAAAAAGCTCATCGACCGACCCGACCCCGATCGCCGACAACATATCGGCGCGGTCATTGTCCGTGAGTGGAAGATATCGCATCTCAGCTCAGGCCCTCGCAGTAGGTCTTGTAGGCAGCTTCATCCATCAGTTCGTCCAGTTCCGCCGGGTCGGTCAGGCGCAGCTTGGCGAACCAGCCATCGCCGAACGCATCCGTGTTGACCAGCGAGGGATCTCCGTTCAGGGCGTCATTGACCTCGATGACCTCGCCGCCGACGGGCGCATAGACCTCTGCCGCAGCCTTGACCGATTCAACCACCGCGACCTCGTCGCCGCGATCGAGCATCTTGCCGACATCCGGCAGTTCCACGAACACGACATCGCCGAGTTGCTCTTGTGCATAGTCGGAAATTCCGACCATGCCGGTCTCTCCTTCCACTTCAACCCATTCATGGTCCTGGCTGTATTTCCGGTTGGCCATTACCCTTCTCCTCTCAGCTTTTTGCGCGTTTGTAGTTGGCCGGCACGAACGGCATATCCGCCACGGTGGCGGATATCGTCCGGCCCCTCAATTCGATCTGCAACGCCGTGCCCGACGTGGCACAAGCGGTATTCACATAACCCATCGCCACGGGGCCACCGACCGTCGGGCCAAAGCCGCCGCTGGTGACGATCCCGACCCCGGCATCATTCTCGTCCCGGATCATCGCCCCCTCGCGCACCGGGGCCCGTCCGTCCGGCCGAATCCCCACCCGCTTGCGCGACGGGCCTTCATCCAATTGCTGCATGATCGCATCGCCGCCCGGGAAATCCGCGGTCTCACGCCGACTTTTGCCGACGGCCCAGGTCAGACCAGCCTCGATCGGTGTGGTGTTGTCGTCAATATCGTGACCATAGAGGCAAAGACCCGCCTCCAGGCGCAGTGAATCCCGTGCGCCGAGGCCGACAGGCGCCACATCACCATGCGCCAGCAATGTCTGCACGAGGCCGACGACGGCGTCACTGGCCACAGAAATTTCATAGCCGTCTTCGCCCGTATATCCCGACCGCGTCACATAGGCTGCAGCACCGTCGAGGGTCATCTCCGCGCCTTGCATAAAGACGAGGTCCCGGCATTCGGGTGCCAGTGTGGCAAGCACGTCCTCGGCCCGGGGTCCCTGAAGCGCCACCAGCGCGCTGTCATTGAGAATCTGCAGCTCGGCATCACCCGCGAGTTGGGCGGCGATATGGGCGAAATCCGCGTCCTTACACCCGGCATTGACGACCAGAAACAATGCCGGAACGCCATTCTCCTCGATCCGGGTGACCATGAGATCGTCACGGATACCGCCGGTGTCGTTGAGCAACAGGGTGTAACGCATTTGGCCCGTCGTCAGGCCCTGAATGTCGCCTGGTACGAGCCGCTCGAAACTCGCCGCTGGATCGTCTCCACGCAGGATCGCCTGGCCCATATGGGACACGTCGAACAGGCCCGCCGCCCTGCGCGTCGCGTTGTGTTCGGCGATGATTCCCGCGGGATATTGCACCGGCATGTCATAGCCCGCGAAGGGCACCATCCGGGCGCCCAGGGACACATGCAGGTCGTACAGGGGTGTTCTACGAATATCTGTCTCAGGAACTGACGCCACGCCGCTCTCCCGGTCCGAGCCAAGCCGGACAGCGCACCCGTTGCGCCGCCTGCCCCACTCTGTCGTCAGACCTGAGAGATTCACCGATCCCGGAACATATCCGGTCACGGTTTACGCCTTCGGTGAGGCCCGGGTCCGCATGTAGGCGGCCGGGCCTGCTTTCCAGAGTGTCATCCCCCTTGCGGTCCTGGATGCCTGAGAGTTTCCGGGGCGGTTGCTCCTTCGGCGCCGGCAAACATGCCGGTCTCTCCCGCTGGGGTCACATGACAATTTTACCCAACATGAGGCGCGACTCGGGCCGCGCTCCATCTCTGACATTATGCCTCACCGGGGAGGAGTCAACCTGCGCCGGGATGCAGCTGTGGACTAACGTCCGCGCTTGTTGAGGTTGTACTCCAGGTCCTCATCGGTGAGGACGAAGCCGACGAAGACACTGAACGCATCGCCCAGCTGGCCGGCCCGCAACGGGATTTTCTGTGCCAGTTCCTCGGAAAATCCGATCCGGTTGCGATTGCCCTCGAATGTGACACTCGATTCAAATTCTTCACGCGCCAGGATATTTTCGTTCTTGTCGGCGATGGCAACAAAATACCTGACCGTCGCATCACGCGTCTTCGCCGCAGGACCGCGCGTTGCAACCAGAAGGACCTCCATCCCCACATCGACGGTCCCGGTTCCATCGTCATTTACATCGGTATCACAAAATCCACGGAAATCGGTAATCCGTGCCTCCAGCGTAACATCCGTCAGGTCACGCCCGGGTCCCGATAAAAACTGGGTCAACTCCGCGGCATCCTGGACGATGACGATATCCGGACATGGCGGCGCCTGTGCCGGCGCGCCCTGTTGGCATGCAGCAAGAGCAAACAGCGTCAGGGCGGCCCATCCCGTCCTGGCCCGTCTGCCGCCAGCACCTGCGGTTCGCAATATCATCATGAGGTCAGCAACTATCCGGTTAGAGCGAGTTGTGCGTGCCGTCGCAGAACGGCTTGTCTCCGGTCTGTTTGCAGCAGCAGAACCAGATCGTTTTGGCTTCATCGCTTTCGAACATTACAGGCTCGAAATCGGTTCCCTTATGGGCGCTGTCACAGAAAGGCTGTTTCTTGCTGCGCCCGCAAACACACCACCAATATTTCCGGCCGGGGATCACATCCACGGCAATTGGTTCCTTCTGAGCAATCTCGGGATCAGCCATCACTCTTCTCCGTACATTGCACCGTGTCTTGCACCGTGCAGCGCCACTAAGATATTACGGGTACGCGGAAAATCACCGCGTGAAAACATTACGAGAGCGGCGGACCGAGAACAAGGTCGGTCGTGGCGCCACAACGTATTTCGGAATAGTTCGATGTCGAAATCACCCCTCACGATCCTGCTGGCGCAACCGCGCGGTTTTTGCGCGGGCGTCGATCGGGCCATTCAGATCGTCGAGCAAGCGCTGGAGCGCTATGGCCGACCCATATATGTCCGCCACGAAATCGTCCATAACCGCTTCGTCGTCGAGAATCTTGAGCAACAGGGCGCCGTCTTCGTTGACGAACTTGCCGAAGTCCCCGATGACGCAAAGGTGATATTTTCAGCACATGGCGTGCCGAAATCCGTCCCGGTGGAAGCTGAGCGTCGCGACCTGTTCTATCTCGACGCCACCTGCCCCTTGGTCAGCAAGGTGCATAATCAGGCGCAGCATCAACAACGCGCGGGTCGACATATCCTGTTGATCGGACATGAAGGGCACCCCGAGGTCATCGGGACCATGGGGCAGCTGCCCGCGGGTTCGATGACGTTGGTGGAAACGGTCGAGGACGTCGCGAACCTCGATATCCCCGTAGAAACTCAGCTCGCATATGTGACCCAGACGACCTTGTCCGTCGACGATACGGCCGCGATCGTCGAGGCACTCCGCGCCAAGTTTCCGAATATCGCGGAACCGGGCTCGGAAGACATCTGCTATGCGACCACAAACCGTCAGGAAGCGGTGAAGGCGATTGCCGAGCGGTGCGACGCGATGATCGTGATCGGTGCGCCCAATTCATCGAACTCAAATCGTCTTGTGGAGGTCGCGTTGCGTTCGGGCTGCAAGGATGCCGCGCTTGTCGAGCGTACGAGCGGCATGGACTGGGCACGGTTCGATGGCTGCAAAACGCTCGGGCTGACCGCCGGCGCTTCCGCACCTGAAACGCTGGTCGAGGAGTTCGTGGAGGCATGCCGCGCGCGTTACGACGTGACAATCGAAGAAATCTCGGTGCGTGAGGAAAATGTGCATTTCAACCTCCCCCGCGCCCTGATCGCCTAGCGCGCGCTCCGATGGCCGTCTACACCGACGTATCCGACGATGACCTCGTTGCCTTTCTGGGCGATTACGATATCGGCGAAGTCATTTCCCTCAAGGGGATCGCGGAAGGCGTCGAGAACACCAACTATCTGCTGCAAACCGTAACGGCGGAGGACGCTGCCCCCCGGAGTTATATCCTGACCCTTTACGAGAAACGGGTCGACCGGGACGACCTGCCCTATTTTCTGGGTCTGATGGACCATCTCGCCGAGAGCGGGTTTTCCTGCCCGACCCCGATCCACGGGCGCGACGGCGCCGCGCTGCGCGAACTCGCGGGCCGTCCGGCCGCAATCGTCTCCTTTCTGTCCGGCATCTGGCCCAAAAAGAGCACGCCGAAACATTGTGCCGCGCTCGGCGCCGCCCTGGCGCAGATGCACGAAGCCGGGCAGAATTTCGACGGCCACCGCGCCAACAACATGTCTGTTGCCGGGTGGCAGACCCTCGTGGCCCAAACCCGCGACCAGGCCGATGATGTTGTCCCCGGCCTCAAGGATCTGCTCGACGCGGAGCTCAGTGAAATCGCGTCCAGCTGGCCCGAAGATCTGCCGACCGGCGTGATTCACGCCGACCTGTTTCCCGACAACGTGTTTTTTCTCGGGGAGAATCTGTCGGGCTTCATCGATTTCTACTTCGCCTGCAATGACGCGCTCGCCTATGACATCGCGATCTGCATCAACGCCTGGTGCTTCGAAGCCGACAACAGTCTGAACGTCACCAAGGCCCGCGCGCTGTTGCGCGGCTACGCCTCCGTCCGGCCCCTCACAAGGCCTGAGTTTGACGCGCTTCCGGGTTTGGCGCGCGGCAGCGCCCTGCGCTTCCTGCTGACCCGTCTGTATGATTGGATCAATCACGACACGGCGGCATTCGTCCGGCCGAAGGACCCCCAACAATTCCTGGGCCGACTGCGATTCCATCAACAGGTGGACGATCCCGGCGCCTATGGCGTCAGCTTCGAGGATGTCAGCACATGAACGATACCACCCGGATCGTGATCTACACCGACGGCGCCTGCTCGGGAAACCCCGGCCCCGGCGGCTGGGGCGCTATCCTCCGCGCCGGTGAGCACGAGAAAGAACTTTCAGGCGGCGAAGACGAAACAACAAACAACCGGATGGAGCTCATGGCGGCCATCGCCGCATTGGAGGAGCTCAAGCAAGCCGCGTCGATCGACCTGTTTACGGATTCGACCTATGTGCGCGACGGGATCATGAAATGGATCCACAACTGGAAGCGCAACGGCTGGAAGACCGCCGCCAAAAAACCAGTCAAGAATGTCGATTTGTGGAAACGCCTGGAGCAGGCGATGGAGCCTCACGATATCGAGTGGCATTGGGTAAAGGGACATGCCGGGCACCCGGACAATGAACGCGCCGACGAACTCGCGCGCAGCGCAATCATCCCCAGTTACTGACAAATCACCCGAGACACAGGGCCAAAACGAAAACGGGGGCCCGTGGGCCCCCGTAATCTTATCGAACGGCTGATCGCCTAGAGATGTTCGAGAACGCTCTCGGCCGAGCTTTTCTCGAAGGCACCGCCGTCGTCCAGAAGAACTTCCGTTACCGTGCCGTCATCAACGATCATGGCAAAACGCTGGCTGCGCACACCAAGTCCACGATCCACGAGGTCGAGTTCCATGCCGAGTTCCTTGGTGAAGGCGGCCGACCCGTCGGCCAGCATCATCACATTGTCACCGACAGACTGATCATTGCCCCAGGCTTCCATCACGAACGGGTCGTTGACGGCCATGCAGGCAATCGTGTCCACGCCCTTGGCCTTGAGCTCATCGGCCTTCTGAACGAAACCGGGAAGATGCTGTGCCGAGCAGGTCGGTGTGAACGCACCCGGCACCGAAAACAGAACAACTTTCTTGCCACTGAACAGATCGTCGGTCGAGACCTGATCGATACCGTCCGCTGTCTTGTGGGCGAGTGCGCTCGCCGGAATCTTGTCGCCTACACTGATAGCCATCTGTCTCTCCTCGATCGACTGTGTTGCCGGCCGTTCGAACATGGGTGTCCGGACCGACCTCGTTATTGATATCGGTTCGCAACATAGTCTGAATCGCGGAAAGTTCCAGTACTCGTTCGACGCAGAATCCGGTCGGGAGAATTATCTTTCGGCAACCGCCGTCGTCAAACCTGCGTCCGTCAGCCCGCTGAACACCGCGTTGTCCGACAACAGCTCCGGCAACACGACACCGCGGGGCGACTCCGGCCCGTAGATGACATTGAACGGGATGCCGAACCGGCTGAATGACGCGAGATACTTGGCAATCGTATCGCTCGGCCGGGTCCAGTCCGCACGCATCAGGACCACCTCGCCGCGCTCAAAGACATCGTTCACCGCCTGGGTGTCCAGAACACGCTTCTTGTTGACCTGACAGGTGATGCACCAGTCCGCCGTGACGTCCACAAAGACCACGTTGCCTTGCGCCACAAGCTCGGCAATGGCCGCCTGATCGAAGGGAACCCAGGCTTCATCGAGGGCGGCGATCTGGGATTGGTCACGCACACCAATGCCCAGCGCCGGCAATGCGGTTGGCACCACGAAGGCGACGATTGCCGCGGCGAAGACACCCGCACCGAGCATCCGGCCGGTGCGCTCCGGCACCCGGTTACGCAGCGCGAACAGGGCGAATATCGCCGCCATCAGCGCCGCGACGACCACCGCTGCCACGACCGAAACCTGTACCGCCATCACCGTCAACAGCCAGACGGCCGTGGCGATCAACGCGAGCGATAGGAATTTCTTGAGACCGTTCATCCACGGACCCGGGCGCGGCAATTTGGTGGCCAGCACGGGGAAGAGTGCGACAAGAATAAACGGCGATGCCATCCCGATCCCGAGTGCCAGGAAGATCGAATAGATCTCAAAGGCACCGCGGCTCAGCGCAAAGCCGATCGAGGTGCCAAGGAACGGTGCGGTGCAGGGGGTCGCGAGTATTGTGGCAAACGCACCCTGGAAAAATTGCCCGCCCAGCGAGCTCTTGTTGCCCGCCGCGACCGCAACATCGGACACCTTGCCCGGCAGGCGCACCTCAAACAGGCCCCACATGTTGGCGGCGAACAGGGTCAGGATGACGACCAGCGTCACCACGAAGATCGGCTGCTGAAACTGTATTCCCCAGCCCACCGCCAGGCCTGCCGACTTTACGCCCACAGCGAGGCTCGCCAGCGCCAGGAAGGACACAACGATGCCCGCGGTCGTGGCCAGGAAGCCGAGCCGGACTTCTCTGGGGTCACCGCCACCATGGCTCACCACAGACAAAAGCTTGATCGAAATCACCGGCAATACGCACGGCATGAGGTTCAAGATGAGCCCGCCGACAAGCGCCAGCGCCATGATCGACAACAGGGTTGTGATCGCCAAACCACCGGTGTCGACATGTGCCAGGCCATCCGCCAGCGGCATGGCGCTGGCCTCGATGCTTCGCGCACCATCGATCAGGGTGAAAACCAGCGGATCACTTTCGAGGTCGACAGGTGCACCCTCGCCGAAAATATCTTCCGCCGTGACCGATGCCAGAACGACCCGACCGTCCTGAAGGAACTCGAACTCGGGATTGGAAAAGATCACATCAGGCGAGCCCTCAACCAGAAGGTCCGGCGTCTGGAACGGCGTGTCCGCACGAAAGGCCGTCCGGATCAGCGGCTTCACATTGGTACCCGAAACGTCGGCACCCTCGAAGATCAGGCCCGCGCGGCTGCCGTCACCGGGCACCTGGTTCTGGTAGCGGTCGATCATGTTTGCGAATTCGGACGGATTGGCCGGACCGGCGGGAAGGTCCAGAGACGCCTGGAATGTGTGGGGGATACACACGTCGTCACAGATCAGCAGATCGACAGTGGCGCGCAACGAGACCGCCTCGCCGACATTCTGCAGATGCGCATTGACCGGGAACACGACCTGCTTCTCGTAGCCGAATGTCTCAAGGTCGTAGTACATGAACCGCACCGGCGCGGGCCACTGGAACGCGGCCGTCTCCAGATTTCCCGATTTCGCCCACTCAACATGGGGCGGGATGCCGGCATCGCCGGGCGAACGCCAGTAAGTCTTCCAGCCCTCGTCCAGGCGCACTTCGATACCCAGCGGGATCGTCTCGAGATCACCCACCGCCGTCGTCGCGGAAATCAGCCGGATATCGGCCTTCGGGCCTTCCAGCCAATCCGTCGCGACATCGCTCATTGCCAGGCTCGGCCATAAAATTGCCGGAATAACCGCGACAATTGCGGCGAGACGCATAAATTCACGGAAACGCGGTACCATATCGTTCATGCCCCGGCTGCTATGCCTGTGACGGTGATAAAGAATTCTAACGCTTGAAATATAGGAATGATTAGCCCGGAATATAGCCGCTCACCGCTCAACAGCCCTCACAATTACGTGTCGGAATAAAGCTTTAACACCTGCATCGGAAAGCCCGGAGAACATGACGGACACGGATTCCACGGCGCAAACCTATTTCGAAGGGCAAATGCTCCTGGCAATGCCCGCAATGACCGACCCCCGTTTCGAACGGGCGGTCATCTATATGTGTGCACATAACGATGAAGGCGCCATGGGGCTGGTGATCAACAAGACCCTCGATTCGATCGACTTTCGCGAACTGCTTGGCCAGCTGGATATCCCGGCAAGCGAAAACGCGCGCGACGTCACGGTTCACTTTGGTGGTCCGGTTGAAAACCAGCGCGGGTTCGTTCTCCATTCCGGCGAATATCGCCATGCCGAGACATTGATGGTCACGGAGCAGGTCGGCCTGACCGCAACACTCGATATCCTGCGCGCCCTGGCCCAGGGTGAAGGCCCGGAACGCTCGATACTGGCTCTCGGTTACGCCGGCTGGGGTGCCGGGCAGCTCGATTCCGAAATCCACGACAACGCATGGCTCTCCGTCCCCTATGACGCGGACCTGATGTTCGGGGTCAGCGACGACGACAAATGGGAACGCGCCTTCAACAGCATCGGTGTCGACCTTTCGGTCCTGTCGGGAACGTCTGGCCGCGCCTAGCTTTTCCTTGGCCACAGGCGGCGATAAATCACGGCAAGCCCGAACCCGGCGCTCAAAACGATGAGCGCGTATCCGCTGATCACAAACGCGGTCCCGACACTGCTGGCGGTCGCGATGGGCACCGAGTAGACAGGTGAGAAGAACTGTCCCAGGAAAAACATGGTGGTCAACGCACCGAGTGCCCGACCGCGCACGGACACCGATGCACGTGAAATAATCGCCAGGTTGATATTGGGCAGGAACGCACCGACGGAGAAACCGCCAATGCCCATCGCAATCATGGCGGCCGTGAAACTGTCCGACATTCCCGTCATCACATAGCCAATTCCGCCGATGGCAAAGGATAGTGCGAAGATCGATTCCGAGCTGAGGCGCGCGCGAATCCGGCTGTAGGAAAGCGACGCCAGGCCCGCCGACAAATTAAAGATACCGATCACCAGGCCCGCTCGTGCCGGATTTTCGACACCGATCTCGACCAGGAAAAATGCCGTTTGCGCCGGGGTCATGAACAGCAAGACCATCGTGACAAAGGCGAGGGCACAGAAAAGGCCGATCATCGTCCATTGATGAATGGTCGGCGGTGGTTCCGGCGCGCCGGCACCGGCATCGCGGCCGCGATCAGGCTCGTAGAGACTGAGCAACATCATGGGCAGCAGCACAAGTGCCACGGCGAAAAGCGCAAACGCGACGCGCCAGTGAATTTCGGAGAGCAGGCCCGCGATAACGACGAAGGTCAGCGTGCCGAGGGACATGAACGCGCCTTGCAATCCCGCAACGCGATTGCGCTCGCTACCGGTGAAGTAGTCGCCGATCAGCGCGGTCACGCTGGTCATGATCCCGGCAAGGAAAATGCCGAGCAACGCCCTGCTGACAAGCAGCAGGACGATCGGTTCGATCACCAGGCCCGAGAGGCCGGCGAGCCCGTAGAGTGCCGCGGACACAATCAACACATTGCGGCGCCCGAAACGGTCCACTGCATATCCCGCGAACGGGCCGGCCAATGCGATGAACAGCAAGGGCATGGTCAGCACAAGTGGTGATAGGAACGCCGCATTGTCGACATGCGCGTAGTCGGCCTGAAGTGCAGGAAGCCCGGGGGCAACGGCGGTCGGTGCCAGGAAGGCCAGGCTGCTGGTGAGCAGAATGGTCCAGACCCGCAGCCGCTTGCGCGCCAGAACCTTCTCCGAAACGGCGATGTCCGTCATCTAGGCGGCAACACCGGCATGATCACGAACCCGGCGCGCGCGACACGGTGGCCTTATGGTCTTCGGCCAGCTTGGAGAACAGCAAATGATCCTGCCAGACACCCCTGATCTTGAGGTACTTCCGCGCAAATCCGTCTTCCGAAAACCCTGACGCGGTCAGCAGGCCACTGCTGGCCGCATTGCTGGGCAGGCAGGCCGCCTCGACCCGGTGCAGCCCCAGCTCGGAGAAGCAGAAACCAAGCAACAGCTCGAGCCCCTCACGCATATAGCCCTGGCCCGCATAGGCCTCACCGATCCAGTATCCCAGCGTCCCCGCCTGGGCGACACCGCGACGCACGTTCGACAGGCTGATCCCGCCGAGAAGCGCCGCGCTTTCCTGTTCAAAGATGAACATGCTGTAGCCGGTATCGTTGCGCCAGTCGCTGGCGTAGCGGTTCAGGCGCCGATAAAACGCATCCCGGCTTAAGGCATCTGACGGCCAGGTCGGCTCCCAGGGTTCCAGGAATTGCCGGCTGGCGGCACGAATTTCGGCATAGGAACGCCAGTCGCGCTCCACCGGCGGACGCAGGAAGGTACGCCGACCCTCCAGCCTCACGCTGGTGGCATTGCCCGAAAATGAACGAAACAACCGCATCGCGCCGAACCTCAGGCCGCCAGTCGGCGTCGGATTGCGTCGAAGGATTCCATTTTGGTCGCCGGCCCGATCGTGGCCAGACACGGCGTGGAATCGAGCAACCGCTGCGCACTGATCGCGAGAGTTTCAGCTGTCACGTTTTCGATCTTCTCGACAAGTTCACCGACCGATACCACCCGATCATACAACAGCATCTGCTGTCCTGCGCGTTCGGTCCGGGCACCGGTGGATTCCATGCCCATCAGCAGATTCGCCTTTAACTGCGTGCGCGCACGCGCGATCTCGTCTTCACCCAGCGTGGAAGGCAACCGGGAGATCTCGTCACACAAGGCCGGCACAAACTCCTCGATCAGCTCCGGCCCGGTCCCGGCGTAAACCCCGAAAACGCCCTCATCCGAGAATGCCGAAAGGAACGTATCGATCGAGTAAACCAGCCCCCGCCGCTCGCGGATTTCCTGAAACAGGCGCGAGGACATGCCCCCGCCAAAGAGATTAGAGAGCACCGACAACGCATAATATTCGTCCGACCCGACCGGCGCGCCGCGGAACCCGATGACAAAATGAACCTGCTCCAGTTCGCGCGACTCCTGGCTTTCCCCGCCGCCATACACGGCGAGCGGCAAAGCTCGCGCGACACCTGCAGGCACATCGGACAAATGATCCTCTGCCAGAGCCACCAGCGCATCATGTGTAATGCCGCCGGCCGCGGCGAGGACGATCGACCCACCATGGTAATGGCGCCCGTGGAAACCGACGATGGCATCCCGCGGCATCTGACCGACGACGTCGGGACGGCCCAGAACCGGGCGACCCAGGGGTTGTTCGGGAAACGCGACAGCCTGGAAATTGTCGAACACCACATCGTCGGGCGTATCACGCGCCTGCCCGATCTCCTGCAGCACAACAGAACGTTCGCGGCCCAGCTCGTCTTCGTCAAAAAGAGAGTTCTGCATGAAGTCTGCGATTACGTCGATCGCCAGCCCGGCATCATTCTTCAGCACCTTGGCGTAATAGGCGGTGACTTCCCGCGCGGTATAGGCGTTGATGTGCCCGCCGACGCTCTCGATCGTCTCGGCAATCTGTTGCGAGGTCCGGCGCGGCGTCCCCTTGAACATCATATGTTCGAGCAAATGTGCGACACCGTTCACCTCGGGGGCCTCGAAACGCGCACCGGCCCGCACCCACATGCCGATGGAGACGGATTCGACGGTCGGCATCTCGTCGCTGACCACCCGGACGCCATTGGGAAGCGTGGTTATCTGGACGTCGCTCATTATGTTCTCAACCTGTCTTTCGTGCCGCAGCATGGGTGCGAACAAACGCGCGCACAGCCGCAGTATAATTTTCAATGGGCTCAGCCTGTTCCGGGCGTTCCAGCAGGTCCGCGAGATGGGGCGGCAACGTCGGGCGCACGCCGGTTGCCTTCTCGACCGCATCGGGAAACTTCGCCGGATGGGCCGTGGCGAGGACGACGCGCTTGTGTCCGTCGCGCGGCGCCTTGCGCGCGGCCCCGATCCCGACCGCCGTATGCGGATCGACGAGACCCCCCGAGCGCGCATGCACATCGCGGATCACTTCAAGCGTTTCATCGTCATCAAGACGGTGCGCTGCAAACAGTCCGCGCGCATCGTCGCTGAGTTTCTGTGCGTCCGGCAGAACACCGTCCTGGCGAAACACGCGCATCGCCTCTTCGACGGCGGCCCCGTCCCTGTCCAGCAGGTCAAACATCAAGCGTTCAAAGTTGCTCGACACCTGGATGTCCATGCTCGGCGAGAGCGACGGCTCGACGGCGGAAATGGACATGTCACCCCGGTCGAAGAAGCGATAGAGGATATCGTTGCGATTGGACGCCACAATCAGCCGTGAGATCGGCAACCCCATCTGGCGCGCGACATAGGCTGAATAGACGTTGCCGAAATTCCCGGTCGGCACCACAAAGGTCAACGCCTCATCCGGCGCACCGAGTTTTGCCCCGGCCGCGAAATAGTAGGCCGTCTGACCCATGATCCGGGCCCAGTTGATTGAGTTCACAGCCGACAAGCCAACCTCGTCGCGCAGTTCATGATCCGCAAACAGCGCCTTCACCAGGTCCTGACAATCATCGAACGTCCCGCCCAGCGCGATGTTGTAGACGTTGTCGGCGACAACGGTCGTCATCTGCCGCCGCTGAACTTCGGACACCCGGCCTTGCGGATGGAGCATGAAAATATCGATGTTGCTGCGGTCCCGGCAGGCCTCGATCGCGGCCGACCCGGTGTCACCGGACGTAGCGCCGACAATCGTGATACGCGCATCACGGCGTGCCAGCACATGCTCGAACAGCCGCCCCAGCAACTGGAGTGCGAAATCCTTGAATGCGAGCGTGGGGCCGTGAAAGAGCTCAAGCAACCATGTGTCATCATCGATCTGGCGTAACGGGGCCACTTCGGGGTGGTCGAACCCGGCATAGGTTTCCTGCGTCAGCGTTTCCAGCGCTGCGTCGCTGAGCACGTCCTGCGCGATAAACGGGCGCACGATCCGGGCTGCGATATCGGCGTAATCCAGCCCCTGCAAGGCGCGGATATCAGCTGCATCGACCGCGGGCCATGTTGCCGGCACAAACAATCCCCCGTCGCGCGCGAGCCCGCTCAACAGAACATCCTCGAACGCCAACGCCGGCGCGGTACCCCTGGTACTTACATATTCCAAAATCGGTTCCTTCGACGAAAAGCGGGCTAACCTATCCAACGCCAAATGCGGATACAAGGCGACGCGCGTCAGGAATCATCCAAATAGCGCGCCTGCAGATGCGCGAGAAAGATCTCGGAATTCAGCGGTTCCCCCGTCGCGCGGGTCAGCAGTTCATCCGCCGTGTGGCATGATCCCTGGCCATGCACATTCTCGCGCAACCAGGACACAAGGCCCGCCAGATCGCCCGCAGCGATGTCTGTCTCAAGATCGGGCATAGCGCGCCGCGCCGCGCGGTAGAATTGGGCTGCCGACATTGCGCCCAGCGTGTAGGTCGGGAAATAACCGAACGCACCCGACGGCCAGTGAACATCCTGCAGGCAACCGAGCCCGTCGTCGGGCGGCGTGATCCCCAGCAGCTCCTGCATGCCATCGTTCCATGCACCCGGAAGATCGGCCAGATCGAGATCGCCCGACAGCATGGCCTGCTCAAGCCGGTAGCGCAGGATGATGTGCAAGGGATAGGTCACCTCATCGGCGTCGACCCGGATAAAGCCGGGCTCAACGCGCGTATAGAGCCGGTAGATATTATCGACATCCCAGGCCGGGCCGCCGCCGTCAAATGCCGCCTGCATACGCGGCAGGGCGTAGTTCAGGAACGGCCGTGACCGGCTGACCTGCATCTCGATCAACAGCGACTGGCTTTCATGTATCGCCATGCCGAGCGCGTTACCCACCGGCTGGAAGCGCCAGTCCTCGGGCAGCCCCGCCTCGTAAAGCGCGTGGCCCGTCTCATGCAGGACCCCCATCAGGGACTCGGTAAAATCATCCTTGTTGTACCGGGTGGTGATCCGCACATCGCCGGTCGCACCGCCACAGAAGGGGTGATGGCTGATATCCAGCCGGCCGCGGTCAAAATCAAAGCCCAGCACCTGCATCAGTTCCGCGGCCAATGCGCGCTGATCGGCGACGGCGAACGGGCCTTGCGGCCGGACCGGCGCGGGTTGCGTATTCTGGCGTTCCAGGACCCGCGGCAGGAAATCAGGCAGGAACGACCCCAAACGGTCGAACAGCGGGTCGAGCCGGTCGGTGCGCGTGCCTGCCTCGAATTCCTCAAGCAGCGCATCGTAGGGCGCCAGTGAAAGTGCGTCGGCGCGCGCATCCGCCGTCTGCCCTACGAGGTTGAGCACCTCGCGCAGCGCCGGTAGCAGGCCGGGAAAGTCATTTTCGGCACGCGCACGACGCCATTGCAGCTCACACACGGCATTGGCCCGCGCCGCCGCCTCGACGAGATCACCAGGGACCGCCGCGGCCAGGGCATAGGCGCGTTCCATCTCGCGGAGATTGCCGCGATCCCACGCTCCCATGTCTTGCGCGGCAAAATCCTGTTTCGCCTGGGCGATGCCATCGGAAACTTCGGGGTCGACGATCAGCTCATGACGCATGACGCTGAGGGTTGCGATTTGTTCCGCGCGCCCGTCGGCGCTGCCTTCGGGCATGGTCGTTGCCTGATCCCAGCCGAGAATGCCCAACGCATCACCGACCAGGGCGTGACGACGATATGTCTCGCGCAAATTCGAGTAGGCCGTGCTGCCGTTCATGTTTCTTCTCGTCGCCAATGAAATATCACAAAGATCACCACCAGCACCGCCGCCAGCGCGTACCACGTCACCGCATACTCGAGATGCGAGTTCCGCAAATTGACATCGGGCACGGAGCCCACGGGATAGATTCCGGGCGGTGTCGCATTGGGGCCGGCCTGGACATAGAAACCAACCGGCCCGGACAGGTTTGCCGCGGCCAGCATCTCGCCCTCATGCATGAAGAACCAGTTGTTCGCGGCGGGTTCATTGTCGGGAACGAAGTAACCCGGTTCGACGAACAAGCGCAGGAAACCCTCAACACGAACTGGCTCAGCGGCTGGCCGTAGGGACTCAACCGGAATCTCGAGCGGAACCCAACCTCGGTCGATCAGCACAGTGCCGAGCGGTCCGACCGCGTCGAACGCCGATACAAGATGATATCCCTGCTTTCCGTCGCGAACCCGTGGAAGAAGCCGCAGAGCGGTCGTGCCCAGATAGGTACCTTGTAAGTCGACCGGCAGATACTCCATCTGCGTCAGCCCCCGATCACCCAACCAACCCTGCTGCGCCGCAGCCAAATGCGTCGAGGATAGCGGCGGCTCCAGAATCCGCGCCGCGCGGGTTTCGATCAGTTCGTTTTTCCATTCCAGACGCTGGACCTGCCAAGAACCGAGCACGATCAAGACGATCAGCATCGGCAACGCAAGGGCGGTCGCCCAGAATGTTGGTTGGAAGCGCATCGTCATCTTTCAGCCGCGCAAATTCGCGCCGGTTCAGCGGGTGAAATCCGCGTCATCCACATTATGCTTGAACTGCTGCGCGATCAGCCAGGCCTTGAACGGACGCATCAATGCAACCGCGCCCACTATAATCACCGGAATCCAGATCAGGAAATGTACCCAGACCGGTGGTGCGACGGCAAACTGGAACCAGGCGGCCAGCGGCAAAATCAGCGCGCTGTAGAGCACGATAATGAAGAACGCGGCCCCGTCGTCGGTGTTCAGTCGGCCATAGTCGAAGCCGCAAACCGAGCAGCGTTCACGAACCGTCAGCAACCCGTCATAGAGCTTGCCCTGTCCACAGCGCGGGCAGGCACAGCGCAGGCCCGTTTTGATGCTGGACTGCCGTGGATAATACTCGGTCAAGCCGTCGGTCCGATCCTCTGCCCAATCAGGCGCCGAAGGTGCTCCAGACATAGACGAACGAGAACAGGAACAGCCAGACGACATCAACGAAGTGCCAGTACCAGGCCGCCGCCTCGAAGCCGAAATGGTGGTCCTTCGTGAACTGGCCCTTCGCGGTACGCCACCAGCATACGGCGAGGAACACCGTACCGACGATCACGTGGAAACCGTGGAATCCGGTCGCCATGAAGAAGGTCGAGGAGTAGATGCCGTCGCTGAACCCGAACGGCGCATGGGCATACTCAAATATCTGTGCCGCGGTGAAAAGCATGCCCAGCACAACGGTCCAGCCCAGCATCTTGGCCGCGTGGGGCATGTTGCCCTCGCGGATATCATGATGCGCCCAGGTGACGGTGAAGCCCGAGGTCAACAGGATCAGCGTGTTCAGCAGCGGCAGGTCGAACGGGTTGAAGACCTCCACACCGTCCGGCGGCCAGACCATGCCGATTGCCTCGTTCGGAAACAGGGCTGCGCCAAAGAACGCCCAGAACCAGGCCGCAAAGAACATCACCTCGGAGATGATGAACAGCATCATGCCGTAGCGCAGGCTGAGCTGCACAACCTTGGTGTGCATCTTCTGCACATGCGCCTCATCGATGACGTCACGCCACCAGCCCATCATCGTCATCATGGCCAGAATGCCGCCCGGTGCCACGGTCCAGTATCCGATGGTCTCGAGGAAAGGCTGTAGCCCCTCGCCGAGAGATCCCGGATGCATGGCGAATATGAGGCCGAACGCCATGAGCAATCCGGCAATCGACCCGACAATCGGCCAATGGCTCGGCTCGACCATGTGGTAGGGGTGGTTGCCGTGTGATTCGTCGTGTGCGTGATCGCTCATGTGCTTATCTCACTATTGCGCCGGATATTTCTGGCCCGAACTTTTGAATAGGTATCAATTTACGCGTGTGTTTTCGCTCTTCAGCAACGCCGCTGCCTTGCGTTCGGCGTCGGCCTCATGATCGCGGAAAAAAGTGTAACTCAGGGTAATTTCGGTCACATCGTCGAGATTCTGGTCTTCCGCAATCGCAGGGTCGACGAAGAACGTCACCGGCATCTGGGCTGTCTCGCCCGCCGAGAGGGTCTGCTCGGTAAAGCAGAAACACTCGATCTTCACGAAGTATGGCGCGGCCTTCAGCGGTGTAACATTGAAGGTTGCCGTTCCGGTAACATCTTCATGGTGTCGGTTCGAGGCCTCGAAGAATGCCAGACCCGTCTCGCCGACATGCAGATCAATCGTGCGCTGCACCGGTTTGAAGCGCCAGTCGAGCGCGGGCTCGATATCGCTGTTGAAACGGACGGTAATGGGCCGGTCTGTGAGGATCTCTTCCGACAGCGGCGCATTTGCCTCGACGATCGGAATGCCGGCAAAACCGAACTTCTGACAGAAGGCCCGGTATGCCGGGACGGTCGCGTAGGCGAAACCGTTCATGCCGACAATGACCGCGAATATGCCGGCAAACACATACCGGTTACGGCGCCCTCGGCGCGTTCTTTTCTCGGCCACGCTCATCCCAGCAACCCCGCACGCGCAAGAAACACGAGATAGAAGATCAGGATCAGGCCGCCGATGACGGCCAACATCGCGTAATTTTTTCCGCGCTGTTCGCGATGCCGCTCGCTGTATTCCCGCTTCGCCATGACCTCTTTACCCCGCCAGTCCGAGCAGTGAGTCCGCCAACAAAAGCGCGAACACGAGGAACAGATAAAGAATAGAAAAGCCGAACATCCGGCGCGCACGCTTGTCTTCGGCCGCATCCGGCTCGCGCAACACTTGCCAGGAGATGGCGACAAAGACAGCCCCCAGAGCGCCGACACCTATCGCGTAGAGGAGCCCCGCCGCACCCAGCGCAAACGGTGCCAAGCTGACCGGCACCAGCAACAGGGTGTAGGCCACCATCTGGCGTTTGGTTGATTGACGACCCGCGACCACCGGCATCATCGGCACGCCGGCGCGCGCATAGTCACCGCTGCGATACAGCGCAAGCGCCCAGAAATGGGGCGGTGTCCACAGGAATATGATGGCAAACAGGCTGAACGAAACCAGGCTGACATCGCCGGACACGGCCGCCCAGCCGATCATCGGCGGGAACGCACCGGCCGCACCACCAATAACAATGTTTTGCGGCGTGCGGCGTTTCAGCCAGACCGTATAGACAAAGACATAGAACAGGATCGCCACGGCGAGCAGACCGGCAGCCGCCCAGTTGGTCGTGAAACCCATCAGGACGACAGAAAACACGGCCAACACTGTCGCGAAGCCAAGCGCATCGCCCGGGGCGACGCGCCCGGCGGGCAAGGGCCGGTTCGCCGTTCGCGACATCAGCGCATCGATATCGCGCTCGTACCACATGTTGATGGCGCCGGCCGCGCCCGAGCCAACGGCAATACACAAGATCGCCACGACCGCGAGCAAGGGATGCAGGGTTCCCGGTGCGATGAACAATCCCACGGCACCGGAAAACACCACGAGCGTCATCACGCGCGGCTTCAGCAACGCGACGAAATCCGAGACACGCGAACCCGACGCCACAGGTAGCGCGGTCTCGTTTGCCCGGTTCAGATACGCGGCATCAGCCAATGCTCAACTCCGTATTCGACGATCGAACCTGTGGCCGCCTAGTGCGCGGCCGCAGGCTTGATCTCCGGCAGTTCCTCATGGGTGTGATGCGGTGCGGGTGACGGCACCGTCCACTCAAGCGTCGTGGCACCCTCGCCCCAGTAATTCGCCTCAACCCGGCGTCCCGATGTCAGGGTCTGGAACACGATGTAGATGAACAGCAGCACGCCGACGGCGGAAATATATGAGCCGATCGAGGAGATCTCGTTCCAGCCCGCATAGGCATCGGGATAATCGGAGATGCGTCGCGGCATCCCCGCCAGCCCGAGGAAATGCTGCGGGAAGAAGGTGATGTTCACACCGATGAAGGTGATCCAGAAATGCAGCTTGCCCAAGGTCTCGTTGTACTGGCGACCCGACATCTTGCCGATCCAGTAGTAGAAGCCGGCAAACATCGTGAAGACCGCACCCAGGCTCAGCACATAGTGGAAATGGGCCACCACGTAATAGGTGTCATGCAGCGCCAGATCGAGGCCCGCATTCGCAAGCACCACGCCCGTGACACCGCCAACGGTGAACAGGAAGATGAACCCGACGGCCCAGAGCATCGGCGTGTCCATACGGACAGACCCGCCCCACATGGTCGCGATCCAGGAGAATATCTTGATGCCCGTGGGCACCGCGATCACCATGGTCGCAACCGTGAAGTAGACCCGCGTATCGACATCGAGGCCGACCGTAAACATGTGATGAGCCCAGACGATGAACCCGACGAATCCGATGCCGACCATGGCGTAAGCCATGCCAAGATAGCCGAACACCGGTTTCTTCGAGAAGGTCGAGACGATCTGGCTGACAATGCCGAAGCCCGGCAAGATCATGATGTAGACCTCGGGATGCCCGAAGAACCAGAACAGGTGCTGGAACAGGATCGGGTCGCCACCACCGGCCGCGTCGAAGAAGGTCGTGCCGAAGTTGCGGTCCGTCAGCAACATCGTGATCGCGCCGGCGAGCACCGGAACTGCTAGCACCAGCAGGAACGCCGTTACCAGCTCACCCCAGATGAACAACGGCATGCGATGCAGGGTCATGCCCGGCGCGCGCATATTGAAGATCGTGGTGATGAAGTTGATCGCGCCGAGAATCGACGACGCACCGGCCAGATGGAGCGCAAAGATCGCCATATCCACCGATGGCCCGGGTTGCCCCACGGCCGACGAGAGCGGCGGATAGACCGTCCAGCCTGTCCCGGCACCACCGCCGGCGAACGTGCTGCCGATCAACAGGATCAGCGCAGGCGGCAGGAGCCAGAATGAAATGTTGTTCATCCGCGGGAACGCCATATCCGGCGCGCCGATCAACAGCGGGATGAACCAGTTGCCGAAGCCGCCGATGACGGCGGGCATGACCACGAAGAACACCATGATCAGGCCGTGGGCCGTGATCACCACGTTCCAGAACTGGCCGTCAGTCGAGCCGTCACCCGCGAGGAAATACTGGGTGCCCGGATCCTGCAACTCAAGCCGCATCAGGATGGAGAAGAGGCCACCCACAATACCGGCGAGGATTGAGAAGGTGAGATACATCGTCCCGATGTCTTTGTGGTTGGTCGAGTAGACCCACCGCCGCCAGCCGCGTGGCTTGTGATCGTCGTGTGCGTGATCGTCTGCGTGAGCGTCAGCCATCTTACAATCTCCTCGCCGCGCTACTGTGCGGTTACGGGCGCTTCGCCCGCTTCGTTTCGTGTGATCTGGATCGGTCGCGGCGCCAAATCGCCGTCAGCGCCGCCGAAACGCGCCTGCGCCTTGGTCACCCAGGCGTTGAATTCAGCCTCGGGCACCGCCTTGATTGCCAGCGGCATGAACGCATGCCCCGCACCGCACAGCTCCGAACATTGGCCGTAATACATGCCGGGCTCGTCGATCAGAAACCAGGTTTCGTTGGTGCGCCCCGGGACGGCGTCGATTTTCGAACCAAACGCAGGGATCGCGAAGGCGTGCAGCACGTCCGAGGACGTCACAAGCACGCGGATTTTCTTGCCGACCGGCAGAACAAGGTTCTCATCGGTCGCGAGCAAACGCGGCTGCCCCGGCTTGAGTTCATCGTCCGGCACAATGAAGGCATCGAAGGTGAAATCACCATGATCGGGAAACTCGTAACTCCAGTACCACTGACGCCCGATCGCCTTGATCGTCAGGTCGGCATCGGACACGTCATCGGTCACGTACAAAAGCGGCAGCGAGAAAAAGCCGATCACGAACAGGATGACGACCGGGATGACCGTCCAGAGGATCTCGATCAGGGTGTTGTGAGTTGTCTTGGTGGGATTGGGGTTTGCCGATTCCCGGAAACGCACGATCGTGTAGAGCAGCAGCGCCAGCACGAAAATCGAGATCAGAAAAATGACCCAGAGCAGAAAATCATGGAACGTGTCCATCTGCTCCATGATCGGCGAATGAGCCGGCTGGAAATTGAGCTGCCACGGTTCCGGCTGCTGCGCCCCGGCGGGGGTCGCTACAAATGCGAACAGCAGGCTCGCAAGACCAGCCAAACCGGTGAACCCGGCGGCGCGTTTCAGATGATGTTGGATTGTCGTCATTCGCTCGCTTCCATCTGGTCAACCGCACCCGCGAATCACATCGCACGGCGGATAACCCCCTATAGCCCATTGGACGGGGCGAAAAATAGCCCAGCGCACCGCCCTCAACAAGTCACAGCCCGCGCGATTTACGGCCTTGAGACACCTTGTCGCAGCGCCGCAAATCCCTGATTGTACAAACAATTCGGCGCCAAACAGCCCGCTGCTCACGCGCGGCGGTCAAACAATAAACCCGGCCCCACCGATTGTTGAGCGGCCAAGGCTGACAATCTTCATCCAAGTCCCATATTGTTGGGACGAGTTTCTCATCCCAACCTCGAGCGAACATCGCCCCATGACCGACATTGCCCGCACCGACGATATCTTCTACGCACGAACCGGCATGGACCCCGAACGGGTCGTCGCGCGGGTCGATACCGCACTCGATGGCGCGGACGATGGCGAGCTGTTTCTCGAATATAATCAGTCCGAGAGCATCACCTTCGACGACGGACGCGTACGCAACGCCAATTTCGACACCTCCCAGGGTTTTGGCCTGCGGGCCGTCTCCGGCGAGGCGACCGGATATGCCCATTCGACGGAAATGAGCGAAGCCGCCATCGCACGCGCGGGCGATACGGTGAGCGCCGTGCGAACAGGCCGCAGCGGTTTGGTCGGGGATTCACCCGCGGGCACCAACCGCGACCTCTACACGGACACCAACCCGCTGGGCGAGATGGCCTTCGAGGACAAGGTCGCCCTCCTGTCGGAGATCGATGCCTATGCGCGAGGCAGCGACCCGCGCGTCCGCCAGGTCACCGCCTCGCTGTCGGGCAGCTGGCAGGCCGTACAGATCGTGCGGGCCGGCGGCGATCGGCGCGCCGACATCCGCCCCCTCGTCCGCCTCAATGTCTCACTCATGGTCGGCGATGGCGACCGGCAGGAAACCGGCTCGCAAGGCGTCGGCGGCAGGGCCATCTACGATCAGTGGATTTCGCCGGAAAACTGGCAATCACAGGTCGATGAGGCCCTGCGTCAGGCCCTGGTCAATCTGGAATCGGTACCCGCACCGGCGGGCGAGATGCCGGTCGTTCTCGGCCCCGGCTGGCCGGGTGTTCTGCTCCATGAGGCGATCGGTCACGGCCTCGAGGGCGACTTCAATCGCAAAAAGACTTCCGCCTTCTCGTCCCTGCTCGGCGAGCGGGTCGCGGCACCGGGAGTCACCGTGGTCGATGACGGCACGCTCGCGGACCGGCGCGGTTCGATCACCATCGACGATGAAGGCACGCCCAGTGCCTACAATGTGTTGATCGAGGACGGCATCCTCAAGAACTACATGCAAGACCGCATGAATGCGCGCCTGATGGGTATGGAGCCGACTGGCAACGGTCGACGCCAGTCCTTCGCCTACAACCCGATGCCGCGGATGACCAACACCTACATGCTCGACGGCGAGGCCGACCCCGAGGAATGTATCAAAGCCGCGAAAACCGGCATTTATGCCGTGAATTTCGGTGGCGGCCAGGTCGACATCACCAACGGCAAGTTCGTATTCAGCTGTACCGAGGCCTACATGATCGAGGACGGCAAGCTCGGTGCACCCGTCAAGGGCGCGACCCTGATCGGCAACGGCCCCGACGCGCTGACCCGCGTGAAACTGATCGGCAATGATTCGCGCCTCGACGACGGCGTCGGCACCTGCGGCAAGGACGGCCAGTCCGTGCCGGTCGGAGTCGGACAGCCCACGATGTATCTCGAATCTCTCACCGTCGGCGGCACGGCAGTCTGAGCACCGGGCAAACCGGCGTCACACAACAGCTATGCAGTTTTCGCATGCATAGTTGTGTCGCGATCCGGTCCATTACAGAATAACCGAGACACTTAGCTCATCTGTTCGCCGTGCCCTGGGATGGCCAGCGATCGGTTCGGAGATGGCATGCCCGACGAAGGACGTCTGCAACAACCTGAGACCGACGCCAGCGCCGAAACGGCGGCTGCAGCGCCTCCGCGTATCGGCGCCCGTATCCGCTATGTGGTCATCATTGCCATCGTCCTCGCCGCCGTCGTTGGCGCCGGCCGGTGGGGCTACTGGCAATGGGCGCATGTCAGCGAAACCGATGCCCGAATCCAGGCCGACACAATCGCAATTTCCAGCCGCGTGTCGGGCTGGGTGGTCGACATGCCCATCATCGAGGGAGACAAGGTTCGCCGGGGCGAACTCCTGGTCGAGATCGATTCCCGGGAATCCCAGCTCAAACTGACCGAGTATGGCGCGCGTATCGCGGCCCTGGCGGCGGCACGGCAGCAGATCACATCGCAGATCGACCTGATCGACCGCACGACGACCAGCCGGGTAGAGGCCGTCCGATCGCGGGCCGACGCAGCACGGGTCGCCGTCGAGGCGAGCCGCGAACAGTTCGAGTTCGCGCGTACCGATTTCGAGCGCACCCGCACCTTGCTGGCCGAGCAGATCGTCTCGCGTCAGCGGCTGGATCAGGTCCACACCGCGCTAAGCCGTGCCCAGGAAAGGCACCAGAAGGCGCAGGCCGATCTGGCCGCCGCCCTGGCCGACGTCGGCGAGGCGGAGGCCGAACGCGGTGAAATGAATGTGCTCGCGGGCCGCATGGACGCATTGCGCCACGAGGAAGCAGAAATCGCGGCACAGCGGGACCAACAGGCGCTCGATGCGGCCGACCGCACCATCAAGAGCCCGATCGACGGGGTGGTCTCGGAGACATTCGTTGACCGCGGTGAGTTCGTGAACCCCGGACAACGCCTGATGCTGGTCCACAATCCCGATCTTGTCTGGGTCGAGGCAAACATCAAGGAAACGGACATCCGCCATCTCGCGCCGGGCATGGCCGTCGAGGTCAAGATTGACGCCTTCCCCGACCGGCAGTTCAGCGGCACCGTCGCACGCATCGGCCAGGCCGCAACCAGCGAGTTCGCGCTGCTGCCGAACCCGAACCCGAGCGGCAACTTCACCAAGGTGACCCAGCGCCTGCCGGTTCGCATCGCCATCGAAGAGACACAGGGCGTGCTGCGCCCGGGCATGATGGCCGTGGTGAACATCGAAATTCCCGGGCGGTGACCGACGCCGTCATGCCTGCCGCGTCCGGTGTCGTGGAGTCACCCGGTGTCGGCTTCGCGCAACGCTGGCTCGTCGTCGCCACAAGCCTGTCGTCCTCCCTCGCCCTTGCGCTGTCCGGCACGATCACCAACGTCGCCGTGCCGGATATCATGGGCGCGTTCGGCGTCGGACAGGATCAGGCCCAATGGATGGCGACCGCCTTTTTTGCGGCGATGACCGCCGGCATGCTGCTCAGCGACTGGCTGACCCGGACCTTCGGTTCACGCCATGTCTTCGTCGCGATGATGCTCCTGTTCTTTGCCGCGTCTGCCGCCGGCGGCACCGCCCAGACCTATCTGGTGGTCGTATTGGGGCGGGCCACACAGGGGCTCGCCGCCGGGGTCATCCTGCCGCTCACCATGATGGCAATGTTCGCGGTCTTCCCGCCGAACCGGCGCGCCATGGTCGCCGGCCTGTTCGGGCTCAGCTTCATCCTGGGCCCGGGTCTCGGCCCATGGTTCGGCGGCTTGGCCATCGACCTGTTCGACTGGCGATTCACCTTCTACGTCGCCATGCCCGTCGCCTTCTGCTCGATGATGCTGGCCTCGATCGTGTTTCCCACACGTGATCGCGACGCCCCGCGCACCTATCTCGACTGGTTCGGGTTTCTGCTGGTCGCAACCTTTCTGACCGCCACACTGACCGGCCTTTCGAACGGCCAGTTGAAAGGCTGGAACTCCAACTTCGTCCTGCTGACGCTCGGCACCGGGTTGGGATCCGCTATCCTGTTTGTCGCCTGGGAACTATATGTCGACGACCCGATCTTTGATGTCCGGCTGCTGGCACGGCCTCGGTTTGCTATCGCCAGCGCGGTGTCATTCCTATTCGGCGCGACCCTGTTCGGGTCGTTTTACCTGCAACCCGTTTTCGTCCAGCTGGTCCAGAACTACACCCCGCTGCGCGCCGGCCTGGTGCTGGTGCCCGGCGGCCTCATCATGGGTCTCATTTTGCCGCTGGCCGGGCGAACGGCCGACATCATCCCGCCCTACATCCCACTGGCACTCGGGTTCGCGCTGTTCACGGTATCGACCTGGCTGATGGGCCTGGCCGATGCCAACACCGCCTTCATCACCTTTGCCGTATTCGTCGGGATCGGCCGGATCGGCCAGGGCATGCTGTTCCCGCCCGTCACGGCAGCCGGGTTGAAGGCCGCCCCGCCTGAAAAGCTCGGCACGGCCAACGGCATGCTCAACTTCAACCGCCAGCTGGGCGGCGCGTTCGGCATCAATCTGTTGGCGATCTTCATCGAGCGTCGCACGTCGATCTATAGCGAAGTCCTGGCGTCTACCCAGACCGAAGCGAACTCTGCCACGCAAGGTCTACTCGCCAGCGTGCGCGAGATGCTGACGGCGACAGGCCTGCCGGACGCGATCGAGGGTTCTCTCGCGACCGTTTACCTCGGTCGCATGGTGGCCGCCCAGGCAACTGCACTGGCATTCCGGGACACCTTCATCGTGTTCGCGATGGTCGGAATCGTCTCGGTGCTGTTGTCGTTGATGCTGTGGAGCCCGTTCCGGCGCGGTGACGCCTAGCTGCATCCAATCGAACCGGCGGCGTCCTACCAGGCGTATTCCTCGAACGCGCGGTTCACATCGTGGTCCCAGCGCCCCTCGAAGGCCGCGAGCTTGTTCTCCGCCGGGGTCAGACCGCTATCGACGATCTGCTCAAGGGTAGCCAGAAAATGCGTCTCGTCCTGGCCCCAGAAATCCAGCTGGGCACGATTGCGCAGGCCCATGCGCGAAATCTCCAGCGCCTCACGGGCAAGCTCGAGCATCGAGCGATTTCGGAACGGCGTGGCCAGGCCCTGGGCCGGGACATTGTTGCGCAGCGCCACCACTTCATCTGCCGTCCAGTCGGCGATCATGTCCGATGCCGCATCTAGCGCGGCATCGTCATACAGGAGGCCGACCCAGAATGCCGGGAGCGCGCACACACGCCGCCAGGGGCCGCCATCGGCGCCGCGCATTTCGAGAAACTGCTTCAGGCGAACTTCGGGAAACAGCGTCGTCGTGTGGTCCGTCCAGTCGCCCATGGTCGCCCGCTCACCCGGCAGGGCCGCCAGGTTGCCGGCCATGAAATCACGAAAGGACTGCCCCGACGCGTCGATATAGGCGCCGTCGCGGTAGACGAAATACATCGGCGTATCGAGCACATAGTCCACGTAATGCTCGTAGCCGAAATCATCATCGAACACGAAGGGCAGGATGCCCGACCGGTCGTTATCCGTGTCGGTCCAGACATGGCTGCGCAGGCTCAGATAGTCCGTCCGCTTGCCTTCCTTGAACGGCGAGTTCGCGAACATTGCCGTGGCGATCGGTTGCAATGCCATCGCGACACGCATCTTGCGCGCCATATCGGCCTCACTGTCGAAATCCAGATTCACCTGAACGGTACAGGTGCGCAGCATCATATCGAGGCCCATGGTGCCGACCTTGGGCATGTATTCGCGCATGACCTTGTAGCGACCCTTGGGCATCCAGGGTGCATCTTCACGCTTGAGGAACGGGTGATAACCGATCCCCAGCATGGCGACACCGAGCTCACGGTTCACCTCGCGCAGCTGCTTCAGATGCTCGTGCACCTCGTCACAGGTCTGGTGCAGGGTCTCGAGCGGCGCACCCGAGAGCTCGAACTGCCCGCCCGGCTCCAGCGATATATTGGCGCCGCTGTCGCCGGTTAGTGCGATGACATTCTCGCCTTCATAGACGGGTTCCCAGCCGAAACGCTGCAGCCCCTCCAGGAGATCACGGATTCCCGGGCCGCTGTCATAAGCCAATGGCGCATGATCCGATTGCCGGAAGGCAAATTTTTCGTGCTCGGTGCCGATCCGCCACGCCTCGCGCGGCTTCTCGCCTTCGGCGAACCACGCGATGAGTTGGTCTTTCGATTCGATGACCGGACCGCCACCCGAAGATGGAGCTGCCATACCTGATATCCCGACTGGTTCCGGTTAACTCACACGCCCGGAACGCCAGTCCCCGGCAACGGCTTGTACAACGGCAAGGGCCGCCAATGCGGCCGTGTCGGCGCGCAACACCCGCGGCCCCAACCCGACAGGTATAACAAAGGGTAGATCACGCAATTGGTCAAGCTCATCAGGCGCAAAGCCGCCCTCCGGTCCCGTCATGACTGCCAATGGTCCGGGATCCTTCGCCAATTCCGCCGCCACATCCGCGATCGGCTGGCCGGTTCCGGTTTCATCGCCCACCAGAAGCCGTCGTTCGGTAGGCCACCCCTCCAGGAGTGCGGGCAATCGCAGCGGTTCGTCGACTGCGGGCACGGCCAGGCGCTCGGATTGCTCGGCCGCCTCGATGGCATTGGCGCGCAGGCGGCGCGTGTTGACCCGCTCGGAGTTTGTCCGGGAGGTGATCACGGGCGCAATCCGCGACACCCCAAGCTCGGTTGCCTTGGTCACGACAAAATTGACGGCCGCGCGCTTGATCGGCGCGAACACCAGCCAGAGGTCGGGTTCCGGGGCCTGTTCACGAATTCGCTCACCGGGTGTCAAACTGACCGCGCCCCGGCGCATTTCGGTCAGCTCCGCCCAGAACTCGCCATCTCGCCCGTTAAACAGGGCAACATGATCACCCGTTCCCCGGCGCATGACATTCTGCAGATAGTGGCTCTGGTCGCGGCCCAGGGTGAGCCCCGTGCCGGTGGCTAGATCGTCTTCCACGAACAGGCGGATGCGGGTGAAATCTGCCGGGGTATCGGGCATCTGGTAAATCCGGGATTGGGGGCGAGGCCCCGTCTGGGCTAACAATGCGTCATGCAAGACGCCCCCCATCATAACGCCAGTGACATCCCGCGCGGCAACTGGCTCGATCGGTTCGCACCCGCACCCGCGCGGCCCTATGCGCGGCTGATGCGTCTCGACCGGCCGATCGGCACCTGGTTGCTGTTGCTGCCGGGCTGGTGGGCGCTGGCGATCCCGGCAGAACCGGGCAGCTGGCCGAACCTGTTCTGGGTCGCGTTGTTCGGGGTCGGCGCGATCCTGATGCGCGGCGCGGGCTGCGTCATCAATGATTTCTTCGATCGGGATTTCGACGCGCGCGTTGCGCGAACCGCCGATCGCCCGCTCGCCAGCGGCGCCATAAGTGTGCGTGCCGCGCTCATGTTCCTGGCATTGCTGCTCGCGATCAGTTTCGTGATTCTTCTGCAATTCAACCTGTTCGCGGTTGCCATCGGTGCGCTGAGCCTGGCCCTCGTCGTGCCCTACCCGTTGATGAAGCGCATCACCTGGTGGCCCCAGGCCTGGCTGGGCCTGACCTTTAACTGGGGGGCACTGCTGGGCTGGGCCGTGGTGCGCGGCGATCTCGATCCTGCCGCCTTCGTGCTCTACGCCGCCGGGTTCTTCTGGACGTTGGGCTACGACACGATTTACGCCCATCAGGATAAGGAAGACGACGCGCTGGTCGGCATCAAGTCGACCGCGCGCCTCTTGGGCGCGAAATCTCGCCCGTGGATCGCCGGCTTCTATGTCGTGACAATCGCCCTGCTGGCGGTCACCGGCTGGATGGAAGCACTTGCCTGGCCATTCTGGGCCGGACTGGTGCTGGGTGCCGCCCACCTCGCCTGGCAGACCTTCACAATCGATTTCGACGACGCGAAGGATTGCCTGGCGAAGTTCCGTGCCAACCGGGATTTCGGGCTGATCATTTTCGCCGCCGCGATCGCCGGGCGGCTGGCGACCTGACTACGCGTCCTGCGCCGCCGGGGTCATGAACGCAATTTCGGCCCCCTGGGGATCACGCATCGATCCGATGCGCCCGACGCCGGGAACATCGAACGCGTCCATGAGTACGTCGGCCCCCGCCGCCTTGGCCTCGGCCATCACGGAATCAATATCATCGACCGAAATATACGCCCGCCAGTAAGGCGGCGTGCCGGCCGGCACGCCTTCGGGCATCCCCATGATCCCGCCCGCGGGTTCATCACCCAGCATGCCGACATAATATGTGTCGCCGTTCTCCATGGGCATTTCATTGAAACTCCACCCCGCCAGCTGCGCGTAAAAGCTCTTCGCCGCCTCGACATCCGTCGTCGAGAGCTCGTTCCAGTAGAATTTGCCGTGGTCTGCCATTGCAGCCTCCTTATAATTAACCCATTGGTTAAGTATAACGTGTCCCTGTGACATGCAAACGCAAGCGCAGGTCAGACCGCCTCAACTTTGTGTGACGCGTGGGCGACAGGATGGGCGGTCGCCTGCAGGTCCCGGACCCGCGCGTCGCGGAGTTCCGGATCATCAATATGGGCGCGCACGAACGCGGCCAGATCTTCGCCGGGTGCCATTCGGTCCCGCATCAGGGCCAGAGCTTCGCGTTGGGACAGTGCCGGGAGCTGCCGGCCTTCGGCCGCGATCTCGGCCAGCGCGATGGGTTGGTCGCTATCGCCCACATGGCCGCGAAAACTGAGATAGGCCCAGGCGACATCGATGGTTTCACCGCCGTCCAGGTTGAGGGTCAGATCCTCAAGCCGGGCGAAGTTGTAGCTGTCGATCTCGGTCGGGTGCATGACCTCGAGTTCGGCATCGCTCAACCAGTTCACGGCCACCGCTACACGGGTGCCGGGCATATGGCGCAACGCTGCGGGTAACGACCCGTAGCTCGAAAAATGCGCGGAGTAGACCACGTCGTGATCATCGAGCCAGGCCCGCTGGACGGGGATCGGCGCATGGTCGGTGCCGTATTTCTGGCGCAGCCGCAGGGGCGACTGGTTCGACCCGTAACCGATCACGGGGCGACGGCCGGTCGTGTGCGCCTTATCGAACGCGGCGGCCGCACCGTCCATGAAGGTGAAGGAGTGCGCGGCGATGTCATACGGGTAGCCGACGGCGCGGATCAGCGCGGGGTCCGTATCGAAAGGGTCTGTCGTCATGGGCGTATTGTCCTGCGCCGGGCGATGGCCCGCAAGCAAACTTCCGCGAAAGCTGGTCCTTGACGTGTGGGCGCGAGACCGGTCTAAGTCCAGCGCCATGCCGTATGCCAGCCTACGCGAATTCATCGATCGCCTTGAACGCGAGGACCGCCTCGTGCGGGTGAGCCATCCGGTCGCCGCGAACCTCGAGATGACCGAGATCCAGACCCGCCTCCTCGCCGAGGGCGGCCCGGCGGTGCTGTTCGAGAATGTTATCGCCGATGACGGTACGCCCAGCCCCATTCCGGTGCTCGCCAACCTGTTCGGCACGGTCGAGCGGGTCGCCTGGGGCATGGATCGCGAGCCCGACCAGCTGCGCGAGATCGGCGAGACACTCGCCTTTCTGCGCCAGCCCGAACCGCCCGGCGGGCTGCGGGACGCCTGGGAGAAGCTGCCCATCCTGCGCACCGTGATGTCGATGCGCCCCAAGACCGTCTCCTCGGGGCCGGTCCATGAAATTGTCTGGACCGGTGACGATATCGATCTCGGCAAGCTGCCCATACAGACCTGCTGGCCGGGCGAGCCCGCCCCGCTGATCACCTGGCCGCTGGTCGTCACCCAGGGCCCCGATCCCGACGGCAAACGCGAGGATGCGTTTAATCTGGGCATCTACCGGATGCAGGTGACCGGCCCCAAATCCACCTATATGCGCTGGCTCAAGCATCGCGGCGGGGCCCAGCATCACGCCCGCTGGAAGGCCGAACGCCCCGAGCCGCTGCCCGCCGCCGTGGTCATCGGCGCCGATCCCGGCACGATCATCGCCGCCGTCACCCCGGTCCCGGACAATCTTTCGGAGTACCAGTTCGCTGGGCTGCTGCGCGGCAAACGGCTGGAGCTGGTGGACTGCAAGACCGTTCCGCTCAAGGTGCCCGCATCCGCCGAGATCGTCATCGAGGGCCACGTCTCCCTCGACGAATATGGCGACGAAGGCCCCTATGGCGACCACACCGGCTACTACAACTCCGTCGAGCAGTTCCCGGTGTTCCATGTCAGCGCCATCACCATGCGCCGCGACCCGATCTATCTCTCGACCTTTACCGGCCGCCCGCCCGACGAACCCTCGGTCCTGGGTGAGGCGCTGAACGATGTATTCGTGCCGCTGCTGCGCCAGGCCTTCCCGGAGATCACCGACTTCTGGCTGCCACCCGAAGGCTGTTCCTACCGGATCGCCGTTGTCTCGATGCGCAAGGCCTATCCGGGCCACGCCAAGCGGGTGATGATGGGCGTGTGGTCCTATCTGCGCCAGTTCATGTACACGAAATGGGTGATCGTCGTGGACGACGATATCGACGCGCGCGACTGGAAGGACGTGATGTGGGCGATCTCGACCCGCATGGATCCCGCCCGGGACATCACCGTCATCGAAAACACCCCCATCGACTATCTCGACTTCGCCTCACCCGTCTCCAGTCTCGGCAGCAAGATCGGGCTCGACGCGACGAACAAGATTCCGCCCGAGACCGATCGGGAATGGGGACGCGAGATCCGCATGGATGACGAAGTCGTCGATAAAGTCTCCACGATGTGGGACGATCTGGGGCTGCCCGGGTCGGGCAAGCCGATCTGGAAATAACGCTGCCGCGCCCGGCAGCCGTTCTGACAAGAGGACAAAATCATGGAAGCGATTGTGGCCGTCGCCCCCGTCAACACGATGCTGGTTGCCGCGTTGCTGGGCCTTATGAAGCTCGCCCTGGGTATCAGCGTTACCAAGTACCGGTTTCAGAACCAGATCATGTGGGGTGATGCCAGCGACGACGGCATGGCGCGGCGAATACGAGCCCATGCCAACTTCACCGAATGGGTCCCGGGAACGCTGATCCTCCTGGGGCTGATCGAAATGATGGGTGTCTCCCCGATCATCATCGCCGTCCTCGGCGCGATGCTGATCATCGCCCGGTGCCTTCACGCGCTCGGGCTTATGGGGAACGCCGAATCGTTCAATCGGGCCACCGGGATCGTGATCAACTGGGCCACACTCGGCCTTGCATCCGTCATCGGTATCGTCGAGTTTTTCGCACCCGGAACCCTGTAACCCGAAAACAAGGCGCGCGGCGGCGCGATCAAGATCATGTCCGACTCCGATTCCAATTCCGCGGAAGACCGCAACCGCCTGACCGATCTGGTCAGCGAAGCCAAAAAACGTGGGGCCGATGCAGCGGATGCGGTGCTCATTCGCTCAACATCGATTTCCCACGCCCAGCGGTTGGGCGAAATCGAACAGCTCGAGCGCCAGGAGAGTTTCGATCTGGGCTTGCGTGTGTTTCGGGGCCAGAAACAGGCGATCGTCTCGTCGACGGATTTCTCCAGCGCGGCCTTGTCGGAGCTGGTCGGGCGCGCCCTCGATATGGCCGCGGCCGTGCCGGACGATCCGTGGTGCGGGCTGGCCGACCCGGATCAGCTGGCCACAGATATTCCAGACCTCGACATGGTCGACCCGGACGAGCCCGACAGCGAGACCCTCGTGGAAATGGCGCGGGCGTGCGAAGACGCCGCCCGCGCGATCAAAGGCATTACCAATTCGGAAGGTGCGCAGGCCAGCTGGAGCCGCACGGGCGTGTGCCTCGCGGCGAGTAACGGGTTTGCCGGCGACTATGTCCGCACCGATTCCGGCGTTGGCGTCTCGATCATCGCCGGCGAAGGCGCGGGCATGGAATCCGAGTATGACTTCGCCCACGCTGTCCATATGGGCGACCTCGAAGACCCGACCGCAGTGGGCCAACGGGCTGGCGAAAAGGCCGTCGCGCGGCTCGGCGCACGCCGCATGCCGACCGCCCAGGTGCCGGTCGTCTTCGATCCGCGCGTTGCCGGCGGCCTGCTCGGGCATCTCTCGGGTGCCATCACCGGTCCGGCCATCGCGCGCGGGACCAGCTTCCTCAAGGATCGGCTCGGCGAGGAAATATTCGCCACCAATATCGAGATCATCGACGACCCGCACCGCAAACGCGGCATGCGATCCAAGCCTTTCGATGCCGAAGGCATCGCAAACACAAAACAGGCCATCGTCGAGAACGGCGTGCTGACGACCTGGTTGCTGGATCTCGCCTCGGCCAAGCAACTCGGACTCGAGACCACGGGCCACGCCGGGCGCGGCACGTCCGGCACACCCTCACCCGGCCCGTCGAACCTGTATCTGACGCCGGGGGATTTATCCCCGGCCGAGCTCATGGCCGACATCGAGGCCGGGCTCTACATCACCTCGCTGATGGGCATGGGCGTGAACGGTGTGACCGGCGACTACAGCCGCGGTGCATCTGGGTTCTGGATCGAGAACGGCGAAATCAGCTTTCCCGTGACCGAACTGACGATCGCCGGCAACCTGACGCAGATGTTCGCGGAGATGTCCCGGGCCAATGACCTCGAATTCCGCTACGGCACCAACAGTCCCACCCTCCGGATCGACGGGCTGACCGTGGCCGGCGGCGGCGAATAGGCTTTGGGTTCCACCAAATGCCACGGCGGAACTCTCGCGACGTTTGACCTGCCCGTCTTGACTTGGCGCTGCCGGAATCCAGTTTAGTTCACACGGGGATGCGTCGCCTGCCGGTTAGACATACATCAAAACCTGGTCCGGAATTTCCCGGCAGTATCGGTTCGCACGCATTGAAATAGTCGATTTGAAATCAGGGATCGCGCGTTCCGCCGATCCTGAATTGTGGGGGTAACAATGGAATCTTTCGCCGCAGAAGCACCGTTTATCACGCTGTTCGTCTCATCCTTGCTGGTGTTGATGAAACTCGTTCTCGGCCTTCGGGTCAGCCTGTACCGCAACAAGATCAACATGCCCTGGGGCGACAATGGCGATGACCAGCTCATCCGTCGTATCCGCGCGCACGCCAACCATTCGGAATGGGTCCCGGCGACGGTGATCATCCTGGGGCTGGTCGAGATGGTCGGCGTACACCCGATTATCGTCGGCGTGCTCGGGGCGATCGTGGTGATCGCACGCAGCCTTCACGCCATCGGCCTGATGGGCAATGCCGAGATGTTCAACCGGGCCACCGGTATCGCCATGAACTGGCTCGTGCTGCTGCTAGCATCGATCATCGGAATCGTCGAGTTCTTCGCGCCCGGAAGCTTCTAGTCCGAAAACGCATCAAGGCGGACTAAGGGTGCGGGTCGTCGGAATCGCATCCGGGACCATGCTCGACCGTGAGTGCCCTGGCACGCACGACGTCGAAATCGTCAAACCGTGACAACCGACCGCTCAGCATGCCCCAGAGATAGCGCAGCGCGTTCCAGCGGCCCGTCTGCCGGAACAGGCACACATGCAGGTCCGCACTCTCCAGTGATGCCTCGGGCGCAAGCACGAACGGCCCGCCATAGTAATGGCCGTTCGCGATAACGACCGACGAAGCCAGTTCAAGGCGCCCATCGATCAGCACCCGATAGGTCCGCGGCTTGTACTCGACAAGCTCGACCAACGAACGCAATACGTAGGCGAGCTTGCCGAACCGGCGCTTGATCCGGAGGTTCACATTCGCAACCACATGGGCGTCAAAGCCGATACCCGACATCATCGCGAAATGCCGGCCATTCGCATGCCCCAGTGAAATAGGGCGCGTGTTTCCGGCAAGTATCGTGGCCGCCACCGTGTCGGGCGACATTGGATTTATGCCCAGTTCACGGGCCAGTACGTTCGCTGTGCCCAGCGGAACGATTCCCAGCGTGCAATCATCATCACGCTCGCACAGTCCGTTTACGATCTCGTTGATCGTCCCGTCACCTCCCGCTGCGATGACGACATCGCAGCCAGCGGACCGGCGCGCAATCCTGTCGGCGTCGCGCGGACCGGCTGTCTCACAAACAATGACCGACATTCCGTGCGACGCCATATGTGCAAGTGCCGCCCGCAGCCGCTTGCGCCGGCGGGGGCCCGCCATCGGATTGAAGATCAACAAACTGTCGCCCACCGCATTCACCCTCCTGCAGGCCGCGCCACAAGTGCTCCAACAAGACACGCAATTGTTGCATTCATATTGCAGATGCATTGCGGAAATATTTCATTAACTTATTGTTTTTAAACAGTTTTTTGGTTTGCGATTCGGTCTGCACCGTATATGTAGGGGTGAGTTTGACGAACTATCGAGCGTTCCATGAGCGGCGAAACCCTGGCCCACCGCTACAGGACAATCTGGATATCCGATATCCATCTGGGCACGCGCGGCTGCAAGGCAGAACATCTGCTCGACTTCCTCCGCCACACCGAATCCGAACATCTGTATCTGGTGGGCGACATCGTCGATGGTTGGCGGCTGAAGAAATCCTGGTATTGCCCACAGCCCCACAATGATGTCGTCCAGAAGCTCCTGCGCAAGGCGCGCAAGGGTACCAGGGTGGTTTTTGTTCCCGTCAACCATGACGAGGTTCTGCGCGACTATACCGGTCTCGTGTTCGGCGGCATCACCCTGCAGAACGAAGCGTTCCATACCACCGCCGACGGGCGCCGCCTCTGGGTCACCCACGGCGATCAATTCGACGCGGTGGTGCGTTACGCGCGTTGGCTCGCGCTGGTCGGGGATTGGGCCTACAATTTCGTCCAGGGCGTGAACTACTGGATGAACCAGGCGCGGCGGCTTCTCGGATTTCGCTACTGGTCCCTCTCGGCTTTCCTGAAATACCGGGTCAAGAACGCGGTCCAGTTCGTCAGCCGTTTCGAGGAAGTAGTGGCTGAGGAAGCGCGCAAGCTCGGCGCGGACGGTGTCGTTTGTGGCCATATTCATCATGCGGAAATGCGCGAGATGAACGGGGTTCTCTATTGCAACGACGGCGATTGGGTCGAGAGCTGCACCGCCCTGGTCGAGCATCGCAACGGCCAGCTCGAGATCGTGAACTGGGCCGATATTCGCCAACTCTCGCTGGCGCTTCGCTGATCCATGCGGATCGTCCTCGCGACCGATGCCTGGCACCCCCAAGTTAACGGCGTGGTGCGTACGCTCGACACGGTCGTCGGACACCTCAACAAGGCCGGTCACGAGGTCCTGACGGTCACACCAGAGAAATTCCGCACGGTTCCTTGCCCGACATATCCCGAGATCAGGCTCGCCCTGGGTGCCGGCCCGAAGGTTCGCAAAATGATCACAGCATTCGCGCCCGACGCCGTCCATATCGCGACCGAGGGCCCGATCGGTCAGGCCGCCGGCCGGCTATGCCGGAACCAGGGCTGGCCCTTCACGACGTCCTTCCATACCAAGTTCCCCGAATATATCCACGCCCGCACAAGGCTCCCCGTTGCATGGTCCTATGCGTGGCTACGGCGTTTTCACCGCCACGCTCACAAGGTCATGGTCGCGACGGCAACGATCGACCGGGAGCTACGTGGATGGGGCTTCGACAACACCGCGCGCTGGACACGCGGTGTCGACACCGAGCTCTTCCACCCCCGCCCCCACGACGAATGGCCGGCCGCCATCCGCGACCTCCCCCGGCCGCTACAGCTCTACACCGACCGGGTCGCCGTCGAGAAAAACATCTCGGCGTTCCTGGAGCTCGAGACCGACGGCACCAAGATCGTCGTTGGTGACGGCCCCCAGCGCCGCGATCTCGAAGCCCGTTTTCCCAACGTCGTCTTCGTCGGCGAACAGCATGGCGAAGCGCTGGCAAGGCATTTCGCCGCGGCGGACGTGTTCGTATTTCCCAGCCGCACCGATACCTTCGGGCTGGTCTTGCTCGAAGCCCTCGCATGCGGGGTTCCCGTGGCGGCTTATCCCGTCCCCGGCCCCCTCGATGTCGTTGGCCTGAACGGTCCTGGTTGCCTCGACGAGGACCTCGCACACGCGGTCACGCACGCCTTCGAACGTGGCACGCCCGAGGCCTGTCGGACCCATGCCCTGGGCTATTCATGGGAGAACTGCGTCGAGTTGTTCGTGTCCCACCTGGCCGGCATCGGGGAAACCACCGAGCAGACCGCAGCCGAGTAGTCCTACCCTGCTAGCAGTCGGGTTAGACGCGCAGCGGCGCGGGCTCGTCGACCGGGGGATCGACCTCGAAGGCATTCGCGGTACAACAGGTCATGACGAACTGGCCCGAGGCCGCGACCAGGCCGATCAGGTCCGTCTCGCCCATGGCGTCTTCTGCGGCCGCATAAGACCCGTCGCTGAGCTTGTTCGATTCCATCAACTCGCGCGCGACGGCGTAACAGGTCTGCTCGCGCGCGTCCGGCAGGTCGGGCGTCTCGCGGTTGTTGATCGCATCGATGATCTCCCGCTCGATCCCGATCGCCAGAGCGTTGCGCGACTGGGCGAACCACGGATATCGCGCGTTCCAGTGCCGCGCGACGACCATGAACACGATCAGCCGTTCGCGCTCGGTCAGCGGCCCCGCACCCAGCGTGTCGCGCATGTCCTGCGCCACCTGAAAAAGATCGGGGATGCGGATATAGGCGTAGAATGGCCCGCCGACGGGACCGCCACTTTCCTTGGCGGTGTCATGGACCTTCGCCTGCGCAGCGTTCATGTCCGCCCGGTCGATAATATTGATACGCGTCATGACAGCTTCTCCTCATCGCGTGCGCAGCCGGGATCATCCGTCCTTGCGCACCACCATCCACATATTGTCACTCAACGGGAACCGGTCGAAAAACCCGAAACCGACCGGGCTGAACCCGGCATCCGCCACCATCGCGCGCAGGCTCGCCGGCGTGAAATGGTTGACATGCCCGGGGAACCGGAAGCCGCACCAGCGCGATCCCATGACCCGCCGGTTGATGCTCGAGAAGTTCGGGACCTTGATGATGGCCACGCCACCGGGCTTGAGCACGCGTGCGGCATGGGACAGCAGCTCGACCGGCTTGTGCTCATGTTCGAGGAAGGAGCGCATCAGAACGCCGCTCGCCGTTCCCGCCTCATAGCTCGCCAGGCCCTCGACGGCCGGCAGGTTGGTGATTGTACCGCCACGGGTCGCCAGGAGCGCCTGCGCCTCCTCGGCCAGCGCCTTGGATATCTCGATTCCGCTGGTCTGGTAATGCTCGGGCAGGCTCAGCAGCCGGTCCGCGTTGCCGCAGCCCACGTCGATCACGAGACCGGGCGGCACCCATTTGTTGATCCGCTTGATCAACTTGTCAGGCTTGCGCACGGCCCAGCGGTAGAATTTCCGCCAGATGTGTGAGATCCCGTAGGCCAGCGGATATTCCTTGCGCATCCGCACCTTGCGGTCGCCATGGTTCTTTTCCCAAGCGAACGCCACCTTGAAATCCGCGTAATCCGGGGGATTTTCAAGATATACGAACCCACAAGCGCCGCATTTGCGGAGCTTCCAGTCCTGCCACGAATAGTCGAGCGCAGGCCTGCTCGAATTGTCGGTTTCGCAATTCGGGCAATTCCTGTGTAGAAGTTCGCCAAGATTCTCGGCTGCGGACATGTATTCCCTCGCTGATCGCACCATTCGCAATCGGGCTAGCTTTACCACCGCAGCAGGAATCGCAACAGACCTGTCTGATACGGGTCGGCGCACAGCGAATTGAGCCGTGTTAGGCTTGCATCGATAACGGCGCATATGGCTCGATTCGGCGCGCGATCAACGGAGGCGGCGACAACCGCATCATGCAAGAATCCCCGCAAGTTTCCCGGACAGACACCACAAGCCATTTGATCGGCCGGATGTGGCGCGACTGGATGAGTGCGTACAAGGGCCGGGTCGGTATGGCCGTGACCCTTATGATCGTCGTGGCCGCCGCGTCCGCGGCCTACCCCAAGCTGATCGAAACGTCGATCGATATGCTTGAAGCCAAGAATGCGAACGTGATCTGGATGATGCCCCTGGCGATCATCGTGGTGACCTTCATCAAGGGACTGGCCTCTTACGGCCAGAGCGTCCTGAGCCAGTCCGTCGCCTTGCGCGTCATCAACGCAATCCAGAAGGCCATGTTCGCTCATCTGATGCATGCGGACCTGCAAACTCACCACGAGACATCGACTGGCAAGCTCATCTCTCGCTTCACCAACGATGTGAACGTGATGCGCGATGCCCTGTCGCGAACGCTGACGGCCATGGCGCGCGACTTTGTCACCGCTGCCGCGTTGATCGGCATGATGTTCTATCTCGACTGGCTGCTCGCAATTATTGTCGTCGTCACCTTCCCGCTGGCCGGCCGGCCAGTCATCCGGATTGGGCGACGCCTGCGCCGGGCATCTTCGAATGCCCAATCCGGAATGGGCGAACTGACGTCCAATCTGGAGCAGGCCTTCTCCGGCATTCGCCTGATCAAGTCGTACCGGATGGAGGGCTACGAGCGCAGCCGCGCGGACGCGTTGTTCGACCGCATCTATCATCTGGTGATGAAAACGGTGAAAGGACGCGCGCGCACCTATCCGTTCCTGGAGACCATCGGCGGAACATCGGTCGCCGCGGTTCTGGGCTATGGAGGTTGGCGCATATTATCCGGCACCGGCACGCTCGGTGAATTCGTCGGCTTCCTGGCAGCGGTGATTCTGGCCTACCAACCCGTCCGCAGTCTGGGAAATCTCAACGCCGCGCTGCAGGAGGGGTTGGCAGCGGTCCAGCGCAGCTTCGATCTGCTCGACACTCCGGCCCAGATCGTCGATGCGCCCGATGCCCGTGCGCTTGAGCTCGCAGGCGGGAGCGTCACCTTCGACGCAGTGACGTTCGCCTACACACCCGACAAACCGGCCCTCAACGAGGTCAATCTGACCATCCCGGCGGGGCAGACCATTGCCCTGGTCGGCCCCAGCGGTGCCGGCAAGTCCACCGTGATGAATCTCGTGCTTCGCTTCAACGATGTCGACACCGGAACACTCGCCATCGACGGTCAGGACGTCCGCACCCTGACAATGGCAAGCCTGCGAGACGCCATCGCGCTCGTCAGCCAGGACATCACGCTGTTCAACGATACTGTCGCCGCCAACATCCGGTATGGCCGACCCGACGCCACGGACGACGAGGTGATTGCCGCGGCCCGCGATGCCGCCGCGCATGATTTCGTCTCCGCGCTCCCGGAAGGCTATGAAACACTGGTCGGGGATCGGGGTTCGTCCCTGTCCGGCGGCGAACGCCAGCGCATCGCGATCGCACGTGCGATGCTTAAAAACGCCCCCATCCTTCTGCTCGACGAAGCAACAAGCGCACTGGACGCGGAGTCCGAACAGCAGGTGCAGGTCGCCCTCGAACGGTTGACGGCCGACCGAACCACGCTGGTTATCGCCCATCGCCTCGCGACGGTCATGAACGCCGACCAGATACTGGTGATGGATGACGGCCAGATCGTCGAGAGCGGCACACATGCCGAACTGCAGGCGCGCGATGGCCTGTATGCGCGATTGAGCCGGTTGCAGTTTCGCGAACCCGGGCCTTCCGGCGGTGCGCCCACCCCCGAAGACGGCAACGCGCCGGACGCCGAACGCGCGCGCGGATGATCGGGGACGACCGGCCCAGAGACAAGGGCACAGCCACTCTCGCCACCAGCCTGTATCGCTGTATCACCACGGCAGGGCTTCCGCTGGTTGAACTTCTGCTCCAGCGGCGCCTGATGCGCGGCAAGGAGGAACCTTCGCGCATCGACGAGCGCCGCGGCATTGCTTCGATCCAGCGCCCGCCCGGACCCCTCATATGGATACATGCCGCGAGCATCGGCGAGGCCCAGTCAGTGCTGGTGCTCATCGAACGGATACTGCGGACGGACCCGGAACTGAACATCCTGATGACGACCGGCACCGTCACCTCGGCGCGCATGATGGGGGAACGTCTTCCGCCTCGCGCAATTCATCAATATGTGCCCGTGGACCGGGCGGCCTGGGTGCGCCGGTTCCTCGAATATTGGCAACCTGGCGCGGCCTTCTGGGTCGAGTCCGAGCTCTGGCCGAACCTGCTTCTCGAATCACGACGTGCACGCATCCCCCTGGCACTCGTGAACGCGCGTATGTCGGAACAGTCACGCGCCAGCTGGGCACGCGCACCCAAGATCGCCCGCGAATTGCTGTCATGCTTCGATACAATCCTGGCGCAGGATCAGGAAATCGCCGGGCGGCTCGAGGCGTTGGGAGCACGGCATGTCTCGGTAACCGGCAATCTGAAACTGGCCGCTGCCCCGCTGCCGGCAACGGCGGCATCGCTGATCGAATTGCAGGACGCCATCGGTGACCGCCCGACCTGGGTCGCGGCCAGCACCCATCGCGGCGAAGAGGAAATTGTCGGCGCGGTACATCAGGGTCTCGTGGCGCGTTTTCCCGACCTTTTAACGCTGCTGGCGCCACGACACCCGCGACGCGCCGACGACATCGAACAGGCCCTGATCACATCCGGCCTGTCGGTGGCGCGCTGGTCACGCGGTGAAAAGATCACGGCCGCAACGAATATTTACCTGGCCGACGGTACGGGACTCCTCGGACAGCTTTACCGTGTCGCACCCATTGCTTTCATCGGCGGATCGCTGATCCCGCATGGCGGTCAGAACATGCTGGAGGCAGCCCAACTGAACTGCGCCGTACTCTATGGGCCGAACATCGACAATTTCCGGTCGATCACGAGCGAGCTGCAGGCCGCGGGTGCAAGCCAGGAAGTCGCCGATGGTGACGAACTGCAGCGGGTCGTCGCAGAGTTGCTGACATCGCCACAACGCGCGGACGCCATGGCAGACACCGCAGCCGCCGCGGCGAGCCGCAAGCAGGAAGTCATCGACCTTGTCATGCTTCGCCTGCAGCCAATGATTGCAGCGGCTGATTCGAGGCCATCATGAAGGCCCCGGGTTTCTGGTCCCGGCCGGACGCGCCACTGGGCAAATTGCTAAGCCCGCTGGGTTGCGCGTACCGGCTCACCGGCGCGCTCAAGCGGTCCTTCGCAAAACCCGCGCATGTCGACGCGACGGTCCTGTGTGTCGGCAACCTGGTCGCCGGCGGCACCGGCAAGACCCCCGTGGCCCTGAGCATCGCCAACGTCCTGGGCCGCGACGACCTGGCATTCCTGACACGCGGCTATGGCGGCCGCCTGGCCGGCCCGGTCCTGGTCTCGCCCAAATTCCATACCCCGGCCGACGTCGGCGACGAGGCATTGTTGTTGGGCCAGTCGGCGCCTACCTGGGTGTCCCGCGACCGCGCTGCAGGCGCGCGGGCTGCCATCAAAGGCGACGCCGGACTGGTCATCATGGATGACGGACATCAGAACCTCTCGCTCCTCAAGGACATCAGTTTGGTCGTCATTGACGGCGAGGCTGGATTCGGAAATGGGCAAATCATTCCCGCGGGACCGCTGCGGGAGCCGGTCGCGGCCGGGCTGGCGCGCGCTGACGGCGTTGTCATTGTCGGAAATGATCACGCCGGCATCGCAAAAGAGATGCCGTCGTCTCTGCCCGTGTTCGGCGGTCAGATCTTGCCCGTGACCGGACGTGAAACCTGGGCCGGGCGACGTCTGCTCGCTTTCGCCGGAATCGGCCGGCCTGCCAAGTTCTTCGACACGCTCTCCGCGCTGGGATGCGACATCGCCGCCACGCACAGCTTTGCCGACCACCATCCATTCACCGACGCAGAAATCGCGCGGATTTGTGAACAAGCCGCGGCGCTCGACGCCACACCGGTGACAACGGAAAAAGACGCCGTGCGCCTGCCGATTGCCTTCCGCGACAAGATCGAAACCCTGCCGGTCACTTTCGTCTGGGATGATGCCGCCGCAATCGCGGATTTTCTGACCGATCGGATCGGCTAGCGCGCCGTCGGCATCGGACCGGCGATCAACTCGGGGTCCAGCCGCACATCGAACCAGTTGATCCGCCAGTCGAGATGCGGCCCGGTCGAACGACCGGTGGATCCCACGGTCCCGACCTGCACGCCGGTTACAATTTCCTGGCCAAGTTGGGCATCCACACGTTCGAGATGGGAATAGATCGTGGTCAGGCCATGGCCATGGTCCAGGACGACCGTGCCACCGGTGTAGAACAGATCGGGTTCCGCCAGCACCACCATGCCGGGCGCCGACGCCAGGACAGGCGTTCCACGCGGCGCGGCAATGTCGATCCCCAGATGGGCCCGCCTCGGCTTCCCGTTGAGAATGCGCTGGTTGCCGTAGCGGCCGCTGATCCGGCCGGTCACCGGCCAGGCGAACCCGGCCTCAAAAAACACGTTCTCGCTGTCGCCGGCCCGCGCGGCGGAGATCAGACGCGCCTCGCGGAGAATTCTGTCCAGATCATTGGTACTGGGAGACACCTTGCGGGGCGGCAATCCGTCAATCCGTTCGATGTCGTAGTCGCGCAACTGCACCGGCAGGCTTCGTGTCTCGCGACGTCCATCGCGGTAGGTGACAACCAAAGCGAAAGCTTCCTTGCGATCCCGGTCGACCCCGAACACGAACCGGCCCGTCGCCGGATCGACACGCAGTGATTTGCCGTCGAGCATGATTGTCGCGCCGGGTTCTACGGCCCCGATCACCAGCGCGCCTTGCGTGAAGGTTTCCGGCAGATCGAGTGCCGATGAAGACCCGTGCGACGCGACCAACATGGTCAGCGCCATAAGCCAGAGCTTCAAAGGAGCGAGCCTTGAGGATCGTCGGCGGGATCCTTCGTCTTCGGCCTGGCCTTGGCCGGTTTGCGGGGCTTAGCCGGTTTGGCAGCCGGGGCATCCCCGCCGATGCTGTCGACCGTCGCGCCGACGATCCCGTCGTCGCGAAAATTAAGCGAGATACCGTCGCCGGGTGCGAGCGCATCCGCGGCCAACACCGGCGCCCCGGTGGCGTCGCGCACCAGCACGAACCCGCGATCGAGCACACCCTTGTAGGAATAGCTCTCCAGGAGCTTCGCAACACCGGCGACACGGTCATCGGCCTTTGCCAACCGCCTGTCCGCGGCCTGCTTCAGCCTCTCGCCGAGTGACTGCGTATTGCGCAGATCACGCACTATTCTGGCGTCACCGGCCGATTTTACGGCCGACAGACGTGCCACCATGGACGCCAGGTCGCGGCGCTTGGCTTCCACATACTGGTCCGGCTGGACAAGCTGGCGACCCTGCGCGGCCACCGCCTCGTCTTTCGAGCGCATCACCCGCACCAGCGCAGGCCGGAGGCGCTCGGCCCAGTCATCCACCCGCTGCATGGCGCCTTCCAGGATACGTCGCGGTGCCGGCAGCCCGCGGCCCAACGCGGTGACTTCCTGCCGGCGGCTCCGCACCAGCCGGGTCATCGCACCGGTCAGGCGCGCGCCGTCTTCGCCGACCTGCGCGATCAGATCGCTGCGCACGGGCACCGCCATCTCGGCGGCTGCCGTCGGCGTAGGTGCGCGTTTGTCGGAGGCAAAATCGATCAGGGTCGTGTCGGTTTCATGCCCGACCGCCGAAATGAGCGGAATCTCACTCGCCGCCGCAGCCCGGACCACATTCTCCTCGTTGAACACCATCAGGTCTTCCAGCGACCCGCCGCCGCGCGCCACGATCAGCAAGTCCGGACGCGGCACCGGCCCGCCCGGTGTCAGCTGGTTGAACCCCTCGATGGCGGCCGAAATCTGGCCCGCCGCATTGTCTCCCTGCACCAGCACCGGCCAGACCAGCACATGGCGTGGAAATCTATCCGCCAGGCGGTGCAGAATATCGCGGATGACCGCACCCGTCGGCGACGTCACGACGCCGATCACCTCGGGCAGGTAGGGAATATCCGCCTTGCGTTCGGCCTCGAACAGGCCTTCGGCGGCGAGCCGCTTGCGCCGCTCCTCGATCATCTTGAGAAGCGCGCCCTCGCCGGCCACTTCCAGACGCTCGATCACGAGCTGATATTTCGAACGCGCGGGATAGGTCGTCACCCGCCCGGTCGCGATGACCTCCAGCCCGTCCTCGGGCTGCACCTCGAGGCGGCCCGCCGAGCCACGCCAGCACACGCCGTCGATCGTCGCATCGGCGTCCTTCAGGGTCATGTAGAGATGGCCGGAGGTAGCGCGCTTGAACCCGGACACCTCGCCGCGCACGCGCACATAGCCGAAATTGTCCTCGACCGTGCGCTTGACCGCGCCGGACAGTTCACCGACCGACAGCACAGGGGGCTGGTTGTCGCCGGGTTCTGCATCCAGCAGATCGGGGGTATCGGGGGGCGTCTGGTTCATCGAATCGCCCCCATGATACAAACTGCCGGCCTCGAAACGAAGGACGCAAAGAAGGATCGCGCAAATGCGTATTTTGGTTGTCGGTGGTGGCGGGCGCGAACATGCGCTGTGCTGGGCAATCGCCGCCTCTCCGCTTTGCGATGCGCTCTACTGTGCGCCCGGAAATGCAGGCATCGCGCAGGACGCCGAATGCGTTGCGATTGCCGCCGACGACGTGGATGGTCTCGTCGCTTTCGCCACCGAACAGACGATCGATCTGGTCGTGGTCGGCCCGGAAGGACCGCTGGTTCTGGGTCTGGTCGACCGTCTCGACGCCCTGGGCATCAAGGCCTTCGGACCGCGCGCCGACGCCGCCATGCTCGAAGGCTCGAAGGGGTTCATGAAGGATCTGTGCGCCCGGCACGACATCCCGACCGCCGGCTACGGGCGGTTCACGGATGCCGACATGGCAAAGGCATACATACGCGAACAGGGCGCACCGATCGTGGTCAAGGCGGACGGCCTCGCGGCGGGCAAGGGTGTGACGGTCGCGCAAACCGTTGACGAGGCGCTTGACGCAGTGGATCAGGCGATGGGCGACAAGGCATTCGGCGACGCCGGCGCCGAACTCGTCATCGAGGAATTCCTGCCCGGCGAGGAGCTGTCCTTCTTCGCGCTGGTGGACGGCGAGACGGCGTTGCCGCTGGCCGGCGCCCAGGACCACAAGGCTGTCGGCGATGGAGACACCGGCCCCAACACCGGCGGCATGGGCGCCTATTCTCCCGCGCCATCGCTGACGCCGGCCCTCGAAGCGGAGGTGATGGAGACGATCATCGGGCCGACCGTGCGCGGCATGGCCGCCGACGGCTATCCCTATCGCGGTGTGCTCTACGCGGGGCTGATGCTCGACGAGGGCAAACCGAAACTGCTCGAATACAACGTGCGGTTCGGCGACCCCGAGTGCCAGGTGCTGATGATGCGGCTGCGTTCCGACATCGTCCCTGCGCTGGTCGCGGCGTGTGACGGCGGGCTCGGGAATTTCGACCTGCGCTGGTCCGACGATGCGGCCCTGACCGTCGTGCTCGCGGCGACCGGTTATCCCGGGGCTTACGACAAGGGCACGGAAATCCGCGACCTTGAGGCCGCGGCGGCCACCGGCGCCACAGTGTTCCACGCCGGCACCGCGGTCGATGGCGACCGCGTGCTGGCGACCGGCGGACGGGTTTTGAATGTTACGGCCGGCGGCGCGGACATCACATCGGCGCAGGCGAATGCCTACGCAGCGGTCGATGCCATCGACTGGCCTGAGGGTTTCTGTCGTCGCGACATCGGCTGGCGCGCGGTCGCGCGCGAAGGCTAGCGAAAGCAGCGCTACCGGCGTGCCGCGAAAAACGCCTGCAGGATTGCTGCACACTCGCCCTCTTCGAGGCCGCCGACAATTTCCGGTGCGTGGTTCGTGGTCGGCTGGGTGAAAATGCGCGCACCGTGCTCGACGCCGCCGCCCTTGGGATCATAGGCGCCGAAGAACAGCCGCCGGACCCGGGCGAAGGCGATCGCCTGGGCACACATGGCGCAGGGCTCGAGGGTTACATACAGGTCGCAATCGGTCAGCCGTGGTGCTGAGAGTTCATGAGCGGCCATCCGGATGGCCAGCAACTCCGCATGCGCGGTCGGATCATTGTCCTGCGCGACACGGTTGCCCGCAACGGCCACGACCCGCGACGATGCCCCGTCAACGATCACGGCACCCACCGGTACATCGCCGGCCGCGGCGGCTTCCCGGGCGGCGGCGATCGCCTGCTGCATGTAACGCGCGTCTTCCATGGGGCGGACGGTGCCCTCGAAAGCGCGAAATTGCAACGATGCGCGGGTGCCGCGTATGGTGCGCGGCATGACAAAACCCGTGATTGGCATAACCCTCGATTCCGAAGACCCCGGCACTTACTCGAACATGCCGTGGTACGCGCTGCGTCAAAATTATGCCGACGCGGTGGTCGAGGCGGGCGGTGTGCCCCTGGCCCTGCCCCATGAACCCGATCAGGCGAATGACTATCTCGATATCATCGACGGTTTGGTGATCACGGGTGGCGCGTTCGATGTCGACCCGTCGATATTCGGCGCCGGCGAACGCCACCCGACGGTCGTCACCAAGGACCGCCGAACAGCGTTTGAACTCGCCGCCACCCGCGGGGCGGTGGAACGCGACATGCCATTGCTGGGTATTTGCGGCGGCCAGCAGCTCCTTCACGTGGCCCTGGGGGGCACGTTGATCCAGCATATCCCCGACGAGATCCCCGAGGCGCTCGCCCACGAGCAACCCAACCCGCGCGACGAACCAGGCCACAGCGTATCGGTCCTGCCGGGAACCCTGTTGCACCGGATCGTCGGCGCCGATTCACTTGATGTGAACAGCGCGCATCATCAGGCGGCGAAAGATGCATCCGACGAGATCATCATCAACGCCGTGGCGCCGGACGGGGTGATCGAGGGCATCGAGGCAATCGGCAAGCGTTTCTGCCTGGGGGTCCAGTGGCATCCGGAGTACAAGGTCTCGGCGGGTGATGGTGCTATTTTCCAGGCCTTCATCGACGCGTGCGATCCCTAGCTCAAAGACAGTCAGAACCGGCAGAAGAGAATGAATTCCGACGCACCAAAGGGCGAGCGTATCGCCAAGGTCATTGCCAGGGCCGGCGTGTCCTCACGCCGCGAGGCCGAGCGATGGATCAATGATGGCCGTGTCACGCTCGATGGGCAGCCCGTCGACTCACCCGCGCTGAACGTCGCCATCGATGCCGATATCCGCATCGATGGCAAACCGCTGCCCGCCCGCGACGTGGCCCGCCTGTGGCGTTATCACAAACCCCAGGGGCGGCTGACGACCCACCGCGATCCCGAGGGACGCCCGACGATCTTCGACGCGCTGCCGCCCGAGCTCGCCAACACCAAACCGGTCGGCCGCCTGGACATGAACTCCGAGGGATTGCTGCTGCTGACCAACGACGGCGAACTCGCCCGGCGGCTCGAGCTGCCCTCGACCGGGTGGCTGCGCCAGTACCGCGTGCGGGTGTATGGCCGCATCGAGGACAAGACGCTGGCCCGCCTGGAACGGGGCGTGGAAATCGACGGCACGCAGTTCCGACCCGCGAAGGCAACACTCGAACGACAGGTCGGCAGCAACGCCTGGCTGACCATCGCCATCCGTGAAGGCAAGAACCGCGAGGTACGCCGGTTGATGGAGCATCTCGGCTACACGGTGAACCGGCTGATCCGGACCGGCTACGGCCCCTTCCAGCTGGGCAAGCTGCCGCGCGGGCATGTCGAGGAAGTCGCCGCCAAGGTGATCGCCGAACAGGTCCCCCGGGCGTGAGATCGCAGCCCGGGAGACTTCGCATTATCGGCGGCACCCATCGTGGCCGCCGAATCGAGGTTCCACCCGGTTCCGATGCCCGGCCGACCGGCGACAGGGTTCGCGAGGCGTTGTTCAGTATCCTTGCCAGCGGCATCGGTGACACGTCCGACCTGAACGGCGCACGCGTGCTCGATGCCTGCGCGGGATCCGGTGCGCTGGGAATCGAGGCGCTGTCCCGGGGTGCGGCTCATGCGGTGTTTTTCGACATCGACCGTCCGGCAAGGGTACAGATCGGCGCAAATCTCGACGCGCTGGAACTTGGTGATCGCGCCGACGTCCACCGCACGGGAGATGCCACAAAACCGCCGGCCGGCACGCCGTGCGACATCATCTTCCTCGACCCGCCCTATGACAGCGAAGTCGCGCATTCCGCACCGGCAGCACTGGCCGACGCAGGTTGGCTTGCACCCGGCGGGTTGCTGGTCATCGAGACGCGGCGCGGGACCGAGATCGACTGCGGCGCCGGCTTCGAGACGATCGACACGCGCAGCTACGGCGACACGTCATTGCATTTTGTGGTTTGGAAAAACTAGCTCAGCGACGCCCGAACAGCCGCTCGATATCGGCCAGATTCAGCTCCACATAGGTCGGGCGGCCATGGTTGCACTGGCCCGCATGGGGGGTCACTTCCATCTCGCGCAAAAGCGCATTCATCTCGTCACGATTGAGGCGGCGCCCCGCGCGCACACTGCCGTGACAGGCCATCGTCCCGCAGACATCCTCCAGCCGCTCCTTGAGCGAATGGGCCGCACCGATCTCCGACAGATCATCCGCCAGATCACGGATCAGCCCGGCCACGTCCGACTGCCCCAACAGCCCGGGGACTTCGCGCACCACAACGGCCCCTGCGCCGAATTTCTCAAGCACCAGACCGAGCTCGGCCAGCTCTTCGGCGCGTGCCGCAAGGCGTTCGGCCGACGCCTCGTCCAGGTCGATAACTTCGGGCAGCAGCAGGCCTTGCCGGGCAACCCCGCCATTCGCCAACGCGGCCTTCATGCGTTCATAGACGAGCCGCTCATGGGCCGCATGCTGATCCACGATCACCAGGCCGTTGCGGGTCTGGGACACGATATAGGTCTCATGGAGCTGCGCTTGTGCTGCGCCTAACGGATAGTCCGCGTCGGGAGATGCAACATCGGGCTCCAGTGTCGCGGCCGCGGGCGCGGATTCGAGCCCGGGAAAGGCATCACCGTTCGGCTGATCCTGCGGTGCGAAGTACTGGGCCGCCGCTTCGGCCAGCCCCCGAGGCACCGAACTGCCACCAAATCCGCCACCATATCCCGTGGGCGGGAGTCCCGGGGCACCGCCCGGCCGAAATGCGCCCAATGCCGCATCGGCCACGGTGGTCGACGCCCTGTGTCCGGCCGCTGCCAGGGCGTGGTGCAACCCGCCGACGATGAGCCCCCGGACCACACCAGGGTCCCGGAACCGGACCTCGGCCTTCGCCGGGTGGACGTTCACATCCACCAGTTCGGGATCGATCTCCACGAACAGCGCCACCAGCGGATGGCGACCCCGGGCGAGGAAATCCTGATACGCGCCACGCACCGCACCGGTCAGCAGCCGGTCGCGCACGGGCCGGCCATTCACGAAGAGATACTGGTGCTTGGTCGTGTTGCGATTGAGCGTCGGCAACCCGGCATGGCCGGTCAGTCGAACTGCGTCGCGTTCGGCGTCGATTGACAAGGCATTCTCGGCGAAATCGCGTCCCATCACATCCGACAGCCGGCGCAAAAGCGCATCCTCGCTGCCGCCGAGGTCTTCGGTCGCAGCACTGGCGAAGCGCTCGCGTTCGCCGTCGCCGATCGTGAAACTGATCGCCGGATGGGCCATGGCGAGCCGTTGCACGGTATCGACGGCATGATCCATCTCCGTGCGTTCGGTTTTCAGAAACTTCAAACGCGCAGGCGTGGCATAGAAAAGATCACGCACCTCGACCCGCGTGCCCGCCGTCAGGGGTGCGGGCTCAACCTCGTGGACGCGCCCGCCCTCGACGCGTATCTGCCATCCGTCGGCACCAGCAACACGTGACGCGATCGACAGCCGGCTGACCGACCCGATCGACGGCAACGCCTCACCGCGAAACCCGAGTGTCGCGATGTGGGTCAGATCGTTGTCCGGCAACTTCGATGTCGCGTGACGTTCGACCCCAAGCGCAAGCTCGTCCGCCGTCATGCCCTTGCCGTCATCGGTGACCGAGATCAGCGTACGACCGCCGTCGCGCAGCACCACATCGACCCGCCGCGCACCGGCATCGACAGCGTTCTCGACCAATTCCTTCACCGCAGAAGCCGGACGCTCGATCACTTCACCCGCGGCGATCTGATTGACGATGGTTTCCGGCAGGCGCCGAATGGTCATGCCGATGTCCCGCCGGTCGACCCGGCTGTATCCGCGAGCCGCTGGCGCGCCCGTTCCTTGCCATCATCGACGGCCGGCTGGTCGAACGGATCAACCCCCAACATGAAGGCCGCGGTCACCGTCTCCAGCATGAAGTGAACCATAAGAGCCCCGACGGAAGCCTCACCCACCCGCGCGATCTCGATCCGCCGCACCGGGCGACTATGGGCCGAAAGGCTCTCGATCGTCGCCTCCTGTTCCGCAGCCAGAAGATCACCCGTCGTCTGTCCGGCCAGATACGCGGCCCCGGCATGGTTTGCCAGCTCGGGCGACACATGGTCTCCCCGCCCGGCAAGATGCTGTGTCACGATGGTGAACATCTTGTCGCCGGGGCCATCGAGATAAAGTTGAAGCTGGCTGTGCTGGTCGACGGAACCCAGTGCGTCGATCGGCGTGGTGCCGTGCCCGTTTTTGCCCACGCTCTCGGCCCACAATTGACGGTACCAGCGCGCAAAAGGCGCCAGCGCATCCGCATAGGGCATCAGCACGCTCATGCGCGCACCCTGGCTTTGCAGAAGCGCCAGCGAGACAGCTGCACCGAGCGCCGCGGGAACATCGTCCACAGATTGTCCGGCCATGTTTGATTCGAGCGCGTCGACGGCACCTGCGCGAACGGCGGCGATATCCACACCCGCAAGGGCAGCCGGCAAAAGCCCTACGGCGCTGAGCGCCGAGTACCGCCCGCCGATATCGACGGGATGGTCGATGACCGGTGTCTCCCAACTCATGGCCAGTCGGCGTATCGGGTTGTCACCCGGCTCCGCGACAATTACAGCGTAGTCCGCCACCGGATCACCGTCGCGTTTTTCCATCAACGCCGGCATGAGGGTCATCGCGAGCACCAGTGTTTCCGCCGTACCGCCAGATTTCGAGATCATGACGAGGCCCGTGCGCGACAAGTCGAAAGACGCCACGAAACGCGCCACGGTCTCGGGGTCGGGGTTGTTCAGAAACCGGACATCCACCGGCGGTGTCGGCGCCAATGCACACAGGGCCTCGGCGCCGAGACTGGACCCGCCCACGCCGATCACGGCTACGGTGTCGCAATGTGTCGACAGACGGGCCGCCGCCTCGCGCACGGCGCCAAGATCATCAGACTGTTGGGCGATTGATACTGCCGGGAAACCGCCATCGGTGATGTCGGCCCGCATCGCGCTCCATACATCCCACGCTGCCGCGCGCGCCGTCTCCAGCGCGTCTTCGGTGAGACCGTCTTCGCCGATCGTGCCGGCCAAGCAACCGCTCACATTCTGGGAATAGAATTCTGACATTCGGGTTCCGTGTCCACGCGCGGATCAGCAGTCTGCGTTCACCGCCGGGCCGACGGCAATGGCGCATATTGTGGACAAATCAGGTGAGTCGGAGAATGTTCGACCGACGGCCTTTTCGCCGGCGATTAGCCCCCGTCGCTCACCGTCTGTGTCGCGGCAAGTCCCTCGGGTTTCCCGACCACGACAACGGTCAGTGCGGCCGGATCGAGAATTTTCTCCGCGACGCGACGCACATCATCAAGCTGGACAGCTTCGATCAAGTCATTGCGCCGATTGAGAAAATCAATCCCGAGATCGCGAAACTGCACGGCGACGAGGGTCCCGGCGATTGCGCCGGTATTGTCAAACCGCAAACCGAAAGACCCGATAAGGTTGGCCTTCGCACGGTCTAACTCGTCCTGGGAGATTGCAAATTCCTGCACGTTTGCCCACTGGCCGCGAATCAGCTCGATCGACTGGGCAACCGCGCCATTTTCTGTCCCGGCACCGCCCATCCACATCGCCGCATTCTCGAGCGGCAGCAGATAGCTGAACACCGAATAGGCCAGGCCGCGCTTCTCGCGCACCTCATCATAAAGCCGGGAGGTGAAACTACCGCCACCCAGTACATGGTTCAGCACCAGGGCGGCGTAGTAATCCGGGTCGTCCCGCGCCACACCGCGATGGCCAAACACGACCCGGCTTTGCGGATTGTCGCGCTCAACGACAATCACCTCACCGGCCCCGCCGGGTTCCGCCTGCGGGATCGTAAAGGCCTCTGCACGCTCCGGCAGATCGCCGAATGTCTCGTCGAGCAACGTGCTCAGTTCTGCCGCCGTGATATCACCGACCACGCCAACAATCAGCTCGCTGCGCGCAAGCCTGCGGGTCACAAACCTGCGCAGGTCCGTCTCGGTAATCGCGGCCACACTTTCAGGCGTCCCGGTGACAGGTCGGCTGTAGGGATGGTCGCCGAACACGGTTTCACGAAACGTCTGCTGCGCGATGCGATTGGGGTTGTTCGCACCCGCCGCAAGTCCGGTCAGAATTTGCGCCCGAATTCGATCCACCGCCGGCGCATCGAATCGCGGCGAGGTCACGGCCAGACGCAGCAGATCGAACGCCTCCTGGCGATTGCGGGTCAGGGTTTTCATGCGTCCGGAAAAGCCATCGAGCGAGGCGGAAAACGACAAGGAAATCGACTGATCTGCCAGCCGGCCCTGAAACGCCTGTGAATCGAGTTCCCCGGCCCCTTCGTCGAGCAATCCGGACACCATGTTGGCCAGACCCTCTTTGCCAACAGGATCCGTCGCGGCACCGCCGGGAAACAGGAATCGCGCCGAGACGATTGGCAGAGAATTGTCTTCCACCAACCAGGCTTCGATGCCACCGGGGCTGACGACCCGCCGAATATCAAACGCCTTGGCGGCAGCAGGAACCAACAACAGCGTGACGGCCAACAGCGCCATCGCGGGCACGCGTGTCAGAGCGGACATCATGTTCGGCTATCTCCTTCGGCCGGCAGCAAAATCCCGGTTGTGGAACGGTTCAGATTGAAGACCTCACGGGCGGCCGCATCGACCTGTTCAACCGTGACGGCCTGAATTCTGTCGGGCCATGCCTCGACATCGGCCACCGTCTGCCCTGATGCCAGGGCGGCACCCAGGATGCGCGCGGGCCCGCCAACGCTGTCACGGGCAAAGACCGCACTATCGATCAGGCGCTGCTTCGCCCGTTCGAGTTCATCTGCAGTGATCCCGTCCTTGATCAGCTTCGCAAGCTGATCATCCATCGCCTTACGCACCGTCTCGACCGAGACGTCCGGGCGCGGGCTGAACCACACGCCGAACGTCGTCTGGTCCAGATCACCCGGCGAATACCAGGCACCGGCAGACGCCGCCAGCGACTGGTCGACGACAATCGATCGATATATCCGGCTCGTCGTGCTGCCACCGATGATCTCGGAGAGCAGCTCAAGGGCATAGGCATGCTGGTTGTCACCCGCCACATAGCTGGGCGCGAGATACCGGCGCGACCAGGCTGGTTGATCGACACGCGCATCACGCATCACCACCTCGCGCGGGGCGATCTGGGGCGGCTCGGTCGGGCGTGTGCGCGGCGGCAGCGACTTTGCCGGAACCTTGCCGTAAGTCTCCTGCGCGAGGCGAAACACCTCTTCCGGATCAACATCACCGGAAACGACCAGGACCGCGTTGTTGGGCGCGTACCAGGTCTCGTAGAAGGATTCGAGATCCGTGCGGCTGATGGTTTCGATCTCATGGGCCCAACCGATCACCGGAAGGCGATAGGGATGATTGAGCCAGGTCGCCGCTGCGACCTGTTCCGACAGGAGTGATCGGGGGTTGTTATCCGTTCGCGAACGGCGCTCTTCGAAAATGACCCGGCGTTCGGGTTCGATGATTTCATCGCTCAGAACAAGGCCGGTCATACGGTCCGCTTCCAGCTCCATCATCAGGCCCAGATGCCGGGGTGAGATGGTCTGGAAGTAACCAGTGTAATCCTGAGACGTGAACGCATTCTCGCGCCCGCCCAGTTCGGCAATGATCTGCGAAAATTCACCCGGCGCGCGGGTCTCGGTCCCCTTGAACATCAGATGCTCGAGATAGTGCGCAATGCCCGACTTGCCTGCGGGCTCATCTGCTGCGCCCACCTTGTACCAGACCATATGGGTGACAACGGGTGCGCGATGATTTTCGATCACCACGATCTGCATGCCGTTGTCGAGCTCGAACGTCGTGGGATTAAAAACCTGTGCCTGCGCCGTCGTCGCAAAAGGCAACAGGAAAGCGAGCGGCAACAGCAAGGCATGAAGGGTTCGCGAAAAAATATCCCACTTCATCGGTTCTGTCCTCACGGGTTAGCGCCATCGGATTGACAACAGATATGGCGCAAGTTTTCTCACCTGCAACGCCGAAAACCGGCGATGCAGTCACTTTACCGCGACATTTGGCGTAATTGGGGCGGCCACGAGCCTAGAGTATGTCGAACAGGCCGTTACTTGTGCGCGTGATGGTGGGCGTTTCGCCTTCGGTGGGCGGAACACCCAGCGCCTGATTCTCGCGCAACCGTCGCGCCTCGGACGGGGCGTCGACCTCTTCATCGACCGGCTCTTGCTTCAAACCAAGCAACTCGCGGATGAAATTCTTGTTCTCTTCGACCAGGACCGAACTCTCGCGGTCAATCTGCGAACGAATCAACGGATCGGTTTCCAACGCGCCTGCGCGCGACAGGAATGCAGATTCACCCGTCGTCGAGCGTGCAACCTCATCGCGCGGCGCCGATTGCGTGGCCGGTCCGGTCTTGCCACGCGCGGCGCGTTCATCATCGTCGCCACGGAACACCGCCTGGCGTGCCTGCTCGCGCGACGACACCGTGGTCAGATCCTCGGCACCGGGTCGTGGCGGGCGCAACCGAAAGTCAGGCGGTTGAGACAGCGGCGCACGCGGGGCAACGGCAAACTCGTCCGGTGTCGTGCGTTGAAGCCCGAGTACCCGTTTTGTCGAATCACCGCACGCGGCGAGGGTTAGCGCAGCAACCATCAGCAAAACGAGTCCGCGCGGCGTGCGGGCAATCCCGTCGGTGCGCGAGGGCGTCTGTGTCTTGCCGGTCATATGCATCAAACTATTGCCTAATTCAGCGTGGGCGCGAAAAACGATTCCAAACCTAGCACTATTTTAGCGAACGCGGAGAACCGAACAAGCCATCGTACAACAACATCGCGGTACCAAGGACGATGGTCATATCGGCCAGGTTGAACGCCGGCCAGTGCCACCCAAACGCGTGAATGTCGATAAAATCGACAACCGCACCATAAACCACCCTGTCGACCACGTTACTCAGCGCCCCACCAATGACGAGGACCAACGCAAAGCGCACAAGCCCCTGCCCCGAGCGGACCAGCCAGATCACAAGAAAAACGATGATCACGAGCGCGAGTGCTACCAGGATCCATCGCGACGTCTCCGCACCGCCAAACAGCCCAAAGCTGATTCCGCGGTTCCAGACCGGCACCAGATTGAAGAAAGAAGTAACCGAAATGATCGATGGCGGATCGAAAACGAGCCCCAACATCACGCGCTTGGAGATTTGATCAACGGCGATCAGCACAACGACAAAGAGTAGGGCCCATCGCGGCATCACAACTCCTCCCGCCTATTCGGCGGCCTCCGGTCGGTCGTCGACTGCCGCGGCACATCGTCCGCAAACATCCGGATGAGCATGTTCACCGACATCCGTGAGGACCTGCCAGCAGCGCGCGCATTTCTCACCATCCGCAAGACCGGGCTCGACACCGATTGCTTCCACCTCGGGTAAATGGAACGCCGACGCCGGCGCTTCACCCTCGACCAGGGTGCCGCCCGAGGTGATGGAGATTTCGGCCAGATCGAGTCCCGCCATCGCAGCGACAGTCTCGCTGTCTGCATAGACAGTCGGTGCGGCTTGCAGGCTGGAGCCGATGCGTTTTTCGGCCCGCTCGATTTCCAGCGCCCCTGTAACGACGCGCCGCAGGGTCCGGATTCTTTCCCATTTCGCCGCGAGCGCATCATCGCGCCAATCATCAGGTGCAACCGGGAAAGTTCGCAGATGAACAGACTCCGCATCGTCATCACCGCGTCGCGACAACCAGGCCTCTTCGGCCGTGAAACAAAGGATCGGCGCCAGCCAGGCAGTCAGATGCGAGAACAGTGCGTCCAGTACTGTGCGGGCCGCCCGGCGCCGCAGGCTGTCCGCGCCATCACAATAAAGCGCGTCCTTGCGGATATCGAAATAGAAAGCCGAGAGCTCAACCGCGCAGAAATTATGCAAGGCCGTCCACTGGGTGTGGAACTCGAAATCGTCCGTCGTCTGCCGCACCAGCGAATCCATCTCGTGGATCCGGTGCAAGACCCATCGCTCCAGCTCCGGCATCTCGGCAGCAGGCACCCGCTCGCTCTCGTCGAACCCGTCCAGATTGCCCAGCAGGAAACGCAACGTGTTGCGGATACGTCGGTAGAGGTCAGCCTGATGTTTCAGGATTTCCGGTCCCAGCCGCAAATCTTCTGAATAGTCGGAACTGACGACCCAGATGCGCAGGATATCCGCGCCGAGGCTGTCGACCGTATCCTGGGGTGAGACGTCGGTGCCACGCGACTTCGACATCTTGCGGCCATCCTCGGCCATGACGAACCCATGGGTCAGCACAGCGTCATACGGAGCCCGGTCACGGGTGCCGCAGGATTCCAGCAACGATGAATGGAACCAGCCGCGATGCTGGTCCGAACCTTCGAGATACAATGACGCCGGCCATTGGAGGTCGTCGCGATCCTCGAGCACGAAAGCATGGGTCGAGCCCGAATCGAACCAGACATCAACGATATCGCGGACCTGTTCGTATTCATCTGCATCATAGTCATCGCCGAGGAACCGCGACGGTTCGCTGGCAAACCAGGCGTCACCACCTTCGGTCTCGAAGGCCTCGGCGATCCGGTCGAACACGGCCTGGTCACGCAACAACTCACCGCTCTGCTTGTGCACGAACACCGGGATCGGAACGCCCCAGGCGCGCTGGCGTGAAATGCACCAGTCGGGCCGCGACTCGATCATCGAACGCAGACGCGTCTGCCCCGCCACGGGGACGAACCGGGTCTCGCTGATCGCCGTCAGCGCCTTCTCGCGCAGTTCGTTCGTCTCCATGGAGATGAACCATTGGGACGTATTGCGGAAAATCAGCGGCGCCTTCGAGCGCCATGAATGCGGATAGGAATGTTCCAGGCGGCGCCGGCCGAGCAGCGCATTCTCGCCTTCGAGCACGCTCATCACTGCGCCGTTGGCTTCGCCTTCCTCGCCATCGGCGGTCAGGACGGCCATGCCGGCGAATAACGGCACATGGGCAAAATAGCAGCCGGCCTCGTCAACCATATCGGGCACGGCCAGGCCATGCGCACGGCCAAGATGGAAATCGTCCTCGCCATGGCTCGGCGCAATATGAACAAAACCCGTGCCTTGCTCCGTCGTGACGAACTCGGCCTCATAGACCGGGACCTCGTGGTCGAAGCCCTTCTCGTGCAGCGGATGTGCACACACGCTTCCCACGACCGCACTGCCCTTGATGCGGGTGACATCCTCGGACGCCTCGATACCCATCTCCTGGCACGCGGTTTCGCGCAAGGCATCGGCCATGACCAATTCGTCACCAACCTGGACGCGGCTCTTCTCGCTGACCTCGGAGACCCGTACGCGCACATATTCCAGATCGGCCCCGACCGCGATCGCCCGGTTGCCAGGGATCGTCCAGGGGGTCGTGGTCCAGATCACAATCGCCGCACCATCGAGTGCCGGATCCGCGGGCGACGTGACCGGGAAGCGCACATAGATAGAGGGCGAGGTATGATCTTCATATTCGACTTCGGCATCCGCGAGCGCGGTCTTCTCGACCACCGACCAGAGCACCGGTCGGGCACCACGATACAGGCCACCGTTCATCGCGAATTTTGAAATTTCACGCGCGATCTGAGCCTCGGCCGCAAACGCCATGGTCGTATAGGGCTGATCCCAGTTACCGATCACACCGAGGCGCTGGAATTCCTCCGACTGAATACCGACCCAGTTCTCGGCGAACTCGCGACACTCGTTGCGGAATTCGAGGATCGGCACGTCGTCCTTGTTCCGACCGTCGGCACGATACTTTTCTTCGATTTTCCATTCGATGGGCAGGCCATGGCAATCCCAGCCCGGGACATAGTTGGAATCCTTGCCCATCATCTGCTGGGAGCGGCTGATAACGTCTTTAAGAATCTTGTTCAGCGCATGGCCAATATGCAGATGGCCATTCGCATAGGGTGGGCCGTCATGCAGCACGAACGGCGGGCGACCGGCCGATTCTGACCGCTGGCGTGCGAACAGGTCGAGCTCAGCCCAACGGGCGAGCAACTCGGGTTCCTTCTTCGGCAACCCGGCACGCATCGGAAATTCGGTCTTCGGAAGGAAGACGGTGTCCTTGTAATCAATGGCCATGTTTTGTTCCCAGGCGACCGGGCGGCTTATAGAGCCGCGCAGGCATGACGGCAACAGCCGGACATCCGGTGTTTTACATATCCTCGCCGATAAAATCACCCGCGCCGAGCGCGCGAGCCTGCAACAATTCCCGCGCCTGGCGCGAATCTTCGGCGATTTGCGCCTTCAACGCGTCGATTCCATCGAATTTCTGCTCCGGCCGGAGAAAGTCCACGAAGGCCACGCGCAGGTAGCGTCCATAGATATCTTCGTCGAAATCGAACAGATGCGCTTCGAGGACCAGCGTCTCACCATCGACCGTCGGCCGCACGCCGACATTCGCAACCCCGTCAAACCAGCGGATGGTCTCTCCATCGCGCACACCAGCGCGGATCGAATAGACGCCGCGTGCCGGACGGATGGCTTCGCCGAGATCGACATTGGCGGTCGGAAACCCGATCGTGCGGCCCAGCTGACGGCCTGTCCCGACCCGGCCCTCGACCTCCCAAAGATGACCGAGCAACGCGGCAGCCCGCTGCGGTTGCCCGTTCGTCAGATACTTTCGGATCAGCGTGGAGGAATAAACTTCATTCACCTCGTCACGAGCCGGCTCGACGCACGTGACCTCATAACCGAGTTCCTTGCCGCGCGCCGCCAGCAGATCGAAATCGCCATCCCGGCCGGAGCCAAATTTGAAATTGTAGCCGACGACAACATGGGCGGGCGCGATGCCCTGATGCACGAGTTCGGAAAGAAAATTCTCCGCCGTGCGCTGGGACAGAGCCTTGTTGAACCGCAACGCGTACAACAGTTCGACACCCAGAACCTGCAACTCACGAACCTTGATCCGAAACGGCGTCAGCCGAAAAGGCGCATCCACCCGGCCGAAAAAAGCGCGCGGGTGCGGTTCGAACGTCAGAACGCCAAACTGGCGGGACTGCGCGCGCGCGATATCCCGGGCCGTGGCAATCACCTGCTGGTGGCCACGATGCAACCCGTCGAAATTACCGATGGCGACCACCGCGCCAGTGGCGGAGTCCGGAAGGTCACCGACATGTCTGTAAATCCGCATGCGCGGGATTTACGCGCCGACCGGGCGTCGATCAAGCCTGACCGTCCGCCTTTGTCGCGCCCGGTAGGGCCGCCGCGGGGTCAAAAACCGCTCAGGCGCCGTTCTTGTTCCGGCGCGGTACCAGCACTTCTGCCTCACCCGAGATCACAATTGTGCTCCCAACCGTGCAGACGGTTTCCAGCGTCACCCGGGATTTATCCGGATTCGTGTCGATCACGGTAGCCCGTGCGGTCACGGTGTCACCGGGGCGGACGGGCGCCTTGAACTTGAGTGTTTGGCTGATATAGACACAGCCGGGCCCGGGCAGCCGGGTTCCGACAACCGTGGAAATGAAGCTCGAACACAGCATGCCGTGGGCGATCGTGCCCTCGAACATCGTTCGTTCCGCATATTCTTCGTTCAGATGCATCGGATTGGTGTCGCCTGAAATGCCGGCAAACATGACCAGATCGGCCGGGCCGATCGTTCGCGCATAGGCGGCGGTCATGCCCGGTTCCAGGTCTTCGAAAAAATACCCGCTCAGTTCTTCGATCGGATCGGCGGCAACAGGCGCCCGGGGCTTTGCGACCGGCGCAATAACATCAACCGACATATGGGAAACCTCTGGACTGATTTGTGCAATGCAAAACATGGTGCGCCGCGCTATTACGAAACGCAAGGCTTCCTGAACACAATATTAGCGTATTGTTTTCATTGGTTTATTTTTCTTTTTTCGGGATTTTATTTCGACTCAAGGCGATGCTTCACCGCAATAGAAACGTTGTGCCGCGCAACACAAGCCCCGTCTCACGCATCTCCGGGCCGGGGATCGATGGGCACCTGGTCGCTCAGCCCGAAGACCTCCTCGGCTGCGGCGGCCATTGAAAGCAATGAAGCCTCGCTGCGCGGCGGAGTGACGAGCTGCAAGCCAACCGGCAACCCGCTCGATGTAAATCCGCATGGCACCGAGATGGCCGGACAGCCGGTCAGCGTGATAGCCGCGACGATGTAGAGCCAATCGACATAATTGTCGAACTGATGATCGCCGACACTTTCGACATAGCGGATGTCCACATCGAAGGGCGGCACGATCGCGACCGGACAGGCCAGCACGTCGTGACTCTCGAACCACAAAGCCGCCCGTTCGCTCAGTCGTGCGCGTTCATTCAGCGCGCGGCCAATCTCGCCGGCAGTCAGTTTCATGCCTTTCTCGATGTTCCAGATCATCTCCGGCTTGAGCTTGTCGCGATGGTTTTCGAGCAATGACGCCCGACCGGTCACGAACAAGGCCGCGCGCAACACCTGAAACGTGTCCAGCGCCCCTGTGAAATCCGGACAGGATTCTTCGACCACCGCGCCCGCTCCGGCGAGCCTCTCTGCCGCGGCACGGCAGATATCGGCCACTTCCTTGTCCACCGGGCCAATACCCAGATCGGGAGAGAACCCGATTCGTTTCGGCAGAACGGGGCTCAGTGCCGCGGATTCGAACGACGTCTCGGGCGTCGGCAAGGCCATCGGAAAGTAGGGATCGAGCCCGGTTTCCGCGTCGAGCATCAGCGCCATATCGGCCACATTGCGCCCCATGGGACCATTGACGGACAAGGTCTGGAACGGATCACTGCCCGGTCCGCTTGCGACGCGGCCCGGCGTGGGCCGCATACCGACGACCGAGCAGAAGCTGGCCGGCGTGCGCAAAGACCCACCAAGGTCCGAACCTGTCGCGAGCCACGTCATACCGGTCGCGAGTGCCACGGCCGCACCGCCCGACGAGCCGCCGCAGGTCATGTCCGTATTCCATGGATTGCGGGTCTTGCCGAACACTTCGTTGAACGTATTCGCCCCGGCACCGAATTCCGGCGTGTTGGACTTGCCCATGACAATCGCGCCGTTGCGCTTGAGCCGGGCAACCATCAGGTCATCCCTGTCGGGCACGTAGTCTGCAAATATGGGCGAGCCATAGGTGGTTCGGACTCCCGCGACATCGCTCAAATCCTTGACCAGGATCGGCAACCCCGCCAGCCAGCCCGGCCCCGGGTCCGCCGGCGTTTCCACCTTTTCCGCGGCGTCGCGAGCCATATCGAGACACAGTGTGGGCACCGCATTGACCGCTGGATCGACGGACGCGATCCTGTCTGCCGCAGCATCAATCAAATCACGCGGTGACACGTCGCCGCGCCGCAACAATCGAACCGCCTCACGGGCGCTCAGCGATATCAGGTCCGAAGATGTCATTCACCACTCCTAAACATTTATCGGCGCATACTAGCAAAGGCTTGCGGGCAATGGGCCCGAACCGTTTTACGGATAGAGACAATGGCTGTTCGCTTACCAAAGATTCCCAAGGTGCGTGTTCGCGCCGACCTGGTGTTGCAGGGCGGCTCGGGCATGAGCGGGCAGGTATTCGTCGAAGCAACGTCGCGCATTCAGGATATCCTGAATGCGCCCGAACCATTTTTCCCGTTCGTCGACGCATCGGGCATTGTTCACCTGATCAACAAGAACGCCGTCGTACAGATCACTCCGCACGACTAGTTCTCGCGCAGAACGCGATCCGAGAATGCTGACCGACGGTCCCGCCCGACCCCGGGCCCGGTTTCTGTTCAGCCATGGCGCGGGCGCGCCCATGGATACCCCCTTCATGGATGCCATCGCGGAAGGTCTCGCCGCGGCCGGAATTCAGGTTCTTCGTTTCGAATTTCCCTACATGGCCAAACGGCGCGATGACGGCAAACGGCGGGGTCCGGACCGCATGCCGGTCCTGCTCGAATCCTGGCGCACAACACTCGCTGGCTTGCCGCCACTTGGCATCCCCACCCTGATCGGCGGTAAATCGATGGGCGGCCGTGCGGCCGCGACGTTCGCGGCAGACCCCGACAACGCCGAATTGATCGATGGCGTGGTTTGTCTCGGGTATCCGTTCCACCCGCCTGCGAAGCCCGAAAACACCCGCATCGAACCGCTCCGGGCTGCCCAACACCCCACGCTGATTGCACAGGGCGAGCGTGACCGGTTTGGCACGCCCCAGGACGTGAAATCATACGGGTTGGCGGCCCCGGTGGAGATCATCTGGATCCCCGACGGCGACCATTCCTTCGTGCCACGAAAATCTTCAGGTCGCACAGAAAGCGAGAATATCCAGCTCGCTGTGCGCGATGTCACAGCGTTTATCGAACGCCTGGTCTAAATCCATGATGGCTACGAAATTTCGCTGAATGTGGACTTACCGTCACGCACCAATGTTGTAATATCGGCAAACAATTCGCGCGGTATCACACCACCGCGCTGGGGAGCGTGCGTTATTGATGGATCGTGATTTTCCAGCCAGCCGGGCGCATCGTGTCGCAGCGGTGATGACCATTTTGGGAGCCTTGCTTGTCGCCGGCCCGGCAACGGCCGATTTCAGCACGGCCTTTGATCACTACGTCGCAAAGGAGTTCGACGCGGCCCGCCGACTGGTCAAGCCGGACGCCGCGCGCGGCAACCCTGCCGCCCAGTGGCTGCTGGGCACGATGTATTTGCTCGGCCGGGGATTTGAGGAAAATCCCGAAGTCGCGCGCGATTGGCTCGAGAAATCCGCGTCGTCAAATTATCCGCCCGCACAGGCCGTCCTCGGCCGGATGTACGAAGAGGGCCTCGGCGGCACCCAGGACGTGGAGAAAGCACATATCCTGTATCGGATGTCTGCCGAACAGGGATACGCCGATGCCGCCTACCTTCTCGGCCGGCAATATTACAGGGGCGAAGGGATCCGCAAGGATGGCAGTAAAGCCATCGAATGGCTGACCATCGCCGCCAACGACGGCAACGCCGATGCACAATATCTGGGCTCGCGTATCCTGCTGACCAACGAGATCGTCCGCAGCAATCCTGAACAGGCCGCGGAATGGCTGGCAGACGCCGCAAGCGCCGGTCATGCCAAGGCGCAGCTGCTCTATGGCAACACACTCATGCTGGGGCTCGCCGGTGACTATGACCCCGACAGGGCGCTGGGTTGGATAGAGTGCGCCGCCGAGAGCGGGCTGGCGGAGGCTCAACTCCGGCTCGGCGATCTTTATAATTCCGGCGTCGGCAACGCGCCCGACTTCAAGCGCGCCTATGAGTGGTGGATCCGCGCCGCCACCCAGTCGGATGCCGCCGCACAACTTCGCCTGGCGCGAGCCCATTCGAAGGGTGCGGGCACCGAGGAAGACCCCTTGGTGGCCTATATCTGGGCGTCATTGTCGGCCCTTCAGGGCAACAAGGCGGCGTCCGAGTTGCGCAAGCGTGTCGTCTCCCGCCTGACGCCCGAGGAAATCGAGGAGGCCGACCGCCTCGTCGAGGCGCGGTTCGAGGCCGATACGGCTGCGGCCGGCAGCAGCTAGCGCCGGCCAAATTCACTTGCCCCTTCTCCGCACCCGCGATCTGCGGTAGCTTCCGCGCCGTTTTGGGCAGCATTCATCAAATCGCCAATCTCGCCTTGCGGCCGCTCCCGACGGAGACCGGCCACGGCCTCGCACTGCGCGGCCTGTCCGCCGGCCTTGGTCCGCGCGAACGCGCCGACGATTTGCCCGCCCTCGACCAGACGCTCTTCGGCCTGCGCTTCGCCAACCCCGTCGGGGTCTCGGCCGGCTTCGACAAGAACGCGGTCGCCATCGCCGGCGTCGCGCGCCTCGGCGGCGGCTTTATTGAGGTCGGCGGCGTCACACCATTGCCCCAGACTGGAAACCCGCGGCCACGACTGTTCCGCCTGACACCGGATCAGGCGGCGATCAACCGCATGGGGTTCAACAATGACGGTGCGGAGGCTGTCCTTCAGCGTCTCGTGCGCCACAGAAGCCGCGCCGACCGTCCGGTCGGGGTCAATATGGCGGCCAACGCCACAAGCGATGATCCGGCGCAGGATTTCGTTGATCTCGTGACGCTGTTTTCCCCGGCCGTCGATTATCTGACGATCGACGTCTCATGCCCGAACACCGAGAATGGTCAGGTCTTCCTGGAGCCGCGCGCGCTTGAAGATCTCCTCGTGCGACTGAACACCGCGCGCGACGCCACAGGTGCACGACCGGCAATGGTGGCAAAACTCGCGCCCGACCTCGAGGCGGCACATCTGACGGAACTGATCGAGATCATCACGGCCGCGCGCATCGACGCGATCACCTTGTGCAACACGACGACGGCGCGCCCGGCCTCGCTGAAAAGCCCGCACGCAAATGAGCGCGGCGGCTTGTCCGGCACGCCTCTGTTCGAGATGTCCAATGACATGCTGCGCACGGTGTACCGGCAGACCGGCGGCGCGGTGCCTCTGATCGGGGTCGGCGGCATCATGAACGGCGCAGATGCGTATACAAAGATTTGCGCGGGGGCGCGTCTGGTGCAGCTCTACACCGGGCTGGTCTATGGCGGGCCGGGTCTGATTCAAAACATCAAACGTGATCTCGCGGCGTTCCTCGTACGCGACGGGCACGCCAACATCGCCGACGCCGTCGGCAGTGACCACCCGACATGACAGCGACGGGCGGGATCACATCGTGCTGAAGAAACGCCGGGAAATCCTGATCATTGCGTTCATCGCAGCGATGGTCGTCCTCGCGGGGCGTTTCTTTGCCGCCGAGAACACCCAATCCGCACCTGTGGAGACTTCAAACACGGCGTTCTCCACGATCAACCAGCGGGCGGAACCCGATGAACGACCTGGCGATGCAATCGTCGTGTCCCTGAACGGTGACGAGCCCAGCACGCCCGTTCGCGTGGGCAGCAACCAGTGCCTCCAATGGTGGGGTGAGCGCCCGGACGCCTATCGGGTCGAGGTCGCCGGGATCGACGGTGACGACTGGCAGCCAAACGAGGCGTTTCTGGCGAAGAAGCTGGCCGGCAACCCCGAATATAATTTTCCCGCCTGGTATCGCTTCGTCGCCGCAGACAATCGGCCCACGCAAATCTCCTATCAGGTCTTGCGTGGGCTTTGCCAATAGGCGGGCTACACCGGTGTAAACCCCCGACTTTCAAGACCAAAACTTGTGCCGCGCCAAGCGGGCTGTCAGCGGGGCTTCGCGTTGACTCCCCCCGGGTGGTTACCTACAGTCCGCGCGAAATTTGGCCGGGGTATGTTCCGGGCTTTTTCGGACCCCATAACAACCGTCCGGCGCAATGAATTAAGGGCGCGCGAGGAGGCAAAACTCATGACTGATACACCCTGGAAAACAGACGACTGGTTCACCAGCCCCTGGAACTTCGCTCCCGAAGTGACCAAGGACTGGAAGTTCCCCGACAACATCCGCATCCACGACGTGACCCTGCGTGACGGCGAGCAGCAGGCGGGCCTTGCGTTCGACTTCGACGACAAGATCCGGATTGCCGAAGGCCTCGCCGAAGTCGGCGTCCAGCGCATCGAGGCCGGCATGCCGGTCGTCTCCAAGGACGACGCCAAGGTCGTTCAGGAACTCGCCAAGCGCGACTTCGGCCCGGATGTTTACGCCTTTGCCCGCTGCATGGTCGAAGACGTCCAGCGCGCGGTCGATTCCGGCGTCAACGGCGTCATCATGGAAGTCCCGGCCAGCCCCCACCTGATCCAGTATGGCTATCAGTGGGATATGGAGCGGGCTGTCGATCTGTCGATCGAGTCCACCAAGTTCGCCCATGACAACGGCCTCGAGGTCGTGTTCTTCCCGATCGATTTCACCCGTTCGGACCTGAAGTGGGTCATCGACCTGATCGATCGCGTCGGCAAGGAAGGCCATATGGATGGTCTGGCCCTCGTCGACACGATGGGCGCCACGTCGATTCACGCGATGCAGTATTTCGTGCGCTCGATGAAGGAACGCTTCCCGGATATCCCCATGGAAGCCCATTTCCACATGGATTACGGCATGGGCGTGGCGAACACGATCATGGCGCTTTCCGAGGGTGTGGAAGTCATTCAGTCCACCGTCCTGGGTGTCGGCGAGCGCGCCGGCAACGTGCCCATGGAAGAGACCGTGATGGCGCTGCGCACGCTCTATGACATCGACATCGGCATCAAGCTCGACAAGCTGAAATGGCTGGCAGACCTGGTCCGCGACGTCACCGGCGTCGTCGTCCCGTCGAACCGCCCGGTCGTCGGCGACGACCTGTTCAAGGTCGAGTCCGGCATCATCGCCACCTGGCTGCTGAACTGCGGTGACGAGTACCAGACCGAAGTCATGCCGTTCCGGCCGCGTATGGTCGGCCAGGCCGAGCCGGAGACGGTCATGGGCAAGGGCTCGGGCATCGACACAGTCAAGGAATGGCTGGAACGCAACCAGATCCGCGTCGAAGAGACCAAGGCCATGGAAATCCTGATGGCCGTCAAGGACTGGGCGCTGATCCACAAGCGCCTGATGACCGAAGATGAGTTCAAGAACCTCGTCGAGAGTCTTCTCGACGACTAAAGCCTGCGTATTTCAACGTAAGTTGCAACCCCCCCCCTCGCGGGAGGGGTTTTCGTTTGCGCGTTTCGTTTTCGAACCTCTACCCGTCGAACACCGCCACCAGCGCACCGGTCGTCATGCGGGAATCGAGCGACGCATGGGCCTCGGCGATGTCGGCGAGTTCATAGCTGCCGGTGATGTTCGATTTCACGGTCCCGGCGGCGATCGCGGCCACCACCTCTTCCATCATCGCCGCCTTTTCTTCCGGCGTCGCCGTGTAGTCCTTCATCGACGCCTTGGTGAAGATCAGGGACTTCTGGTTGAGCTCCAGCGCGTCGATCGGCGGCGGACCGGAGGCGTGACCGTAGTTCACGAACCAGCCCCGCGGTGCGAGCGCCCGGAGATTGCCCTGATAGGCATCCGCGCCAACCGCGTCATACACGACCGGCACTCCCACACCACCGGTGATGTCGAGGACGGCGTCGGCGAAATCCTCCTTGGTGTAATCGATCACATGGGCGCAGCCGTTTTCCTCGGCTGCCAGAAACTTGTCGGGTGAGCTCACCGTGCCGATGACCTTCGCACCCAGGGTTGTCGCCCACTGGGTCAGCAGACTGCCCATGCCGCCGGTCGCGGAGTGCACCAGGATCGTCTCCCCCGCCTCGACCCGGTAGAGGCGACGCAGCAGATACTGGGCAGTCATCGTCCGCACGAAAGCCGCCACCACCGTCGCATCGTCGAGGTCCGTGGGCGGCGTGTAGAGCTGCTCGGCGGGAACAACGCGCGCGGCGGCATAGGCCCCGACATTGAACAGATAGGCCGCCCGGTCGCCTTCTTTGTGGTCCGCGACACCCTCGCCAACTGCCGCGATGGTCCCGACGCCTTCGAGACCAAGTACCGTCGGCAGCGGCGGCTTCAGGAAATAGTGCCCCTGGCGCATGTAGGAATCCGCAAAATGGATCGCCGACGCGTTTTGCTTGAGGATTACCTCACCTGGCCCCGGCTGGGGCAACTCGTCGGTCTCGATCTTGATAACGTCAGGGTCACCATATTCATGGATACGTGCGACGCGGGTTTTCATGCGCTTTTCCTTTGTTCGGAGCGTGATCGGACTCAGGCGTCGATGGCGATGACGACGGTGCCCGTCGACCGGCCGGATTCGAGAAATTCGTGTGCGGCGGCGGTATCGTCGAGGGGGAAGACCCGGCCGACCAGATGTTCCGATGGTCCGGCGGCAAGCCAGGTCGATATGTCGTCGAACGCCTGAACGACCGCAGCGTCGGGAATCTTGTACATGAACACCCAGCGCAACAACGCGTTCTTCATCATCATCGGATAGAAGGGTAATTCCGGTGTCGGCGCCGTGTCCGAGGCATAGGTCGCAACGACGCCGTTATCCTTCAGCACCGCAATCGTCGTCGCCAGGTTGACGCCGAACGCCACCTCGACAATCCGGTCGACGCCGCTGTCGTTGGTCACCTTCATGACCTCGGCCCCCACATCGGTTTCGCGGTAGTTGATGACATGGTCCGCACCGGCCTTGGTCGCGAACGCGGCCTTTTCGGGCGAGCTGACTGTCGCGATCACCGTTTCAGCACCACCCCATTTCGCCAGCTGAATGGCGTAGTTGCCGACCGCGCCGGCTCCGCCCGTGACCAGCACCTTCCGGCCCGCGACAGGGCCATCGGCGAACACGGCATAGTGGGCAGTGACCGCCGGAATACCCAGGCATGCACCGGCGACGAGTTCGACCCCGTCCGGCAAGGCAACCGCGTAGTCGGCCCGGATGGCAATATACTCTGCCGCAGTGCCCAGCGGCCGCTGCCACTGGCCGCAGTAGATCCAGACCCGCTCACCGAGCCGGGCCGCATCGACACCCGCGCCGACCTGATCGATCACCCCCGCACCGTCGCTGTGAGGCACGATCTGCGGGAAGGCATGGGGTTGCCCGCCGAAACCTGTGCGGCGCTTGGTATCCGAAGGGTTCACACCGGAATGGGACAGCTTGACCCGCACCTCGCCGGGACCGGCCTCCGGTGTCGTTATCTCGCCGGTCTGGATAACATCCAAAGCCGGACCCTGTTCTTCGTACCAGGCTGCACGCATTCCGAAATCCTCCTGTCCCGTCGGCGCGACCGTGGCTCCCAACGGGAACCGCTCAATCCATTGTCGCGAGCTTCTTCTTCATGCCTTCCAGCCGCGGCCCCAGGTCCGTGAAGTAGGGATGAATCTCCTGGGTGATATGGACGGCCTTGTGCAGGGGATCATTGTGGCAAATCTCCAGCGCCTCTTCGACCGTCTCGACGTCGATAATGTCCAAGCCCCCCGACCCGTCGGCGAAGCCACCAGCGATAATGACTTTTCCCTGTTCCTGCAGCCCCTTCATATAGGTCACATGGACGGCGAGCGCCTGCAGATGAGGTTTCGAGACCATGGTCAGGTCCGGACGGATCGCACGGTTAACGACAACGAATTGCATGGCGGTATTCCTCGTTTGAGAAGCTGGTAAAGCTTTCACTTGATTTCTGAACTGATCAGTACATTAATGGTTTTGGGAGTCAATGAATATGTACCGATTAGTATGAAAAACGAGAACCCCAGGCCGCGCGGCCGCCCTCTGAAATTCGACCGGGGCGAGGCTCTCGACCACGCCGTCGATACGTTCTGGGCGAACGGCTACACCGCGACGTCGCTGGAAGACCTCACCACCAGTATGGGAATCAATCGGCCCAGCCTCTACGGAGCGTTCGGCAACAAGCATGACCTGTTTATGAAATCGATCGACAGATACGCCGAAACAATCGGCCGCGAGCCGCTCGATGCTTTCCTTGCAGAACAAGACATTCGGCGCGCAGTCGACGCCTACTTCCAGACCACCATTCGCTGTGTGACGTCACCGGACCGCCCGCGGGGCTGCCTGATCATGAATGTCGCGGGCGAACGTGCGGCAACCGACCCCGAAGTTCGCGCCTGCATGTCCGATGCCTACGATGCCCGGGTCAAGGCCGTCAGCGAGCGCCTTCGCGAGACGCGCGATAACGGGCAGCTACCCGCAGATACGGACCCTGACAGCCTCGCGCGCATGATCACATCCGTGATGCACAGCCTTGCGGCACGCGCGCGCGCAGGCGCCAGCATCGAGGAACTGTCGGATCTGGCGCAGAACTTTCTCAACCTGCTCGTCCCCAACAACACCCGACCAGCGCCGTCCCGATGACGGCGCTTTCGTCGATCACGGACGACGTCGCGGTCGTGACCGGCGGCGCGGCGGGTATCGGGCTTGCCTGCGTACATCGTTTCATTTCCGCCGGCGCGAAAGTCGCCATCCTCGATCGTGATGTTGAGACCGCCGACCGGATCTCTGGGGAAATCGCCGATGCGGGCGGGACGGCAATCGCAATCGGCGCGGAATGCACGTCCGACGAGGACATGCAATCCGCCGTCACCGAAATCGTGTCGCGCTGGGATCGAATCGATATTCTCGCCGGCTGCGCGGGCGGGTTCCATGACGCGCCTGCGATAGAAGACCTCGATGACACGGCTTGGTATGTCGGCATCGAATGGAACCTGTCGGGCGTGTATTTCCCCATGCGCGCGGTCGTGCCGGCCATGAAGGCAAACGCTTACGGTCGAATTGTGAACATCGGCTCCCAGGCCGGGCGGACCGGCGTGCCGACCGCTGCGATCGACTATTCCGCCGCCAAGGCCGCCGTCGCCGGGCTATCACGCCGCCTCGCGGTCGAACTCGCAGCGTCGGGCATAACGGTCAACACCGTCATGCCGGGGCCAGTCCTCACGCCACGTTTCGCGGGCCTCCATGGGGACCGGATGAAAATGCTCGAGCAGGCCGTGCCCGTCGGCCGGCTGGGCAAGCCCGAGGAGATCGCCCACGCGGTGTGGTTCCTGTCGACCCCCGGTGCCGCCTTCACCACCGGCGCGACCCTCGACGTCAACGGCGGCGGCTGGACAGGGTGACGACCTCGGCGAGGATCTCGATGAATTGTGTTACGCCACTCGCGGAGAGATTGCCTGGAAATCAGGCAGAATTTGACTGTCCCGCGACCTAGGGAGCTATGTCGAGCGGTATCAGCCGCAGCTCCGGTACACCCTTGCGATCAACCGGGCCAGATCGTTTTTCCGGATTCATGGCTGCGGATCCATCTCCGCATATCACGATAGTACCAACCGATCCCCCCCCCTCGACGACCAGACCGAGTGCCAAGATCCATTTAACGGCCGTGGTCGGGCCGTCGTCTGCAGCCAACTGACCGAAGACAATAACCACGACCGACAGAATGATCAGGAGATTGGCCTTAGCGTGCAGGTTGACCATCCGGGGATGAAGCCCGGTCACGGCAACAAAATCCGGCACCACGAACGGTTCTTCTCGCCGGGGCGCAACGATAGCCCGATGGCGCCGTTCATCCTCGGCCATCCCCCTGTTGAACATCCTGATCGCAATCCCGTAGGAGCGCTGGGACGTCATGATGAACGAAACGACCCCCATGATCGCCCCGAATAGGAGGATCCGATAGAAGAAGCGTGCGCTTTCGGGGTCGGCGAACACACCCGGAATGGCCACGGGGTCCAGGAACCGCACCATCAGCGGCACCAGGAATGGTGACAAGAAGCTGAGCAACAGCAAAAGCCCATAACCTGTGCAGGTTCGCGCAAGGTACTTCTCGAGCCGCGGGCCATCCACCGGCCCGAACTCGACCTCGATTTCATTGACGGGTTCGGATTGATCGGACATGGCAACACACTCCGATGCAGCCGCCGCAAGCGAGGGCCCGCGCGCGCCTACGCCACCCGCAGATAGTGCAGCGAGAACAGGTTGTCGGCGTCTGTCCAGTGGCGGAAGGCACGCCAGCCGGCCTTGGCGGCCAGCGCGTGGAATTCCTCGATATCGTATTTGTGGGAATCCTCGGTGTGTATCGATTCCCCGGCCACAAAGTTGAAGCTATGACCATTGACGCGGACCTCCTGGTCCCAGTCGCTCACCAGATGCATCTCGATCCGGCCCTGATCCGGGATCCAGCGGGCATCATGGGTGAAGGCATCGAGGTTGAAATTGCCGTCGAGCTCTTCGTTCACGCGGCGCAGGACGTTCAGGTTGAATTCCGCCGTCACGCCGGCAGCGTCGTTATAGGCTGCATGCAGAACCGCCACATCTTTTCGCAGATCGACACCGATCAGGAGTCCGTTGTCGGTGCCGAGGTCGGTCGCCGCAGCACGCAGGAAATCCACCGCAGCGGCGCGGGTGAAATTGCCAATAGTCGAACCCGGGAAAAATCCGATTCGTGCGGCCCCGCCCACGATCTCCAGCAGCTCGAACGGCTGGGTGTAATCGGCCGCGATGGGCACGACCGGCAGATCGGGATACGAGCCCGCCAGCGCCTTGGCCGAGGCCAGCAGATGCTCGCGCGAAATATCGACGGGGATATAGGCCGCCGGGGTCTCCAGCGCGTCTAGCAGGATGCGAATCTTGGTGCTCGACCCGCTGCCGAACTCCACCACGCTGGCATTGGCGCCGATCAGCGCGGCGAATTCCGCAGCATGGGTTTGCAACAACGCTGTCTCGGTGCGTGTCGGGTAATATTCCGGCAATTCGCAGATGTCATCGAACAGCTGCGAGCCGCGCTCGTCGTAGAAATACTTGCTCGACAGCTTCTTCTGGGACTGGGCCAGCCCGTCGAGAACGTCATCCAGGAAACTGTCGGCCGCATGGTCGTATTCCACATAGTCGTGGAGCGGCCCGAGGCTTACCGCTGCCGCGTCGCTCATTGTGCAACGCCATCCGCGTCATCCGCCAGGCGCACGCCGGCGAACATCCAGCGCATCGCGGGATAGAAGAAGTTCCGATAGGTGGCGCGCGTATGCCCTTCCGGGGTCACGCAGGCGCCGCCGCGCAAGACAAACTGATTGGCCATGAATTTTCCGTTGTACTCACCGACAGCGCCCGTCACGGGCTTGAATCCCGGATATGGGACATAGGGGCTCTGGGTCCACTCCCACACGTCGCCAAACATCTGTTCCGGCTGGTCGGGTGTCTCATCGGTCGCCGGCGCGGTGCGCAGCAACCCGGATCCGACGAAATTCCCCGCCACCGGCTGGTCGCGGGCGAACACTTCCCATTCGCCTTCGCGGGGCAGGCGCTTGCCGGCCCAGCGCGCATAGGCGTCCGCCTCGTAGAGGCTGACATGGCAGACCGGCGCCTGGTCGTTGACCTGCTGCAGGCCCGACAGGGACATCGCGCACCATTCATCATCGACTTTCTGCCAATAGAGCGGCGCATCCCAGCCTTCCGCGCCCACGGTGGCCCAGCCGTCCGACAGCCAGAGTTCGGGCCGCCCATAGCCGTTGTCGACCATAAACGTCTTCCACTCCCCGTTGGTGACCAGTCGCGAGGCCAGCCGGAAGGGTGCCAAATGGACGCTGTGGCGCGGCCCTTCGTTGTCGAAGGCGAATTCGGTGCCGTCATGGCCAATCTCGACAAGCCCGCCATCATGGTCGAACCAGCGCAATTCCGGCGTTTTGCGCGCCGGTGACGGTCGATAGGTCTGGTAGGCTGGGGCCACACTGTTGAACGAAAAGGCGTGGAGAATATCCATCAGGATCAGTTCCTGATGCTGCTGTTCGTGATGCAGTCCCAGCGCAACCAGGGGCGCTACCTTGTCCCAGGTCTCATCGTCCGCATCGCTGATCAAGGCCCGCATCGCATCATCGACATGGGCGCGGTAGGCCTTTACCTGTTCCGCGGTGGGGCGGGTCAGCAGGCCACGCTCGGGGCGCGGGTGACGCGCGCCGACGGCGTCATAATAGGAATTGAACAAGAACCGGTAATGCTCATCGAGCGGTTCGTAACCGGCCGCAAACGCCCGCAGGATCATGGTCTCGAAAAACCAGGTGATATGGGCCCGATGCCATTTGGTCGGGCTCGCGTCGGGCATCGACTGCACGACCTGGTCTTCGGGCGATAACGGTGCGGCCAGGCGCTCGGTCTCGCCACGCACCCAGCTGAAATGATCGAGAACCTGTCCCCGGTCACGCGGATGCGCGTCGAGGATCGCCGGCTCGGACCCCAAGGATGTCACGGCGCTTCTCCTGTTGGCGCCCGAGTCCCGCATGACCACCTGTCCGGGACACATCATACCGCAGCAGCAGAATGGCTACGGATCGAATTCCGTCCGGATCGCTTGCCGGACGTGACGGTCGGCCCCAAGTAAAACAAGCTGGCTCGCGCGCCGTCAACCGAAAGCCCGGAGAATTTGAGAAGTTGATCGCCGCGCTCGACATTGACGCGACGGCCGGTCCGACTATGTTGAACCCATGAACACGAAAAAATCGACACCCTCCCCGACACCTGAAGGCTTCCACGCCCACGTCTATTATGATGCCGACAGCAAGGCCGAAGCCGAGGCGCTGCGGGCAGAAATTGACGCACGCTATGACGTCGAGCTCGGCCGCTGGCACGACAAACCCCTGGGCCCGCACCCGTTCGGGAGTTACCAGATCGCCTTCAAGCCCGAACTGTTCGGCGACATCGTGCCCTGGCTGTCCATGAACCGACGCGACCTGACGATCCTGGTACACCCCGAGACCGGTGACGACCTGATCGACCATTCGGACTACGCCATGTGGCTCGGTGATAGCGCCACGCTCGATCTGAAAAGGTTCCGCGAACGCGCGGCCGAACGCGCCGCCAAGGGCTGACCGCGAGGAACCGGTCCGGGCAAACGAACGGTTTGCAAGCTCCGCCCGGACCGCTACAACAACCGCGAAACACATAACATCCGGCCGTCACCCATGCGCCGGAGCCTTTCAACATCAGGGGGAACCCCGTCATGAAACTCGTTCGCTATGGCCCGCGCGGCAAGGAAAAACCCGGTCTGATCGACGCCAACGGCAATCTCCGCGACCTGTCGAAGGTCGTCGGCGATATCGACGCCGAAACCCTGACCCCCAAGGGCCTCGCGGCCATCCGCAAGCGTGATCCCAAGCGCCTCCCGCTGGTCAAGGGCAACCCGCGCCTCGGGCCTTGCGTGGTCGAGCGCCGGGTCTTCGCGATCGCGCTCAACTACAAGGAACATGCCGAAGAAGCCAACGCGGCAATTCCGTCCGAGCCGTTCGTTTTTACCAAAACCTGCCCGCCCACCGGCCATCGCGACAACATCGTGCTGCCCAAGGGGTCGGTGAAGACCGACTGGGAAGTCGAGCTTTGCCTGGTCATGGGCCGTAAGGCCAAGCATGTGTCCAAGAAGGACGCGCTGAAATATGTCGCGGGCTACTTCGCCGGCAACGAGGTCTCCGAACGCGAGTTCCTGATCGAGCGCGGCGGCCTGCAGTGGATCAAGGGCAAGAGCCCCGACACCTTCGCCCCGATCGGCCCCTGGCTGCTGACGGCCGATGAGGTGGCGAACCCGAACAACCTGCATATGTGGCTCGAGGTCAATGGCGACCGCAAGCAGGACAACAACACCCGGGACATGATCTACGACTGCAAGACGCTGATCTCGAACCTGAGCAAGACCATCACCCTGTATCCCGGCGATATCATCTTCACCGGCACGCCCCAGGGCGTCGCTTACGGTCAGAAGAACCCGAAATACCTGCGTGCCGGCGACGTCGTCACCATGGGCATCGAAGGCCTCGGCGAACACCGCAACAAGGTTGTGAAGTTCAAGTAACGGACGTCACATCCTCGAAATGCAACGGGCCGCGCATACCAGCGCGGCCCGTTTTCGTTACTCACAAGCGTGCTTAACAACACGCATCCGTGGCGCATGTTGTGCCGAAAGAGCTGTCCTCGACCGTCCCGCCACGCCCCAGAAAGGTTTCATCCGACAGATAGAAATCGCCGAATGCCTGTTCAAAATCAGGCGCCACCGATTTCGCCGCGAGATCGTCTGCAAGCAGCGTTTGCTGCCATTTCTTGAGTTTGGGGCGATCTCCAAGGAAATCGTAGCCGGAATTCTGCGCAATGATGCTGGCGCGATGCAGCAATGGCAGCCAGGCGACGTCCACCATCCCGATATGGTCACTGTTGAAGTATGCAGTCCCGCTCAACTGCGCCTCCATACGGTCAAACACTTTTCCCAGTTTGTCGCTGCGCTCATGCAAAACCGTTTGATCGGGACTGCGCTGGGCGCTGCACTGGACAAGGTAATTCTTGGACGCCAGATAGCTCCAGGCCCGGTTCATCGCTTTTTGCTCAAGCGAGATATCCGGCTGTAACGCAGGAAACGCCTCCTCGATATACTCGACAATAGCGTCGCTTTCGAACAACGCCTGACCATCATCCGTAACCAGAACCGGCACCTGGCCGGTCGGCGAAATATCGAGGAACCATTGAGGTTTGTCTCGCAGACTGATGTACTCGATCTCGTAGTCGATTGACTTGGACTCAAGCAGCGCCGTGACACGTTGAACGAACGGACAAATCTTGAAACTGACAATTTTCATTGGAACTGACCTTTGGGGAGTTGATGAATCGTTGGGCACAAGCTCTAGATAGGTTCATTATCTCAATATTTCAATAGATGTTGAATTATGATTGATTCCGACGCAATCCCGATGCTGCGAGCACTTTCGCAAGACACCAGGCTGCATATCGTCCGCTACCTTGTGCAGTGTGGAGAAGAAGGCGCATCGGCGGGTGAAATTGGCACCAAAGTCGGTGCGGCATCATCGCGGGCGTCGTTTCACCTCGCAGCCCTGGAGAAAGCCGGCATCGTTACGTCCGAACGGCGATCACGGAACATAATTTACAGGGCTGACTTCGAGAATCTGGGCGGCCTGGTGTCATTTCTACTGAATGATTGTTGCGGCGGGCACCCCGGCATTCTGGAGTGTTGCACGACCAGCTAATCCAGTGCCGGCATGACCTCGTCGCGGAACAGGCGCAGGGAATCCCGTGAGCCGGTGATGTCGATTAGCAGGACATATTCGATACCGCCCGCGCGCATGCGCTTGAGCCTGTCGACGATCTCGTCGGGCGGGCCGATCAGCGCGCCCTCCTCGGTCGCAAGCCGCGTGTCGTTATATTGCAGCATCGTCGACTGCGGGCCGCCGCCTTCGCGGATGCGCGACAGGCGCGAGATACCGCTCAAGAGCCGCGCGCGCTGCTGATGTGCCGCCTCGCGATCGGCTTCGTCATGTGTAATGTGAAGCGCACGGGCCACGGCCACATTCATCGGATCGAAAACACGCCCCGACGCCTCGATCACCGCCCGGTAGGTGTCGAACCGTTCCTGGATCAGATCGAACGACGCGATCTGGTCGAGCAGCAGGTTGAAATTATTGTCCGCTGCCCATTTGAGCCCGCCGGGACTGCCGGCCGCGAGCCACATGGGCGGGTGCGGCCGCTGGATCGGCGGCGGCTCGACGACGATGTCCTGGAACGTCCAGTGCTTGCCGATATGGGTGAAGCGTTCTTCCGACGTCCACGCACGGCGGATCACCTCGAGGGATTCCTCGAACAGCTCCTGTGCATGTGCCGGCTGGACGTTGAACCCATTGAATTCGTTCGGCCGGTAGCCCTTGCCGACACCGAATTCCAGACGCCCCCCTGACAAAAGATCGACCGTGGCCGCCTGTTCGGCCAGCAACACCGGGTTGTGCCATGGCAGAACCACAACCGCCGTGCCCAGGCGCATGCGGGTCGTGCGGGCCGCCAGATAGGTCAGCAGGTTGAGCGATGCGGACACCTGGCCGAAGCCGGTAAAATGATGCTCGACCAGGAATACCGAGTGATAGCCGAGCTCCTCGGCCTCCTCGACATAGCCGATGAAGTCCCGGTAGCCCTGGGTGCTGTCGCGGGCAACCCCGCCGCGGCGTGACGAGGCACCGCCGAACAGTCCGAACTTCATCCCACCCTCGATCCGGCGCGTGCTAGTTGCGCACCCGCTCGCGCTTGCCGCTCTTGGCCGACTTGGCCAGCGCCTCCAGCACGGCGACATTGCCGATCCGCTCGACGTCGGTGAACGGATAGTTCTTCTTGCCGGCCACGGCGTCGGCCCAGGCCTCGAAGTTCATCTTCACCGTGTCGCGCGGCTTGTAGGTCTTGTGGGTACGCTTGCCCCCGGCGATGCTGATTGTCATATGCGTATCGTCCCAGTCTTCGGGATGTGCCGTGTCAACGATCTCGGCCCAGCCCTTACTGCCGAACACGGCAAAGCGGGCGTAGTACGGCGTTTTCGATACGACATTGATCGTGCCCAGCGTCCGGTCCTTGAACTGGAATTGCGTGGTCACAACATCGCCCGACGGCAGGTTCAGAACCCGCCGGTCGGAGGCCGCGTTGATCCACTGGATCGGCCCGAACAGGCTGATCATGAAGTCCGTCAGATGCACACCCATGCCCGTCCAGCCGGCCGCCGGGGCGTCCTTCGGGTTGCCACGCCAATTGTCTTTCTTGAGCGGGGTGAACTTGTCGTGGGAGTTGTTGGCCTCGACAGCGATGATGGTTCCGAGTTCCTTTTTGGCGACCAGCTCGGCGAGTTTCATCCAGGCCGGTTCGTAGCGGCGCTCGTGGCCAAGCCCGAGAACAATCCCCCGGTCGCGGCACGCCTTGACCATCTTCTTCGCGCTGGCAGACGTCAGGGAAAGCGGCTTTTCGCAGAAGATCTGCTTTTTCGCGCGGGCCGCCTGCATCAGCAGCGCCTCATGGGTTGTGTGCGGCGTCGTCAGGATCACGCCCTCGACATTCGGGTCCTTGAGCGCCTCGGCATAGTCGGTTGTCAGTGGCACGCCATACTCCTTGGCGAGCCTGCGGGCTGCAGCCGTCGGCTTCACCTCGACGACGCGCACGACGCGTATCTTGCGGCTCTTGTCCAGGGTCTTGACGACATGGCTGCCCCACCAACCCAGCCCGATAACGGCGACGTTCAACATGCTGCTTCACTCCCGAATATATGTTCTCGTGTCTGCTCTCTTCGGAGCCGGCAGAACCTAGCATGGTGCCTATCGGCTCAAAAGCGGCTGCGCTAATCTCAAACTTGTTCATTCAGCGCACAAATTCGCGAGCATCCATGTCGAAGATTTCCCCCGAAGCGTTCAACGCCCTGACCGACCGCGAATTGCCGATCGCCGCCAATTACGGCTTCCGGGCCGAGGAAATCGGCGACGGCACCGCGCGGGTGCGCGCACCCTTCAATGCGCACTTCACGCGCCCCGGTGGCACCATCAGCGGGCCGGTGATGATGGCACTGACGGATTTCGGCATGTATGCAGCCCTGATGGGCGCGATCGGTAAGGTCGAACTCGCCGTGACCACCAACCTGAACATCAATTTCCTGCGGCTGCCCTCGCCGGTCGACGTGATCGCGGACTGCAATGTCATCAAGCTCGGGCGCCGGCTCGCGGTAATCGAGGTCACGCTTTACTCGGATGGGGACGACGCGCCCATCGCACACGCGACCGGCACCTATTCGATACCGCCGGATGCCGCGCGTTAACGGCACAAAACCCGTGCGCGGGGCCAACTGGACAAGCCCCGGATCGACTGATACGAGTCCGGCCAGAAACTGTTCAACAACGATAATCTCAAAGGAGAGGTCTTGTGGCTGATAGCTCGATCTTCGCCGTCGCAGACTCGCCGTTCCCGTCGCTGGAACCCGTCGAAAACGTCCTCGCAAGCTTCAATCCGACCATCAGCATGGCCGCCGATACGTCCGAGGATGCCATTATCGAGGCGGCAAAGGGCGCCAAGGCATTGTTCGTCACCTATGCCCAGATCACTGCGAAGGTCATCGACTCTCTCGACGGTTGTGGTGCGATCGGCCGGTTCGGCATCGGGCTGGACAATATCGACCTCGACGCCGCCACCGCGGCCGGCATTCCGGTGGTCTACGCGCCGCAATATTGCCTCGACGAGGTCTCCGACCACACCATGGCGCTGCTGCTGAGCGCGGCCCGCAAGACTGCGCTGGCCGACAAGCTGGTCAAGGAAGGCCGCTGGGAGATGCCGGCTGTCGTGCCGATCATGCGTTTCCGGGGCAAGACCATGGGCCTCGTGGGCTTCGGCAACATCGCCCAGCTCGTGGCGGAGAAGGCCCAGGCCTTCGGAATCAACGTTATTTCTTCCGATCCCTTCGTGAAGCCGGAAGTCGCCGAGGCAAAAGGCGTGGAGCTGGTGGAATTCGATGCGCTGCTGGAACGCTCCGACTATGTGTCGGTCCATGCCCCGCTGACGCCGGCGACCGAGAACATGTTCTCCACCGACGCCTTCGCGAAGATGAAGAGCACGGCGTTTATCGTGAACACCGCACGCGGTGGTCTGATCGACACTGTGGCCCTCGTAGCCGCACTCGACGCCGGTGAGATCGCCGGCGCCGGTCTCGACGTGCTGCCGCAGGAGCCGCCGGCCGCCGACGACCCGATCCTCAGCCGCGACGATGTGGTGATCAATCCGCACACGTCATTCTATTCGGAAGATGCGCTGCTCGATCTGCAGACGACGGTCGCGGGCGACGTTTTGTCGTTGCTGAACGGCGATCAGCCGAAATGGCCCGCCAACCCCGATGTTTTCAAGTAGGCGTGTTCAACCAGACCGGACAGCACAGACCGGCGTGAACCGCCGGAGATAGCCAGGGAGACAAAGCCATGCGCGCAATGGTGCTCACAGAACCCAACGTGGTCGAGCAACGGGACATTCCCGAACCTACGACGGATCAGGGTGAGGCCCTGGTGCGCGTGTCCAGCTCGGGCATTTGCGGAACCGATCTCAAAATCCTCACGGGCGGTATCCCGGCACCCAAGCCGATCGTCATGGGGCATGAGATGGTCGGCGAGCTGGTCAATGATGCAACCGACGCCAAGGCAGGCCAGCGCGTGCTGGTCGACCCGGTCTATCACTGCGGCACCTGCCATGCCTGCCTGCACAACCAGCAGCATATCTGCACCCGAGGCGGCCTGATCGGGCGCGACATCAACGGCGGCTTCGCCGACCTGGTGGCCGTGCCGCCGGCCAATTGCTACGTGGTCCCCGACGAAATCGCCGACCATGAAGTCCCGCTGATCCAGGTGCTGACCACCTGCATGCACGGCCATCGCATGGCGGATATCTTCCCCGGCGATGTCGTGGTCGTGCTGGGTCTTGGCGTCACGGGCCAGCTTCATGTGCAGCTGGCGAAAGCGCGCGGGGCCACGGTCATCGGTATCACGCGCTCCCAATGGAAGCTCGATCTCGCGAAGTCACTCGGCGCCGATTACACCTTCGCGCCCAGCGACGACATCAAGGACAAGATCCTCGAGGTCAGCAAGGGGGACGGTGCCGATCTGGTGATCGAATCCGCCGGCAAGGTGCTGACCCTCGGCCAGGCCTTCGACATGGTCCGCACCGGCGGTGCCATCATGCCGTTCGGCATCTACACCGAGACGAAGGCGGAACTGCCGTTCTACCAGTTCTATTTCAAGGAAATTCAGATCCTCAACGCACGTGCGTCGAAGGGTCAGGACTTCGTCGCCTCGATGGATCTGGTGAAACGCGGCATGGTCAAGCTCGACCCGATGATCAGCGATCGCGAGCCGCTGGAGAATCTCTCAGGCGCGCTCGACATGCTGACCAGCGAAGCCAAGGGCCGGATGAAAATCATCATGGATCACTAGCTCAAACTGAGCTCACCCCGGGGACCGCAGCTCTCCCGGGTGCATTATCGGCATCGGCTGCTTCTCGTTCAGTTCCGGCTTCAGCCAGCGCACGATCCCCGCGACACCATCCACCCCGACGGTGGATCCATCGGGAATCTGCTGGGTCGCACCGGCCACGCCGAGGACCATCGGGATGCCACGCTCGCGGCCCAGAGATGCCAGATGCGACGTGCTGCCGCCGAGTTCGGCGACGATCGCCGACACCCGCGGCAAAACGCCCACCAGCGCCGGTCCGGCGACATTGGTCACCAAGACGTCGCCGTGATTCAGCCGGGAAATTTCGCATTCGCAATTGATCACACAAGCCCGGCCCGAGCCCCAGCCCATGCCGCCGGGATGGCCGCGCAGGCCCGGTCGACCGCGCCAGACTTCGTCCAGCACAATCGGCTCCTCGACATGCAGCGGGCGTGCCTGCAGCATCTTGATGCCAACCTCGTCCTTGGCCCACTCGACCTCGACTGAAAGCCCCATCATCTCCTCGGCCACCTTCATGTAGCGGGCGAGTTCTTGGACCTCATCCGCGTTCAGGCACTGACGGCGCGGTTCTGCATCCTTCTTCGGTGCGTGATCATGTTGATGATCGTGATCGTGACTATGATCATGGTCGTGGTCGTGGTCGTGAACATGCGCATGGTCATGATCGTGTTCGTGGCCCTGCGCCTGGGTCGCAGCCACGGCAGCCATCGGATTTTGCGGTGGTGCCTGATGGGTGTGGCAATAGGCGCTGTGTTCGAAATCCTGTCCACCGACCGCCTCGATCAGCTTGCCTTCGGGGGTCAGGTCATAGCGATCCGGTACCACCTCGCCCTGGGCCAGCGCCTCGCCAAGCCCCCATGTGGCGCTGACGGACATGCCGCCGTCTGCGGTCTGGCTCAGGCCGCCACCTGACGCCTCGGCCTCGATCAGCGGCTGGACCAGCACCGACATCGCGGTGTCGATCGCGCTGATCTCCTTGTCTTCCATGTAGCGCATGGCCTGCGGCGACCAGAGTGCGCCCCAGCAGGCGCGCACAGCGGTGAGAAAATCCGCTTCGCCCTCGATGCCAAGAAAGGTCTGGAACTGACCCGCGAAAGAAGACCCTTCGGTGTCCTCCATCAGCGATGATGACCGTACGGCCAGGCGCATCCCGGTCTCCGCCGTCAGCGTACGGTAGGCGTCGAGCAACTCGGCTTCAATTTCCGGTGCGATGGGTTCGGAGAACAGACCGATGCGCACTTCGGCAATCGGCCCGCGCGATTCCATAAACGGCAGGCTTACAGCCTGATCGGCAGCCTCTACCAGACCGAGTGATTCCAGCTGATGGAAATAGGCATCCGCGCCAAGCACGAAACCACCGGGCGTCGGCAATCCGGCATGGCCGAGCGCTGCCTGATTGGCAGCCTTGGGGCCGAACCGCTCCGCATCCGTCGCCGCCTTGTCTGACAGCGGCACAACGAACTTCGCCATAGTCCTTCACCTCTGAGTTTGACACCGGAAACAGTAAACCGGGTCCAGTTATCAATTCGGCCGGACGATCAAGCCGCCCGGTCGAACCAATTCAAATTTTAAGCTCCGTTGCGAAGCTCAACACCGCGTACTTAATGCGGCATCGGGTCGACGACCGTGATCTGGTTCACCGGGAAGTTGGTGATGACCTCGGTCTCGTCCGCATGGACGATCTGCATCTCCTCGATGCGGACGCCGAACTTGAACGGAATACCGTGCTGCGTCTCGAGCGCGAAGACCATGCCTTCCTGGATCTCGATCGGATGATCGAGGGACCAGATGCGCGAGATGACGGGCGGATCGTACTGGGCGAGACCGAGGCCGTGGCCCCAAAGGTTCGCAGCAGCCTGATCTTCTTCCTCGTAGCCCCAGGCTTCCTTGGCCGACGGCCATTTCAGCGCGATGTCGCGGGTCGAGGCACCAACCTTGACCGCTTCCATCGAGGACTGCAGCCAATCGAGCGCCTCGGAGTAAACGTCCTTCATCTCCTGCGTCGGCTCGCGGCCAACACAATAGGTCCGGTAGTAGCAGGACTTGTAGCCATTCCACGTCAGCGCCGCCAAATCCATGAAGACGATGTCGCCCGGCTGGATGATGCGGTCACCGAAGTTACGCCAGTTCGGCCAAGTGTTCGGACCCGAGGACACGATGACGTCCTCGACGTCTTCCATACCCGGAATGTCGTACAGGAACTTCATGATGTGCGCGGTTACCTGGTTCTCGGTGATACCCGGCTTCAGGAACTTCATGCACTCCCAATGGGCCGCATCGCCGATCGCGCCAACGATACGGGCACATTCCTGCTCGTCCTGGCTCTTGACCGCACGGGCGTCCATCATCGGGGACATGCCGTCCGCCCACTCAATGCCCTCTTCGGCGAAGTGGTTCATCATGTTGATGTCGACGAAATCAACGCCCAGCTTCTCGCCGGCCACGCCGAAACGCGCCATCTCTTCTTTGATGGCGTTGGTGAACTTGGTCACCTGCTGCTTCGAGGCACCGCCGGCCGCGCCCTTGATCCAGGCATAGGAGTAACGGATGTTCTCGGGCGGGATCCACGGTGCGTGGCGCTCCACCTGCATGCCGATATCGCCCTGCTCGAACAGGACCGGTGCGGCATCACCACACAGCAGCGCATAGCGCAGGCCCGGCTTCAGGCGGTTCCAACCCGGTGTCAGCGTACCGGTGATGTAGCGGACGTTCTCGTCATACATGCAGAGCATGGCGCCGAGGCCGGCCTTCTTCATCATGTCGCGGGCGCGCTCAAGACGATAGTTGCGCAGGCGGTCCCAGTTGACCTTCTCCTGCCAATCGACTCCGGCAATGCCGAAATTCGCCGTTCCGTATCGCATTCTCTTCTCCTAGAACTTTCTCAAAGCGTTTGTTTTGATCAAAACAACCCGCCAAAAGCCGTCCCGCACCGTATGTGTCGGATCGCCCAGACAGGCATATAATTCAGTTCAGACCATATCCGTTTATGCGGTGCAATCAAAGGGATGTCTTGGTTCGCACCACGCAATTTGATCTGTCGGCAAAATCGCACATTTATCGCCACCGGTCAGCGGTGTGAGGATCACAGAACTTGTGCCTCACCCACGTCCGCCGACCCGCGAATTGGGCCTATTCGGCCGCCGCCGCATCGTTTTTCACCGGATCGGTCGAGAACTCGATACCGCCCGCATCCGTGCGGTGCAAACGTGTCACTTTGCGCCAGTCGGCGTCGTTCGTGTCGGGGTAGTCGAGGCGATAATGGGCACCCCGGCTTTCCTCACGCTCCAACGCCGCAGTCGCGAGAATCCGGCCCAACAGCGCCAGGTTCCGGATCGAGAGCGCGCTCTCGATTTCCTCACCCCGGCCCTTGCCGGTATCGCGCGCCTGCTCGGACAAGCGCAGGTTCGGTAAATCTTCGTTCTCGATACGCTCATACTCGGTAAGCGCATCACGCAGTGTGGCCTCGTCACGGATCGGACCCAGCTTGTCATGGGCCAGCATCCGGCAATGCATCCGCACATCGCCCTGATAGGGCCCCTCGGCCCGCTCCAGGAGACCGCTCAGCCATTCGCGCTCGTCTTCGGGAATCGCGTTGTCGCCCAGGGTCGGGACCGACACCGGCTCGGCGCCGACAAGCTCGGCAGCCTTGCGGCCCGCACGACGACCGAACGCCAGCGACGCGGCCAGCGCCGACCCGCCGATCCGGTTGCCGCCATGGATGCCGCCGGCCGTCTCGCCCGCGGCAAACAGGCCCGGGATCGAGCTCTGGCCATAGGTGTCGACATCGAGCCCGCCCAGCCAGGTGTGGCTGCCCGGGGCAACCTCGAGCGGGGTCTTGGTGATGTCGATGCCGCGGTGCAGGCAGGTCTTGTAGACGTGCGGGATCTGCTTCTGGATGGTCTCGATCGGAATAGCCGTCGCATCCATGTAAATGCCGCCCGTCGAACCGGCACGACCCGCATGAATTTCCTTGGCCATCGCCAGGATCACTTCCGAGCGGGATGATTTCTCCGCCGTGTCCGGGAAGTAGCGCTTGAGAAACTCCTCGCCTTCCTCATTGCGGAACACCGCACCGGCATTGATGAAGCCGGTGGGATGAGGTGCAAAACCGAACAGTTCCTCCGGGGAGCAGCACATGGCCTGGAAATCGATCATCTCGATGCCGAGCAGATCCGCACCCGCGCGGAAGCCCATGACATAGCCGTCACCGGTCACCTGCGGCGGGTTGTCGTTCACATAGAACAGGCCGCTGCCACCACCCGTGGCAAGGATCACCTGCTGGGCGGTGTAGGTCACCAACTTGGCATTGCGATAGTCCACGCCCCAGGCGCCAACCACGCGGCCCTCATGCTTCACCAGGTCGACGATTGCCGTCAGGGAATGCTTCTCGATCCGGTCATCGCCGCGCAGGCGCTTCGACAGGACCTTCGTCACCATGTTGCCCGTGGTGTCATAGTGATGACACGCACGCGGGTGGGAATGGTTGGGGAACATCTTCAGGTCGAGCTCGCCGTCCTCACCGCGGATGAACTCGCCGCCCCATTCCTCGAGGTCCTTGACGATCTGGACGATATCCTCGCACCAGGCCCGTGCCATCTCGGGGTCAATCAGCTCGCCACCATATTTCAGGATGTCTTCCAGATGCTGGGCCGGACTGTCGTCCTTGCCCATCGCCGCGGCAAAACCGCCACGCGCGACCGTCGTCGTACCGCTGGTCGCGCGGCCCTTGGTAACCTGGATCGTCTTGACGCCGGCCGTGGCGCACTCAAAGGCGGCCATGGTCGCCGCCGCGCCGCCGCCAACAATCAGGACGTCGGTCTCAAAATGTTCGACCTCGATGGAAAGGCTCATCACGCTGCTCCGGATGTGTGGGAACCGCCCGGTGCGGACCCGATGATTTCAAGAAAGGCCGCCACGCAGGCATCTGCGAAGGCGGCGTCGTTGATGTGGCACGGGAATTCCTCGACCGTGCCGGTGTTCAGGTTTTCGTTCAGGGACTGGCTGAACATGCGATCGGTCTCGGGTTGCTTCCAGGAGCCCAGCTCGTTCTCCGCCAGATCATATGTCTTGCGCTTGGTGTGCTCGCTATAGCCCTCGAGCGGGATCAACACCCGAACCGGCCCGCTGGCGGCATTCAGCCGTTCGGCGAAGGCACGGCCGAGCTCAGCCATCTCGTCCCCGTTGGTCCGCATCAGAAGATTTTGCGCGTTGTACTGGAAGAACTCCCGGTCGCGATATCGCTCCGGCGCCTGTCCGGCCCAGAAGTTCGAGTGATCAATCGCACCCGGCACCACGACCTGGGGCAGCCCCATGGCACCTGCGCCGGTCAGGCGTTCGCCGCCCGCGTCATACACACCGTTGGTCACAAAATCCGTGAGCTCGTGGGTGGTGATATCGAGAACGCCGGCCAGCTCACCTTCACGCGCCAGGCGTTCAAGCGCCCGACCGCCGATGCCCGAGGCGTGGAACAGAATGACCTCGAAACCTTCCGCCTCGAGCAACGCCTGGGCACAATCCACACAGCCCGCCGTACCGCCAAAGGAAGAAATCGCCACGAGCGGCGGATGATCTTCGGATTCGGCAGCCTTGCTCGCCCGGTTGCACGCCGCGGCGGCCACGCCGACGGCCGCGTTTTCCATCGCGGCCTTGGTGATTCGGTTGAGCGCCACATCGCCGATCGAGGCGTGCATGGCGATATCCGCCTCGGCCACATACCACTGGACGGCGGCCGTCGCAGCGACCGCGCTCACCATCGCCTTTGGCACCAGATAAGGCAGCGCGCGCATGATCGCACAGGCCATCGTCGTGCCGTTGGCACCACCCAGACCGATCGCGCCATCCAGCTCACCGGCATCGAAGCGACCGCGGACGACCTTGATGGCACCCTCCAGCATGGCATCCGACGCCGCGCGCCGATCCATGTTGGCCAGGCCGTCCCAGCTATGTCCGCCCGCTTCGGCGACATCACCACCGGTCATGTCCGCGCCGGCACTGTCATGCGGCATCAGGGAGAGGTCGACGATCCAGGGCGTGGTGCCGGCGCTCGCCAGACAAGACGCGACAAACAGCGCTTCGGGAGCCTTGGTGTCCATGGTCACCAGGATGGCGACGGTCGGTTTGGCGGCTGACATTTCGGGCCGTCTCTTCCCTGTTGTTTTTCTGCGTGCGGGTTTATCACATGCAGCAGCGCTGATCGCGACGCTCAACCGCAATAAACTTGTTCCGATTATTCCCGGCCAAGTCCCGCTTTCCGCGGATCATAGCGAATGAGAGGACGTCTCGAAACATGCGCAAGAAGTTTGCGTATTTGAGTATCCACGAACCACAACCGCATTGAGATCACCCATGCCCGCCCCCATTCAGCCACGCCGCAGCTTCATCTTCTCCCCCGGCACCGACCCGTCGATGTTCACCAAGGCCCTCGGCTCCGGTGCCGACATTGTTTGCGTCGAGCTCGAAGACGGTGTCGCCCCCCACGACAAGGACGATGCGCGGGCAAACATGCTCGGCATTTTCGCCGAGCCCCAGGCGGACGACGGGGTGGAACGTATCGTTCGGGTCAATGAACTCGGCAGCGGCTACGGCCGTGCCGACCTGGAGGCCATATATGAGGCCAAATCACCGCCCCCGGCGCTGATGCTGCCAAAGGTGAACTCGGCCGAAGAGGTTCGGGGTGTATCGGACAAGCTCGACGAACTGGGCCTGCCGGTTCGGCTTCAGATCATCATTGAGACCAATCACGGGCTCGAAGCCGCCTACGACATCGCCCATGCCAGCCACCGGATTGATTCGCTGTTGTTCGGCGGCGTCGACCTCGCTGCAGATCTGCGCTGTGATTATGCCTGGGAGCCCCTGCTCTACGCACGATCGCGCGTTGTTCATGCGGCGGCCGCCGCCGGGGTCGATGCGATCGATGTGCCCTGGCTCGATCTGAAAGACTTCGACGGCCTGCGCCAGGAGGCAGAGGCCAGCGCACGCCTGGGCTTCACAGGCAAGGGTGCGATCCATCCCAACCAGATCGAGATCATCAACGAGATATTCTCACCGAGCGCGGATGAAATCGCCCATGCCCGAAAGATCGTGGCCGCCTTCGCGGAGGCCAATACGGGCCTCGTGGTGGTCGACGGCAAGCTGATCGAAAGGCCGGTCCTGCGGACCATGGAACGGATCATCGCGCTGGCCGACCGGGCGGACGCCTGACCTCCAGGCTATGAAGAAAGCGGCGGCGCGCCGAGACGTTGCTGCGCGGTCCCCAGTACCTTCTCGAATGCCCGGGCCATCGCCACGGCGCGGGCATCGTCGCCCCCCGCGCACATGACCTGCAGCCCGACCGGCATGCTTGCCGCATCCAGCGCCACGGGGATCGTCACCGCGCTCATCGCCAGAAGGTTGGCCACCGTCGTGTTCCGGGCGGCCATCAGATTGGCCTTCATATAGGCCTTGGGTTCCTGCACTTCGGCGACCTTCGGCGGCGTGATCGGAACCGTCGGCCCGACCACACCATGTACACCGGCAATCGAGGCATGCGCGGCCGTCGAAAGTGCCGCCATCCGCCGCAACCGGCTGCGATAGTCGCTCGAGGTCATCGCCGCCATCTTGTCGAATCGCGACCCCACCATCGGGTCAATATCCTCGAGGAAGTCCGGCAGCTCATCCTTTATGAAGCTGGCAAACTCGAACGCCGACAGCCCGCCGGTCCGGAAGATCTGGTCGACCTCGTCGAGGTCCGGAATGTCGACTTTCGTAATCCGCGCGCCCGCGGCCTCGAGCTCCGCCAGCGCGGCCCGGACGCCCTCCGCGACCCCGGGATCACAGCCATCAAAAAATGTCTCGCAAACACCAATCCGGAAGTCACCGACATCCGCCGTCTCGGCGGCAGCCAGAAAACGGTCCGGGTCGTCGCTCACCTGCGGATCGATCACCGAAAATCCGAGCGCAGCATCGCTGACGGAACGCGCCAGCACGCCGGGTGTGTCCAACGTGCTGCTCAGCGGCGTGATACCTTCGATCGACCAACGGCCCTGGGTGGTCTTGATGCCGACGGTGCCTGTCATGCTGGCGGGCATGCGCACCGACCCCGCCGTGTCGGTACCCATCGCCAGCAACGCCGAGCCCTCCCACAGGCTCACCCCGGCGCCCGCGCTGGAGCCACCGGGCGCGCGATGATCGTCGGCGTCCCACGGGTTTTGCGGCGTCCCCCAATGGGGGTTCGTGCCCAAGGCGCCGAAGGCAAACTGCACTGTATGGGTCTTGCCTGAAAAAGCGGCGAGCTGCCCGCGCAACGCGCGAATGACCGGACCCTCATGGCGCCACATCTCTGGCAGTTCACGCGGCGATCCGGCGAAGGTCGGATAGCCGCGAACGCCATACAGATCCTTGACGGAAACCGGTATTCCCTGGAGCGGCCCGAGGTCGATACCGGCCGCGAACGCCCGGTCGGCGATATCGGCCTCCGCGTGAAAGCGCGACGAGTCCCAGGTCTTGTAGGCTCCGAACGTGGCATCGCCGGCCTCGTGGTTGGCAATGGCGGCATCCGCGAGCGCGGCCGCGCTTGTTCGACCGTCGCGCAGGTCAGCCGTGAGTTCAATAACAGTGCGGTCTTCGAGTTTGATTTCAGGCATCGGTTGATTACTCCCCCGGGGTACATGCTGCATTCTTCATCCGCGCGAGAACAGGAGTAATTTGCCCCGGCCACTCGCCGGGCGCTCTGTTTTTTGTCTATGGTGCGCCCAGCGAGAAACCTGTTTGCGGGGAGAGTGGACATGCCGGACGACGCGAAGACGATGCAGCGCTACACACGCGACCAGATCGAGGCCTTCATGACGCGATGCTTTTCCGCGACAGGCATGCCCGATACCGATGCTGCGACCGTGGCGCGTCTGATGGCCGAGGGGGACATGCTCGGCAAGGATTCTCACGGCATCTTCCGGCTTCCTGGCTACATCGGCCGCCTCAAGGCGCGGGGATTCAATCCGACCCCGGATATCAAGGTCGAAAAAGAACGCACCGCGATGGCTCTGATCGACGGCGATAATGCGATGGGTCACCTGGTCGTCAACCGGGCCGCGGAGGTCGCCATTGAGAAGGCGAAGCAGACCGGTGTCGCCTGGGTCGGCATGCGGCATTCGAACCATGCCGGTGCGGCGGGCGTATATTCGAACATGGCGCTCGAACACGACATGATCGGTCTCTATGTGGCGGTCGGCAGCGCCAACCACCTGCCGCCCTGGGGCGGCACCGAGGCGATGCTCTCGACAAACCCGATCGCGGTGTCCGTCCCGGCCGACAAGGAAGATTCCATCGTCCTCGATATGGCCACGACCGTGACTTCCTACGGCAAGGTAAAGGTCTACGCCCAACGTGGCATCGAGATGCCCGAAGGATGGATGGTCGGCCCCGACGGCGGTCCGCTGACCGACGCCAGCAAAGCCGACACCGGTTACCTTCTGCCCATCGGTGGCCCCAAGGGTTACGGGCTCGCACTGATTTTCGGCATCCTGGCAGGCACACTCAACGGTGCGCATTTCGGCAAGAGCGTCGTCGACATGAACGCCGACGCGACATCGGCCACCAACACCGGCCAGTTCTACCTGGCCGTCGATATCGCGGCCTTTATGGATGTGGACGACTTCACAAAACAGGTGGACGCCGTCATCGCCGAGATGCACGGGTCGCCTACTCTGCCCGGCGTCGAGAGTGTGCGGATGCCCGGCGCGGGAACACACGCCGCCTATGCCGATCGCACGGCGAACGGTGTTCCCCTGCCCGACCCGCTGCTCGAGAACCTCGCCAGGGTCGCAGACGATCTTGCCGTCGACAGGCTCGATTGAGCTCGGACCGACCGGGTGACACGGCCGTCGAGCGGAATGAGATCGACATGACGGCACCGTCACCGCCGCCAACAAAATCTCCCGCACCGCTGTTTCAGGCGGTCGGCTGGATGACGGGTACGCTGCTTTCATTCACGCTCATGGCCATCGCGGTGCGTGAACTATCAGGCGAAATCCACAGTTTCGAGATCATGCTCTTCCGCAGTCTGGGCGCGCTGCTGATCCTGTTGCCCTTCGTCGTGTCTATGGGACGCAGGATCTGGCGCACCAATAATCTCAAACTCCAGTTCGGGCGAAACTTCGTCCATTTCGCCGCCCAGCTCGGCTGGATAACTGGTATCGGCCTGCTTCCCCTGGCCGAGGTCTTCGCCATCGAGTTCACGGCCCCGATCTGGGCGACGATCCTGGCCGTGCTGTTCCTGGGGGAGAAATTGAATCGAGGCCGGGTTGTCGCTGTGGCTTTCGGGTTCATCGGCATCCTGATCATTCTGCGACCCGGGGTCGCCGTCATTGACCATGGCACGCTGGCCGTCCTGGGTGCGGCGGTCGGCTTCGCCATGACCCTCTCGATCACCAAATACATGACCCGCACCGACGCGCCGATCGTGATCCTGCTCTATATGTCAGTGATTCAGTTGCCCATGGGCCTGGCACTGTCGGTGCCCGTCTGGGTCACGCCCGACTGGTTGCAATTGTTCTGGCTGTTCGCCGTCGGCGCCGTGGGCTTGTCGGCCCACTACTGCACGGCCAAAGCGCTCTCGATTGCGGACCAGACGATCGTGGTGCCGATGGATTTCATGCGCCTGCCGCTGATCGTGGCGGTCGGGCTTCTGCTCTACAATGAAACCGCCGAGCTTCCGGTGTTGATCGGTGCCGTCATCATTTTCGCCGGCAATTACTATTCGATCCGCCTGGAGAACAGGCGACGCAAGACAGCCGAGAGCTAGTCAGCCAGGCCGCGATCCGCACTACCGTCAGCTAAATGTATGCAGCCTCGGCGGCGTCCCGCACGGCGTCGATGTCGGGAAAGACGACATGGTGAGGGTTGGGCAGCTCGATCAACCCTTCATCACGCAGGGCGGTAAATGTCCGGCTGACGGTCTCGATGGTCAGGCCGAGATAGTCCGCGATATCCGTGCGCGACATCGGCAATTCGATACCCGCATCTCGGCCCGTCGGGTCCAGATGCTTGTGACGGTACACCAGGAAGGAGAGGATTTTCTCGCGCGCCGATTTGCGCCCCAGCAACAGCATCTGCTCCTGCGCGGCGGCCAGCTCATCGCGGCTCATATCTAGCAATCGTTCGCGAACCGGCGGAATGTCGGAAAGCAACCGCTCGAGGCCGCTGAGCTTCATGCAGCACAATTCAACCGCACCGATCGCCTCGGCGCCGTAGGCGTATGAACTTTCGGTAATCAAACCGAGGAAATCACCCGGGGTCAGGAAACCCGTTACCTGGCGGCGCCCGTCCGGCAGCAGCTTGTAGAGACGCACTTCACCAGCGGAAATATTGAACACGTAATCGGCGGGATCACCTTCCTCGAAAATGACCTGGCCCGGCGAACAGTCACGATGACTGACGATCGCCTGCAGTTGATCGGTTTGCGCCTTATCGACGGCGGCACACATCGCCTTGTGGCGGACATCGCAGGTGTCACAGCGATGATGCGTGGCTGTATGGACCGACTTCGAAGGCTGAGACATCGACCACCCTCTTCAAACGGGTTGCCCGACAAAACCACCGCGCGGGCCGCCCTTTTCGATTACTTGCTAAACGGCACTGCTGTCACGCGGCGTCTACCCCGGCGGTAAACCGCATACCGCGTTCTTCAAACTGCTCGACCACGTTATCGCCAAAGCCGGACAATTTCTCCGCGATCGCCGGTGTAAAGGCGATATCCGTCATGTCGTGAACGCCGCCGCTGATCACCACCTGCAGGATGCCTTCATCGTCACCGATGTTTCGGAATGCCCGGCACACACCCGGCGGCACCGAGATCGTGTCGAACTCGTCGAGTTCGACGCGCTGTCCGCCGTCGTCGTTCCAGGTCACTTCAAACCGGCCCCGCAACACCGTGAAAGTCTCGTAGGTTTGCTGGTGATTGTGCAGCTCCGGTCCGGTGCCCGGCGGGCACACGGCATGGGTCATGGTGATTCCGCCCGACCCCTGGATCGGCGCCCCCTGATTGACCGGCGTGTCTTCGGTGCCACCCAGTCCGATTACCGAAAGCAGTTCGCGAGCGTAGATGACGTCCTTGGCTTCCTGCGGAATGTCGAGACTCTCCGCTGCCCGAAGCGGTTTCAGTTCCCGAAACCGGGACACACGGCTCTGCATCTCCTCGGGGGATATATCGAGTGTTTTCATCGTGACCTCCATATCCGTTTGCTTTTCTGCGAAACGAGTATGCCACGTCAGGTCACGGGATCGCGACCCGAGAGTCAGGATGCCGCCACGCTCGCACTAAGCCCGGTGTTGCCGTAAAGCCAGGTCAGCCGGTCATAGTAATCTTCCACACTCATCGAACCCATGATCTCGTTCCGGACCCGAGCGTGCATGCCGTCAGCATGAAAGACGAGGTCGCCGATCTCGCGCGACCCGATCTGGACCCGCGCGGTGCGCACCAGGCGCTGGTCCTGATAGGCCACCAGGCCTTTGTGCAGGTCCGAACGGTGGGCGTCGAGATTGTGCGACAGGCACACGGCATCCTCCATCGCCATACATGCGCCCTGAGCGTAGTACTGCATCATCGGATGGGCGGCATCGCCCAACAAAGCCACATGACCATCGACCCAGTTCTCAACCGGCTCGCGGTCGCAGAGCACCCATACACGCCAGTCATTTCCGATCTCGATGATCTGTCGCGCGCTTTCATGAATATGGGCGAAGCCCTGACGGACTTCGTCTTTCGACACCGGCTTGCCCGCGACCGGCTCGGGGGCGTCATTGTGATAGGTGACGACGAGGTTGAAATACTTCCAGTCGGACAACGGGTAATGGACGATATGGCATTTGGGCCCGGCCCATAGCGTGGCGGCGTTCCAGCGCAGTTCCTCGGGCATCTGGGCAAACGGGATCACCGACCGGTAGGTCGAATGCCCCGACACGCGCGGCGCCCCGTCACCGACCACGCTGCCGCGCAAATTCGACCAAAGCCCGTCTGCGCCGATCAGAACGTCAGCGCGAACATGCGCGCCGCCGGCCAGCCGCACCGATACGCCGGCAGTTTCATGGGCATACCCCTCAACTTCGGAATTGACCTGGAGCTCAATGTTCTCGCGCGACCGGCAGGCATCCAGAAGGACGCCGTGCAGGTCCGCCCGGTGAATCACCGCATAAGGGTTACCGAACCGTTCCCGGAATGGTTCATCGAGGGGTATGTGTGTGATTTCGTCACCGCTGACCGCATCCATCAGGCGCAGCATGTCGATGAAAACGGCTTTCGCGCGGGCGGCGGTGCCGACACCGAAGTAATCGAGCGCATGGAATGCATTCGGCCCGAGCTGGATTCCAGCGCCTATTTCTCCCAGTTCCGAGGCCTTTTCCAGGACGACGACGTCGAATCCCTTGTTGGACAGGCCCAACGCTGCGGACAACCCGCCGATGCCGCCACCCGCTATCGCGATTTTCTGGGTATCCATCACCCGGTCCCGCTACGCGCCCGCCTGCGAAATCGCCAGCCACGCGGCGATTATACGCTCTGGGGTAAATGGAGCGGGTGAAGGGAATCGAACCCTCGTATGCAGCTTGGGAAGCTGCCGTTCTACCATTGAACTACACCCGCATTGGGAGGCCGACTCTATAGTGAACGACCTCCGGCCGCACAACCGGGACCAGCGCGCCCATGGCAACAATGTTACAGGCTGACAGGGTGGACTTTTGGGCCGTCATGTAGCCAAATCGCCCCGAAATTTGCGTTGAGACGCACAAATGTGCGGCACAGCACCGGATTCAGGCACAAGCAGATGTACGAACAGATCTACGACCAGATGTACAACCAGACAACCAAGGACATCTCGGTCACGGTGACACCTATATTCCTCGAGGACCAGTCGGAGCCCGACGAGGACCATTTCGTATGGGCTTATCAGGTGCGCATCGAGAATTGCGGACCCGACACCGTGCAGCTGCGTTCGCGCTACTGGCACATCACCGACGCCAACGGGCTTGTCCAGGAAGTGCGCGGGTCCGGCGTTGTCGGCGAACAACCGGTTCTGGAGCCGGGTGAAACCTTCGAGTATACCAGCGGCACGCCACTCGCCACGCCCTCGGGGATCATGGTTGGCTCTTACCAGATGCAGACCGATGACGGTGATTTGCTCGAAATCAACATTCCGGCGTTCTCACTCGACAGCCCGCACCAGGTCGTACGACCGAACTGACTTTCGCACCCGCCGCTTCGCGGCCGGACAAATCGGAAGAGACCATGCCAGACGATAAGCCGGGAAACACGATGCCAGCGCCAGACCGCGCCCAGGCCGAAGACGCCGTCCGCACACTTCTGCGCTGGGCCGGCGACGACCCCGCACGCGAGGGTCTGGTCGATACGCCGGCCCGCGTGGCACGCGCGTTCGAGGAATTTTTCGCTGGATACCGCGAGGATCCGCTCGCCTATCTGGAGCGCACCTTCGAGGAAGTCGAGGGCTATGACGAGATGGTCGTGTTGCGCGACATCCGGCTCGAATCCTATTGCGAACATCATCTGGCACCGATCCTCGGCAAGATTCATATCGGCTACCTGCCGCAGAATCGCGTCGTCGGCATAAGCAAGCTCGCGCGGGTCGCCGAGGCCTATGCCAAGCGATTGCAGATTCAAGAAAAACTTACCGCCCAGATCGCCAATTGCATCAACGACGTGCTGCACCCGAAGGGTGTCGCGGTCGTCATCGAGGCAGAACATCAGTGCATGACGACCCGCGGCGTTCACAAACCGGGCGTGGTCATGGTGACCAGCCGGATGCTGGGCGCATTTCGTGAATCCTCGGATACGCGGCGCGAGTTTCTGTCGTTTATCGGGAACATCCAGCCGGGTTCATCATCCTGATCTGATTGTCGCGCTGGACAGACTGCCGCTTTTCACCAATCATCCGCCGCACACCCGCCCGTCGGCGTATTCAGACCACGGGCATCAACCGGGCCACGAGAGATCCACGTGCTAGATTTCCGACCCATTCTCTTCATTCTGGGCATTCTGCTCACGACATTGTCCATCGCCATGTTTCTGCCGGCGCTGGTCGATGCGGCGAGCGGCAACGACGATTGGCAGGTCTTCCTCGCCTCCGCGGGTCTGACGTTGTTTATCGGCGTCTCGCTGATCCTGACAATGCGCGGCGGCGACATGAAGGTCGGCATCCGCGAAGCCTTTGTCCTGACCACGGCAAGCTGGCTCGGCCTGACCGTGTTCGCGGCATTGCCGTTCGTGTTCGCGGGCCTGAATTTGAGCTTCGCCGATGCGTTTTTCGAGGCGATGTCGGGGATTACCACGACCGGCTCCACGGTGATCATCGGGCTCGACTCCGCGCCGCCTGGAATCCTGCTCTGGCGCGCGCTGCTCCAGTGGCTCGGCGGCATCGGTATCATCGTCATGGCGATTGCCGTCCTCCCGATGCTGCAGGTCGGCGGCATGCAGATATTCCGGCTTGAAAGCTCTGACACCTCCGAGAAGGTCCTGCCCCGCGCGGCCCAGACATCGACAGCGATCGGATCGATCTATCTGGCGCTGACCCTTGTTTGTGCGCTCGGCTACTGGCTGGCCGGCATGCCCGGCTTCGATGCCATTGCCCACGCCATGACGACGATTGCAACCGGCGGATTTTCGACCTCCGACAACAGCATCGGCGTGTTCGACAGAACCGGCATCGACATCATCGCCATCGTTTTCATGATCGTCGGGTCCCTGCCATTCGTTCTCTATCTTCAGGCGGCGCGTGGCCGACCCACGGGATTGCTGCACGATTCCCAGGTCTGCTGGTTCCTGGCCATCGTCGTGGCAATCATGGCGATCCTGAGCGCCAGTCTGTACCTCGCCCAGGACATGCCGCTCGGCGCATCCATCCGCACTGCAACCTTCAACGGCGTGTCGATTGTCACGGGGACCGGATACGTATCCGCCGCGTTCGACAACTGGGGCAGCTTCGCGTTGATCGTGTTTTTCGTGATCATGTTTATCGGTGGCTGTGCGGGTTCGACCACCTGCGGGATCAAGATATTCCGTTTCCAGGTGCTCTACGCCATCGCGACGATGCATATCAAACGCCTGCTGCAACCGCACGGCGTGTTCATTCCACACTACAATCGAAACCCGATCACCGAAGAGATCGCCCTGTCGGTCCTCGGTTTTGTGTTCTTCTACATCCTCGTTTTCATTCTTCTGGCCCTAGGCCTGAGCGCGCTCGGACTGGACTTCCTGACGAGCCTGTCCGGTGCCGCGACGGCGATCTCGAACGTCGGACCGGGCCTCGGGCCCACGATCGGCCCGATGGGCTCGTTTGCGGATTTGCCCGACGCGGCAAAATGGATGCTTTCGGCCGGCATGCTGCTCGGGCGGCTTGAGCTGTTTACGGTTCTGGTCATCCTGACGCCAGCATTCTGGAGAAGCTGATCATGCCGGATGCGCCGAGCCGCACCATCGAGTTATTGGCCCAACTGGTCGGCTTCGACACGACATCTCACAGGTCAAATCTCGATCTGATCTCGTTCATTGAGGACTATCTGGCGCGCCACGGGGTGCAATCCCAGCGCATCGAAAGCGACGACGGCGCCAAGTCGAACCTGCTGGCCACGATCGGACCCGACCGCGAGGGCGGCGTGGTCCTTTCCGGCCATACCGACGTGGTGCCGGTAACCGGTCAGGACTGGACCAGCGATCCGTTCGAGCTGACGGCACGACATGTCGACGGCGAGGCCCGCCAGTATGCGCGTGGATCGGCGGACATGAAGGGGTTCATCGCCGCGGTGCTCGACAAGGTACCCGCACTTGCGGCCGCAGAGTTGCAAACGCCGGTCCACATCGCCCTGTCCTATGACGAAGAGGTCGGGTGCCGGGGTGTCGGGCGGATGATCGCACGACTGGGTGACGCCGTGCCGATGCCGGCTCTCACGATTGTCGGCGAACCCACAAAAATGCAGATTGTCACCGCCCATAAGGGTATCCGCGGTTTCGAGACAGTCTTCACCGGTGTCGCGGCCCATTCCAGCGCGCCGCATCTTGGCGCAAACGCCATCGGTTTCGCCGCTGATTTCATTGCCTTCCTGTCCGCCATGGCCGCGGAAGCCAAGGCAGCCGCGATGCCCAAAAGCGGGTTCACCCCGCCCTGGACCACATTCAATGTCGGCCAGATCGCAGGCGGTGAGGCGCTGAATATCATCGCCGAACGCTGCACGGTGTCGTGGGAATTTCGCCCCCTGCCCGAGGCCGACGCGGACGCGATCGAGGCCCGGGTAAGAACCTATCTGGACGACGAACTGCGCCCGCGAATCAAGTCCGTCCATCCGGATGGCGATGTGCATCTGTCACCGCTCGCGGCCGTGCCGCCATTGCGTGCAGATCCGGGCTCACCGGCCGAGCGCCTCGTGCGTCACCTGACCGGGGCGAACGCCACACACACGGCTGCCTATGTAGCCGACGCCAGCCAGTTCCAGCAGCATGGAATTCCCACGGTCCTTTGCGGCCCGGGCGATATCGCACAGGCGCATCAAGCCGATGAATGGATTGCCGAAAAGGAACTGGACGCCTGTGCGACGTTCCTCAACCGGTTACAGGATTGGTGTGTGGCCGGAGCACCAATTCCCTGAGCGCCGATTCCCTGACCGCCAGACGGCTGGGTGCAGACTCTAGGGCGTGGCCACCAGAAACGGCTGCAGGAAGGAGCGAATAGCGGTGTCGAGCTCTTCGTTCATATCGGTGACCAGCTCTTCCGTCATCTGGAACCAGATTTCTTCGCGCTCATTCAGAGAAATGCCCTCGATCACGGTACGGCTGCGCATCGCGTCCGCACTCACTTCGCCGCGGCGGCGATTGTCGCCACCATCCACGGAAATACGAACAAGCAGCTTGGCGTCATAACGCTCGGACTGGTCCTTGGTGACGACACCGCGCACCCCGCGTGTCGGCGCCAGGGCTGTTTCGATGACACCCGCATCGGCGATCGTGAAAATGATCTGCCCGCCGCTGCCAACCGGCTTGAGCCGGTCCGTCGCCCAGCGCCGCATGGCCACCGCCGGCGACACGGGCATCAGATGCTCGACATTGGGTGCGGCGAATGGCGACTTGAATTCATCCACGATCTCCAGCGTCGCGGCATCGAGACGAATGAGCGGCAGATGGTTGAAGGTGAGTTCGGGAAACTGGGGGGTAGGAGCCGGCGTCGTACACGCGGCAAGAATGAGGCCCGACAGCCCGGCCAACGCGGTGCGCCTGTTAAATCGGTACATGAACCAACCTCCCCGGTTACCCCGAAAATCGATCTCTAATAGATCACTTAGCGGGAGATTCGGGCGATTCGATGACGGGGTTGGTGGTTTGTCCGGCGGTGTTTTCCGCCGCGTGCGCCTCTACGGCCTCGGGTGTAAAGCTGTAGATCTCACTACAAAACTCACAAGTCACCTCGAGATTGCCATCAACCGCCAGGTCGTGAAGATCCTCGCGCGGCAACTGGACCAGGACATTGAACACCCGTTCCGAGGAACAACGGCACCCCCGGGCGACAGGCCGAGGGTCGGTCACGCGCACACCTTCCTCGTGGAAAAGACGAAACAGATAGCGCTCGGCGCTCAACGCGGGATCCAGCATCTCGGTTTCGGTTCCCGTCGCCATGAGCATCATCACCCGGCGCCAGGTGTCATCCCCGTCATCCGACGGGAGTTGGAGATTGGGATCGTCGGCGATCCGCTGCACCATTATGGCACCCGCGCGCCACGCGCCATCCGGCCCCGTGCGCCCCGCCGACACGGTGATAGCGGCATCCATCTGCTGAGATTGACGGAAATAGTGCTGGGCGCATTCCGCCAGGGTAGTGCCTGTGATTTCGACCGTGCCCTGATAGCGGTCCGTGTGGGTTCCCTGGTCGACGGTGAGTGCAAAGTATCCCTTTCCAAGAAGGCTGTCGCCTGCCGCATGCGCCTCCAGGGCCGCGTCATCATACTTCGCATAACCGCGGACCAGATAACGTTCGGCCCCGTCCGCGGTCTGTACATCCGCCAACAGCAGGGACACCGGGCCGTCGCCTTGTATTTGCAGGGTGAATATACCGTCGAACTTGAGCGCGCCCGCCAGCGTGGCGCTCAGCGCCAGCGCCTCACCGAGCAACTCCGCGACCGGTTCGGGATAGTCGTGCCGGTTCAAAGCGTCATCGACAGCATCACCGAGCCGCGCCAGGCGGCCACTCAGCTTTGCTTCACCGTCATCACCGGATTCCAGCTGAAACGGCTGGATCAGATCATCCACCGGCCGGTCCGGTCCGCGCCGATCGGGTTCACCACCCGCATCAGGCAAAGGCCGTGCTCCCAAGCAGGCACCAGAGAAGAATTCCCTTCTGTGCGTGGAGCCGGTTCCCGGCTTCGGTCCAGACAACCGATTGCGGGCCATCCACAATGTCGACCGTCACCTCGTCACCGCGATAGACCGGCAGACAATGCATGAACACGGCCCCGGGCCCGGCCTTTGCCATCAACGCCGCATCAACACGATACGGTGCGAGCAATGCCCGGCGTTTGTCGGCTTTCTTGTCACCCATGGATACCCAGGTATCGGTGACCACGCAGTCCGCGCCCGACACGGCGGCGACCGGATCATCCCCGACGGAAATATTGCCGCCGTTCGCGCTGGCCCAGTCGAGAATATCCTGTGGCGGGCGCAAATCCGGCGGCGACGCGACACGAAACTCGAAGCCGAAATGGACGGCGGCATGAATCCAGGAGTTTGCGACGTTGTTGCTGTCGCCGCTCCACGCAACCACCTTGCCTGCGATCGGGCCGACTTCCTCTTCGAAGGTCATGATATCGGCCATGATCTGGCACGGGTGTGACCGATCCGTCAGCCCGTTGATCACCGGCACGGTTGCCGCGCCCGCCATCTCCTCGAGGTTCGCCACCGACGACGTCCGGTACATGATGACATCGACATATTGGGACAGGATGCGCGCCGTATCGGCCACGGTCTCGCCGCGGCCGAGCTGAGAACCGTTCGGTTCGAGCAGGACGACATTGCCGCCGAGCGTCTGCATCGCCACTTCGAATGACACCCGGGTGCGCGTGCTCGGCTTCTCGAAGACCATCGCGAGCGTCCGGTCGGCGAGCAGCGGGGTACGTTCGCCGGATGCCTTTATCCGGGCGCTGACATCGATGATGTCCCGCAATATGGCGGCGTCGATCTGGTCCAGATCGAGAAAATTTCTGAGCTCAGGCATCGCCAGCACTTGCGAGTGCGGCGCACGCCTTGTCAATCGCGTCGACCGCTTCGGCAATCTCGCTCTCGCCGATAATCAGCGGCGGCAGCATGCGCAGAACATTTTCGCCAGCCACGACCGTGAGCAGATTTTCTTCACGCGCCGCATCACCCAGCTGCCCGTTCGTAAACGCCGGATCGACGACCATGCCGATCATCAGCCCCTGGCCGCGCACATCCGTGATGATTCCCGGATACCGGCTGGAGATGTCACGCAACCCCGCCCGCAATGCATCGCCCGAGCGAACGACGTCGTCGAGAAATCCCTCACCCGTCAGCACGTCGAGGTTCGCATTCGCCACGGCCATCGCCAGCGGGTTGCCGCCGAAGGTGCTGCCGTGAGATCCCGCCGTCATCGCGGAGGCAACCGCATCAGTGGCGAGCACCGCGCCGCATGGAAAACCACCCGCGATACCTTTCGCGCAAGCCATTACATCGGGCGTCACACCCGACCATTCATGGGCGAAAAGCTTGCCCGTCCGGCCGAACCCGGTCTGGACCTCGTCGAACACCAGAAGCAACCCGAACTCGTCCGCGGCGGCGCGGAGATCGCGCAGATAGGATTCTTCGAGCGGCCGCAGGCCGCCTTCCCCCTGGATCGGCTCGGCGACGATCGCTGCCGTCTCCGGCGTGATCGCATCGCGCAGCGCATTCATGTTGTGGACCGGCACAATGTCGAAGCCGTCGGCCGGATCACCAAACCCGTCCAGATGCTTGGGGTTTTTGGAAGCCGACAGCATGGCGATCGTCCGCCCGTGGAACGAGCCCTCGAGGGTAATCGAACGCCACTTCTCCGGGTGACCGTTCTCGGCGTGGAACCGCCGGGCCGCCTTGACCGAGCCCTCCATCGCCTCCGTGCCAGAGTTGCAGAAGAACACCCCGTCGGCGAACGACAGCGCGCACAGGCGTTCGGCCATCCGGACCTGGTCGGGAATGGCGTAGAGGTTGGACACATGCCAAAGCCGTTCGGCCTGTTCCTTCAGCGCGTTCACCAGCGCCGGGTGGCTGTGGCCCAATGAATTCACGGCAATGCCGGTCGCAAAATCGAGATAGCGTCGGCCATCCGTATCGAACAGATAGGCACCCTCGCCCCGCTCGAACGAGACGGTCGGATAACCGTAATTCGGCATCACCGCGTTCATGATCTCAATCTCCAAACTCACCGATACGCGCGACGCCCCAATGCGCCCGCGAAAAAGGCGGTGACTATCGAAAAAGGCGCTGCGGAAGTCAACGGCGCAAGAGGCGGAACTCGCGCCTAACTCTTCATCCTGTAACCCGTCGCGAACAGCCGGTACACGATGGCCCAGAGAACCACGATCACGGCAATGCACACGCCCGCACCGACCCAGGGATTGGCATCGGCCCTGCCGGTGATCGCAAACCGGATCCCGTCGACGATATAGAAGACCGGGTTTGCCCGAGCAAATGGCTGCGCACCGGCCGACAATTCATCGATTGAGAAAAACACGCCTGACAGAAACACGAAGGGCATGAAGATGAAGGTTTGGACGGATTCCAGATAATCCCATTTGCGTGCCCACAGCCCGGTGATCTGGCTGAACAGCGCAATCATCAGGGAACCAAGCGCCACAAAGAACACCAGGACCAGCGGCGACACGGGCACAGCGCCGCCCACCAGCAACAAGGCGGCCCAAACGACGGCGCCCACGATCAGACTCGCCGAGACCGACGCCGCGGCGTAGCCAAACACGATCTCTCCCGGGGTGAGCGGCAGCATGGCCAGATCGACAAAAATTCCCTCATTCTTGTCGTAGACGATGGAGAAGGCGCTGGACTGGAAAGACCGTTCCAGCGCGGCCACCGCGACGAGACCCGGCAAGAGGAAATCGATGAACGGCAACCCGCCCATCATGGCGCCCGGTCGGTCGATCGCCAGTCCGAATACACCGGCGAACAGCAAAGCGCGGACCGTCGGCGCCGCCAGGGTGATGCCCCAGATTTTGAATCCGCGCAGCATCTCGCGCATATACATCGTCGCCAGCCCGCGATAGTTGACGACGCCAAAGCGGCGCGCGGTCGGTCGGCCGCCAAGGATTATGCCGTCGCGCAGAGACATCCCGCGATCAGGACTTTAGTTTGTAGCCGGTGACGAGCATGCGGTGGACGATCAGGAACAGCAGCAGGTCGATACCAAGCATCACGGCGGCGCCGAGCCAGAATCCGGCATCCCCCTGCCCGATAAATCCGTAACGGAAGCCGTCGATGGCATAAAAGAAAGGATTGAACTGGGCGAAGAACTGCCAGGCCTCGGGCAACCGCTTGATCGAGTAGAACGTGCCTGACAGGAACGAGAGCGGGACGATGACGAAATTCGTAATCGCGGCCATATGGTCGAACTTGTCGGCCCAGATCCCTCCGATCATCCCGAGCAGCGCCAGCATGACCGACGCCGACAGCGCAAAGAACGCGATTGCCGCAGGATTGGCGAACGGCAGATCGACCAGGAAAAACATCGCCGTCGTCGACGCGGTCGCAACAATCATGCCCCGCGTCACGCCGCCGGCAATATAGGCGCACATCATCTCGAGCGGGCTGATCGGCGGCATCAGCACGTCCACGATATTGCCCTGCACCTTCGAGACCATGATCGAGGACGACGTGTTGGCGAACGAATTCTGTAGAATCGTCATCATGATCAGACCCGGGGCCAGAAACACGACAAAAGGTACCGACCCGACCGTGCCGACGCGATTTTCGAGTGCCACGCTGAAGATGGTGTAGAACAGCAATGTGGTGACAACGGGGGCTGCTATAGTTTGGGTGAACACTTTCAGGAAGCGTTTGACCTCGCGGTGATACAGCGTCCACACACCCCGCCAGTTCACATAGCCGAAACTGCGCACGCGCGGCGCATCGCCCGCACCTGCCCGGCCTCTCGTCATTTCCGTCATTCCTGTCTCCATGGAGCGGAACTTATGCGCGTGCCCGGCGCACGGCAAGCGGTGGACCCATGAACGACGAGCCAGCAACCGAAGAACGCGCAAACAGGGGACGCGACGGTAAACCACGCCGCAAGCCGAAGCCGGCGACCCAGGAACGCCTGCGCAAGGCCGCCCTGTCCTATATCGACCGCTACGCGACCTCTGCGGCCAACCTGCACGAGGTATTGATGCGCCGGGTTCGCCGGTCGAAACGCCTGCACGACACGGACATGGAAGAAGCCACCCAATGGGTGGACGACATCGTCGCGGACTTCGTCCAGCGAAAGCTGGTGAACGACAGATTATACGCCGAGAACCGGGCGGCGAGCCTGCACCGATCCGGCGCCTCGCGTCGCAAAATCGAAATGTCCCTGAAGGTCAAAGGCGTCGGTCACGACGATATCGCGGCCGCCATGCAGGCGTTGGAACTATCCGATCCGGACGCCGAGTTCACCGCCGCATGCCGTCATGCCCAGCGCCGCCGCCTCGGCCCGTGGCGGCGCGACGACCGGGACGCACGGCGCGACCGCGACCTCGCGGCGATGGCGCGTGCGGGTTTTGGATACAGATTGGCAATTCACGTGATAGATGCGGCCGACGCCGAAGCGCTGGAAGACGAGGCGGCGCGGCGCGCAGAAGAACGCCGGGGCTAGCCCTCGCCGTCGCCGGACACATTGCCCACAGCGGCCGCCGCCTGAACGGCGGCGGATGCCGACGGGGTGTCGACAGGCTCATCGGGCGGGGTGTAGGTCTCCGGGCCGCTGCCGGGCAACGCCTCGACATAGAGCGAGCGGCTCGGGAAGGCAAAACCGGAGCCCGCGCCTTCAACGATGTCCTTGATCCGATAGGCAAGCGCTTCCTTGATCACCAGCCACTCACCCCAGTTCGTGGTCTTCGTGAAGCAATAGACCATGATGTCGATGCTGCTGTCGTTGAAGCTGTCAATACGCACGAACGTGGCGACATCCTTGGGGTCCGCGAATGCCTCATCGCCGATGATATAGGCTTCGATCCCGTCGCGTATTTCACGCAGCTGGGCCGCCGACGTGTCGTAGAGCACACCGATCTTCCAGTAGATGCGCCGATGGGTCATCTCGGAAAAATTGATCACCGCGGTATCGGCGAGCTTGGCATTGGGTACCTGGACGGCCGCCTTGTCGAACTGGCGCACCATCGTGGACCGGAAGCCGATCGTTTCGACCGTGCCCTCAACAACACCATCCACTTTGATCCAGTCGCCTGGGTGGAAGCGCTTCTCGCCGAGGATCAAAACCCCGGACAACAAATTCTTGAAGAGGTCCTGTGCCGCGAGCGCCCCCGCCAGGCCGAAAAGGCCGAGCCCGGCGATCAGCGGCCCGATCTGGACGCCCCACAATTCGAGAATGGCCGCCGCGCCGATCAACCCGAGCATCAGCTTGATCGCCTTGATGATCCACGCGACCATCGTGACCGACAACACGTCGCGCAAATTCGAGAAAATCCGCGACATGGGTTCGACCAGCGAAATCACCCCCCAGAACAGCGTGAAAACGATCAGGGATTCGGTCACCCGCAAGGCGATTTGGTCGAATTCGCCCGAGAGCTTGAACATCTCTGTCACCACGAAGAAACCCAGAATGATCGGAGCAAACCGCAGCGGTTTTTCCAGAGAATCGATCATCTGGTCGTCGACCGTATTCTTCGTCCTGCGGGCCAGCCGTTTGAGCCAACCGATAAAGAAGCGCGCGAAAAGGCCACGCAGCACGAGAAGCAGTGCAAAAATGAAGATTGCTACAAGAATGCGCCCAAAACTCGTGCCGAACGCGGTGTCCCGGAGCACGTCCATGGTCAGCTTCCAGAAATCAACCAGCGAGACCCAGAACTCGGTCGCGAATTCCATTTTCGATAACCCGTGCAGCAATCAACGATAAACGACGCACACGCTACGGTTCGGCAGCGAAATGTCAATTCGCAGGTCGCCCGGAGGCAACCAGATCAGCGGTGAACGCGAATGATAATCCGGCGATTCCTAGCCTGGTTTTCGGGCAGCGGGTTGCCGGCGCCATCACGGTTCGGAACCTTCGGCTGGGTTTCGGCATAGGCCACACCGCGCATCCGGTGGACCGGGATCTCCGCATCGCCGAACAGCCGCACCACATTGGTCGCACGCGCGGCAGACAGTTCCCAGTTCGACGCGAAGCGGTCGTTTGTAATCGGATTGTCATCCGTATGGCCTTCGACGGCGATCTTGAACTTGCTGTAAACCGGCGTGCGCAGAGTTGCCGCAACACTCTCAAGGATAGGCCGCGCCTCAGGGCGCAAGGTCGCGGCACCCGGCTGATAAAACGCGTTCGCCGCCAGTTCCAGCACAATGCCGCGCTCGAAGGTGTCGACACGAACCGCATCGGCAACCCCGAGGGAATCGACCAACGTATCCAGTTCGGCGCGCAGCTGTGCGGCCGGCCGCGTGATCGAGCGCTGGCCGAGATCGCGGGCAATGCCGGCCTTCACCTGTTCGAAGGTCAGCATGTCGACTTTCGAGAAGCTCACAAGCATGACAAAGAACGCCAGCAACAGCGTCATGGCGTCGGCGAAGGTCAGCAGCCATGCATTGTCGCCGTCCGGCTGAGCCTGGCGCAGCGGACGGTAGAAAGATTTGCGGGGACCGAGCATCACCCGGCTCAGGCTGCCGCGCCTGCGGGTTTCGCCTTGCCCTTGGCGGGCGCATTGCCCGGGCGGTTTTTCAACTGCCGGTCGATGTCGTAGCGGATGGTCGGGTCGAGATAACTGTTCATGTGGTCCTGAATGACCCGTGGGCTTGCCTTGTCCGCCAGCATCGAGAGACCTTCCACGATCATATAATTGCGGAAGCGGAAAATTTCCTCGCGCTGCTGGAGCTTCGCCGCGGCGGGTGCGAACACCAGGCGGGCGAGCATGATCCCGTAGAGGGTCGTGACCAGCGCGACAGCCAGCCCGGCACCGATCTGGCCCGGGTCATCACCCATACTGTCGAGCATGATGATCAGGCCGATCAGTGTGCCGACCATCCCGAATGCGGGCGCGGTCGTAGCCATGCTGCGCAACACCTGCGCACCGACCATGTTTCGCTCATAGGTCAATTCAATCACGTTGCCGAGTATCGACTGGACCTTCGTGCCGTCATATTCGGAGGTGAGAAGTTCGACACCGAACCGCAGGAAGCCACCGTCCCAACCCGGGGTCTTCTTGGCTTCCGCATCGAGGCTGACGATGCCTTCCTTCTGGACCAGATAGGCCCAGCGAATGACCCGACCAACCTCGGCGTTCAGGCGAGAGCGGCCACGGCGATCGATCCGGAACGCGCCCATGATGCCGCGCAGCCCGTCGAGAACATAGGTGTACTCATAGCTGATGAAGGTCGACGCGAGGGTCCCGCCGAGTACAAGGATCGCGCCCGCACCGCTCAGGAACACGTAATAGTTGTTCGTACTCAGGGCGATCGCCGCGATAAACAGGCCAAAACCGACCAGAACAGCAACGAGTGTGTTCAGTGACATGGAAACCTTCCCGCTTGGCCGGAAGATCACCATCCGGCACCAGCAAACAGGTTATCCGCAGCGAATTGAAAAACGGTTAATACCCGAAAAACGGGTAGATCGTATTAGTCGCTCGTGTGAACCGGGTGCCGCCGCAAAACCGTGGAGGTGAGCCCGGCAGCGAGCGCCATATAGGCGGTACAGGTGATGGTCACCGCCTCGATCGAGACGCCGAGATCGAACGCGTATCCGAAAGTGGCCGGTGCGGCGGCGGCCGACAACACCATCGCGGACACCGACATCGCGCGGATGCCCCCGAGATTCCGGACCCCGTACATCTCGGCGAACATGGCCGACATGATGGGCTGTAACATCCCGATCCCGACCCCCAGCGCACCCAGGAACACATAGGGCATCAACGGGTTGTCCGATGCACCAAGCGCGACGAAACACGCAATAAAGGGCAACGCTGAGCCGGTTATCAGGCGCACCGCGCCGCGCCGGTCGATCATCGGCCCGATCACAAGCGACGTGAGAACCTTCATGAAGGCCATCGAGATGAGCCCTGTGGCGAGAAGTTCGATCGGCCAGCCTCGCACTTCGGCGATGAAGGCCTGGTGAAACAGCACGCCGGTGGCGACGAAGGGATAGGCCAGCAACAACGCCATCGCCCCCAGGTAGCGGGGGTCAAGAAGCACTTCCAGCCGGGTCCAGTCGCGGCCGGCACCCGGCTGACCCGCAGCCCCGGATTGCCGGGCGAGATAGTCTGCGTGCCGGCGGTCGAAGCCTTTCAGGGCCATCGGCACCAACACAAGAAGCGCCGCCGCGGTAACCAGGCCCGTGGCCAACCACACATTCCGCCAGCCGATCGCCGCGATCAGCGCCACCGTCGTGATGGGCAGGATCGTCTCACCGACGGCCAGGCCAAGCCCCGAGAGGCTCAGCGCCTTGCCGCGATCCTGCGAGAAATACCGCGCCATGGCGGTGCCCATGATGTGAAACATCAGCCCCTGGCCGCACAGCCGCGTGACAAAAAGCGCCAGCGCGAACAGCCAGAGCGCATGCGCAAACGAAAGCGCGACCATTGAGCCGGTCAACGCGAGGAGCGCCACGGCCGTATAGCGGCGCAGATCGACCCGGTCGATCAGCCGCCCGAGCCAGATCAGAGATACGGCAGACACGATACTGACAGCGGAGAAAACGGCACCGAAACTGCCATGGCCGAGCCCGAACTCGGCGCGGATCTCCGCGCCATACAGCGCGACATAGAAAGTCTGGCCGTAGCTCGACAACATCGTCAGGAGGAACCCGAAGCCGATGAATCGAAAATTGGCGCGCAGGAAAGTGAGATAGTTCATTCACATAGGACCGCAATCAATCATGCGCGCCATAGCACGTCCCCGCCGCCCGCGTCGCGCCCCGTCACTCGCACAGGGACCAGATGATGATATAAACCGCCGCAGCAAAATCCACCGGCAGGCAATGCCGGACACGAAACAGGGAGTGTTTGTTCCATGACGAAGCGCATCGGCCTTGTCGGCCTGGGTATTATGGGATCCGCCATATCGGGCAATTTTCTGAAATCCGGCTACACGGTCACGGGGTTCGATCTCGATCCCGCGCGCTGTGACGAGCTGGCCGGAAAGGGTGGCACGGTTGCCGGCTCACCCGCCGAGGTAGCCCAGTCGTCCGACATCGTGATCACGTCGCTGCCCACCACGGGTGCGCTGGACGCGGTGTGCACCGGCGACAACGGAATCGCATCCGCCGGCAATACGGATGTGATCATCATGGAATGCTCGACCTTCCCGATCGAGGACAAGCAGCGCAACCATGACGCGCTCGCGGCCGCCGGTGTGACCATGCTCGACGCGCCCCTTTCGGGCACGGGCGCCCAGGCGCGCGAGAAGGATCTCGCGGTCTATCTGAGTGGCGACGAGACGGCCGCCAATGTCTGCGCCGAGGTGATCGAGGGTTTCGCGCGGGCGCATTACTATGTCGGCGAGTTCGGCAACGGCAGCCGCATGAAGTATGTCGCCAACCATCTCGTCGCGATCCACAACATCGCCGCCGCAGAGGCCATGGTCATGGGCATGAAGGGCGGACTCGACCCGCAGGTGATCTACGATGTGATCAGCGACAGTGCGGGGACATCACGCATGTTCGAAGTGCGCGGCCCGATGATGGTGGCCGATGATTACTCGGATGCAACGATGAAGATTTCGGTCTGGCAGAAGGACATGTCCGTGATAGGCGCCTTCGCCAAAAGCGTCGAATGCCCGACCCCGCTGTTCACCGCCTGCTCCGACATCTATGTCGCGGGCATGGCTCAGGGCCGCCAGGATGAAGACACGGCAGCCGTCTGCGCGATCCTGGGCGAGGCCGCCCGACTCAAGCGATAACCCTGCTTATATCGGGACCGGGTGCTCCACCCGGTCCCGGGTCCACTACATGGGCTCGACGACCCACTCGATGTGGAGGTCGACACCCGCGTCGCGGATCAGGTTGCTGACCGGACAGCGCTGCTCGACATTCGCCTTGAGCTTCTCGACCCGCTCGGGGCTCTCGTTGGTTCGGAAGACCTTCTTCACCGCAACCTTCTCGAAATAGGGGCGCACACCCGTAACACCCTTCGCGCCGCGCACGTCGATTTCGGCGTCGCAGGTGTAGTTCACATCGCCATACTCGAACTTCATGATATGCGCGACCTGATGGGTGATCGCCGCGTCGCAGCCGCACAGGCCGCCCATCACGGACTCGACCGGTGTCGGCCCCATATTGGTGCCGCCGCGTTCCGTTGGCTCATCGATGACAAAGCCCGGCGTGTCGCGCACGGACACCACCGTGCGTGCGCCGCCCGCGGGATTCTCGCAGACCACGTTGCGATATCCGATGACCTTCTTTTTGGGGTCGACGGACGGTTCGAGAAGTTCACTGTCGCTCATCACGCTCTCCATTCTGATGCTCGGTCACTGCCCGCTTTGCGTGCGGACATGGCATAATATTGTCTGACCGTGCTCATACCATAAAAGGCGGCAGAACCAGCCCATGACCTACACAGAACTCATGCTCGACGTGCACGACAGCGTTGCAACGCTGACACTCAACCGTCCCGAGGCGCGTAACGCGCTGGGGGGCGCGCTGCGCGACGAGTTCGCGGACGCGGTCGTGGAAATTTCGAAACGGGCGGGAGAGGATATCTCCGCCGTCGTCCTCACGGGGGCGGGCAAGGCCTTCTGTGCGGGCGGAGACCTGCGCGTGTTGCAGGAAATGTCCGCCAAGGGCCCCGACGCCATGCGCGCGCGTATGCGCGAATCCCACGCCACACTCGAAAGATGGCTCGACTTGCCGATACCGACCATCGCGGCCGTCAACGGCGCCGCAGCGGGTGCGGGTTTTTCTCTCGCCATCGCCTGCGACTTCGTGTTCGCCGCGAACAACGCGCGGTTCATCATGTCGTTCGGGCGGATCGGCCTCGTGCCCGACTGGGGCGCCATGTATCTGCTGCCGCGCCTCGTCGGCCTGCAACGTGCCAAGGACCTGGTGCTGACCGCACGCGAACTCAGCGCCGGGGACGCACACGACCTCGGGCTGGTACTCGAAACTCTCGACGGAGACCGGCTGCTGGCCCACGCGCAGAGCTTCGCGGCGAAATTCGCAAACGCCTCCCCTGATGCCATCGGGATCGCCAAGCGCGTGATGGGATCGGCCCTCGAGACCGATCGCAAAACCGCCCTAGACGCAGAGGCCGATGCGCAGGCCGAAGCCAACGCCGGCGACTATCATCGCGATGCGGTCAAACGCTTCCTGGCCAAGGAACCCGCGCTGTTCGATTGGGGAAAATAGGTCGGTTCGTCAGGCGTCTGATCCCAGGCGGCGTGCCACAATGTGAAACAGGTGCCAGTGTTTCGCCTCGCCGCGCGGGGTGGTCGAGTCATCTTCTTCCTCCACGAAATATTCGATATCGAATCTGCCTAGCAGGGCTTCGACATCGGCGCGGCTGTGGAAGGTCATGCCATCGCGCCCCATCCAGCTGTCATGCTCCCCGTAGAGCTGGCCGGCGAACCGTCCGCCCGGGCGCAGAGATGTTTCGATCCGTCGCCATACAGCATCGAAGTTAGACGGCGCACAAAGCGGCAGGGCGAAACTGCTGTTCACCAGATCACATGCGGGCCATGCCGCCTCCTCGAACCGGGAAACCATGCCGGTCAGATCGGCATCGGGCGGCAGGTCAGAGCGTGCTTTCAGGGCACCGATGGCGTCCGGCTCGGCGTCGATGGCCAGCACGCGCCAACCCCGGCGCAGCATCTCGATGGCATCCCGGCCAGCGCCCGAACCGAGATCAACGGCAAATCGCGCCGCATCCGCAGGGCCTTCGTCGAAACGGTCGAGGGCGAACATCAACGTCTCGCGGGGCGGGCGGCCACCGGTCTTGGCGTAGTAGGCCGCCCAATCGCGGTCTTTGGATGGCGCGCTCACCCGGCCAGTCTGATATCGCCGAGATTGATGCTCTCGCCGAGGGTTGCATCGCGACTGGCGTCACCCAGGCCCTCGGCAGAAATCTCGATATCGTAGACGCCGCTGTCCGGGTCCAACCGGTCGATTTTGAAATCGCCATATCCATCGGTCGTCGTTTCCGCGATCGGTTTTCCGTCCTGGGTGACCACCACCCGGGCACCCTCGACGCAATCGACAACACCTTCGCGTTCGGCCGAAACGGTCCCGCCGATGAAGCATTGGGCATAGCGCCAGAGATTTTTGTAGTGCACCCGAGGTTTGGTCGCGAGGTCCGGCCGAAGCGGCTCCAGTCCCTCTTCATCGGAGACTTTCTGCATCGCGCCGTCATCGACCTTGAGCGAACGCAACGCACCCGTCGGGCAGACATCGACACAGCGCGGCTCGGTCCAGCCACTGTCGAGCAGATGGGCATCGAAGATCCAGTGCTGGGGTATCTCCAGTTCTTCGTTCCAGAAAATCGCACCATAGGGGCACGCATCGACGATCTGCTTCTGACCCTTGGATTTCTCGGGATCGATAACGACGATCCCGTCTGCGCGTTTCTTGATGGCGTCGTCCTTGGCTGCGGCAATGCAGGGCGCATCGTCGCAGTGCTGGCACATGGTCGGCAGGTAGGCGACATCGGTCATGGTCCCCTGCCCGCGTTCGCGCCGCTTGATATCGATCCAGCGGTGGCCATGCTTGGGCATCTCGGCTGCATAGCCATCAAAGCTGTTGCCCACATGCTCGTCCTGCACGGCCAGCGTACAGTTGTTGCAGTTCGTGCAGTTGGCGACGTCGACGATCAGGTTCCATTTGGGCTGGCTCATGCCACGTCTCCCATGCTCAACGGTTCAATCCGCTCATACTCGACGACCCCGTCCCAGGGCACGATCTCGACCATGGTCGTGCTATTGGCCATCGAGTGGGAATTCTTGATCTGCGATCGCCGGGGCGAGAGCAGATTAAGGCAGCCACCTCGGTCGACGGAACGGCCGGGTTCTCCCATGGGGTCGTAGACGGCCGCGGATTCGTAGCCATGGGCCACGCCGGGCTGAAGCCGCTCTGTCAGGAGCGCGGCGCACAGAACCGCGCCGCGATCGTTGAAGACCTTCACCAGATCACCTTGCTTGATGCCCCTGGCTGCAGCGTCGGTGGGGTTGAGGCGAAGCACCCAGTAGTAATGGCCGTCGATCAGCACCCGATGGTCGGGAATATCGTTCAGGAAACTGTCCTTCCCGTCTCCATGGCTGTGGAAGCTGAAACGCGAGTGGGGCGTTAGCAGCTGCAGCGGGTAGCGATCACCCAGCCCGGCAACGTTCGGTCCCTCCCAGGCGGACGCATATTTGGCGATCGGCGGCCGCTCTGGATCATCCGGCGCGAAACGTTTCAGGCTCGAACTCTCGAACTCGAACAGGCCCGACTGGGTCTGCAGCCCTTCGAGGAACTGCTCGGTGTAATCGCCGGGCAGCGGCATCGCTTCGGGAATGTTCTTCTTCTCGCCGTCGGCGAACCATTTATAGGCCGTGGGTGCACGAAGCTCGGGTGCCTCGGGCGGCACCACGAAGTAGCCGCGTTCGATGAACTTCTTCCACGAGATGTGCTGGGGCAGGTCGGACGCGTCGAACATCCGCTTCACCCAATCGATGTCACGCATGCCCTCCGTGTAGTAGGCGCCAAGTCCCAACCGGCAGGCGAGGCGTGAGAAGATTTCGTAATCGGATTTAGATTCCCCGACCGGCTCAATGCATTTGGCCTGGAAGGCGATGATCCGGTTGTTGGTCTGGGAATGGAAATGGGCCCCGTAACCGCCGGCATTGGCCCACTCGCCGATATCGTAGCGTTCCATGCTCGTACAGGCCGGCAGGATGACATCGGCAAACCGGGTATCGCCCTCCTCCCAGATCGCCTGGCTGACAACGAACTCCAGGTTGGGTGACCGGTACATTTCCACGAAACGATTGGAATCACTCAACGTGCCCAGGATCGCCGTGCCGTAGCGATAAAGCATGTGCACGGGTGAATGGCCCTGTTTGGGGTAGCTGATCTTGGTGAACTGACCCTCCATCGAAAGCGCGTCCCACAGGAACCCCTCCGCATGCCCATCGATGATCGCATCGGGCAGCCGCAGGCGCGGGATCTTCTGGGTCGAAGGATTCATCGTCGGCAGTTGCGGCATGCGCTGATAGAGCGCGCCCGCCATCGCGGTGTTGTGCAGATCACCCGAGATGCCGCCCTCGGCATAACCGGGGAAATAGAAACTGAAATCATGCGGCACGCCGAGCTGGAGATTGCTGACATTGATCCCGGGTTTGCCCAGCCCCTGCATGCCCATGAGGCAGACGAGCATCCGGGTCCACTGGGTGCCCGTCGCGTTGCGCGCCGCACCGCCAAAGGCATTGCCCATGCTGCCGGCCGCCAGATAGGTGCGCTTGGAAGCCCATTTGCGCGCCAGTGCGCGAACGTCCTTGGCGGGCACGCCGGTCTCGGCCTCTTGCCACTCCGGCGTCTTCGCGATTCCATCCTCGGTCCCGAGGATGTAGTCGCGCCAGGCCTCGAAGCCCTTGGTCCGGGTCGCGACATATTCCTTGTCATAGATATCTTCGGTAATCCAGACATTGGCGATGGCCAGGGCCAGCGCCGGCGAGGTGGTGGGCTTGGGCGCGATCCACTTGCCCCCGAGGAACTGTGCGGTGTCGTTGTAGTAGGGATCGATGTGGACGATATCGATGTCGATATCGCGCAGCCACTGCCGGCGGATCGTGCCTTCCTGCCCGCCATAGACGCCACTGGTCGCCTCGGGGTTGCTCGACCAGAAGACGATCATCTCGGCATTCTCGAGACAATCCTCGATGGTGCCGAAAGGTTCGCCACCACCGACGCGCAGGCTGCCGCCCCAATGGTGCATGGCGCCCCAGTACCAGCCCTCCCAACTGTCGGGGTTGTGATGCACGTCCGTCGTGCCGATGGCATTCATGAAGCGCAGCTTGGCGCTCAGGTAGTAGCCGATGTTGCCCCAGTTGTGATGCGAGCCATTGCTCGACGCGATGGCACCGTTGCCATGCTCGCGCTTCATGCGCTTGATTTCGCCCGCGACGATGTCGAGCGCCTCGTCCCAGCTGATGCGCTCGTAACCGGACACACCCCGGTTCTGGATGTTGCGCTCCCCATCGGGATCGAAATCGACGCGCTTCATCGGATACTGAATCCGGTTCGGCGCGTTGACCATCGCCTTCCAGTTCATCGCATGAGGTGACAGCATACCTTTGCGCGGCGGCGTAAATTCCTTGCCCCGCGCCTTGATTGTCCAGGTCCCGGCGTCTTCTCCGTCGAAGGTAACTGGCGTTGTTCGCAGAATTTCGCCATCGCGGACATAGACAAACAACGGCCCGCCATTGGTCATGGTGCAGAAGCGCGTGGTCCCGTCTTTCATCTTGCGCCCGAACTTCCAGCCCGCCGAGAGGGCGGCCATCACGGTTTGGGCGAACCACAACGCGTCATCATCAGGACCTTCAAGGCGCACCAGAAAATTCTTCAACGCATCGATCTGTTCCAGCTGATCAATCGGCGGCATCAACAGCCGGGCACCGACCTTGGCGGTCTTGAACACCAGCGATACGGTTGGTGCGTCGTGCAGTCCCGCACCCGATCGCACGCGGCCATTGTCAAAAATTATGTATCGACCCGATTTGCCATCTTCGCTGCGAATCTGGACGACGAGATTTCGCTCGCGCAAACGCGCCCGGAACGCCGGATAGCGCCACCCCGAAACCCGGAACATCCACGACAAACCCCATAGGATGATCTTGAACAGCATGCGTCTTCCCCAAATCCGCGTCAGGCGGGTCTATTCGGCGGTGTATCCGCCATCAATGTAGAGCGTGTGGCCGGTGACATAGTCGGACGCCGGCGACAGCAGATAAATCAGCCCGCCCATAAGGTCGTCGGTCTCCGACAACCGGCCGACGGGCACGCGTTCGAGCATGGCTTCGCGCGTGGCCTTGCCCGGATCCTCGTCCGAGAACATCCATTCCGACAGCGGTGAGCGGAAGACCGTCGGGCCGATGGCATTGATATTCGCATTCTTGCCACCCCACTCGCATGCCAGCGCCCGGACCATGCCGTCGAGACCCGCCTTGGACGCACAATAGCCCGTGTACCCGGTCGGCAGGCCATGTCGACCTCGCGTGGATGAGACCACAACCACCTTGGATCGCCCGCGCTCGGCAGGTTGTTTGGCAAACTGCCGGCCGGCGGCCTGGCAAGCCAGCCAGTAGCCGTCCAGATTGGCGGACATCACACTGCGCCAGCTTTCGTAGGATTGTTCCTCGATATAGCCCACGTCGTTCAGGCCGGTGGCGACGAACATCAGATCAAGCGCGCCAAAGGCGTCGACCGCAGCGGCAACCATATTCGCCGCGTTTGCCTCGCTATCCGGCAGCCCCGTCGCCGTGGCGACCCTGGCGCCGATGGCACGCAACTCCTCAGCCTTGGTTTCCACTTTGTCGGGGTTGAGGTCGGCGATCGTGACATCGCAGCCGATCTGCGCCAGCGCCGTCGCCGCAGCACCTCCGAATGAACCGGTCGCGCCCATCACAAGGGCGGATTTGCCCGAAATATCGAACATGGAAAGTGGTGAATTCTGCGCCAAGGTTGATCCCCCGAGTTGGTCGTCATCGTGTGTTGGCGAGCAGACTACCCGGTTTTAGGTCCAGGCTCACCAGTTCCCGATCAGGACACCCGACTTTCCTTCGCGCACCTTGAATTCACGCACGAAGGCTTCGGGTGCGGTGGTGCGATACTTCAGCCCACCCTGCCAGTCGGCGAGCCGGCGGTGCAGCCGGACCCGTTCTGCTTCATGGGCCGGATCGGCGCCCAGATCCTGCAGTTCATCCGGGTCGGCTTCGAGATCAAACAACTGCGCGCGATAACCCTCATAGGCGATGTACTTCCAGCGTCCCTCGCGCACCATGAAAGTGCGGCACCGGTCCGACGGTCGTTCCAGCGGGTCGCGCACATCCGAATAGAAGGCGTAATCGAGTTCGCTGAAGACCGCGTCACGCCAATCATCGGGGTCTTCCCCACGCAGCAGCGGCAAGAGCGAACGGCCCTCGACGATATTGTCGGGAACCTCGAGCCCGGCGGCATCGAGGATCGTCGGGACCACGTCGATCGCCTCCGCGAACCGGTTGTCGACCGTGCCGCGCGTGCTGTCAGCGGCTGCATCCGGGTCATAGACGATGAGCGGGATGCGCGAAGACTGCTCGTGATACATCTCCTTCTCACCCATCCAGTGATCGCCGAGATAGTCTCCATGGTCGCTGGTGAAGACGATCATGGTGTCGTCGAACCGCCCCGCCTTGTCGAGCGCCTCGAACACACGTCCGAGATGGCTGTCGATCTGCGCGATCAGGCCCATATAGGCCGGGATAACGGTCTCGCGGACCTCGTCGCGCTGAAACTCGCGACCCTCCTCACGAGCCATGAAGGCCTGGATCACTTCATGGTCGGTGTCGCGTTCGTCGGCCGAGCGTACCGCCGGCAGGATGTCATCGACCCCATACATGTTGTGATAGGGCGCCGAGACGATATACGGCCAGTGGGGCTTGATATAGCTGAGATGCAGGCACCAGGGATCGTCCCCCTGCTCCGCGATGAACTCGATGGCACGGTCAGACATGTAGGCGGTCTCGCCCATCTCATCGGGCACAACTGCGGGCAGGCCGCAATTGCGCATGTTCCAGCCGCTCAGGACATTGCCGTCGGGATCGGCGGCAGAGTTGGCAAAATCATGCCAGGGATTGTCGCTGTCGAACCCGTTCGCACGCAGATATTTCGCGTAATCGGATTCAATTCGCCCGGCGGCGGCCGGGTGGATACCGTCATCACGAACCACGTTTTCAAATCCGCCGTTCATAAGGTTGCGCCCGGCAGCACGGTCCTGCTCGATACCCAGTCGGGTCATCCCCACCTTGTCTGCGAAGTGATGGGTTTTCCCTGCCAGCGCGACGCGCATGTCAGACGGGCGAAGCAGATCGCCGAGCATCATTTCACCGACCGGCAACGGCACGAAGTTCCAGAACGCACCGTGGCTCGCCGCGTAGCGCCCGGTATAGAACGACATGCGCGACGGACCACAGACGGGTGCCTGCACATAGGATTTGGCGAAACGCACGCCGCGCGCGGCCAACGCATCGATGTTCGGTGTCTTCAGCGTCGGATGCCCGGCGCAGGACAGGTAATCAGCGCGCAGCTGATCACACATAATGAATAAGACGTTCCGGACGGTTCCCATCAATACACCTGCTGCTTCCACACATTTTCGCGGACAACTCTATGCAACCAATGGATGACGACAGCCGACATTTCCGGAGGTTTTCGTGCAGTGAAACCTCCTGCTAGATTGCGCGTCGGAATTATCCAAAATCCGTGGCGAGATAACATGACCGGCCTGCAACCCATACGTGCGATCGAACGCGGCATCTCCGTGATGCGCGCGCTCGAAGAGCTGGGCACGGCCAGCCTGCATCAACTGCACGAAAAAACCGGGCTGCACCGAACCACACTCCTGCGCATCCTTTTGACCCTCGAACAACAGGAGCTGGTTCGCCGCGGGCTGGGAGACGGGCTGTACCGGAACACCTTCGGTCTGCGGCGCATGACCGGAACGCTGGATGAATTCGACCGGTTGGCCGAGATCGCCGGACCCGTCCTGGGCCGCCTGTGTGAGACAGTCAAATGGCCGTCCGACCTGATGGTCCGCAACGGCGACTTCATGGAGATCAAGGAAACCAGCCGGCGCCAGACACCCTTCCTGGTGAACCGCGACGAGATCGGCCATCGGGTCGCGTTCGCCGTGACCGCCGTCGGCCGCGCCTATCTCGCATTCTGCCCCGAGACCGAGCATGACGAGATCATCGCCGGCCTGCGCAAGTCGACCCACCCCTCGGATCAGATCGCCCGCACACCGGACAAGCTGGAAGCCATCCTCGACGAGGTCCGCGCCAACGGATATGCCACCCGCGACGAGTTCTATCTCGGCGGAAATTACGGCGAGAGCACGTTCTTCGACGACGGCCTCAGCGCCATTTCCGTGCCGATCCGGGTTGGGGAACAGGTCCTGGGTTGCGTCAATCTTGTCTGGATGCGCCAGGCCGTTCCGGTGGAGGAATTCGTCGCAAACCATCTGGCAGACTTACGGGCAGCGGCCGACGAAATCATCTCGGCCTATATCAAACCCTAGAACCGCCAGCGCTATTGTGGCGCAAACGAAAGCCGTCCACCGGTCGGCAGCCCGGCGATCTCGGGCGGTGCGATACCGGCAACCTCGAGAATCATTTTCTTTAACACCGCCTCGGCGAAGCTGATCGTCTCGTCAACCGTCACGACGAATGCGCCGGTACCGCCGATGATCTGTTCGCGGAACTCCTGCTCCAGCGAGACCGTGCGCGGCGGGCGCGTGCTGCCGGGCCGGCTGATGGCCAGGCCGTTGATCGTGATACCCGTGGCAACCGCATTCCCGCGTGCCAGGGCCAGCGGCATGCCGCCGATATTTCCTGTGTCCGCCGAGATGTCGATAATTCGCCGCAACCCCCGATAGGGACTGGCCTCGATCAGGTTCTGCGAATAGGCAATGGCGTTGCTGATCAAGTTAAACCCCCATGCCTGACGTGGGGCATCGACAAGCGCGGCACCGAAAGCCGCCGCCGATTCCGGGCCGTCGATTACCATCCAGTCGACGATCGTGTGCTGGGACTGGGCGCTGCCCCATTCGACAAAGGCGATGACGCTCTTGCCGTGGATGCCACCGGTCAACAATTCGAGGACGCGCGGATTGCGCACCGCGTTTGCATAACCTTCACGTTGCAGCGCCAGTTCGGCATCGTCGATAGATCCCGAGCCATCGGTCGCCAGCACCAGTTCAAGATCTACCGGCTCCTGTGCGGCAGCCATGCCGGCACCCAGAACGCCGCCGAGAACCACCAACATGGCGGCAATTCCGTTTATCGGTCGAAAGATGACAGCTCTCCCTTCAATAGTGCCCGCCGAAAGACCGGGCATTCCTTCCCCACATTAGAAGCTCTATTCTGGATGCGCACCCAACAAGGCAGGCTATCATGCGCATCTCCGAAATCGACCCCGACACCCTGACCCCCGAGCAAAAAGAAATCTACGACCGGATCACTGCCGGCCCGCGCGGCCAGGTGCGTGGACCTTATCATGCCTATCTCCTGCATCCCGGTGTCTGCGAGGGGGTCGAGCGGATGGGACATTTCCTGCGCTTCGCGGCGACCCTGCCGGGAAACCTGCGCGAGCTGGCCATTCTGGTTGTCGGGCGCCACTGGAAGGCCGAGTTCGAATGGTTCGCCCATGCCCCCATCGCCATCCGCGAGGGCCTGTCTGAAGATATCGTCGAGGCAATCCGCGCGGGCACGCCGCCCGAATTCGCTAACGACGACGAGGCGGCCGTCCACGGCTTCGTGCGCGCGCTGCTCGAAACGGGGCGGGTCGACGACGATGTCTATGCCGACATGAAGTCGCGCTTCGGCGAGGACGGCATCGTTGAACTGACGGGGATCGTCGGCCACTACACAGGCGTGGCGATGACGCTCAACAGCTTCGAGATCGTCCCCCCCGATGGCGAGCGGCCGACCTTTCCCTAGCCGTCAGCAAGGTTCCTAGAAAATCTCGAACAGGCCGGCCACACCCATGCCGCCGCCGACGCACATGGTGACAACGGCGTTCTTGGCGCCGCGGCGATGCCCCTCGATGAGCGCGTGGCCGGTCATCCGGTTACCGCTCATCCCGTATGGGTGCCCAATGGAGATCGAGCCGCCATCGACATTGTATTTCTCCGGGTCGATGCCCAGCGTGTCGCGGCAATAGAGCGCCTGGACGGCGAACGCCTCGTTCAGTTCCCAAAGATCAATGTCATCGACGGTGAGGCCGTTACGTTCCAGCAGGCGCGGCACGGCGAATACCGGCCCAATGCCCATTTCATCAGGCTCGCAACCCGATACGGCCAGGCCGAGGTAGCGCCCCAGTGGCTCAAGCCCACGCTGTTCGGCGAGCTTCTCATCCATCACCACGCACGCACTGGCACCATCGGAAAGCTGGCTGGCATTGCCCGCAGTGACCGATCCACCCTCGCGCACGGCGCCAAGACCGGCCAGGCTTTCTGAATTCGTCGTCGGCCGGTTGCACTCGTCGCGATCAAGCGTCACCGCCTTCTCGCTCACCTCGCCGCTGTCCCGGTCTTTCACCATCATGGTTGTCTCGACCGGGATGATTTCATCATCGAAACGGCCGGCCTGCTGGGCCGCCGCCGTGCGCATCTGGCTCGAAAGAGCATACTCATCCTGGCGCTCCCGGCTCACGTCGTAGCGTTCGGCGACCGTCTCGGCAGTGTCAAGCATGACCATGAATATCTCGGGTTTGACGTCGCGCACATGAGGGTCCTCGACCCGCATATCGGCCTGATGGGCCGGGTCCAGGGCGCTGATCGCCTCGATGCCACCGGCCACCGCGACCGGCACCTTGTCCATCACCACGCGGTTGGCGGCCGACGCGATCGATTGCAGGCCCGACGAGCAGAAGCGGTTGATTGTGGCTGCGCCCGCGGTCACCGGGATATCCGCCCACAACGCCGCATGACGCGCGAAATTCTGCCCGGTCGCGCCCTCGGGGTTGGCGCAGCCCATCAGCACATCCTCGACCATGTCCGGTTCGATCCCGGCGCGCTCGACGGCGTTCTTGATCGCGATCCCACCGAGCTTTGCCGGCGTGGTGTTGTTGAAAGACCCGCGATACGCCTTCCCGATCGGGGTCCGGGCGGTGGATACGATGACGGCACTGGTCATGATTTCTCTCCTACTGGCAACGGCCTACACATGGCCGAAGCGCCAACGTTCGATTGTTAGACTGCGGCCCTCGGGACCGCGAGACAAGGGTTCCCGGGCAAGGAACGCATCCGCACCCGACCGGTCTTCGACGTCGATGACATACAGCGCACCGGTCTGGGCCGTGCGCGCATCATCCAGCAACGCTCCGGCAACCACGATCCGCTCACGGTGCCGCGTTAAAAACTCCGAAACGTCACGAGACGCCCGGTCGGGCGATAGCGGGTCGGTCCGCACGATGACGATGAATTGTGCCCGGCCCTCGGTCTGCACATAATCGCGCTGGCGCACCTCGATCCATGGCTGCAGCGGCTCGATGTCGATCCGGCGAAATATTTCCGCCATCGTATAAGGGTCGGTGTCGATATAGTTCCTCGCATCCGCATGGTCGGCGAAATCAACGACCCGGAAGCTGCCATTGGCGTTCGTTCCGTCACCGACCATCATCGGCCCGGAATACCAGGTCTCCGATTTGAACTTGTCGAGATGCTCGATATGCGCCGCGATGGTCGCCTCGCGGGTCTCGGCCATGTCCGGCTTGGACACGCATTTGATCATCCACTCCATCGAGACGCCCTCTTATTCCGCCTGCGGCACGGCCTCGGCCAGGCGCGGCGCCACCCGCGCGACGTAACGGTCATAGCCCGGTGCACCGGCCAGCAACATGCCGATCGGCATATCGCCCGCACCCAGGCCGGACGGCATCGACACAATCGGCCCGCCAAGGGCTGTCCAGGGTGCAATGAAACGCCGGTCCCCGGTCCATTCGAGCCCCGCCGGCGCGGTGGCCGGCGCCGCGGGCCAGAGCACCAGATCGGTCGGCTTGATCGCGTCCATAAATGTCACGCGCATGGCATCGATCTGACGTCGTTCGGCCTGGTAGACCTCATCGTCGATCTCGTTGCCGTCGATGACAGACTGGCGCAAAGCCGCCCCGACCTGATCTTCGGGGTATTCCAGCAACCCGGCATGCACGCGTGCCAGTTCATAGACCGTCGTGTGCCCTTGCAGTTCGTTCAGTTCTTCCAGCGAAATGGGAGATGTCATCTCCACCACATCATGGCCCGCGTCACGCAACCGGGCCGCCACATCGTCGCGCGTCGCGATGATTTCATCGCTCGCCTCGCCCAGGAACGGATCGTTCAACACGACCACCCGCACTTCTTCGTCGCGACCCGCATCCGGTCGGCTGTGAGGCGGGCGGACGGCGTCATACATGTAACAGGCATCCGCGACCGACCAGCCATACAAGCCCGGCGTATCGTAGAACGGCGCCAGCGGCGCAATGCCGTAAGTGGCCGTGGAGCGCGTGGAAGGTTTGAAGGCGGCGATCCCGCAATAAGCCGCGGGACGGTTCACCGATGCCACGGTCTGGGTGCCAATTGCCGCCGGCACCATGCCGGCGCCGATGGCCGCGCCCGAGCCGCTGCTCGAGCCGCCCGGGGTGTGTTCGATATTGTGCGGATTGCGCGCCGGCGAGGGATCGTAATAGGCGAACTCGGTGGTGTGGGTTTTCCCAAGGATGACGGCACCAGCGGCGCGCAGAGCAGTCACAATCTCGGCATCCGCGGTTGCCGGTTGCGCGTCGGCGCGGGTGCGGCTGTTGCATTTGGTCGGCCACCCGGCGACATCACAAATGTCCTTGATGGCCACCGGAACGCCATGCAGCGGGCCGCGCAGCATGCCGTCATTGGCTTCCCGGTTCATCTCTGCCGCAGCGGCCAGCGCCCCTGCGGAATCGACGGAAACCCAGGCCTTCACATCTTCATCGACGTCCGCGATCCGGTCGAGACAGGCCTGAACAGCATCCGTTGGGGTGCGGATACCGGCCCGGATATCGGCCGCAATATCGACAACCCGTCCCGGCGATGCCGCGAAGGAGACCTGTTTTGCCATGGTGGCTTACCCCTCATTTCGAACTGCGGATCAAGGCTAGCATATCCATGCCCGGACAGGCAGAATCGAGATCGGGTCATCGTCCGTTTGCACGGGCGTCGCGCACAGGGCAATACCCGGCTGACGTTAGAGTTTCGGAATGTCGAGAAAAGCGTTCGTTTTTATCACACTCGGACTGATCGTCCTGGCGGCATGCACGCACCGCCGGGAATGGACCACCCATGATGTCACGATCTCATCAAACCCGTCCGGTGCGCGGTGCAGCTTCGAGCGTGACGGCATCATCACCCGTCCCAACGACCAGACGCCGTTCGATATCACCCTGACAAATGTCGCGTCAGACATCACCATCCGCTGTTCGCGATATGGTTTTCATCCTGCCGTGACCACCGTTTCAACCCGTTTCCGGGGCACCATCAACTTCAATCTGGCGCGCGACCCACAGGTGCAGCGCTAATCGGCGAGACGCACGCCGTCCATCATTGATGCCCACAGGAGCAGCGTTACATGACCGACCAGGCACCTGCCGATGATGGCCTGCTGATTATCGCACCCCACGCGCTCGACGAGGTACTGGGCTGTGGCGGAGTCGCGGCACTGGCAACGGCGGCCGGTCGTCAGGTGAATGTCCTGATAGTATTTGGTGACGGACAGGGCCACGACGCCCGGCGGCGTGAATCCGCCCAGGCGGCTGCCGATATTCTGGGTTATGGAACGCCGCAGTATCTCGGATTCACGGAGAATCGCGGTGATACGCTTGCCCTGGGCGAACTCGTAGGGCCAATCGAAACCGCTCTGCGTGACCACGCGCCCGTCGACGTTTATGTCCCGTTTGGCAACAGCCTGCACGGAGACCATAAGAAGACCTATCAGGCGGCCATCACCGCAGCGCGGTCGCTGCCGGGCTCATCCGTGCGCGCACTCCTGGCCTACGAGATTATTTCCTCGACGGACTGGGTACCCGCCGCCGACGGCGCCTTCGCGCCCGACAGCTTCACCGAGATCACCCCGGTGCTGGCGCAGAAAATGGCCGCCATCGCGGCGTATGAATTCGAGATGCGCGACGAGCCTCATGCGCGCTCATCCCAGGCCGTCGAACGCCTCGCCCGGGTACGCGGCAACACGGTCGGGTTCACTGCCGCCGAGGCCTTCATGACCGTGCGCCGGCGCGAACCGGCTGGCCCCGGCCGATAGTTACCGCCTACACTCCAAGCGCGGCGATATGATCGCCCGCACCGGGAGATAAGCTTGGACGGAACGGGCAACAGCGGAACCCAGAGTACCGACACCGGGCATGCCGACGGCGGCGAACAGGTGTTGCTCGACGGTCTTCGCGACGGCGATGACGGCGGCATTCACAGATCTGGTGACCCGTTATGGCGGCCCGATGCTCGCCGTCGCGCGGCGCATTCTCGGCAACGAGGAAGACGCGCGCGACTGCGTGCAGGACGCGCTGATCGCTGCCGCCGCCAAGATCGAGAAATTTGAAGGCCGATCGAAGCTTTCAACTTGGCTGCACCGGATCGTGGTCAACATGGCCCTGTCGCAGCTTCGCCGCCGTGCGCGACGCCCCGAACAATCGATCGAACCCCTGATGCCCAATTTCGACACGATGGGTTGCCGCATCGAGTTGCCCGAGGCGGACTATCTGTCTCTCGACGAGGCGATCGACAGAACGAAAAGTGGGCACCGTGGTGCGCGACGCCATCAACAAACTGCCCGAGAGCTACCGCATCGTCCTGCTGCTGCGTGACATCGAGGAGTTCAGCGTGCGGGAAACTGCCGAACTCCTGGAAACGAGTGAGGGGGCGATCAAAACCCGGCTCCACCGGGCCCGTTCGGCGCTCAAGCTATTGCTCGAACCCGTGCTCGCACGAAAGGAAGATCAATGATTGATAAAATCAGGCGGCTGGCGAAGGGTGCGATGCTGAAGGCGATGCCCGGGCATATCACCTGCGCCGAGTTCGAGGCGTTCATTGCCGAATATTTCGAGGGCGAGCTCTCTTCCGTTCAACGGCAGACCTTCGACTTGCACTTGAAGGTTTGCGAGGATTGTCGTGCCTATCTGAAGGCCTACCGCAACACCATCACGCTTGGCCGGGCGGCCTTTACCGATGGTGACGCGCGCGTACCCGACGACATGCCCAAGGACCTTGTCGCGGCGATCCTCGCCGCCCGGACAAACGAGGCCTAGCCGACGTTCTGCACAACGCGGCAAGCGGCAATCGCATCGCCCATGAACCCACCCACGGCAGCACCCTGATCCGCTGCCTCGACAATCCGTGCAGCCGTCACGATGGCAGCCACGAACCCGTCCGTGTGCCAATGACCGAGGGCCGGCAAATCCGGTAGCGCGCTGGCTGGCGGATAGGGCCATGGCGTCACGTAAAGATACGGGTCGGCGTATGAACCATCGCCGGGCGACATGCCAACGCCGATGGTGGTGGCTTCCTCGCCCTCACCCGCCAGCGTGATCAGGGTGGCAATATCGAAATGGTGGGGCCAGCAACGCACTTCCGATGCGGCGGGATCCGCCGCGGCAATCTCGTCGAGCATCCCGGCCGCATTGGCGTACCAGCGTTCCAGCTCGGCCAGCGCAGGCATATCCGGCGCTGCGTGTGATTCACGATCAGCAGCGACCGACGCCGGCAATTCGTAAGGCAGCGCGCGGGCAAGCCAGGACACGTCGCCGCTCGCGACCGCAGGGATTTTCATCAGCCAGCCGACGATATCTCCGCTGCTACATCCCGTCAGGGGAAGTTCGTTGACTGTGTCGGCCCCATGAAGATGCACGAGCGCGAGGCGTGCAATCGAGAGGCCGGCCCGGTGGCCGTCCCCGAGATCATGGCTGCACAACAAGCTGGTCTCGTCATCCCAACCCAGGTTCGAATGGCTGTCGTCCTCGGCAGCCGGAATGGCAGCCCGCGCGGCGCGGCTCGGCCATTGGGCAGCAGCGTGAGCGGCATCGCGCGCGTCAGCCAAGTTTGCCGGCGCCACCGCGCCGAGTTTCTGCCAATCCACACTGCTCATCTTGAAGCTCCTCGAAAACACTGTTCTATGGGACCGCGTCGGCTTGGCCTCTATCGGCGTCGCTAAATCAGCTGGGCGTCGGCCATAATTTCAATGATCGCCGGACCATCATGATCGAGGCCCGCCTGAATCGCGGCCTCCAGCTGGCCGGCATCGGTGACCTTCTGCCCATACCCGCCGCACAGTTTTGCGTAAGCCGCAAAGCTCGGATTGTGCAGTGACGTTTGCCAAACCTCCCACTCTCCGGCCTGTTGTTCCTTGGATATCTTTCCCAGCTGGCCGTTGTTCAGAAGGATGTGGGTGATGTCCATGCCGTATTTCACGGCGGTATTGAAGTCGCCCATATACTGGCCGAAACCGCCATCGCCGCTGATCGAGATCACCTTGCGTCCCTTCTGTTCCTCGAAGTCCTGGGTCGCAGCCCAGGCACCCATCGCGGCCGGGAACGAGAACCCGATCGAACCCAGATAGCCCGACATCAGAATCGACTGCCGCCGACATTCAAAGTAACGGCCAAACGAATAGGTGTTATTGCCCACATCGACCGCGATGATTGCATCGTCCGGTACACCTCGGGAGAGGGCATGAAAAATCGCCGCTGAGGAGATGCCGTTGCCCAGATCATCGACGACCCTCGACGCCTTCTCGTCCAGCCAGAGCCGCCGACGTTCGGCCACCTCAGCTGTCTGGTCGAACCAGTTTGCTACCGACGGCAATCGACCGAGAAGCAGCATGGCACTCGCGGCCACCTCACCCCAGACCGGCACGTCGACGGGATGGAACTTGCCCAGCGACATCCTGTCAAAATCGATCTGCACGATCAGCTTGGAGCGATCGATACCCGTGTGATTGGAGAAAGATGCACCGAACGTCACAATCAGATCGCATTCGTTCATGAACCAGCTGGCGATCGGGGTTCCCGAGCGTCCCAGCACCCCTGCGGCCAATCGATGATCGTCCGCGATCTGGCCCTTGGCCTTGAAAGTCGTGAGCACAGGCGCATTCAATCGCTCGGCCAGTTCCAGAACTTCATCCATTCCATTACGCGCGCCATAGCCGACGATGATGATCGGACGTTCGGCGGCGGCAATCTGTGCCACGGCTGCCTCAAGCGTCTCGGCCGGCGGCGTGATTGCAGCCGGGGAAACACGTCCCTCGGGTCCCGATGGTTTCACATCCCCCGCCCCCAACGTCTGCACGTCATCGGGGAAAATCAGATGCGCCACATCGCGTTCGACCAATGCGGTCTTGCAAGCCAACGTCATCAGCTCGGCATGGCGCGAACTATGAAGCACGGTCTGGCTAAAGGCCGCGACAGGCGCAAAGGCTGCCGCGAGGTCAATTTCCTGGAAGGCACCCGGCCCGAACACCTGGACATCAACCTGTCCCGTCAGCGCCAGCACCGGCGCGCGGTCAACCTTCGCGTCCCACAATCCGGTCATCAAGTTCGTCGCGCCCGGGCCGGCGATCGAAAGACAAGCTGCGGGGTGGCCGGTCAGCTTGGCATAGCCCGAACACGCGAATGACGCCGCACCCTCGTGGCGTACCCCAATAAAAGTCAGATCACCCGCCACCTCGCGGCGGCGCAGCGCATCGGCGAGGCCCAGGTTCGAATGGCCCACCATGCCGAACACCCGCCGCACGCCCCAGTTGACCATGGTCTCGGCCATCACGTCGGTTACTGTCTGCTCGTGATCCGCTTCTGCGGGAAGGCCGATATAGATACCGTCATCGCGCTCCTCAACGGGAAACATTTCCTGGCCGGTATCCTCATGCCCACCCGGTGGCTTGCCGGTCAGGGGATCAAAGTCCCAGCCGTGCCAAGGGCAGCGCAGCCAGCACCCCTCAATCGAGCCCTCACCCAGCGGGCCACCCTGATGGGGGCAGTGATTGTCCATCGCCGCGTACTGGCCCAGGTAATGGGTCAGCGCAATCGAGCGGGTCGCGGCGGTAACGGTCTTGACCCGCCCCTCGGGCAGATCGTCCTTCCCGGCCACATGATGCCAGGTCAGAGCCGACGATTTAGTATCTACAGTCACGATTCTGCTCCCGCAGGCTGGATCAAATTAAACGCAATGTCCGTTAGACGCCATGCAAGTGCGAATGGTTACGTTGTGCACCAAAATTTCAGTGTAACATTTCAGCGCGACTGAGCGTCAAAGTTGAGAACGCGCCGCCCCGACCCGAGAGAACCCTTCGCCCATGGAACCCCAGACATTCCTCGTTCTCGCCATCGGATTGATCGCATTTGGTCTTGTCTCCGCGCGGTTGAGTGAGACCATTCTCACGGCACCGATCCTTTTCGTCGCCTTCGGGATCGTGGCCGGGCCGCTCGGGTTCCACCTTGTTGAGCTCGATATCTCGGGCAAGACGATCGAATTCATTGCCGAAGTCACGCTGGTGCTGGTGCTGTACACAGACGCGGCGCGCATCGATGTGCGAACGCTCTGGCGCTATCACAACCTGCCCAGCCGCATGCTGCTGATCGGCCTTCCCCTGACCATTCTGGCGGGGGCCGTTGCCGCAATGACGATTTTTCCCGGCCTGCCGATCTTCGAAGCAGCACTGCTCGCGGCCATTCTCGCGCCGACCGACGCCGCGCTGGGGCAGGCGGTAGTCACCAACAAGGCGGTGCCGGTGCGCATCCGCCAGAGCCTCAACGCCGAGAGCGGCCTCAATGACGGTATCGCGCTCCCTGTGGTTCTCGTCTTTGTCAGCCTCGCGCTCGCCACCGAAGGCCCCGCGCAGACCGCGTCCGAATGGATCACCTTCGGCGCCCTGCAAGTCACACTGGGACCGGTCGCAGGAATCGTGGTCGGATATACCGGCGGGCGCCTGATCGATCGCGCCGCCGCAGCCGGCTGGATGACCAAGGCATTCCAGGGGCTGAGTGCATTGGCCGTGGCGCTCGCCGCCTTCGCACTGGCCGACCTGATCGGCGGCAACGGCTTCATCGCTGCCTTCGTCGCCGGTCTGACGGTCGGCAACGTGCATCGCGGCGCATGCGCGTATCTCTTCGATTTCGTCGAGGAGGAAGGCCAGCTTCTGACACTGCTCACCTTCTTCCTGTTCGGTGCGGTGATGTTGCCTCAGGTCATCGACGACGTAACCGTCTCCGTGTTCATCTACGCTTTGGCCAGCCTGACTGTTGTGCGGATCGTCCCCGTGATCATCAGTCTGCTCGGCACCGGCCTCAGCCTGCCGACCTGGTTGTTCCTCGGCTGGTTCGGGCCGCGCGGCCTGGCCTCCATCCTGTTCGCGCTGCTGGTGCTGGGCGAGAATGAATCGGCGCAGGCGTCTCTGATTATGGCCACGGTCGTCACGACGGTGTTCCTGAGCGTGCTCCTGCATGGCGTCACCGCCGCGCCCGCCGCGCGCTGGTACAGCCGCCTCGTCACCCGCATGGGTGAATGCGAGGAAACACAGCCGGTCAGTGAAATTCCCACGCGTTTCCGCGATCCCCATTCGAAATAGAAGGACTTCTCCGTCATGAACAAGACCATGATTGCCCGCTGGGACGATCTTTCCGACCGCCAGCCTGCCTATGCTCTCGTCGGCGGGGTCGACCTGGTTGTGATCCGCTACGACGACGAGGTTTCGGTCCTCTACGGCCGCTGCCTGCATCGCGGCGCGCTGCTCGCCGACGGGCATGTCGCGGGTGACGACCTGATCTGTGGCGTGCATGGATGGGATTTCCGCTACGACACCGGCATTAGTGCCTACGCGAACTCCGAGCGGCTGGAGAAGTTCAGCGCCTGGATCGAGGACGGCGAAGTGCGCGTCGACGCCGACGAGATCGCGGCCTGGGAGGCAGACAATCCGCAACCCTATGACCGGGAAGCCTATCAGGGTCTCTACCAGGACCCGCATGGCGCACCCGAAGAGCCCTTCGTTGGCCGCATCCAGGAATATGCCGCCAACGGGCTGGAGAAGACCGGCCATCATGGCCTCGTCTCCGCCATGGGGGTACCGCGCGACCAGCTCCCGACCTGGGAGGACATCCAGTTCGTCACGGGCCAGCTCGACCGACCGCCACTCTTGGATGAACACCCGGTGGGCACCGACGTCACCATCGGCCCGGACGCCAAACGACCCTTGAAGCTGGATATTCCGATGTTCGTCTCGGACATGAGCTTCGGCGCCCTGTCCGAACCGGCCAAGGTCGCGTTGTCACGCGGCGCGGAACTTGCCGGCACCGGCATCTGTTCAGGCGAAGGCGGTATGCTGCCCGAGGAGCAGGCGGAGAATTCACGCTACTTCTACGAGCTCGCCTCGGGCCGCTTCGGCTTCTCGATGGAGAAGCTGGCAGCCGTTCAGGCATTCCATTTCAAAGGCGGCCAGGGTGCCAAAACAGGCACCGGCGGACATCTGCCCGGTGACAAGGTAAAGGGCAAGATCGCCGACGTACGCGGCCTCGAAGAAGGCACCCCCGCCATTTCGCCGGCACGTTTCCCGGAATGGACCGAACGCGCCCAGTTCCGTGAGTTTGCCGGGGAAGTCCGCGATGCCACCGGCGGCATCCCCATCGGATTCAAACTTTCGGCGCAACATATCGAGAAGGATATCGACGCCGCGCTGGATATCGGCTGCGACTACATCATCCTCGACGGACGTGGCGGCGGGACCGGCGCCGCTCCGCTGATTTTCCGCGATAACATTTCGGTGCCAACGATCCCGGCGCTGGCCCGCGCGCGCCGGCATCTCGACCAGAACGGACCGGGCAATGTCACCCTGGTCATCACCGGCGGGCTGCGCACGCCGGCCGACTTCGCCAAGGCCCTAGCACTGGGGGCCGACGCGATCGGCGTTTCGAACGCCGCGCTCCAGGCGATCGGCTGCCTGGGCATGCGTGCGTGTCACAGCAACAACTGCCCCGTCGGCATCGCGACCCAGAAGCCCAATCTTGTCTCGCGGCTGATCGTCGATGAATCCGCCCAGCGCCTCGCGCGATTCTTCGGCGCGGCGGTGGAGCTGATCGAAATTCTCGCCCGTGCCTGCGGCCACGAACATATTTCGGAATTCACCGTCGACGATCTGACGACATGGAAAAAGGAAATGCAGGAACTCTCGGGAATCGCCTATGGCGGGGTCGGCTAGGGCCGGCTATATCCCGGCGTACCACTCGTAGCCGCGGTCTTCCCAGAAACCGCCCCGGCCCTGCCCCACATTCGCGTAGCTGTCGACGACCTCGATCCGCATCAGATACTTGGCGTGCTTGTAGCCGAGCTGGCGCTCGACCCGCAGGCGCAATGGGGCACCATGGGCCACCGGCAGCGCCTCGTCGTTCATCGTGTGAGCGAGAATCGTCTGCGCATGGAAGGCGTCAAACAAATCGACGCTTTCATAGTAGTTTCCGCTGTCTTCATAGACATCGTCGAGGCAGTGGAAAACCACGTAGCGGGCGTTCGGTGCCAGCTGGGCCTGCTCGAGAATGTGCCCGAGCGGAACGCCGGTCCACTTGCCGATCGCGCTCCAGCCCTCGACGCAGTCGTGTCGCGTAATCTGGGTGCGCTGGGGCAGCCGCTTCAAATCCGCCAGCGACAGGCTCATCGGATTGGCAATCAGCCCGTCGACGCGCAGCCGCCAGCTGTTGAAATTGTTCGCCAGAAATTCCTGATACGCCACGCCGCCGGGCATGGTTGTCCCGTTGGCCTTGAACACCGGCGACATATCGGACGGGCTGAACTCGCGGGCAAGTGTCTGGTTCGACAGCAATGCGCGCTGGGCATTCAACGTCGCGTACTCGGCGGATTCCAGAACACCCAGGAAGCCCGGCGCGCTCATTGCGCGATAGCCGGCATAGCCGACCCCGGCAATCGCGGCAGTGGTGCCCACATGCAGGAAGTTTCGACGGGTGAGAAGCTTACGGGTCATGACTTGTCCTCCGGGGGTACGACAAAGCGACCCGTGATCATGGAGCGAATTTCGTTGATGGGTCCGGCGAGAAGCACCATCGCCAGATGGACCACGATGAACGCGACCGTGGCGCTGGCGGCCAGGAAATGAATGGTGCGGGCCGACTGCCGGCCGCCGAACAAATCGAGCATCCAGGGCGCGCTGGCGTTCATGCCCGGCGACATGGTGAGGCCGGTCATGACCATCAGAACCAGGAGCAGGCCGACCCCGAGATAGGAGACCTTCTGCAATACGTTGTAGCGTTTGGCCTCGTCACCTTTCGGCAGTTTCAGCCGCGCATGGTTCCAGATGTCGCCAAGAATATGGCGCGGTCGCAGTTCGCGCCGTTCGGGCAGCAGGTCCCGGCGCAGATGGCCATTGATAAGACTGCCGGCCACATAGACGAGACCATTGATGACGAACAGCCAGGCGAAGAAGAAGTGCCAGCGCCGACCCGTGGCCAGATCGCGGCCGGTCGGGATTGTGGCCCATCCGGGCATGGCGATGACCCGCACGTCGCCGTCGCTGTCGTTGGACACCCCAAACAGGCCTGTCGTTTCAAACGTAACCGGCCCCACACGGGTGAAACCCTTGAGCTCTCCGTCACGGCCATCGGGGCGGGCGGCGAAGAACTCGATAAAGGCATGGTCGTTATCGGCGCCGAACTGGCCCCAGTAGAGCGACGGGTGGGCGTTGAGAATTTGCAGCCCGCTCATCAGCAGCAACGTGAAACAGAGTGCGTTGACCCAATGGGTCAGCCGGGTCACCACACGGTGGCGGTAGATGATTTCGCGCGGCGCGCGGCCCACCGTGTCGTTCTCGGGTGTTGCGATCTCGGTCATGTTGCGGAATTCCCCGGATGGTCCTAGGACGGAACAGCTTTATCGCGCGGCAACAGCCGCCCTCAGAAAGACAAACACCGCACCGTCCGAGAAATTCCAACGGCGCACCTAAAAGCCAAAAACCACTGAAAATCAGGACGTTTTGACGTCACCCAGGACGCGAACTTCGCGCTGCGGGAACGGAATGTGGATGTCGTTGGTGCGCAAGGCTCTCCAGATCATCATGAGAAGATCCGCGCCGACCCGGTTGTCGCCATCGTCGATGCCTTCCATCCAGAACTCAACCAGGATGTTGATACCGGAATCGCCAAAACTCTCGATCTCGGCGTCGGCCCGTTCGGCAATCGGCAGCTCATCCCCGGTGATGACTTTGGGGTGGCTCCGCACGGTGTCGCGCACGATATCGAGCATCGATTCGAGGTCGGTGTCATAGGCGACCTGAAAATTCAGCGCGTATCGCTGTTTGCGGTTGTTGTGGGTCCAGTTGACGAAGGTTGTCGTGATGAAGCTTTCATTCGGGACCATGATGTCCTTGCCGTCATAGGTCTCGAGTGTCGCCGAGCGCATCTTGAGCTCACGCAGGGTCCCGGCCCGGCCGCCTTCCAGCTCGATATAATCACCGATGGTGATCGAACGATCGAGCAGGATGATGATGCCCGACACGAAGTTGGAGGCGATCTGCTGCAGACCGAAGCCGAGGCCAACACCCAACGCGCCGCCAAATACCGCCAACGCCGTCAGATCGATACCCACGATGTTCAGCAAGAGCAGGAGCATCAGCACGTAGATGCCGATCTCGAACAGCTTCGCGATCACTTCGCGCGTACTTATGTCGAGCCCCGAGCGGTTGCGGATAACCCGCTGGCCGGTGGCGTTGGAAATCCGGCCGAACCAGAACAGCAGGATGCCGAACAGGAATGTCCGCAGAACGGCGAGCAACGTGATTTCGATGTTGCCGATGGCGAAGGACACGCTGTCCAGATGGCCCGTCACCTCGTCCAGAAGGCCGACGATAAACAGCAATGCGATCGGAACGCCAACCCATTTCAGGATAAAGACGATCGACGTGTTGGCGATGAACCGGCTCGCCAGGCTGTAGACCAGCAGGATGAGCGCGGCACCCTGTGCGGCGCGCACCAGCCAGGCTTCTCCCAGAACAGAGAGACTGGCCGATGTTGCGATCGCCAGGAACAGCACCGCCATGATCGGAAACAACAGAGAATGTGCGTTGTGCAGGGCGAGGCGCACATCGTGAAGCGCGCCCGGTTGCGGTACGTCCCGCAGAATTCCGACACGGACCTTCATGGTGGCGGTCACGACCCAGGCGACGGCGAGCGCCGCGAGGACAAAGCCTATCTGGGCATAGAATTCCGGCGTACCGAGATGGAGCAGGATATCCCGCCAGGCGGATTCCAGTTGTTCGATCACTCGATCCATCGCGTAATTCCTCTAGCGGTGCACGGCGACCACGATAGGTCGTAAGAAGAGGCGGCACAATCAGCCGGCATGCCCCGGGCCGGGCCCTTACCGGCCCTGCGCGAACAGCACCCCCCGGGCATAGAGATCGTCGACGGCGGCCGCGTCCATGTCCAGCAGGGCGCCCAGCACCTGCGGTGCCGAGCTGCCAAACGGAGCGACCCAGTCACGCGCCCCCACTGGCGCATCAGCCGTCGCAAATGGCGGGTTGGGTACCTGGAAACTGCCGGACCCATCGGTCACGGTCGCGAAGGCATCCCGGTGGGCGAGCTGAGGATCATCGAACACCTCATGCACCTCGCGATAGCGCGCACAGGGCACCTTGCCCGCCATCAATATTCGCTCGCAATCGGCCGCCGTGCGGGTCGAGGTCCATCCTTCGACCAGCGCCATCAGGTCGGCATAGTTCCGGTTGCGATCGGGATGGGTCAGAAACCGAGGATCCTCGATCCATTCCGGCGCCTCCATCGCCCGCGCCATACTTTCGAAGGTGATCTGTCCGCCGGGTGCCACCATCACGAACCCGTCGCTGGCCCGCACCGGCCGGTAGTAACCGCGCGGCGTGTCCATCGGGTTTTGGGCCAGCTGAATCTCATAGACAAGCAACCAGATCACGCTCTCCATCAGCGAGACATCGATGAAACGACCCGCGCCTGTTCTTTCGCGCGCGAACAGTGCCGCGTTGATCGCCCCGAATGCCTGTACCGCCGCCATCACATCGGCCAGAAACACCCCGACGAATCCCGGTCGGGTCATTTCGGGCTGCTGGTCCAGCGTGGCCATCTCGTATCCGGAGGCCGCCTGGACAACCGGCGCGTAGGCCGGGTTCTGAGCATCCGGGCCGGTCTGCCCAAATCCCGATATCGCGCAATAGACAACGTCCGGCCTGACCTCCCGGATCGCGGCGTGATCAAGGCCGAGCCGGGTCATGACGCCGGGCCGTGCGTTCTCAACCACCACGTCACAATGGTGCGCGAGGTCCAGCGCGATTTTGTGGCCATCGGGCGACTTCAGATCGATCGCCAGGCTGTGCTTGCCGCAGTTGAGTTGACCGTAGACCGCGCTCTCGCCATCGCGGATTGGCGCCGCACGGCGATTTTGCTCGCCCGCAGGCGCCTCTACCTTGATGACTTCCGCACCCAGGTCCGCAAGCTGACGCGTGCAGTACGGCCCAGCCATCATGGTCGTAAAATCCAGCACGCGGATTCCGTCGAGCAACCCTTTCATCGACATACGAAACTCCCGCGCCTGCGCTCCATCTATTTCAGAAGTTCCCGGGCGATCAGCATTCGCTGGATCTGGTTGGTGCCCTCGAAAATCTGGGTGACCTTGGCGTCACGCATCATGCGCTCGACCGGAAACTCCTTCATGTAACCATACCCGCCGAGGATCTGGACGGCATCCGTCGTCACCTTCATCGCCGCGTCGCTCGCCAACGTCTTCACCATCGCGGACAGCCCGCCATAGCCGTCCATCTCGCCACGGTCATAGCGCCCGGTCACCTCATACAGGAGCGACCTGGCCGCCTCGATCTGCATGGCCATGTCCGCCATCATGAATTGCAGGCCCTGGAACTCGGCGATCGGCTTGCCGAACTGCTCACGTTCCTTGGCGAAGGCGACCGCCTGGTCGAGCGCGCCCTGGGCGATACCCAGCGCCGACGCCGACATGGCGGGCCGGTTGAACTCCATGCATTTCATGGCGATGGCGAACCCCTCGCCATCCCCGCCAATCATGGCGTCGGCGGTCACGCGAACATTCTCGAAGAAAAAGTCGCAGTTCGGTGTGGCGCCGTTGTAGCCCATCTTCTTGTTCTTGGGCCCGCGCGTGACCCCGTCCAGGGACGTGTCGACGACAAACGCCGACACACCCTTGGCACGCGGCGCGTCATTGGTTCGAGCGAGTACCAGCACGAAGTCGGCCACCGGTCCGCAGGTCACGAATATCTTGTTGCCCGTGATCAACCAATCTTCGCCGTCGCGCACGGCGCGCGTGCGCAGCGCGGCCGCGTCCGATCCCGCTTCGGGCTCAGACAGGGCGAAGGCGACGAGGGTCCGCCCCTTTGCGAGCAGGGGAAAATACTTCGCCTTTTGCGCGTCGGTGCCCCCGAACAGCAGCGGGAGCGCCATGCCGTTCCCGTTCTCCCCGACCATGACGGACAGCGACAGGGAATATTTCGCCAGTTCCTCGCGCGCGATGCACAGCTTGGTCAGCGACCCCTCGGGCCCGCCATACGCTTCCGGCACGCTCCACTGCAGGAGACCCATGTCACCGAATTTCGGAATCACCTCGGTCGGAAACCTGTCCTCATGATTGAAAGTTGATCTACTCGTTTTTGTAGTATTTTTGGGCTTCTGCATCGTTGCGTTTGCTCAAACCTCGCAGGCAGAGCGCCGCAGGATGGTTGATCGTTTTCTCAAAGCCAGATCGCTAAAAATCTTACGAGCATTGGAACCTATCGGCATCGCGGTTGCCGTCGTGGCACTGCTGTTTCAGTTGCGTGAATTTGAGGAAGAGCGCCCCATCAGACAGGCCAACGCCATCGCGTTTGCACTTCAGAGCCTCGACAAGCTCAACGAACTTCCGAACCAACTGATCCAGACGTCTCTACAAACGATTCTGGACACCGGCACCGATCTGCCCGCTGTTACGTTCAAAAATCGGTCTATTGCCAATCTATCGCTAACTGGTCGGGAAGGTAGTCTCCCGGCACGAAGGCTGCTCGATTGGAATTTCAACGAAACCCAAACCGTTGGACTAAACCTGAGGGACTTTGTCGATAGCGATCTAAGCTTCTCGCGAGGTTCTATTATCGGACTACAACTCGACCACTTTCACGGATCTGTAACAGTCAGAGAAGCTAACGCCATTGGTCTGGATATCGAAATGGCAAGCAACGATGACATCGTTTCAGTTGCATTCATCAACAGCGTCGTAGAATCATCCACTATTGGCGCACCCAACAGCAAACTTGAAAAGTTCAAGTTACTATTTATTGACTCGGTGCTAATTGACGTGGAGGCAGCTGGCACTTTGGTGCCGTCCACAATCACCGCTATGTTTTACGGTGGAAAGTACAACCTCCCTGGTGCCAGCGAAGATGATTTCACCAGTTCATGTGAACTGAACGAGTTTCAACGGGACATTGTTCTTAGCGCCGACGATCAGGGCATAGCTTTTAGAATTCGAAACCTGTTCGATGCATCTTCGAAAATTGCCCTATCTCATCGATTTGATGCTCTTTGGCAAATCGCCTACCTGGATATTCTGGATTTAAGCCAGGCTGAAGTGGACCCCAATATACTCCAAGGGCTTGTGGACGAGTATTTCGCAGTAAAAGACTGGGCTTGGGCATACGTTTGGCAGGCAAGTCAATTCGCCGAGAACTGGAGGACCACTTCCAGCGGAAAAAATTTGATCAACGACGGAAGCATTAAACTTGGTGAATGCCACAACGACGTAGTCTCTGAATTCATCAGAGAAAGGATTGCAGGCCAGATGAAGAACGAAGTGGACAGACTGAACCGTTCCAGAGAAGAAGCACGCAATTAGTAGTCTGGTCAGTCCGCGGTATGTGCCCTGTCTAGGAAGCCAATTGAGGCCGACCTAAGACTTTTTTCATCTACCTCGCCCTGCCGCAAGACTGGCGGACGATGCAGCGCATTGTGCCGACGACGACTGATAGTCAAAAACATAATTGAAACGGAATAGCCCCGGCCTGTCGCCAGGGCTTTTTCTTTGTTGGAACGGGAGAGGGTAAGTGGTGCTCCCGGCAGGAATCGTGTGAACATGAACGGCTGGAGCATACTAATGGACGTCTGGGAAGAGCATCCCGAACTTCACCACTACACTTCGACCCAAGGCCTTGAGGGCATACTTAGGAGCCAGCGACTCTGGGCAAAGCATCATGCAGACCTGAACGACACAACCGAGGTAGTGCTTTTTAGAGAAGCGCTTGTTCAGGAGATGGTTCCATTCAGCATTAGTCAGATAAGAAACTTCGCAAACCAACGTTTCAGCAACAGGAGACAAATACGGAAAACTGGATCGATCCCACTCATAGCGCGGGAAGATACCAATGCTTTTATTGACGCCTTCTATAACACCACTTTCAGAACGGAGTGAGCTACTCCCCGATCATTGGACAGTTTTCGGTGTAAATTAAGCTACTCTCTGCACCTGCTGATCGGGTTGGTTTTGATCGATTGCCTGCCAGTAGATCACGGCAGGCGGTTTGCCGCCAAGGGCGGAATGCGGTCGCGCTTTGTTGTAGAACTCGATCCATTTTCGAATGCCGGCGCGAGCTTGTGACCCGGTCTCCCAGGCGTACAGGTAGACGCACTCGTATTTGAGGGAGCGCCACAGCCGTTCGACAAAGATGTTGTCGAGGAACCGTCCCTTGCCGTCCATGGAGATGCGCACACCCATCCGCTGCAGCCGGTCCGTCCATGCGAATGACGTGAACTGCGATCCCTGATCGGTGTTCACGATCTCCGGCGTGCCGAACTTGTGGATGGCCTCGTTTAACGCTTCGACACAGAAGTTGGCTTCCAGCGTGTTTGAGATGCGCCAGGCCAGCACCTTGCGGGTGAACCAGTCCATGATCGCCACCAGATAGAGGAACCCGCGGCGCATCGGCAGATATGTGATGTCCGCTGCCCAGACCTGGTTCGGCCTATCCACCCTCAGCCCTTTGAGCAGATAAGGCCAGATCTTGTGACCCTTCGCCGGCCTGCGCGTGTTGGGCTTCTGGTAAATCGGCATTAGGCCCATGAGCCGCATCAGCCGGCGAATGCGCTTCTCATTCACCCGATGCCCCTCATTGCGCAGGTGCCAGGTCATCTGACGAACACCGAAGAACGGCGTCTTCAGGAACTGTTCATCGATCTGCCGCATCAGGGCCAGGTTCATATCACTTTCGCCCGTCGGCGTGTAATAGAACGACGACCGAGAGATCGACAGCAGCGCGCACTGCTTGCCTACAGACAGATTGGGACGGTTGGGTTCAATCATGTTCCCCCTCACTTGCCGGTCCAGGGTTTGAGCTTTCTTGATAAAAAATCGTTGGCCACAGCCAACTCCCCGATCTTGGCGTGGAGTTCCCTGACCTGATCCTCATCGATCTCCGGCTTCTGTCGACCGCCCCGCTCGAATACGCCCGAGGCGCCTTCCAGCAGTGCACGCTTCCATTGATGGATCATGGTCGGGTGAACACCGAACCGGCTTGCCAGTTCGGATGCCGTCTCTTCGCCCTTCACCGCTTCAAGAGCAACCTTCGCCTTGAACTCGGGGGAGTGCTGCTTGCGTTTCGACATCGCTGATCTCCTTTTCGTCGAAGACCAGCAGACAACAAATCGTAGCTTACGTCAGTGTCCCATTTCCGGGGAGTAGCTCAGAGAACCGAAACGACGCGCTTTATGAGCCATACATTACTTCGTTCTGTTCCCATGGAGGAGACGAACCTTACGAACAGAAAAACGGATTGCTAAGTCAGTGGCGAGGTTATGCTGAGGGAGGGTTTGCGCTCGTATTCGATACGGAACGTCTTTGGCAACTAGCCCGTCTTGAACATGAAATGTATTGGACCGGCGGCCCAATGCTTTTGTCTGATGTCGTATATCAAGGGGACAAGGAAAGGTTTGATTCGGAATTCAGCGAGCTACTCGAAGTTCTTCGGGAGCTGTATCTATCTTGGGCTCTCGAACAAGATGAACTCGAACCCGGAAAGTCTTTCATCCCCTTCGTTTCGAGTACAGTCCGTTTCAAACATCAGGGTTTCAAAGAGGAACGAGAAGTCCGGCTTGTTTGCTCTCCAATGAACCAGGCGACTCTCGATAGATATACAGAGCAAGATCCTTCGATCAATCAAGAAGACCGGGCATTCAAAAAGTTTCACGTCCTAGATGATGGTAGTCGGATCGTGCGCCTCTTCGATTTCGAGAGCGAGCAAAGTTTACCAATCAAACGCATTATCGTTGGCCCTCAATCAGACCAACCTGCAAAGACAAACTTTGCAGAAAAACTGGTCGCCGAACTAAGATTGAGAATTCCGATAGTAAAGTCACAAACTCCCTACATCGGACGTTTCTAATCTAGGCATCCTGAACCTCGTCCTGCCGCAAGACCTGGCGGACGATGCAGCACAGGGTGCCGGCGACTGATCATCCCGCACATATCTGAAAACGGAGAAGCCCCGGCCGGTCGCCGGGGCTTTTTCTTTACCTGCCTGCTGCATGAAAAAATGGTGCGCCCGGCAGGAATCGAACCTGCGACCTCGGGATTAGGAATCCCGCGCTCTATCCGACTGAGCTACGAGCGCCCGTCACGCGACGTGCGCTCCTAATTAGCGCTGAATTGACCTCGACGCAAAGGACGCTCACGCGACCATCTTGCGCTACCTTCTTTCGACCCTCAGAATAATCACTGTCATTCAATGGGACGCGCCGCGATTGTGGCTGTACCGCATGCTGCTCGTCCGTCACACAACACCGCTTGCAAACCCGGTGTCGATCATTGTCGATCCGAGGATCATTTTCCATGTCGCAGTTCGCGCAAACTGATTTTCCCCTTCAACCTCGCACGCGCGGCCTGGCCATCGGCCCCCGTCTCCTGGCCAGCACCCTCAACCGACTTTCCGAAAAACTGTTGTCGGGAAAATTGTCGATCGAACTGCCCGACGGTCGCCGCGTGCGCGCCACGGGAACAACCGCGGGCCCCGATGCGGCCATAAAAATAAACCGATACCGGCTCGCCCGGCACATTCTGTTCGACGGCGCCCTCGGCCTGGCCGATTCCTACATCGCGGGCGATTGGGAAAGTGATGACCTCACGGCCGTGATCGAACTGGGCGCGAAAAATCTCGACGCCCTGAGCGGCCACTTCACGCCGCTCGGCGCGGCGCGGACCCTTGGCCGTCTGCACCTTCGATTGCGGGCCAATACACGCCGGGGCAGCCGCCGAAACATCGCCGCGCACTACGATTTGGGCAACGAATTCTATGCGGCGTGGCTCGACCCGAGCATGACCTACTCGGCCGCGTGCTTCGACACTATGCAGGATGTCGAGCGTGAGACAGGAGACGAGGCGGTCTCGGTGGCGCAGATTCGAAAATTCGACCAGCTCGCAGACATGCTGGATCTCCAGCCCGACGATCATGTGCTGGAAATCGGCTGCGGCTGGGGTGCGTTCGCGATCCATGCGGCCACACACTACGGATGCCGTGTAACCGCCTTGACGGTGTCTCCTTCACAGGCCGAATGGGCGCGCCGGAAAATCGCAGAAGCGGGCCTAAGTGAGCGGATCGAGGTCCGCTTGCAGGATTACCGCGACGTGACGGGTACATTCGACAAGATCGCATCGATAGAGATGTTCGAGGCGGTCGGCGAGGCCTATTGGCCGACTTTCTTTGAAGCGGTCAGTGCGCGGCTTTGCCCCGGTGGAATCGCCGGCATGCAGGTCATCACGATTGATGAAGCGCGGTTCGAGGCCTATCGGCGCACACCCGATTTCATTCAACTTCGCGTGTTCCCCGGAGGCATGCTTCCGTCACCAGCGCGCTTCGCGCAGGAGGTATCCGACGCCGGCCTGGAAGTTACAGACAGCCGAACCTTCGGACAGGATTACGCCGAGACGTTGCGCCACTGGCGGCTCTCCTTTGAGGCGGCCTGGCCGACAATCGCAACCCAGGGTTTCGATGAAACGTTTCGCCGGCTGTGGCGTTACTATCTTTGCTATTGCGAGGCGGGTTTCCGGGCCGGGAACATCTCGGTCGCCCAATACCGGATCAAAAACCCCAGATAGATACGGTCCGATCGTCGGGCTTCATTCCTTGCCCCACCGACAGGGCTGATCTACGCGCCGGGACGGACCGACTTGTACCAGTCGAGGATTTCCTCTCCCGTCCACACGAACGTATCGTCGCGGTTGCAGACATGCTCGAGAATGCGCCTGATCTCGCGGGCGCGATGGGGCACACCCATGATGTAGGGATGCAGGGTGAAGCACATGATCCGGGTCGAGCCCGGCTCAGCCGTCACATCCTCGATCAACTGGTCGAACTCGCGGATTGCCCGATCGCCATACTCCTGGACGCGGTGACCCTGGATCAGCTGCATCGACAGATCGTTCAACTCCTGGGTATAGGGCAACCCGACCATTGTGCCGGATTTCGTTCGCAGATCGACCGGCTGATCGTCGAGCACCCAGTCGGCGACATACTCAAACCCTGCGTCATGCAGCCAGTCGACGGTGTCATGGGTCTCGGCGAGCGCCGGTCCCAACCAGCCCTTCGGGTCCCGGCCCGAATAGTCCCGCAGCTTCTTGAAAACCCGGTGGATCATGTCTTCCTGATCCTCGACCGCCGGCAAGGCGCGCTGGATCCAGCCATGCCCGCAGAGATCCCAGCCGGATTCGAGTGCTGAATCGACGATCTGCGGATACACGTCACAAACGGTGCCGTTGAGTACAAGGGTCGATTTGGCGCCGAAATCGTCGAAGATTCGCTTCAGGCGCCAGAAGCCGACCCGCTGGCCATATTCGTGCCAGGCCCAGTTCGGAATGTCCGGCACCGATTTCTCGACTCCACCCGGTGGATTGACCACGGTGCGTGGCATCGGGTTTTCGATGACCCAGTTCTCGACATTGATGCAAGGCCAGACAACGACCTTGCGCCCCTCAGGCAGGGGCAGCGGCGCGCGACCATGAATAGGGTTGAAGTCGATCCGGTCAGTGGGCCAGTCGAGGCTCATATCTCTCTCCCTGTCATGCGCACCGCAACGGCGCATTTCTTCGCCTATGTGCCTGGCTCAATCCCGGCGCACACGCACCAATTCGTACCCGACCCCGTCGCAATCGGGATAGATATCTGTCTTCTCGGTGGACACCCGGACCGCGAGCACCTCATCGAAATCGAGACACATCTCCGCAATCTCGCCGACGAGCGTTTCCTGCAAATTGATATGACGCCCCTCGATCAGCGCCTGGACCCCGCCATGGATACGGTCATAGTTGAACACCTCACTGATCGAGTCCGTTTTCGGCACGATGTCCGCGCGCAGATACAAAACCATGTTGATTCGTACCGGCTGGGTGCGGCCCTTCTCGTTCTCATGCACCCCCATATGCATGTTCACCAGGAGATTGCGGAAGAATATCTTGCGCACCTCGGGCCACCGGTCGAGCAGCCGCTGCTCCACAGGATCAGTGACCGCCATATCACTTACGGGCATGCTCATTCATCTACGTCCTTCGAGGCGGCCGGGTCGAGAAACATAACGTCACGCGCACTTGGCACCAAATGCTGTCCGCCATCGACGAGGATCGTCTCCCCGGTCACCGCCCGCGCGCCCAGGAAATACATCACCGCGCCCGCGATATCCTCGGGCCGGGATCCGCGTTTCAATGGTGTGCGCCCGTGAACTGCATCGAACTGGGATTGCGGCTGATCGCCACTCGGCAATGTGAGCCCCGGCGCTACGGCGCACACCCGGACGGACGGCCCCAGTGAAGCGGCCGTCATGTCGGTCAGCGCCGCGAGCCCGTGCTTCGACAATGTGTAGGACAGAAAATCCGGATTGGGATTGGCCAGCTTCTGATCCAGGACATTGATAATCACGCCCTCTCCGTTTTCGGGCACCCGGGCTGCAAATGCGCGCGACAGGATCGCCGGCGCCCGCAAATTGACCGCCATGACCCGGTCAAAAACTTCGGCATCGATGTCGTGCGCCGTGTCCGCAACAAACATCGACGCATTGTTGATCAGGCAACCGAGCCCACCCGTGCGGGCATGCGCTTCGTCGACCAGCCGGCTGCATGCCGCCGGGTCCGACAAATCTGCAGCCACGGCATCGGCCTGGCCACCTGCATCTGTGATTGTGCGAACCGTCTCTTCGGCTTCTTTTGCGGATTGATGGTAATGGACGACAACATGCCAGCCCGACGCGGCGAGGGTCTCGCTCAAGCAACGGCCGATCCGCTGCGCCGCACCCGTGACCAACGCACCGCCCATCTCACGCATGGTTCGAGCGCCCGTGGCAGCTAGTCGATGATGTCCGAAAAGGGGATGTGATAGTAGATGGTGGCGATCTCGGTACCGGGATTGTTGTCGCCAAGGCTCGCATTGGAGATGTGGCTCACCGCCAGGGACATGCGCGAACGGTCGTCGAACCGATAGCCGAATTCAAGTTGGGAACGGAATTCGACCGTGTGACCGAGATCCTTGCCACTGCCGTCGGCATAGGCACCCGCACCAAAGCTGGGGGTCAGGACCCAGCGGCGACCGAAATAAAGATCAACGAGAATTCCGGCGACGCCATAGACGGCCTGATCACTGGTTGCCTCGATACCAACCCAGGGCTTCACAAAACCAGCCAGCTTGTAGCCCGAACGATACTCGGCACGAAAATCGAACGCTTCCATGTTGTCGTTAAAGTCGTACCAGCCACCACCGATCACCAGAAAGTCAGGGTCGTCGGCCATTGCAGCAGGGGTCGTGAACGCGAACGCCATTACTGCCGCCGCCAGCATGATTGTAAATTTGCGCAATTCATCCCCCTGTTTCAATCACAGAAACCAGACTGTGTGCCTACTATCATACGGGATCATGGTCTCCGCGAAAACTACCGATCTACAAGCTTAAGTGAGCTCCCTGAGGCCTTCCACCGCGCGCAACAAAGCCGCGCGGGTTCCGGGCTCCAGCGCCGAATGCCCTGCGTCGGGCACGATCGTGTATTCCACCTCGGGCCAGGCGCGCGCCAGCCGCTCCGCTGTTTCTATCGGGCACACCATATCGTAACGACCCTGAACGATCGTGCCGGGCAGATGTCGAATCCGGTCGATACCCTCAAACAGCTGCCCCGGCGCCAGAAAAGCACCATGGGCGAGATAATGTGCCTCAATTCGCGCGAGTGCGAGCATGGCCTGCGCATCGGACATTGCTGCCACGGCATTCGGGTTTGGGCGGAGCGTTGAACAACGCGCCTCGTAAGTTGCCCATGCGCGCGCGGCAGGAAGATGAACCGCTGGATCAGGGTCATTCAAACGACATACATAAGCGGCCAGCAAATCGTCCCGTTCTGCCTCGGGAATGGCCTGGGAAAAATCATGCCACGCTTCGGGGAATATCCGCCCCATGCCTTCAAGGAACCACTCGACCTCTCGCGGCGCACAGGTAAATATCCCGCGCAACACCATACCCAGGCAGCGTTGGGGAAAGGACTGCGCGTAGGCAAGTGCAAGCGTGGAACCCCATGATCCACCAAACAAATGCCACTGCTCGACACCGCAATGGACACGCAGCGCCTCGAGGTCAGATAACAAATGCCCGGTCGTGTTGTCGCTCAGGCTCGCATGCGGGGTCGAGCGCCCGGCGCCGCGCTGGTCAAACAATATGATTCTGAAATAGTCAGGGTCGTAGAACCGGCGATGGACGGCCATTGTTCCAGCTCCGGGGCCCCCATGCAGAAAAAGTATAGGCACCCCGTCCGGGTTACCGCACTCCTCCCAATACATGGCATGGGTGCCGTCCAGGTCGAGCATGCCGCTTTCGTGGATGTCGATAACTGGGAACAAATCCGTACGCAAAACAAACTCTCCTGTCGCCGGGCCGCGGCATGTGGACGCGACCGAGCTTACAAGTCAACCGGACCCACGGCCATCTTCCCGCCGCAAAGCGATGACACATCGTCTCCAATCAAACGTTATAGTTCGCGCATGGCAACCATCCGTATTTTAGTCGCGATCGCGGGAGTCCTGATCGGAGCCGTCGCCGGGCCGGATCCCGCCGCCGCGCAACTGTCCGATGCCCTGCAGAACGGGGGGGCCGCACGTGTGATCACCGTGGTCGACGGAGACACTGTCATTCTTGATGACGGGCGCCAGGTTCGGTTGGTCGGAATACAGGCGCCGAAACTGCCGCTCGGCCGTCCCGGTTTTGAGAAATGGCCACTTGCCGACGAAGCCAAATCCGCGCTTGAGGAACTGGTGCTCGGTCGCCGCGTGTCGCTGGGATATGGCGGGCGGAACACCGACCGGCACGACCGGTTACTTGCCCATCTGTTTACCGAAGATGGGACCTGGGTTCAGGGCGCGCTTCTGCAAGCGGGATTCGCACGGGTCTACAGTTTTCCAGACAACCGCGCGTTGGTGCGTGAAATGCTGGTGCGCGAACGCAACTCACGCCGGACAGATCGGGGAATCTGGTCACATCCCTATTACGGCGTGCTCGACCCGGATGCCAGTGCTCAACATCTCGACCAGTTCGCGCTTGTCGAGGGACGGGTCACAGACGTTGCGGTCGTCCGGGGTCGGATATTTCTCAACTATGGGCCCGACTGGCAAAGCGATTTCACGGTTTCGATCGCGCCGCATGATTGGCGCCGCTTCGATGACAGCGGAATTTCACCCGACGATTACCTTGGCCGTCGAATCCGGGTGCGGGGTTGGCTAAAATCGCGGAACGGTCCGATGATCAACGTCACGCATCCGGAGCAAATAGAGGTTCTGCCGAAATGACGATACATCCCCGCCGAAAGGCACGCACCACACGCCTGTTCCTCGCGGCAGCGACACTCTCATTGGCGGCCTGTTCGGTTAATCCGGCAACCGGAGAGCGCGATTTCACGGCCTTTATGTCGCCCGAAGATGAGCTCCAGATCGGGCGCGACCAGCACCCCAAGATCATCCAGCAATTCGGGGGCGTTTATAACGATCCCAAGGTCACCAGTTATGTCGACCGCGTCGGGCAGAGCCTCGCAAAGGTCTCCGAGCTGCCCGACCTTAAATTCACATTCACGGTGCTCGACGACGACATTGTGAATGCGTTCGCGCTGCCTGGCGGGTTTGTCTATATCTCCCGCGGCCTGTTGAGTTTGGCCAACACGGAAGCGGAACTGGCGGGCGTCCTGGGGCACGAAATCGGCCATGTTACCGGGCGCCATTCCGCACAAAGGCACAGCCAGTCGGTGCTCGCCGGAATAGGTACGGTGGGCGTGAGCATCCTGAGCTCGGTATTCCTCGGCACGACAGCGGTCGGAGACGCGGTTGGCCAGAGTGCCGGCTTATATCTGCAAGGCTTCTCGCGCGAGCATGAGTTCGAGGCTGACACGCTCGGCGTACGCTACCTTTCGCGCACCGGCTACGAAACCGGCGCCATGGCGTCCTTCCTGTCGTCGCTTGAAGCGTTCAGCGCGCTCGAGGCCAAGGTCAGCGGCTTGCCGGACCCGGCCTCACGCTACAACATCATGTCCACCCATCCCCGCACCGGTGACCGGGTGATCGCCGCAACCCGGGCGGCCAATGTCCAGCCTGTCGCCAACCCGAAAACCGGGAACCGCGAATATCTGGCGGCAATCGACGGGATCGTTTTTGGGGATTCAGAAGCCGAAGGTTATGTGCGGGGCCGGCGCTTCGTGCATGAGCCCGCGAATTTCATGTTCGAGGTGCCGCAAGGCTTCGCCTTGTTCAACGGCACCCGACAGGTCGCCGCGCGCGGCCCGGACGAATCATTGATTCTGTTCAGCGGTGGGAAGATTCCCCATCGCGGCAATATGGAAACCTACCTCACACGCGTGTGGTCCAAGAACACATCCCTTGCTGATGTCGAGACCATCACCATCAACGGCATGCAGGCGGCAACGGGACATACCCGAATTCGCAACCGAACCGGCAGTTTCGATGCGCGGCTGGTGGCGATTCGTCACGACCCGAACAATATCTACAGGTTCATGTTCCTGACCCGCCCGGCGCAAACGGCGGCGCTCAGCAAGGAACTGCGGCGCACAACGTTCAGCTTCCGGAAACTGACGGCGGCCGACAGGGCCCGGTATGGTCCGTGGCATATCGAAATGCGTGTGGCCCGGAGCAATGACACCGTCGCACGCCTGTCGCGCAACATGCCCATGCAAGGCCCCAAGGATGAATGGTTTCGCGTCCTCAACGGCATGGATCCCGGCCAGGAACCCGTGCCGGGTCAGGTCGTGAAGGTTGTCGTCCAATAGGGGACCGGCGAACCCGCTAGGTCGCGAGGATACCTTCCAGTTTCTCAACCGCGCCCTCATGCTCGGAGCTTTCGACCGCCGCAAGTTCGCGCGCCAGACGATCCAATGCCGCCTGATACATCTGTCGTTCCGAATATGACTGATCGGGCTGATCTTCCTTGCGGTGCAGGTCGCGCACCACTTCGGCAATGAAGATCGGGTCGCCGGAATTAATCTTCGCCTCATATTCCTGGGCGCGGCGGCTCCACATGGTCCGCTTGATCCGCACCCGGCCCTTGAGCGTCTTTAGGGCATTGTCCATCACCTTGCGGCTCGAAAGCTTGCGCAGGCCCGAATCCTTCACCTTGTTGATCGGAACCTTCAGGGTCATACGCTCCCGTTCGAAACTGATGATGTAGAGTTTGAGTTTCTGATCCACAATTTCATGGGTCTCGATGCCGGTCACCTGACCAACACCGTGAGTCGGATACACGACAAAATCACCTGCCGCGAATTCGAGCTTTTGCTTCTTGGCCGGCGCACGCTTGGCGGCGGGCTTTGCTTGTGCAGCGGGGGAGGCCGTCTTCTTACCGGCGGGCTTGGACGCCGGAGCCTTCTTTGGTGCCGGCTTCGCCGCGGCGGCCTTCTTGGCCGGTGCGGGTTTCTTGGCCGCCGGCTTCTTCGCCGCCGGTTTTGCCTTCGCAGCCGGTTTCTTCGCGGCGGGTTTCTTTGTCGCCGTCTTGGCCGCGGATTTTGGCGCAGCCTTGGCCTTTGCCGCCGGTTTCTTTGCCGTCTTGGTGGTTTTCGTCGATTTCGCCATTTTCGTTTCCGTTACCTGCCTGCCGGAACCAAGCACAACCGCACACAGACCGCGAAATTACCGCGATTTAAGGGGGTTATGCGTGTTCCAGCGTAGAATCAAAGAACAAGGGACGGCGACAGCCGTCCCTCGAATAACTTTGATTATAACAGAAATTGCGCCGTTTTGGTAGGCAGACGCGCCATTTAGGAAACGAAGCTTAGTCGCCGCTTCCCGGGTTGGCGCTGAAATACTTGTCGAACTTGCCCTCTTCAGACTTGAAATTGTCTGCGTCCGGCGCCTCGTCCTTTTTCGCGGTGATATTCGGCCACTTGCCTTCCGAATATTCGCGATTCATCTCGAGCCATTTCTCGGCTTCGGGCTCGACATCAGGAATGATCGCCTCGGCCGGGCACTCGGGCTCGCACACGCCGCAGTCGATACACTCATCAGGGTGGATCACCAGCATGTTTTCACCCTCGTAAAAACAGTCGACGGGGCAAACTTCCACACAGTCGGTGTATTTGCATTTGATGCAGGCTTCAGTGACGACGTACGGCATCTTCAGAATTCCTTTTGGCCAATCTTGAGAGAGGACTTACGAAGCTGCGCGCCTTCGGTCAAGCACCCGTTTGCGCGCATCCCCACTCTCCCTGTCACTAACGTAGATGAGGCCCGCAACGCGTCGCAACAAATTTGCCTCATGGTCGTGGATTTCGCCATCGGCATAAACCACTTCCCAAAGCATTTCGATCATCTGGACTCGCTCTTCATGCTCGAATGCATCCTTCACCTGGCGCGCAAATCCATACACCTCAACCAGATCCTCGGTGGCGGCATCAGCCGCCACAAGCAGCGCTTCGGTGTCGGATGCGTCCAACTCAAACCGGTCACGCAACAGAGACCCGATCAACGCCCGCTCAGCGGCGTCATAGTCATCATCCATGCGCGCGGCTTCGACCAGCAGCGCGGCGGCCGCAAGCTGCAATTCATCGGGACCGTGGGCGCGTGCCGACGTGCCGCCGGCGTCCGGTGCGAACATGGATTTCAGTCGATCAAGCATTGCCACTCCTTACACGCACATCGTCAGATGACCCTGCCTTACATGATCGCACCCTCGGCAAACAACCAACAGCGGCGTGATCCGAACTTTGCAAAATTACCCAGCACCCGGACTCAACTGTCGCGCAGTCGATCGAGAGCACGGCGGTCGCGCTTTGTCGGGCGTCCTGCACCGGCGTCACGCAGGCCAACCGCGGCCGGACGGGCTAGCCGGGGCGGCATCGGCGGCGAGATATCTTCATATAGTGTGGCCGCTTCCGGCGCCGGGCCGCGACGGGTCGCAAGCGCAGCGATGCGGATGACGCGGATGCGCGGGCCTTGCGAGAATGTCAGAACATCACCGACGCGCACCGATTGGTTCGATTTTCGAACTGGCACCTTGTTCACCCTGATCTGGCCGGCTCGGCACATCGCCGTTGCCAGGCTGCGGGTCTTGCAGAACCGTGCATACCAAAGCCATTTGTCGAGACGCAGCACGCTCTCACGATTGTCCGCCGCATCGCCGGCTCCCGGCGCCATGCCGCTCAACGTCCCCGTTCCTTCAGGACCGCCAGCGCCGCGAAAGGCGAATCCGGATCGTATTTCGGCTCGGCTTTCTTCGTTCTTGATTTGCCGGAGCCCTTCTGGCGTGGGGGACCGGATGCCTTGCCTGCGCCCCGTTTGCCCTGCGCGCGTGCGCCGGGTCGGCGCTTGGTCGCGCGCCGCGTGACCTTGATGACATCGTCCTCTTCGCGCACGGCGTAACCGAAGCTGCGAATCATCCTGGCAAACACGTCGGCGGGTGCATCAATGCGTGACAGAAGGTCCGGGCTGACCGTGAATTCACCCTGCTTGGTGCCTCGTCGAACGGCCGCCAGCAACCGCTCCAGCTCATCTGCACGCACCGCGACCGGTCCGGCCGGACAAAAACCCAGCGCCAGATACCAATGATCATCGATCAGCTCGGAGCGTGGCATGGCCGTGGCGCCACCGTCGGGTATCATCGCGAGCTTCTCAGCGGTCTCCGCGTCGGCGCGGATTCTGTAGAGCATCGCCTTGAGCTCCATCACCCGGCCCTTGAGTAGCGCCGGCAAATAGGCCGACGCGACACCAATACGAATGCCGACCTTGGCCAACGCCTTGCGATCTTCATCGTTGAGATGGTTCGCCGGATCGTCGCCCTTCACCCGTGCTGCACATCCAAGGCCTTCGCTCAGGTGGAACGCAAGTCCGCGCGCCGCGCCGGAGAACTTCGCCTGCGGCAACGCAAACAAAGGTGCCAGATCGGCGCCGAGTGTCGCGTCGAGCCATCCCTGCAGACGCACCCGCATGTCTTCACGCGATGGCACGTCGAGCAATTCGCTCGGCAGCACCTCGACCAGCGGATGGAGAATATCGGCGCCCGCGGTCAAACGCGCGACCGGCGCCTGTTGCCAGATAATCCGGGCACCGGCCCGATCGAGGGTAAAAGCGTCACTATCGGAACCGGCCAACGCCGCGATCCTGGCACCGATAGATTCCCTCACGGCACGGTTGGCCGCAGACATCAACCGCGGGCTCGCGGCGACATCTTCATCCAGCGGCACAAACCGAAACCCGTCGAACCGGCCCACTTCCTCACCCTCGACGGTGATGCGCCCTTCATCCGACACGCCCGCCAGCAACTTGTCCTTCTCGCGCAGACCCCGCGTGACGACAGACGCCTTACGGTCCACAAAACGCTGGGTCAGGCTTTCATGCAGCGCATCAGAAAGCTTGTCCTCGAGTTCCCGGGCCCGCGCCTGCAACCCCTCGGGATCGTCGAGCCATGATTTTCGCTGGGAGATGTAGGACCATGTCCGCACCCCTGCGATACGCGCCATCAATGTGTCGATATCACCGTCGACACGATCGAACTGACCGATCGAACGTTCGATCCAGTCGGCCGGAATTCGACCCGCGCCCGCCATCAGGAACCGATAGATCCGCGCCACCAGGCGCGTGTGATTGCCCGACAGATCGCCGCTGAAATCAGGAATCTGGCACGTATCCCACAAGGCACGAACCGCCTCGGGATTTGTCGCCATCTCCTTGATGTCGTCATGCTCACGCATGGCGAGAAGCGCATTGTAATCATCCGAGGGCGGTGATCGACGGAGTTCGCGTTCGGGAGGCGATTCTTCCAAACTGCGCTTAAGCGCATCGGCAGAGGAAAAATCGAAACGGGAATTGCGCCAGAATATCGACAAGACCGGATCGAACTCATGTGCCTCAACGGCCGCGACCAGCTCCGGTTCGAAAGGCTCCAGTTCCGCCGTCGGGCCAAAGGTGCCGTCTTCCATATACCGGCCGGCACGACCGGCGATTTGTCCCACCTCGCTTGGCGACAAGCGGCGAAAACCATGGCCGTCGAACTTGGTCATTGCGGAAAAACCAACATGGGTTATTCCCATATTGAGACCCATGCCGATCGCGTCGGTGGCGACCAGATAGTCGACTTCACCCGCCTCATACATCTCAACCTGGGCGTTGCGCGTGCGCGGGCTCAACGCGCCCAGAACGACGGCTGTCCCGCCGCACTGGCGTCGCAGCAACTCTGCCATCGCATAAACATTCGCCGCCGAAAACGCGACGACCGCGCTGCGTGGCGGCAGCCGCGTGAGCTTACGAAACCCACCGTAGCCCAGCCGTGAGAAACGTTCGCATCGTTCAATTTGCACATCGGGAATCAGGCGGCGGATAATCGGCGCCATCGTCTCCGCGCCCAGAAACATTGTTTCCTCACGCCCGCGCGCGCGCAACAAGCGGTCGGTGAAAACATGGCCACGTTCAGGATCGGCGCAGAGCTGCACCTCGTCAATCGCGAGGAAATCGACCAGGCGATCCAGTGGCATCGCTTCGACGGTACACACGAAATAGCTCGGATTGGCCGGCACGATACGTTCTTCGCCCGTGATCAGCACCACCGCGGCGGCACCTTTCATGCTTACGACCCGGTCGTAATTCTCGCGTGCCAGCAAGCGCAACGGAAACCCGATCATCCCGCTGGCATGACCGAGCATGCGGTCGATCGCCAGATAGGTTTTGCCGGTGTTGGTTGGCCCCAGTACGGCTTTGACGGGACGGGAGGCGTGAACGGACATGGCCCAAGCATCCTCACTCGCGCACATGATTGCAACCGGTCACATGGGCCGACTAGAATCAATTTTCATTTCTGGAGTGACCGCCCCCATGACGGCTGACTTTCCCGACGGTCCTGACATGTCAGGCGCCCATGCAAGCGATGTCGTGATCTACTACAAGTCCGACGGGTACACGATGGCCGGTGAACGCCTGATGGGGCGCCAGTCGGCAGGCGCGAGCTTTCTGGCCGGCCTCGCGCGTCACGCCCGTTCGCGCGACCTGGTTTGCATGGCACCAAACCGTACGTCTGCCGAAGAATTCGCCGAGACCACACGCCAGGCAGCTCTTGAAGGCACCCGTCCCCTGCGCAGCGCGCGCTGGATTTCCGTCGACACGCCCGAACGTCTCGCTGAAACCGGATGTCTGTTCTACCCAAGCCCGACGATCGCGGATCAGGCATGGCTGCGTCGCGCGCACGACCAGCGCGCATGGAGTCTCTGTGGAATCACGCACACGACTGCAAGCGACACCGTGATGGAAGCCATCGGCAGTTTCGCCACCGCACCCTTACAGCCCTGGGATGCCGTCATCTGTACGTCCCAGGCCGTGCGCGACACATTGACCGGCGTCCTCGACGAATGGGGAGATTATCTCGAATCACGGCTGGGAGCGCCGACCGGTGCAGGACAAAAGGCAGCGAGGCTGCAATTGCCGGTTATTCCGCTGGGCATCGACACGGCCTCGTTTGAACCCGATCCGAACGCCCGCGCAACCTTCCGGGCCACATATGACATCGCGGACGACGCGGTGGCGGCGTTGTTCCTGGGTCGCCTATCGGCCACCGCGAAGGCCCATCCACTGCCCATGTTCCTAGGGCTGCAGGCGGCTCAGGTTGAAACCGGCCGTCCCATCCACCTCATTCTCGCCGGATGGTTCGAGACGGACGCCGAACGCGTTCAAATCGAACGTCTGGCGCGCGAAACATGCCCGGATGTACCGGTCCACATCGTCGACGGTCGTGACACCGATATGCGCCAGCAAGCCTGGGCGGCGGCGGATTTCTTCACCTCGCTATTCGACAATATTCAGGAAACTTTCGGACTGACGCCCATCGAAGCGATGGCGACCGGTCTGCCGCTGGTGGTGACGGACTGGAACGGATATCGCGATACAATCGAGGATGGCGTGCAAGGCATCGCCATCCCGACAACCGCCGCTGCGCCCGGTGATGGCCTGGATATCGTGTCACGCTATCGCAGCGGCCGGTTCAGCTACGGCGGCTATATCGCGCGTGCCGCGCAGTTTACCGCGGTGGATATCGATGCCGCGCGCGCTGCATATGTGCGCCTGATCGAAGACCCCGGACTGCGCCGCAAAATGGGTGACGCCGGGCGCGCGCGAGCGCGATCGGTCTATGACTGGTCGGTGATCATCCCGGCCTATGAGGCGTTGTGGGCGGAGCTGGCACAACGACGCGCGCACGACCCGGAAGTTGCAGCCCCCCTTCCCGATCGGGCAAGCGATCCGCTGCGCGATGACCCGTACAAGGTCTTCGCCGGGTATCCGAGCGATACGTTGCGCGACGAGACACGCGCCGTGCGCCTGACGGTGATCTCGAGGCATTGGTTCGCCATACAATCAATTCTGCCGGTGTGGGCCTCATGCTGCCCGCCCCGGATCTGCGTGCATTGCTGGCCCTTCTCTCCGATTCAGACGAAACCGAAGGTACCACCGTGGCCAGTTTGATCGCGGCGATCGGCACACCCGGGCGGGAGACACGGCGGTCCATCCTGTGGCTGGCGAAACTCGGAATTGTCAGGCTGTCATCCGCCTGAGACGGTTATTCGATACACGCGCACTTAAGAACGCGGGCGCATATCCACGACCGATGCCCCCAGAATGCGGCCCTGGTCGCGTTCCTGGACGAAGATCGCACAATAGGCGGGGTCAGCGCCGCCGATATCCTGCAAACGCATCACCATATCCACCGCCTCACCGTTCCAGTCAGCGACCGGGCGCAGGAGCCGCACGACGTTAAGGTTGGTCAGGGTTTTGCCCCTGTTCTCGCCGCGAGTCACTTCGGTGACATGCTTCTCATCGAACCGGACCAGCATGATATCGGCCTCGCCACGATAGAGCGCGTCGCTACCGGGAATCTGGATACGCACCTGATCGTCCGAGATGCGTGTGACCGCGACTGCCACACGGCCCTGCTCGAAGTCGTGCGCGCTTTCAATGTTGGACATAACCTGCTTCGACCGATTCCCCGACGCATGCAACTTACCGTCGACCACCATTTGCGGCGTATAGACGTAAGGCAGTTTCAAATGATCGAGATAGCGCTGCTGACGCTGGGAAAAGACCTCGTTCGCAAACGGATCTGCCCAGCCGATGTAGTCCCAGTAATCCACATGGAAACTCAGCGCCAGGATACCCGGTTGATCCGCGAGTTCTGCCAGTAATTCGTCCGCCGCCGGGCACGCCGGACAGCCCTGCGACGTGAAAAGTTCGACCACTGTAAGGCGCTGATCCGCATGCGCAGCGGGTGCGAAACCGAGCCCAGACACGAGCAAGGTGACAAGCGCAAGCGCGGCAAAAGAATGCCGACATGCGCCCCATTGAGGCCTCACGAAACTGATCAACAGCTGCGCCATGTAGCGAATATGAACGCCCGGACCGTCACGAACCAATCAACTGACGGTGACGAACCCCTCAAGCCGCATCCAGCATATTGCGCAGCACATACTGGAGGATGCCGCCGTGACGGTAATATTCCAGCTCATCCAGCGTGTCGATCCGGCAGAGAAGTTCAACCTCCTTGGTCGCGCCATCCTCATAGGTGATGGTGCAGCCGAGATTTGATCTCGGCTTGAGACCTTCTGCCACGCCGACGATGTCGAACTTCTCGCGCCCCGTCAGCTCGAACGTCTTGCGCGTCGTGCCCTCCGGGAATTGCAGCGGCAGCACGCCCATACCAACGAGGTTCGAGCGATGGATGCGCTCGAAGCTTTCGACGATAACGGCTTTGACACCGAGCAGGCGCGTACCCTTGGCAGCCCAGTCACGCGACGACCCCGTGCCATATTCACGGCCACCGATGATAACCAGCGGCACTTCGTCGGCCTGATATTTGATCGCCGCGTCATAAATCGACATCTGCTCGCCCGACGGATAGTGAATCGTCTCACCACCTTCGGTGCCGGGTGCCATCTCGTTGCGGATGCGGATGTTGGCGAACGTGCCGCGCATCATCACCTCGTGATTGCCTCGACGAGAGCCGAACGAGTTGAAATCGATCGGTCGGACCTGGTGCATTTTCAAATAGTCACCCGCGGGACCGTCTTCCTTGATGGAACCGGCCGGCGAGATATGATCGGTGGTCACACTGTCGGCGAGAATCGCCAGAGTGCGCGCGCCGATGACATCCGACATCGCGCCGGGTTCCGGCGCCATGTCCTCGAAGAAGCTGGGATGACGGACGTAGGTCGAGCCGTCGTTCCACTCGTAGGTGAGCCCGGTCGAGGTCTTGATTTCCTGCCAGCCCTTGTCGCCCTCGAAAACATTGCCGTAGCGCTTCCGGAACATTTCGGCGGTCAACACATTGTCGAGAATTTCCTGCACCTCGGCGTTGCTCGGCCAGATGTCCTTGAGAAACACGTCATTGCCGTCTTCATCCTGACCCAGCGCGTCGTTGTAGACATCGACCAGCATCGAGCCCGCGATCGCATAGGCGACCACCAGCGGCGGCGATGCCAGATAGTTGAGCTTGGTCAGCGGATGCACGCGGCCTTCGAAGTTTCGGTTACCCGACAGGACCGCGCCAACGCCGATGTCTCCCTCGACGATCGCCTCGTGAATTTCCGGTTTCAGTGGACCGGAATTACCGATGCAGGTGGTGCAGCCATAGCCGACCAGATCGAAACCCATCTCATCGAGATGAGTTTGCAGACCTGCGGCCTCAAGATAGTCGGTGACCACCTGGCTACCCGGCGCGAAGGACGTCTTCACCCAGGGTTTACGGTTCAGACTCCGCTCGCGTGCCTTCTTGGCGACCAGCCCCGCCGCGACAAGAACCGACGGGTTCGAGGTGTTGGTGCAACTGGTGATGGCGGCGATGACAACGTCGGCCGGCGAGATATCGTAGTCCGTGCCTTCGACAGACGTGGCCGTGCCAGCGCCCATATCCGACAGCGCGGTGTTGGCAGATGCGACCATATCCGAAAGTGCCACGCGGTCCTGCGGGCGCTTCGGTCCGGCCAGCGACGGTTCCACGCTGGACAGGTCCAGGCTCAGGGTGTCCGTGAAGACCGGATTCCATTCGCCCCTGATGCGCCACATGCCCTGTGCCTTCGCATAGGCCTCGACGAGCGCGACCGTTTCATCGCTGCGGCCGGTGAAGCGCATGTAACGGAGTGTTTCTTCATCGACCGGGAAGATGCCGCAGGTCGCACCATATTCCGGTGCCATGTTCGAGATCGTCGCACGGTCGGCCAGTGTCAGATGATCGAGGCCGTCGCCGTAGAATTCGACAAACTTGCCGACGACGCCTTTTGCGCGAAGCATCTGGGTGACCGTCAGGACCAGATCGGTCGCCGTCATGCCTTCCTTGAGTTCGCCATCGAGGCGGAACCCGATCACCTCGGGAACAACCATCGAAATCGGCTGGCCGAGCATCGCGGCCTCAGCCTCGATACCGCCCACGCCCCAGCCCAGAACCCCGAGACCGTTGACCATGGTCGTGTGACTGTCTGTGCCGACCAATGTGTCGGGATACGCAATCGTCTTGCCGTCTTCCTCGGCCGTCCAGACGGTCTGCGCCAGATATTCGAGATTCACCTGATGGCAGATACCTGTTCCCGGCGGGACCACGCGGAAGTTGTCGAACGCGCCCTGGCCCCAGCGCAGGAACTCGTAGCGCTCGCCGTTGCGCTCGAACTCGAGCTCGACATTCTTTTCGAATGCGGCGTCGTCGCCGAAATGATCGACCATCACCGAGTGATCGATCACCAGGTCAACCGGCGAGAGCGGATTGATCAGGCGCGGGTCGGCGTCGAGGTTATCGACCGCGTCACGCATCGCCGCCAGATCGACGACGGCAGGCACGCCCGTGAAATCCTGCATCAGCACGCGGGCCGGCCGATAGGCAATTTCGCGCGGTGAACGCTGTTCCTTGAGCCAGTCTGCCAGGGCTTGCGCGTCATCCGTCGAGACGGTGCGCCCGTCTTCATAGCGCAGCAGGTTTTCCAGCAGCACCTTGAGGGAGTACGGCAGACGCGAAACATCACCGAGTTTCTCGGAGGCGGCTTCGAGGCTGAAATAGTCATAGCTCTGCCCCGCAACGTTAAGGGTACGGCGGGTCTTCAGGCTGTCCTGTCCGGTCACGCTCATGGACGTTCTCTCCTTCCCGAAAGGGAATTCATCTGATGATACGGAAGCTGGCGTGCGGGTGGTGACCCGGGCAGCGCCAATTTGGGGCGGTTATATGCCAAACACCCGGTGACTCCAAGCTGAAGGACGCCATAAATCTTATGACGAAGCACCCTGCGTGATGTGCTTGGCGAGGGCATGCGCGGCGGGACCCGCATCGCCACGTGGCGGAATCAGCCCAATATCGACAGCCGGCAGTACCGGGAAACCTTCATCGGGCATAAGCTCGCGGAAATCCGCTGGCATACAGCTACGCGGCAAGACGGTGACCGCGAGCCCGGCTTCCACGCTGGCCACCAAGCCGGCAACACTCTCGCTCGAATATGCGATGCGGTGTAAACGGCCCGCATCGTCCAGGCTTTCGACTGCCCATCTCCGGAAAGCACACCCCGGCTCAAATACCGCCAGCGGTAGCGGATTGCGTTCGTGGACGACGTGGCGGCGCGACGTGGCCCAAACAACAGGTTCACGGCGCACAAGCTGGCAATCCTGCTCGACCATCTCGATCGTCACCAATCCGATATCCACTTCGCCTTTGTCGTGGGCGTGCGAAACCTTGGTACTGCTCGCTGAATGCAGCTCGACTTCCACCATCGGATAGGATTCTGCAAAAGCGGACAACACACGCGGCAGGAATCCGGTGATGTAGTCATCCGGCACACCGAGCCGCACGGCACCGGCAATTTCCGGTTCGCTGATGGTCGTGAGGGCTTCGTCATGCAGGTGGAGGATACGTCGCGCATACTCGGTCAGTGCCTGACCCTCGCGAGTCAGCGCCGAGCGGCGGCCCGACCGCTCGAAAAGGCTGCGCCCGACGACGTCCTCAAGCCGCTTGATCTGCATGCTCACCGCCGACTGGGTCCGGTGCACCTGGGTTGCCGCCTGCGTGAAACTGCCGGAATCGACCACAGCCAGAAGGGTGCGCAGCAGGGGAATATCGAGGGTCTCGTTCATACCAGTAATATATCAACAATTCTGATGCTTTCAATCAAAACTATTTGTTGGATTTAAGTGTCGGCCGGTCGCATTTGTCTTCCATGACCTTTCAACGATGCGATCAGGGACATGACCCGAATGGGGCAACACATTCGACGCCTTCTGGCGACCGTGCGCATGCGCACCGGCGCAGGGGCGGGTTGTTGCCTGCAGACTCGCGAATCTCCACGAAAGGCCCACGCCGATTGGAAACCCATAGAACTCACGAAAGGAAGGATTGGGGTATGGATATGAACAAGGCTGGCATTCGTCGCCACCGGCCGGCGCCACGCTCGCCACTGCCACGCAAAAACGCAGTGCTTCGTTTTATGGCTGAACATCATGATCTCTGGCTGGTCAACCGTGCCCATGCACAGTGGCGCCGAGAACTACGCGCCCTGGACGCGCGAATTCTCCGTGATATCGGTCTGACATATGGGATGGTCGACGATGTCAGTCGGGCGGCGCAGGCACGGGACATCGTGCAATTGCAGGCCCGCGCAGAAACCATATTTCCGCCGCATTACGACCCTTCTCTCGCCAAACTGGCCCGCAATATTGAAGCCTGACCGATTGCGTCCCCCATCAACGCTTTCGGTCTGCCTCCGACGCGTCGTCCCGATCCCCTTCGGGCCGACGCTGATCCAGGCCCTTAAAGGCCGCCGGAACCCCCAACCGGCGGCCTTTTTCTATCTGCTCTGGCTATTTTCGGTTCAAGGTTTCGCGACGATGCCCAGCTGGGCCAGGAAATCGAGTGTGTCGAACTCGTCCCATTCATCGGCCACAAGCCCACCGCGGATCCGCATAATGTTGAATGTCGCGATTTCGAAGCTATCGCCGCTGCCCGGCCGCCCCATGAATTCACCTTCGTGGGTGCCGGTGACATGCAAACGGTTGAAGACCATGTCCCCCTCGGCGATCTGTTCGATCACGATCATGCTGTAGTCCGGAAACGCCACCTTCACCGCCGCCTGTCCGGCCACATGACCGGCCTTGTCGACCGGCCCCGGCAACAGCGGAAAATGGAATACATGATCGGCATGCATCAAATCGGCCACCGCCTGCAGGTTGCCGTTGGTGAACTCTTCAAAAAAGGCCCGCGCGACACCTTTGTTGTCTTCGAGCGACATGGTTTACCTCCCCCGGGGTTCACCCCCACTGATAACCATCGAGTGTTACGCCTCCGGGTCATCACGACAAGCATGCTCGGCAGAAGGCGTGCACTTTGCTAGGTTCGCGCGCTGCCGGGAAATCATCGTTTTCCTGGCGACGCGGGAATTGAGGGAACGTGCAAGGTCTCACCACACACAAGCTCGGATGCATACGCGGCGAGCGCGCAGTCTTCGCCGGGCTGGACCTCGCGCTGGCCCCCGGCCGCGCGATGCTGCTTTCGGGTCCGAACGGCAGTGGCAAGTCGAGCTTGCTCCGGGTGCTGGCCGGGCTCTTGACGCCGGCCGCAGGCCGTATCGACTGGGAAGGTGTGGACGTCACGCAGGATCGCGACGGCCATCGCGCGCGCGTTGCCTATATCGGCCATACCGACCCCCTGAAGCCTGCACTCACAGCGGCCGAGAATCTGGCCTTCTGGGCCAGTCTTTACGGTTTTGACCCGGACATCGAACCCGCGCTGTTTCAGTTCGCCATCGAACCCCTGGCCGACGTACCGGTTCGCTACCTGTCGGCGGGACAACGTCGACGCGTGACCCTCGCCCGCCTTGCGCTTGGCCAGAACTCTCAGGCCGGCCCCACGCTCTGGCTGCTCGATGAACCGGCAACGGGGCTTGATCCGGGCGCGGTCTCGATGCTGGCCAACACAATTCTCGCGCATCTCTCCAACGAGGGTGTGGCGATCATATCCACCCATGGCGGCCGGCTCGACGAGTTGCTCACCGATCACGCCGACCGGGTGGACATGCGCGAGTTCGAGGCATGATCGGGCTCTCGCTTCTGGTGCGGCGCGATCTGCGGCTTGCGTTCCGCGGCGGCACCGACGCCATGATGGGCGTCATCTTTTTCGTACTCGCTGCGGTTCTTTTCCCCTTCGGCGTCGGGCCCGATGCCGCGATCCTGCCGCGCATCGGTGGCGGAATCATCTGGGTGGTCGCGCTGCTTGCCGCCCTGTTGTCGCTCGAACGCATGTTCGCCGCCGATCATGAAGACGGCAGCCTCGATCTTCTTTATCTGTCGCCGGTCTCGCTGGGCCAACTCGCGCTGGCCAAGGCGTTGGCCCACTGGCTGACGAGCGGCGTGCTGCTTCTCATCGCCTCGCCGATCCTGGCATTGCTCTACAATTTGCCGTCCTCGGCGTTCCTGCCGCTGGTTGTGACCATGCTGCTCGGCACACCGACACTCAGCCTGGTCGGCGGAATCGGTGCCGCCCTCACCCTGGGGGCGCGACGCGGCGGCGTGCTGCTCGCCCTATTGTTGCTGCCGCTGTACATCCCGGTCCTGATTTTCGGCGCCGGTGCCATCTACGGCGCCATTGCAGGACGAGACATCACTCCCCAACTGATGATCCTCGGCGGTTTCCTGTTGGCCGCACTGGCGCTCGCCCCCTGGGCGACGGCGGCTGCACTCAGGCAGGCAATCGAGTAGACTTATTCGACCCATTGGTATGGATGTAAAATTGCTCCATCGTTTCGCAAACCCCGCACGTTTCTCGCGCATCGCCGCGAGGGTCTTGCCGTGGTCTACCGCGTTGACCGGATTGCTGTTCGTCGCCGGCATCTATTTCGCGCTGTTCGCCTCACCGGCCGACTATCAGCAGGGCGAGACGGTCCGCATCATGTATGTGCATGTGCCGTCGGCCTGGATGGCCATGGCCTGCTACACCTTTATTGCAATCATGAGCGCGACTTCGCTGATCTGGAAACATCCGCTCGCAGACATCGCCGCGCGCGCGGCTGCCCCCCTGGGTGCCGGCTTCACCATCATCGTACTGACAACCGGCAGCCTGTGGGGCAAGCCCACCTGGGGCACATGGTGGGTGTGGGACGCACGGCTGACGTCGGTCCTGGTGCTGTTCTTTCTGTATCTGGGGCACATCGCGCTGACCCACGCCTTCGACAACCCGCAACGCGGCGCCAAGGCCGCCGCGGTACTGGCCCTGGTGGGCTTCGTCAATATCCCGATCATCAAGTTTTCCGTCGACTGGTGGAACACGCTGCACCAACCCGCCAGCCTGACCCGCCTCGACCGACCGGCGATCGATCCGGCCATGCTGACCCCGTTGCTGCTGATGGGGCTCGCCTTCATGGCCTACTTCGTCACCATGCTGCTGATCCGAATGCGCGCCGATCTGAACGCCGCGCGCGCCCGGTCCCTGCAACTCTCCGCCGCTGAATAGCCTCATTTGCATGCGCACATAGGTCGCACGTGAAGTTGATCGATTCTGCGTTGCCGTTCGTAGCGAGCCTGGCCTAAGAACGAGCAACTTCATTCCGAGACCCACTCAGAGACCAGCACCGTGAAAACAATCATTACTTCCCTCGCCTTGTCCTTCATCACCGTTGCGATCCCAACTCTGGTTCATGCCCAGGACGTGGCGGCCGGGAAGAAGGTTTTCCGCCGCTGTACTGCCTGTCACACCGTGGATGAGGGCGGAAAAAACAAGGTCGGCCCGAATCTCTGGGATATCTTTGGCTCCACCGCCGGTGCGCGCCCGACCGGCTATAAATACTCAGACGCGATCAAAGACTCCGGGGTGGTCTGGGACGACGCGACGATGTCGGAGTATCTGGAAAACCCGCGCAAGATGATCCCGAAGACCCGCATGGCCTTCCCGGGCCTGAAAAAGGCCGAACAGCGCGCCGATGTGATCGCCTACCTCAAGAGTGTGACCCAGTAGCAGGGAACAAAAAGACCGTGCGGCCATTGGTCTCACAACCCATCGTTCCCACATGAATGTGAACGCAAACGGATTGGGTTAAACTGCAAAGCAACGTTAAATCCGATCGGATAATATTCGACTGGTCCTAGCAATCCCGCGTCTTGCCGCGCGTTTGACCGAGATGGTTCCGGAAACGTGGAAGACTTCACAGCATTTCTGAAGATGGGCGGTCACGCCGCCTTTGTCTGGCCGGCGCTGGGAATCGCCACCGTCATTCTGGCGGGCATGGCCATCGTCAGCATCCGCCGCCTGCGGCACAGCGAAACGGCTCTGCGCGCCGCCGAGGCCGCGTCCCCGGTCCGCCGGCGCCGCGCCGAGACCGGCACGGAGGCAGGCTCGTGAAGCGCAAACATCGCCGCCTGATGGTCGTCGCCGTGTCGCTGGGCCTTCTGGGTTCTGCCGCCGCCCTGGTCCTGAACGCCGTCGAGGACAGCCTCGTCTTCTTCTACACGCCGTCCGACCTGGCCGAGCGTCCCGCACCGCCGGAAGCCCTGTTCCGCCTCGGCGGGCTGGTCGAGGAAGGCAGCGTGCGCACCGACGGTGCGACAACCCATTTCATCGTCACCGATCTGAACCGCACGATCCCGGCCAGCTACACCGGCGTGCTTCCCGATCTGTTCCGCGAGGGCCAGGGCGTGGTCGCGGAGGGCACATTGGGTGCCGACGGTCGCTTCACGGCCAGCGAGGTGCTGGCCAAGCATGACGAGACCTACATGCCGAAGGAAGTCGCCGACGCCTTACGCGAGAGCGGGCAATGGCGCGACGGAGAGGCCACCCGATGATTGCCGAGATCGGCCAGTATGTCCTGATAGCTGCACTGGTGCTCGCGGGCATTCAGGCCATTGTGCCGTTGTGGGGTGCGGCGCGCGGCGAGACCGGATTAATGGTCGTCGGGGACCGCACGGCCATTGCTCAGGCCGCCGCATTGCTGATCGCATTCGCAGCACTGACCCATGGGTTCGTCACCTCGGATTTCTCGCTGTCGGTCGTGTTCCAGAACAGCCACTCCCTCAAGCCAATGCTCTACAAGGTCAGCGGCGTGTGGGGGAATCACGAGGGGTCGATGCTGCTCTGGGTTCTGGTGCTGGCGCTCTTCAGCGCCGCGGTCGCAATATACGGGCGCAACCTGCCGCCGACCCTCAAGGCGCGGGTCCTTTCGATTCAGGCGATGATCGGTTTCGCCTTCCTCGCTTTCATCATCTTCACTTCCAACCCGTTCGCCCGGCTCAGCCCGGCACCGCTCGACGGCACGGGCCTGAACCCGCTGCTCCAGGACCCTGGCCTGGCCTTCCACCCGCCACTTCTCTACCTCGGCTATGTCGGCTTCTCGATGGCCTTTTCATTCGCGATCGCCGCACTGATCGAAGGCCGTGTCGATGCCGCATGGGGTCGATGGGTCCGCCCATGGACGCTGGCGGCCTGGACTTTCCTGACCGGCGGCATCGCGCTGGGCAGCTGGTGGGCCTATTACGAACTCGGCTGGGGCGGCTGGTGGTTCTGGGACCCGGTCGAGAATGCGAGCTTCATGCCCTGGCTGTTCGGCACCGCATTGCTGCATTCCTCCATCGTAGTCGAGAAACGCGACGCCCTGAAAAGCTGGACCATTCTGCTCGCGATCCTGACCTTCTCCATGAGCCTGCTGGGCACCTTCCTCGTGCGCTCAGGTGTGCTCACATCGGTACATGCGTTTGCGACCGACCCGGAACGCGGCGTCTTCATTCTCGCGATCCTCGCGGTTGCTATCGGCGGCGCGCTGACGTTGTTTGCGATCCGCGCACCCGGGATGAAGGGCGGTGGCCTGTTCGCACCGGTCAGCCGCGAAGGGGCGTTGGTCGCCAACAACATGCTGCTGACCCTGGCGGCGGCGACCGTGCTGCTTGGCACTTTGTATCCGCTGATTCTCGAAGCTCTTTCGGGCGGTGAATCCAGGGTTTCCGTCGGCCCGCCCTTCTTCAATGCCACTTTCGGGCCGATCATGGTGCCGCTGGTCCTGCTGGTCGCGCTGGGCCCGCTGATGGCCTGGAAGCGGGGCAACCTGCGCGCCGCATCGCGAAAACTCGTCCCCGCTGCCATTGCGGCGATCCTGGCGATCGGCGTGACATTCCTGGCCGTCCCCGATGGACCGGGATTGGGCCCCTTTGCCATGGGCCTGGCCGCATGGCTCGGCGCCGGTACCATCGCGGAATGGGGCGGGCGCATCAAATTGTTCAGCTCGCCACCGACCGTTTCCCTGCGCCGCCTGTCCGGGCAACCGCGTTCGGCGAGCGGCATGACCCTGGCCCATCTCGGCCTCGCGGTCATGATCGTGGGCATTACCGGGTCATCGGCCTGGCGGGCCGAGCTCGTCACAACCCTTTCTCCCGGCGAGACCGTCGAGGGCGCGGGTTATTCGGTGACCCTGGAATCGGTCACCGAGGGCCGCGGGCCCAACTACAATTTCGAACGCGGCACATTGTTGATCGAGGAAGACGGCCTGCCCGTGACGACCATGCATACCGAGCGCCGATTTTTCCCCGTGGCCAATCAGACAACCACCGAACCCGGCATACGCACGACCCTGTTGGCGGATCTGTATGGCGTTATCGACGAACGCGGCCGCACGCCCGAGACGGCAAACGCCTGGACCGTACGCTTCTTCGTGAACCCGCTTGTGCCGTGGATCTGGATCGGTGCCTTGCTGATGTCGCTCGGCGGTTTCCTGTCATTGAGCGACCGTCGGCACCGGGTCGGCGCCCCACGCCGCGCAGCCAACGCGCCCCCTGCCGATCCGCCTTCGCAATCCATACCGGCCCCCGCAGAATAGGGTCCGACCAGTTTATGCGCCGGCTCATCGTCATACTGCCCGTCTTGCTGTTCGCCGCGCTGCTTGGGGTCATGGCGTCATTGCTGACCGACAGTGAGCGCAACAATGATCCTTCGCGCCTGCCCTCGCCCCTGGTCGGCAAACCCGCACCCGCAATCTCACTACCGCCAATTGCCGACAACATCCCGGGCGGCTTTTCGACCGAAGAACTCAAGGGCAACGTGACGATCGTCAACGTCTTCGCCTCCTGGTGCGTGCCCTGCCTGGCCGAACACCCCTTGATCACCAAGCTCGCGGCAGACGGCGTGCGGGTCTACGGCATCAACCATCGCGATAAGGCGGTCGATGCGGCGACCTGGCTGCGCCGCCACGGCAATCCCTATAAGGCCATCGGATTCGATGCCGATGCGCGCGCGTCCCTTGAATGGGGGGTGACGGGGGTCCCGGAAACATTCATCATCGATGCCAATGGCACGATCGCTTACAAGCACGCAGGGCCCATTACGCCCGACGTCCTCGAACGGAAAATCCTCCCGAAACTGCGCGAAGTAGAAGGTGGATGAAGCAAGCCCCGGCTTTTCTGATCCTCACCATAATGGTCTTCCTTGTCGGAGGTTCATCCGTTCACGCTGTTGAACCTGACGAGGTTCTTGCAGACCCCGTCCTCGAGGAACGCGCACGCGCGATCTCAACAGAGTTGCGCTGTGTGGTCTGCCAGAACCAGTCGATCGACGATTCAGACGCGGACATCGCCCGAGATATGCGCTTGCTGGTGCGCGAGCGGCTCGTGGCCGGCGACAATGACCAAGAGGTCGTGAACTACCTGGTCGCGCGCTATGGCGACTTCGTGCTCCTGCGCCCGCCATTCCAGCCCAACACGCTGGCGCTCTGGCTTGCGCCGCCGATTATGGCTGTCGTTATCGCGACTCTGTCCGTGTTGTTTTACCAGACCTATCGTCGACGACGGCTGGCCGGGGCTGGCCCGGACCCACTTTCACCCTCGGACCGCGCTGAGCTCGACGCGCTGGTAGAGCGAATCGCCAGCAAGAGCCCGCCCAGCCCTTCCGACATGCAACGGAGCCAGTTTCGAGCAGAACTCGAGGAGGGGCTCACGCCCCCGGCCGAGCACGATGACGAGCCGCCGGAAACCGGCAAAACCGACGACGCCCAACAGCAAACATGATTTTCTGGATCATTCTCGCCGCGCTCACCTTGTCGCTGATCGGCTGGATCGCGTGGCCTCTGTTGCGCCCGGGGAGCGGTGATGCAACGCGGGCCGAGTATGACGCTGCTGTTTATTACGATCAGCTGCAGGAGCTCGAACGCGATCGCGCGCGCGGGCTTATCGACGACACACAAGCCGGTGCCGCCCGTGGAGAGATTGAACGCCGCCTGCTCGCGGCAGGTCGCGCGACCGGCCTGTCCGAAACCCCCGGGCATCGACGCCATCTGATGTTTGCCGGCCTGCTGGCCATCCTGATACCGCTCGCGAGCGTACCACTTTACGTAAATCTCGGGACCCCCGGACTGCCGAACCAGCCCTTCGCCCTGCGCGAGGCGCCCCCCGAAGCAACCGGCGGCGTGGTCGCCGCCGCACGGGCGCGGATACAACAGGCCGAGGCACGCACCAGCACGAACCCGGAAGATGCCCAGGCATGGTTTGACCTGGGCCGGTTACGGCTGGTCGCCGGCGATGTCGATGGCGCCGAAATCGCATTGGCACAGGCCCGCGGGCTCGATCCGGCGCGGACCGAAATCGCATCTGCGCACGGTGAATCTCTGGCGCGCATCGCAGATGGCCTGGTCACCCCCGCGGCGCGCGAGGCTTTCGAGACCGCACTCAGGGGTAATGCAGGCGATCCCCGCGCACGATATTTTCTGGCACTGGCCGATTACCAGGCGGGCTATGAGCAAGACGCGCTGGAAGCATGGTCCGCCCTGGCCGGCGACGCCCCCGCCGATGCCCCCTGGCTGGCGACGGTCCGCGCGCGCGTCACAGACACGGCGCGTGAACTAGGCCACGACCCGGCCGACTGGCTCCCGCAAACAACAGCAACGGCAGCTGAATCAGCCCGCCGCGGTCCAACAGACGCCGACATAGCCGCCGCCCAGAACCTGAACGATGACGAACGCCAGGCGATGATCCAGGGCATGGTCGACAATCTTGCCGCGCGCCTCGAGGAGGAGCCGGACGATCTGGCCGGCTGGCGCATGCTTGCGCGGTCCTGGGAAATGCTCGGCAATCCCGGTGCGGCAGCACAGGCCTACGCACGTGCGATCGCGCTGGAACCGAACCATGCCGAGACAATTCTTCGCGCTGCAATTACCTCCGCAGAATCCGGCGACAACGTCGCTGCGCGCGCGCACTTCGTACGCCTGCGCGACCTTATCCCGCCCGACGCCGATGCCCATCGCAGGGTCACCGAGGCGATTGCTCGTATTGACGCCGACAACGGCTCGCGCTGACCCATGGATATCGTCATCGACCTCTTGCGGCTCTCGCTGGCGTTGGCCGTCGCCATCGCAATCATCTATGGGCTCTATCGCGGCCTGCGCTGGCGGTTTCCACGGCTGGGTGTCTTTCGTGCGCGGCTGATTGTCGGCCTCGGCACCATCTTTCTGATCGCGATCTCGATGAACCGGCTCACCACAAGCAACGCACAATGTGTGGCCCATGAGAATACCGTCCTGCTGAGGGGCGAACGCGTCATCAACTTCCGCCAGGCCGAGGTCGAACGTCCTGCGCGAAGTCCGGACTCGCCCCAATACGCCAGGGCCCTGGAATCCTGCGCGTTTCTGATTCAGCACTGCCCCCTGGACGGGACCGACAAAACCGGCGTCTCCACCGCCGAAATCTGCGAAAAAGCGGCTGCCGGCAGCACGCTGAACTAGGCCTCGGCCAACCGGTATTCGCCACGTCCGCCAAATTATGCGACAATCTGACGCAGCCGCATGAGAACCCATGCGAGGCGTTCAGAGGCGCGCATCGTGGTCGGACCGATGCGAGAATAATCAAGGACCGACCAACGGGTGCGCCCAAAAGCGAAAGGGGCACCCATGAACGTAGCAGCAATTCTTCGGACCAAGGGCCATGCCATCGAGACCATCCGGCCGGACTGGTCGGTCTCACAGGCCTGCACCCGTTTGAGCGAACTCAGAATCGGCGCACTCGTGGTGAGCGAAGACGGACGGCAAGTCGACGGAATCATCTCCGAACGCGACGTCATCCGTCACATCGCGCGCGCAGGTGCGGAGATTCTCGATCTGAAAATCTCTAACATCATGATCCGCGAGGTCGTCACCTGCACAGGCGAAGACAACATCGCCCATTTGATGGAGACGATGACGGAGCATCGAATTCGCCATCTGCCGGTGGTCGAGAACAATGAGCTGATCGGCCTTGTCTCGATTGGTGACGTGGTGAAACACCGGATACGGGAATCCGAGCACGAGGCCGAGGCGCTCAAGGCTTATATCGCCACCGGGTAACCGCGCGCGGATCGTGCCACAAGCAACCCGCGCCCGCTGGAAGGGCACTCGCCGCGGGTGACGACTTACGTACCCGTGAAGGCCGGCTTGCGCTTCTCCGTGAACGCCGTGCGGCCCTCGATGAAGTCCTGACTGGCGAAGCAGGCGGCGACCTGCTCGGCGCACAACGCCTCATTCCTGTCCGCAGGCGCCTTCAGGTTTTCCTGTACCGCCGTCTTCACCGCCCGGATTGTCAGCGGCGCATTGCCCGCGATGCGACCGACATAATCATCGCAATAGGAATCCAGCTCGGCCCGCGGCAACACCCGGTTGATCAGCCCCATGGTGAGAGCCTCGCCTGCGTCGAACTGGCGTGCGGTGTAGAATATCTCCATCGCGAAAGACGGCCCGACGATCTGCATCAGGCGTTCGATCCCCGATGCGGCATAGCCCAGACCCAGCTTGGCGGCCGGGACGGCGAAGCGCGAATCGTCCGAGGCGATACGGATGTCGCAGCACAGCGCGATCGCCAGCCCGCCACCGATGGCATAACCGCCGATCTTCGCGATCGTGGGCATCGGTGCATGGGTGAGCGTGTCCTGGAAGTCCTTCACGGCGGCGGCATATTCTTCGCTCGCCGCCTTCGAGGCGCGCTCATCACCAAATTTGGAGATATCCGCACCCGCGACGAAGGCCTTTTCACCCGCGCCGGTCAGCACGATCGCGCGCACGTCGCCCGCATCGCAGAATTCGCGGATCGCGGCCTCGCCGCCGCGCCACATCTCAAGCGACATGGCATTGTGGCGATCGGGATTGTTGAAGGTGATGTAGCCGATTGAATCTTCGCGTTTGCTGATGATCTGGTCGGTGGTCATGTGTCTCTCCTGGCCGTTTTATCGGCCGCCTGTTTGTTTCGTGGCAGCAGATATCCGCGCTGCATCGATCAGTTCAAGGTCAATCTGTATAGAGCGGGTGGAGTTCGAGAAAGTCCGAAACCCGCGATCCCTCGTAATTAGGTCGCCGCGAAAGACGACCGGGCCTGAAACCGTTCATACCAGGCACCCACAAGAGGGTAGTTGTCTTCCCAGATTCCGGCCAGGCCGAGATCGGCCATCCTGTCGATCGCCGGAATCACCAGCACATCGGCCAGGGTAAATTGTTCGCCCATCAGCCAGGGTCCGTCCTCCAGTGCTGCCTGCATGCGCGCGCAGGTGTCGTCCAGCTGACCCAGTGCAATATCGACGTCCCGGCGGCTGAAGCCGGTCGGCTTTCCCATGCGCTGGAACATTTCCCGGCGCACCTTTCGGACATTCATCTGTTCGTCCTCGAACTGCGCCTGATCGAGACCCTCGAAACGATAAAGAAAGGCGCGGTTGAACGACGGCACACGGATCGCCGGGACAGGCACCTCTTCGGCGAAATGCATCCAGGCCCGCATCCAGGCCCGTTCGACCACGTCGCCGGGTGTCAGCTCAACGCCGGGATAGCGCTCGTCGAGATACTCACAGATAACGCTCGATTCCAGGATCACGTCATCTCCGTCAACGAGCGTGGGCACGACACCGTTCGGGTTGAGCTTCAGATATTCGGGGTCGAGCTGATCTTTCTTTCCCAGTTCGAGAAACACCGTCTCGAACGGCAATTCCTTCTCGGCCAGGACCACGCGCACCTTCTGGCTGCAGGTCGAGTGATGAGCATGATAGAGCGTGATCATTGTGAGACTCTCCGGATCTCCGATAGGGCAGGCAACGAAAGCACTGTGTTAGGCCATTGCCGCGGCGAGCAATTCATAGGAGCGCACCCTTGCCTGGTGGTCCCAGATCGCGCCGACGACCATCAACTCATCGGCGCCGGTGGCCTCGATCAGCGGCTCGAGCTTGGCCCCGATTGTGTCTGGCGAACCATAGAAGGAACAGCCCAGCATCGAGGATGCCTGCGCCTTTTCCATCGGCGACCAGAAGGCCTCGATGTCATCAACCGGCGGCGGCAGCTGTCCACGCGTGCCGCGGACCATGCGGGTGAACTGTTGCTGGGGCGTGGTGAACAGATGTTTCGCCTCGTCCTCGGTATCGGCGACAACGACGTTGCAGCCGACCATCGCATAGGGTTTGTCCAGCTGCGCCGACGGCTCGAACCTGTCGCGATAGATCTCAACCGCCTGCATCAACGCCTGGGGCGCGAAGTGGGAGGCAAAGGCATAGGGCAGGCCCAGCATGGCGGCGAGTTGGGCACCAAACAGACTCGACCCCAGAATCCACAGCGGCACATTGGTGTCCTCGCCGGGAATCGCGTGAATGGATTGATTTTCCTCGGCGGGCCCGAGCAGCGCCTGAAGCTCGACCACGTCCTGCGGAAAATTCTCCGACGAGTCCGGACCGCGCCGCAATGCCTGCAAGGTGCGCTGGTCCGTGCCCGGTGCACGCCCCAGACCGAGATCGATGCGCCCGAGATAGAGCGTGGCCAGCGTGCCGAATTGTTCGGCGACGACCATCGGCGAATGGTTTGGCAACATGATCCCGCCTGCGCCCACGCGGATCGTTTTCGTGCCGCCCGCGACATGGCCGATGCACACCGCTGTCGCAGCGGACGCAATTCCTGCGAGGTTGTGATGTTCCGCCAGCCAGAAGCGCTCATAGCCGGCGGCTTCCGCGTGTTGCGCCAGGTCACGCGCATTGGCCAGCGCATCGGCCGGCTTGAAGCCTTCGCCGATGTAGGCGAGATCGAGGACGGAAAGTTTCACCATGGCGCCATTCTAGATCAACTGAGGTGTCACGGTAGTGAGGGGCATGTCAGCGCGTGCTGCTGATCATGCCGCCATCTACCGCATAGACCTGGCCGGTCAGGAAACTCGCCCGCTCGCTGGCGAGAAACGCGGCCAGGGCCGCAAATTCCTCGACCGTGCCGACCCGCCCGACAGGAATGTCGGCGGCCTGCGCCGCGGCGGCCTCCTCGAGGCTGATCCCTTGTTTCTCGGCCATCGCCGCACGCGTGGAACGCAGCCGGTCTGTCTCGATCCGCCCCGGCATGATGACGTTGATCGTCACACCGTCCGGTGCAATCTCGAGATCGATCGTCTTCGACCAGTTAACCAACGCCACGCGAAGCGTGTTCGAGATGCCGAGCACGGGGATCGGCTCGACCACGCCCGACGACGACACGGTAATAACTCGGCCCCATTTGCGTTCGCGCATACCCGGCAGGAGATGGCCCGTCATCCGAATGACGCTGATGACCATCGCCTCGAAATACTGTGCCCAGCTATCTGTATCGACGGCGCTGATCGGACCCAGCGGCGGACCGCCGGTGTTGTTGATCAGGATGTCGACGCCGCCGAGCTCGGCGACGGCAGCGGCGGCAGTGGCATCCACCGAACCGAGGTCCGACATATCACAGGGGCGGCCGATCACCTCGACACCGTGCGCCTTGGCGATACGCGCGGCGGCCTCCTCGCACGCCGCCGCATCGCGGCTCGCCAGCATGACGCGTGCGCCTTCGGCGGCGAGCTCGTTCGCAATGCCGAAACCGATGCCCCGGCTACCACCGAGCACGAGCGCGCGTTTGTCTTTCAGTCCCAAATCCATAACGTCTTTTCCTTTGTGTATATGTGCTGGCGGCGCGGAACTATCCGGTCGGCACTTCGTCTTTCCACTTCTCCGGGCGCAACGCCAGCTGCGCGAGACCTTCCATGTCGGCGGCCTCTTCGGCGGGAAAATTGAGTTCGACCGTGATGCCGTTCGGGTCACGCACGAAGACCTGATAGAGATCTTCCTTGCTGGCCTGTTGCTCAAGATAGGTCACACCATGTTCCTTGAGCCGGTCGGTCATTTCCACGCGATTGGACGCGCGAAACGCGATGTGATGGATCGGTCGGCTTCCTTGCGCAATATCCTCGGGCGTCGCGTTCGGGTCGGGAACCGGGCGCGCCTCGTCGTTCGGGCGCGGCGGCACGACATGGATGATGTCGCGATCACCGAGATAGAGCCACGTGACCTCGACATCGGCACCGAAATCCGGATGCGGACCCTCCTCGAAACCGAGATTGTCGATATACCACCGCACCGTCGCCGCATAGTCCTGGGCGACAACGAGAAAATGTTCGAGATGAGAAATAGCCATGGACTGATCCTCTGGGTTCATTCGCAAACCAGCCCCGTCGCGGGTGCTGCCGAAGGAAACTACGATTCCGATCTACTTTACGCAAAGCCGGTCCTGAAGTCTGACCCGGGCACAGCCCGGCGCCGCGGGTCTAGTAGGTCGCGCGCCCGCCGCTGAGGTCGAACGTGGCGGCGGTGGTGAAGGCGTTTTCTGCCGAGACAAGCCAGGCCACCATCCCCGCGATCTCTTCAACCTTGACAAAGCGCTCGCGGGGAATTTTCGACAACATGTAGTCGACATGCTCCTGTTTCATCTGGTCGAAAAGCGCCGTTCGCGCCGCCGCCGGGGTCACGCAGTTGACGGCGATGTCATGACCGGCGAGTTCCTTGCCGAGCGACTTCGTCAACGCGATGACCGCCGCCTTTGAAGAGCTGTAGGCGGACGCGTTGGGATTGCCCTCCTTGCCCGCGACCGACGCCATGTTGACGATCCGCCCGTAGCCGGTGTCCTTCATGAAGGGCACGACCGCCTTGCAGCAGTAGAAAACGCCGTTGAGATTGATCTCGATAACGCGCTGCCATTCGTCCGTCGGATAATCCCATAACGGCGCATTCGCACCGGAAATTCCCGCATTGTTGACCAGGATGTCGATCTGCCCGGCCTGTTGCGCGACTTCGCGCGCCGCGGTCTCCACCGCATCGGGATCCGCGACATCGACCGCCATGGGATACACGCCCTCTCCCAGTTCGGCAGCGGTCGCCACAACCATCGCCTCGTCTATGTCCCACAACCAGATGCGCGCACCGGACTCCAGCAGACGTGCGGCAATCGCCCGGCCAATACCCTGGGCGGCCCCGGTTACGATGGCATTGCGTCCCGCCAAATCGATCTGGTTCATCTGATGACATACCTGTGCATTCTGGGAGAGCGACTTTAATTACATCCGGCATGCTTCTAAATCGGAAACACACCGCCAGCATCCAGCGGAACATTCCTAAAAGCTGGCGCACGATGATACTGAAGATGCCATGGCGAATTCGGTAAAGGCGATCTTGTTGGTGGTGGGCGCATCAGCGTCCGCCGCAACGATGCACAACATCGTCCGCTATCTGACGACAGAAGAAGGTCTGCACGCGTTCGAGGTCGCATTCTTTCGCGGGTTTTTCGGTCTGATTATTTTCGTCCCGGTCATCGCGCGGCTCGGCTTCGGTCTGTTTCATACCGAGATGTTGCCCTGGCATCTCGGCCGGGGTTTGGTGAATGCTGCGGCGATGATCTGCATGGTCTCGTCGCTGGCGCTGATCCCCGTGGGCGACGTCGCCGCCGTCAGCCTGGTCGGGCCAGTTTTCGTCGCCCTGCTGGCGATACTGTTTCTCGGCGAACGGGTCGGACCGCGCCGCTGGCTTGGCATATCGCTCGCCGTCGCGGGTGCATTCGTCGTCGTACGGCCGGGTTTCGTGGAAATCAATCTCGGCACCATATTGGTTCTCATGGCCGTCCTGCTGGTCTCCAACTCGAAAGTCATGGCGAAGATGCTGTCGCGCCATGATTCGCCGACCACGATCGTCGCCTATGTCACGTTGCTGATGACGCCGGTGACCCTGATTCCGGCCCTGTTCGTCTGGCAGTGGCCCAACCTCGAACAACTTGTCTGGCTGGTCGCAATCGGCCTCTGCGGCACCACGGGCCATCTGCTGTTTACCCACGCCTACAAGCTCGCGGATGTCAGCCTTGTCGAACCGGTCAGCGCAATGCGCATGGTCTGGGCCGCCGTGATCAGCTACGTGGTCTTCGCCGAATTCCCTGACGTCTGGACCTGGATTGGTGCCGGAATCATTGTCGTCGGTACGACTTACATGGCGCGCCGGGACGTCGCGCGCGGCGTCCAACGCCCCCTTCCGACGACCGAGGGCTAAGGTCGAACGGCGCCGAAACCAACTGGACCGGCGCTCGGGGGCGGGTCAGACTGATCACCAACAAAACCAACAGCCGCACGCATCTCAGGGGGAAACAACATGATCTACGACGTACGCACCTACCGGCTGAAGCTGCGCATGGTTCCCGCATTCCTCGAGGCCTTCGAGGCCGCCTATGAGAATGGCCGCAAGCAATTGTCGCCCGTGTCTGCCGTCTTCGTTTCCGAAGTCGGGCCGCTGAACGAAGTCGTCCATATCTGGCCCTATGAGAACCTTGCAGCGCGCGAGGCTGTGCGCGCCGAGGCGGTCAAGACCAGCGTCTGGCCGCCCGATATCGCCGCCATGATCCACAATATGAAGGCCGAGGTCTTCATACCGTTCCCTTTCATGACCGAGTTCCTGAGCGGCGAGCACGGACCGCTGTTCGAGTATCGCGAATATTCGGTGAACGCCGGCACCATGCCCGGCATCATCAACGGCTGGAAGGATGCGATCGAGGCGCGCATGGAGCTTTCGCCCTGCGCCATGGTCATGCACAGCGAAATCGGTGGCCTCAACAAATACGTCCACATCTGGCCCTATGAGAGCTTCGAGCACCGCGCGCAGGTGCGCGCCGAGGGCGTGGCGAAGGGTGTCTGGCCACCGAAAGGATCACCCAAGGGCGCGATCATCACCCAGGACAACAAGCTGCTGTTTGCGGCTCCGTTTTCCCCGTTGCGCTAGGTGGTGAACGTGACCGAAAGAAAGACATTCCGCCAGCTCGCCAATGAGGCTTCACCGCTTGTTATTCCCGGCGCCCACGACGCACTGACCGCACGGATCATCGAGCAGACCGGCTTCGATGCCTTCATGATCGGCGGCTTCCAGATCGTCGGTGCGCGCTACGGCGCGCCCGACATCGGCCTGCTCGGGCTCGGCGAGATATCCGCCGGGGTCCGCGATATCCTCGCCGTCACCGACCTGCCCTGCCTGGTCGATGTCGATACCGGCTATGGCGACGTCAAGAACGCCGTCTACACGCTGAACCATTATGAGAAGATCGGTGCGCAGGCGATCTTCATCGAGGATCAGGTCGCCCCCAAGCGCTGCGGCCATATGGCCGGCAAGCGCATCGTGCCCGCCGAGGAGATGGAAGAAAAGTTGCGCGCCTGTGCCGGTGAGCGACTGAACCCCGACACGTTCATCATCGCGCGCACCGACGCCATTGCCACCGACGGCCTCGACGAGGCGCTGCGGCGCGGCGAGCGCTACATGAAGGCGGGGGCCGACGCGCTGTTCGTCGAGGCACCAACCTCAGTTGAGGACATGCGCCGCACCTGTGAAGAGTTGCCCGTCCCGCAGCTGGCCAACATGATCGAGGGCGGCGTCACGCCGCTGCTCGGGCCGGCGGAACTGGGAGAGATCGGTTACAGCATCGCCAGCTACGGCATCACGACATTGATGCTCACGGCACGCACGATCCGCGACACCCTGGCCGACATCAAGAGCGGCGAACTCAAACTCGCCAACACCGGGTTAAGTTTCCCGGAATATCTCGACATCGTAGAAATGCCCCGCTGGGACGGCATTCAGGAACGCTACAAAGACTAAGGAGCCAGTGTGCGGCTACCGGCACGGCACTCGCAGGATCAGTCGACCGCGGTGACCTCGACAAGCTCCACGTCACCCTTGCCTTTTAGTGGCACCATCCCGCGGCTCTGTCCCGTCGCCGACGCCTCTATTTTTCTCCAGGCATCTCCGGACAGAAGCACGGTGCCGGGCTCCGCCTGATCCGATACCCGGGACGCGACATTCACCGTGTCGCCCCATAAATCGAACATGAATTTTCGCCGGCCAACCACGCCGGCGACCACGGGTCCGAAATGAAGCCCGACGCGCACCTGCCAACCGGGCGGCACAGCACCGAGATGCTTTCCTCGCCACGCAGGCCCGCCAAGACGATGCGGATTTTCTCTTCAGCTGAATAGGTTTGCCGCGTCTTGCGGCGGATGTTCTTAACCACCTTGCCGGCGGCGTCTTTCGATGTCTGGGGCTTCTTCGTCATCTCGATCTCCTAATCGATAAGATGAACCAGAAATCCTCCGTTATTCAAATCCTCAATTCTGTCCCACGGGTGCTGACGTCAGACACGGCGGGTCAAGAGTTATTTGGACACTATCGTATATAATTCCCTAAAGGAAACTCCATCCGTTCCATCGAGCGTATGACGGGCACCAGCTCGTCAATGCACCGCGAAACTCCTTCCTAACATCACGTTAGGTGGGAGTCGTTCATAGTTCCAAAAATTGTTCAAAATTGTTGATTATTGGGTACTCGGTGGCTTACACCTTCTTCAATGTCTGACACCGAAGAATCCGAGCTCGCCGCCCACAAAAAGGCGATCAGAGAGCTAATTCGCAGCCGCGGGCACAGCGCGCGAAGCGTCAGCTTGGGTATTGGGAAGAGCGAGAACTATCTGGCGCAATACTGGCAGGACAAGCCGGAATTCCTGCGCCCCATCGTGCGCCATACCCTGGCGAGGTTCCTCGGCGTAAATGAGCGCGAACTCCTGGAGCCCGGCAGCCGCTACCCGTTGCTCGAGGTTGCACCGACCGTCAGCAGCCCTCCCGACGACCCCTTGTCTTTTGCCTCGATCCCGATCTACGGAACACCGACCGAACGCAAGGGCGAGAGAACAGTCGTCAGCTTCGAACCCCTACAACCCGTCGATTATCTCGAGCGCCCGCCTCCCCTGGAAGAGGTCCGTAACGCCTACGCGACGCTCGTGTATGACGACCGGCTCGCGCCCTACATGCCCGCCCTGTCGATTGCCTATATCAATCCGATCATCCCGCCAGGCATCGACACCCCTGTCGTGTGTCGCCTGAGAAACGGGATCGGTGAAATCGGGATGCTGGGTGCGCTGAGCGGCGACAGCGTGACTCTCTACTTCCAGGACAGAGACGACACCGTCACGTTCGCGAGCGACGACGTCGAGGCGCTGCACCTTATTACGATGTGGTCACTGCCTTTCGGGCGCTACTAACCGGCCGCACCGGCTCGGCGCTTGCGCGAACCCCAGCCGTTGCGCATACCAACCACGTCGAGCCCGCGGCACTTCGCCTCGGCGAGCACATAGTCCTTCCAGCGCTTCCAGCCTTTCGCCCCGTCCCTTTGGATGAGCTTGTTCAGGCAATCAAACGCCCTGATCATCGTCGGCGTGTCTTCCGTGGTATCGCCGATCGTTGAGCGTATGCGGCTGTACCCGGTGGCGGGATGCTGGCCCATGTAGATTGCGAACTCACCTTCCGTGAGTTCCGGCTCATACTCTTTGACGATCGTGTACATTTCGCGATAGCTCGGAGGGCGGGCAACCGGGACGAGATCCGGATCCTCATCCAGGAGGCGGGTCAAGATGCTGACCATCTCGTCATGGACCGGCTCCTCGCGGACGTCAGTGTGAATTAGCTTTCCCATAATCGCGGGACTCTTGCCAAAGACCCAGCTGAGGTCATGGCGTGGAATGCCCAGCAGCTCCGCCACTCGGATAAGATCATTCGGGGTAACGCGTCGATTCCGTGGGATCATAATTCTGGTTTCGCTTTTTCTCTTTCGTTTTTGATTTCTTAACATCTTCCCCACCCTGAAGGATGGGGATTTTCAGGGGTCTGGCGACCCCGTCCGGTTATCGCTTCAACGGAGGGCCAATGCCCATCCTCCACGACCATCGACGACGTGTTCCGCCGCAGGATATTGATCGCAGCATTGTAGTCTGCGTTGGCGCGGCGACCGCATCTGCGACAACGGAAAGACGCTTGGCTCTCGCGGCTTTCCGGGTCGACGGTCCCGCACGCAGCACAGGTCTGCGACGTACGGTGGGCGGGCACCTTCACCAGATGTCCGCCACGCTCCTCGAGCTTGTAATCGAGGAGTGTTTCAAAGAGATGCCAGCCCTGGTTCAGGATCGCCCGGTTGAGGCCAGCCTTGGCCCGCACATTGGTCCCCGGTGCCGCGGCCGTACCCCGCGCACTCGCGGTCATGCCAGCGGTATTGAGGTCTTCCAGGACCCCCGTTCCAAATTGCCCGGCCAGATCGCGAGAGACCCGATGGTGCCAGTCCCGGCGGATCCGCGCCTGACGGGCGGCCAGCCGTGCGACCCGGGCCCGGGCCTTGGCATACCGGCGCGATCCACGTGTGCGCCTCGCCAGGGTCTTCTGGGCGCGTCGCTTGCGCTGCTCGAGGGCCAGATTGTAGACCAGCCGGCAGACCCCGGCGAACCGGGCGAACAGGACGGTCTGATCGTCTGTGGGCCGGAGCTTGTAGCGATATCCACGATGGCGCATAGTCCCGATGTTGGTATTGGTCTGAGGTATTGCAAGTGGATTATCGCACCGGCAGACATGTCGTTCATGCACTCCACGTGCATTTGGTTTTCGTCACAAAATATCGTCGCGAGGTGCTCTCCGCTCAGGCTATTGAAGACCTGCACAAAATATTCTCAGGGGTGTGCGAGGACTTCGGGCGGCGCTCGTCGAGTGCGACGGAGAAGACGATCACGTCCATCTCCTGGTCCACTACCCGCCCAAAGTCGCACTCTCAAACCTCGTCAGGCGGCGCCCCGCTCGATATAATTGCAACGTACGTCGCCTCTCAGAGAGCCCCGAAAAACCCATAAAAGGCTATCCCTCCCCGGCCTGAACGCCGGGGCTTCGCGCCAATTATTCGGTGACGTGTCCGCTGCCCTTGTCTTTGGCCTCGATGCGGGCACCAAGCTTACGGAGCGCCTGCTCGAGCTCTTTGTGGTTCATGGTTAGAGGGTAGTTTCGCGCACGTAAAGGTCAACATATATGTGCGGTTTAGAGAACCCGCGCGCGGCATGTTGACTACGCTGGAGGGGCGTCAGTTCGCGCGAGATGGCGCTCCACGTCTTGTGCGAGTTTTGAAAGCAGATCCTCAGAGACAAGGTTCCAGATCAGATCTGAATCGATCTTGTCATACTCGTGGCGGAGCCGGTTGCCGAGCCCACGCATCTGCTCCCACGGCTGGTCCGGAATATCCACCTTGGCCACTTCGTCAAGCTTGACGGCCGCTTCTGCGAGCAGGAGCAGCTGCCGTTCGACGGCATCGCGTCGCATGCTGTCTCGGTCCCAATCTTCTTTCGTGCAGCCCTCGATATACCGCGCGATCGTCGCGCAGGCATCGAGGATATCCTGGTAACGCTGACGTGGGCGCTTGGTCCCCATCAGAAAACCCTGATGCCATCTTCGGCAATGGCCGCGAGAATATCCGGCTTCAGTCCGCCGGCTGAAACCACGTCAACCTTGCGCGCGAACTTCTCCTCGAGCTCCTGCTCCAGGGCGATGATATCGAGCAGGGTCAGCTTGGCGTCAGGATCTATATCGGCTGCCAGATCGATATCGCTCGACGGGCCGGCCTCCCCGCGCGCCAGGCTCCCGAACAGTGTGAGCCCACGAACACCGCCGCGCTGCAGGCGCCTCCTCATCCGCCGTAAGTCACTCACAATACGTTCACGCTCCAGGGCGTCAAGATGCTCGTTGCGCATGCGAGAAGCGATATCTTTCAGCTCCTCTGCCCGGTTTTCCGGCACAAATACGTGTACCTTCCGGATGCCTTGTTCCTGGCGCCGGGCCTCGTAGCGTCGTGTTCTTTCAGCTGCGGTTAACATGCGTTGAATATAAGTCACTCACATGCGCAACGCAAGACGCCAGCAACCTACCTCGTCCGGAGAATATTCCAGACGCCTGTCTTGTCAGAAGGTTCCTGTCACCAGGCGGCCGCCAGATAGGTTCGCGCTGCCAGGGGCCGGCCCGCGCCATACCCAGCGGGTCGGGATTTTGGCGTGCAGTCCCCCAACGGCACGTCAGCAGCTCGTTGGAACCAACGGTCAACCGGTTGCGAAAAAAGGCTCCGAGGACAGCGTCTCTCGTCCTCGGAGCCTTTTCTTGCTCCTCCGCCCCCCAGGATAAACCCGCATTGGCGGACGCATCATGTCATCCCTGGCGGGCGCAGGCGTTTCCCAAAAAGGGGTAGTGCTCAAGGCATGTTGTGCCGGTACTGGTCCTCGTACATCTTGATAATGCGCGCTTCATATTCGAACGGTTCGGTCCCGATGATCTCGATCGCTCCCGCATCCGGGAACAGGGGATTGATCAGGTAGTTCCGCTCCTCCGCGATGATCGCCGAAGGCACCGAGAGAACCGCGGGCCCGTTCCTGTCTGCCAACCAGGCATTGCCCAGCGGCTGACAAACTCGCCCGCCTGCGTAGGGGTCTTCCCAGCCTGACGGCAGAGTGCTTCGCTCCTCAATGCGCGTTTGGGCCAGTTGGTCCGGGATGTGGATCTCGAGCCGTACGAGATCATCGGGCACCTGCCCCGGCATCACGCCGAGGTGGACCAAATACTCCAGGGACGCGAGCGCGAGAGAACTAGCGGTATAAACGACCTGCCGACCTTGGGTGTGCCAACGGCCGCTGCCGTACAGTCCACCGAGCCCCTGGAGATCTGCGTAGGGAGCGAGCGTTAGGCGCCAGACGCGCATCAGGCGGCGATGCCGTGCCTTATGCGATTCAGATGGTTCTCGAGGAGACGCCCCCCCGCTTCTGACGCAAGCAGCCGGTAAGGGGCCTGGTTCCTGAAGGCGTGGCTGGGCCGCGTAAGCCAGGCACGCGTTTTCTCTCGATTCCCGAACGTGTTGTATGCCAGCCAGGCAATTCGGATACACCGGACCATCAGGTCTGCGCCGGAGCCGGTGAATGCCAGGTTCGAGTCAATTCGTCCGGCGTTTGATATTTCCGCCACCAGGGCTGGATCGAGACCCAGCGCATCCAGATGAACGACCAGCCCGCCGGGCACCATGTTGTGCTCGAGCGCACGGTCGGTCATGTCGGACTCCACAATCGCCCTGAATTCCTCAAGCGCTTGCTCGCGAGCGTATCTCGTGAACGGTTCCGGCCGCGCGACACTTTCGTTGGCCTCGAGGGAAATATGCTTCAGGAGATCGTCGGTTGGACTGAAGAGGCGGTGGAGCAATTTGCCAACAATGCCCGTACCTGACATCGGGCCGTACACCACGATAAGGCGCATGATTCCGCTCGCCTCTTTGAGCGCGGAATATTCGAACTCCACATGTTTGGCGACGGCCAGCCGGAAAGGCTCGCCGGCGGCGATAATCACGCCCTCACGCGGGCGATGTGTCGCCGCATTGAGGATCGGTATCTCCTCGATCGTGCCGTCGTCGGATTGGGTGTACTCGTCGCTCAAGGTAATCTCCCCTTGGGCTGCAGCCGCGCTATCGGCGCGGGCCGAACCGCAAGTCCCTGTTAATATAGGAAATTTTTGACAAATTTGCACCATGGCGTTTTTCCGCTTGGGTCCGCACGAATCCTATCGTTACCGTCGTCACATGCAAGAAGGACAGATACAGATTGGTTTAACATCTTCCCCACCCTGAAGGATGGGGAAGATGTTAAGGTGCTCTTCGTTGTCACGACCTCGGCGCTTGCCGGCAGCCCTGCTTGCCGAGCGCGCCTCGATCAGCCCGATTACCCTTTCCAGGATAGAAAGGGGAGACCCCGGCGTCTCCATGGGCCGGTATGCGAAGGTCCTGTTTGTCTGACGTCAGCACCCGTGGGACAGAATTGAGGATTTGAATAACGGAGGATTTCTGGTTCATCTTATCGATTAGGAGATCGAGATGACGAAGAAGCCCCAGACATCGAAAGACGCCGCCGGCAAGGTGGTTAAGAACATCCGCCGCAAGACGCGGCAAACCTATTCAGCTGAAGAGAAAATCCGCATCGTCTTGGCGGGCCTGCGTGGCGAGGAAAGCATCTCGGTGCTGTGCCGCCGCGAGGGGATTGCCGAGAGCCTGTATTATAGCTGGTCCAAGGAATTTCTCGAAGCTGGCAAGCGCCGGTTATCTGGTGACACGGCACGGCAGGCTACGCCGCCCGAAGTGAAGGATCTGCGCTCGGAGTCGCTGGCATTAAAGGAATGCGTTGCCGATCTCACCCTTGAGAACCGTCTGCTCAAAAAAAGCATGACAGGGGCTGGGGAGTTCGAGGAATGAGATACCCTGCGTCTGAGAAACTGGAGATCATCCGCACCGTTGAGGGATCACATCTGCCGGTGAAACAAACCCTCGACATGCTGGGCATCCCACGCACGACATTCTACCGATGGTATGATCTCTATATTGACGGCGGCCTGGATGGACTGGCTGACAAATCCCCACGCCCAGGATCGGTCTGGAACCGCATCCCTGATGCTCGTCGTGATGACCTGATCGAGTTCGCGCTGGAACATGAGGCGCTGACCACACGGGAACTGGCGGTCAAATACACGGATGAGAGGCGGTATTTTGTCTCTGAATCATCAGCTTATCGCATTCTCAAAGCAGCTGACCTCATCACCGCGCCAGACTACATGGTGATCAAAGCTGCCGACGAGTTCACCGACAAAACCACGGCCATCAACGAGATGTGGCAAACAGACTTCACCTACTTCAAGATCATTGGCTGGGGCTGGTATTATCTGAGCACGATCCTCGATGATTACAGCCGCTACATCATTGCGTGGAAGCTTTGCACCAACATGCGTGCTGAGGACGTGACAGACACGATCGAGCTGGCGCTGACGGCGTCTGGTTGCGACCAGGCGGTTGTGCGTCACAAGCCACGTCTGCTCAGCGACAACGGTTCATGCTACATCTCCGGCGATCTGGCCAACTGGTTGGAGGATCAAAAAATGACGCATGTTCGCGGCGCGCCGTTCCACCCACAAACCCAAGGCAAAATCGAACGCTGGCACCAGACCATGAAGAACCGGGTTCTGCTGGAGAATTACTATCTGCCAGGCGATCTTGAACGCCAGATCGGGGCCTTCGTCGAATACTACAACAACCGGCGCTACCACGAGAGCCTGAACAACGTCACACCAGTCGACGTCTACTTCGGCCGCGACAAAGCAATTCTCAGAGAAAGGGAAAAGATTAAGAAAAACACAATCAAACAACGCCGCTTGCAACATCAGAAACAAGCCGCATAATCAATCACACAAACGAGCCAGAGACTCCAATGCTCAAACCACTCTGATGTCCCATTTTATATGACGACGGACACCGAGCAGCAGAGCTCACCACATCCTGGTCCGGGCTTACCACTCCGCAACAACGCGGGATCCTCCGGACCATTGTCGGGCGCATCGATGTTCTAGGCGAGGCTATCAATATCCATATTCATCCCGATCGAATTAACGGGATCGAACAGGACGGCAACAATCCCGAGGAACGTTCATCATCGGACGCCAACGATGGGACCAGCATCGTGTTGTCCGTGTCAACCTGCTCCAAACGAACAGGCATGGAAGCACGGCTCTTAATTCAGGGAGAAGACAGCGGCGCTCGGCGCAAGCCCGATCACAGCCTCCATCGGGTTCTCGCTCAGGCCCACAAATATCGTGAACTACTGCTACAGGGAGGAGGAAAGTCCATGTCTGACCTCGCCGCCGAAGTAGGCGTCGGAAGCTCCTACTTCACCAGGATCCTTCGGCTCAGCTTTCTCAGCCCTGATATCGTCACCACATTCCTGAACGACCATCATCCGCTGGAGTTGACCGCAAAACAGCTCGCCATCGGAACACGCATTCCTGTGGATTGGGAGGAGCAGCGAAGGTTGCTCGGAATTACTCAATAGCCGATCACAGAACCAACTGATTGCTAAACAGCCGCTATGTGGTCAAGACACCCAAAGTCTCAAGGCGATATTGGCATTCAAAGCGGACTTGGCCGCATCTTGTCCGAAAAGGCATCGCTATCTCGGTCATCAGACGCGAACAACCCTCAGATCCGCAGCCCCGATCGAAGGATTGATGCGGATCATCCAGGATCAACAACGATAGGGATGAGTTGCTCGAAAAGGGGGTCAACGTTGCGACCGCGCCTATGACTCATAGCCTGTACTAGAGTTTAGACCAGTTGGTTTCAGGATCGCGCAACATGTCGGCGCTCCAACTAATCAGTAGACAAAGCCCGCGATTCTCGATGCCCCACTTTCGTCGTTCATCGCCGGCGTACCCACCTTTTACCGCCTGTAACGCGGCCTCATACTTATCTTCAAAATCGCCGTAGACATTGGACTCGAGGACGACGCTGAAATCTGTGTCGGTACCGCCCAGTTCCGTCAGCGATCTCAGAACACTTCCCGCGTCAATCCACTCATGAACATTCGTGATCGAGATACCGTCGTAAAGTTGCGTGTCCAAAAGAGCGGAAAGCTCCGAGATCACCACTACAAGTCCGCGACCGTCCATCCTTCATACTCCCTGCAATCGTATGGTTTGCGTTGGACTTAAGAACTTAGGCTTATCGTGAGTGAGTCGTAGAATGCGAGAATCTCGCTATGAATGAGCCAACCCTCAGTCTTGCATCCACCCGTCCAATCTCACGCAGCGGACAAAGCAACGCCTGAACATCACCGGTCACAATAACGTAGGCATCGAACGGGTCACTGCCGCAAACACACGGCTTAGACTCACACGATTCAACGTCTCTGCGACGAATGTCTGTCGTACCACCAAAACAGCGCTAAGAGACTTTCACGCGATTGCTGTGACAATTGGCGCACCAGGTTCGTCTCTGCCGGCAGTTGCATCGCGCGCTATCGCGCTAACCCACGGAAGCGACGGACGAAATACGGCACGTCTGAAAAACAGTCAGTGGTTGGGTGTTTGCGGGACGTTAAGTGGCGGAGGGAGAGGGATTCGAACCCTCGAAACGGTCGCCCGTTTACACGCTTTCCAAGCGTGCGCCTTCAGCCACTCGGCCACCCCTCCGCACTGGGGCACTGGATAGCCGACCGGACCCACGCTGGCAACCACCGAGCGGTTTCATAAAATTGAACAGGAGTAAGGCTTGTGTCCGACGCACCGACTGCGGTTAGTATTGTTCCAGAGCCTAAGAAAGAAAAACGGAAACGCGGGGCCCGAGGGGCCATGATAGTTGGCCGAACAATAGGCTGGATACTTTTGATCGCGGCACTGGCGGTGCTGGCGCGGGACGTGCTCGCGTCCATCGATGCCGGATCGCTGAGCCTGATCGCCGCGGGCGAGCTGTGGTTCTCATTGCATCAGACCAGCCTGCAGGTCGCCGAACCCGCGATCGCGCGGCATATTCCGGTGATCGGGCCCTGGCTCTGGCACCCGGTCATCTCGACAATCCTGACCTGGCCCGCCCTGTTCGTGTTCGGCGTGCCGGGGCTGTTGCTGACCTGGCTGTTCCGCACGCGGCGGCGCAAGACCGGAATGTTTACGTAGCAGCGGGCTCGCCGCCTACTCGTCACCCATACGCAAGACCTGGATAAACGCCGACTGGGGAATTTCCACATTCCCGTACTGGCGCATCTTCTTCTTGCCCGCCTTCTGCTTTTCCAGAAGTTTGCGTTTGCGCGTGATGTCGCCGCCATAGCATTTCGACGTCACGTCCTTGCGCATCGCGCCCACCGTCTCGCGGGCGATGACCTTGCCACCGATCGCGGCCTGGAGCGCCACCTTGAACAGCTGGCGCGGCACCAGGTCCTTGAGCCGGGTGCACAGATGCCGGCCCCGGCCCTCGGCCTGCTCGCGATGAACCACCATCGACAGCGCGTCGACGACCTCGCCATTGACCAGGATATCGACCTTCACGAGATTGCCGTCGCGATAGCCTTCGAGCTCATAGTCGAAGCTGGCATAGCCGCGGCTGATGGATTTGAGCCGGTCGTAGAAATCGAACACCACCTCGTTGAGCGGCAGCCGGTAGACCGCCATGGCGCGGCCGCCCACATAGGTAAGCTCGACCTGCTCGCCGCGACGCTCGGTGCACAGCTGCAGAACCGCGCCGAGATACTCGTCCGGCACCATGATCGAGGCCTTGATCCAGGGCTCTTCGATGCTCTCGATGCGGGTCACGTCGGGATAGTCGGACGGGTTGTGGAGCACGAGCTCCTCCCCGTCCGTGAGCGTGATGTGATAGACGACCGACGGTGCGGTCGCGATGATTTCCAGGTCGAACTCGCGCTCGAGACGCTGCTGGATGATCTCCATATGCAGCAGGCCGAGGAAGCCGCAGCGGAAACCCATGCCCAGGGCGGCCGAACTCTCCGCCTCATATTCGAAGCTGGCATCATTCAGATGCAGACGGCCCAGCGCCTCGCGCAGATCTTCATACTCGGCCGTGTCCGCGGGGTAGAGCGAGGAGAACACCACCGGGACCGACGGCTTGAAACCCGGCAGGGGTTCGGCGGCGGGCTTGCGGTCGTCGGTGATCGTGTCGCCCACATTGCAATCGGCCACGGTCTTGATCTGGGCGGTGATGAAGCCGATCTCGCCCGGGCCGAGTTCACCGATTTCCGTGCGGGCCGGCGTGAACACCCCCACCCGGTCCACGGGATAGGTCCGCCCGTTGGACATCATGCGGATCTTCTGGCCCTTCTTCAGGGTCCCGTGCTTCACCCGAACCAGCGCCACGACACCCAGATAGGGGTCGTACCAGCTGTCGACCAGCAGCGCCTGCAGGTCCGCATCCGCGTCACCCTCGGGCGGCGGCATCTTGGTGACGATCGCCTCGAGCACCTCGTCGATCCCGAGGCCCGTCTTGGCGGACATTTGAATCGCATCGGACGCGTCGAGCCCGATCACGTCCTCGATCTGCGTGCGGATGCGCTCGGGCTCCGCGGCCGGCAAATCGATCTTGTTGAGGACCGGCACCAGTTCCAGGTCGGCATCGATCGCGAGATAGGCATTGGCGAGCGTCTGGGCCTCGACGCCCTGGCTGGCGTCGACCACCAGCAGCGCGCCCTCGCACGCGGCGAGCGAGCGCGAGACTTCGTAGGAGAAGTCCACATGCCCGGGCGTATCCATCAGGTTCAGATGATAGGTCTCGCCGTCACTTGCCGTGTATTCCAGGCGCACGGTCTGGGCCTTGATCGTGATGCCGCGCTCGCGCTCGAGCTCCATATTGTCGAGCACCTGCTCCTGCATCTCGCGCTCGCTCAGCCCGCCGCAATCCTGGATCATCCGGTCGGCCAGGGTCGATTTGCCATGGTCGATATGGGCAACGATCGAGAAATTTCGGATATGAGAGAGGTCAGTCATTACGGCTCAGGCAATTAAGGGAACGAAACATGAATTCAGGCTGCTACGGTCGTTTACTCACATAACATCAAAAACGGGGATAAGTCAGTTACCCCCTGTTTTGCGGGATTTCTGCTTACCTTTTTACCCACAAGTGTCTGTGGATATCTAACGCGGAAACACACCTCCGCAAATCCCTTCGGGCGGCCCAAAACGCCACACCTCGGGTCCTTTCACGACTTCCGTGGCGCATTTCGGATTGGCGGTCGCGACGAACGCCAGGTCGCCATCGGTCAACACATAGGACACGACGACATCTTCTTCGCGATCCGTCACAAACGACCAGGCGCCACGCCGCGTCAACCGGTTGGATAGATGGATGTTCTCGACCCATCTGTCCAGTGCGAAGTCGCGGGTGCGACCGGCGAGCGCATGGTCGAAGAAGCTCGTGAGCTCCCCGTAGAAACGGTCATACTGTCGCGCATCGATCCAGCGGCGCCCAATCCGCCCGGTGATCGTGGCCACCTGCCCGTCGCGGGCCGATACGGCGATGGTCAACGCGTTCTGCGCGCTCCCGCCGATCGGGCTGACCGCGACATACTCTGCGCGCGCCCCACCGGCCCACGTCACCTCCCACGAAACATCACGCCCGGCGGCATAGGTGTTCAGCTGATCGATGGTAACGCCGAGATCCGCCCGAGGTGAAGGCCGGGGCGTCGCAGCCTCGGTGCCGATAGGTTCCTCTGGCTTCTCCGTAGAAACCCCAAACGGCAGCTCGGCGCAGGCAGTCAGCAGTAGCGCGGCAAAGGTCAGGGCCAGCAATCTGGTGGAAAGGCGCGCGTCGGAATCTGAAATCATCTCGTCCGCCTCATGAAATGATCCGACGAGGATCGCCGGGCCTGTCGAACTACCCTCGCAGGCTTCCGCCGGTCGCCTTCTCGACAGCCGCAACAATCTTCGCAGCGATCGCGTCGATCTCGTCATCGGTCAAGGTCGCGTCGACCGGCTGCAGGATGACCTGGATAGCGAGCGACTTCTTGCCGTCCTCGATGTTCTTGCCGTCATAGACGTCGAACAGCTCGACACCCGAAATCAGGTCACGCTCGGCACCGCGTGCGGCGCGGATCACATTGCCGGCCTCCACGTCCGTGTCGACCATGAAGGCGAAGTCGCGGCGCACCGGCTGGAGCGCCGAGAGATGCAGCGGCGGGCGGGCAGCACTCTTGTCTTTTCGCTCGGGCAGCGCATCGAGGAACAGCTCGAAGCCGATCGCGGGGCCGCGCACGTCGAGCTTGCGGAGCACGCCGGGGTGAATCTCACCGAACCAGGCCAGCACGTTCTTGCCCAGGCGCAACCCGCCCGAGCGGCCCGGGTGATACCAGGCCGGCGCATCGCGGCTAACTTGAAGATTGGCGGTCGGCGCGCCGGCGGCATCCAGCCCGGCCAGCGCATCGGCCTTGGCGTCCAGCGCGTCGGCACCGCGGGCCTGACCGGACCAGTGGGCCGGATGGGCGTTGCCGTGGCGCACACCGGCGGCAACCAGAAGCTGGCCGTCGGGGCTGGCATCGCGATAGGCGGGCCCGAGCTCGAACAGGCCCAGATCGGCGAAACCACGGTCAGCGTTGCGGCCGGCGGCCAGCAACAGATTGCCGAGGATCGACGGGCGCATCGCGTCGAGCTCGCTGGAGATCGGGTTGGCCAGCATCAGGCCGTCCATCATGTCGGCGTCGTCGGCAAACAGCTCGGCATGGGCGCGGCCCATGAACGACCAGGTCACCGCCTCGTCGAGACCCTGTGCGGCCAGCGACCGGCGCACCCGGCTGGTACGTAATTGCGAAGGCGTAATCGCGGCAGGCGGCAGCGCCGTGTCGCGGTCCAGCGACACCGGCGCGATCTCGTCGAAGCCGTGAATGCGCGTGATCTCCTCGACCAGGTCCGGCTCGCCATGCACGTCCGGCCGCCAGGGCGGGACGGCGGCAGTGATGACATCGCCGTTCGTCTCGGTCTCGAAGCCCAATCCGTTCAGGATTTCGGCCTGGCGTGCGGGCGGAATATCCACGCCGCCCAGGGTCGCGACCCGGTCGGTACGCAGTTCGATACCATGCTGCCAGTCGGGCATGACCCCGGCGGTCACATGCTGGCTCGTCTCCCCGCCGCAGAGATCGAGGATCATGCGCGTGGCGACGTCGGCGCCCCAGTTTGCGGATTCCGGATCCACGCCGCGCTCGAACCGGTAGCGGGCGTCGGAGTCGATCGCCAGCTTGCGGCCGGTTGTCGCAACGGAGACCGGATCGAACAGGGCAACCTCGAGGAACACATCGGTGGTCTCCTCGGTGCAGCTCGTATCGAGCCCGCCCATCACGCCGGCGGCGGCCTCGGCCTTGTCGCCGTCGCCGATCACGGTCATCTCGCCATCCAGCGTGTACTCGCGCTCGACCAGCGACATGAAGGTCTCGCCATCGCGCGCCCGTCGCATGGTCAGTGTGTTGCCGCTCAGCTTGCCCGCATCGAACACGTGCAGCGGGCGGCCAAGGTCTATCGAGACATAGTTGGTGACGTCGACCAGTGCCGAGATCGGCCGCAGCCCGATGGCGCGCAGCCGGTCCTGCACCCATTGGGGTGACGGCCGGTTGGTGACGCCACGGAAATGCCGCCCGACCACGTAAGAGCACGCATTGCCGTCATCGGCGATGGCCCAGGCGACCGGGCTGTCATAACTGCCCGCGACGGGGGCGGACGCATCGAACGGCTTGAGAGCGCCCAGCCCCGCGGCGGCCAGGTCGCGGGCGATGCCGCGCACGCCGGTGCAATCGGGGCGGTTGGGTGTCAATTCAATGTCGATCACCGGATCGTCGAGGCCAAGAACCCCTGCGAAGGGCGCGCCCAGAGGCGCGTCTTCCGGCAGCTCGATGATCCCGTCATGTTCGTCGGACAGGCCCATCTCGCGTTCGGAAACGAGCATCCCGTTGGATTCCACGCCGCGGATCTTGGTCTTCTTGAGCTCGACGTCAATGCCCGGCACATAGGTGCCTGCCGGCGCGAACACGCCCTTCATGCCCGCGCGCGCATTCGGCGCGCCGCACACGACCTGGACCTGCTCTTCGCCGGTATCGACGGTGCAGACCTGCAGCCGGTCGGCGTCGGGGTGGCGCTCGGCGGCGACCACATGCGCCACCGTGAAGGCGGCCAGCTTGGCGCCGGGGTCGTCGACCGTGTCGACCTCGAGGCCGATGCGGATCAGCGTCTCGACGATCTCATCGACCGACGCGTCGGTCTCGAGATGGTCCTTCAGCCATGACAGGGTGAACTTCATCGCGAAGCTCCACAGCCAGAAACCCTCATGCTGAGCTTGTCGAAGTATGAGGGTCGCACGCCCTCGCCCTTCGACAGGCTCAGGGTGAGGACATGCGGCAACGTCGTCTGTTCTCCACCCATCACAGGCCCCTCACCATGGACGGCACGGCGAGCGGCACGAAGCCGTAATGCTTGAGCCAGCGAATGTCGCCGTCGAAGAAGGTGCGCAAATCGGGGATGCCGTATTTCAGCATCGCGATCCGGTCGATCCCCATGCCGAAGGCGAAGCCCTGATACTTGGTGGAATCGATGCCGCCATATTCGAGCACCTTGGGGTGGACCATGCCCGACCCCATGATCTCGAGCCAGTTGTCCGCGCCCTCGCCGAAGTTGCCGATCCGCAATTCGCCGCCCTCGCGCGAGCAGCCGATATCGACTTCCATCGACGGTTCGGTAAAGGGGAAATGGCTCGGCCGGAAACGCACCGGCAGGTCGGGAATATCGAAGAAGGCCCGGCAGAAATCGATGATGCAGCCCTTGAGATGGCCCAGATGGGTCGTCTCGTCGATGACCAGCGCCTCGATCTGGTGGAACACGGGCGTGTGGGTGGCATCGGAATCGCTGCGATAGGTCCGCCCCGGTGCGATCACCCGGATCGGCGGCTTCGAGGTCTCCATCGTGCGGATCTGCACCGGCGAGGTATGGGTGCGCAGCACTGGCTGTGCCGCCCCGTCCTGGCCTTCCAGATAGAAGGTATCGTGCATCTGGCGGGCCGGATGCTCGGGCGGGATGTTCAGTGCCGTGAAGTTGTGGAAATCATCCTCGATGTCCGGCCCCTCGGCGACGGTGAAGCCCATCTCGCCGAAGATCGCGATGCATTCTTCCGTCACCTGGCTGACCGGATGCAGGTGACCGCCCGGCCGCGGGCGCGGCGGCAGGGTGACGTCGAGGGTCTCATGGGCGAGGCGTTCTTCGAGGGCTGCCGCATCGAGATCGGCCTGGCGCGCGGTGATGGCGTCCTGGACCGCGTCCTTGACCCGGTTGAGGGCCTGACCGGCCTCCTTGCGGGCGTCACCGTCGAGCTGGCCCAGGCCCTTCATCTGATCGGTGATGCGGCCCTTTTTGCCAAGCGCCGACACCCGGACGGCCTCGAGCGCGTCGAGGCTGTCCGCTGCGGCCACTTCGGCCAGCAGGGATGCTTGCAACTCGGTGACTTCAGGCGCGGTCATGGCGTTTCCCGTTCGACCCGGCTGAGCGACCCCTTGCGGGACCGGTTCAGGCGGATGCGTTGAGGGCGGCCTGCGCCTGGTCGACCAGGTTCTTGAAGGCTTCAGGCTCGCGAATGGCCAGATCCGACAGGACCTTGCGATCGAGCTCGATGCCGGCCTGCTTCATCCCGGACATAAACTGGGAATAGGCCATGCCGTGCTCGCGGGCACCCGCATTGATGCGCTGGATCCAGAGCGAACGGAAGTTGCGCTTGCGGACCTTGCGATCGCGATAGGCATACTGCAGGCCTTTCTCGACCCGCTCCTTGGCGACGCGGTAGACCTTGGAATTACGGCCCCGGTAGCCCTTGGCGGCCTTGAGAACCTTCTTGCGGCGCGCGTTGCACTGCACGGTATTTTTTGCGCGTGACATCGGTTAGCCCCTCTTCGCATAGGGCATCATCGGCCGGAGAATCTTCTCGTCCGACTTGGCGATGTTGCCGATCTTGCGCGCTTTGCGCTTCATGGATTGGGAGCGCTTGCGCATGCCGTGTCGCATGCCCGAAGGCTTCATTCGGATTTTGCCGGAGGCCGAGACGCGGAATCGCTTCTTGACCGACGCTTTGGTCTTCATCTTGGGCATTTTGTCCTCGCTTTGCTTTCGCGTGCTTTGCTCGACGGCTGGGCTGCCCCGGGCGTTAGACTTCGCCCTGCCGCACCGTCGCTGTTTGGAATGCGCGGGGTTATAGCCGCGCAAGGCCCCGCTGGCAAGGGGCCCGGCGGCCAATCACCACCCCTATAGCGTTGCCTCAAAATCACATCCCCACTAGCCTCGATACCAACGAAGAACGAAAACAACAGCAAAGTAATTCGGGGGAAGTCATGGATCTGGAACTCAACGGCAAAACTGCGATCGTCACCGGCGCCAGCAAGGGCATCGGCAAGGCCGTCGCCGAGGTGTTGGCCGAGGAAGGCTGCTCGCTGCATCTGGTCTCGCGGACCGAGGCCGACCTCAACGCGCTGCGCGATGATCTGAACACGCGTTTCGGCGCCCAGGTGATTGTGCACGCGCTGGATCTGTCGAAGCCCGAAGCGGTCAAGGCGGTCGCTGAGGCGGCCGGTGACAGCGACATCCTGGTCAACAATGCCGGCGCGATCCCGGCCGGCGATCTCGCCCGGCTGGACGACGACACCATCAAGGACGCCTGGGACCTCAAGGTCTTCGGCTTCGTCGGCCTGATCCGCGAGATCTATCCGCGCATGTGCGAGCGGGGCGCAGGCGCCATCGTCAACGTCATCGGCATGGCCGGCGAACGGCCACGCGCGGGCTATATCGCGGGCTCCATGGGCAATGCCGCCCTGATGCAGCTCACCCGTGCACTGGGTGCCGAAAGCCTCGATCACGGCGTGCGTGTGGTTGGCATCAACCCGGGCCCGATCGAGACCGAGCGGCTGGTCAGCCAGGCCAAGATCAACGCCGACATGGAGTTCGGCGACGAATCCCGCTGGCGCGAGACCCACAAGGCCCTGCCCGGCGGGCGCCCGGGACTGCCCGAGGAAATGGGCTGGCTCGCTGCCTACCTGGCCAGCGCACGCGCATCCTGGATTTCGGGCACGGTGATCATGGCCGACGGCGGCCAGCATTCGCGATCAGCGCGGGGATAGGGCATGACCCAGACGCGCGTCCCGGTCATCGATATCGCACCCTATCTTTCGGGCGATACGGCGGCCCAGGCACGCGTGGTCGACGCCGTGCGCGACGCCTGCGAAGGCATCGGATTTTTCGCGGTCACCGGTCACGGGGTCGAGCCCGAGATTATCGACGGCCTGCGGGGCACGGCGAAGGATTTTTTTGCCCGACCGGCCGACGAGAAGGCGACGGTCCATCATGCCGACCCGTCGCTGCCGCGCGGCTACCGTGCCATCGGCGACGAGGGGCTCGCTTACGGGTCGGGCGAGGAAACACCGCCGGATCTGAAAGAGGTGTTCCATATGGGACCGCCGGACTTCCCCGACGAGGACTATTTCACCTGCGAGGCGGCAGGCGCCCACTTCATCGAGAATGTCTATCCCGGCCAGCCCGCAGGCTTCCGCGCGGCGGCCAGCACCTATTACCGGCGGCTGGAAATTCTCGGTCAGAAGATCGAGGAAATCTTCGCCCGCGCGCTTGATCTGCCCGATGAATTCTTCCGCAAATACACCGACCGCCAGATCGCGGCGCTGCGCATCATCCGCTACCCGCCGCTGGCCGGCGCGGCACTGCCGGGCCAATTGCGGGCCGGCACCCATTCCGACTACGGCACCTTCACCTTGCTGCTGAGCGAGGACCGGCCCGGCGGGCTTGAGGTGCGAACGCGTGAAGGAGACTGGATTTCCGTGCCCACGCCGGCGGACTCCTTCGTCGTGAATATCGGCGACCTGCTGATGCGTTGGACCAACGACCGGTTCGTCTCCAACCCCCACCGGGTCGCGATCCCGCCCGAGGATGCAGGCGACGCGGCCGACCGCCTGTCGGTCGTGTTCTTCCACCATCCGAACTACGACGCCGAAATCGCCTGCATTCCGACCTGCACCGACGCGGACAATCCGCCGAAATACCCGCCGGTCTTCTCGGGCCCCTACCGGGTGTCGATGTACACGGCGACGCGCCTCGAGACGGACGACTAGCAATGGCAACCTTCGTCCTGGTGCACGGGGCCTGGCAGGGCGCATGGGCCTGGTCGCGGGTCGTGCCGTTGCTCGAAGGGGCCGGCCACACAGCCGTCGCCGTGGACCTGCCCGGCAACGGCAATGACGACACCGCCCCCGGCGACGTCACCACGATGATGTATGCCGGGCATGTGGCGGCGCTGATCGACGCAGCCACCTCACCCGTGATCCTGGTCGGCCATTCCATGGGCGGCACCGTGGCAGCGCAGACGTCGGAATTGCGGCCCGACGCCATCTCGGTCGCGATCTACCTCTGCGCCTTCCTGCTGCCGGACGGCGAATCCATCGTCGATTTCTATGACCGGGCCTGGGAGGACTGGATGACCGGCGCCCATGCGCGGGTGAGCTATTCTGACGACGGGCATCTGTCGATGATCGATCCGGCGTCTGCTGTCGACGTGTTCTACAACACCGCGGACCCGGCGGACGCAACGGCCGCGGCAGCGCAACTCACCCCCCAGCCCGAGGGCGGGCGGCGCTCCAGGCTGCAACTCAGTGACGATAGTTTTGCGCGTGTGCGCCGTGTCTATATCGAAACCCTGCAGGACCGGTCCGTCTTCAACGAGCTGCAGAAACGCATGTACACCCTGGATACCGACCATGCGCCGCAACTGTCCGCACCCGATGAACTGGCGGCAATTCTCCTGGAGGTTGCAGCGTCGGCTAGATGATTTTGCACGCGCGACCTCACGCCGCACCTCACGCCTTGCCAAGAATTAGGGCGCGCACCATTTGATGACTGAAGGCCAGCGTTCGTCCCGGAAGCACCGATAAGGAGCGATGTGAGATGACCACAGACAGCCAGATTTCGGCCGCAGAGTACGCGTCACCGCACCGCTCGCCTCACGGCTTCAGCGACCATTTCGCCTTCACCCTGGTGAAGTTCCTGCGCTTCTTCGCAGATTGGTTTTTCGCCAGGCGTTATGGCCACCGCGCCATCGTGCTGGAGACCGTCGCCGCCGTCCCGGGCATGGTCGGCGGGCTGCTGCAGCATCTCAAGGCGTTGCGTCATATCCGTGACGACCAGGGCTGGATCCGCGAATTGCTGGAAGAAGCCGACAATGAGCGCATGCATCTGATGACCTTCGTCCAGGTCGCCCAGCCGACCACGTTCGAGCGGTTCGTGGTGATGGTCACCCAGGCGATCTTCTACAACTTCTACTTCTTCCTCTATCTCTTCGCGCCCCGGACCGCACACCGGGTGGTCGGCTATTTCGAGGAAGAGGCCGTCATCAGCTACACCCATTATCTGGGCGAGATCGATGCCGGGCGGCAGGAGAATGTGGCCGCCCCGCAGATCGCGATCGACTATTGGAACCTCCCGGCCGACGCGACCCTGCGCGACGTGGTGCTCGTGGTGCGCGAGGACGAGGCGGGCCACCGCGACCGAAACCACAAATTCGCCGATCAGATGGACGCCGGTGAGCAGCCGACGGGGTCGGGCCCGTCGGCACCGACCGGCTGAACACCACAAATCAAAAGCCCCGGGCGGGAACCGCGCGGGGCTTTCGGAATTCTAGATCGTGAATTGGGTCGACTAGCGCGGTGAGATCACCATCACCATCTGGCGGCCTTCCATCTTCGGCATCTGTTCGACCTTCGCGATCTCGTCGAGTTCGGTACGAACCCGCTCGAGCACCTGGGCGCCCAGATCCTGATGGGCCATCTCGCGGCCGCGGAAGCGCAGGGTCACCTTCACCTTGTCACCGTCATCGATGAACCGGCGGGCGTTGCGCATCTTCACATCATAATCATGGGTGTCGATGTTGGGGCGAAGCTTGATCTCCTTGACGTCGATCGTCTTCTGCTTCTTGCGCGCCTCGTTGCGCTTCTTCTGCTCCTGATATTTGAGCTTCCCGTGATCGATAATCTTGCAAACCGGCGGATCGGCGTTCGGTGACACCTCTACCAGGTCGAGCCCTACATCCATGGCGCGCTGCAGTGCGGCGGGCGTATCGACGACGCCAACCTGTTCGCCGTTCTCGTCAACGAGGCGTACCTGGGTGACGGTAATGTCCTCATTGGTGCGCGGCCCATCCTTCTTCGGGGGGCTCTGATCTACTGGTCGTCTAGCGATTACAATTCTCCATTCAATGTTGTTTTCGTGTTGCCGGTCGCACTAGGCGGCGTGTTTGGCCGCCGGGCTTTCGGCTTCGGCGCTTAGTTTGCCGACCGCGTCGCCCAACGCAAGCACTTCCTGTTCCTTCGATCCGAGGCGACGCACGGCAACCGTGCCCTCCTCGGCCTCACGGCGCCCCACAACCAGGATCGCCGGCACATGGGCGTGGCTGTGCTCACGCACCTTGTAGTTGATTTTCTCATTGCGAAGATCGGCCTCGACCCGCAGGCCTGCGGCACGGCAGGCCGCCGCGACCTCTTCGGCGTAATCGTTGGCGTCGCTCGTGATTGTCGCCACCACCACCTGGGTCGGCGCCAGCCATAGCGGGAAGCGGCCCGCATAGTTCTCGATCAGGATACCGAGGAACCGCTCGAAGGATCCGAGGATCGCACGGTGCAACATGACCGGCCTCGCCTTCTCGCCGCTTTCGTCGATGTAGCTCGCATCGAGGCGCTCGGGCAGCACGAAATCCACCTGCAGGGTACCGCACTGCCAGTCCCGACCAATCGCGTCGCGCAGGACAAACTCAAGCTTCGGCCCGTAGAAGGCGCCCTCGCCCGGATTGAGCGTGAAGTCGAGGCCGGCAGCTTTCGTCGCTTCCATCAACGCCTCTTCCGCCCGGTCCCATGTCGCGTCGTCGCCGGCGCGCACCTCGGGCCTGTCGGAGAACTTCACCGCCACCTCTTCGAAACCGAAGTCCCGATAGACCGACAGCAGCAGTTCGCAGAAGGACTTCGTCTCTTCGACGATCTGATCCTCGGTGCAGAAGATATGAGCGTCATCTTGCGTGAACGCGCGCACCCGCATGATGCCGTGCAGCGCGCCCGAGGGCTCGTAGCGATGGCAGGATCCGAACTCGGCCATGCGCATCGGCAGATCACGATAACTCTTCATGCCGGAGTTGCTGAAAATCTGCACATGACAGGGGCAGTTCATCGGCTTCAGCGCCAGCATCCGGTTGGCCTGGGTCGAGGGCGCATCGTGATCATGGTCGTGGCCGTGCGCGGCCGGATCGCTCTCGTCCACTTCCGCCACGAACATGTGCTCGCGGAACTTCTCCCAATGGCCCGAGCGTTCCCACAAGGCCCGGTCGACGAGCTGGGGCGTCTTCACTTCCGTGTAGCCGGCCCCGTCGAGGCGCGTGCGCATATAGTCTTCGCATGCCCGATAGAGCGTCCAGCCCTTGGGGTGCCAGAAGACCGAGCCGACGGCGGCTTCCTGCATATGAAACAGGTCCATCTCGCGGCCGATTCGCCGATGGTCGCGCTTCTCGGCCTCCTCGATCATCGTCAGGTGGGCCTTGAGTTCCTTCTCGTTGCGCCAGGCCGTGCCGTAGATGCGCTGCAGCTGATCATTCGCAGCATCACCGCGCCAGTAGGCACCGGCGAGCTTCATCAGCTTGAACGCCTTGGGCAGCTTTCCCGTCGACGACAGATGCGGGCCGCGACACAGATCGACCCAGTCCCCCTGGCGGTACATCGTGATGTCTTCGCCCTCGGGCAGTTCGCCGACCCATTCGGCCTTGAAGGTCTCGCCTTCTTTCTCGAAATACGCTCGCACCTCGTCGCGCGACCAGACCTCGCGAATGATTTCCTCATCGCGCGACACGATCTCTTCCATCTTCTTCTCGATGGCCTCGAAATCGTCCGACGAGAAAGCCTCCGCCCGGTGGAAGTCGTAATAGAAGCCGTCTTCCGTCGACGGACCGAAGGTGATCTGCGTGCCGGGGAACAATTCCTGGACAGCCTCGGCCAGCACATGGGCCGCATCGTGACGGATCAGCTCGAGCGCATCCTCGTCCTTGATGGTGATAATCGAAACTTCGGCATCAACCTCGATCGTCCGTGCCAGATCACGGATTTCGCCGTCCACGCGGACAGCGAGTGCGGCCTTGGCCAGGCCGGGACCGATGTCGGCCGCCAACGCGGCACCGGTCACCGCATCGTCAAAGACGCGCGTGCTGCCATCGGGCAGTGTGATCGTGACCTGGTTCGCGGATGCTGGGTCTGCCATATCGGTTCCGTTGTCTCTCAAATATCCAAACGCCCGGTTAACCAAAACCGAGCGCGTGTGCGGGATTTAGTCCAGTCGGAGCGCCGCTTCAACCTCGTCGACGGAAAGTTCGGTCAGAAGATCACGGCGCAGTATGGTCACATCCGCCCCTTTCTGGGCGCACAGCGCCGGATCAGACGCAAACGAATAGAGTGCAACCGACCGGCAGCCGGCCGTCGCGATGACATGCATCGGGCCCGTATCGTTGCCGACCGCACCCTTCGCACCCCGCGCCAGGGCGACGATTTCGGCGAAGCTCGTGTCGGATGTCAGGTCCATCGCATCGGGGCAAAAGGACGCAATGGTGCCGGTCGCATGTGCGTCCGCACCCGCGCCGACGAGGACCGGCGTCACGCCGCGCGCGACGAGGCGGCGCGCCAGCTCGGTGAAGGAACCCACCGGCCAGCGCTTCTCGGGCCGGTGAGCCGACCCGCCGGGCACCAGCAACACATAGGGACCAGTGATACCGAAGCGCGCCGTGTCGGCCTGCACCCAGTCGAGCGAAGGCGCTGGCACATTCTCGATTCCTGCGACCGCGAGTTGGTCGGCCTGGCGGTCGATCGTGTGCATGTTATCGCGGTCGGGATTCTTGTGACGCAACGCAGCGCCGCGTGCGATGCCCGACCAGGCCGGCCGGCGCCCGGGCAGCATGAGTTGGTAATAGAGGCTCGAGCGATCCGAGGTCTGCAGATCATAGGCACGATCGAACCGGCCGAAACGCAACCGGAACCGCAGGCGATACCAGCCCCAGAAGTTTCGCCAGTTCGGCCGCTCATCGGCCCAGACCTCATCGAACCAGTCGGCGGCGCCGAGAAAATCGCCGAAGGCCGGCGATGTGAGCAGCGTGATATGCGCGTCTGGGTGATGGGCACGGATCGCCGCAAACGGGCCCGTCGCCTGGACGACGTCACCCAGTGCCCCCAGCTTGATCACCAGAATACGTTCAGCACTCATCGCGCCCGTGCCTCATGAAGGGCGGCATAGACCCGCAACGTGTCGGCGCACATGCCGGCCTTGGAGAAATTCTCGCGCACATGCACAGCCGCGCGCACGGCGAGCGCCTCACGCTTCGCCGTATCCAACGTGAGTGCCGCCTCCAGCGCGTCCGCGAAACTCTCCGGATCACCCGGTGTAAACAGCCACCCGGTCTCACCCGCCAGCACCTGTTCGGTCGCCCCACCATGGTCCGCCACCACCACGGGCCGGCCCATGGCCTGGGCCTCGGCGATCACGCGGCCGAATGCCTCGGGGTCGGTCGAGGCCGACACCACCACGTCCGACAGCATGTAGGCGGCGGGCATGTCTTCACAATGGCCGACAATCTGCACATCGCCGCCGAGACCCATTTCGGAAATCCGTTCTTCCAGCTCCCGGCGATAGGCCTCGCGTCCCTGGTCGGAGCCAACCAGCAAGCCTGTAAGCCGAAAATTCTCCGACCCGCGACGTGCTTTCAGCCGCGCCAGGGCCTCGATGAACAGGAGCTGGCCCTTCCACCGTGTCAGTCGGCCCGGCAGCGTGACGACCGCGTTCTCGTCATCCAGGCGCCAGCGGGTCGACACATCGACCATCCGGTTGGGATTGAAACCCTCGGCGTCGAAGCGCGCCGTGTCGATGCCGCGGGGGATCGTGCGGATGCACGCATCGGGCACCCCGTAATTTTCTTTCATGTGCGCGGCGATGAATTGCGAGTTGGCGATCACCATGTCGCCGTCGGCCATCACGGCATTGTAGCGCTTCTTCAGGGCACCGAAGGTGCCGCCGCCAAAATTATACGTGCCGTGAAACGTGGTGACGAACGGCAGCCCGGCCGTCCGGGCTGCCGCGCGCGCACTCCAGGCGGGCGCCCGGGAACGGGCATGCACTAGCTCCACATGTTCACGTTCGATGAGCTCGGCGAGCTGCGTGATGTTGCGGCGGATCGTCAGCGGGTTTTTCGATGCAAGCGGCAGCTCTACATGGCGCACGCCCCGGCGCTCAAGCTCCGTCACCTGACGCCCGCCCGATGAAGCAACGATCGCCGTCTTGCCGGCCAGGACCAGCGCCTCGGCCACGTCGATGGCGCTCCGCTCCACCCCGCCGCCGCCGACATCGAGTGAGGGCAACACCTGCAGCACCACTGGCAACCGCGTGGCGGTGTCATTGGCCGCACTCGCCGCGTCGTCAGCCTTGGTGTTAGAATCGGGACCGTCGTTCATTCAGCTAAGTTCTTGCCCTGATGGTTTCCGCCGACATCCAGACCGTCGATGCCGAAGACGGTACCGGCCTCGCATACTGCGCGACACCGGTGCAAGCGTCCGGCACCGGCACATCCAACATTCACGCACCCGGTGTCGTGTTTCTCGGCGGCTTTATGTCCGATATGACCGGCCAGAAGGCAACTGTTTTGGAAGCTTGGGCGCGCGCGACGGGCCGTGCTTTCCTGCGGCTGGATTATTCGGGACATGGCACATCGGGTGGCGTGTTTCGCGAGGGCACCATCGGGCGCTGGCGTGACGACGCGCTGACCGTGATCCGCCACGCCGGCCAGACCGTGCCGGGACTGGATGGCGATCTCGTGCTGGTCGGCTCGTCCATGGGTGGCTGGATTGCGACGCTCGTCGCAAAAGCCATCAGCGCTGCGGCCGGCCCACAACATATCGCCGGGCTCGTGACCATCGCCGCCGCCGCGGATTTTACCGAAGACCTGCTGCCTGCGCGGCTCGGCGCGCTGGCGCAGATCGCCGAGACGGGGTTCTACGAGGCGTCATCGGAATATGCCGACGAGCCTTACGTGATCACGAACGATTTGCTCACGGAGGGTCAAAACCATCTGGTCCTGACGTCGCCGCTGGCGCTGAACATTCCCGTGCGACTGATCCACGGCACCGCCGACCCCGACGTGCCCTGGACCCAATCGCAGAAACTCATGAACGCGCTAACGTCGGAGGATGTGGAACTCATCCTGATCAAGGACGGCGACCACCGGTTGTCCGAGCCCCATGATCTGGCGCGAATGGTCGGTGTTGTGGAGCGACTTTGCGATCAGTTGTCGGCAAGCAAGGCCGCCAGCCCCGCCCGGTAATCGGGATAGGCCAGATTCACGCCAAGCTCTTCCTTGATCCGCCGGTTTGAGACCCGTTTGGATTCCGCATAGAAGCTGCGGCCCATCTCCGACATCTCGGCGTCGTCGAAGCGAATCTCCGGCGGCGGATCGATCCCCAGAAGTTCACACGCGTGGGTCACCACCTCCTGGGGCGGTGCCGGGTCGTCATCACACACATTATAGGCCGCGCCGGGATTGGGCCGCGCGATCGACGCCTCGAGAATGGTCGCGATATCCGCCACATGGGTACGGCTGAACACCTGACCTTCCTTGACCACGCGGCGCACCCTGCCAGACCGCACCGTCTCCAGCGCATTTCGCCCGGGGCCATAGATTCCCGCGAGGCGGAAATGATGGATCGGCAGCCCCGACTCACGCCAGAGGCCACACCAACCGGCCTCGGCCTCGACCCGTCGGCGGCCGCGCTCGGTCGCGGGCGTAAGCTCGGATGTCTCATCCACCCAGCCCCCCGCACGATCGCCATAGACGCCGGTGGTCGAGAGATAGCCCGCCCAGGCAATGTCACCCGCCCTCGCCGCTATATCCCCACCATGTTGACCAAGAACCGGATCACCGTCTGGACCGGGTGGTACCGACAAGAGGAGATGGCTCACCCCGTCGAACGCACCGGCTCCATCTTCGATCGGCGCCGTCCCATCGAACAGAAACGCATCGATGCCCTGCGCCTGCAATTCTGCAACCTTCTCCGCGCTGCGCGCTGTCGCACGCACGATCCAGCCGGCGGGGCGAAGCCGGTCCACAAGGACCCGGGCGCTGTAACCCAGGCCGAACACCAGTAAAGTCCGTGCCGTCATATTCACCATTTCGGTCGCGCTTGTTCACGACACCGTCAGGAGGATTTTGCGCGGATCGCGCAGCACTGCTAGACCAGAATGACAGAATAGGAGCCCGCGTGTTGCGCCGTCTATCACCACCCGCCATCATCACCATCCTTTACGTTGCCGGCTGTCTCGCCGCCGCGTCCCTGTTCGTCACACCGCGCACCGCACAGGCGCAGGAACGCTATGCAGACATGCCCGTTGGACAGGCCTACCAGGCCTGCCTTGGGCTGGCGCGAAGCGACCCGGATGCCGGGTTCGAATCCGCGATTGCCTGGCGCGACGAAGGCGGTGGCCCGCCGTCTCTTCATTGCGTGGCCTTGGCGCTGTTTGGGCTGGGTCAGTTCGACGAGGCCGCAACGCGCCTCGAAGCGTTGGCCGCAGATATGCCGACGGCCACCACGCGCGAGCAATCCGCCGTCCTCGCGCAGGCGGGCAGTGTCTGGCTCCATGTTGGAGACCTGAGCCGCGCGCACACGGTGCTCAGCCAGGCCCTCGAGCTCGATCCGACCGATCCCGAGATATGGATCGATCGCGGCGACACCCTCGCGCGGGGCGGGGAATATTGGGACGCGGTCGATGATTTCTCGGAAGCACTTGATCGCGACGAGGCCCGCCTCGACGCGCTGATCTTTCGCGCGGCGGCCTATCGTCTGCTCGAGGTACCGGAACTCGCACGTGACGACATCACCCGTGCGCTCGTTATCGATCCCGATAACCCGGACGCGTTGATGGAGCTCGGCGCGGTCCAGGCGGGGGTCGGGCAATTCGACGCGGCGCGGAAGACATGGTTGCGCGTGCTCTCTGTCGCACCGGGATCGCGCGCAGGCACGGCGGCCCGCGAAGCGCTGCAACAGATGGAAGTGAAAGCCGAGTAAGGCATTCTTTTCGCCGGGGCCGGCGCCAGCCCTAGAAATCCGGGTTGGCGTAATGCTTGGGCGGCGGAATACCGGGAATATGGTCGGCGAGGATCGGGCGCATACTGGGGCGCGACTTCACCCGTGCGTACCACCCCTTGGCCTCGGGATATTCTTCCCACGGCACGTCGCCGACATAGTCCACACAGGAGATCTGCGCTGCTGCGGCAATGTCGGCAAGAGAGAAGTCCGGGCCCGCAAGCCAGTCTCGCCGTTCGATCAAATACTCCACATAGGATAAGTGCGTCGCGATATTCACATGCCCGGCCCGGATCGCAGCGGACGACGGCGCGCCCAGCCCCAGGAACCGCTTGTTGATCTTCTCGTCGACCAGATTGACCGTGACCTCGCGCTGGAACTTCTGATCGAACCAGGCCGCAAGACGCCGCGCTTCGGCGCGGGCTTCGGGCTCGCGACCCAGCAGGCCAGGCTCGGGGCAAATCTCCTCGACATATTCGCAGATGACAGTGGAATCCGAGAGCACCAGGGGACGCCCGTCCTCTGCGTTCGCTTCTACCAACACCGGCACTTCACCGGCCGGGTTTAAGGCGAGGAACTCATCGCGCCGCTCCCAGATCTTTTCGATCTCGAGTTCGAAGGGGAGTTTCTTCTCTGTAAGTACAATTCGAACCTTGCGCGCAAAAGGACAAAGCCAGAGGTGATAAAGGGTCCGCATCGTGCAAACAGCCTAAACGAGACCCGCGATTCAAGGAAAGCAGAGACGGCCCATTCGGGCAGAGAAAAGCGTCAGGAATGCCGTTATGCTGCGCCCGATAATCTTGCCTGGAGGAATGACGACATGGCGTCCCAACTAAGCCACGAAACAATCATGCAGCGCCTCAACGACGAACGCGATGCGGGCCGGACCATCTATGACGCGCTGTGCGGCACGGGCATCACCGCGAAGATGGCCGCGCGTGGCGGCGCCGACATGATCACAACGCATATCCTCGCCTATTTCCGTATGCAGGGGCACAGTTCGATGGCCGGTTATCTGCCGATCGGAGACGCGAACGCGATCACGCTGGAGCTCGGCGAACGTTCACTCCTCAACGTCATCGACGATTGCCCGGTCATCGCCGGTATCCTATGCGTGGACCCGACGCGCGATATGAACCGTTTCGTCGACCAGCTCGCTGCGGCGGGCTATCACGGCGTGATGAACTGCCCGACGGTCGCGCTGATCGACGGAAAATTCCGCTCGGACCTGGAAGAAACCGGCACCGGCTATGCCCGCGAGATCGAGGTCCTCGGCTACGCGAGCAGCCAGGGCCTGTTCACCAAGGCCTTTTGCACCACACCCGACGAATGCCTTTCGATGGCCGAGGTCGGCGTGGACAACATCATCGTCCATTTCGGGAATTCCTCGGGCGGCACGATCGGTTCCGAGACCGTCATGAACTATGACGACATGGCCCAGCGGGTCGCCATCTGCACCGACGCACTCGCCGCCAAATATGCCGACCGGATCATCACCTGCCATGGCGGGTCGATCGAGACGCCGGAACATTTTGCAGAATTCGTAAAGCTGGCGCCGCAACTGCACGGCTATGTCGGCGGCTCCTCGGCGGAGCGTTTCCCGATCGAGGATTCGGTACCCGCGGTCACCCGCGGATTCAAGGCGGTGAAGACTAAATAGGGGCAAAAGGCGTTCAGCTGCGCCCGCCGCCGAACCCCCAACCCAGCACCTTGAAGACGAAGGCCAGGACCACCCAGATTGCGGCAATCGGGGTGGCGATAATACCGATCGGAAAGGCCACGAAAATCAGGATGATCGAGACGATCAACGCGGCGATTGGAACGCCCATGGTCTAGCCTCGACCCTGGCCTTGGCCGCCCCGGCCAAGTGCTCGGCCGAGAAACGTCGCCGCGTCGGTGACCAGGCGCCTGGCCTCGTCGACGACCCCCGAATATCCGAAGAAGGCGTGCAAGACACCGGGATAGACCTCGAGCACGAAGAAATGCTTCGCAGCCTTGAGGGTCGCGGCGAAGGTCAGGGAATCGTCGCGGATCGGATCGAGTTCCGCCGCCGCGATAAAGATCGGCGGCAGGCCGGTCGGGTCGGCCTTGGCGGCGAACGCGCGTGGATCAGACCGGTCGGTCGCATCGGGCACATAGCCGTCATAAACCATTTGTACATACTCGCCGGTGATCATGAAATCACCGCCGCCGAGCTCCTTCATGGACGCCGATTCCAGATTGTAATCGAGGACGCCGTAGAGCGAGAGGACGGCCTTCAGCAATTCAGGGCGGCCGTTGTCACGTAGGGTGATCGCCGCACCGAGCGCAACGCTCGCGCCGGCCGATGCACCGCCAATGGCGATCTGGTCCGTGTCGAGCCCCCAATCACCACCATTCTCCGCGAGCCACTCCAGCACGGCGACGATCTCGTCGACCGGGTCGGGGAATGTGTGCTCGGGGACATGCACATAGTCGGCGCTAACGACTGCGCCGCCCCATGCGGCCGCGATCTCGCGTAACTGGCGGTCATTCGAAAGCGGTCCGCCGATCCGGAACCCGCCGCCATGGAGGTAGACAAAAACCGGTAACGTTCCATCCGCCGAAGGTTTGTAGAACTGCACCGGCACATCGCGAAACGGGCCGGGGATTACGCGCGCCTCGTTCAGGGCCATTTCCGGACCACCCTCGTTCCAGACCATGCGTGCAGCTTCGGCGCGCGCGCGCACTTCTTCGATGCCCTCGCCGGGGCCACCGAGTTCGGCGACGATTTCCGCGTTGCGCTTGAGTGCGTCGGCTTGCTGCGGATGGATGCGGTCGGTCGGCCTGACCATGTTGTCGTTCGGCATGCTGCCCCCATTTTCAGATAACCACCGGGTCAAATAACCGCCGGACACTAGCATTTCACACCGTCGGGACAACATGCCCGGGCCGGATGTTTCAGATGCTGAAAACCGCGCGCAGGCCACGGTATACAAGCATGTGCAATCTCGTACCGCGGCGCGAAGCCGGGTGGTATAAGGCGATCTCCTTTCAGTGCCGGAACCAGGCGCCATGCCCCTATTCGAAATCGCCGTTCTCGCCATTATCCAGGGCCTAACGGAATTTTTGCCGATCAGTTCGTCGGGGCATCTGCGCCTGGCATCCGAAGCGTTGGGGCTCTCGGAAAACACCCTGATCCTCGACGTGGCCGTACATGTGGGCACCCTGTTTGCCGTGGCGGTCTATTTCTGGCGCGATCTGGTTTTCATGGTCGTGGGTCTCTTCGACAATTTGCGCGGACGCAAACATGACGGCGCACGACTGGCCGGATATCTGGTGATCGCGACAATCCCGGTCATCATTGCCGGCTTCTTCGCACAGGACATCATCGCGAACCATCTGCGAACCCTGGAAATCGTCGGCTGGACCACGATCGGTTTCGGCGTGCTCCTGTTTCTGTCCGACCGGATGGGCATGACGATCCTGAAGCTCGATCATCTGTCCATTTCGCACGCCCTGGTCATCGGCATTGCCCAGGTCCTGGCGCTAGTCCCTGGCACCAGCCGCTCCGGCACCACCATTACGGCGGCGCGTTTCCTGGGCTACGACCGCGGCGAGGCGGCGCGTTTCTCTATGCTGATGTCGATGCCGGCAATCGGCGGTGCGGGTTTGCTCATCGGCTTGCACCTGATCGAAACGGGCAACTCGGTGTTGACCCGAGACGCGCTGGTCGCGGCGGGATTGTCGTTCGTAACCGCACTCCTGGCCATCATGCTGTTTATGCGCTGGCTAAGGTTTGGCGGATTCGGACCGTTCGCGATCTACCGGCTGGCGCTGGGCGCACTGATCCTGGGCTGGGTGTACGGCGCCTTTTAGGCGCTGTCGCGCGCGCCTACTGCGCCAACGAGGTGCGACCAAACCGTCCGCCGCGCCGGTATCGATGCAGGTAAGTCGGCAGGATCGCCTCCATCGCGGTGGCCGAAATTCCCAAATCATCCAACGTTGCCGCATCCGCGCTCACCACGTTGTCGGCGCGCAGGGATTTCATCTGATCCCGCGTGACCAGCGGGTTCGGCAAAAGGCCGGCGAAGGTCGCCTGGACATCGCCGACGAAGAACGGAATCGGCAACAGCAGACGCTTGCGACGAATTTCGTTGAGCATCAACGTCATCAACTCGGCAAAGCTGGCGACCTTCGGCCCGCCCAGTTCGTATGTTTTACCCTCGGCCGCCGTGTCGGTCAGGCCTGCCACGACCGCGTCAGCCACATCAGCTACATAGACCGGCTGAAAACGTGTCCTGCCGCCGCCGAACAGCGGCAGGGCCGGTGACATCCGCGCCAGCCCGGCAAATAGGTTGAAGAAGCCATCTTCGGGCCCGAAGATCACGGACGGGCGCATGATCACCGCGCCAGGAAACGCGCCCCGGATCGCATCCTCGCCCGCCGCTTTCGACCGGGAATATTCCGACAGCGCATTCGATGCCGCACCGATTGCGGATACATGCACAAGGGATTTCACCTTGGCGCTCGCAGCCGCAATCGCGATGGCGGCCGGCGCATCCACATGCACGGACTTGAATTTCTGACGGCCTCGTTCGACCAGAAGTCCGACGAGATTGACGACAGCATCGGCGCCATCGACGGCGCGCGCCACGGCAGCCGCATCCGTCACATCACAGGCGAACGGCGTGACCTGACCGACTTGCCCGAGTGTCCGTAGATGCTTGGCAGCCTCAGGGTCACGAACGGCCACCTGCACGATCAGATCGCGATCTGCCAGCCGTTCCACCACGTAGCGACCGAGAAATCCCGACCCGCCAAACACCGTCACCCGACGTAACGCCATCTTTTCACTCCACTGATGCGCCGCTTGCGCGGACTCCACCGCTGTATAGCGCCGGGCCGCGCATTCTGCCAAGCTCAGTTGACAGCTGTTACATCGAGGTTTAGCAACCGCCCGCTTGGCGTCACATGGCGCTGCATCAACATCGGGACTTCATCGTGGATATTGAGCTTCACCAAAACGACCTGCCCGACGGCATCGATCTGGGCGACGTCATCGCCGTGGACACCGAGACGATGGGGCTCAATTCGCTGCGCGACCGGTTGTGTCTCGTGCAACTGTCGGCCGGCGACGGGGTGGCGCATCTGGTGCAGTTTCCTGCCAACGGCGGGGATGCCTATGACGCACCGAACCTGAAAGCGCTGCTGGCCGATCGCAATCGCCTGAAGCTGTACCATTTTGCGCGCTTCGACCTGGCCGCCATCAGCCAGTATCTCGGCGTCGACGCCAGCCCGGTCTATTGCACGCGAACCGCATCGCGCCTCGTCCGCACATACACAGACCGGCACGGCCTCAAGGATTTGTGCCGCGAAATGCTCGGCGTTGATATTTCGAAGCAGCAGCAATCCTCGGACTGGGGCGCGGACGAGCTCAGCCGTGAACAGCTGGAATACGCCGCAAACGACGTCTTCTTCCTGCACGAGCTCAAGATTCGCCTGGACGCGATGCTCGAACGCCACGACCGCGTGGGCCTGGCGCAATCCTGCTTCGATTTCCTGCCCGCACGCGCCGCGCTGGACCTGGCTGGCTGGCCGGAAATCGACCTGCTCGCGCATACCTAATCGGTCGCGTCGCCCGATCCGCCGGATTCCGGTGGCGGAATTGACGATTCACAACATACAACTCATACTGCAACCGATTGATTCACGGGGATTTCTTGCATGTCGCCTGGATCGATCCATCGTTTGAAAAGATCCGATTGACCCAACCGTGACCGGGACCGCCAAAACCAGTTCGAAACCAGCCGAAGCGTCGCGTGATATCGACGCCGCGCAGCGCGTCTTTCGGCTCGAGGCCGATGCGTTACGCGTAATGGGCGAATCCCTGGATGAACGCTTCGTCACCGCGGTCGATCTTGTCCATCGCGCCACCGGTCGAACCGTCGTCACCGGCATGGGCAAAAGCGGTCACATCGCCCGCAAGATATCGTCGACCCTGTCGAGCACAGGCACACCTTCTTTCTACGTACACCCCGGCGAAGCCAGTCACGGTGATCTCGGCATGATCGCGCGCGACGACGTGGTGATCGCATTGTCAAATTCCGGCGAGACGCCCGAACTCGGCGACGTGATCAACTATTGCCGCCGCTTCAATGTCCCGCTGATTGCGATCACCGGGCGCGACGGTTCCTCGCTGGCCGACAATGCCGATTGCACATTGCTCCTGCCCGCCATCGCCGAAGCCTGCCCGATGGGCCTGGCACCGACCACATCGACCACGGCAATGCTGGCGGTCGGCGACGCACTTTCGATCGCCCTGCTCGACCGTCGTGGATTCACAGCCGAGGATTTCCAGGTCCTGCATCCAGGCGGTCAGCTGGGCCAGAATCTGCTGCGCGTCGGCGACCTCATGCACAGCGAAGAAGCGTTACCGTTGCTCGACGCAAGCGCCTCCGTCGGCGACGCGATCCTGGAGATGACCAACAAGGGTTTTGGCTGCGCCGGTGTGATCGACGACCATGGCAGACTCACCGGCATAATTACGGACGGCGATCTGCGCCGCCATATGTCGGACACATTGCTGCAGTTAACCTGTGGCGAAGTCATGACTGCGGAACCCAAAACCATTCGCGCCCAGGCGCTCGCCTCGGAGGCCCTCGGCCTGATGAACGCGACCCAGATCACCAGCCTGTTCGTCGCCGAAGACCATCAACCGGTGGGCATCCTTCATATCCATGACTGCCTGCGCGCGGGGATCGCCTGAACCCGACATGAGCGACGCGGGAAACACGGCTCCACAAACCGAAACGCCCGGCGAATCACGCCGGCGACGCCAATCCCGCCTGGGGTCGGCACCGCGGCGCCGGCGCAGCGGGTTTGGCCGTTCGCGCATCGTCTCCACGATGAAGTATCTGCTGCCCGGCATCGCCTTCGCGTTGCTGGTTCTGGTCGCCGTATGGCCGCGTCTCGCACCCGATGAGGACAGCTTTCGGATCGATCTCGAAGCCGTCGGACCAGCCGGCGGGGCCAAACCCCAGGTCCTCAATCCACGCCTGCAGGGCATAGACTCGGCCACACGCCCGTTTCAGATAACGGCCGACTTCGGCGCCCGGGCTGACGCGCTTGATAGCGGGGAGATTTACGATCTGACCAACCCGAAAGCCGATATTGTCCTCGCCGACGGATCATGGGTGGCGCTCACCGCAAATGACGGGCGTTTCGAAGCCGACACCAACATCCTTCACCTCAACGGTGACGTGAACCTGTTTCACGATCAGGGCTACGAGTTCCAGACCACAACCGCCCAGGTCGATATGGTAACGAGCACTGCATCCGGCGATGATCCGGTCAAAGGACAAGGTCCGTTCGGGATTCTCGACGCCGAGGGGTTTCGGGTGCTTGATTCAGGTGCGCGGGTCTTGTTTCTCGGTCCTGCCCGGTTGACGGTTTTCGAGGGAGCGACCCCACCCCAATGATCCGGACACATCATATTCTGACATTGGCGGCCCTGATTTTTCTTGCCGCACCCGCAACGCTCGATGCCCAGTCACTCGGCTTCAGCCGGGGTGGTGATGGCCCGATCCAGATCGAAGCGGATGACGGAATTGAATGGCAGCGGGCCAACCAGCTTTATGTCGCGCGCGGGAACGCGCGTGCCCGTCAGGGCGACGTGACCGTCGAGGGTGATGAATTGATCGCTTTCTACCGGCCCAATGCCGCAGGCGAAAACGAGATCTACCGCATCGACGCCAACGGAAATGTACGTATCTTTTCGGCAAACGAGGTCGCGCGCTCCGACAAGGCGGTCTACGACATCGATAACGGCGTTTTGCTGATGACCGGCGACAACATCCAGCTCGACACAGCCGAAGACACCATCACTGCGCGCGACAGCCTGGAATATCACGAAACGCAGCAACTGGCCGTGGCGCGGGGCGACGCGCTGGCGGTCCGCGGCGACCGCCGGGTGCGCGCCGACGTGCTGACGGCACATTTTGGTGAGGGGAACCAACAGGCTGCGATGGATCGCATCGATGCCGTGGGTAATGTCCTGGTTTCGACGCCGACCGATATCGTGCGGGCCGAGAAAGGCGACTATGATCCCGCCCGCGGTATCGCCACGGTGTCCGGCAATGTCAAAATCACGCGCGGAGACACCCAATTGAACGGCGAGCGTGCAGAGGTTAATTTGGAAACGGGTGAAAGCCGCCTGCTCTCCTCGCCATCCGGCGAACGGGTGCGTGGGCTGTTTCTTCCGAAAGCCAAAAGCCCGTCCAACCCGGGATCAAGTGGAAACCAATGACGGACCAAACATCCTCCCGTGAAACCGGCGCCGACGGAAAACCGCGGCTGGTCTCCAGCAATGAAGGGCTTGTCGTCCGCAATATCGGCAAGCGGTTTCGCAAACGCCCGGTCATCAGGGATGTGTCGCTGGTCGTGAAACAGGGAGAAGCGGTGGGCCTGTTGGGACCCAATGGCGCGGGCAAGACGACCTGCTTCTACATTATCACCGGCCTTCTCACCGCCGATGCCGGCTCGATCTCCCTCGACGGTCACAACATTACCGAGCTCCCGATGTACCGGCGCGCGCGCCTCGGTGTGGGATATCTGCCGCAGGAAGCGTCGATCTTCAGGGGCCTGTCGGTCGAACAGAATATCCGCTCGGTACTCGAGGTGATCGAACCCGAACGCGACCGGCGTGAGGCCATGCTCGACAATCTGCTGGCCGAATTCTCCATCAGCCATCTGCGCCGAACCCCGGCTCTGGCGCTGTCGGGCGGCGAACGTCGTCGCGTCGAAATCGCCCGCGCGCTGGCAAGCCAGCCGCACTTCATCCTGCTTGACGAACCGCTGGCCGGCATCGATCCCATTGCCGTAGCCGACATCCGCGACCTCGTCAGCCACCTCAAGGATCGCGGTATCGGTGTATTAATTACTGATCATAATGTGCGTGAGACCTTGGATATCGTCGATCGGGCATATATCTTGCACGAGGGCACCGTTCTGATGAGCGGCGCACCGTCCGAAATCGTATCCCATGCCGATGTAAGACGTGTTTACCTTGGCGAAAGATTCAGTCTGTAGAAGACGTTAACCATGGCTCTGACAACGCGTCTCGACGTCCGACAGACGCAGGCGCCGGTCATGACGCCGCAGTTGCAGCAGGCGATCAAGCTGTTGCAACTGTCAAATCTTGAACTGGCGGCCTTCGTTGAAACCGAACTTGAGGAGAATCCACTCCTCGAGCGCGAAGATGCGGTTATTGAAGACGAGAGCGTTCCGACCGAAACCGCCGCGAATACCGGCGATGACGGTGATGCCGCGACCCTGACCAGCAGCGACAGCCTGGGTTCGGACGAGGCCCCCCTCGATACAGATTATACGAATGTCCTGCAGGACGATCCGTTCCGCGCGGCCGGTGCCGGCGCCCCCGCGCCGCGCGGCGATAGCGATTCATTGCCCGGGATAGACCAGACAATGGCCAGCGAGGTGACGCTGCGCGAGCATCTGACCGACCAGCTGGATCTGTCGATCGCCGACCCGACCCACCGGCTGATCGGGCGTGCGCTGATCGATTCGCTCGACGATCGTGGCTTCCTGACGGCTTCCACCGAAGAGCTGGCCGAACAGCTCGGTTGCGAAATATCCCTCGTAGACCAGGTCCTCGAGACCGTGAAGGCCTTCGAGCCGACCGGCGTGTTTGCCCGTGATCTGATCGAATGTTTTGCGCTGCAGCTAGCCGAACGCGACCGCCTCGACCCCGCGATGCGCGCGATGCTCGACAATCTCGATTTCCTGACCAAGCATGATTTGCCCGGCCTGCGCCGCGCATGCGGTGTCGATGAGGAAGATCTGGTCGACATGCTGGCGGAGTTGAAGACGCTGGACCCGAATCCCGCAGCGGAATTCGATTACACGAGCACCGAATACATCACCGCAGACGTGATGATGCGCCCCAAGCAGGGTGGCGGCTGGGAGATCGAGCTCAACAACGACACCCTGCCGCGCGTGCTGGTGAACCGGGCCTACTACGCCGAGATCAACAGCGTGACGCGCGATAAGGACGACAAGGAGTTCGTGCAGGAACGTTACCAGGCGGCCAACTGGCTGGTGCGCGCACTGGACCAGCGCGCACGCACCATCCTGAAAGTCGCAACCGAGATCATTCGTCAGCAGGACGCCTTCTTCCGCCTTGGCGTGGCGCATCTGAAACCGCTGATCCTGGCCGACATCGCCGAGTCCGTCAGCCTGCATGAAAGCACCATCAGCCGGGTCACGACGAACAAATACATGGCCACCCCGCGGGGCTTGTTCGAGCTCAAATACTTCTTCACGACGGCGATCGGCAGCACGACCGACGGGGAGGCCCATTCGGCCGAATCGGTGCGCCACAAGATCAAACTGCTGATCGACAACGAATCTGCCAAATCCATCCTTTCCGATGACAAGATTGTGGATATGTTGCGCGGCGAAGGTGTGGAAATAGCCCGCCGAACAGTCGCCAAGTATCGGGATTCACTCAAGATTCCGTCTTCTGTCGAACGCCGGCGCATGAAGCGGGCGGCGGGCTGATTCTCGTTTAGTCCCAGACTGTTACTTGAAAATCCGGGCCCTTTTCTCATCTCCTTGATAAGGGTTGCTGCCCGTATTGACACTCAACCGGCGCCTGACTAAGTTCCGCGCCGCAAGCCGAGACCGCGCGATAACCGGTCGGCAGGAACAAAACAACAAGCAGCGTCGCGACCAGCATTGATGCAGGTCACACGTACAACAAGAAACAAGGCGTTGAATAACGAGGCCACCCAATGGCGGCCCCGAACCTATTTTTTCTAACGACGGACGGCGTCCCAAACCGTGCAAATCAATGTGACAGGACAGCAGATCGATGTAGGCGACGCGTTGCGTGGCCATATCGAGGATGCGATCTCCGACACGACGGACAAATATTTCGCCGACGCCATCGATGCGAGTGTCGTGCTGTCACGCGAATCCTATCGAATCCGCGCCAGCATCAACATGCATGTCGGTCGCGGCATTCACGTGCGCGCCCATGAGGAAGCCGACGACCCCTATGCGGCCTTCGACGTGGCGCTGGCGCATCTGGCCAAGCGGCTGCGGCGTCACAAGCGCCGCCTGCGCGACCATCATCAGGATCGCGAAACCATCAGCACCCCGACCTTGCCCGAGTATGTCATCGCGCCTTATGCCGGCGATGAGGATACCTCGGAGGATGTCCCGGTTGACGACAATCCGGTGATCATCGCCGAGAACCAGACTTCGGTCGAAAGCCTGACGGTCTCGGAGGCCGTGATGCGCATGGATCTGGCAGATGGGCACGCGCTGGTCTTCCGCAATGCCAAACATGGCGGCATGAGCGTGGTTTTCCGCCGCGCAGACGGCAATGTCGGCTGGATCGACGCACCAGACAGCCCGGACAACGAGGCCTAACGGACAACTTATGAATATCGAAGACATTCTCGAACCGGGCAGCGTCATCGCCGATCTGCACGCGACCAGCAAGAAGCAGGTCCTGCAGGAACTGTCGAAAGCCGCGAGCGAAATCCTGAAAACCGACGCACGCCGTGTGTTCGACATTCTGGTAGAACGCGAACGGCTGGGCTCAACCGGCGTGGGCTCCGGCCTCGCGATCCCTCACGGAAAATTGCCCGGGCTCGACCATTTACAGGGCGTGTTCGCGCGCCTCGAAAAGCCCGTGGATTTCGATGCGATCGACGATGAGCCGGTAGATCTCGTGTTTCTGCTGCTTGCCCCCGAGGGGGCGGGTGCGGACCATCTGAAGGCGCTCGCGCGGGTATCGCGAATCATGCGCGACCGCGCCTTCTGCGACAAGCTGCGGGGCTCCGACAGTCCCGATGCCATCTACGCGCTGCTGATCGAGACCGGTTTCACCGCCAACGAGACACTACGTGCCGCCAGCTAAATCCGCCCGCCGTCAGTGACACCAATCAGTGGACGCTGACGGGCTCCATGTCATGCTGCTTGACCGCCGCGAACGCGATATCGCGTTCGGCCATCATGCCCATTTCATTCCCGTCGGCATTATGGATTGCATAAACAGTGCGTCCGTCGACCACCGCGGGGCGCACATAGGCGACCCGGTCGACGCCGAGGGCGGCAAACTGGTCGGGACTGAATTTTTCGTCACGCATATTCATGATGCCTGTCCTTTCGTCTCCATATCGAGCGCGGGCGATCCTTCACCTTCGATCTCGATCTTGCGCACATTGCGTTCGGGCCGCGGCAGCGACACGTCGATATGCAGCAGCCCGTTATCGAGTGACGCCGCCGTCACCTCGACACCGTCCGCCAGCACGAAACTGCGCTGAAACATGCGCGTGGCGATCCCGCGATGCAGATACTCGCGCGCTTCCTGCTCGGCCTGCCGGCCGCGCACGGTGAGCTGGCTGTCTTCGAGCTCTATGTCCAGGTCATCGCGCGCGAACCCGGCCACCGCGAGGGTGATCCGCAACAAATTCTCGCCGATGCGTTCAATATTGTAGGGGGGATAGCCGTCCGAAGAGGCCTTGGAGATGCGTTCGAGCGTGCGTTCGAATTCATCGAACCCAAGCATGAGCGGGCTGTTGAGCGGGGACAAACGTGGCATTGCCGTCACTCCTCCTTTTGAGCGAGTTCCGGGCCGCGGCACCACCCTGCATGACAACAAGGGCCGGGATCACGGTCCTTGGGGCCCGATAGCGGCACCCCGGGTTTGTTTCGCCATGCGCTCGCATGAGCCTCACAGCGTAGCCATTAAATGGTTTCGAAACGGCAAATTTCAAGGTGCCGACAGGTTGTCCCCGCGACCCGCGCGGGGGATCGCACCCGCCCGCATCAGGGTCAGAAACACCATCGCGTCACGATCGCCGGATTCCGCCATCCGCCGGAGCTGATCCCAGCCCGCGCGGGTTCGGTCATGGCGGAACTCGGCCGCCGGCGGCGGTTTCCAGCTCACGACCGTGCGTGGGCTCTGGTCCCACGCGCGAGTAGGGATGCCGGCGGGCGTCGCAAGAGCCGGTTGCCCTAGCCAGTCCGGCGCCGTGCGCGCCGCAGCCGGCATCCCTAACCCTGCGGACGGTGCGCGTATCGGTGCGCCGTCGGTCAAGGCGAGCGTCGCGGCAAATGCCACAACAGGCAAACCGCCTATGACCCATGCAACCACCGTTAACCCGCGCATCCGTCGCTCCTCCCTGACAGGGCTGATTGAAGGCTGACGGCGCAACGGGGCTGTCGGGTGTCGGGATTGAGGCAATTCCATGCCGATCACGGCATAGTCTGTGGACGGTTAGCCCGGAAACGCCACCTCGGGAAGCCCGGCAACCCCGGCATCGAGCACGAACAACGCCCCGGCGAGCGGTTCGCGCGCAAGTTCCTCCGGGCTCAACATGATTTTCGCGGTGGTGACGTAAAGCGTCTTGAAGTCCGGCCCGCCGAACATGGGACAGGTCACCCGGCTCGCCGGCAGCGCGATCATCCGATCGACATCGCCATCGGGCGTGAGGCGCGTCACGCAGCCAGCGCGAAACTCCGCCACCCAGACCCCGCCCTCGGCGTCGACGATCGCGCCGTCCGGCGTGCCGCGACCATCTTCTTCGGGGAACGTCGCGAACACGCGTTCATTGTCGATATCGCCCGTCGCCGGGTCATAGTCCCAGGCGCGCATGATCCGGGTCGGCGAGTTCGCCGCATACATGGTCTTCCCGTCCGGTGACCAGCACAGGCCGTTCGAGACAAGGATCCCTTCGATCATCCGGTGCATGCTGCCATCTGCATCCAGGCGATGGAACGCGCCCACAGGTTCCCGCTCGAAATACGTCTCGGGCGGGCCGTCGGGATCATGCATCGACCCCGCCCAGAAACGACCCTGGCGATCCGCACGGCCGTCGTTGAGCCGGTTGAGCGGCCGGTCGGGCTCCGGGTCACCGATCCAGTCGGGCCGGATCATCTCCCCGGGCGCCGCCACATCGAGGAATGCGAACCCGCCACGCAGGGCACCCACCAGCCCGCCACCCGCGCGCAGCACGATCGAGCCCGTCTCCTGGGGCAGCGGCCAGCTATCATCGACACCGGTGGCGGGGTTGTGGCGATGCAGGGCCGGCGCCTTGATGTCGAGCCACCAGAGCACGCCCTCATCCGGCGACCAGACCGGGCTCTCCCCCAGGATCGCACCGGTCTCCACGACCTTCAGAATCTGCGCCTCTTCCATGCAACAACTCCGTCTTTCAACCGACATCACGGCATGTCACGATACACCCATAAAGCCGGGCGGCAACCACGCGCGGCCCGTACAAGAAACGCTTCGCAGGGGGGAAAATCCGATGATCGTGGATGCGCGCACCTACACCGTCAATCCGGGCCAGATGCCGGCCTATCTCAAGCATGTCGAGGAAAACGGCTACCCGCTGCAGAAGAAGCACGGCTACGAGCTGGCCGGGTATTTCACGGTCGAGACAGGTGAACTCAACAAGGCGGTCCACTACTGGAAATACGAGAGCGCGGCCGCCCGCCAGGAAATTCGCGCATCCCTCGCCGCCGACCCCGAATGGGCCGACTATCTCAAGGTCAGCCGGGGCATGCTCACCCATCAGGAGAACCGGCTTTTACAGGCGACCGACGTGGTCGAGCCCTTCGCCTTCATGGGCAACGGCAGCCCCCAGGGCTTCATCGACGAGCGCACCTACTCGATCACCTACACCCAGGTGCCCAATTATGTGGAGGTCACCAAAGCGCTCGCCGCGCCCGTCATCGAGGATTACAACTGGCAGCTGCTCGGTTACTTCTCATCGATCACCGGTCGGATCAGCCAGGTCGTACATCTCTGGTACTGGGACAGCCACGCCCAGCGCGAGGACGCCCAGGCCCGCGCCTCGGCGGACCCGCGCTGGCCGATCTACCAGGCCGCCAATGGCCACCGGGTGATCGATCAGCACAACCGGTATCTGCTGCCGACCTCCTTCTCGCCGATCCAGTAACCCGGGCAGGATTCGCCAGGCATGGCCGAGACGTCCAACCGATCACGACGCCCCGTCGACGCGGCGACCATGGTGGTCTGGCGCCGCCGCCGGGGTACCGTCGAGGTGCTGATGGGGCGGCGTCACCGCAACCATGTCTTCATGCCCCACGCCTATGTGTTTCCCGGCGGCCGGGTGGAGACCAACGACGGCAGGCTAAAGCCCGGGACCGCTCTCCCCGCCGACGTGCAGACACGCCTGGAACGCGCCGCCGCCAACCCGACACGCGCCCGCGCCATCGCATCGGCTGCCGTGCGCGAGACCTGGGAGGAGACCGGGCTGCTTATCGGCGGGGTCGACGACGGGGTGTTGCGTCCAAGCCTCGATGGCCTTGATTATTTCTTCCGCGCGATCACTCCGCCGGGCCGGACGCGGCGTTTCGACGCGCGTTTCTTCCTGGTTGATGCAGAGCACGCAACGGGAAAGCTCGCGGGCGACGGCGAACTGGTCGACCTCGCGTTTCGCACCTTCGACGAGTCCCGCCTGCTCGACGTGGCCGGCATCACCCGCATCGCCATGGCCGAGGCCGAACGCCACATCGCGAACCCGCCCAAGCCCAACCCATCCCGCCCGGTACCGCTGTCACGCTTTTTGCGCGGCCAGTACTACATCACGCCGGAGTAACGACGAAACACACCGCATGTTGCCGTTTAACCGGACCTCCAGTTAAATGTGAACGGAAGTTCGGAGGCCACCGTGCGTCACATTACCTTTTGCATTTTTATAGTTCTTTTGCTGACTGGATTCACAGTCGATGCAATCGCAGCTGCGGACAAGAAAGATGATTTCCTTCCAGGCAGTACGGAGTTCGTGTCCGCGTTGGACGCTATTTTCGCGCACGCGCGCAAGGGGGACCAACGATCACGTCACCTGATTGATCTCCCCGTCATCAGGACCTTGTTCGGAAAAGAAAACTTCGAGGACGCCGCCGAGCGGTTTCGCGCATCCGCCTATCTGGGCTATCCCCCCAACAAGTTACCGAACCTTGGGCAAAGTGCGGGTGAATTCAACACCCCGGTACCGTGGGAAACGGTCGTGGATCTTATTCGCGAATCTGCGGACAAGGGGTTCGCACCGGCACAGAACATTCTCGCAAGACTTCACACTTTCGGTTGGGGTGTCGCCGACGATGACACGTTGATGATGAAATGGCATCACGCCGCCGCTGAACAGAACTATGCACCATCGCAATTCGATATCGGTTGGCAGTACTTGAACAGCGAAGGTGGTCCTGAGGACATCGTTCCGTCGGACAAAATGAAAGGGGCTTATATACTTAACTTGACAACCCGTTCCCGAGCCCCTATATTCCTGACATAGAGCACAATGACGGGGACAGGGAAATGGCACAGAAAGCACCCGGCAGATCGCACCGCGAAGGCATCAGCCTGGTCGAGTTGACGGAGATGTTTCCCGATGAGGCATCGGCGGCAGCCTGGTTCGAGACGGTCCGCTGGCCGGACGGCAGGTCCTGCCCCCATTGCGGCGGGACGGAGACCGCTGCGGTTCCTAACGCCAAGCCCGCGCCCTACCGCTGCCCGGAATGCAGGTCCTATTTCAGCGTCCGCACCGGCAGCCTGCTTGCGGGGTCCCGCCTGCCCCTGCGCAAATGGGTGTTCGCGGTCTATCTCTATGTCACCAGCCTCAAGGGCGTGTCCTCGATGAAACTCCACCGCGACCTGGGCGTGACCCAGAAAACAGCATGGTTCATGCTCCACCGCCTGCGCGAGGCATGGGACCAAGGCGGCCTGGATAAACTCGCCGAAGGCTTCGAGGGACCCGTCGAGGTCGACGAGACCTACATGGGCGGGAAGCGCAAGAACATGCCGAAGTCGAAGCGCAAGGCGCTTTCAGGGCGCGGGGCCGTCGGCAAGACGCCCGTGGTCGGGGCGAAGGATCGCGGGACCGGGCGCGTGGTCGCCACGCCGGTGTCAGCGACCGACCGGGAGACCCTGCACGGGTTCGTTGCCAATACCACGGCGGCGGGTGCCAAGGTCTACACCGACGACGCCGTGGCCTATCGGGGAATGGATCGGGACCACGAGGCGGTCAACCACTCCGCCGGGGAATACGTGCGCGGCATGGCGCACACCAACGGGATAGAGTCGTTCTGGTCGATGCTCAAGCGCGGCTACCACGGCACCTATCATCAATTCAGTAGCAAGCACATGGCCCGCTACGTCAACGAGTTCGCGGGACGCCACAACGTTCGTGACGCCCACACGATTTTCCAGATGTCCGGTGTCGCCGCCGCCATGGTCGGCAAGCGGCTGATGTATCGGGACCTGACCGCCTAGCGCCTAGCGCTCTGGGCCGCACCCTTCTTCTTCTGCGACGTCTTGTTCTTCAGCCCATCGAGCGCCTTCTGGTGAGAATCCAGCCGATTGGTGATCTGGGTCAACTGCTTGCCGGTCTCGTCGAACCCCTTATTCATGTCGTCGCGCAGCGGTTCCACCGCACCCGTGACGGCCTCCGTGAACACCTTGCGCAGGGCGTTGGCCAGCAGATCGACGCTGCCGTTCAGGTCGCTTTTTGTGTTTTTGACCATGTGCCAAATATCCTCTTTTGCTCTGTTCTATATAATCACACTGTCCAGGAAAGTCGCCCTTTGCCTGTATAATACAGGGAGTGAGAGACTTTCCATCAACTGACTGCATCAAGTTAAGTATATAAGCACCAATGAAAGCGTACCTCGCCTGCCAACGTCGAGTCCCACCGCGGCCGCCATTCCAAGCCATTTCTTCAAGATCGTTTACAGCCAGGACTGGAACCGAATCGTCGCGTTTGTCTTTCCGAACAGCGCAGAACGCGTATCAAACAGCACTTTCGCAGAGCGTCTTGACGCTGCGCGCAGGTCTCTCGATTGGATAGAAGCCAGGACTGGCCTGGAGTTTTTCCAGCGACAGGATCAACGCAGGTCCCTCGGCAATATTCGAGTATATGACGGTATGTGGGACACAGTGCATCCCCTCTGGCCGCTGCCCAAAGACCTCGATGTTGAATTCGGCCTAGCCCAGTGTGAGATGCGTTAGGCTGCCACGCACGCGTCGGAGGCGGGCAAGGCCCAGTTCGTCATAGCCCAGGGTAAAATCTCTCGAGGGATGGCCGGAACAAGTCCGGCCATGACGATTATTACTTACCGTCCAACCTATAAACATCCCCATCCGCCCGCACCCGCCCCGTCTCCACCATGTGGATCAGGTGCGCCAGCACCGACCGTGCGGCGGCCGGGTAGAGCTTCGGGTCGACGTCGGCATACATGCGCGGGACCATCTCGGCGATGGTCGCGGGGCCTGATGCCAATTCGGCCATGATCTGGTCTTCCCGTTCGTGGCGGTGGGCCAAGAGCGCCTTCACATAGGGCTTGGGGTCGTCGATCGGCGCGCCGTGGGTCGGGAAGTAGCGCGCCGATTCGTGCCGCCCGACCTTCTCGAGCGACGCCATATAGGCCGCCATGTCGCCATCGGGCGGCGAGACGATCGACGTGGACCAGCCCATCACGTGATCGCCGCACAGGAGTGTCGATTCCTCCTGCAGGGCGAAGCACAGATGGTTCGAGCAGTGGCCGGGCGTGTGCACCGCCTCGACCGACCAGCCGTTTCCCGTGACCGTGTCGCCATCGCCGATCACATGGTCGGGCGAAAAATCATAGTCCGCCCCGCCCTCGCTGGCGCCGTCCTCGGGCCGGGTGCCGTGAGGGCCGTAGGCGTAACTCGGCGCGCCCGTGGCGGCCTGCACGGCCTTCACGGCAGGAGAGTGGTCGTTATGGGTGTGGGTGACCAGGATATGGCTCACCGTCTCGCCGCGGATGGCGTCCAACAGCGCGTCCACATGCTCGGCCAGGTCCGGCCCCGGGTCGACGATCGCCACCTGGCCATGGCCGACGATGTAGGTGCCGGTGCCATGAAAGGTAAACGCGCTCGGGTTGTTGGCGATCACCCGGCGGACCAGCGGGGTGAGTTCGTCCACACGGCCATATTCGAAGTCGAGCTCGCGGTTGTAGGGAATTTTTGTAGCCACGCCCTAGCTCTCCTTGCGCCCGATCGCGCCGGCGGCCTTCAGGGTCTCGATATCGTCCGCCGGCAGGCCCCAGGCGGCGAGCGCTTCCTCGGTGTGTTCACCCGGCTCCGATGGCGGTGAGTGGATCTTGCCCGGGGTGCGGGAGAATTTCGGCGCCGGGCCCGGCTGGGTGATCCCCGCCACCTCGACGAAATTGCCGCGGGCGACGTTATGGGGATGGGTGTGGGCTTCGGTCATCGACATGACCGGCGCGAAACACACATCGCTGCCCTCCATGACCTCGACCCATTCGTCGCGGGTCTTCGTGGCAATCACCTCGGCGAACCGCGCCTTGAGCTCGGGCCAGCGCGCCCGGTCCATCTGGTCGGGCAGGTCTGCGTCGGCGAGGCCGAGCTTGTCGAGCAGGATGGCGTAGAACTTCTTCTCGATCGAACCGATGGAGACGAATTTTCCGTCGGCAGTTTCATAGGCGTCATAGAAGGGCGCGCCGCCATCGAGGATGTTCGAGGCGCGCTCGTCAGTGAAATAGCCCGACGCATGCAGCCCGATGACCGGGATCATCAGGCTGGCCGCCCCGTCGACCATACCCACATCGACCACCTGGCCCTGGCCGCTGCTGCGCGCCTCATAGACCGCGGCCATGACGCCGAAGGCGAGATACAGCGCGCCGCCGCCATAATCGCCGATCAAATTGAGCGGCGGGGTCGGCTTGTCCTTGCCGCCGATCGCGTGCAACGCGCCGGAAAGCGAGATGTAGTTGATGTCGTGGCCCGCCGCCTTGGCGAGCGTGCCCGTGCCGCCGAACCCTGTCATGCGCGCATAGACCAGCTTCGGGTTGCGGGCCATGCAATCATCCGGCCCGAGGCCGAGTTTTTCGGTCACGCCCGGGCGATAGGGCTCGATCAGCACGTCGGCGCTCTCGACCAGGCGCAGCACCGTCTCCACGCCGTCGGGGTGTTTCAGGTCCACCGCGACGGAAGGACGAGAACGTGTCGCCAGATCGAACTCAGCGCCGCGGGGCACGCCGAGGCCCGCATCGGCCGGGCGGTCGATCTTGATGACGTCGGCGCCCAGGTCGGCCAGCAGCATCGCTGCGAAGGGCCCGGGGCCGATGCCCGCCAGCTCGACAACCTTGAGCCCCACCAGCGGGCCCGTGCGTTCTGTATGTTCGCCTATTGCGGACGTATTCGACATGGTTCCTCTTCTCCCCCGTTTGGCGCTACCCTGCGGCGTAAGACAGCCGAGTGCAATGGTCAACTCGAGCCTTCAACCGCCCCTCGCGACACCCCAGCCGGGACATACATATCCATGACGGATCAGCCCGCCCCGATCGCCCTGCTGGTCGCGCTGATGGTCGCCAGTCAGGTGGCCATCACGATCTTCCTGCCGTCGCTGCCGGCCATCGCGGAAGATCTCGAGACCAGCCAGGCGCTCGCCCAGATGACCGTGTCGGTCTATCTCGGTGCCTTCGCACTCGCGCAGCTGGTGGTCGGCCCGCTGTCCGATGCGGTCGGGCGGCGCCGGCCGCTGATCGTGGGCCTGGTCCTGTTCACCCTTGGCGGGCTGGCCTGCGCGCTGGCCCCGAACATCACCTTCCTGATCGCTGGCCGGGTGATCCAGGCCATCGGCGGCTGCACCTGCATCGTCATCTCGCGCGCCATTGTGCGCGACACCACCGACGGGCCAGCGGCCACGCGGGCCATGGCGTATCTCGGCATGTCCCTGGCGGTCGCCCCCATGGTCGCGCCGCTGATCGGCGGGCAGCTCGAGGCGCATTTCGGCTGGCAGTCAAACTTCCTGGCCACCGCGCTGCTCGGGGCCGGTGCGCTCGTCGCGACATTGATAACCCTGCGCGAAACACTGCCGCCGGAGGCCCGCAAGTTCACCCGCGCCGGCGCTCTCGCGCGGACCTATCTGCGCCTGTCGCGCATGTCCCGTTTCATGGGCTACAGCCTGAGCACCGGCGCGATGGGTGCCACCTTCCAGGCCTTCATCGCCGGGACGCCCATCGCCTTCATCGTCGTCATGGGCGTCACCCCCGAGGCATTCGGTTTCTTCATCCTGTCGACGCCGGCCGGCTATATCGTCGGCAACTATATCGCCAGCCGGCTGGCGCAACGGGTCTCGCGGGCCCGGATGATCTCGATCGGCGGCCTCCTGGCGGTCATCGGCACGGGCGCGACGGTGGTGCTGGCGCTCATGGGTCTCGACACGCCCTACACGCTGATCGTGCCGATGTTCATCTACTCCTGGGGCTCGGGCTTCCTGGTGCCCAACAGCCTGGCGGGCGCACTCACGGCGGTCGAACCTGCGGCCGCCGGTTCCGCCGCAGCACTGGGTGGTTTCATCCAGATGAGCGCCGGTTTCCTGAGCACCCTGGCGGTGGCCAGCCTCGTCCAGACCTCATTCCTGCAGCTCGGCCTGCTGATGCTCGGCTGCACCATCCTGTCCTGGCTGTTCTTCGTCGTGATGGTGCGAAAGCAGAATCAAATCGCCTAGGCGTCCGCTTCTCTCAACGACACAAACACCGCGATCACGGGCCCGTGAAGCAGGTAAAAGCGCGGTATCTGACTATGATGGCCTGTGGTAGATTCGCTCCTCATGTTGATTGAGATTCCGGTTTGCCCGCGGCATGCACGGAATCATTGGCTTGGGGGCTTCCATGGGTATTCGCAGCACGGGCATCACGCTGTTCACATTGGGTGTACTGGCGACATCACCCGCATTTGCGTCTCCGGAATCCGATGAACTTTCCCGCGCCGGGCTTCGCGAACTCCAGGGCGGGAACACCGAGGCGGCGGTCGAGGATTTTGTGGCGGCCACGCAGGCCGATCCCAATGACGGCGGGCCTACTTCTATCTGGGCGTTGGGCTCAACCGCATTAGCGAGCCCCATGCCGCATTGGCCGCATTTCGCCGCGCGATCACGCTCAAAGCAATCCACAAGGATCTAGGGTTTGAGGCCGGTTGGGCGGCGCTGAACTCGGGCGACTACGGCGCGGCGGCGGTGATGCTCGGCGGCTTCCTGGAACTCAACCAAGAGCACGCCAAGGCTCACGAACTTCTCGGCCGGACCTATATCCAGCTCGGCCAGCTTGACCCCGCGGAAGGTCTGCTGCGTCGCGCGATGGCACTCGACCCGTCCCTCGAACCATCGGTCCTGGTATCCCTGGCCGCCATCGATGTAGCGCGAGGCGACAACGCGGCCGCCGGCCAATCGATCGCCAAAATCCTGAACGACGGCGGCAACAGCCCGGTCAGGCGCGGCTTGGTCGAGTCCCTGCGCCCGGAACGCCCGCCGCAACCGGCCACCAAGGCATGGTCGGTCTTCGGCTCTACCGCCATCGGGCGAAACAGCAACGTTATCGCACTCAGCGATCTGATCGTCGCTCCGGCGGACGTCACACAGCAGGCTTCGAGATATTTCGACATTTCCGCCGGCGGCCAATACCGGCTGCCCGTTGACGCGAACAAGGCCGTGACGGCAGGTGTTACCCTGAGCCACCGAAATTATCGCGAACTCAGTGGCAAAGACACGCATGCGGCGAACTTCTTTGCGCGCTATGATCACGCGATCAACGACAAGTTCCTGGCATCCGTCACAGGGTCGTTCGGCCACACCCGGGTCGACGGCGACAAATTCCAGACAACGGTCGGCTTCAGCCCGTCCTTGCGTTATCTGATCAATGACCGCGTACGTCTGGACGCCATCTACAGTTTCACCAAGATCAATCTGCCGGACCCGAAGGCCACGCCCGAGAGCCTCGACCGCGATTCCGGCCTGCAAAGCCTCGGCGGGACGATCACCATCGCGTTCCCGAAACTGAAAACCGACATTAGTTTCGGCGGTGCGATGTTGCTGAATAGCGCAGTTGGCGACGACTACGAATACAGAGCTCGTCGCGTGAATATTGCGAGCCAGACCCTGCTTCCCTGGAAGGTGGTCGGCGGAATCGGGATCACCCGCACGGCCTACGACTACCAGAACCTGAACAGCCTTGCTCCCACGACCCCGGCCGGCCCAACGGGATTCGGGTTCAAGCGTGACGACACCATCACGACCCTCTCAGCCAGTCTATCGCGCCCGATTGATGATCGGTTTACGGCCTTTGCCCGTTTCACCAGAACCGACACGGTCTCGAACCTGGCTGTTTTCCAGTATGACCAGAAAGACTTCCAGATCGGCATCACCGGCCGTTTCTAACCCGGAGACGAACACATGTTTCTGAGCCACAAATTCCTGAAATACGGCAAGCCCCTGACCGCCGCTGCCCCGATCATGCTGGCGCTCTCCGGCTTGCCTACCCCGGCCCATGCCTGCACGGGTAGCCCCGACGACCCGCCCCATTGCATCAATGCCAACCAGGCCATCAACACCTTCACGTCGTTCTACACCAACAACTTGGCAGGCCTGCCTGGTTCCACGGGTGTCCCGGGGGATCGCGTACCCGGCAATGGGCTTGGCGGCATCCTTGACGGGTTTGCTGGTCTCGGCGGGGGTGGAATTATCATTGCTTCGGACCCGTCAGACCCGGAGCCGGTAGCGCCACCGGGTTTCCTCAATGAAGTCGGCCTTGGCCCTTCTATCGACCTTAACGGCTCCGGCGAACCCGGAGACACCAACGACAACGGTATCGCGATATTCGTCAGCGGCGATTTCGGCACGGTCACACTCGGCGACACGGACGGGGCGCTTGATTGGGCGCTGCGGGAAGCCGCGAACATCGACAACAACACGGGAAACAGCAATACGGGTGGCGACGAACGCAGCGCAGGCATCCGGTACGACTATGATGTCGACGTTGAGTTCAATTTTTCCGGGACGGCCGACAACGGGCTAAACTATAGCACCCGCATTAGAATCGACGATGAAGAAGAGCCGGCAGCGACACCCCGATTCAACATCCGTATGGGTGGCCTGATACACCAGGATGCCCTCAGCGGCGGGAGCGACGTGTCGTCCGGCGGCCTGGTCGACAGCCGTCCGGACAGCGAAGTGTTTTTCCTGCCTGCTATCACGCTCGACAACGGCATTAAGATCAGCGGCGAAATCCAGCTGGAAAGCAGCGGCAATTTGATCGACGAGTATACGGATCGAATCAGCGGATCGTTTGGCGAAATCCGGATTGGCGATGAGAATTCCGGCGGCTACATAATGTCGTATGGTGCGCCCTCCGTCGATGAAGACCCCAACACAGAAGGCGACCGCGCGGACTACTATTCCGATTCCGATCTTGAAGCGGCACGGAACGGAATCCTGCGCCCGCTGTTCACGTCAGATAACGGGCTTACCTTCGCCATCGATGTCGAAGCCGGGGTCGGCGCGGCCGCCGCCGATACACCCGATGGCCCACAGGTGAAATATTTCACACCGCGCTTTACGGGATACCAAATCGGCGTGTCCTACACGACAGAAGGAAACAAAAACTTCGGTGTCACCTCTCCCGACCAGGCATCCGGACAAACCTTCGATATCGGGGTCAATTATGTGAACAGCTTCGGCGGGATCAACCCTGCTCTGTCCAGCCGGTGGGGCATCACCGAAGCGGCCGCCAATTTCGCCGTCGGCAGCGCAAGCATCGGCCAGTTCGGCGGGGACGTGGGTCTCAATATCGACCGGGTGGATTTCACTCCGCTCGACCAGGCGCCGCTCGGGATCGACTATAAACTCGACCGCGGTGACTTCGGGTTGAGAGTCAACTACGGCCTGTCGGGCAGCGTCACCACAACGCCCACGACGACTACCACAACCGCGGCCCCGCCAGCGCCTCCGCCACCAGCACCGGTCACCGGCGAGCAGGTCGGGACGATGAAATTCCTGCACCAGCGGGAAGGCCGAAACGTGAACCTGGTGCGCGCGGGAGACGGTAAGGTGCACGCGGTGGACGCTGATTCCGGGCACGATTACGGCACCGTGCACGAAAGCCGCTCAGGCTTCGGCTGGAGCTTCGACAACGCGCCCGTTTCACCGCCGGTGGCCACACCAACGCCCCCCGTGGTCAATGCGGTTGCCGAGTCCGACAACAGCACGATCTTCCAGGACGGGTTTGAGAGCGGCGACACCGCCGCGTGGTCTTACGTCGGCCGCTAGTCGGACTTCAGTCGGCGGCTACCCCTCGCTGACGTCATCGTCGGGGATCTCCGCACCGATCGCGGCCAGTGCGGCCTTGGCGACCACGAGGTCCTGCTCGCCGGTGCCCGAGCCGCAGCCGATCCCGCCGACGCAATAGCCGTCGATGATGATCGGTACGCCGCCGCGCAGGGGTAGCACCTTGCCTTGCGTGGAGACCGAAAGCCCCATCCCGATATTGTAGTCGATGGCGTGGGTCGGCATGCGGTGGCTTGCCGCCGTCATCGCCTTGGCGCTGGCAGAGTCCTGCGCCAGCACCCGCGCACCGTCCATCAGGAGATAACCAACGATCCGCGCGCCGTCATTGGCCACCGCGATGCCCATGGGCACCCCCATCTCGTCGGCCTTGGCTACAGCGGCGTCAATAAGCGCGCGTACCCCGTCATGGGTGAGCTTTCGCGAGGGGATCGTGTGGTCGGTCATATCGGGCTCCGGGTGTGAGGGTTCCCGGCAATGTTATCGCGGGCGGCCCCGTCTCTGCTATGGTGCAGGCCGTCTCACACGAAGGAATACACCCATGTCCGATCCCGTCACCCTCGAGGTCTTCGCCGACTACGTTTGACCCTGGTGTTACCTCAGCACCGTGCGTGTTGAAAAACTCCGCCAGACCTACGACGTCGACATCCAGACCGTGCACTTCCCGCTGCACCCCGACACACCGCTCGACGGCCAGTCGCTGGAACAGCTGTTCGCCGGCCGCGATGTCGATCTCGATGCCATGTACCAGAGCATGAAGGCGCGGATGGACGAAGAAGGCCTGCCCTACGGCAAGCGCACCCACACCTACAACAGCCGGCTGGCCCAGGAACTCGGCAAATGGGCCGACACCCAGGAGGGTGGCGAGGCCATCCACATGAAGTTCTACGAGGCCTATTTCGTCGATGGCCGGAACATCGGCGATGTCGATCTGCTGGTGGAGATCGCCGAAGGGGTCGGGCTCGACGGTGCTGCCGCGCGCGAGGTGCTGGAAAAACGCAGCTTCGAGGCCGCCATCGACGCGGACTGGGAGAAATCCCGCCAGTATGGCGTCACCGGCGTGCCGACCTACGTGGCCGACGCCAAGGGCGTCGTCGGCGCCCAGCCCTACGAAGTGCTGGAACAGCTGATGGACGCGGCGGGGGCGCAGAAGAAGGGGTAACCGTCACGATGAGGCCGACACGTTTGCGAATATCCCTTGCAGCAACACTGCTGTCTCTGATTTTCGCGGTTAACGCGGCCGGCGCGAATCAGGACAAGGACGTCTTGGACCAAGGGTCCTACGCGGCGCTGACTGGAGACCCGTATTGGCTCCAGATCGACAATCCGGACTCCATCAAGTTTCAGGACATGGATGCGCCACGCGCAATTGCGCAATGCCGGAAGGAACTTGCCGAGGACCCCGACAATATCACCCTTCGGTTTTATCTCGGGCGCGCACTTTTAAAGAACGATGAGTATGTGGAAAGCCTCTCTCTCCTGACAGAGGCTGCAGCAGCTGGAATCGCATCCGCCGATTTGTCGCTGGGTATCAACAAGCATTCCGGTGATCTTCCGAGTGAATCGGCAGACGAAATCGACGCGCATTATGAACGGGCCCGTGACGCCGGCCATCACCTGGCGGATCACTGGTTTGTCCGCCGGAAGCTGAAAACTAAGCGCGAAAACGAGATCACCGATTCCGAACGCGAAGCGATCAGGGCATCAGCCGAATCCGGATATCATTACTCATGGTACCTGCTGTACCGAGCCCGACGTCCTGGTCTTCCTCTTGAGGAAATGATCGCCTACTTGGAGAACGGGAACGAACATGGCGACATCAACGCGACCCACAGGCTGGCGTCGATAAATTTCCTAAGAGTGACCGGTGGCCGCTACGATTCTCCAACCAAACCCGGTCTGGAAGACCGGCTTGCCCTTGCACTCCGCTGGTTAGTAACAGCTCAGCCGAAGAAAGCCCTGCGAACTATCGAGCTTTATGAAGCGGTCCGGGCGAAAACCGAGTCGGATACACGTCGGGCCCGCGCAACCGAACGAATCGTCTTTCTTCATCACACGCTCTTACTCGCCGGTCATGAAGTGCCTAACCATGTCGTATCGCTCTACTGCGTCGATCTGAGTGACGAACTACGAACCAAATTCGAGGCCTGGAAGAAAGTGATTCCCTTCCCGGACTGCGGAACGAAGATTTGATTCCCCGCATATCTTTGTTCACGCACAGGAACAAAGGCGACGACGGTCAGAGGCGCACCGCCCCTACTTCATATCCTCGGGAAAGTCCGGCTGTGCCTGGGGCCGGGCGTCGAAGAAGGCCGGGTTCTCCATGCAGGTCTTGAAGATGCGCACGCAGTTCGGATAGTCGTCGAGCGGGATCTTGAACAGGGTCGCCGCGCCCACCTGGGGCACCAGGCAGAGATCGGCCAGGGTCACCTGGTCGCCCTCGCAATAGGTGCCCGACGTGCCGTCCTCGACCAGATGCTTCTCGATCGCGGCGAGGCCGAGCTTGGTCCAGTTGCCGATCCACGCGCCGAGCTCTTCCTCGCTGTGGCCCCAATCCTGGGTGATGTATTTGCGGATCCGCGGCACCACCAGCGGGTGCATGTCGGCCACCAGGATCATGCAGAGCGACCGCACCCGGGCGCGCGCCATGGCGTCGCGCGGCATCAGGGCCGGCTCGGGATAGGTCTCGTCGAGATATTCGAGGATCGCCATCGACTGGGTCAGCGTGTTGCCGTCGTCCGTGATCAACGCCGGTACCACGCCCTGGGGATTGATCTTGAGATACTCGGGATCGAACTGCTCGCCCTTGATCAGGTCTGTCGAGACCACCTCGAAGGGCTGGCCCTTGAGGTTGAGCGCGATGCGCACGCGAAACGCGGCGAGCGAGCGCCAGTAGCCGAATAATTTCATGATATCTCCCCGGGGGACGTTGATTGCTTGTTGGCCGCAGTGGGCCTGCACAAGGGTCAGCCTGTCAAGCCGCGAGCGTCTGACCTCGTTTGTCAGGCCGTAACAGTCAGGCCGCGCCGGTTGCGGAAGAGCCAGGCGGGCGCAGCAGCGGCGAGCCCGAAGGCAATGAACGGCAGGGTCATCTGCAACAACGCGTAGGCGCCGATGGCGCGCCTGTCGGCGCCCGACGCCAGCGATACCGCCTCTGTGGTCAGGGTATCGACCCGTCCCGCACCGGCGAACAGCGTCGGCAGGTACTGGCCCATGGATACGGTGAACCCGACCGCGACGGCCACCAGGATCGGCCGCAGCAGCATGGGCAGCTTGACCCGGCAGAAGACGCGTAGTGGTGACGCGCCGAGACACATGGCCGCGCGCGCATAACGCGCGTCCCAGGCCCGGTAGGGGTCGGCCAGCGACAAAAAAACATAGGGCAGCACGAACACCAGATGGGCCCAGGCGACCGCGATCCACGCACCGTCGAGGTCGCTCATCACCAGCAATATCTGGGTGCCGAACAGGAACGCGATCTGGGGCACCAGCAACGGCACATAGAGCAGCAGCAAAGCCTTGTTGGTCGCCCGCTTGCCGAACCGGGCATCATTCTCCAGGCAGCCGATGGTCAGCGCCAACCCCACCACCGCCGCGGCGATCCCGATGGTCGCGGTGTTCAACGTCGCATTCGCCAACCGGTCGGCATTGGCCGTCCAGGCGTTGGGCGAAAGCGTCGATGGCAACGGATCGGGAAACCGCCAGCGCCCCGCGATCGACCAGAGCGCCATGCTCGCCAGCCCGAGAAACGCCGCGAGAAAACTCGCCGTCAGCGCCGCCGCCGCCGCGACCCGCAGCGGGAAATCACGCCGCCCGCGCCGGCCCGCGCGAATCCAGATGCGGCCCAGGCAGGCCACCACATGCTCGCCGAGCCACCAGGCGAATATCGCCGCGACCACGAGGCCGAGTTGGATCAGCGCACCGGCGGACGCCACGAATCTCAGCGCCAGGTCCGGGTCGTTGAACCAGCGCACGAGCTGTACGGCCAGCGGCGGCGGGGTCGAGGGGGCCAGCACCACCGAGACATCCACCACCGATGCCGCGAAGGCGAGAACCGCGAACACCGGCAGGCGTATCTGCCGGTAGACCAGCGGAAATACCGCCTTCAGCCAGGCCGCCGTGGTGCCATATCCAAGCGTGCGGGCCATCGTGCGCACCCGGGCCGCATCCACCTGCCCGATGGCGGCCAGGGTCATCAGGAACAGAAACGGGATTTCCTTGACCACCAACCCGGCGATCAACGCCAGACCCGCCGGGTCCTGCACGATGATCAGGTCCGGCGGGCGGTCATAGCCGGTCAGCCAGGGCGAGGTCAGGCGGAATATCCAGCCCGACGGCGCCAACAGAAACGCCAACCCGAATGCCACGGTCACATGGGGCACGGACAGGAGCGGCGACAGCAACTTCTGGACCCGCGCGAAGGAACGCGTGCCGTGCCAACCCGCGACAAACAGGATGACGACGGTGAAGGAAATGACCGTGACCGCCAGCCCGGTGACGAAGGACAGCCGGATCGATTCCGCCACACCGGGAGCCGCGAAAAGCGCTCGCCAGGGCTCCAGGCTGAACGTCGTGCGGCCCAGTGCCGGCAGGTAACCGAAGGCGGGGAACACCGTCCCGAGCAGGCCGGCAAAGACCGGCCCCAGCAGCAACAGCAGGGTCACCACCGGAACCCAGCGCAATGGTGAGGCTGAAATCTTTCTCACGAATCGCCACCCCTTCGAGACGGCGCTTTGCGCCGCCTCAGGGTGAGGTGGTTTCGCTGTATCAGGATTTCCTCATCCTGAGGAGCCCGGTGAGCCGAAGGCCTCACTGGGCGTCTCGAAGGAGAGGAAATCCCCATCGTGGCTACTTGCCGCTGGCGTAGCGTTTGGCCCATTCGGCTTCGAGTGCGGCGACCCAGGACGGGTGAGGCTCCAGCTGGGTGATGCCGAGCTCTCCCGGCGACAGGGTCGCGACCCCGAGCTCGAGATTCTGAAACACCGCCATGGAATCCTCCGGCAGCCGCTCGACGTCGAGCACCGTGAAGCTGCCCCACACTTCCGGATTCTGTTTGCGGGCCTGTGCTTCCGGCGACATCAGGAAGTTGGCCAGAACCATCGCGCCTTCCCTGGCGTTGGCGTTGAACGGAATGGCGATGAAGTTGGTGTTGCCGATGGTGCCGTTGTTGAGCACGAAGGTGCGCACCGTGTCGGGCAGCTTGCCCTGGGCGATCAGGCCCGACGCCTCGGCCGGCTCGAATGACAAAGCGATCGACACCTCGCCATCGTCGAGGAGGCGCAGAAGGGCCGGGCCGTTCTGCGGGTAGACTTCGCCGCGCCGCCACATCAGCGGATGCAGCGCATCGAGATAGGCCCAGAGCGGCGCCGTGTTTTCGGCAACATCCGCCGCCGGCGCCTGGAGCACCGCCGGATTGATCACCAGCTCGACCAACGCCTGTTTGAGAAACGTGGTGCCGAGAAAGTTCGGTGGCTGGGGATAGGTGAAGCGGCCGGGATTGTTCTTCGCCCACTCCAGCAGCCCCAGGATAGAGTCCGGGGGCGTTTCGACATGCGCCGTGTCGTGCATGAACACGAACTGGGCCATGCCCCAGGGGGCCTCCAGATTATCCACCGGCACGGTGAAATCCACGGTCGTGGTCTTTTTGTTCACCGTATCGACGAAGCGATAGTTCGGCGCGTTCTGGGTCCACGGGCCGAACAGCAGATTGTTTCGCTTCATCGCCGCGAAATTCTCGCCGTTGATCCAGATGAGGTCGACCGAACCACCGTCCAGCCGGCCCGCGGCCTTCTCCGCCACGACCCGGGCTACCGCCTCGGCCGTGTCGGCGAGCTTCACATGCTGCACCGTCACGCCGTAGCGGGCCTGCACCTGATCGCCCGCCCAGGCGATGTAGGCGTTGATGCGTTCGTCGCCGCCCCAGGCGTTCCAGAACATGAGCTGCCCGCGTGCCTTGTCGACCACCTCGTCCCAACTCTGGGCCATGGCCCCGGTCGGGATCGATACAAGCATCGCAAGCGCGGCTATCAGAATTCGCATTTCCGTTCCTCTTTCATATTGTCCAGCCCGTCCGCGCGACGGCGGGACCGGCCGATGGCGACATGTCGCGCCAGTCGGCACGAACATGGGCGATGGTTTCGGGATCGAGATAGTCGGTGACGCGGCCGGCCACATGGGCGACGAGCGCGTCATCGCTGAGTTCAGCCGACCAGTTCTCGGTGGAATCATTCTCTGCAGACCGGGGGGCCGCGGTCTGGCCGGATTCGACCCGCCATTTGGCGCACCAGGTCACGGACCAGAGCCACATCATGCGGCGCAGCGGCAGCAGCCAGGGTTCGGTCGCGGCGGCGAGATCGCCGGGCACCGCGTCGAGCCACGCCGCGTGAAATTCACCCACCTGATCGCGATCCAGCACTGCGTGGCTGTCCACATCCCAGGTGGTCGAGGTGTAGAGGGTGGCGTGGGCCAGGTCGAAACCGGCCGCGCCGTAGCGCGCCTTCTCCAGATCGACCAGGACCGCGCGACCGCCGCCCTGTTCCTCCGGCGTCATCAGGTAGTTTCCCGGATGGGCGTCGAACGCAATGAGGGTCCGGGGCGGGCGGGTATCCCGGGCCAGGGTCGCGCCGGCTGCCTGCAGTTCCTCGCGAATCTGGGATTCGGCATCGGGGTGCAGATCCGCCGCCGCGACATAGGCCGCCTGGGTCATGATCTCCATGAAGGTATCGGCCATGGGGTCGACCGGGTCTTTCAGGGGTGCGCGTTCGTTCGCGTCGGGCAGCGGAAGGGCGTGGATCGCCGCCAGGCAATGCGCCATCGCCGCGAGATCATCCGGCAGGGACAACGCCCGCCCATCGATCAGATCGACGATCAGCGCGCCCATGGGCAACGCTGCGTCGGGTGGCAATTTCTCATGCAGGTTCGGCACATGCCCGCCGGCCGACGCGCGCACGAAGCAGGCAGCCTGGTACTCCAGGTTCTCCGCCGCCGCGAGGCCGAGCTGGCTCTGCTTGGGCACCCGCGCAAGGGTACCCGTGTCGCCGATCCGCACATGGTCATGGGCGAGGCCGGTATCGGCCAAGGGGTGAAGATCCGTGACCGGCGCGCCGAGCCGCGCGGCCAGCGCCGCGCACACGCCTTCTATCCGGCTGCTCATGCGGCCGTCCGACGGCTCAGACGCGCCTGGCGCAGGCCTTCGATGAGCGGGCCCAGCACCTGCTCGTGGAACCGGTCGCAGCCAATGCAGAGATTGCGATAGGTCTCACCCGCCGGGGTCTTGGTCTCGCTGTTCCGCCGAAACGTGTCTTCGTCCCAGCCAAACGCGACGCCCATGCGTTCGGGCGCACCATCGTTGAGCGCCTCAAACGCCGGGTGGCCCGCGAGACTGTCGAGAATCTCCGTGAGCGGCTCCTCGGTCAGGTTACCGAGCGGCGCCTTGGTCTTGAGGCAGCAGGGATAGACATTGCCGTTGGGCTCGATCGAGACCTCGGAGCCGAGCCGGCCATGGTTCATGAAGTTGAGCCCGCCCGACCAGCGGTTACAGAAATTATCGTCGAGGGTCGCACTTGAGAGTTCGTTTTCCCAGGCACGCCCGCGCGGCCAGATCGGTCCGATCCACTCTTCCGGGTTTGCCCCCATGAAGGAATAGACCGGTGTCTCGGTGCCGCGTCCGTCGGTGCCGTCATGGCGCCGCTCGGTCGGCGCGAGACCGGCGGCGTCGAACATCTTCGTTAGATGTTCAATCAGGGGGACGCGCTTGTCCCCTTCATGGCCGACATGGAAGTCATCCATGCCCGTGATCGAGATTTGCCACAGGCCATGGTCGATAAGCTCATCGAGAATTTTTTCTGTCACCAGATCGCCGGTCGTCTGCACCACCACCCGCACCCCGCCCGCATCGGCATATTTATCGCGCAGCATATCCATCACCGGGTAGAGAACCGGCTCGCGGATCTCGCCGAGCAGCACCTCGCCCCCCGACAGGATGACCCGCCCGGGTTTCTCAGGGCCGTCGTCGCTCTCGCGATAGGTCATGCGGTCGGGCAAATTGGCGACGATCCGCGCATGGTTCGTTACCGCCTCGCCGACCACGGCATCACGTTCGTCGCGCACATAGGGGCGAAAACGCGTGTCGTAGCAATGTGCGCAGCGCCGGTGGCAGAGCCACGAGATGACGTAGTAAATCGATTCCATGCTTTCCCCGCTGGGACCGCGATTGTAGCGGTCACCATGTCGTACGGAACAGACCGGAAGTCACGTCACGGTTTGTTGACAAGAATCCGGCGGCGGCGTTTACGCCACGCGGTCCAGGCCGCACCATCGTCCACATCGTCGAGTTCGTCCAGCATCGCCACGCGGGCCTTCCCGGGCAAACCGGCAAGAGTGTCGGCCAGGGCATGCCGGGTGCTCCAGCGGACGTCGCGAAACAACCCGCGGGGCAAAGCCGGGCGCCGGCGTGCACCGACCAGCCAGTACCCGCCGTCGGCCGCCGGGCCAAAAACAAATTCATGCTTGCCGAGGGCGGCAAACCCGTCCGCGATATGGTCCGCCGCGATATCCGGTATATCCGTCCCGACGACGATCACCGGGCCCGGCGGAAGATTTGTCATCGGCCGGGCCATGCGCACACCCAGATCGCCCCGTCCCTGCGGAATCAACCGCACGCCCGGCACGGCCGGCCACAGGCCGGTGCGCCGGGCGTCCACATCGGGCGTCACGGCCAGCCAGGTCCGCCAGCGCGGATCCGCGCCCAACCGCCGCGTCACCTCGTGCAGGGTTCGGCGGTAAAAGCCGAGTGCGGGGCCATCCCCAATGTCGGCCGCGAGCCGCCGCTTGACCGCGCCGCGCCGGGGCGCACGGGCAAAGATGACGAGATGGGGCTTCATCTGTAAATCCGCTCGATCATCCGGGCCGGCATGCCCATGAGATACAGGAACAGGCAGAACAGGTTCCGCGACGGGCGACGCCAGTAGCCGCCGGTCTGATAACGCTCCGCAGACGTCAGTGCCGCCGTTTCCAGACCCACCAGCCGGCCGCGGCCCATCCGACGTGCGAGATAGACATCCTCCATCAGGGGCTGGTCGGGATAGCCACCGAACGACGTGTAGAGATCACGCGGGATCGCCAGACCCTGGTCGCCATAGGGCAGTCCCAGCACGCGGCAACGCCATGCCACCATCCGCTCGATCCGTCGTGCGCCAGGTGCGGCATCGTCGAGCCGGAAGCGGAAATAGGCGGCGCGGTGGCGCTCGTTGATCATGAACGCCGCCAGCTCGACCGCCCACCCGGCCTGCACAACCGTGTCGGCATGCACAAACAGCAGCCAGTCGCCGTGCACCTCTGCGGCGCCGGCCGCAAGCTGGGTGCCGCGACCTCTCGGGGCCTCGATCACTCGCGCGCCGTTGGATTCTGCCAATGTGATCGTGTCGTCATCGGATCCGCCATCGACGACGAGGATATCGAGGTCAAAGACGTCCCGTGCTTCCGCAAGGCCCTCCAGGGCGCGCGCGAGATCCGGCCCCGCGTTCAATGCGGGGATGACCACTCCGAGGCTCGGCTCAGACGGCACGGGCTTCGCGCCATTGCAAGCCGCGTAACGCCCCCAGCGCAACGATGGCGAGCACCATGGTTACACCGCCAAAGAACATGGCCGTCGCCGGGTCACCGGTCTGATCGACGATCCAGCCCGCAAAGACGGGACCAACAAACAAGCCCGCATGATTCCAGGTGTGGTAGAGGCCGGTGCCCGTGTTGCGATGCTCGGCGCGCACCGTCTCGACCGTCAACGCCATCACGTTGCCCGTCGGGATGCCGATGAAAATCGCGGCCGGGATGAACAGCAACAGGGGCGCGTCGACCAGGGGCACGAGGCCGACCATGAGCGCTCCGAGCGCGAAGCTCGTCACCATGACCAGGTTTGGCCGCGCCAGCTTCTCGGACATCCAGCCCCCCAGCGGAATCGCGAACATGTAGACGAAGGTGGCGTTGGCGAGCAGCAGGCCCGCGGCTGCGACATCCATGCCGCGCAGCACCAGCATCGCCGGCCCGAAAGACAGCACCATCAGATAACCCGCGTTGTAGAGCACCCAGATGATCCCCGCGAGGAAGACCTTGGTGGCCTCGGCTCGGGTGATGGCGAGCCGTTGCAGGGGCCGCGCGACATTCCGTGTCCCCGGCCGGTAAAGGATGGCGACAAGCAGCATGCCGACGAGCGAGCCGATACCGGCCGTCAGGAACACCGCCTGCCAGCCCCAGGCCTCGGCCATGGCGCCCTGTGTAAAGAGGCCGATGGTAATGCCGACAGGCCAGCTGTTCATCAGAATCGCCATGGCGGTGACGACTTCCTTACCCTCGAACAGGTCGCCGACGATTTTCACCATAACCACCGTAACCACCACACCGCCGGTGCCGGCGACCATTCGGCCAACGCCAATCATGGTGAAGTCACTCCCGAGCCACATGATGAAACCGCCGGTCGCCATCATCGCAAGGCCGAACAGGCACATCCGACGCTCGCCGAACCGTTGGGCAAGGAAACCGGACGGCAGAGCCGTCAGCACCCCGAGCAGGCTGAAGAAGCCAATCAGCGTGCCGACCGCGGTGAAGTCGATACCGAGATCGTCGGCCAGCAACGGAGAGACCGAGGCGACAGATTGGAAGTGATAGCCGAGCGCCGAGCGCGCCACGAACAGCGCCCCCAGGACGACCCACCGATTTGTGGTCATGATGCCGAGACCCGCGCCAAGCCCTGCCCTACGCCGCCTTCACCACGCCGGCAGCGTCGAGGATACGGCGGCCGGACTCGGCGAGTTTGCCCAACGTCTCGCGCAGCGCGGCCTCCGGGTAGACCAGTTTGCCGTCGCGTTTCCTGAGCTCGCCGTTCACGAAGACCGTGTCCACATTGTGCGCCGTCGCCATGAAGACCAGCGTCTGGACCGGGTCATGCACCGGGCAGGTATTGAGGTCGTCGCCGCGGGTCAGGATGACGTCGGCCTTCTTGCCCGGTGTGAGGGAACCGATCCTGTCGTCCATGCCCAATGCGCGGGCGTTACCAATCGTGGCCCATTCCAGCGCGACGCGGGTCTTCAGATGTTCCGGCATGGTCTTGGTCGGGCGAGGGCGCGCGTCCGTGTACATCCCGCGTTCGAATTGCAGGCCGAAACGCACGACGGAGAACATGTCGCCAGAGACGTTCGATTCCAGGTCGACGCCGAAGGACGGTGTCCCGCCGGCGGCGAGCACCCGCCCGGTAGCGGGGTTGCCATGGCCGAAGTTGCATTCGCATTCCGGCGCCACGGTGATCGAGCCGCCCCGATCGACGATCAGCTGGATTTCCTCGTCGGAGAAGTTGTTGGCGTGGACGAAATCCGCATCGGGCCCGAGCAGTCCCAGCTCATCGAGCCGGTGGATCGCGTTCTCGGCAAACAGGGGGATGCCCTGGGCGCCGGTATGGTTCGACCAGCGCAGGCCCATATCCTTGGCCAGCCGCACGTCATGCTCGATGCAATCCCAGACCGAGAAACCCACGCCCTGGATGCACATGGCCATGGTGATCAGCGCGTCGTCGGACGCGAGCCGGCCCTTGCGCAACCGCTCGACGCGCTCGCGCGAATGGGGCCGCTCGTTGAATGGCGCCTCGCCGGGCTTGGGGTCGGTCTTGGTCTGGCCGTGGCCGTAGATGGCGCGAATGCCGGCTTCCTCGAGGCTGTCGATCGCCGCGTCCGTGTGATCGGTCGTGGCATTGCAATGGTGCCAGTCGAATAGCGTGGTCGTGCCGCAATTGAGCTGGTTCAGCGCCCCGCAGAGGTTGGCGAGGCGGATGTCGTCGGGGGTGAAATGGGGTACCGCCGTCGCGTGCATCAGCTGGGAATATTCGAACATCGTCCAGTCGGCGACCACGCCGCGCACCCCGGTCTGCCAGGTATGTTCGTGCATGTTGATCATGCCCGGGCTGACGATCATGTTCGACGCATCGATCACTTCGGCATCGCCCGCATCGATGTTGCGGCCCACCTCGACGATCCGGTCGTCCTCGATCAGCACATCACCGCCGCGAATGTCCCCGATCGCATCGTCCATCGACACGACCCAGCCGCCCTTGATCAATGTGCGCGCCATGTAATTCTCTCCCCGGAACCGTCTTGTTGATTGCCCGCAGACTACCGCGCCCGTGCCACCCAGGGAAACGCCCCGAACAAAACTATCGCCCTGGAACCGGTGCCGGCATCAACGTCAGAACTACTCGTCCGTCTTCCAGCCACCTTCGTTGATGTCGAAGATCACCCCGTCCGGGTCCCGGTACTTGATCTCGTAGAACGCGCCCGCATCCTTCGCCTCGCCCATCAGCCAGTTGCCGCCGGCCGCCTCGATTTCGCCCTGGGTGGCCGCCACGTCGTCGACGATGAAACCGAAATGATGGACGCCGAACTTGTCCGGATCGCCGCCCGCGGCCTCTTCGGTCTTGTAGCGCAGCAGTGCCAGATTGACCGTGCCGTCGGTGAGATACACGGCCGTCGCACCCGGATGGTCGTTCTCACCCACCCGGGTCATGCCGAGTGCGGATTCATAGAACGCCGCGGCCTTCTGGGGATCGGGCACGGACAGGGCGAAGTGACGGAGCTTGGCGGTCATAGAAGTATCCTTCTCTACACGACCCTCGTCCTGAGGAGCCGCAAAGCGGCGTCTCGAAGGACAAGATGACCATATCCTTCGAGACGGGCCCTTTTCTGCAAGGGCCCTCCTCAGGATGAGGTTGTGTTTCCTGTTTACGTTCGCGGCTTCGCGCCGATCAGCACAAACGCAATCGCCGCGTTCTTGCCCGAACGGTTCGACCAGGCGTGGTTGGTGCCCCGCTGGACCAGCACGTCGCCGGCCTTGAGCAGGGTCTCGCCCTCCTCCATGACCGCCCACATCTCGCCCTCGAGCACGATGGCGAAGTCGGTGGTCTGGGTCTCGTGCATGCCGGCAGTTTCGGCGTCGTCGTCATGGGCCGCCCCACTGCCCATCTCGTCGAAGGCCGCGCCGACGTCGGCGCCCTTCCAGACCTCATCGGGCGGGAAATCGACGACCCTGAAAATCGTCCCGTTGGGGTCGTGAGGCTCGATGGAGTTCTCGCGGATCGCGGTGTCCGTCTCGCCGGTGTTGTCGGCGGGTGCGGTCGTCTCCCAGTATTCGTGCAGGAACAGGCCCGGCAACGGCTCGATGGTCTGGGGGGCGTCCCCGTCCTTCCAGATGATGGATTTTCCGGCTTCGTTGTGGCCCGTGACCACGCGGCGGAAAGTGCGTGCCATGATGTGTCCTCCCGTTTTGTGTCGCACCACAGCTTAGACGGGAATGCCCACGGGCGGAACCATGACCCCGGCGCGCGCCTGACCTTCGGCAAGGAGGGTTGCACCCGAACGCGCAGGCGGTGACCATATGCCCAACAACATTCGTTCAGGGGGAACCACACGATGTCCGATCCCAACAATCCGTCCGGCGCCCTGCCCGGCGATCCGCGCTACGGCCTGTCCGAGGCCGAACTCGAGGAATATTACCGGACCAAGAGCCCGAGCTGGATCTGCAAGGGCTACTTCAAGGCCGATGGCGGCCTCGAACTGCGTGAATCGGCGATGGACGCCCACCAGGCCTATCTGCGCGCAACCGAGCCGCAGATCCGCTTTTCCGGGCCTCTGCTGACCGATGATGGTTCCGCGCCGGCCGGCGCCATGGCCCTGATCGACGCGCCCGACAGAGCGGCCGCCCAGGCATGGGTGGACAATGAGGGCTACTGCCAGGCGGGCGCGTTCGGCGAGATATCGATCACCCGCTGGTCGTCGTCGATGGCGCTGCGCTACAACGACTATCCGCGCACCGAAGGCTGGGAACAGTTCGTGGTCACCGCGATGGACGGCGACGATGCCGAGGCCGCACGCGCGGCGGTCGCCGAGGCCCATCACAAGTATCAGGCCTCGGTGATGGATCGCTATGTGGCCCGCGGCCCCATGTTCAATGATGACGGCAGCGAGATGATCGGCTCGATGATGATCATGGAATATCCCGACCGCGCGGCGTGCGACGCCTTCTGGGAGGGCGAGCCGCTCAACTATGGCGGCGTGTTCGCCGACGTGACCATCGAGCGCTGGCGCTATGGCGTCACCCTGCCGGGGCCCGCGTCGTAACGCGACACCACACGATAAGTTGAGTCCCCGCCGTCGCGGGTGGTCGCTACATAAACCTCGTTCGAAGACCCGCATCAGGGCTTGAGATAACGGGCGAGCGATCGACACGATGGGTTTCCTCGGGACAACCTCCACGCACCAGCAACCCATCAGGGCGGCACGGCTCTGGCAATTGCTGCGCACACCTGTCTCGCGTGAAACGCGCGCCAGCCTGGAGGCGGCCTGGGCGCGGCTCGACCCGCGCTTCCGGACCCCCAACCAGATGTATGGCCGCCACGAGGAAGGCTGCGGGGCAACCATCGGCGTGATGCCGAAATGCGATTTCGCGTGCCGCGGCTGTTATCTGGGCGCGGACGCCAACCGCACACCGGAACTCCCCCTCGCCGCCATCAAGGCACAGCTCGACCTGCTGCGCGCCGAGCTCGGCCCCTGGGGCAACGTGCAACTGACCGACGGCGAAGTGGCGCTGCGACCGGCCGAAGACGTGATCGAGATCCTGCGCCACGCCCGCGACATCGAGCTGATCCCGATGCTGATGAGCCATGGCGACGGGTTCCTGCGCAACCCGGATCTGCTCAAACGCCTGATGGTCGAGGGCGGGCTGGAAGAACTCAGCCTGCACATCGACACCACCCAGCGCGGGCGTCGCGACCGGGCCTTCAAGTATGCGGCCCGCGAGGCCGAACTGATGGAACTTCGTGAAAGGTTCGCGGCCATGATCCGCCGGGTCCGCCGCGAGACCGGGCGCACCCTGCGGGTCGCCAGCACCGTGACCGTGACCCGGGACAATCTGCCCGAAGTCGGCGACATCGTCGCCTTCGCCCAGGCCAACGCGGACGTGTTTCGCATGGTCGGCCTGCTGCCGGTCGCCCAGGTCGACCGCACCGAAGACGGCATCGGCCGGATCACCGCGGAGGCACTTTGGGCCGAGATCGAACGGGGCCTGTCGATCGAGGACACCAACCGCGACCGGCTGGCCGCGAACCAGTGGTTCATGGCGCATCCCGATTGCAGCCGCTTCGTGATCGGCATGACCGCCGAGGCGGACGGCGGCTCGCGCTTTGTACCCCTGAGCCCCGAGAGCAGCTCCCGCGACCGGCGCTTCCTCGACCGGCTGTTCGCGAATTTCGCCGGGGCTACCTTCCGCGCCGACCGGCCATCCGAGGCCGCCGCCAGGCTCACTGGCATGCTGATACGCGCGCCGCGTTTCTTCTTCTGGGATGTGCCTGCGACAGGCTGGGGCTGGGCGCGGCGGTTCGATCCCGACAGGCCGCTGCGGTTTGTCCTGCGCGCCCTGACAGGGCAAACACAGCTACATCGTTTCTCCGTCGTCGCGCATCATTTCATGAGCGCCGACGAGCTCGACACGCCCGCCGGGCGCGAGCGCATCGCCCAATGCGCCTTCCAGGTGCCCATCGACGGCGAACTACGCTCCATGTGCGAGGTCAACGGTGCGGGCTTGCGCGACCGCTTCTATGCCAACATGGCCGGCATGGAGGCCCCCGGCGACAAAACCAATGCTCTCGATCCCGCCGCCTGACACCTGGCGCTGGCTGCTGCGGCTGTTCGGCCCGCCCCGGGTCAACCTGCGCGAGGCCTATGCCGGGAATTCGGGGACGGGCAGCTTCGATCACGGCGCGCTGGATGATCTTCTCCGGCGCTGCGTCGATGACGCGGGCTACGTCGACTATGCCGGTCTTGTCCGTTACGCGGGCCTGCTCGACGGCTACCTGTCGCGCGTCGCCGCGGTCGAATTTTCCGCACTCGCGCGCGATGAGAAGCTGGCGCTCCTGATCAACGCCTATAACGCCGCCACCCTGCGCCTGGTGCTGGACCACATGCCGCTGGCCTCGATCAAGGACATCCCAGCCCGGGACCGGTGGAACGCGCGGCGGTGGACCGTGGGTGGCAAGACAATGAGCCTGGCCGACATCGAGAACGACGAACTCCGCGCCAAATTCGACGAGCCGCGCATTCACTTCGCGATCAACTGCGCCAGCATCGGTTGCCCGAAGCTGCGCAACGCCGCCTTCACCGGCCCCGCGATCGACGCCGAGCTTGAGGCGCACACGCGCGACGTGCACGCGAACGCCCGCTGGTTGCGCGTTGAGACGGACGGTTACAGCCTGACCAAGGTCTATCGCTGGTACGAGGGAGACTTCGTCCAGGCGGCCGGCGGAGCAGATAATTTTGCCGCCCGATACGCGCCCGGGGTTGCAGGGGTTCAGCGGCGAGGCTGGCTTGACTATGACTGGTCGCTCAATACCACCTGACCCACAGACCAACACACGCTGGACGCCGTTGGCCCGGCGAGCATATGGTAAGCACAAGCGTACCCGGACAACGATCCGGAACCGGGGGAGGCCCAATGTCAGACTGCGTCATCGTCATAGCGGACGACCATCCGCTGGTGCGCGACGCCCTCAAGCAGACCATCGCGCAGGATATGTCCGGCGCCGTTTTCCACGAGGCCGCGAGCCTGGCGGAAGCGGAGGCGACAATCCGCAGCGAGGGCGTACCGGATCTTCTGTTGCTCGACCTGCATATGCCCGGGATGCGCGGCTTCACCGGTCTGGTCTATCTGCGATCCGAATTTCCCGAGGTGCCGATCGCGATGATCTCTGCCAGCACGGATGCGCGCATCATGCGCCAGGCGGTCGACTACGGCGCAGCCGGCTTCATTCCCAAATCCGCACCGATGGACGAAATCCGCGGCGCCGTCCGCGACATCATTGCCGGCAACAGCTGGTTGCCGACGGGGACGAACGACCTGCCGGATACGTCCGACGAAGACGCACAGCTCGCCGCCCGGCTCACGGCACTCACCCCGCAACAGCTACGCGTCCTGGGCATGCTGTCGGACGGCAAGCTCAACAAGCAGATCGCCTACGATCTCGAAATTTCGGAAGCGACGGTCAAATCGCACGTCTCGGCAATCCTGCAGAAGCTCGACGTCAACAGCCGCACCCAGGCCGTCATTCTCGCCGGCCGCCTCCATGTCGAGGATTCTGCGCGCGAGATACCCGCGGGCTGATCTGACGAAATCCCTGCTTCAGGATGCTTCGCGGCGTACCGTTGCGCGCTGCGCCAGCATGCGTGTCATCAGCGCCCTGAGCGATGCCGGCTTGACCGGCTTGGACAACACCACATGCCCGCGGCGTCCGGCCTCCTCGCGAAGTTTCTCTGACGGGTCGGCCGTCACGATGATCGCCGGGATCACACGCTCGTAAACGCCGCAGACCTCGGTGATCACGTCGGGGCCCTTTTCTTCGCCGGCGAGATGGTAGTCGGCGACGATGATGTCGGGTGCATCTCCACCCAGTTCGCGCCGCCACTCGCTGCCGGCCGCCGCGGTGCGCACATCGCAGTTCCAACCCCCCAGCAACGACGCCATGCCCTCGCGCACATCGCGATTGTCGTCGATACAAAGCACCACCGCACCGGTGAGTTCGCCGGCGCGGATCACCGGACGCGATACCGCCGGGTCGACCTCGGTCGAGACCATGCCGCGTGGCACCGTCACCGCGAACACGGAGCCCCTGTCGCCGCGGCTGCGCAACTCGATCGTGTGACCGAGGATCCGCGCGATACGCTCAACGATGGCGAGCCCCAGGCCCAGCCCCTTATCGTCGGTCTCGCCATGGGGCAGGCGCTGGAATTCCTGGAACACCGCGTCGCGCATGTCATCGGGGATGCCCGGCCCGGTATCCCAGACCTCCAGCTTCACCCGTTCCCCTGCGCTCCGGCAGCCAATCAGCACGCGCCCACCGGTCGGCGTGTAGCGGGTCGCATTGGACAGGAGGTTCTGCAGGATGCGCCGCAACTGTCGACGGTCGCTGCGCAGAATCCGGTTCGAGCCGACCACCCGAAGATCGATGTCGCGTTCCTCGGCAAAGGGTGCGAACTCGGTCCCCAGCGCGCGCAGCAATTCGCCGACATTGAAATCCTCGATCAGCGGCGCGACGCCGCCCGCATCGAGCTTCGAGATATCGAGCAGGCCCGACAGCAGTTCCTCGACCGAACGCAGGGACGTGTCGACCCGGCCCACCAGCTCGGCATTCTCATTCTCGATCGGTTTTTCGGCCAGGGACGACAGGAAAAGCCGTGCGGCGTTCAGCGGTTGCAACAGGTCATGGCTGGCTGCCGCCAGGAACCGGGTCTTGCCCAGATTGGCCTGCTGCGCGGCATCAGAGGCGCGGCGCAGCTGTTCGTTCAGGTCCATCAGGTCGCGGGTGCGTTCATCCACGCGCTGCTCGAGGTCGCGCTTGGCCTCCTCCAGCTCTGCGGCCGCCAATACGCGATCGGTCAGATCCATCAGGCTCACCGCCACCCCGCCCGCCGGCATCGGGCTGGTGCGGACCTCGAGCACGGTCCCGTCGTCGAGACGGCGCTCATAGGTTGCGGGTTCGCGCAAGTGATACTGGGCCAGCAGGTCGTTGACGATCGTCTCGACCTCACCCGGCCCATACTCACCCTGTTCGGCGGAGTAGCGGATAATGTCTTCGACCGGCACGCCCACCCGGCCGTATTTTTCCGGCAGCCCGAGATAGTCGCGGAAGCGCTCATTATGCCATGCCAGCCGCAGATCCTCATCGAACACCGCGATGCCCTGGCGCATATTTTCCATGGTCATCTGCAGCAGTTCGCGGTTGTACTGGATGGCCGCCGACGCATCGTCGAGCAGCGACATGGCGCTCTCGATGTCGATATCCTCGCGCTCGAGCGACAGGGAGATGACAAGCCGCGCCGACGACGCGCCGATCGCGCTGGCGAGCAGTCGCTCGGCAAAGCGCAACACGCCGGCATCGACCGGGTCGTCGACCGATAATGTCGGTTCCCGTTCGGCCAGATATTCCGCGAAGGCCCGGTCCGAAACGGATGCCCCCAGATAGCGCCGTGTCAGGTCCGCGAGATCCCGGATCGTGAGCACGCCCTTGTAGGTGCGCGGCCGCGCCGTGCGTTCCGCGCCCATCACCTCGACGAAGGCACGCGCCTGCCCACGCTCGACCACGCTCGGCTTGTTGAGTAGCGAAAGGACCACCAGCAGCGTGATGTTGGCCGCGAGGCTCCAGAACACTCCATGGGACAGCGGGTCGCCGAATTCGATACCGAACAATGCCTGGGGACGCAGCATGGCGATGCCCGCGGGGCCCGCCGTGAGCAGCGTTTCCGGGAACCAGGAACTGGCCGCGAAAGTCGGCAGCAGCAGCGTATAGAGCCAGACCGCGCTGCCCGCGAGAATACCGGCAAGCGCGCCCACGCGAGTCGCGCGGGACCAGAAGATTCCCCCGAAGATCGCCGGCGCAAACTGGGCAACACCAGCAAAGGAAATCAGCCCGATCGAGGCCAGCGCCTGCCCTTCACCCGCCACCCGGTAATAGGCGAAGGCCAGGAGCAGGATGGCGGTCATCGCGATCCGCCGCACATTCAGAAGCGTTGCCCCCACATCGGCGTCGCCGCGCGCGCCGCCATGGCGGTAGCGCAGGTAGAGCGGTGTGAAGACATCGTTCGAGATCATCGTCGCGAGCGCCACGGTGGCGACGATCACCATGCCCGTGGCCGCCGACAGGCCGCCGATAAACACAAACAGGATGAGGGTTTCCTGCTGGGCCAGCATCGGCAGGGTGAGCACAAACGTGTCGGCATCGACCCCGCCATTGCCGAACAGCAGCATACCCGCGAGCGCGATGGGGATGACGAAGATGTTAATCAGCACGAGATAGGCGGGAAACATCCAGGCGGCCGTCTTCAGCTCGCTCTCATCCGCATTCTCGACCACCGCCACATGAAACTGGCGGGGCAGGCAGATGATTGCCATCAGCGACAACAAGGTGATGGTGACCCATTTGGAGACATGAATATCGACCGCGAAACGCTCCGCGATGCGGTCCACCGCACCGGCCCGCGCCGCCAGATCGCCGAACCCGTCGAACATGTAGAAAGTGACGAAGATCCCCGCTGCCAGGAACGCTACCAGTTTGACGATCGATTCAAACGCAATGGCCAGCATCATCCCCTGATGGTGCTCGGTCGCATCGATGTTGCGGGTGCCGAACATGATCGAGAACACGGCCATCAACAGCGCCACCACCAGCGCCGTATCGGCCCACCAGACCGTACCCGCGACCCCGGCCGGCATGATGATTTCGGGATAGCTGACCAGCACGTTGAAGCTGGTCGAAACCGCCTTCAGCTGCAGCGCGATGTAGGGAAGGATGCCGATCACGACGACCAGCGTCACGACCGCGGCCAGCACCTGGCTCTTGCCGAACCGCGCAGCGATGAAGTCGGCGATGGTGGTGATGTTCTCGGCCTTGCCGATCCGCACGATCTTGCGCAGCACGAAATAGCCCGCCGTGAACAGCAGGATCGGGCCGAGATAGACCGGGATGAAGTCATAGCCCGAGCTCGAGGCCAGCCCGACGCTGCCGTAGAAGGTCCAGGATGTGCAGTAGACCGCCAGCGACAGGGCGTAGATCACGGGTTTGGCGCGGATGCGCGAGCCATGGCGCTCCGACTTGCGATCGCCCCATGACGCGATCGCGAACAGCACGCCGATATAGATCAGCGACGCAACGAGGATGGTCCAGTTGGTCAGCATTGGCTCGCCGTACCCGCGCATACCAGCCGGTCATCGCGACCGGCCCTGGCGCGAAACCTACCACAAAAGGATAATTTTGGAGGCCGGACGAAACCGCGGACAAAAAAAGTGCAGGGCGGAGCCCTGCACTAAATAACCCCATGACGGGGTCGGGGGAACGGAGGAACTAGATGGCAGCGCGGCATAAGCTACGCAACCGCCTCCTGTCCCCAATCAACCCGAATGCGCCGCACCGGTCTATTAGACATTCGTTGCACGTATTGCGTGTGGGCCGGTTTCAGCGAGCCCGCCTAGCGATGCAGCCCGCAGATCTTGTTGCCGAACGGATCGAGCAGATAGGCCAGATAGACCTGACCCGCAGCACCCTCGCGCCAGCCGGGTGGGTCTTCGACACTCGTACCGCCATTCGCAACACCCGCGGCGTGCCAGGCGTCCGCCTGTTCCGGATTCTCGCATTTGAAACCGATGGTCCCGCCGTTGGCGCCGGTCGTCGGCTCTCCGTCAATCGGGATCGAGACGGCGAACACGCCGGTCTCGGTGCGATAGAACAGCCGCCCCTTCGGATCGAAGGTGCCCTCGGGCACGCCGACGGTGGCCAGCACCGCGTCATAAAATTTCTTCGCCACGGCCAGGTCGTCCCCGCCGATCATGATATGTGAAAACATGGCTTACTCCGCCGTCTCGTGTGCGCCACCATTATTGATCAGGCGCTATGTCAGGCTAAAGCTTCTTGCGCCGACGGCAAAGAGCGCGGTCACGACCGGATGGCCGTCGCTTCGATCTCGACCCGGGCGTTCGGCATCGCCAGGAACGACACCCCAATGGTCGAGCGGGCCGGATAGGGCTCGGAGACATAGCTCGAATAGACCCCGTTCATCGCCATCACGTCATCCAGGTCGGTCATGAAAATCGTGACCTTGACGATGTCGGCGCAAGTCAGGCCCTCGGCGGCGAGCAACGCGCTGATATTCTCCATGATCGAGACCGTCTGGGCCGCCGCATCCATGTCGGCAGGAATGCCGCCGGCGTCCGGGTCGAAGGCCATCTGACCGCTCAGGATAACCTGGTCGCCGACCGCCACACCGCCCGTCAGCGCCGGGCGCGGCGGGATGTTCACGTCGGGTGATGAAACTGTTTTACGCATTCGAACTCTCCCCGTTTCAGTGACCGGTGTTCCGACCGGACTCCGCACAACCTACGCCTTCTGCCGGTACGCAACACACACACAACAGCGTTACGGCACCTATCGCAACCCCAGCCATCGGCGCACAGCCCCGGCGCCCCGGAGGAATAGATTCTCTCGCGGGGTATCCACGTTGTGCAGCACCCGGATGGCCGTGTCCCACACTTCGCGCTGAAGATTGCGCGCATCGATCATTGTCTCCAGAAGGCGCGGATCGATCTCATCGCCGAGCGCCGCAATCACCGCGCGGTCATCACCCGCCCGGCTCTCATCATCGCGGATCGATACGACCAGACAGGCGATATCCCATTCGATCGGGCCCGTGCAGACATCGTCCCAGTCGATCCACACGGCCTGCCCGTTTGTCATCAGCATGTTCCGCAGATGCGCATCTCCGTGCAGCGGCACATTCGAAGGGCTCGACGCGCCACCCCGGGCATCGAGTGCCGCGGCCACCTCGCCCAGCCGGCGCACCGCGTCGGCCGGATCGATGGTGCCCAAGGAGCCGTCCCGCCAGAGATCGTGAAACAACCGCCGCGTCTGGTCATAGCCTTGCATGAAAGGCAGCGGTTCCGGGCAGGACGTCAGTGCCGTGCGGCAGCGCTGCAGGTCTCGAGCGCCTCGATCCCGGATTTCTTCCCGTCATCCTCTGCGTCCTCATCCTCGGCGATATAGTTCCAGAAGGTCACCGTCAGCCCATCGCGAACATAGGGCCCCGGGTCAACGAGATCACTGGGTGGCGCCACAGGGGCACCCGCGTCGGCCAGAAACCGGGTGACCGCGATCTCGCGCGCCCGGCCCGTGTCGATCGAACGGATTTCCGCCGCCTCGCCGGACACCCGCGCCACGAGATCATGGGGGTGGAGCCGCAGCAGCACATTGCTCTGGAAGGCCAGCAATTCGGCAGCCTCGATGTTCAGCCCCAACGCCTCGGCCGCATCGATGGCGGCGCGGCGGGTCCGGGCAAGCATGAGGTCACGGCGACTAGGGGGCATGCGCACAGACAATCATGGGGTGCGGCACTTCGGCAAGCACGGCCCGCGCGCGGGCGTGCCTATTCGGGCAACCCGGCGGCGCGCCATCCCGTCATTAGCTGGTCCCAATCGCCGGGCCGCTTCAATGGCCAGACACGCAACTCGCCAAGCCTGAAATCCGGGTGGTGCTCAAGCAGGCGTGCGGCATGTTCGCGTGCAAGGCCGTCATCCTGCAGATGCGCCGCCGCGCTTGCCATCAGCAGAAGATTACGCGGCACACCCTCGATATTCTGTTCCACCAGCTGGCCCCAGCTCAGCACCTCTTCATGGCGCCCGCTGAGCGACAGGCCGAGCATCAGGTAGATCGCGTTCTGGGAGAACAGACGAAAGCCCCGCAGCGGCTCGATCGCTTTCAGCGCCAGTGCCGTACCCTCTTCGACCTGGCCGCTGCACATCAACGTCGCGGCGTGGGCCATCTGGCCTTGCGCATAGTGCGGGGCGGTCTTCATCAATTGCTCGGCAGCAAACAGCGCACGCGTGTGGTTCTGCTCGAGTTCCAGCAGCGCATAGACCTGCATCGCCTGCGCGAAATCGCTGCCCGGGTTGAGCTCGACGGCCTTGCCCAGATACGCGATCGCCTGCTCACATTGTTCCGGTGTGGGGTCTCGCCACCCGCAATTGGGTTCGATGATGCAGGACATCCCCGCCATCGCCAGCGCGCTCGCATCGTCGGGATCCCGCTCCAGGACGATCGCCATCAAGGATCTGGCCTCGACCCATTCGGCGTAGGACAGATCGGACAACAGACCGCCGGTGTGCACGCGAATGGGCTGTTGGTCTGCTCCGCAATCGGCAGGTCGGATTTATCCAGCGACGAGGATTCATATCGGAACGCGGCGAACCTGAGTGACGTGCATATCCGCAGCGCCAGATCGTCTTCCGCCTCGAACAGGTCGGCGATCACGCCCTCGAATCTCTCGGACTTGATCAGTTTCTGGTTCTTTCGGTCCACGAGGCGAATGACGGCCCGGTAGCGTGCGCCGAGCGCCTGCATGGTGCCCTCCACCAGCATGTCGGCCTCCTCGGGGTCGGCCATAAGCGTCATGCCGGTCTGGTGGGAAATCGCCGTCCGGACGGCCTCATTGACCCCCTCACACAGGATCGCGGCTTCCTCGTCGCCGGCCCTCAGTTCCAGGTCGACAAAGCCCAGGCTGATCTCGCGGTTCTCGTCAGACGCCGCGCTGGCACTGTCATCGCTGTCTTTCTCCTCGGGGGGCGCATCGACCCAGGAGAAAACGCTGACCGGGCGTTCGATATTCTTCAGGGTTACCGGCGGCCGTTCACGGAAGGTCTCGGCAAGACGCCCGTCCAGGCTGTGATACACGACGTCCGAAATCAGAATATCGCCGGGCGCCGCGGCGGCCTCCAGGCGCGCACCGATGTTGACGCCATCGCCGAACAGATCCTCGTCTTCCCGGACGATGTCTCCCAGATGGATGCCCACGCGCAGCTGCAGCGGCGGAAACGCCGATGTGCCGCTCTGGATGTCGACTGCGCATTGCACGGCCTCCGAGACGCTCGCGAACAACACGATCCAGCCGTCGCCCATGCTCTTGACCGTTTCACCGTCATGGCGGGCAACTGAAGGCGTGAAGAGTTCGGAACGCAGCTCGCGCAACGCCGCGAGGGTTGCGGTCTGATCCGCACCCATCAACTTCGAATATCCCACCACATCGGCCACAAGCACGGCCGCGAGACGCTGTTCCATCTGCGCACATCCTTCCAGACGGACTGTCTTACCAGACCGGGGGCGAAAAACCATGTGGGGATGGGGCAGGCGCGTGCCTGCTCTTAAACGAGAAAAGGGTCAGCGATTTCTCGCTAACCCTTTTGTTCCCTTCAGGGAAATCTGGTGGAGCCGGACGGAATCGAACCGACGACCTCTACAATGCCATTGTAGCGCTCTCCCAACTGAGCTACGGCCCCCAACCTCTTGAACTCTAATTCTGTGGCGTTCGGCCTTTCGGCCGGGCGGCGGGAAGATACTGGACCCGCCGATCAACGCAAGTGTTTTTCCCGGTGGGCGGCCTAGCTCTCGTCGTCGTCCTTCTTGACCACGACGACGGGCTCATCATCGTCATCGTCATCGTCATCGAGATCCGGCGCGAGCGCGGCATCATCATCATCGTCGTCATCCTCGACCACGACGTCGCTGACCAATGCCTCGACCTCGTCCTCCGCGGTGGCGGCGGGCTTGGCGGCATCATCATTCGCCGGTGCCGGTGCTTCAGCGTCGGCCGGGCGATTGCGCCGCGGTCGGAAGATGGCCTCGGGGTCGAACTCGGCTTCGCAGCTCGGGCAGACGATCGGCGATTTCTGCATGTCATAGAAGCGTGCGCCGCATGCCAAGCATGCCCGCTTTACGCCCCATTCGGGTTTTGCCACTGGTGGTACCCTCCGGTGTGTTTCGGACGCGCCGTGTGCCATGAACAGAACGGCCTGTCAAAAGCAAATCCGCAATCCATACTCACTTTGTCACAACGCGGCGGCACCAAAGATGCCTCAAACGCCCACCAGCTTCATGGCCCGGCACCGAAACTTGTGCTAATCGGTCGCCGCCCGGACAAGACTGAAGCCATGATCGACAACACCGCAAACCAATCTCCCACACCCGCGACCGCGCGCCACAGCACCGCCCTCACCGGCCAGGTGCGCGTACCGGGGGACAAGTCGATCTCGCATCGCGCACTGATGCTGGGTGCGCTCGCCGTCGGGACGACCCGGGCGGAAGGGCTGCTCGAGGGCGAGGACGTCCTGGCCACGGCGGCTGCCCTGCGCCGCATGGGTGTCGGCATCACGCGTGACGATAATGGCGTCTGGGAAATCCAGGGCGTCGGCGTGGGCGGCCTGCACGCGCCCGACGATGTGCTGGATCTGGGCAACTCCGGCACCGCGGCCCGGCTGCTCTGCGGCCTGCTGGCCGGCCATGACTTCACCGCCATCCTGACCGGTGACGATTCCCTGCGCGCCCGGCCCATGGGCCGGGTCATCGCGCCGCTCACCGAGATGGGCATACAAACATCCTCGCGCGATGGCGGCCGCATGCCCCTGTCGATCACCGGCACCGCCGACCTGCTGCCCATGGAATATGTGCTGCCGGTCCCCTCGGCCCAGGTGAAATCGGCCGTGCTCCTCTCGGGGCTCCACGCGCCCGGAAAAACCAGCGTGATAGAAGCCATTCCAACCCGCGACCACACCGAGCGCATGCTCGCCCATATGGGTGCGGAGCTGGAGATCACGGAGACGGATGAAGGCCGCCGGATCACGGTCACCGGCCAGCCCGAACTGAACCCGGCGGAGATACATGTCCCCGCCGACCCCAGTTCGGCGGCTTTCCCCGCGGTCGCCGCGGCAATCGTGCCAGGCTCGGACGTCCAGCTCCCGGCGGTCGGCATGAACCCGGCGCGCATCGGCCTGTTCGACACCTTGACAGAAATGGGTGCCGATATTTCCCGCGACAATCCCCGCGATGTCGGCGGCGAACCGATTGCCGACCTGCGTGTCCGCGCCGGGTCCCTGAAGGGCGTCATCGTGCCCGCGGATCGCGCGCCGTCCATGATCGACGAGTATCCGGTGCTGGCAGCCGCGGCCGCCTGCGCGTCGGGCACCACCGTGTTCGAGGGTGTCGGCGAGTTGCGGGTCAAGGAGAGCGACCGGCTGGCCGCCGTGGAGGCGGGGCTCGCGGCCTGCGGCGTTGCCGTGTGGAGCGAGGAAGACCGCATGGTCATCCAGGGCTGCGACGGCCCGCCGGCGGGTGGCAGCGAGATCGCCGCCAATCTCGACCACCGAATCGCCATGAGTTTCCTGGTCCTCGGCCTGGCAACGGAGAACCCGGTCATGATCGACGACGTCCGGACCGTGGAGACGAGCTTTCCCGGGTTCATCGAGACCATGCGCGGTCTCGGCGCCGACATCGCGGCCAATCCGCCGGACGCGGGCGCATGATCATCGCCATCGACGGGCCGGCCGCGGCGGGCAAGGGCACGCTGGCCAGGCGTCTCGCCGCACATTTTGATTTCGCGTTCCTGGATACCGGCCGGCTTTATCGTTCGGTGGGATATCTCGTGCTCGCCGACAGCGGCGATCCGTCCAGCGAAGAAGACGCCGTGCGCGCCGCCAGGTCGCTCAACCCGGCAGAACTGGAATCCATCGACCTGCACACCGAAACAGTGGCCGATGCGGCCTCCCAGGTGGCGGCGATTCCCGATGTGCGCGAGGTGCTGCTCGACTTCCAGCGCGGCTTTGCGCAAACCCCGCCCGACGGCAAGGCCGGAGCCGTTCTGGACGGGCGCGACATCGGCTCGGTCGTGTGTCCGGATGCGGATGTGAAACTCTTTGTTACCGCCCGCCCAGAAATCCGCGCCGAACGCCGCCATAAAGAGTTGCAGGAAAAGGGCTTAGAGAGTACATATCCCGCCGTCCTGGCCGAGATAGAAGCGCGTGACGAGCGTGATCGCACTCGAGAGGTCTCCCCATTGCTGTCGGGAGACGCACACGAGATCGATACTTCAGATAAAACGCCCGATGCCGTCTTTGAAGAGACACGGGCCTATATCGAGGATCTATCCACCTGATCTCGGCCGGAATGTTTGCGTATCCAGCACCGTTTTGATGTCCGGACTGGCCGGACAGACGTCGTGGATGCGAAAGACCGCCGGAACCAACCGGTTGGCATGACAAGTAAGAACTGAAAGGACGTATCGTCCCATGACCGATACCGCTGCGGCGCCCGAGGGCGCCGGCATGAGCGAGGATTTCGCCGCTCTTCTCGAAGAAAGCCTCCAGGAAAATTCATCTCTCGAACGCACGGTCGTCAAAGGCACCGTTGTCTCGGTCGAGAGCGACTTTGCGCTGATCGACGTCGGCCTCAAATCCGAAGGCCGGGTTCCGCTCAAGGAATTCGCCCCGCCCGGACAACCCGCTGAACTGGATGTCGGCGACAAGGTCGAGGTCTATGTCGAGCGCTACGAAGACATCAACGGCGAAGTCGTGCTGTCGCGCGAGAAAGCGCGCCGCGAGGAAGCCTGGGAAAAGCTCGAGGAAGCCTTCGAGCAGACCGAGCGCGTCACGGGCACGATCTTCGGCCGCGTCAAGGGCGGCTTCACGGTCGACCTGTCGGGCGCCGTCGCGTTCCTGCCGGGCAGCCAGGTGGACATTCGCCCCGTGCGCGACGTCTCGCCGCTCATGGGCACCCCGCAACCCTTCATGATCCTCAAGATGGATCGCGCGCGCGGCAACATCGTTGTCTCGCGTCGAGCCGTTCTCGAAGAGACCCGTGCAGCCGAACGCACGGAGCTGGTCGCGAACCTCAAGGAAGGCCAGGTCCTCCAGGGCGTGGTCAAAAACATCACCGATTACGGCGCCTTCGTCGATCTCGGCGGTGTCGATGGCCTGCTGCACGTCACGGACATCTCGTGGCGCCGCATCAACCACCCCTCCGAGGCGCTGCAGGTCGGCCAGACCGTTCAGGTCCAGGTCGTCCGCTTCAACCCGGAGACCCAGCGTATCTCCCTCGGCATGAAACAGCTCGAGGCGGATCCGTGGGATGATGTGGAACTGAAGTATCCGGTCAGCGCTCGTTTCACCGGCCGCGTGACCAACATCACCGACTACGGCGCCTTCGTCGAGCTGGAGCCGGGCATCGAAGGCCTGGTCCATGTTTCGGAGATGAGCTGGACCAAGAAGAACGTCCATCCCGGCAAGATCGTTTCGACGAGCCAGGAAGTCGACGTCATGGTCCTCGACGTGAATCCCCAGAAGCGCCGCATTTCGCTTGGCCTCAAGCAGACCCAGGAAAATCCCTGGGACGAGTTCGCGGTCAAGTTCCCGGGCGGCACGGAGATCGACGGCGAAGTTCGCAACATCACCGAGTTCGGTCTGTTTGTCGGCCTGCCGGGCGACATCGACGGTATGGTCCATCTGTCGGACATCTCGTGGGAAAAGACCGGCGAGGAAGCGCTCGAGGACTTCACCAAGGGCGACATGGTCAAGGTCAAGATCCTCGAGGTCGACACCGAGAAAGAACGCATCTCCCTGGGCATCAAGCAGCTGTCCAGCGATCCGTTCGCCGAATCTCTCGGCAGCATCCGCAAGGGTGAAGTCGTGACCGCCACCGTCTCGGAAGTAAATGACGGCGGTATAGAGGTCACCACGTCGGGCGGCCTGGTGGCGTTCATCCGACGCTCTGACCTCTCGCGTGACCGCTCCGAGCAGCGGCCGGACCGCTTCGCGGTCGGCGAGAAAGTCGATGCCAAGGTGACCAACATCGATGCGTCGAGCCGACGCATCTCGATGTCGATCAAGGCCAATGAAATCGCCGAAGAGAAAACGGCCATGGCGCAGTTCGGGTCGTCCGACAGCGGCGCTTCACTGGGCGATATTCTCGGTGCCGCGATCCGCGAGAAACAGCAGGAGACCCAGGAAATGATCGGCGACACGCCGGCGCCTGAAGATACTGCTGCGGAAGCGCCCGCGGAAGAAGAGGCCGAAGCCCCGGAAGCTGCCGCCGAGGAAGCGGAAGCACCCGCAGCTGAAGAGGCGCCTGAAGCCGAGGCAACCGAAGAGGAAGGCGCGGAGAAGTCGTAAGGCTTCCGCGCCTGACCGGCCACCATGTCCTACGAAACGGACGCCCTGCTTGACCGCCGCCGGCTGAAACGCCGGCTGCGTGTCTGGCAGGCCGTCACGTTGCTGGTCGTGGTCGGCGCGGTCCTCGCCTATTTGCAGGCGCAGGGCACGCTGTTGGGCGGCGAACGGATCGTCCGCATCCATATCGAAGGCGTGATTGTGCGCGATGATGCGCGCGGCCGGATCCTGACAAGGTTGGCCGAGGATGATGACGTGCGCGGCGTGATCGTGCACATCGACAGCCCCGGTGGCAGCGTCGTCGGCGGTGAAGATCTGTACAACGGCCTACGCAACATTGCACAAGCCAAGCCGGTCGCGACCGTGATGGGGACTGTGGCCACGTCAGCCGCCTATATGACGGCGATTGCGACCGATCAGGTGTTCGCCCGAGAGGGTACGATCACCGGTTCCATCGGGGTCATCCTGCAAACCGCCAATGTGAGCACCCTGCTCGACCGGATCGGCGTCGAGCCCATCACCATCAAATCGAGTGAGCTGAAAGGCGTACCCTCGCCTGTCGAACCCCTGACCCCGGAGGGCCGGGCCGTGACGGAACAGGTGGTGCTCGATCTGTATGACTTTTTTGTCGATCTGGTGATCGACCGCCGTCCCATTGATACGGAGGCGGTTCGGCGTCTGGCCGATGGCCGCGTCTTCTCCGGGCGCCAGGCGGTGGAGAATAATCTGATCGATGCGATCGGTGACGAGACAGCAGCAATCGCCTGGATGGTACGCAATCGCGAGGTCCCCGCCGGACTCCCGGTCGAATCCGTGCGAACCAACGCCGACAGGGACAGTTTCCTGGAGAAGGTCACAGGGCTTACGGGAAAATCGTTGTTTTCCAATGCATTAACACTTGACGGTCTGGTTTCGCTTTGGCAACCTTCGCCGCGCTGACGTTAATCGAACGGCGGCTAAGCCTTCGGGGGAAGGCGAATATTCGGGATTGGCGAATCCCGGGGGGATGAGGATGACAAAGTCGGAATTGATACAGCGCCTGGCCGAGCGCAACCCGCACCTGCTACAGCGTGACGCGGAACGTATCGTTGCCACGATCCTTGAAGAGATCACCGCCGCACTCGCGCGCGGAGACCGGGTGGAACTGCGCGGTTTCGGTGCATTCTCGGTCAAACAGCGGGCCGCCCGGACCGGCCGTAATCCGCGCACCGGTGCCGCCGTGGACGTGGACGCCAAGGTTGTTCCCTATTTCAAGACCGGCAAGGAACTGCGCGAACGCCTCAACGGCGAGTAACCGGCACCCATCGGCGGTGGCAGATTTTTTTGGGGATTATACGCTTAACTAGCCATTGACAATCCTTGATTAAATACCATATAATTAGCCAGACACATTGACAGGGATCGAATCGTCATGGCACAGAAAGCACCCGGCAGATCGCATCGCGAGGGGCTGACCATCCTGGAATTGTTTCAGATGTTTCCCGACGATGCATCGGCGGAGACGTGGTTCGAGGAACAGCGCTGGCCCGATGGCCGGTTCTGCCCGGACTGCGGGTCGACCGAGACCGTATCCGTGAAGAACCGCAGGCCGATGCCGTATCGTTGCCGCGATTGCCGCGCCCATTTCAGCGTCAAAAAGGGCACCGTCATGCAGTCGTCGAAGATTGGCTTTCAGAAATGGGCGGTCGCGATCTACATGATGACCACCGGCCTCAAGGGTACGTCGTCGATGAAGCTCTACCGCGAGCTCGGCATCCGGCAGGCGACCGCGTGGCACCTGATGCAGCGCATCCGCGAGGGCTTCGAGGCCGGTGTCGGCCTGCCCTTCCCCGGCCCCGTCGAGGTCGACGAGACCTATATCGGCGGCAAGGAAAAGAACAAACACGGGCGCAAGAAACTCCGGGCCGGACGTGGGGCCGTCGGCAAGGTGGCCGTCGCCGGTGCGCGGGACCGGGGATCGAAGCGTATCTCCGCCACCGTCGTCGGGGGCACCGACGCCGCGACGTTGCAGGGCTTCGTTGCCGCTCGCGCGGCACCGGGCGCGAAGGTCTACACCGACGAGCACGCGGCCTATCGCGGGCTGCCCTTCGACCACGAGACCGTGCGTCACAGCGCGGGCGAGTATGTCGACGGGATGGCGAGCACCAACGGCATGGAGTCCTTCTGGTCGATGCTGAAACGCGGCTATCACGGGACGTTCCACCATGTCAGCCCGAAGCACCTGGACCGCTACGTCCGCGAGTTTGCCGGACGGCACAACATCCGCGATCTCGATACCGTCGCCCAGATGGCGGCGCTGACGCGCGGCATGGTCGGCAAGCGGCTGCGCTACCGGGACCTGGTGGCGTAGCGCGATGTACCGTGTCGATCGAAACGATTTCTACCGGAACGGCAAGGACGCCACGGTCTACACGCCGCCGTCCGTCAGCCGGTTCCTGTTCGATCTCGTGAGCGAGCGGATCGACGGTGTCGTCCTCGATCCGTGTGTCGGCACCGGTTCCCTGCTCGGCCCGTTCCGCGAGGCGGGGTTCCCGACAGTCGGGATCGACATCGAGGACCAGGGCTGGCCGGACACGATCGTCCGGGATTTCATCGGCGTCCGTCCCGGCGAGATCGACCGCCCCGGCCTCGTCATCGCCAACCCGCCCTTCAACATCGACGCCAAGACGAAAGACATGGTTGCGGCCAATTTCGGCCGACGGCCCCTGCTGCCGGAAGTCTGGCTGCACAAGGCCGTGGAATTGTGGGGGGGGGGGGGTGCCCCTGGTCCTGTTCGCGCCCTACGGGCTGCGGCTCAACCAGACGGTCGCCAGCAAGCGGTGGCGGCGATTCCTGGACGGTTCCTACCCGCCGATCTCGGCCATCGTCGCCTTGCCGAAAGACGTCTACGAAGGCGTCCTGTTCCACAGCGAGGTCCTCATCTTCAACGTCGAGGGCCTGCGCGGCCATTATTTCTACGATGGCTAGGTCGGAAGACCTTCGCCGGAACAAGGCGCAGCACCGCCCCAAGAACCGGGAGTCCGCCCGCAGCGACAAGGCCATTCACGACGCCATGCAGGATTGTATTGGCTATCTCGAAGATCGCATGGCGGACAATCTCGACGGCTACAGCCTGGTGTTCGATACCAGGCTGTCCTATCGCCAGCTCATCGCCATGATCGGCGTCGCGGGGCAACGGGTCGAGTTCGACCAGACGTTTCTCGACCGCACCATCAAGCCGGACGGCGGTGTGATCTGGCTCCTGAAGGAAGGGGACGGCGATTACCGCCGTCTCGTCCTGGTCTCGGAGATCAAGAAACAGGGAACCAACAAGGAACGGCTGGCCGAGGGCCGCCCCCGGCAGGCACAAGGCAACGCAATCGAGCGGCTGGGAAAGAACCTGATCGGGATACGCGCGGCCATGAACCACGAGGCCCTGACGCCGTTCGTATGCTTCGGATGGGGCTGCGACTTCGTGGAGGACTATGACGAAAGCTCGTTCGTCATGTCGAAGGTCTCGATGATGAACGAGTTCTACCCGCTCAACCGGACACACGTTTTCAAGAAGGACGGCTCATCGGACAGGAATCGTTTCGCCCCGGTCTCGATGTACTTCCGCGAGCCCGAATGGAAGCGCGGGGAAATGTTCGATATCCTGAAAGAGGTGGCCGAAACGTCCCTCCGATACTACCTGTTCTAACCGGGACCACGCGATGACCGGCAAGACGAAACCTCAGCCAGAGCCCCCGAAGCGTGGCCGCCCCGTCACGCGCGAGATCAAGCTGGACGCAGCGCCGAAAGGCGTGGCGCGGGCGATGTTCTCCGCCGTGAAAAAACCGGACCCGACCCGCCGGAAGCCCCGGAAACTCGCGAAACCCAATGGCTAGTTAAGCGTATAATCCCCATTTTTTTGACGGCCATCGTCCACTCACATCATTCATTCATGCAGCGAATAGGGTAAAGTTGGCCCTGTCGATTGGCGCGGGCATTTGTCGTGCCCGGTCAGCGGCACTGCTTTATACAACCGACCCTGACTCCATCAACGATCCTGGGGAAGCTCCGTGAACCGATTGCGCTGGCTGATAACCGTTCCGGTCGCGATCATTGTGGTCGTCTTCGCCGTTAACAATCGCGGCGATGTCGGCGTGAGCCTCTGGCCTCTCGATCTGAACATTTCATGGCCACTGTTCATCTTCGTGTTCATCGGCCTGGGGATCGGGTTTGCCCTCGGTGCCGCACTGATGTGGCTCAACGCCGCGCCGGCGCGAAGGCGCGCGCGCGAACAGGCGAGCCGCATCCGCGAACTCGAACGCGCAGAAAAGACCGCCGATCGCGAAACCACGGCAGCTCCCGTGGCGCAACCGCCGGCGCGGACGGGCTGACCCGAACTTGCGAACCATCGACCCGGCGACAGTCAACGCGTTGCTCGACGCACCCAGCCTCGTGGCCGCTTTGCATGCCGCTTTCAGAGATGGCGGCGAGATCCCTGTTCGCCACCACCACAGCATACCCATGGGCGCGCGCAACGACGCCACGCTGCTGCTGATGCCCGCATGGGACAGCGAGGTACCACCGCGCCATATCGGCGTCAAAACGGTCACCGTTCACCCCGACAACCCGACCCGGAACCCGGCCGAGCCGCAGCCATCCGTACAAGGCGTCTACCTGCTGCTCGACGGACAGACCGGCGAACCACGTGCGCTGATCGACGGGCCCACGCTAACCGCGAGACGAACCGCCGCCGCGTCCGCGCTGGCGTCGCGGTTTCTGTCGCGACCGGACGCGCATCGCCTCGTCATGGTCGGGACCGGCCGGCTCGCGCCCGACCTGATCATGGCCCACTGCGCCGAGCGCCCGATCACCCATGTGTCGGTGTGGGGGCGTGACGCGGGCAAGGCCGAAACCCTTGCCCAACGGATGTCCGGCCCGGGGCTCGAGGTTGACGCCTGCAGCGATCTCGAGGCCGCAATCACAAATGCCGATATCGTCAGTTGCGCGACCACCTCAAAATCGCCTGTTTTCGCCGGTGAATGGCTCGCCCCGGGCACCCATGTCGACCTGGTGGGTGGCTTCCGCCCGGATATGCGCGGGGGCGATGGCTGAGGCCGGCGACATCACACAACCTCTCGCCGCGGGCGTGATCGCACCGGACGACATCATCGCAGAGCTTTCGGAACTATGCCGGGATGAACATATCGGTCGTACTTCCATCACCGAGATCACCATGTTCAAATCCGTCGGAACGGCGCTCGAAGACCTCGCGGCCGCCGAACTTCTGATCGACAGGCTGGCACCATGAGCATCGACGCGGCCCACATCCAGACATGGCTGACACAACACGCACTGCCGCTCTGGTCGCATGCCGGTTTTGACGCCGATGCCGGCGGGTTCGTCGAGTGCCTGACCCTCGATGGCCGCCCTCTTTTTGATCGCGACAAACGCGTGCGTGTCCAGGCCCGCCAGATTTACGTATACAGCCACGCGCATATGCTGAAATGGAGGCCTCCCGCCGGCGGCCCGAGCGCCCTCGAGGTTGCCGGTAACGGCTTTCGGTTCGTCACCGACAATTACTGGCGCGACGATGGCGGCGGGTTTGTCTACGCGGCCGCGCGCGACGGCACACCGGCCGACACCCGGGTCGAGGCTTATGAACAGGCCTTCGCATTGTTCGCATTCGCCTGGTACCACCGCGCCAGCGGGGATCCGGACGCGCTGGCTTGGGCCGAACGCACTCTCGCCTTTCTCGACGCGGAACTCGCTGACCCGACCCATGGCGGCTATTTCGAGAATTTGCCCCATGACCTGCCCCGGCGCCAAAACCCGCATATGCACCTGCTGGAAGCGCTGCTGGCGCTCCACGGTGCCACCGCCGACACGGCCTATCTCGACCGCGCTGCTGCCATCGTGGATCTGTTCCGTCGCCGGTTTTTCGATGGCACCACGGGCACGCTGGGCGAATTCTTCGACGCTGGCTGGTCACCTGCACCCGGCACGATCGGGCAAACCGTGGAGCCCGGGCATCATTTCGAATGGGCATGGCTGCTCCGGCGCTACGCCGAAGCGAGCGGCGACGACACCCGCATGGAAGCGGAGGCGTTGTACCAGTTCGCCATGACCCATGGCAGCGACCACCGGCCCGGTCCGGCTCAGGGTCTGGCGTTCGATTCGGTGCTGCGCAGCGGGGAAGATACGCGGCTCGGTAACGGTACCTCGCTCGACGAGAACAAGCGGCTATGGGTCCAGACCGAGGCCATCAAGGCGCAAACCGCGCGCCTCGAATACGGGCCCGACGATGCCGCGTCAGAACATCTCGAGCTGCTGCTGGAGCGTTTGTTCGATCTGTATCTCGCCGTCGGCCACGGCAATTGGCAGGATCATCTGGACGCCGCAGGCCATGGCTTCGCCGAAACGGCGCCCGCATCGAGTTTTTATCACCTGTTTCTTTGCCTCACAGAGGTCTTGCGTGTACGTGACCAGCGGACGGACCTCTGCTAGAAGCTGCGCTGTCATGACAAATCAGCCGCTATTGCCCGCGAACCCGGTGTTCGCGGCCCTCGATACAACCGACCCGGATCAGGCGCGCGCCTGGGCCGAGACCCTGCGTGGCCATGTCGGCGGGGTGAAGACCGGGCTTGAGTTTTTTTCGGCAAACGGTGCCGATGGGGTCCGCGCCATCGTCGAGCTCGGCCTGCCGGTTTTTCTCGACCTCAAGTTCCACGACATCCCCAACACGGTTGCCGGTGCGGTCCGTGCGGTCGCCGATCTCGGCACCGCGATCGTCAATGTCCACGCCGCGGGCGGACCGGCGATGCTGGCCGCCGCACGTGAGGCAGCCGAGCAATCCGGCGGGTCGCAACGACCGCTGGTAATCGCCGTGACGGTCCTGACCAGCCTTGATGATGCGGACCTGACGGCGGTCGGCCAATCCACCCCGGCACGCGATCAGGTTGTTCGTCTGGCGCAACTGGTCCAGTCCGAGGGGCTCGACGGGGTGGTATGTTCACCGGTCGAAATCAGCGCCGTCCGCGCGGCCTGCGGCCCCGACTTCAAGCTGATCGTGCCGGGCATTCGCCCCGACTGGGCCGCGACCGGCGACCAGAAACGCATCACGACCCCCGCCCAGGCTCGCGATGACGGTGCCGACATACTGGTGATCGGACGCCCGATCACGGGGGCCGACGATCCTGCCGCCGCCGCCGCGCGAATCTCCGACGAGCTGGGGTTGGCCGGATGAACGTGACCGCCAAGATTTGCGGCATCAACGACGAAACTGCGATGCGCACGGCCATCGAGGCGGGCGCGCGTTATGTCGGCCTCGTCTTCTATCCGCCGAGCCCGCGCGCGCTCGACCCCGACACGGCTGCAACGCTGGCCGCAATCGTGCCGGTGGGCGTGACGAAGGTCGGCCTGTTCGTCGATCCCGATGACGCCCTGCTCGACGCGGTGCTGGCGAAGGTGCCGCTCGACCTGATTCAGCTGCATGGCGAGGAAAGCCCGGACCGCTGCCTCGACATCCGCGAGCACACGGAACTGCCGATCATGAAAGTGATCAAGGTCGCGAATGCCGATGACATCGAGGCGACCCGCGCCTATGCCGGCGCGGTCGACTGGCTGATGTTCGACGCCAAGGCACCGAAGGAAATGACCGACGCCCTGCCCGGCGGCAACGCGCTGGCCTTCGACTGGACCCTGTTATCGGCCCATGAATGGCCGGTACCCTGGATGCTCGCGGGCGGGCTCAACGCCGACAATGTCACCGAGGCCGTGCTCGCTTCGGGAGCGACCATCGTCGATGTATCTTCAGGCGTGGAGGCCGCACCGGGCCGCAAGGACCCGGCCCGGATCAGAACCTTTCTCGAGGAGGTGGGGAGCCTTTGACGGGTTCCCTGTTGAGCAGACCAACAACGATGTATAAGCAGCGACGATGAGTGCGGAACCAAACAGCTATCACAACGGCCCGGATGAACACGGGCATTTCGGCATCTTCGGCGGCCGGTTCGTCGCCGAAACGCTGATGCCCCTGATTCTCGAGGTCGAACAGGCTTATGAGGCCGCAAAGGCCGACCCGAGCTTCCAGGCCGAGCTGGATGACTATCTGACCCACTATGTGGGCCGGCCGAGCCCGCTTTATTTCGCCGAACGGATCACCGAGCATTTCGGCGGCGCAAAGATCTATTTCAAGCGCGACGAGCTGAACCATACCGGCGCCCACAAGATCAACAATTGCATGGGCCAGATCCTGCTTGCCCGGCGTATGGGCAAGAAGCGGATCATCGCCGAGACCGGTGCGGGGCAGCACGGCGTGGCGACGGCGACGGTTTGCGCCCGCTTCGGCCTGCAATGCGTGGCCTATATGGGCGCGACGGATATCGAGCGTCAGGCCCCGAACGTGTTCCGGATGAAGCTGCTGGGCGCCGAGGTCATTCCCGTCACCAGCGGCACCGCGACCCTCAAGGACGCGATGAATGACGCGCTGCGCGACTGGGTCGCGAATGTCGACGACACTTACTATCTGATCGGCACGGTGGCGGGACCTCATCCCTATCCGGCGATGGTGCGGGATTTCCAGAAAGTCATCGGCGAAGAGACCAAGGCGCAGATGCAGGCCGCGGAAGGCCGCCTGCCGGATTCGCTCATCGCCTGCATCGGCGGCGGGTCCAACGCGATGGGCCTGTTCTATCCGTTCCTCGACGACAAGGATGTGCGCATCATCGGCGTCGAGGCGGCGGGCCATGGCATCGAGACCGGCGAACATGCGGCGTCCCTGACCGGCGGTCGGCCGGGCGTGCTGCACGGCAACCGGACCTTCCTGCTGCAGGATGACGACGGCCAGATTCTCGATGCCCATTCGATCTCTGCCGGGCTCGACTATCCGGGCATCGGCCCGGAACATTCCTGGCTTCATGAATCCGGCCGGGTCGAATATGTCTCGGTCACTGACCAGGAAGCGCTCGATGCGTTCCAGCTCTGCTCACGCCTGGAGGGCATCATCCCCGCGCTTGAGCCGTCCCACGCCCTGGCCCATGTCGGCAAGATCGCGGGCGACCTGCCCGCCGACCATCTGCTGGTCATGAATATGTGCGGGCGCGGCGACAAGGACGTGTTCACCATCGCCGACGCGCTGGGGGTGGAACTGTGAGCCGGGGCGAGACCAGCGGCCGCATCGAAGCCCGCTTCAAGAAACTCGCCGGTGAGAACCGTGCCGCCTTCATCCCGTTTGTCATGGCCGCCGACCCCGACCTCGAGACCAGCTTCGAGATTCTGCAGGGATTGCCCGGCGCGGGCGCCGACCTGATCGAGCTGGGGGTGATGTATTCCGACCCCATGGCCGACGGCCCGGCGATCCAGGCGGCGGGCCTGCGCGCCAAGGCCGGCGGTGCCCGCCTCGACCGGACCCTCGACATGGTTCGGCGATTTCGGGCCGGCGACAACGAAACCCCGATCATCCTGATGGGCTACTACAACCCGATGTACATCTACGGCGTCGACCAGTTCCTGGCCGATGCGCGCGACGCCGGCGTCGACGGGTTAATCGTGGTCGACCTGCCGCCGGAAGAAGATGTCGAGCTCTGCCTGCCGGCACTGGCCGCGGGCATGCACTTCATCCGCCTCGCCACCCCGACCACCGACGATGCGCGCCTGCCGGCCGTGATCGCAAACACCTCCGGGTTTGTCTACTACGTCGCGATCGCCGGCATCACCGGCACGAAATCGGCCGATGCGGCGGAAATACAGGCCTCTGTTGAAAGGCTGAAGAAACACACAGACCTTCCGATCGCGGTCGGCTTCGGCATCCGGACCGCGGAGCAGGCCGCCGCCGTCGCACAGGTTGCCGATGCCGCCGTCGTCGGTTCAGCGATCGTGCAGATGGTCGCGGACAACCTGGATGCAGACGGCGCGGCGACACCGGATTTGGTGACCAACGTTCTCGGTCTCACGCGCTCGCTCGCCGAGGGCGTGCGCGGGGCTGCGAAATGATCATGCAAGAGAGGGTCCGATGAGCTGGCTGAACGAATTCGTCCGCCCGAAGATTCGCGCGCTCGTCGGCAAGAAGGATGTGCCGGACAATCTCTGGCACAAATGCCCGTCCTGCGAGCAGATGCTGTTCCACCGTGAACTCAGCGACAACCTGCATGTCTGCCACGCCTGCGGACACCATATTCGCCTGGCCGCCACGGCGCGCATGGGTTTCCTGTTCGATGGCGGTGCGTTCACCCGGGTCGAATTTCAGGCCGTCACGCCCGATCCGCTGAAGTTCCGCGACAGCCGTCGCTATACCGACCGCCTCAAGGACGCGCAAAACAAATCCGGCGAGAAGGAAGCGATCGTCGTCGGCCATGGCACGATCGGTGGCCAGAAAGCCGTGATCGCCGCCTTTGATTTCGGCTTCATGGGCGGCTCCATGGGACAGGCCGTGGGTGAGGGCCTTCTCGCGGCGGCGCGGGAAGCGATCACGCAGGATGCGGCCCTGATCGCGATCCCCGCATCGGGCGGCGCGCGGATGCAGGAAGGCATGCTCAGCCTGATCCAGATGCCACGCACCGTCCTGGCGGTCGAGCAGGTCCGCGAGGCGGGACTTCCCTATATCGTCATCCTTACCGACCCGACCACCGGTGGTGTATCCGCTTCCTTCGCCATGCTCGGGGACATACAGATCGCCGAGCCGGGCGCCACAATCGGCTTCGCCGGCAAGCGCGTCATCAAGGACACGATCCGCGAAGAACTGCCCGAGGGCTTTCAAACAGCGGAATCCCTGCGCGAACACGGGATGGTCGACATGGTCGTCCCACGCGGCGAAATGCAGGCGACCATCGCGCAGATGCTGAACCTCCTGCGCGAGGGCCGCGGTGGTGTGTCCGGCGGTGAGCCGGCCCCGATCGCGCTCACGGCACCTGCGCCGGCCGCGGGTACCGTCGCCGACCTTGCCGCCAGTTCGGCAAATGGGGACTAGCGTCCCCGGCGCAGACGAAAGCGCGATCGCGGCCATCCTCGCGCGGTTCGTCACCTACCATCCCGACCGTATCGATCTGTCCCTCGACCGGATGCACCGGCTGCTATCGGACCTCGACAATCCGCAGAACGACCTGGCGCCGGTCATTCATATCGCCGGCACCAACGGCAAGGGATCGACCACGGCCTTCCTCGACGCCGGCCTGACGACTGCCGGCCTGCGGGTCAGCGCCTACACCTCGCCGCACCTGCTGCGCTTCGCCGAGCGCTACAAGATCGCAGGCGAGATCATGTCCGATGCGGCGTTGCGGGTGCTGCTGGAGGAGATCGAAGACCGCAACGCCGGCAAACCCGTCACGGAATACGAGATCACAACCGCCGCGGCCTTCCTCGCCATGGCCCGCACACCGGCAGATATCGTGCTTCTGGAAACAGGGCTGGGTGGCCGGTTCGACGCCACCAACGTCGTCGCCGGGCCCGCTGCGACAATCATCACCCCGATCGGCTACGACCATATGGGGTTTCTGGGAAATACCCTGGCCGAAATCACGGGCGAAAAGGCCGCCATCCAGAAACCGGGGGTGGCGTCCATCGTGGCCCCCCAACATCCTGACGCCGCCGCCGTGATCAACCTTTATGCAGACGATATCGGCGCGCCGCTCTATCGCGCCGGCCTCGAGTGGCAACTCGTGACCACAGGCGATGGCGGCGGCGATTACACATGCGGCTCGACCCACTGGAAGTTGCCCAAACCCGGCCTGCCGGGGCGCCACCAGCTCGACAACGCCTCACTTGCCGCGGCCTGCCTCGACGTCTGCGCGTTCCCCGGCGTGACCGACGACGCCATACAAACCGGCATCGCGCAGGCGCAGTGGCCGGGCAGAATGCAGCAACTGACATCGGGGCCGCTGCTGGCGTTGCTCCCCGAGGCGTCCGAACTGTGGGTGGACGTGGCCCATAATCCGATGGGCGCGGCAGCACTGGCAGATGCCTTCAACGATCTCCAGAGACAAGCCGCGCGACCGTTCCACCTCATCTTCACCATGCTGGACGACAAGGACATCACCGGATTTCTGGCCCCGTTCACCGTACTTGCGACCAGCGCCGCGGCCGTCCCCCTCACCGGTGAACCCCGCGCCGTGCCGGTACCGGAGATGGTTGCCGCCGCCGAACGCGCCGGCCTGACGGCACACGCAGCAGGATCGCTCGCGGACGCGCTGTCACAAATCGCCCGAGACCCCGGGCCGGCACGCGTGCTCGTTGCGGGATCTCATCTTCTTGCGGGTGCGACATTGCGCGCGAACAACTGAACACTGCTTGGACCCGAAGCCGGACCGGCAGTACTGTAGACAGTATCACGAATATGGATCGGCCGTCTGGAGCACCATGCGCATGAGCACACCCAAGCTCGAAGACCTGCTCGAACGGGGCGACCGTGCGCCGAATTTCTTCCTGCCCGATCAGCGCGATATCATCATCAATCTGAATGACAAGGCCCGCGGCGGGCCGCTGTTTGTCCTGCTGTATCCGACCCAAAAGGATCCCGGCGCGCTGGGCGAGCTTCAGGCCATGTTCAGCGCGGCGCCCGCCATGTTGGAGGCCGGTGCGCATCTGTTCGCAATCAGCGCCGACCCGATGCCCCTGGTGCAGAAAATTGCCGCCGAGAACAACCCGGGGTTTTTTCTCCTGTCCGATGCCGACAAGAAAGTCGCAAGCCGCTTCGGTGCCCGCGGCAAGCTGGTTGGCTTCGTGTTCGGAGCTGACCAGAAGGTCCGCACGGTGCTCCGGCCCGGTGACACACCGATCGCCGAACGCGCGGCGGCCGAGATCGCCGCGATGGACCCTCCCGTTCCCTCGCCCGCGAAGCTGCACCCCCCCATCCTGGTGATCCCCGAAGTCTTTTCACCATCCTTTTGCCAATGGCTGATCGAACAATTCGAGGCCCGGGGCAACGAGCCGTCCGGCACGCTGCGCATGGAGGCAGGCAAGATGGTTCACGTCACCGACGGTGAGACCAAGCGGCGGCGTGATCATCATGTTGTCGACAAGGATTTGCTCGAGGCGATCGGCAGCCGGATCGAGCGCCGCGTGCTGCCGGAAATTCGGAACGCCTTCCACAGCGACATTCGCTTCGTCGAGGAGTTCAAGATCGTGCGTTACGACGCCGATGTCGGCGGGTTCTTCCGTCCCCATCGCGACAACACCACGCTGGGCACCGCGCATCGCCGTTTCGCGATGACCCTCAACCTCAACACCGAGGATCATGAGGGTGGCGAGTTGCGATTCCCGGAATACGGCCAGGCCAGCTACCGCCCGGCAACCGGGGAAGCGGCCATTTTCTCGTGCAACCTGCTACATGAGGCAACCGACGTGACCAAGGGGCAGCGCTACGTTTTGCTGTCTTTCATGTATGACGAAAGCGGCCGTCAGTTCCTGGAGCGGAACCGAAACAGGGGACAGGCGACCTAGGCGCGAGCGGACCGGTCGAACAGGGCCCCAGGCAAAGAAAAACCCCGCCTGAAAGGCGGGGTTTTTTATTCTCTGTGCGAGCAGGTCTAGAGGACCGAATCGACCCAATCGTAAATCTGGCTCTTGGGCAGGCTGCCGACTTTCATGGACGCAACCTGGCCGTCCTTGAACAGCAGCAATGTCGGGATGCCGCGGACACCGTATTTCGACGGCGTCATCGGATTGTCGTCGATGTTCAGCTTCGCAACGACCACATCGCCATCCTTGTCATTGGCGAGCTCTTCCAGGGTCGGGCCGATCTGCTTGCAGGGGCCGCACCATTCGGCCCAGAAATCCACCAGAACTGGCTTGTCCGACTGCAAAACGTCGGTCTCGAAGGAATCATCCGTAATCTGTTTGGAGGGCATGCTTAATCCTTTTCAGCGATCCGGGCGCGGGCGAGCGCCCCTGTGTAACTCTCGTTGGAAACGAAGGTAGGTTCCGATCAATGCGTCGTCAAGAATTGGCACATCACCGAACGATCACACAGGCGTGCGACCGGCCGGAGCGTAAGGGTCGAGCAACTCGGCCGGCAATGCCATCAGGCGTGGCGCATCGGTCCAGAGCAGATATGCATCCACCGCCCGATCGGGCCAGGTGTCCTGAATAACATGCCGGTAAGCCGCCATCTGGCGCAGGTAAACAGGGGCAACATCGTCCGCTCGCGCCGGTGGCGGACGGTTTGACTTATAGTCCACGATCGCGACCCGTCCGTCGGAGAGCACAAGCCGGTCGATTTGACCGGAGATCACAAAGATTGTGCCTTCCGGCGCCGTCGCTGTTCCGGTAATCGACACTTCGGCAAGGCTGTCCGGCCCAAACAAATGGGCAAAATCCGTCGACTCCAAAACCTCCATCACCTCGGCCACAAGTGCGTTTTGCACGCTGGGATCGAGATCCAGTCCGGGGCGCGCAAGATACCGCACCGCCGATTCCCGGCGCAGCTCGGGTGCCAGTGACGGCAACCATTGCAACAACCGGTGCAGGATATTTCCGCGCGCGAAACGCGTGCCATCCTCGTTGGGACCCACTGGGGGGCGCACCGGCGGATCCTCGCCCGGATTGGACGGAGCCAAAGGTCGCGGCGGGGCGGGTTCGGGCGGTGCGGGCTGGCCAAGCCATACCGGCGATACCGAAAGCTGCGGCGGCGCATCTGTCGGGATCTGCTCGACCGCACCACGTTGGGGTGCTGACAGTCGAAGGATCGGCGTCTCCTCGGTCACGATCGAGGCCAGAACGGGATCTTCGACAACCCGTGCCACCGACGCCATCGCCGGGCGGATGAGGTCGTACCAGGAACCCTCGGCGGGCGCGTTCCAGCCGCAGATATACAGGCGCTCCTCGGCCCTGGTCATCGCTACATAGAGAAGCCGTCGATACTCCTCGTCGCGCCGTGCACGAACTTGTTCACGCAACACCTGGGCCCGGGCGTCCGCATCATCGGCCCGCGGCAGCCAGAGGAAGTAGGCGCCGCGGTCGTCCTCATCCCAGAGAATGTTCGGCAGCATACGCGGCAGGCGCGTTGTGTCGGGCAGGAACACGATCGGGGCCTCCAGCCCCTTGGCGCCGTGCACCGTCATCACCCGCACCGCGCCGCTGGTCTGGTCGAGGTCGCGTTTGACCTCCGCCTGTCCCGCCGCGACCCAATGCAGGAACCCCTGCAACGTCGGCGCGTGGCTGCGCTCATATGTCAGCGCCAGGGAGAGAAACTCATCGATCGGGTCTGCCGCATCCGGGCCCAGACGCGCAAACAAGCGCGCACGTCCGCCACGCGCCAGCGCACCGGCATAGAGCTCATAGGGGCGCTCGAAATCGACCCGCGCCAGCAGATCGGCCAACAGCTCATGCGCTTCGGCAAATCGCGCGTCCGCGTCACGGCGCCGGGCGAGCGTCCGCCAGAGACTGTCATCACCCCGGTCATGGGCCAGCATGAACAGCTGGTCTTCATCGAAACCGATCAACGGGCTCTTAAGCAGGGTCGCAAGGTTCAGATCATCCTCGGGCAGCAGCAGAAACGCACCCAAAGCCAGCAAGTCCATGACGGCGATCTGCTCGCTGAGAACCATCCGGTCGACCCCGGCAACCGGCACGTTGCGGGCCTTGAACGCCCGGACCAGCGCCTCGACGAAATCACCGCGCTGGCGCACCAGCACCATGATGTCGCCGGCCTCGATCGGTCGCCCCTGACTTTCGAGTATTTCGCCGGAAGCCAGCCAGTCGGCCGTGCGTGATGCGATCAACTCCGCCAGCTGATCCATCGCACCGGCCCGGGTCACAGGGTCGACCGGCGGCTTCCATGGCTCGGGGTCGTCCAGTTTCTCGACCAGAAGCGGCGGCCAGAGCTCGACGCGCCCCGCCGCCTTGTCCCGCAATGGCGTGTGCTGAACAGGCGCGTCGGGGTCGACCACCCCGGCCCCGGCCCGGGGTTCGGCAAAGACCCTGTCGACCGCCTCGAGGACCGGGCGCGACGAACGGAAGGAGAAATCGAGCGCGACGTTCTTCCAGGCCCGTCGCGCTTCCGACGCACGGGCTTCGAGAAACGCCCGGACCGCCTCGAACCGGCTCGGATCGGCGCCCTGGAAACTGTAGATCGATTGTTTCGCGTCGCCCACGGCAAACACGCTACGTGCGGGCAGCCCCGCGGCCTCCGCCGCTTCATCGCCGGCGCCAAGCCCGGCGAAAAACTCGTCCACCAGGGCCAGCACGACGTCCCACTGTTCCGGGTTGGTGTCCTGCGCCTCGTCGATCAGGACATGGTCGATGCCGCCATCCAGCTTGAACAACACCCATGCCGCCGCGCCGTCGCCGCGCAACAGGGTTCGCGTACGCGCGATCAGGTCGTCATAGTCCAGCCGGCCGCTCGCGGCCTTGCGCGCCTCGTAGCGGGCCACCAGCTCCGCCGCAAGCCGGATAAGCGCGCTATTCGCCTGATACAGGTCGGCCTTGCGCAGCAATTCGCGTACCGCCAACAGGCGCGCACCCTCGGCCTGCAATGCCGCATCGACATCGGGATGCTTTTCCCGGATCGCCTTGGTCGCGAGCTGCTTGCGGGGCTCTCCCTGCTGGGTGAGATAGGCCAGCGCGTAGGCATCGAAGCTTTGGCCGCGCGCCTCGGCATCGCCCGCGAGCCAGCCGTCTATCAGTACCCCGCGCTTGCTGTCGCCCGAAGTGCCCTCGGCAAGGATCGCCACCGCGTGGCGCAGGGCGGCTCCGTCGAAGGCGCTTTCCGCACATGCAGCTTCGAGAACTTTTGCCGGATCGGTATCCGGCGCCACGTCGAGGGTTTCGGCGATCCGCGCGCGAACCCCGTCGAGACCGCCGAAATCCCGCAGCATGTCGGCGAAGGGTGCGCGGGCCCGGGATATCTCGTTGAGAAGATCGGGGAAACGCGTCTCATGTATCCGTCCGGCCACATTGGCCACGGATAGACCCAGATCGCCGTCATCCATATGCGCACTGGCCAGCAACTCTGCCTTGGCATCTTCCAGCAGCTCGCCGGCGTCACGCTCCTCCATCACCTGGAAATGGGGCACGACCCCCGCCTCCAGCGGGAACCGTCGCAAAACCGACTGGCAAAAGGCATGTATGGTCATGATTTTCATGCCGCCCGGTGCTTCGAGCACAAGCGCAAACAACTGGCGGGCCCGGCGGGCCGCGTCATCGGGTGGATCGGCGCCCAGCAAGTCCAACAGTCGCTCGTGAAGCGCAGCATCATCCAGAACTGCCCAATCGCCCAGCTCGGTGTTGATCCGCCGGGCCATTTCCGCCGCCGCCGCCTTCGTGAAAGTCAGGCACAGCACACGCTGGGGCGCCACACCCGCAAGCAACAGGCGCAACACCCGGTCCCGCAGGACCCGGGTTTTACCCGCGCCCGCCGACGCCGACACCCAGGCACTGACCGCAGCATCCGCACCATCGCGTTGCCGTGTGCTGACGCGTTCGAGAAGATCGGGATCGAAATCAGCGAGGCTCATCCCTCTCCCTCCCCGCTCGCCCATTCCTTGACCCGCGCCAGATGCTCATAATCGGAATATGCCGGCGCATGATCGGGACGCGGCCGCGCCTCATAGGCCGTGGCCGGATCGTCAAACCGCGCCACGAGCGCCTTGACCCCGGCCATGGCCTCGGCGGCGACCTGCGCCGGATCATCGGCTGCATCACGAACCTGCCCCGGCTCACGACCGCCTGACAGGCGCCAGAAGGCCAGCTCCTCGACAGGCTTGGCCGGCACGCCCGCGAAGCCGCCCTCGGCCACCATCGCCGCCTCCAGGGACAATTGCGGCGCGAATCCCGCCTGCACCTCGCGTTTGCTCGGCGGGGCTCCGGTCTTGAAGTCGATCACGGCGATTCCGCCCCCGACCAACTCATCGATGCGATCCGCGCGCGCCGTCAATCGGAAGCGGCCGCCCGGTGCATCAAATTCTATCGCACCGCCAACCTCCATATGTGTCGCCTCGAGGCGCGCTCGGCGGCCGTCCTCGACCGACAGCACCCAATCGGCAATGCGCTGGAATCGCGGCCACCAGAACGTCCAGACCGCCGGCACGCTGCGGTAGGGCGCGAGCGCGGCAGCGCCATGAGCATGCAACCTGGCACCCGCGTCGGCCGGCAAAGGTCCGGATGGCAATTCCGCGAGGAACCCATCCAGGATGTCGTGGATCAGGGAGCCGTAGATCGCCGCGTCTGCATTCTGGTCGAGGGGCGGCAGGGCGCGCAGCTTGAGAACCTCACGCGCGTAGATGGCATAGGGGTCACGCATCCAGGTTTCAATCTGGGTTACGGACAATCGGCGCGGGCGCGCGGCCACCGGCGGTGACGGGCGCGGGCGAACCGCGACCTTCGTTTCAGGCCCGGTTTCTTCGCCCGGTCCGTCCAGTTCCCGCCACCAGTCGCGATAGGCGCGCGCGCGGGTCTCGGCTTCGGGGTCGGGTTGCAGGTCCAGGGCCCGCGTCGCCACATCGAGCCGGGTCAGCCAGCGCGACGGCATGCTCGGCGCCCCGTCTACCCGCGCGGAGCGGGTGAGGACAATTTCTCCCGCACAGAAGGCCTGCGCGAAATCATGCGCACTCAGCCCGATGCGACGTTCGGGCGACGGCAGCCCGAAATCGGAACGCATTGTGCGGCCCATCCATGGATCGACAGACGGATCGGGCGGCCAGCTGCCCTCGTTCAGGCTGCCGAGGACTGTCACATCGAAATGCTGGAGCCTTGCCTCCAGGGGCCCGAGTATCGCCAGACGCGGATGCGCGCCAAAGCGCGGGCGGACCATACGTCCGGCCAGCAGCGAATCGAGCAGCGCCGGGTATCGCGCCGGCGGTACAGGCCCGAGACTGTCGCCGGCCTCCAGCAATTCCGAGACAAACGTCGCGAGCGCCTCCCCGGCATCACCGCCCCACAGGCGCGCCGCCCCCGGCATTTCGTCGCTCGCAGCCAACGCCTCGCAGAAGGCGATATGGGCCCGCACATAGTCCGGCAACATCACCGTGGAGTTCTGCTGCAGCTCCGTAATCGGTGCCCCGATCTCCGCAATCCGGTCGATCAGCGCCAGCACGTCGCCAAAGTCCTGCGGATCGGCATTGTCTCTGGCCGACAGCCCCTCCGCCGCGCGGCCAAGGGCCTGTTCATGGCGCGCTTGCGCCGCGGCCCGTAAGCCCGCAAACCCGCTCGCCGGGCGCGGGCCGCGCAAGACCAGCCGTTCCAGCGCCCGGGCCGAAGCCCGGAACGCGGCCGGTGTGCGGCCGCCCGCCGCGAGCGGGTGTTTGAGGACCGACAGGAGCGGGATCGGTGCCACACCTTCATGCAACGCCCTGATCGCAAGTCGGAGGAAAATTCCCGGCGGCGTTTCGGCCAGGGGCGTGCCGGCGCTGTCGTCAACATCGACGCCCCACCGGCCCATGATCGATGCCACCCGCCGTGCCAGGTCCCGGTCAGGCGTGACCAATGCCGCCGTGCGGCCTTCGCTCTCCAGCACCTCGCGCAACACCAGCGCGATAATGCCCGCTTCTTCGTGAGGTTCCTGCGCTTCGATCTGTACGACACCCTGCAAGGCATTCGCACCGACACTGCCGCGCTCATCGAGCCAGGCCTGGGTCGTGGTCGCCGGACGTAGCGCTTCGCCGATCAGACGTTCGCGCGCGGGCCCAGCACCACCGACATCGTTCGTCGTCGGCCATTCTCCAACATCCAAACGGTCTGCCGCGAGCCGTTGCAGTAATTGTCGCAGGCCGAACTGCGGGTGGCCGGAATCGAGATTGGCCCACGCGCCAGCATCGAGAACACGGTCTAGTCCCGGCAGTACGACATATCCCGACGGCAATTCCGCGACCGTGGCCAGAAGGTCTGCCGTTGCAGGAATGCTCCCCGTGCTGCCAGCAGCGATTATCGGGTCGCGCGGCGGGTCCCGGCGCCATGCCGCGCCGCGGGCCTGCAACAGGCGGTTGCGCCGCTCTGCCGGATCGATCGCCCCCTCGCCGTCCAGCACGGCGGGCCAGGTGTCGGTCAGAATCTTCAGAAAACCGAGCGTCTCTTGCCAATGGGCGGCATAGGCATCGGGTACCAGGTTTTCGAGCGCGTCGAAATCAAGGCGCTCGGTCTGCACCTGGTCAAGCAAGCGTCCGAGTTCGCCGGCCAGTTCCATCGCATGATCGACCGGCAGATTCTGCGCCTGGCCGATGGGGCGTGCCATCAGCAACCGCGCCAGGAGCACGCGCCGGCGCAGCTCGGGAACCGAAGGTGGCACGGCATCATCATCCCCGAGCAGGCCGGCGGGCTCGCCGGTCAGCAGCATCTCGTCCTCATCAATATCACCGATCGGGATCAATCGTGGCAGCACAAGCGGTGCGCCGTCGGTCAGGCGCAAGAAAACATCCTGCATCGCGCGGCATGCGCGCCGGGTCGGCAGCAAGACCGTCGTCCGCGCGAGAGCCAGCGGGTCTTCATCGGCACTGGATGCGGAGAGAATTCTGGTCGCCAGCTCAGCAAGAAATGGGCGGTGCGCTGCGATCGAGTAGAGGCCCGGTGCCGGAAGTGCGCCGGATTCGCGCCCGGATGAGGTCATAGCTGCAGGTCTTGCAGCCGGTCCGCCCATGCCCGCAGACCCGACAGGCGGGCCATACGTGCTTTGCCCGACGCCGCATATTCGAGTTCAATATCCAGCCGCGTCGCCGGCAATTCCGCGCCCAGCCGCTCCGCCCATTCGAGCAGGACGATCCCGTCGGCCCTCGCCTCGTCATAGCCAAGCTCGATCACCTCATCGGGGTGACCGATGCGGTAAAGGTCGAAATGCCACACAGCTACCGGGTCGGTTTCGTAGTGCTGCACGAGCGTGAAGGTCGGGCTTGGCACCGTTCCGCGATGGCCCATTGCGCCGATCAGGCCTCGTGCCAGCGTTGTCTTGCCCGCACCCAGATCGCCGGCCAGCGCCAACAGATCGCCCTGCCGCAGATGAGGCGCCAGCGCCGCCCCCAGCGCCGCAGTCGAACTGGCGCCAGGCAGATCGATGTGCCTTGCATATTGTGCGTCCGGCGACTGGTTCGGCTCGACCGCCGATCCTCGCGCGGTCATACCGTATCTTCCTCAGGTTCAACGGCGACTGCGCGTCGGGGTAAGCGGCAGACAATCGCCGTGCCCTCATCGGGTTCGGATTCGATGTCGACATCCCCGCCATGCAGTTCGACGAAGCTCTTCACCAGGCTCAGCCCGAGCCCGGCACCGACACCCGATTGCCGGCCGCGCGGCCGGTTGCCCCGCTCGAACTTTTCCAACACCCGCTCGCGCTCGTCGGCATGAATGCCCACGCCGGTATCGGCAACGCGGAACTCCACTACATCACCGTCGACGCTTGACGACAGGGTGATGACGCCCCGCTCGGGCGTGAATTTTATGGCGTTGCTGACAAGATTGAACAGCACCTGTTTCAGGCGGCGTTCGTCGGCATACATCGACCCGATATCCGGTGCACAGTCGAGCACCAGTTTCTGTTCCTTGACCCGCGCGCGCTCGCGATTGAGCGTAAACACGCCGGCAATCATCGTGTGAATGTCGAACTGACCCCGGTCGAGGGTCATATAACCGGCCTCGATTGTCGCCAGATCGAGGATGTCGTTGATCAACTCCAGCAGGGCCTCGCTGGCCTCGAGAATACCGCCCATATACTCGCCCTGCCGTTCATTCAGCGGGCCGAACATGTCGCCGTTCAGCACCTCGGCAAACCCGATGATCGTGTTCAGCGGCGTGCGCAGCTCGTAAGACACGTTCGCCACGAACTCGGACTTCAGCCGATCGGCTTCCTCGAGCGCCTCATTGCGTTCGCGCAAGGCCCGTTCGACCCGGTTCGAATCCGACACGTCGAAATAGGTCATCAGCATCATGCCGTCCGGCAACGGCACGCCGGTATACTGGATGACCGTGCCGTCGGCGCGTTCAAGATTCCCGGAGACGGGTTCGCGGGACATCAGGCGGCTGATGATCTTCTTGCTCAATTCGGCCCAGACCGCCTCGTCATCCACGTCGTAATAATGTCGGGCCTTGTCGACCAGGACCGAGATTTGCGGCTCACCGGCGAGGTCGCCTTCATTGAATTGCCAGATGCGGCTGTAGGCGGAGTTACAAAGCTTGAGCCTGCCATCGGGGCCGACAAGCGCGACACCTTCGTAAAGATTGTCGAGCGTGCGGCGTTGCACCTCGATCAGGGTGTTGTACTGCGCCTCCATCGTCAGGCGATCGGTCACATCCTCATAGGTGAACATCAGGCCGCCCAGCGGATGCGGCGAGATACGCTTGAACAGGGTCTTGCCGTCCGGCAGATGGACCAGGGTCTCGGTCGGCGCGATCAGGGACGTGAAGAGCGCGACCTGCTCCTGCTTGTAGGCACGGAAATCGACCTCCTCGGAAACAAGGCGACGATCGCGCAACGTCTCGAGTTCGTCGCCGAGTGTCGGCTCACTGTCGAGCCAGGCCGGATCGGCATCCCAGAGGCGGGCATAGGCGCTGTTGTAGAATTTCAACCGCGTGTCCGATCCATAGATCGCGACCGCGACGGCGAGATTCTCGAGCACGTCGCTCTGGGCCGCGACATGGCTCGACAGCTCCTCCTGCACCTCCTCGAGCTGGGTGAAATCCACGGCGTAGCCGATCACGCCCAATTCGTCTGCCGGCACTTCGTTAAATTCCAGCAGGCGCCGGGCGCCGTCGATCACCACATGGCGACTTTCGGATTGCGGCATCCCGGTCGATTGCGCGCGGGTCGCAATCTGCGCCTCGGCATTGGCTTCCATATCCTCAAGCTCAGAGGGTCGCGCATCATCCGTGCGGGCATCCGGATTGATCGCGTCGACATAGGCCCGGTTGACCTGGGCCAGGGTCAGATCTCGGCTGCGCCGCCAGACCATGAACGGCAATGCATCCAGCATCGCGCGATAGCCGTCCCGTTCGACCTGGGCCGCGGTCAACTGGATCGCCGTGTCGGACTGGATGGCTGTCTCATTCGTGACGTCGGCAACCCACAACACGTCGAGCGGAACGTTGCGCGCGCGGCGACCGTCAATCCGCAAGGCCTGGCCGGCGTCGATCGTCAGCATCGTCAGCGAAAACCCCTCGCCGCGTGTCTGTAATCCCGCGACCAGGCGTGTGATCTGTTCGCGATCGGACTCGCCGAATTTCGCCAGAAACGCATCGAAACCGGCAACCCCGTCATCCAGCATCGCGGCGAGGCCATCTGAGATAGCGGCATCGCCGCCATCAAGCCAGGTCACGAAACCACCGGGAACAGTGGCGAGTGTCGCCCCAAGGCGGGAGCGGGCCGCCTCGGCATCACGCGCTTTACGGGATTCGAAGAACCGGCCGAGCGCATAGCCAACGATGGCGGACGCGCCCGCGACCGCAGCTATCATCAAAATCAGTATTTGTGTCGACACGCGCTACAGTCTCGCACAGTCATACCAGCCGACCACTTAGCCGCCAGGCCGCCTCGAATCGGGCGGAACGATCCGAGTCTAGTGACTTGTCGGCCCGGTTTGAACTGCTTCCTTGCCAACCGGGTCCATATCCGGCCGCTTGTCGCGCGCCGTTTAGTAGCGATACGCCTCTGGCTTGTAGGGACCTGCGACCGGAATACCGAGATACTCGGATTGTTTGTCGGTAAGTGCCGTCAGATTTGCCCCGACCTTGCCCAGATGCAGGGTGGCGACCTTTTCATCGAGATGCTTGGGCAACACGTAGACGTCCTTGCCGTACTTGCCGTCGCTGTTGTTGTTCCAGAGCTCGATCTGCGCCAGCACCTGGTTGGTGAAGGACATGCTCATCACAAAGCTCGGATGGCCGGTGGCATTGCCGAGGTTCACCAGGCGACCCTCCGACAGCAGGATCATCTTCTTGCCGTCGGGGAACTCGATCTCGTCGACCTGGGGCTTGATGTTTTGCCATTTGAAATTGCGCAGACCACCAACCTGGATCTCGGAATCGAAGTGACCGATGTTGCAGACGATCGCCCGGTCTTTCATCGCCCGCATATGGTCGACGGTGATGACATCCACATTGCCTGTCGCGGTGCAGAAGATATCGCCCTGGGTCGCGCCCTCTTCCATTGTGACGACCTCATAGCCTTCCATGGCGGCTTGCAGGGCGCAGATGGGGTCAATCTCGGTGACCATCACGCGACAGCCGGCGTTGCGCAGAGATTCGGCCGATCCCTTGCCCACCTCACCATATCCGGCGACGACCGCAATTTTGCCCGACATCATTACATCGGTCCCGCGGCGGATGCCATCGACCAGGCTCTCGCGGCAACCATAGAGATTGTCGAACTTCGACTTGGTCACGGAGTCATTCACGTTGATCGCGGGGATCAGCAATGTGCCCTCTTTCGCCATGTCGTAGAGGCGGTGCACCCCGGTGGTCGTTTCTTCGGTGACCCCCTTGAGGCTTTCCGCGACCTGGGAATACCAGCCCGGCTTTTCGGCAAGGCGCTGCTTGATCGACGCAAAGGCAGCGACTTCTTCCTCATTCTCGGGATTGTCCAGAACGGACGGATCGGTCTCCGCCTGTTTTCCCAGATGGATCAACATGGTCGCGTCGCCACCATCGTCGAGGATCATGTTGGGAACGCCACCATCGGCCCAGTCAAAAATCCGGTGGGCATAGTCCCAATATTCCTCAAGCGTCTCACCCTTCGTCGCAAAGACGGGCGTGCCGGTCGCTGCAATGGCCGCGGCGGCATGGTCTTGCGTCGAATAGATATTGCATGACGCCCAGCGGACATCGGCGCCGAGGGCCTGCAGGGTCTCGATCAGCACGGCCGTCTGGATGGTCATATGCAGTGAGCCCGCTATCCGCGCGCCCGCAAGCGGCTTGGACTCTCCATACTCTTCGCGGAGCGCCATCAATCCCGGCATCTCCACTTCGGCCAGGTCGAGTTCTTTACGGCCCCAATCGGCCAGCGAAATATCAGCGACGATGTAATCGCCGTCACCGGCGGGTGATTCGACAGCGGAAGACATGAATTCTCTCCAATTGAATTTGTTCGACGGGCGATCCCGTCTGCGAGCGGCGTATATCAGAGCAACCGGGGTCTCCACAACCGACCGACAACCGTGAAACGATGGCTATCCGTGTGGGTGTCGCCGCGTCCCGTGATCAAAGTGCAACAGTATGGAGATGACCACCAAAAGCGATTGATTCCCCTATTCTTGACACAGGGCTGTAATACACCCGCTTTAGAACGTCGGCGAAGAGAAACGACGAGGCCGAAACCGGTCTTGATTTTCCACCCAACGCCGCTTCGGAGGTAATTGAGCGATGTTTAGAAATGTTCTTCTTGGGGGCTCAGCCCTCGCGGGAATCGCCGCCCTGGCTCTGCCGGCCAACGCCGGTCCGGTTGGCTCCAGGGACGCGATGAGCGTGACCCTCGGCGGCGAACTAAGGTTCAACGTCGCGCTGATCGACCAGGATGTCTCCGCGACGGCCGGTCGCGGCTACTCTTTTCGCGTCGACGAATCCGAAATCAAGATCAATGCCAAGAACACAGCCGACAATGGCATCGAATACGGCGTCGGTATCGAGCTGAACGCGGGCGCGGGCGACGCCGCCGCAGGATCGGGCGCAGGTGTCGCCGATGAAGCCTTCGCATTCATCGACAGCGAGAGTTGGGGTCGCGTCGAAATGGGCGATCAGGATGACGCCACCGACCGCATGCATATTGCCGCCCACGGCATTCTTGTAGGGCGGGCCGGCGCCGACGGCGACCCGGCCGACTTCATTGCCTTCGGTTCCGGCAGCGGTATCGATTCACCGGGTGTCGATTCAACCAGCGACGATACCAAGCTTACTTACTTCAGCCCCCGTTTCGCCGGCTTCCAGCTCGGCGGATCACTAACCCCGGATTCGGGCCAGATCTCGGGCGGTCCTGCAACATCCGATTCCGATGCGGACGGTGATTTCGAGAACGTCTTTGGCCTGGCCGTAAACTACAAAGGCAAGTTCGAAGATGTTGGCATCGAAGCCAGCCTGATCGGTGAATTCGGTGATAGTGAAACCGGCACCGGGGCGGATACCGAAGGCGAAATCGAGACCATTGGCGTTGGCGTGAATGTAACTTTTGCCGGCTTCGGTCTCGGCGCGGAATATGTGGACTTCGCCGAAAAGGGTGTCGCTGCTGCGACCCGCACAGCCGGCGGTGATGCGGGCAGCTACTACCAGCTCGGTGCGTCTTACCAAACCGGTCCCTGGGGCGTCAGCCTCGGTTGGTTCGATAGCTCCGTATCCAACCCGACCGGTAGCGGCGGTGACACAGACATCAACATTGTTTCGTTCGATGCCGCCTACGATGTGGCGCCGGGCTGGGATCTGATGGGATCACTCCATCTGGTGGAAGCCGACAATATCAACGCAACGGCGATCGAAGTGAACAATGACGGTACCGTCTTTGTGATCACTAACCGGTTCAAGTTCTGATCCCCCAAAACCCCGATTGATTCACTCGATCAACCTCCCGCGCGGCACCCCTCCTGGGTGCCGCGTTCGTTTTGACGGGACTGCGCGTTGTTTGGGCACGATTGCCCAAATATCAAGCAACCCACTCAAATAATTGATGTTTTTCGGCAACACCGGCGAATAATAACGGCCGGAGGCCAGCATTCGATATTGCAGTGCAACCGCATCCAAATAGGATGGCCGGCATTCCACTGCATAAAAATCAATAAGCAAAATCCCAGCAAGGTGGGGGACACAGCACAGAGAAATCGGACCCGACGCGGTCCGGCAGATACGAATGTTGTGTCCGGAAATAGTGATGTTATAACGTTTATATCTCGTGCATGATGCGCGAGATCCACTTGTTGGAGATTGATTCCCATGAATACGAAGAAAATTTTTCTGACCACGAGTGCGCTCGTCGGGGCCGCCTTGATTGCGACCCCCTCCATAGCGGGCCAGGTCGGCTCGAGGGACGCCTTTAGCGTCACCCTGGGCGGTGAGTTGCGGTTCCAGGTCGGTATCGTCGATCAGGACGTATCGGCTACCGCGGGGCGCGGCTACCAGTTTAAGGTCGACGAGTCGGAGATCGTGATCGATGCCGAAGCCACGGCCGACAACGGGCTCAAATATGGTGTCAGCATCGAGTTGAACGCCGGTGCCGCTGACTCCGCGACGGCAAATGCCGATACCAACGGCATCGCCGACGAAGCTTGGGCGTTTATCGACAGCGCCAGCTGGGGCCGGGTTGAAATGGGTGACCAGGACGACGCGACCGATCGCATGTTCGTCGAGAGTGACGACGTTCTGGTTGGCCGGGCGGGTCCCGATGGCGATGTTGGCGACTTCATCTCGTTCGGCACAGGCGGTGGCCTTGGCGCCACCGGCAACTCGTCGTCAGGCGATGCAACCAAGCTGACCTATTTCACCCCGCGCTTCGCCGGCTTCCAGCTCGGCGGCTCGATCACCCCGGATACGGGTGAGGCCGCAGGTGGTCCGGCGACCTCTGATTCGGATGCCGATGGCGACTTCGAGAATGTTTTCGGAATCGCCGCCAATTATGAAGGCAAGTTCGACGCCGTGTCCTTCGTGCTCAGCCTCACGGGTGAGTTCGGCGACAGCGAAACGGCTACGGGCGCCGACACCGAGGGCGAGCTCGAGACGATCGCCGTTGGTGCCATCGTCAACTTCGGCGGCTTCGGCCTCGGTGCGGGTTATGTCGACTTCGCCGAATCGGGTCAGACGGCCGCGGCAATGGCCGGGGGTGCCGATTCCGGTTCCTATTACACGGTCGGCGGTTCCTATACGACGGGCCCCTGGGGTGTGAGCCTTAACTGGTTCGAAAGCTCGAAGGGCAATACCACCGGCATCAGCGACACCGACATCCAGATCATCTCGCTGGATGTCGCCTACGCCGTGGCACCGGGTTGGGAGGTTAACCTCTCCGCCAACACCGTCTCGGCCGACAACATCAACGCGACAGCAGTTCCGGTGAATAACGACGGCACCGTCGTCATTCTCTCGAACCAGTTCAACTTCTAGTCCCGTAAGACCGGATGTTGGGAAACGGCGTCCCGTCACCGGGGCGCCGTTTTCTATTCCTCGCCAAAACCGTCGGACACAAGAGCCACCAGCGCGTCGAGAGCAGCCTGTGCGTCGTTACCCGACGTGCGGATGGTGATCTTCGACCCTGGGGCCGCAGCCAGCATCATCAATCCCATGATCGAGGTTCCGGGGACTTCCGAACCGTCCTTCGTAACCAGAATGTCGGCCTCGAATGTCTCGGCAAGACGAACGAAGCGCGCGGCCGCACGCGCATGCAATCCACGGGTATTCGTGATTTCGACCGCCGCCGAAAGCGCGTCCGAAGTCATCGCAGCTAGGCCTGATTGATGCCCAGCAGCGCGGATGCGACGCTGATGTACTTACGACCGGCAGATTGCGCGGCCTCGACCAGCGCGGAAAAATTCGTGTCTCCACGCGCCTGCGCCAGCTTGATCAGCATCGGCAGGTTCAACCCGGCGATCACTTCCACCGGCCCTCCGTCTTGCTTGGTGTCCATCACGGAAATGGCCAGGTTCGAAGGTGTCCCGCCAAACATGTCCGTCAGAATGACGACACCCGCGCCGTCCGCGACGCGCGCCACCGCATCGACGATGTCCTGTCTGCGCCGTGCCATATCGTCATCGGCGTCGATGGAAACGGCCTCGATCTGATCCTGCGGCCCGACGACATGCTCGAGGGCGGCCAGGAATTCATCGGCCAGTCGGCCATGTGTGACAAGCAGCAATCCGATCATGTCGGCTCTTGATTTGCACTGGCATCGAAAGACAGATCCCGGTGGCGCAGTTCCACATGGGTCATGCGATCCGCAACCCAGTCCCGCAGCCTTTCGGCCACATAGACCGAGCGATGACGCCCGCCTGTGCAACCGATTGCGATCGTCAGATAACTTTTGCCTTCCTCGTTGAAACGGGGCAGCAGCAACGCCAGGAGGTCCGTCAGGCGCGTGAAGAAACCGTCGAAATCCGGGTCCGCCGCAACATAGGCACCCACCCCGTCATCACGCCCGGTCAACGGCCGGAGTGCCGGGTCGTAATGTGGGTTTCGAAGAAACCTGACATCGATAACCATATCGGCATCCCGCGGCACGCCGTTGCGGTAGGAGAAGGACGTGACGAGCACGTTCGCCTCGCCCGTGGCGGCACCGACCATGCGATCGCGCAACAAACGCGCAAACTCATGAATGTTCGAGTGGCTGGTATCGATAACGAAATCCGCCGCCTCGCGAAGCGGTGCCAGCAGCCGCCGTTCAGCGGCAATTCCGTCGGCGAGCGGACGATCGCTCGCCATAGGGTGTACCCGGCGAGTTTCTGTGTAGCGCCGTTCAATCACGTCATCGTCACTGTCGAGGAACAGCATCTCCACCGGCGCGTCAATTGCAGCCCTGAGTGTCGCGATCTCCCGGGCGAACCTGTCCGCATTGAAATCACGTGTGCGCACGTCGACCCCGATCGCCAGCCCGCGCCCCTCTGCAGGGCCCTGGCGCACGAGGGTTGCCATCAGCCGTACGGGCAGATTGTCGACGGCCTCGCAGTTCATGTCTTCCAGCGCCTTGAGCGCGGTCGTCCGACCGGCTCCGGACAGGCCGGTCACTACCAGCACACGCCCCGCCAGCGACAGCGGGGTATCGGGGGCTTCGGTTTCGGTCTGATTCGATACTGTCATGACGGGTCGGCAGCTCTATTGGACGAACGGACTATACCTTGAGGAGCGACCCGAACACCAAACGAAGCTTGGCCGGTGTGGAGGCCTCGAACGGTGCGAGCGTGACCAGCGGGAGTTCGATGCCTGCAAGATGCACCACGGCCGGTTCCGGAAGCCGTGCAACCCTGTCCCCGTCGCGGTCCATCAGATCGCATACGAGCCGCAGCGGCACATCGTCCATATGCGGCAGCTCGAGAATGCCAATGCCGCGCGCCTCAATCTTGCCGGCGATGGTTTCCGGTGCGCCCGCGAGAAGCCCGTCCCCAACCGGGCGGAGTTCCGTCTGATCATCGGCCACGAGCCGTGCGCCGCCATCGATCAGGCGAAGCGCCAGATCCGATTTCCCTGCGCCCGACGGGCCGCGCAACAAGAGAGCAGACCACCCGCCGTCTTCGTCGGATAGCGCGACGCAGGTCGCGTGGACTCTGATGGGATGTTCCGTCATGGCTCTGATTTCGGCTCCGCGGCACTCCAAGCGCAATCCGTTCTAGCGCGCCCTTGCACCCGTCTCCACCGGCGCGAGTAAGTTTTGCCCATGCGGAACAGCCGGACGCTGCCACACATGCTATATCAGCCACCGAACAAGGCCGATTGTCGGTCGGATAACCGCGCATAATCACACGCGCAGTGGAGAAGAGTTAAAATGAGCGACGAGAAGAAAACAATCGGCCTGGCGGTGATCGGCTGCGGCACGATCGGTCGTATCCGTGCGGAATTCGCGCGCGACTATCCGGGCATCGGCTGGCTCGGCCTGTGCGACATCAAGGACGATCTGCGCGAGAAGCTGGCAACCGATACGAATGCCGACTTCCACACCGCCAGTTTCGAGGAACTCATCAAGCGACCCGAGGTCGACGCGGTGATCATCGCGACGGATGAAAACCATCATATGGCCCCCACGATCATGGCCGCGGATGCGGGTCACGCCCTGTTCATCGAGAAGCCCCTGGCGACCGATGTGCGCGAATCTCTCGCCGTCCTCGAATCGATCGAGACCAACGGCGTCGACGCTGTGATCGGTTACACCCAACGCTTTCGCCGCCGCTTCCTGACCGTCAAGGAACGCCTCGTTACCGGGCAGATCGGCGAAGTCACCGGCGTCGTTACCCGTGCCATCATGAACCGCATGGTGCCCATCGCGACGGTCGCGCGCACCAACCAGCGCGAAAACCTGACGCCGATGGTGGTGTCGGGCACCCATGCGCTCGACATGTGCATGTGGCTGATGGAGGGCAAGACCCCGGTCTCGCTCTACGCCCAGTCGAACGACAAGGCGATGGCGCAGTACGGCACCAAGGATTCCACCTTCGGCATCTTCACAATGGATGACGGCACGATGTTCTCCATGAACATCTCCTGGGCCGCCCCGATCATCTGGCCAGGCGCCGTCTATGGGCTGGAGATCGGCATCATCGGCGACAAGGGCGTGATCGACATCGAGGATACCCACCGCGACCTGATCATCGCGTCGGAGATTCCCCAGGGTGCCGGCTATGCGCCGGACGGGTTCGAGCCCGAGTTCCAGCGCCATGTGGATTTCATGACCAGCTATCCGCCGGGAGATATCTACAACAACCAGCTCTGGGGGCCGATGCGCGAGGAAACCTTCTCCTGGTATCAGCGCCTGTGCGCGGGCCTCGACACGCCCCACGCCACAGCCCAGGACGGTCACCGTAACCTCCTGCTCACGATGGCCATGGACAAGTCGTCGAAAATCGGTGAGCGGATCGACCTGCCGCTGGAAATCGACGACTATTACAAATAGCGCGCCAAGCGCGCACGGCCTCTCATCGAAGGGATAAGCCATGTCGGATACGCGAACCTGGGAGCATATGCTCGAACGGGCGAAGAAGAATAATTTCCTCGGCAAACAACTGTTCGTCGTCTTCACCTATCCCGCCAACGGGATGGAGCCGATCATGGAAAACATCACCGAGCATCTCGCCTACCAGCGAATGCTTGAGGATACCGGCGTGATGTTTGCCGCCGGCCCGATGGGCGATCGCGGCGGCGAGACATGGTCAGGCTCGGGCATGGTCGTGGTCCGCGCAGAAAACTTCGCCGAAGCCGAAAAAATCGCAGCCGCCGATCCGATGCACGCGTCCGGCGCGCGCAACTACCATGTGCAGCCGTGGCTGGTGAATGAGGGCACCATCACGGTCAAGGTCGGCTTCGCCTCCGGATCGCGCGAACTGGACTGACGCCACGTCGGCGGCGGCAGATTGACGCCCCCACAATCCACAACGTATTAAAAACGGGCTGACGGCGCGCATGTCCCGCGCTGCGGGATCCCCGGGACCCCGTTTGTCGACAGCGGGGAGGCAGATCGGTTCATGGCGAAAAAAGCCAAGTCCGAAAACACGGCAAAGCCGCGCAAGGCCACGCCCAAGAAGGCCCCGTCGAGCAGGGTCAAAACGCCGCGCCTGAAACGTGCGCCGGGCAAGCCGCTTTACGCCCAGGTCGAAGAGGTCATCCGCGGAAGGTTGATCGACAATTATTGGAAGCCCGGCGACATGTTGCCGAGTGAGTTCGAGCTCGCACGCGAACTGTCCGTGAGCCAGGGGACCGTCCGCAAGGCGCTCAACGACATGGTGTCCGAGAATCTCCTGGAACGCCGCCAGGGACGCGGCACCTTCGTGTCCGAATATACCGAACGACGGGCACTGTTCTTCTACTTCAACCTCATTGGCCGGGACGGCGAGCGCGCCATGCCCATGAGCCGCATCCTGGTTTGCGAGCAGCGCGCCGCAACAGAGGACGAACGAAACCGCCTTCAGCTCGAGGCAGGCGACGCCGTCATCGCACTTCACCGGGTACGGTCGTTACAAGACAGCCCGGCCATCGTCGAACGCCTCACCTTGCCCCAGAAACTCTTTCCCGGGCTCGGCGGCGAGACCAGGTTGCCGGAGAATTTGTACCGTTTCTTCCAGGGCGAATACGGCATCACCGTTGCCAAGGCGGGCGAATCCGTTCGCGCGGTCGCCGCTGACCCGCTCGAGGCGCAACTCCTCGGCGTCATGCCCGGCGCGCCCCTGCTCGAAATAGACCGGGTCGCCGTCACCATCGATGGGCGTCCTATCGAGTGGCGGCTGAGCCGGTGCAACACCGCCGACTACAGCTACGTGGCCGAACGAGGCTGACCGGCCCAGGCACAAACCAAATCGGAGAAATATCATGACCACACCGCAAATCGGTGTCATCGGGCTCGGCAATATGGGCCGCGGCATCGCCGACAATTTCGCCAGGGCCGGCCACGTGACCGCCGTATGGGATACAAATGCAGATGCGCGCGCGCCGTTCGAAGCCCGCCCGGACACCCATGTCATGAGCCCGGGAGAGATGGCGGCAGCGGGCGCGATGATGGTCTATGTGGTGCCCGCCACGCCCGAAATCGAATCCTCCTTTGAGGGACCCGACGGCGTGCTCGCCATGACCGGCGAAGGGACCGTCATCTTCGATCTTACGACATCCTTCCCCGAGGATACAAAGCGGATCGCAGCCCGCGCGGCCGAGCACGGCATCACCTATCTCGACGCGGCAATGAGCGGCGGTGCGACTGGCGCGGATGCCGGTGCGCTGACCCTGATGGTCGGCGGCAACGAAGCTACCTTCGAGGCTTGCCGTTCGAAGCTCGATGCGATCGCCGACAACCTTTTCTATCTGGGAGATGTCGGCGCCGGCCACGCCATGAAGCTGATCCACAATATGGTGGTCCACGCCGTCTTCCTGACCAACTGCGAGGCGGGGCGCATGGCCGAACGCGCCGGGCTCAAGCTCGAAGACATGATTGCGGTATTCAACAAATCCAACGCGCGCAGCTATGCAAGCGAGGCACGGTTCCCGCGCCACATCCTGTCGGAGAAATGGGACGCACGGTCACGGGTCTACAACCTGAACAAGGATCTGGGGATGGCCGTGCGCCTGGCCGAGAGCCTCGGCATGGATGCGCACTACGCTCGCGAAACCAGCAGCTTTCTGAACAAGGCGATCGAGCGCGGCATGGCGGAAGACGATTACAGCCTGCTGTACCCGGCCTTCGACGACATCCGCGAGATGGAGTAGGCGACGCCCGACGCTAGCCTTTCGGCAGATACTCGAACAGGTCGTCGCGGTGGCGAGCCACTGTGGCTTCGACGACCGGCTGTACCGCCGCCACAAAAGCCGCGCGCTCGTCCTCGCTCAGTTCGATGATCTCGTTGCCCGACGTGTCGTTTTTCTCCAGCACCGCGGCCTCCTCGGCCGCCGCATAGGCCCGCTGGGCGGCCGTGGCCGCCGCCAGGGCCTGATCGACCGCCATGCGGACGTCACTCGGCCAGCCGTCATAGGTGGGCTTGTGGCACAACACCACGGTCGGCCCAAAGAAGTGGCGGGACATGGTGATCCAGCGGTGATGCTTGTAGGCCTCGAGGCTGAAGGTATTGGCCAGCGCGTTCTCCTGCGCATCCACTTCACCCGACGCCACCGCGGCAGCCAGCTCCTTCACATCGGTGAATACCGGCTCGAAGCCCAGGGTCGAAAACGTCTGGGTATAAATATCGCTGCGCAGGGTGCGGATCTTCAGGCCCACACAATCCTCGGGGCGGCGGATCGGCCGCACACCGTTCGTCAGATGGCGAAATCCGTTGTCCCACCAGGACACGATCCGGTAGCCCGCCACGTCGGCGATCTTGTCTGTCAGAAACCGGCACAGCGGGCCGTCCAGAAGCGCATGCCCCTGTTCCCGATCGCGCACCGCGAAGGGCAGATCCAGAAGCTCGAACTCCGGCACCCGCGCGCCCAGATAACTGCCGGCGAAATAGCAGAACGTCATCTCGCCGCTGGCGACCATATCGAGGAGATCCGTCGCCGGATGGCCGAGATCCATAACGTTGAGCGTGTGCGCGAAGTTCAGATCGTCACCCAGCGACTGCGCAAGCGTGTCACCAAAGACCGTAACCGCACGGCTGTGCACCGAGTGCGCGCCCTGATAACCGCCGAACCGGATGTCGATGGATGCCATGAATCCTGTCTCTCTTATTCCGTCACCGGCGGCCAGATGCGTTGGCCCACCGTCGGTGACCCGGGCGTGTGCATCGTGTAGCGGATGACGCGACCGGTCCATTCATTCTCGTCGAGCGCCAGCGCCTCATGGGGCTCCTCGAAATTTTCAAGCCGGGCCTGGAGCGAGGTGAACTCATACATCACGGAATATTTGGCCCAGCCGGCCAGCGAGACCATCACCCGTGCGGCGATGCAACCGGGCATCCGTGCCATCGCGGGCAGTCGATACTGGGCATACCACTGCCCCACGTCATATTCGTCGGCCAGCGTCTTGGTGCGGAAGCTGCCCATCTGGATGGCCGGCCCCGGGGTGGTACCCGCCGGGCGCAGCCCCATTTCCGGTCCGTCGATACGAGCGAAGGTCGAGAAGATGCACGGACGAATACCCTGGCGCAGGTCGAGCATCTTGCGCGCCTCGCCTGTCAGGGCGTTCTGATCGTCGATCACGCTCGTCGGGGCGAGCAGCGTCCACGGCTCGGCCGCACCGGCCAGCATCAGGAACTGGGTGCCGGTGCCAACTCCCTCCATGCCCTCGGATTTCGGAAAATTGTCGCGGACCTTCTGCATGTCCGCGCCACCGCCATGGCTTTCATAATGCGCGACCCAGTTCAGGCCGGGTTTGCTCTGCAATGCGGGAAGGTAATCGCTGTGCAGCCAGTCGAGATACTCGTCGCGCCCATCGTCCGGCAAATCATACCAGGTCGCCCAAATTCCGCGGTCCATCTTCCATTCCCCCTGTTTTCGTTTTCTTTGTCTTCTAGATCCGTTCCAGTCCGGCCTTATAAACGAAACAGGCGGCGGCCCGAAAGAGACCGCCGCCCATCGTCCGGAAAACCGGAAAGCTGGATCAGCCGCCGGTCATGCTCTTGACCAGTGCCTGATAGGCTTCGCTCTGCATGGGACGAAGCTTCTCATAATCTGCACCGTCCATGAGGTTCATATCCTCACCCAGGCGTCCCATCATGCGCTTGTAGGTCTTGTCTTCCTGCAGCTTGGCAAACGCGTCGCGCAACTGCGCCAGGCGATCCGCGGGAATACCGCGCGGTGCCATGATGATGCGATGCATCTCGCCGATCTCGCCCTCAAAACCGAGGGACGCAAATGTCGGCGGGCTGCCCACGAGGGGTTCATCATTCACGCAAGCCAGCGTACGTACCTTGTCGCCCTGCCCGGCAATCGTCGACGGCAACTGGACGGTAAAGTCCGCATCGCCCGCGAGCAGTGCACGCAGCGAAGGACCACCGCCGCGATACGGCGTCATGTTGGCGTCAACCTTGGCCCATTGCAGCAACCGTGCACCCGGAACCATGCCAGCGCCCCATTGCCCGGAATGCGCAAATTCAAGCTTGCCCGGGTTCGCGCGACCGAAGTCGAGCAGATTGTTGATCGATTTGTGCGCAGAATCGCCGCGGACGATCAGGCAGAAGCGCGCCGAGTTGAGACGCGCCACGGTGACGAAGTCCTCATTGGGCTTATAGGGCAGCTCTTTGACATGCTGTTGCAGCTGATCGACATAGTTGTGGCTGAACAGCAGCGTATAGCCGTCAGCCGGTGCCGTCGCCGTTGCCGCCGTGCCGGTCTGGCCACTGGCGCCCGGCATCAACCGAACGATCATGGCCTGATTGATGTACTGCGGAATGATTGACGTGAACACACGGGCGTTCAGGTCATGGGACCCACCCGCACCGAACGGAATAATCAGGGTAATGGGTTTTTCCGGGAAATTTTGCGCGATGGCGCCGGTGATGCCCATTCCGAGCGCCAACGCACTGGCGGCGACGGTTTTCAATAGAGTTCTACGCATGTTTCTTCCTCCCTTGGCTGCAAAGCGGGTTCGCTTCGCATGTCTGTTCGGAGACGAACCGGTCCACGCATCGGTGCGAGGCTGATTCCTGGTTCGCCCTGTTACTCTTCTATAAGACCGATTTAACAACAACACTGCCTCGCGGTCCCGTCAAGGCGCTGAAACGAAATAGTCCTATTCTTTCTGATTCAACATGGCCTCGCTCTCGCGCCGCAATTTCATCGAACGGCGCCACAGCGAGTAGGCGATGATCGGTGTCAGTACAAGAATGACAACCGTAATGGGGCGCTCGAACATCACGTAACCGAAGAGGTCACCCTTCGACAGACTCAGAGTCTGGCTGACGGCGCGTTCTATTTCCGGCCCCAGAATAAATGCCATCGCCAGCGGCGCGACATCGAAGCGGTATTTGCGCAGGACGTAGCCGATCACGCCGAACGCGCCGAGAACATACAGGTCCGTCGGGTTGTTCCGCACGGCGAAGACGCCGGCAAACGCGAACATGATGGTCATCGGCATCAGCAGGGATTTCGGAATACGCACAACCCGCGCAAACAGCGGTATGGACAGGTACCCGACAATCAGGAACAGGACGTTGGCCAGCACCATCGCCAGCAGGATGGCAAAGACCTGCGGGCCCTGCTCGACCATCAACTCCGGCCCCGGCCGCATGCCCACCGCGACAAATGCACCGAGCAGGATTGCCGTGATGTTGTCCCCCGGGATACCGAAGGTGAGCATGGGCACCAACGTCGGACCATTGACGGCATTGTTTGCCGCCTCCGCCGCCGCGACGCCCTCGAGCTCGCCCTTGCCAAACCGTTCGGGGTGTTTCGAGGCATTCTTGGCGGCAGCGTAACCGACAAACGCGGCCACCACCTGGCCGACCCCGGGAATGATTCCGATCGATGTGCCGATAACCGTCGAGCGCATGATCGTCCGTCCGCACGACCGCAGTTCGGGCCATGTCAGGCGATCACCCTCTCGCGACTTCAGGTTGGCGTCGATATAGGCCGAGGCGCGCTTCTCGATGTTAAGCAGGAGCTCCGACAGGGCGAACAGGCCGATCAGCATCGGCAGCAGGCTGATACCCGAACGCAACTCGAAGATGCCGAATGTGAATCGCGACAACGCACCAATCGGATCCTGGCCAATCATCGCGATGAACAGGCCCAGCACCATCACCAGCAGCCCTTTCACGAAGGCACCAGAACCCGTCGCCGAGATCACGATCAGGCTCAGGAAGAGAACGGCGGCCAGTTCCGGCGGTCCGATCTTGAGCGCAATCAGTGCGATCGGGACGATCATGAAAATGGTGAAGACATCGCTGGTGAAATCGCCCGCGACAGACGAGAACAGCGCCATCTCCAGCGCCTTGCGCCCCTTGCCCTGGCGGGTCAGCGCCGGGCCGTCAAAGGTGGTCGCGACCGCCGCGCCGGTGCCCGGCATCGACACAAGGATGGCAGGTATACTGCCCCCGTAGATTCCGCCCTTGTAGATGCCCAGCAGGAACGGAATGCCGAAAATCGGCGGCAGAAAGAACACGATCGGCAACAGGATGGCCATCGCCGTCAGCGTGGTCAGGCCGGGCAAAGAGCCGACGAACATACCCAGCAGCAAACCGCCGATCATGTACAGGACCGTCAACAGGAAGGTGTCGGGATTGAACAGAATCGCCGCGCCCTGGCCCATCGAGATGAATAGGTCTTCCATAGATTACTCGCCTCTTATCCCGCGCTTGAGCACAGGCCTAGAACCACAAGACATTCGAGAAGAACGGATTTTGTGGCAGCACAACCTGCAGCCAGATCCGCAACATGTTGAAAAACAGCAACGGCACACCGACGCAGATCGCAATCCCGACCAGGACATTTCGGTTGCCGTAATAAGTGGACAACACGGCCAGCAATACGATCGACGAGAGCACGAAACCCAGCACGGGCATGACCAGCGCCATCCCCAGGAAACACGCAACGGTCACCGACACACTGGTGATCGCCTCACGGTCGAGATTCCTGACCAGGTTCTCCTCGATCAGTTTCCGTGACCGCACCAAAAGCCAAACGCCGGTAATCATGAAAAGTACGGCGACCATGCGCGGGAAGAAATCGGGATCCAGACCCGACGGCGCGCGCCCGAACAGCAGTTTGGGGCGTTCGACCTGATCTGGCGTTATGATGAACAACGTGATTCCGGCGACGATGCCAATAACGCCGAAGACGGTGTTGAAATTCACCAGACCACGCGGCGCCTGATCTTCATTTGCATCCGTCATCCTGCACTCCTTTCGGCCGCCATGGCGGCCTCGCCCAAGGTCATCTCCGGATCCCCGTCGGCGATCAGACCGTCGCGCACCTTGGGCATCGTCAGATCGAGATTCGTGATCGGCAGCCCGTGGGTCGGTGCGACGACCTCGACACCGAGCTCGTCCATCAGGGCTTCAAGCTTGTCCACATAGATGTTCATATCGGTCGTCGTCGTCCAGAACAGCGCCCGCTCGGCGAACACCGCCAGCACGTCCTTGAGGTCGAGCGATGTGGCCTCCTCGGCGAGCAATCCGCAATGCCCATCTAGATGATAGTGGCTGTAGGCAAAACCGTCGCCGGGGAACAGGCATTTTGCCCCGGTGTCAAAGCCCCATAGCGAGGTGCGCAGGTCGCGGATCACCGGCTCGACCGCAACGAACTTTCGCCCACCAAGATCGATTTCACCGCCGACATCCATCGGCACCAGACGATCCGCATGCTGCGGGAACGCCAGATGGTAATCAGAAATATCGCCATGCACCGTGATGTCGGGCCAGTTCTGGAACACCCGGCCCAGCCCGCCCGAATGGGGCGTTTCCTGATGGGTGATGAACAGATACTTGATCGGCGCGCGATCGTCCGCCATCAGCTGGATCATCTGGCGTTCGATCTCGGGAAAATCCTTCGGATGCCCGGTCTCGACCAGCATCGAGGCCTCGCTGCCGCACAGCAGGAAGGCGGCATTGTATGAATGATAGGGCCGGCCCAGATATTCCTGTTCCAGGCAATCCCCCAGCCAGAACACGTCGGGCGCGATTTCCCGGGGAAGCGGATTTGGCTTTGGCACGGCCACGCCTCCTATCGTTCCAGCCCGCGCGGGACATATGCGGGGGCCGTATTTGCTCGATCGAGCTGACCGAGAACACCGTCGAGCACCTCGAACTGATTGTCGACATGGCGTCGACCGCTCATGATTTTGCCGTAACCCGGCGCGATTGTTTCGATGTCGAACCGGTCATGAACGTCGGCGACAGCCTTGCGGATCGGCGCCAAATTCGCACCCTCGATCCACCAGTATCTTGTGTTCAGAAGGAATGATCGCACGAACGCGAAATCGGTCGCATCGTCGTCGTCGTTGTCGCCGAGCAGCCAGGGACCGTCTTCGCTGTCACTCCAGAGATGGCTGAACATGTCCGACGAGAAAAGGGTTTTGGTCGTCTCGTCGTAAATCCAGATGGTGTTGATCAGACGGATCGGCGCGTTCATCACGTCGAGGGTTCGACCGGCCCCCAGTTCCACGCGCGGCCCGCCCGTGCCGCTGAGGCTGCCGAGGATCGTGGTCTTGAGAACCGGATTCCGCTCCTCCCCACGCAGGGTATCGAACTCGATCCAGTCCTCGATGTCCGGTACGGGGGAAAAGCATTCGACGACATTGAATTGCCTGGCAATGGCCACAGCGTTGGACACCGACATGAATTCATTGATCCGCAACGGGAAAACCGAGAGCGGTGTGTCGGTATCGATCAGGCTGGCGAGCTGGTCGAGGATATCCCGCTCATATGCCGCATAGCCGGTGTCGAGCAGCAACGCCCGGTCGCCTTCCTTCAGCAGATAACAATTGCCAACCGAGAACCCGCGCGCGCTCTGTGGATAGGCGCTGATGCGCCCATTCAGGTCGAACGCGCTTTGCAGGGCATAAACCCTGTCGGCGCTGAGTTCCAATATGCCGCTATGTGCGATGATGCCCCCCGGTCCCCGAGCCTTCGTTCAGCCGGCTTATTCGGCGGCCATCGGGTTCGACGTGTCGTTGCGCGGCAGCGAAACCGGCTCACCACGCTCGGCCGAGAGATCGGCTGCGGTGTAGACGTCCATTACCTCGCGCGCCTCGGAAGGTTTCACCATCACCGGGCGGTCATAGACAATCGCTTCGATAAAGTAATCGGTCTCGGCCTTCATCGGGCCCGCGAAAACATGATCGACGGGCTCACCCGGCATCGTCGACATCGGATACTGGATGCCGCTCTCGACAGTGTTGAACTGCACTTCCTTATGGGTGTCGTCGATGGTCAGCGCGCCATCCGTGCCGACAACCTCGATCCAGCACTGAGAGTAGTTCTTGTAGCCCAGCGGCAAGATCCAGCCCGCACCCACCGTGATGGTGGTGCCGTCATCCATGGTCACCATGATCCACTGATGATCAGGCGTATCGCTGTCTTTGGCAAAGAGCTTGCCGGACTGCTGCGAATAGACGCGGATCGGCTTGCGCGGGCGCAGGCACCAGAGCAGGAAATCGAGATCGTGGGTCGCCTCCATGGCGGCCGGCGACATCTTCGTGCGCCCGGTGATTTTGTCGCCCAGTTCGCGCGTCACATTGCGGCTGACCAGGCAGGTCACCGGCTCACCGATCGAGCCATCCTTCAGTGCTTTGTGGACATAGGCGAACTTCGGCTTGAAACGCTGGGAATAACCAACCGAGAGCTTCAGGTTCTTCTTCTCGGCAATGCTGATGACTTCGTCAGCCTCTTCCATGGTCGAGGAGATCGGCTTCTCCACGAAGACATGCTTTCCGGCCAGGAGCGAGTCCCGGATCATCGGGTAATGCGTCGATTCCGGCGTCGCGGAGATGAAGATCGCATCAACCGCATCGTTTGCGAGAATCTGCTGGTAATCATCCGTGGTGGAGGTCGGGTTGGTCTCGCCGGCCACGACCGCGAGTCGTTCGGCGTCGATCTCGGCCAGGTGCAATTCGTTTACCAGCGGGTTAATCGCGCATGCGTTTGCCCGAATGCCGCCACACCAACCCGGCCCGATAATTCCTACATTGATCTGTTTCATTTTTGGTTCCCCGAGACACAATGACCGGGGCGCCTCAGGAATAGCCGAGGGGCCCGGTCTTATATAAGACATCGGCACAGTAGCCGCGCGCGTGAACATATACAAGACGATGCGGTGGAAAACAGGGCGTTTTTCCGTCGCCCGGCGGGAACTAGGTGGCCGCGGGAAACTCGACCGTAAAGCGGGCACCGGCAACCGCGCCGTCGGCAGTTCGGCGATTCTCGGCCCAGACCCGGCCACCGGCCGCCTCGACGATCTGGCGGGAGATCGACAATCCCAGCCCCGAATGGGTACCGAACTTCTGGCGTTCGCCGTCCGGGCTTTCGGTCGGCCGGTCCGAATAGAAACGTTTGAAGATCGATTCCAGGTTGGCCTCAGGAATGCCGGGGCCCCGATCGTCGACGGTCACAGTAATCAGATCGCCACCGCGCCGCGTACGCCGGTTCGCGGCGACGATGATCTTGCCGTCCCGGGGGCTGAAGGACTGCGCATTGGCAATGATATTGCGAAACACCTGGCCGAGCCGATCCTCGAAGGCACAGACCGACAGATCCGCACCCGGTTCGAGGTCGAGCACAATATCGGCGCCCGACGTTGTCGTCTGAACATCCACCAGCGCCTCCAGCGCCACGCGCAGATCAATCATCGTCGGCGGATCGCGGCTCAGCTCCGCATCCAGACGTGAGGCGTCGGATATATCGCTGATCAACCGGTCGAGGCGCGCGACGTCATCGAGGATAATGGACATCAGCTTCTTCTGCTGTTCGGCATCCTCGACCCGCGCCACCGTTTCGACCGCACTGCGTAGCGAGGTCAGAGGGTTCTTGATTTCATGGGCAACATCGGCAGCAAAACGCTCGATCGCATCCATGCGCTGCCAGAGCGCCTCTGTCATGGCGCCCAAATCACGTCCCAAGTCACCGATCTCGTCACGCCGGTTCGCAAAGTCCGGCATCGTCACATCACGGCCCAACCCGCTGCGCACCCGCTGCGCCGCCAGTGCCAGCCGCCGCAACGGCCGGGCAATGGTTGCTGCCAGATATACCGACAACAGGATCGTGACGGCGAACGCCACACCGAAGACCTGCAATATGTCGATGCGGATCGCACGCATGGCGCGTTCGATCTCACCGCTGCCACGCGACAGCATCAGCGCACCGACGACCTGGCGGTAACGCTGGATCGGGACCGACACGGAAATCACCATCCCGCCGGTCTCATGGCGGCGGACCGCGGCACCCTGTATCCCCGCGAGTGCCACCGTTACTTCGCGGTAGTCATTGGCCCGTTGCGGGATCCGTTCCTGGTAGACAGGCAACTCACGCTGACCCGGCAGCCAGTCCAGCAGCGCTTCGAACCTGTCTTGCGCCCACACCCACGGGGCGAACCCCTTGGGCGGCGGCAAAGTTTGCACCCGCACCGGGCTGCGTGCGCTGCGCAGTGACTGGGTATCGGTGATCATCACGCCATTGCCGATAAACAGACGGGCCCGGTTCTGGGTCGGCTCACTCAGGCGTCGCAACATGAGGCTCGCACGCACCGGGTCTATCTGCTGGCCCACGCCTGGTGCCACAAGCACGGCACCGGCACCGATCGCCCCGGCGAAAACTTCGCCCTGCACCCGCAGGGCCTCGATCTCGGCGTCAATCAAGCTTGCCTGATACTGGTCGAGGAAGAAGAAGCCTCCGACCGGCACGGCAAGCACCAGAAGATTTATGGCCAGGATACGTCGGGTCAGGGAGGTCGAGGGACGGCGGCGGCGCAGCCATGCCCATAACACACGCGCCCGGCCGACCCGCCGTGCACCGCCTTGCGACGTGGCGGCATCATACGACCCGGCCACGTCTGCAGCGTTGCGTCTGGCACGGAACAACCGGTTTCCGGTGCGGCCATCGAGCGTCATTCTATTCCCCGGGTTCCTGGCAGGCCCCATACTGTTCGGCCCAGGCCGGTTCACGCATCCTTGTAACGGTACCCGATCCCATACAACGTCTCGATTTGCCCGAACACATTGTCGACCTGCCGAAACTTCTTGCGCAGCCGTTTGATGTGGCTGTCGATCGTTCGGTCATCAACATAAATATTCTCGCCATAAGCGGCGTCCATCAGCTGATCGCGACTTTTTACATGACCGGGCCGCTGCGCAAGCGCCTCGAGAATCAGAAATTCGGTGACAGTCAATGTGACCTCCTGATCGCGCCAAGAACATAAATGTCGGTTGGGATCCATCACCAGGTCGCCGCGTTCAATCACGGCATCATCGCCTTCGCTCGGGCTGTCACCAACTTCGGCGCGCCGCAGGATTGCCCGGATACGTTCGATCAACAGCCGCTGCGAAAAGGGCTTGGTAATGTAATCGTCCGCGCCCATCCGCAACCCCAGGACCTCGTCGATCTCGTCATCCTTCGATGTCAGAAAGATCACCGGCATCCGTGAAGATTTCCGCAACTTGCCGAGCAGCTCCATACCGTCCATGCGCGGCATCTTGATATCCAGGACGGCCAGATCAACCGGTGTCTGGCTCAACCCGTTCAACGCTTCGTCGCCGTCGGCATAGGTGTTGACGCTATACCCCTCGGCTTCCAGGGCCATCGAAACCGATGTCAGGATGTTGCGGTCGTCATCCACCAACGCGATTGTCTGTGTCATGTCCGGGATCCCCTTTCGTGTGATCGAAACACGCCGACCGGCGATAATCGCGGTCGTTGGGACACGATCGGGGGGCATTATGGCGCATTTGCGGCCCGATTGGGGCGGCATTCGCACATATTTGGCTTCGGTTTTCTTCGCGATCGCTCACGAGACACCGGTACCAACAACGAAAATGTGAGCGAGATGCGACCGGGCGACGCATTGCCTACGCCCCGACGCTCGTCCTTAATCGCGCCCATGAATCGAAAGCTCCCCATTCTCGTGGTCATGCTCGTGGTCGTCGTGTTCGCCTTCGGCGCCTGGCTCAATCTTCGGGTCGCCGAAACTCCTGAAAACGCCGCGGTGGGCGGCATGGTCGTCAACGTCAATATCGGCGGCCCCTTCGAACTGACAGATCATACCGGCGCGCGCATGCATGACGATGCGCTGCGCGGAAAATACGCCCTCATCTATTTCGGCTACACCTTTTGCCCGGATGTCTGTCCGACCGAACTCGGCGAAATTGCGGTGGCACTGGACGAACTTGGTGAGGTAGGCGAGCAGGTCACCCCGGTGATGATCACCATTGACCCGGAACGCGACACCCCGGAAGTCCTGGCGGAGTATGTGCCGCTGTTTCACGATCGCCTGGTTGGGCTGACAGGGAGCGATGCGGAGATCAAGGACGTGGCCGAGAAGTACCGTGTCTTCTACCGCCGCTTCGAAGATCCGGATTTCACATTTTACCTGATGGATCACACGTCCTTCGTTTATCTCATCGATCCAAAAGGTGCCGTCGCCTCCATGTTCCGTTACGGTACGCCACCGGAAGACATGGCAAACACAATCCGCCAACACATGCGCGCGCGCGCAGACAGTTAACCCTTTCCCACTGGAACCCGGCATGCGCACCCGTTTAATCACTCTGCTTCTGGTTTTGATATTCTTCGCACCGCCGGTTTGGGCCCATGAGGAAAAATCAGAGAACCTGACCATCTCGCACCCCTGGTCTCGCGCGACCGCCCCCAGCCAGAAGGTCGGTGCGGTGTTCATGTCCATCAAAACCAATGGCAATAATGAGGACCGGCTTATCGGTGCCGAGTCTCCCGACGCAGAGACCGTCCAGATTCACGGCCACACCATGGTCAATGATGTCATGCGAATGCGCCCGGTGGACGGCGTTGATATACCCGGCACCGGTGAAGCCGTGCTGGCGCCGGGTGGGTTCCACATCATGCTGATCGACCTGAAGGCACCGTTGTTCGAGGAAACCGTGATCCCGTTGACGCTCGTGTTTGAGAAGGCGGGCAAGGTCGAGATCGAGGCCGTGATCGAGGCAGCCGGTGCCGGCCAGTCAACGACGGCGGCTGATTCGATGACGACCGAAGGCAACGGTGCGAAACATGGCGCCCACGGTGGACATAAGCGCTAGCTGTTATTCCCTCTTGCGGCATGGCGGTGATTCTTTAATCTCCGCGCGCCATGAGCATTGATGATCGAGACAAGCCAAGCGGGCCGTTGGTTCGGCGCCTGATTCGCACCAGCCGTTCCGGTGTCCTGGCGACCGTCGACGGAGAGACAGACGGCACACCCTATGCCAGCTTCGTTTTGACGGCATGCACAATGGACGCAAGGCCCTTGCTTCTTCTGTCTGATCTTGCTCGCCACAGCCGAAACATGGCGGCCGACCAACGGGTATCGCTGCTCATTGGAAAACTTGGCCTGGATGCGCTGAGCCAGACCCGTGCAACGCTCATCGGCCAAATTGAGGCCAGCGACGATTCGGACCAGAAAGAACGTTTTCTGCGCCACCATGCCGGCGTACGCAGCCAGATGACGTTCGGTGATTTCAACCTGTACCGGCTTCGCGTTGAAAGCGTTCATTTCATTGCCGGTTTCGGTCGGATCGAAACACTCGATGCAGACGAAGTCTTTCTGTCCGCTCCCGATACCGAAGCCCTGGCCGCGGCCGAGACCGATATCGTCACGCATATGAACAACGACCATGCCGAGGCTGTGCATGCTTATGCGAGCGCGCTGGCCGATCGCCACGGGCTGGGCTGGACAATGACCGGTATCGATCCCGAAGGCATGAACCTCGCGCGCAACGACACGGAATCCCGTGTTGATTTCGATACCATCATTGATAGTCCGGAAAGTGCGCGCGCGGAGTTGGTCCGGTTGGCCCAACTAGCGCGAAACTAACCCCGTAAATTCAACAGGTTGCAATCGGGTTGAGCCGCTGAATCCCGCGCTTGATACTGTTTTGCTGCAATGGTTGGTTCCGAACACCGCGGTCCGACAAAGAACTATCGAACCCAAACCGAAGGCCGCCAGATCAACGGGCCCGGTTTACTGCGGGTTCTGCACTAAACGGAACTAGTCTTCAGAGGGTTCGGCTGCCGGGTTGGGACCATCCAGCAATTCGACAGTCTGCGCGAGCGGCCCCTTGTCACCCATTTTGGTTGTGACCCGCACACGCGAATCCGCCTCGAGCATCCGTAAACCGGACTGGGCAACCACGCGGCCGGAGACGAACACGTCCTGCCCGTCCCCATCGGGTACGACAAACCCATAACCCTTGTTGGCGTCGAAAAACTTCACGACCCCTTCCAGGACAGGTGCATTCTCGTCGACGGTCTCTGCATCCTCGCCGGACCCTGCGGTGATGCTATGGATGACCGAGACCATTGGCCCGCGCGGGCCCTGCTCGATTTCACATTCGAGTTCCGCGCCATCCTGAAGGTCTTTTTGACCGGCGGCTTCGAGGACAGAAACATGAATGAAGGCATCTCCGGTCCCGTTCGCTGGCTGAACGAAACCGAACCCCTTGATAGGGTTGAACCACTTAACGATCGCGGATACCCGATCGCTGTCGCCCGTTGTTCCTGTATCGGTCATCGCCGACGGTCCTGACGCACTCGGCGCCGGGGCGAGATGAACAACTCTGGAACGCACTCCTATCCACGTCGATCACGCCACGGTGCGCATTAACTGCGAAAAAACGAAAACACATTCAAATACAGGAAAATCATAACACGAGAATCACGACCCATTACTAGCGCGAAAACCCCGCCTCATGTTGCGCTGCAGTATTGAATCGTCAAAACGCAGATGTCGTGTTTCGTCTCGGCTGCATACCAAAACTTAGTGTTTTCCATTCAAATGTCTCCAGAAGTCATTGATTCACAATGTTTTATTAATTGACCCCATCGATTAATCATTGGGAATTATATACGATAGTGCCCAAAATCATTGAGTGGAATCAAAAAGGCTCTGGACGTGAATCTTAATTTGTGATTCAACGAATCTGGGTGGTGGCAGTCGCCGCCCCCGCTAGCGGGGTGCTAGCAGCCCTTACGAGTCGGCCTGGACCTGGAGTGAGGCTTTACTCTCACCCGCTTAGGTCCAGGCTTTTTGCCCACACGAACCGGGCGGCACATAACCCTTGCCATCGACAACACCTCCTTTCAGACGCCGGTTGCGTCTGTCTAACCGCTTCCGATCATCTGAACAAAGGTGGGGCGACGACTGCCGAGGACGTGACTACAGCGATTCCCTACTTTGAGTCGGGTCGTTTCGCACCGCCCTTGAGAGCTGCCTTAACTAGCCTCTTAGGCGTGACCGGAACGCTCACGTCACGCTTCATGTCCTTCTTTGTTGGCCTGGAGGACCGATCCAATATAGTATCATAGTCTGTCGTCTGTTTGGTCTTGTTGGTCATAATGGATGCTCCCTCATCCTGACAGGATTGCAAACAGGCGCTCTTTGAACAGCGCGTTGACGCTCTCGACCGGCTCTAGCACCGGCCAGTCGAAATGTTCGTCCAATTCGTCTTTCGTCAGGCTGAACGGCTTACGAATTGAGCATTGACCGTAGTAGAAGATGATGTGCGCGCTCGCATCCGCCACCTCCAAACCCCGCGCTTGGCCGTAAGAGCGCAACAGGATTTGCAGGCAAAGCATATCCCGAAGGATTGAGCGCCGTTTCCCCGCATCGTGCAAGCCTGACCCGCGCTTGATCTCATATGCCCGTATGCGGTGGGTCTCAGCGTCATAGACAATTGCATCGACCTGTAAGGTCCGGTGGCCGTCCCGATAGGCTGTTTCGGAACCGAACACTTCCTCAGGCCGGCCAATGGTGCTGTCAACTATGTGGTCCGCAGCTGGCGTCACTTGGAACGTCCTATCCTCCCAAGCTTCAAAGCCCGGATTGAGTTTCAACTGTTCCAGGATGGCGCGCTCGATTATGAATCCGTGCCTCTTGTACGCTGAACTCATGACGCTGACAATTTTAGAGAAGTGCGGCCCGGCGATGGGGTCCGCCCGAAACTTGCGACCATTGAGCCGGGTTATCGTCGCGTCAATCTCCGGTTCCATAATGGTGAGAAGGTCAGGCATGAGCGAACAGGTCATGTGGCACAGACAGTTCGCCGCTGTCCGGCCGTAGGAAGCTGTCGAGATAGTCGCCGTCTCGCTCCAACCGCTTTCGGCAAGGCGGTATCCACGTCAACCGCGCAGCGTCCGATTGCCCATGCCGCCATACCAGCCAAGCGTACCCGGTCGCGGTTGACGCCTTCCGGTCCACCCGCCCTTTCACCATTGGCACTCGCTCGCTGAATTGGGCAACGATGGTTGGGGGAGAGGCTGAAAAGAGCCGTTCATAGCGGCCAATACTTTCGAGAAAGACAGTCCGAACGAGCATTGCTACGCCTATGCGGGCAATCGGCAGGGAGCAGTTTATGAAATCTTCCGCAAGGCGGAAGGGCGGGTTGGTGATTATCCAATCGACGGACGCCGCCGCATGGGTTGGCCCGAGGAAATCTCGGGTTTCGGCAAACCCGTACTCGTGAATGTCGCTGGAGGCGACGGAGCCGAAATACTCGGCCAACGCTTGCGACATATATCCGCGTCCGCAAGCCGGTTCCATGACCGACAGAGAGGCATCATTGACGGGATCGGAGATGACATGCTCGACAAGCGCCCTTGTGGCCCATGGCGGGGTTGGGAAATCATCAAGACTATCTGTCGGTTCCGAGCGCTGCGCCATGACGGCGTGCGATGTGTTCTGCACCATCAGGATCGCGCCCCGGAATCCAGTCCGTTGTCCGCAATCAAGTCCCTATAGCGAAGCCGCTTGCCCTGCATCCCGGAAATGACCCTCGTCATTTGTTGCTTCGTGTCCGCGTCCCGGCTGTTGTGCCGTCCCTCAAATTCCTTCACATACCGCTTGAGGTGCTTCGGGCTGATCTTGTGGAACGTTCCTTTGTGGGCGCGTTTGAGGCCGGACCAGAAAGACTCGATCCCGTTGGTATGCGCCATCAGGCGGACATATTCTCGCCAGCGGAGTGACGCACTGCCTCATGAGGGCGAAGGATACCCTTGTAGGCCGTTGCATCGTCCGTATAGACCTGAGCGCTTGCCTGGGACCGCGCCTCGACGAAGCCGCGCAAGGTCTCGCCGGTGGTATCGCGGACCACGTTGGCCGATACTCTGTTCGTGTCACGGTCCTTAACGCCAACGACTGCCGTCTTGCCAACGGCTCCGCGCCCCGTGAGGCCCTTCCGCTTGGATTTGTGCATGTTCTTACGACGGCCGCCGAAATATGTTTCGTCCGCCTCTACCGGACCCGTGAAGGGCAAGCTCACGCCATCATCCTCAAGCGCCTTGCGCAACCGCATGGCAAGGTGCCACGCGCTCTTTTGCGTGATATCCAGATCCCGGTGCAGCTTCATTGAAGAGACGCCCTTGAGGCTCGTGGACATGAGGTAGATCGCGATGGCCCAAATCTGAAAACCGAGATTTGATGCCTCCATGCACGTTCCGGTTCGAACCGAAAACCGCTTGCGGCATTCCTTCTCGCGGCAGCGGTAGGGCATGGTCTTATGCGCCGCGCCGGATAGCGCGTTGACTGAACCGCAATGCGGGCAGTGGGGACCATCGGCCCAGCGTTCCTTCGTGAACCACTTCTCGGCGGCTTCGTCGCTGGGGAACATCTTGAACAGCTTTGGGAGGCTGATACCTTCTCGATAGTGCTTGCCGGGGGCTTTCTGTGCCATAAGAATCTCCGTTATCTTGGGCACTATTGAATCATTTTATCTCCGGCGGGTCAAGAGTTATTTGGACACTATCGTATATAATTCCCTAATCATTTATAAACCACTTCCGTCAAAACTGATTAACGTTCCGTTCATCATGTTCACGCGAAGTGTTTGAGGCAGACCAGCCACCAATGACTGAAATCGTTCGGCACAAATCTGCTGGTGAAAAGGGGCGTATTTATTCACGCCGCAAACCGTCGGGTGACCGCATGCAAAAGGTTGCACCCTTCGCGTCAGACGGCACAGGCAACACCGCATCATCGCTGCGAATGCCAACGGACGCACCCCACCCCGGTTTGCTCGAACATCTTGGGCCGGCATATGTCGCATCCCCGGACGGCACGATCACCTGGCACAATGACGCGTTCCTCTATTTCGCCCGCGCGGCATGGAACCTCGCAAACGACACCGAACATGTGACAACCGCCCCAAAGGCTCTGTCCACTGTCATCGATACGCTTATCTCTACCGGACATTTCGAGCCCGCGCGTACACGCGCCGAAATCGGCGGTGTCGCCCGGACCTTCCGGGGACGTCACTTCCTGTCGGAAAACGGTGACACGCCCGTCATCTATGGATATTTCGAGGACATCACCCGCTGGATCGCATCCGAACAGCGCCTCACAGCCCTCGACGACAAGCTGACCGACGCGATCCGGTCCACATCGGACTGGGTCTGGGAAACCGATACCGACATGCGCCTGACCGAGGTGTCAGCGCGGATCGCGGCGATCACCGGCGCACCGCCAGAAGCCCATCTCGGCAAACATGTGCTTTCGCTTGGCAGCCTGCCGGATCCGGTGCCCGGTGTACCGGACTTGAAACTTCTGATGCAGGACCGGCGACCGTTCCGCAATCGCCTCTTCATCATGCGATGAGACCGGACAGTCCCGGCGCATCCACCTGAGCGGCATGCCCTTCTTCGATACCGGAAACGGACGCTTCCTGGGATATCGCGGGACGGGGACGGACGTGACCCGGGCGCTCGAGGCCGAGCGCGATGCGGTCTCCGCCCGCCAGAAGCTTGAGCAGGCGCTTTCAGCCCTCGAACTGCGCAACGAACAGCTGCGCGATACGCTCGTGCGCGCGCAGTCGGCCTCCGACGCCAAGACCGATTTCCTGGCGCTGACCAGCCACGAATTGCGCACGCCACTGAACGCAATTATCGGCTTCACCGAGCTTTGTCGGCGGCAGATAACCGACACGGCCGGCGAGCGAATTCCGGCCTATCTGGACAACATCCTGTCGGCATCCGGCCATCTGGTGCAGATCATCGACAACCTGCTCGACACGGTGCGGATCGAAAACGAAACCACGGATATGGACCTGATCGAACTCGGCGTTGCCGACCTGGTTCGCGATACGGTTTCCATGATCGAAGTTCGGGCCAAGGATTCGGAAATCGTGCTGGTCGCACCACCGGTTGCCGAAGACCTTTCTGTCATCGCCGACGAGACGGCCGCCCGACAGATCCTGATCAACTTGCTGACCAACGCGCTCAAGTTTACGCCAGCGGGTGGCAGCGTGGGCGTGGAGATCGTCCGCGGCAAGGAAGACCTGCTCTATATCACCATCTGGGACACCGGGATCGGGATCCCGATTGATCAGCAGCAGGCGGTGTTCGACCGGTTCCACCGGGTTCGTTCGGATGCCCTGACGACCACGACCGAGGGGGTCGGTATTGGCCTGCACGTGGCTCGAAATCTTGCCCAGCTCATGGGCGGTGATATCACGCTGGAAAGCGAACTGGGTCGCGGTTCAAGATTCACGCTGGCGCTTCGCATGTGGGAATCGACCCTGGATCAGCAGCAGTCCGACGCCGCCGGCGCCCAGATCGCTGCACCCAATCCAGGACGGATTATTTCGGGTTAGTCGCCATCCGTTGCGGGACGCGGGCGGGCGAGGCCAACCTTTTCAGCGCCGTCCGGCGTGATCATGCCATCACGAACCCAGCCCTGCTCTTCCATCTCTCGCCACTCATGCGGCGGCACGGAAACGAAACCGCGTACGTGACGCGGGCTGACAACCACCGGGTCATCGAGCGTGATCGAACCTTCGGCTTCTGCGCCCTGCGCCATCCAGCTGAGCGCAAGCGCCTGCACATGTGAGATGTCGCCGGGCGCCCCTCCGGCCACGTGCGCCCGCAGTATCGGCGCCGCAGAAATCCAGAATTGATCACTGGAAACGCTTTCCACCAACTCCAGGTCGGCGCGCGCGCGCCTCGTCGTCAAACGCACGGATGGTCTCCACTTCACCGTCGGCGCGCTTCCGGCACAGCACCCACACATTCTCGGCCGGCGCAGGCGTGACCGCGAGCCGCGTGGCCGCGCCTTCCTTGCCTGTCGCCAACTCCGATCCCTCGAAGCTGGCCACGTCGTCATTCGATACGATCGCCATGCGTGCCGCGAACCACGTGGTTGATGTGGATATTTCCCCAGACAAATATGTACCGGGCGGGCCCTCCAGCCCGCGCGGTAACAATACTCGCCTCCCCTTACGTGCGCTAAAGCTAATGCAGCCGGGGGCGCGAGTCAGCTATCCGGGCCAAATATACCCACAAACTATCCACACAGTTTGTACGGACTAATGGCGGCCGACAATGCAACTCCTGATCGGTCAGGCAGCGGCGTCTTCGGCCTGCTTGTTCATCGAGTCGAACTCGCTCGGCCAGTGGTCGGCCAGCCAGCGCAGATAGTCGCCCATCTTTGTCGGGTCGAGATGCAGGGAGCTTTGGATCTTGTCGATCTCGGGTTGCTCCTCGATCAACACGTCGAGGGAATCATTGATCCGGTTAATCATGTTGAACATCGCGCAGAGCATGGTGATCTCGACGATCTCGCCCTCGGTGAAGTTCGCGCGCAGCCGGTCATAGACGTCGCCATTCTTCTGGGCGGTGTTGCGGGTCATGTTCTCCGCCCACAGGATCGCCGCGCGCTCGCGCTCGTTGAACAGATCCGACGTCAGGTAATCGTCGGACGACATGGCGATGATCTGGTCATGGGTGATGCCCGCGGCCTGTCCGAGCGACGTGTTGTGGGCGTAGCAATAGTCGCAGCCGTTTACATGGCTGGTCTTGATGACGACCATTTCCTTGAGCTTGCCCGACACCCGGGTTCCCGGCCATTCGCGCTGGGCCGCCGCATTGATGGGCAGCAGCAGCATCGCCAGAAACGGGGCGTTGGAGATCGTCCGATAGAAATGCGGCACCCGGCCGAGCAGAGCGGTGACAGCGCCGTAGAACTCTTCGAATTCGCCGTCGACGGCCTCGGGCTCGATCTTCTGAATACGTCCTTGCGTGCGTGACATGAAGCACAATCCTCGATTATCGATAATTTGGCTGGTTCCGTTTTATCCCGTCACGCTGCCGGGGAAAAGGGGCGAGTTGCCGAATAACACCCCTTCTCACCCGGAATAGTGTTGAAACCCGCTAACGGCGCCAGTTCGCCGACCGGATGCGATAGGCCCCGGCGATGTTCAGCGGCAGGAACTGCTCGTAGCGGAACCAGTCGGCATATTTCGGCAGCTTGATCTCGGCTTGGGCCTGTTCCAGCGTCTTGCCGTCGGCCACGGCCTGGCTCACCGCCGCCCACAGATCCTCCATATACTCTCGAAACGCCGTGACGTCGGCGGGCGTGCCCATCTTGCCGTGGCCCGGGGCGAGCATGTCGAAATCCATCGCCTCGACCGCGCGTACGGAATCGATCCACTCGGGCAGCCACGCATCGGGGAAGTCACGGAAGGCGACCGCCTGGATCGGGATGAAATCGACTGCGAACAGCACACGCTGGGCCGGGAAATTCATCACGATCATGTTGTTCGAGTGATTACGCCCGACATATTTGAGCTCGACGGTCTGCCCGCCCAGGTTGAGAACCAGCTCGTCAGAGAAGGTCAGCTCCGGCACCGCCGTGGGCCGCTTGGCGGCGATGATGGTGTCACGTGCATTCACATGGGACACCACGACCGCCGTATCGTCCCAGACCTCGCCACCGGCGATATGATCGGCATGATCGTGCGAGTAGACGACGTAGCGGATTTCCTGGCCGAAGCGCGTGCGGATCTCATTCTCGAGCCAGGTTGCGGCTGCAGCATTGATCGGATCAGTCGCGACCACGCCGTCATCGGTAACCAGGAAAACCGAGGTGTGGAAGTTATTCTGGAAACGGTAAAGATTGGGCGCGATCTCCGTGATCGATCGCTTGGCCTCTTGCTGGGCGTGTGCCTGGGGTGCCAGCACCCCGGTGAATATCATCGTCGCGGCAGCGATTGCCGCGAGGCTGGGTAGTCGGATCATCATTGATGTCTCCACATATCTGTTGGACGGAATACGGCAAGCAGGCCCGCGGACTCTAGGCCGCAATCCGCCCGGCGAACCAGCTCCGTGGCCGCGCAGACGTTTCACGATTTGGCGATCAACCCGGCAATCTCATGGCAAGCTGTTCGTTGCGAACGCAGGGGCTTCGGTGATATCAGCAACGTGACCACGCAGACGCGGAGTTCCGCGCAGTTAAGGAGCATCCATGAGCCAGAGCCTGGACATCATTTACGCCGCCATCGAAGAGCTGAATGCGCAAATCGCCGACGAGGGCCCCGGCGCCCAGCTGATCGAGAAAGCCGAGGGGACGCGCCTGTTCGGCAGCGACGACGGCATGGACTCACTCCAGCTGGTGAACCTGATTGTCGCGATCGAAAATCACATCCAGGACGCAACCGGCCAATCGGTGGTCCTGGTCGACGAATCCACCATGGGCCTCGACAACAACCCGTTCGAGACCGTGGGCAGCCTGGCCGCCCATCTCGACGGCGTCCTGTCATAAAAACAGGGGCTTATGAGCGATCCGCGCACCATCCTGATTACAGGCGCCAGCCGCAGCATCGGCCGGGCGCTGGCCGCCCATTACGCGGGCGCGGGACATACCGTGTTCGGCTGCGCGCGCGGTGCGGGTGATTTCGCCCACGACAACTACACGCATATCGAGGCCGACATCACCGACGAGGCCGCCGTCCGCGATGTCTTCAAGGCCGTGGTGGACGCAGGTGCTGCGATCGACCTGCTGATCAACAACGCCGGAATCACCCAGTCTAAACCCGCCTTGCTGACCGGCAGCGCCGAAGCCGGCGAAATCCTCGAGACCAATCTGGTCGGCGCCTTCACGGTGCTGCGCGAGACCATCAAGCACATGATGCGCGCAAAGCACGGCCGGATCGTCAATATCTCCTCGATCAACGTGCCGCTGGGCAGCGTCGGCGGGGCGCTCTACAACGCCTCGAAGGCCGGACTTGAAAATCTCGGCCACACGCTTGCGCGCGAAATCGGCAAGACCGACATCACCATCAACACGCTGGGCCTGTCGCTCGTCGAGGGTTCGGGGATGGCCGAGGGGCTGTCGGACAAGGGGCTCGCCGACAAGCAGGCGGAGCTGATCAAGCCCGACCTGATCACAACGGAAGAGATCGCCCAGGCGGTGGACTTCTTCGCTTCCAACGCGGCCAAGAACATCACCAACCAGGTCGTGTATTTCGGCGGGGTCCGGTGAAAGTCGAGACATTCACCAACGGCATCTACCGCGAGAACGCCTACATCGTCGGTGAAGGCGCCGACGCCCTGATCATCGATCCGGGCAGCGACGCCGACGGCATCGCGGCCATCCTCGACAATAACGGCTGGCAGCCTGCCGCGATCATCTGCACCCACGCCCATTTCGATCATGTGGGCGCGGTGGCCGAGTTGATGGCGACACACGACGTCCCATTCTATCTGCACCGGGCCGACGAGGCGCTGCTCAAGCGGATGAACCTCTACAAGATGGTGATCGACCCGGGCGAGGCCCTGAAGGTACCCGAGATCACCCATGACCTGACCGATGTTACCGAACTCACGATCGCGGGCTTCGACATCGACGTCCTGCCGTCGCCCGGCCACACGCCGGGCGGGGTGTGCTTGCGTATCGGCGGGGAACTCTTCACCGGCGACACGGTGTTGCCCGCCGGCGTGGGCCGCATCGACCTGCCCGGCGGCGATGGCGAAGCGCTCGAAAAATCCGTCGCCATGCTCAACACCCTGCCCCGGGACCTGACGGCCCATCCGGGCCATGGCGCGTCCATGGCGCTGGGCGACCTGCTCGACAACCTCCAGGACGTGGCATCATGAGCATCCGCATTCAGCAAATCGGCTACTACCTGCCCGACAATGTGGTCACCAATGACGACCTGCGGGCGAAGTATCCGGACTGGGACTTCGACCGGCTCGAGGCGCGCACCGGCGTGCTGTCCCGGCACATCGCAGTTCCGGGCGAGACGGCGCTGGACCTGACGATGACCGCCTGCCAGCAGCTGCTCAACGAGGGCAAGCTCAACCTGGGTGCGATCGACGCCGTGCTGTTCTGCACCGAAACCCCGGACTATCCGATCCCGTCCAACGCCTGCCTGCTGCACGGCAAACTTGGGCTGCCCCAGAACGTCATGGCGCTGGACATCAACATGGGCTGCTCGGGCTATGTCTACGCGCTGGAGGTCGCACGCAGCCTGATCGTCAGCTGCGCTGCCACCCAGGTCCTGCTGGCGACCGCGGACACCTATTCGCACCTCATCAACCCCGGCGACCGCTCGACCCGGGTGCTGTTCGGCGATGGCGCCGCGGTGACGGTATTCAGGGAAAGCAACGAGGACCATCACGTCATCGACGTGGCACTCGGCTCCGAGGGCAAGTTCTACGACCGCTTCATGGTGCCCGCCGGAGGTGCCCGAACCCCGCTCAGCGATGCGACATCGATCGAGACGGAAGACAAGTCGGGCAACATCCGCACCCCGGCCGACATCACCATGGAAGGCTTCCAGGTGCTGTCCTTCTTCAACGGGACGATCCCCCGGCACGTGACGGCGATCCTCGAGAAGAACGGCTACACCCTCGACGATGTGGATCTGTTCGTGTTCCACCAGGCCAGCCAGGTGGCGCTGGATTCCATCGCCAAGGCGCTGAAAATCCCCGACGAGAAGCTCGTGAACCGGTTGTCCCACACGGGCAACCTGGTCTCGGCCTCGATCCCGGTGGCCCTGCGCATGGCGCTCGACGACCGGACCGCCAAGCCCAGGCATCTGGCGGTCCTGTGCGGCTTCGGCGTCGGGTTGTCCTGGGGCACCGCCCTGGTACACCTGTAGGGTCGGGCCCATGAGCGACAGCGATATCGGCTTCTTCATCGAGCGCTTCCGGGACAACCCGGACGGCCCGGCGATCGCCTGGCGCGACGACGTCTACACCTATGGTTGGCTGGCGGACGACATCGCCGCGCGGCGTGACACGCTCGAAGCCGAGGGCGTCGGCCCCGGCGACGTGGTGGTGCTGTGCAGCGAATATGCGCCCGCAGCGGCGTCGCTCCTGCTGGCGCTGATCGACCTGAAGGCCATCGTCGTACCCCTGCTGCCGCTGACGCGCGAACGCAACCCCGCCCTGATCGACATGGTCGACCCGTCGATGATCATCGACGTGACCGAAGGCACCGACGTCGCCTTCACGAAACGCAGCTCGGGCGAGCCCGTCCGCGAAAAGCACGAGCTCTACCGGAAACTCACCGACGCCAACGCGCCGGGCCTCGTCCTGTTCACGTCCGGCTCCACCGGCCTGCCGAAAGGCGTGGTGCATGACTTCGCCAAGCTCTTGGAGAAGTTCAAAACCAAGCGCGGCGCGCTGATCACCCTCAACCTTCTCATGTTCGATCACTGGGGCGGCCTCAACACCTTGCTGCATGCCTTGGCCAACGACTGCCTGGTGGTGCTGACCGAGCGCCAGAGCCCCGAATATGTCTGCGAGCTGATCGAGCGCCACCGGATCGAGCTTCTGCCGGGCACGCCGTCCTTCCTGAACATGCTGCTGATCAGCCGCGCCTATGAGGGCCGCGACCTGGCCAGCCTGCGGTTGATCAGTTACGGCGCCGAGCCGATGCCGGACTCAACCCTCAAGGACCTGCGCAAGATCTTCCCCAACGTGGAGGCGCGCCAGACCTATGGCCTGATCGAGCTGGGGGTGCTGCGCGCCAAGTCCCGGTCGAGCGACAGTTTATGGGTGAAGATCGGCGGAGACGGCTATGACGTGCGGGTGGTCGACGACATGCTGGAGATCAAGGCGGACTCGGCCATGCTCGGCTATCTCAACGCGCCGAGCCCGTTCACCGAGGACGGTTATTTCATGACCGGCGACCGGGTCGAGGTGGACGGCGACTATTTCCGCATCCTCGGGCGGGATTCCGAGCTGATTAACGTGGGCGGCCAGAAGGTCTACCCGGCCGAAGTCGAGACGGTGCTGCTCGAATCCCCCGACGTGGAAGACGCGGTGGTGTTCAAGGAGAAGAACCCGATCATGGGCCAGATCGTCTGCACCAACATCCACCGGACCGACACAGATGGCACCCCGGCGGAAGTGCGCGCACGGATCAAGGCCTTCTGCACCGAGCGGCTCGACGACTTCAAGGTGCCGGTGAAGATCAGCTTCACCAGCGAGCCGCTGCATTCCGACCGCATGAAGCGCCTGCACATCCAGCCGCCTTCTTCCCAAGCGGATTCAGAAAGCTGAGCGCGAAACTCTCGATCGAGATCGTGACCCGGGGCGACCTGCGCGCCGGCAACGACGCGCATCTGCACACAACCGAGGTGGACCCGGACGGGCTCGCGGCCCTGCCGCCCGACAAGCGCGAGGCGTTCCTCGCCAACCCGCTGGGCAGCGACGACGACCCCGCGCAGCTGATCGGGCTGGCCACCGACGAAGACGGAAACCGAAAAGTCGTCGGCAAGGTCGATTTGTTCCCCGGCGAGATCACCATCGACGGCGCGGCAACCCCCGTCATCTGGGGTTCTGCACTGGGCGTGCCCGAGAAACACCGGGCGACGGGCATCGGCCTGATGCTGGCCATGAAGATGCAGACGGTGGGCGGGTGGATCGGCGCCTTCGGCGTCTCCCAGATCGCACTGCCGCTGTACACCAACCTGCGCTGGGCGAATTTGTCCCTGCCACGCTACGTGCAGGTGCGCCGCTCCCGGCGGTTCCTCGCGGCCTATCTGAAATCCGAGGCGCTGGCCGCGTTGCTCGCGCCGCTGGCCGACCTGGCCTTCGCCGCCCGCCGCGCGCTTTCCCCCACGCCCGGCGGCTACGAGCTGGTGCCCGCCGAGCGAATGCCGGAAGAACTAGCGGCGAAGTTCCCGGTACCCGAGGGCGCGGCCGCGCATCGCTCCCCCGCCTGGATCAACTGGCTGCTGAGCACCGAGTTCAACGACGTGCCCACCCGCAAAACTGCGCTCCACCTGGTTCACAGAAACAACTCCGACGAAATCGCCGGCTACGTGCTGACCAAGCAGCGCCACTTCGACGACGTGACCCAGCGCCACGTCAAAGACGTGACCATCGCGTCAGTACAGGACTGGATGAGCTTCGACGCGGCCCTGCCCGAACCTCAACTGCTGGCACTGGGCATCGCCGCGGCGGCGCAAACTTCCCCCGACGCCGTCGAAGTCTGCACCGCCGACCCAACCGAGCAGCGCGCCATGCGCCGGCGCGGTTTGCTCGGCATGGGGCAGCTGAATTTCCTGTGCAAACCCACAAGGAGCACGGCGCTCGCTGACGACAAGTGGCGTGATGTCGAGAACTGGCGGCTACGCCCCGCAGAGGGCGACAACTTCTGGACGTAGATTCGCAAGTCGCGGGTTCGCGCGCACCTAGCGCGCCGCGTAGTAGGTCCCCTGGATACTCTTGATCTCGAGCACGTTGTGGTTGGGGTCCTCGACGAAGAAGGTTTCCTGCTGGGTGTCCTGGCCCTCGAAGCGAATATACGGCGCGTCGTGGAAACCAACCGAGCCGCGCACGCGCTCCCGGATCTTCACATAGGCATCCCACGCGATATGGATGCCGAAATGGGGGACGCACACAGACCCCATGTCCACGTCGTGGCGCTCCCGGTCGTCGCCCTTCCCGGCTCTCGGGGTGCTTTCGTGGAGCGTCAGCTCATTGCCCCAAAAATCGATATCCTGCCACTTGCCGTCCTCCGACGGGCCCAGTTCGCAGCCCAGGATGTCGGTGTAGAAAGGCAGGGTGTCGGGCAGGTGCCCGGCGAGAATCGCGAGATGGAAAATGTTGCTCATAGGGCGCTGGCTCTACAAATTTTGATTTTAAGAGAATATGCGATTCGCCGTCGGATTCGCGACCGTGCACAGCAGTAGATTGTGAATAACCCAAGCGAACAGAGCGGCACGGCTCGACGCGCCGAACCGGCCAATTTCCCTGACAGGTGCAGTTGGTGACGCTAGTGCGCCTCGTCCCACGTATCCCCGATACCGGCATCCGCCACCAAAGGCACGGCCATGTTGACGACGGGGGCGGCTGCCCCCTCCATCACGTCGCGGACGGTGTCGATGAGGTCGTCCACCTCGCCCGCCGGGGCCTCGAACAGCAGCTCGTCATGCACCTGCAACAGCATGGTTGATGAGAGCTTCTTCTTCTGAAGCGCGTCGGGCACGCGGATCATCGCGCGCTTGATGATGTCGGCGGCGGCCCCCTGAATGGGCGCGTTGATCGCCTGGCGCTCGGCGAAGCCGCGCACAGCCTGGTTCTTGTCCTTGATGCCGGTCAGGTAGATGCGGCGACCGAAAATAGTCTCGACGAAGCCCGCCTCGTGGGCGAAGGCCTTGGTGTCGTCCATATACTGCTTGATGGCCGGGTAGCGCTCGAAATAGGCCTTGATGTAGGCGCCCGCCTCGCCCCGCTCGATGCCGAGATTGCGCGCCAGCCCGAAGGCGGAAATGCCGTAGATGATGCCGAAGTTGATGGCCTTTGCGTTTCGCCGAACCATAGGATCCATCCCCTCGATGGGCACGTCGAAGACCTGGCTGGCGGTCATGGCGTGGATGTCCTGCCCGTCCTGGAAGGCGGCGATCAGCGCTTCCTCGCCGGCCACATGGGCGACGACCCTGAGCTCGATCTGGGAGTAATCCAAGCTGACCAGCTTGTTACCCTTGCCGGCGATGAAAGCCGCGCGGATCTTGCGGCCTTCTTCCGTGCGCACCGGGATGTTCTGCAGGTTGGGGTCGTTGGACGACAGCCGCCCGGTCTGGGCGATGGCCATGCCGTAAGACGTGTGGACCCGGCCCGTTTCGGGGTGGATCTGCTCCACCAGCGCGTCGGCATAGGTGGATTTGAGCTTCTGCATCTGGCGCCAGTCGAGCACGATCTGGGGCAGCTCATGGCCCTGGGCCGCCAGGTCGTCGAGCACGTCGGCTGAGGTGGTGTAGGCGCCCGTCTTGCCCTTCTTGCCGCCTTCGATGCCGAGCTTGTCGAACAGGATTTCACCCAGCTGCTTGGGCGAGCCGACGTTGAACTCCTCGCCTGCCACCTTGTGGGCCTTCTTCTCCAAACTCGCCATGCGCTTGGCGAAGTCCTTCGACAGGTCCATGAGGGTCTCGGCATCGGCCTTGATGCCCGCGCGTTCCATGTTGACGATCACCGGGACCAGCGGCCGCTCGATGGTCTCGTACACCGCGGTCATGCGCTCGCCGGGTAACCGTGGCTTGAAGCGGGAATGGAGCCGCCCGGTGACATCGGCGTCTTCCGCGGCATAGTCCAGTGCCTTGTCCAGTGGCACCTCCTCGAAGGTGATCTTGTTCTTGCCCTTGCCGACCACCTCCTCGAACTTGATGTTCTCGCGTTCGAGATGGCGGAAGGTCAGGTCGTCCAGCCCGTGCTTGTTGCGCCCGGCATCGAGCACATAGGAGAGCAGCATCGTGTCGTCGATGGCCACCGGCGCCAGCGGCTTGGCTTTCGGGAGATGTTTCTCGACTGCCCGCGCCAGCACCAGCAAATCATACTTGGCGTTGTGGGCAACCTTGAGCACGGAAGGGTCCTCGATCAGGTCCTTCAGGGGCTTGAGTGCCTTGGCCAGGTCGATCTGCTTCAGCGCGCCGTTTGATTTGCCATTCGCCTTGCCGTTGGACTTCTCGCTGTCGGCCACAGGTTCGCCGAGCAGGTCGAGCTCCTCGTCGTCTGATTGCGGCGCCACATGGCCGACGGGCACGTAGCAGGCACGGCCCGGCGCGTAGGACAGTGAAAAACCGGCAAGCTCCGCCCGCATGGCGTTGAGGGATGTGGTCTCGGTGTCGAAGGCGACCACGCCCGCGTCCCGGGCGCCGTCGATCCAGGCTTTCAGCGCCTTCTCGTCCTGCACCAGCTCGTATTCGTCGTCGCTGGGCGCCTCCGCGGCCATCGCGGCCTGGGTCTCGGCGGCGTCGATCAGCCCGCTGGCCACGAACCGGCTCTCGACGCGCTGGGTGAGCGTGCGGAACTCCATGGCCTGGAGGAACTCGATGACCGTAGCCGGGTCCGGGTCCTTCAGCGCGAAATCCTCGATCTCGTGCTCGGTCTCGACATCGTCCTTCAGGCGCACCAGTTCGCGGCTGACCCGGGCCAAATCGGCGAACTCGATCAGGTTTTCCCGGCGTTTGTTCTGTTTGATTTCTTCCGCGCGATCCAGAAGCGTGTCGAGGTCGCCATACTCGTTGATCAGGAGTGCTGCCGTCTTCACGCCGATGCCCGGCACGCCGGGCACGTTGTCGGTGGAATCGCCGGCGAGCGACTGCACATCGACCACCTTGTCCGGGGCGACGCCGAACTTGTCCATCACCTCGTCCTCGCCGATGACGAGGTCTTTCATGGGGTCGAGCATGAGCACCCGCTCGCGCACCAGCTGCATCAGGTCCTTGTCCGACGAGACGACGACCGTCTCGATGCCTTGTGCCTCGGCCTCGCGGGCATAGGTGGCAATCAAATCGTCGGCCTCGAAGCCCTCCTTGACGATGGCCGGCAGGCCGAAGGCCACCGTCGCATCGCGGACGAGCTGGAACTGGGGCCGCAGCTCCTCGGGCGGCTCGTCCCGGTTGGCCTTGTATTCGGGGTAAATGTCGTTGCGGAAATTCTTGCGGGCGGCATCAAAGATGACGGCCATGTAGTCGAGCGCGCCGTCGTCATGGGCCCGGTCGATCAGCTTGAGCAGCATGTTGACGTAGCCGTTCACCGCGTTGGTGTGGACACCGTCGGAGCGCTTGAAGGCGTCGAGCGGGCTCGAATGGAAGGCGCGGAAGATGAAGCCCGAGCCGTCGATCAGGTACAGACGCGCGGGGCTGTCGCCCGCGGATGTTTTATTTGCTGCCATAGGCTAATTTTAGCGCGATTCCGCACGCCCAGACAGGCCGTGCTGCCGGTGGCCTGTGTAAAACCGGCGAAAGCAAACGGGAGAGTTTCCATGGCAGAGGTCAAAGGCGGTTCAGCGATCATCATCGGCGTGGGCGCCGAAAGGGGCACGGGGGCCGCCGTCGCACGGCGGTTCGCCGCCGGCGGGCTGCACGCGGTACTGGCCGGGCGGACGGAAGATCGGCTCGCCGAACGGGCCGGCGAGATCGAGGCCGCAGGCGGCAGCGCCTCGATCCATGTGCTCGACGTGCGCAAGGAAAACGAGGTCGCCGCGTTGTTTGACGCGGTGGAAGCCGCCCACGCGCCCATCCGGAGCGTGACGTTCAACCCGGGGCCCAACGTGCGCCACCCCCTGGCCGAGACCAAGACCTGGCTGTTCGAGCACCTTTGGCGGGTGTCGTGCTTCGGCGGATTCCTGGTCTCGCGCGAGGCCACCCAACGCATGGCCGCGAGCGGCGGCGGATCGCTGCTCTTTACGGGTGCCACCGGCTCGCTCCGCGGCGCCAACGGCCATTCTGCGTTCGCCGCGGCCAAGGCGGGCCTGCGCATGGTCGCCCAGTCCGCCGCACGGGAATACGGCCCCAAGGGCGTACATGTGGCCCACATCATCGTCGACGGGGCCATCGACGGCGAGAAAATCCGCCAGGGCTTCGCCGAGAGCGCCGAAGAGCTCGACGCCATGGACCAGCAAGACAACATGCTCGACCCCGACGCCATCGCCGAGACCTTCTGGCAGGTGCACGCCCAGCCCCGCAGCGCCTGGACCCACGAACTGGACCTGCGGCCGTGGACGGAGAAATTCTAGGAAGGGAGAATCCGGTGGCCTACTCCGCAGGCGGCCAGTTTTCGATCGGCATCAGGTCGAGCTGGGTGCCGAAGCCGGGCAGTGCCCTGAACCGCTCCTGCCAGGCGATCATGCCGGGGAAGTCCGCCGCGTCGTAGCCGGCGTCCACCAGGAATGACGAGACCGGGTAGCAGGCGATGTCGGCGATCGTCGGCCGGCCACAGGCCAGCCATTCATTCTCGGCCAGATGCGTTTCGATGACCCCCAGGCCGCGATCGGCGGGCTTCCTGAAGAAGTCCATGACCGGCCCCGGGCCGGCGCCGAACAGGAGCTCGAAGCGCAGGCGGGCGAGGCCGTAGCCGAAGAAATCCACCGCGAAGCCGACCCAGTCGCCGATCCGCGCTTCCTCATCCCAGTTCGCAGGGCCGAACTGCCCGGTCTGCTCGATGAGGTAGCGCATGGTGTCGTGGCTCTGGCGCAGCAGCACGTCGCCATGGCGCAGCGCGGGCACCTTGCCCAGTGGATTGACCTTGAGATACTCGGGCGTGAGGTTGCCGCCATCCATCAGATCGACCGGCTCGAAGTCATATTCGGTGCTCGTCAGCGACAGCATCAGCGCGGTCTTGTAGGCGTTGCCCGAGCGCGGGTGCCCATAGAGCGTGTAGTCGGCCATGCGTTCTTCTCCCAAATGCGTTCGCCTGCAGTATAGGCCAGACCCGGGCGGGCGCGCTTGTTACGATCGAAACCCAGAACAGACAGGAACGCATCAACATGGAACAACGGCTCAGTCTCATCACTTTCGGTGTCACGGACCTCGCGCGCTCGCGGTCCTTCTATGCCGACGGATTGGGCTGGACCCCGTCGACGCTGGGCAGCGGCGAGGTGGTGTTCTTCCAGGCCGCCGGCGTGGTGTTCGGCCTGTATGGCCGGGACGCCCTGGCCGCCGATGCGGGGTTACCCGACGCCGAGGGTTCGGGCTTCCGCGGCACGTCGCTCGCCTATAACACCCGCTCACGTGAGGAAGTCGACGACGTGCTCGCACTGGCCGAAAGCGCAGGCGCGCGCATCACCAAACCCGCCGAGGAGGCCTTCTGGGGTGGGTATTCAGGTTATTTCGCCGACCCGGATGGGCATCTGTGGGAGGTGGCGTGGAACCCGGGGATGGAGATCGATGCGGCCGGGCATGTTCGCCTGCCACCGGACCCGCCATCCTAGATGTTCAGGGCCGCGCGAGGCGCCAGTGGAAGCGATCGCGCGCGGTGCGCTCATGGGTGAAACCCAGTTTTTGCAACGTGCGGATCGAGGCCGTGTTCGTCTCGGCGCAGTCCGCGACGACCGCCGTCGTGGCGCTGTCGTGGAACGCCCAGGCGACCAGCGCCGCGCAGCCCTCGACCGTGAGGCCCCGGCGACGATGGGCGGGCACGATCTGATAGCCGAGCTCGACCTCGCCCGACGCGTTGGGCGGGCCGGTGAACGAGGCCGCGCCGACGATCATGCGCTCGGTGGTGTAGCGGAACAGCCACAGACCCCAGCCCGCAGGATCGGCCGGGGCCGTGCGGCCGAGCGCGGGGTTGGCCGCGTCGTCGAGGCGCTGGGCGAAGGCCGGCAGCTTGGCCGCCAGATCCGCATCGGGGAAATCACGATGGATGGCGCCGTCCGCCAGCTCGGCCGCCGCCTTGCGGTCGGTCAGGAGGGCGCGGGCCAGGTCACGCCCCACGGGCACGAGCGCCATACGCCCGGTCACGAGCGGTGCGGGAAGTGGCGGGTCGGGTGTGATCAATGCCCGGCGGACGCGGGCGCGTCTGCGGACAACACAAACTGGCGCCCGCAATAGGGGCAGTCGATCTCATTCTTGTCGCCCATGTTCAGGAACACGCGCGGGTGGCCGAGCGCGCCGGCGCCGCCGTCACAGGCGATCTCGCGGCTGTCGACCTCGATGGTTTCGGGCGGCTGCATGGTCGGCGAACTCCCAGACTGGCGACATCGGATACACGAGCGGTTGTGCCGCGCGCGTGGACGCCATACATAGGCGAAGCGCCTGATCGCGACAACATCTTCCGAACCCTCAATCCGCGCCAATCGAACCGACCGCCATGACCCCTTACGACACACCCGCCGAAACCGCCACGGATAGCCCCCACGGCACGCTGCCCGACCTGGCGATCTCGGCCGTGGGCGTGGACAAGACCTACCGGGCCGACGGCGGTGCCAGGGTGCATGCCCTCAAGGCGGTCGATCTGGAAGTGCCGCGCGGCGGCATCTTCGGCCTGCTGGGGCCGAACGGGGCGGGCAAGTCGACCTTCATCAACATCCTCGCCGGGCTGGTGATCAAATCCAGCGGCACAGCAAAGGTCTGGGGTATCGACATCGACCAGGAACCGCGCCAGGCCCGTGCGGCAATCGGCGTGGTGCCCCAGGAGCTCAACCTGGACGCCTTCTTCAGCCCGCGCGAGATGCTGGAAGTACAGGCCGGCTTCTATGGCGTGCCGCCGGTCGAACGGCGCACGACGGAAATCCTCGAGCGGGTTGGGCTGACCGACAAGTCGGAGGCCTATTCCCGGTCGCTGTCGGGCGGCATGCGCCGCCGGCTGCTGGTTGCCAAGGCGCTGGTCCACAACCCGCCGGTGCTGGTCCTCGACGAGCCAACCGCCGGTGTGGATATCGAATTGCGCCAGTCGCTCTGGGCCTTTGTGCGCGAACTCAACGAGAACGGCACCACGGTGGTGCTGACCACACATTATCTGGAAGAAGCCGAGGAACTCTGCGACCGCATCGCGATCATCAACGAAGGCCAGGTGATCGCATGCGACGAGACCCGCGCGCTGGTCGAGCGGCTCGACAACAAGGAACTGCGCATCGCCGTGACCGACGACCTCACCGAGTTGCCGGCTGGCTTGCAGGCGTTCAACGCAGAACTTAGCGACGCGCGCACCCTCACCTTCCGCTACCGCACGCGTGAGACCGAAGTCCGGAAGATTCTCGACGCGGTCTCGGCGGCGGGCCTCACCGTGGCGGACCTTTCCACCGAGGAGCCCGATCTGGAAGACGTGTTCCTGGCCCTGACCCGGGGCGACGCGACCACCGCATGAGGTTTCGTTTCACCCTCCTCCTTCTCGCCGCGCTGGCCGCCTGCGCGCCACGCACCCAGGCCCCCGGGCCCCTCGCCGAGACACCAATGCCGCCAACCCTGACCGAAACCCATTTCATCACGCCCGACGGCACCCGGCTGCCGCTGCGCCGCTGGCTGCCAGAAACCACCCCGCACGCGGTGATTGTAACTCTGCACGGGTTCAACGATTACTCGAACGCATTTGCCGAGATCGGGCCGCGCCTGGCCGAGAACGGGATCGCGACGCTGGCCTATGACCAGCGCGGTTTCGGGGCATCGGAGAACGCCGGCGAATGGCCCGGCGGCGACCGGCTAAGAAGTGACGCAAAGGCTGCGATCGAGGCGGCGCGCGCGGCCTATCCCGGCGCGCGCGTATACGCGATGGGCGAGAGCATGGGCGGTGCGGTCCTGATGTCGGCCTGGATCGACCCGGAAACAGAAGGGGAGCTGGATGTGGACGGCCTGATTCTCGTGGCGCCGGCCGTGTGGGGCCGGGTGACGATGCCCTTCTATCAATCCATGAGCCTGTGGCTATTCGCCCACACCATGCCGTGGCTGCCGCTCAGCGGTCAGGGCATCAAGCGCAATCCGTCGGACAATGTCGAGATGCTGCGCGCACTCGGCAACGACCCGCTGGTGATCAAGAACACCCGGGTCGATGCGATCTGGGGCATCGTCAATTTGATGGATGAGGCGTTGGACGCATCGCCCGACTTCGATGCCCCGGCACTGCTTTTGTACGGTGCGAACGACGACATCGTGCCGCCGGATGCCTCGCGCAAAATGATCGCCAACCTTCCCGACGCGCCTGACAGCCAACGGCGGATCGCCGTGTATGACGACGGCTATCACATGCTGCTGCGCGATTTGCAGGGCGACGTCGTGCTGGGCGATATCCTGAGCTGGATCGAAGACCCGGGGCGCGACCTGCCGTCGGGGGCAGATCAGGGCGACCCGCAGCAGCGTTTCGTGAAACGCTAGCCCTCGTCGTCGGATTTCAGATCGAGCGAAGCTGAATTCATGCAGTAGCGCAGACCCGTGGGCGGCGGTCCATCGGGGAAAACATGGCCCAGATGGGCATCACATTTTGCGCAAACAACCTCATTGCGAACCATCCCATGCGCCCGGTCGACCTTGGTTTCGACCGCGTTCTCGGTGACCGGCTGCCAGAAACTGGGCCATCCGGTACCGGAATCGTATTTTTCGCCGGAATTGAACAACGGCGTGCCGCAACACACACAATGGAACGTTCCAGGGTCCTTGGAATCGTGATATTTGCCGGTAAACGGGCGTTCGGTGCCTGCCAGGCGGGTAATCTGGTACTGCTCCGGCGTCAATTCCTGGCGCCATTCCTCGTCCGTTTTCGCAATTTTGGAGTCGCTGTCGCTACTCATTGTCGATTCTCCCGCCCTTCAGGGCACCAAATTTGACTATTTGCGACAATATGGGGTGCGAGAGGCCGCCCGGCAATGTGTTGCCGAATTGCAGCTTTGCTTGACCTTCGAGCCCTTTGGCGCAATTGTCCCGCCCGTGACGCGCCCGTAGCTCAGCTGGATAGAGTATCGGCTTCCGAAGCCGAGGGTCGCAGGTTCGAATCCTGCCGGGCGCGCCATACTTGGCACGACGATTGCTTCTACCCATTGCGAAACAGTATTTTTGCCTCGGAAAAAACAAGATCAGACGTTAACCATTTTGCGCACAACCAATCCGGTATTATCATATGCGCTGGTTATTAGCTCTTCGGAGCACTATCGACCGCGTTTTTCCGAGTTAATAGGGAACGAAAACAACCTGAGAGCGAAGCCAATGCACAGTCTTTCCAAAACGGAATTTCCTAGTTTAAGGTCTTCGCAATGGCCCGGCACCCAGGCCGGACGCGGCACAATGGAGAGAACCATGCCTACAACTAAAAGGCGTCTTAATGATGGCGTCGCTTTTCTTTTGGTGTTCATGACTGTAAGCGCTTGCGCCAAAGCTCCTGAGAGCATTGCTCCTGCATATGTCAGCCCGCTAGCTTTCACAAAGTACAACTGTGACCAACTTGGCGCAGAAAGCCGGAGGATAGAGGAAGCGCTCGCGCAAGCATCCGAACAGCAACGGAATGCCAGAAGCAACGATACCATTGGCGTAATTTTTCTTGGGCTTCCAGTCTCGTCTTTATCAGGCGGGAATGTTTCAGATCAAGTGGCAAGGCTGAAGGGTGAGCAAAAGACGCTAAGGCAGGTCGCTATAGAGGGCCGTTGCGAACTGCCAGAACCGCAAGTTATTGAGCCGGAAAATGAGCCTAAAAGCTAATCATCCAAAGGAAGCGGGATGGTCTCATTTTGTTTCGGAAATGCACGCTGAAGATTTCGCTTGAATCTTTCCCAGTTCAACGCAGGCGCGGCTCGCATCAGTGCCATAACTCCGATCAGATGTTCTTTCAACTTCGGATGGCCAGCATCAGGCGTGAACCATTGGTGGTGTTTGCTCCTTCGCTGTCCAGTTGACAGTGTGGGATTCTTGGTTCTCAACTCGGCTAGTAGTCCCGGTGCAATACGGTCATAGACAATATCGTTGGTGTAGTGGCCTACCACGGAGGGACGTTTAATGGCAAAGTCACTAGGCCATCCCTTGAGACGGCAAATCTCAAGATAGAACTCATAAGGAAAAGTTTTAGTCCACTGCTGAAGCTCTTTCGCGATGAATTTCTCAAGTATGGTGGCAAGGGCACGTTCTTCTCGCAGCCGCTGATAGCCCGTGGCCTCATCGACCAGAGCAATGATACCGACTGTCGCGAGGCCCCGAATGAGAATTTCGGCGCGCTCGGCAATGTGTTGCTGGGAAGAGAGAAGGACATTGGCTGCCCGTGCTTCAAGGTAAACAGAACAAATTAGAGGAAGGAGTGTCGCCTTATAACCGGTTGCAACACTCCCGCCGCTAGCCGCCTGAAATTTGATTGGGCTTGAAGCACTGATCAAGTCTTTGTTTATAAATGAGTTTAAGCTCTTTGCTCTCAAAAAAACGGGCATGTTGAAGGTGTCGTCATGCCCGACTTAGGTCGCCCCGTTCTACCTATTGCACTCAGAAACGTCGTCGTGTCGATCGGCGCGTCGATCGGCGGCTTGGCTAAGAACCCTGGTTTCGTCTTCGAGCACGTAGCACTGAATCTGAATACCGCTGATGACCAAAGGGTGATCCGGGGCACCAGCAATAACCTTGAGGGGTTGTTCTTTCATGTCCGCACTCCCAGCCCGAGGTTGATGGTGAGGTCGAAGGCCGCAAACGGATCTGTTTCACGCAAATTGTAGCGGTAGCAGAACTCATCGACATAGCGTTGCAGGTGGCGACGGCTGACGCTGTGGAACTGGCCGAACATGCCGCGCTTCAACAGTGCCCAAAAGCCTTCAATGGTGTTGGTGTGAATGTCGCCGTCCACATACCAGTCTTGGTGTTTGATGACGGCGTGAGGCAGCACCTTAGACATGCCCAGATAGGCTTTATGCTCGTCTGTCATCAGGCTGGCGTTATCGGTATCGACACGTTCCCGCACAAATGCCCGCATGTGACGGCCCTTCATCTTGTCCTTTTGGACGGCTTTCGCTGACACCTTGCCGCCACGCTCGACTGCGCCAATCACGGGCGCTTTTTTCGTTCCCCGTCCACGCCGATGTTGCCCATCGGGCCCGTCGCCTTTCGTGCCCTTGCGAGGCTTGCCACCAATGTAGGTTTCATCCATTTCGACAATGCCGGTCAGGAGTCCGCGCTGCTCGGCTTGCGTCATCGCCTTCCTGATCTGCATGGATATCCGCCGGGGCGTGTTCTTGTTCACATTGAGATCACGCGAAAGCTGAAGCGCGGACACTCCCTTCTTAGCGTTCAAAATGAGCATAATCGCCAAGAACCACTTTTGGAGCGGCATATGTGTGTGATGAAAAATTGTGCCTACGGTTACACTGAACGAAGTTTTGCAATCGTAACAGCGGTGGCGGTGTTGGTTTTGCGCCGTGTTGAGTGAGCCGCAGTACGGGCAAACCGGCTTGTCGCCCCACCGTGCGGCTTCGAGATGGGCGATGCAGTCTTGTTGTGTGGGAAATCGTTCGAATATTTGTATAATGTCCATGGCATTCTGTCCCGTTTGGATTGGTTCGATCTGGTGACAGGATCAAACGTAACCCCGACGGGGCAGAATGTCAAGACCTTAAACTAGGATATTCCGTTCCAAAAACATTCACGCCATCGTCCTTACACTCGCATTCGCCGTCGCGATTGCCGGATTCTCGGCATCAGGAGCGGTTGCACAGGCCACAAAGCTCATCTTCGAAGAGCGTTCGGCCGACAGCAAAGTCACCCAGGTCTTCGAGACCAATGGCCGGATCGAAATTTCCTGGCGCGCAACCGGCGGAGCATTTCAGCTGACGGTGCTGGACCCGACCAACGACAGTAAACTGGTCGCCAGCGCCCCCCAGTCGCGTGACGGTGATGATTCACCGCCGATGGTCGGCAAGCTGCCCTTCTCGCGTCCGGGCCAGATGAAGTTCCAGGTCGAGGCCTCCGGCCCCTGGCACATCCGCACGATCGAGTTCAACGCACCTCAGTAAGAAAGCGCTGAACAGGGCTTCACCAGAACACCGCCAGTTGCGGCGGTCGGTGACAGGCTGACAAATCCAAGATTATCCCGATGGCCCGGGAATAATGCACACGAGCCGCTCCATGAGCGGCTCGTTTTGCGTCGTCTTGATGTTGCCCTATCTCGACCATGAGATTGTGGATATTGCGGCCCATAAACCTCGCTGATCGGTTGTCAATCCTCGCATTTCGAGAATTGTCGTGCCGCCACCCGTACAAGATGAGCTAAAGTGTTCAAGAAATCACAATCCGAAAACAGTCCCTCGACCCTGCGGCCAGGGCCGCCCGAGAACCCGACCATGAACGACGCCGTTAATACCAACGACAAGCCTGCGCGAAGCCTGGACGAGATTCCGCCGGTCCCCACACCCGGGGGCGCACCGGCCCGTGCGACGGAACCCCGGCCCGCCCCACGCAGCGTCGGCGCCCGCATGACGGTTGGTCCCGGCATCAACCTGAAGGGCGAGATTTCGGATTGCGATACGCTCGTTGTCGAAGGGACGATCGACGCCACCCTGGTGGGTGAGATCCTCGAAGTTTCGGAGGGGGGCATCTATACCGGCAGCGCGACTGTCGCGGAGGCGGGAATCAACGGCCGCTTCGAGGGCGACCTGACGGTCACCGGCCTTTTGCAGATCCGCAGCGGCGGGCACGTTAGCGGCACCATCAAATATGGTCGCATTGAAGTCGAGTCCGGCGGCGAACTTACGGGCTCGGTCACGCGCGAAGACAACAACCCGAACACCTCGACGATCTCCGCACCGCGCCGCGACAGCCAGGCCACATCGAACTAACGGATGACGAGCCAGGTCGCCGGTGGATAATTTGTGCGGCGAAAACGCACATCGGACCCTCGACCGATTGACTCTCGAAGGTCTGATTCCTACATTCCGGTCATCTTCGAAAAACCGCCCCGGCCTGCGTGAAAAACGCCAGACCGATACGGAACGAGCATATCCCACAGGATTGCGCGCGCCCTTCCTCGCCGCAAACTGATGATCAGTCATACATCGCGTCGCTGGCGGTCCTCCCGACTCAGCGCACGCCTCACATATATGGAGTGTGTAAATGGCAGACGAAAAACTACCGATCGCAATTCTCGCCGCCGCCGGCTTCGCCGAGCTCACCTTTTCCGACACGCAGAAAATGCTGATCGCCAAGGGACGTCCGATGAAGGTGATCTCCCCCGATGGCGGGCTGGTCCAGGGCTGGCATGCCGATGCCTGGGGCCATCACTTCATGGCCGACGAGGCCATCGGCGATTCACTGGCGGCAGACTATTGCGGCCTGATCCTTCCCGACGGGCGCAACAGCGCGCTCACCCTGTCGGAAAACCCCCACACCAAACGCCTGATCTCGGCGTTCCTCGACGCCGAGCAGCCGGTACTCGCTATCGGTGAGGCCGTCAGACTGCTGGTGACCGCCGATGTAGCCGCCGGCCGCCGCCTCGCGGGCGATCCCGAGCTCGGCGAAGAGCTGAGCCGCGCCGGTGCCCATTGGGTGCCCGACGAGGAGGTCGTGACGGAAGGCAACCTGATCACCGCCACGTCGGCGGCCGCGGGTGCGGCCCTGACCGAAACCTTCCTCGGCATGGTCGCCGAAAACGCAGTGCCCAAGGCGGCCTAACTGGCCACCGGCACGACAAGCAAATTGTTGGCAGACGCCCGGCCCCGGTCGGGCGTTTTGCTATCCGGCGTCGGGCGCACGTTCGAAGCTGACGAGCAGGCTTTGGACCGGCTTTTCATACTCCATACGCAAGACGGTCGAGCTGGATTCGACGGTTGAAAATCCGGCCTCGGCAGCGATCTTTTCAAGATAGCCAAGCGCGTGGGTGTAACGCCCGGAATGTTCGAGCTTCCAGGTCTCGCTCGTGCCGAGCGCGTCCTCGAAAGTCGCAATGAAAATGCCACCCGGGCTAAGCACCCGCCAGCATTCGCCAAACAGCGGCGCGAGTTCGCCGGTATAGACAAATACATCCGCCGCAAGGATCGCATCGGCGCTCTCATCGGGCTGTGCCTGCATCGCCGAGAGCAGATCTTCCTCGACCAGGGTTTCATATATCTCGCGTGCCGCGGCCATACGCAGCATTTCGGGCGAGAGATCGACCCCGATGATCGGGCCGACCAGACCCTGTGTTGCAAGTCCCACGAGACCAGTGCCACACCCGAGGTCAATCGTCCGGCCAACACCGTCCGGGCGCATCACGCGCAAGGTCCCGGCGACCTGTTGCGGGCCGGTATAGAGCAGGTTCTCGGTCAGATGTTCGTCGAACTCTTCGGCATACCAGTCGAAGTAATCCGCGACATACTCGTCGGGTGCAGACTGCGGGACATCACCTTCGCCCAACGCGGCGACCATAAACGCCGGCCCGGTCCGCTCGGGATCGATCTCGAGACAGCGGCGGTAGTGGGCCAGCGCCTGCGTGTTCCGGCCCTCACGGCCCTCGATATCCCCGAGCAGCCAGTGCGCCGTCACACAATCAGGATCGAGAGTGATCGCGCGCTCGAACAACGCCCGACTTCGCTTTACATCGCCATGAAACAGGAGGGATTTTCCCACATCTGCCGTGTGAGAAGCTTCCACGGCATTGCCCTTCTTCTCGGCCTCGGCCGCATCGCCCGTTCGCCCGAGTTCACGCAGGGTGTCGGTATAGAGCCGCCACGCCGCGACATGCTTGGGCGTGTGCTCGAGAATGTTCTGAAGAGACGTGGATGCCGCGACGAAATCACCGGCGCGGTGCAGTGTCTGAGCCTGAAAAAACTCGTCGGATGTCATTCAGCGTTAAGACCGGGCCAAATGCTTACTTGCACTTGCCGCCCTTCTTGCCACCCTTCTTGCCGCTCGGCGGCGGGCATGGCGACGGCAACGTCTTGGCGTTCGCACTGCGGTCGAGATGGACAATGGTCGGCGCGGCATAGGCGACGCCGGCGGCAAGACCGAGGCGCGCCAGCGCCTTGCGGCGGCTCATCGCGCTGGACGTACGGTCTTCGCTTCTTGCTTGATCTGACATATTCATACTCCGGTACCACCTCGGACTGGCGATACAAATTAATCCGGTCCACCCCCGACCGATGTAGCATCATATATCGTGTTCGATGGCCTGCGCAACAAGATGCGGAATTGGGTTTTCAGTGTTAACAAGGCCTTATCGCCATGACCGAACCATCCGATCCCACGACAGACGATATCGCCGCCGCGGAACTCACGGTCGAAACCACACGCGGCGTGGGGCGCTACCTGGTCAATCTCGGCTATGCCGTCCTGACCGAGTTCACCCTGGCGAACAATCGCCGTACGGACGTGATCGGGCTCGCGGATAACGGGCATTTCGTGATCGTGGAGGTCAAGGTGAGCGTGGCCGACCTGCGCGGTGACACCAAATGGCCCGAATATGAGGAATTCTGCGATCAACTCTATTTCGCGGTGCCGCCGGGGTTCCCGCACGAACTCGTGCCCGAGAGCACCGGCCTGATCATCGCGGATTCATGGGGCGCGGAAGCCATTCGTGAAGCACCCGACACCGGTTTGCATGCAAGCCGCCGGAAGGCGCTGACATTGCGGTTCGCGCGCGCGGCCGCCCAACGCCATCAGCGCCTGGTCGACCCGCGGATATAAGCCGGCGCTCAGCCCGCGATTCTGGAAATCGTGTCGGTTGTGGAAAACCCGTCGATCAGGTCGGCCAGGACAACCCGCCCGCCATATGAGGCGACCAGTTCGCCGCCCACCACCTCGTCCACCGCATAGTCCGCACCCTTGACGAGCACGTCGGGACGAACGGCCTCGATGAGGTCCATGGGCGTGTCTTCGGCGAACAGGACCACCCCGTCGACCCCTGCGAGAGATGCGATAACGCGGGCCCGCGCGCCCACGGGCTGGACCGGGCGACCCTCGCCCTTGAGGCGCCCGACCGAGGCGTCGTCGTTGAGTGCCACAATGAGCCGGTCGCAGGCCGCGCTCGCCTGTTCGATCAGGGAAATGTGTCCTGGATGAATGATGTCGAAGCAGCCATTGGTGAAGCCCACCGAGAGGCCGCGCGCGCGCCATTGCGCGATTCGTTCGCGGAGTGCCGCCCGATCCATGATCTTGGCCGCAAGGCCCGGCGCGCCACCCAGTTCGTCGGCCAGCTCGTCGAGCCGCACAACGGCGGTCCCGACCTTCGCCACCACGATCCCCGCCGCCACATTGGCGAGCTGCGCGGCATCGACGACACTCATGCCCGCGGCCAGGCCCGCCGCCACGGTCGCCACCACGGTGTCGCCCGCGCCCGAGACATCGAAGACCTCCCGGGCCAGTGCGGGCAGATGCACTTCGTCCGACCCGGTCACCACGGTCATGCCGTCGGCCCCGCGCGTGGCGATTACCGCATCCAGCCCGCAGGTTTCGATCAGGTGCCTTGCCGCGGCCGCGACTTCCGCATCGTTATCAACCGGCATGCGGGACGCCGCACCCAGTTCGCGGCGGTTCGGCGTGATGACCCCGGCGCCGCGATAGCGGGTGAAATCGATCCCCTTGGGATCGACCACCACCGGCACGCCGGCGGCCCGCGCGGCGTCGATCGCGGCCTTGATCATCGCATCGGTCAGCACACCCTTGCCGTAGTCCGACAGGATCAACGCGCCGCAATCTCCACTCGATACTGACGCGGCCACCTCCGTGGAAAGCGTCTCCAGCAACCCGTCCGAAAGCGCGGTCAGCTCTTCCTCGTCGGTGCGCAGCAATTGCTGGCCGCCGGCGATGAAACGCGTCTTCACGGTCGTCGGGCGCGCACCATCCGCGCTGAGCGACAACGTCACCGCGTTCTCGAAGGACAGGACCTCGGCCGCCTCCCGGCCCGCCGGATCATCGCCGACGACGCCGAACAACCGTGTTTCGGTCCCGATCGCAGACAGGTTTCGTGCCACGTTTCCCGCACCACCGACGGTCACGGCCTCGCGGGCGATCCGCAGGACCGGGATCGGCGCCTCGGGCGAAATGCGCTCGACCTCGCCATACACGAAGCGGTCGAGCATCACGTCCCCGACGCACACGACATGCGCGGCGGCAAGCCGGTCCAACCAGTCTATCAATCGTGGCGTGTTGTTCATCCCATCCCTCTTAGCAGGTGCGGGCCCATGCCGTCATCCGGCGCTGGTTACGACTCGCGGTGAAACAGGAAGTCGGCCTGGATCGGCGCGCCGTCCGGCCCGATGCTCAGATTATGGCGACCGGTCTCGGTAAACCCGGCTGCCAGCATATGCGCGATCACATCATCGGCGAGCGCCTGACCTTCATAGAGGGCCTCGAACGATGCCTCCACATAGACATGCTCGAAGGCCGACAGCAGATCGCCGGTGCCGCGCAGAACCTCGAGCTCGAACCCCTGAACATCGATCTTCAGGAGTGCGGGGGCCTTCAGGTCACCGGCTGAAACAAAGTCGGACAGCGGGCCGACCTCGACATCGGTCACCCCCACTTCCTCGGTGCCCGGAAACAGCTCCGACTGTCTGTCGGAAATCGGTAACAGGGATGAACTGTCGGCCGAGGCGCTGACATGCATGGTCGCCGTGCCTGCCTCGGGCCTCAGCCTCGTCCCATGAGATATCAACCGAGACATGCCCCACGGCGAACTGGACCGCGTTCTGGATTACATTTCCCAGCCCGTGCAGCAACTCGGGGCTTCGCATGACCATCGGCTCATCACTGTCGTCGATTCCCGCGGCCACAAGATTCAGCACGATGGCATCGTCATGGTGCCGCACGGCCGCGGCCGCCACAACATCCGAAAGCAGCGCGGTGGCGAACGGATCATCGGGGTCCGCGACTTCGGGTGCGCGTCCCAGTTCCGCGAGTATGTCCCGGCAACGATCCGCCTCGGCCTGCAGAATACGTACATCGTCGACGAATTCGCTGTCCGGCGGGATCTCGCGCGTCAGCTCCTTGGCCGTCACCGCGATGGTCGCCAGGGGGCTCCCCAGCTCGTGGGCCGCCGCCGCGGCCAATCCACCCAGTGCGGAGAGCTGTTGCTCGCGCGCCATGGCCAACTGGATGGCCGTCAACGCGTCGGACATGCGACGACCCTCACCCGCGACACTGCCGATGTAACCGCCGAGAAAAATCGTGCCCACGACCACTGCCGCCCATAGGCCACCGATATAGAAAACCGGGAGCTGCAGCCCGTCCCCCGACCAGGGCAGGGGCAGGTGATAGAACGCCAGCACGCTCGCACAACCGATCACCAATACGCTCAGCAGTGCCGTGGCAGATCGGCTCAGGGTCGTCGCCGACACCGTGACGGGACCCAGGAACAACAATGAGAAAGGATTGCCGAGCCCGCCGGTGAGATAGAGCAATACCGCCAACTGCAGGATATCGAACGCCAGATAGGCCGCCGCCTCCCACTCGTTCAATCGTCCGCGCAGCGGGCGGCGATACGTCATCGCCACGTTCAGCAACACCGACGCGGCGATCGCCCCCAACGCCGCGTCGATCGGTAGCGGCCAGTCGAGGCCGAACCGCACGACCAGCAACGCCAGGAGCTGGCCCGCGATGGCGATCCAGCGAATCCGGACCAGCGTGCGCAGGCGCACCTGTGCTGCGGATCGGTTGGGGCGCAGCCCCGCGAGCAATTCGCCGTCGGGCCGCGGTCCGGGTTCGTCGCCGTGAGTCATCGCAGCCTTGCGTTGTGCCTAGTCGCCCTGGGGAAACTTCGCTGCCAGGCCCGGATCGAATTCCCCGTCGAGCAGCACGAACATCACCTCACATGCCGCGTCGCTGCGGTTGACCCAGGCGTGGTTGGTGCCGCACTGGATCACCACGTCGCCGGCCTTCAGTTCCACCTCGCCATCATCGATGACCATTGTGATTTCGCCCGACAGGATCAGCGCATAGTCGATCGTCTCGGTGCGGTGGCTTGCCGGATGGTCGCCGCCGCGGCCGTAGGTCGAGGCCGGTTCGTTGCCGAGTGCCCGGAAGGCCGCGCGGGCCTCCTCGACGGTGCGGTCGCGCACATCTTCGGTCTCGGGTGCGAAATGGTTGATGCGGAACACGCTGCCGTTCTTCTGCGGCATCTGGCGACGCGGGCCCAGGGTGGGCTCGTCGTGCCGCTGGACGATCTTCGCCGGCGTCTCTCCGGTCCGCCACAAATCGGTCGACCAGTCGTCGTCATTCTTCGGATTGATGTGAACGAACGGTGCGGGGCCGTCCTCGATCACGACCGCCTTGCCGTTATCGTCGTGGCCCATCACCACGCGCCGGATGGGTGTTGCCATGGTCGTTCCTCCCCTGTGCTAGATTCCGGGTTGTTGTCTGCAGCGACAACCATACGAGCCCAGGCGATCCCTGCCCATGACGAAGATGAACGCCATGATTGAGAATATGCAGCGCGATGACTGGAAAGCCGTGCGCGCGATTTATGGCGAGGGGCTCGCGACGGGTCTCGCCGCCTTCACGACCAGCCCGCCGAAATGGGGTGCGTGGAACGCGAATCATCTGGAGATCGGTCGGCTGGTCGCACGCCGGGACGACGGGTCTGTCGCGGGGTTCGCAGCATTGTCGCCGGCCCCCGACACCTGAGGTGCCGCCGGGGTCGCTGAGGTCAGCGTCTATGTGAAACACACCGATCACCGCCAGGGCATCGGGGCGGCATTGCTCACCCGCCTGATCACCATCTCCGAGGCCGACGGTTACTGGACCCTGCAAGGCCAGGTGATGGAAGGCAACGCCGCAAGCCGCGCGCTTCTTCTCGGCGCCGGGTTCCGCGAAGTCGGCCGACGCGAGCGTTACGGCCACATCGACGGCGACGGGCGCGACGTCATCCTGCTGGAGCGGCGCAGCGCGATTGCCGGCGGGCCGGGCCTGCCGACCCATTCCTGTGAGGCTTCCTAGAGTAATCCGCGCTAGTTCGCCCTGCCGCTGACCTCCGCGTCCGCAAACGTCGCCATGCCCGTGTGACAGGCGAGTGCAGCGCGCACGATCTGGATGGCGAGCGCAGCACCCGAGCCTTCGCCCAACCGCATCGCCAGCGCCAGCAGCGGCACCTTGTCGAGTTTCTCGCAAAGCGCCCGGTGGGCAGGCTCCGCAGATAAATGCCCGATCATGCAATGGTCGAGCGCGTGTTCGTCGATGGCGTGCAGCACCGCAGCGGCCGCCGTGCAGGTATAGCCGTCGAGCAGCACCGGCACCCCGGCGAGCCGCGCGGCAATGATGGCGCCGATGATCGCCGCTATTTCATGCCCACCCAGCGCGCGGAGCAGCTGCAACGGGTCATCGAGCAAGTCACGGTTGGCCGCTACGCCGGCCTCGACCACCGCCACCTTCGTCGCCAGCGCCTCGCCGGCGACGCCAGTCCCCGGGCCAACCCAGTCTTGTGCGTTGCCACCATAAAGCGCATGGCAGATCGCCGCCGCCGACGTGGTGTTGGCGATCCCCATCTCACCCAGCGCAATCAGCTCGACCCCGGCCTCGACCGACATCATCCCGTAGGCGACCGCCTTGGCACAGTCCTCCTCGCTTAAGGCCGGACCTTGCGTGAAGTCCGCCGTCGGGGTCTCCAGCGCCATCTCGTAGACCCGCAAATCCGCATCCGCCATCTCGGTGAGCTGGTTGACCGCGGCACCGCCGGCGACAAAATTCTGTACCATCTGCGCCGTCACCTCGGCCGGGAATGCGGACACACCCTGGGCGGCCACGCCGTGATTGCCCGCAAACACCGCGACCCGGGCGTGGGTCACGTTCGGCGGGTGGCGGCCCTGCCAGGCGGAGACCCACTCGGTGATCTCCTCGAGCCGGCCCAGCGCGCCGGGCGGCTTGGTCAGCTCGGCCTCGCGCGCGCGGGTTTCTTCCACCGCGGCCACATCGGGGACGGGCATATCGGCGATCAGTTTGCGGATTTCATCGAAATCCGGACCGCCGGCCTGTCCGCCGCCATCACCGGCGCCGTTCGCACCATTACCTGTTTCGCTCATGTCGTGTGACCGCAAGTTCCGTTTCGGAAAGGAATGGGGTTGTCCTATAAGTCAGGCATGGATGCAAATGACGAGAATGGTCACGTGCAACTCGCCGCACAGCTTCGCCTCGCGGTCGCGTTCCTGACGCGGCTGCCGATAGAGCGCGTGCCGGACGAAGAGGACGTCCTTTTCGAGACCGACGACTCTCCGATCGACCTGGCCGCCACCATGTGGCTGTTTCCGCTCGTTGGTTTCGCCATCGGTGGCGCGGGTGCGCTGCTGCTCGGCGTGCTGACTTGGCTCGACGTCCCCGCCCCCGTGGCGGCGACGCTGGCCATCGGCCTCATGATCTGGCTCACCGGGGCCCTGCACGAGGACGGGCTGTCCGACATCGCCGACGGTTTCGGCGGCGGCAGCGACCGGGAACGCAAGCTCGAAATCATGCGCGACAGCCGCCTCGGTGCGTATGGTGCCGTCACCCTGGCTGTTGTCGTCGTCACCAAGATCGCGGCGCTGGCCACTATCGCGGCGCAAGACATGGGTGCAGCCGCCGGCGCGTTGATCGCCGCGGCCGTGTGGAGCCGGGCCCTGATCGCCCCCACCATGCGCTGGCTCGATCCGGCGCGCGATGACGGCCTGGGCGCCGATGCGGGTAAACCCAGCGAGGGTGACAGCTGGAAAGGCCTCGGCCTCGCCGTACTCCTGGTTTTGCTGGCCGTAGTGACACCGGCCGGCTACGGCGTGATCACGATCATGATTGCCGGCGGACTCGGCGCCTTCGCGGTCGGCCTGATCGCGTTCCGGCAAATCGGCGGCTACACCGGCGATGTACTGGGTGCCGCCCAGGCGATCGCCGAGACGGCTGCGCTCGTGGCGGCAAGCGCCGTTATCCCAGGGAGTATTTAATGACCACAAGAACACGCTGGTGGTGGGTCCGCCACGCCCCCGTCCGCTCGACCGGGGGGCGAATCTACGGCAACACCGACCCGCTGGCCGACACCAATGACCCGCCGACCTATGCCGGGCTTGCACGGCTCCTGCCCGAAGACGCACTGCTGGTCACCTCACACCTGCAACGCACCCATCAGACGGCGGACGCCATCAAGGCGGCGGGGCTCGCCTTGCCCGAGCCTCATATCGAGGAAGACCTCGCGGAACAGGATTTCGGCGACTGGCAGGGCCGCAAGCGCGAAGAGGTTTACGCCGAACTGGACCCCAAGCACATGTTCTGGCTGACGCCGGCCCATACCCGCGCACCGGGCGGGGAAAGCTTCGTCGACCTGATGGACCGCGTGTCCGGCGTGATCGAACGCCTGAACGCCGAGCATACCGACCGGGACATCGTGGCCGTGACCCATGGCGGCACGATCCGGGCCGCGATCGGACATGCGCTGAAACTCGACCCCGAGGCGGCGCTCACATGCCAGGTGGACAATTGCTCGCTCACCCGGATCGACCATTTCGGGCCGTCCGAAAGCCACCCGGAGGGCGCCTGGGCAATTTTCCACATCAATCAGATCCCGACCCAGGACTCGACGCTGGTTCCCGATCACACCGCCATGCTAGCCTTGGTCCAGCGCTGAAACAGGGAAGTCCGGTGCGGAACCACATGGTTCCAATGCCGGCGCTGCCCCCGCAACTGTAACGGTCAGGCCCGGCGCGACACCCACTGGCGGAAAGTCTGCCGGGAAGGATGCGACAGGGCCGTCGATCCGGAGCCAGGAGACCTCTTCGGCACTCGAAATCCGCGCACACCCTCGGGAGGAGGAACCGCGCCGTGAGTGACGACACGTCCGACGACCCGAAACCGAGCGACGCGAGGACCGCGGGCCGTGACAGCAACCTACTGCCGGCGCTGACCCTCGTCCTCGGCGGTGCCCGGTCAGGCAAGAGCCACCATGCCGAGACCCTGATCGCCGGGCATCTCGACGCCAGTGACAGCATCACCCGGCCGACCTACATCGCCACCGCAGAGGCGGGGGACGGCGAGATGGTGAGCCGGATCGCCCAGCATCGCGCCCAGCGCGGCGACCGCTGGCACACGGAAGAAACCCTCCTCGCGCTGGCCGACAGCATCGTGACCGCCACATCGGACGGGCAGCCGGCCCTGGTCGACTGCCTAACCTTGTGGCTGTCAAACGCGATGCACGCCGAGCTCGATCTCAACGCCGAAACCTCGAGCCTGCTGGACGCCTTCACCCACGCCAGGGGCCCCGTGGTCTGCGTGTCCAACGAGGTCGGCCTCGGAATCGTGCCTGACAACAAACTGGCCCGTGATTTTCGCGACGCGGCCGGGCGACTTAATCAACAAGTGGCCGCACAGGCCGACCGGGTCGACTTCGTCGCCGCCGGGCTTCCCATAACCCTGAAGAACGAGTTGTCATGAATCGTATTCCCGCCACCGTCGTCACCGGATTTCTCGGCGCCGGCAAGACAAGCCTGATCCGTCACCTGCTCGAGAATGCCGGCGGCCGCCGTATCGCGCTGGTGATCAACGAGTTCGGCGATCTGGGCATCGACCGCGGCATCGTCGAGGGTTGCGCCATTCCCGGCTGCGAGGACGACGATATCGTCGAGCTGGCCAACGGCTGTATTTGCTGCACCGTGGCCGACGACTTTCTGCCGACGATCACCGCACTGCTCGATCGCACCGACCCGCCCGATCACATCGTCATCGAGACGTCGGGCCTCGCCTTGCCCAAGCCGCTGCTCAAGGCCTTCGCCTGGCCCGAGGTACGTGCCCGCACGACCGTTGACGGGGTGGTCACCGTGGTCGATGCCGCGGCGGTCGCGTCCGGGCGGTTCGCCGATGACCCCGCGGCCATCGCCGCGGCCCAGGCCGAGGACCCGTCGCTGGACCATGACAACCCGCTGGAGGAACTCTTCGTCGATCAGGTGAGTTGCGCCGATCTGATTATCGTCAACAAGGCCGACCTTGTGGCGGAAGGCGATGCGTCGGTCGAGGCCGCGCTGTCGCCGCATCGCCGGGCGGGGGTGCGCGCCGTGTCGGCGACCCATGGCCGCCTCGACCCGACCGTCCTGCTAGGGCTCGACGCCGAAGCCCAGGATGACCTCGACACAAGACCCAGCGTGCATGACGGCGAGGACGAGCACGACCATGACGATTTCGATAGCTTCATCGTCGCGCTCGGCGCGATCGACGATCCCGACGCGCTCGAGCGCCGCCTGATCGACGCGGTGAACCGCCACGACATCTTCCGCATCAAGGGCTTCGCCCATGTCCCCGGCAAACCGCGGCGCCTCGTGGTGCAAGGGGTCGGCGGTCGCTTCCAGCGCTATTTCGACCGCGACTGGGCGGCCGACGAGACGCCCCGGACTGAGTTGGTCGTGATCGGGCGCAGCGGGATGGACCGGGCCGGTATCGAAGCGGTGATTCAGGGCGGCTGATGCATCTTCTCGCCGCCGTCCCGGGAACCGTCGACGACGGTTCCGAAGCGATTGATCTGGGCCAGACGCCGGGCGACATCGTTGTTCTGACAGCCGCGGACACGGAAATCGCCGCCCTCGCCATGGCGAACCGGTCGCGCCTCGCCGGCGATCCCGATGCGCCCAGCCTACGCCTGGCCAACTATCTGCGCCTCGCCCACAACATGTCGGTCGACCTTTACGTCGACGACATCGTCCGCCACGCGAAGCTCGTGGTCTGCCGCCTGCTGGGCGGACGCGGTTACTGGCCCTACGGGGTCGATGAAATCGTCGCGGCCTGCCAGGACGCCGAAATTCCCGTCGCGTTCCTGCCCGGGGATGACCAGCCGGATGCCGAACTCGCCGGTCTTACATCCCTCGACGCGGGCGACACCCACCGCCTCTGGCAGTATCTGGTGCATGGCGGTATCGACAATGCCGGCAACTTCCTTGCCTTCGCCGAGAGCCTGATCGGGCACGCACGCGACTGGCACGAACCTGCCCCCCTGACCCGGGCCGGTCTCTACTGGCCGGGCGAGAAGGACCCCACGCTGGACGGCCTGCGCCGACACTGGATCGATGGCGCGCCGGTGGCGGGTATTCTTTTCTACAGGGCGTTGATGCAGGCGGCGAACCTTGCCCCGGTCGACGCACTGATCACCGCGCTGCAGGCGAACGGCCTCAACCCTCTGCCAATTCACGCCGCGAGCCTGAAGGACCCGCTGGCTGCCGCGATGATCACAGAGACGTTCGCCGCGGCACCGCCCGACGTGATTCTCAACGCCACCGGCTTCGCCCTGTCCGCCCCCGGCGCACCGATCGAACGCGGCCCCTTCGCGCAAACCGATGCCCCTGTTCTGCAGACGGTCCTGGCCGGGACCACCGAGGCAGCCTGGCGTGAGAACACGAACGGCCTGTCGGCCCGGGACATCGCCATGAACGTCGCCCTGCCCGAGGTCGACGGCAGGCTGCTGGCCCGCGCGGTATCCTTCAAGGGTTCGGATGTCCGTGACGAGGCTAGCCAGACCGATATCGTCGCCCATGTACCGGTCCCGGACCGCATCGATTTCACCGCCAGGCTTGCCGCCGGCTGGGCGAAGCTGCGCCGGAGCCCGGTGGCGCAACGCCGGGTCGCCATCGTGCTCGCCAACTATCCCAACCGCGACGGACGGATCGGCAACGGCGTAGGCCTCGACACACCCGCCGGCGTGGTCTGCACGCTCCAGGCAATGGCCGATGCCGGGTATGACATCCGGGACGCACCAACACATGGCGACGCGCTCGTCGACCGATTGCAGGCCGGCCCCACGAATGCCGGGACCGCAGGGCGCATGATCGAAGAGACGCTGGCCCTGCCCCATTACGAGTTGTTCTTTGCAGGCCTGCCGGCCGGCGTGCGCGACGCGGTGATCGAACGCTGGGGGCCGCCCGAGGCGGACCCGATGTTCATGGCCGGTCACACCGATTGCGGTGCCTTCGCGGTGCCCGCCTTTCGCTGCGGTCAGGTCGCGATCGGGCTACAGCCGGTGCGCGGCTACAACATCGACCCCGCGGCGAGCTATCACGACCCCGACCTCGTGCCGCCCCATGGCTATTTTGCCTTCTATGCCTGGGCGCGCGAGAATTTCGCAGCCGATGCCGTGGTGCATTTCGGCAAGCACGGCAACCTTGAATGGTTGCCCGGCAAGGCAGTCGCCCTGTCCGAGAATTGTTTCCCCGAGGCCGCGCTCGGTCCGCTGCCACATATCTATCCGTTCATCGTCAACGATCCCGGTGAGGGTACACAGGCCAAGCGCCGCGCGGCGACCGTGATCATCGATCACCTCACGCCGCCCCTGGCCCGCGCGGAGACCTACGGCCCGCTCAAGGACCTCGAGGCCCTCGTGGACGAGTATTACGAGGCCGCGAATGTGGACCCGCGTCGCCTCGCCGTGCTGGGCCGCCAGATCGTCGCGCTTGTGCGCGAAACCGGCCTCGACCGCGACCTCGGTTTCGCCGCCGACGCAGACCTGACCAATACCGACGCGCTCAACCGGCTCGACGGCTATCTGTGCGAACTCAAGGAATTGCAGATTCGCGATGGACTGCATGTGTTCGGCAAGGCGCCGGCGGGCGCGTTGCGCACCGGGCTTCTGTCCGCGCTGGTCCGGTTGCCGCGCGGAACCCACGCGCCCGGCGAGGCCTCCCTGTCACGCGCCCTGGCGCAGGACCTGGGCCTCGACTTCGACCCGCTGGAGTGCGATTTCGCCGCGCCGTGGGAGGGGGACAGGCCATCCGCCCTGTCCGGCGATCAGCCCTGGCGGACCGTCGGCGACACGGTCGAGCGGCTGGAACTTCTCTCTGCGGCGTTGATCGAGGGGACAACCGCGACGGACGCGTGCTGGGTTGCCACGACAGCCGTACTGACATCGCTCGCCGAGACCATCGCGCCCGCGATCGACATCTCGGGCGACGCCGAACTTGAAGGCCTCCTGACCGGCCTCGATGGGCGATTCGTGACCCCCGGCCCGTCGGGCGCTCCCACGCGCGGTCGCCCGGACGTGCTGCCGACGGGACGTAACTTCTACTCGGTCGACACCCGCACCGTGCCCACGCCGGCCGCCTGGGAGCTAGGCTGGAAGTCCGCACAGCTGCTGGTCGAGACCCACGCCCAGATGCATGGCGACTGGCCCCGCGCGATGGCGCTGTCCGCCTGGGGCACGAGCAACATGCGCACCGGCGGCGACGATATCGCCCAGGCCATGGCGCTGATCGGCGCCCAGCCCACCTGGGACAGCGCCTCTCGCCGGGTGACCGGATTCGAAATCATGCCGGTCTCCGTGCTCGACTGCCCGCGCGTCGATGTGACGTTACGCGTGTCCGGGTTTTTCCGTGACGCGTTCCCCGGCCTGATCGATCTGTTCGACAGCGCCGTAACCGCCATCGCCGCCATCTCCGACGAGAGCGCGGCCGACAATCCCCTGGCCGCGCGGACCCGCGAGGAAGTCTCGCGCCTGACCGCCGCCGGCATGACTGCGGACGACGCACAGCGCCAGGCAGGCTATCGCATATTCGGCGCCAAGCCCGGCGCTTACGGGGCCGGGCTACAGGCCCTGATCGACGAGCAGGGCTGGGACACGGCCGACGATCTCGCCGCCGCTTATATCGCCTGGGGCGGCTGGGCCTATGGTGCCGGGACCGGGTCAGGCCGTGAGGATGCATATGGCGTTGCCGCACACGATATTTTTGCCCGGCGTCTCGGGCGCGTCGAGGCCGTGATCCACAATCAGGACAACCGCGAGCATGACCTGCTCGACAGCGATGATTATTACCAGTTCGAAGGTGGTCTGGCGGCAGCAGTGACGGCGAAATCCGGACGCGAACCCACGGTCTATCACAACGATCACTCGCGCCCCTTCGCCCCCGCGATCCGGACCCTGGAGGATGAAATCTCACGGGTGGTGCGCGGCCGCGTGACCAATCCGAAATGGATCGAGGGCGTGATGCGCCACGGCTACAAGGGCGCGTTCGAGATGGCGGCGACGGTCGATTATCTGTTCGCCTTCGCCGCGACCACCAGCGCCGTGCGCGACGATCAGTTCGACGCGGTCTACATGGCTTTTCTCGATGACGAGAAGGTTCGCACTTTTCTCGCCGAGCACAATCCGGCGGCGCTTGCCGAAATCGCCGCGCGTTTCCTCGAAGCCACCGAACGCGGCCTGTGGCAGGCGCGGTCCAACTCGGCCTATGCTCGCCTGAGCGAACTCGCCGGCCGGCGACTGGAGAACACCGCATGAGCGACACCGAGAAGAACAGCAACGACGCAGACGATGCCCGCTGGGCAGACAAGAAGCGCAAGCAGAAGGCGGCGCGCGACCGCATGCTGGCGACCAAGACCCGCGAAAAAGGCCTGTTGATGGTCCACACCGGCAAGGGCAAGGGCAAGACGACTGCCGCCATGGGGCTGGCCATGCGCGCGCTCGGCAACGGCATGAAGGTCGGAATCATCCAGTTCGTGAAGGGCAAGTGGGAGACCGGCGAGCGGGAAATCTTCGAGCATTTCCCCGACCGTGTGACCATCAAGGTCATGGGCGAGGGTTTTTCCTGGGACTCCCAGGACCGCCAGCGCGACATCGCTGCCGCCGAGGCCGCCTGGGAGATGGCGAAGGAGATGATCGGCGACCCGACCTACGGGCTCGTGGTGCTGGACGAGCTCAACATTCCGCTTCGCTACGACCATCTGGATATCAATGACGTCGTTGCGGGCCTTCTGGAAAAGCAGCCCGACATGCATGTCGTCGTGACCGGGCGAAACGCCAAGCCCGAACTGATCGAGGCCGCCGACATGGTCACCGACATGACGATGGTGAAGCACCATTTCCGCAACGACGTGAAGGCGCAGAAGGGCATCGAGTTCTGAGGGAGATGCGAAACATCGCCAAGGACCTCATCCTGAGCCTGTCGAAGGGTGAGCTTATCGAAGCTCATGTTTCGACAAGCTCAACATGAGGAACTTTGTGTGAGGACCCCAGCCGTGATGTTCCAGGGCACCGGCTCAGACGTCGGCAAATCGCTGATCGTCGCCGGGCTGTCACGGTTGTATGCCCGACAAGGCCTCGCGGTCCGTCCTTTCAAGCCGCAAAACATGTCCAATAACGCGGCGCCGGCGATTTCATATGAGACGGGCTGGGGCGAGATCGGCCGGGCCCAGGCCCTGCAGGCGCGCGCCGCCGGACTGACACCCCATACCGACATGAACCCGGTCCTGCTCAAGCCGCAATCCGATACCGGCGCCCAGCTTGTGGTGAACGGCCGGGTCGCAGGCAACGCCGACGCGCGGGCCTATCATGACCTCAAGCCGTCACTGCTGCCGGGCGTGATCGACGCCTACGACCGGCTCTCGGATGGCGCAGATCTGATGCTGATCGAGGGGGCGGGCAGCCCGGCCGAGGTGAATCTTCGCGCCGGCGACATCGCCAATATGGGTTTCGCGGAGGCCGCAGACGTGCCGGTGGTCATGGTTGGCGACATCGAGCGTGGTGGCGTGATCGCCGCGCTCGTCGGCACCTGGACCCTGCTGCCGGCCAGCGAGCAAACTCGTCTGGCGGGTTTCATCGTCAACCGGTTTCGCGGTGATCCGAGCCTGTTCGACGATGCGCTGCCGGTCATCCGCGAACATACCGGCATGGCGTCGCTCGGCATTCTTCCCTGGCTCGAGACCGCGCGTGATCTGCCCGCCGAAGACACGGCATCACTGGCGGACCGCTATGACGGGGCCGGCTGGCAGGCGGCGGATATCCGCATCGCCGTACCCCGGTTGCCGCGAATCTCGAACTTCGACGATCTCGACCCGCTGTCGGCAGAGCCCGGTGTGGCGCTGCGGCTCGTGGAACCCGGTCACGCGCTGCCGTCCGATGCAGATCTGATTTTGCTGTGTGGTTCGAAATCCACGCGCGGCGACATGACGAGCCTGCGTGAGAATGGCTGGGCCGAGCAGATCAGGACGGCGGCCTGGCGCGGCACGCATGTCGTTGGTATCTGCGGCGGCTACCAGATGCTCGGGCACAAGATCGCGGACCCGACGGGCATCGAGGGACAGCCCGGCGAGACGCCCGGGCTCGGTTTGCTCGATATCGAAACCACCATGACGAACGAGAAGGCGCTCGCGCCTGTGACCGGAAAATCGCCCGCGACGGAAGGCAGGATTTCCGGATTCGAGATGCATATGGGCAACACAGCCGGACCCGACACGGCGCGGCCAATGCTGATGATCGACGGGACAGGGACACTGCGACCCGATGGTGCCCAATCGGCGGACGGATGCATCGCCGGAACCTATGTCCACGGCGTTTTCACCGACGACGACTTCCGCCGCAATTTTCTGAAGCGTCTTAATCCCGCGCACAGCAAGGGATTTGCGTGGAACCGACATATAGATGTTGCGCTTGACCACCTCGCGGACCACATAGAAGCGCATATTGATACCGCGCAGATATTGAAGATCGCGCGGCGCACCTGACGCCACGAACGCGGAGCCGAGCATGCATCGTTTAACATCAGGACTGATGATTGCAGCGATGGCACTCACGGTCTCGGTCCTGTCGCCACCGGCCCTCGCAGGCGACATCCACAATGACGTGCCCGAGAAAGTCGACCCGGCCAAACGCTACCTGATCTACATCCACGGCGGCTGGCCCGAAGTCCGCCCCATCACCGACCCTCACCCCAAGCACGGCCTGTTCGACTATGAAGGCGTGCTGGCGGGCCTGGCGGAACGTGATTTCGAAGTGATTTCAGAGTTGCGTCGCGAGAAGACCAATCCGCGCCGATACGCCCGCACCAGGGTCATCCCGCAGATCACCGCGTTGATCGAAAAGGGTGTCCCGGCAAACCAGATCACCGTTGCGGGTTTCTCCAAAGGCGGGAACATGGTGCTCGTTCTGTCGGCGCTGGCGAAGCTGCCCGAATTGAACCTTGTGACCATGGCGGGATGTGGCGCCGGCCTGTTCCGCAAGGCCTATGACAGCGTTCTGGCCAACGATGCACCGCGGATGCAGGAACGCATGCTGTCGCTGTATGACCAGGCAGACACCATCGCAGGCTCATGCGAAGAAGCCGCAAAACGGGCCACGCGACTGAAGATGACCGAGGAAGAACTCACGGTTGGTGCCGGACACGGAACCTTCTACATCGCCCACGCGGAATGGCTGGATCGCATCGCTGCCTGGGCAAAAGCCGCCGGTACGTCAAAGAAATAGCCGGCGACGGCTGCCCTCAACGCAGCACCAATGTTGCCAGCGCCGCGACAATCACCGCCTCGAACAGGCAGGCCACGACAAACAGATACAGCGCACGCCGGACGTCGCCGCTGCCGGTCTGCGCGCTGAATTCCCCGCCGACCCAGGGTTCATCCACGAGCGCGCCGTCGTAGCTGCGCGGCCCTGCCAGGGCGACCGAAAGGCCGCCCGCCATCGCAGCCTCCGGCCAGCCGGCATTGGGCGATCGGTGTTTGCCGCCGTCACGCGCCATGACCCGCAACGCCGCGACGGGACGCCCGCGCGGCACGAACAGGCTCGAAACCACGATCATCGCCGCCGCGATACGGGCAGGAATGTAGTTCAGGACATCGTCGAGCCGCGCCGCGACCATGCCGAACGCCCGGTGGCGGGGAGTCCGGTAACCGATCATTGAGTCCATCGTGTTGACCGTCTTGTAGACCAGCAGCCCCAGCAGCCCGAACGTCAGGTACCAGAACACCGGGGCCACCACGCCGTCGGCAAAGTTCTCGGCCAGACTTTCGATCGACGCCCGGGCCACGCCATGGCTGTCGAGACCCCCGGGATCGCGCCCGACGATACGCGCGACGGCAACGCGACCACCTTCCAGCCCCTCCCGATCGAGCGCGCGGGCTACGGCCCGCACATGATCGAACAGGCTGCGCTGGGCGACCAGCAACGTGATCGCGCCCAACTCGACCACCCAGCCATACGGGAACATGCGCGCGAGGTCGCTCAGGCCCCAGCCAATCACGCCCGCAAGTGCAACCATCAGCATCACGACCACCGCGCCGCGTGCGCGCCGCGCGGATTCGCTGCGCTGTTCACGGTTGAGACGCCGGTCGAACCACCCAACCAGGCCACCAATCACCGCGACGGGGTGTGGAATCACGCGAAATAGAGGCCCAAACTCGCCGAAAACAGCGTCAATCACGAGGGCGGCAAACAGGATCGCCGCGATCGAAAGGCCTGCGATTTCCGGGTTCAGAAACATCGCGGCATCCTGCGAGGACCGGCCGCGTCGGGTCAATCAAACCCCGGCCGGCATGCCCGGCCGACATTTATGCTTGTCCCCTTGGCCGGGCGGGACCGGCATGGTCTATTGCGCACTCAGGAGCGATATATGTCAGAAGATTTTGGAATCATGGTGTGTGGCCATGGCAGCCGTGACGAGGGTGCCGTGCGGGAATTCGCCGTCGTCGCCGAGGCGATGCGCGAACGTTTCGCGGACCGGGAGGTCGAGCACGGATTCCTCGAATTCGCGACGCCAATCATCCGCGAAGGCCTCGACAAGCTGGTCGCACGCGGGGTCACCCGCATCTTCGCCCTGCCCGGCATGCTGTTCGCCGCCGGCCACGCCAAGAACGACATCCCGTCGGTGCTCAATACCTATGCGGCGCAGAACCCCAACGTCGAGATCATTTACGGCCGCGAACTGGGGATCGACCTGAAGATGATCCGCGCCGCCGGCGATCGGGTGCAGGAAGCCATCGCAAAGGCGAATGCCGAACTTGGCGAAGTCCCGATGCACGAGACCATGCTGCTGACGGTCGGGCGCGGCGCGTCGGACCCGGATGCAAACTCCAACGTGGCGAAGGTTTCGCGCATGTTGTGGGAAGGGCTGGGCTTCGGCTGGGGCGAGACCGCCTATTCGGGGGTAACCTTCCCGCTCGTCCAACCGGGCCTGAAACATGCCTTGAAGCTGGGCTACCGGCGGATCGTGATCTTCCCGTATTTTCTGTTCACCGGCATTCTCGTCAACCGCATCTACGACCACACCGACATGGTTGCCGCCAATCACCCCGACATCCAGTTCGTCAAAGCACCCTATTTGAACGATCACCCGAAGGTGCTCGAGACCTTCGCTGACCGGGTCGACGAGATTCTCAACGGCGCAAACCTGATGAACTGCCAGATGTGCAAATACCGCGAACAGGTGCTGGGTTTCGAAGCCGAGGTCGGTCTGCCCCAGGAGAGCCATCACCATCATGTCGAGGGGATCGGCACAGGATCAGGCGCGGCACACAGCCATGACCACAGTCATGAACATGACCATAGCCACGACCACGATCACGGCCACCATCCCTACCCCCATGCCGATCATCCGCACGGCCCCCGTACGTTGCCGGCGGAAGGCGACTGACGGCTGCGTCGTCATGTGTCGATGAACAACACCGATTTCGACTATCTGCGCGATCCCGACGCGATCTACGCCGCATCCTTCGCGGCCATCGAGCGCGCGGCCGACCTGACCGATGTCCCGCCGGACCTTCGCGATGTGGCGCTGCGGCTTGTCCACGCCGTCGGCGACCCGGACGTGATCACAGAATTCACCTCTTCCGAACAGGCCGGCGAGGCCGGTCAATCGGCGTTGAAAGCCGGTGCGCCCGTGCTGACGGATTCACGCATGCTGGCGGACGGCATCATCCGGTCCGGCCTGCCCGCGCAGAACCGGGTGATCTGCACCCTTGGCATGGGCAGCGTCGCCGGCAACGCCAAGCGCGCAGGCACGACCCGTTCTGCTGCTGCGGTCGAGCTTTGGGCACCGTTCCTCGAAGGCGCGATCGTGGCCATCGGGAATGCCCCCACCGCGCTGTTCCGGCTGCTGGAAGGGCTCGCCGCCGGTTGGCCAGAACCGGCACTGATTGTCGGCCTGCCCGTGGGGTATATCGGTGCGGCAGAATCCAAGGAGGCGCTCGTCTCGGCCGCCCCCACGCCCTTCATCACGTTGCGGGGGCAGCGTGGGGGTAGCCCGTTGGCGGCGGCCGCCGTCAACGCGCTGGCCAGAGGCGCCGGCAGGAATCCAAACCCATGAGCGCCTGGCTCAATGTCGTGGGAATCGGTGCGGACGGCCTGTCGGGCCTGCCCGCGACCTCCCGCACGCTGGTCGAGACGGCGGAACTGATCGTCGGCGGGGAACGCCACCTCGCGATGGTGGAGAACGACGACGCCCGCAAGATCACCTGGGAGTTCCCCCTCGACAGGCTGGTGCAGGAGATCACCGCCGCCCAAAAACGCCGGGTCGTGGTGCTCGCCACGGGTGATCCCATGGCATTCGGCATCGGCTCGACCCTGGCCCGGCATTTCGACCCCGACGACATGACGATCCTGCCCGCGCCCGGTGCGTTCAGCCTCGCCGCGGCACGGATGGCCTGGCCGCTCCATGGTTGCGCCTGCCTGACCGCACACGGCCGGCCGCTGGACCTCCTTCACCATCACCTGCAGCCCGGTCGTCGTCTCCTGATCCTCAGCCATGACGGCACCACGCCTGCGAACATCGCGGGATTGCTCTGCGAAGCCGGATTCGGGCCAAGCCGCATGTCCGTGCTGGAGGCCATGGGCGGTGGCGACGAGAATCGGCACGAATCGGCGGCCGACGCCTGGGCGACACCAAAGGTGGAAGATATCAACACCGTGGCCGTCGAATGCATCGCCGGCCCGGACGCACGCATCTTGCCGCAGGTCCCCGGCCTGCCCGACGACGCCTTTGTCCATGACGGGCAGATGACCAAGCGAATTGTCCGTGCCGCCACGGTCGCAACGCTCGGTCCCCTGCCGGGCCAAACCCTGTGGGACCTGGGGGCGGGATGCGGCTCGGTCGCCATCGAGTGGCTGCGTGCCGCACAGGACATTCAGGGCCAGGGCGCCTCGGCCGTTGCCGTGGAGCGTGACGCCGAACGCTGCGCCATGATGGCGCAGAACGCCGCGCGACTGGGCACGCCGTTCCTCGACATCGTTCAGGACGACACCGCCCGGGCAATGTCGGCGCTTCCCGACCCGGACGCGGTGTTCATCGGCGGTGGCCTCTCGAACGACGAAAATCTCATCGCCAGCGTTTGGGATCGTCTGGGACCAGGCGGACGCCTGGTGGCAAATGTCGTGACTCTCGAAGGCGAGACAGCCCTCCTGAGCGCGCACGCGAAGCATGGCGGGGAACTGACCCGCATCGCCGTTAGCCATGCGGACCCGGTCGGTGGCCTGACCGGCTGGCGCCCGGCGATGCCGGTCACCCAGTGGAGCGTGGCAAAATGACGACGGGCACCGTCATCGGTATCGGTGTTGGTCCCGGAGATCCCGAGCTGATCACCGTGAAGGGTGCGCGCATCCTGTCCGAGGCCGCCGTGGTCGCCTACCCCGCACCCGAAACCGGCGACAGCATGGCCCGCGCCATCGCGGAACCCCATCTGCGCGCGGACGCAACCGAAATCGCAATCCGCATGCCTCTGTCGAGTAACCGCTTTCCCGTCGAGGCGGTCTATGACCGCGCCGCGGCAGAAATCGGGACCCATCTGGCCGCCGGGCAGGATGTTGCCGTTCTGTGTGAGGGCGACCCCTTCTTCTATGGCTCGTTCATGTATGTGTTTGCGCGTTTGGCGGAGGACTGGCCGGTCGAGGTTGTGCCCGGTGTCTCGTCGTTGACCGCCTGTGCCGCCGTCACCGGCACCGCGCTTGCGGCGCTCACGGACGTATTGACCATCCTGCCGGGGCCGCTCCCCGACGACACATTGCGCGCGCGGCTGGCGGAAACGGACGCGGCGGCGATCATCAAGGTCGGACGCCACCTGCCGCGAATTCGCGCCCTCCTCGACGATCTGGGACTCGCAGACCGGGCCCAGTATGTGGAACACGCAACCATGGACCGCCAGGTGATAAGTCCGCTCAATGCTGTTTCCGAGGCCGCCGCGCCCTATTTCTCCATGATCTTGATCCACAAACGCGGCGCTGCGTGGTCATGAACCCGGATCGTGAAATCGCCCTTCTGGCCCTGACCCGGGATGGGGCGGCACTGGCGCGAAAGCTCCAGCGCTCGCTGCCACAATCCCGGGTCCACGGGCTTGCAGGTCGGGTCGAGGATTGCGACACGGAATTCGAGGATGTCTCCGGCCATCTCAACGGATTGTTTGCCGCCGGTCAGGCAATTATCGGTGTTTGTGCTGCGGGAATTCTGATCCGCGCGCTGGCGCGCGGGCTGGCCGACAAACAGAATGAACCACCGGTCATCGCCATGTCTCCCGACGGGCGCCACGTGATCCCGCTGCTGGGCGGCCATCACGGTGCCAACAGACTGGCCGCACAGATTGCCGACATTACCGGCGGGTCCGCCGCCGTCACCACCGCGGGAGAGGCGCTGCACGGCATCGCCCTCGACGATCCGCCGCCCGGCTGGCACCTGGCCAACCCCCAATCCGCGAAACCCGTGATGGCGGCATTGCTGGCCGGCGATCACCCGACCATGGTGATTGAGGCAGGCCACCCCGCCTGGCTCGCGAAGCTGCCCATCGATCGCGATGGCACGTGGATGATCCGGATCAGCGATCGCGACATCACTCCGTCGCCAGACGAGCTCCTGTTTCATCCGCCGACCCTCGCGCTGGGGGTTGGCTGCGAGCGAGACTGCGACCCCGGCGAATTGATCACGCTGGTCGATGAAACAATCGCCGCAGCAGGTTTGTCTCCGGCGTCGATCGCGGTGGTCACAAGTATCGACGTCAAGATGGACGAGGCTGCCGTGCATGTGCTCGCCGACCATTTGGGCGCGCCAGTACGCTTTTTCGACGCGCCGCGCCTCGAGGCCGAAACACCCCGCCTGGAAAACCCCTCGGAGATCGTCTTTCGCGAGGTCGGCACTCATGGGGTCGCAGAAGCCGCGGCTCTGGCCGCGACGGGCGATGACGGCACGCTGGCGGTCGCCAAACATAAATCGGCGCGCGCGACATGCGCGATTTCGCGCGGCATCAGCATCGACCCCGACAAGGTCGGCATGGCCCGCGCCACCCTTTCGATCATCGGCACCGGGCCGGGTGACGCGGCGCACCGCATTCCCGTCACGGACAGCGCCGTCGCTGCCGCGTCGGATCTCGTGGGCTATGGCCCCTATCTGGACCTGCTCGGCGCTGCGGCAGACAGCAAGCAGCGCCACGAGTTCGGCCTCGGCGCGGAAGAAGACCGCTGCCGGCACGCGTTGGAACTGGCCGCAACCGGGAAACAGGTGGCCCTGGTTTCCAGCGGTGACCCGGGCATCTTCGCCATGGCGAGCCTCGTCTTCGAGCTCCTCGACCGGGACCCCGACCCGGCGTGGCAGCGCGTCGCAATCACGGTCCACCCCGGCGTCTCCGCGATGCAACTGGCGGCGGCGCGCGCGGGCGCGCCACTGGGGCATGATTTTTGTGCGATCTCCCTGTCCGACCTGCTGACCCCCTGGTCCGCGATCGAGGGGCGATTACGCGCGGCGGCCCAGGCAGACTTCGTGGTCGCGCTCTACAATCCCGCCAGCCGCCGCCGTCGCCGGCAGTTCGAAATCGCCCGCGACATCCTCCTGGCCGAGCGCCCGGACGACACGCCCGTGGTCGTGGCCCGCAACCTGGCGCGACCGGGCGAAGAGGTCAGCATCATTCCCCTGGCAGCGCTTTCGCTCGATACCATCGACATGCTGACCATCGTGATCATCGGCAACAGCCAGTCGCAAACCATTGACGGTGTGGCATCGCGCTGGGCCTACACACCACGCGGTTATGCCGCAAAATCGCAAGACCGGCCCCAGAAGAAGATCGGCAGCTAGGCGGCCCTAGATACTGTGACGTCGCCCGATCCGGGCGGCTTCGGCGGGGCTCATGTACCCGAACCGGTCAATGAAAACCGCCGCACTCTCGCCGCATGTGAAACCGACGATGAATGTGTCCGGGTTCTGCCTGTCGTTGTCGAACCCGGTGGCACCCTTGATACGCTTGAAAAAATGGAACGCGATACAATCACCGTCCGTGGCGATGAACCCCCGGCCCTGGCCACGCGGCAGCCTTGATATCACCGGCTTTCCCGCAGCCATGATCGTACGTCCCAGGAAATCTCGGAAGGTAGTTTCGTCGATCGCCTTGGCGAGGGTTAGATCGCTGAACCAGGCCTCGCTCGCATGCTCCACGACAATGATCGGCGCATCACCAATGTAGTAGGTCTCGACCACCACGGCCCCGTTGTCACGCACCGTGCGACGCACCCGGTCAACTTCGGGCAACAGTAGCGGGATGTTGAACCGGGCGACCGCGATATCCACCGCGATCGGTTCGGAGAAGAACGTTCGGGCACCGCCAACGGTCCTTCCCTCGTCGCCGGAAGCGCACGCCGCGAGGAGCAGCGTGACAAACACTACGGCAATCGGGTGCTTCAAGCGCCACATGGTCCACCTCATCCGGAACCGATCATAGGTCGATCCAGCCGGCACCGTAAGTGGGCCGCGCACCGAAGCGCAGCGGGAATTGGCAGTACACTTCCGCACCCCCCGGAGGTATGACACATCCATGACCGTCTACTTCATCGGCGCCGGGCCCGGCGCACCGGATCTGATCACCCTTCGTGGTCGCGATTTGATCGCGCGCTGCCCTGTTTGCCTGTATGCAGGCTCGCTGGTGCCCCGTGAAATCCTGGCGCACGCACCCGACACCGCCGAAATCACCGACACCGCCCCGCTGCATCTGGACGAAATCATCGACCGGATCGCAGCGGCGCACAGGGCCGGACATGACATTGCCCGGGTTCATTCGGGTGATCCCTCACTCTACGGCGCGATCGGCGAGCAGATGCGCCGCCTCGATGACCTCGAAATTCCCCATGAAATCGTCCCCGGCGTTCCGGCCTTTGCCGCCGCGTCCGCTGCCCTTGGCCGTGAGCTCACCCTTCCCGGCGTGAGCCAGACCGTCATCCTGACCCGCACATCCGTGCGCGCCAGCGATATGCCGCCCGGTGAAGAACTGGCCAACCTTGCCAAATCCGGCGCGACACTCGCCGTGCACCTCTCGATCAACAACCTGGCGAACGTGGTCCGGGACCTGATGCCCCATTATGGCGGCGCATGCCCCGTGGTGGTCGGGTATCGCGTGAGCTGGCCCGACGAACGGTTCATTCGCGGCACGCTCGAGACCATCCGGGACCTGGTCAAGGGTTCGGGCATCACCCGCACGGCATTGATTCTGGTGGGACCCGTGCTGGCCGAGGATCTGGCTGAAGAGTTCGGGTTCGAGGACAGCCGCCTGTATGCGGCCAGCCACCACCACGTGTTGCGACCCGCCCGGGGGTCTGGCGAAAAGTGAACCGAAAGCGCGACTAGCGCGCGCCGGCTTTTTCAAGGATCTTCACGACCTGCCGCGAGCGCCCCTCGCGGGCCAGGTCAAAGGCGGTGCGACCGGTGAAATCCGAAATCGCCACATCGGCGCCTGCCGTGATCAACGTCTGCACGACTTGCGCATGCCCCGCGCGGACCGCCGCCATAAGCGGTGTTCGACCGTCGCGGTTTTCCTGGTTTAACAGTGCGTTATAGGTCAGCAGGAGTTCGACAATATCGATGTGGCCATTTTCCGCCGCATGATAAAGCGCACCATTGCCGACATCGTCGAGCTGGTTGATCAACACCTTGTCCTCGAGCAGAAGTTCGATCGAATCATAGCTGCCCTGGATGGAACCCCACATCAACGCGGTGCGTCCGTCGGAATCCGTGCGCGCCTTCGAATGTTTGCGAACGAGCAGCTCTTGCACCTTTTCAACGCGATTTTCGTAAACGGCCACGATCAGGGCATCATCCGCCAGTACATTCTCCTGCGCCGACACCGTCGGTATCAATGCGGCAGACGAGATCGCCACCGCGCCAAGGAACACGCAGCGCCTGACAGTGAGAGCAATTGTCCTGAATATAAACATCACACCTATTTCGCGTTCCAGACCGGGCGCGTCAAGTCACCTGTGCGCCGAACCATTCAACGACCGTGCCGACATTGTCCGCGACCGGGCCGTCCGGCGGCGCCGGTCGTTCGACCATCAGCACCGGAATTCCAAGCCTGCGAACCGCAACCAGCTTCGCGCGGGTTGCCTCGCCACCTGATGCTTTGCACACAAGTGCGTCAACTTTGTGTTCCTCCATCAAGCGCAGCTCGTCCGCGACGGCAAACGGCCCACGCCCGGTAATTACATGGCACGCCGAAAGCGGCAATGCCGTGTCGGGCTTGTCGATCATCCGAACGAGAAACCAGGTTTGCTCGCAAGCCGCAAATGCCGCCAGCTCGGTGCGCCCCACCGTGAGAAATGCCCGCCGACCGACCGCCGGTAATGCTGCCGCGGCCGTTGCAACATCGCGCTGCATGCGCCAGTCATCCTCGGTCCCGCGTTTCCATGGAGGGCGCACAAGCGCGATGCGCGGCACGCCGGCCTGTGTGCAGGCCTCCCGCGCATTCCCGGATATCTGCGCTGCAAACGGATGGGTCGCATCCAGCACCGCGACGACGCCGCGATCTGCCAGGTACCGGGCCATCGGCGCCGCGCCGCCAAATCCGCCGACACGAACCTCGCCCGGTGCCGTGACCGGTGCGCGGGTGCGTCCGGCAAGCGACGTGACAATGTCGAACCGCTCACCCCATTCGGCCATCAGTCGGTCTGCAAGCAGCACCGCTTCCGCCGTCCCGCCCAGGACGAGAATGACGCGACGCTCAGGGGCCGACATAGGCCAGAACCTGTCCGTCACGCGCCACGACAAGAACATCGATATCGGTGGCACCTGCCACCGACGCACGGCAAACCTCGCGCGCACCCCGGGCAACCGCCTCAGCCAGTGCGCCCGCGAGCCCTGCGTCGTCCGCCAACGCCAGCACCGCGCCGGCCGAGACGGTCGCACTGGCGCGCTCAACAAGATCGGGCGACGCGCCGAGCCCCGCCAACCGCGTGGCGAGCTTTCCGACGTCGACCGAAGAGCGGCTCGAATGCAGGTCCATATGCCCGTCCGCAAGCTTGGAAAGTTTCCCGAAACCCCCGGCGATCGACAGGCGCGGTAGCGGATGGGCGCGGACATATTTGAGCAAAGCCCCGGCGAAATCCCCCATATCGACGAGGGCGCGCTCCGCCAGATCGTGATGCGCCTGGATGGCGGCTTCGGACGTACGTCCCGTGGCACCCGCGATATGGTCCATGCCGGTCGCGCGTGCGACATCAACGCCGCGATGGATTGAGTGAATCCATGACGCACAGGAATAGGGAATGACCACCCCGGTCGTCCCGAGAACGCTGAGGCCGCCAACGATCCCGAGGCGGGCGTTCGCCGTCTTTTCGGCAAGCGCCTGACCGCCGGGAATGGAGACGGTCACCAGCACGTCCGGCATGACGCCGAAATCTCCTGCGACGTCATGCAACGCCTCCGCGATCATCTCGCGGGGCTTGGGATTGATCGCGGGCTCACCTGGCGGGATGGGCAATCCCGGCAGGGTCACCGTGCCCACGCCCTCCCCGGCAGCGAAACACACGCCCGAACCCGGCCGCCCGGGCGTCACAACACAGCAGACCCGCGCACCATGGGTAACATCGGGGTCGTCACCGGCATCCTTGATCACGGCCGCATATGCCGCCCCATCCGACAGTCGGGTCTCGGCAAGGTCGAACGTCGCGCGCAACCCGCGCGACAAACGCACCGCGACCGGGTCGGGAAAACGCGCGGTCAGCAACGCTTCATAGGCCGCCTTTGCCGCCGCCGTAGCGCAGGCACCAGTGGTCCAGCCGCGCCGCAGCGTCCCCGACGGCGGACGGGCTGGATCTTCGTGACTGTTGGACGCATCACTCATGACCCTATCGTAGCACCCCGCAAGGTTGCCGGGCCAGCGGTCCGGCGCTAGCTTCGCTATATGAATATCGGCGAACTCAATCTCCCGGCATTCCAGCCCGGCTGGGTCTGGCTGGTCGGGGCCGGCCCGGGTGACCCCGCCCTGCTCACCGTGGGGGCTTTGCATGCCCTGCAGTCTGCCGACGTGGTGGTCCATGACGCGCTGGTCGATGAACGCATCCTGGCGCTTGCCGCGACGGAGGCCGAGCTGATCTACGCCGGCAAGCGCGGCGGCAAACCTTCACCAAAACAGCCCGACATATCCGCGCGCCTTGTCACCCTGGCGTCACAGGGAAAGCGCGTCCTGCGCCTGAAGGGCGGTGATCCGTTCCTGTTCGGGCGCGGCGGCGAGGAAGCCCTCGCGCTTGTTGCAGCCGACGTGCCTTTCCGTATCGTGCCCGGCATCACCGCCGCGATCGGCGGTCTCGCCTATGCCGGTATTCCCATGACCCATCGCGCAACGGCGACGGCCGTCACCTTCGTGACAGGGCACAACTTGTCGGGCAAGGTTCCCGATGACCTCGACTGGCGGGCGCTTGCAAACGGTGCACAAGTCCTCGTCTTCTACATGGCGTTGAAACATATCGACGAGATCGTCGAACGGCTTGTCGCCGCCGGACGCGCACCTGAAAGCCCTGCCGCACTCGTGGCACACGCAACAACAGACACACAGCAGATTGTCGAAACCACGCTCGCGGAGGCCAAACAGGCTGCCGTCGGTGTCTCTCCGCCCGCCCTTTTTGTCGTCGGTGATGTTGTCCGCCTGCGTGACGGGCTCGACTGGCTCGGCGCGCTTTCCGGCCGGATACTGAACCCCGACCCGCTGGGTCATTCGGATGTTCGTGATGCGGTCTGACCGTTTGCGCGAAGTCGAACCCGATACGCCGTCGATGGCGCCGCGAATCGTGTCGGCTATCCTGGTGATCGCCTCTGCCATCACCGTGTTTGCATTTCCAGCGCTTATCGGCCGAGCCGTTGGTCTGCCCGAACAGCTCAACGCTGCCATCATCGTGCTCGGTGCGCTGGCCGGGATTGTCCATATGTTGGGGATCGTTCCCCAACAGCGCCACCTGCGGGCCTTTGCCGGCCCCGCCGTGGCCTGGCCGGTCATGGCCGCAGGCATCCTGTCGCTGCTCACCTCATGAAACCGGCGCGATGAAAAGCCCCCGCGGCCTGATCATTTCTGCGCCTGCTTCGGGCAGCGGCAAAACCGTGCTCACCCTGGGTTTGCTGCGTGCGCTCCGGAACGCGGGACATGGCGTCACGGGTGCCAAGGCCGGACCTGACTATATCGACCCGGCGTTTCACGCCGCCGCCAGCGGCAAGTCCGCCTTCAACCTCGATCCCTGGGCGATGCGCCCGGACACCTTGGCCGGACTTGTGGCAGGGCGCACCGGGCCGGCGGATACCGTTATCACCGAAGGCGTCATGGGATTGTTCGACGGAATCCATCTACCCGACCGCCCCGACGCCGGGTCCACCGCCGATCTCGCGGCCATGACAGGCTGGCCGGTCGTGCTCGTCGTCGACGCAGGGAAACAGGCTGCAAGCGTGGGGGCGCTGGTACGCGGGTTCGCCAGCCACCGGGCCGATGTCACGATTGCCGGGGTCATCTTCAATAGGGTGGCCAGCGCCACCCATGACGCCGTGCTACGCGCCGCCACACAAGCGGCGGCACCGGATATCCAGCTGCTCGGCAGCGTCGGTCGCAATCCGGCCCTGACCGTACCCGAGCGACACCTGGGCTTGATTCAGGCCGGGGAGCATGCGGACCTGGAACGTTTCATCGATGCCGCGGCCGCCGCGGTATCGCAGACAGTTGAACTCGACGCGCTCATCAGCCTGGCAGAGATGTGTGAGCTCTCCAGCCCCGACGACACGACACCCAAACCCCTGACGCCGCTCGGTCAGCGGATCGCCGTGGCGCAGGACCGGGCATTTGCCTTTTCCTATCCCGCAACCCTCGACGGCTGGCAGGCAACAGGTGCGGAGATCATACCCTTTTCGCCGTTGGCAGATGACATGCCGGACACGTCCGCCGACGCCATCTACCTGCCCGGTGGCTATCCGGAGCTACATGCCGGCGCTCTCGCGAGCGCCGGGCGGTTTATGGACGGCCTGCGCGGCGCGGCAGACCGCGGCGTGAATATTTTCGGCGAATGCGGCGGCTATATGGTGCTCGGCCGCGGCCTCGTCGACGCCCAGGGGGTACGCCACGCCATGGCGGGATTGTTGCCGGTCGAGACGAGCTTCGCGGAACGCCGCCTGCATCTGGGGTATCGCACGGCACGCCTCCATCGCGACGGACCACTTGGGCCGGCCGGCAGCCTCTTCCGCGGCCACGAATTTCACTACGCATCCATCCTGGACGAGCGGGCCGAGGCGCCCCTGTTCGAAGCGGAGAACGCACGCGGCGAGAATCTGGGGGCGGCCGGCGCGACGGCCGGCTCCGTGTGCGGCTCATTTATTCATCTGATCGACCGGGCAACTCCATGACCGAAACGCCACCCTTCTGGAAAACCAAGGCGCTCACCGAGATGGACGAGGCGGAATGGGAATCCCTGTGTGACGGCTGCGGTCAATGCTGCCTGTACAAGCTCGAGGACGCCGACACCGGCGAGTATGCGCTGACCGACGTGGCCTGCCGTTACCTCGATCACGACACCTGCCGCTGCACCGACTATGTGAACCGCAACCGCAACGTGCCCGACTGCGTGAAGGTGAAGCCCGACAATATCGCTGCCCTTCGCTGGATGCCCGCGACCTGCGCCTACCGGCTTCTTGCCGAAGGAAAGGAACTCTTCTGGTGGCACCCGCTGGTCTCGGGCGACTCCAACAGTGTGCACAATTCCGGCGCGTCCATCCGCGGCAAGGCCATCAGCGAGGATACGGTGGACGACCTGGAAGACCATGTGGTCCAGCAGCTCAACGCACAGCTGGAAAACGGTGTCCCGCCGCTCGGTGCGGCGGCGAAAGACCCGGAGACAGACTGATCATTGTCGGTGTAAAACCGGCTGCAGAGATCGAGGGAGAGAATTGATGACAACCCAACCCGCCGGCGTATTCGCCGCGTCGCTGACGCCGATGACCGCCGAGCTCGAGATCGATGTGCCACGGGCCGTCGCGCATAATCAGTGGCTGCTCGCGAACGGTTGTGACGGGGTCGCCCCGCTGGGGACCACGGGCGAGGCAAACTCCCTCTCGCTCGATGAACGCCTGGCGCTGCTCGACGCGCTGGCGGATGCCGGTATTACCGGACCGCAGCTGATCGCCGGGGTCGGCTGCACGGCAATCCCCGACACCGTCACCCTGACCCGCAAGGCCTTGGCGAACGGCGCAGGTGGGGTGCTGATGCTGCCGCCCTTCTATTACAAGGCGCCCAGCGAGGACGGCTTGTTTGCCGCCTATGCCGAAGTCATCGAACGCGTCGGTGATTCCGCGCTGGAGATCTATCTCTACAACTTCCCGCAGCAGGTCGGCTTCGAGCTGCCCCTGAGCCTTATCGCACGGCTGGTCGAGGCCTATCCCGACACCGTCGTCGGATCTAAGGACTCGTCCGGCGACTGGCCCCGCATGGAGCGCACCCTGGCCGAACTGCCGGGGTTCCGGCTCTTCCCGGGATCGGAGGAATTCCTGCTCGCAGGCCTGCGCCAGGGGGCCGTCGGCTGTATTTCGGCGACCGTAAATGTCACCGCGCCCCAATCGCAGGCGGTCTATGCGAACTGGCGGGCGGAGAATGCCGACGACCTTCAGAGTTACCTGACCGAGTTGCGGATGGCCTTCAAAGGGCTGCCGGCGATACCGGTGATGAAGGCGTACCACGCCCGCGAGAGAAACGATTCAGGCTTCGCCCATCTGCGCCCGCCTTTCACACCGGCGAGTGACGCCGAACTCGCGACCGTCAGCGAACGCCTGGCCGCGGCGTCCTTCAAACTGGCCGCCTAGTCGCTGTCTGTCTCGTCGGGCTTCTCGCGCGGTGGCTTCTTGCCAAAATTGACCAGCGCCACACCGGCGAAGACGAGCCCCATGGCGAGCCAAAGCCAGACCGTCGGCTCCTCGCCGTAGAACCAGGCACCCCAGCCGACCCCCATGATCGGGACGAGATAGCCGACCTGCGCGAGATAAACTGCGCCGGCCAGTTTCACGATCGTATAGAACAGGGCGAAGGCGCAGACCGTGGTCCCGGCATAGGCGAGGATCACCCAGTCACTCGGGCCGAAATCGATCCAGATCGGATGAAACGTCCCGGTAAAGAACGCCACCACAAGTGCCCCCAACGCGGCGGTGAACATCGTCCCCATTGCCAGCGCAAACGTATCGCCGTCTTTCGGCCGCCAAACCCCCGCGATAACGTTGCTCGTCGCCCACAGCGCCGGTGTGACAAACGCCAGCAACGCAATCGGCAAGAGCTCAGGCGACGGCAGGCTGCCGCTGGGCAGGACCAGAACCGCGGCACCGGCGAAACCCAGCACGACCCCCGCCGCGCGCATCGGCGTGAAGGTTTCGAGGCGAATGATCAGTGCCACCACATAGGTGATCATCGGCGCGGTGATGATGATGACCCCCATCAACGCGACGGGGAGTTCGCGCATGACGAACACCATGTTGGTATTCGGCAATGCCAACCCGATCCAGCCCATCGCCACGTAGTAACGCATATGCCGCCGATCGAAGATCAGCGGCACCCGGCGAAGAAGGCAAATGCCGAGCAGAACAAACCCCGCCAGGCCAGTTTGCCAGACGACCAGCCCCAGGGGTGGCACGCCGTCGAGCGCGACGAATTTCACGATCGACGGGCCCAGACCCCAGAACAGGCTCAGTGTCACCAGGAGGATGAGCGGCAGCATCCGGACGTTCACGTGACGGTTCTCCGTATCAACCGGTTTACGCCGGCCGCTTCTTGCCGAGATTGACCATCCCGACACCAACCCCGACGATCACGATGGCAACCCAGAGCCAGACGGGCACGCTCTCGCCGAAAAACAACACCCCCCAGCCGACCCCGGCCAGGGTGACGATATAGCCGACCTGACCCAGATAGACGGCACCGGCCAGGGCAACGATCATATAGAAGATGAGAAACGCGACGGCAGTGGCGAGGGAGAATCCGAACAGGATCACCTCGCGTTGCGCGAAATCCTCCCAGACGGGATGAAAATTTCCCGCGATGATCGTCACCACCAGCGCCCCGCCTGCGGCCGCGAACATCGTGCCGGCGGCCAGCGCCACATTGTCGGTATCCGCAGGCCGGCCCCATTCCGCATAGATGTTGCCCGTCGCATAGCCGGCCGGGACGATGAAGGAGAGCAGGGCCACGCCGAGCAGGTCCGGTGACGGCAGGCTGCCTTCCGGAACCACAAGGACCGCAGCGCCAGCAAACCCCACCAGAATGCCGAGCCCGCGCAGCAAGTTCACTCGCTCCATCCGCAGAATGATGGCGAAGACATATGTCAGCAGCGGCGAGAACAGGACGAGCACAGAGACATATCCAACCGTCAGATGACGCACTGAGAAGACCAGCATGATGTAGGCAAGATCGATACTGACCACGCCGATCACGAGGTAGAAAATGATCGCGCGACGGTTGAGCGTGATCGGGGTGCGTCGAAAGTAACAGACGATCGAGAGCAACAGGCCGGCACCCAGCGTCTGCCAGAACACGACGGCCGCGGGCGCGATGCCGTCAGTCACCAGCGCCTTGGAGAAGGCCGGGTTGCCACCCCAGATCGCGCCCAGCACCAACAGGAGCAAGAGGGGCAGCCATTTGATGGCGCTGCCGGCCGAGGCCTTTTCGTTCATTGCTGTTTCCCCCCACAATCCCCCAAGCATGAATGCCCGAGCGCTCATCCCTCTTATCGGTTGCATCCGGGGTCGTAAAGCCGTCGGACACGCGTCTGCTATTCTCACAAAGCATGCAGCGGGGCTGTCATGGTTCGGATTCACCGGTATTCTGCGACCCAACGCACATTTCACCCCGGCCGGACCGATCGCAGATGACGACCAACGCAGACAGTTCCCTCGAACTGCACGACGTGTCGCTGACGTTGAGGGGCGAGAAGCTGTTCGCGCCGATCGAGCTGGTGGTTCCGGCGGGCGAGGCGGCTACGGTGATGGGGCCGAGCGGCTGCGGTAAATCCTCACTGCTGGCCTATATCTGCGGCACACTCGCGCCGGCCTTCGTTTCGCAGGGGACAGTTAAACTCGCCGGCAATCCGCTCGACGGGCTGCCGCCCGAGCAACGCCATATCGGCATCCTGTTCCAGGACGATCTGCTGTTCCCGCATCTCTCGGTGGGCGACAATCTCGCCTTCGGGCTGCCGTCCGAAATCCGTGGACGTGCGGTCCGACAAACGCATATCGACACCGCGCTCACGGAAGCGAGGCTTGCCGGGATGGCCGACCGCGACCCCGCAACCTTGTCCGGCGGCCAGCGCACCCGCGTGGCCCTGATGCGCACCCTGTTGTCGCGCCCGCGCGCGCTCCTGCTGGACGAGCCTTTCTCGAAGCTCGACGTCGAGCTGCGCGATCGTATTCGCGGCTTTGTCTTCGACCATGCACGCGCCAACGGCATCCCGACATTGCTGGTCACGCATGATCCGGCGGACGCCGAAGCCGCCAGCGGCACCACGATCGAACTCCGATGAGTTTCGCGCTCAAAAGCGACGCCCCCATGCCGGGGCGTCTGGCCATGACTCTGCTCCTGGGATTGCTCGTCTCGTTCGCGCCGATGACGATCGATCTGTATCTGCCCGCCATGCCCCTCATGGCACGCGACCTCATGACAGATGCGGAATCGATACAGCTCACGCTCAGCGTGTACATGGTCGGGTTCGCGCTCGCGCAGACATTCTTCGGCCCCATCTCGGACCGGTTCGGGCGAAAACCGACGATCATGTTCGGGACCTGTATCTACCTCGTCGCCAGCGTCGCCTGCGCCCTGGCAACGAGCGTCGAGCAGTTGATCCTCTTTCGTCTGTTCCAGTCCATCGGGGCCGCAGCGGCGCCGGTCGTCGCCCGCGCGGTCGTCCGCGATATGTTCACCCGCGAGGAAGCCGCGCGCGTGTATGCGGTGGTGACGACCGTGGTCGCCATCGCACCCGTTATCGCACCTGTGCTCGGTGGATTTATCGTCGTCTGGTTCGGCTGGCGGGCGAATTTCTGGATTCTCACAGGGTTCGGTGCCACGGCCATGCTGCTGGTCATCACGATGCTGCCCGAGACCAACAAGGCCCTCGACCGCAGCGCCACCCGGATCAGCCAGATGCTGCGCAATTTCGCGACCATGCTCTCCAGCCGGGCCTATGCGGGCTATGTGCTGACCATCATCGGAAATTTCAGCGGCCTGTTCGCCTATCTGCTCGGCGCATCCTTCGTGCTGGTCGATCAACTGGGCATGACACCGACCGCGTTTGGCCTGTCATTCGGCTTCGCATCTGTCGGCTTCATGTCCGGCGCATTTCTGGGCAGCCGGGTCGTCCGCTATATGGGCACCGAGAAGATGTGCCTGATAGGGACATTCTGTTCCGCAACCGGCGGCATGCTGGTCTTCGGGTTGATCTGGTCGGACATGATCTCGATCTGGTCGATCATCCTACCCACGGTCGTCTATTTCTTCGGCATGGGCATGTCACAGCCCAATATCCAGGCCGGGGCGATATCGCCCTACCCCCAGATGGCAGGCGCGGCGGCATCATTGCTCGGCCTGGCCCAATATGTTTCGGCCGGCCTGCTCTCGATGGTGCTGGCCATCTTCGCCTTCGATCAAACCTTGCTGCTCGCAACCATCATGGGGACGTCGGGCGTCTTCGCCTTCGTCGCCTTCCTGTTGATGATCTGGCTGCCGATGAAACGCGGCGCGTCGTTGTGACGACCTAGTCGGTCTGCTGTTCGATGAATGTCGGGTCGAGCCGTTCGCGTGCCGGCCGGGTCGCTTCCGGTGCAGGCGGGTCCGCGCGTACAGGCGCCACAACGGATGCGGCAAGCGGCGTCGACATGAAGTCCTTCCAGATCGTCGCCGGGATACTGGAGCCGGTAATGCGGCGGGTCGGTGTGTTGTTGTCGTTCCCCACCCAGACCGTCACGACCAGATCACCGGCATAACCGACGAACCAGGCATCGCGAAAATCCTGGCTGGTGCCGGATTTTCCGGCAGCCGGACGATCGATCTTTGCTTTCCGGCCCGTGCCCCACGCAACCACCGCCTGCAGCATTTCCGTGGTATGTGCCGCGGCCTGCGCGTCGATCACGCGCCGCGGTGCGCGGGTGGAACGTCGAAACACCACTTCACCGCCCTGTCGCACCTCCGACACGCCATAGGGCGCCACTGCAAAGCCGCCATTGGCAAAAACGGCGTAGGCGGCGGTGAGCTCAAGCGGCGTGACCTCGCCCGCGCCCAACGCGATCGAGGGGTGGGGCGTCAGGGGTGACGTGATCCCCAGGCGCCGGGCCGATTGAATGACACGGCCGCGACCGATGTCTTCCGCCACTCTCACAGCGACCGTATTCAGGGACCGCGCGACAGCTTCACGCAAGGTGACCTCACCCCCGAACCCGCCGGAGAAGTTTTTCGGCGTCCAGCCATCCACGGTAATCGGGGCGTCCATCACAGGACTGTCCGGTGTCATCCCGGATTCGAGCGCCGGCAGATAAACGATCGGCTTGAAGGCAGACCCCGGCTGGCGCAATGCCCGGGTGACCCGGTTGAACTGGCTCTCGCCATAGCGCCGGCCGCCCACCATTGCGAGGACCGCCCCGTCTGTTCGCATGGCAACGAGCGCCACCTGGGAGCCCTTTGTGTCCGCCCGCTTTATCGCCGCTTCCGCACGCGCCTGAAGTTCGGGGTCGAGGGTTGTCTCGACGGCCAGATCCGCGCCCGTTGTTCCGGCATAACCGGCGGCGCGCTCGAGCGCCCAATCGGCGAAGTAACGCCGCGCCTCGCCCGTCACACGTGGCCGCGGCAACGCCGCATCGCCGCGCCCGGGGCGTTCGGTCCCGGCGGCCTTCACGGCATCGCCCGGTCGCAGGAACCCGGCATCGACCATCGCCTGCAACACGATTTGCGCCCGGCGATGCGCAGCCGCCTCGTTGTTGTCGGGGTTCAGGCGCGATGGCGCACGCAGCAAACCAGCCAGGACCGCCGCCTGATAGATGTCCACGTCGCGCGCCGACGTGCCGAAATAGCGTTGTGCAGCCGCCTCCACGCCATAGGTGCCCGCGCCCAGATAAACCCTGTTGAGATAAATCGTGAGCAGTTCGTCCTTCTCGAATTGCCGCTCCAGCTTGAGCGCAAGGATCAGTTCACTGATCTTTCGATCGAAGGATCGTTCGGGGGTCAGGAACAGGTTCTTTGCAAGTTGCTGGGTCAGGGTGGACCCGCCCTGGACGACACCACCCGCACGCAGATTGGCGATCGCCGCGCGCAACACGCCACGGATATCCACCCCGGGATGCTCGAAAAACCGGCGGTCCTCGATCGCCACGACCGCCTGCACCAGCTGGGGCGGCAATTCGTTGACCGTCAACCGGGCGCCGTACAGATCTCCGTATCCGCCGACCAGCGAACCGTCGGCCGCCACGATCGTAACCCCGGGGCGACGCGCCTTGTCACTGGTCGGGCCGAGGGCATCGACGGCGGGCAGATTCCAGGCAAACCAGGTCAGTACGCCCGCCAGCGCGATGCCGCCCCAGATGGCGAATACGAGCGACCATTTGGTCACGCGCCACAGCAAGCTCGACGGCGCCGGCGCGTCGGCCTTCGAGGTCTGCTTCTTTGCAGATGGCTTTGCCTGTTTCCCGGGCTTTTTTCTGGGCGACTTGCTCATGGGCGCGGAGACTGGCGCACGGGATTGGCCGAATTATGGCAAAACACGCGTCGCGCGCTAAACGTCGAGATTCGCGACCTTCAGGGCGTTGTCCTGGATGAAGTTGCGTCGCGGTTCCACCTCGTCGCCCATCAGGGTCTCGAAGATGTTGCCGGCGGCATCAGCCTGCGCGACGCGCACCTGGAGCAATGCCCGGGCATTCTGGTCGAGTGTTGTCTCCCACAGCTGATCGGGGTTCATCTCGCCGAGCCCCTTGTAGCGCTGCATGGAAATGCCCTTGCGCCCGGCCTCGAACACCGCCTGAAGCAGGGTCAACGGGCCGGTAATCGTCTTTTCCTGGTCTTTGGCGACCAGGCTTGAATGCTCTATATAGGTGTCGCGCAGATCACCCCACAGCTCGTTCAGGCGACGCGCCTCGGACGAGTTGATGATCCGGTCGTCGATCACCAGTGTTTCGGTCACGCCACGCAGCTTGCGCGTGAACACCAGCGCACCATCTTCACGCTGAGCGCCCTGCCAACCGCGTTCGAGCCGGTCGGACAGCCGGTCGAGCATCCAGGCAATGGCCTGGGCCGCCTCGGATGCACGTTCCCGGTCGGCAATCAATTCCGGGTTGAGCGCACCGGCGATGGCCGCCTGCTCCACGACCGTTTCGTTCGGCAGATAGACCGTCAACGGCTGGATCAGCTTGCGGGCTTCCAGCGCGACGTCGAGCATCGCGCGCAAATCCGCGCCCGAGCGCTGGGTCCCGTCACTCAGATTGAGCACGGTGTCGCCCAGGCCGGTGTCCATCAGATAATCCTCCATCGCATGGTCATCCTTGAGATAGACCGCCGACTGACCGCGCTGCACCCGATAGAGCGGCGGCTGGGCAATATACAGATGGCCGCGTTCGACGATTTCCGGCATCTGGCGATAGAAGAAGGTCAGCAGCAGGGTCCGGATATGGGACCCGTCGACATCCGCATCCGTCATGATGATGATCTTGTGATAGCGCAGCTTCTCGATGTCGAAGTCGTCACGAATGCCGGTGCCCAGCGCGGTGATGAGCGTGCCGATTTCAGCCGACGACAGCATCTTGTCGAACCGCGCACGTTCGACGTTCAGAATCTTGCCGCGCAACGGCAGGATCGCCTGGAATCTCCGGTCACGGCCCTGCTTGGCCGATCCGCCGGCGCTGTCGCCCTCGACGATGAACATCTCGGCCTTCTCCGGATCGCGCTCCTGGCAATCGGCGAGCTTGCCCGGCAGGGACGCCATATCGAGCGCACCCTTTCTGCGTGTGAGCTCCCGCGCCTTGCGGGCTGCCTCGCGCGCCGCTGCGGCTTCGATGATCTTTTCGACAACCGCGCGGGCCTCGTTGGGATGCTCCTCGAACCACTGACCGAGGCGATCACCGACGGTCGATTCAACAATCGGACGCACTTCGGACGAGACGAGCTTGTCCTTCGTCTGCGACGAGAATTTCGGGTCGGGCACCTTGACCGACAAGACGCACGTCAGCCCTTCGCGGGCGTCGTCACCCGTGATCGCGAGTTTTGCCTTTTTCGCCAGCCCGCTCTCATTGGCGTAATTGTTGATCGTGCGGGTCAGCGCGCCGCGGAACCCGGCCAGATGGGTGCCGCCATCGCGTTGCGGAATGTTGTTCGTAAAACACAGCATCGTCTCGTGATAGCTGTCGTTCCACTGCAGCGCGCACTCGACGACCACACCCTCTTTCTCGCCGATGATGTGCATCACCTCACCGGCGATACCCTGTCGATTGCGATCGACATACTCGACAAACGCCTTGAGACCGCCTTCGTAGAACATCTCCGTGCGGATGGGCTCAACGCCGCGCGCATCGGTCAGCACCAGGGTGACGCCTGAATTCAGGAAGGCGAGTTCGCGCAACCGATGTTCCAGCGTCTCGCGGTCGAAATCGATCATCGTGAAGGTTTCAGTCGATGGCTGAAACGTGATCTCGGTGCCCGTCAGGGGCGCTCCATCCGCATCCGGGGCGTCGCCTGTAATCTCGAGGGAATCCGTCGGCTCACCATGGGCGAACCGCAGCTTGTGCTCCTTGCCTTCGCGCCAGATGCGCATTTCCAGCCATTCCGACAGGGCGTTCACGACGGAAACGCCCACGCCGTGGAGCCCGCCCGACACCTTGTAGGAATTCTGGTCGAATTTTCCGCCCGCATGCAGCTGGGTCATGATGACCTCCGCCGCCGACACGCCTTCTTCCTCGTGGATATCGACGGGAATGCCGCGCCCGTTGTCGACAACCGTGACGGAGCCGTCGGGGTTCAGGGTGACATCGACGGTATCGCAATGCCCGGCGAGCGCCTCATCGATCGCGTTGTCCACGACCTCATAGACCATGTGGTGCAACCCCGAGCCGTCATCCGTGTCGCCGATGTACATCCCAGGTCGTTTGCGAACCGCGTCCAGGCCCCGCAGAACCTTGATCGAGTCCGCGCCGTATTCGGCATCCTCGGAGTCGATTTCCGTGCCGGGCTCGACGGCCTCCACAGCCGCCTCGGCTTCTTCTTCCGTGGTCTCGGGGGTATCGCTCATGGCGAGTCTCCTGTGACCGGCGCCACCGCGCCGGTGTTCACTTCAAAAATCTGGGCGTCCGAACCAAAGGCTTCGAACAGGTGCCGGTCGGTGCCTGTTAGCCACGCCTGAGCACCGAGCGAGATAATGCGCTCCGCCAGCGCGGCACGGCGCGCCTCGTCGAGATGCGCGGCCACTTCATCCAGCAACAGAACCGGGGCGGCGCCCCGCGTCAGGCCCAGCAAATGGGCATGGGCCAGAACAATCGCGATCAGCAGTGCTTTCTGCTCACCCGTCGAACACAGAGCCGCGGCCATATCCTTGTCGTGGTTATGGGCCGCCAGATCACTGCGGTGGGGACCATGCAAGGCGCGGCCAGCGTCCGCATCGCGCGCGCCCCCCGCCGCCAGGGTGTCGCGCAAGCGGTCCTCGGCCTCGAGCGCCGGTCCGTCGGCAAGCCAGGTCTCGATTTCGCCTTCGAAAGCCAGGCCAGCCCGGGGAAATGGCCGCGATCGCGCATCGGCTTCCGCGGTGATTGCCGCATCGAGGCGTGCCACCACGTCGCGGCGCGCCGCAGAGATCGCGATACCCGTCGTGGCCATCGTCTCTTCTTCCGCCGCCAGCCAGACGCTGTCGCCTGTCCCCTCACGCAAGAGCTTCTGGCGCCCCCGCATGGCCTGTTCGTACACCGCGATGCGGCGGGCATGCTCGGGATCGAAGCCATAGACCATGCGATCGACAAAACGCCGCCGCGCGCTGCCGCCCTCCATGAACAGGCGATCCATGTCCGGTGCCAGCCAGATCATGGCGATCCGCTCTGCGAAAGCCGCCTGACCGCGTACCGGCTCGCCGTCGATACGCACCGCGCGACGCGCCGCGCCGTCGCTGGCACTCGTTTCCATTCCCGTCCCCATCGCGACCGCGCCATCCGCCCCCTCAACGCGCGCGGCCACCGCCCAGGACAGTGCCGAGGCCCCGGCATGCACACGCGCCACGTCGGGCAATGCGGCCCGGCGAAGACCGCGGCCCGGTGCAAGAAACGACAATGCCTCGAGAAGGTTGGTCTTTCCCGCACCATTGGCGCCGGTCAGCACGACCGGCGACGGTCCGACATCGAGGCGGAGTGCTGCGTAGCTGCGGAAATTCGTCAGATCCAGCCGCGCGACATGCCCCGGCACCCGCAATTCGCCACCTGACCGGGCGTCGGCTGCGGTATTGGGCCTGTCATCGAGGGTCATCGTCACCACGCGCGGCTAGACGCGCATCGGCATGAGGACATAAAGCGCGCTCTCGTCTCCGCTGTCGCGAACGATCGTCGGGGAGGACGCATCCGCCAGGACGAATTCCGCATTGTCATTCTCGATCTGGGCGGTGATATCGAGCAAATAGCGCGAGTTGAAACCGATTTCGATTTCGGTCTCGTCATACGCCACCTCGAGCTCCTCCGACGCGCTGCCATTCTCCGCACTCGTGGCCGACAGGGTCAATTGGCTCGGCCCGACCGCCAGCTTGATGGCGCGGCTCTTCTCCGACGAAATGGTTGAGACCCGGTCTACAGCCTGGGCAAACACATTGCGGTCGACGGAGAGGATCTTGTCATTGTCCTTCGGGATCACCCGCTCGTAGTCGGGGAAGGTGCCGTCGATCAGTTTCGAGGTCAGCACGGCATCATCGAAAGTCATGCGAATGCGTGTGTCGGAGAGCGCAATCTCGATCGGATCGGTTGTCTCCTCGATGAGTTTGCGCAGCTCGCCAATCGCCTTTCGCGGCACGATGACGCCGGGAATGCCCTCGCCACCGTCAGGCATCGGCAACTGAACCCGGGCCAGGCGATGCCCGTCGGTCGCCACGGCGCGCAAAACGTTGGTCCCGTCCTGGTCGGCTGCGTGCAGGAAGATACCGTTCAGGTAATAACGGGTCTCCTCGGTCGAAACGGCAAACCGCGTACGGTCGACGAGCGTGCGCAGATCTTCGGCCTCGAGGGTGAAGGTATGGGGCATGTCGCCGCCGCTCATGGTCGGGAAATCCTCGACCGGCAGCGTCGCGAGATTGAACTTCGAGCGGCCCGCCTTGATCAGCATCTGGCCCGCGGCGGCATCGGTCTCGATTTCGACCTGGGCGCCATCCGGGAGTTTGCGCACAATGTCATAAAGCGTATGGGCCGGCGCCGTCGTCGAACCTTCCTGCGCGGTCTCTGCAGGTACGGTTTCGTTGATGGCGAGGTCCATGTCGGTCGCGCTCAGCGTCAAACCGCCATTTTTACCGTCGAGAAGAACATTGGCGAGGATCGGGATCGTGTTGCGGCGCTCAACGACGCTCTGGACATGTGCCAACGCCTTGAGGAACGTCGCGCGCTCGATGGTCAGTTTCATTCTTCGTCGGTCCTTTTTGGCCCCGGATGCGGCTCCCCGGAATGGGGTGTAACGCAGGATGCGACGAGGTTTGTCCTACTTGTCGCGAGCGCCCGGAAATCCGGGAAATCTGAAGTGCGGAAAGTATAGCAAATACTGCCTGATTCGTCAGGCAAATCAGCCACCGAACGCTGACGCGAACAGTCCAAATTATGGTTCTACTTCAAGGCCTTACAAAAAGGCGCGGGACGCAGTGCGGTTCAGATTTCCAGCATCCGGCGCAGCAGCTCGACATCTTCGTTAAATCCGATGTCAGCCGAGCGCAATTCCTCGACCTTGCGAACCGCATGCATGACCGTCGTGTGATCCCGGCCACCGAACTTTCGGCCGATCTCGGGCAGCGAACGCGACGTGAGCTGCTTGGCCAGATACATCGCCACCTGGCGCGGCCGCGCAACCGCGCGGGCACGTCGTGCCGAATGCATATCCGCGAGGCGAATGTTGAAATGTTCGGCCACACGCTTCTGGATTTCCTCGATCGTGACACGACGGTCATTGGCCCGCAGAAGGTCGTGGAGGACATCCTGCGTTGTCTCGAGGGTCACCGGCCGGCCAACCAGCGTGGTGTGGGCGACGATGCGATTGAGCGCGCCTTCAAGCTCACGCACGTTCGAGGTGATCTTGTGCGCGAGAAACTCCAGCACCTTGTCGGGAATCTCGGCGCCGATCTGCTCGCCCTTGGCCTGCAGAATGCCCAGACGCAGCTCGTAATCGGTCGGGTGAATATCGGCCACGAGACCGCAGCCCAGGCGCGACTTAAGGCGCTCTTCCATGCCTTCGAGGTCCGACGGCGACTTGTCAGCCGACACGATGATCTGCCGGTTCTGGTCCACCAGAGCGTTGAAAGTGTGGAAGAATTCTTCCTGGGTCGAATCCTTGCCGGCAATGAACTGGATGTCGTCAATCATCAGAACGTCGACGGAGCGGAACTGCTCCTTGAAGTCCATGATCGTGCGGTAACGCAGCGCCCGGATGAACTGGTACATGAACTTCTCGGCGGACATGTACAGGACCCGCCGCTGGGGCTCACGCTCGGTGAGGTGCCAGGCAATCGCATGCATCAAATGGGTTTTGCCGAGGCCGACGCCGCCATACAGGAACAGCGGGTTGAACGGGACCGTCTTGGCCTCACCGACCCGGCGCGCGGCGGCATGGGCCAGCTCGTTGGAGCGCCCGACCACAAAATTTCCAAATTTGAAACGTTCGTCGAGAAACGCGCGAATGTCACCAATACCGTTTTCCGCGCCCCCCGAGGCGACGTCGGCGCCCGCGGTCGTCTCGGAATCCCGCGGTGCTGCCTCGGATTCGATACGCTGGGCCAGCGGCTGACGCGGCGGCGCACCGGCCTGAACAATCGTCTGGGACGGCTCGACGATGATCTCGACCGACTGGACCGCATCATTCTCGTCGGCCCACAACTCGGTCAGGCGGGTGCCATAATTCTGATCGATCCAGTCGCGCATGAAGCGTGTCGGCACGGCCACCCGGATGCGACCGGCATTGAAATCTCCGAGCGTCAACGGTTTAAGCCAGCTGTTGAATGCAGCTTCCCCGACATCGGTGCGCAGCTTTGCGCGTACACGGGTCCACTGCTCCGTCAGCGTTCCGTCGTTCTGCCCCCACTGCTCACTCATCTGGCGTTACTCTCCGTGAACTCGACCAACCAATTCACCGCGCGCCCTCCGCCAGGATCGGTCACGCGGCACCCAATTCGTTGCCCCGAGGCGGTGCCGACACACACCCCACAACAACTCGACGGACCAAACAATGTCATGGGAGAAATCCCCAAGCACACACCGACGTCCACCCCGCGCCACACGAGCAACAGTGAAAGAACCGGATAGAAGCGTCGAAATGACGACGGGATCGAGAAAGAAGTCGCGGTGAAAACGCAAGCGCCTAACCGCAAATGAAAAACCAGATTTACTTGTATTTATTTTTTGTAATCGGCTTTTTACTGCTCCCAGACACAAATTTCCCTCGAAAGACTTAGTTGTATTTACTCCAACTTAGTCTCTCAAAACCCTCTTCTGTATTTATCCGATAATCCACTGGCCGAGTCTTTATTTTTACTGCGTCCTCGGTCCCGTGAGGCAGATGGAGCATAGCGTGAGAGGTCGGGACTAGCAACTGGTCAAAAGGTCGAATGCGTAAAAAAACACGAAAATTTCGCGCGCCGGACAACGACCCTGCGCGCAAATAAAAACCGCGCCAAATGGGCGCGGTCGGTATAAATGCTGACAGGGTCGTTGGTTACGCCAAGGCCTTTATCCGGGCCGACAAGCGCGACAACTTGCGCGATACCGTGTTGGCGTGGATGACACCTTTTTGCGCACCCCGTTGCATTTCAGGTTGCGCCGCGCGCAGTGCGGCCGTGGCGGCCGGCTTATCGCCTGCGGCAATCGCCGCTTCGACCAGTTTCACATGCGTGCGGATGCGCCCGATCCGGTTTCCGTTGATCGTGGCGCGCCGCTCGTTGCGACGAATGCGTACTTTTGCCGAATGATGATTGGCCATATTGCTTCTCGAATTCGATTGAGTGTTCGGGCGCGGTGTATAGACGGGGTCCGGGGGCCCGTCAAGGTCGCAACGGTCTGAAATACGAAGGAATTCGGCCACGACGAACGCGGCCTGACCCCACCGGGACCATCTGGTTCCTACTTGTTCTTGAAGTTGGGCTGCCGCTTCTCGACGAACGCCGCCATCCCTTCCTTCTGGTCTTCGGTCGCAAAGGTCGAATGGAACAGCCGGCGCTCGAAGCGTACCCCCTCGGACAAGGTGCTCTCATAGGCCCGGTTAACGGCCTCTTTCGCCATCATCACCATAGGCCGGGACAGGCCGCTGATCGTGTTCGCTGCCTGCATCGCCTCGTCCATCAGCGATTCCAGCGGCACCACACGGCTGACAAGTCCCGCACGCTCCGCCTCCTCGGCGTCCATCATGCGGCCGGTCAGAACCATCTCCATGGCCTTTGACTTGCCCACGAAACGCGTCAGGCGCTGTGTGCCGCCTGCGCCGGGAATGGTGCCGATGGTGATCTCGGGCTGACCGAATTTCGCATTGTCGGCCGCGATGATGAAATCGCACATCATCGCAAGTTCACAGCCCCCGCCCAGGGCATATCCTGCCACGGCCGCCACGACCGGCTTGCGGCAGGTCGTCACCCGCTCCCAACCCTTCGTGATGAAATCCGCGAGATAGGCATCCATATAGGATTTGTCTGCCATCTCCTTGATGTCGGCGCCGGCCGCAAAGGCTTTCTCGGAGCCGGTGAGGGCGATGCAGCCGATATTATCGTCTGCCTCGAACGCATCGAGCGCCAGGCCCAGCTCACCAATCAGCGCATCACACAGGGCGTTCAGCGCCTTGGGCCGGTTTAGCCGGACGACGCCGACATGGCCTTGTATTTCCGTTTCAATATTCTCATAGGCCATGCTGGCCTCCTCAATCTGACAAATGGTTTGAATTTCAAAATCCGTGGTCAAAGTCCCGAACGATCGTCGAGCGCATGGGCGTGTCGCGCACTCGCCTATGACGCGCTGGGCGCAATGGCGAAGCGGACAACAACGACCCCGTCCGTGATGTCCAGTTTCAAGCGCAACGTCTCCGTGCCCCGCGTCCAGGACTGTTCGTTGCGTGGTTGCCAACCCAGGGCAGGCAAGGTCTCGGCATAAAAGGCACGCACACCGGCCGGGTCCGCACGCCCTCGCGCCACCGCCTGCACGATCCGGCCCTCGGGCTTGTCGAAGGCAACCCGTTCGTTTGCGTCCTCAACGAGGCCCGGCGCCAGTGGCAAATCATCCACATCCGCCAGAAACGTCGGCCCTTGCGCGGCCACCGGGCTCGCAGGTGCCGCCAGCACCAACAATGCAGACAACAGCACCGCTGCGGCGCGCGGGATCGTTATTGTGCAAAGCAACATAACGCCGCTCTTAGCTCAACGTTGCTGCCGAGAGCAATAGAAAGTGGATCGCCCGGATTGAACGATCCGGTTAATGCGGCAATCCTCGATCCCCGCCTCGACGCATTTGGAGCAGGCCTCACCCGCGCGGTCATAGACCGCCCAGCGATGCTGGAAGTAACCGAGCTCCCCGTCGGTCTGGACATAGTCACGCAACGACGAACCGCCAGCCTCAATCGCCTCACCCAGGACATCTCGGACCGCGTCGACCAGCCGCGTCGCGCGGTTGCCCGCAACGGTGTGTGCGCTTCGTCGGGGACTGATTCCGGCCCGCCACAGGGCTTCACAGGCATAGATATTGCCGATTCCAGCGACGACCCGCTGGTCGAGCAGTGCGGCCTTGATCGGGGTTCGCTTGCCGCGCAGCGTGCCTGCAAGGTATTCGCCCGAAAATTCATCCGAAAGAGGTTCCAGGCCCAGGGTCCGCAGATGCGGACTTTCGGCTTCCCCATCCGGCGCTATCAGATCCATGAACCCGAACCGGCGTGTGTCGTTGTAGATGATCCGGCCACCATCCTCGGCCTCGATCAGAACATGGTCGTGCTTTTCCGGCATGGCCCAGCCGGAGTTATGCCCGGCCTGGCCGGAAGACGCGGCTGCACCGGGGGTCACCGTGAATCGGCCGGACATGCCGAGATGGGCAAGCCATGTCGTGTGATTGTCGAGGCGGATGAGAATATATTTCGCGCGACGCACGACCTCGGTCACGGTGCGGCCGGTCAGACGATCGGCGAAACCTTCAGGAAACGGAAACCTCAGGTCCGGCCGGCGGAGCTCGACCCGGGCCAGGCGTTTGCCTTCGAGCGCGGGACGCAGGCCGCGAACAACGGTTTCGACTTCGGGCAATTCGGGCATATCGACATCCGGCGTCGGATTTCAGGCGCATTTGTCTTATCACGCACATGGTCGCAGGGCGGCTTTTCTTTTGCCGCTCGAGGCCCTCGTCCGATATGTTCCCCCCGCTATGCGCGAACCTGGCCCCAAATCGACGCACGACACCACCCATTTCGGCTTCGAAGACGTTCCCGTCTCCGAGAAGAGCGGACGCGTGCGCGATGTTTTCTCGTCCGTGGCCGGCAGCTACGACCTGATGAACGACCTGATGAGCATGGGGGTTCACCGGTTCTGGAAATCGATTTTCGTCGGCATGGTCGCCCAGCGACCGGATCTGCAAGTCGTGGACGTGGCAGGCGGCACAGGTGACATTGCGTTCCGTATCCGCGAGAAAGCCCGGCCCAATACCCGGATCACGGTCTGCGATATCAACGCCGACATGCTGGCCGTCGGCCGGGATCGGGCGATCGACCGCGGCATTCTCAACCGTGATGACGGTATCCGCTGGGTCTGCGGTGATGCGGAAGCACTGCCGGCCCCGGATTCAAGTTTCGACGCCTACACAATCGCGTTCGGCATGCGCAACGTCACGGACATTCCCGCCGCCCTGGCCGAAGCGCGCCGGGTTCTGCGTCCCGGCGGACAATTTCTCTGCCTCGAATTCAGCCAGGTCGTTCTGCCCGTGCTGGACGAGATCTACGACCGCTATTCCTTCTCGGTTCTGCCCTGGCTTGGAAAACGTATCGCGCGCGACGAGGCCGCCTACCGGTATCTCGCCGAAAGCATTCGCCAGTTCCCCGAACAACAGGCTTACAGCGAACTGATCCGCAACGCGGGGCTGGAGTCCGTGCGCATGCGCAACCTGTCGGGCGGCATCGCGGCCATTCACACCGCGCGCAGGATCTGACCGACGATGCTGCGGGCGCTCCGAAACATATTCCGGCTGATCGCGATCGCGCGCACGCTGGCGCGCTACGACGCGCTGTTTCCCGCCGACTGGCTGCCGGCCACCGGCGGCCTCGTGTTCGCCGCACGGGTCCTGTCGGGGTTCCGCACCGCGCCCGGCATCCGCGACCTCCGCCCTGGTGAGCGCCTGGCCCGGGCACTCCAGGATCTCGGGCCCAGTTTCATCAAATTCGGCCAGATGCTGAGCACGCGGCCCGATCTGGTCGGCGAAAGCATCGCCAATGATCTGTCGAGCCTGCAGGACCGGTTGCCGCCATTCTCGAGCACCGAGGCACGCGCCGCCATCGAGGCGGAGTTCGAACGCCCGATCGAGGACATCTTCGAGCATTTCGAGGACGAGCCCGTCGCGGCCGCATCGATCGCACAGGTGCATGCCGCGCGCATTCGCGAACCCGCATCGGAAGATAACCCCGATACCCGTGAAACCAGGGAGGTCGCGGTCAAAGTCCTGCGGCCGGGCATCGAACGCGCCGTGGAGCGCGATCTGGACCTTTTCCGCTGGATCGCCGACGTCGCCGAGACGACCCAGCCACGATTACGCCGTTTAAAACCGGTGGTCGCCGTCGAGACCTTCGCCGAGAGCCTGCGCTGGGAGATGGACCTGCGCATGGAAGGTGCGGCGGCCTCGGAGTTACACGGGAATTTCGAGGACGACCCGATGTATGTCGTCCCCACGATCGATTGGGAACGGACCGGGCGCAGGGTCCTGACCACCGAGTGGATCTCCGGCATTCCGGTGCACGACGTCGACGCGCTGGTCGCGGCGGGCCACGACCTCGAGGCGATCGTGCGCAAGGCATCGGAATCCTTCTTTCTGCAGGTCTTCCGCGACGGCTTCTTCCATGCCGACATGCACCCCGGAAACGCGTTCGTGCGCGAAGACGGCGCGCTGTGCGTCGTCGATTTCGGGATCATGGGCCGGATCGACCGGCGCACCCGCTATTTCCTGGCCGACATGCTGCTCGGTTTCGTCACCGGTGACTATGAACGCGTCGCGGACGTTCACTTCCAGGCCAACTACGTCCCGGCCAGCACGGATCGGCAGGTGTTTCACCAGGCGATCCGCGCGATCGGCGAGCCGATCTTCGACCGCCCGCCCAGCGAGATATCGATCGCCCGACTGCTGGCGCAGCTGTTCCAGGTCTCCGAGCGGTTCGACATGGAAGCGCAGCCCGAGCTCCTGCTGCTGCAAAAGACCATGCTGCTCGCCGAGGGCGTCGGGCGCCGCCTCGCACCGGAACTGAACATGTGGCACCTGGCATTGCCGCTGGTCGAGGAATGGATGCGCGAACATCGCGGGCCGGAAGCCCGGATGGCCGAGATAACTGCCGACGTGATCCATGCCGCCACAAGGCTGCCCGGGGCAGTCGAGGCGATAGAGCAGGCCGCCACACGTATCGCCGACGGCGAGGTCAGGCTCGACCTGGGGCGCGGCGGCACCCTCCAATGGCCGCTGTGGGTTGCCGTGGCCGTGCTTGCCGGCCTGATACTCATCGAACTCGTGAGTTAACGCGCGCCGGTTGCGTTGTTGCCGAGCGCGGCGAAAACCCTATCTATCTACATATAGTTTTCGTAGATTACGCGCTCGCCCCTTTAACCGGGCTATATGTGGAGATTCTCCCGATGTTGCATGGCAAACGGATCCTGCTGATCGTCAGCGGTGGCATTGCCGCCTACAAGAGCCTCGAGCTCGTACGCCGCCTGCGCGAACGCGGCGCGGACGTGCGCTGCGTCCTGACACGCGGCGGGTCACAATTCGTCACACCGCTGTCTCTCGCCGCGCTGAGTGAGGACAAGGTCTATACCGATCTCTTCTCCCTTACCGACGAGGCCGAGATGGGCCATATCCAGCTGTCGCGCGATGCGGATTTGCTGGTCGTCGCCCCCGCGACCGCCGATATCCTCGCCAAGATGACTCACGGCCAGGCCGACGATCTGGCCTCGACCGTGCTGCTCGCCACCGACAAGGACGTCATGGTGGCGCCGGCGATGAATGTCCGGATGTGGGAACACGCCGCCACCCAGGCCAATCTCGAGACCCTGCGGCAACGCGGCGTCCATGTGATCGGTCCCGAGGAAGGCGACATGGCCTGCGGTGAATACGGCCTTGGGCGCCTGTCGGAACCCGACGACATCGCCGCCGCGGTATCGGATTTTTTTCAATCTAGCGCACCGCTTTCGGGCCGGCGTGCGCTGGTGACCAGCGGCCCTACTCACGAACCGATCGACCCCGTGCGTTACATCGCCAACCGTTCTTCCGGCCGCCAGGGCCATGCGATTGCCGCGGCACTGGCCAGCCGCGGCGCGGTCACCACGCTTGTCTCGGGACCGACCAACCAGCCCGACCCGCCCGGCGTGACCGTTGTCCGGGTCGAGAGCGCGCGCGATATGCTGGCTGCCTGTGAGGCCGCCCTGCCCGCCGATGTGGCCGTATGTGCTGCCGCCGTCGCCGACTGGCGGGTTGCCCAAACGGCCGGCGAGAAACTCAAGAAAAACGGTGGCGGCCCGCCGGCCCTCGAGATGGCAGAGAATCCCGACATTCTCGCGACGCTTGCCGCGGCAACCAACACCCGGCCCGGCCTCGTCATCGGCTTCGCGGCCGAGACCGAACGGGTGATCGAACATGCGAGCGCCAAGCGCGAACGCAAGGGTTGCGACTGGATACTCGCCAACGACGTCTCGCCCGAGACGGGCACCTTTGGCGGCGACGACAACACGATCCACCTGGTCAGCGCCGACGGGGTGGAGGACTGGCCGCGCATGTCGAAGACGGACGTCGCCAACCGCCTGGGCGAACGTATCGCAAAGACACTGGAGACAAGTGAATGAGCGGACCGGTTGAAGTTGCGGTCACGCGCCTGCCCCATGGCGCAGATCTCGAACTGCCTTCCTATGAAACCGAGGACGCCGCCGGCATGGACCTGCGCGCGGCGGTGACGGACGATGTGGTGCTTGCACCGGGTGAACGCGCGCTGATCCCCACCGGCCTGGCCATCGCGCTGCCGTCCGGCTACGAGGCCCAGATCAGGCCGCGCTCGGGCCTGGCGTTGCGCAACGGTGTTTCCCTCGTCAATACGCCGGGCACCATCGACGCCGATTATCGCGGCGAGGTCGGTGTCATCCTGATCAACCACGGCGCCGAAGCCTTCACGGTCGACCGGGGCATGCGGGTCGCCCAGATGGTCATCGCGCCGGTCACGCAGGCCACCTGGCGCGAGACCGGCAATCTGTCCGACACCGCGCGTGGTGCGGGAGGTTTCGGCTCGACCGGCACCGCCGACAAGAACAAAAAGAGCTAATCCATGTTCCGTTTGTCACGAAAAACCCTGTTTGCCATCGAGGCGGTCCTCGATATCGCCTATCACGCCGGCCCGGCACCGGTTCAGAGCCGCGAAATCACGCGCCGCCAGGGCATTCCCCGCCGGTATCTCGAGCAGGTGTTGCAGAACCTGGTACGCGCCGGCGTCCTGACCGGCGTGCGCGGCCCGCGCGGCGGCTACCGGCTGGCGCGTGAGCGCCGCCGTATCACGCTGGCAGATATCGTCCGGGTGATCCTTGAGATGGAGGCCCGCGACGACCCGACCGACGGCGCCGACGGCTCACCGCTCGGCCTCGAGGTCGTGCGCCCCCTGTGGCGCGAAATGGCCGAGGATTGCATGGAACAGCTTGAAAAGATCACGATCCAGGACCTTTGCAACCGCGCGCGCGATGCCGGGGTCGAGAGCGAAGAACCGGACCGCATCGACTACACGATCTAGCCAACGACCAGACCCAAATTTTACGGAAACCTGCTTCATGTCCACTGCCAAACAGAACGAGCCTGCCGAATTCCGCGGTCGCATCTACGATTCAGTCGTCGACACGATCGGCGCCACGCCGCTCGTCCGCATCCCGCGCCTCGCCGAAGCCGAGGGCTGCAAGGCGGAACTGGTCGCCAAGCTTGAGTTCTTCAACCCGCTCGCCTCGGTCAAGGACCGTATCGGCAACGCGATGATCTCCGCCGCCGAAGCCGAGGGTAAGATCGGCCCGGGGTCGGTGATCGTCGAACCCACATCGGGCAATACGGGCATCGCGCTGGCGTTTGTGTGCGCGGCACGCGGCTACCGCTGCATCCTGGTGATGCCGGACTCCATGTCCCAGGAGCGCCGCAAGATGCTCGCGTTGCTCGGCGCGGAGCTGGTGCTGACCCCGGCCGCCGACCGCATGCCCGGCGCCATCGCACGGGCCCAGGAGATCGTCGACACGACCGACAATGCGATCATGCTGCAGCAGTTCCAGAACCCGGCGAATCCCGAAATCCACCGGCACACCACGGCCGAGGAAATCTGGAAAGATACCGACGGCGCGGTGGATGTGTTCGTGGCCGGCGTGGGTACCGGCGGCACCATCACGGGCACCGCCGAAGTCCTGAAGGAGCGCAAACCCGGCCTGCACGTCGTCGCCGTGGAACCCGAAGACAGCGCGGTCCTGTCGGGCGGCCCGGCCGGGCCCCATATGCTCCAGGGGATCGGCACGGGGTTCGTGCCGGATATCCTCAATACGAAGATCTACGACGAGGTCCTGCCGATCGCCAACGAGACCGCCTTCGTCACCGCGCGCAAACTCGCCAGCCTCGAGGGCATCCCGGTGGGCATCTCCTCGGGCGCCGCACTGGCCGCCGCGATCGAAGTGGGTGCACGCGACGAAATGGCCGGCAAACTGATGGTGGTCATCCTGCCATCCTTCGCCGAACGCTACCTGTCTACGGCTCTGTTCGAGGGGCTCTAGGGCAGCGCTTATGGAACGCGACGCATGGAACTAAACGACGAGCAGTTTCACCGCTACGCCCGCCACCTGATCCTCGACGAGGTCGGCGAGGAGGGGCAGGAGAAGCTGCTCGATTCCCGCGTGCTGGTCGTGGGCGCGGGCGGGCTGGGCGCGCCCCTGCTCATGTATCTCGCCGCCGCGGGGGTCGGCACGCTGGGCATCGTCGACGACGACGAGGTCGACCTCACCAATCTGCAGCGCCAGATCGTCCATGCCACAGGCTCCGTGGGCCGGCAGAAGACCGAATCCGCGAAAGAGACAATCGCCGACCTCAACCCGGGCATCAATGTCATCACCCACGACATGCGCCTCGACGCCGACAACGCCGCCGAGATCCTCGCCGGCTACGACCTGGTCGCCGACGGGTCGGACAATTTCGACACGCGCTACCTGCTCAACGAACTTTGTTATGGGGCAGACATCCCGCTGGTCGCCGCCGCGATGCTGCGTTTCGAAGGCCAGCTCTTCACCTTCCGGCGCGACGACGACGCGCCCACCGCGTGCTACCGCTGCATCTTCCCCGAGGCACCCCCCGACGACCTGGTGCCGCGCTGCGAGGAGGCCGGCATTCTGGGCGCGCTGGCCGGCGTCATGGGGTCGCTGCAGACCACCGAGGTGCTCAAGGAATTGCTCGGGCTGGGCGAGAGCCTGGCCGGGCGGATGCTGATCTACGATGCGCTGAACACGGACTTTCACACGATCAACGTGCCGCAAAACCCGGACTGCGAACTGTGCGGGCAGAAACGGTGAAACAGAGAAACGCGTTCATCATCGGGTATGCGGTCCTGCTTACGATGCTGGTGATCGCTGTGTTTGCGGTGGTGATTCGCGGTCTCGTGACCGGGCTCCTGTTCGAAGGGGACCCGGAATCAATCCTCTGGACCGGCATCACGGCTATTGTCCTGGTGGCCATCGGTATCGAATACATCATCCAGCGACGGATGACGCCCGAGGAACGCGAGATCGATCGACTGGAAGCATCGCGCTATCGCTCGCGGCTTCTTCCGGACGACGAAGAGGACGCAAACGACAAATAGTCGAGTGCCCCCACGCTCAGAACATTGTCTCCAGCACCCGGTCGGGTGGCGTGTGGCCGTCGACGAAGGTGCGGATGTTGATCACCACCTTCTCCCCCATTTCCTGGCGCCCCTCGACCGTGGCGGAACTCAGATGGGGCAGCAGGAGCACATTGTCGGCAGCCATCAGGCGCGGATCCACAGCGGGTTCATGCTCGAAAACATCGAGACCGGCGCCGGCGATCTGGCCGGCCGAGATCATGTCGCCCAACGCGCGCTCGTCGATCACCTCGCCGCGCGAGGTGTTGACGATGAAAGCGTGGGGCTGGAGCAGCGCCAGGCGGCGGCGCGACAGGAGATGATATGTCGCCGGCGTACGCGGACAATTCACCGAGACGATATCGACCCGCGCCAGCATCTGGTCGAGGGATTCCCAATAGGTCGCGTCGAGCTCTTCCACCACATCCGGATGGGCCGGGCGGCGATTGTGATAGTGGATCTTGAGCCCGAAGCCCCGGGCCCGGCGGGCCAGCGCAGTACCGATCCGGCCCATGCCGACGATCCCCAGGCGCTTGCCCCAGATCCGGCTGCCCGGCAGAAGGGTCGGCGACCAGCCTTGCCATTCGCCCGAACGGATAAGCTGCGCGCCCTCGCGCAGACGGCGCGGTACCGCCAGGATCAGCGCCATGTTCATGTCGGCTGTGTCCTCGGTCAGGACACCCGGCGTGTTGGTGACCGTAATGCCCCGCTCGCGCGCCGCGGGCAGATCGATATTGTCGATCCCGTTGCCGTAATTGGCGATCAGCTTCAGACGTTCTCCGGCCTCGCCAATGAGGCGCGCGCTGATATGGTCGGTCACCGTCGGCACGAGCACGTCGGCCTCCTGCATCGCGGCCACCAGCGCGCCTTCATCCATGGGCGTATCGGCATCGTTCAGGCGCGTGTCGAACAGCTCCTTCATCCGCGCTTCCGTCGCCTCTGGAAGCCGGCGCGTGACGACGACAATGGGCTTGTTGTCCGACATGTTCCCCCTAAACACGCGACCGGCCGATCCCGGTTTCCCGTTCGTACCGCCGCGCAATCTCTCCGCCGCCCCGATTATCGCGGAAGCCCCCTTCGACGCAAGCGCACCCGCCAATTTCCGATGCTTGACCGCCGCGCGCCCCTCGGATAGACGGCTAGGCATGTTGTTTCGTGCCTTTTTCTTCCTGCCTGGCCTGCTCGCAATCATGGCGCTTGTTTCGAACGCGCCCGTGCCGGTGGCCGCGCAGCAGGCGGAGAACCCGCCCGCCAAAGTCGACAACCCCTCCGGGCTGCCGATCCCGCGCTGGGTCAGTATCCGTGCAAAGGAAGCCAACCTGCGCACAGGCCCGGGCGCACGTTATCCGATCGACTGGGTGCTGCAGCAGCGCTCACTGCCGGCGGAAATCGTCGGCGAGTTCGAGAACTGGCGCCAGATCAAGATCCAGGACGGCACCGTGGGCTGGGTTCACAAATCGATGCTCTCGGGCAAACGGATGGCCACGGTCACGGCCGCGCGGGTCCGGGTCGTGCAGGCGCCGGACGTCGACGCGCCGGTCGCGGCATTCGTTGAGGATGGTGTGATCGTCGCGCTGGAGGGTTGTGAGGCAACATGGTGCCGCATCGCGATCTCAAGCCATGGCGTCGACGGCTGGATCGCCCGGTCCGCGCTCTGGGGAATCTATGACGGCGAGGCCGTCAAACGCTGATCTGCCGACGCGCGCGCAGACGGACTTTCAACTATCGAAATCACCCGCCAGCTCGGTGCGCACGTCTGCGGTCAGAATCGTCATATGGGCATAGTCGGGATGGGTGAAACCCAGGGTGACTTCGGCGTCTGACTGCCGGAAGGCGGCGATCTGCGCATCGGTAAACGGGAAATGGATGAACTGCACCGAGCTGGCCTTGCCGTCGGCATTGGTGCGGTCCACATCGGTCTCGGGCGCGCCTGCGATTGTCTCGCCGGCGAAATTCAGGAACGCCGTCTCCTCGACCCCGCCAAGCTTCGACAGCACCATCTTGCGGCGCACCTCGTCGTCGATCTCGAACATCACCGTGGCGACCAGCTCGTGGCCATTGGGAATCAGCGGGTTGTAAGCCGACAGCTCGTCGTCGATCTGCGCCTCGCCGCCACGCTCGATATAGAGCATCTCATGAACCTGGTGCCACATGGTCGCGTAACACTCGAAATAGGCCGTGGCATAGGGACCGAGCTCGACACGACGGTTTTTCTTTCGGGCCACGAGCGCGCCGCGCCGGTCCTTGCGGGTCCGGCCATACTCTTCCAAGTCGATAAGATCGTCGCGGGTGATTTCGCGCGGGGTTGCTGACGCGGACATGATTCCTCTCCGGTTCTAGGAACTGAGTTCGGGTGCCAGCCCGTAGGCAAGCGCAAACAGCTCGACAGGATGATAGCTGCGGGCCGGGGCGGCCTGGTCTTCATCGAGCTGACGCTCGATGCCCTGCAGGATGTGGTCGGCGGCCAGCGGGCACTCGGACACGATGTAGCGGCTCTCCCTGGCCTGGCGTACCACCGGCCGGCCCACTTTGAGCGCGGTGTCGAAATTCTCCGTCATGATCCCCCAGGATCCGCCATGGCCCGAGCAACGCTCGATGACCTTGAGGTCGGCCTCGGGGATGAACCGGAGCATTTCCGCAGCTTTCTGGCCCATATTCTGGGCCCGCGCGTGGCAGGCCAGATGCAACGCTACCGGCTCGGGCAACGCCGACAGCCCGTCGACCAGCCCCTCATTCTTGGCGATGTCGACGATATATTCGGTGATGTCCCGGGTCGCTGTCGACAGCGCCTTCACATCGTCGTCGTCCGGCAGCATCAACGGCCATTCGAATTTCATCATCAGGGCACAGGATGGAGTCAGGGCGATGATGTCTTTGCCTGCATCCACATGGGGCCGGAACGCCGCGGCCACTGTCTTCGCCATCGCCGACACCTCGTCGAGCTGGCCCTGCTCGAGCTGGGGCATGCCGCAACAGCTCGGATGCAGCGCCGTGGTCGCCACGCCATTCCTGGCGAGAATGCGCTGGGCGAGCACGCCGGTGTCAGGCTTGTTGTAGTTCACGAAACAGGTGGCGTAGAGCGCCGCCTCGCGCCCGTGCGCGGGGGCCGAGACATTGACCTCGGGTGGTGTGTTCTCGGCCTGGCGGACGAAGGTTTTGGACGCAGGTGCGTATTTCGGCAGGTCGGCATCGCGATGGACGCCCGCGATCTTCTCGATCACCGGCCGGGTCAGCTTGTTGCCCCGGTCAGACGCCCAGTTTGCCATCCCCGACATCTTGCCGGCGAGACGGCCGTTCCGGTCGGTCTGGATCAACTGCTTCTCGTTCCAGCCCACGCCACCCCTCTTCGCCTCGATGGCCCGGGCGCGCAGCATCAGATGGGGGAAGTCCAGGTTGAACTCGTGGGGCGGCACATAGGGGCACTTGGTCATGTAACACATGTCACACAGGGTGCAGGCGTCGACGACCGGTGCGAAATCGCTGCTGTCCACGCTGTCGAGCTCGCCTGATTCAGACTCGTCGATCAGGTCGAACAGGCGCGGGAAGGAATCGCAAAGATTGAAGCACCGTCGGCAGCCATGGCAGATATCGAATACCCGGCGCAGCTCCTCGTCGAGTTTATCCTCGTCGAAGAAGTCCGTTTCCTGCCAGCCCAACGGATGACGGGTGGGCGCATCGAGGCTTCCCTCGCGCGGGGTCGCGCCGCCATTCATGCTGTTCTCGTCGGTCATCGTGCCGTGTCCTTGCCCGTGCCGGGACGCAATTTCCCCGCAGCCCGCCCGCCAAACTCGCGCGGCGGGTCATCAAATCCAACCCAAAACGTGAAAACCAGAGCCGCCCCGGTCAAACGCATTCAAATGCAGACGGCCCCGGATTTAATCAGTCGAGGTCGTCGAGCGCCTTCTGGAAACGACCCGCATGGCTCTTTTCAGCCTTGGCGAGTGTCTCGAACCAGTCGGCAATCTCGTCATGACCCTCTTCGCGCGCCGTGCGTGCCATGCCCGGATACATGTCGGTGTACTCATGAGTTTCACCAGCAACCGCGGCCTTGAGATTGTCGGACGTCGGGCCGATCGGCTCACCCGTGGCGGGGTCACCGGTCTCCTCGAGGAATTCGAGATGGCCATGGGCATGGCCCGTCTCGCCCTCGGCGGTCGAGCGGAACACCGCGGCGACATCGTTGTAACCCTCAACGTCGGCCTTCTGGGCGAAGTACAGGTAACGGCGGTTCGCCTGGCTTTCGCCGGCAAACGCTTCTTTGAGATTGTCTTCGGTCTTGGATCCTTTAAGCGACATCATTCGCCTCCTTGATACTGGTTAGTCCATCCACCCGTTTTTTACCGGGCGGTTTTCCGGTGCGGCCCAACCGGAAGACCGTTGATCCGGGAATCTCCTGAACCGTGAATATGACAAGGTTACAGGCACGAGTCAATAGTCTGGAATTATTCCAAACTGGAATTCATCATATTGATAAAAATACTTTTATTGAGAAGGGTTATCGTTCGTGCGACGCAGCCGGACGATCACGTCGACCCGGGCCACCTCTGCGCCTTCCGGCGCATCGGGCATCGCGGCGAGCGCGATCTGATCGCCAGGAATATCCTGCAGCGCCTCGTCGTCTTCGTAGAAGAAATGATGATGGTCGTCGACATTCGTATCGAAGTAGGACCGGCCGGGCGCCACCACGACCTCGCGCAGCAGACCCGATCCGGTGAACTGGTTGAGGGTGTTGTAGATTGTCGCAAGAGACACCTTGATGCCCTGCGCGGTCACTTCGCCGTGGAGCTGCTCGGCGGTCACGTGACGATCGCCGGCATCGAACAGCTGCTTGCCCAACGCGAGCCGTTGCCGGGTCGGGCGCAGGCCTGCGTCCTTCAGCCGCCGCAGCGCATCGGCATAGGGTCGCTCACGGGTATCATCATGTGCATCACTCATGGGTCCAATATGGTTCTTTCGCGGGATATGTAAAGAGGAATCTCTCGAAACAACCGTATAAGCCGTTATTGTGGAACACATTTATTCTAAAACGTCTCACCCTGCGCCGCGATACGCGGACCTTTACCGACGCGCGCAACGATGTCAGGCTCTGCGGAATAACGACAAAAACTCTGTGGATCCGCCCCCTTATTGCGGACAGTCCGGAGAACAACTGTTAGAACGAGCCAAGTTCCACATTCAGAGCGTAAGAAGTGACACCGGCATGAACGATTTCACCCAGAAATCCAGTTTCTCCTACGAAGATCTCATCCAGTGCGGCCATGGCGAGCTGTTCGGGCCGGGCAATGCGCAGTTGCCGCTGCCGCCGATGCTCATGTTCGACCGCATCACCGAGATTTCCGACGATGGCGGCGCCCATGGCAAGGGGCTGATCACCGCCGAGCTGGATATCAAACCCGAGCTCTGGTTCTACGAATGCCATTTCGAGGGCGACCCGATCATGCCCGGCTGCCTGGGCCTCGATGCGCTCTGGCAGATGCTGGGGTTCTTCCTCGGCTGGCAGGGCCTGCCCGGGCCGGGCCGCGCGCTCGGCGTCGGCGAGGTCAAGTTCGCCGGTGAGGTCAAACCGGAAGGCAAGCTGCTGCGCTACCAGATCGACGTCAAGAAGGTCATCAAGCGCGGGGTCGCGCTGGCCATCGCCGACGGCCTGGCTGAACTCGACGGCGAAACGGTCTACACCACGGCGGGGCTCAAGGTCGGGCTGTTCCCGCCCAGCAAGGAGGCAGGCGCATGAGCAACAACGGTTTGCGACGCGTCGCCGTCACCGGGCTGGGCATCGTCTCGCCGATCGGCGCCAACGCTGCCGAAGTCACCGAGAGCCTGAAGGCCGGTCGCTCCGGCATCGTCCATTCCGATGTCTATGCCGAGATGGGTTTCCGCTCCCATGTGCATGGCGCGCCGGACGTGGATTTCGACAATCACATCGACCGCAAGCTGCGCCGCTTCATGGGCGACGGCGCGGCCTATAATTATATCGCCATGGCCGAGGCGATCGCCGATTCCGGCCTGACCGACGCCGACATTCATTCCGAACGTACCGGCCTGGTCATGGGTTCGGGTGGGCCTTCCACATCGGCCATGGTCGAGGCGGCCGACACCGCGCGCGAGAAAAGCCCCAAACGCGTCGGGCCCTACGCGGTGCCTAAGGCCATGTGCTCGACCCTCTCGGCCAACATGTCCACCGCCTTCAAGATGCGCGGCCTGTCCTACTCGATCAGCTCCGCCTGCTCGACCAGCGCGCACTGCATCGGCAATGGCAGCGAACTCATCCAGATGGGCAAGCAGGATTTGGTCATTGCCGGCGGTGCGGAAGAGCTGCACTGGTCGCTGACCGTATTGTTCGATGCGATGGGTGCGCTGTCATCCAAATACAACGACACGCCCGATCGCGCGTCGCGCCCCTATGACGTCAACCGCGACGGGTTCGTGATTGCCGGCGGCGCGGGGGTGGTCGTGCTCGAGGAGATGGAGCGCGCCAGGGCACGCGGTGCGAAGATCTATGGCGAGCTCGTCGGCTACGGCGCCACGTCGGACGGCGTGGACATGGTGGCCCCGTCGGGCGAGGGCGCGGTGCGCTGCATGCGCATGGCGACTGCCGGGCTGGGCAACCAGACCGTCGACTATATCAACGCCCACGGCACCTCGACGCCGGTCGGCGACATGATCGAGCTGGGGGCCATCAACGAGGTCTTCGGCGCGCAACGCCCCCATGTCGCCTCGACCAAGTCCCTCACTGGCCATTCCCAGGGGGCCGCCGGCGCCCATGAGGCGATCTACTCATTGCTGATGATGGAGCATGACTTCATCGCCGCCTCGGCCAACATCGAGGAGCTCGACCCCGATGCGGGCGACGCGTCGATCGTCACCGAAAGAATCGACAATGCCGGGCTCAACTGCGTGATGTCGAACAGCTTCGGCTTCGGCGGGACGAACGCCACCCTCGCCTTCCAGCGGCACGAGGGGTGAGACCATGGCCGACGCACACGCACCCACGCCCGAACCCGCCCCCGCAACCCTGAAACAGGCCGAGAGCATGGACGGACAACCCGCAACGGGAAGCCTGATGGCCGGCAAGCGCGGCCTCATCATGGGGGTTGCCAACGACCATTCGATCGCCTGGGGGATCGCGCGTGCGGTCGCCGCTCAGGGCGCAGATCTGGCCTTCACCTATCAGTCGGACAGTTTCGCGCGCCGGGTCGGGCCGCTCGCAGAATCGGTCGACGCCGCCGCCATGGTCCAGTGCGATGCGTCGGACACGAAGAGCCTCGATTCCGCCTTCAACGCGATCTCCGGCACCTGGGACAATATCGATTTCGTCGTCCACGCCATCGCTTACTCCGACAAGGAGGAGCTCAAGGGTCGTTACGTGAACACGAGCCAGGAAAACTTCCTGCAGACGATGAACATCTCCTGCTACTCCTTCACGGCCGTGGCCCAGCGCGCCGCGGCACTGATGAGCGACAGCGGCTCGCTGCTGACGCTGACCTATCACGGCGCCCAGGCGGTCATGCCCAACTACAACGTCATGGGTGTCGCCAAGGCGGCGCTGGAGGCCAGCGTGCGCTACCTCGCCTCCGACCTCGGCCCCGACGGGCTGAGGGTCAACGCGATCTCGGCCGGCCCCATGCGCACCCTGGCCGGTTCTGCGGTCGGCTCCGCGCGGCAGGTCTACAACTACAACCGCGAGACGGCCCCCCTGCGGCGCAACGTCGTCCTCGACGATGTCGGAGGTGCGGGCCTCTATCTGCTGTCGGATCTGTCCAAGGCGGTGACCGGCGAGATCCACTATGTGGATTGCGGTTTCAACATGATCGGCATGCCCGACCCGGCAGCACCGAACGGTGGGTAACGCACGCCGCGCAGATCAAAGAGAAACGGCCCCGAAGGGGGCCGTTTTCGCTTCCGTGTTGTCCGCTCGACCTACATGACCGCCGACAGCCCGAAGAAGACCAGCGCCGACATGATCGCCGCCGCGGGAACCGTGATCACCCAGGCCGCAATGATCGTCAGGAAGTGCGAACGGCGGACCAGCCGGCGGTAGCGCTGCACCTCAGGTGCCACGTGCGGTTCTTCGGAGCTGGATTTGCCCGACCGGCTGACCATTTCGCGCCGCCGCTTGGAGCGCTTGGTGAAGTATTCCCGGAAGAACCCGACCCCGAACACCGCGCCCACGGCAATATGGGTCGAGCTGACCGGCAGGCCGAGCCAGGACGCAATGATCACCGTGATCGCCGCCGACAGGGCTACGCAATAGGCGCGCATGGGGTTCATCTTGGTGATCTGGTCGCCGACCATGCGGATGAGTTTCGGGCCATACAGGAACAGCCCGAGGCTGATCCCGAAGGCGCCGATGGTCATGATCCAGATCGGCACTTCCACCTTGCTGGCGATATCGCCGGACTGGACCGTGGACAGGATCGCGGCCAGCGGGCCGATGGCGTTCGCCACGTCATTGGCGCCATGGGCAAAGGACAGGAGTGCTGCCGAGCAGATCAGCGGGATCCGGAACAGGATTCGCAGGGACTGGTTGCGGTTCTCCATGCCCTCGGACTGGCGGCGGATCAGCGGCCGCATGATCATCCAGACGCCTGCGAATGTGACCAGCGAAATGATGATGACCGTCTGTATGTCGGGCCGCCAGATGCGCTTGAACCCCTTGACCGCCAGGTACCAGGCGAACGCGCCGGCCATGATGGCCACCAGCATCGGCACCCAGCGCCGGGCCGCGGCGATCTTGTCGTCCTGGTAGATCAGGTTGACCTTGATGAAGGCGAGGAAGCCGGCGGCGATCAACCCGCCGAGCAACGGCGAGATGACCCAGCTCGCCGCGATTGCCCCCATGGTGCCCCAGTTGACGAGCTGGAAACCGACGGCGGCGATGCCCGCGCCCATGACACCGCCGACGACGGAATGGGTCGTCGATACGGGGGCGCCCACGAAGGTCGCCAGGTTGACCCACAGGGCTGCGGCAATGAGTGCCGACAACATGGCCAGCACGAAAACGCTCGCATCATCGACCAGCGAGGGATCGATGATGCCCTTGGAGATGGTGCTGACCACGTCGCCGCCGGCGAGCAGCGCGCCCGCACTCTCGAAGATGGCGGCAATAACCAGCGCACCGAACAGTGTCAGCGCCCGCGAGCCCACGGCCGGACCCACATTGTTGGCCACGTCGTTGGCGCCGATATTCAGCGCCATATAGCCGCCGAGGATGGCCGCGACGACCACCATCGCCGTGTCCGATGACACCCCCACCAGCGTCCCGGCCAGCAAGGCCGACAGGCCGAGGAAAATCACCGCAATCCCGTGCGAGCGTAAATTCCCCGCCATCGACTGGGTCGCAGCCTCGACATGGACGATTTTTGCGAGGTCCTTGTCGAGGGTAGGTTTCACCTGGCTCATCTCAATTCCCTCTAGCTCAACTGATTTCCGGCGCGGGCGCATCGGCATTTTCGGTGTTTATCTCGGCGAGGACTGCACGCAGGGCCGCGCCTTCCGTTTCGGCGATATTCCGCAGCAATCGCGCCAGACCCGTGTCCTCGGCGAGGCCGGCAGCCTTCTCAAGAGAGACCCAGCGACGCTTGCGGGCTGTTTTCTCCGGCCAGGAGTCCAGTGTTTCACGCACCCACAGGGCGAACACAAACACCTGGCTGGGCACCGTATAGCCCTGCCGCATGACCTTCTTGTAGGTAAAGTCGCCGATGGGAGACGGGTGCACCGAACCCACGACCCCGGCCTCCTCGCCCGCCTCACGCGCCGCCCCGTCGCAATAAGCCTCGCCGCTTTCGGGCCATCCCTTCGGCAGAATCCAGCGCCCGTCCCGTCGCGATGTAATCATCATGACCTCGAATTCCACGTCGCGCAGGGCGAATGGCAGGGCTGCAACCTGCTGGATGGTTTTGGCGGTTTTGAACACGTGAACGGTTGTGGCGCTTGGTAAATGTTTCAGATTTATGACAGTCCACAAGTTAGCCCGCGCGGACTGATTCAGACGAGCGGTCAAATCGCTGTATTGGGGACAGAATCCGGATGAACTTTTCCCGCTCACCGGGCTGTTCCAATCCGCTCCAGCCGTGTAGCCTTCCATCATCTGCGGTCCTCCAAATTCTGCCTTTCAGAGCGGGACGGAGCGCAGGGGGGAAAGAGAAACCACTGCGGAATACAACATGACAGATATCCAATATCTGGCGCCGACCTCGCTCGATGATGCGATCAGCGCCTACGCGGGAGCCAACGGCGCCGGGCGAATCCTCGCCGGCGGCACCGACCTCCTGGTACAGATGCAGGCCGGCATGGTCGAACCCGGGTTGATCGTCGACGTCAAGAATATCGCCGAGCTGATGAGCATCGATGGGACCGCCGAGGGCGGCTTCGTCGTGGGCGCCGCCGTTTCCGGCGCCGCGCTTGAAAAGCACACCGGTTTCGCCGAGGCCTGGCCCGGCGTCCTGGAGGGTCTGAACCTGATCGGCTCGACCCAGATTCAGGGCCGCGCGTCGCTCGGCGGCAATCTGTGCAACGGCTCGCCCGCCGCCGACAGCGTACCGGCCATGGTCGCCGCCGGCGCCATCCTGACGGTGCAGGGCCCCGACGGGCGCCGCGAGATCGCCGTCGAGGACGTGCCCGCAGGCCCGGGCAAGACCAACCTGGCCCCCGGCGAGATCGCCGTCAGCTTCGCCTTCCCGCCCCGCGCGGTCGGCCAGGGCGACGCCTATCTGCGGATGATCCCGCGCACGGAGATGGACATCGCCGTCGTCGGTGTCGGCATCAACCTGACGCTCGAAGGCGGGGTCTGCACCGCCGCACGGGTCGGGCTGGGCGCGGTCGCACCGACGGTGTTGCTGGTCGAGGACGCCGCCAAGGCGCTGATCGGCACCAAGCTCGAAGACAACGCGCTGGAGGCCGCCGCGGCGGCATGCAGTGCGGCCTGCAACCCGATCGACGACAAGCGCGGCACGATCGATTACCGAACCCGGGTGGCCGGGGTCCTGCTGAAGCGTACGGCCGCCATCGCCGCCGAACGCACACTGCGGACATAAGGGAGCGCCTGAACCATGGCAAAACTTCATATTTCCACCAAGATCAACGGCGAGCCCGAGGAGTTCCTCTGCACGCCCGACGAAACCATGCTCTACGTGCTGCGCAACCAGCTCGACCTGACCGGCGCCAAGGAAGGCTGCGGTTCGGGCGACTGCGGCGCCTGCTCGATCACCCTGGACGGCACGCTGGTTTGCTCCTGCCTGATGCTGGCCGCCGAGGCTGAAGGCAAGGAGATCACCACCATCGAGGGGATGGCCGAGGGCGAGGCCCTGCATCCGCTGCAACAGAAGTTCCTGGAAGAGGCAGCCCTTCAGTGCGGTATCTGCACCCCGGGCATGCTGGTCGCGGCCAAGGCGCTGCTTGACGAAAACCCGGATCCGACCGAGACCGAAGTAAGGTTCTGGCTGGCCGGCAATCTGTGCCGTTGCACGGGGTACGACAAAATCATTCGCGCGGTGCTCGACACCGCCGCCGAAATGCGGGGGGCAGCCTGATGAGCGATTCCAAGAACAAGTGGATCGGTGAAAACACGATCCGTCCCGACGGCGCCGACAAGGTGACCGGGCGCGCGGCCTTCGCCGCCGACACGAGCATGCCCGGCATGATCTGGGGCAAGGTGCTGCGCAGCCCGCACGCCCATGCCGTGATCAAGTCCATCGACACATCCAAGGCCGAGGCACTCCCCGGCGTGAAGGCGGTCATGACGTCGACCGATATTGTCGACTTCCCGATCGACACGCCCTTCCCGCTGGGTATCCAGGACATGCGCTGGATGTGCCGCAACGTGATGGCGCGCGAGAAGGCACTGTTCCACGGCCACCCGGTCGCCGCCGTCGCGGCCATGACCGAGGCCATCGCGGCGCAAGCCTGCAAGCTGATCGAGGTGGACTACGAGGTCCTGCCTCACGCGATCGAAATCGACGATGCGCTGGCAGACGACGCGCCCATCCTGCACGACTGGATGGAGTTCGACGGCAAGCCCTCGAACATCGCGGGCACGATCGAGCACACAAAGGGCGATGTCGAGGCCGGCTTCGCCGAGGCCGATGTCGTCATCGAGCGGGACTTCACGACCCGGCCGGTCCATCAGGGCTATATCGAGCCCCATGCCTGCCTGGTCAGCGTCGCGTCCGACAACAAGACCACCATCTGGTCGTCGAGCCAGGGCCAGTTCATGGTCCGCGCTATGGTGGGGCTGCTCACGGGCCTGTCCCAGAGCGATATCCGCGCGATTCCCGCCGAAATCGGCGGCGGCTTCGGCGGCAAGACCATCGTCTATCTCGAGCCGCTGGCGACCGTGTTGTCGAAGAAATCCGGCCGGCCGGTGAAGATGACCATGACCCGCGAAGAGGTCATGCGCGCCTCCGGCCCGACCTCGGGCTCCAAGTCCACGGTCAAGATCGGCGTCAAGAAGGACGGCACCATCACGGCGGCGGAAGGCCTCTACTGGCTCCAGGCCGGCGGGCTTCCCGGCGCGCCGGTACGTGGTGCGGTGGGCTGTGCGCTCGCCCCCTACGACATTCCCAACGGTCACACGCTGGGCTACGACGTGGTCTGCAACCGCTCCAAGGTCGCGGCTTATCGCGCCCCGGGCGCGCCCATTGGCGCCTTCGGGGTCGAATGCGTGCTCGACGAGCTGGCCGAGGAAATCGGCATGGACCCCCTTGATCTGCGGCTGAAGAACGCCGCGCGGGAGGGCACCCAGGCCGTCCATGGACCGACCTATCCGGTCATGGGCTATGTGGAATCCCTCGAATCCGCGAAGGTGCACGAGCACTACAACACGCCGCTCGGCCCCAATCAGGGTCGCGGTGTGGCGAGCGGGTTCTGGTTCAACGCGGGCGGTGAATCCTCCGCCCAGGTGAACATCACCGAGGACGGCAACGTGGTCGTCACCACGGGCCACCCGGATATCGGCGGCTCGCGCGCGGGCATCGCCAACATCTGCGCCGAGTTGCTCGGCATCGACTACAAGCGCGTGTCGGTGCTGATCGGCGACACGGCGACCATCGGCTTCTCGAACCTCACCGGCGGCAGCCGCGTGCTGTTCGCCTCGTCCATGGTGGTCACGGAATCGACCCAGAACGTCATCCGCACCTTGTGCGAGCTGGCGGCCAAGATCTGGGACATCGATCCCGACGCGGTGGATTGGGAAGACGGGGCCGCACGCCCGGCCGGTGCAAACGCCGGCCAGTTCGACCCGCTGACGCTGGCCGAGCTGGCGGCACGGGCCAACGAGACCGGCGGGCCGATCGGGGCCGGCGCCCAGGTCAACACGACCGGCGCGGAAGGCGGCTTCGGCACCCATATCTGTGACGTCGAGGTGGACCCGGAACTCGGGATCGCCCGGGTAATCCGCTACACCGTGCTCCAGGATGTGGGCCGGGCGGTACACCCGGCCTATGTCGAGGGCCAGATGCAGGGCGGGGCCGCCCAGGCCATCGGCTGGGCGCTCAACGAGGAGTATCTCTACGACAAGGACGGCAAGGTCGATAATCCGGGCTTCCTGGATTACCGCATGCCGGTCGCGTCAGACCTGCCGATGCTCGACACGCACATCATCGAGATCCCCAACCCCAAGCATCCGCAAGGCGTGCGCGGGGTCGGCGAGGTGCCGCTGGTGCCCGGCCTGTCGACCGTGCGCAACGCGGTCTACAACGCCGTCGGCATCCGCTTCAACGACCTGCCGCTCTCGCCGCCGCGGGTGCTGGCGGCGCTCGACGTACCCAAAGCTGCGGAGTAGAAATTTTTTAGATACATCGACACACCGCAAGCGCGCGAAAACCACGTAAGTGAACTTACGCGATTTGATCGCTTTCTATTTTGACCAAGGTGTGACGGCCGTCATTTCTTGACTCGACCACGAGAGATATGAGTCAAGGATTCTGCATAGTTTCAGCGTGTTAAGCCTCAAGGCCCATACACTCGAAGGTGGCATATGAACGAATCAATGAAAGCTAAACCCCTCGACATCCCGTTAGATGAGGTCGAGCAGCTCGCGCATAACGTGGCAAAAAAACATAATTTCGACGCTGAGGAGGAATCCGTTTGGGAGTTTGCCGAGAGACTCGGGGGCGATATCGAGATTCTCAGCAACCCTAACTCTGATCAACTCAACGGCGGCTCGCTCGAAGTCCGGGGCAAAGGAAAGTTCACCATTTTCCTCTCTCCGATCACCAGTGTTCGCCGAGATAATTTTACCATCGCCCACGAACTCGGACATTACTTCCTCCACAGCGGCAAACCGCCGGGTTCTAAACGCATAGTGGCGGGACGCTGGGGAACTGGGAAAGTTGAACGAGAGGCCAATCGCTTCGCAGCAGCTCTTCTCATGCCCGCAAACAGATTTCGACAGATATCTAAACGAACTGAAATGGATTTCGCAATTTTGTCCGGGCGATTTAATGTTTCAGAACAGGCCGTCAAATTTCGGGCCACATCTCTGAAACTCAAATGAGCTAAAATTGGGCCCGCTTCTACGAACAGTTCTTCGAGGACTTCCCAGATAAGTTTGTCGGGCACTTCGATCGCGAGGTCGAAAAAGCAAATAAAACGAAACTGAAAAAGCCTGTCATTTGGAAACTTCTCGGTGACGAGATCCTGTTTCACTGGAAAGTTGAAACATCATTCGAAGACTTACTGTTAGTTACGAGAGCGTTTCACACCACAGTGGTTGAGTATGACGCGGAGGTCCACGAAAAGAATGACCTTCGCGCGAAAGGCGTCGTTTGGGTCGCCGGTTTCCCAATTCGGAATTCCGAGGTCACCGCAAAAATCTCTACGAATAAAAAGGTTGTCGATTTCATTGGTCCGGATATGGATCTTGGATTCCGACTATCCTCAGCCTCACGACCTGGGCGAACGGTGATTTCCATGGATCTCGCCGACATGCTTTGCACGGTACCTAAAACTTCAATTTCTACCATGTCGGCTGGGAACGATTAAAAGGTGTGTTTCGCAACAATCCTTACCCAATCATTTGGATATCTATGGACGACACTCCATCAAAGACCGTGCCATGGGAGGATCATGATTGTGATTTCACGAGAATGTTCTTGGACGGGAAAAAAGGCATATCAACCAAAGAGCTGATGTCCATAATCGAACAGGTTCGCCATGAACTAAAATCTCTACAGCTTTTTCGCCCCTATATCGGGCGTAACGGAATGCCTGAGTTTCACAAAAAGATTTGGGAAAGCTGGGAGGGGGAAAGAAAGAAAGATCACCAATACGAAACAGGTGGTGCTTCAGCTAGCGACTAAACAAAACGAACACTCGACAAAAAAGGCCCCGGAATGGGGCCATTTTTTGTCTTGTCTTCGTACCATTTGTACACAGCTACAACTCAGCGTTGATGTTGCCTCAAAGCGGCTACGTGGATGATCGAGAAAACTTGAAACTATCACTCGTCTTCTTGCGCACAGATTCATCGTGGCAGGCAAAGTAGAATTCAGCGCCCAACTCGGTAATTACACAACGTCTAATCTGATATTCGACATCACCCACCTCCTTGACCAACCTTTCCATCCTAACAAGTTGGAGTGATTGCAGTATCTGCCAGTGGTAAATCTCCGATTCTTTGAAATCCTCATGTGTCTCTCTCCACTCGTAGTCATCTACAAATACGTGTAAATCCAGCACGAGCGCACCGGGAAACTCATACGCCGAAATGAGACTCTCGATGGCAACAGCGACAAGTTCGTCGTCAAGTGTATCAGCTAAAACAATACGCCCTTCTCCCAGTCGTATGTCGGCTGCTATCTCCGCATCGACGATCTGGCCAATACCGTAGGCACCATATTCTCCCAGACGATTTACCCTTCCGTTCCGAACCAGAACTTCGAGCAGTTCAAGTTCACTCCTAGTGATCTGCTTTAGCGCATTCGTGAAATAGATGTGTTTACCGTCGAACGCGGATGAGGCTGACACCAATAGGCTCGCCCACCATTCGATCAAGTTTGAATCCTCTTCGCTTTCTAGCGAACAGTGCTCGATGTACTGAATAAGAAATTTCGCGGGTGGTACGGTGAGTTTTAAACCGGCGTTAGAGGCCATTTCCCGAGTGCGCTCAAAACAACGCAGCGCGGCTCGCGCACGGTGAACACGAATACTATCTCCCAGCCAACCAAGTAGCTCTGTAGCTGCCGAAAACGTATCCAATGCAGCGTCAACAATCGTCTTCGCTGTTTCGTCGCTAACTTCTATGTTTGCTTTGATTTTGATCTCGTCTGCCATTGCACCAGCTCCGGTACTCTGAGAAACACCTCTGCCGATCATACGTTTAGGCGAACACCTAATCGTATCAATAAAAAACGGCCCCGTGAGGGGCCGTTTTCATATTCGCTTGTCGCCGGATTTACTCGGCGGCGTCGCGGCGCGGGCGGCGGCGGCGCGGACGGTCGTCCCCGTCGCCATCGCCACGGGGCTCACGCGGCGGGCGCGTGTCCTCGAGCTCCTCGCCGGTCTCCTGATCGACGACCCGCATCGACAGCTTGACCTTGCCGCGGTCGTCCATGCCGATGACCTTGACCTTCACCTCGTCGCCCTCGTTGATCACGTCGGTCACCTGACCCACGCGCTCGTTCTTGAGTTCGGAGATGTGGACGAGGCCGTCGCGCGACCCGAAGAAGTTCACGAAGGCGCCGAAATCGACGACCTTCACGACCTTGCCGGTGTAGATCACGCCGACTTCCGGCTCGGCCACAATCGAAGTGATCCAGTCGATCGCCTTCTGTGCGGCCTCGCCATCGGACGAGGCGACCTTGATCAGGCCTTCATCGTCGATATCGACCTTACAGCCGGTCACTTCGCAGATTTCGCGGATGACCTTGCCGCCCGTGCCGATCACTTCCCGGATCTTGTCGGTCGGGATCTGCATGGTGGTGATGCGCGGCGCATGCTCGGAAAGTTCCACCCGGCCCGAATCGATGGCACCGGCCATCTCACCCAGGATGTGGATCCGGCCGTCACGGGCCTGGTCGAGCGCGATCTCCATGATCTCCTTGGTGATGGACGTGATCTTGATGTCCATCTGGAGCGAGGTGATGCCCTCTTCCGTGCCGGCGACCTTGAAGTCCATGTCACCCAGATGATCCTCGTCACCGAGAATATCCGACAGGACCGCGTAGCCGTCGTCTTCCTTGATCAGGCCCATCGCGATGCCCGCGACCGGCGCCTTCAGCGGCACGCCCGCATCCATCATGGCGAGCGACGAACCGCAGACCGTGGCCATCGAGGACGAACCGTTCGATTCGGTGATCTCGGAGACCACGCGGACCGTGTAGGGGAAGTCCTCCTTGGCCGGCAGCAACGGACGCAATGCGCGCCAGGCAAGCTTGCCATGGCCCACTTCGCGGCGCCCGGTGAAGCCGATACGTCCGGTCTCACCGACCGAATAGGGCGGGAAGTTGTAGTGGAGCAGGAAATGCTCGCGATACTCGCCCTCGAGCGCATCGATGATCTGCTCGTCCTGGCCTGTGCCCAACGTGGCCACGACCATCGCCTGGGTCTCGCCCCGGGTGAACAGCGCGGAACCATGGGAGCGCGGCAGGATCGAGATCTGGCTCTCGATGGCACGCACCGTCTTGGTGTCGCGGCCGTCGATCCGTTCGCCCGTGTCGAGAATGGCGCGGCGAACCACGTCTTTCTCAAGCGTCTTGAGCGGACCGCTGGCAATCGAGGCTTCCTCTTCGGAAAGCTGCTCGATCACGGCCTTCTTGGCGGCCGAGACCTTGTCCTGACGGGCAAGCTTCTCTTTCTCGGTGTAGGCCTCGCGGATGCCGGCCTCGCCGAGCTCGCGGACCTTCGCTTCGAGATCGATGATCTCCTGCGGGGTCTCGCTGACCGGGCGCGGCTCTTTCGCGGCGCGCTCGGCCATGTCGATGATCGCCTCGATCACCGGCTGATAGCCCTCATGGCCGAACATCACCGCGCCGAGCATAACCTCTTCGGTCAACTCATTGGCTTGTGATTCAACCATCAGGACACCTTCGTTGGTGCCCGCGACGATCAGGTCGAGTGCGGATTCTTCCAGCTGGTCAGCCGTCGGGTTCAGCACATACTCGCCGTCGATGTAGCCGACGCGCGCGGCGCCGATCGGGCCCATGAAGGGCATGCCCGAAATCGTCAGGGCCGCCGACGCACCGACGAGTGCCGCGATGTCCGGATCATTCTCCAGATCGTGGCTGACGGTGGTGCAGATCACCTGGGTTTCGTTGCGGTAGCTCTTGTGGAAGAGCGGACGGATCGGACGATCGATCAGGCGCGAGGTGAGAACCTCTTTCTCCGTCGGGCGTCCTTCACGCTTGAAGAAGCCGCCGGGGATCTTGCCCGCCGCGTAGGTCTTTTCCTGGTAGTGAACGGTGAGCGGGAAGAAATCCAGCCCCTCGCGCGGCTGATGTTCACCAACCGTGGTGCAGAGCACCGAGGATTCACCGTATGTGACGAGGACGGCCCCGTCGGCCTGACGGGCGATATGCCCGGTTTCAAGGATGAGCGGACGCCCACCCCAATTGATTTCCTTACGAACAATGTCAAACATCGCTTATCTCTCAACCTGCGTCATCCGTTCGGGCCAACCCCAAACGAACGCCCCGTGCCATCGGGGTCTTCGCGCCGTCACGCAATACAGTTTTGACGGCGTGTGCACGGAAGGTCCGTGCGGGCCAGACCGGGGACACCGGATTGTGTCCGTGGGCCTGTCGTAATGGCGCCGGGCCATGCCCGCGCCGGTAACAAAGGCAATCGCGTCTAGCGGCGAATGCCCAAACGCTCGATCAGGGTGCGATAACGCGCTTCTTCCTTGCGCCGCGTGTAGTCGAGCAAACGACGCCGCTGGCCCACCATCAATAGGAGGCCACGGCGTGAATGATGATCCTTGGCGTGGGTCTGCAGGTGCTCGGTCAGGTTCTTGATGCGCTCCGTCAGGATCGCAACCTGAACCTCGGGCGAGCCCGTGTCCCCAGCCTTGGTCTGGAATTCATTGATGAGTTCGGTTTTACGCTCAGGCGTAATCGACATGCTTTTCTAGCTCCCGGTATCGAGATTTAAAACACGGACCGGACGGATCTGGATGCCGTCGACACGAACGAGCGCTACCGGCGTCGTCGCTTCGAGGGCCAGGACGATACCGTCGTCCCCAGCCGTCGCAATCCGTTCCCTGTCTTGCGGTCGCAAGACCGGAACCGCCTGCCCATTGCGAAGCATTTCCGCTTCCCTGTCAGACAAGGCCAACGCCGGGATACCGTCCAGCGCGGTCTCAATCGGTAACAATATGGGTGAGGCGGCGGCACTATGGCCAAGTTCCTCCAGCATTTCCAGAGAAATCGAAGCCGATTCTTCGAACGGTCCGACGGCCACGCGACGCAGATCCGACAGGTGGCCGCAGGTGCCGACCGCGATCGCCAGATCACGGGCCAGCGCACGCATATAGGCCCCCTTGCCCGACGTCACGGCGAACCGTGCGCGGTCCGCGTCGAGGATCTCGACCAGCTCGAACGCGTTGATTTCAATCGTCCGCGCCTTGAGGACCACATCCTCGCCGGCGCGCGCCTTGGCATAGGCACGCTGGCCGTCAATCTTGATCGCCGAATAGGCCGGCGGCACTTGTTCAATATAGCCGACAAAGGCCGGCAGTGCTGCCTCGATCGCCGCCCGGTCCGGGCGCGCATCCGAGGTCTCGACTGTTTCACCATCCGCATCATCGGTCTCGGTGCGCGCACCCCAATTGACCGTGAAGGTGTAGCTTTTCGAGCTGTCGGTGACATAGGGCATGGTCTTGGTCGCCTCACCCAGCGCGATCGGCAGAATTCCCGTCGCCGACGGATCAAGCGTGCCGGCATGGCCCAGCTTGGCCGCCCCCGTGGCGCGCCGCACCGCGTTGACGCAGCCCGCCGACGTCATCCCGGCCGGTTTGTCGAGATTGAACCAGCCGTTGATCGACAATCCCTTGCGCCGACGCCCCATCAGTTTTCGGTCTCGTCTGTTGTCGTCTCGTCATCACCCGCCAGGTCGCGCGCGACCTCGGGCCGGTGCATGATCGATTCGATCCGCGAGGCTTCCTCGAAGCTCTTGTCGAACACAAAACTCAGTGCGGGCAGATATTTCAGATGCACCGCGCGCGCCAGCTGGCCGCGCAGATATCCGGCCGCCCGGTTGAGCCCCGCAACCATGGGATCGGGATCGCCATCCAGCGGCAGGACAAACACCGTGGCGTTGCGCAAATCCGGGCTCACCCGGACCTCCGTGACGGTGATCGCCAGGTCGGCCAACTCCGTATCGCGAAACGCCGCCCGGCGAAGGATCTCCGACAAGGCATGACGGATTTCCTCGCCCACGCGCAACTGGCGTTGGGACGGCGCTTTGCCTTTGCGGGCATTCTGCGCGTTCCGGTTCATGGGCAGGCTGTTTTCAGTTCCGTTTCGGCCGCGCGCAATCATGCGCCGGCCCTGTGAGTTTGCGCCGGTCAGCTCGCCTCGAGCTGGCGGGCGATCTCCTGCACTTCGAAGCACTCGATCACGTCACCCGGCTGGATGTCGTTGTAATTCTCGAGCGCGATGCCGCATTCGTAGCTGTTCTGGACCTCGCGGACATCGTCCTTGAAGCGCCGCAGGGTGCCCAGATTGCCTTCATGCACGACAACCGAATCCCGCATCAGGCGGACCTTCGAGTCGCGGCGAATCAGGCCGTCGGTAACCATGCAGCCGGCCACCTTGCCGACCTTCGAAACGCTGAAGATCTCGCGAATTTCGGCAGAGCCGAGCAGGTTTTCCTTGAGGGTCGGCGCCAGCTCACCCTCCAGCATGCCGCGCACATCATCCACCACATTGTAGATGATGTTGTAGTAGCGGATCTCGACCCCGTCGCGTTTTGCCTGGTCGCGCGCCTGCGGGATCGCCCGAACGTTGAAGCCGATGACCAGCCCGTTATTGACGGTGGCGAGTGCAATATCCGATTCCGTGATGCCACCAACCCCGGCATGCAACACCTGGGCCTTGACCTCATCGGTCGAAAGATTGTTCAGCGCGCCGACGATCGCCTCGACCGAGCCCTGCACGTCACCCTTGATCACCACGGGGATCTGGGTCGCTTCACCGGCCTTGATCTGTTCGAACATGTCGTCGAGGCTGCCGCGGGCACCGGCTGCGGCGCGCGCGTCACGAATAACGCTCTGGCGATACTCGACGACTTCTCGGGCCCGTGCATCGGAATCCACGACCGCAAATTCATCGCCCGCCTGCGGCGCACCGTTCAGGCCAAGAACCTCAACCGGCGAGGACGGACCGGCTTCTTCCACATTCTCGCCCCGGTCGTTGACCAGCGCGCGAACCCGGCCCCACTCGGCGCCGGCGACGAAAATATTACCTACCTTGATCGTGCCGCCCTGGACCAGCACGGTCGCAACCGCACCACGGCCGCGTTCGAGCTGCGCCTCGATCACCGCGCCGAAGGCGGCGCGTTCCGGGTTGGCGGTCAGCTCAAGCACTTCCGCCTGCAACACGATCGCCTCGGTCAGTGTGTCGAGCCCCGCACGGGTCTCGGCCGAGACCTCGATGACCTGGGTATCGCCACCCATTTCCGCGGGCACAATCTCGTGGGACAGAAGTTCGTTTTTCACACGCGACGCATCGGCCGCGGGCAAATCCATCTTGTTGACCGCGACGATGATCGGCACCTCGGCGGCGCGCGCATGATTGATCGCCTCGACCGTCTGTGGCTGCACGCCATCATCGGCCGCGACCACCAGGATCACGATGTCGGTCACATGGGCGCCGCGCTGTCGCATCGCGGTGAAGGCCGCATGGCCCGGCGTATCGATAAAGCTGATCTTGTCGCCGGATTCGAGCACCACCTGATAGGCGCCGATATGCTGGGTGATTCCGCCCGCCTCGCGGCTGACGACATCCGTCGAGCGCAAGGCGTCGAGCAGGGAAGTCTTGCCGTGATCGACATGGCCCATAACGGTAACGACCGGCGGGCGTCCGACCTGCACGCCGTCATCATCCTCGACCGTCGTACCGAGATTGAGCTCGACATCGCTGGCTGAAGTGAGTTTCGCGGCATGGCCGAATTCCTCGACCACAAGCTGTGCGGTTTCCTGATCGATCGTCTGATTGATCGTCGCCAGAACACCCATTTTCATGAGGGCCTTGATGACTTCCGAGCCGCGTTCAGCCATCCGGTTGCCCAGCTCGCTCACGGTGATGGAGTCGGGGATGCTGACTTCGCGCACCACCTTCGAGGCCTGACCGCCACCCTTGTTATCACCGGTTGCCCGCTGGCGTTCACGCTCCTGACGACGGCGGAATGCCGCGACGGAGCGCTGGCGTGCACCGCCCTCCTCGCCGAGTGCCTCGGAAATGGTGAGCTTGCCGCTCCGGCGCTTGCGCTCGCCGCCGCGCGCACGTGCGTTCGGCTTTGCCGCTGTGCCTTCGGCGCGCGCAGGCTTGCCCTTGCTGGTGCCGGTCGCGCCCTCGTCGTCGCCCGTCTCTTCCTCGAGGGCGGCGAACTTCCGCTCTGCCGCCGCGGCGCGTTGCGCGGCCTCGTCGGCCATCTTCTGGGCCTGGGCCTCCGCCTCACGGCGCGCCTCTTCCTCGATTTCCCGCCGGGTCCGGGTCTCGACCGGGGCCGGCTCGGGATCGGCAGTTGCCTCGGGAGCGTCCGCTTCCGGCGTCTCACCTGCCGGGGCTGCCGCTTCTTCTTCGGCGGCGGCCTGGCGTGCCTCTTCCAGCGCCGCCTTGGCTTTCTCGCTTTCGATCGCGGCCTCTTCGGCAGCCTGGCGGGCCGCCTCGAGCGCGCGCACGCGCGATGCCTGTTCGGCGTCGGTCAATGTCCGTTGCGGCGACGTGTCAGACGCAGGCGCGGCCTCGGGTGCTGCTGCAGGCGCGGCGGCTGCGGCTTCTGCTTCCGCCGCCTCCTTGATCTCGGTCATTTCGCCGGAATCGCCCTGCTGGAACGTCCGCTTCTTCTTGACCTCGACCGTCACGGTCTTGGTCCGGCCATGACTGAAGCTCTGGCGCACCTGGCCACCCTCGACGGTCTTCTTAAGCTCGAGCTTGCCCGGCTTGGAGAGCGTCAGCGGCTTTTTCTTCTTGTCGTCGTTCTCAGTCGTACTCGCCATGATCTCAATCCATCAAATCAATATCGGTCGCCGGGGCCGTATCACCCCGATAGGCGGTGTATGCCCGGACCGTTTCCAACACATGCTGCGCGGCGCCACCCGGCAACACGACAGCGTGAACCGTATGGTCACGCCCTGATGCGGCACCCAACTCGGCCGCGTCAAAAATATCCACACGCGTAACACCACCTACCCGGTCGGCGAGCCGCGCAATCTTCTCGCGGCCATCTTCGCCGGCATCGGACGCACAAAATAAAACGGTGTCACCCGCACTCTCATTCTCGTCGCGCGCCGACAGAGCGGCACGAACCTTTTCGAAACCCGACACATACGCGCCTGCCTTGCGGGCCATCGTCAAGGCGCCCGCCGCCCGGCGGAACAACGCGGTCTCGACAAACTGCTCGAGGCTCTCACCGTCGGGCCCGGTCATCGGCGCCACATTGCGCTTCGCACCACGCGCAAACGCGCGCTTGGCGCAGGCTTGCGCGACTATATCCCTGCGGCCGGTCAACCACAATCCGCGCCCGGGAAGGCGCGCATCGAGATCAGGCACCACAAGATCATCGGGGCCAACGACAAATCGCATAAGCTCCGCCCGCGGCCGCACGTCGCCCGTAACCAGGCAGCGACGCGTCCGGCGCTGGGTGGCGCCCGCGTGCCGGCCTGTTTCGGTCGAGGCCGTATCGGCTGGAGCCTGTTCCACCGCGATCATTCCTGCGCGCACCCTGTTCCGGTCCTACTCGCCTGCCGGCTGGTCGGGAGCCGGCGCGAATACGGCTTCCGCCGTCGCCAGATCCGACGCTGCTTCCGGCACCGCTTCGCCTTCACCCTCTTCCTCGGGGTCCGGCTCGGGTTCCGGCGGGATCACATCCTCACCATAGATCGCGACACGCGCGGCCATGATGATGGCGTTCGCCTCGTCGGCCTGCACCGGGCTCGGTCGCACCAGACGACTGATCTCGTGGTCGGCCATGTTGAATAAATCGTCGAGTTTCACCTCGGTCTCGCTGTCCATGAAGATGAACCGGTACTCGTCGGGCATCAGACCCGCCAGATCCTCGACCGTGCGCACACCATGGGTGCCCAAACGGACCGAGTTTTCCAGCGTGACACCGGTCACATTGAGCATCTCGTCCTCGACGCCGAGCTTCTTGCGCTCGACATCAAGCTTCGCATCGCGCTCTTCGAGCCAGTTCCGCGCACGGGCCTGGAGTTCTTCGCCGATCTCCTCGTCGAACCCTTCGATGGTCGTCAGGTCCTCCATGGGCACGAAGGCGACCTCCTCGATGGTCGCGAAACCTTCGGTGACGAGCAGATGCGCGATGACATCCTCGACGTCAAACGCCTCGATAAACAGGGCGCTGCGGGAGTTGAACTCGTCCTGGCGGCGTTGGGATTCCTCTTCCTCGGTCAGGATGTCGATATCCCAGCCCGACAGCATGGACGCGAGGCGAACATTCTGACCACGGCGACCGATCGCCAGCGACAGCTGCTCGTCGGGGACAACCACCTCGATCTTGTTGGCGTCTTCATCCAGCACGACCTTGGTCACCTCGGCCGGGGCCAGCGCGTTGACCACAAAGGTCGCCGGATCATCGGACCAGGGGATGATGTCGATCTTCTCACCCTGGAGTTCGCCGACCACGGCCTGGACGCGGCTGCCGCGCATGCCGACGCACGCGCCGACGGGATCGATCGAGGCATCCCGCGAGATGACGGCGATTTTCGCCCGGCTTCCCGGGTCACGCGCGGCGGCGCGAATCTCGATGATGCCGTCGTAAATTTCGGGAACTTCCTGTGCAAACAGGGCCTTCATCAGTTCCGGACGCGTGCGGGTCACGAAGATCTGCGGGCCGCGGGGTTCGCGGCGCACGTCATAGATATAGCCGCGGATCCGGTCGCCCGGGCGGTGGTTCTCGCGCGGCAATGCTTCGTCGCGGCGCATCACGCCTTCGGCGCGGCCGAGATCGACAGTCACATTGCCATACTCGACCCGCTTGACCAGGCCGTTGACGACCTCGCCCACGCGGTCCTTGTATTCCTCAAACTGGCGCTCGCGTTCGGCGTCACGGACCCGCTGGACGATGACCTGTTTGGCGGTCTGCGCGGCGATCCGGCCGAAATCGATCGGCGGCAGCTCATCGACGAGGAAATCACCCACCTTGGCATCGGCTTTTTCGGCCTGCGCCTGCGCGACCGTCAGCTGGGTGTTCTCGTCCTCGACCTCTTCCACGACCTCGCGGTGGCGCGCCAGTGAAATATGCCCGCCGTCGCGATCGATGATCGCGCGGATATCATGCTCGGGGCCATATTTGTTGCGGCCGGCCTTCTGAATGGCCTGCTCCATTGCGGTAATGACTTCCTCGCGCTCAATGCCCTTTTCCCGTGCGACAGCGTCGGCAACGGCGAGCATCTCAATGCGGCTGGGACCACCAGACTCCATATTCTCTATCCTTCGTTTGTCCGGCCCTTTTGGGCCGCGGCAATTAGTTCATCGGTCAAAACGAGTTTCGCCTTGGCAATTTCCGAAAACGGCAGAATGAACTCGTCATCTTCCGCATCCAGATCGGCCAGGCGCACCCGGTCATCTTCCAGGCCCAGCAACCGCCCGCGAAAGCGCCGGCGACCGTCAACGGCCTGTTTCAACTCGACCTTCGCCTCGTATCCGGCAAAGCTCTCGAAATCCTTCGGCCGCGTCAGCGGTCGGTCGATCCCCGGCGAACTCACCTCGAGCTCATAGGCATCCCTGATCGGGTCGGCCACATCGAGCAACGCGGACGAAGTTCGGCTCGCCAGGGTGCAATCCTCGATCGTGACGTCCTTGGCATCCGCCCGGTCGATCATGATCTGCAGGACCGGCCGGCCGCCGCCGCCATAATTGACGCGCACCAACTCGAAGCCGAGATCGGCCAGCGAGGGTTCGATGACGGAGATGATCTTGTCCGTCTGGATATTTTCGCTGATCAGGTTCAATCCTTGACCAAGCTCCTGCGTGGCGCCCACCGAAAATCAGGTAACAAAAAAGGCGGCGCCGGGTTCTCCGGGCCACCCTTAACTGTCTGTCACCAGACGTTGGGCCTTGTTGAGCGGGAATATAGGGAAAACACCGGAAAAGGCAACCCACGCGTTAGGGGGTGCGTGGATTTCGCGTGTAGCGCAAAAACGTCGGACCGGGCCCGCCGCTGCGATTTTTGTCCTCATAGCGTGTGTCCGGCCAATCCGCCGGCCGGTGGCGCCAGTCATCGGCGCGCCGCGCCGTCCAGTCGAAATCCGGATGGGTCTGCAAATGCCGCAGAATCCAGACGAGATAATCCTGATCATCCGTCGCCACACGGAGTTCGGCCCCGTTGCTCATCAGACGCGCGAGCATGTCGAGCAGCTTCGTGTTGATCAGCCGTCGCCGGTTATGACGCAGCTTGGGCCAGGGATCGGGAAACAGGATGAACACCCGTGCGAGGCTCGCCTCGGCGAAACGCGGTAACAGCGGGCGCACATCGTCGGCGTGGATACGGATATTCCCGGGTCGGTCGTCGGCGATCTCGGAGAGCAGGCGCGCGACCCCGTTCAGAAAGGGCTCGGCACCGATCATGCCGACGTCCGGATTGTGGACCACCTGCCACGCCAGATGCTCACCCGCACCGAAGCCGATCTCCAGCCAGACCTCACGCAGGCCCGGCGGGAACATTGCGGCCGGATCCAAGGTCTTATCGTCGGCGGGCACATCCACCTGGATTTCGGGCAGATAGGTCTCGAGCAGGCGCTCCTGTCCGGGCCGCAGCTTGCGGCCGCGCCGGCGGCCATGAAACCGCGGGTCTTCGACTTCGGAACTCGAGCTGTGGTTCCCGGTCAAGGCGTCTCGATCAATACGCCCCGGTCAAAGCGCGTTGTGAAGCGCGTCGACGAGGTCGGTCTTTTCCCAGGAAAACCCACCATCTGCATCCGGCTGACGGCCGAAATGGCCATAGGCCGCGGTGCGCGCGTAGATCGGCTTGTTCAGGCCGAGATGCTCGCGGATGCCGCGCGGTGTGAGGTCCATTGCCTTCTGCACGGCCTCGGCCAGATCCGCCTCGTCCACCTTGCCGGTGCCATAGGTATCGACACAGACAGACAGGGGATGGGACACGCCGATCGCATACGCGACCTGGATCGTGCAGCGGTCAGCCAGCTTGGCCTCGACCACATTCTTGGCCACATAACGCGCGGCATAGGCTGCCGAGCGATCGACCTTCGTCGGGTCCTTGCCCGAAAACGCACCACCACCATGGGGTGCTGCACCGCCATAGGTATCGACGATGATTTTACGGCCGGTCAGACCGGCGTCTCCGTCGGGACCGCCAATGACAAAGCGACCGGTCGGGTTTACGTAGAACTGCTCTTCCGGGCACATCCAGCCGTCGGGCAGGGTGTTGACCACATGCGGGCGCACGATTTCGCGCACGTCTTCCTGACTGAGTTCCTCGCCATGCTGGGTCGAGACAACAACTGACGTCGCGCCAACCGGCTTGCCGTCTTCGTAGCGCATCGTGACCTGGCTTTTGGAATCGGGCCCCAGCCCGGTTTCCGCCCCGGAATGCCGCGCCTCGGCAAGCGAACGCAGAATGGCGTGTGAATAATGGATCGGCGCCGGCATGAGGACATCTGTCTCGCGGCAGGCGTAACCGAACATCAAACCCTGGTCGCCTGCGCCCTCATCCTTGTTCCCCGCGGCATCCACGCCCTGCGCGATATCGACCGACTGGGCGTGTACATGGCAATCAACCTCGGCATTCTTCCAGTGGAAGCCGTCCTGCTCGTACCCGATATCCTTTACGGCAGCGCGTGCGATTTCTTCCATACGCGCCCCATCGATATCCGCCGGGCCACGCACTTCACCCGCCATGACAATGCGGTTCGTGGTGGTCAGAGTTTCGACCGCCACGCGGCTCTGGGGATCGCCCGTCAGGAAGGCGTCGACGATGGCATCCGAAATGCGGTCGCACACCTTGTCGGGATGGCCCTCGGAGACGGATTCACTGGTAAACAGATAGCTACTTTTGGACACGGGGTCGGTCTCCCTGCGATCGGATTGTTGGCGGCGACGGGCATCCCGCACCGTGATGAGGTCAATCTACATATGATCGCCCGGCCTCCCCTGCGGCCAAGCGACCCGGTTGTGCAGGAAGCCCCCCCGGCCCGTCAAGGGGATTTGCGGCGGCGCGCCAGGATCAATGCGAGCACTAGAAACAACGCCGCCATGATCATGGGAATCAGCTCTCCCCAGCGCGCAAAGGGTGTCGGCGACAATGCCACCGGCAGGCCACTGTCGAGCACGCCCTGCTCGCCAATGCCAAGCCTGGCGATCACCCGCCCATAGGGATCAACAACCGCCGATATCCCCGTATTCGCCGCACGCACCAATGGCAGCCCTTCCTCGACCGCGCGCGTCGACGCGATCGCAAAATGCTGCTGCGGCCCGGCAAAGGTGCCGAACCAGGCATCGTTGGTCAGGTTCAAAAGCACACCCGGTCGCGCACCATGCGGTGTCACCCGGCCCGAGAAAATCGCCTCGTAGCAAATCAGCGGGCTCACCGCAGGCAGTCCCGGTATTTCGAGCAGCCGCCGACCTGCCCCGGCGACGAAATCGCTCTGTCCGGGAACAATCTTGTCGATCGGCAGCAAACCACGCAGCGGCACATACTCACCAAACGGCACGAGATGTGATTTGTCGTAGACCCGCTGCACATCTGCTGCGGCATCGATCACCAGCAACGCGTTGCGCAGTTGCTGGGTCTCATTATGGAAGGCCCGGCGCACCGACCCGGTGATCAGAGCGCCGCCCGGTGGCACGGCGGTGGCAGTCCGAACACGGGCCAACACGTTGTTCGCCAGCAAGAACGGCACGGCAGTTTCCGGCCAGATCACATGGGTGGGCGGGTTTTGCGCAGCTGTCCGGCTGAGCGCCAGATGACGTTCCAGATGGGCGGCGCGCAAATTCGGATTCCATTTGTCCCGCTGGGCGATGTTCGCCTGAACGATTCGCAGAAGCACATCGGGCACCAGCGCGCTGTCGCCGGCACTGGCAAGCCGGGCCTGCCCGCCGGCCCACAGCCCCAGCGGCAATATAATCGTGATCGCAAGGGCCAAGCCCCATCGGCGCGCGGCGGCGTGACCATCCGCAGCGAGTATCGCCGGCATTCCGGCGGCAAGAACGGTCAATCCGCTCAGACCCAGAACGCCGACCACCGCCGTGATCTGCATCATCGGCGGCGTCCCGGCCCAGACATATCCCATCAGGTTCCACGGGAAGCCCGTGAAGACGATGCCGCGGATGAACTCGGCCGTCATCCAGAGCGCGGCCAGCGCCACGACGCGCGCGACCGGTGCGCCACGAAGTGGCAGGGCCAGGAATGCGCCGCAGACCAGGGCAGGAAACACCGCCAACCCGGCCGCGAGCCCCGGGAGGGCAAACGGGACCAGCCAGCCCGTGCGGGCCGGGTCCACGAGCAACGGTTCGGCGATCCAATGCAGGCCAACGATGAAATGTCCGAAGCCGAACCAGAATCCGATCCAGAAACCACGGCGGATCGGCTTGGGGGTACCGTCTGCACCCTCGAGAATCCAGAGCAGGCCGACAAATGCCGGCACCAGCACCGGCACGATGTGAAAGGGGGGCAACGCCAGTGCTGAGATCGCACCGAGCAACAGGGATATCAGGACGCGGCGCCAGCCGCTCAACCCGCTCAGGCGTTCAGCGACAATCGTCAACATAGGCGGGCTCGACCGGATCGTTCGGGCGCAGGTCGCGGACCCGCAATCGCTTGATTCGCCGCGCGTCGGCATCAACCACCACAAACTCGATGCCCGAAGAGTGGGTGACAACCTCACTACGCCGTGGCACCCGGTCAACGAGCGAAAACACCACGCCGCCCAGGGAATCATTCTCCTCACGCTCGTCATCAGTCACAAACGCGCCGATCATATCTTCCAGCTCTTCGATCTCGGCACGCGCATCGGCCAGGATAGAGCCGTCCGGATTGCGCGTGATCAGCGGGCCATCCTCGTCATGCTCATCCTCGATCTCGCCGACAATTTCCTCGACCAGATCCTCGATCGTCACCAGCCCGTCGACGCCGCCGAATTCATCGACAACGATAGCCATATGGGTTCGTTGAGCGCGCATCTCCAGAAGCAGATCGAGCACCCGAATCGAGGGGGCGGCAAAGAGGATCTCGCGTGTCAGTTCGCGAACCGCCAAACGGGGGCTGCTGCGCATGGTCGAGAGCACATCCTTGATATGGACAAACCCGACCACCTTGTCGAGATGCTCCTGATAGAGCGGAATCCTCGAATGCGCTTCCTGCGACATCAAATCCGCAAGGGCCTCGAGTTCGACCTCCTGGTCCGTCGCAACGATCTCGGCGCGCGGCACCATCACATCCTCGGCCGTCAGGTCGTGGAGCTTGAGGATGTTGGCGATAAGCGTGCGTTCATCGGGATTGATCGGCGTCGTCGCGTCACTTGTTTCCTCGATCAGCTCGCCGATCGTTTCGCGCACGGAGTTCTCGCCGTTCCGCCCACCGAACAGGCTGCGTAGCCAGTTTCCCAGCTGCCCAAGGCCCGATGTCCCGGTCTCGCTGGTTGGCTTGTCGTTGCGCGAAAGGTCGGTCATTCCATCCCCTCAAACAGCTTCGCTGTCGCGATAGGGGTCGGGCACCCCGATCCGTGCCAGCACGTCGCGCTCAAGCGCCTCCATGACCTCGGCATCTTCATCGGCCTCATGGTCAAAGCCCAGCAGATGGAGCGTGCCATGGACGACCAGATGGCTCAGATGATCGGCCAGTGGTTTGTGCTGGTCCTGCGCCTCGCTGGCGCAGGTCTCGTAGGCAACCACAATATCGCCGAGCATAACCACGCCATTCTCCGGGCCGTTTTCCACGCCAGTATCATCCAGCGCGAATGACAACACGTTGGTTGCCGCATCGCGATCGCGCCACTCCCGGTTCAGGGATCGAATCTCCGCATCATCGGTAAGCCGCACGCCCAGTTCGACGTCGGCAGCAATCGGCGCATCGACACCGGTCAGTGCTGCGCGCACCGCGGTCGGCACAATCTGGTCAGGGTCCAGGTTCGTCGCCCCCCAGTCCGGGTTCACAACATCCACAATCACGACGATCTCGCCGCTGCCTGTGTCGGTCATCGATTGCGATCCGTGCCGCCGGCGTCGTCTCCATCGCCGGCGCTCTTCGACCTGTCGCGGGCGTTATAGGCGGTCACAATCCGGGTCACCATCGTGTGGCGCACAACATCGGATTCTCCGAAGCGGACAGTCCGCACCCCGTCCACACCGCTAAGAACATCCAGCGCGTCGGCCAGTCCGGACCGGGTACCGCTCGGCAAATCGATCTGGCTCATATCGCCCGTAACGGCCATGCGCGAACCCTCGCCAAGACGAGTCAGAAACATCTTCATCTGCATGGCAGACGTATTCTGCGCTTCATCCAGGATAATGAAGGCACGCGACAATGTGCGCCCCCGCATGAAGGCCAGCGGCGCGACCTCGATTTCACCACCGCTCAGGCGCTTTGCGACCTGATCGCCGGGCAGCATGTCATACAACGCGTCGTACAAGGGACGCAGATAGGGGTCGATCTTCTCCTGTAAATCACCCGGCAAGAATCCGAGGCGCTCGCCGGCCTCAACGGCCGGACGGGAGAGGATCAATCGATCCACCTTGCCCTGAATCAGTTCGGTCACCGCCATCGCCACGGCCAGATATGTCTTGCCGGTGCCCGCCGGGCCGAGCCCGAATGTCAGGTCGGCTTCGCCCAAAGCCTCAAGGTATCGCGCCTGCATCGGCGAGCGCGGGGTGATCGTACGTTTGCGCGTCCGGATGGCGATCTGGCGATCATCCTGATCTCCGGCAGAGGCCATGCGGACAGCCGCCTGTACATCGGCCGGCGCGACCTCATGCCCACCCTTCAGGCGTCCATAGAGATCCTCGATCGCCCGGTCTGCAATTCCGCGCGAAATTTCCGGCCCCTGGATTTCCAGCTGGTTGCCACGATAACGCAGTGTCACGTCGAGCAGCTGCTCGATCTGCAGCAAGTGCTCATCGTGATGCCCGAACAAAGCCGGGAGAAGCGTATTGTCGTCGAACTGGATCTGCACCGGTTGCCCGGCAGCCGTGTCAGTCGATGTCAAGCGCTCAACCTCTCCTCGGAATCTTCGCGCGATCGCGCGGAACCAGGGCCAACAACGTGCCCCTCAAGACTGTGCGGCTTGCACGAGTCGATGGCAACCTTCGCAATGTCACCAATCTGATATTCGGACGTCGCAACATGCACAGCCTGATTATACGGGCTGCGCCCGACCAGCTGGCCCGGGTGGCGACCCGGGCGCTCAAACAATATCTCCAATGTGCGGCCCACGGTCTTCTCATTGAACGCCAGCTGCTGTTCCTCGAGCAGGGCCTGAAGGCGCGCCAGGCGTTCGTCCTTCACGTCTTCCGGAACCTGCCGCGGCATCCCCGCCGCCGGCGTCCCCGGTCGGGAGCTGTACTTGAACGAATAGGCCATGGAGAAACCGACATTGCGCACGAGATCCAGTGTGGCTTCGAAATCCGCATCGGTTTCGCCGGGAAAACCGACGATGAAATCACAACTCAGGGCCAGGTCCGGTCGGGCGGCGCGCAAACGCGCAACAATATCCAGATACTGCGCCACGTCATGGCCGCGATTCATCGCCTCGAGAATTTGGTCGCTGCCCGACTGCACCGGCAGGTGGAGAAACGGCATCAGCGCTTCGACATCGCCATGCGCGGCAATCAGTGCATCATCGACATCACGCGGATGGCTGGTGGTGTACCGAATGCGCGCCAGGTCTTCGTGGGCCGCGAGCCACTCGACCAGCGCACCCAACCCGACCTCATGGCCGCCCTCGTCCAGCCCGTGATAGGCGTTCACGTTCTGACCGAGCAGCGTGAGTTCACGAACCCCGCTACCCACCAGTTGCTGCGCCTCGTCGAGGATCTGGGCGACCGGCCGGGAAAACTCCGCGCCGCGGGTATAGGGCACCACACAGAAGGTGCAGAACTTGTCGCAACCTTCCTGAATCGAAAGGAAGGCGGAAACGCCATTCGCGTGCTGCCGGTCGGGTAGATGATCGAACTTGCTGTCCGCCGGAAATTCCGTGTCGAGCACGCCCCGCTCTGTGTCGGTCCCGGCTCGATGTGCACGCGCAACCATCTCGGGCAGGCGGTGATAGGTCTGCGGTCCCAGGACGATATCTACATAGGGTGCCCGGCGCAGCATTTCCTCGCCCTCGGCCTGTGCCACGCAGCCGGCGACGGCGATCACCATGGGCGCGCCCTCTTCGGCGCGACGGTCCTTGGCTTTTCGCAGGCGCCCCAGTTCCGAATAGACCTTCTCGCTCGCCTTCTCGCGGATGTGGCAGGTATTGAGAATCACCATATCCGCATCCTCGGGGTCGTCCCCGGGAGCATAGCCAAGTGGCGCCAGGATTTCCGCCATACGCGCGGAATCGTAGACGTTCATCTGGCAACCGTAGGTTTTGATAAAGAGTTTCTTGGCCAAGGGCCCTTACGCCATTTGCGATGCGAATGCGGCTTCAGAATACCTGCAGGGCTTCAAATCAACCGCCAACGCGTTGTTATTTCTCAACAATCTCACACCTAAGCCTTAGCTGACTTCGAGTCAACCCGCGCCGAATCACGCTTTGCGCGCGGGCTGGCGAAGCCTTTGTTGGCGCGCCGCAAGCCCTTCAGGTCATTTAGCCGCGGGCGAAGGCGCCATCTGATCCAGTCCCACTTGCCCGACGTGCCGACCTTCGGCTGGATCCGGCCGGACAAGGCATCCGAATGGCTGCCCACGATCTGCGTGTAACAATGCTGGGCCAGCGCCTTGCGTGACCCGAACTGGTCGATCGTCACGGGCGGGTGAAACGAGACTGTGACCGTTAGTCGTCCGAGCCCGACAAGCTCGGCGGCATGACCAAGCAGGTCCATATCCCCGTACCAGGCATAGAACGGGCGCAAATGGCGGCCGATGGGTAGGCCGTCGACGCGCGAATAGGTCAGCGATACCGGCTGCACCGTAAGCGGCTCACCCTTCGCGCGAAACTCGGCCACGGACAGAAGTGCGCTCTTGAAAGGCAAGATGTGATTGCCATCGTCACTGGTGCCCTCGGGAAACAGAATCATGCTGTCACCGGCTTCGAGCCGTTGCCCGAGCGCCGTCGCCTGCAGGTGCGATGTGCGGACCCGACGGTCGACAAAAACCGACCGCTGCAGTTTGGCCAGAATCCCGAACAGCGGCCACCCGGCCACCTCCGACTTGGCCACGAAAGAACCGGGGATCAGCGCCCCGTATATCGGGATATCGAGATAGGAGGTGTGATTGGCGACAAACAGGGTCGGGCGTATCCGCGACCGACGCCCGAAAACCTCAAGCCGGATGCCCAGAAGCCGACAGCAGATCCGGTGATACCAAAGCGGGATTCGCCGTGACAACGGAAGGCGCAACAGCAATGCGATCGCCTGCACCGGGATCAGTGCCAACGTAAACGCTGCATACACAGAAGCCCTTGCCACCGCCGTGATGCGGGCATTGTGAACGGTTGTCTCGCTCACGAAGCGCCCCCCTTATCGCCGTCCTCCGGCGCGCGATCGCGTCCGTAGTGCCGATAGTATTTCTCGGTGACGAGATCGGTTTTAACCACGATACAGACGTCAGTGGTGTTGAATTGATGGTCCACCACGGCCCCGTCACCCACGAAACCTCCGAGCCGGAGATAACCCTTCAGCAGCGGCGGCAAAGCGGTCAGCGCCGCCTTCTTGTCGATCTCTTCTGCCGGCATGAAATCCATGTCGACATGCAGATCCGGCAATGCAACCGGGCGCATATCCTCGGGCGCCAGATGGAAGTGGTGAAGATAGCTGAGCGGCAAAGCGAGACTTTCAGGATCAACGCCATGCAGGCTGGCACAGCCGAACATCACGGAAATGTCGTGATGAAAAACAAACTGGGCAATCGCCGCCCAGAGCAATTGCATGGTGGGTCGACCGCGATAATTCTGATCAACGCACGATCGGCCAAGCTCTAGCGCTTCGCCGGAATAGTTCATCAGCGGCGCGATGTCATATTCACCCGCAGAGTAGAAGCGACCGAGTTTTCGCGCATTCTCGCCGCGCAACAAACGGTAGGTCGCAATAATCGATTCGGTACCCGGTCCAAGGTCCGTGTCACACACCAGCAAGTGTTCGCACGCACCATCAAACGGGTCGATGTCTCGCCGAACACGCGCCATCTCCGCATCCGGTTTCGCCTTCATTTCGTCGTAGAAAACCCGATATCTCAGCGCCTGGGCGGCCGTGATGTCATCTTCGTCACGGGCCAGGCGCGCCACAAGCGAGCCGGATCCGAGTGCGGCCAGGGCCAATTCAAGGCGCGCCGCGCCACCGGGTGCATCGCCGTCACCATTAGGGAGGTCGCTCATAGGGGTTGCGCCGGCATGGGTTCGCGCCGGTCCGTCAATCGGTACCGTCGTCGCCGGCAGATTGAATCGGCATTGCGAACAGTTCCAGGCGATGATCAATGAGCTCATACCCATGGTCACGCGCGATTTTGCTCTTCAGCGCTTCGATTTCTTCGTTAAAAAATTCGATGACCTTGCCTGTCTTCACATCAATCAGATGATCGTGATGATCGTCCTGCACTTCTTCATAACGCGCCCGGCCATCACCGAAGTCGTGTTTCTCCAGAATGTTGGCTTCCTCGAACAGGCGTACCGTCCGGTAGACCGTGGCAATTGAGATTCGCGAATCGAGCCGGGTGGCCCGTCGGTATACCTGGTCCACGTCGGGGTGATCCTCTGCCTCCGATAGTACTCGCGCGATCGTCCGGCGCTGTTCGGTCAGCTTGAGACCACGGTCCGTGCACAGCTGTTCGATCCTTGACGACTTGTTCGTACTCACGTCCACTCCCGCCCCGTCGACCAGCTATCTGGCTTGGAAACCTTCACCTGCGCAATATAGGCGAAATATTGAGTCACCGCGAACATACCCCCGGAACGCCGAGGCTATTTCTTGCCACGTTTCCCAAGACCTATCTTTTTAGCCAGCTGACTGCGCTTTTTGGCGTAGTTCGGTGCAACCATGGGGTAATCGGCCGCCAGGCCCCAGCGTTCTCGATATTGTTCCGGGGTCATGTCGTATGACGTCTTGAGATGCCGCTTCAACATCTTCAGTTTCTTGCCGTCCTCGAGACAGACAATAAAGTCCGCCGTCACCGACTTTTTGACCGGGACAGCGGGTGATGGGCGCTGCTGTGCGTTCGCCGAACCGCCGGTGTCACTGAGGCTGGCATGCACCTGGGCGATCAACTGGGGCAGATCATTTGCCGGCAGCTTGTTATTTGACACATGTGCCGCGACTATATCGGCTGTCAACTTCAACAATTCTGCGGAACTAACCTGTTCACTCATTTGATTTACCTCATGGGTGCTAATAACTACGACTATTCGATCGAGTATTTAGTCTCTGCTCGGCGTTTGTCCAAGTTTTTTCGATCCACAGCACCATCCATGGGTTCAGACCACCGCCGCACGGCGCGCATACACCAGGGCATCCACTTTCCTGCCCTGTCCTCCGTAGTAATCGGGCCGAAGACCTGCCGGTACGAAGCCAGCCGATTCATAGAGTGTGATCGCTGCTGCATTATCCACGGCAACCTCGAGAACCACCCTCGTCTGCGCACCCACATGCCGAAAGAAGGCATCGAGCAATTCGCGCGCCACCCCGGCGCGACGGGCACCTGGCACCACGCATAGCGTCAGGATTTCGGCTTCTTCAACGCCCAAGACACGTCCCACAAGGAGCCCCGACGCGTCGGTTTCGTCCTGGCGCGCGACCAGCGCAAAGGTCGTCGGCAACCCCAGGATCGTGCGAAACGCGCTCTCGGACCATGGTGTTTCCGGCAGCGGTGAGAAGCAAAGGCCGTGGAGACGCGCGAGATGCGCCGCCGCGTCGACAGGCGCCTGTTCGATGACCCAACCCGGTGCCCGTGCGCCCATAAAGACCAACCCCTACCCGCGAAGACGTTGCCGGTCGGCCGTCGGCGCACTGGTGTCCGGTGCCCGTAAATACATCGGACGCGGTGGGTGTATATTTGCGGCGTCGGTTTCGGCAAATGCGGCGGCCGCAAGGGCCGCGACCGCCGTCGCATCCGCTGCCTGAGGCCGGGTTGCGAAACGATCGAGCGGGAGATCGTTCGCGTCGGCGATGAAACGTTCAACAGCGTCACCCACGAGCGTGGCGGCGTCTTGTGCCAGGAAAAGCTCTTCCACCTCCGCCCCGTTTATGACCGACGGCACCATGCTGGGCGCATCGTCGGAACCGAACGTCTGGAGGTAAAAATCCGCGCGCTTGGTCTCCAACAAAACGGCAACCGGGCCTGTTACGCCGGCGCCGCGCGCAACATAACGATGCACATCGAGACTGCCGACGCCCAAGACCGGAATGTCCAGCGCCAGGCCAAGACCCCGCGCTGCAGAGATGGCGATGCGCAATCCGGTGTAACCGCCCGGGCCGACGGCGACGGCAACGAGATCCAGATTCTGAAAGCCAATGTCGGCGACAACGTCGCGCGCCATCGGCATTAACGCCTCGGCATGGCCACGTGCCATCAGTTCCCGGCGCCACTGCGCGATCGCGCCATCCGCCCACAATGCAGCAGAGCACGCGCCGCCGGCGGCATCCAGGGCCAGGATGGTCGAATTGGTCGTCGTGTTCATATTCCTGCTTTTTGGCGAATCCGTATTCGGGTCTAGCATCGCGCGCGGGTCGCGGCAAAGGCGACCGCCCGGAGGATTTCCCATGAACGACGCCCCAACCCTGCGCGCCGCATATGTTGAGATTGATCAACAGGCCTACGATGTCGACATCCACCTGGCCTATGCAACCGCCGACAACTTTACCGGGCGCCCGGTCTATGCGAATGCGCACTGCTACCTGCATGAGGATGCGGCGGCTCATCTCGACCGCGCAATCGAACTCGCCGGACGGCTGGGATACCGCATGCTGATCTATGACGCCCTGCGCCCGAGCGAGGCCCAGTGGGCCTTGTGGAACCACACGCCCGATCCGGATTTTCTGGCCGATCCACGTCGTGGTTCACCCCACAGCCGGGGTGTGGCGGTGGACCTGACGCTGATCGACGATAGCGGTGCACGTCTCGATATGGGCACACCCTTCGACGCGTTCACGCCCCTGTCCCACCACGGGGCCGACGTATCCCAGGAAGCCCAGCGCAACCGGCACCTGCTCCTCGGCATCATGTCGTGCGCCGGCTGGGACTTTTATTCAAAGGAATGGTGGCACTACCAACTTTTCGATCCGCGGCGCTACCCGTTGGCGGAAGACGGTGACCTCGACAAATCGATCATGGGATTACGATGATACCGCAATAGCGTGGCGGCTTCCTTTTCAAGGAACTTGCGGCGCAAAACGCCTCAACGGTAACGTTCCGGAAATATGACAGCCTGTCTCATAGTGCACCCGACCGCGGAGACGCACGTGACCCGACGCGCACCCAATTTGGTGAAACGCCACGCCCGTGCGGCCATCGCCTCGACCCTCGCCGCTGCGGCGGTCTGGCTGAGCCCGTCGGCGCCGGCCAACGCCGCCGATTCTGCCGTCATCCTGATGTATCACCGCTTTGGTGAGAACGCGTTTCCATCCACCAACATTCGCCTCGAGCAGTTCGAGGCGCATATCGCGGAGCTCTCTTCGGGGCCCTATACGGTCATGTCTGTTCCCGACATTGTTGCGGCAATCCGCGAAGGCAGGGAGCTTCCCGACCGGACGGTCGGAATCACGATCGATGACGGCTTCCTCTCGATCTACACAGAGGCCTGGCCCCGACTTCGGCGCGCCGGCTTTCCCTTCACGATTTTCGTGTCTACGGACCCGGTCGACCGCAAATTCCCCGACTTCATGAGTTGGGAACAGGTGCGTGAGCTGAAGGAAGCGGGCGTGACCATCGGTGGGCACACCGCTACACATCTGCATATGGCTGCAAACTCGATCGAGCGTAATCGGTCGGATATCGCCCAATCGAATGACCGGTACGTCAGCGAACTCGGTGCCGTCCCGGCGTTGTTCGCCTACCCATTCGGCGAAGCAAGTTCCCGGGTACAAAAGGTCGTTCTCGATGCGGGTTACATCGGCGCCTTCGGTCAGCAATCGGGCCCGCTCGACGCCTCGGCCGACGGCTACTACATGCCCCGCTTCGCGTTGAACGAGTCATTTGGTGATATGGACCGATTCCGGCTCGTCACCAACGCCCTGCCGATACCCCATAGCGACATGACCCCGGTCAACCCGACGCTGACGCAGAACCCACCAATCTTCGGATTTACCAGGACGGCCGAGGCGCCGCCAATCAACGGCCTGGCATGCTACGCCGCCGATCAGGGCCAGGTGCGTGTCGAGACAATCGGGCCACGGGTCGAAGTGCGAATGAACGGCCAGTTTCCGGCCGGGCGCGCCCGAATCAATTGCACAGGCCTGGGCCGCGACGGGCGCTGGCATTGGCTTGGAATGTTGTATTACGTGCCGCGATCCTAGAGACGACCTTTTCCGGCTGGCGGCCTATGCCCCGCCGTTCGGCGACTTGCGCCTACCTTGAGACGATCCTGTCGAGATCGAACGGCTCTGTCGACAATTGCGCAACCTCGAAATCATCAAGCCGGTTCGTTGCGATCAAGCCGCGCAATGCATCGACATACGCCTCGCGGCGCTCGGAGTAACTGACGAGGGTCTGCGCAAGCTCATAGGCATTGAGCTGCGTGTCGCGGGCACGCATCTGCGCACGCGCAACCCGGTAGTCCTCATAGGCATAGTGACGGTTGAGGTTGACCACATAGCTGCGAACACTATCGAGCAGACTGTCGAAGGCGCGCACCTCGAAGCGTTCGCCATCCGCCCGTTCGTCAGGAACGAAACCGGTGCCCTCACGCCAGGCGCGCTGGCCGTAAAGGGCGTTGCCGTCGCGTGCGAAACGTGACCGGCCCCAGCCGCTCTCCTCGATGGCCTGGGCCAGTGCCAAGGCCGGCGAAACGGTATCCACGCGGCGCAACAGGGCCACGAAGTCGCCCGGCGCTGCATCATATTTTTCGGCAAGTCGATCGAGCCAGCCCTGGTCATCGACCGACAATTCGTGGCCGGACAAAATATGCTCTTCAAGGCCAATGAGCTGACGGCGCTCCTGGCGAACTTCTTCATTGGCCTTCAGGATCAGTGGAAGGACGGTGCGAATGAAGGTTTTCTTGCGCGCCTCCACGACCATCTTTTCGTCGAAATCCTTGGGCAGCGACTCTACCAACAGGCGCGGCACATGCGAATCGCCCCGCCGGATTTGCCACAGTGCATACCCGGTTTCATCCAGCACCTCGTGCAAGACGTCAGCGGAGGCAACCTCGACCATATCGTCATCGATGTCGGCAAATTGTGGGCGCGCGAGCTCAAAATCGACCTGCGGCAGCGCAACCCAGTCGAGGGACGCGCGTGCGGGCTGGTCGACCGAAAATCCGGCCACAGCGCCATACAGCATGGCGGCGCTCAAGGCCGAAACCGTAAAAGCGGTGCGTTTATGTTTACGGAAATTTCGAATAACGCCCCTCATCTCACACGTCCCCCCACGTCGCCGCGGGCCAGGGGCGTATCAACTTTTATGCGTATGCAATCTGTTCGGCAAGTCGTGCTTTTGCACCGACCTGCATGCTCAATCTTCGATTTGACCTTGGACGCCGCTATGCGACGGCTTGAACCTCTTCCACTTCAGGCACGTAATGCCGGAGTAGATTCTCGATACCCATCTTCAGGGTCGCCGTGGAGCTCGGGCAACCGGCGCATGCTCCCTGCATGGTCAGGAAGACCACCCCGTCCTCGAATCCGTGAAACACAATATCGCCACCATCCATCGCGACGGCGGGTCGCACGCGCGTATCGAGCAGCTCGACGATCTGCGAGACCACTTCCTTGTTCTCGCCATCGTCGACCGCATGCGCCGGGCCCACGGCCTCGCGCATAACCGGGTCACCGGACGTATAATGTTCCATGATTGCGCCCAGCACGGCTGGCTTAAGGACCTGCCAGTCGGCTTCCGGCGCTTTCGTCACGGTGACGAAATCGCTCCCCAGAAATACCGCCGTCACCTCCGGGACCGCAAACAGCCGCAACGCCAGCGGCGAGGTATCGGCGCTTTCGCGATTGGGAAAGTCGGCTGTGCCTGCAGCGAGCACTTCGCTGCCCGGAAGAAATTTCAGGGTCGCGGGATTGGGTGTTTCTTCGGTCTGGATAAACATCCGATACTTGCCTCTTCGCCTGTCAAAACCACATTCAACGCGTGGCCCGGAGCCCGTGTTAACGAATTCCGTCCGGATTTGTTAACGCTTAATACGATCGGAGCGTTGTTGGTGAGGGAATTTGGCCTGTTTTCCGGAATAATCAAGCCCTGATTTGTGACCCAAATGGTTAACGAAAAAGCCGTCCAGGGTTAACACTGGCGCTCTCAAAGTGGCGAACACACCAAGAACACCCTATGTTCGCCGCATGTCGGCGAATGTCCCTGGAAACACGAACGTTGGAATGACCCCCTGTGGATAGCGAAACACTTGTGTCCGAGAATCATGCGCCTGAGAGTCCGACGAAGGCTTTGCCGGGCCCGAATTACGATTGTCCGGTGTTCGAATGGATTGAGAATTTCGGGCGCTACGCGGATTCACTCCCCACGTTGATCAGCGAAGTCGGTCGACGCTTCCAGGATTGTGGCCTGCCGCTGGCCCGTCTCGGCATTGTGATCCGCACCATCCATCCGCAGATCGCCGCGGCCGGATTCGCATGGAACGGCGAGACCGGCGAAATGTCGGAGTTCACAGGTGATCATCAATCCCAGTCGAGCGAAGCCTATCAACGCAGCCCTGTGCGCATCGTGTTCGAGGGATCGCCCGGCCTACGCCGTCGGCTCTTCGATCCGGATTGTCCGCGCGACTTCCCGATTCTCGAGGAGCTCGATGCCGACGGGGTCACCGACTATGTCATTCTGCCGATCCCGTTTTCCAACGGGCAAACCTATGCCTGCTCCTGGGCAACCAAGGCGCCGGGTGGATTCCCCGATGCGGCGATCGCGCGCATCACCCAACTCATGCCCGCCTTCTCGCTGGTCCTCGAAATCCTCGCCGTCCGGATGATCTCGCGCAACCTGATGGACACCTATCTGGGCCACAGTGCGGGCGAACGTGTTCTCCAGGGCGAGATCTATCGCGGGGTGAACGAAACCATCGAATCCGTCGTCTGGATTTCCGATCTACGAAACTTTACCCGGATGTCGGACGAGTTCGCGCCGCCGGTGATGCTGGGAATTCTGAACGATCATTTCGAGCGCGTGGTCGGCGCGATCGCCGATCATGGCGGCGAAGTGCTGAAGTTCATGGGCGATTCCGTACTCGCGATCTTCCCTGTCGATTCCGAGCGCGGACCACGATCGGCAGCAGCGGCCGCCCTGGCCGCCGCGCGCGACGCGACGAGCCGGATCGAAGACGGCAACGCCGCCCGGCGCGAGAAGGACCTGCCCGAGATCGGCTTCGGTATCGCGCTCCATCACGGCAATGTCGTCTATGGCAATATCGGCGCACCGGACCGGCTGGACTTCACGGTCATCGGCCCTGCGGTCAATCAGACCGCGCGGATCGAGGCGCTGTGCCGAACCCTCAACCGGCCCGTGCTCGTCTCTCAACGGATCGCCGATGCCGCGCAATCGGAGCTCGTGTCGCTCGGCTTCCAGGCCCTGCGCGGCGTGCGCGAGCCCCAGGAAATTTTCACCCTGCCGGAATATGCCTAAGCTGCGTTGCGGGTAAATTTCTCTACGAACCTAGAAACCCGACGATCTCGTGGACTTCCTTGATGACCGGCGCGGCGATGGCCGCCGCACGTTCCGCCCCGTCGCGCAAGACCGCATCCACATGATCCGGTGACGCCATCAGGCGCTGCATCTCTTCACCGATCGGGCCGAGCTTGGCGACGGAAAGATCCACCAGCTCGCCCTTGAACGCGCTGAACTGCGCGCCGGCAAACTGATCGAGCGTGACCGCCATCGACTGGTCGGAAAGCGCGGCATAGATCGACAGGAGGTTGAAGGCCTCGGGCCGCGCCTTCTCGGCCTCGCCGGCAACATGCACCCCGTCCTCGGCGAGAGATTCCGACCCCGGAAGCTCCCCCGGATCGGTCTTGGCCTTGCGAACCTTGCCCGCGATATCGTCGGCCCCGTCGGTGAGATTGATCCGCGAATACTCCGACGGATCGGATTTGGACATTTTCTTGGTGCCGTCGCGCAGGCTCATCACCCGGGTCGCTTCGCCGAAGATCAGCGGTTCGACCACGGGAAAGCATTCCGTCTCGAAGTCATTGTTGAACTTGATCGCGATATCGCGCGTCAGCTCGAGATGCTGTTTCTGGTCCTCGCCGACCGGCACATGGGTCGCCTTGTAGGCAAGAATGTCGGCGGCCATCAGGTTCGGATAGACATAAAGGCCGACACTCGCATTCTCGCGCTGCTTGCCCGCCTTTTCCTTGAACTGGGTCATCCGGTTGAGCCAACCCATCCGGGCCACGCAATTGAACACCCAGGCGAGCTCCGCATGAGCCGTTACCTGGCTCTGATTAAAGATGATCGAATTTTCCGGATCGATCCCCGACGCGATAAACGCCGCCGCCACTTCGCGGGTATGGGGCGCGAGCTGCTTGGGGTCCTGCCAGACCGTGATCGCGTGCATGTCGACCACGCAGTAGATGCATTCGAAATCGGCCTGCAGGCCGACGAAATTCCGGATCGCGCCGAGATAGTTTCCGAGGTGGAGATCTCCGGTGGGCTGTACGCCCGAGAATATGCGGCTCATCGCAAGTTCGCTCCTGGGGGTGTGGACGCCCGAGGGTGTCAGGGAAGGCGCGCGTTATGGCCCGTGAGCCCGCGACAGGTCAAGCGGGGTGGCGTCTAACCGCGACGAAACATCGATCGCATTTCGCCCAACGACGTCGCCTTGAGCAGCTGGGCCAGCACGCCGTAGACCAACATCCCGGCCACCACCAGCAACATCAACGCAGCGACACCCGCCAGGTCGCTCTGCGCGAGCGGCGATGCCAGCGCGCCGGCGACGAGCCAGAGCACGCCCGCCATCAGCAGCGCGGCAATCAGCATACGTAGCAATCGTGTGACCAACCTTCGGTCGGGTTCGAGAAGGCCGCGCCGGTACAGCAGGGCAGCCAGCAAGCCCGCATTGATCCACGCCGACACCGCCGTCGCCAGCGCAATGCCGACATGGGCCAGCGTGGGCATCAGGGCCAGGGCCAACGCCACATTCACGATCAACGCCACGGCCGCGATCTTGACCGGCGTCGCCGTATCCTCGCGCGCGAAAAATCCAGGCGCCAGCGCCTTGATCAACACATAGGCGGGCAGGCCCAGTGCGAACGCCCCCAGCGCCGCGCCGGTGGCCGCCGCATCGCCCGAATCGAACGCGCCACGCTGAAACAGGACCGTCACGATCGGATCAGCCACGATCAGCAGCGCCGCGGCGGCGGGCAGGGTCAGCAGCATCGCAAACTCGATCGCCCGGTTCTGGCTGTCTCGCGCGGCGTCTGCGTCACCCGCTTTCAGCTGGCGCGACAGCAGCGGCAGAAGCGCGATACCCACCGCCGCACCGACGACGCCCAGCGGCAGTTGAGTCACCCGGTCGGCAAAATACAGGAACGACACTGAACCCTCGGGCAGCTCCGAAGCCAGGCGCACCCCGACCAGTACATTGATCTGATACACACCGGCACCGAGAATACCGGGACCCATCAGGATGAAGAGACGCTTCACCCGGGGGCCGAACACCAGCCGCGGCACAACTGGCATCAACCCGGTGCGCGAACACATAGCGGCCAGCCAGATAAACTGACCGACACCGGCAATGAGCACGCCCCAGCTCAACGCCAGTCCCGGGTCCGGCAGCCAGCCGAGCGCCACCCCGCTCAGCGCACCTATCAGTACGATATTCAGCAGGATCGGCGCGGCGGCCGCGGCGGCAAATTTCTCCAGCGTGTTCAGAATCCCGCCGAGCATCGCCGACAGTGAGACAAACAGGAGATAGGGAAATGTCAGGCGCGCGAAATCGACGGCCAGCTGGAACTTCTCAGGCTCATCGACAAATCCGCCGGCCACCACCGACATGACCTCGGGCATGAAAATTTCGACCAGCACGCTGAGCACAATCAGAATGAGCAGCATGATTCCGAAGACACGCTCGGCAAATGCGCGCGCTGCTTCTCGTCCATGCTCGGTCAGCTCGCCGGCGAACAGCGGAATGAAGGCGGCATTGAACGCGCCTTCGGCGAACAGGCGGCGGAAAATATTGGGGAACTGAAGCGCGACAAAGAACGCGTCACTGACCTGCCCAGCGCCGAGGAACGCCGCGATAAAAATGTCGCGCACGAAACCCAGAACACGGCTGCCCATGGTCCAGCCGCCGACCGTAGCAATGGCGCGAATAAGTGGCATGCAGCGCTCTTAGCGGGAAACCGGGGCGAAGGAAAGGCAGCGATTACGCCCGGCATCGACGGCGCGACGGCCAGCCAATGTCTATTCCGCGGCCTCTGTGGCGGACACGCCATCGTCTTCGTGGATCGCGGCAAGCAGACGTTCGCGGATCGCCGCGATCCGCGCCTCGTGGCTCACCTTCATGCCGAAACCGTCTTTGACATAGAAGACGTCGATCGCGCGTTCGCCGAAGGTCGAGATTTTCGCCGACGATATCTGCAGCGACAGATCATAGAGTGCGCGCGTGACCAGATAGAGGAAGCCGGGGCGGTCGCGACCATTAACCTCGATCACGGTGTGGGTCGCGCTCGCCTGATTGTCGACGATCACGCGCGGTGCCACGGTGAAGACTTTCGTGCGCGCGGGCACGAATGTGCGCTCCGCCTCGGGCTCGGCACGGTCCCTCTCGCCGGCAAAGGCGCGTTCGATCTGGACCGTGAGTTTGGCCAGCGTACCCGACGCCGATAACGCCGTGGCATCGCGGTCCTGCAGCCAGAAGGTATCCAGCGCCATGCCCTGGGGCGTGGTGAAAACCTTGGCGTCGACGATGTTCGCATCGACCGCCGAAATCGCGCCCGTGATCCGGGAAAACAAGCCCGGATGGTCTTGCGTGTACACCGTCAGTTCGGTCACATCGATGTCGGCGCGCACCCGCGTGCGGATCGAAAGCGGCAACTTCTCCTGCTCGGCCGAGCGCATCAGGCGCGCCTGATGCGCCAGCGTATCGGTATCGAAGGTGAGCCAGTAGCCGGGATAACCGCGGTCAAACTGGGCCTCGATATCCGCGTCCGACCAATCGGCCAAGGCCTCGCGCAGGGCAAATTTCGCCGCCTCGATCCGGGCCCCGCGTGCGTTCGTGCGCTGCCCGCCCGACATCACATCCTCGGCCGCGTAATAGAGCTCGCGCAGCAACTCGGCCTTCCAGTTGTTCCAGACATTGGGCCCCGTCGCACGCATGTCGACGACCGTCAGGCACAGCAGCAAGCGCAGGCGTTCGGGAGACTGGACCTGATCGACGAAGTCCATGATGGTTTTGCTGTCATTGAGGTCACGTTTCTGGGCGACATCGCTCATCACCAGATGCTCGCGCACCAGCCATTCGACGGTCTCGCTTTCCTCGGCGTCGAGACCGAGACGCGGGCAGACCCGCTTCGCCACGCGCGCCCCAAGGACGGAGTGATCCCCACCACGGCCCTTGGCGATATCGTGGAACAGAACTCCCATATAAAGTGCGCGCCGCGAACCGATCTTGTGGATCACTTCGCTCGCGACAGGGTGGTCCTTCTCCAGCTCGCCGCGCTCGATCTTGGCAAGCAACCCGATCGCCTGGATCGTGTGCTCGTCGACCGTGTACACGTGATACATGTCGTGCTGTGTCTGGCCGACGACCCGGCCAAAGTCTCTAAGAAAGCGGCCAAACACGCCCGCCTCGTTCATGCGCGTGAGCGCCAGTTCGGGCGAATCGATCGAAGAGGCCATCTCGACGAACATGCGGTTCGCCTCCGGGTCTTCACGAACCTCCTTGTCGATCCGCTTCAGGTTCTGGGTCACCACGCGCAGCGCATGAGGATGGATATCCAGACCCTCGTTATGGGCCACATAAAAGAGACGGATCATCGCGGCCGGGTCGCGTTCGAACTGTTCGTCGTCGGCAACCGTCAGCCGGTCGCGGTCGATCGTGAACCCCATCAGGTCGCGCGGGCGGCGCAAACGCGGCAGCCGGATGATCGGCCGGCTCATATTCTCTGCCTCGATCGCCGCGCAGAAGATGCGAGTCAGGTCGCCGACATCCTTCGCGACGATGTAATAGTGCTTCATGAACCGCTCGACACCGGACGCGCCGGCCCGGTCGGCATAGCCCATGCGCTGCGCAATCGGCGTCTGCACATCGAAGGTCAGCCGCTCTTCGGGCCGACCCGACAGATAATGCAGGTGGAAACGAACGCTCCAGAGGAAATTCTGGTCCTTCGAGAAGTTCCGCGCCTCGGCCTTGGTCAGAACATCGCGTTCAACCAGGTCGTCCACGCTATCGACTTCATAGGCGAATTTCGCAATCCAGTAGAGCGTCTGGAGATCCCGGAGCCCGCCCTTTCCGTCCTTGATATTCGGCTCCACGTAATAGCGGCTATCCCCCATTTTTTCGTGGCGGTTGTCGCGCTCGTCGAGCTTTCCTTTCACGAACTCCATCGCCGCGCCGGAAATCACCTGGTCGCGGAACGTTTTGCGGAACTCCAGATAAAGTGCCTGGTCACCCCAGAGGTAGCGCGCCTCCAGGAGCGCGGTGCGGATGGTCAGGTCGCTCTTGGACAGGCGCACGCAATCATCAATCGAACGCGTCGAATGTCCGACCTTCAGCCCCAGGTCCCAGAGAAAATAGAGAACATATTCGACAATCTGTTCACCGTGGGCCGTCTGCTTCCACGGAAACAGGAACAGCAGATCGATATCCGAGAACGGGGCCAGTTCACCGCGGCCATAGCCGCCCACGGCCACGATTGCCATCCGGTCCGTTGCGGTCGGGTTGGCGGCGGGATACTCGCGCAACGCCGTGTCGTGCACGACCCGGATGATCTGATCGAATAAAAAGGCGAGCTCACCTTTCGCCGCGTTGCCATCGATTTCAACGGCCTCAAACCGGACCTGAACCAGCGCCCGCCCCTCCTCGACAGCCGCCTTAAGCAAATCGAGGGTTATCCGTCGCCGCTCCGACGCGGTCGGGATATCGGCGCATGCGTCCTCGATCCGGGCTTCGAGAGCCGCCCGGTCGATTACATCGCGTTTTCGTTTTCGCGTGGCCATGGGTGGGCAGTTTTACACGCTGAGCGGTCGAATGAATATGGTGCGTGTGCGATGGCGCTATTCAATTGGTGGTTCCGCCTCCAGCGCCGCACGCAGACGCGCGCGCCATGAGTAAGCATATGTGTAAATCGCCAGGCCAACGAGAGAGCCGACGGACACCGGCCAGCCCAGCCCGACCGCATCGCCAATACGGCCCATGGCCAGCGCCCCGAGCGCCGGGCCGGATCTGAAAATCATCCCAAACAGGCCCAGCACCCGCCCGCGCATCGCGTCGGGCACGGCGAACTGGACGACCTGCTGTGTGGCAATACCGCCGCTGGTCATCGAGAAGCCGAGCACGGCGAGGCAGACCATTGCGAAGGGAAGCCAAATCACGGTGACGATCAGGAATGCCGCGATCCCGCCGGCCAGGCCGGACAGCAGCGCAATCTCGGTAATGCCGTCCCTGTTCCCGCGCCTGAGCATCCAGATGGCGCCCGCCATCGCACCGATGCCGAGCGACGACGCCATGACGGAGAATCCGGTGACGTCGAGCAGAAACACCGCGCCGGCAAGCGCGGACAATAGCTCTGTCAGCGGCCGTATCATCGTGCCGAGCGCCAGCAACAACAGCAGCATCGGCCCGATTCCCGGGTGGGATGCGCCGTAGCGAATGCCCGCCAGGGCATCGCCGAGAAAGGTCCCGCGCGCCGATTTGCTACCGGCCTGGAAAGGCACATCGATAGCCGCCAGCGCCCAGACCATGGCGCCACCGGCGAAGATGTTGAAAAAGAAGGCGAGACCCGGCCCGCCCAGCGGCAGCAGGACCGCGGCCAGAGCCGGCCCGACGAACTGGGCGGCGTTGAAGGTCGAGGAGTTCAGCGCGATCGCCGTCGAAATCTCCGCGCGTGGCACCAGGTTCGGCATCAACGCCAGGCGCACGGGTTGCCAGAAGGAAAAGGTCACGCCCCGCGCGAGCGCCATGGCCAGCAGCAGCCATATCGTCATCAGGCCGGCGAAGGTAAACACCGTCAGGAAAACCGAGATCACGACCAGGGTGGCCTGGGTCGCGACGGCGATCTTGCGACGGTCCATCCGGTCGGCCAGCACGCCGCCAATCGGGCCGAACAAAAGCACCGGCAGCGCATCGGCGGTCGCCACGGCGCCCACCCAGAAACCCGATTTGGTCAACTCCCAGGCCAGCCAGCTGATCGAGATACGCACCACCCAGGTGCCGACGACATTGGGGATGTGTCCGATCAGGTAGATCCGGAAGCTGCGATGGCGCATCACATCGCCCACCGCCCCGAAGCCGGCGAGCGCCAGACCGCGAACGAGCAGGTCAATCATCCAGCGCGGCTTTCAGCCGGTAGAGCAACTCGAGGGCGGTCTTGGGCGTGAGTTCGTCCGGGCTGACCGAGGCCAGAAGTTCGCGGACAGGGTCTTGCGCGGGCACTTCGGGTTGCGGATCACCCGCGGCGGCGGCCTGAAACAAAGGCAGGTCGTCGGCGAGACGGGACAACGCACCGGCCTGGTCTCCGGCCTCGAGCAACCGAAGGACTTCTTCGGCACGACCCACGACGGCCGGGGGCAGCCCCGCGAGCTTGCCCACATGGATGCCGTAGGAGCGGTCGGCCGCGCCCGGCCCGACCTCGTGCAGAAAGACGATATCGTCGTTCCATTCCTTCACCCGCATCGTGTGACACGACATATCCGACAGGCGCGCGGCAAGCCTCGTCAGCTCGTGGAAATGCGTCGCAAACAATGTCCGGCAAAGATTCTGCTCATGCAGATGCTCGACCGTCGCCCAGGCAATCGACAGCCCGTCGAAGGTCGCGGTGCCGCGGCCGATCTCGTCGAGGATAACCAGCGCGCGCGGGCCCGCCTGATTGAGGATCGCTGCCGTCTCGACCATCTCGACCATGAAGGTCGAGCGGCCGCGCGCCAGATCGTCGGCGGCCCCGACCCGGCTGAACAGCCGGTCCACGACGCCGATCTCGGCCGCCGCCGCCGGCACGAACGAGCCGATCTGGGCGAGGATCGCAATCAGGGCGTTCTGGCGGAGGAACGTCGACTTACCGGCCATGTTGGGGCCGGTGACGAGCCATAGCCGGCCGGTCGCCGGGTCTTCGCCCGACAGGTCGCAGTCATTGGCGACAAACGCACCCGGCCCGTCGTCCAGCATCGCCTCCACCACCGGGTGGCGCCCGCCGGTGACGTTGAACAGCTGGTCGTCCGACAACACCGGCCGGGTGTAACGCGCGCCGACGGCGAGCGCGGCCAGCCCCGCCGCAACATCCAGCTCGGCCAGCGCGCGCGCCGCCGTCGCGATGTTGTCGGCCCCGGCGAGCACGTCGTCGCTCAGCGCCTGAAACAGTTCGAGTTCGATGGCGAGCGCGCGTTCGCCGGCGCGCGAAATCTTGTCGTCGAGTTCGGACAGCTCGACGGTCGTGAAGCGCACCGCGTTCGCCATCGTCTGCCGATGGATCAGGCCATATTCCTCGGCGGCCGCTTCCTTGCCCTTGTCCATGATGCGGTCGGCATGGGCGGCGGCGAGCTCGACGAAATAGCCGAGCACGTTGTTGTGCTTGACCTTGAGGTTGGCAACACCGGTCTTCTCGACATAGTCGGCCTGCAGTCCCGCGATCAGTTTTCGGCTTTCGTCGCGCAGCAATGTCTGTTCGTCGAGTTCGGCCGAGTACCCTGCAGCGATGAAACCGCCGTCACGGGCCGCCAGCGGCAAATCGACTGCGAGCGCGGCACTCAAAAGTTTCACCGTCGCGCCGTGATCACCAAGCGCATCGGCGATCCGGCCAAATGTTTCCGGCGCGCCCGACATGCCTTCGAGGAACCCGCGCAATGCCGCCGCAGCTTCGAGCCCGGCGCGCAGCGCCGCGAGATCGCGCGGCCCGCCACGGCCCAGTGCAAGTCGGGACAGTGCGCGCTCCATATCGGGAGCAGTGCGCAATGTGGCACGAAGATCCTCGCGCACCGCACCCGCCTCGCTCAGATACCCCACCGCATCGAGGCGCGCATCGATCGCCGCGACATCGGTAAGCGGTGCCGCCAGCCGTTCGGCGAGCAACCGCGCGCCCGGACCGGTGATGGTGCGATCGATCACCGACAGCAAGGACCCCTTGCGTTCACCCGACAGGGTCTGCGCCAGCTCGAGGTTGCGCCGGGTCGCCGCGTCGATCTCCATCACAGCGCCCGCGCTGCCCGGTGGCGGCAAGCGATGGGGCCGCGACAGGCGCGGCATGCGATCGACCTGGGTCAGGGCGAGATAGTCGAACAACGCCCCCGCCGCCGCAATCTCGGCCCGGCTCGGCTCGCCAAACGCATCGAGGGTTCCCACGCCATAGGTCTCGGTCAGCCGGGTCTCGGCATTCACCGAATCGAACCGGGTGGCGGGCAGCGGCGTCAGCGTGTCGCGGGCCTCGTCCCACAGAGCTGCAAACTCGGGCACTTCAAGCAGGCGGTCCGGCACCAGGATTTCACCCGGCGCGATCCGCGCCAGCGCCGCCGCCAGCAGGTTCGCGCCGCCCGCGGCTGGAATGGGCTGCATCCATACTTCGCCGGTGGACATGTCGAGCCATGCCAGCCCGAACGCGCCGCGCACATCCGCGCAGGACGCCAGATAATTGTGCCGGCGCGAATCCAGCAGCGTGTCCTCGCTCAAGGTGCCCGGCGTGATCACGCGCACGACATCGCGGCGCACGATGGATTTCGACCCGCGTTTCTTTGCCTCGGACGGTGCTTCCATCTGTTCGCACACGGCGACCCGGTGGCCGGCACGGATCAGCCGCGGCAAATACTGCTCGGCGGCGTGCACCGGCACCCCGGCCATGGGCACGGGCTCGCCGGCCTGCTGCCCGCGCGACGTCAGCGCGATATCCAGCGCCGCCGCGGCGGCCACTGCATCGTCGAAAAACAGCTCGTAGAAATCGCCCATGCGAAAGAACAGCAGGCAATCGGGATAGGATTCCTTGGCCGCATGCCACTGGGCGAGCATCGGCGATGCTGCGGCGGCAGTTTTGATCCGGTCTTCGGGGGCGGGGGCGGAACCTGACATGGCGATGCATCATCATATACGCCGCACGGGGCCCGCCAAAACCCCCGGGCCTGTGCAGAAGATCGGTATTCGAACCAGCGTTGCTTGACGCGCCGCGAGAACAGGGTTCACGCTCATTCCGCAGAACAGGTCCGCACATCACCAAAGGCGAGATACATGGCTGAGAAATCTTCCGAGCAACCAAAGAGCGACCAGAAGAAGCTGTCTCAACTCGACCTCGATTCCCTGCACATGCACCGGACCGGAAAACCGGGAAAAATCGAGATCAACGCCACGAAACCGCTGACCACCCAGCGCGACCTGTCCCTCGCCTATTCACCCGGTGTCGCAGCACCCTGTGTGGAAATCCACGCCAACCCCGATGATGCCTATGACTACACCTCGCGCGGCAACCTGGTCGCCGTAATCTCGAACGGTACTGCCGTGCTCGGCCTGGGCAACATCGGAGCGCTCGCCTCCAAGCCGGTGATGGAAGGCAAATCGGTCCTGTTCAAGCGCTTCGCCGATATCGACGCCATGGATCTCGAGGTCGAGAGCGAGGATGTCGACGAAGTCATCAACTGCGTCCGCCTGTTGCGACCGACCTTCGGCGGCATCAATCTCGAGGATATCAAGGCGCCCGAATGCTTCATCATCGAGCAGCGCCTGCGCGAGATCATGGATATCCCCATCTTCCATGACGACCAGCACGGCACCGCGATTGTCTCTCTGGCCGGGCTGATCAACGCGCTGGACCTGACCGGGCGCGACATCAAGGACATCAAGCTGGTGGTCAACGGCGCGGGAGCTGCCGCCATCGCGTGCATCGAACTGATCAAGGCCATGGGCCTGCCCCATGACCAGGCCATCCTGTGTGACAGCCGCGGCGTCATCTACCAGGGCCGCACCGACGGCATGAACCAGTGGAAGTCGGCCCATGCCGTGAACACCGAGGCCCGTACACTGGAGGAGGCCATGGTCGGCGCCGATGTGTTCTTCGGTGTATCGGTCGCCGGGTCGGTCACCAAGAAGATGGTCAAATCGATGGCCGACAAGCCGATCATTTTCGCCATGGCCAACCCGGACCCGGAGATCACACCGGAAGACGTCAAAGCCGTGCGCGACGATGCTATCGTCGCGACAGGGCGGTCGGACTACGCCAACCAGGTCAACAACGTTCTCGGCTTTCCCTACATCTTCCGCGGGGCACTGGACGTGCGCGCGCGAACCATCAACGACGAGATGAAGATCGCCTGTGCCGAGGCGCTGGCGGAACTGGCGCGCGAGGATGTCCCGGACGAGGTCGACGCGGCCTATCCCGGCGAACATCTGATCTACGGGCCGGACTACATCATCCCGGTCCCGTTCGACCCCCGTTTGATCGAGCGTATTCCGCCGCGCATCGCACAGGCCGCGATGGACACCGGCGTCGCCCGCAAGCCAATTGTGGACATGGACCGGTACCGCAGGAACCTCGCCGAGCGTCTCGACCCGACCGCGTCGGTCGTCCAGGCAACCTTCCAGGCGGTCCGCTCGAATCCGCGCCGCATCGTCTATGCCGAAGGTGAATCCGAACGGGTCATCCGCGCCGCCATTGCGTATCGCAACGCTGGCCTGGGCGAACCCATCCTGATCGGACGCGAGGACGTGGTGCGCCTGCGCATCGAGGAACTCGGCCTGAGTGGGATCGACGAATTGCGCGTGCACAACGCCGCCCTCGCGGAAGACCGCGAGGCCTATATCGATTTCCTCTATAACCGCCTGCAGCGCAAGGGGCTGATGTATCGCGACTGCCGTCGGATCGTGAACCAGAACCGCAACGTCTTTGCCTCCTGCATGGTCGCGCTCGGGGCCGCCGACGTCATGGTCACGGGCCTGTCGCGGCGGTTCTACACCTGCTTCAACGATGTCCGCCGGGTCTTCGACGAGGTGCCGGGCGAACAGATATTCGGCCTGTCAATGCATGTCTTGCGCAACCGCACGCTGTTCATCGCCGACACGTCCGTGCATGAGCGGCCCGATCCGGAAGTGATGGCGGACATCGCGACCCAGGCCGCGGCCAAGGCCCGGCAGATGGGCTCGGAGCCCCGGGTTGCCTTCCTCAGCTACTCGAACTTCGGCAACCCGCCGGTCGACCTGACCGAGCGTTCGCGCGAGGCGGTCCGGGTGCTCGACGAGCGCGGCGACGCGGACTTCGAATATGAGGGTGAGATGACCCCGGACATCGCGCTGGATTCCAATCTGCGCGAGCGGTTTTATCCGTTCAGCCGACTGACCGGGCCGGCCAATGTGCTGATCATGCCCGGTCTGCACACCGCCCATATCGCGTCGCGCCTGATGCAGTCGCTGGACACGGGGACCGTGCTCGGGCCGATGCTCATGGGGCTCGAGAAGCCGGTAGAGATCGTGCACATGAATGCGACCGTGAACGAACTGGTCAGCGCCTCGGCGTTCGGCGCTTATGAATCCATCCGTCGCGAGGCGGGTGAGAAGCCCAAGCGCCCGCGCAAGGCAAAATCCGGCAAACCCAAGAGCTGACCCCGCGCGCTGTTGCGCGCCAGCCTCTCCCAACATGCGCACGGCATGTTAGGTTCCCGGGCATGACACCGAAGCCAAATCACCTGTTCCTCGCGACGCTGGCACTCGCACTGCCGGGCACCCTCGTGCTGGTTGCGTTGATGGCCACCGGCCGCATCGCGCCGGGCGTCGGTGTCGTCGGCATCGCCGCAGTGATCGCCGGCAGTGCCGCGCTCCTGTTTCGGCCGCTCACCCGGCTGCGCCGGCTCGCCGACCGCCTCGAAGGGTTGATAGATTCTCCGCCCGAGCGCCCCGTCGAGACCGCGACGCCCGACAGTTCGGGGCCCATCGGCGATGTGGCGGCTACTTTATTCCGTCTGGAACGCGGCTGGGGGCGCGACCGCAAGCAGCTGCGCGACAACCTGCAAGCCGCACAAACCCTGTTCGACGCGTTGCCCGACCCGCTGATCACCCTCGATGCCCGGTCACGGCTGGTCTATGCCAATGCCGCAGCACACGATCTGCTTGAAGGCCGCAACGAGGCCGGCAGCCTCGCCGGACGGGACCTGTCCGCCGTTCTACGCCAGCCGGGCATTCTCCAGGCCGTCACCGAAGTTCTCGACGGCATGCCCACCCGCACGGTCGAGTTCACTTTTACCGACCGGGTCGACCAGTCCTTCGAAGCGCGGGTCGAACCGATCCGGGCCGAGGCGGCGGGCGAGGACGATGCGCACGCGCTGATCCTGATGCGCGATGTCACGGCACTGCGGCGCGGCGAACAAATGCGGGCGGACTTCGTTGCCAACGTCAGCCATGAACTTCGCACACCGCTCACGTCGGTGGTCGGTTTCATCGAGACCCTGCGCGGGCCTGCAAAGAACGACCCCGAGGCCCAGACAAGGTTTCTCGACCTGATGGAAACCCAGTCGACCCGGATGACCAGGATCGTCAACGATCTGCTGTCCCTATCGCGGATCGAGATGAATGAGCACACACCGCCCAGCGACGCCGTTGATCTCCGGCAGACGATTGCCACCGTGACAGACCTGCTGGCCCCGCAGTCGCGCGCACGCGACGTCACCATCGAACTGGCGCTCGATGCCCTCGATCGACCCGTGGTGGGACAGGCCGAAGAGCTTACCCAGCTGTTCCAGAACCTGATCGAGAACGCCCTCAAATACGGCCGCGAGGGCAGCACGGTCCGGGTAGAAGCGGAGCGCCGGGACGATCTCGCCAGCATCTCCGTGATCGACCAGGGCGAGGGCATAGCCCGCGAGCATGTGTCACGCCTGACCGAACGTTTCTACAGGGTCGATACGGCCCGCTCGCGTGAACTTGGCGGTACCGGGCTCGGTCTCGCCATCGTCAAGCACATCGCGAACCGCCATCGTGGCGAGCTGACGATCCAGAGCGAGCCCGGCGTGGGCAGCACGTTCTCGGTGACCCTGCGGCTTTCCGAGTAGGTAACGACCGGCGGGCGGGCTGTCGGACTTTTGTCCACAGGCCTGCGTCGATGCCGATATCCGTGTCATCGAACTGTAACATTACTGTCATAGATCGATCTTACAGCGGCCCTAGGTTCACGCCTGCAAACGGGACCGGAATGTTTCCCCCGGGCGCAGAAGGTAATTCCAACCACGCATTCATCCTCAGGAGAGGCATCCGTGAAAATCAAAACTCTGACCATCGCAGCAGCGATCACCGTGGGAATGGTCGGCGCCGCCGAAGCCCGCGACCAGATCCGTATCGTCGGCTCATCCACCGTCTTCCCGTTCTCCACCGCCGTGGCCGAACAGTTCGGCAAATCCTCCAGCTTCAAGACCCCGGTTGTTGAAAGCACGGGCACGGGCGGCGGCATGAAGCTGTTCTGTTCCGGCGTCGGTGAAGATCACCCCGACATGACAAACGCGTCACGGCGCATGAAGAAGTCCGAATTCAAGGCCTGCACGGCCAACGGCATCGACATCACGGAAGTGAAGGTCGGCTTCGACGGCATCGTCATCGCCAACGCAAAGTCGGGCCCGGACCTGACCCTCAGCCTCGAGCAGATTTTCCTGGCGCTCGCCGCGGAAATCCCCCAGGGCGGCAAACTGGTCGCGAACCCGAACAAATTATGGTCGGACATCGATCCGTCGCTGCCGAAGACCAAGATCGAAGTGCTCGGACCGCCGCCGACCAGCGGCACGCGTGACGCGTTCGTCGAGATCGCCATGGAAGGCGGCTGCAAGACGCTGGCTGGCGCTGCAGACCTCGGCCTGAAGAAGAAGGCCTGCCACGCGGTCCGTGAGGACGGCACCTATATCGAGGCGGGCGAGAACGACAACCTGATCGTCCAGAAACTCGAGGCGAACCCGAACGCTTTCGGCATCTTCGGCTTCAGCTTCCTCGACCAGAACGCCGACAAGCTCAAGGGCGCGACGGTTGACGGCACCGTGCCGGAATTCGAGGAAATCGCCGCCGGCAACTATCCCGTCTCCCGCTCGCTGTTCTTCTACGTGAAGCAGCAGCATGTGGGTGTCATCCCCGGCATCAAGGAATTCGTCACCGAGTTCACGGACGAAAACGCCTGGGGCCCCGACGGTTACCTGATCGACAAGGGCCTGATCCCGCTGCCCGATGCCGATCGCGCCGCGATGGCAAATCAGGCGCAGGGCCTGCAGTCCCTGTCCATGTAAGTGCCCCATCCCTACCCACCGGCACCCTCGGGTGCCGGTGGTTTTTTCTTCCCGGAATACGTCCCGAGCAGCGCCTGAATTCATGAACACCCTTATTCTCATCATTGTGCTGCTTGGCCTCACGACCTTTGCCTACCGCTATGGCCGCCGCAAGGCGCTCGCGAACGTCGAAGGCAGCGTCGCAAATCTCCACTCTCTTCCGTCCTACCATGGCGCCTATGTCGCCCTGTGGTGCGGTCTGCCCGCGCTGATCGTCGTCGCGATGTGGCTGATGCTGCAAACAGACATGGTGGAACGCCTGGTGCTGTCAGGAATCGCCGACGGAATCGCCGGCATGTCCAAGGGCCAGATCAGCCTGCTTCTCAGCGATATCCGTAACCTCGCGACCGGCGACATCACCACGCGCACCCCGAGCCCGATGGTGATGGCCGCCGCCGAGCGATATGTCGAGCTGCAACGCCTCGGCTTCACGCTGATGGCCGGCGCGGCCGTGATCCTCACCTCCGGCGGGCTCTATTTCGGCCTCCGGGCCATCCAGCCGGCCCTGCGCGCCCGACCCCAGGTCGAACGCATCGTCCGCGGCCTTCTGTTTATCGCCTCGGTTATCGCCATTCTGACGACCATCGGGATCATTCTTTCCCTGATGTTCGAATCGATCCGCTTCTTCGGGCAGGTCAATCCGCTGGAATTCCTGTTCGGCCTGAGCTGGAGCCCGCAGACGGCGCTGCGCGCCGACCAGGTTGGCGGCTCAGGCGCTTTCGGCGCGGTACCCGTCTTTGCCGGCACGCTGCTGATAACCGTGATCGCCATGATCGTCGCCGTGCCCATCGGGCTGATGGCCGCCATCTACATGGCCGAATATGCGAGCCCAACCACCCGCTCCCTCGTCAAGCCGGCGCTCGAAATTCTCGCCGGCATCCCCACGGTCGTTTACGGCTTCTTCGCAGCGCTGACGATCGGGCCCCTGTTTCGTGGCGCGGGTGAATCCATCGGCCTATCCGTGGCTTCGGAGAGCGCGCTGGCGGCCGGGCTGGTGATGGGGGTCATGATTATCCCCTTCGTATCGTCCCTGTCGGACGACGTGATCAATGCCGTGCCCCAGTCCTTGCGCGACGGCTCCTATGCCCTCGGTGCAACTCAATCAGAGACGATCCGCCAGGTCATCCTGCCGGCCTCGCTGCACGGCATCGTCGGCGCGATCCTGCTCGCGGTCAGTCGCGCCATCGGCGAGACGATGATCGTGGTTATGGCCGCGGGCCTGTCCGCCAATCTGACGGCCAACCCGCTGGAGGCCGTCACCACGGTCACGGTTCAGATCGTCACCCTGCTGGTCGGCGACCAGGAGTTCGATAGCGCCAAGACCCTCGCCGCCTTTGCGCTGGGCCTCGTGCTCTTCCTGGTCACCCTGGCGCTCAACATCGTCGCCCTGCGCGTGGTGCGCAAGTATCGGGAAGAATATGACTGATTTCACCGCCGACCGGGCGACCACCCGCAAGCCGGATTTCTCCGACGCCCATCTGCGCAAGCGATACCGGGCCGAGGCGCGATTCAAACTCTACGGCATCGCCGCGATCGTTGCGGCCCTGGGCATGCTCGCCTTCCTGCTCGGCTCGATCGTGATGACCGGCTCGAGCGCCTTCACCCAGACCGAGATCGCGCTCGACGTGACCCTCGACCCGTCGGAAATCGATCCGGGTGGGACCCGCGACCCCGCCGTCCTCGCCAAGGGCAACTACCGCAAGATCGTGCGCGCGGCGATGCGCAGCCAGTTCCCCGATGTGTCAGGACGGCGCGATCTGCGCAAACTCTACAAGCTCGTCTCCGCCGGTTCGGACTTCACCCTGCGCCAGATCGTCGAGGCCGACCCCTCACTGATCGGCACCACGCAAACAATCTGGTTCAAATCCTCCGCCGACATCGACCAGCTCAACAAGGGTGCCATTCCCCGTGACGTGCCAGAGGGTGACCGCCGGGTGAACGATGCCCAGATCGGCTGGTTCGACACGCTAAGCTCAGACGACCGGACCCGCCGTTCCTTCAACACCACCTTCTTCACCTCCGGCGATAGCCGAGAGCCGGAGCAGGCCGGTGTGTGGGGCGCGGTCGTCGGCACCATGCTGACCCTCGTCGTGACTCTCATTCTGTCCTTCCCGATCGGGGTGATGTCGGCGGTGTATCTCGAGGAGTTCGCGCCGAAGAACCGCTGGACCGACCTGATCGAGGTGAACATCAACAACCTGGCCGCCGTGCCGTCGATTGTTTTCGGTCTGCTGGGCCTGGCCGTGTTCCTGAACTTCTTCGGGCTGCCAAGATCCGCACCGCTTGTCGGCGGGCTCGTGCTGGCCCTGATGACCCTGCCCACCGTGATTATCGCCGGGCGAGCCGCCCTGCAGTCGGTACCGCCGTCCATTCGCGAGGCGGCACTGGGGGTGGGCGCATCACCCCTCCAGACCGTCTCCCATCACGTGCTGCCGTTGGCGATGCCGGGTATCCTGACCGGTACGATCATCGGCATGGCCCGCGCGCTGGGCGAGACCGCGCCGTTGCTGATGATCGGCATGGTCGCCTTCATCGTCGATATCCCGCGGAGTTTCACCGACGCGGCGACGGTACTGCCCGTGCAGGTCTTCCTCTGGGCCGACGCCCCCGAGCGGGCGTTTGTCGAACGAACATCGGCCGCAATCATGGTGCTGCTGGCCTTCCTGATCTTGATGAACCTCGCCGCCGTACTTCTGCGGCGGAAATTCGAAAGGCGGTGGTAGTATGACCGAGGCATTTCATGTTGAGAACAATCCACAGCCGGTCGAAGAAAGCGTATCTGGTATGAGCGAAGCAGTTGAAGCGGGGGCGCCCGAAGCGGAAGCCGCACCCGCGCCCACGAAAGTGAAAGCCGGAAACGTCGACGTTTTCTACGCAGAGAAACAGGCGCTGTTCGATGTCTCCCTCGACGTCCCGGAAAACCAGGTCACCGCGCTGATCGGTCCCTCGGGCTGCGGCAAGTCCACCTTTCTGCGCTGCATCAACCGGATGAACGACACCATCCCGATTTGCCGCGTCACGGGTGATATTTCCATCGACGAGCAGGACATCTATGACCCGGCCATCGACGTCGTACAGCTACGCGCACGGGTCGGCATGGTCTTCCAGAAGCCCAATCCCTTCCCGAAATCGATCTACGAGAATGTCGCCTACGGGCCCCGTATCCATGGCATGGCCCAGGGCAAGGCGAACATCGACGACATCGTCGAATCGAGCCTGCAACGCGCCGGCCTGTGGAATGAGGTCAAGGACCGCTTGAGTGAATCCGGCACCAGCCTCTCGGGTGGCCAGCAGCAGCGCCTGTGCATCGCCCGCGCCATCGCGGTAAATCCCGACGTCATCCTGATGGACGAGCCCTGTTCGGCCCTTGATCCGATCGCCACGGCGCGGATCGAGGAACTGATGGACGAGCTGCGCCAGAACTACACGATCGTGATCGTCACCCACTCGATGCAGCAAGCCGCGCGGGTCAGCCAGCGCACCGCCTTCTTCCATCTCGGCTATCTCGTCGAATCCGGCGCCACCGAAATGATCTTCACCAACCCCGAAGACGAACGCACCCAGGACTACATCACGGGGCGGTTCGGCTAGTCCGGGCCCGGCATTCAAACGGAGCGCATCTGATGAGCACCGACCATATCGTTACCTCCTTCGACGAAGAGCTCAGCCGCCTGAGCGATCTACTCAGCCGCATGGGTGGCCTGGCCGAATCCCAGCTCGAGAGTTCCATCGAAGCGCTGCAGAAACGCGATTCGTCGCTGGCGGAATCGGCCATCGCAAATGACCGCCGGATCGACGAGCTCCATGTGGAAGTCGATGAACTCGCCATCCGGCTCCTGGCCCTGCGCCAGCCGATGGCAACCGATCTGCGCCACATCGTGACGGCGCTGAAGGTCGCGCCGATCGTCGAGCGGATTGGCGACTATTCGAAGAATGTCGCCAAGCGCACCATCGCGCTGAACCAGATGCCGCCGGTCAAGCCACTCTTCACCATCCCGCGCATGGGACGCATGGTCCGCGAGATGACCAAGGATGTGCTCGACGCCTTCTCCAACAAGGATGTCGCGATGGCGCGCGAGGTCTGGGTCCGGGACAAGGAGGTTGACGATATGTACGACAGCCTGTTCCGCGAGCTGCTGACCTACATGATGGAGGACGCGCGCAACATCACCGCCTGCACCCATCTACTGTTCGTCGCCCGCAACATCGAGCGCATCGGTGACCTGGCCACCAACATCGCCGAGCTCATCCATTACCAGGTCGAGGGGGTTGCCCTCGACGAGGATCGCCCGAAGGCGGACGAGTCCAGTATTGCCGTTGTCGAGCCCAACTGACCGTCGCGACGAGGAAGCCCGTGACCAACCTGCAACCCAGTGTCCTGATTGTCGAAGACGAGCCCCCGCTCGTCGAGCTGATCTCCTACAATCTGGAGAAGGCCGGCTTCCAGGCCCAGATCGCGCGCGATGGCGATGAGGCCCTGCTGGCGGTCGAGGAACACAAGCCCTACCTGGTGCTGCTCGACTGGATGCTGCCCTATGTGTCGGGCATCGAGATATGCCGCCGGATCCGGCGCAACCCCGACACCCGCGACCTGCCGATCATCATCCTGACCGCGCGCGGCGAGGAAGATGACCGTATTCGCGGGCTGGACGCCGGGGCCGACGATTATGTCGTCAAACCCTTCTCGCCAAGCGAACTGGTCGCGCGGGTACGCGCGGTCCTGCGCCGCACCCGACCGGCTTTCGACAAGGATTTGCTGACCTATGGCGACATCGCCATGGACCTGACGACCCATCGGGTCAACCGCGCCGACGCGCCGGTGGAGCTGGGGCCGACGGAGTTTCGCCTCCTGCGCTTTATGATGGAGCACCCCGGCCGCGTCTTCTCGCGAGAACAGCTGCTCGATTCGGTCTGGGGCCACGACGCCTATATCGAGCCGCGCACCGTCGATGTGCATATCCGGCGTCTGCGCAAGGCGATGAACCTGCCCGGCACGGATGATCTGATCCGCACCGTCCGGTCGGCGGGCTACGCCCTCGACCTCAAGAACGAATACGCCTAACCCAGAATGTCGTCCGGGCTCACGAGCGGCAGGCCCAGCGCCTCGGCCACCGCCCCATGGGTCACAGCACCCCTCGCCACACTGAGGCCACCAAGGAGGCCTGCATCATCGCGCAGCGCCTGGCGGTACCCCTTTTCGGCCAGCGCCGACACATAGGGCAGGGTCGCGTTGTTCAGGGCCGCCGTCGACGAACGCGCCACCGCCGCGGGCATGTTGGTGACGCAGTAATGCACCACCTCATCGACGATGTAGGTGGGGTCGTCATGGGTCGTGGGCTTCGAGGTCTCGAAGCAGCCGCCCTGATCGATGGCGATATCGACGACAACCGCGCCCCGGCGCATTCGTTTCACCGTATCCGCGGTCAGCAATTTCGGTGCCGCGGCACCCGGGACCAGCACCGCGCCGATCACGAGGTCCGAATTCAGCGCGAAGCGCTCAACCGCGTCGACCGTCGAATAAATCGTGTTGAGGGTGGGACCGAACTGCATGTCCAGTTCGCGCAGCCGGTCGAGGGACCGGTCGAGCACCGTGACCTTGGCCTCCATGCCCATCGCCATGCGCACCGCGTTGGTCCCGGACACGCCGCCACCGATGACCAGCACATCGGCTGCCTCGACGCCCGGCACACCGCCCATCAGGACGCCCCGGCCGCCCGCTTCCTTCTCCAGGTAATGTGCACCGACCTGGATCGACATGCGTCCGGCCACTTCGCTCATGGGTGCCAGCAACGGCAATCCGCCGTTCCGCCCCGTTACCGTTTCATAGGCGATCGCAACCGCACCCGCATCGATCAGCGCCTGGGTCACCCCGCGCTCGGCCGCGAGGTGCAGATAGGTGAACAGGATCTGCTCCTCGCGCAGCAGGGCGAATTCCTCGGGCTGTGGCTCCTTTACCTTGACGATCATACCCGCAGCAGCAAACACCGCCGCCGCGTCCGGCGCGATTTGTGCCCCGGCGGCCTCATAGTCGGCGTCGGCGAAGTTCGCACCCAGGCCGGCATCGGTCTCGACCGATACCTCATGGCCGTGATGCACCAGTTCGCGCACCGAGGCCGGTGTCAGGCCCACGCGATACTCGCGATTCTTGATTTCCCGTGGCACGCCGATCAGCATCTTCGAATCCCGTCACATCGGTTTATGGTTCGGTCGCAATTTCGACTCATATTGAACAGTATATTTGGGTCGTATCACCACCGTCCCCAGTAAAGATCGCTTGAGCCATGCGCCAGAACAGCCCCCAAATCCCGTTAATACGCATGCTCGCGCTGGCTTTACTCACTTTCGCGGGAGCAACCACGGCGGCGGCAGAACCCGAAACCGCGATCGCGATGCTCGGGACACCGAAATACGCCGCGGATTTCACGCATTTCGATTATGTGAATCCCGCCGCACCGAAGGGCGGCGCGCTGCGCCTGCACGCCATCGGCAGTTTCGATTCCCTCAATCCCTACATCATCACGGGCAAACCCGCGGCGGGGCTTCACCACGGCTTCGGCGTTTATTTTGAGACCCTGGCCAAGCGCAGCCGGGACGAGCCGTTCACGCTCTACGGTCTCCTGGCCGAGACGATAGAGACACCGCCGGATCGCGCCTGGGTCGAGTTTACCCTGCACGCGCAAGCGCGGTTCTCGGACGGCACGCCCGTCACGGCAGAGGATGTGATCTTCAGCTGGGAGACCCTCAAGGCCAACGGCAGCCCCAATGCGCGGGCCACCTGGGCGCGGGTGGCGAAGGCCGAAGCAAAAGGCCCGCTTCGTGTGAAGTTCACCTTCGTCGATAACCGCGACCGCGAACTGCCGATGCTGATCGCCGGCTTCATGCCGATCCTGTCGAAAGCCTGGTGGCAGGCACGCACTTTCAATGCCACGACACTGGAACCGCCGCTGGCGAGCGGGCCTTACACGATCGAATCCGTCGACCCCGGACGGGGGATTTCGTTTCGGCGCAACCCGGACTACTGGGGGGCGGATCTGGCGGTGAACAGGGGTCAGTATAATTTTAATGAACTCCGGTTCGATTATTTCCGTGATTCCGCGGTCGCGCTGGAAGCCTTCAAGGCCGGCGACTATGACATCCGCTTCGAGGGCGACGCCGCGCGCTGGGCCACGCAGTACGACATTCCCGCCGCGGCGACCGGCGCGGTCGAACTGGACGTACTGCAAACAGGTCTCCCGTCGGGATTGAGCGCGCTGGCGTTCAACTTGCGGCGGCAGAAATTCGCCGACATTCGGGTGCGCGAGGCGCTGATCCTTGCCTTCGATTTCGAGTGGCTCAACAAGACCCTTCTGCACGGCGGCTATGCGCGCACCCGGAGCATGTTCTCGGGCTCCGACATGGCGCCCGACGGCCCGCCCCTGGGAGATGAGCTGGCGCTGCTCGAGCCGTGGCGCGACAAGATCCCCGACAACGTATTCGGCGCGCCCTATGCACCGCCGGCGACTGATGGTTCCGGGCGGCCGCGGGCCAACCTGAAACGCGCGGCCGAACTTCTCTCGGCGGCGGGCTGGCGGATCGAGAACAATGCGCGCGTGAATGCGGCCGGAGACATCTATCGCATCGAGATCACCATTCGTCGGCCCTCCAACGAACGCATCGCACTCGCCTATAGTCGCAACCTGAAGCGCCTCGGGATCGCGACGTCCGTGCGGCTGGTCGAACCCGCCCAGTTCCAGGGGCTCATGGATTCCTATGATTTCGACATGGTGTTTGGCTTTTGGGGCGTCACCCTGTCGCCGGGCAACGAGCAACAGAACTACTGGAGCTCAAGAACATCCGACCAGCCCGGCGGGCGAAACTGGGCAGGCGTCGCGGACCCGGCGATCGACGCGATGATCATGGCACTGGGTGAGGCACACGATCGCGCCGAACTGGTCGCCGCCGCGCGCGCCCTCGACCGGCTCTTGATGTGGAATCACTATGTGATGCCGCTCTATCACGACACCGGGCAACGCATCGCTTACTGGACGCGGATTGGACGCCCGGAGACTGTCCCCGTCTACGGATTGCGGCTTGAGACGCTTTGGTCTCAGCCCGACAAGTAAGCCCCTAGAGCCAGAGCGCAACCAGGGCCATGATCGCGAGGCCCGCCGTCAGCGCGCCGAGCTTCATCCCGCCCCGGTCGTTCGAGCGAAATTCCGGCCCGATGATTTCGAGGGTCGCCACATAGACGAAGGTTGCGGCGGCAAACGCGTCGAAAACCGCCTCGCTAATCCGCGCGGCATCCCCGTCGAGGATCTCCTGCAAGCCCGTGCCGAGCAGGATGCCGAGCGGTGTCATCAGGGCGAACACGATCAACAGGCCCCAGACCGGCCTCACGGCACCCGTCTCGCCGGCCGGTGTGCGCAGCAAACCCGACGTCAGCGCAAATGCGGCACTGCCCTTATGGGCGACGACCGCCAGCAGCAGCACGATCGAGTTCGCCGCCGAATCCTCGGCACCCAGCGCCGCGCCAGCCAGAATCGAATGAAACGACAGCACAACAAGCAGGATCATCGCCGAGGTACCGCCCGCGTCAGGTGTCCGATCGTAAGTGCGCGCCTGGAGGAAATGGCCCAGCCGATCGACAGCAAGCACCGCGATCAGACCAAGCGCGGCAATGCCGAAAGGGACGGGGTAGTCGAGCTTGGGATACAGGCGCGCGAAAAGATCAACGGAATCCGGCAGGACATGGATCAGCCCGGCCCCCAGAAAGACACCGGCCCCGAACAATGAGCCGAGCGCGAACCACTTGTCCGCATGGCGCGATTGCCGTGTCCGGACCGCCGCCATCCCGCCGAGAAGTGCGGTCAGCAGAATGACCAGGATCGCAATAACCTTGATCGCGAGAAGGCTCAAAAGCTAATCCCCAGGATCGTCATTTCGATTGTCTCACCCTATCCCGCAAGGAGCGCGGCCACGAGCTCGGCGAGATTGACCTGCGGACGCGGGCCGACATGGTCGATCACCTCCGCCGCCGTGATGGCGCCGATCCGCGCACAGGTTGCCAGATCATCACCACGTGTATATCCGCGCAGGAATCCGGCCGCGAACTGGTCGCCTGCGCCCGTCGTGTCGACCACCGCCGAGACCGGCTCGGCCTCGACCGCATGCAGCTCGTCCCCCGCGACGACGACGGCGCCCTTCTCGGAACGGGTCAGGGCCGCGATCCGGCAATCCTGACGGACATGCCGGAGCGCATCGTCGAAGCGCTCGACTTCATAGAGCGACATGATCTCGTCCTCATTGGCGAACAGGATATCCACATGGTCGGCGACGAGACCGCGGAACGAGTCCCGGTGCCGGTCGACGCAGAACGGGTCCGAGAGGCTGAGCGATACCATCCGGTCATGGGCGTGGGCGACGTCGGCCGCGCGATGGAACGCGGCCTTGGCCTCGTCCCGGTCCCACAGATAACCCTCCAGATACGTGACCTGAGCGCGGGCGATCAAATCCTCGTCGATGTCTTCCGGCCCGAGATTCACACTCGCGCCCAGGAAGGTGTTCATCGTGCGCTGGGCATCCGGCGTAATCAGGATCAGGCACCGCGCCGTCGGCGGTCCGTCGGTCGCGGCCGGGGTCGCGAACTCCGCACCCACGGCACGGATGTCATGGGCAAAAATATCGCCGAGCTGGTCATCACGTACCTTTCCGATGAACGCGCATTGCGCGCCGAGCGACGCGAGGCCCGCGGCCGTGTTGCCGGCGGATCCGCCCGATGTCTCGACCCCCTGGGGCATCGCCGCGTATAGCGCCTCGGCCTGGTCCGCATCGATCAGCGCCATGGTGCCTTTCACCATGCCGTGCTCTTCGATCACGGCGTCATCGGTCTGGGCCAGCACATCGACAATCGCGTTACCGACGCAGACAACATCAAGCGCGCGTTGGGCGGCATTGGAATCGGTCATGAGAACTCCGGGACAAATTGGGAAACAGAAAAATCAGGAATAAGGCGCGCGAGTATAGCGGTGCCAGATGCTCTGGCAATCCACGCAACCGCGGGGTTTCAAGCTTTTCGAATGGTTTTCATCGTCGCGAGGCGGTATGAGAAAGAACCATGATTTCAGCATTCTTCAAGGCCCTCGGCGACCTCGGCGACCCGCGCATGCGGTCCATCCTCTGGCAGACGATCGGCCTCAGCCTCATCACCGCCATGCTGCTTTGGAGCGGTCTGTCCTGGCTGCTGTCGAGCACCGAGGTGATCGGCGATGTCCCCTTCGTCGGTGGCTGGCTTGAGACCGCCGTCGACTGGCTCGGTTCCATCGCCGTGTTTGCGCTGGTGGTCCTGCTGATGCCCGCCTTCCTCGGCTTGTATGCGAGTTTCTACATCGAGGCGATCTGTCGCGCGGTCGAAAGCCGCCACTACACGCACCTTCAGCCACCACGCAATCAGTCGATCATGGAAGCCGTCATCGTCGGTGTGAAATTTGGCGTTCTGCTGATCCTGTTTAACGTGCTCCTGCTGGTGTTCATATTCTTCCCGCCGATCTACATCGTTGCCGGCTGGGCGGTGAACGGCCATCTGCTGGGTCGTGAATATCTTGAGATGGTCGGATTTCGGCGCATGGACCCTGCGCATTTACGCGCATATCGCCTCAAAAAGCGCAGCCCGATCTTCATGTCGGGCCTGATGCTGGCGGTCGTCGCCTCTATCCCGGTCGTGAATTTGATCCTGCCTTTGTTCGGTACGGCCATGATGTTGCACGTTTTCGAAGCCACCAGAGAACCGGAATCCACGAATATTGTTATATAACAATATATTATACAATTTTATGGACAATTTGCTATAAACGCGCTATCCAAGCATCTGAGAGTCGATATATTCTCGGGTATGGGCAACGAATCCCGTGCCCGTTTGGCGATTCTGGAGTCACAATGGGGGCGTAGTCATGAACGCAAAAGCCGACGACACCAACGATGATGCGGGCGATAGCGCCCCCAGCAACACCGAAGACCGACCGGAGCTCGATCTGAGCTTCCTCGACCGCCAACCGGCGCGCGCCACCGATATCCCCAATCTGGGGGATCATCTGGAGCGGACCGAAGACAGCGAACCGCGCCGCCCATCGGAAAACAAAACCCTGACGGTTGGCCGCGACATCTCGCTCAAAGGCGACATCACCGAATGCGATTCCCTGATTGTCGAGGGACGTATCGAGGCCAATCTGGACAGCGCCAGGGCCCTGGAGATATCGCGCGGCGGCCGGTTCGACGGCAGCGCCAAGGTCGAGACCGCCGTCATCAGTGGCCGGTTCGACGGCGCACTCGAAGTCTCCCGCGCGCTGCGCATCACCGCATCGGGAAAAGTGACCGGCACTGTGTCCTACGGGCGCCTTGAGATCGAGACCGGCGGAGAGGTCCATGGCGACTTTTCGATTCATCAGTAGACTGGTCAACGTCGGCGGCGCGCCAACGGCCGACGGCCCCTCGCGCCTGGCCATCCTGTCGGCGGCCGGCATCACGCTGGTTGTGACGATTTTCTTCTTCTCGGCCTGAACTCATGATCCTTCGCGGTGTAGTTCTGCCGGCTGCGCTGCTGCTGGCGCTTGGCGCATGTTCCGGCGCCTTCGCGCCCGCCCCGACCGAGCGACAGACCACAACCACTTCACAGCCGGCGCGCACGCCACCTGCCATCGCCCGCGCCGGCCCGGCGAGACGCGCGCCTGCACCACCTCTGCCGCAGCTTTCCAGCCTTTTCGGCCAGGAAACCTCCAGAATCGACGCGCTCATCGGCGCGCCGGACCTGATCCGCAGCGAAGGTGACGGCGAGCTCCGGATCTACCGCAACACCGCCTGCGTCTTGCATGTATTTGCCTATCCGCGCGGGGGTGTCCGCCAGGCCACCCATATCGAGGCACGCACAACCGACGGCCAGATCGCCGGCGAAGAGGCCGACGCCTGTCTCGCGGAATTCATGAAAAGCTGAGTTCGGCGGCTACGCGGTGACCTTCGCCTTGTAACGGCACAGATCCACGACCGCGCACGACATGCAGTCAGGCTTTCGGGCCTTGCACACATAGCGCCCGTGCAAGATCAGCCAGTGATGGGCATGGCGCAGATAATCGGCCGGGACCCGTTTCATCAACGCATCCTCGACTTTGCGGACATCCTTGCCGGGCGCCAGCCCGGTACGGTTTGACAACCTGAAGATATGCGTGTCGACGGCCATGGTCGGCTCACCGAACGCCGTGTTGAGGACGACGTTTGCCGTCTTCCGTCCGACCCCGGGCAACGCCTCCAGGGCCGCCCGGTCCGCCGGGACCTCACCGCCATGCTCGGCCAGCAATTGCGCGCTCAGCGCGATGACGTTCTTTGCCTTGTTGCGAAACAGCCCGATCGTGCGGATGTGGCCGATCAGCGCGGCCTCGCCCAGTGCCACCATCTTCGCCGGGGTGTCGACGGTCTTGAACAATTCGGCCGTTGCCTTGTTCACACCGACATCGGTGGCCTGGGCCGACATCACAACCGCGACGAGCAGGGTGTAAATATTTGTGTATTCCAGCTCCGTGGTCGGGTTGGGGTTCGCCGCCGACAAGCGGGCGAAGAATGTCTCGATTTCGTCTTTGGTCATGCGGGCCATAACGGGAAAATAGCGTGTTTTGCCCCACGGGGCAGCCGTTGATCTCACACCCAATCCCCACGCGATCACAAACCGGCGAGTGCGACAAAGCGTATCTGTTCGCGGGCCCGCCCCGGGCCTAGAATTCCGCCATGGCCCACGCGCAGACCGAGCCCATATTCGACGCCGTGCTCTACCCGCACCGCAGCCTGAGCCCGAAAGGGGTCCGGTATCTGCTGTTCGGCATGGCGGGTTTGCTGAGCCTGGTCGGCCTGTTCTTCGCTGCCCAGGGCGCCTGGCCGGTCCTGCCCTTCTTCGGTTGCGAGATCCTGCTGTTCTGGTGGGCCTTCAGGACCAACGCCCGTGACGGGCGACGGTTCGAGCGATTGTGCCTGACCCCGGATGCCATGACAGTCGCGCGGGTGCGCCCTTCAGGCCAGTCCCAGGAGCATAAATTCGCCCCGCCCCACTGGATGGCTGTCGAACTGACAACACAGCCCGGCGGCGACAACGAGTTAAGGCTGGCCAGCCACGGTCGTTCTCTGAAAGTCGGAGGATTCCTGACAGCAGAGGAACGCGGCGATCTGGCAAACGCGCTACGCGACGCGCTGCGCAAGCTGCGGACCGGCGGCGCCTAGCGGTCGCCCAGGCCGAGCACATCCGTCATCGAATAGAGCCCCGGCGGCTGCCCGCCGGTCCAGTTCGCGGCGCGGACCGCACCACGGGCGAAGATGCCCCGGTCTGTTGCCCGATGGGTCAGCTCGATGCGTTCGCCCGCTGCGGCAAACACGACGCTGTGCTCGCCCACAACATCGCCGCCACGCAAGGTGGCGAACCCGATATTCCCGCGTTGGCGTTCACCGGTGATTCCCTCGCGCGAGAGCAGTTTCTCGGTATCGAAATCAACCCCGCGCCCGCGCGCGGCCGCCTCACCCAGGCTTAGCGCCGTCCCCGACGGGGCATCGACCTTGTGCTTGTGATGCATCTCGACGATTTCGATGTCGAAATCCGGGTCGAGCGCGCGCGCCACCTGCTCGGTAATCGCGAACAACAGGTTCACGCCGCTCGACATGTTCGATGCCCAGACAACCGGCACCGTCGCCGCCGCCGCATCGAGTGCCGCACGATGCTCGGCCTCCATGCCGGTCGTACCCGCAATCAGCGCGCAGCCGGCGTCGGCGGCCATCGCTGCATGGGCTGCAGTCGCCGCCGGTACCGTAAAATCAATGACCGCATCGACGCCGGCAAACAGGCTCGCCGTGTCGTCGGTAATCACGACGCCGCTCTCGCCGACACCCGCCAGCACCCCGGGGTCGGCCCCCAGATGCGCCGAGCCGGCCACTTCGCTGGCGCCTGCAAGCACGCAACCGTCCGTCTCGGCGACCACGCGCACGAGCATCTGGCCCATGCGCCCGCCCGCGCCGACAATGCCAATTTTCCGTTGATCGACCATCTTCATCCACCTTCGCCGGCAGCTTGCCGGAATGGCGGAGACCATAACATTTCGCGCGCCCGGGTAAACGCACCCAGGCACAAACACGCTAGTCCTTCAGGTCGTCCCAAAACTCCTTCACCTTGGTGAAGAAACCCTCTGACTCGGGGCTGTGTTTCGTGGACCCGCCGCCGGCATCCGCGAACTGCTTGAGCAGATCGCGCTGTTCCTTGGTCAGGTCGACCGGCGTCTCGATCTGTGCCTGCACATACATATCGCCACGCGCGTTGGCGCGCAGGACCGACATGCCTTTCGAGCGAAGCCGGAACTGCTGACCGGTCTGCGTGCCGGCGGGAATGTTCACCCGCGCACGGGCGCCGTCGATCGTCGGCACCTCGATGGAACCGCCCAGCGAGGCCGTGGTCATGGGGATCGGCACACGGCACTGGATGTCTGCGCCGTCACGACGGAAAAATCGGTGCGGCCGGATCGTCACGAAAATATACAGATCACCCGGCGGCCCGCCGCGCAGGCCGGCCTCACCTTCTCCCGCGACGCGGATGCGCGTCCCGTCCTCGATCCCGGCCGGCACATTCACCGACAGGGTTTTTTCCTTGTCCATGCGGCCCGCCCCGCCGCACACGCCGCACGGGTTATCGACCACCCGGCCCGCGCCGTGACATGTCGGACAGGTGCGTTCGACCGTAAAGAAGCCCTGCTGCGCGCGCACCTTGCCTGCCCCCTGACAGGATGGGCAGGCAACGGGATCGGCGCCACCCGCCGCGCCCGAACCATGGCAGGAATCACACGCTGCCGAGGCATTGACCCGAACCCGGGTTTGTTTGCCGGCAAATGCGTCTTCAAGGTTTACGTCCAGATTGTATCGCAGGTCGGAGCCACGGGTGCTGGCCTGTCGGCGTCCACCACCGCCGCGGCCACCCATGCCGAACATCTCGTCAAAAATATCGGCAAAACCGCCACCGGAAAAGCCAAACCCGCCGCCGCCTTGTCCGCCGCCGGGGCCGCCCGCACCACCCTCGAATGCTTCGTGGCCATAGCGGTCATAGGCCGCGCGCTTGTCCTCATCCTTCAGGATGTCATAGGCCTGATTGATTTCCTTGAAACGGCGCTCGGCTTCCGCATCATCCGGATTGCGGTCCGGATGCAGTTCCTTGGCAAGCTTGCGATAGGCGCTCTTGAGCGACGCGGCGTCCGCGCCACGGTCGACGCCTAATGTTTGGTAGAAATCTTTGTCAGCCATGGACGTTCCCCACCCCTACACCGAATGAAAAGGCACGAACCCGCACGCGGCCGGTGTACCAAAACCGACCCTGGGTTCGAACCCCTTCCTGCCCCGGTTACGAGGCGGACGACTGGTCCTTGCGATCGTCGTCGTCATCATCATCGTCATCGACCTCTTCGAAGTCGGCATCGACAATGGTCTCTTCCGGGCCGGCGTCCGGGCCATCCGCGGCATCACCGTCGGATGCACCGTCAGCCATGCCCTCTTCGCCCTCAGCCTGATCGGCCTTGTAGATCGCCTCACCAAGCTTCATGGACGACGTCACCAGCGCCTCGAGCTTGGACTGCACCAGCTCTGCATCCTCGCCTTCGAGCGCCTCCTTGAGCGCGGCCACGTCACCTTCAATCTCGGCCTTGACCTCGTCTTCGACCTTATCGCCATGCTCTTCGAGGCTCTTCTCGGTCTGGTGGACAAGCGTCTCGGCCTGGTTGCGGGCCTCGACGGTCTCGCGACGCGCCTTATCGTCCGCGGCATGCTCTTCGGCATCCTTGACCATTCGGTCGATGTCATCGTCGGACAGTCCGCCCGACGCCTGGATGCGAATCTGCTGCTCCTTGCCCGTGCCCTTGTCCTTGGCCGACACATTGACGATGCCGTTCGCATCGATGTCGAAGGTGACCTCGATCTGCGGCACGCCGCGTGGCGCGCTGGGAATGCCCACCAGGTCGAACTGGCCGAGCACCTTGTTGTCGGCCGCCATTTCGCGTTCGCCCTGGAACACACGGATCGTCACAGCTTGCTGATTGTCCTCGGCCGTCGAGAACACCTGGCTCTTCTTCGTCGGGATCGTCGTGTTGCGATCGATCAGTCGGGTGAACACACCACCCAGCGTCTCGATGCCCAGCGACAGCGGCGTCACGTCGAGCAACAGCACGTCTTTCACGTCGCCCGCGAGCACGCCGGCCTGAATGGCGGCACCAATGGCGACCACTTCGTCAGGGTTCACACCACGATGGGGGTCACGGCCGAAGAAGTTCTTCACCGTCTCCTGGATCTTCGGCATGCGGGTCATGCCGCCGACCAGGATCACCTCATCGATCTCGCTCGACTTCAGGCCCGCATCCTTCAGCGCCGCAGCACAGGGATCGACGGTCCGCGCAACCAGGTCCTCGACCAACGCCTCGAGTTTCGCCCGGGTCAGCTTGATGTTGAGATGCTTCGGCCCGGCCTGGTCCGCCGTGATGAACGGCAGGTTGACCTCGGTCTGGGTCGAGGCGGAGAGCTCGATCTTCGCCTTCTCGGCAGCTTCCTTGAGACGCTGCAGGGCGAGCTTGTCCTCGCGCAGGTCGATGCTCTGCTCTTTTTTGAACTCGTCGGCGAGGTATTCCATGATCCGCGCGTCGAAATCCTCGCCGCCCAGGAACGTGTCGCCATTGGTCGACTTCACCTCGAAGACGCCGTCGCCGATTTCGAGAATGGAAATATCGAAGGTACCACCGCCGAGATCGTAGACCGCGATCGTGCCGGCTTCCTTTTTCTCGAGGCCGTAGGCGAGCGCGGCTGCGGTCGGTTCGTTGATGATGCGCAGCACTTCGAGGCCGGCAATCTTGCCTGCATCCTTGGTCGCCTGACGCTGGGAATCATTGAAATAGGCCGGCACCGTAATGACGGCCTGCTCAACCGTCTCGCCAAGATACGTCTCGGCCGTCTCTTTCATTTTCTGAAGAATAAAGGCGCTGATTTCCGACGGGCTGTACTTCTCACCGCTCGCACCGACCCAGGCATCACCATTCTCGCCCTCGACAATCTCGTAGGGCACCAGGCTCTTGTCCTCGTCCGTCAGCGGGTCGTCGAACCGCCGGCCGATCAAACGCTTGACGGCGAAGATGGTGTTTTCCGGATTGGTGACGGCCTGGCGCTTTGCGGCCTGGCCGACAAGGCGCTCCGATTCGTCGGAAAAAGCCACCATCGACGGCGTCGTGCGCGCGCCCTCGGAATTTTCGATCACCTTGCCCGCGCCGCCGTCCATAACGGCCACGCAGGAGTTGGTGGTCCCGAGATCGATACCAATTACTTTCGCCATGATTTCCTCACTTTTCAGCAGACCGGCCCGGCCCAAACGGCACCGGCACAGGCCCCTGATATTTCAAGTTGATGGGCTTGCTTCAGAAGCCCTGTACTGTTCGACGCACATATAGGGAGGGCATAACCGGTCTGCAACCGCTAGGCTCGGGCGATTTCCCCCGAACTCCGCCTCTAATTGTCGCAACAGGCCATGACGATCATCTCTGCAAGCTACAAGACCGATATTCCGGCGTTCTACGGCAATTGGTTCCGCGCCAGACGCATGGCTGGGTCGTGTTCAGTGCGTAACGCCTGGAACGGAAAAACGTTCCAGGTTTCACTGCGCGACCAGGATTGCAGTGGGTTCGTCTTCTGGACGCGCAATGCCGGGCCATTTCGCGACGAATTGGCGCGAACAGCCCGCACCCACCCCCTGGTGGTGCAGTACACCGTCACTGGATACCCGCGTACACTGGAGCGCGCGGTTGTAAGTGCAAACGACGCTGTTGCTGATATATCCAGTATTTCAAGACGTTACGGAACAAAAGCCGTTGTCTGGCGCTATGACCCGGTGGTCGTCACCGACGCAACGCCGATCGACTGGCATGTCGAAAACTTTAGCCGTCTCGCGGGCGCGCTGGCGGGGCACGTCGATGAAGTCGTCGTCAGTTTCGCGCAGATCTACCGCAAGACACGACGCAACCTCGAAAAGGCAGCGCGTGAAACCGGGAACGGCTGGGCCGCCCCCGACGATGCCGCCAAACATGATCTGCTGTCCCAACTCCACGAAATCGCAGGACGAAACAGCCTGGCCCTCACGCTTTGCGCCCAGCCCGAGCTCGCGGATGGGCGCGCCGCCGCACGGTGTATCGACGCCGCGCGCCTCGACCGTGTCGCAAAACACCTTGGCCATGCGTCCGTCAGCGCACGCACAAAAGGCACCAGGCCTGGCTGTCTATGCGCCGATTCCCGCGATATCGGCAGCTATGAAACATGCCCCCATGGCTGTGTTTACTGCTATGCGGTAGGCAATCCGGACAAGGTCCGGCAGCACCACAAGGAACATGACCCCAGCGCCGGGATGCTCGGCGGCCGATCAACACCCCAACCGACAGAGAATTCGCCCGCATGAACAGCCCCGCCACCCCCTCCGTCCATCCTGTCGACATCCTCGAATTCCTCGACGCGCAGGGCGTCACGATGCCGCCGCTGAAAATCATCGATGTCGGAGCCATGGATGTCGGTGAAACCGAGCCCTGGGCTCGCCTGGTCGACACCGGTGCGGCCCGTCTCGTCGGGTTCGAGCCAAACGACGACGAGTATAAGAAGCTAAATGCGGCGGGGCGGCCCCACACTGACTACCTGCCCCACGCACTCGGTGACGGCGGCGCCCACACCCTCCATGTGGGCGCGGCACCCATGACTTCGTGCCTGTTCCCACCCGATCCGTCGGTCATGCAGCAGTTCCACAGCCTGTGGGAGCTCTGCGAGACGACCGCGGAGATTCCCGTCGACACCGTGCGCCTCGACGACATTGCCGAGGTGCGCCCGATGGATTTCCTCAAACTGGACATTCAGGGTGCCGAGCTCATGGTGCTCGAGGCCGGTACGGCGGCGCTCGCGGACACGGCGGCGATCCAGATCGAGGTCAGCTTCCTGCCGATCTACCAAGGCCAGCCGCTGTTTGCCGATGTGGACACGTTCCTGCGCGAACAGGGTTTCGCGTTCCATACCATGGTGGGAGTGGGGTCGCGGCCGTTCCGCCCGCTGATCAAGGACGCCAACCCCAACCGCGGCTTCGCCCAGGTTATCTGGAGCAATGCATTGTATTTTCGCGATACGGCAAGCTTCTCGCGCCTGGCCCGGGACAAGCCGGACGCCGTGCTGAAAATCGCGATCCTGGCCCACGAACTCTACGGCGCGTTCGATCTCGCGGCGGTCGCGCTGCAACATTACGGCGCCGCGCAACATCAGGGGCTGGCGACCGCCTATATCCGCGCGCTGACTGTGGCCGATCCCACGATCACGGCGAAAAAATAATCAGGCCCCCGGTTCGGAGCCCGGCTCGGGCTTCGTCTCCGGTGCCGCAGCGGGGTCGGGTACGGGTTCCGGCACCGCCTCTGATGCGGCGGGTGCGGTCGGCGGGACCGCCGATTTGGCAACGCCGACACGCGCGGGACGCAACAGCCGGTCATGCAGCCGGTAACCAGCCTGCATGACCTGGGCGACGCTGCCATTGGGCAAATCAGTATCGGGCACTTCGTACATGGCTTCGTGCAGGTTGGGATCGAACGGCTTGCCCGTCGGGTCGAGGCGCTCGATTTTGTGCGCCGCCAGCGCGCCCAGAAAATCATTCTGTACCGCGACCATTCCCTCGATCACGGTCTGCAACAACTCATGCTCGCCGCGCCGCTCTTCGGGGACGGCGAAAAGCGCGCGTTCGAGATTGTCGCCGATCGACAGGATATCGCGCGCAAACCCGGTCACCGCATAACGATGCGCGTCCTCGACCTGGCGTTCCGCACGCTTGCGCACATTCTCGGTCTCGGCCATCGCGCGCAACAACTGGTCGCGCAGCTGTGTCACCTCACCCTCGAGCTCGACGACGCGCGCGGCATGTTTACCGCCACCCCAGCGATTTCCATCCGCATCGGTCGGCGACGGCTCGGCCGGCCCCGCCTCGGGCGCTTCCGGTGCAGCATCCTCTGCGGGTGCGTCGGTCTCCGGGCTCTCTGGGGAATCGTTTTCGTCGTTCATGTGTTCGCTTTCTATCCGGCGTCCGTGCCGGTCGTTGTAAATCGAAACAATGAGGTTGTCGCGCCTATCCGACCAGACGGCCGACAATTTGCGCTGTGTAGTCCACCACGGGAATGATCCGGGCGTAGTTGATCCGGGTCGGGCCGATCACGCCGACCGCTCCGACGATCTGTTGTTCGCTGTTGTGATAGGGCGCGACGACAACCGAACATCCGGCGAGCGAGAACAGGTCGTTCTCCGCGCCGATGAAGATCTGTACTCCCTCGCCGCCCCGCGCCATGTCCAGAAGCTTGATCCAGGACTCCTTCGTCTCGAGCGCGTCATAGAGGCTACGCACATGCTCCAGGTCCTCGACGGCCTGAACATCGTCGAGCAACCGTTCGGCCCCGCTGACGATCAGTGCCGCCTCGGCGCCGTCGCCCGTCGCGGTCGCCATCCCGGCTTCGACGAGCTTCTGGGTCACCACATCCAGGTCGCGGCGATGAAGTTCGAGCTCGGCCGAAATCTGTCGTTGAGCCTCATCAATGGTCTTGCCGACCATCCGCGCGGAGAGAAAATTCGAGGCCTCGACCATGGCCGATGCGGGCATGCCGTTCGGCATTTCGATGACCCGGTTCTCGACGCTGCCGTCTTCCGTAACCAGGACGACCAGCGCACGGCCCGGCGCCAGGGAAACAAACTCGATATGGCGCAGTGGCGAGTCGCTCTTGGGCGCCACGACCAGCCCGGCGCAGTTGCTCAGGCCGGAGAGAACGCGGGTGGCCTCCGACAGGGTCTGCTGCACGCTGCGTCCTTCCGTGGCGCATTGCGCCTCGATCGTCTGGCGCTCCGCCTCGGTCAGGTTCCCCACCTCAAGGAGCCCGTCGACGAACAGACGCAGGCCCGCCTCGGTCGGAATGCGCCCTGCCGACGCGTGAGGCGAGAACAGCAGGCCCGAATCCTGAAGGTCGGCCATCACGTTGCGGATCGTGGCCGGCGACAATTCCATGCCGAGATTGCGCGACAGGGTCCGCGAGCCGACCGCCTCGCCTGTTTCCAGATAGGCGTCAATGATCTGCCGAAGAATCTCGGAGCTGCGTTGATTGAGCTGTGGAATCGCCCGGCTCATGGCCGTGATTGTCCGTTGTTTGCGCTACAAAAGTCGAGGGTCGACATGTCCGCAGAACTTAGGCACGGCCCCGCGCCTAATCAAGAACGACAGCGACGCCCGCCAGATATCTGCCCGGCGCTTGATTCCGGTTCTGGACGCAACCCCGGCGCAAAGACTAACGTCGCCGCATCACAACCGACCCTAAACATACTGGAACCAGCATGCCCAAAACTTCCATCCGCCCGTCACGGCGCGCTCCTGACGAAATGCGCAAGGTGCGCCTCAAGCCCGGCGCGGCCAAGTATGCGGAAGGGTCCTGCCTGGCGATGTTCGGCAACACCCATGTTCTGTGCGCCGCCAGCATCGAGGAGCGCGTCCCGCCATGGATGCGCGGCAGCGGCGAGGGCTGGGTGACAGCGGAATACGGCATGCTGCCACGCTCGACCCACACCCGGACAGGCCGCGAAGCGGCGCGTGGCAAACAGTCCGGCAGGACCCAGGAAATTCAGCGGCTGATCGGCCGCTCCCTGCGTGCCGTTACCGACATGGAGATGCTCGGCGAGCGGCAGATCCGCCTCGATTGCGACGTGCTGCAGGCCGACGGCGGGACACGAACGGCAGCCATCACCGGCGCCTGCGTGGCATTGTACATCGCCTGCCAGGGTCTGGTGAAGTCCGGCGCTATCGCCGAGAACCCCGTGCGCGAACTCGTCGCGGCGGTTTCCTGCGGCCTGTATCAGAACACTGCCGTCCTCGATCTTGACTATCCGGAAGATTCCAACGCCCAGGCCGATTCCAACTTTGTGCTGACCGAGCGCGCCCAGATCGTCGAAATACAGGGCACTGCCGAAGAGCGCCCCTTCACCCGCACCCAGTTCATCCGACTGCTCGACCTTGCGCGGGACGGCACAGCGGAACTCTTCACCCATCAGCGCAAGGCGCTTGGAATCAAGTAGCCAACATAAAAGGCCGCACATCATGGCCCGAAATTTCGACGACAACCGGCTGGTGATCGCCAGTCACAATGCCGGCAAGGTCCGCGAGATCGCCGATCTGCTCGCACCCTTCGCGGTATCGGTGCAAAGCGCCGGCGACCTGGGCCTGCCCGAACCCGAGGAGACCGGCAGTACATTCGCGGAGAACGCCATCCTCAAGGCGCGCGCATCGACCGACGGCAGCGGGTTGGCCGCGCTGGCGGACGATTCCGGATTCTCCGTGGCGGCGCTGGGCGGCGCACCGGGCATCCACGCCGCACGTTTCGCCGAGCGCGCGGACGGGGTTCGCGATTTCGATTGGGCCATGGAGCAGCTGCACGAGGCGAGTGCCGAGGCCGTGGATGATCTGGCCTGGTTCACTTGCGCGCTGGCGCTGGCCTGGCCGGACGGACATGTCGAGGTTTTCGAGGGGCGGGTCGACGGCAGCCTTGCCTGGCCACCGCGCGGCGACCGCGGCTTCGGCTATGACCCGATCTTCGTGCCCCAGGGCGGCACGCTCACATTCGCCGAGATGGACCCGGACGCCAAGCATGCGATTTCGCATCGGGCCATTGCGTTTCGCGCGCTTATCGACGCGTGCTTCAGCGCCGACAAATGATCGCCTCATGACCGCCCCGGCCGGCGATATCGCACTTTATGTTCACTGGCCGTTTTGTCTGTCGTTGTGCCCCTACTGCGATTTCAACAGCCATGTCCGCGACACCATCGACCAGGATGCGTGGCGCGACGGGTTGCTGCGCGAACTCGAACATTATGCCGGACGCGTGCCGGGGCGGCGGCTGACGAGCATCTTCTTCGGCGGCGGCACACCCTCCCTGATGCCGCCCGAAACGGCCCGCGCGATCATCACGCGGGCTCGGGAGCTCTTCACGCCCGACACGGGTCTCGAGATCACCCTGGAGGCCAACCCGACGTCGGCAGAACAGGCCGCCCTTGCGGGGTTTGCCGACGCCGGCGTCAACCGCCTCAGCCTCGGGGTCCAGGCGCTGGACGACGCGGCCCTCTCGGCGCTCGGCCGCACCCATGCAGTCAGCGAGGCCCGCGCCGCGATTGCGGCCGCCGCCGAAACTTTCGAACGATTCTCCTTCGATCTGATGTACGCCCGCCCTGGCCAGTCACCCGACGCCTGGCGGCGCGAACTGGACGGGGCGCTCGCGCTGACACGCGGCCATATCTCGGTCTACCAGCTGACGATCGAGGCCGGGACGCCGTTCTTCTTGGCCCAGGCGCGGGGCGACCTGCAGCTACCCGACGAAGCCGATGGCGCAGCCATGTTCGAGCAGACCCAGGACACCCTCGCCGCCGCCGGATTGCCTGCCTATGAAATTTCAAACCACGCCGCTCCGGGCCAGGAATCGCGCCACAACCTGACGTATTGGCACTACCGTGACTATCTCGGGGTAGGGCCAGGCGCCCATGGACGCCTCACGGTCGACGGCCAGGTCCGGGCCACACGCCAGCACAGAGCCCCGGAAATCTGGCTAAAACGGGCGCTCGAGACAGGCCATGCCACCCAGGACGACGCGGTATTACCGCATGAAACCCTGACGGCGGAACTGGTCATGATGGGGCTTCGTCTGGCCTCGGGTGTCGACGCCGGTGAATTCACCCGGCGGACCGGCAAACGACCTGACGAGACCTTCGATTCCGCGACCATCGAACAGCTTGTCAATGCAGGCTATCTCGATTGGCGTGATGACGGGTTCAAGGCAACCCCGGCCGGACGTCAGCGCCTGAACGCCGTCGTGGATAAACTTCTGAACTCGTGATTACGACTACGAGGCCGACTAGTTCGTCGCCGGTACAACAAAGCTCGTCGGCGCCGGATCAATCTCACGTGGCGCATCACGGCGGACTTCCAGTACCGCCAGTCCACGTTCGACGGCACCGGTTTCCGTCAACCGAAATATGCCGTCCACACCGGCAAACCCGTCGAGATTTTCCAGACGCGCGCGGGCATAAGGCTCGGGCACTTCTCCGCGTGCCAGTACCGCCGCCAGCGCAACGCCATCATAGGCGAGCGTCGCCAGGCGGTCGGGGGACCGGCCATAAAACGCGCTAAATCGCTCAACAAACCGCGCACGGGCATCGGGCGGAGGGGCTGCAAACCAGGCCCCGAGCATCGCCGGTTCCTTGCCGAGCGCGGGGTCGTCCCACACCCATGTACCGAGCAGCTTGACCTGCTGCGGATCGACATCAAAAAAGGCCAGCAGCGGCGCGATCTGGAGCACTTCGTCTCCCCCGACCGGCAGCATCAGCGCTTCGAACCCGACTTCACCGAGCGTGTCACGCGTGGACAACCGCTCGAGCGCGCGTTTCGAGAATGCGTCGTCACGTTCAGCCAGGAGTTTGCGTTCTTCTTCGAGGGCCTCGACCCGCTCGGCATAGCGCGCCAGCGAACGGACGGTCGCCGTTACCGCCTCCACGCCACCGGGATAGAACGCGGTTGCCGCAACGCCGGCACCGCGCTGCGCCACAACGTCGGACAATATTGCTGCCATCCGCCCGCCAAAAACATCATCCGGCACCAGGCCAGCGAACTGGCTCAGCCCCCGCCGCGTGGCGAAGGCGACGACCCTGTCTATCTGTGCCTCGGGCGAAAACCCTGCCGCATACACCCCGTCACCGGCGATCAACCGGTCATTTGAAAACGCGAAAACCGGAATTCCCGCCGGCCGGCAGACACTCGATGTGCCGGCGACCGCATCCGAGAAAAGCGGGCCCAGCACCAAGCGCGCACCCTCGGCCTGGGCGCGCAGGGCGGCGGCACGCGCCGCCTGGGCGTTGCCGCCGGAATCGTAAACCCGCAATTCGAACTTCGGCACGGCGAAATCGAACAACGCCATTTGCGCCGCGTCCGCCAGATCCCGGCCGATCGCGGCGGCGGGACCGCTCAGCGGGACAATCAGCGCCGCCCGGGTGATATCGGGTGCACCCTGTGGCGCCGGGGTTACCGGAACAGGGGTCACCTTCTGTGGCAGGGCCGGTGCAGAGACGACCGGCGGCGGCGTGGCTTCTTGCGTTTCAGCCGGTGGCGCCGCTACGTTGGCCGGCGCGCACGCGGTCAGGATCAGGCCGGCTGCAACGAACAAAACGCGTGAACGGGCGTTGGCAAACACAGGCGCGTCAAGGCGCAGAAGGGCAACCGGTCGTGGCACGAAAAAGCCTTCCTCAAACAACCCGAACAGATTCAGACGCGCGCGAACCTAACCGCGTGGACCGGCCTGGACAAGCGTCGGATACAGGTTCGAGCGCACGCGCCGACACGAAGGCGGCAGCGGGCCTGCACCTAGTGGCGACACCGATCGGCAATCTGGGCGACATCACATTTCGGGCCCTCGATGTCCTGACCGGTTCCGACCTGGTCATCTGTGAAGACACGCGCGTCACACGAAAGCTTTTGTCTCAATACGCCGTCGCCACACCGACCCTCGCCTACAATGATCACAACGCACGCCGCGTGCTGCCCAAACTGATGGAGCGCCTGAAAAATGGCGATTCTCTGGCGCTCGTGACCGACGCCGGGACACCGCTGATCTCCGATCCCGGATATCGCCTGGTCGAGGCCGCCATCGACGCCAACATCGCGCTCCACACCCTGCCCGGCGCCAGCGCTGCCCTCGCCGGGCTGGTCCTGTCGGGCCTGCCGACCGACGGTTTCTTTTTTGCCGGCTTCCCGCCGCCACGCCAGGCTGCCCGCCGGCGCCGGTTCAGCGAACTCTCCGCCGTGCCGGGTAGCCTCGTTTTTTTTGAATCGGCAAAGCGCCTCGCGGCAAGCCTGTCGGACCTGCACCAAACTCTCGGCGATCGCCCGGCTGCGATCGCGCGCGAGATCACGAAATTGCATGAAGAAGTCCGCCGCGCCAGCCTGTCCGAACTCGCCGCACACTATGCCGACGCCGGCCCGCCACGGGGGGAGATCGTTATTGTGGTCGCCCCACCCCTGGCACAGGAAGTCGACCCTGAGAGCCTGCGCGCAGCACTCACCGACGCGCTCGGCGACCTCAGCCTGCGCGATGCCGTGGCCCAGGTCACCTCTGAAACCGGACGCCCGCGGCGAGAAATTTATCGCCTGGCGCTCGAAATCACCGGCGACGAGCCGGAACCTTGAGCGCGGTATCGTGAACGCAACCAACCGCCGGCAGGCAGCCGAGCACCTCGGCCATCGCGCCGAACGCCGCGCGGCCACGCTGCTTCGTCTCAAGGGTTTCCGGCTGATCGCACGCCGTTACCGCAGTCCCGTCGGGGAAATCGACATTCTCGCCCGCCGCGCACGAATGCTGGTTGCGGTTGAGGTCAAGGCGCGCGGCGACCTCACAACCGCGGCCCACGCGATCGACAAACGCCAACAGGTCCGCATCGCGCGCGCAACTGACCATTTTCTTGCCGCAAACCCGTCCTATGCAGGACATCACATTCGGTTCGACGCGATCCTGGTCGCCCCTGGAAAACTGCCGCGGCATATCCCCGACGCGTGGCGAATCGAATAGTCTGTGGTCAACAACGCTGGCCACGCACAATCCGAATCCGGCGCCAAGGAGTTCGACATGTCGACAGCTAATCCCCGCACCCGCCTCAAAAACCGATCGCAGAATATCCGCCTGTCCGCATCCCTCGCGGTCGGCCTTCTGTTACTGGCCGCATGTACCCCGGCCGGGGTCGTTGTTGGCGGCGCCGCTTCCGCCGGCGTCGCGGCATCCGAAGAGCGCGGCATAAAGGGGGCGGCGAATGACACGCTGATCCGGGTCAAAATCAACGAAGCCTGGGTGAAAGAGGATTTCGACACCTTCAACCGGCTTGAGCTGCAAATCTATGAGGGGCGGGTTTTGGTGTCGGGCCGGGTCCCGAACCAGGCCCTGGCCGACAAGGCCATACAGGCGGCATGGCAGCCAAGCGGCGTGCGTGAGGTCATCAACGAGGTCGAGATATCCGAGGGCGGCGGCATCAAGGATTTCGCCAACGACACATTGATCAACGCCCGCCTCGACGCGAAATTGCTGTTCGATGGCGATGTCGATTCGATTAACTACTCGACCCGCGCCATCGGCGGCACGGTCTACCTGCTCGGTGTCGCGCAAGATCGGGCTGAACTGGACCGGGTGTTCCAGATCGCACGCGATATCCCCAACGTCAAACGGGTGATCAGCCACGTGATCATGATCGACGACCCGCGCCGGATCGCTTCGCCCAGCGGGACATCAGACAGCACCAAACCCGCCACGAACCGCTGAGCGGCGGCGGCGCACGCCCCGCCGTTTGCCAAATCGTCGAAAACGCCTAGATTACCCGCCGGTTTTTAACCCGCCGGAGCGCGACCCCCATGAGCCTAGCCGTAGCAATCCAGATGGACCCGATCGATTCCATCGATATCGATGGCGATTCCACCTTCGCGATGGCGCTCGAGGCACAGGCTCGCGGCCACGGCCTGTTCCATTATCTGCCCCAGGACCTGTCCCTGCGTGATGGCCGTGTGACCGCAAAGGCGCGGCCGCTCGAGGTGCGCCGCGAGGCCGGCAATCACTTCACCCTGGGCGCCGCCGAGACCCTCGATCTTGCGGGCGTGGACGTGGTCCTGATGCGCCAGGATCCGCCCTTCGACATGGCGTATATCACCGCCACCCATATCCTCGAACATATCCACCCCCAGACCCTTGTGGTGAATGATCCGGTCTCGGTCCGCAATGCGCCCGAGAAGCTGTTCGTGACCCATTTCGAGGGCGTGATGCCGCCGACCCTGATCACGTCATCGCGAGAGGAGATCAAGGCCTTTCGCGCCGAACACAAGGACATCATCGTCAAGCCGCTCTACGGCAACGGCGGTGCGGGTGTGTTTCACATCAAACCCGACGACGAGAATCTGAACTCGCTGGTCGAGATGTTCGAGGAACAGTATCGCGAACCGATGATCGTCCAGCGCTACCTGCCCGAGGTCCGCCTGGGCGACAAGCGCATCATCCTGGTCGATGGTGAGCCGGTCGGCGCCATCAACCGGGTGCCGGCCGAGGGCGAAGCGCGTTCGAACATGCATGTGGGCGGCCGGGCCGAGAAGATCGGCCTGACCCCGCGCGAGCAGGATATCTGCGCCGCCATCGGCCCCTCCTTGCGTGAACAGGGCCTGATCTTCGTCGGCATCGACGTGATCGGCGACTATCTGACCGAGATCAACGTCACCTCACCCACCGGCATCCAGGAGATCGACCGGTTCGACGGGGTTAATCTGTCGGGTTTGATCTGGGATGCCATTGAGGCGCGGCGCGGAACGGTGGCGGACTAGCACCCCTAATGAAAAGGGCGGGTCGAAACCCGCCCTTTACGAAACTGGATAATCCCAAGCCTAGTTCGCCGGAAACTCCGAGAGGTCCGGCGGAATCCCGTCCGGGCGTTGCAGCAGAGATTCTTCGGATTCGCCGGCCGCGAGGCGCGCCGACAGCTCGTCGGGGTCGAACTTGATGCCGATCGGGTTCGAGGTGAACTCGCCATTGTCGAAATATTCGGCGAATTTCTCTTCCGGAATATTGTCGACCTGCAGTTCGACCTGGTTCTTGTCAGGGTCGAAATAATACATCGACGTGGTCGGGCCGTGGTTGATGCAGAATTCCGGCTTAATGTCGTGTTCGTCCTTCAGCCGGTTGTAGGTCAGCATCAGGTCGCCGGGGTCGCCATAGGTGAAGGCCACGTGATGCATGCCTGCATGGCCGTCGATATGTTCCTTGATCCCCGGAAAACCGAGGACGCCGATCCGGTGATGCTCGGTGTCGTAGGTCACGAAGCCGAAACCGTCCGTCTCGAACATGGCCTCGCCCTCAAGGACTTTCTTGTACCAGTCCAGAATCATACCCACCCTGTCCGGCGGGGTTCGGAGCACCACATGGGCGAGTTTGGCCGGCGCGACCTTCCCGCGCTCTTTGGCTGTTTTCGGCATTTTTGCAATGGCGTTCATCATCATCTCCCCGTTGGTGGCGTCTCATTTTTGTACGCACTTGTGGGCGCATTGTTGCGCCGGTGGCGAAAAGATTCAATCGTGATCCCATCACGTCCTAACAGGGAAAGCCGCCGACAATGACCGAACGCCTGAAATCACCGCCGCCGCACCGTGATACCAAGACGCCCAAACTCAAGACGCCGCCGGGCGCGACGGACACACATTTTCACCTTTATGGCCCCGGCAAGCGCTTCCCCTATCATCCCGATGCGCCGTTACTGGTCGAGGATTCGACCCTCGACGACATGCTGAAGATGCACAAAACACTCGGAATCGAGCGCGGGGTGATTGTCCATTCGGTGGTCCAGGGCAATACCTATGAGTATCTGCTCCACGCCCTGTCGCGCGAGCCCGAGCGCCTGCGGGGCATCGCCCTGCCCGCGCCCGACATCACCGACCGCGAACTCGAGATTCTTACCAAGGCCGGCGTCGTCGGCGCTCGGTTCGCGTTTCGCGCCAATCCGGAGATCAACACAGACATCATCGCCCGCACTCACGAATTCGGCTGGCACCCGCAATTCTGGTTCCGGGGGCCCGATGAAGCGGCGGCCTGGCGCGACACCATGCTCGCCTCGCCGGGCAATTTCGTAATCGACCATATGGGCTGGCAGCCGGCGGAACTGGGAATCGACGCACCCGGTTTCAGGACCGTGCTCGATTGCATCGACACCGGGCGCTGCTGGGTCAAGATTTCCGGTCCCATGCGGTTCTCGCAAGAGCCCCGTCCGCCCTATTCGGACACCCATCCGTTTGCCCGGGCACTGATCGAGCGTGCGCCCGATCGTGTGATCTGGGGCTCGGACTGGCCCCATCCGGACCATTTTGAGGAAATGCCGAATGACGGCGACCTCCTCGACCTGCTGCTCGACTGGGCGCCGGACGAGGCGTTGCGACAGAAGATTCTGGTCGATAATCCGGCGGAGCTATTCGGTTTCTAAAGAGAGGCACCTGGCGATGCGAAATACCCCGTCATACCTGTGGATGGCCGCCTGTTTCGGGTCATCGATGGCCTGATCCGAACATTCCCGATGAAATTTTCGAGGCCCTGTTCGTAATACTTTTCGGCGCGATAAAGTGCAGTAAAAACAATGCAGCATTACTTTTAGTTAACGGTATGGCTCTACCGGCATACCCGCATTCTGATTGATATTTGTTCTTTTTTTGTTCTTGTGCCTCAAAAGAACCGATATAGTTGGGCCCCAAAACCGGGGGATAACGAATTCATGGTCGCGCACGTCAATACGGTGGCCTTCCAGGGCGTGGATGTTGTCGACGTCGATGTGCAGGTACAAATGGGTGCCGGCCTGCCCGCGTTCACGATTGTTGGTCTGCCCGACAAGGCGGTCGGTGAATCCCGCGAACGGGTGCGCGCCGCCCTCCAGGCGCTGGGGCTTTCTCTGCCGCCCAAACGGATCACCGTCAATCTTGCCCCCGCGGACCTGGCCAAGGAGGGCAGCCACTACGATCTCCCCATTGCACTGGGCCTTTTGTCGGCCATGGGCGTCGTTCCGGGTGACCTTTTGGCGCAGTACACCGCGTTGGGCGAATTGGCCCTCGACGGGGGCCTGGCGGCCGTATCAGGCGTCCTGCCGGCTGCGATCGACGCCTCGGCCCGCGATCGTGGGCTGATCTGCCCCGCCAACCAGGGTAGCGAGGCTGCCTGGGCAGGAGATCTCGAGATTTTAGCCGCGCCCGACATGCTGGCGCTGGTCAATCATCTCAAAGGCGCTCAGCTGCTGTCGCAACCACAGGCACTACGGTATGACTGTATTCAGCCATACCCGGACCTGATTGACATAAAGGCGCAGGAATCCGCCAAAAGAGCGCTCGAGATCGCTGCGGCAGGCGGCCACAATTTGATCCTTTCCGGGCCACCCGGCGCCGGGAAATCCATGCTCGCCCAGCGACTGCCGGGCATCCTCCCGCCGCTTTCGCCGGCCGAGACCCTCGAGGTCTCAATGATTCACTCCATCTCGGGCACCATGCCAGAAGGCGGGTTGATGACGGCTCGTCCGTTCCGCGACCCGCACCATTCAGCGTCCCTCGCGGCACTTGTGGGCGGCGGCACCAGGGCAAAACCCGGCGAGGTATCCCTTGCCCATCGCGGGGTCCTGTTTCTGGATGAATTGCCGGAATTCAGCCGTCAAACGCTGGAATCCCTGCGTCAACCCCTGGAATCCGGGCGTGCGGTCGTCGCCCGGGCGAATCATCATGTCGCCTATCCTGCACGTTTTCAGCTGATAGCGGCCATGAACCCCTGCCGATGCGGTCATCTGGACGATCCGGGCCTCGCCTGCTCGAGAGCGCCAAGGTGCGCCACAGACTATCAGGCGCGGCTGTCAGGGCCCCTGCTGGACCGTATCGACCTGTTCGTGGACGTCCCGACGGTCTCCGCGGCGGATCTCACTTTGCCCCCGCCCGCGGAAGGTAGTGCCGAGGTCGCCGCCCGGGTCGCACGCGCGCGCGCCATTCAAGCCGATCGTTATGCCGATACAGGGGTGTTCACGAATGCCGAGGCAGACGGGAAATTACTCGATTCCGTCGCCGCACCGGACCCTGGCGGACGCGATTTGCTGGAGCAGGCGGCCGAGAAACTAAAATTGTCGGCCAGGGGCTATCATCGGGTGCTGCGTGTGGCCCGAACATTAGCAGATCTTGATGTAGAAAATCCGACTGATTCCGGGCCACTTTTAGCCCGGCACTACATCTCGGAATCCCTAAGCTACAGGCGGGTAGTGCTCCATAGGTAGTACTTTTTCTGTACCAGCCCGCGAACGCACCTTAAACGACCATGGTACCGCACACGCCCGCCACCGGAACTTCGGAAAATCGATCCTCTTCGGCACGATTTTGAACCAGAGGGTCGAACGGCTCGTGATTGTCACGACAACCATCCTGATAGCGAACTCAAATCGCCGGGTTTCCGTTACGGATTCAGTTGCACTACTTTCATAAGTTTCTTTTTAAACAATGGGTAATACCATTAAGGTAGTCCAATGTATTACTTTGGGCATTCGCCCTTGATGCAACATGTTTCAGTCGGCAGCCGGGAGTGAAAACTCGAATATGGCACCCTCACCGGGCTGGCTTGTGATTGTGAAGCTGCCACCATATTTCTCAATCATCTCGAGGCATAGTTCGAGACCCAGTCCGGTCCCCTGCTCGCCATCCGTCCCCGCCTTCGAGAAGTTTCGTTCTGCGCCAAGAAGAACTCCAATTTCTTCCGAACTGAGCCCGACGCCGGTATCACGGACGGCCACCAACACCTGGTCAGCCTCTGTGCGGGTGGAGATTTCGATCTCCCCGCCCCCGGGGGTGAATTTGATCGCGTTACTGATGAGGTTGCGCAGGACGAGATTTGCGACCTCGCGATCGGCAAACCCGATCTCGGGGCCGGCATTCTGGGCAATAAATACAGATTTCTGATAACTCGTTGCGGACACCAGCGAGACACACTCGTCGGCCAGTTCGCGTATGGCGAAGGTCTGCGGATTCAGAGTTATGCCGTCCATCTGGTCGTTTGACCATTTGAGCAACGTGTCGAGGAAATCCAGCGTCCGTTCGCCTTCGTCCTTGATATCCGAGGCATAGTCGACCAGCGCCTCCTTGCTCAGTTTCCCACCGGCGCCCGCGATCCAACGGGTAATACCGATGATCCCGGTCAACGGGCTGCGCAGATCGTGGGCAACGATAGAAAACAGGGCATCCTTGGCCCTGTTCGCCTCCCGAAGCTCTTCAGTCGCGGCCTCTGCCCGTGACAGGGTCTGGCGAAGCCGGGCAACGACTGGCCATACCAGCAGCCCGCCGAGCAACGACGACGCGATGGCAATCCAGATCGCCGTGCCCGTCGCCCGGTCGATGAACGGAGTCAGGTTGGGAACCGGCAGGGTGACCTGCCGTGCCCCGCGCACCTCACCTATCTTCCAACGGCCCTCGAAGCCATATTCGGGCCGATTGTGGCACTCGACGCATGCGGCCTCCATTTTGAGAGCACGGGCGTAACGCGCGAATTCCCGGCCATCGCGGACCTCTATCCGGAAAAAATCCGTCTCGGGGTTTTCCAGCAGGGCGGCGAGAGATTCCGTCTCAAACGCATCGAGCACCCGGTCGCGACGACTGGGGAAGGGGGCCAGGCTGTAAATCTTGGTGCTCAGGGAGGGATTCACGACCCGCAGCGTTTCACCAAATTCAATTGAAACCGTGGCCGGGAAGGGGAGCTGGTCGGGGTGTTTGTGGAAGTCGATGGCAAACTCAACGCCCGCCGCACGCGCACGGGGTTCGATTTCCTTGGAGTAGTACTGGTGCAGGGCAGTGATTGAGTTTTCGAACGACTTGGCGGTGTCGTAGGCAGTCTGAATCTTGGCTTCATCCGCGTAGTGCCGGACGCCGGTTATAAAACCGGCCAGCGTGACAGCGATGAGCACAGCCACCACAAATTGGGGCTTGTTGGCAAGAAACGCCGTACAGGCGCTGAAGGTTTTATGCAGCATTAGATTTCTAATCCGCTTGCGAACGCCATCAACCTCGAATCATACGGTAATACCACGCATCAGATTTGGCACTACCCCAATTCCCGCCTTCGAATCCAGCGAAAGCCGGGCACGCGGACATTTTCAGGGGGACGAACTCGCACAGCTGTAAACACCGCCGGCCCGTCATCATTCCGAGCCCGATAACGTTTCGTGCGCGAACTAGGGCGAAGAATCCTAGATTGCAGCGCCCACCAGGCTACCAATCCCGGCCGTGAGGGCCATCGCGAAGGCCCCCCAGAGGGTCACACGGGCCGTCGCGCGGGCCACCGGTGCACCACCAACCTTCGACGAAACGGCCCCCAAAAGGGCCAGACTCGCCAGTGAGGCAATGGCAACCACGGGTATGGCCTGGCTCACGGGGGCCAGGGCGACGGCAACAAGCGGCAACCCCGCACCTATCGAAAACGTCGCCGCCGAAGTCACGGCCGCCTGCAGGGGGCGCGCTGCGCTCGTATCGTGCATCCCGAGTTCATCACGTGCATGGGCACCGAGCGCGTCGTGGGCGGTGAGTTGAATGGCGACCTCGCGGGCCAACGCCGGCTCGAGCCCCCGGCCCTCATAAACTTCAGCCAGCTCCGCCAATTCTTCTTCCGGCGCCGCCTCGAGCGCCAGCCGCTCGGTCTCAAGATCCGCGCGTTCCGTGTCGGACTGGGAGCTGACTGAGACATACTCGCCGGCCGCCATCGCCGTGGCGCCGGCCACCAGACCGGCAATACCGGCGATCAGAATTGTTTCGCGATCCGCAGACGCTGCCGCGACGCCGACGATGAGGCTCGCGGTCGAGACGATGCCGTCATTGGCCCCCAGAACGGCGGCCCGCAGCCAGCCGATCCGGTGCACATAATGATGCTCGGACGCATCTCCATGGTGGCTCATGCCGACCCAACTCCCTGTCCTGCCCAACCAAAGCCGCGCCGTAGAGCGTAGTCATTACCCGCCGCTTTGCCTACAATTACACCGGCTGACAATCTGGTCGTCACATCGTTGCGTGGCCACCAGCATCAACGACAGGGAAAACGTCATGAGCTCATCAACGCTCGCCCCGGCACCCCAGAGCGAATTGGTCGAGAGCTTCGACCTCTACGCACCGCCGGCCGCCTTCTACGAGAGCCCGTACCCCTATTATAACGCGCTGCGCGAGCTGGATCCGGTGCACGAAAACGCCAACGGCTCCTTCTACCTGACCCGCTACGAAGACGTGCGCCGAGTCTATCGAACCAAAGGCATGACGTCCGACAAGACCGAGATGTTCACGAAGAAATATGGCCAGGGGCCGCTTCTCGAACAGCACACGACATCGATGTTGTTCAGTGACCCGCCCTACCACACGCGCATCCGAAACCTGCTGCGCCACGCCTTCACGCCGCGTGCACTCAAGCAGCTCGAGCACCGGGTGGTCGAGCTGGTGGACGGCCTGATCGAGCAATGCCGCGCGCGCGGTGAAATGGACCTTGTCCTGGATTTCGCATTCCCGCTGCCCGTGGAGGTGATCTGTTCGATGCTCGGCATCGACACAAGCGAGCGCGAACGGCTGCAGGAATGGTCCCGCCTGATTCTGACACCCCTGGAACCCACGGCGACCCCGGAAATGGTCGCCGACGGCAACCAGGCGGTGGACGAGTTTACGGCCTTCCTGCGCGACCTGCTCGCAGAGAAGCGAGAGAACATGGCCCGCGGCGTGCGCGCGGGAGACATTCTCGAAGACCTGATCGATTCCCAGGAATCGGAAGATGATCCGCTCACCGCCGACGAGCTTGTGCAGAATTGTATTCTGCTGCTCAACGGCGGCCATGAGACGACGACCAATCTCGTGAGCAACGGCATGAAGGCGATGTTCGACAACCCCGATCAGCTCCGCAAACTGCACGACGATCCGTCGTTGATCGGCGGCACCATCGAGGAAATGCTGCGTTTCGACAGCCCACTGCAGATCGGCAATCGGGGAATCGCGGAACCGTTCGAGGTGGGCGGCATCACGCTCGCCCCCGGTACACAGGTCCTCACCAGCATCGGCGGCGCCAATCACGATCCCGACGCCTTCGAGAACCCCGAGGTCTTCGACATCACGCGCACACCCAACAAACACCTGGCCTTCGCGGCCGGCATCCATGCCTGCATCGGCGCGCCGCTGGCGCGCATGGAGGGCACCATCGCAATCGGCAAGCTGGTTGCCGCATTCCCCGACATCGAACGCACGGGGCCCATCAGCCGCGGCGGGCGCGCCCGGTTCCGGGGTCTGACCAGCATGCCGGTATCGGTCTAGCCACAACATTAATCCGGGAGCACGAGATATGAGCGACATCTACATCGTCGGCGTGGGTATGACACCGTTCGGCCGGTATCTCGACCGCCCGATCAAGGAGATGACACGCGCCGTGGTGACCGACGCGCTGGCGGATGCCGGTGCGGAAGTTGCCGACATCGAGGCGGCATGGTTCTCCAACGCCGCCCAGGCGATCCTCGAAGGGCAGGGGTCGATCCCCGGCGAGATCGCACTGCGCAACATGGGCATCCAGGAAATTCCGGTCACGAATGTAGAGAACGCCTGCGCCAGCGCGTCCACCGCGCTCGACATGGCCGCGACCTGGCTCGAGGCCGGGCGCGGCGGGGTGGCCTTGGCCGTGGGTGCGGAGAAAATGTTTCACGAGGACCGGGCAAAAATGTTCTCGGTGTTCGATGGCGGCTGGGACGTTCATGACGTGGCGGCCGCAACGGATCGGCTGCTGGCGCTGGGGCAGGGGGTCGCCGACCCGGATGGTGAGGAAGACACCGGCCAGCGCAGCGTGTTCATGGATGTCTACGCCGCGCTGGCAAAGTTCCACATGAAGTCGTTCGGCACCACCCAGGCGCAGCTCGCCGCGGTGGCCGCAAAGAACCACGCCCATTCCGCCCACAATCCGCTGTCGCAATATCGCGAGGCCTTGTCGGTCGACGAGGTGATGGCCGGCCGCAAGGTGAGCTGGCCGCTGACCCTGCCCATGTGCTCGCCCATCTCCGACGGTGCCGCAGCGGCGGTCCTCTGCCGCGAGGAAGAGCTCGACCGTTTCGACCGGTCTCGTGCGGTAAAGATCCACGCGACCGCATTGCGCACCGGTTCCGATCGCGATCCGCAGGAATTCGATCGGCACGTCACCCATCTCGCGGCCCGCGATGCCTATGAGCGGGCCGGGCTGGGCCCGGATGATATGCACGTGGCCGAGGTTCATGACGCCACCGCCTTCGCCGAAATCCAGCAGGTCGAAAATCTCGGCTTCTGCGACTTCGGGGAAGGGGGCGCGCTGACCGAGAGCGGCGCCACCACGCTCGGCGGTCGGATTCCGGTCAATCCACCGGGCGGGCTCGAATCCAAGGGACATCCCGTCGGCGCCACGGGCCTCGCCCAGGTGTTCGAGCTGACGACCCAGCTGCGCGGGGAGGCGGGTGCCCGGCAGGTGCCGGACGCCAGATACGCGATCGCGGAGAATGGCGGCGGGTTCCACGGCATCGAAGAGGCCGTCGCTTGCGTGACCATTCTTGGCCGTGACTAGACAACACCGGGCAAGCCCCACGCGACCATGTCTATGGTGCGGCGCAACTATTTCTCGACGGCCCTACATTCCCTGTATTTCGGGCCATACCGGGTAGCGCTGCGGTAAATCCGCCTATAACTAAACTTGCTATTTGTGCGCCGCACAATTAGCGTTTTCGCCGAATGAGAGCCAATCAATGGCCATGCCGGGAATTTTCCGGCCGGGGAAAACGAAGATGAGCACAGCTACGTCGACAGACGCGCCAGTCGCGCGCATTGGAGTGCCAGACATTCGCGCCCGCAAAGGCGGCGTGCCCATTGTCAGCCTGACCGCCTATACCGCGCCCATGGCCGAGGTGCTCGACCCGCATGTGGATTTCCTGCTCGTCGGCGATTCCCTGGGCATGGTGCTGTATGGCTTCGAATCCACGCTCCCGGTGACCCTGGACATGATGATCGCCCACGGCGGGGCCGTGGTACGCGGCAGCGCGCGTGCCTGCGTCGTTGTCGACATGCCGTTTGCGACCTACGAAGCATCACCTGCCGCGGCCTTTGAATCGGCGTCGCGGGTCCTCACCGAGACCGGCTGCGCAGCCGTAAAGCTCGAGAGTGGTGTCGCCATGGCCGAGACAATTGCCTTTCTCGTTGCCCGGGGTGTCCCGGTGCTGGCCCATATCGGCCTGACGCCGCAATCGTCGAACATGTTCGGTGGCTTCAAGGTCCAGGGGCGCGACGATGCACGCGCACAGCAAATTCGCGACGACGCGCACGCCGTCGCCCAGGCAGGGGCCTTCGGCGTGGTCATCGAGGGCGTGCCCGAGGCGCTGGGGCGCGAGATCACCGAGGCCATAGACATCCCGACCATCGGTATCGGCGCGTCACCGGCTTGCGATGGCCAGATCCTGGTCACCGAAGACATGGTCGGTCTGTTCGGCGCCTACACGCCGAAGTTCGTCAAGCGCTATGCCGAGCTTAATCCCCAGATCGAGGCGGCCGCCGCGGCATATGCCGATGACGTTCGGGCCCGAACATTCCCCGGCCCGGAGCATGTATTCGCCGACACCAAGCCTGCCAGCGACTGAGGGCCCGCCATATGTCCGAGCTTGCCATCGTGCGTAGCGTCAAAGAGCTGCGCGAAACCATCGCCGGGTGGCGACACGCCGGCGAGACCATCGGCCTGGTGCCAACGATGGGCGCATTGCACGCGGCCCACATGGCGCTGGTTGACGAGGCCCGCAACCATGCCGACCGGGTGGTGGCGACCATTTTCGTCAACCCGACCCAGTTCGGCCCCGACGAGGATTTCTCCAGCTACCCGCGGCGCGAGGCGCGCGACATCGAGACCCTCCGGAAACACGGCGTCGATCTGTTGTTCCCCCGGGCGTCGAGGAGATGTATCCATCGGGTTTTGAAACGACGGTGAACGTGCCCGACATCAGCCAGGGGCTGTGCGGCGACCACCGGCCCGGCCATTTCGCCGGGGTCGCCACCATCGTCACGAAGCTGCTCCTGCAGGCCCTGCCCGACTGCGCGGTGTTCGGCGAGAAGGATTTCCAGCAGCTGCAGGTCATTCGACGCCTGACCCTCGATCTGGACATTCCGGTGCAGATCATCGGCCTGCCCACCGTCCGCGAGGCCGACGGCCTCGCGGTCTCATCGCGCAACGCCTATCTGAGCCCCCCTGATCGCGCGATAGCACCTGCCATGCACGCCACCCTTGCCGACATCGCAAAACGGGTGCTGGCGGGAGAGGCTGCGCCCGTTGCTTGCGCAGCCGGTCACGAGGCGCTCGCCGCAGCGGGCTTCTCACCGATTGAGTATGTCGAGGTCCGCACCGCCGACACCCTGCTGCCGGCCGATCAGGCGCCACCAGGCACGCCATTGCGCGTGCTCTCCGCGGCATGGCTCGGGGAGACCCGGCTTATCGACAATATATAGGCACGCGGTGCCTTATTCGTGGGGCACGTCACCCTGGATAACGATGCGGTGCATCAGCCGGTGTTCGGTGTAGTCGTACAGGGCGTAATGCAGTGACAGTCGGTTGTCCCAGACCGCCAGGTCGTTCGTCTTCCATTTATGGCGGTAATTGAACTCCGGCGTGCGCAGATAGTCGAACAGGTAACGCAGCAGAAAATCGCTCTCGCGCCGGTCCATGCCCTTGATGAAGGTGGTCATGGATTCGTTGACGAACAGGCCCTTTTTGCCAGTCACGGGATGCTTGCGCACCACCGGGTGCAGGGCGGGCACATAGGCGGCCTGCTTCTCACGCAGATAGTCCGTGCCCTTGTCCGCATCATACATTTCCGGTCGCGAAATCTCGGAATAGGGCTGATAGGAATCGTGATAGGCCCACAGTCCGTCCACATGGGCGCGCATCCGGTCGGACAGCCCCTCATAGGCGGCGGCCATGTTGACCCAGAGCGTGTCGCCGCCGTGCGGCGGGATGTCCTTGGCATAGAGCACCGTGCCCATGGTCGGGCGCTCGGTTCCCACAAAATCCGTGTGCCACAGATCGCGGGTCACATGCGGCGGATTGGAAGAATCATATTCGAGAATGTCGATTTCCGGATTCTCTTTGCTCTTCTCGAAGCCCGACACCTCCGCCGGCTGCGGATCGCCGAAGCGGCGCGCGAAGGTCACCTGCTGCTGGGGCGTGATGTCCTGGTCGCGGAACACGATCACCGTGCGGTCGAGCAGGGCCTCGTGAATTTCGTCGAATTGCCGGTTGGTCAGGTCTTTTGAAAGATCAATGCCCTCGATAATGCCGCCGCAGGACGGCGACATTTCGTGCAGATCAAAGCTCTCGTATGTCATTGCGTTTCTCCGTATTCCCCACCGTATATTCTGTGCAATCGAGGGCGGCAGGGCAACCGGAAGCTTACATGTCGAGCGGCTTGATCATCCGGCCCAGATTCTGGCCGCCGAAGATGTGCACATGAAAGTGGGGCACTTCCTGACCCGAATTCGGCCCGTGGTTGGCCAGAATCCGGTAGCCCGGTTCAGCCAGGCCCAGTTCGCGCGCGACATGCCCGACCGCACGCATAAAGCCCGCAATTTCGGCATCCGACGCGTTGGCGGTGAAGTCCTCATTCGACACATATGCGCCCTTGGGGATGACCAGCACATGGACCGCCGCCTGGGGGTTGATGTCGTGAAAGGCCAGCGCGTGGTCGTCCTCGAACACCTTGTCGCAGGGAATCTCGCCGCGCAGGATTTTCGCGAAGATGTTGTCGTCGTCATAGATCATGTCAGCCACTCCGGTTGGCCTTCTCGTCGAGCCCGGACATGCCCTGGCGTTCGGCCAGCTTCGCCCAGACATCCTCCGGGCGCAGGCCCGCATCCGCCCACAGCACACACAGGTGATAGATCAGGTCGGCGCTCTCGGCCGCCAGCGCATCGGGGCCCTCGTTCAGGGCTGCAACAACGGTCTCGACCGCTTCCTCGCCAACCTTCTCGGCAATCTTGCCGGTGCCGCGCGCGAGCAGTTGCGCCGTGTAGGACGCGTCCGTGTCGCCGCCGACCCGGGACTCGATTACCGCATAGAGAGCATCGATGATTTCCGCATTTGGTTTGTCGGCCATCAGACTTTCTCCTTTTTGCCGTCATTTGCCACAGGCCGCACCGGTACACCGGCGGCGGCCATGTGGGCCTTCGCCTCGCCCAGCGAATGCTCGCCGAAATGGAAAATCGACGCCGCCAGCACCGCCGAAGCATGACCGTCGCGCGCGCCTTCGACAAGATGATCCAGCGTACCGACCCCGCCCGAAGCGATGACGGGAATGTTGATCGCATCGGCAATCGCGCGGGTCAGTCCCACGTCGAAGCCCGACTTGGTGCCGTCCCGGTCCATGGAGGTGAGAAGAATCTCACCCGCGCCATACGACTCCATCTGCTTTGCCCACTCGACAGCGTCGAGGCCGGTCGGGTTGCGGCCGCCATGGGTGAAGACTTCCCAACGGCCGTCGATGCCTTCGCTCTCCACCGCCTTGGCGTCGATCGCCACGACGATACATTGCGTGCCGAACTTCTCGGCCGCGGCGCGTACAAATTCGGGATCGGTCACCGCCGCGGTGTTGATCGAGACCTTGTCGGCCCCTGCGAGCAGGAGCTTGCGAATATCCTCGACCGTCCGCACCCCGCCGCCGACGGTCAGCGGCATGAAACAGGCCTCGGCCGTGCGTGCGACCACGTCGAAGATGATATCCCGGTCTTCGTGGCTGGCCGTGATGTCGAGGAAACACAGCTCGTCGGCGCCGGCCTGGTCATAGATTTGCGCCTGCTCCACCGGGTCACCCGCATCGCGCAGGCCGACGAAGTTGACGCCCTTCACCACGCGCCCGTCCTTCACATCGAGGCAGGGGATGATCCGTACCTTCAACATCACGTGTCTCCCCGCAGCTGCGCCAGCGCGGCGGCCAGGTCGATCCGTCCGTCATAGATCGCGCGGCCCGAGATAACCCCGGCGATGCCATCGTCTTCGTGGGGCAGGAACACCTCGACATCTTCGAGCGACGACACGCCGCCCGAGGCGATCACCGGGATCGAGATGGCCCGCGCCAGCGCCACCGTCGCGTCCACATTCGGGCCCTGCATCGCCCCGTCGCGGTCGATGTCGGTATAGATCAGCGCCGCCACACCGGCGTCTTCGAACCGCTGCGCCAGCGCGTCGGTCGCCAGGTCCGATGTCTCGGCCCAGCCCTCGACCGCGACCCGGCCACCGCGCGCATCGATGCCCACCGCGACCTGGCCGGGATAGGCCTTGCAGGATTCGGTCACCAGGCTCGGGTCCTTGACCGCCGCAGTGCCGAGAATCACACGATCAACCCCGTCCGCCAACCAGCCCGCCACATGCGCGGGCGTGCGAATCCCGCCGCCAAGCTGCACGTGAGCGCCCGCCGCGCGGGTGACATCGAGAATACCGCGCACCGCATCGCCGTTCACCGACTGCCCGTCGAAGGCCCCGTTGAGATCGACGATGTGCAGCCAGTCCGCGCCGGCCTCGACAAAGGCGCGCGCCTGGTCGGACGGGCTGTCGTTGAACACGGTGGCCGCGTCCATGTCGCCGCGCAGCAGGCGCACGCATGCGCCGTCTTTCAGATCAATCGCAGGAAACAGAATCATGGTCAGCCTTCCGAGAAATCCCGATCAGAGATTCTTGGTGTAAAAATAGCCTTCGACATACTCACCCGCGACCCGCGCATAGCGCGGCAGGGTTCCCCAACGCACATAGCCGCTTTCCTCGTAGATCTGTATGGCGCGCTCCTGGGTCGACCGCACATCGAGATTGAGCACCGTATAGGCCTCGCGCCGGGCCAGCTCCTCGCACGCCACCAGCATCCCCGGCGCCAGCCCGTGGCCGCGCGCCCAGGGTGCCACAAAGAAAGTCGAGACGCTGACGGCAAAGGATTGGGCCTCGCTGCTGGCGCGTGGCCGGTTGAGCTGCACCGAGCCGGCGATCACGCCATCGAGGCGGCCGACGAAAACCGTGCGCCCCGGCACCAGCAGGTTGCCCCGCCAATAGGCCTCCATCACGTCGCGGCGTGGCGGCGCCAGCCAGCCGAAGCCGCCGCCGGCAACAATCGCGGCCTCGGCCGCGTCGCACAGATCGGCCAGATCGTTACCCCTGTATTCCGACAGCCGCTCGATCTGGGTGTCCGTCATGGCGACCACCTCAGGAAGGCATCTATCAACCCCAGGCCGACGGCCTGGCTTTTTTCCGGATGGAACTGAGTCCCGATCATGTTGTCGCGCCCGACCGCTGCCGTGATCGCGCCACCATACGCGACGCGCGCCAGCACATCCTCGGCATTCGCAGCCGCCAGGTGATAGCTGTGCACAAAATAGGCGTGCGGATTCTCGGCCCCGAGCCCCGACAGGAGCGGGTGTTCGCGCGCGGTGATGTCGAGCTCGTTCCAGCCCATATGTGGAATCTTGAGACCGGGATCGGACGGCGCGATCGGCACCACGTCGCCGGGGATCCAGCCGAAGCCGGGCGTCTCGCCATGTTCCAGGCCGCGGGTCGCCATCAGCTGCATGCCCACGCAGATCCCCAGGAACGGCTGGGCGCGCGTCTGCACCGCTTCGTGCAGCGCCTCGAGCATGCCGTCGCGTGCCGCCAGCCCGTCGCGGCAATCGCGAAACGCGCCCACGCCCGGCAACACCACCCGGTCGGCGCCGGCCACGACATCCGGATCCTGGGTGACGACGATCTCGCGGGCGAGGCCCGCCTCGTCAGCCGACCGCTCAAAAGCCTTGGCCGCCGAGCGCAGATTGCCCGAGCCGTAATCGATGATCGCAACGCTCTCCATCGGCCTAGACTACCCCCGCCAGATAGCGCCGTTCGGCATCGCGCATCCGCCGGGCCGCGATCGCACCCCGTTCGAGAATGTCCCGGCGCGCCAGCACATATCGGCGCCAGTCATTCGCCCACAGGCCCATCGCCACCTGCAGCCCCGCCGACAGCGCGAGATCACCCGCCTCGGCGAACCCCGCGACCAGGGCGATACCGCTGACGGCCCCGGACAGAATCACCAGCACAATCGCCGTGCGCCACATGCCGTGCCAAAGCGCCCAGAGCGGCCCGAACAGGAAGGCCGGCCAGCAGAACCCTTCCTTGATCAGGACCGCATCCCCGTCGGCGGAGGCCGACCAGCTGTTCGTGTGCACCGTGTAGATCTTCGTGCTCATCCCTGTTGCCCCGATATCGAATCTTCACGGGCCATGCGCAGCTTCAGCTCGGTCGTCGAGAACAGGCGTAAATCCGGCAGGAAGGATTCCTTGCGCAGGAACCGCACGTCTTCGCGGGTAACCGGGCCGACGAACATCAGCTTGTGGCTCACGCTGTAGCGGGCATGCTCGATGCCGAACACCTTCTGCAGGATGTAGAAGGTCAGATAGTGATTGTCGACGACCGCGCGCACCGGGCGGTCGGACCGGGCGACCACATGGATCAGATCGAGGTTGAACAGCTTGTCGCCATTGACCGGCGAGTGGCGGTCGGGCCCGTCGGAGAAGACAAAATCAAACGGCCGGTCGGGCAGGGACTCATACTGCACGCCGCGGAAGCATTTGTAGAAGCCATCGCGCTTCGGGCTGTGGATCAGGTCCACCACATCGCGGACCTCATCGGGCAGGCGCGCGCCCGCCACCTCGAACCAGGATTTGTCGTCCTCCATCGAGGTCACCCGGCCCGGCGCCCCGCCGTCTTCGCGCGCATTCTCCATCAACGCATACGCAAGCACGACGGTCGAGATACCGGTGCCGCATTCGAGGATCTCCCGCGGCCGGAACGCCCGAACCTGCTCATACAGGGTCAGATAATCCGAGAAGGAGGCGCCCGTCACCGCGGTGCCGGCGGCGGCCCGGGTCATCAGGTCCCAAAGCTCGCCATTGGCCCGCAGCACCGCCTCGGCGCGCCGCGCACGTTTGGCGACCATGCGGTCGACCATCCATTTGCGAAAACGCACGAGCGGGCCATAGGCAGCAGCACTCACCGCCGTGGGCACCGCCCCCGGCGTTGATTCGTCGCGCTTGTCTGTGCGCGTGCGCCCGGTTTCGTTCATGTCTGCTGCCGCCATCCGGCCGCTTAATCGATCGAACCGCCCAGAACACCCTTGGTCGACGGCACATCGTCGGCGCGGCGCGGATCGATCTCCACGGCGATACGCAGGGCGCGGGCGAGACCCTTGTAGCAGGACTCAACCATGTGATGGTTGTTCTCGCCATACAACGTCTCGACGTGCAGCGTCAGCCCGGCCGACTGGGCGAAGGCCCGGTACCATTCCTGGAACAGCTCGGTGTCCATGTCGCCCAGCTTCGGGCGCGTGAACGGCACCTTCCACACGAGATGGGGCCGGTTCGACGCGTCCAGCGCCACGCGGGTCAGGGTCTCATCCATCGGCACCAGCGCATCGCCATAGCGGCGGATGCCACGCCGGTCGCCCAGCGCATTGCTGATCGCCTCGCCGACCGCGTAACCGCTGTCTTCGGTCGTGTGGTGGAAATCGATGTGCAGGTCACCCTTCGCGCGCACCGTCAGGTCGATCAGGCTGTGCCGCGCGAGCTGTTCGAGCATGTGATCAAGGAAACCGATGCCCGTCTCCACATCATAGGCGCCGGTCCCGTCGAGGTTCACCGCGACGGAGATGTCGGTTTCCTTCGTCGTGCGCACGACCTCGGCAATTCGCCCTTCGCCGCGCCCCGGAAGTTCCTGAACACTCATGGTTTTTCTCCTGCAGGCCCGTTTTGGGCCGAATGCGGCGCCTAGATAGCAGGCGCGGCGTCCCGACGCCATCCCGCCGCGCGTACCCATGCATGTAATACGGATTGGCCTATCCGACGGATTTCGGCATCATACGCCAATTCGACCCATTCATTACTCGCGTTGTCATGAACACTCTGCCCGGGCGTACCCGCATCTTTTCCGATCAGGACTTCCTGCTCCGCGCCGGCGAAGACCCGGATATGGGCTTCGTGGTGATCACCGGGCATGTCGAGCTGCGCAACGCGGCCGGCACGCTGCTGGGGGACGCCCGCCAGGGTGACGTCATCGGCGCGGCGAGCCTTTTGTTCGGTGGGCGGCAGGATCTGAGCGCCATTGCGGCCGGGCCGGTCGAGGCGGCAATGGTCGACCGGGGCACCGTGGCCGCCCAGCTGGCCCGCAACCCGGATCTGGTCCGAAACGCGGCAACCCGGCTGCTCGCCGGTCTGAACCTGGTGCCCGAGGCGGAATCGGGCGCCGGCATCGACGCCACAATCGAAACCGCATTCGACACCAGGGACGATTCGAACGTGGTCCCGATCACCGGAAAGCGCGCACGCCCCGCAGCGCATCCCGGCGACATTGCCGAGATGGGCAGCTGGTCGGCAATCTGGATAAAACCCGCCAGCGACGCGACCCGCAGCGGCATGCCCCGGCGCGGTATCAAGATCAAGGAGACGCCCTTCGGCGTCGGACGCAAGCCGAAGCGTGGCGAACAGACCCCCCGCACCGATATCCTTCTGCAGTTTTCCGACCAGCGGCCGTACAACCTCTCGCGGCTTCATTTTTTGATCGAAATCGGGCGGCCGGGGCTGATGATCCGCGACGCCGGCAGTCAGCTCGGAACGCTGGTCAACGGTGAGCGGATTGGTCTCGACGAACCCCGCAACGCCGTGCCGCTTCACATTGGCGAGAACGAGATCGAGGTCGGCGGCTACGACACACCGTTTCATTTCATCATCGAAGTCCGGTCCTGAGCGCGGATTTTCGGTGTTGTGGCGGCTCGGCGGGGCTTGATCCCTGCGGCATTCGCCCCAAATGGAAAGCTCTCGGCCATTGCACCCGCCGCACAGATGCGGCAGGACTCGAAACTACCTTTTGACTGGCCCCCTCCCCAACGCGGAACGCGACCATGAACAACTACGAAGCCGATGACCGCATCCCGACCTGGCACGGCACGACCATCCTGTCCGTGCGCAGGGGCAACGACGTCGTGATCGCCGGCGACGGTCAGGTGACCCTCGGGCAGACCGTGATCAAGGCGACCGCCCGCAAGGTCCGCCCGCTCGGCGACGGCAGCGTGATCGCCGGCTTCGCGGGGGCGACGGCCGACGCGATGACCCTGTTCGAGCGGCTCGAGACCAAGCTCGAGCAGCACCCCGGTCAGCTCACCCGTGCGTGCGTGGAGCTCGCCAAGGATTGGCGCACCGACCGCTATCTGCGCCGGCTGGAAGCCATGATGGCCGTCGCCAGCAAGGACACCTCGCTGGTGCTGACCGGCACCGGCGACGTGCTGGAACCCGACGACGGCATCATCGCCATCGGCTCCGGCGGCAACTATGCCCTGGCCGCGGCCCGCGCGCTGGTCACCCGCGACGAGCTCTCGCCGCGCGACGTCGCCGAACAGGCGATGGCGATCGCGGCGGACATCTGCGTCTACACCAACACCAACGTGACGATCGAAAGCCTGTGACGGTAAAACCATGACCAATTTTTCCCCGCGCGAGATCGTCTCCGAACTCGACCGCTTCATCATCGGCCAGAACGACGCCAAGCGCGCCGTCGCCATCGCGCTGCGCAACCGCTGGCGCCGCCAGCAGCTGACCGGCGACATGCGCGAAGAGGTGCTGCCGAAGAACATCCTGATGATCGGCCCGACCGGCGTCGGCAAGACCGAGATTTCCCGCCGCCTGGCGCGGCTCGCCAATGCGCCCTTCATCAAGATCGAGGCGACCAAGTTCACCGAAGTCGGCTATGTCGGCCGCGATGTGGAATCGATCATCCGCGACCTGGTCGAACAGGCGATCCTCATGACCCGCGAGACGAAGCGCAAAGAGGTGGTGGCCCAGGCCGAGTTCAACGCCGAGGCCCGCGTGCTGGACGCGCTGGTCGGCGAGAATGCGAGCGAATCCACCCGCGCGTCGTTCCGCGACAAGCTGCGCTCTGGCGAGCTGGACGACAAGGAGATCGAGATCGACGTCGCAGACGCCGGCGCCGGCGGCCTGCCGACCATGGACATACCCGGCATGCCCGGCGGCCAGATGGGGATGATCAACCTCAACGACATGCTGGGCAAGGCGTTCGGCCAACAGACCAAGCCCCGGCGCATGAGCGTGGCGGAGAGCTACGACGTGCTGATCGGCGACGAGGCCGACAAGCTGCTCGACGACGAGAAGCTGGTCCGCGAGGCGCTCAAGTCGGTCGAGGATAACGGCATCGTCTTCCTGGACGAGATCGACAAGATCACGGCCCGCTCCGACCGCCAGGGCGCCGACGTCAGCCGCGAAGGCGTGCAGCGCGACCTGCTGCCGTTGATCGAGGGCACGACCGTCGTCACCAAGCACGGCGCGGTCAAAACCGACCATATCCTGTTCATCGCCTCGGGCGCGTTCCACCTGGCCAAGCCGTCGGACCTGCTGCCCGAGCTCCAGGGCCGCCTGCCGATCCGGGTCGAGCTGCGTGCGCTCACCCAGGAAGATTTCGGGCGTATCCTGCGCGAGCCGGAAAACAGCCTGATCCGCCAGTATGTCGCGCTGATGGGCACGGAAGGCGTCACTCTCAACTTCACCGAGGACGCGATCGACACGCTCGCGGAGATGTCAGCCGACATCAATCAGTCGGTGGAGAATATCGGCGCGCGCCGCCTGCACACGGTGCTCGAACGCCTGCTCGACGAGATCAGCTTCTCCGCGCCGGACCGGGACGGCGAGGAGATCGAGATCAACGAGGCCATGGTCCGCGAGCGGCTCGAAGAGCTCACCAAGAACGCCGATCTGTCGAAGTTTATTCTGTAGGCGCCCGTCTCCACCCTTCGAGACGGCCGCATCGCGGCCTCCTCAGGGTGAGGCATTTTTCATATCCTCATGCTGAGGAGCCGCCACGGGCGGCGTCTCGAAGCATGCCCGCCCACACTTCCCCGCGCCTCCACCTCGTCGTAGAGTGGCGCCAACAAACAACACTCGCTTCAGGGGGAAGCCATGCAGATACCCACAAAAATCGTCGATCTCTCGATGGCGCTGGACAACGACACAATCGTTGATCCAGAGATCATGCGCCCGAAGATCCAGTATGTGACCCAGGAAGAGAACGCCGAGGCGATGGCGAGCTTCTTCCCCGGCATGAAGGCGGTGGACCTGCCCGACGGCGAGGGCTGGGCCTGGGAGATCGTCACCCTCACGACCCATAACGGCACCCATATCGACGCGCCCTGGCATTATCACTCGGTCGACAAGGACGGGAACCGGATGCAGACCATCGACGAGCTGCCGCTCGACTGGTTCTACCGCCCGGCCGTGAAGTTCGATTTCCGCGACATGCCCGACGGCTACATCGTCCAGGTGTCCGACATCGAGGCCGAGCTCAAGCGCATCAACTACGAACTCCAGCCGCTCGACATCGTGCTCGTGAACACCAAGGCGTCCGAGTATTACGGCACGGAGGAATATCTCTCCCGCGGCATCGGCATGGGCCGTGAGGCCACGCTGTTCCTCACCCGCGACCATGGCGTGCGCGTGACCGGCATCGACGCCTGGGGCTGGGACGCGCCGTTCTCCCTGCAGCAGGAGACCTACGCGAACGACAAGGATGCCCACGCCGTCTGGCAGGGCCACTGGGCCGGCATCGAGCAGCCCTACTGCCACATGGAGAAGCTGCTCAACCTCGAGACGCTGCCCGACCACGGCTTCATGGTCAGCTGCATGCCCTGGAAGATCAAAGGCGCATCCGGCGGCTGGATCCGCTGCGTCGCGATGATGTTCGATTAGGGCGAACCCGATGCTTCGAGACGCGGCGTACCGCCGCTCCTCAGCATGAGGGAATAGTAGATTGCCTCATCCTGAGGAGACCGCGAAGCGGTCGTCTCGAAGGATGAGGCACCCGCCTAGAACAAGTCCCCGCGCAGCCGCGCCAAAATCGCGGCGGCGTCCTGGTCGGACAGGTCGCGGATGCGTTCGGCGAGCGTGTTGGCCAGTTCCGTGTGGTTCGGGGTCAGGCCCGACGTGTCGACGGTGACCTTGGGGTGGGACAGCGCGGCCAGGCGGTGCATCTCCTCATAGTCGTCCCAGATCAGGTTGAAATATTCGCAGATCTGCACCACCAGCGCCTCGGAAGGCCTGCCGCGATAACCGTGTTCCAGCGACGACAGATACGCCTCGGAGATCTGCAGATCAGCCGCCATCGCCTTGAGGGTCAGTTTGCGATCCGCGCGATAGGCCCGCACTTTTGCACCGAATGGCGTCATGACCTGTCACCTCTTTTTCGGCGCAGCAGCACATAGAAGGCCCCGTCGCGGCCATGCTGGGGGCGGGCCGGGGTGAAGGCCAGCACATGGGCGCGGCACGGCGGCTGGTTCAGCCATTGGGGCAGGCGCTCGCGCAGCACACCCGAGCCCTCCCGCGAGCCGCGGCCGGTGATCACCAGCACGTTGCGTCGGCCCCGCGCGGCACTTTCCGTAATAAACCCGACCAGCGCATCCTGGGCCGTGTCCTGATACATGCCGTGGAGATCGAGGCGCGCCTCGATGCGCAGCTGGCCGCGGCGAAACCTGTCGGCGGTGCGCCGGTCCATGCCGGCATAGTCGCCGGCGGCAATCTCCGGCGGCGGCTTGGGCCGCGCAACAGGCCCGGGGCGGGGTGCCGCGGCGGAAACAACTCTCTTCTTCGCGGTCTTCTTCGCCGGCGGCGTTTTCGCTTTGGGTGCCGGCTTCGCAGGTTGCGGGCGACGGCGCTTCAGGGGTTCAGCGTCGGCGAGCGCGCGGCGGAACAGGTCGTCGTCATCATCATCGCCACTGGTGCCGCCCGGTGACATCGTCTTGCTCAGTCGTCCTCGACGATAACGATGTGCAACCGCCGGGGGCCGTGAGCGCCGAGCAACAGCGTCTGCTCGATATCGCCCGAGCGCGACGGGCCGGTGATGAAATTCACCGTGCGCGGCGGCAGGCCGCCCCGGTCCGGATTTGCCGTCAGATCACGCACCGCATCGAAGACGTCCTCGTAGGATTTAACGACCCGGCTGGCTGGCAGCACCACGACATGCGTTTCCGGAATGAAATTCAGCGTGGACGGATGGGCCGGGCCGGAATACATCGCCAGCGTCCCGGTCTCCGCCACCGCGGACGGGGCCGAGGTGATGCTCACCTGGTCGGGTTCGTCGGGCACGCCGCGGCGGATCTCCAGCATCGAATTGTCGCCCCACGGCGCGGCGTCGAGATCCGTGTCCGGCGCCATCACCACGTTCGAGGGCAGGTTCGCACCGCGCAGATATTCCGCGACCGCATCCGGCACCTCGGCCATGTCCGATACCCGCGTCGTGGTCGCGAAGACCTTCTGGGCCATGGTCTCGAACAGATCGACCAGGCCGGGATGATCGGTGTCGGTGCGCGCGGGCACGATGTTGCGCTTGTGCCCGGCGATCCGCGCGCGGAGTGTCTCTGCCGTGGCATCGTCGACGGGCCCGTCCCGGCCGCGCGAACGGCGCAGGGATGAAAGAATCTGGTCGCGGCTGTCGCTCATCAGGCGCGCTCCCCGGATTTCCAGCGGGACTGAAACGTCCGGCCCTGGGGGGCGGGCAGTTCGCGATACCTGGTCCAGCCCTTGGCGAACGGCACGGACGACAGGCGCCCGCGCTTGCGGCCCATCCAGGCGAGCATCCGCATCTGCAGGCCGGTGGCCATCTGATAAAGCTTCGGCCGCCGGGCGAAGAATGCCCACAGGCCGAGCCCCACCCGGGCCGAGCCCGGCGAGAGATGGCTTTCGAATTCACGCTCGCGCCAGTGGCGCATCATCTTGGGCAGGGGGATGTGCATCGGGCACACCTCCTCACAGCGGCCACAGAAGGACGAGGCGTTGGGCAGGTGGCCTGCCTCATCGACCCCGATCAGCCCTGGCGACAGGACCGAGCCCATCGGCCCCGGATACACCCAACCATAGGCGTGGCCGCCGACCGACTGGTAGACCGGGCAGTGGTTCATGCAAGCCCCGCAACGGATACACCGCAGCATCTCCTCGAACTCAGTGCCGAGCATGTCGGTGCGACCGTTATCGAGCAGGACGACGTGATACTGCTCGGGCCCGTCCGGATCACCCTCGCGTTTCGGGCCGGTCGACAGGGTCGTGTAGCTGGAGAATTCCTGGCCCGTGGCCGAGCGCGCCAGGACCCGCAATATGGTCGCCGCATCTTCCAGGGTCGGCACGATCTTCTCGAGGCTCGCCAGCACGATGTGCACCTTGGGGATCAGCTGGGACAGGTCGCCATTGCCCTCGTTGGTGACGATGATCGATGAACCAGTCTCGGCGATCAGCAGATTCGCCCCGGTGATCCCGACCTCGGCCTCGAAATATTTCTTGCGCAGGATGGTCCGCGCCTCGTCGAGCAGGCTGATCGGTTCCTCGAGCACCCGGTCGTCATCGAGGTCTGTGTGGTTCTCACGGAAGCTCGATTCCACCTGCGCCTTGGTGAGATGCACCGCCGGCGCGATGATGTGGCTCGGCAGCTCGCCGCGCAGCTGGATGATGTATTCGCCGAGGTCCGTCTCGATCGGACGGATGCCGTCGGCTTCCAGCGCCTTGTTGATCTCGATCTCCTCGCCGATCATCGACTTGCCCTTGTTGACCTGCTTGGCGTCGACCGAGCGGCAGATATCGAGAACAATCTGCTGGGCGTTTGCCGCCGTGCGTGCCCAATGGACATGGCCGCCGGAGGCGCGGACCTTTTCCTCGTAGGTCTCCAGATAGAAATCCAGATGCTCGAGGGTGTGGTCCTTGATGTCCCGGGCCTCGCCGCGCAGATCATCGAACTCGGGCAGATTGTCCCGCGCCGTCGCCCGGCCATCGACGAAGTGGCCGCGGGCCTTGTTCAGTGCGGCCTGCAGATCTTCGTTGGCGAGCTGATCGCGGGCGTTGTTCTTGAAATTGCGGCTGGTGGAATGGACGGTCATGGCGCTCACCCCTTCCCGTCTTGAAGTTCACCGCCGGCCTGTGGCTCTCCGATCGCGGGTTCGTCCGCCATCCCGGCAAGCACTTCGGCAACATGGCGAACGCGCACATTGGCCCCGTCCCGCTGCAGCTTGCCCGCCATGTTCATCAGGCAGCCCATGTCACCCGCCAGCAAAGTCTCGACACCCGTGGCCACGACCTTCTCCATCTTGTTGGAGACCATGTTGTTGGAGATATCGGGATACTTCACACAGAAGGTGCCGCCAAAGCCGCAGCATACATTGGCGTCCTCGAGCTCGCGCAGATGCAGGCCCTCGACGCCGTCGAGCAGCGCGCGCGGCTGGCCGTGTATCCCCAGCTCGCGCAGGCCCGAGCAGCTGTCGTGGTAGGTCACCGTGCCCTCGAAGGCGGCGTCGACACCCTTGATCTCAAGCACATCGGTCAGAAAGGAAACCAGCTCATGGGTGCGCGCACCCAGGGCGGTGGCGCGATCTGCCCAGTCCGGGTCATTGGCCAGCAGCTCGGCATAATGCTTCGAGATCATGCCCGCGCACGAGCCCGACGGGGCGACCACATAGTCGAATTCCTCGAAGGCGGTGATCACCTGGCGGGCGATCGCAATCGTGTCGGCCCGGTCGCCGGAATTATAGGCAGGCTGTCCGCAACAGGTCTGCGCTTCGGGCACCTCGACGGTGCAACCGGCGTCCTGCATCAACTTCACCGCCGCAAAACCAACACTCGGGCGGAACAGGTCCACCAGGCAGGTTACGAACAGCGCCACGCGCGGGCCGTCACTCATCACACTCTCCTCGATTTCCATTCTGTTTAGCACATTCCGCGTGCCATCCAAGCGGCCGGGGAACCGTGCTCAGCCTGCGCTAGCTCGCCGGCACAAGCGACCGGGGTACGAGGATGTAATAGGCGCCGCGGTTCTTCATGCGCCCGGCCTTGTAGAGGGCGGCACGACCGGTTCCCCAGTAGAAGTCACCGCGCACCGCACCGCGGATCGCGTTGCCGGTATCCTGGGCCAGCATCAGCTGCTGCAGACGCCGATCTCCGTCAGGATGCTCGGCGTCCAGCCAGACGGGCACGTTCAGCGGGATGTGTTTCGGGTCGACCGCCATGGACCGCTCGGCCGTCAGGGTCACCCCGGCCGCACCGGTCGGCCCGTCGCCGTCGATCTCGCGGAAGAAAATGAAGCGCCGGTTCACCGCCAGGGTATCGCGCATGATTTTCGGGTTCGCCTCGAGCCAGGCCCGGATGTCTTCCCAGCCCGCGCGCCCGGCACTCAGCTCGCCATTCTCGATCAGCCACCGCCCGACCGAGCCGTAATTGTGGCCGTTGTGCCCGGCAAAGCCGATCCGGGTGCGCGACCCGTCGGGCAGGGCCGCAATGCCGGAGCCCTGCACCTGGAGGATGAACACATCAAGCGTGTCGCGCGCCCAGAACAGGATGTCGGCGCTGTCTTTGATCGCCCCGTCCTCGATCTCGCCGCGCTGGCGATAGGGCACCAGCCGGCCGTTTTCAACCCGGCCGACGACGCGGCGGCCCTTCAGCTCGGGGTCGAAGTCTTCCAGCCGGACCGACACATGGTCGCGCGGCAGCGCGTAGATCGGCTCATGATAGATCGGCGTGCGCTCACGCGACGCCTCGATGATCGGCTCGAAGTAACCGGTAAACAGGCCCGGGTCGTCAGCCTTGCCGCGCACCCGGAGCGGCACCAGATTGGCCTCCATAAAGGCGCGCAGGGCGCCGGAATCATCCGCAGGCAGGCCGGCAATCCCTGCGCAGACCGGCCGCCAGTCGGCAACGGTGCCTGCGGCCGGGCCAATTTCCCTGTCATCGGGCCGGCCTTCCAGGCGCATGCAGGATCGCCGCCAGGCGGGCAGCGCCTCGGCCAGCGCATCCGAACCCCAGCCGGGAAGTTCGTCGAAGGTGGCGGGTGTATAGGAGGTCGCCGCATCGGGCGCGGGCTCTTTTTCCATCTCGCAGGCCGCAAGCGCGATCATGCCGGCAAGCAGCAGGTAACGCGTGATTCCTGTCTTGGGGACATATCGCGCGGCCATCACCGGCGTCTGGCTCAGTTCGGCGCTTCGGTCGCGACGAGCGTCCAGTTCGGATTGCGCGAGCGCGTGTTGCGGGCAAATGTCCAGATATCGGTGACCGTGGTGACCTTGGTCGGGTCGCCCGACACCGGCTCACCCGCCGTGTCGCGTACCACCTCGATCTGTTCGGAGACGATCTTCGTGGTCACGAAGGCCACGCGGCCATCCATCGTTGCCTCGAGCACTTCGGCCTCGCGGATACCGACGAGGGTCATTTCCATCGTCTCGCTGCGGCCTTCACGCTCGACGATAGCGCCGGCAAAATTCTCATAGACCTCGTCACTGAGAAGCGGCCGCAGGGTCTCGCGATCGCCGTTGGCAAATGACGCGACAATCATCTCGAACGCCATGCGGACGCCCTCGACGAACTCGTTCACGGAGAAGCTGGAATCCGCCGCCTGGATGGACTTCAGGCCATCGGTGGCCGGTGTGCCATCGGGTATGTCGGATTGCGGCTCGGCTTGCGCGCTGCGGTCGGGGGGGCTGACGACGGTGTCGTCATCGCGGGCCTCGGCCGCGTCGGCGCGGCTAGCGGCATCGTCGCGCCCGGCATAGGGATCACGGGGCGGGCGTTCGTGACCCGTACGCTTGCCCAATACACTGCGCAGGCGGAACACCAGAAAGGCCGCCACCATCGCCAGAAGAATTATGTCTAAGAATGCCACGCGCCGTCCGTTCCGCCGTCGGTTTCATTGATACGCCGCCCCAGGAAGATCGCAAAAAAACTCACGAATGCGATCAAAGGCGGGTTGCTCGCCGTCTTAACCGTACCAACATTACGTTCTTGCGCCGCATGATACCAGCGGCGGTTGCAAGGCCGGTCGCCCGGCGGTGCGCTGTCTGGTATCCCCTAGATAGGGGCAACATAACGAAAGAACAAGAATGCCCATCCTGATTCTCGCTCTGTTCATCGGCATTCCGCTGATCGAGATTTATCTGTTCATCCAGGTTGGCGGCGCGATCGGCGTCTGGTCGACGATCGGGCTGGTCATCCTCACCGCATTTATCGGCACCGCACTCCTGCGTCAGCAGGGCCTGGCGACCCTGGCCCGCGCCCAGTCAGAGCTCGACCAGCAGCAGCTGCCGGTCCGCGAATTGTTCGACGGCGTGTGCCTCCTGGTGGGCGGGCTGTTGCTATTGACGCCGGGCTTCCTCACCGATGCGCTCGGCTTCGCGCTCCTGATTCCGCCCCTGCGTGCCATCCTCGGTCGCGGGGTATGGGCCGCGTTGGCGCGCTCGCGCAATGTTCATTTTTCCGTGTATGACCAACCCGGCGCCGGCCCAAATCGGCCAGGACAGCAGCAGGGGCCGGGGCCGGGCGGGCCCGTACTGGACGGCGAGGAATTCGGTGTGCGCCGGGACGAAGACGACCAGGAGCCCTCGGATCCACCCCCGCGCCTTGGCCGGGAATAGGCTGGCGCGGTTGTCGTGCGGCGCATGTCCGTGTTAGCCAGTGCGCCGACTTCTCAAGCGCATCTGCGCGACCATGAAAAAGATACGGAATTGCCATGAGTGACGAAAACGCAGCACAGCCGAACCCGGACGGTACCGACGCGACCGGCGCACCGATGATGATGGTCAACGCGCAGTATGTGAAGGACCTCTCGTTCGAAAACCCGAACGCACCCCAGTCCCTGGGCCAGCAGGGCGGCGAGCCGAACGTGCAGATCGCCATCGACGTCAACGCCGACCAGATCGCAGACAAATCCTTCGAGGTGTCGCTGACCCTGCGCGCCGAGGGCACGTCGGGCGAGGACGCGCTGTTCATCGTGGAAATCATCTACGCCGGCATCTTCACCCTGGGCGAGGTGCCGGACGAGTACATCCCGCCGATGCTCTACATCGAAGCGCCGCGCCAGCTCTTCCCCTTCGCCCGCGCGATCGTCGCCGATGCCGTGCGCGACGGCGGTTTCCCGCCGCTTCTCGTGCAGCCGGTCGACTTCATGTCGATGTATCAGCAGCGCGTCGCACAGGTGCAGGCCGAAGCCGGTGAGGGTGGCGCACCCGCCGCCGATCCGAATGGCGGCGGCGATGCAGGCAACGGCGAAGACAAGCAAAAGTTCGAGTTCGAACTCTAGGCGTCAGCCGCCAGCGGCTCCCTCGTCATCCCCGGCCGACCAGATCGGCGCGTTCAGGCTCTCGACCAGTGTGGCGTGGGCGGCCAGTTCATCGGCTGACGGCGCGTGGGGCCGGGCAGGCCGTGCCTGGCGTTGCACGATCGCCGGGCCATTGTCGGTTTTCTTCTCATTGCCGGCCAGCGCCAGATCCGGCTGACGGCCGCCGCGCAGCTGCAGATACACCTCCGCCAGCAATTCCGCATCGAGCAGCGCCCCATGCTTCTCGCGCCGGGAAAGATCGATCTCGAAGCGCCGGCACAGGGCGTCGAGGCTGGCCTGGGCGCCGGGGAAAGTCCGCCGCGCCAGCGCCACCGTGTCCGTCGAGCGATCCATCGGAAGAATGGGGAATCCCAGCCGCTTGAGTTCGGCATTGAGGAACTTCATGTCGAAGCTGGCGTTGTGGATGACCAGCTGGGCATCGCCGATAAATTCCATGAAATCGCCGACCACCTCGGCGAAGACCGGCTTTTCGGCCAGAAACTCCTCGCTCAGCCCGTGCACGTTGAATGCCTCGACCGGCATATCGCGCTCGGGATTGACGTAAACATGGAACGTCTCGCCGGTCGGGATGTGATGCTGTGCCTCGACGCAGCCGATCTCGACGATGCGATCGCCGTTGGCCGGGTCGAGACCGGTGGTTTCAGTATCGAGAATGATTTCGCGCACGCGTGAGCCCGTCCTGATCTAGATGTTGCCGGGCGGGCCAGACTGCGCGGCGGTCCGGATCGCCGAGACGATCCGCTTCAATCGGCGGAAAGTATAGGCCTTGCCCAGCCCGGTCTCCACGACAAAGTCGGCGCGCTGCCGTTTCTCCCGGTCCGGCATCTGGGATGCGAGAATCCCCGCAAGACGCTCGCCATCCATCCCGGGCCGCGCCATCACGCGACGGCGCTGCAAGCCGGCCGGCGCAGAGACCACGATCACCCCGTCGACCCGGTCTTCGCCGCCAGTCTCGAACAGCAACGGAATATCGAGCACGACCAGCGGCGTGCGCTGCCGGCGATGGAACCGCAGGAAAACATCTGCCGCAGCACGCACGCGGGGATGAACAATCGCTTCAAGATCACGCCGCGCTTCCGGGTTGCCGAACACCGCGGCCCCCAATGCCTGGCGATCCACCCCGGCATCGCTCACCGCGTAGGGAAACCGCGCACCGATTGCGTCGCGCAGAGCCCGGTCTCGGGCGAACAGCGTGTGCACCGTCGCATCGGAATCATGCACCGGCACGCCCATCGCCCGCAGCATATCCGCCGCCGTGGACTTGCCCATACCGATCGAGCCGGTGAGGCCGAGCACAATCATGATCCGGCCTGCCGGTCGCGCGCGTCCAACACGGCCGCCCGCAATTCGTCGTCGACCGCGGGATCGACGCCGAACCAGGCGTGAAACCCCGCGCGCGCCTGGTGCAACAGCATCCCCAGGCCATCAATGACGATGTTCCCCCTGGCCCGCGCCGACGCCAACAGCCCGGTTTCCAGCGGCGCGTAGACAATATCATTGACCACCGCATCGTCAGGCAGCCGCGCCAGATCCAGCGCGAGTGGCGGCTGCCCGGCCATCCCCAGGGTGCTGGTGTTGATCAACAGGCCTGCATCGGCAAGTGCGGCCGCGGCGTCATCCCAGCCATGGGCGCTGACCGCCATGCCGGGGTTACCGGCCAGATCCGACAGGGCTTCCGCGCGGGCGATCGTCCGGTTGATGATGCGAATCTCCGCCACACCGGCATCGGCAAGCCCCACGACCGCGGCCCGCGCCGCACCACCCGCCCCCAGAAGAACCGCCGGCCGGCCGTCGAATTTCGCTTCCAGCGCGGCCGCCGCGCTGGCCCGGATATTCTCGATCAGGCCGTAGGCGTCTGTGTTTGTCGCAGAAAGCGCCCCGTCGTCGCCCACGATGATCGTGTTCACGGCGCCGATCTGGCGCGCGGTATCATCGATCGCGTCCACGCATTCCATCGCGGCCTCCTTGTGAGGCACCGTCAGATTCACGCCCCGGAACCCGTTTTCTGCGAGTTTTCCAAGCGCCGCAGGCAAATCTTCCGGCTCGACGGGGAGCGCTTCGTAGCTGCCCGCGATGGCGTGGCGCTGGAGCCAGTGCCCGTGCAGGACCGGTGACAGGGAATGCGCGACCGGCCAGCCCATGACCCCGGCTTTCAGAACGCCCGTCATGTCATCACCACATCTTCGTTCCGCAGGAATTCCAGCACCGGCAACAGCGGCAATCCGAGAATATCGTAGAAATCACCGTCAATCTCGGAAAACAAATTCGGGCCCAGGCCCTCCATCTCATACGCGCCGACAGACTGGCAGACAGACTCGCCGGCGGTCTCGAGATAATGCTCTATATACCTCTCACTAAGCGTACGCATACACAGTCTTGCGCTTGAATTATGGTGCCAGATGACGTCCCCGCCGCGCACCGCGCAAACGGCGGCATGCAGCGTGTGTTCCTTGCCCATCAAGCGTTTCAGGTGTCCGCGTACGCCTTCGAGGCCAACCGGCTTCTCGAACAGCTCCCCCTCGCACGACAGGACCTGATCGGCGCCAAGCACAATCCTGTCGGCCGCCATATCCGCGGCCACATGTTGGGCTTTCAGCTCGGCGAGGACTTCGGCGATCGACGCGTGGGTCGCACCCTCGGCCAGAAGCCGGTCGCGTACTTCAGCCTCATCGATATCGGCCGGGACAATGTCATGGGGCACGCCCGCCGCGGTCAAAAGCCGGGTCCGGACCGCGCTGGCCGACGCCAGGACGAGTGCCGGTGGATCACTCGGCGCCATCACTGTCCTTTTCGGCCTCTTCCAGGCGTCGATCGTAGACTTTCATGATTGCGGCAGAGGTTTCCTCGATCGAGCGCCGGGTTACATCGATGACCGGCCAGTTGTTGCGGGCAAAGTAGCGCCGCGCCTGGGTGATTTCGTCGCGAACCACTTCCGGGTCCACATAATCGGTCTCTTCATTCTCGTGCAGGGACGTCAGGCGCGCCCGGCGCAGCTCGACCAGCCGTTTCGGGTCGTTTGTCAGCCCGATTACCAGCGGATGGGTCAGTTCCTCGAGGATTTCCGGCAGCGGCACGCCCGGCACATAGGGCACGTTCGCGGCCTTGATTCCCCGGTTGGCAAGATACAGGCAGGTCGGTGTCTTCGACGTGCGCGACACGCCCACCAGGACGATGTCGGAACCATTCAGCTCCTCGGTTCGCTGCCCGTCATCATGGCTCAGCGACCAGTCCATCGCCTCGATCCGGTCGAAATAGGCCTCGTCGAGCTCGTGCTGGCCGCCGATATTATGGGTCGGCTGCTGGCCCAGATAGTTGCCGACCGCCGCAATCACCGGGTCGAGCACGGAGATACACGGCACCTTGCGTAGCCGGCAGCCCCGGAGCAGCTGCTCGCACAGGCTGTCATTCACCAGGGTGAAGATCACTGGGCCCGGGTTTTCGTGGATTTCCTCGAGCACCAGATCCATCGCCTTGGGGGTGCGCGCCATCGGCCAGAAATGTTCTACCGACGGGGTCTCGGAGAATTGGGCCAGGCAGGCGCGCGACACCGAACGAATGGTCTCGCCGGTGGAATCAGAGACCAGATGCAAATGAAAAACATCGTCTGTATCGGCTGGTTTGGCGGTTTCGGCCATCTTCGGCACCATTTCGGCTGGGAGCGAATGCAATGACAACGGGGATAAGTCGCAACTTCACGCGGCTCAAAATATTTGTTCAACCTTATGCCGTTCGCACGCCCGCCTGTCATCCCACGGCGGACAAAGTTTCCAACAACGGGTATGGAATCGAACCGGGAGAATTTCATCCATCCGCGTGATGCCGGTGATCCACACGGCATCCCGACACGAATATATTCCAGAACAACGCACTAGGAGATTCGCGAACAGCCTGGCGCCTCGCCCGTGCACATCCGAGCGCCACCCTGTACGAATTTGTGAACAACAAATTATCCCTCGGACTCACCGCACATCTACAACTACATTTCACTTTTCACTACGTTCAATTACTTATTTTTAGGATGCGCCAGGATAACCGGATCGGCATAGTCGGCCCCTGTTCACCTCAGCCCAAACGTCAGTTTTCAATCCCGTGTCCAACCTGTTTCTCGATGCCCTTGCCGGTCAAACCGGATCTCGCCCGCCGTTCTGGTTCATGCGCCAAGCAGGGCGCTACCTGCCGGAATACCGGGAGATCAGAGCTCAGGCCGACGGGTTTCTGGACCTGTGCTACACCCCGGAACGCGCTGCCCGGGTGACCCTGCAACCCATCGAGCGCTTCCGGCCCGATGCCGCGATTCTGTTTTCGGATATTCTGGTCATCCCCGATGCGATTGGCCAGGAAGTGGGCTTCGTCGAGGGCACCGGCCCCGTCCTCACGCCGGTCACCGGTGGCGCCGATCTGGCCAGACTCGATCCTGGCAAAACACTCGGTCATCTGGCGCCTGTTTTCGACACCGTCTCGCGTGTCCGCGCGGAGTTGCCCGACGATGTGGCGCTGATCGGGTTTGCCGGCGCGCCCTGGACGGTGGCGACCTACATGGTCGAGGGCGGCTCCAGCCGGGACTTCAATCAGATCAAAAGCTGGGCGGTTCGCGAGCGCGGGGATTTCGCCGCCATGATGGATATCCTGGTGACATCGACCACGGATTATCTCGTGGCTCAGGTCGAGGCGGGTGCACAGGCGCTGCAGCTCTTCGACACCTGGGCTGGTGCCGTCCCGGCCGGGGACTTCGATGATTGGGTCATCACACCGACCGCGCGGATCGTTGCCGGGGTAAAGGCTCGGCAGCCGGATGTCCCGATTATCGGTTTTGCCCGGGGCGTCGGAGACCGTCTCGAGGGCTATATCCGCGGTACCGGTGTCGACGCGGTGGGGCTCGATGCGTCCATGATCGCATCCGAGGCGGCTACGAAAATTCAGCCGATCTGCCCAGTACAGGGAAATCTCGATCCGGCCTATCTGATGGTCGGCGGCGAAGAGATGGAACGTGCAGCGCGGGAAATCCTCGACGGTCTGGGCGCGGGACCGTTCGTCTTTAACCTGGCTCACGGCATCCACAAGGACACGCCGTTTTCCCACGTGGAGCGGCTCGCCGAAATCGTCCGCGAGTGGAAATCCGGCGCATGACCACCGCGGTTGTCCTCTACAATCTGGGCGGGCCCGACGGGCCGGATGACGTCCGGCCGTTTCTGTTCAACCTGTTCAACGACCCGATGATTATCGGCGCGCCTGCGCCCATCCGCTGGCTGCTGGCCAAGGTTATCTCGCGCAAGCGCGCGCCTATCGCCCGGGAAATCTATGCCCATATCGGTGGCGGCTCGCCGCTGCTTGCGAATACACGCGCCCAGGCAAGCGCGCTGGAAGAGGCGCTGAATGCGGGCGGCGATGAAAGCTACCAATGCTTCGTGGCCATGCGCTACTGGCACCCGATGTGCGACGCGGTCATGGGAGAAGTCGTCGCTACAAACCCGGACCGCATTGTCTTGCTGCCGCTTTATCCGCAATTCTCGACCACCACCGTGGGCTCCATGATGCGGGTCTGGGAGCGGGCCGCGCGGAAACGCAAGCTGGACATCCCCGTGACGGCGCTGTGTTGTTATCCGACTGACCCGGGGTTCATCGACGGGGTGACGGGCCTGCTGTCCGAAGCGCTCACCGGGGCATCGGCCGATCGGGAAAATCTCCGCGTGTTGTTCTCCGCCCATGGCCTGCCGAAGCAGATCGTCGAAGGCGGGGATCCCTATCAGTCCCAGGTGGAGCAGACCGCCGCGGCCGTGATGGCCAAACTCGGGACCGATCTCGATTGGCTGTGCTGTTACCAGAGCCGGGTCGGCCCGCTGGAATGGATTGGCCCCTCGACGGACGATGAGATCGCGCGCGCGGGGGCCGACGGCAAATCCGTGGTCGTCGTGCCCATCGCGTTTGTCTCGGAACATTCCGAGACCCTGGTCGAGCTCGACATCGAATATCGCGAGCTGGCCGAGAAGGCCGGCGTGCCGGAGTATATCCGCGTGGCGACCGTGGGCACCGCGCCGGCGTTTATCGATGGGTTGGCGGGCCTGGTGCGGGGCAACATCGCGGCAGGCTGCGACATTTGCAGCGGTGATCCTCTGGCGAGCAGCGGACGAGTGTGTGCGCCCGCGTGGTCGAAATGTCCCGTTCCGGCAACGTCCGCAAAGGCCGGATGACCGGCCATGGGTGATTTCCTCGTTGTGGCCTATCCCTGGATCAAGTCGCTCCATGTGATCGCGGTCATCTCCTGGATGGCGGGGATGCTCTATCTGCCGCGCCTGTTCGTCTACCACTGCGATGCCGAACCCGGGTCCGCCAAGTCCGAGACCTTCAAGGTGATGGAGCGGCGCCTGCTGCGCGCGATCATGAACCCGGCGATGATCGCGACCTATATTTTCGGCGGATTGATGCTGGGCACGCCGGGCATCGTCGATTGGGGCGCAGGGTGGATCTGGATCAAGTTGGCCGCGGTGATCGGCATGACCGTGGCCCATCACGTGTTTGCCAGATGGGTCAAGGAATTCGCCGCCGACGCCAACACCCGCCCGGCGAAGACCTATCGCCTCGCCAACGAGGTGCCGACGCTGTTGATGATCGTGATCGTCGTTATGGTGATCGCCAGGCCTTTCTAGGCCATGGTTATCTAGGCCAAGGTTTCGCGCCACGCACCGGCCGACACGGGATTGCCCCATTTCTGTCACAAGGATTGACTTGACGCGGCACGCCCACTAAGTGCGTAATAACGGCGCGCACAAGACAGTACCCAACGCGCGCACCCTTCCGCATAAGTCGTTTTCTTCCGGCGTTCCCGTCGGCGTCCACGAACTTCCGCTGACAAATTCAAACGCCCCCGAAAATTCGGTTCCCAGCCGATAGGGCGCGTCGCATTTCCCAAACAGAACTGGCCTCCCCATGGAAGCAATGAAACTCCAAGACCTCAAAGACAAATCCGCCGCCGATCTCCTCACCTTTGCCGAGGAACTCGAGATCGAGGGGGCGAGCAACCTGCGCACCCAGGACATGATGTTCGCGATCCTCAAGGAACTCGCGGAAGATGAGGTGCCGATCACCGGCATCGGCGTGCTCGAGGTGCTGCAGGACGGCTTCGGCTTCCTGCGCTCGCCGGAATCCAATTTCCTGCCGGGGCCCGACGACATCTACGTCTCCCCCAGCCAGGTGCGCCGCTTTGCGTTGCGCACCGGCGATACGGTCGAGGGCGAGATCCGCTCTCCCAAGGACGGCGAGCGCTACTTCGCGCTGGTCAAGGTCGCCCAGGTCAACTTTGACGACGTGGACCACACCAAGCATCGCGTCAATTTCGATAACCTCACCCCGCTCTATCCCGAGCGAAAGATCGAGCTGGAAATCGACGACCCCGAGATGAAGGACCCGTCATGCCGTGTCATCGACATGGTGGCCCCCCTCGGCATGGGCCAGCGCGCCCTGCTGGTGGCCCCGCCGCGCACCGGCAAGACCGTGATGATGCAGAACATCGCCAAGGCGATCATGGCCAATCATCCGGGCATCTATCTGATCGTGCTGCTGATCGACGAACGGCCGGAAGAAGTGACCGACATGCAGCGAACCGTGCGCGGCGAGGTGATTTCCTCCACCTTTGATGAGCCGGCCTCGCGCCACGTACAGGTCGCCGAGATGGTGATCGCCAAGGCCAAGCGCCTGGTCGAGCACAAGCGCGACGTGGTGATCCTGCTGGATTCGATCACGCGTCTCGCGCGTGCCTACAACACCGTCGTCCCGTCCTCGGGCAAGGTGCTGACCGGCGGCGTCGACGCCAACGCGCTCCAGCGCCCGAAGCGTTTCTTCGGTGCGGCCCGCAACATCGAGGAGGGCGGCTCGCTGACGATCATCTCGACCGCGCTGATCGAGACCGGCTCGCGCATGGACGAGGTCATCTTCGAGGAGTTCAAGGGCACCGGTAACTCGGAAATCGTCCTCGACCGCAAGCTGTCCGACAAGCGCGTCTGGCCGTCCATCGACATCACCAAGTCGGGCACGCGAAAAGAAGAGCTGCTGGTCGACAAGGATGCCCTGTCGAAGATGTGGGTGCTGCGCCGGATCCTCAACCCCATGGGGGTCGTCGACGGCATGGAGTTCCTGCTCGGCAAGATGAAGTCGACCAAGAACAACAACGACTTCTACGACACGATGAACCAGTAGGGCTGCGGGCCGACCGCACCCTCTCGTCACGCCCGCGGAGGCTGGAGTCCATAAATACCGAATTTTGCCGGGCAAACGCCAGTGACTATGGATGCCCGCCTGCGCGGGCATGACGACAAGGGTGACCAGATCCCCACGCCGCCTCATGCTGAGGAGGCGCGGAGCGCCGTCTCGAAGCATGGCGGCTCGCTCCATCCTTCGAGACGGGCCTGGCGGCCCTCCTCAGGATGAGGCGTGGTGTGCCTCTAAACACAGTCGTCATACCCGGATTTGATCCGGGCATCTCGTCTGGGTCTGCGCTGAGATATGCGGATCAAGTCCGCGTATGACGGTGCGAACTAAGCCATCAAGATCGTCGAACCTGTCGTCTTGCGGCCCACGAGATCGATATGCGCCTGGACGGTTTCCGACAGGGGGTAGCGCTGGTTGATCTCGATCTTCACCGCCCCCGATGAGACCACGTCGAACAGGTCGCCGGCGCAGGCCAGCAGCTCGTCCCGCTCGGCGGTGAAGTCGAAGAGCATGGGCCGGGCGGCGTAGATCGAGCCGTGGGCCGAGAGCTCGGTGAGCTCGACGGGGTCCGGCGCGCCCGACGCGTTGCCGAAGCTGATCAGGTAACCGCGCCGCTGTAGGCATTCCATGGAGCCCCTGAGCGTGTCCTTGCCGACGCTGTCATAGACCACGGGCACGCCCGCGCCGTCGGTGATGTCCTTCACGCGTGCCACGAAGTCCTCGTCCTTGTAGTTGATCGTGTGGTGACAGCCATGTGCTTTTGCGAGCTCGGCCTTCTCTTCGGAACCCACCGTGCCGATGACCGTGACTCCCAGATGGTTTAGCCACTGGCACGCGATCAGGCCGACCCCGCCGACCGCGGCATGCCACAGCACGGTCTGGCCCTGCTGCACCGGGAAGCAGGGCTTGATCAGGAACTGCACGGTCATGCCCTTGAGCATCATGGCGGCGGCCTGTTCGTCGGAGATGCCGTCGGGCAGTTTCACGGCGATCTTCGCCGGCATCACCCGTTCTTCGGCATAGGCACCCAGCGGCATGTCGGCATAGCCGACCCGGTCGCCGACGGCCAGGTCACTGACCCCCTCGCCCACCGCGACGATCTCGCCCGCGCCTTCGAGCCCCAGACCATTCGGCATCGGCACCGGCCGCGCGCCAGAGCGGAGATAGATGTCGATGAAGTTGAGGCCCGCGGCGGTCTGCTTCACCCGGATCTCGCCGGGGCCGGGATCGCCGACCTCGACCTCTTCCCACTTCATGACCTCGGGCCCGCCGGCCTCGTGGAAACGGATTGCATGGACCATGTGATTACTCCCCCGGAAAAATTCTTTTGTGTGTTCGTGTTGGGCCGAGACTATCGGCTGGCGAATTTGCCTTCAAGAAGTCCGCCTTCAAGATCGAGGCGGCCCTGTTCGGGGCCGCCGAAATCGTATCCTTCGAGATCGAGCAACTGCCTTTTGGTCTCGGTGCCGCCGCGCCCGGAATAGCCGCCGATGCCGCCGCCCGTCGAAAGGATCCGATGACACGGCACGATGATCGGGATCGGGTTCTTGCCGCAGGCCGTGCCTACCGCACGGGCCGACGAACCGATTTCGTGGGCGAGATCGCCATAGCTGCGTACTGCGCCGGTTGGGATCTCGCACATTGCGGCCCAGACCTTCTGCTGGTGGTCTGTGCCTTCCGGTGCAAGCGGCAGGGAAAACGTCGTGCGGGTGCCTGCGAAATAATCCGTAAGCTGCGCCGCCGCGTCCTGCAGAATCCTGGTGGTTGGTGGTGTTGCCGGGTCGTCGGTCCATTCGACCAACGTGATTGTGCCGCCGGCCTCGGTGACCCGGATGCGGCCCACGGGAGAATCGAGAACGCAGCTCGTACTCATGTCGAAAGCTCTTCGACGAGCGCGCCCCGGTCGGTGATCGGCAGGGAACAGACCGGCCCCCGGCAGACATAAGCGGTGGGCTTGCCGTCGACCTGGTCCTTGCCTGTGGCCGGGTGCCCGTCGGGCAGCGCGCCGGTCGGCGCGATCACCGAGACGATCCGCCCGGGCGCCGCCCCCCTGAAGGCCGAACGCTGCAGGGTTTTCGTGCCGGGCGCGTCCGGGTCGCCGATGATCGCGATCTGGGTGGCGCCGGCGAGCATGCCTGACGCCCGCAACAGCGTGCCGTAGCCGAAGGCGTTCTTTTGGAGCTCGCCCGAGAAGGCCTCGATGATTGCTGTCGCCCGGTCGCGATAGACCGGATCGCCGGTCAGGTAGAACATCCGGGCGAGCGCCATGGCCAGCAGCCCGTTGCCTGCCGGGGTGGCGTTGTCGAAGCCGGTGCGCGTGCGGGTGATCACGTCGGTCGCCAGGTCCGAGGTGAAGAAATACGACCCGTCTGTCGAGGCGAAATGCCGCTCGATATAGGCCGCGATCCCACCGGCGTCGTTGAGCAGCTGTTGCTCGCCCGTGGCCTCGAAAAGTGCCAGCGCGCCGGTCATCAGGCCGGCGTAGTCGTCCAGCGTGGCCCGGTGACGTGCCTCGCCGTTGCGCCAGCTGTGGGAGAGCTCGATGCTGGCGTCGGGCAGATCGGTGCTGAGGTGGTGGCGCACGAAGCCATAGGCGTTGCGGGCCGCCTCCAGCCAGTCCGGCCGGGCAAACGTCATCGCCGCCTCGGCCAGGCCGGCGACCATCAGGCCGTTCCAGTCGGTCAAGATCTTGTCGTCGAGCGCGGGGCGTATGCGTGGTGCGCGAACCTCGAATAATTTCGCCCGTGATGCGGCGAGACTCGTCTCGGTGTCGGCGTCTTTCAGTTCCGGGTCGCGGGTCCGGTTCAGAATGTTGTGGCCGTCCCAGTTGCCGTCGGGTCGCACGTCGTAGGCGTCCTTGAAGGCGCCGGCATTGTCGCCGAGCACCGCGTCGATCTCGGCCTCGCTCCAGACGTAGAACTTGCCCTCGACCCCTTCGGAATCCGCATCGAGGGTGGCGTAGAAGCCGCCGTCGGGATGGGTCATCTCGCGCAGCAGCCAGGCGACGGTTTCGTCGGCGCGCTGCGCATAAAGGGGATTCTTCGTGCCGCGCCAGGCCTGGGCATAGAGCTCCAGCAGCTGGGCGTTGTCGTACAGCATCTTCTCGAAATGGGGTGCGAGCCAGGCCGCGTCGGTGGAGTAGCGCGCGAACCCGCCGCCGAGATGATCGTAGATGCCGCCCTGGGCCATCCGGTCGAGAGTCAGGGTCACGGCGTCGCGCGCGGCCTCCCCGCCGTGGGCCCACATCAGGGACAACACGCCGCATTGGGGAAATTTGGGTGCCGTGCCGAAGCCGCCATGTCGCTGGTCAACTTGGTCGGCGATTGCGTCGGCGAAGGCCGTGATCTGTTCGGGGCCGGGTGCGGCACCCGGTTGAGGGCGGGCCATGTCGCCGAGCGCCTGCAGGATGGCGTGTGTGTTGGACTGCACCTTCTCCTGCTCGACCCGGTAGATCTTGTCGATATGTACCAGCAGGTCGGGGAAACCCGGTCGGCCCATGCCGGCGCGCGGCGGAAAATATGTGCCACCCCAGAAGGGTTTGCCTTCCGGCGTGCAGAACATGGTCAGCGGCCAGCCGCCCTGCTCGCCCATCAGGGACAGCGCGCCCTGGTAGATTGCGTCCAGATCGGGGCGTTCTTCGCGGTCGACCTTGATGTTGATGAACAGCTCGTTCATCACCTTGGCCGTGTCGTCGTCCTCGAAGCTCTCATGGGCCATCACGTGGCACCAGTGACACGCGGCGTAGCCGATCGAGAGCAGAATCGGTTTTTTCTCCGCCTGCGCCCGGGCCAGGGCCGCGTCGCCCCACGGATACCAGTGGACGGGATTGTCCGCATGTTGCAGAAGATACGGACTGGTCTCGTTCGCCAGCATGTTCTGGGGCGTCTGTTCGGACATTGCGGCGGTCTCTGGGGTTCGGGGATCAGCGGCGGGACGGAAGGTAACGCAACCTACAATGTCGGCGCGTCATGCGCATAGACAAGGTGGCGGTAGCTAGTGGAGGGACGGATTATGAAAGTCACGATCGATATCGATTGCACCCCGGAAGAGGCGCGCAGCTTCATGGGCTTGCCGGATGTGTCGGCGGCCCAGCAGGCGGTCGTCGAGGAATGGCAGAAGCAGGCCATGGAGGCGATGTCGGCCATGGATCCCCAGAGCCTCTTCAAGGCGTGGATGCCGGACGGCGGTATGCCCGGCGACGGCGCCGAGGGCTGGGAGCAGTTCCAGAACGCGTTCTGGTCGTCGATGACCAACGCGACCAAGCCGGGCAAGTAATACCGCCTTGGGCTCCTCGACAGACAAAATATCCGACACGATCTACGCGCTCTCGAGTGGCGCGGGGCTGGCCGGTGTCTCGGTCGTGCGCATCTCCGGTCCCCAGGCCGATGCGCTGCTGACCTCGCTCGGCGTCTCGCCGTTGCCCGAAGCCCGCTATGCCGCCCTGCACAAGCTCGGTGGCGATGGCCCCGTTATCGATCAGGCGCTGGTCTTGCGGTTTCCCGCGCCGGGTAGCTTTACCGGCGAGGACGTCGCCGAGCTGCATGTGCATGGTGGGCGCGCGGTGCTTGCGGCGGTCTTAGAGGCGATTTCTGACACCGGCCTGGCCCGCCACGCCGAACCGGGCGAATTTACCCGGCGCGCATTCGAGAACGGCAAGCTCGATCTGACCGCGGCGGAAGGCCTGGCAGACCTCGTGGCGGCCCAGACCGACGCCCAGCGGCGCTTGGCGTTGCGTCAGTATGACGGGGCGCTGGCGGACCTCTATGAGGGGTGGCGCCAGCGCCTGATCGATCTGATGGGTTACGCAGAGGCCGAAATCGATTTCTCTGATGAGGAGCTGCCGGAAGGCCTGAGGGCCGCGACGGAAGAAAGAATTTCGGCGCTGAATGCGGAGATAGCACAACATATTGTAGGTGCGGATCGGGGTGAACAAATCCGCAGTGGCTTCCCGATAGTCATACTTGGCGCGCCGAATGTTGGAAAATCTAGCATAATCAATTACTTAGCCAAACGTGATGTGGCCATAATTTCCGAGGTCGCAGGTACGACCCGCGATGTGATCGAAGTGCAGCTCAATCTCGGCGGGTTTGCGGTCACGGTCTCGGATACGGCGGGCCTCCGTGAGGCCTCGGACGATATCGAGGCCGAAGGTGTCAGGCGTGCCGAACAGCGGGCCGCAGGTGCCGCCCTGCGCCTGGTCATCCTCGACGCGACTGATAATACGCTGCCCGAGCGCGTGCGTGGCCTGATCACCGGCGAGGCGATTGTCGTCGTCAACAAGACCGATTTGGTGAAAGGAACATACAGCCCACTGGAATTGCCCGACGGTATGAAACCATTGCTGGTGTCGGCCGAGACCGGCGCTGGGCTCGAGGATTTGCTGTCGCACCTGACCGGTTATGTTCGTGCGCGCCTCGATGCCACAGAGGCGCCGTTGCCGACACGGCAGCGCCACCGGGAGGCGCTGGTCGACGCGAACGCGGCCCTGTCGAACGTAACCGACGCGCCCTACCCTGAGCTCGCGGCCGAGGATGCGCGCGTCGCGCTACGCGCACTTGGGCGGATCACCGGCCGGGTGGATATAGACGAGATCCTGGACACGGTTTTTCGGGATTTCTGCATTGGTAAATAGACAAACCCGGGCGCGAATGTTTCACGTGAAACATTGGATTTCGGCGGTTCCGACCGGTCATACGCCGCTTGCTTTGACAGGCCGAGCTACAGGGCCTACATAGCGCGCGCAATGAACAATCCGGATGCCAGGACTTACGACGTGATCGTGATCGGCGGTGGCCATGCCGGCTGCGAGGCCGCTGCGGCGTCCGCGCGGGTTGGCGCGTCTACCCTGCTGGTCACCCACAAGCTCGAGACCATCGGCGAGATGTCGTGCAATCCCGCGATCGGCGGGTTGGGCAAGGGGCATCTCGTACGCGAGATCGACGCGTTGGACGGGATCATGGGCCGCGCCATCGACCGGGGTGGCATCCAGTTCCGGATGCTCAACCGGACCAAGGGTCCCGCTGTGTGGGGGCCCCGCGCCCAGGCGGACCGTAAGCTCTACCGTCAGGCGATCCAGGACATTTTGGCTGAACAGGATAATCTCGAAATACTCGGCGCGGGCGTCGACGACCTGACGCTGGATGAGGAAGGCCGCACCACGGGCGTGGTGCTATCAGACGGGCGGGAGATCACCGCCGGGTGCGTGGTGCTGACGACGGGCACTTTCCTGCGTGGCGTCATACATATCGGCGAGAAGCAGACGCCGGCCGGCCGGTTCGGCGAGGCGCCATCGATGGGGCTCTCGAAGACCCTGGAGGCTGCGGGTTTCGTGCTCGGGCGGCTGAAAACAGGAACCCCGCCGCGCCTGGATGGCCGGACCATCGACTGGGACGGCCTGGACCGGCAACCCGGCGATACGCCGCCGGTGCCTTTCTCGTATATGACAGACGGGATCACCACACCGCAGATCGACTGCCATATCACCCACACAACACCCGAGGCCCATGATCTGATCCGCGCAAATCTGGACCGCGCGCCGATCTACTCCGGCCAGATCGAGAGCGGCGGCCCGCGCTATTGCCCGTCGATCGAGGACAAGGTCGTGCGTTTCGCCGACAAGCAGCGCCACCAGATTTTCCTCGAGCCCGAGGGGCTGGACGACGACACGGTCTATCCCAACGGTATTTCCACGTCCCTGCCGGAGGATGTCCAGCTGGCGATGCTGAAGGCGATTCCGGGCCTTGAAAACGCCAGCGTGCTGCGACCGGGCTACGCCATCGAATATGATTACGTGGATCCGCGCGAGCTAGGCACTACTTTGGAAACGAGGCGGATTTCCGGGCTGTTCCTGGCAGGTCAGATCAATGGCACTACCGGGTATGAAGAGGCCGCGGGGCAGGGGCTGGTGGCGGGAATCAATGCCGCGCTGAAGGCGTCGGGCGACACCAAGCGTTTTCAGCCCGATCGCGCCCAATCCTATATCGGCGTGATGGTCGACGACCTGATCACCCGGGGGGCAGACGAGCCGTACCGGATGTTTACCTCTCGGGCCGAGTATCGGCTCCTACTGCGCGCCGACAATGCGGACCAGCGCCTGACCCGTCTCGGGGTCGAGATTGGCTGCGTCGGGGCGGCGCGAGCGCAGCTGTTCGAGCGCAAGGCGGAGGCGCTGTCCCGGGCGCGCGCACAACTCGAGTCCGTCAACGCAACTCCCGATGCCCTTGCCCAGTACGGGATACAGATAAACCGCGACGGGGTCAGGCGAACCGGTTTCGACCTTCTGACCATGCCCGATACGGACTTCGAGCAGGCGGTGGAAATCTGGCCTGCGCTGGCGGAGGTCCCCGTACCGATCCGCGCAACCATGGAGATCGAGGCGAAGTATGCGCGCTATCTCGATCGCCAGGCGGCCGACGTGGAAGCCTATCGGCGCGACGAGGCGCTGGCGCTGCCCGACGATTTCGACTATCGCGGCGTGCCCGGCCTGTCGAACGAGATTGCGGAGAAGCTCGGCCGGTTACGTCCGGCGACCTTGGGCCAGGCCGGGCGCGTGCCCGGGGTCACACCGGCAGCGCTGGTGGTTTTGCTGCGGTTTGTGAAGCATAAACACAAGAAAAACGAAGGTAGTGCCCAACATATTGTGGTTGGTGCCTAGGCGCTTCCTTGCTATAGGGATCGCATGAATTACGGCGCCCCCACATCTATTCCGATGACCCGCGATGAATTCGCCGCGTTCGTGACAGATGCGGGGGCACCGCATGTTTCACGTGAAACATTGTCTCGGATCGACCTCTACGCCGAAACTTTGCAGGCCTGGCAGCCTCGGATCAATCTGGTCTCCAACAATTCCCTGGATGATATGTGGCGGCGCCATTTCCTCGATTCCGTCCAGCTTGCCCGGCGGGTTCCCCCGGACAAGCGGGTCCTGGACATGGGCAGCGGCGCCGGTTTTCCCGGGCTTGCTCTCTCAATCGTCACCGGTGCCCGTGTGGTTCTGGCCGAGTCCGATGGTCGCAAATGTGCGTTTCTTCGCGAAGTCCGCCGCCTTACCGATGCAAACGCCGAGATCGTTGAGGGCCGGATCGAGAGCCTCGATGTTGAGCCGTTCGATGTCGTTGTCGCCAGGGCGCTTGCACCCCTGTCCGATCTTCTCCGAAATGCCGAGGGGCTCATGAAGCCCGATGGATATGGTCTTTTCCTCAAGGGCACACGCCTCGATGACGAATTGACCGACGCGAGCGAAAACTGGAATATGGAAGTGGAGCAGCACCCAAGCCTGTCGGATCCGAGTGGCACGGTGCTCAAGATAAGGAACCTATCCCGTGTCTGATCATCGCATCATCGACCGCCCGACCGCGGGCCCGTTTATGCCCGAAGGCCCAGCACGAGCGCGGGGTACACGCACCATCGCTGTCGCCAACCAGAAGGGCGGGGTCGGCAAAACCACCACCGCCATCAACCTCGCGACCGGATTGGCCGCGTGCGGCCAGAGCGTCCTGGTGGTCGATCTGGACCCCCAGGGAAACGCGTCCACCGGCCTGGGTGTTTCAGAATATGAAACAGATGTGTATGACGTGCTGATTGGTGGCCTGCGTTTCGAGGATATGATTTGCCGGACCGATATTCCGGGCCTCGATGTCGCCCCCGCATCTGCCGACCTCGCCGGCGCGGAAATCGAGCTGATTGATATCCCCCACCGGGAGTCCCGCCTTCGCGAGGCCATGTCGCCGGTCCTTGGCCGGTACGACTATGTCCTTATCGACTGCCCGCCGGCGCTCGGCCTGCTGACGATCAATGCGCTGGTGGCGGCAGATTCAGTCCTTGTGCCCCTCCAGTGCGAGTATTTTGCGCTCGAGGGCATGACCCGGCTGATGAAGTCTATCGAGCGTATTCGCCGTGCCTACAACGAGAACCTGGATATTCAGGGCATCGTGCTGACGATGCATGACGGGCGTAACAATCTCTGTCGTTCGGTCGAGGCCGATGTCCGGGCGCATTTTAGCGACCGGGTCTACAAGACGGTCATTCCGCGCAACGTGCGCCTTTCCGAGGCGCCGTCCTATGGGAAGCCGGCCCTGGTTTACGATTTGGCCTGCTCCGGCGCCCAGGCCTACGCCCGGCTTGCGGCCGAGCTGCTGCGCCGCGAAGGCATCGGGCCGATCGGGGAGGCCGCCGAATGAACGAGCCCACCTCGCGCCCGCGCCTCGGCCGCGGCCTGTCGGCACTTCTGGGTGATGACGGCGAAGACTATCAGGAGCTGGACAAGGCCCGGCCGGCGCGTGAGCTGCCGATCGAGCAACTCCACCCCGGGCGGTTTCAGCCGCGCACGAATTTCGACGAGGCCGAACTTGAATCGCTCGTCGAGTCCATCCGCGAGAAGGGCATCCTGCAACCGATCCTGGTACGACGCGATCCGGTACAGGCAGATCTGTACGAGATTATCGCCGGAGAACGACGCTGGCGTGCCGCACAGCGTGCGAAGCTGCACGATGTCCCGGTTATTATCCGTGAGCTCGACGACAGGGCGGCGCTCGAGATCGCACTCATCGAGAACATCCAGCGGGCAGATCTCTCACCGATCGAGGAGGCCGAGGGTTACCAGCGCCTGATGGATCATTTCTCCCACACCCAGGACGCGCTGGCCAAGGCCATGGGCAAAAGCCGCAGCCATATCGCCAACCAGCTGCGGTTGCTCACATTGCCGGACGAGGTCCGCCAGATGGTCGATCGTGGCGAGCTGACGGCGGGCCATGCGCGCGCGCTCGTCGGGCGCGAAGATGCGGTGGAGCTGGCGCGCCAGATCGCGCGGGACGGCATGACCGTGCGCGATATCGAGGGAAGGGTCAGCAAGACCGCCGGCCGGAAGAAACCGAAGAAAGCGAAAGCGTCGAAAAGCACCGACACGCTGGCGCTGGAGCGCGACCTGTCAGATGTCCTTGGTCTGAAGGTCTCGATCAACGCCCGTGGCGACGAGAGTTCGGGCAAGGGTGTCCTGGAGATCGAGTTCGCAAGTTTCGACCAACTCGACGATGTCCTGCAGCGGCTTAACAGGAAAGTATAACCCGGCGTAGAAACCAAGTATCTTTTATTTTTCAACGGGTTATGACTATCGCGATCGCCGCATGCTGGCGATGGCATAGAGCGTGCGCCCACACGCGGCATGCGAGGGAACACCCGTCGTCTTGAGCACGAGTTCAGCCTCTCCGAGGCGCGCGAGCGCCAGTTCGAGCTGGCCACGCGACCAGTTCCGCGCCTGGTGCTGGAACGGTCCGGATTGTTTCCAGAAGACGGGTGGGCGAAGTTTCCGCGCAGCGTCCTCGTATCGCACCCCGTTTTCGATCTGACCGGCGACGCGGTGAAGCCGCTGAAAATGTCGCTGGGTGGCGCGGATCAGGCCAATCGGTTCGCCACCCTCGGCCCAAAACCGCTCAATCGCGCGGTCCAGCTGTCCGATGTCGCCGCCCGCGGCCGCAAAAACCGTATCGTCCATGGTCGTGGCACCGATATCGCCGACCGCGGCCAGGACGTCGACTCCCGTTGCGGTCTGGTCGGGACCCACGAAAAGGATAAGTTTCTCGACTTCGCGTCGGTTGGAGAGTCGGTCGTCTCCGAGAAAACTGGTCAATGTACGCAGCGCGTCCGGGTCAATTCCGATGCCCGCTTCGGTTAACAGTTGCCGGGCCAGCTGCGCGCGGGCCTCCTCGTCGTCGGCGTAGCAGGGGAGTGCCACACAATCGTCTCTCTTTTCGCAGAGTTTTCGCAAACTCGACCGGCCAGTTAATGCGCCCGCCTCGATCACCGCGACGGCATTCATCTCTGCTTCTGCGCCGGCGTCGAGTGCGCTTTCGAGGCTTTTTGTCAGTCCATCCGTAGCATCGCGGACGGTCACAAGTCGCCGATCGCCACCGAATGACAGGGCGAGCAATTCATCGGCAAGGTGCGTCGGCGTCTCCGTGATGGCCGCACCGGTTAGCTCCGCGGCCCGGAACGGGTCATTGGGATCGTCGAGGATGTTGCGGGCCAGGCTGTCACAGTGTTCGTGTACCAGTCCGGCATTCGGTCCATAGACCAGAATGGCCGTTATCCCGGGATCGGGCTTTGCGACGAAACCCGCGACGCGACCGGCGGAGACTTTCATCGCCGAGCGGGGGCGGCGTTCTGGTTGCTGACCCGGGACAGGAAAATCGCCAGTCGATCGATGATCCCGTCGGCAATATCCCTTGCGCCCCGGCGCCGCGCGTCATTCTCGGCCGCAAGTGTCGCGAAATCCGATGTCAGGATGTCATACCCGTTCGATGATCGGATGTTTCCCGACAACAAGGTGCCCTCGGACCCGATAGCGGTAAGGGTGAAATTCGCCGTGATAATCAGATTCGCTCGGGTGGCGCTGGCATCCCGGCGCACCGCGAGATCCTGCTTGGATTCATTCAGCACGACCGAGAGGACATAAAGTGGCGTCGGGGCCGGTCTTGGCGTCAGGCGGTTGGTCAGCTCGATTCGAACCAGCTGGCCCGGCCGGTCCGCAATCGGAGAAACGGAAACCCGGCTTAGCAAGTCTTCGGTCGCGGTGCCGTTTTCCTGAGTGCCGTATAGCGGTTCAAAGCCACATGCCGTCAGACAAAACAAGCCGCCAATCAGAAGAGCACGGAGCCTAGACAACGAAGTTGACCAGTTTGTTCGGTACATAAATGACCTTTCGTACGTCACTATCACCAATTGAATCTGCCACATTCGCGACGGCCCTGGCGGCGGATTCTACCGCTTCCTGATCCGTGTCTATGGCGATCTCAACCGTACCACGCAGTTTACCGTTCACCTGAATGGCCATTGTCACGCTGTCACTAACAAGCAGTGACGTGTCGGCGAAAGGCCAGGCCTCATCACAGATAAGGGTGTCCCGGCCGAGGGCTTTCCACATTTCCTCGGCGAGATGGGGCATCATCGGGCCGATCAAACGAACAATCGTCTCGAACGCCTCGCGCAGAGCCACCCCGGAAACATCCTCGCTCTTGATTGCCGCGGAGATCGCATTGACCAGTTCGTAGAGGTGGGCGACCGCGCGGTTGTAGTGGAAATTCTCCAGATCATTTGTGACGTCGGCAATGGACTGATGCACCGCACGCCTGAGTTCCGCGGTGCCGTCGCCACCGCCAGGGGCGTCTGTGTCCGGCGCGGGCAAACGGTCGACGTTATCAAGAATGAGCCGGGATATTCGGTTTACGAACCGGAAGGCTCCCTGGACACCGGCATCCGTCCACTCCATGTCGCGATCGGGCGGGCTATCCGACAGAATGAACCAACGCGCCGTGTCGGCACCATAGCCGGCGATGACATCTGTGGGATCGATCGTGTTTTTCTTTGATTTGGACATCTTCTCGATGCGGCCCACGGAGACTGCGGCTCCATTGTCGGCGTGCACGAAGCTTCCATCCTCGTTTTCCACGACACTCTGCGGCTCCAGCCACTCGCCGGAGTCATCACGGTAGGTCGCGTGGTTGACCATGCCTTGAGTGAACAGGCCGGCGAAGGGCTCGTCGATGCCCAGATGGTCGGTGTCGCGCATCGCCCGCATAAAGAACCGCGAGTAGAGAAGGTGGAGAATCGCGTGCTCGATGCCCCCGATATACTGATCGACCGGCAGCCAGTAGGCGCCTTCGTCTTCTGCGACCGGGGTCTCCGCTTCGGGCGAACAGAAACGCGCGAAATACCAGGACGAATCCATGAATGTGTCGAAGGTGTCCGTGTCCCGCTCGGCGGGTATGCCACAGGACGGGCAATCAACATGTTTCCAGCTCGGGTGCCTGTCGAGTGGATTGCCCGGCGACTTGAAGTCGATGTCCTCGGGCAACACGACCGGCAGTTCGCTTTTGGGCACGGGCACAATCCCGCACTCCGCGCAATGGATGACCGGGATCGGGCAGCCCCAGTAGCGTTGTCGTGACACCAGCCAGTCGCGCAAACGATAGTTTATCGTTCCCTCGCCCTGGCCGGCCTCGTTCAAACGATCGATCACTGCACGTTTGCCGGCCTCGACGTCCAGGCCATCGAGAAAATCCGAGTTCGCGATTTTTCCGTTATCGGTGAACGCTTCGGTTCCGACATCGAATGTCTTGGGGTCCGCATCGTCGGGTACGACCACCGGCAACACGGGCAGGCCATAGGCGTGGGCGAAATCGAGATCGCGCTGATCATGCGCCGGGCAGCCGAAGATTGCGCCGGTGCCGTAACCCATCAGCACGAAGTTCGCGATGTAGACCGGGAGCTCGACGCCCTCGGCAAACGGGTGTTTGACCCGGAGGCCGGTGTCGTATCCGCGCTTGTCCGCGGTCTGGATCGCTTCTTCGCTGGTACCGAGTTGCCGACACTCCTCGATAAAGGCTGCCGCTTTCGGGTCGGTGTTTGACACTTCTTCGGCCAGTGGATGGTCGGCAGCGATGGCGCAGAAACTGGCGCCGAAAATGGTATCCGGACGCGTGGTGTAGACCCGCAGTGGCACATCGCGATCCTGCGTGAACACAAAATCGATATGGGCACCTTCGGACCGACCGATCCAGTTTTCCTGCATCGCGCGGACCTTGGGTGGCCAGCGGTCGAGGGTTTCCAGGGAGGTCAGGAGCTCGTCGCTGAACGCGGTGATTCGGCCGAACCATTGGGACAGGCGTCGTCGTTCGATGGGCGCCCCCGAACGCCAGCCCTTTCCGTCGATGACCTGCTCGTTGGCAAGAACCGTATTGTCCACCGGGTCCCAGTTTACCCAGCCGTCCTGGCGGTAGACGAGGTCCTTGGCCAGGAAATCGATGAACATCGATTGTTCGTGCCGGTAGTAGGAGGGGTCGCAGGTTGCAAATTCACGGCTCCAGTCGATGGACAGGCCCATCGCCTGAAGCTGATCGCGCATGGTGGCAATATTCTGATGGGTCCAGGACGCCGGGTGGACTCCCTTTTCCATCGCCGCGTTTTCCGCCGGCAGCCCGAACGCATCCCACCCCATCGGGTGCAGAACGTTAAAGCCCTGGGCGCGCTTGTAGCGGGCAACAACATCGCCCAGCGTGTAGCAGCGCAGATGCCCCATATGGATCCGCCCGGACGGATAGGGAAACATCTCGAGGACGTAATATTTCGGCTTCGCGGGATCCGCCTCGACCGCAAAGGTGCCGCGCTCGTTCCAGGCGGCCTGCCATTTTTGCTCGGCTTCGCGAAAATTGTAACGTTGTGACATGTCCGGAAACCTTCTCGGTGCCTGATGCTCTCAGGCACGTCGGCTCAGAAAAATTCGTGTCGGATGAAGGACCGAAAGGTGATGCGCCCCGTTAGCCGTCCGACTGGGAGATTCGCAGTTCGCGCGCGCGCGTAAGGATTGCGTTTTCCAGGCTTGTCGACGTGCTTTTGCCTGTATTGGCGTCGAGCCACCCGGCACCGGTGTCGCGCTTTTGACGGAAGACGGAGACCCGGACGCCGTCAGATCGCAGTTCTCGGCCCAGAATAAAGACAGTCACCTTGAATCGCTCTTCAGGGCTCTCCGGGGGGGCATACCAGTCGGTGATGATTACGCCGCCGAAGGGGTCGGCCGAAGACAAGGGCAGAAATGAGAGTGTGTCGAGGGATGCACGCCAGAGAAAGCCGTTGACGCCGATCCCTGAATTGGTCGGTTCGTCGCTACCGCCCCCGAGCAGATTGATGTCGCCGAAAAGTTTACCGCCGGCTTTGCGGTCCTTGTCTTCGAAGCCATCCGCATCGGCGCGTTCGGTCTCGATACCTTCGCACGCGGTCAGACCGACGAGCAGGACTGTAGCAACGATACGCAAAGCGTGTTTGGCACTCATGGACTGGACCCGATATGCAGCTGTTTCAGGCGCGCGGCGGCGTGGTGAAACCAAGTACCGAATCATTAGCAGAGATTCAGGCACAAAAAAACAGGGCGACAGAAATCTGCCGCCCTGCTTTCTCGTCTAGCTGTAATGCAGCTTAGAAGACGAAACGGTTGACGAGCAGGAAGCCCTTACCGTCGTTGTCCACCGTGCCACCGGCAGCAGCGGTCGACGGGTTCTCGATGTTGTTGAACGTGAGCTCGGCGCGAAGGGCCCAACCCGGAGCAACAGCATAACCGGCACCAAGACCATAACGTGTGACCTCGGTCTCCCGGGCGTTCGTGTTGTCCTTCTCACCTTTGAGGTACCAAGCGCTAACGCCCCACGGGCCGGCCTGATAGCCAACGCCGACGCTGTACTGGTTACCCGCGTCTGCACCCCCAGCGGTCTGAGCCGCGGTCAGCAGTGAGTCGCCATAGTCGCGATAGTGAGCACCAATCGTGAAGCCGGCGAAGCCAACGCGACCGCCGACACCCCAGATGGAGAGATCTTCCTGCTCGGCACCGCCAGCAGTCTCGTCGCTACCGGTTTCCCAGCCGGCCGAGAGGCCGACAGCTACGTCGTCGAAGTTGCCGACATAGTTAGCAGACAAGCCGAGGACATTCTCGAAGTCGCCATCGGAATCGGAGTCAGACACAGCCCCTCCGCCTGCGCTTTCGCCCGAATCCGGGGTCCAGGAGGCACCGATCTGGAAGCCAGAGAAACGCGGCGAGAAGTAGGTCGCCTTCGTGGCATCCGAGCTCGTGAAGACCTGCCAGTCCGCACGCGAGATAAGGTTATCCGCACCGTTACCGTCGAACACGGTGTTCAGGTCACCCAGACCACCGAACGGTCCGCCGGCACCCTTGGTCGCGTTCCACGCACCAATCTGCATACGGTTCGTGGCATCGTCCTGGTCGCCCAGTTCGATGCGGCCCCAGGCGTCGCTGTCGATGAACGCCCAAGCTTCGTCGGCAACACCGCCGCCATCAGCATTGGCCGTCGCCGAGTCAGCAGCACCGCCGTTCAGCTCGATGCTGACGCCATACTTGATGCCGTTGTCGGCAGTGGCGCGAGCATTGATGTGAACTTCGGATTCACTGACCGTGAAGCCGTAACCGCGACCGTTGGTTGCGCCCGCATCTTCGTCACGAAGATAAGCAGAGAACCAAAGGACACCGCCAACAGTGACGGCGAAGTTGTCGCGCGAACCCACCGTGCCGGCATTTGCCGGAGCAGCGAGGAGTGTCGCACCTACGATAGCCGTCGTGGCTAGTAGAGTCTTTTTCATTAATCCAACCTCCAAATTCAGGGACTTGCGTCCGCGAGTGACCCTCATTGGGTCTGTTCAGCTTCGAGACAACTGGCGTTTTCGCGGACGCCAGACGTTTGTTGCGAAGCTTTGAGACGGATAAAACTCCGGAAGCCCGGGCGTTGCAATTAAATCCGTGATTATCCCGCAACGATTTCCACCGATTGTTGCAATTAAACAACAGTGGCTCAGGGCCTTGAATCGTTGAGTTTGTCTATTTCGTGGGGGTTTGGCCGTCTACGCCGTCAATATATGGCGTTAGCGGTGCGAAATCCGGGCCCAGGAAGGGCTCAAACCGCTGCCACCGGGCAATCGCGCGCTGATGAACCGGTTCAGAGACAGAATCATAGCTCGCGGTGTTCACCCAATCTCCGGCCTGCCGGGGGGCTTCACCCGCGGCGATGTTCGCATCCGAAGGCTCAAGCCCACAAAAAGACATAATTTCAGGTAGTTGCTCGTACAAATTTGTTAGCAGCTCTTCATACTGTATCGCCATCACGCGATCGCCCAACGCCGGCGCATGTGCCTTCCATAGCCCCATGACAGTCTCGTAGAGCGCGACGGTATCCTGGATGCTGGAGAAGAGATGGGTCGTGCGGTTGATGGTGAATTCGGTCGTAAAGCAGCTCAGGCAGACGTCGCGGGGATCACGAAACAGGGCGAGAATCGGAGAATCGGGGAACAGGCGTGCGATCAGCGGCAGGTCCACGATACTCATCGGGTTCTTGTCGACCAGAACCGCGTTTGGTTCCAGGGCGCGGGGGACCATGGCGGAAACCCTGTCCCGGTAGATCGAGCGCAGTTCCCTGATGTTGTTTGCCGTTAGCTGTTCGAGGCTCTCGGGGGTCAGATACTGGCTGTCCGTGATCTCGTAGAACCGGTTAACGACCCGCTGCATGGTGGGAAGCTCATCGGTGATATGAACGTCGGGGCCGCCGCTGACGAGCCGTTCGAGCAGCGTGGTGCCGGAGCGGGGGAAGCCGACCAGGAAAATTGGCGTGATCGCGTCGTCTTTATCCTGATCAGGTTCGTTCGCGACAACTGTCGCGCCCGGCGCACCGAAATCAGACGGGGCATCCTCGAACGATCGCTGGCTGGACCGCAAGCGCGCCAGATGCTCCTGTGATCTGGCCCGGCGCGCGCGTGGCAGCTCCCGCACCAGTGCGTTGGCGCGGCTGTAGAATTCAAATGCCTCTTTGTAATCGCCCGTTGCCTCACACACTTTTCCGGCGGCGTGGGAGAACCGAATTTCGGCCTGACTGCCGCGGACAAGGTCCCCGCTGTCGCGAACAAGCTTCCGGGCGAGTTCGTAGTCCTTCCCGCGCGCGGCGGTTTGTAGAAGGACGGTGCGCGCCACAGGGTCATCCCCGTCCAGTTCGAGTGCAGACCGCGCCGCGTCATTTGCCTCGTCGACCCTGGAGGTTCGCTCCAGATGTTGGGCAAGGCGTGACCAGAGCCTGGCTTCGTTCGGGTTGATCTTGAGGGCGCTGTCGAGAACCTCTCGCGCGGCGGCCGGGTCGCGTCTGCGTTCGAACAGGCGTACGAGCGCGAGCGCGGTGTCGACGCGCTTGGGCGCCATGGACAGGGTTCGGCTGAACGCCGCGATCGCCGGATCGACCTCGTCCATCTCTTCGAGGCACACTCCCAACAAATGGCTCGCGTCGGGCCAGTCGGGATGCGCATCGGCCAGGCCCTGCAGGTGTGTGAAAGCGGCCTCGAGCTTGCCCTCGCGCAGGAGGGCGGCAGAGAGGTTGCGTCCGATGATCCGGTTGTCGGGATGACGCGCGGCCAGGCGCTCGAACAACAACGCGGCCGTGTTGTTGGCCTTTCGGGCCAGTTAGGTCCTGTCCGACCTGGACGAGATGCTCGGTTGCTTCGCGGTTGTCGTCGAGACCATCGTGCACGAGCTGGAGGAAATCATCATGCCGGCCGGATTGTGCGAGCAGCGCAGACAGGTTCGAAAACGCGTCCTTATACCGCGGCCGAAGGCGCAGCGCGCTCCCATACCAATCGATCGCGTCGTCAACCTGCACCATTCGCCGGGCGCACTCACCCCGGTTGAACCAGTAATCCGCATTCTCCGGCTGGAGATCCGTGGCTTGCGCGAAACGTGCCATGGCATCAGGCAAATTCGCCTGTTGCGTATGCAGCACGCCCAGCAAATTCGCGGCATCGGCATGGTTCGGGTGGGTTTCGAGTGCGGCTTCGTAGGCTTTTTGCGCTGCGTCCAGTTTTCCCGACTGGTGCAGTCTTAATGCGCTCGAAAGGTCGGGCAGCGGGTCGTTCTGCTGATCGGTCATATTGTCTTGTCGCGGCGCCTATGCCGGCGCGATGACCCGCATCGAGGAGAGGTCCTGGATCAATTTTGACCGCGCGGCGGCGTCGAGATCCGGAAAGGCGCTGGCAAATTCCTCGTTTGAGAATTGCCCGGCGTCGACGATCCAGGCAACCGGATCGACGATATCGTTGGGGATGGGCACCTTGCCCTTGCTGCTTTCCAGCTGCGCCTTGCCGTTCTGGCGTACGACCTTGAGGCTTTTGACCGAGACCTCGAACCGGTCCTCGCCGGACTCCGTTAGCGCATCACCGGGCAGGTCGATTCCGCCGCGATGATAGTGGAAGGCGTCATGCAACGGCCCGATGGCCGAGTGAAAGGATTTGCTCTTGCCGATCTCCGCGACCAGGTCGACGAGGCCGTCGACCCATGCCGAGACCGCGGCGTCGCCGGACCCGAGCAACGGGATGTTGGACCGAATGGCCGGATCGGCGATGGCATGCTCGATCAGCAACGTCATCACGTCGATCCCGATAACATGGGTGACGCCGAAAGACAGATGGATGCACCCCTCGCTGGATGCGAGCGCATCGTGATACTGGCCGCGCGGGATATAGAGAACATCACCCGGGCGCAGGGTGACCTGTTCAAGAAGCTGGCCGCGGTTCTTCTCGTTGAAGTCGTCATCGACGTTCTTATACGCATCGTTGGCGATCGGGTTCTCGAGGCGGCCCTCATAGATATTCCAGACCTTCTCCCCCGCAACATGCAGGGCGAAGACCTCGTGGGTGTCGAAATGGGTCGGGAATGCCTGGTGGGTTTTCCAGGAGCAGTAGAGGTTGCTTTGCACCTTCGCGCCGAGGCGGCCTTCCAGAGCACCGGCGGCGGCGATCAGCCCGGGCGTGAGTGTGTCGATGTCGTTGGCCACGATTGAGGCGCCCCGGCGCAGCCAGCTTTTGACCTTGTCGGCGTCCGGCTGCATCGTTTGCTGATTGTTGCGGCCGACGGCGGGGCGGCAGTATTTCTCGACCGGGACGGCCTCTGTGTCGAGGAAGAGCTTCAGATTGCTGGGGCTCCAGATCGCCGTCATGTTGAGGATATCGCTCAAGGTGGCCCAGTTCATGACATCGTCGAGCTTGTCGGGAGCCGGCGCGGGAATGTGCAGCGGTTTTTGATCGTGATACTCACCGAAGAACTCGTCCTCGCTGATGGGCGCGATCAGGTCTGCAAATGTATCGATTCGATTTGCCATGGCATCTTTATAATACGATGGCGCGCGCGCGAACATCGCGTTAACGAAACGGAGGGCGTTGTGTCGCACGAAGATGAGAATTCCGGCAAAGCTGATATCTCCGAGCGACTGGAGCACGTCCGTGGCCGCATTGCCGCCGGGGCGACGCGCGCGGGGCGCGACCCCGCTGCGGTCGCGCTGGTGGCCATCAGCAAAACGCAACCCGAGGTGCGGATCGATGCCGCGCTCGCCGCGGGCCAGCGCGTGTTCGGTGAAAACCGCGTGCAGGAGGCCGAAGCGCACTGGGCGTCACGGCGTGCGGAGTTCGATGACCTCGAGTTACACCTGGTGGGCCCGCTGCAAACCAACAAGGTGCGCGCCGCCGTTGCGTTGTTTGATGTCATCCAGACACTCGATCGCCCAAAACTGGCCGAGCACCTGGCACGTGAGTTCGAGCGCACCGGCGCGTCGCGCCGTTGTTTCGTTCAGGTCAACACGGGCGAGGAGCCGCAGAAAGCCGGAATCCTGCCGGCCGAAGCCGATCAGTTTGTCGCGGCATGCCGCGCGCTTGAGCTGCCGGTCGAGGGGTTGATGTGTATCCCGCCGGCCGATGAACCCGCGCCGCCTCATTTCGCGCTGCTCGGCGAGATCGCGGCACGCAACGGGCTTGTGAATCTGAGTATGGGTATGTCCGCCGATTTTGATGCGGCGGCGGAGCTTGGTGCGACCCATGTGCGGGTCGGCACCGGCGTGTTTGGCCCGCGGGTAACGGCGACTTAATCGGCGCGAATATCGATCATCATGTCTGTGCGCATCAGCGGCACCAGTGCCAGCAGAGTATCGCGTGGCAGGGCGACACAGCCTTCGGTCTCACCCAGTTCCGGAGAGGCGCAATGCAGGAAGATCGCACTGCCCAGCCCGGCGACCGGCGGCGCGTCGTTGTGGCCGAGGATCACCAGCAGATCGTAGAGGCCGTCGTCGCGCCACATTTTCTCGGCCGATGCACCATGGGGGAACGTGACTGCCCGGTTGTAGGCGGGGTCAGAGGGGTCGTCGCACCATCCGTCGTCTGTCTCGATCGGCACTGCGGCGAGCCGGGTTTCGGGCAGGGTGAGCCGGTCTGCGCGGTAGCGGATCTCGCGGGGTGCGAACCGCCCGGCAGGGGTGGCCCCATCTCCCTCGCGCTTGTCCGCGCGTATACCGCCGCGGCCCAGGGCGCAGTCATGGGTTTCATCGGACATGGTGAAGGTGCCGCGGTGCCCGTGCCGGGGGGTGACGAGAATATCCATGACTTGAGTCTAGCCCTGCGCCGTGCGGGCTGCGAGGGCAGATACGCTAGGACGGCCCGACAGAGGCCTGCTTGGCCGGCTGTTCGGCGCGGGCCTTGGTCATCGCCTCGTATTTGCCCAGCGCATCGAGGATGGCGTTCCCGACCCATGGTTTCGCCTCGCCCAATGCCGGGGCGGCGCCGTTTTGTACGGCCTGGTTCATGGTGGCCGCGTCGCGCAGCGCCTCGTTCACCCAGTCTGCCGGAGTGTGCGCGGGAACGCCTCGGTTTCCCTGGCGGCTTGCGCATCCGCGGCGGCCCGGGGTTCGCTATCTATCGGTTGATCCGCGAGCGCGGCCTTTTGCGCGTTCACCGGCGGCGCCAGTGGAAGCGGTGCATTCGTGGCCTCGCGAGGCGCCGCCTTCAGGCTCGCCAGAGCAGGGGGGCCGCTCATGACAATGTCGGTCTCGGCGTCGCTTTGCACGCCGGCGTCTGCCTGCTGTGTGGCGGCGTCCGGAGCAGTATCGCCGGAGAACATGGCCAGCGCGTGGCCGAGAATGTCGTCCCCCGACGCCTGCTCGAAGATCGCATTCGCCGACGCCGATGCGAGGCCGATCGGGCCACCGAACAGGCCGCCGCCGAGGATACGCGCCGAGGGGCTGATCTGGTCGCCGGTGATCTCGCGATACAGGTTGGACACCAGCGGGATGTGCTGCAGCGGGTTGATGATATCGAGCAGTGTGGAGAAGAAGCCCTCGCCGTCTGCGCTCTCCATGCCGCCGAATTCACCGCGCGCATCGATGCCCACACCAAGTGTGGGATCGTGATAGCCAAGCATGGCCTCGCTGTGCGCGCTGGGATCGATCAGACTCATATCGAAACCAACCTGGCAAGCACGGGGCCAGCCGGCGATAAAAAATATATAGCTAAATCAGAGGGTTGTGACGCAGCAGATTTTGGGCATCCGCGCTGTCACGGCACTATTTGCCGGGCGTCTAGAACAAATGTCCGGCCCGGTCCCGCTTGGTGGCAAGGTAGAACTCATTGTGCTGGTTCGACGGGAAACTGTGCTCGACCCGCTCGGCGACGTCGATGTCCCACTCACGCAACGCGGCCACCTTGTCGGGATTGTTGGTCAGGAGCCGCACGGTCTTGAAGCCGAGCTGATGCAACATCTCGGCCGCCGGGCGGTAGAGCCGCTCGTCGGCCTCGAAGCCGAGCTGCTGGTTCGCTTCGATGGTGTCGAGGCCCTGGTCCTGGAGCGTGTAGGCACGCAGTTTGTTGACCAGCCCGATTCCCCGGCCCTCCTGGGCCAGATACAGGATCATGCCGCCGCCCTGCTTGCCGATCTCGTCGATCGCGCCGCGCAGCTGGTCGCCGCAATCGCAGCGCAGGCTGCCCAGCAGGTCGCCTGTAAAGCATTCCGAATGGAGCCTGACCAGTACGGGGTTGGCCGTGTCCGGTGCGCCGATGACAATGGCCAGATGCTCGCGGCCGCCATCGCTGGGACGAAAGGCGACGATCTCGACATTCTCGTTGGTACCCAGGGGCACCCGGGCCGCGCCGACTCGCCCGAGGGTGCGCGCCTCGATTTCCTGATAGTTGAGCACATGCTCGAGCTCGACGGTCAGCATGGACTGGGCCTCGGCCCAGGCCGAGAGATATTCAAGGCGCTCCGCCGGTACGGCGGCAACCACGGCGGCGGGGAGCAGCCCGGCAAGCTTGAGAAGCTCGATCGCGCCGGTCTCTGTCACATCGCGGCCGGGGTCGATCTGGGAAATCGAGATGGCGGGCAGTTTTGTTTCGGACTGGGGCCCCGCCGGATCGGCCATCATCCGTACGCTCTCGGCCGTGATCCCGTCGGCAAGCGCCAGGCGCACGGCGCCATCGGGCTTGTCGGTCAGCTCAAGCACCGCAGCGCGCCGCCCGGTCAGCAGCAATGCGGGCGAGGCGTTGGTCAGCCCCGAGATTCGCGCCAGCTGGCCGGCGGTCGCTCCCTCGGCCGGGTGGACCAGCAGCGCCCGGTCCGGCCCCAGAAGGACGATGGTCGCACCCCGGCGCAGATCGGAGATCGCGCGTTCGACGGGCTGGAGCGTGTTGGGAAGCTGTTGCATCACGGGGTCGGTGGTTATGGGTTGCGCGGAATATGCGCCAACCTTGGTCCCTCGGCAATACGGGCGCGGAACTTGTCTCGTGATACGAGCGCGGGGCCGGAATCGCGCCGTCGCTCGCTGGAACGTGATCGATCGTGAGGCCCCGGATTCAGGGGTCTGCCTCTTGCAATACCGCGGCGCGACGCTACCTGTCTGGCAACGCAAAGGGGGCCGTTATGGCGAAAGCAGTCTGGAACAACATTGTTCTTGCCGAGAGCGAGAGCTACGAGACCGTCGAGGGGAACATCTATTTCCCGATGGACTCGCTGAAGCGGGAACACTTCACCGACAGCACCACGACCACCGGCTGCCCCTGGAAAGGCGTGGCGAGTTATCTCTCCGTCGATATCGACGGCGAGGTCAACGCCGACGCGGCGTGGTATTATCCCGATCCGAAACCGGCCGCGGAAAACATCCGCGACCACGTCGCCTTCTGGCGTGGCGTGCAGGTGAGTGCATAAACATGGCGAGTTTGGCGATGACGAATGTAATTGAGACCAAGGCCGCGAACGGCAAGAAGATCCTGCTGATCGATGACGACGACGCGTTGCGGGATTCACTCTCGGAGCAGCTGCGCCTGCACGAGGAGTTCGTGACCACGGAGGCCACGACGGCCGAGGCCGCGCTCGAGGTGACGAAGGACGAATATTTCGACGCGATCCTGCTCGATGTCGGCCTGCCCGACATGGACGGCCGCGAGGTCTGCCGCCTGCTGCGGCGCAACGGCGTGAAGTCGCCGATCATCATGCTGACGGGCCACGACACCGACGCAGACCAGATCCTCGGTCTCGATGCCGGAGCGAATGACTACATCGCCAAGCCGTTTCGATTGAATGTGTTGCTGGCGCGCCTGCGCGCCCAGCTGCGCCAGCACGAACAGAGCGAGGACGCGGTCTTCTCCATCGGGCCCTACACCTTCCAGCCGGCCCAGAAAATCCTGGTCGATGGTGACGAACGCAAGGTGCGCCTGACCGAGAAGGAAACGGCGATCCTCAAATATCTGTACCGCGCCGGCGACAAGGTCGTCAGCCGCGACACGCTTCTGGGCGAGGTCTGGGGCTACAACGCCGGGGTCACGACCCACACGCTGGAGACCCATGTTTACCGCCTGCGCCAGAAGATCGAGGCCGACCCGTCGAACGCACGGATTCTGGTAACCGAGCCGGGCGGGTATCGCCTGGTTCCCTAGGCGCGAGTTTCCCTAGCTGCCTTCCCGCAAGTCGCGGATGCGCGTTCCCAGATAAAGCGTGCCGACGATCGTGGCGCCCGCGATGACCACGAAGGTGTAGGCGACGGTGATCCAGTCGCCGGTCAGCTCGAACATGCCCGCCGCGATGAGCGGCCCGGCGAGGATGCCGAGGTAACGCCCGGTCAGGACCACGGCGAAGGCGTCGGTCCCGGCGCGGTGGCCGCCGACCAGGGTCGAGGGCAGGGCCCAGAGCGATGTCGGCGTCAGGCCCGCCGCAATCCCCCAGACGACGAGGCTGGTCAACCCGATGACGGCGTTGCCGGCAAACGGGATCATCGCCCAGCCGACCGCCTGGAGCGCCAGCGCGAAGGTCAGCAGCTTGATGACGCCGACGCCGGTCTTGAGGATCATCCCGCCGATCAGGGAGAAGACCAGCAGGACGACCACGGGGATCTGGTTGAGCTGGACCGCCCCGTCGGCGGTGAAATCGCGCACGTCCACCAGGTAGACCGGCAGCCAGGTGAAGTAGCCCATGAACTGGGCCTGCCACAGGAAGAACAGGACGGCCGCGACCCAGAGCGCGCGGATCTCTTTCGGTGTGAGAGGCGCAGCATCCTGTTTGGGCGGCGCAGTACCGTCTTTGTCAGACGGCGCCGCACGAATATGGGCGACACCCGGCACGCTCCCGCGCCTGACAATCCACAACGTCCACAGCGCCACCGCGACCGTGGCCGCCGCGCCGAACCACCAGACCGGCTGCCAGAAATCGACCGCGACGGAGGGCTGGGCGACGATGTTGGCGACCAGCTGGCCGACGGGAATCCAGGTCGCCTGGGCGGCAATAATAATCGGCAGATGGCCCGGCCCCGCACTCATGTTGGCAAACGCCGGCATGCACACGGCGAGCACCGCGGCGCCGAACCCCTCGATCAGGCGCGAGGTGAGCATCACCGAGCCCGACTCGGGGAAGGCCAGGCCGAGCGCCGTGCCCGCCAGCATCAGGGCGAAGGCGGCCATCAGGTAACGCTGGGCGCCGTCGCGCCGGATCGCACGGCCGACCCGCACGCTGATCAGCATGCCGGCGATGGCGAAGATCGACATGAACCCGCCGGCGACAATCGTGTTGTAGCCGTACAGATCGAACATCACCGGCAGGACCGGCGGCACCTTGAACTGGAAGTAGGCGGCCACGAAGCCGAGCACGATCCCGTAGGACACGCCGGTCCAGTTGGTCTGCGAAGTCTGGGTGGCGGGGTTGGACATGCTTCGGGAGCTCTCAGCTGTTGCCGGTCGTTCGTGTTCGGGCGGTTTGCCCCAAGGTGCCGGGTTTACAGTGTTCGTGTGATGGGCGGGAAGAAGAATCGCAGATATTCAAAAAAAGATGACTAAAAATATTAAACACGAGTAATCACATAATAAAATTTTCTTGCCCTATAGTTATTCCCAAATTGTTCGGCCCAGGTTTGTTATCTGGCGGCGAATCTATATGATCAGACACTCGTGCGTAATTACAAAGAGCGAGCACGATGTCATTCAAAGAGCCAGTCACTGATCTGCCCATTCCGATTTCGGCGTCGGGATTCTACCGGGGCTTCACCAAGGACGTCACCATCACCGGGAAAATTCTCGTCGGCGCCCTGATCCTGTGGGCGATCGCCTTTCCCGCCCAGGCCGCCGCCGTCCTGGGCGATCTGAACAGCATCATCCTGGCTTCTTTCAACTACTGGTACGTCTATGCGATGGCGTTCTTCGTCATCCTCTGCTTCGCGCTGGCGCTCTGGCCGACGGCCGGCCGGCTGCGCCTGGGCCATGAGGACGACCGACCGGAATTCTCGAACTTTTCATGGTTCTCGATGATGTTTGGCGCGGGCATCGGCATCGGCATGCTGACCTTCGCGACAGCCGAGCCCATGTATCACTTCGCCGCGAACCCCAGCACGATTATGGGCGTGACCGAGGGCAGCACGGCGGGCAATGTGCGTGAAGCCTATATCTGGTCCTTCACCCATTGGGGGCTGGCGGCCTGGGCCTCCTACGCCATCGTGGGCCTGGCGCTCGCCTATTTCTCCTATCGCCGCGGGCTGCCGCTGACGATCCGCTCGGCGCTGACGCCGCTGTTCGGGAAGGCCCTGTCCGGCCCGGTCGGACATTTGGTCGATGTCGTGGCCGTCGTCGCCACCGTGCTGGGTGTCTCCCAGACGCTGGGTTTCGGCGTGGAGCAGTTCGTCTCCGGCCTGTCGCGGATCGGCGTGGGCGACTGGCTCTTCACGACGGCCGCGGATGGGTCCCGGTCGACCTCGTCGCTGGGCATTGTCATGGCGTTGATCGTGATCATGGGCGCGTCGACCCTGTCTGCGCTTTCGGGCGTCGGCAAGGGAATCAAGTGGCTGTCGAACATCAACATGGGGCTGAGTTTCTTTGTCCTGATCTTTTTCCTCCTGTTCGGTTCCACCTTCTTCGGCCTGACGGCGTTTTTCGTCGGCATCTGGGATTACCTGGCCTCCATTCCCGGTAACCTGCTGACGGTCTGGGCCGAGGACGGCACGGAAACCGGAGACGCCCTGGCCGGGTGGCAAGGTGGCTGGACCATCTTCTACTGGGCCTGGTGGATCGCTTTTGCGCCGTTTGTCGGCGTTTTCCTGGCCCGCATTTCCAAGGGCCGGACCATTCGCGAGTATGTGCTGGGGGCGCTGATCATTCCGGCGGCCATGTGCTTCATCTGGTTTGCGCTGGTCGGCGGCACCGCCATCGACCTCGAGCTTTCCGGGGTCGCCAACGGCGCCATCGCCGATGCCGGTCAGGCCGACCAGCTGTTCGCGATGCTGGCGGTTATCCTGAGTGACACCCTGGCCTACCTGATGTCGATCATCATCGTCATCCTGTTGCTGACCTATCTGGTGACGTCGGCAGACAGCGCGGTCCTGATCATCAACACCATCAACGCCGCGGGCGACGAGGGCCCCAAGGCCCGCCCGCACATCCTGTTCTGGGGTGCGGCGCTGGCGTTGGTGGTTGGCGGTTTGATCATTGCCGGTGGCCTGGGCGCCATCCAGACCGCGATGGTGATCGGTGCGCTGCCCTTCAGCTTTGTCATGGTGCTGATGGGGATCTCGCTGATGACGGCGATCTACCGGGATAGCCAGCGGGAGAAGATCGGCCAGCCGACGACCCATGTGGAGCCATCGTCGGCCCAGCCGTCGGAGTCCTGACCGCGTAAAAACAGTGTGCGGGTCCCGTCGGCCCGCACACTGTTCGCGCGCCGATGTTGGTGCGCCGGATTGTTCCCCAAAAATTCAATAATCGTGGACGCCTGTCGGTGACGGAAAATAGCCCTTCGCTATATCACTCCGCCATTACCAGAGCCTGCAGAACTCTGGCAGTCTTCAGGTCGATGTATTCTAGTTTGACATATATGCCGCGCCGAAAGGCCGGTGGCGAGGGCGCCTGACGTGGCCGAGGGGGGCAGCGTCGAGGTGACGTTCTGGGGGGTGCGCGGTTCGATCGCGTGCCCGGGCCCGGCCACGACCGTGTTCGGCGGCAACACGTCCTGTGTCGAGATCACTTGCGGTGAAAATCCGGACGGGAAACCCGGCCACATTATCCTGGACGCCGGGACGGGCATCCGCCCGCTGGGCAATGCGCTCGGCGACATGGGCGGCGCGGTGGATACGGACATCCTCCTGAGCCACACCCACCTGGACCACATCGTCGGCCTGCCGTTCTTCGGGCCGGCCTACTGCCCGGACTCGAAGCTGCGCCTTTGGGCCGGACACCTGCAGCCCGAACGCGAACTCGCCGACGTGCTTTGCGCGATGATGGCCGACCCCCTGTTCCCCATCCCCATGGACGTGATGGCGGCCGATAAGAGCTTCAAGGATTTCCGCGCCGGCGAGACATTCGATCTCTCCTGCGGCGCCACCGTGCGGACCGCCCCTCTCAACCACCAGGGTGGTGCCACCGGCTACCGGATCGAGCGCGACGGCAAGGCCGTCTGCTACGTGACCGACACCGAGCATGTGGAAGGCACCCATGACGAGACCATCCTGGAGCTGATCCAGGGGGCCGATCTGTTCATCTACGACACCACCTATACCGAGGATGAGTATCCCGCCCGTGTCGGCTGGGGCCACTCAACATGGCAGGAGGGCGCGGCCCTGGCCGAGATCGCCAAGGTGGGCACCTTTGTGCCCTTCCACCACGACCCGTCCCATGACGACGCGGCGATGGCGCAGATCGTGAAAGAGGCGAAAGACCGCTTCGAGAACACGGTGGTCGCACGCGAAGGCCTGACGCTGACCTTCTAGGCGCGCTGTTCCCGGCCCGATCACGGGGCTTTGAGGAGAACTCGGGGTCGCACGACGCCATATCAGGGCGTTGACGACGGACAGCCGAACCCAGGAACCATGACCGCGCGCACCGACGAAGCATCCCGCAACCCGATCACCCGCATGCTCACCGCCCTGCGTGGCGGGACTGCGCCGGTGTTGCCGTTGCGGGTGCGCGAGGATGTGGCGCGCCAGCAGGACCGCTCCGAACAGATCATCTCGGTCGTGCAGATTGTCATCGTGGTGATCTTCGGCGGGCTGTTCGTGCTGGCACCGGGCGGCGGCAACACGGAGCTCGCCTTCGAGTTGACCCCCTGCGCGCTGGGCGGGTATCTGGTTTTCTCCGTCGCGCGTTTCTGGGCGAGCTGCAGGATACGCCTGCCGGGCTGGTTCCTGACCCTGTCCGTGATCGCCGACATGGCGCTGCTCATGGTGCTGATCTGGAGCTTTCACCGCACCTACCAGCAGCCGCCATCGTTTTATCTCAAGGCGCCGACGCTTTTGTATGTGTTCATTTTCATCGCGCTGCGCGCGCTGCGTTTCGATGCGCGCTACGTGCTGCTGGCTGGCATGACCGCCATGACCGGCTGGTCGCTGCTGGTGCTCTATGCCGCCGCGTTCGAGACCGGGGAGATGACCGTCACCCGCAACTATGTGGAATACATCACCGGCAACACGATCCTGCTGGGGGCCGAGTTCGACAAGCTGATCACCATCGGCATCGTCACGGCGGTGCTGGCGGCGGCCGTGCTGCGGGCGCGCCAGATGCTGTTCACCGCCGTGTCGGAGGGTTCGGCCAAGCGTGATCTGTCGCGCTTCTTCGACAGGTATGTGGCCGACCGGATCACCGGCGGCGAGCATGCGCTGCGCCCGGGCGAGGGCCAGCACCGGGCCGCCGCCGTGGTGTTCTTCGACATCCGCGGCTTCACCGCCCTGTCGGGGCGAATGGAGCCGGGGGCGCTGGTCGGCCTGTTGTCGGAATATCAATCGCGGATCGTGCCGGTGGTGCAGGACAATGGCGGGGTCATCGACAAGTTCATGGGCGACGGGGTGATGGCCACCTTCGGCGCGGTCGAGCCGAACAAGAGCTACGCCGCGGACGCGCTGCGGGCGATCGAGGCGGCGGTGGCGGCGATCGAGGCCTGGAACCGCAAGCTCGTGGCGGCGGGTAAGCCCGCGCTGGATGTGAATGCGGCGGCCGCCTCGGGCGATCTAATTTTTGCTGCCGTGGGTGACGAGAGCCGGCTCGAATACACGGTCATCGGCGACACGGTGAACCTGGCCGCGAAGCTGGAGAAGCACACCAAGTACGAAGACGCCTGTGCGGTGGTGACGACGGATGTCTATGACCTGGCACTGAAACAGGGGTTCGTGCCGAGGGAGCCGGGCGAGCGGCGGATCGGCCGCGCGGTCGAGGGTGTCACCGAGCATGTCGACATCGTCGCACTGGGCCGCAAGCGGCAAGTGTAACGCCGCTTACTTATACGGGTCGGCCGCGTCCCGGAGGCCGTCGCCGAGGAAGTTGAACGCCAGGATCGTGAGGATCACCGGTATCATCGGCGCCATCAGCCACGGGTAGAGCACCACCACCTGGATATTCTGGGCCTCGTTCAGAAGCACGCCCCAGCTGGTGACCGGCGGGCGCAGGCCCAGGCCCAGGAAGCTCAGCGCCGTCTCGCCGAGGATCATCTCCGGGATGGCGAGGCTGGCCGAGGCGATCAGGTGGCTGGCGAAGCTGGGCACCAGGTGACGCCCGATGATGCGCTTGGTGCTGGCCCCCATCAGGTTGGCCGCGACGGCGAAGTCTTCCTCGCGCAGTGACAGGAGTTTCGATCGCACGGCGCGCGCGAGCGAGGGCCAGTCGAGCATAGCCAGAATCAACGTGATGCCGAAATAGATCACCAGCGGCGACCATTTGGCCGGCAACGACGCCGAGAGCGCCATCCAGAGCGGTAATCGGGGAAAGGATTTCAGCACCTCGATCAGGCGTTGGACGCCGTTGTCGATCCAGCCGCCATAGAAGCCGGCCACGCCGCCGATGGCGATGCCGAGCCCGAAGCTCAGGAAGATGCCGATCAGGCCAATGGAAAGCGAGATCCGCGAGCCGTAGATCATGCGCGAGAGCATGTCGCGGCCGAGCCGGTCGGTGCCCAGCAGGAACACCGGCGCGCGGCGGCTCTCGGGGCAGAACAGGTGGAAGTCGCCCTTGAACAGGCCCCAGAATTCATACTCCGAGCCCGGGTAACCGCCCGAGCAGAAGAAGCGGATGCGGTTCACCTTGCTGGTGTCGACCGTGTAGATCTTTTGCAGCGTCTCCGGGTCGCGCTTGGACCTGTAGCCATAGACGAAGGGGCCGACGAGCTTACCCTCGTGGAACAGATGCACGTCCTGGGGCGGCGCGAAGACGTTGCGCACATCGCGATGCTGCAGCTCGTAGGGCGCGAACACCTCGGCGAAGGCGGCGACCAGGTAGAGGAAGATCAGGAAGAATCCCGCCGCGACCGCGATCTTGTGGCGCCGGAGCTTCCACCACATGAGCTGCCACTGGGACGCCATGTAGTATTTTTCTTGCTCCGGCGTGAGCACCACCTCGACATCCGCATCGAATGGCTCGTCCGACACGAAATGGGGAATCTTGTCGGCCGGGCCGCTGTCGGGCTTCTCGTTTTCCGGCGCGTCGCCGGTGGGCCGATCGTCGCTCATCGCGTCGTTCCCCCGCTGAGGCGTATCCGGGGATCGAGTGCGGCGAGCGCGAGGTCGGAAAGCAACGTGCCGATCACGACCAACAGGGCGAGGAACATCAGGAAGGAACCGGCGAGGAACATGTCCTGGGCACGCAGCGCGTCGAGCAGCATGCGCCCGGTGATGTCGAGGTTGAGCACCACGGCCACGACCGCCGAGCCGGAAATGACCTCGGGCAGGATGGAGCCGATGTCAGCGATGAACGGGTTCAGCGCCATGCGCAACGGGTACTTCCAGAGAAGCTTGCGCGGGGCCAGCCCCTTGGCGCGGCCGGTGACGACATACTGCTTCTGCAGCTCGTCGAGCAGGTTGGCGCGCAGGCGCCGGATCATGCCGGCGGTGCCCGAGGTGCCGATGACGATGACCGGAATCCACAGATGCTCCAGCACCGACAGCATCTTGTCGATGGACCATGGCGCGTTGCGATACTTGTCGTCCATGATCCCGCCGATGGACGTGTCGAACCACTGGTTGGCGAAATACATCAGCACAAGCGCCAGCAGGAAGTTCGGCGTGGCGAGGCCGAGATAGCCGATCAGGGTGGCGACATGGTCGGACACGCTGTACTGCCGGGTGGCCACATAGGTGCCGATCACGAAGCTGACGATCCAGATGAAGGCGATGGTCGAGAAGGTCACAACGAAGGTCAGCAGGATGCGCTGGCCGATCAGCTCCGAGACCGGCCGGTTATGCTCGAACGACCAGCCGAAATCCCCCTGGAGCAGCCCGAAGAGCCAGGAGAAATATTGTTCGACGGGGGATTTATCAAGCCCGTAGGCCTGGCGCAGCGCCGCGATCTGGTTCTGGTCCACCGCCTCGCCGCGTGATGCCATTTCCGCGATCAACGTCTCCAGATAGTCACCCGGCGGGAGCTGGATGATGATGAACACGATCGCGGAGACCGCGAGCAGTGTCGGGATCATCAGAAGCAATCGGTGGACGATGTAACGGAACATGTTCGCTCTCGGGCTCTACGAACGCCGCACTACGGGCGTTCGAAATAGAAGGTGTCGGGCAGATAGATGCCGAAATGCGCGCCCGGATCCCAGGCGTAGATCGCTTCCTTGGGCACGCCCTTGAGGGTTTCCATCACCACGACCGGCTGCTTTGTGCAGCACACAACGCCGATGGTGAAGGTCTCGTCGGCGTTGATCTCGAGGATGCGCTCCCAGATTTCGGTGCGTTCACCTTCGGATGAGGCGACTTGCCAGCGGCGGAACAGGTCGAACAGTTCCTGGGCGGCGGGCATGTCGATGGCGTCACCGGCCTGGCCTTCGGTTTGATAATACTGGCCCCATTTCGGCCACTGATACTGGTCCTGCCGGGTCGGCACGAATTCCTCGGGGCTCATATTCGCGGTGACGATGCCGTTGTTCGCCCCGAACCAGACACCCATCATGGTCTCGCCCGCGAACACCCGGTTGCGGAAAACCTCGCGCTGGGACGGCCGGGTGAAGATCTTCACGCCGATATCGAGCCAGGAATCATGGACCAGCTCGAGCACATCGGTCTGTTCGGTCTCCTCGCCGGCGGTCTCGACGACGATCTCGAGGCGGCGCCCGCCGGGCAGCAGTCGGACCCCGTCCTTGTCGCGCTTGTCGAGGCCCATGCCGTCGAGCAGGGCGTCGGCGCGGTCGAGATCGAAGTCGGCCCATTTGGTCTGAAATTCTTCGCGGAACAACGGGCTTTGCGGCAGCACGGAGTTGTTCGACGGTTGGGCGAGGCCGAAATAGATAACCTCGTTGATTTCTTCCCGGTCGATGGCGAGGCTGAGCGCGTGGCGGAAATCGCGGTTGCGGAAGACCTTGCGCCATTCGGGGTCGGCGATGTGCAGGTTGGGGTAGAGCGCGATCCGCGCGCCGAGCGACGTGTCCCACAGCAGGGTCTTGAAGCCCTCCTTCTTTTCCGACTGCTTCAGGAAGGTGAAGTGGCTCATGAACAGGTTGCGGGCCTGCAGATCAATCTCGCCGGCGCTGGCCTTGGCCGGGATCAGCTTGCCGTCGGAAATGTTCATCAGGACCCGCTCGATATAGGGCAGCTGGTTGCCGTCCTCGTCGACCCGGTGGAAGAAGGGATTGCGCAAGAACACGAACTGCTGGGCCGGCGGGCGGATGGTGTTGAACCAGGGCTGCAGGGTCGGCAGCGCCGGGTTATCCATGTCGTAGAGATTATCCAGGCTGTTGTGCAATGGCCCCCAGCCGCGCATGCGCCGTTTCTTGATGAACGCCTCGAGCGCGGCGGGCTCGGCGTATTTCTTGTGGAACTGTTTCAGATAATGGGCCGGCCGATAAATAAATGGCGGGCGCGGGCCGGCCAGTGCGGGCAGGAAGAACGGGTTCGGCTTCGACCAGCTGAAGCGGATGGTCTGTTCGTCGAGAATCTCGACCTTGGGCACTTCGCCGTCGACCTTGAGCAGGACCGGTGGCCCGAGCGGAGACAGGTCGATGTCGTTGGCCATGTCTTCCCACCAGTAGCGGAAATCCTCGGTCGTGAAGGGATGGCCGTCGGACCATTTGTGGCCCTTGCGGAGCTTGAAGGTGAAGACCTTGTCGTCGACCGCCTCGAAGGATTCGAGAATGTCGGGCACCAGATTATAGTCGCCGTCATAGCCGACCAGTCGGGCGTAGCCATAGACAGTCATCAGCCGGGTGTCGCGCGCACGGGCCATGGCGATGCGTAAATCGCCGCCATACGCACCACCCGCGACATCGATCGTCCGCGGCGGCTGGGGCAGGCGTTGGTCGACCGGCGGGAGCTTGCCTTCCGCGACCAGTTTTGCCACGGCGGGCGACTGACCGAAATCTTCGGCCATGGCGGTTGTCACCGGGGCGGCCGGGACGAGCAGGATCGCGGCCAGGGCCGCAGGGAGTAAATTCTTCAGGCGCATCACGCGACCTCCGGCAAGGCGCCGCGATCAGGGTCGGCGCGGACGTAATGCCCATCCTCCAGCTCGACGAGCCGGGGCTGGGACTGGTTGTCGATGGTGAAGGGGGCGGGCCATCGGGTTGGATCCGAGGCGCGATCCTCCATCAGATCGGTGAGGTTGAGCTGGTTCTCGAGGCTCGGCTCGGGCACGGCGGACAACAGCGCCTGGGTGTAGGGGTGTGCGGGGTTCTGGAACAGCGTCTTGCTCGGCGCCATCTCGACGAGGCGGCCGGCGCACATCACCGCGATCCGGTCGGCGATGTAATCGACGACGGCGAGGTTGTGGCTGATAAACAGGTAGGTCAGGCCCAGGGCCGACTGGAGATCCTTCAGCAGATTGAGGATCTGGGCCTGGATCGACACATCGAGCGCGCTGACCGGCTCGTCGCAGATCAGCAGGTCGGGCTTGAGCGCGAGTGCGCGGGCGATGCCGATGCGCTGGCGCTGGCCGCCGGAGAAACTGTGGGGGTAGCGGTTGAGGAACCGCGGGTCGAGGCCGACCAGGCGCATCAGCTCGCGTACGGTGTCAGCACGGGTCTCGGCGGTGCCGATCTCGTGGATCACCAGCGGCTCGGCGATGATCTCGAATACGGTCATGCGGGGATTCAGGGAGCCGAAAGGATCCTGGAAGATGAACTGGACCCGGCGACGGAAATCCTTGAGCTCGCGGCCCTTGAGCGCCAGCACATCGACCGGTTGTCCGCCGTCATGGAAGGTGACGGTGCCGGTGTCGGTGGCGAGCGCGCGCATGATCATTTTCGATGTTGTGGTCTTGCCGCAACCGGACTCGCCCACCAGGCCCAGGCATTCGCCGCGCGCGATCTCGAAGCTGACATCGTCCACCGCAAGGACCGACCGGGCCTCCTGGGAGCCGAAATAGCTGCCTTTGCGGATCATGAAGCTCTTGGAGATGCCGTCGACAGTGAGCAAGGGTGTGCCCGCCGCCGCCTGGGGCGCGCGGTCCGCGTTGGGTTTGATCAGTTCGCCGGATTCCGCCTTGATCTCGCGCAACGGCACGAGGCGTTCACCCTCGGCTAGGCCGAAGCGCGGGACAGCATTGAGCAGCGCCTTGAGATAGGGGTGACCGGGATCGCGGTAGATATCCTCGACCGTACCGCTCTCCATCACCTTGCCGCGGAACATCACCACGACTTCCTCGGCGACGTTTGCGACCACGCCGAGATCATGGGTGATCATCAGGACAGCCATGTCGAGTTCCGATTGCAGATCCTTGATCAGTTTGAGGATCTGCGCCTGGATCGTGACGTCCAGCGCGGTGGTCGGTTCGTCGGCGATGAGCAGCGCGGGGCGGCAGACCAGCGCCATCGCGATCATGGCGCGCTGGCGCAGCCCGCCCGACAGCTCGAACGGATAGGTCTTCAGCGCGCGGAGCGGGTCGGGGAAGCCGACCAGGCGCAGCATCTCGGCGGCCAGCTCGTTGCCGGTCTGTTTGTCCACATCGCGGTGCAGGTGCAGCGCCTCGGTGATTTGGTCGCCGACCGTGTGCAGCGGCGAGAGCGAGGTCATCGGTTCCTGGAAGATCATCGAAATCCGGCCGCCGCGGATGGCGCGCATCGGCTTGCCGTCGCGCTCCAGCTGCGCCAGATCGACCGGCGTGCCGTCGCCGCGCGGATCGGTGAACAATATCTCTCCGCCCGCGATGGCGCCGATATTGGGCAGAATGCCCATGATTGCCTGGCTGCAGACCGACTTGCCGGAACCGGACTCGCCGACGAGTGCTGTGGTGCCGCCCTGGCGGACCCGGAAGGACACGCCATCCACGGCACGCAGCTGGTCGCCGTGAACGGTGAAGTCGACCTTGAGGTCGCGAACGCTGAGGAGGTCGGTCATCGTCGCCAGTCCGCCGGGTTGCCCCAGCCGGTGAGGGCCGCGGGTGTGGGATCATGGTCCGGGACGATCGCGCCCAGGCCCAGGGCCGCGAAGTTGCGCGCGCTGGCGTCGGTGAATTCGATGTCGTTGCTGCGCGCGGCCTCGAAGGCGGCGCGGCACACGGTGTCGAATTCCTCCAGCGCGGAGTTGAGCGCGATGGTGCAGTTCCGCCCCTGGAGCTTGAGTTGCATCCACCCGTTCTCGCGGTCGCGCCGGGTCGAGAAATACGAGAGCTTCACACCGGTGACGTCCTGCCAGGGGATGGTCGTGGCGGGGGTCGATATTCCGTCTGCGTCGATGCGAACCGTGACGGCCCGGTTGCGCCATGTGCGCAGTCCGAAAATCGCGAACAGTGCGGCGGGAACGGCGAAGATCAGGGTGACGACCACACCGAAATCGACCGTGGCCAACGGCACGACGCAGCAGACGAGCCCGATGCCGGCGCGCAGCAGATCCGCGTTCAGGGCGCGGGGCGAGTAGCGGTGGGTGGTCATGAAATTGAAAATACCTCGGTGGCGGATTGCCAGACTACCGCAGGGTGGGCCCGGGTGCGGTTCACAAATTCGGTGACGAAATCGAACATCACATCGTCCATGTCGGCGTGATGGGTCATCAGGCCGGTCGCCTCCGAGGCATCGTCGCCGGTCCGCCGGGCGGTCAGGTGCTCGAGAATGTCGCCGATGATGTTGTCCGCCCCCAAAAACCCGCGCGCCACGCCGGTGCGCTTGCCGCGCCAGTCGATCACATCCGCGTGGACATTGTTTAGACGCAGGCCGCCGGTAAAGGTTACACGCGTCCGTACCCCGTACGTGCTCAGTCCGCGAATGCCGATCTCTGGCAAGAAGGGAACAATGTGGGGCGCGATTCTATTCCATGGCGGCACGAGAACCGGCAGGCGGCGTGCGAATTTCTCCATCGCCTGACCACCCATCGCCAAGTCGGCGACCACATACTCTGCCGGGCGGCTGTCGTCGAGTTCGATCTTGCGGCCCTCGCCGGCGTTGAAGTCCTTGTGGGAGTATCCGTGTTGCAGGACCGAGGTGTTTTTCTCGTTCGCGAGCCGGTCGCGCAGGGCATCGGTCGCCTTGGCGGGAATGACCGCCAGCGCGAGAGGCGTGTCGGTGGCGTCGCGCAGCGCCAGCAAGCGGTCGAGCGCAGGGGTGTGGTCCGTGGCGTCGTCGTCGCGCCACCAGAATGTCGCGGTTTTTCCCGCAGCGGCCCACGCGTCGAGTTCGCCCATCAGGGCGCCCCATGCCGGATCCGGCATGTCAGAGTTTTCGGGCATAGCCAAGGCCATGGGTTTTAAACACTCCCTGCGCGCCCGGACCCCCCAATCCGGACTGTCTCCCAATGCCCAGACTAGACGGTTCGGTGGTCGGGAGTAACCCGGATTTCGGGCATTTTCTGCGTGAATCCGGGTGGATCAGGCCATCCTGTGATGATTCAGTGCCGTTTTCAGGATTTCCGTGCTGTTTTGCGCCCCGTCCAGGTCGAGACCGGATCCGCGCGCGCGGGTCTCGGCAACGGCGCGGTCGGCCGCCGTCGCGACGGCTTGCGGGTTCACAGCGCCGGGTTCTATGATCTCAAGGGCGCCGCGATCGGCCAGCAGGCGGCAGCGCAGGGTCTGTTCGCTTTCCAGCCCACCTGCATAGGGAATGCAAACAGCCGGGGTCCGAGCGGCCAGAACTTCCATCACCGTGTTGTAGCCGCCCTGGGAAATAGACAGGCGGCAATTGGCAAGGAGCTGTGGGAAATCGGGGCGCGATCGCTCGACGGTGACCCCGTCTGGCGCGGCGTCGCGATACGCCATGAAATCCGCCTCGGGCAAATTGTGGCCGATCAGTACCCGCCAGGGCGTATCGGCCAGACATGACAACGCCCGTGCGCCAATGGCCGCCTCGAGCATGTCGTCGCTGACCGCGCCGCCGCCGGTCGAGACGATGACCTCGCCGGCGCCCGGGCCGTTGGCGTCGGGCGCGGGCGCGGCATCCACCACATAACCTGTGTAGTGCGAGATGTCCGCGATCTCCGACATGCGCGGGAAAGTCTCTTCGAAGCTGATGAAGTTGGGGTCGCCATGGATCAGCACCAGGTCGAAATAGTTGCGGGTCCGCGCCACCATTTCGTCGACCCGGCCCGGCTTGTCGGGCTCGACCAGGATATCGCGCACGGACGAGACGATGAGCGCGCGACCTTCTCCCTGATCACGGGCCGCCTCGATCAGCGGTTCGATCTCGAAGCGCATCTGGCGGCGCCCGAACGGATACATCTCGATCAGAATGATGTCCGGTTGTTCGGTCGCGTAGATTTCCAGCAGCCGATCGCGGCGGTTTTCCTTCCACGTATCGTCGATCTGCTCGCCCTTTTCGTCGACCAGCACCTTGAAATACTTGTCGGTGGCGCGGGTGGGTGGCAGCTGAATGAAACGCGCCGCGCCAGGGTCAAAGCCGGGGACGTTCGTGCCGCCGGACACCAGCACGGTCTCGAAGCCGCCTTCCTGGAGCGCCCGCGCGAGCGTGCCGGCGCGCATCAGGTGACCGATGCCCAGCAGATGCTGGACGTAGAACAGGATTTTCGACCGACCGCTCATTCGGTGCCGCCCTTGAGCGCGATGTTGAGCCGGTCAATCGTGGCGCTGCCGTCGGGTGACGCATCGAAGATCTGCGCCTTGCGTCGTGACATTTCGTCGGCGGACTCGCCGGTCAGGTCCCAGCCGGTGGCGAGTGCGTAGACAGCGCGGATGACACCGCGGTGGGTGACGACGATCCGTGGTGCTGCGTTGGCCGCGAGGTCGGCCAGCGCATCGCTGACCCGGGGGAGCATGTCCTGGCGGCTCTCGCCGCCATCGGGCCGGTAGTCACCGCGATGGGCATCGTCGCCGAGCTCTGCCTCCATCTCGTGGAGGTTGCGACCTTCCCACACGCCCCAGTGCTTCTCGACCAGCCGGTCGTCATAGGTCACCGACCCAAGTCCCGGGTTGTTGGCTTTGAGGATTTCAGCGGTCTCGCGGCAGCGGATCAGCGGGCTCGCGACGATAGACATTTCGGCGAGCTCAGGCGGCAGGCGCCAGGCGGCGACCATGGCGCGCCCGTCGTCATTGAGGGGGATGTCGTGGCGCCCCTGCATGCGGCGTTCGACGTTCCACTCGGTGAGGCCGTGGCGGAGGAAAACGAGTGACGTCATGGGGCGGTCCGCGAGATGGAAACAGTGTTCAGGGTTGAATCGAGCATGGCAGCCGCGGTCGGGAGGTCAAATTTCGCACGCACGCGGCGTGCGGCGGCTGCCCCCATCCCGGTGCGCAGATCCCGGTCATCCATCAGGCGCTGAACCGCCGCGGCGAAGGCGTCCGGGTCCCCCGCGGCCGGGAGCAGGCCGGTGACGCCGGCACCGACAATGTCCGGGACCCCGCGCGCCTTGCCGGCGACCACGGGGAGGCCTGCTGCCTGGGCTTCGAGAAGTGCGATACCGAAGGCCTCGTCGACCGCCGGCCAGACGAGGATGTCCGCCAGCGCATAAATCTCCGCCAACCGGTCCGGGGGGAGCGCGCCCAGAAACCGGATCCGGCCGGGCGCTGTGGCCTCGAGCAGGGTCTCGATCTCCGCGCGCTGAGGGCCATCGCCGGCGACGATGAGGCGCCAGTTGTCGCCCGGGAGTTGCGCCAATGCGTCGTTGAGTTGCACGTAAGACCCCTGCTTGGCGCCGGCCCGCATCATGCCGACGGCCAGCAAAATGAGAGTGTCGTCGGGCCAGCCCGTGTCGCGGACCAGGGCGTCGCGCAGATTGCCACGCCGTGCCGTTGCAGTTGTGAAGGGATCGGCGTCGACAAAGGGAAACATGCGGCGATGCAGAACCGGGGGCGTTGCGATCGGCTGGAGGCAATCCCAGTCATCGCTGTTGAGGGTGAGGATCGCATCGGCGCGCGCGATGGCGGCATTGGCGCCCCGGTAGCCGATGTCCCATGGACCGCCGGCGCGTTTGGGTGCCGAGGAGGCCTCGGTAATGATGTAGGGAATGCCGAGCGCGTCGGCGACGGTCGGCCCGATCCAGTCCGGCGCCTTGTGATAGACGTGATAGGTGAACCAGGCCTCCGGCCGAGCCTCTGGAGGGCGCGCGGTGAGGCGGCGGATAAGCCGTGTGGCGAGTTTCTCACCCAGCGCCTTGAGCCGCGCCTGCCGCTCGGGGTCGCCCGCACCGTCACGGCTGACGAAGCGCGATATGAGCTCGGGCGTGTGGCCCGAATGACGCAGCGCGCGCAGGAGCAATCGTGCCAGATGACGATCACCCGAGGGGACCGGGTGGTCGGGCGGCTTCATCGGCGCGTAGAAGGCGATGCGCATGTCAGGCTGCCGCGGCTTTTGTTCCGGGCGCGCGAAGATCCTCGGCGATGGCGTCGAGGCCCGCGTTCATATCGAAGCGTTCGCGTACGGCGCGGGCACCGGCGGCGGCGATTTGCGCGCGCCGTGCCGGGTCACCCGCCAGGGTGATTATCCCCTCTGCCAGTGCGCCCGGGTCGGCAGGTGGTACCAAAAGGCCGGTCTCGCCATCGGTGATGAGTTCGGGGATGCCGGCGGCTGCGGTTGCCACGCAAGCCACTCCTGTCGACTGGGCCTCAAGCAGCACGTTGGGCAATCCGTCACGGTCGCCGTCCGGCGCGATCTTGCTGGCAAGCACGAACAAATCCGCCCGTGTGAGCAGGGCGCGCACCTCGGTTTGCGGTTGGCGTCCGTGCCAGTCGATCCGATCGGCGATTCCCAACCGCGCCGCCTGGCTCCGGAGCTCGGCGGACAGCGTGCCGCCGCCGATATGCTCGAGCCGCCAGTCGAGGTCACCCGGCAGACATGCGAGGGCCTCAAGCAGGTCGTCATAACCCTTCTTGGCCACGAGGCGCCCGACCGATGCGATGAGAAACGGGCCGTTTCGGATATCTGTTTTGTCGGGTGTCGGGAAGCGCGCGAAGTCGAGGCCGTGATAATGCAGACGAATTCGCTCTTCGTCGTCACCCGCACATGCGCGCAGTCGATCCGCACCGGCGCGCGTGCAGGTCGTTAGCCATGCCGCGTCGGTGATCTTCCCGGCGATGTCCCAGTCCGGGGTCGTCCAGATATCCTTGGCATGTGCCGATACGGCGAAGGGCAGGTCGCGCATCGTGGCGGCGTAGCGGGTAACCGATGCCGGTGTGTGCAGAAAATGCGCGTAAAGCAGGTCGGTCGTCGGGCTGAGTTCTGCGGCCAGGACGCAAGCCTGACCGAAACGGCGTGCCCGGTTGGGGGTACGATCCCGTCGCCAGTCCGCCCGGAATTTTGCCCATGCGGCCGGGTAGCCCGGCAGCCGTCGGGCGCGGCGCCAGCCGCGGAGCACGCGCAAGGGTTCGCGCCAGAGATACTCCGGCAAATAGGTGACCGGTGCGCGGATTTCATCGTGGATCGGGTGGGTCGCGGGATCGTAGGGCGCGCGCAGAGACTGGATATCGAGCTTGAGCCCGCGCGCCTCCAAGCCATGGAGTTCCTGGGCGATGAAGGTTTCGGAAAGGCGCGGATAGCCCTTCACGATCACGGCGATGCGTGATCCGGCCTGCACTGAACCGGGGCTCAAGAGTGACCCGTCTGCCGCCCGGATCTGTCGTGGTCAACGACACGCATTCCGGCATGCCGGCGCCCGGCGGCAATTTCGACGAGCCGGTTCACATTGCGCAGGCCATCGAGAAGGCCCGGTACGACGACTTCTGAGGGCACACTTTGTTGCGGCAGATGGCGCAATGCTGTCGCCATTACCTTCCAGTCGGGGGCTGAGGTCTGGTCGATGGCTGCCGCTTCCGGGACGAGCATCTTCACCAGCCCCATCTCCTGCAAGCGCGAGGCGCGCAGGAACTGTTCGAGGCGCGGCTTGGTGCGCGGCACGATCAGCGAAGGGCGATCGAAGGAGAGGATTTCACACACCGTGTTGTAGCCGCCCATGGCCACGATCCCGGCAGCGTTCGAAAGCAGGGATTCGGGGTGGGTGTCGAAAGTGACGGATTCGACATTGTTCAGCCGGGCAATCCGGGCGGTGAATTGCGACACCAGATCGGGATCGAGAAATGGTCCGAACATGAAGAAGGCGGGCACCGGCTGTGCAGAGTCATTTTCATAGGCGCGCAAGACCCAGTCGAACATGAGTTCGCCATCACCGCCGCCGCCGGCCGTGACCATGATGTAGGGCTGCTCACCGAAGGGCTTGTCGGCGTCGAGGCTGGCCGCGCGGCTGCGCAGGGCGCGGCGCAGGTAGCCCGTATAGCTGGTCTTGCGCGCGATCGCGCTGGGCAGATCCAAACCCTCGAGCGGGTTTGAGACCTGGGGCAAGCCGTAGATCCAGATTTCGTCGTAGAGATTCTCAAGCGCGGGCAGCACGTTTTTGGTCTGCCATTCGGGCGCGAGCAGAAGCGGATCGTCGAGAATGTCGCGCAGGCCGAGGACCAGCTGGGTTCCGCGCTCCTTCAGGGCGACGAGTGTATCGAGCACTTCGCCGCGCAGACCATGCGGTTCCTTGTCGACGATGAAAACGTCGGGTTCATAGGACAGGGCGGTGTGGCGGATGATGTTGGCGCGCAGCGCCACCGTTTCCTCGATGTCCATCGGCAGTTTCAACGGCGTGTATTCGCCATTTTGCAGCTTGATCACGCCGGGAATGCGCACGAAGTCGACCCGATCGCGGAAATCAAAATTCCCGATGATGGGGGAGCCGGACAGAATCAGCACGCTCATGCCGGGATCGTGCTGAACCAGCGCATGCGCAATGGCGCGGCATCGGCGCAGATGGCCGAGGCCGAAGGTATCGTGGCTGTAAATCAGGACTCGCCGGTTGCGCGTGGGCAAAACCAACTCCCGTTCGTTGCGCGCGTTCGGCGCGGACTATGGCACAACCCGGTTATCTGCCGAAAGTCCTTGATTCATCAACAATCGGAAGAACTTGCTCGCGAATGAGTTACCGTTTTCGTTTGTATGCGGTAGTCTCAACTCTTATGTGCGTGGGTGAGAAGGTATCCGGGAGAAGCGCGTGAACGAACGTCTCGAACGCAGCATGTACAGTTTCGTACTGCGCTATAGCGGCCGGAACCAGCTTTATATACTGGCCTTCGTGGTGCTGTCCTGGCCGATCGGCTTTATGCTTCTGGACCTGCCGAAACAGATCATCAACCGCGCCCTGGAAGCCAAGGAAGAGGTGTTCCGGCTCGCGGTCCTGGGGGTTGCGGAGATTCCACTCCAGGTATCGCAATCCACCTTCCTGGTCATTCTCTGTTCGATCTTCCTGGCGCTCGTTGTGGTCAACAACGCGCTCAAGTTCCACATCAATACCAGCAAGGGCCGCACCGCCGAGCGGCTGCTGCGCCGCCTGCGCTATGCCTTGTTCTCGCGGGTGCTGCGGTTCCGGATTCCCCGGTTCAAGCGGACCAGCCAGGGCGAGATCATCTCGATGATCACCGCCGAGACGGAGCCGGTGGGCGCCTTCTTCGTGGGGGCGGTCGTCGATCCGATCTTCCAGGGTGGGCTCCTGTTTGTCGCGATCGGTTTCATCATCGTCCAGAATCCGTGGCTCGGCCTGGCCGCCGCCGCCTTCTATCCGCTGCAGATTTATGTGGTGCCGCGGCTGCAAAAGAAAGTCAGCGCGCTGGGTAAGGCGCGGCTGCGGGAAATCCGCCACCTTTCGGACCATGTGGGCGAGACGGTCAGCGGGATCGTCGACATCCACGCCAACGATGCCTCGAACCTGGAGCTCGCGCGTTTCACCGACCGGCTGAGCAATATCTTCAACATCCGGTTCGAGATTTTCCAGCGCAAGTACATGATCAAGGCGCTGAACAACTTCCTCGACAAGCTGGCGCCGTTTCTCTTCTACCTGTTCGGCGGTCTGCTGGTGATCGACGGCAAGCTCGACATCGGCCAGCTGGTGGCCGTCATCGGTGCCCATCGCGAGATGTCGTCGCCGTGGAAGGAAATGCTCAACTGGTACCAGCAGCAGGCTGACGCCCGGGTCAAGTATGACCAGGTGGTGAGCCAGTTCGATGTGGACGACATGCTGGATACGGAGCTGCAGCACACGGATGCTGAGCCGGGCTTTTCGCTGGCCGGCGATATCGATCTGTCGAATATCAGCCTGGTCGATGAAGACGAAGTGCGCCGGCTTGCGAACCTGACGCTCAAGCTTGGATCGGATTCAAATCTGGCGATTGTCGGCTCCGGCAACAGCGGGAAGGATTATCTGGGCCAGGTGCTCGCGCGTCTCGCGCTCCCCACATCGGGGCAGATCAAGATTGCGGGTCACGACCTGACCACCCTGCCGGAGGCCGTGACCGGTCGACGCATGACCTACGTGTCGGGTGCACCCTTCATGCAGTCCGCCAGCGTGCGTGACAATCTGCTCTACGGGCTCAAGAACCGCCCGGTTAGGCCCGCCGAGTATGACGATGAAGAGGCGCCGCGCCGTGAGCGGGATTTTGCCGAGGCTGCGCGAACCGGTAACCTCGTGTCCGACTACAAGGCCGATTGGGTCGATTTCGATGCCGCAGGCGTCGGGGATATGGATGAGCTGTTCACCCGGCTGATCCAGGTGCTCGAAGTCGTCGAGATGTCGGACGACATCTACAATCTCGGCCTGCGTGGCACGGTCGATCCGGAACGGCGTCAGGATATTGCCGCGGCGGCATTGCAGGCCCGTGCCGGCCTGACCGAGCGTTTAAGCGAGACCGAGTATGCCGGGCTCGTCGAAAAGTTCGACCGGTCGAAATACAACACCAACGCCAGCATCGCGGAGAATCTGCTCTTCGGTACGACGGTCGGCGATGGGTTCGACCATGATCGTATGGCGGAGAATGACTGTGTGCTGCAGGTGTTGCGCGATGCCGACCTGATCGACGATATGCTCGCCGCCGGGCGCTCCGTTGCGGAAACGATGATCGAGATCTTCGCCGATCTGCCGCCGGGTCATGAGTTTTTCGAGCAGTATTCGTTTATCAGCTCGGATGATTTGCCCGAGTTCCGCACCCTGTTGTCGCGGACGGAAAAGAGCAGTTCCGACGATATGGCCGCCGAGGACCGGGCTGCCCTCTTGTCGCTGCCGTTCAAGGTAATCACCGCGCAGCATCGCCTCGGCGTGGTCAGCGACGAGCTGGAGGCGAAGATCCTGCGCGCGCGCGAAATTTTTGCCGAAAATTTGCCCGACGAACTGCGCGGTGCGGTCGAGTTCTTCGAGCCGGAGAAATACAACGCCGCAGGGTCGCTGCAGGACAATATCCTGTTCGGCAAGCTGGTCTACGGGCAGGCGGAAGGTATGCGCCGGATCGGTGGTTTGATCGCCGAGACGCTCGACAATCTGGGGCTGCGCGGGGCGGTTCTTGAGGCCGGGCTGGAATTCCAGGTCGGGGTTGGTGGCAGCCGTCTGTCATCCGGCCAGCGCCAACGCCTGGGCATTGCACGGGCGTTGCTGAAGCGCGCCGATATCATGGTGTTGAATGAATCCACCTCGGCGCTCGACCCGGCCGCTCAGGACCGGATTGCCGCGAAGGTTCTGGAGGCGCGGGACGGCCAGGGTGTGATCTGGGTGGTCAATCGGGCCTCGATGGCGTCGCAGTTCGTTCGCGTCGCGGTGCTGAGGGATGGTCAGATGGCCGAAGAAGGCACATATGAAGAGTTGAACAAGGATGGGGCGGCCCTGCATGAGCTGCTTCAGTCGAGCTAAGCGCATGAGATCACGATATTGGAGATCGAAACCGGGTCCGATGGGGAGTAACGAAACGTGAGCCTGAATGAAGAAGTCGAACTGCTGCGGAATATTCCGCTGTTCGCGAAACTCGAACCGTCGAAGCTGAAGCTGCTGGCATTCACCGCAGAGCGCATCACTTATGAGCCGGATCAGACCCTGTTTAACCAGGGCGATGTCGGCGACGCGGCGTATATCATTGTCGACGGGGCCGCCAAGGTGATCGTGGACACGCCGGATGGTGAGCTTGAAGTGGCCGCGCTGGGGCGGAATGATTTTGTCGGCGAGATCGCGATCCTGTGTGACGTGCCACGTACCGCCACCGTGCGGGCCAGCGACAAGACGATCACGTTGCGCATCACCAAGGATTTGTTCTTCCGGCTGGTCGCTGAATTCCCGGAGATGTCGGTCGAGATCATGCGGGAACTGGCGTCGCGTCTGGAACAGACGACCCAGCAGCTGCGCGAGGCGCTGGCGAAAAACTCGTGAGTCGTCTCGACAGTTTTATCCGGCGCATGCAGGCGCAGCGCGACTGCCTGAACGCTGCGGTGGACATGGTTGCGGGTATCCCGGGATCGGTGTTCGACCTGGGCCTGGGCAACGGGCGCACCTTCGACCATCTGCGCGAGATCGTGCCGGACCGCGAAGTCTTCGTGTTCGACCGGGTCGTGAACGCCAACCCCAAGAGTACCCCGGACGCCGACCACCTGTTTCTTGGCGAAGTGCTAGACCAACTGGCCGAACAGCAGACCCGTTTTGCGGGCGCGGTGGCGCTGGTGCATTCCGATCTGGGAACCGGGACCGCGGAAGATGCGCCGCTGACCGCGGCACTGATCCCCCTGCTGCAACCGTTGCTGGCGAACGGTGCGGTGTTGGTGGCGAACAACCCTTTCCCCGATGCGGGCTGGGACGAGCTGCCCCTGCCCGACGGCGTGCCGGCCGAGCGCTACTTTATGTACCGGGTGGCGGCCTAGGCGTCGATCTCGACGACGATGGGGACATGGTCGGAGCATTTCGGCCAGTCCCGCGCATCGCGCAGAATCTCATAGGATTTCAGCTTCGACTTGAGCGCCGGCGTGACCCACACATGGTCGAGACGCCGGCCGCGGTCCGACGCCCGCCAGTCCCGGGCCCGATAGCTCCACCAGCTGGCCAGCTTCTCCTCGTCACCGGCGAAATGCCGAACCGCATCGACCCAGCTATGGGCGGCCTGCACCCGGTCGAGCGCGTCGACTTCCACGGGCGTGTGGCTGACCACGTCGAGCAATTGCTTGTGGGACCAGACGTCGGATTCCAGTGGTGCAATATTGAGGTCGCCGACCAAGACTCGCTTGGCGCGCGGGCCTGCGATGTCGCCGAGCCAGCTGGTCATTTCGTCGAGGAACTGGAGCTTATGGGCGAACTTGTCGTTTTTCCCGGGGTCGGGCACGTCGCCGCCGGCGGGCACATAGAAATTGTGGATCTCGATCCCGCCCTTGAACTTCGCCGAGATGTGGCGGGCATCTTCGCGTCCGCACCAGTCCTGCCCGCCGGTTGCGGTGAAGGGCAGTTTCGAAAGGATCGCGACGCCGTTATAGGCCTTCATGCCGCGCACATGACGGTGGGGGTATAGATCTGCCACCGCGTCATGAGGGAACAGCTCGTCGACGACCTTCGTTTCCTGCAGGCAGACCACATCGGGTGCCGCGAGTTTGTCGAGGCTTTCGAGATGGTGGGCCCGCATGCGGACCGAGTTGATGTTCCAGGTCGCGATCCGCATGGGCAGGTTTCTCCGGCTGACCCTTCGAGACGACCGCTGCGCGGTCTCCTCAGGGTGAGGTTTTCAAATGATCCTCATGCTGAGGAGCGGCCGAAAGCCGCGTCTCGACGCATGCGTTCGGTTCAGACCTAGCGAACAGAGATTTCGATGTCGCTCAGTCCGTCGATATGGCCGTGCATCTTGTCGCCTGCCACCACCGGGCCGACGCCGTCGGGTGTGCCGGTATAGATCAGGTCTCCCGGTGCCAGGGTCACCAGGCCGGACAGGTTGGCGATGGTTTCCTGCAGGTTCCAGATCATCAGTTCGAGATCGGAATCCTGTTTGGTCTCGCCATTGACCTTGAGCCAAAGATTGCCTTTCGGGAAGTGGCCGACCTCGGACACCGGGTGGATGTCGCCGCACGGTGCGGACTGATCGAAACCCTTGCCCATGTCCCAGGGGCGCCCCTTCTCGCGATGGGCGATCTGGACGTCACGGCGAGTCATGTCGAGGCCGCTCGCATAACCATATACATGGCCGAGGGCGTCCTCCTCTGCGATGTTCGCACCGCCCTTGCCGATCGCGGCGACCAGTTCCATCTCGTAGTGGAAATTGCCGGTCTGGGGCGGATAGTCGATGGTGCCGCCCGTTGGCACGATCGCATCGGCCGGCTTGCAGAAATAGAAGGGCGGATCGCGTTCGTCACCGCCCATCTCGCGGATATGCGCGACATAGTTGCGGCCGACGCAGAAAATGCGGCGCACCGGGTATCGGGCAGTTTCACCGACGACGGCGACGGAAACCTGTTCCGGCGCGGGAATGACGTAATCCATCCCTGTTCTCGCTTTCTATGACGTTGTTGTTCGTGGCGTCTATTTAGGCCGCTCGACCGCTGAATGTCACGGGCCGGGCGGGAAAAACTGCCGGTCCGGATTTGCCGGAATGTTCAGGCGACGTCGGAACCCGCCCGCGCGGCGGCCCGGCGGCGCGATGCATGGCCGAAAGCCTCAAACAGGGCGCGGTTGAAGGGGTGTTGCTCGACATTGTACTCGGCGTGCCATTGCACCGCGGCGACGAAGCTGGCGCTGCCGGGCATCGAGATCCCCTCGACCACCCCGTCGTCGCTCACCGCCTCGATCCGCAGCCCGTCTGCCACCCGGTCGAGGCCCTGGCCGTGCAGCGAATTCACCATCACCTCATGGCCGTCGATGCCGGCACTTTGCGCGATCTCGGCGAACAATCCATCGGTCGTCAGGTGGACCGGGTGGCGGACCGCGAAGCGGTTGGCCATCACGTCGGTCTGCGGCATACGGTGGTCATTCACGCCATCGAGTTCCCAAAGATAAGGGTGCAACGAACCGCCGAGCGCGACGTTGATTTCCTGGATGCCGCGACAAATGCCGAAGATGGGAAGCCCGCGCTCGACCGACTTCCGGGCGAGTGGCAGGGTCGTGGAATCGCGCATGGGGTCGCGCAGGGTTTCGGGCCGGAAGGGCTCGCCACCATAATTATGCGGTTCCACATTGCTGCGACCGCCGGTCAGGACCAGCCCGTCGAGCCTGTCGATGAGATCGTCGACATGAAGCTCGCCGCCGCCGTCTACATCGCCCAGGGTCGGTACCATCACCGGAATGCCGCCTGCGCCCTCGATTACGGCCGTGACATACTTCAGGCCGGTGCCGATAAAATCGATTCCGTTATTGTCCCTCACGTCGGCATTGACGCCAATCAGGGGGCGGAGGGTGTCGGTAGGGGACATGGAAACTCTCAAGCAGGAACGCGCGACGGCGGCGCTGAATTCTATGCCGGAAATCTATTGGATATCGTTGTTCGGGTCGACCGTTGAGAACAATTCGTTCGCATCCTTGAACTCGACGCCGAACCGGGGCTCGAGCAGAGACACGTCGATCGCCGTACCCTGAGCGTCGATCACCCGCCACTTTGCCAAACGCATGGGCGCGTCCTCGAACATCAGCGTGACGGAACCTGTACCGGGAGAATCGGTCTCCTCAAGCGTGACGCGAAAGGCTTTGGGGGCGCGCTCGAATGCGGTCACGGTGACATCGCCCGAGAACATGATGTCTTCTTCGATGAGCAGGGCCGCTGGGGTTTCGCCGACCGGGAGGAAGGTGGTCTGCTTGAGCTGGGTGTCGTGATACATGAGCAGCCGGCTGCTCGCGACCATCACTACCGGAACCGGCGGTGCATACTCGATCCGCAGGTGACCCGGTCGATCGAGCAGGATGCGGCCCTCCGCGACACCGTCCTCTGAGAATTGCAGGAACCGGCTCTCCATCGTGGTGAGCGCGTTCAGATATGCCTCGATGCGTGCGAGATCGGCACGGTCGGCCTCGCTCAAGGTTGCCGGGACGGCCTCGGCCGCGGCCGCCGGACCCGTACCGAGCGGCACCCAGAATGAGGCCATCAGGACCGTTGCGAGGCGGAACATGCGCCATCTGGAGTTCACGTTAAACATGGTCGTCAGAATAGGCGTCCGGACGCGCGGGGGCGAGTGACGATTTTGTGGCAATGCGTGCGTATTGAGGCCTAGCCGCTGTGGTCGCCGACCAGCACCTCGCGCTTGCCGACATGGTTGGCCTGGCTGACCACCCCGTCATTTTCAAGCTGTTCGATGAGGGTGGCGGCCCGATTGTAGCCAATCCGCAAGTGGCGCTGAATGAAGCTGGTCGAGGCCTTCTGTTCCCTGGCGACGAGAGCCACTGCCTGGTCGTAGAGATCATTGCCGCTGCTCTCGACTTCCGTTGCCTCAAAACCGGGGATGCCGTCGGCCGCGCCCTCGTCTTCCGTAACCGCGTCGATATATTCGGGCTCGCCCTGGGTCTTGAGGAACGACACGAGATCCTCGACCTCCGTGTCGGCGAGGAACGGCCCGTGGACACGGGTGATCCGCCCGCCGCCGGCCATGTAGAGCATATCGCCCTGACCCAGCAGCTGTTCGGCACCCTGCTCGCCAAGAATGGTGCGACTGTCGATTTTCGTCGTGACCTGGAACGAGATCCGGGTCGGCAGATTGGCCTTGATCGTGCCGGTGATGACGTCGACCGAGGGGCGCTGTGTTGCCAGAATCAGATGGATGCCCGCGGCGCGCGCCATCTGGGCGAGCCGCTGGATCGCCGCCTCGACATCCTTGCCGGCGACCAGCATCAGGTCGGCCATCTCGTCGACCGCGACCACGATATACGGCAACGGCGACATATCGAGGGGCTCTTCCTCAAACACCGGCTTGCCGGTTTCTTCGTCGAACCCGGTCTGGACCTTGCGGGAGAGAATCTCTCCCTTCTTGCGCGCCTCTTCGACGCGCTGGTTGTAGCCGGCGACGTTACGTACCCCGAGCTTGGACATGGAGCGGTAGCGGGTCTCCATTTCGCGCACGACCCATTTCAGTGCGACCACCGCCTTCTTCGGGTCTGTGACGACCGGGGCCATCAGATGGGGAATACCGTCATAGACCGACAACTCCAGCATCTTGGGGTCGATCATGATGAAGCGGCATTCCTCGGGCCGCAGGCGGTAGAGCAGTGACGCGATCATCGAGTTGACGCCGACCGACTTACCCGAACCGGTGGTGCCGGCGATCAGCAGATGGGGCATGCGGGCGAGGTCAACCATGACCGGCTCGCCGCCGATGTCCTTGCCCAGCGCCAGTGACAGGCCGGCACTATGTTTCTCGAAGGATTGCGAGGCCAGAAGTTCGCGCAGATAGACCATTTCGCGCGACACGTTGGGCAGCTCGATGCCGATGACGTTCTGCCCCGGTACCACGGCGATGCGGACGGAGACCGCGCTCATGGACCGCGCGATGTCGCCGGCTAGGCCGATCACCCGGCTGGTCTTGGTGCCGGGCGCGGGCTCGAGCTCATAAAGGGTCACGACCGGGCCCGGACGGACCTGGACGATCTCGCCGTGGACGCCAAAATCCTGCAGCACGGATTCGAGCATCCGGGCGTTGGCCTCGAGGGAATCGTCCTTGGCACGACCGGCGGCGCGCGCGGCCTCGTCGGCCTCTTCGAGCAGGTCGAGTGGCGGGAATTCATAGGCGCCGTTGGGGTTGGGCAGGTCGAGCTTTCGTTGCTTGGCAGCTTCACCGCGCTTGCTGGTCTTGGGTTTCGGTGCGCGCGGCGCCACGCGGGGCGACGGGGTCTCGGTGACGGAACCGTCGTCACTGTCGCTGGCGTCCGCGGGTTTCGGGGTCGTCAGGCGCGGGGGTGTGCGTGTCGGCGTGCTGCCCGGCACGAGTGAGGGCTCCTGGCGCTCCGCGCTGCGCGCGGCAATGAACTGGCGAATGCCGTCGGCGCCGCTGCGGGCGGCACCCGCACCATGGCGCGCCGACCAGCCCGCACTCAGGCTGGCGCCACGGGCACCGAAACGCAGGCCGTGTGCCGCAGCCAGTCCCATGGTCCGCCATTCGCTGCGGGTCAGCCCGAGCGCAAGAAATGTCAGGATCGCCGCGACGGATCCGGCGACGGCGGCCACCGCAATTGCCGGAATACCGAAGCCCGCCAGCCATGCGGCGGCGGGGAAGGTCAAGTCACCGAATGTGCCGCCCAACCCGGCGCGGATTGGCCAGCCGTTGAAGGCCGGCAGGTGGTGCAGGGCGAAGGCGAAGGCGCAGAGGGCGAGAAGCAAGCCCAGGACCCGCCAGCCGAAACGCGGCACGCCGCGGTGGCGGACCAGTCGTGCACCCCACGCAAGCAGGGCGAAGACGGGCAGAATGGCGACGAGGCCGAAGGATTGCAGGGCGATATCGGCGATCGTTGCACCGACCGGGCCGAGCAGGTTTGCCGGTGCCTGGCCGGTGGCGTTGTTGAGGGAGACGTCGAGGCTGTTATAGCTGGCGAGCGCGATGGAAAGCGCCGCCGCCCCGGCAATGAACAGCGCGCCGGCGATTTCGAACATACGTCGCCGGGCAAAGATGCGCACGGGTTCGGGCAGAAAAGCGAGTTTTGCTGCAATCCCGCGGCCGGGTCCGGTCTGTGTTTTTGCCACCATGATCGTCGTCTCTCTTTCGAGGTTACAATTCGGTTTTCGTCAGGCCTGCCGGCCCAGAGTGTCGACGAGGCGTGTCATGGCCTCCCGGGTTGTCTCGAGGTCATGCACCAGCGCCAGGCGGATATAGGCCGCGCCGGGGTTGGAGCCGTCGTCATTGTCGCGGGCCAGATAGGCGCCGGGCAGGACCCGCAGCCCGGCCTCCGTCCACAGCCTGTACGCCGCCGCCTCGCTGTCGCCGACATCGAGCCAGAGATAGAAGCCGCCACCAGGCCGGGTGGCGCCGAAAGCACCGTCGAGCATGTCGAGGGCGAGGTCGAACTTTTGCCGGTACAATTCGCGGCTGGCCTCGACATGGGCCTCGTCACGCCACAGTGCGGCAGACGCGTTCATCACCGGCAACGGCACCTGGGCGCCGCCATACTGGCGCAGGCGCAACAACAGCCGGATCAGTGCGGGGTCGCCGGCCACGAAGCCGGAGCGTAGACCGGGCACGTTCGAGCGCTTGCTCAGGCTGTGGAAGGCGAGGGTGTTTCTGAAAGGGTCGTCTCCGGCCAGTTCGCGACAGGCATCGAACAGCCCCGGCGGTTTGTCGCCGGTATAGATTTCCGAATAGCATTCGTCGACGGCGAGGACGAAATCCTGCTCCCGGGCCAGGGTGACTGCGGCTTTCAGGCGATCGAGACTGGCCACGGAGCCCTGTGGGTTGGCAGGGGTGTTCAGGTAGGCGAGTGCGGTGCGCGCAACATCTGCCTTCGCGACGGCTGAAAAATCGGGCTGAAACCCGGTTTCGGGCCCGGCCGGCAGATACACCGCCTCGCCGCCGGCCAGCGCCGCACCACCCACATACACCTGATAGAAGGGGTTGGGCATGAGCACCGCAGGTCGCGCGGCGTTCTTTTCGCCAGGCACCGCCAGCAGCGCGGCCATGAACAGCGCCTCGCGGGTGCCCGAAACGATCGCCACATGGCGTGCCGGGTCGACCATGCCCGGCGGCAGGTCGTAGCGGGCGGTCAACCAGTCCGCGATGGCGGTGCGGAGGTCTTCGGGGCCGTTGGGTGGGGGGTATTTGCCCCACTCGGCCATGTCTTGCGTGAGGAGCGGCTCGATAAAGCCGGGCGGCGGGTGCTTGGGTTCGCCGATCTGCATATGAATGGGCGCACAGCCGTCCGGCGGCGCGCTGTCACCGAGCAGCGACCGCAGGCGGTCGAACGGGTAATCCGTAAGCGTGTCGAGTACGTCGTTGTGCATGCCAGGCGCGTGTTTGTCGCTCTCGAAACATCTGATAGACGTAAAAGTGTATCAGATACATAGGCTTATATCTATAAGCTAATGCATTGCTCAAGAAAAATGCTTGTCCAGCATGAGACTCTGGCTTGAATCAGGCCCCTTAAAGTAGAGGATTATGTGTGGATAAGTCGAAAAACACGTCATTTTCATCGTTTTAGGCGTGTTTTTGCTGTTTTTGACACGATCGCCCAAAAAAGGGGGCCCGACGGATTAACCGCCGGGCCCCGGTCCTGGGAGGTTGGGACTAACTGATCAGGCGCGTTGCGAACCGCGCCCGAATTCCGGGTAGGCCTCGAGGCCGAGTTCGGCTGAATCGAGGCCCATATCCTCGTCTTCCTCGCTGGCACGGATGCCCATCGTGTATTTGAGGGCGAGCCAGACGATGGAGCTCGTCACCACCACGAAGGCACCGATGGCGAGGATGCCGATGATCTGCACAATCAGGTCACCGCCGCCGAAGATACCCACGGCAAGCGTGCCCCAGATACCGGCCACCAGATGGGCCGAGATCGCACCGACGACGTCGTCGATCTTCATCCGGTCGAGCAGCGGGATGGCGATCACGACAAGCACACCACCGATGCCGCCGACGATGATCGACAGCAGGTGATTGGTCAGATCCGGTCCGGCGGTGATCGACACGAGACCGGCGATCGCGCCGTTGAGTGCCATCGTGAGATCGACCTTCTTGTACATGATCTGGGTCATGAGCATCGCCGCCACCACGCCGCCGGCTGCTGCCAGGTTGGTGTTGGTGAAAACGATGGCCATCCAGGTCGCGTCCGCGGCAGAACCCAGCGCCAGCTGAGACCCGCCGTTGAAGCCGAACCAGCCGAGCCAGAGAATGAACGTACCCAGGGTCGCGAGCGGCAGATTTGCGCCGGGAATCGGGTTTACCTGGCCGTTCGGGCCGTATTTTCCGCGGCGTGCGCCCAAGATGACGGCGCCGGTCAGCGCGGCCCAGCCGCCCACGGAATGGACGATGGTGGAGCCCGCAAAGTCCGAGAAGCCCATCTCGGCGAGCCAGCCACCGCCCCAGGTCCAGGAACCCTGGATCGGGTAGATGATCGCGGTCAGCGCGACGACGAAGATCAGGAAGGGCCAGAGCTTGATGCGTTCGGCCACGGTGCCCGAGACGATCGAGGCCGCGGTGGCAACGAAGACCATCTGGAAGAACCAGTCGGAGGCCACGGAGTAGCTGTTGTCGACCACGGCCGCGACCATGGCGTCGGTTGTCTCATCGGCACCGAGCAGGGTCATTTCCGCGTCTGACGGGTTGTAGAGGAACGAAATCGAGCCCATGAAGGCGCCGACATCGGCATACATCAGGTTGTATCCGATCAGGTAGTACAGGATGCCGGCGATCGAATAGAGGGCGATGTTCTTGAGGCAGATTGTGGCCGTGTTCTTGGAGCGCACCATGCCCGATTCCAGCATCGCGAAGCCGGCCGCCATCCACATGACGAGCGCACCGGAGAACAGGAACGAGAAGGTGTTGAACACATAGCCGGTCTCGGCCTCGACCGCCGCCATGGCGGGCGGGGCGGCCAGGAGCGCGACGGCTGCCGCGCCGATGCCAACCGCTGTTTTGGTCGTTATACGAAACATTGTCTTGAAAACTCCTTTGCCTAAAGCGCTTCAGCGCCGGTTTCGCCGGTGCGAATCCGCATGGCGCTGAGCACATCGACGACGAAGATTTTCCCGTCCCCGATGCGGCCGGTGTTGGCCTGCTTGGAAATTGCCTCAACCACGGAATCGACCTGATCGTCTTCGACGACGATCTCGATCTTCACCTTGGGGAGGAAGCTCACGGCGTATTCCGCGCCGCGATATATCTCCGTCTGCCCCTTCTGGCGTCCGTATCCCTTAACTTCGGATGCGGTCAGGCCCTGAACCCCTAATTCGGTCAGCGCCTCGCGTACCTCATCCAGTTTGAACGGCTTGATCACCGCCATTACCAGCTTCATGAAAGTCCCCTTCTGCGCGAGCCAATGGCCACGACCGACGATTCGGTCGCGAATCTCACGCCTTGCTTTTCAAGAGGCGTGCCAGATCGGGAGAGGATAATGTTTTAATTAATTCAACACGTTACCAGGAAACCCCGACAGGGCGCCGTTCGCAGGTGCATAATGCGTATACATCCGGACATGGTTGCCTAAAAAACGTGCATATTATTTGAGCGAAAACGCCGCAGCGGGCGATCGTGCCCACGCTAGACTTTGGGGCAAAGCCGGGCCAAGTTTCGGCCATGAGTGCACCTCAGACCCAAACCGTTGAAGCCGTGATCGTCGGCGCCGGCATGACCGGCCTGACCCTGGCCCATGCCCTGGCGGGTGCGGGGATCGAGGTCGCGGTCGTGGACAGGGCCGATCCGACGAATTTTACCGACGTCGCATTCGATGGACGCACGACGGCGATCGCGACGGGCAGCGCGAAGGTGTTGGACGGGATTGGGCTGTGGCCCGATCTGGCGCCCAAATCCTGTCCGATCGACACGATCCGGGTCAGCGACGGCGACGCGCTGATGTTCCTGCATTTCGATCACCAGGAAGTCGGCGACGAGCCGCTGGGACACATCCTGGAAAACCGGGATATCCGTGGTCACCTTCTGGCGGTCGCCGCGGCGTCGGCGAACATCGAACTCGTCGCGCCGGCGCGCATCGAATCGGTCGACCGGCGAGCGGGCGGTGTTTCCGTGAAGCTAAATGGTGACCGGGCCTTGCGTGCGCGGGTGATCTTCGCCTGTGACGGGCGAGGCTCATCAATGCGGCGGGACGCGAGAATACCGGTTACCGAGTGGCGCTACGATCAGTCGAGCTTCGTCTGCACGATTGCCCATGAACGCCCGCACCAGAATATCGCCCATGAGCGTTTCCTGCCGGGCGGACCGTTCGCGATCCTGCCGATGCGCGATCTCGACAAACCCGTCAAGACGCAGACCGGGGTACTGCGCCATGCGGCGTCGATCGTGTGGAGTGAATCCAACGATCTGGTGCCGGTGATCAAGGCCTTCGATGACAACGTATTCGCTGCGGAACTGGCGTCGCGCGTCGGCGGGTTCCTGGGTGAGATCGCGCTGGCCAGCCCGCGCTGGGTCCACCCGCTCGGCCTCAATCATGCGGCGCGCTACACCGACCAGCGCCTGGCGTTGGTGGGCGATGCGGCCCACGGGATTCACCCGATCGCCGGCCAGGGCCTGAACATGGGAATTCGCGACGTGGCCGCGCTGGCCGAGGTGGTCGTGGATGCGCGCCGGCTCGGCCGCGACATCGGCGATCCGGATATCCTTGCCGATTACGAACGCTGGCGGCGTTTCGACAACATGCTGCTGGCCGTGGTGACCGATAATTTGCTGCGCCTGTTCTCGAACGATATCGCGCCGGTGCGCGCCGCGCGTGATCTGGGCCTGGGAGTCGTCAACGCGATCCCGGCGGCGCGGAAGTTTTCCATGCGTCACGCGATGGGCGTGGTCGGAGAATTACCGCGGCTGGTGCGTGGCGAGGCGCTTTAGTATTTCCCCACGCGATCAGGGGTCCCGCGAAAGCCCGCGTGTTTCCAGGTCTGACAAATAATGCGCCCACCATTCGGTGTGCTTCTCGCCCAGTTCACGCAGATAGGCCCAGGTGAACAGGCCGGTGTCGTGCAGGTCGTCGAAATGCACGCGCACGGCGTAGTTGCCCACGGGTTCGATTTTCATGATCCCGACATGGCGACGGCCCGGCACGATCTGGCGTTCGTCGGCCCCATGACCGCGCACCTCCGCGGACGGGCTGTAGACCCGCATATACTCTGCCGGCAATTCATGGGTGACGCCGTCGTCGAAGACGACAGTCAGGCACTTCGTGTCCTTGCTGTAACGAAGGTCTGTCGGCCAGGGATCGCTCAACGACGCGTGCCGGAATCAGCCGGCGTCGATCTGGCGGGCCTCGTCGGCCAGCATGATCGGGATGCCGTCGCGGATCGGATAGGCGAGGCCGGCCTGCTTGCTGATCAGTTCCTGCGCCGACGCGTCATACTCCAGCGGCCCCTTGGTCACAGGGCAGACGAGTATCTCGAGCAGCTTGGGATCAACCTTTGTGGTGTCGTTCATGAAGGTTCCTCAGTTCAGCGCAGTGTTGCCGTTGTCATTGTCGGCGCGCAAGGCGGATTCGACAAAGCCGATCAACAGTTTGCATCGCTGCGCCAGATCTTCGGCTTCCAGCAGCACCTGTTTTTCGGCCGGGTCGAACGGGCAGACCATGGACAGGGTCGTTACCAGCCGTTCGTCGGGGGTTTTGACGAGAGAGTCCCAGTCGGCCCCGATGCTCTGTTGCTCGAAATAGCCCTTGAGGCCATTGAGCAGGCGGTCGCGCTCGATGGGCAGGTCATCGGCGGGCGAGAGATCCCGGTGATAGGGCGTGAAATCCGGTCGTACGCGCCGGTAACCGTCGCGCAAATCGAGCTCTTGGGCGACGTCGAAGCGGCACATGCCGCGCAGCTCGATCAGGTAGCGCCCGTCCTCTGTTTCCTGGAACCCGGCGATCCGCCCTGCGCAACCGGTGCGGTAGAGATTGGTGCCGTCCGGCGCTGACAGGCCCACGGTGCCATCGGCGGCGGGCTGGATAATCCCGATCATGCGCCCGCCCGCGAGTGCCGCGTCGACCATCGCCAGATAGCGTGGCTCAAACACGTTGAGTGGCAAGGTGCCCCGTGGCAGCAGCAGGACGCCGTTCAGCGGGAACAACGGCAAATCGCCGGGCAGCGCATGAAGCGGCGAATCCGGCGAGGATGTGTTCATGAAGCCAGGCTCACGAGAACAGAATTGCGGAGAGTTTGCGGCGCCCTGCGCCGGTGATCTCGTCCGTCGGGCCGAGCGCCTCGAAAATTTTCAGCAGTTCGGTGCGTGCGGCGTCTTCATTCCAGGCGCGTTCGCGGCGAATAATCTCCAGCAGCGCGTCGATGGCGGCCTCGGGGTCTCCGGCTGCGAATGCTGCGACCGCATAATCGAAACGTGCCTGATGGTCGGCCGGGTCGGCATCGACTTTTGCTTTCAGCGTATCGATTTCACCCGCATTGCTGGCGCCGGCTTCGGCAAGCTCGACGGCGGAAATCACGCTCTTGAGGTCTTCGCTTGCGCGCGCCTCGTCGCTTGCGGCGTCGATGAGTTCGCGCGCCTTGTCAATGGCGCCGCCCTTGACATAGGCCCGGGCCATGCCCGACAGCGCCCGGAGATTGTCTGGTTCCTGGTTGAGAATTTGTGCGTAGAGCGCGCCGGCGCTGCTGATGTCGCCGCCATCCATCGCGGCGTCGGCAGCGTCGAGTGCCTCATCGAGCGGTGACGGCCCGGCCGCCCCAGCCCCGCCATGGACTTTCACGAGTTGATCCACCCATGCCTTGATCTGGCTTTCGGGTAGCGCGCCCTGGAAGCCATCCACCGGCTGGCCGTCGCGGAACGCATAGACGGTCGGGATCGACTTGATCTGCAGCTGGGCCGAAATGTCGGGGGCCTTGTCCACATCGACTTTGACAAGCCTCACGGCACCGCCGGCCTCCATGACGACTTTCTCGAGGAGCGGCGTGAGCTGTTTGCAGGGCCCACACCAGGTTGCCCAGAAATCGACAATGACCGGATACTCGCGCGATGCCTGGATCACATCGCGGACGAAGCTGTTCTGGTCGGCGTCCATGATCACGGCGGAGGCGCCGGCCGGCTGTTCGCCAGCAGCTGCCGGTGCGGCTGTTGTGGGGTCGGTCTGGATGGGATCCATCGTGAAACTCTGTCTTGTTCGTGTTTTCGAGCGTGCGAGGCAGAAGATGGAGCCTCGATGCCGGGCTATCAAGCCCTGTGTGGCCCCCGTCGGGATGTTTCGGGCGCCTAGACGAGATCGATAAGCTCAGGCGCGTGCTCACAATCGTCCAGAAAGCGCAGCAAATCATCGCGATCAATGGCTGCCGTTGCCTCATTGTGCAGCGGATGGGCGTTGATCGGGTCATGTTCAAGGATACCGCGGTCGAGGACGAAGGAGACGATGCCGTCCGGGTCGTTCATCACCGCGAACGGCGTGACGGAGCCGGGCGCCACGCCGAGCGACGCGGACAGCAGCTCGGCGCTACCGAAGCTCAGATTGCCGCTGGCCCCGAGGGTGTGGCGCAGGGCCTTGAGGTCGACGGTGGCGTCTTCCAGCACCGTGACCAGCCACTGGTTGCGTTTCTTGTCGCGCAGAAACAGGTTCTTGATATGGCCGCCCGGCAAGGCCCCGCGTAGGTCACGAGATTCCTCCACGGTGTGGAGCGGGGGATGGCGATGGATCTCCACCTTGATGTTGAGCGTGTCCAGCCGCGCGAGCAACGGCGCTTCGATATCATGTGGGTTGGTCATGGGAGGCGATATACCGGGTTTGTCGCGAACTGAACAGTTGAGGTCCCCTCGAGAGAAGTGACGGAATCGAACGATTCCGGTTGATCGGCACTTGAAATCGAGGGCCGGTTGCGGTTATGTCCGGCAACTCGATGCGGGAATAGCTCAGTGGTAGAGCATCACGTTGCCAACGTGAGGGTCGCGAGTTCGAATCTCGTTTCCCGCTCCAATTCTCGAAAGGGCCCGGCCGGAACACCGCCGGGCCCTTTTTGCATGCCCGAAAGCTTGCCTGTCTGTTCACTGACACCCTAGGCTGCCGGGCTGGAACCAGGTTCGGCCCCACCCGTTGTGCAAGCAGGAGGCAGTCATGCCGTTTTATGAAAAAGGCGACGTTCGCATTCGTTATGAGGAGTCTGGTCAAGGCTTCCCGCTCTTGGTCACGCCGGGCGGCGGCCTTAATTCTCGCGTTGATAACTGGCCGAGCGCGGTTTTCGACGCGATGGACGCCTTCAAGAGTGATTTTCGCTGCATCACGATGGATCAGCGCAACGCCAATGGCGGGGAGAGCTCCGGGCCGCTGGATACCGACGACCCCTGGGGCGCTTTCGCCGACGACCAGCTCGGGCTGATGGACCATCTGGGCATCCGCGAATTCGCTTACATGGGTTACTGCATCGGCGGCTGCTTCGCCGGAACACTTTTGAAGCGCGCGCCCGAACGGGTCGTCGCCGCGGTGTTTTGTCAGAGCGTGGGGCACCGCCCCGACGATCCCGACGTCATGTACCGATCCGGCCGGGACGTGTGGGCCCCCGACCTGCTGGCCCGGCGACCGGACCTCGATCAGGATGCGATCGACGCATATCTGCACGCCCTGTACCGGGTGAACCCCGATTTCCTCTACAGCGTGTCGCGCGATTTTATCCGCGACTGTCCGGCACCGATCCTGGTGCTGCCGGACGACGTTCCGTCCCACCCGCTCCAGACATCGATCGACGTCGCCTCGCTGGCGCCGAACGCCGAGATCACGGTCTTTCCGTGGGCGACACCGCCCGAGCTTAAGGCGCGCACGATCGACCGCGTACGCAATTTCATCCAGAGGCACGCCGCCGGGCAATAGGACCTCATTGGGGGATGATTTCGCGCCGCGTCACATATGAAAAAGCGGAACGAATTTAATTCGGATTACGGCCCTTGCCCGTGGGGGCCCGGACCCCCTACGGTGTCGCTTGTCTGGCCGTCCAACCCAAGTAGTCTCGTATAACTATCGGCCGATATTTAGCGCGTCACCTCGATGGCGCGTCGTCTGGGAGGACGAAACAAAATGTCATTTGCAGATACCAAGCGGCTGACCAGTGCGGGCGCAAAACTGATGGTGGCCGCCGCCATCGCCAAGGCCGAGGAATTCGGAATCGCGGCGACCGTGGTCGTCGTCGATGCCGGTGGACATCCGATGATGCTGGAACGCATGGACGGTGGCCGGTTCCACACCGTGCACTCTTCGACCACCAAGGCCGTTACTGCGTCGTCCAACAAGCGAATCACGACGACCCAGGGCGCGCAGGGCCAGGATCTCGACACGCTGCACGCCATCGGCCTGACCCTGGCCGCCGGCCCGGAACGCTGGACTGCCATGGAAGGCGGCTATCCGATTATCCTCGATGGCGAATGCCTCGGCGGGATCGGTGTCAGTGGTGGAGACTGGCAGCAGGACGCGGACATTGCCGTGGCCGCCCTCGAGGCGGTCGGCATCTCAAGTTAATCAGCAACCAACACACAAAAGAATCTGGGAGGATTCCAACATGAACATGTTTCGTACAATGATGGTCGGCGCTGCGGCGGTCGGTCTTGCCGTGGCGGCGACGCCCGCACAGGCATTCCCCGACGGTCCGATCGAGTTCGTCATTCCCTTCGGCGCCGGTGGTGGCGCCGATATCGAGGGCCGGCTTCTCGCCAAGGAAATGAGCGCCATTCTCGGCGTGCCGGTGACACCGGTGAACCGTCCGGGCGGCGGTGGTGCCGTGACTTACACCTACATCAAGAACTCCAAGCCGGATGGCCAGACGGTCGGCTGGAATTCCACATCGGTGCTGACCACCACCAATCTGGGCAACACGGATTTCGCCTATGACGCGATGGATCATGTGGGCCGCGTCGAGTTCCAGCCCCAGCCGTTTGTCGTGAAGGCCGACGCCAAGTGGAACAATTTCGCCGAGTTCGTCGCCGATTGTAAGGCCGCGCCGAGCACGCTGAAGGTCGCCAACTCGGGCACCGGCAGCGCCACCCACGCCGCAGCCATCCAGCTGATGAACGCGGCCGGCTGCAAGGTCGTGCATCTGCCCAAGGGCATCAAGGGCCGCAACAAGTCGGTCCTGAACGGTGAAGCCGACGCGATGATCGCGCCGCTGACGGGTGCCGTGAACCTGACCAACGCGGGCAAGCTGAAGATCCTGCTGATGCCGACGGCGGAGCGGAGCACCGTGTTCCCGGACGTCCCGACGGCGAAGGAAGCGGGCTACGACGTCTCGCTGGATCTGTTCCGTGGCCTGTCGGTTGCGCCGAACACGCCCGACGATGTGAAGTCGAAGCTGGCCGACGCGATGGCCAAGGCCGCCAACTCGGCAGAGTTCCAGAAGCTAGCCAAGGCCAAGGGCTTCACGGTGGCACCACTGGGCCACGCGCAGTTCGAGGCCCTGCTGGCCGACGAGAATGCGAAGGTGAAGGAAATCTTCGCGAGCGCGGGTCTGCTGAAGACCCAGTAAGCGTTCTTATCAGGGCCCGCCCGCCGGGAGATATTCTCTCGTGGCGGGCCCAACGCTTTCACGACCGGTTTCGGCCGGACGATTTCCATCCCCTTGCAGTGCGGGTGCCATGCGCCGCCGAAATATCATTGCCGCATTGTTCTTGCTCGCACTGGGTGCGGCTTACGGTGTGCTCACGTCGCAATTGCCCGTGCGCAGCCTGCCCGACACACCCGGGCCGCCGTTCTTCCCCTGGATCAACACCATCGTGATTCTCGCCCTGTCGGCCGTGTTGCTGGTGCAGGGGCTGAGGGGTTCAGACGAACCTGCGCCGGCGAGGGCCGAAAACCGCCAGCGTGCGATCTGGGCGCTCGGCGTGTTCATTGTCTACCTGGCGATCTTGCCGGGCCTCGGTTTCATCCTCGCGACCGCGCCCTTCTTTGCGGCCCTGATGGTGCTGTTTGGTGAGACGCGCGCCCTGCGCGTCGCGGCCGGGGCGATTGTTGTGACGGGTGTGCTTTATCTGCTGTTCCGCCACGGTTTCGGCGTGTTCCTGCCCACCGGTGTGCTGAAGGGAATCGTGGCATGAGCCCGGACGTTCTCGCCGGGATCGCCCAGGCGTCGGGCTTCCTCGTCCTGCTGACGACGGCGCTGGGCGTTTTCATCGGCCTGACGGTCGGCATGATTCCCGGCATGACGATCAGCACCGGCATCATCATCCTGCTGCCGGTGACATTTGTCCTGCCGGCAGACATCTCCATCGCCTTGCTGCTGGGCCTGTATGTCGGCGGAATGACCGGCGGCAGTTTCTCTGCCGTCCTGCTCAATATTCCCGGGACGCCATCGGCGTCGGCCACGGCGCTCGACGGTTACCCGATGTCGGCGCGCGGCGAGGCGGGCCGGGCGCTGGGCATCGCCATCACCGCGAGCTTCATCGGCGGCATGGTCAGCTTTCTGTGCCTGCTGTTCATTGCGCCGCTGCTTGCCGACGTCGCGCTGAGCTTCCGCACGGAGGACATGTTCGCGCTCGTGTTCTTCGGCATCACCATCATCTGCAGTTTCGCGGCCCAGTCCCTCGTGAAGGGGTTGCTGTCGGGGGTGATCGGCCTGGCGATCGTTACCATCGGGCAGGACCCGGTGATGGGGTCCCAGCGCTTTACCTTCGGCCAGGTGAACCTGATCGGCGGTGTGCATTTCCTGACCGCCATGATCGGCCTGTTCGCGATCCCGCAGCTGGTCAGCAATCTTACGGATACCGCGAGTGCGGCGAAGATCCAGACGAAACTGAAATCGGTCCTGCCGCGCCTGGCGGATCTGCGCGCGATCCGCATGCCCGTCACGATCGGGTCTCTGACTGGCGCCTTCCTCGGCATCCTGCCGGGCGCGGGCGGCCCCATCGCGGCGTTCATCAGCTACGACTACACCCAGCGCATCTCGAAGCGCCGGGAAGAGTTCGGCAAGGGCGCGGTCGAGGGTGTCGCCGCGCCGGAATCTGCGAACAATGCCGTTACCGGCGGCGCGTTGATCCCCATGATGACCCTGGGCATCCCCGGCGATCCGGTCACGGCGATCCTGATCGGCGCACTGATCATCCACGGGCTGGCCCCGGGGCCGCTGATGTTTACCGAGCGCGGCGACTTCGCCTTCGGCCTGATCTTCTCCTTCTTCTGGGCGAACATCTTCAACTTCATCATCGCGCTGACCGCACTCAGGGTGCTGGTCAAGCTGCTGGCGACCCCGCGTGCGCTGCTGATGCCGACGGTGGCGGTGCTGTGCGTGATCGGCGCCTTCGCGCTGCGCAACAATTTCTTCGACGTCTATGTGATGCTGTTCTTCGGTTTCGTGGGGCTGGCCATGCGCTGGCTCGACATGCCCGTGGTGCCATTGCTGCTGGCGCTGGTTCTCGGCGTGCCGCTGGAGGAGAACCTCCGCGTGGCGCTGACCTCGTCCCAGGGTGACATCTCGATTTTCTTCTCGTCGCCGATCAGCCTGGCCTTCCTCGGCCTGTCGGCGCTTTCAATCATCTGGTCGCTGCGCGCGGCCCGGCGCCGACGAATGTCCGCGCCCCCATCCCCCAAGGAGAGTTCATCATGAGTACATCACCGCTTCGCGTCGCGTCCGTTGGATTGGGCTGGTGGTCCGATGTTCTGGCCGATGCGGCCGGGCGCACCGACGGCCGGGTCGAAATCGTATCCTGTTTCACCCGCTCGGAAGACAAGCGCCAGGCGTTCGCCGAGAAATACAATTGCGGGTCTGCGGCGACGCTGGAGGAAATCCTGAACGACGATTCCATCGACGCGGTCATCAACACCACGCCCAACCATGTGCATCTCGAGACGACGGCTGCCGCGGCCGCCGCGGGCAAGCATGTGTTCCTCGACAAGCCGGTGGCCAACACCATCGGCGAGGCCCGCCAGATCACCAAGGTCTGCGCCGATGCGGGCGTGGTCCTGTCGGTGGGCTATCAGCGCCGGCGCGAGAGCCACTTCCGCTGGATCCAGGACAAGATCAACGCCGGTGAGTTCGGCACCCTGGTGCAGGCCGAGGCCAATATCAGCCGCGACCGGGCGGGCCAGTTCGAGCTCGGCCACTGGCGTTACACGGCCGAGGGCATGCCGGGCGGCGTGATGCTCCAGATCGGTCTGCACTATGTGGACGTGCTGACCATGTTGCTGGGACCGATCGAGAGCGTCTCGGGCATGGCCTCCCAGCTGGTGCTGCCGGGAGACAACCCCGACGTGGGGTCGCTCCTGATGCAGCATGAGAACGGGGCCGTGTCGACGTTGTCGACGAGCTATGCCTCGGCGTCGGAGTATTACGTGATGAACATCTACGGCAAGAAGATGAGCGCCTACTACAATCTTTTTGACGGGCTGCGCGCCCTCAATCAGGGCGACAAGGACCAGACGCCGGTGGCGGTCGAGAAGAATGACGCCATCGCCGAACAGCTTATCGAATGGGCCGACGCGATCTCGAGTGACGTGGAGCCGGAGGTGGGCGGCGAGAGCGCCATGACGTCGCTTGCGGTGGTCAAGGCGGGCATCAAGTCGGTCGCCGAGGGCCGGCATGTGACGGTGGCGGAGATTCTTGCTGCCGACGACTGATCGGAGCGATGATAACCCTGTTAAAGGGGAGAGACGAATGTTCGAGAAAACCGTTCAAGTGCCGACCGAGGACGGCGCGATGGAGACCTTCATCACCCATCCCGAAGCCGGCGGGCCATTCGCGCCGGTGATCCTGTACATGGACGTATGGGGCGTGCGCGAGCAGCTGCGCGACATCGCCCGGCAGATCGCGTGCGTCGGCTACACGGTGGTGGTGCCGAACATTTACTACCGGATGGGCGGGGAGCATTTCGACTATCGCAACCCGGACGGCACAACCGCGTCCCTGAAGGATCTCCCCGACGCCGACCAGGAGAAGATCCAGGCCTACCGCACCCATGTGAGCGACCCGATGGCGGTGGCGGACACGGGCGCGCTGATGGAATTCCTGGCGGGCGAAGCCGCGGTGCGGCCGGGCCCGGCCGGGTCGGTCGGCTACTGCATGGGCGGCCGCCACGTGCTGCGGGTGGCCGGCGCTTTCCCCGAGACCTTCGTCGCCAGTGCCTGCCTGCATGGCACGCGGCTGTTTGTCGATGAGGGGGATTCACCCCACAGCGAGGCGCCGCGGGTGCGCGGCATGTTCTACAACGGCATCGGCGAGAATGATCACTACGCGCCGGCCGAGACGGTGGCAGCGGTCGAGGCCGCGTTCGCCGGCCAGGAATGCGACTACACGCAGCTTATCCACCCGGGCGCGCCACATGGTTATGCCATTCCCGACCGGGACGCCTATGACAAGCAGGCGACCTACCGGGACTGGGAGCACATCTACGCGATGTATGACCGGATGCTGCGCGGGCGCTAGGCCCTGCCTACTTGTCCGGGAACTGGCTCTTCATGGGCTGACCGAGATAATCGATCTTGCCGATCTGGACGCCCTCGTGGCGCAGCAGGTCGTAGGCTGTCGTTACGTGGAAGAACACCTGTGGGTAGGCGATGTGCAGGATCTGACTGAGTGCTGTGAATTTGAGCTCCCCGAGACGCGTTTTGACCGTGACCTCGCGGTCGGGATCGCCGTCGAGCTGGTCCGCCGAGAAGCTTCCGACATAGTCCAGCGCCGTGGCGATCCGTGCGCGCGCGGCGGTAAAATCGGCATCCGGTTCCATGGATACGTCGGGCGCGTCGACTGCGGCGAGCCGTGACAGGGCACCGGTTGCGTGGATGCAGGCCTGTCGGACCTGTTCGGCCAGGGTCAACATGTCGGGCGCGAACCGGCGCTGCATGAACTCGCTTTCATCAAGGCCGGCCTCGGCGGCGAACTCCGCGCCGCGGTCGAGGACGAAATCGAGGTTGGTCAGCATCGTCTGGAAGACGGGGACCGTGATGGCGTGCATGGAGATGGACATGTTCAAGATTCCTGATAACGGGGGTTAGTCGAAACTAAAGCCGATGGTGCGGGTGCGGAAATAGAGCCCGCCATCCTGAATGACGAGACTGAGCATCGGCGTATCGCCTTCGTTGTGATGTTCGTGCAGTTCCGCCGGCGGAGTGATCATCAGCGCGTATTGGTGCCAGTCGAGGCGATTTCCCTCGATCACCGAATACACATTCTCCGCTTCGATCGGCAGGGTGAGGGCCACCGAATTATGCCGGTGCGGGCGCTGAATGCTCTGGGGGTCCAGGGTGTTCATGGCAAGCTTGATCGACGGGTGGGCGGCATCGGCGTTTCCGTTGCGCTCGCTGGTAAGGTGCAACGCGCGTCCCGATGCGTTCGGATCGGCGGATTGATCGGCCCGGACCCGGTCCATCTCAGCAAGGATTTCGGCCATCGGATATCGCACGGCCTGTGTGGGCGCATTCTCCGGGGCCGGAACCTCAAGTCCGTGGAACGCGATCTCGGGTTCGTTCGTGACCTGGATCAGAACGGCACCGGTGGTGCCGCCGTCGAGGCGGGTCTCGCCGCCGCCGGGCAAGGAGAATACGTCGCCGGCCGCCCAGCCGAAACTCTCGTCGCCCTTGGCCGCCTGTCCGTCACCGGAAATGACGAAATAGAATTCTCCGCTGGCGCGGAACGACCCGGTCAGGGTTTCCCCCGGCGCGATGCGCCCGTAGCGGGCCAGCATGAGCGGTGTGGTCGCGGGTTCGTTGAGGCCGATCTGGTTGCCGATATCGAGGGGAATCCAGCCGGTGGGGGTGTCTGGCGCCATGGCCCGGTCGCGCTCGGTGACGAAGGCCATCTGCGGGATCGGCGGGCGTTCGACTTTGAAGATGTTGGCCGGGCTGTAGTAGCGCGCGCGTGCCTCGACGTCCTCCCGCACCGCCTGATCGGTATTGCTGACCGTTCCGTCCATATCTGCCTCCCCTGTTTCACGGCCAAGTCTAGTCCAACCGGGCAAGTGTACCAATCCACATGACTCAACCCACTTGACCGGGCACGCCGTGCCGCCTTCACTGGGGGTTACCGACGACAGGACACAGCATGCCAGATACGACCGCCCCGACCGCCTCGTCGGACCTCAAATCCCGTGCCGCCGCACTGGAGCCGGTCTTCGCCGCGCGTGCCGCGGAAACCGAGGCCTTGCGACGGCTGCCCGACGAGACAATCGCCGAGCTCAAGGCCGCCGGGCTCCATCGGATTTGTCAGCCTGCGCGGTTCGGCGGCGCGGAAACGCCGCTGGATGAGGCCTGCGATATCGTCGCGGCCCTGGCGCGCGGCTGCAGTTCCACGGGCTGGGTCGCCGGCGTTTACACCGACCACCAGATTCTCATCGGGATGTTCGACCCGCGTGCGGCCGACGATGTGTGGGGCGACAATCCCGACGCGCTGGTGTCTGCCGGGTTCACCCCGGGTGGAAAGAACGAGCGGGCCGATGGCGGCTGGCAAATCTCCGGCAGCTGGGAATGGTCGAGCGGCTGCGATCATGCCGATTGGCTGATCCTGGGCTGTCTATTGCCCACGGGAGAGGACGACGCGATCGAGCCTAACTACTGTGTCGTCTCACGCGACAACGTGGTCATCGAGGACAATTGGCATGTGATGGGGCTGGCCGGCACCGGTAGCAAGAATTTGCATGTCGAGAGTGCCTTCGTGCCGGCGTATCGCGCGTTGCCGTTCCGGATGGCGGGTGCGGGCGGCAAGGCGCGGGGACAGAGCGATGCACCGGCACTGTTCCGGCTGCCCCATCCACCGTGCGTGCCGTTCATGCTCGCGGTGCCGGCGCTCGGGATTGCGGAGAGCCTGCTGGAGGCGGTGGTCAAACAGATGGCCGGGCGCAGCTCGCGCGGCGTGCGCGTGGCCGAGCACCAGACAATTCAGGTTCACATCGCCGAGGCCGCCGCGCAGATCGAAGCGGCGCGGCTGCTGATGATGCGCGACACGAGCGAGGCGATGGCCGCGATGCATGAAGGCCGCGAGTTGGGTGATCTGGAACGGGTGCGAAATCGCCGTGATCAGGCCTATCTCGTGCGTGAGTGCAGGGCGGCGGTGGACCGGCTGTTCACAACCCTCGGCGGCCAGGGCATCTTCCTGGACAACGCCCTGCAACGAAAATTCCGCGACATGCACGCCATGAGCGGGCACTTTGCGCTCAACTGGGATGTCGCCGCCACAACCTATGGACGGGTGGCACTGGGCCTCGAACCGCTCACCCATCTGAAGTAGGCACGATGTATTACGCCGACCACACGACGCTCGAGATCATCGGGCAATTGATGATTGCGACGCTTTTCCTGGGGACGCTGGCGCTTAACGCCGGGACCAAGGAAAAGCAGCATGTGGACCGGATGGCGGCGATGAACATTCCGCTGCCCCGGGTCACCCTGTGGGCGGGATTCGCCTTACAGGGCGTCGGCGGGGTGATGGTCGCCGCTGACTGGCACGCGGGTATGGGCGCGATCGCACTGATTGTTTTCACCGTTCTGGCGAGTGCGATCTTCCACCGCTTCTGGACCATGGAAGACCCGCTGCGCCGTCATCTGCACCTGTCGTTCGTATTCTCCAACATCGCCGTGATCGGGGCGTTGTTGCTGCTGGTCTAGGGGCGCCTAGCGACCCTTTGCGGCCTCGAGATACGTCGTGTCGATATAGTGTTCGGGCCCGTGCAGATCGTCGGGAGCGGGGCCGAACTCGCGGCGAAGATCGAGGACGGTGGCGAAGCCGGGCATGTCGAACGCGCCGTCCCGGCGCATGCCGGTCTCGGGATCGAAGAACACGTCGAGCGCGCCGGCGGCGACGGCCTCGGGCATCTGCGGCATGTTCTCGCCGATGGCATCCAGCGCGGCCTGCCGGTTGGCCGGATCGTAGAGCCAGTTTACGGATTCGAGCCAGCCGGCGATGAACCCCGACAGGTCTTCGGCGTTTTCGCGCGCCCAGGCCACCCGGGCCCCGCCGACGATCCCCTGATAGGAATCCAGTACGTCCGCGGCGCGCGCCAGCACGTGATGGCCCTTGGAGGCGCCCATGATCTCGAACGGCGTGACCTGCAGTGTGCCCTTTTGTTCGGGATGTTCCATCATCGCCTGCCAGCGCTGCAGGACGCCGCCGGTGGACATCCATTCGATGTCGTTCTCATCGACGCCGTTGAGAGCCAGCATGCGGCGCAGCACGAAAGCGAAGCCGGTGGTGAGCGCGTCGGCGGTGAGGATCTTGCCGGGCAGATCCGCGAAAGACTTGATGTCCTCCTGGACGACGAAGCGCAGGAACGCGTCGTCGGATCCCATGAAGGCAAAGAGGTCGGTGTCGCCGTCGGCCGGCACTTCGCCCTGACCTTCCTTGTAGGCGATGATGTTGTCGACCGAGGTCAGCATGAGGTCGAATTTGCCCGCGGCAATGCCGGTCAGCTGTTCGATGGAATTGGGTGTGAGAACTATTTCGAGTTCAAGACCGCGCTTGGCGAAGAAGCCCTCATTGCTGCCGGCCCAGAGCGGCACGTTGATGGCCCCCGGAAACACATTGATTGTCAGTGTCCGCATGTACCTGTCCCCCCTTTAAGGCCCGCTGGTTACAACGGGTACCGTTGAAAGGTAGTCTGGGGTTTGTGCGCGCGCGAAAAAAGCGCTTTGTTCGGATCGAAATGAACCAGCCGATTACCATCACCCATGCCGGGCGGCACAGCATCGATGTTGTGGCGGGCCGCGCCCTGCGATTGGCGGACGGGAACTACCCGCTTTTCAAATCCCCCGCGCCGGAATCAGTGTCCGCGCCGGATGACTGTCTGGCATTCCTGCGCGAGCTGCACATCAGTCTGCTCGACGTGTTCGATATCGCCGCGCGACGCTGGCTGGCGGATTATTTCGATACGGTGATTGCGCTGGCCGATGCCGCTCGTGACGAATTGCCCGTGCCCGGTGGCATGGAAACACAGGCGAACGGCCACCGCGCCTGGTGTTACGGCGCCTACCGGCCACTTGTCCGGGCGCGGTTCGAACAGGATGGCCGGACGAGCGATGCGGGGATCTTGTTCTGGCTGGCCGACGGGCCGCTGGTCGTCCAGCCGGACGCGGAAATCGATCCGCGCCTGCTGGACTACCTGACCGGCCTCGCGGCGCCGCACCATCCGTTTGTGCGGCGGCCGCTGGCCGGTCTGCGTGGTTAGCGCCCGAGACTAGATATCGAGTGACAGGCAGTAGAGGCCGCCGGCGTGGCGGTCGACGCAGTAGACGATGCGGTTCTCATCCACATAGACGTCGTTGATCTGTGCCGTTGCGACCGGCGAATTGTCCGGCTTGGGCGGCACGAAATAAGCCACCTCCTTGGGCTGCAGCGGATCTTTGAGATCGAATACCCGCAGGCCGCCGTTGAAGAAGGTGCCGAAGACCAGATCATCCGACTGGAAGGACGGGCCGGGCCGGTTTTCATGGAGGTTATGGGCGCCGAAGCGGCCGCCGCGATTGCGGAAGTCGTCCAGCGGCGGCATCGGCAGCGTCCCGATCGGCACCATGTTGTCTTCCTTGCGTGCATCGATGACCCAGGCCAGCTTCGGCCAGTCCATGGCGTCGTCGCGCACGCTCTCGTCGGTGACGATCAGGATGTCCTTGCTGAACAGGGGCAGCACCGTGTGGGCGAAGCCGGGATAGGGCGGGTGGGGATTCCACTCACCGATCACCTTGGGGTCCGACTTGTCGGAGATGTCCATGATGAAGGTGCCGCCGTCGAGATAGCCCAGATACATCCGGTCGGGGCGTTGCGGATAGACGTTGGTATTGTGGGCACGGAAGCCGGAATCGATGTCCGGGTGGCGCGGCGGCGGCGGTGCGTTATCACCCTCCCGGGTGCCGGGGTACCACCAGCGACCAACCTCGCTCGGCTTCGAAGGATCCCGCACGTCGATGCAGCGGTAGAACTGATCATCCTTCGGGTTGGTCGGCACGAAGTCGTCCGAACCGCCGGCGAAGTGGACATACTCGCCGTCGGCGAACCAGAGCTGGTGCACACCGCGCGAATGGGGGCCTGAACAGTCGAAGAAGGAAATCGACTTGGGGTCTTCCGGGGTCGACAGGTCGAACAGTTCGACGCCAACCTTCTGTTCGTTCACACCAGGTGTCTGGTAGGCGACGGCCATGATGTCGCCGGTCACCTCGAGCGAATTCGAGCGCATTTCCATGACCGGCAGGTCGGTCTGCACGACGACGCTGGGCTTGCGCGGGTCGGTGACGTCGACACCGGTGAAGTTTTTCGGCGCGGATTCATGGGCCAGCCACATGATGCGGCGGCCGTCCGAGGTGACTTGCATGGACATGCCTTCACCCATGCCACCATGTCCGACGAGCGTGTCCTGGGACAGCAGCGTCATATTCCTGATTTCGGGACCGGCCATCGTTTCTCTCCTTGAATTGGAACTCTTGTTGATCTGTTGGTGCCGATTATACGGCGTTTTGTGTCGCGTTTTGTATGGCCTGCCACACCCGTTCCGGTGAGGCAGGCATGTCGATATGGCGTATGCCGAGTGGGCGGAGCGCGTCGCAGACGGCGTTCATGACCGACGGCAACGCCCCGACGGTACCGGCCTCGCCCGCGCCTTTCAGGCCCATCGGATTGTTTTTCGACGGGATGTTGTGTTCGTGCACGTCGAAACTGGGGAAATCGTCCGCGCGCGGCATCGCGTAGTCCATGAAGGAACCGGTAAGCAGTTGGCCACTGTCCGGGTCGTAGACCACACGCTCGAGCAGCGCCTGTCCTGCGCCCTGGACCACGCCACCATGGACCTGGCCCTTGACCATCATCGGATTCAGGGCAACGCCCACATCGTCGAAGACGGTATAGGCGATGATTTCGACAACGCCGGTGTCCGGGTCGATCTCGACCTCGCAAGCGTGCGCGCCGTTGGGATAGGTCGGGCCCGGGGGCACGATGATGGCGCCCTCAGACAATCCCATATCCATCTCGCGGGGCATCTTCGCCGGCATGTAGGAGGCCTTCGCCACGTCGGGAAGGGTGATCGTGCGGTCGGTGCCGGTCACGGTGAAGATGCCGTCGTCGAACTGGATGTCCGCCGGCGCCGCCTCGAGCAGATGTGCGGCGATTAGCTTTGCGCGTTCGATGATTTTTTCGGACGCACGCAGCAATGCGGCGCCACCCACGCTGATCGATCGCGACCCGAACGTGCCCTTGCCGTGATGCACCAGATCGGTGTCGCCATACTGAACCCGGATGGAATCGAACGGTATGCCGAGCGTTTCGGATGCGATCTGGGCGAAGGCGGTTTCATGCCCCTGTCCGTGTGAGTGCGAGCCCATGAGCACCGACACGCCGCCGTCCGTATCGAAACGCACCGCCGCACTTTCCTCGTTGGGCAGTGGCAGCGGGCCGCCGGCGATTTCGATCACCGTGGCGATGCCCATGCCCCGCAGCTTGCCGCGGGTGGTGGCCTCGGCGCGGCGCGCCTCGAACCCATCCCGGTCTGCCGCTTCCACAACCCGATCGAGGCAGCCGTTGAAGTCTCCGCTGTCATAGGTGAAGACGAAACCGGTGTCGTAAGGCAGGGCTTCGTTGGGAATCAGGTTGCGGCGGCGCAGTTCGACCGGGTCGATGCCCAGATCGTGGGCGGCGGCGTCGATCAGCCTTTCCAGACCGTAAGACGCTTCCGGGCGTCCGGCCCCGCGGTAGGTCGCGGTCGGGCTGGTATGGGTGTAAACGCCGCGCGCTTCGACATGAACATGGGGGGTGGTGTAGACGCCCGACAGGCCGCCAAGATTGTTGGTCGGCGAATGGGGCCCGGAATTGCTGAGATAGCCACCGAGTGCGGCATCCGTGGAAACCCGGAGGCCCAGGAACTTGCCATCGGCATCAAGCGCCAGCGCGGCGTGGGAAACGTTGTCACGGGCGTGATAGTCGCTCGCCAGGGCCTCGCTGCGGGTTGCGTTGAAGCGCACAGGCCGGTCGGTACGTTTTGCCGCCCAAAGGACCAGCGCGTGTTCCGCAAAAGGGCTACCTCGCATGCCGAATCCGCCGCCCATGTCGGGCGAGATCACCCGCAATTTTCCCTCGGGTATCGCGAATACGTTCTTTGCCAGGTCCGAACGTAGTCGGTGCGGTGACTGGCACCCGGCATACAGTGTGTAGCGCTCTTCCAGGGGGTCGAAGAAGCCGATCGCGGCGCGGACTTCCATCGTGTTGGTGGAGACGCGGCTTATTTCATAGTCGAGCTCGATGACATGGTCGGCCGTCGCGAAGGCGGCGTCCGTGGCGTCCTTGTCACCCAACGCGAAAACAAAACTCTCGTTTCCGGGCACACTGTCCCAGACTTCCGCCGCGTCCGGATCCCGGGCACGACCGGTTTCCGTAACAGGGGTGTGTTGCTCATAGTCGACTTCGATGGCCTCGGTGGCGTCGACCGCCTGGGCGTATGTCTCGGCGATCACGGCGGCAACGGCCATGCCCACGAGATGAACCTCACCATCGGCCAGCAACGGATAAGGTGGTTCGACCATGGGCGAGCCGTCGCGCTGCTTGCGCTTCACGCCGCAGGCCAGGCCGCCTATGCCGTCTGCTGTCAGATCATCCGCCGTCAGCACTTCCACGACACCCGGCATCGCGGCTGCAGCCGATGTATCGATGGCGCGGATGGCCGCCGCTGCATGCGGGGAGCGCGCGATGGCCATATAGGCCGCGCCGGGCACCTTCCGGTCGTCGGTATAGTTGCCCTTGCCCGTAAGAAGACGCCGGTCCTCGACCCGTGGCACCGATTGTCCGATGCCGAATTCGCGCATCAGTGGCTCCTGGCACGCGCCGGGATTGGCAACATACTTACGCGGGAACCAGACATCGGTTACGAGGCATCCTTCGTATCGTCACCGGCTGCGAGTGTTGCTTCGCCCTGCTCGACGGCCTGATCCCAGGCCTTCGGTTTGAACGAGTAATACAGCGCGATGACGATCATGAAGATGATGACGTCCGAGATCCAACGGCTGAAGATGAACTGGAACGGTTGATCGCTGGAAACGATCAGGACGTTCCGCAGACCTTGTTCGGCGATCGGCCCCAGGATGATGCCCAGCAGGATACCGGCCGGCGAGAAATTGTATTTCTGTGCCAGGTAACCGATGATCCCCATGGTGACCATGATCCAGACATCCCACGGGTTTCCGCTCGCGGCGAAGGTGCCGACGACGCAGAAGATCATGATGATCGGTGCCAGCAGGCCCCGTGGGAACAGGGTCACATAGGCCAGCAAGCGCGCCATCACGGCGGCGATCCCGCCCATAAAGAAGTTGGCGAGGATGAAGCCCCAAATCACCGTGAAGATGACCTCGGGCGAATCCGTGAACAGCCGATTACCCGGTTGCAGCCCGTGAATCATCAGCGCGCCGAGAATAACCGCCGCCGAGATGCCGCCGGGAATGCCGAGCACGAACATCGGGATCAGGGAGGTTCCCGTCACGCCATTGTTGGAGCCTTCCGTGGCGGCGAGGCCCTTGACCTCGCCCTCGCCGAACTTGTCGCCGGGCTTGCCGCGCTGGATTTCCCAGGCATAGGCGATCCACTGGGCGACACTGGCTCCCGCGGCGGGTACGATACCCATGACCAGCCCGGTGACCCAGCCGCGGACCAGCGACCAGCGGCAATGCATGATCTCCGACCAGCGGGGCATGATGTTCCAGCTGAGTTTGGCCCGGCCCGAGATGTTGGTTTTCGGGCTTCCCTCGCAAAGGGTGAGCGCCTGGGCGAATGCAAACAGGCCGATCACGGCGGGCAGGATGCCGATGCCGGACAGCAGGCCCGTCATGCCATAGGTAAAGCGCGGAAGGGCCGACGCCGCGTCCACGCCAATGGTGCTGATCAGCAATCCGAACAACCCGGCAATGAGGCCCTTCAGGACCGCGCCAAACGACACGGCGGCGATCGCCGTCAGGCCCAGCAAGGCCACCACGAAGAATTCCGCAGGGCCGAAAAGGAGCGAGACCTTAGCCAGCGGTGGCGACAGGTAAAGCAGGGCAAAACCAGAGATCAGGCCGCCCATCACCGAGGCGAAGGTGGACATGCGGATGGCCTCGGTCGCGCGGCCGCGCTTGGTCATCTCGTAACCTTCGATGGCTGAAGCCGCCGACGCCGAGGTGCCCGGTGCGCGCAGGAGGATCGCGGTGAACGAGCCACCATAGATGCCGGCGGCATAGGTCGAGACCATCAGAATAAGGGCGGTTTCGGGGGGCCATTCGAACGAAATCGGAATCATCAGGGCGATGGCCATGGGCGGTCCGAGGCCCGGGATGGCGCCGATGATGAGGCCGACGACGATGCCGACGAACATGGCACCCAGGTTCGCGAGCGTCAGAACATTCAGGAGAAATTCGATGCTTTCCATGATCCGGTTCCTCTCCTGGCGCTAGAACAAAATGCCTTCGGGCAGAAACGCGCCGAGGAGCAGGGTGAAGAATGCGTAGAGCAGCGGAAACAGAATGACGGCGGTGATCACGATCAGCTTGTGATCGCGCAGGCCGGTCATGTAGGCCGCGATGAAATAGAAGAAGAAAGAGGTGACGTAGAAGCCGATTTCGAACACGGCGAAGGAATAGACAACGCCGACGAGCATCACATAGACGGGTTTCCAGGCGGCGTAGGAGAAGTCGAACTTCACCATGCCTTTGAGGCGCTCTTTATCCCGTGCTGTGAGCGAGCGCAGGAGCATGCCGAACGCGAGCAGCATGATGCCGATTTCCGCGAACTGCGGGAACGCGCCGGCGCGTTGCGGCCAGCCCGTTGTGCGGGTGTACATGAACCCGGCGGCCAGGATCATACCTATGGCGACAAGCCGCTCGGCCATCAATCGTGTCATGAAATTCCCCCCCAGGTTGTCTCGTGACCGGATCGCTTTCTAGTGGGTCACGAACGGGACCACACGCCCCGCCGGATCAACCGACGGGGGGCGCTGTTTGGAAACGTTGTTTCCGGTACCCGTATGCTTACTGGACGCCTTCCTGCTTCCAGTAGGCGGCCTGCTCGGCGACCTTCTGGCCTTCGCGCAGGAGCGTCCACATCTCGTCGCCGGTGGCGAACATCAGATGGTTCTTGTTGGCGGCTTCCTTGGCCACATACTCGGGATTGACGATCGCCTTGGCGATGGCATCGAGGTAGATCGCACGTTTCTCTTCCTCAAGGCCGTTGGCCGTGGCCAGCGTCCGGCCGGCATAGGTGATGTTCACCTTGCCCGTCGTCTCCTCGAAGGTCGGGACGCTCGGCAGTACCGCCCAGGGCGTGGGGTGCAGCACGGCGATCGGCCGCAGCTTGCGCTCCATGATGGACGGGATGAAGAAGCCGACGTTGGCTGCGACCATGTCCACATGGTTGCCCAGCAGCAGCTGGATCTTCGAGTTGTCGCCACGGCTGGTCACGAACTTCGCCTTGAAGCCCGGAACGGCCTGCTGGGCGAACGCGACGCCGATATGGTCATCACTGCCGAAGCTGCCCGGGGCAACAATGATCGGCTGCTTTTGGGCATAGGCGAGCACGTCGTCCAGATCCTTGAACCGTTCGTCATCCCAGCGCACCAGCCACAGGCCGGGGTCGTAGGAATGCCAGGCCAGGAAGTTGAAGGATTCCAACTTCTCCGTGCGCTTCATGGCCGGGTTCAGGAATGAGAAAATGTGCGGAATGTTCACAACGGCCAGCTTGTGGTCGTCGCGCTTGGCATTCCATTCGTTGACGACCTGGCCCCAGGAGACCCAGCCGCCGCCGCCGGCGACATTGGTGACCTTCACGGGCTGACCGAGTTCCTCGGAGAGATACGGTGCGAACAGCCGGAACGTCCGGTCAGCACCGCCGCCCGGCGCGAAAGGCACCTGAAGCTGGACAGGCTTGCTCGGGAAATTCTGCGCGGATGCAGTGCCGGTAGCGCCGAAGGCGAAGCCGGCTGCGGCGATTGCCGCTGCGGCAATTGATGTAAAGCGTTTCATAACTGGGACCACCCCCTGATTGTTTTCTGATTTATTGTCCGGAAATCGTATCGTTATCAGCACCTGACAGCAAACATTTTTTCCAATAGGAAAATAATACCGCGTCTTGACTCGCTGAATATTCGCTGCGCCCGGTTTCTAGTCGAGCGGGTTCGCGTCCAGCAGGATACCGGCAAGCAGGCAGGGTTCCTCGGTGCGGTTCGACCAGGCATGCAACGTGCCGCGCTGAACACAAGTGTCACCAGCCTTCAGGCAGACCTCCTCCTCGTCGAGGATTAGCCAGACCTCGCCGGAGATGACGATCAGATAGTCGACCGACTTCGTCTTGTGCATGCCCGGGTGCTTTTGCCCGTCGAGGCGCTCACCCGCGCCCATCTGCTCGAAATACTTCTTCATCGTGTCGTAGTTGCGTTGCGAGTCCGGTGGGATCTCCAGCACCCGGAACACCGCACCGCCGGCCGGGGGTTCGAGGGTCACCTTGTCGCCGACCGTGTCGGTATTGCCGGCGTTGCTTGCGGGGACGCTGTTCGAAAGCCAGACATCCGACAGCCGTACATTGGGTTGGCCTTCCGGCGTGAGCACATGGCCCATGTCGGGGGTCATGGTCTCGTCGATCGCGACGATGGCGTTGCCCTTGTCGTCGTGGCCGGTGATTACCCGGCGAATGTCGCGTGGCATATCGGTCTCCTCAGTTCTTGTCGGGTTTTTGGCGGTCGCGCCAGTCGGCGGGCTTGACGATCTTCGTGGTCAGCACGCCGATGCCCTCGACGTCGAGCTCGATTTCGTCGCCGTCTTCGAGGTAGCGGTTATGCTCAAGCCCGCACCCGGTCGGGACGGTGCCGGACCCGAATACCTCACCGGCATAAATTGTCTGGTTCTGGCTCAGATGTTCGAGCACGCCCTCGAAGCGGTGATCCATCATGCCTGAATTCCCACGGCTCCACTCATCGCCGTTGATCCGGGCGCACATGACGAGGTCATACGGGTTCTTGATCTCGTCCGCCGTCACGATGCAGGGGCCGAAGACGTTGCCGGCGTCGAAATCCTTGCCCGGCCCGCCCATGCCGGCACCGCTGCGAATCTCGATGGCCTGGATATCCCGGGCGCTGATGTCGTTAAAAATCGTGTAGCCGAAGATGTGGTCGGCCGCATTGGTGGCCTTGATGTTCGACCCGCTACGGCCCGTGACCATGGCCCATTCGAGCTCATAATCCATGCGCCGTGCCTGGTGGGGCCATATCGCCTCGTCCTCCGGGCCGATGATGCTGAGATGATTGCTGTTGAGATAGACGGGGGCGGCGACCCATTCGGGCGGCACGTCGAGGGCGCCGGCGGCGCGGTAGCGTTCGAGCGCTGCCTCCGGGTCGTCCTCGCGGGCGGCCAGGCGGGTGTGCCGGACCTCACGGGCGTTGCGCAGATGTTGCAGGAAGCAGGCGCAATCGCGCAGGCGGTGTGGATTGGGGAGCGGCGCTTCAAGCCGGACGCTGTCGCGGGCGAGAATGGCGGCGTCGACACCCCAGGTGATTGCCCGATCGCAGAGTTCGTAGGCGCGGGTCTGTGCCGCTTCACCGCCGTCGATGAGGGATAGCATTGACCCGAATGCATCATTGTCATCTCCCGGCGATATCTCTTCAGCCGCCGTGGCAAGATCAATGATGGTCGTGTCGTTGTTGATGAACGCGCCGAGGCGCAGTGAGCCGCTTGTCGAAAATGTCACGAGACGCAAGGCAATTCCCCCAGGATGAACGTCAGTCCAACAAAAGGGTCTCGTAATTTCGTGCCGGGAACAAGCGTCGCGAGCCCAAGCGGCTCAGCGGGTGGGACGAAACGTCAGCTCAGAACTGAAGCACGGAGCCGGCGGCCAGGAACGCCATCAACCCCAGCGCGTAGACACCGAACAGGCTGGATCCCAGGAAGACGATATTGCCGATCGTGTGCAGCGGATGTCGACGGCGCTCGATGGATCGGCGGTCCTTTGAGCGTCGCTCCGGGCCCGCGAGCACGGAAAGGAACAGCGGACGGCCGGGCACCGGGACGGTGATGCGGAGGTCGACCGGGTGGGCATCATCTCCTGCCGGTTCGGTGACGGCAGAGAATGCCTGGCGCTGCTCGGGTGTCAGGCTGGCGCGCAGTGCCTCGGGCAGACGGTCGAGCAGGGGAATAGGCAGATCGGGCGCGGTGTTGATGTCTTGTGCGGTCATGACGGGGTTCAAGGTTCCGGAAATGCGGCGCCGTTGGCGCAATTGTCATCGCACGCAGTATGAAAAGACATGGTTAACGAATGCTTGCCGGTGTTAACCATGTTTTACCAATCGGTTCGTATGTTTGACGCAACCGAGATGCGCCCGGGCGTCGTCCGATTGTTTCGGACGTCTGCGCGCATGGGATTGAAGGGAAGAATTTTATGGCGACGCGCAGCAACACGCGGAAGAAAAATCTGGTCAGCAAGGCAGCACAGCTTGCCCGGAAACGCCTGGGTGGCGATGCCGGAGACGCTTGTGCGGATTTCGTGCGCGCCTACTACGCCAACGTCCCGCCGAGCGATATCGCGGAGATGGACACTGAAACGTTGTTTGCGTCGGCTGATTCCTATCTCCGGTTTGCGCAAAAGCGGTTGCCGGGGGAGCCCCTGATCCGGGTCTTCAATCCGCGCCAGAAGGATCATGGTTGGGACGGTTCGCATACGGTCATCGAGATCGCGACCGAGGACATGCCGTTTCTGGTCGATTCAGTGACGGCGGAGCTGAACTATCAAGGCTTGACCGTGCACCTTGTGATCCACCCGATCTTCCAGGTGACACGCACCCCGGCAGGCAAAATGAAAAGCTGTGCGGCCGGCGCGGAAGATGATGCGCGGGCTGAAAGCTTCATGCATTTCGAAGTGAACGAGCTGACGGACCCCAAGACCCTGGCCAATCTGACGGCCCGGCTCGAGCAGGTGCTGCAGGATGTCAGCGCGTCGGTTCAGGACTGGCAGTCGATGCGCGGCAAGGTCACGGGTGTTCTTGAGGATCTGGACGCGCAGTCGACGAAAATTGCCAACGCGGAGGTTGAGGAAACCCGCGCCTTTATCGAGTGGATGCTCGACGATCATTTCACCTTCCTGGGCTATCGCGAATACGACCATGTGGGTACCGGCGCGAAGCAGAAGCTGAAGGCGCAAGCTGGTGGGCTTGGTGTTTTGCGCGATGCCAATCGGGCGATTTTTGAGAACTGGGCGGATGATGCGCCGCTGCCGGATGAGGTTCGGTCGTTCATCCGCCAGCCGCATCTCGTCATGATCACGAAGGCCAACCAGCGTGCGACGGTGCACCGGCGCGTCCATATGGATGTGGTTGGCGTGAAGAAGTTCGATGCCGCCGGCAAGGTGACGGGCGAACGCATGATCGTCGGGCTCTTCACCTCGACTGCGTATAGCGTATCCCCGTCGCGCATTCCCATTCTGCGCCGGAAAGTTATGACCGCGATGGATGGTGCCGGATTCCTGCCGTCGAGCCACGATTCCAAGGCTCTGGCGCACATCCTGGAAACCTATCCGCGCGACGAGTTGCTGCAGATCGACGAAGGCCTGTTGCTTGAGAACGCACTCGGCATTCTGCATCTGCAGGAACGCCAGAGAACTGCGCTGTTCGTCCGCGAGGATCCGTTCCAGCGTTACATCACGGCGCTGGTTTTTGTACCGAGCGACAATTTCGACACGGAACTTCGCGAGAAACTGGCGAAGATTCTGGAGGATGCGTTTGGCGGCTCCTGTGTCGCCTTTTTCCCCGATTTCGGAACGGATTCCGTACTCGCCAGGATTTTGTTCGTGATCAAGACCGGGCCTGGGCGAATTCCACCCTACGGGATTGAGGAGATAGAGGCGGCACTGCGGGAGGCGACCCGGTCATGGGAAGACCGGCTGCGTGACACGCTGGTCGAGGCGCGCGGCGAAGAGGTTGGCCTGGTGATGTTCCAGCGCTACGGACACGCCTTCACACCCGCCTATCGCGACCGTTATGACCCGGCTGCGGCGGTGACGGATATTGCGTCGATCGACACCGCGCGAATTTCAGAAAAACTTCAACTGAACCTGTATCGCCCGGCGGGTGATGCCGCGCAGACAGTGCATTTGAAGCTTTACCATGCGGAGCATGCGCTGCCCCTGTCGGACGTAATTCCGATGCTCGAGAATATGGGCCTGAAGGTGATCGGTGAGGAGCCGTTTGCGGTCGAGTACCAGTATGGCGACGGGACGGGCACGGTCTGGGTACATGACTTTCAGATGGAATCCCGCGCCGGCGCGGAGATTGATCTCGCGGAGGTACGCGAGTCCTTCCATGAGGGCTTTGCCCGGGTCTGCGACCAATCGGTCGCGGATGACGGATTCAACAAGCTGATCCTGGGGGCCGGTCTCGAATGGCGTGAAATTCTGGTGCTGCGCGCCTATTGCAAATTCCTGCTGCAGAGCCGGATCGCCTATTCCCAGTCCTATATGGAAGAGACGCTGGCAAACAATCCGAAACTGGCGCGCATCGTTGTCGAGCTTTTCGTCGCACGGTTCGACCCGGCCCAGGCCGGCACGCCGGCGAGTGAGCGCCGGGTCAAGAAGTTGCGCAAGGGCTTGGCCGACGGGCTGGATGCCGTTTCGAATCTGGATGAAGACCGGATTATTCGGCGGTTTGCCAATGCCGTCGATGTGACACTACGCACGAACTTCTTCACGACGACCGAGGATGGCGGCTTCAAGCCCTACGCGTCGTTCAAGATCGATAGCGCGAATGTCGATGACCTTCCCGAGCCGCGGCCGAAGAAAGAGATCTTCGTCTACAGCCCGCGCATGGAAGGCTGCCATCTACGCGGCGGCGATGTGGCCCGCGGTGGAATCCGCTGGTCTGATCGGCGGGAGGATTTCCGGACGGAAATCCTGGGGCTGCAGAAAGCCCAGATGGTCAAGAACTCGGTGATTGTGCCGGTCGGCGCCAAGGGCGGCTTCGTGTGCAAGAACCTGCCGGCGCCCACGGGTGACCCCCAGACCGACCGCCAGGCAACCCAGGATGAAGTCATTGCCTGCTACAGCACGTTGATCTGGGGTCTGCTGGATGTGACCGACAATCTGGTTGGCGGCAAAATTGTGCCGCCCAAGACGGTCGTACGCTACGACGCGGACGACCCGTATCTGGTGGTGGCAGCGGACAAGGGAACGGCGACGTTCTCGGATATCGCCAACGGCATCAGCCAGGATTACGGATTCTGGCTGGGCGACGCCTTCGCTTCGGGCGGGTCGGTTGGCTATGACCACAAGAAAATGGGCATCACCGCCAAGGGCGCATGGGAATCAGTCAAACGCCACTTCCGCGAGCTCGACCACGACACCCAGAGCGCGGACTTCACCGCGGTCGGTGTCGGCGATATGTCGGGAGATGTGTTCGGCAACGGCATGTTGTTGTCGAAGCACATCAAGTTGGTTGCCGCCTTCAACCATATGCATATCTTTATCGATCCGAACCCCGATCCGGCGAAGAGCTTTGCCGAGCGCAAACGCCTGTTCGCGCTGCCGCGATCGAGTTGGACCGACTATGAGAAGAAGCTGATCTCGAAGGGCGGCGGTATTTTTGAACGCTCGGCCAAGTCGATCAAACTCAGTGCCGAGATCAAGAAGCTGCTCGGTGTTACCCGCGACCAGATGACCCCGAACGAGTTGATCCGGACCATCCTCGTGGCCGAGATCGATTTGCTCTGGTTTGGCGGGATCGGCACCTACATCAAGGCGACCAGCGAAAGCCAGGCCGACGCCGATGACCGTTCCAACGATGCGGTGCGCGTCGATGCGAAAACCCTGCGCTGCAAGGTGATCGGTGAGGGCGCCAATCTGGGTGTCACCCAGTTGGGGCGAATTGAATATGCCCGCGCGGGCGGGCGGATCAATACGGACTTCATCGACAATTCCGCTGGCGTGGATTGTTCGGACCATGAGGTGAACATCAAGATCGCGCTCGACGATGTGGTGTCGGGTGGCGATATGAATCTGAAACAACGCAACGCGCTTCTGGAGCAGATGACGGACGAGGTGTCGGACCTGGTCCTGAATGACAACTATCTGCAGACCCAGGCGATTTCACAGGCGGAGCGCCGGGCCCCGGAACTCCTGGAATCCCAATGGCGCGTGATGCGCTCGCTGGAACGGCGCGGTTTGCTGGATCGGCCGATCGAGCATTTGCCCGATGATGAGCGCATGGCCGATCTCCAGTCCGACGGGCTGGGCTTGACCCGCCCGGAATACGCCGTGCTCTTCTCGCACGCAAAAATCGCACTCTACGGCGATCTGCTGCCGACCGATGTTCCCGGTGACGCCTATCTGGTGAAGGATCTGGCACGGTATTTCCCGCGCCCGCTCCGCAAGCGTTTCGAGGCGCAGGTGGCCCGCCATCGTCTGCGCCGGGAAATCGTCGCGACCTATGTCACCAATTCGCTGGTCAACAGAGTGGGTGCCGCATTCGTTCACGACCTGACTGAACGGTCGGGCGCGTCGGCGGATGATGTCGCGCGGGCCTATGTCATCGCCCGCGATGTCTTCGAGCTGCGACCATTGTGGCGCGACATCGAGGCGCTCGATCTTGCGGTGGCCGCCGACACGCAGAACGAGATGGCCCATGAACTGGAAGAGCTGGTCGAACGCCTGACGATCTGGTTCCTGGCCAATGCTCGTCGTCCGCTCGATATCGCGGCCACGATCGAGCGCTACGCGCCCGGCATTCGCGAGCTGGCGAAGAAACTTCCCGATATCGTTGCGGCGGAGGACCGGCAAAGCATCGATCGCCAAACCGAACGGCTTTCCGGCGCGGGCGTGCCCAAGGCGCTGGCCCGACAGATTGCGAGCCTCGATGTCCTGTCGGCGGGCGGGGATGTCGTGCGCATTGCAAGAGACTCCGGTATGCCCGTTCTGGATACGGGCCGGGTTTACTTCGAGCTCGGGGCGCGGCTGGGGATTGACTGGGTGCGCCACGCCGCCAAGGAGATCACGCCGGAGAGCGAGTGGGAGAAGATCGCGATCGATTCCATCGTGGATGACAGCTATCGCCATCAATCTGCGCTGACCAACCGCGTTCTCGACGTCGCGGGCGGCGGCAAGCTCGGCCCCAGGGTTGCGGACGGGGTAATCGAAACCTGGGTCGGCTCGCGCAATGGCGCGGTGGAGCGTACCTGTCAGCTGCTGGACGATCTGCGTGCGAACGAATCCATCGACCTGGCGATGCTTTCTGTCGCGAACGGGCAATTGCGAAATCTGCTTGCCGGGTAAACGCTTGCGGGTCCATGGTCGCGGCGCGCGCCGATATGTCGGCGCGCTGCGACCGATGATTGTGCCCCGACCGGACCCTTTGTGAGCCGATACTTCAATCCCACCGCCGGAAACCTGGCGATCCTTGCTGCGCTATCCGCCTGCCTTTCGACGGCTCTGGGAGGTTCGGCGTTCGTCGCCATGCGTTTCCTTGTGACCGAGACCGACCCGGTAACGGTTGCCTTTCTGCGGAATGTCATCGCTGCGATTATTCTGACCGCGATCGCGTTGGTGGTGATCCGGCGTTGGCCGTCTCCCCGTGAGTTGCTGATACTCGGTTTCATGGGGGCGATCTTCTTCGGGGGCCTGCAGTTTATTTTCGCCAACGCCCTGACCTATACGACGTCGTCGCGTGGCGCGCTGGCCTATATGACCTCGCCGTTCCTGACCCTGTTGATCGCGGCCGCGTTTCGGATCGAGCGACCGACCACTCAGAAGTTCGTCGGGATCGTGCTCGCCACCCTGGGGGTCGTCGTCGCACTGGGACAGAGTGCCGGGGCGCCGCCGGATGCGTGGATCGGCGACGGGCTCGTGCTGATCGGCGCGCTGATCACGGCGGTGTACGGCGTCTGGTCGAACCGCTGGCTCCGGCGTCACCCGCCGCTGGTGGCCGTGGTGTCCGGGGTCGTGCCGGGCTCGGCCTTTCTTTACGTGGTGGCTTTCGCCACGGATGCGCCGGCGTTCACGCCCGAACTCTCGCGCGCGGGCTGGATGGCCGTTGCCTATCTCGGCATCGGCGCGGCGGCTATTTCCTATACGCTCTGGCTGTGGGCGTTGCGCCATACGACGCCGACGCTCGTCGCCGTCGCGCTGCCGATGAACCCGCTGATGGCGTTGATCTGGGGAGCGCTGCTGCTCGATGAGCAGATTACAGTCGCGATTCTGGGCGGTTTCGCGCTCGTGATCGCCGGCATCGCCGTTACGAACTGGCCACGAAAATCCATGGCGGAACCGGTTTGATGAGGTGTGCGGTCCATGACGGGTGAGCCAGACGCGAAACTTGATCGGAAGTCCGTCGCGGGTTGGTGCCTGTATGACTGGGCGAACTCGCCGTTTCCGGCGATCGTTCTGACGTTTGTGATTCCGGCCTATTTTACCCAGGCCGTGGTCGGAGACCCGGCGGCCGCTACCACCTTGTGGGCGATCATGACCGGGACGGCGGCGTTCGCGATCGCGATCCTCAGTCCGATCCTCGGCGCTATCGCGGATCAGGGCCGACGTCGCAAACCGTGGCTCGGAATTTTCACAATCATCATGGCAGCGGGTTCGGCTCTCCTCTGGTTTGTTCGCCCGGACCCGGATCATGCAATCCTCCTGCTGGTTTTGGTCGGGGTCAGCATCGTCGCGTTCGAATTGTCGATGGTGTTCTACAACGCGTTGCTGCCGACACTTGTGCCGCGCCAATGGTTTGGCCGGATATCGGGCTGGGCCTGGGGGCTTGGCTATTTCGGCGGGGTCGGCGGGTTACTGATCGTACTGTTTGGTTTTGTACAGGCCGACCCGCCGCCATTCGGCCTGGACGGGTCGGGTGCGGTGCTCGAGCATATTCGTGTCTCGGGCCCCGTCGTCGCCCTGTGGCTGCTGGTTTTCTGCCTGCCGTTGTTTTTCTGGACGCGCGATCCGCGTGGCCGTGGCCTCGCGGCAGGGGCGGCTATCCGCTCGGGTCTTCTCGAGTTGAGATCAACCGTGGTCGGCCTTCGCAAATATCCGCAGCTCTGGCGTTACCTTCTGGCCCGCATGATCTTCACCGATGGGCTGAACACGCTGTTCGCATTTGGCGGTGTTTTCGCGGCGGGTACTTTTGGAATGCCCGTTGCTGAAGTCATCATGTTTGGCTTGATACTGAACGTGACGGCGGGCATTGGCGCGTTTGCGTTTGGTTGGATCGACGATCGGATTGGCGCCAAACGAACGGTTCTCATCGGTCTTTGCGGGCTGGTCATCATCGGTGTGCCGCTGTTGATGGTCGAATCCAAGCTGGTTTTCGTGATCCTGGGTTCGATGCTCGGCATTTTCTTCGGCCCGGTGCAGGCCGCCAGCCGTTCGCTCATGGCCCGGATCACGCCTGCCGGAATGGAAGGCGAGGTGTTTGGTCTCTACGCGCATTCGGGCAAGGCCACGGCCTTTGCGGGGCCATGGCTCGTCGCGTTGGTCACGGCAACAACCGGGAGCCAGCGTTGGGGCATGGCCAGTGTGCTGCCGTTCCTGGTGATCGGTGGCCTGCTGCTCTGGCTGACCGTGCGCGACAGCCCGCCCGATCGCCAGAGCGGCTGATTTCTGCCGATCGGGACTAGTGTCGGAAGTGGCGCATTCCCGTGAACACCATCGCGATTCCGGCCTCGTCGGCGGCGGCGATAACCTCATCGTCGCGGACCGAGCCGCCGGGTTGAATCACCGCGGTTGCACCCGCCTCGACCGTGGTCAGGAGGCCATCGGGGAAGGGGAAAAATGCATCCGATGCGGCCACCGAACCGGTCGTCAGGCGTTCGCTCTCACCTGCCGCTTCCGCCGCCTCGCCTGACTTGTGGGCGGCGATGCGGGCGGCGTCCACACGGCTCATCTGGCCCGCGCCGATCCCGACCGTAGCGCCTTCCTTCGCATAGACAATCGTGTTTGATTTCACATGCTTGCCGACCGTGAAGGCGAACAACATGTCGGCGATCTCCTGATCGCTCGGCTGGCGTTTGGTGACGATATCGAGGTCGTCCCGGGTTATGTGCCCGGCATCGCGATCCTGTAACAGGAAGCCGCCGGCCAGCGGCTTTATAAGACGCCCCGCTGCGCGCGGATCGGGCATTTCGCCGGTGAGCAGCAAACGCAGATTCTCCTTCCCGGCGAACACCGCACGGGCATCTGCGTCGGCGTCCGGGGCGATGACCACCTCGGTGAAGATCTCCGTGATCGCCTCGGCCAGGGCACCGTCGAGGGGGCGGTTGGCGGCGACAATACCGCCAAAGGCGCTGACCGGATCACATTTGCGTGCCGCGCGATACGTCGCGACCAGATCGTCGCCGGTGGCCACCCCGCAGGGGTTGGCATGCTTGATGATCGCGATCGAGGGTGCCTCGAACTCGGCGATCAGTTCGAATGCCGCATCCGCGTCACCGAGATTGTTGTAGCTGAGTTCCTTGCCCTGGACCTGCTCGGCCTGGGCGACCCCGGCACGCGCGGCCCCGCCGATGTAAAGCGCAGCCTCCTGATGGGGGTTCTCACCGTAGCGCAGTACGCTGGCGCGGCGGCCTGACGTGACATGTGTGTCGGGGAAGGTTTCACCCAGCTCACCGGAAAGCCAGGCCGTGATCGCGCCGTCATAGGCGGCCGTCCGGGCATAGGCCTTGGCTGCGAGGCTTTGGCGCAGATCGGCCGGGAGTGCGCCCTTGTTGGCGTCAAGGGCCGTGATGACATCGTCATAGTCGGTCGGGTCGGTCACCACAGCCACATGGGCATGGTTTTTCGCGGCGGCGCGGATCATTGCCGGGCCGCCGATGTCTATATTCTCCACGCAATCATCGTAGCCGGCGCCGGATGCGACCGTCGCTTCGAAGGGGTAGAGGTTGATAACGATCAGGTCGATCGGGCCGATGCCGTGTTCGGCCATCGCCGCCTGGTCGTCGGGATGGTCGCGGCGGGCCAGGATGCCGCCATGGATCTTGGGGTGCAGCGTCTTGACCCGCCCGTCCATGATTTCGGGGAAGCCCGTATGGTCGGCGACTTCGATGACGGGAATGCCCGCCTCGGCGAGCGCCTTTGCGGAACCGCCTGTGGACAGGATTTCGACACCGTGGCCGGTCAGAGCCTGGCCGAGTTCGGTGAGCCGTGACTTGTCGGAGACGGAGATAATTGCACGCGTGATCGGCGTGTCATGATTGCTTGGCACCGGTTTGGTTGTCCTTCATCAAGTGCTTGAGGGTGTGGTTCTGTCCGGGCCAGGGGCGAACCTAAGACGCCGACGCGGCGTTGGTATCGGGCGCACCGGAATCAAACTCCGGCACCAGATTTGTCAGCAGTTTGCGACAGCTGTCGTTGTTGTTGTCGCGTGCGGCGGCGCAGATCTCGTCGATCGCACGCTCCAGAACTTCCCGGTCGGCGACACGCGGTGTCGCCAGCTGGATTGCGGCATTGTTTGTCGGTGAAAGGCTTTCGGCGTCATGGAACAGCTCTTCATAGAGCTTCTCGCCGGATCGCAGTCCGACGAACTTGATGTCGATATCCTCGTAGGGACGTTTGCCGACCAAGCGGATCATCTGTTCGGCGAGGTCGAGAATTTTCACCGGCTCTCCCATGTCGAGCACCATGATCCCGCCGGACACGGCTGTCTCCGATGTCCCCAGGGTTGATGCCTGCAATGCCAGCTCGACGGCCTCGCGGGTCGTCATGAAGTAGCGGGTAATGTCCGGGTGGGTCACTGTGACGGGTCCGCCGGCAGCGAGTTGACGTTCGAACAGGGTCACGACCGAGCCGGTCGAGCCCAGCACATTACCGAACCGGACTGTCAGAAAACGGCAACCGTCACCTTCACGTGCTCGGTCGAGCGCCTGACAATAGCTCTCTGCCACTCGTTTGGTGGCTCCCATCGCGCTCGACGGGTTAACCGCCTTGTCCGTCGAGATCAAAACCATGATCCGGGTGCCGTGGTTGCGGCAGAGGTCGGCGACATTGCGCGAACCGGCAATGTTGGTCTGCACACCCTCTGCCACATGGTCTTCGACAATCGGAACATGCTTCAGGGCGGCGGCGTGGAACACGAGCTCTGGTTCGACTTCGGAGAACACGGATGCCATCGCGGTCGGGTTGCGGACGTCGGCGAGATAGGCGTGGCGGGTGATGTCCGGTGCGATTTCGGTAATCTCAAGGTTGATCGAGTAGAGGTTGAACTCCGAACTGTCGACAAGTGCGAGATCGGCGGGACCGAGCGCGGCAATCTGACGTGCGAGCTCGCTGCCGATGGTGCCGCCCGCGCCGGTAACAAGCACACGCCGGCCGGCAATCAGTTTTTGCATGGCCGGGCGGTCCAGCACCGCCTGGGGACGACCCAGCAAATCCTCGACGGCGACCGGCTTCACTTCTATCTCGTCGCCGAGGCCGGCCTGGAAGGCCGTGAGGCGCGGCAGACGAGCCATCGTCATGCCCTGGTTCTCCGCAAGGTCGAGCAGTTTCCGCATCAGGGCAGGGTCGAGCCCGGGCTTCGTCACGATCAGGCGCTGGGGCCGTTCTCCACGTCGCGCCAGTTGCTGGACGACCTTATCAAGGTCATCCGGGGTGCCCAAGACGGGCACGTCGCGAATCTGACGGCCGACGCGACTGCCCTTCTCGTCGAGCACACCGACAATACGGTAGCTGGCACCGGGCAGCCGGCGAATGGCGCGAATAAATGTTTCGGCTTCATCACCGGCTCCCATCAACAGGACCGGCACGCCGGGGACGCTGTCGGCGTCCGCCGTGCGTTCGAAATGGCGATCCTTGATGAGGCGATAGATAAAACGGGGTCCGCCGAGGAGCGCCATCAGCACGAACCAGTTGATCACCGGCAACGAGCGCGGCAGGAACTGTCCTCGCGAGACGAGGAACAAGGCCAGGGAAAAGACGAGGACTGCCAGGGTCACCGCCTTGGTGATCTGGATCAGGTCGTTCATTGACGCGTAGCGCCAGATTCCCTTGTACAGGCCCATCGGCAGGAAAACCGCTGCCGCGATCACCGCGAACAGGACCGTGCTCTGCTGAATGAAAACTGTGGGGACCGTTTCAATCGACGGTCCCATGCGCAACCACAGCGACAAGGGCAGTGATACCGCCGCCATGAAGATGTCGTGCGCATAGGCGATATTTGCCCGACTTAGTCGAATTTTTGCGCGCATGAACGGGCCCCGTTGGATAGCTCGCTTATACCATTCCGGAGACTCAGGCCAAGCCCCCCATCATGCGACGGGCGTGGATGAATTGATCAATTCTGTGCCGGTTTGCGTGGCCCTGCGAGCCATGCCAGGAGCAGGGCGACCAATATTCCCGATGCGAACAACGCGAGCCATGGCCACAGCGTGCCGGGGTTCGGCCAGACGCTGGCCAATGCGAGGCCGATCAACAGCAGATTCACAAGCGCAATTGCGGTGCTGACGCGGGCGTGGGAGAGGCCGCGCCGGATCGCCGCCTGATAGAAGTGGTCACGATGGGCGTGCCAGAACTTCTCACCCCGGGCGATCCGGCGGAAAAGGGTGATGGTCGCATCGGCCAGGTAGTAAAGCGGCAATATGGCCGCTGCGTGCCATGCGCCGCTGGCCGCCAGCGAGAGCAGCAGCCAACCGAGGAGGAACCCGAGTGGCACGCTGCCGCTGTCGCCCAGGAATATTCGCGCGGGGGGCCAGTTCCAGACCAGGAAGCCGGCCGCGGCCGCGGCGATCGCGAGTGACTGACCGTGGGTGGCGTCGAGGGGCAGAGGGCCGGCCATGCCGACCAGGAGCAAACCGATGCCAATTGCGGAGGCTTCCACCCCGCTGATTCCATCGATGCCGTCCATGAAGTTGAACAGGTTCATGAACCATACCCAGCCGATGGCCGCGATGATCATGTCGACAGGGCCGGGCAACAATCCCTGGAAGACCGCGCCGTCGATGAAGAATGCGCCCGCCAGGGCGGCGGCGAACTGGGCGCCGAGCCGGGGCAACGGGCCGATGGTCACGAGATCATCGACCCAGGAGACGCCGGCGAGCAACAACGCTGCCAGGGGGATCACCCAAAGCGATGTCATGACGGTATCCGCAGCCGATGCGGCGGGCAGAAAAAACGGAATGGCGACCCATGCCGGCAACAGCGCTGCAAGAACGCCCAGCCCGCCGCCGCGGGGTGTGGGGACGTCGTGGGAGCTGCGTTCGTTCGGCCGGTCGAGGATGTCGTGGCGCAAAAGCTGTAACCGGACCAGCCCGACGAACGCGGCGGACGCGAGCGCGGTAGCGGCTGCAATGATAGCGAGGGTCCAGATCACGTTCGGGTTCCGCTGGGTCGTTTGATCCTGCTTGTAACGGCAAAAACAAAGGCCCGGCAAGGTGCCGGGCCCGGATAAGCCGGTCTGATGTGAAAATTCAGGCCGTGCGCAGGCCGAGATGATTCAACTGGCGGTCGATGACGAGGCGCTCGTCATACAGGTGGCGGCCCCGTTCCAGCCCGGCGGCCCCCATCGCTGCGCGGCGTGCCGGGTCCTGCACAAGAGACTGCAGCGCGCCCGCCAGGGCCGTCGCATTGCGGACCGGCACCAGCAGGCCTGTTTCTCCGTCGACGACCTCCTCACGGCTGCCGCGAACATCGGTGGCGACAACCGGGAGCCCGGTCAGCATGGCTTCGATGATGGATCGTGGCATGCCCTCGCGGTGAGACGGCAGTGTGAAAATATCGGCGGCCCGCATGAGGTCTGCCATATCGTCGCGGTAGCCGAGAAAACGTATGCGCTCGCGCAGCGCGGGGTCCGCTTCGATCTCCCGGATTGTGTCCGTGATACCCGCAGCTTGGTCGCTGCTCAGCCGCGCGCCGACGGCCCAGAGTTCCGCATCGACATCACGCATTGCGGTGACCAGTTCGCCGTAACCCTTCTCGGCGACCAGCCGGCCGGCCATGAGAACGACCTGCCGGTCATCCGGCGTACCAATCGCTGCGCGGGTCGCCGATCTCGTCGCGGGGTCATCGGAGGGTTTGAAGATATCGGGATCGCTGCCGTTGCCGATGGCGAGAATATCTCCCGTCCGGCACAGCCTCAGTCGGCGTGCTGTCTGCGCGTCTTCTTCCGACTGGGTCATCAGTGTATGGGTGAAACGCCCGGCGAACCATTCGGCGGCGGTATGCGCCTGTCGGCGCGGGGTCGGCATGTTCTCGTGGAAATAAAACCCATGTGCGGTGTAGGCAACCCGGGGCACGCGTGCGCGGGCTGCGGCCAGGCGGCCGACGAAGGCCGCGACGGGCGTGTGAACATGGACGATGTCAAATTTCTCGCGCTCGAAAAAATCACGGAGCGCGTGTCCCGCTTGCCAGTTGCGGGCCGGGTTGGCGGAGCGGGCAAGAGGCACGGTTTCAACACGAAACCCGTCTGCTCGGACCGGCTCGATGAGGTCGCCATCGGCGCAAACACCGACCACTTCATGGCCTTGTGCGCGCATCGCCCGCATCAGCGGGTGCAACAGATGGTAGAGCGTGAAGTCCACCGTGCAGAGCTGGCAGATTTTCTGAGGCATTGCCGTTTTCTAATTCTGTCGTCGATGATTACTGGGCGTTTCGACCGGTGACGAGAACTCCGCCGTCATCCGTCGTGGAAAAACTAGTCCGCGTCGCGCACTCGGATCGGTGCGACCAGGGCAGTCATCACAATAGCGAACAATGCGAGGCAGGAAAGCCACCACCCCTGCCAGATTCCGAAACTCAACTCGGCATTCACGAACGCCGCCGCAACGGCCGCGAAGGCAGCCGCACGTTCGAGCCTGCCCATGACGCCGCGCCAGATCGCGAGGATGATGCTGGCGAACAGACCCGCAACAATGAGCGCCCCGAGAACGCCGAGCTCAAGCCAGACCTGGATGAGGGCGTTGTGCGGGTGGAGGGGAAGGACATCGACCGCGCGGGCACCAAGGTTGGGCGCGTCGTCGACGCCGACCATCTGTCCGCTACCGATGCTGCGCGACGCGTCGAGACCCCAGCCGACGATGGGCTGGGCCAGCAGGCGTTCGGATGCAAACTCCCAGATCGCTATGCGATGCAACAGCGAGAATTCGGTAAACCCAAGAGCGCGGATCAGCTCCGTCACGATCGGCGTCAGCTCCGCCATGAAGGGAATCATGACGAGCGCCGCGGCCACAGTGGCCAGCAGCGCAATCATTGCCAGGCTTGGCGCGAACCAGGCGACCGCGAAGAAGCCGGCGCCCACGGTGATTGCCAGGAAAGGCGAACCGGGCTGGAGCTGCCAAATCACGAAACCTGAGACCAGCACGAGAACGGCCGCGCCGACCCAGCCGAATCGTCGCCATGCGGGAATGATCGCAACCCAGGCGGCGATCGAAACCACGCTCGAGGCCCGATTAAGCTCGAACAGGTTTTGGACCGGGTTCTTCTCGAACCCGTTGAGCGCGCCATGGACAAGGCCGCCTGTCGCCAGTTCGAACAACATGAACAACAGGCCGAGGCCGACGCCGGTGATGAGAAAGATTTCGAGGTTCTTCCGTCCGGCCGTGTCCAGGCTGAGAGCGCCGGACAGCAGGAAGGTCGTGCCTGCAGCGATCAGCAACAGGCGCAGGGCCTGGGAGGCGCTTCGATCCGGGACGATGGACCAGGTCGCGCTGATGGCACCCCAGATCACCAAGGCTGCCAGCAGCCAGCTCAGGGTCCGATGAAGGCGCGGCCATTCTCTCCGCCCCGCGCTTCCGAGGATCGCGGCGAGCGCTGCCAGCGCGGCAATGATTGAAATCCAGAGGGGCTCGAGGGCCGCGACGGGAACGATCAAAATCGCAACTACAGACAAGATGGCGTAGGCGGGAAGGTATCTCTGAAGGGCGTTCATGGGCGCAGCACTTGTGCCGTAATTCGCGTGAGGCGGCAAGGTGGCGCCCAAAGCGTCGCTCAGGCGCCGGGACGGGCAAGCTCCACCAGATGTTCGGTGATCCGCTGTGCGGCCGAGCCGCCACCATACATATCAGCGGGTGCTTCGGGTGCCGGCTGGCGCATTGCGTTTGCGACTTCGGTGACAATCGCACGGCTGTCCCCCGGCGGCGCGAGCCGGTTCCAGCCGAGTTCGACCAGCTCCACCCATTCGGTCTCGGTCCGCACGGTGATGCAGGGCACTCGGTGGAAGAAGGCCTCTTTCTGGACGCCGCCGGAATCGGTGACGATCGCGATCGCGTGACGTTCGAGTGCCTGCATGTCGAGATAGCCGGCCGGCGGGACCCGTTGCACCCCCGAGAGACGATCCTCGAGACCGAACTCTACCAGGCGCGCCGTCGTGCGGGGGTGGATGGGCAGGAGAACGGGTTGGTCCTGTGCGAGCGCAGACAGAGCGTCGGCGATGGCGGCAAGGCGTTCAGGTGAGTCGGTGTTCTCGGCCCGGTGGATGGTCGCAAGAATGTAGGTCCCGGCTTCCAGTAAATGCCGCGTGAGAATATCGCTGCCATGTTCGGCCCGGGCGCCATAGTGGCGTGAGGCGTCATACATCACGTCGCCAACCAGATGAACACTCTCCGGCGCGATGCCTTCGCGCGTGAGATTTTCATCGGCGGTGACAGTCGGCGTGAAAAGATGGCTGCTCAGATGATCGGTCAGGACCCGGTTAATCTCTTCGGGCATGGTGCGGTTGAACGAGCGCATGCCCGCCTCGACATGGGCGATCGGGATATTGAGCTTCGCGGCCGTGAGCGCGCCGGCCAATGTGCTGTTGGTGTCGCCATAAAGCAGCACCAGATCGGGGGCCTCGTCGAGCAGAACGGGTTCCAGGCCTTCCAGCATGCGGGCGGTCTGGCCCGCATGGGATCCGCCGCCGATTCCGAGCGAATGTTCGGGCGGGGCGATCTCGAGTTCATCGAAGAATACATCCGACATGTCTGCGTCATAGTGTTGGCCGGTGTGGACGAGCACTTCGGTGATGTCGGAATGTTCGCGCAAACGGTGCGATACGATCGCGGCCTTGATGAATTGCGGCCTGGCGCCGACGATGGTGACGATCTTCATGCGGTCATCCGGCGCGGTCAGGCCGCATGGTCTTCGGCCGCGGTGCGCACGGCGAAGATGATCCGGTCCTGTGTGGCCGTGTCGAGGTAGGGATGTATCGGCAGGCTGATGACCTCACGGGCGACGGCGTCAGACACCGGGATGCCGCCGGGCGCGCTGGGATAGCCTGTGTAAGCGGTCAATCGCGGCAGCGGGTTGGGGTAATAGACTGCAGTCGGGATTCCCTGTGACTTCAGATCTTCCTGAACCTGGTCGCGCCCGGGAACCCGGATGGTGTACTGGGCCCAGGCGCTGATGGCGCCGTCGGCGATCGCGGGCACGTCTGCGATGTCGGCCAGCGCGTCGCTGTAGCGTGCGGCCACCGTTTGGCGGGCGTCGACCTCGGTGCTGAGTATCGAAAGCTTCTCGATCAGGATGGCGGCCTGGATTGTGTCGAGGCGGCTGTTGGTGCCGATACGACATTGTCGTACTTGTCGCGTCCCTGCCCGTGCATGCGCAATGACCGGAGTGCGGCCGCGAGATTCTTGTCGTTGGTGAGCACGGCACTGCCATCGCCATAGGCCCCCAGGGGTTTGGCGGGGAAGAAGCTGGTCGCGGCCAGGCGGCCATGGGCGCCGGCTGCGGTTTCGTTGAGGCGCGCGCCCATGGATTGGGCGGCGTCCGCGAAGACCCACAGATCATGCGCGTCGGCGATGGCCTGGATTGCCGGATAGTTCGCGGGGTTTCCGAACAGATCGACGGGGATGATGCCGGCCGGCTGCAATGCACCGTCGGCCATGGTCGCTGCGATAGCTTCGTCCAGGCTTTGCGGGTCCAGATTATAGCTGTCGCGCTCGATGTCGACGAACACCGGTATTGCACCCACCAGGCAGACAACCTCCGCCGTCGCGGCGAACGTGAATGCGGGGACGAAAACCGCGTCACCCGGGCCGATGTCCAGCGCGCGCAGTCCGAGTTGCAGGGCATCGGTACCGTTGGCGCAGGACACGACATGGGCGACGCCAGTCTCGTTGGCGAGCTGTTCTTCGAATGCGGTGACCTCGGGGCCGAGGATAAAGCGCCCATGTTCGAGCACGCGGGCAATCGCCTCGTCGATCGCGTCGCCGATCCGGGCGCGTTGTGCCTGGAGATCGATGAAAGGGATCGGATCACTCATTTCACTATTCCTTCGGCTCGGCCGCTTTCAGGCCGTCATCCGTTTCGATGTAATGCCGATCCGTGCGCGGGCAGACCAATTCGCCGGTCGCCGCGTCGAGAGTCAGGCGTTCGCCGGCATGGCCCACCCAACCGATCTGTTTGGCCGGGACCCCGACCACGAGCGCATGGGGCGGGACGTCCCCCGCGACCACCGCGCCCGCACCGATGAAGGCGAAGGCCCCGATCGTGCTGCCGCAAACGATGGTGGCGTTCGCCCCGATACTGGCGCCGCGGGCCACGCGGGTTTGGGAGAGCTCATCCATCCGGTTGATGTCGGCGCGCGGTGTGTTGACGTTGGTGAAGACGGCCGATGGTCCGACAAATACGTCGTCTTCCAGCGTCACGCCCTTGTAGACGCTGACATTGTTCTGGATCTTGCAGCGGTCGCCGATCTGCACGTCGGGGCCGGCCATGACGTTCTGACCGAGCGAGCAGCCGGCGCCGATCCGGGTGCCTTTGATGATGTGGCTGAAATGCCATATGCGCGTGTCGTCGCCGATCTCGACGCCGTCATCGACATAGGCCGATTCATGAATAACGGGGGCCGCCACGTTCCGTCCTCCTAGGTGTTTCCGCTGCCGAGGGCGTTTTCGGCCGCGTGTAAAACACGCAGTACCCGCAGGCCTTCGGCGCCATCGGTGCGGGGCGTCGCGCCGGTCGCAACGCAGTTCAGGAAATGTGCGCATTCCTCGCGTAAGGGTTCCTGCTCGGTCAATGGGATGGCTTCCGCGTCGGCACGCTCGGCCACCGGCGCCTGTCCGCCCAGCTCGACCTTGTGGGGGTAGAGGACGAGTTTTTCCGACCATGGCTGGGTATCGTCGAACACGGCCATACCATTTTCACCGATCACGACGAGCTTCTGGTCTTTGAATGGATGCAGCCAGGACACATAGATATGCGCATTGATCCCGCCGGGAAATGCGAGGTGGGTCGTCGTCGTGTCGGCCACGTCCGCCTGCAGATAACTATGCCCCACGGCGCTGATCTTGTCGGGCGGGTTGCCGGTGAGCGAGAGGATCATCGAAATGTCGTGGGGTGCGAAACTCCACAGGATGTTTTCCTCGTGACGCATCTTTCCGAAATTCAGGCGGTTCGAATAAATGTACTGGAGCTTGCCCAGTCGTCCGGCCGATGTGAGCGCCTGCAACGCGAGAAATGCCGGATGATATTGCAGAAGATGGCCCACCATGAGCATTCGCTCTGCGGCGGCGGCCGCCGCAATCAGGCTTTCTGCGGTTTCGATATCCAGCGCCATGGGCTTTTCGACGAATACATGCTTGCCAGCTGCGAACGCCTCTCCCGCCATCTCGCCATGGGTGGCGGCGGGGGTTGCGATCGCAACGGCGTTGATACTCGGGTCGTCCAGGATGTCTTGCCAATGGCGCGCGGTGGAATTGTGGGTCTGCGCCATGCTGTCAGCCACCTGGGTATTCGCGTCGCAGACTGCGTCCAGGGCGCTGAGCTCGGCGAAATTCCGGACCAGATTCCGGCCCCAATACCCGCAGCCCGCGACCGCGATGCGCACGGCGGAAATGTCGGCGGTTTCTTCGGACGATCGCATCAGTGCTGCACCCTTGTTCGTGCCGGTGTTCATGACGCCCGGCCTTCGGCCTTCAGATGCTTTTCGTACAGCTGCGCATAGGCGTTCGTACAGGCCTCGATTGAATGAAGTTCGCGCGCGCGTGCCTGCCCAGCCCGCCCCATCTCGGCTCGACGTACCGGGTCGCGCACAAGTTTGCGGATTGCAGCGGCGATTGCGCCAGTGTCTTTCACAGGTGCCACGAGCCCGGTTGCGCCATCTTTGACCGCTTCCGCCGTACCGCCTGCGTCGGTTACGACCATGGGCAAGCCGGCGGCCATGCTCTCAAGCACGCTGTTCGGTGAGCCTTCCTGATGAGAGCAGAGTAAGCCGAGGTCACTCGATCCGAGTATGTCGGATATATCGGTCTGGCCGCCGAGAAAACGGATATGCGATCTGATTCCGGCCCGCGCGGCCTGTGCCTCCAGTGTGGCGCCGATACCGTCATCGCGGCCGGCGAGCAAAAGGTGCCAATCGTCGGGCATTTCATCAGCGCACAATGCCAATGCGTCGATGAGATCGGCATGGCCTTTATACGGGATCAGGTTCGCGACGCAGGTCATCACGAACGCTTCGTTGGACAGGTCCAGTTTAGCCCGCGCTTTTGTTTGCGGTGTGGGGTCGAACATTTCATCGGGAACGCCATTGCGGATGACGTGTAGACGCGTGTCGGGAACGCCTTCAGCGTTCAGTTCGTGGCGCACGGCATCACTGTTGGCCACCAGCGCCGTCATATGCTTGTGCAGGAATTTCTCGAGCCGGGCGACCCAGGGGCGGCCGATTTGATAATTGTTGAGGCTGCGGCGGCTCATGATGCGGATCGGATGGCGGACCAACAAGGCCGTCAGGCCGCCGAGAATGTAGGCCTCGGGTAGAAAGAAATGGACGATATCCGGACGCCAGCTGCGAATCTGGCGTCCGATGTTGATGCAGGCCACCAGCCGCCGCAGCGGCGATGGGCGCCAAGCGCTCGTGTTGAAAACCGGAATGTCGGCGTCGCGCAATTCCTGATCGAGGATGGCTTCCGGTCGGGCGGTAACGATGCGGATATCAAAGCCGTTCTCATGCAAGCGGGGAAACACATTCGCGATGTGTTTTTCCGCACCACCGACCGCCAGGAGGGGCACGACGACGAGCACGCGTACGGCGCGCGGAGAATCGTCTCGATTGCCGTTTTGTTTCGAAGCCGGCGTTGGGGAATCTGTTAATCTGGCGATCACGTGAACCGGAGCATTTCTGTGCGGACGTTGTTCGATATCTTCGTGGTCTGGCCCATGCCAGCGCTTTGGATTTTGTTGCCCGGCGTGATCCTGTTGCGGCGTCGGATCGGACGGGTGCTTGTTCTGCTGGGCGGGACACTGCTGTTTGTGGGCACGACGCCGCTCGCGGGTAACACCCTTCTGGGCATCCTTGAGCGCGGGGCGCCGGTGTTCGAGGTCGGCGCGCCACCGGGCGAGGCGTTCGACGCCATCATCGTGCCGCTGGCGGGTGCATACGAAGATCCTGCGGGCCGCTGGTGGCCAATGCCGGGATCGGTTAACCGCACCATTCGCGGCCAGCAGCTGCAGGCGGAGACAGGGTTTCGGCTGATCGTCCTCGGCGGCGCGCCGTTGCCCGGGCAGAACGAACCTGAGGCTGTCGCGCTGCAGCGTGTCATAACGCTCGCGCCCGATACCGTGGTGGAATCCACAGCGCGGAACACATTCGAGACCGCCAGAGCGGTTTCCGAACTGCTGCAGGCGGTCGCTATTGAAGGCCGCGCGCCTCGGGTCGTCATCGTTACCAGCGGTTCGCATGTGGCACGGATGGCGGCGTCTCTGCGACGATTCGGAATCGATGTTTCGGCTGTCCCGCCGCTGTGGTACGAGGATACGCGGATCGCGCGCAATTTCTGGCTCGACCTTGTGCCGAGTGCGCGCGGTGCAGGACGTGTCCGCCGCGCGGCGCACGAGCTTACGGGTATTGGCCTGTATCCCATTACTGGGCGTATCCGGCTGCAAGATCTGTAGGTGCCGCTCTGGCTTCCGCGCGCCAGGCTTCGAACATCAGGACCGGCCATAAAAGATACTGATGGTTCCGGCTGCCGGCCAGATGTTCGTGCCAGACTGCCGCGATCGTGTCGGCATCGAATATTTCGCTCTCGCGCAGTCGGTGCGGTGTTAGCAAGGATTCCGCCCAGTCGCGCAAATCGCCGCGCAACCAGTCGCCGATCGGCACGCCGAATCCCATTTTGGGCCGCTCGAACATCTGGCGCGGCACGTGGCGCGCGAGCAGCTCGCGCAGGATCCATTTTCGGGTACCGGTACGAATTTTTTTATCCAGCGGTAGTCGCCAGGCGAAGGCGTAGAGCTCATGATCGAGGTAGGGCACACGACTTTCCAGGCTGACCGCCATGCTGGCCCGGTCGAGTTTCACCAGAATGTCGTCGGGCAGGTAGCTGATCGCATCGAGCAACATGAGCTGTTCGCTGCGCGACGGCAGCTGGGGCCAGGCTGCTGCGTCGTCGACAATGCTGACGGGTGATGTCACGCCGGGCACCGCGCGGTCGGGCGATTTCCACTGGGAGACAAGACGGGCGTAGATCGCGGCAAAGTCGGGCGCGTCCAGTACCTCGGCGAGCTTGTGCAGTTTGTCGCCAAACCGTGCCGGCCGGTAGCGCCCCGGGGCGATGGCGGCCAGGGCGTCCCAGCGCTGCGGCGAGACGGATTCAATCCCGCCGCGCAGCAACCGGCGTAGCGGGGTTGGCAGCGGTCCAAACGCCCGGGCCAGATTGTTGGCCCAGGTGTATCTGTTGTAGCCGCCGAAAACCTCGTCGCCGCCATCGCCTGACAGGCTGACCGTCACCTGCTTGCGGGCCAGCTGCGACACGAGATAGGTCGGGATCTGGGAGGAGTCGGCAAAAGGCTCGTCATACATGGACGGCAGGGACGGAATGACCGCCTGTGCGTCTGCTGGAGTCACTGTCAGTTCGGTGTGGTCCGTTCCCAGATGCCGGGCGATCTCGGCCGCCGCGTCGGCTTCGTTATAATCGGCTTCCGAAAACCCGATCGAGAAAGTCTTGATGGCGCGATCGCTGAGATGTTGCATCGTCGCGACGACCGCGGTCGAATCTATGCCCCCGGATAGAAACGCGCCGAGTGGAACATCGGAGACCATGCAGGCCCCCACGGCACGCTGCAGCTCCGTATCGAGCGCGGAAACCGCGTCCGCATCCGACAGGGCCAAGGGGTCGCCGGTGCCGGTCATGGCGGTCTCGGCGGCAGACCAGTAGGCAACGGGGTCGGGCAAGGCCCGGCGTTCGATGGACTTGGTGTCGATCGTCAGGATTGTCCCCGGCATGAGCTTCCGGCAGCCGGGGTGAATGGTATGGGGCGCGGGGATCATCGCGAAGCGCATCAACTGTGCCACGGCGTCCTTATCGATGCTGGTGTCGAAGCCTGGCATCCGCGCCAGCGCCTTAAGCTCGGAGCCGAATGCGAGATTCTTTCCAGCCCACCCATAGTAGAGCGGTTTCTGTCCGAACCGGTCGCGCACCAGACGCAATGTATGGGTTTCCCGGTCCCACAGGCCAAATGCGAACATCCCGTTCGCGTCGGCCAATGCCGCCTCAAGCCCGAATGCGATGATGGATTCGAGCAGGGCTTCGGTGTCCGAGCGGGAGCGCAAGGCGACGCCTTTATCTGTCAGGCGCTGGCGGAGCTGTTCGAAATTATAGATCTCGCCATTGTAGACAATCACATAGCGGCCGCAGGCAGAAACCATGGGTTGGCGCGCGCTGGTCGAGAGATCAATGATCGACAGGCGGCGGTGGCCAAAGCCGATGCCGGCCTTGGGGTCGGCCCATACGCCGCTGTCGTCAGGGCCGCGATGGGCGATCGCAGACGCTGCGGATTCCGCCATTCCGGACAGCTGTTCCGCAGAGTATCCCTGATGGGGCGCGAACAGGCCTGCGATTCCACACATGCGGGTCAGGCCTCTCCGGTCTTTTCAAGAACGGCGAACAAACGGAAACCCATGAACGGGCCCAGAACGGGCGAGACCAGACACTCAAACCTGATCAGTGCTGGTGCGAGTGCTGCGGGTAGAGCGCTCCAGGGCTGAAACCCGCCTGATAGGGGGTAGGCGAAAAGACTGAGCCATTGTCGTCGGCGCAATTGTAGGTTCGGGTGGGCGGCGGCGAGGCGTTGCCGGTCGCGTCCAAACAGGCGAGTGGGAAGTGCCTGGTTGCCCTCGAACGGGTCCTTGGCCGGTGGCGGGCTGGAGTCGAGCGGGTCTTCGCGCATATCCACCGGTTCGTCATGGAACAGGCGGAAGAAGATGGAACTTAGCGGCGTGATCCCGGGTTCGACCATGATGACGCGACCGCCTGGCTTCAACACCCTCTCCGCTTCGGTGAGAAAACGGCCCGGGCGCGCAATATGATGCAACACGTCGACCATCACGATGTTGGCAAAACTTGCATCGGCGAACGGCAACGATTGGGCGTCGCAAACCGTGTCGAGCCAGTTTGCCGAGACGATGTCCGTCGAAATAACGTCACTGACGAAGTCTTTCAAGTTGCCTGAGCCGCCACCAATCTCAAGGGTTAGGCCGGCGGCGCATGCGGCCCGCATGCGGGCGTAGTAGTCCGTGTAGACCGCGCGCAGGACGGGTTTTTTCGACCAAATTTCACGGTAGTCGGTGGGTCTCAGGTCTGCGTCCATGAGGGCGGTGCTAGAGGGCCTTGAGCTTCCGGAATGCGAAGACGACCATGCGCAGCAACTGGAAGCCGTCGCGGAATCGCGAGATTTGTGTCTCACCATACAGGCGCGCGGCATAGCGGACCGGTACCTCGGCAATCTTCAGGTTGAGCTTCGCGGCTCCGAAGATGAGGTCGTAGTCGCCGAAGGGATCGAAGTCGCCGAAGTAGCTGCGCCCGTCGCGCAGGCGCGCATAGTTCTCACGCGACAGCACCTTGGTGCCGCACAGGGTGTCGGTGAAACGTTCGTTCAACAGATAGGAGAAGATCCGCGAGAAAGTGCGGTTGGCGAGGAAGTTGAGGAGCCGCATCGCCTCGGGTTCCATCGGGTAAACCAGGCGGGAGCCATTCACAAACTCCGCCTTGCCCGAGGTGATCATGTCGTAAAATTTTGGCATGTCTTCCGGGATCACCGTCATGTCGGCATCGAGGATCATCAGGATTTCGCCAGTGGCATTGTCGAAGCCCTTCCAAACCGCGTTGGCCTTACCGCGGCCTTCCTGCTTCAGCAACCGGATGTTGCGGTCGGGGTAGGCGGCGATTACCCGTTCGATCTCCTCGGCGGTGCCGTCGCTGCTGTTGCCCTCGACGAACATAATCTCGAGTGACTTGCCGAACTCCGGCAGGCGCTAGACCAGCGGTTCCACATTGCCGCGCTCGTTGCGTGCGGGCACGACGACTGTCACAGATCGGGGTGCAGGTTGTTGGGCGCGGCGTGAGCGGGCGACCAGATAGTAGCGCAGGCAAAACCGGCGAATGATCGGCAGCGGTGCGATGAACCGGTTGACCAGCCGGCCGAGGCCGAACATGTTTCGGGGCACGAGCTGGCGCCATTCCCGCTTGATGACATCGAAGTCGGCGGCCTCGAGCATGTTCTCGATGTCGCCGGTTCCCAGCCAGTTTAGACGCCGCCCCTGAGGCATGCGTAGACCGAGCGCGCCGCCGACTTTGAGGAGTGGTTCCCACAGCTTGGAGTAGTAGGCGATGACAATTCGCGTGTCTGCATTGCAGAGAGACTGCATGGCCTCGAAACTGGTGGCGATATCTTCCATCAAGCCAACCGTGTCTGACACAATGACCGCGTCGAAGGTTTCGTTCAGCCCGGCAAGGGCCCCGGGGTCCTCGATATCTGCTTCCATGAAACGCAAGTTGGGATGGTTCTGCTGCGCACGCGTAACCATCTTCGGGCTGAGGTCGAGGCCCAGACCATCGGAAGGCTTCAGGGAGGCCAGCAATTGACCGGTGCCGCAGCCGAGTTCGATTACCCGGCTGCCTTCGGGGATGAGAAACCGCATGTAGCGCTGGTCGTCGGCATAGTAAGCGTCGTTGCGCTTGATCCAGCTGTCGCGTGCGTCGGCCATCTGGTCGGCATGGGCGCGCACTTCTATTTTGTGGCCGGACAGTTCGTTGTCGCCGGCGAGAATTTGTGCGAGGGATGATGATTGGGTCATTTTTGGTGATCGCTCATTCCGGGGCCCGGAACACAAAGGTTTCTGTTTCCGCGTCCCAGCGCGGTGGCTTTTTTCCTTCTACGTAGGCCCGCAGATCCGGGTCCGGCAGGTCAAAATTGCCGATGCACTCGACCGATGCGAAACCGGCCGCTAGTCCAGCGGCGCGCATGCAGGCCAAGTCATAAAGAAACCGATGGCCAAAGGCGCGCATCGTGAGGTTGATTTGCTGTGCCTCGGAATGGAATGGCTCGGGATAGAAGCGGGTGCCCGCCTCCATCAGCATGGCTTTCGCGTCACAGTCTGCACCGTAAAGTGTGCGGGCGATTTTCTCGACGGATGGGGTGGCGACGATTTGGAGGCCGCCAGGCTTCAACACACGCAGACTTTCAGCGAGGAAACGCTCGAACTGCAGGCGGTGAATATGTTCGACCAGATGTGACGAATAGATGGTGACAAATGAGCTGTCCGGCAGCGGCAAGCGCCGGGTGACGTCGATCGGGACATCGCCGAGAATCTGCGAATTCAGCCAGCCGTCGAGTGGATGGGACGCACCGAGGTGAAGTTTTCCGTCGGAATGCCGGTGCGTGTAGGCGTTGATTGCGCGCCGCCGCACCACATGGCCGTGACGCAGCCATGTCAACGCGGCACGAGCACGAAACCCGGCCAGCGCCCGGGCGCCGCGGTAGAGATAATTGAGTTCGGATGTGGCGTTGATCATGGTGGTGTTGTTGGCTCGGTCAGGCTTTCTTAAGCCATAGGGCAAATGAACCGCCACCATCGGCCAAGACTTCGGACATACGCCATTTACCCCATGCATCGAGGGATTCGTAATTTTCGCGCCACTCGGACGGGATCAGCTGGGGGTGCTCGATGCCCTGGCGCAGATTGTGTACCACCCGGAAGCCGGATTCTTCGATCAATGTCCTGACGTCAGGCACCTCGTAGGCGCGTTCGCACGGATGGCAGAAATGGTCAATCCAGGGCGGGCTCGGTGCGTCGTATCGGTCGGTCCAGGGTGGGGACCAGCTTTCCTTGCGTGCCCGACGGCGCCTGTTTCGCAGCCAGGTGCGTGCGGCATAGTAGATGTCGGCCATCGACGTCGTTGCGATCCGGTGCAACAGGCGCCCATCGCGGTGACGCATCAACGCATCATAGAGTTCGAACCGGCGCGCATGATTGGAAAGGTCGGGTTCGAGAAGGTCGAGCGCAGTCTTGATGTCAAACTTGCCGGCGTCACAACGCCAACCGTAGAGCCCGAGCAGCATCCAACCGTCATCGGACATTTCGTTGCGTAGAGCGCGCATGGCCTGCAATGGGTCAGCGGTGTGATGGATGGTACCGAGTGCCATGACGACGTCGAATGGGCCACCGTCGAATGGTAGCGGATCGAGATAACTTCCCCGGGCAAGCTTGACCGATACATCGTGCAGTTGGGCGAGCTCCGCGGCGACGTCGAGCGAGGCCTGGGAGAGGTCGATCCCATGGGCGACCCAACCGGGGTGGCGTTTGGCGACACCGACGGCGATATGACCGGTGCCGCAACCGACATCGAGGAACCGAAGCGGTTTGTCATCGGGAAAATCATCGCTGATATGCCGGAACATCGGTTCGAGATCCTTCAGGTCGGCACCCAGGCCCGGATAGGGGGCGTCCTCATACATGGACCGGACGGCGGTTTCGTCGGCTGATCGACCGGCATCGTCAATGCTGAAGTCGGATTGGGAATTTGTATAGCTGCTCACGTGGCCTCGGGGTCGTTGTTCGATGCGGTATTGGCTTGCGCCTCGAGCGCGGCATGGAGTACGCGCCGGCGCCCGGTTTCGGCAATGCGTTCACGCAGGGTGTGATCGTGAAGCGTGACCACGCGGTGGGTCGCGATCATCCATCGGCTGAGATCGTCCAGCAAGCGCGCAAGGCCTTCCAGGCCACCACCGATGCGCAGAAAGCGCACCAATGCTGCAAGGCCGATGCGGTTTCCGAGCTTCGCCTCACGCGGCGCGCTGCCGGATTGTTCGAGGCCGAACGCGGTCAGGCCGCGCTGGTTGTAGTCTGACTTGAGGCGCGTGAGTTCGACTCCTTCGTTCGTGCTGCGGCTGGAATGATAGATTCGCAGTGCCGTACCGTCGGCAACCCGCCAGTTGCCGTCAGAGTCCTTGCGCGGCAGCAGAAGTTTGAGAAGTGTCTGGGAAACGTTGATTCCCGGATCATTCAGGATTTCCAGGCTCGGCTCGGAGACGAAATAGTTCAGGTATTTTTGTTCGTAGTAAGTGCCGGAAAACGGACTGGCGATGCAGGTGTCGAAGCACATGGCACGCCATGCCCGTGCCATCTGTAACGCGTCGGGACCGACGCCGATCACCCCGGCGGAGAACAACCCGAACTGGGCGGTTTTTTTCCAATCCCGCCAAGGGTGGCGCCCGGGTACCAGCAAAAGCCCCCGCGTTTGGAGCCGCTCGATGATGTCATCGAACGGGGCGAGAAACAGAAGATCACTGTCCAGCAGCAGTGTGGGTTTGTTTCGCGTTTCGACCGCCCAGGTAATCAGGGCGGATTTCGATGCAAACGCACGTTCCGGGACGCTCATCCGGCTTGTCATGTTGCGCCAGTTGTCTTCGCCCCAGACCTCTGACGCTTGCGCGCAGGTCACGTTTGCATCGCCGATGTTCTGCATCGCCGTTTGCGTCGCGTCATCAAGCGCGCAGACGATGATCTCTGCCTGCGGGTAGAACTCGCGAAGGTTTACGATAAGCCCGGCCGCGTGACCGATATAGCCCTTCGACGCGACGACAGAGAATGTGATCGATGTAGCGAGGTCGGTCATGACGGTTCAGGATTTCTGTTTTCGGTCACCGGCTTGCGACGCGCCCGATACCAGTCGAAAATTGTGTAGAGGCCCATCGACATCAGGATGAAGAATCCGGGCTCGGCCGGGATCCGATATTTCGGGTTTCCGATCGGGCCGTTCACGGCGAGAAAATATATGATCGTCATGGTCAGCAGAATTGTGAATGGCCGCAGGTGGGGTTTCGACAACCCCGCCCCGAGGCCGACCAGTTGCACGACCCGCGCGAGCATCAGGCTGCCCTGCGCTACGGCCCAGAGCATCATGAATGTGTTGGTGCTGTTGGTTTTCAGGAAGTTCCCGATTTTCTCGGTGGCGTTGTTGCCAGTCATTGCCGAAAAGAACGTCGCGGGTTGCCTGAACTGGGTAAGCGTTTCGTAGAAACCGGTCTGAATGACATTCTTGAATGCTCCAACGACGGAACCGACGGCGATTTGAAACACACCCAGTTCGCTGATTCGCTCGACGGCGACAGACTGGTAGACCTCGTTACGTGTCGCTGGGTTGGCCACGTCCGCCGGCGATAACTCGGCAAGTCGGTCGTCGACCAGTGGTTTGCTGACTTCCCAATCATCACCATGGCTGGCGCATGACCATGGCGTGTTCAGGCAGGGGTAGACCCATTTCAACAGATGGGCACCAGATTGGGTCGTGAGTACCGCATGACCAAAGCGTACGTGATTGTCGGCGAGCCGAGGTAGCGCGAAGGCAATCATGATCAGAACAGGAATTCCCGCGAGCATCGCCGTACGCCCCAGGGGAACCTTCCGCGCGGATGGGAACGCATAGAGGAGCGTCGGGAACAGGAATAACGGAAAGAACATCATCACGGGTCGGGTCAGGAGAGCCAGACCCAGGGCCAGCCCGGCGCAGACTAGCATCGTCGTTGTTCGCCAACCCCGCAGGGCCCAGAGCAACGCGGTCAGCGCTGCCACGAAAAAGAAGAGAAACACCGTTTCGGTCAGAATGTATGACGCATGGACGAGAAGATTGGGCGCAATCGCGGCGAAGACCGCGGTCGGTATGGCCAATCGTCGGTCGATGGCGGCGGCGGCCAGTGCGAGCAGGGCGATGGTCAGGCCGTCGAGGAACGCCTGGCTGACCGCAATGGCTGTGAGGGTGCCCTCATCGAAGACAGCCATCATGCCGGCAACGAAGTATGGATAAAGCGGCATGCGATCCGTTACCGGGGTGAGTGTCGGTTCCCCATCTCCGGCTTCGATATACGAAAAACTGCCCGTCGCCAGAAGATTCTCGGCGATGACAATGTATTTTTGAGAATCGCTGCCGTTGTGGAATGAGCCGTCGAATCCGAGGATCGCGACCTGGTAGACGATGCGCAGCAGGATCGCAGCAGCCACGATCAACGTAATCTTCCGGGTCATTGTTCGAGCCCCTGCGCGACGATCGCTTGGAGGCGAGTCACAAAAGCTTGCCGCCCTAAGTCATCGTTTACGTGAGCGCGGTAGCGCGCTTGTCCGGCGGCGGCGATTTCGGCGCTACCCGCCGGATCGGCGAGCGTTGTATCGATTACGTCTTCAAGATTGCTCAAGTCCCAACGAAACGTGCGCATGGTTTCGCTGTCCACATACAGGTCGGGCCAAGTTTCCATGTGATGCATTTCGGGTTTCAAAAGTAGCGCTCCGGAAACAAACGTCTCGAAGTCTTTCAATGTGATTTCCCCGAGACCGAACGGCGAGATTACGATCTTGCTCGCTGCAAGCTCGCGCATATAGGCCCCCCGGCCGATTTTATCGGTCGGGAATCTGCCGGCCAGACGGCGCCCGATCTCCAGACGTTGATGTGCCACGCTCGCTCTTTCGTACCCCGTTCCGAATCGGCAGGACATGTCGTTGGCCCGCGCCCGCCTCGGTGCTGAAAAACGGCTCGGCCAATTGAGCAGGCCATGGATGGGGAGCTTGCTATAAGCAGCCATGCGTCTTGGGCCATAGCGTGAGTAGTCCGCCAGACCGGAGTTCCACCCAATCTGTAGACGATCGAGAAGCTTCCTGTTGCGTACCTGCGGTTCGGCGTCGGGCTGCGCGTCACATATCCCCGCCTGGCGATGATAGAAATCTGATGGTAGTCGCCGTCCGTGCATGGGTTTCAAGTAAAGCTGACGATCCTTCAGAAGCTGGTTCTTGTAATAGGCCTTTGCCGTTGCGAGAGCACCCCCGAACACCCAACCGGCACTGTCGGTGGTGTCGAACCAGAGCAACGCATCGCGTCGCGTGCGCCAGGTTTCGAGTCGCCCGGTGACGTATTCTGCCGCGCCGCGGACAGGGCCTGCAAAATATTTGCTGTCGGTGATCAGCAGATCGCATTCCGTCAGATCGGCGGCCTCATCTTCGAAGAACCGGAGGTTGATTCCCTCGGCCGCCAGCACGCGCCGGTGACGCAACAACGGAAACGCAAAAGCGCGCGCGTTCGGAGAGCGGAACCCGTCGGACAATATGTGAATAAGCGTGCTCAATGGATGGGTGACGTTGAGATGGCAGAATCCGAGCTTGCGTCGAGGCTGCGCAGCCAGAGTTCCATATTGATCAGATGCACCAGAATGCGCCCGACCGCGGTTTCGCCGGCCCGAAATCGTTCGACCAGCGCGCGGAGCCCGGTTCGCTCACCGAACCCGGCGAGCCGTGCGTCTGCTTCGGTCAGCAATTCAAGCATACCCCCCAGTCCGCTGGTATCGGCGAGCCAGTCTGCCAAGGGCAAGGTGAGGCCGACTTTTCGACGGTGCACGAACTCCTTGCGGAAGAAACCTTCTGCGAATTGCTTGAGCAATGGTTTGGTGATGCCGCCCGGGGTGCGCAGCGTGTGCGGTATCCGGTTGACCTCGCGTGCCAACGGGAGATGCGTGAACGGCACCCGCGCCTCAACCGAAGCGGCCATGCCCATCTTGTCTTGTCTTAGAAGGAGTGATTCGAGATAGGCGGTCTGGTCGACGGCGTACAAACGATCCCGGAAGTCGGAAAAACGCGCCGCCGCTGATTCACGCGCGCCGGGGCGTGCGACCAAATCGGGGAATATATCGGTCAGCCCGAGATAGTCGGCGAACACCGACGAGAACACAGCTGGGTCGTGGTTCGCATAGATTCGCAGGGCGCGATAGCGGTGAAGCAATGGCCAGGCGAAGGTGGGTACCGTGCGTGCAAACCGACCGTATTTCCGCAAGTTCCGCCAAATCTCATAACGCTGGTAGCCGCCGAAAATCTCGTCCGCACCCTCCCCCGTCAGCACGACCTTGGTGTGCTTGCGAATCTCGTCGCATAGCAGCATCAGAAGAATGCAGCCCAGATGGGGGCTTGGCCCTTCCATATGCGTCACGGCGCGGGGAAAAGCATCGGCAAAGGCAGCCCCGTCGATGGGCACCTCATGGTGGATCGGTGATACATTCTCGACCACCTCGCGCCGCCACTCGGCCTCGTCATGCGGGGTGTCCCCAAGATCGATTCCGAAGCTGTGCAACGGTGATGAGGTCCCTTGGGCCGCGAGGGCCGTGACCAGGCTCGAATCGATGCCACCGGAGAGCTGAACGGCGTAGCCGACGTCGCTGGCCAGATGGTCGGTGACCGATTGGCGAATAGTTCGGTTTACCGTTTCGGCCGCCGCGCCAGAGTCGTCGAGGGCGGTGTGTTCGAATGTATCGAGGACATCGCAGAACCGGCGTTCGGTGTAACCGGCGCCATCAAGCCCGAATCGTATGACGGTCCCACCGGGAATACGTTCGATGCCGGTGAGGTTGCTCAGGCGACCGGCGGCGAACCGGAACAGCAAGAGCTCCGCCATGGCCGTCGGATCGGGTGCCGTGTGACCGAGGCGGCGAAGCGGCCGCATTTCGCTGGCAAAGGCTGTCAGATCTCCCTGACGCATCAAATAAAGTGGCTTGATTCCGAAGGGATCGCGGGCCGCGGTCACAGACCGCGCCTCGTGGTCGATGATCGCGAAGGCGTACATCCCTTCCAGTCGCTCGAGAATATTCTCGCCCCACTCCATGAAACCCCGCAACAGGACTTCGGTATCACCGGTAGTGCGGAACCGATGTCCCGCTGCTTCCAGGTCGGCGCGCAGGGTGCGGAAGTTATATATCTCGCCGTTGAAAACGAGCGTGTAGCGCCCGTTCTCGTCGGTCATGGGTTGGTCGGCTTCGTCGCGCGTATCAAGAATCGATAGCCGGCGAAACACGAGGGCGTGACCCGGCGCCGTTGCGCGCCCGCCCGAATCCGGGCCGCGATGAAACAAGTCCGCATCGATGCCGTCAAGCAGCTCGGACGAGAAGTTGCGGCCGGGTTCGAAAAGCGCAGCGAATCCACACATGATCAGGCAGCGGCCTCGTGAGCATTGGACACGCGCGCCGCGATCAGTTCGCGGTAAAGCGATATATAGGAGTCCGTGACGGCATCCCAGGAGAAGTCAGCGACGCGTGCATGTCCGGCCGCCGTCAGGCGCGCGCGCAGTTCGGCATCGTCGTGAATGCGCCGCATGGCAACAGCGAGTGCGTCTATGTCATTTGGGGCAACTGTCAGCCCATCGATATCCGTGCGAACCACGTCGCGGCACCCGGGTGCATCGGTGGTGATTATGGGCAAACCGGCCGCCATGGCCTCCACCAGCACGATGCCGAATGTCTCGAGGCTGGAAGGGAATGCAAAAGCATCCGCGCTGCGATAGAGCGCGACCAATCCATCGGATGGCAAGTTGAGGCGTTCTTTTGATACACCGCCGCCGTAAACCGTCTCGATGAGATGTACCCGGTCATCGATCCCCAGCGTGCGTGACAGGTCCGCCAGTTTCTCCGCACCCTGGCCGACGATGGCCACTTGGGCATTGGGCCGATCGATGCGGGCGAAGGCTTCGATCAAGGCGGGAAAATTCTTCTTGGCGTGATTGCGGCCGACGCAGAGAAACAGGAAATCGCCTGGGGCAATGCCATAGGCTTTGCGCACGGCTGACCGATCGGGCGATGTGTTGAATCGACCCGGGTCGACCCCGTTGGGGATCGGCGCGATGCGGTCATCATTGACACCCAGGTCGCGGTATTCGTCGGCGACGCTTTTGGTTATTGCCACCAAACGGTCCGCCTTGGGGAGCCAGTGCCGAACCAGCGCGTCAACCCGTGTGTCGAGACGCATCCCGTAGGCGATGTCGGCGTTAACCTGGATGTCCTCTCCGGCACAGCGAACCAGATGTGGCCTGCCGTATTTGCTTCCATAGTGGGCCAATGCCACCCCAACCGGATATCCGATCGTGCCGTGCCACACATCGATGTGGTGACGTCGGTCGACCCGGGCAAAGGCAGAATCCAGAACATGGAATCCGACGCTGGGCCACCGCAACAGAACTCCCCAGATTTTGGGCGGGAACGCCACGACCGGATACGGCAGGTCCCAGCTCACCTTTTTAAGGGCACGGAAATGTGGGGCAGGCATCATGATGACGGGCTGATGGCCGCGTGCAATGAGCCGGGTCGCGATATTGTGCAGACCGACTTCTGCACCACCGATGCTCGGCAAAAAGCTCGATGTCGGCATGCCGATCGTCAAAGTCTCCATATTGTCCATCGTCACATGCCGGCCCGTTCGGCGGGCCGTTGTGCGACGTCCTCTAGGAGCCGAATCTCATCATTGATGCGGCTCTCCCAAGAGGGGATGAACTTTGCCGCCGCGGCCTTCAATTTCGCGGTCATTGCAGCTCGGCGGTCTGCGTCGTCCGCCAGGGCAATGATGTCGATCTTCTTCTGAGGCTGTGCTTCCGGGATTATCATGCAGTGACCGTCAGACATGACCTCAAGATTTGCGTTGGACAGTTGGCCGAGCCGGTTGAGAGAGACATAAATGTCGGCGCGTGCGTGGGCAGCACGAATTTCTGAGTGCGGCAGTCGGTCGATGAATGTGACCCTTGCCCCGGCGCCGGCGGACTGTACCCGTTGCGTCAGCATATCTTTTTGCTGGCCTGTCCCGATGACCACGGCATGGATTCGTGCGGCGTGATCGGACGGCAGGGCCAACATTGCGTCGATGAAGGGTTCTGCGCCTTTGTTCCATTCGAGCCGGCCGACGAAAAGCACCACGATGCGGTCGCCCGGTACTTCTGAAAGCAGCGGGCTCTCTGCAGGTGGTGTCACGGAACGGACATGTCCGTTCAGCATCATCTGTCGTGGGACACCGTCTGCGAGCGCGTCTTCCATCCAGTATTCGCCGCCGCTGCCATCCTGGGTGCAGATGACCTGGGCGAAGGGCGCGCGATACGCCGCGCGTTCGTGTTGGTGCACGCGGTGCCTGCTTTCGAGCACGTCCCACATCGAGGGATAAACGCCCATGACTCGAAATACGACCCGGGCGCCTTCGCTGCGTGCCAGAAAGGCGCCGGCCTGGGCATGAGCCCGGTCGACGTAAACGATATCGGGGCGGATGTCGCGATACAGGCGCCGGATTTCGCGGCGGTGCCGTCGGTCCGTGAGGGGGCCGCGGGCCCGGCTGAGCCATGCCGGATACCGGTGTTCGCCAGCCAGAACCCTGAGTGGTGTGGGAAATCCGTCGAGTGTGACATCCCGGTCGTCACCTGCCGTCCAAGCCGTGTCATAGTCGCTGCCGATCCCGCGGGCGGTGAGGACAAAGTTTGTGTCATGAGCGCTTGCGGCAAGGCCTTCCATGATCTTGTAGATCGTCGGCACGCCGGTCGGCGCCCAGGCGCCGCTCGTGAGCGACGTCTCAAGCCCTGTGAACACCCGGCAGATGTAGAGAATTTTCACCGGCCCGGCTGTTCCGATGGCCAGTCGATGCCCAGCTCGTCGAGCCACGCACGGGCATAGTAAGCGAGCGGGTTACGGGCATCTGTCGCGTGATGTCTGAAATGACGCCAGCCGAAGGCCTGGTAGTGAGTCCCGAACCGGTCGAAATATCGCGCATAGTTGATCCAGCGATCGCGTCGTGTGCGGCCGGCGACCAATCGCGTTGCTATCGAGACCGGGACGATCATTGCGGCGAGGGGTCGGCTCCAGGCTGTTACAGGGCGTGTTGGCAACGAGAACACATCTTCGAAATCCCAGGCATGCCAGGTGTCGCGGTACAGCTGCTGTCTGCGTTTGAGGGCGGGCGGGGTGTCGCGCCAAAAGTGGACAAGATCCCTGTCCCACAGCGGCAACGCCCAACGTAACCCTAGGAAATCGTAGCTACGCTGGCCGTTGACGATATAGCCCGCCTGCCGGCCTTCGAACTCGTACTGCTCCCACAGCGCAATCGCCCTGTCGGACTCGAGGAAGGCGTCGTCTGGTTCAACGAGCTCCAGGGTGTCGCGAATACGCTGCACGAGGATTGACCGGTTCGCGACTGTCAGCAAAGAACGCCAGAGTGCGTGATGGCGCGCAATAATTGCCTCGAGGAGTTCGCCGACGGTCAACGTGGTTTCGAACAGAAAGTCGGGGATGTGGCCACCGCTGATGAAATCTCCGGTCTGCCCGTTGACGATAACAGCGTCAGAGCTGAGTAGTTTCGCCTCGCGCAGTTGCAGCAGGGGCAGAAGATCCTGGTTGTTAGGGGTTGTGCATAGCCCATCTGCGAAGGACCAATATTCGTGCCGAACCGATTCCGCGAAGAAAGCCCGCACATCGTCTGCCGGTGTCGCGACGAACTGCCAGGGAACATTGAGCTGGCCGGCCACGGCCTTTGCGACCATCGCGTCGGCATTCCCTTTTGGCCCATAGGAGAAACTGTGCAGGTTGGGACAACATCTGTCCGCCAGTTTTGCCAGGATGAGTCGGGAATCGAGTCCGCCGGAAAGCGGTACCCAAACCGGCGCGCCGTCGGCCTGCGCGATGACTGTATCAATGGCGCGGTCGACCACTTCGTGCAAAGCCGCACTGCGATCAACGACGCCGGTTTCCGGGTTCGGCAGATAGGTAAAACTTCGTTGTTTTCGGATTGTGCCATCGCTGCCGGAATGCAGGATCACTTCACCCGGCTTCAACTGTTGCAGCCCCTCGATGAGGGTGTTCGGCGCCGGCACGTATCCCGCCGTTGCGGCCTGGAGCACGGATGCGGCGTTGAACGCCGCAAGACCGGTCGCATCGCTTACCGCTCTAGCATCTGGTCCGATGACGGGCCCGGCGTCCGGGGACGAACCCTGGGCATAGAAAACCGGCGCGCTGCGGCAATGGTCGGTAAAGGCGAGCGTGTAGTCCGTATGTGAGATGATTCCGGCGCCCATACGACGTTCCGTGTGGAGAACCGATGCAGCGGTCGCGAGGGGTTCCGTCGTGGTGTGGACAGCTTCGGCGACAGCATCTGCCAAGCCTGGATCGCCCGTGGCATGGATGGTCATGCCTTTTGCCTCCCGGGTGTTCCACATACGCGCGTGGGGGATGATGTTTGTCGACGGCCCGGTCCGGGCTGTTTCTGGCGAGGCGGTCATGTGATGACGCCGCCGCCGAAGAAGTAGCGGTCGGCGAACGACTCGGCGCATTGGGACACCGCGGTGGCGCTTTCGACCGCGTCGCGGAGGGCATCTGATTCGACACGGAAACGGTGCGCATCGTCAATTTCGGTTGCGACGATTGTGCAGCGAGCTGAAAGATCGTCAAAGGTCGTGAGGTCGAATGGGCGAACCCCCGTATCGACCAGAATAACACCACGTGCAGATGCGAGTGCGTCGAAGAAAGCAGAGCCGGCGTAGTCGAATACGTAGGCGTCAACATCGTGATGTGCAGGATCGAAAGGACCGGTGACCAATTCATCGAAGCTGCCCGCGAACAGTTCTGGTGCCTGGATCATCGTTTTCGGATGGGGCTTGAACAGGACGTCGCAGCCGAGCTCCCGGAGACTGCGCATCAGGGATATTTGCAAGTCGGCCAGGTGGATGTCGGCCGGTTTGATGGCGGGCACATGAGACGCGCCCTCGCCGAGGAAGGAGCTCGCGGCAAGCATGACGCGGGGCCGGCCGTTGCGGGACTTTCTGTTCGCCTGATTTTCATGCGCCTGCCGATAGATCGATGCATGCCGGCTGGAGCCGAGCGCGGTGCAGGTCGGTGCGTTCGGATGGACGCCGATCATCCGCCCTTCCGCATAGCGCCGTGCGATCGCTTCCGCCTCGCCACGGCCGTGGGTCATATATGTGTCGCAGAAGGGAAATTCAGAGAGACCCCAGTGATCGTCATCGTAGAACGCGCGCTCGCCGCCGTGCGCACAGCGCACGACTTGGGCTCCGTGAGCGCGGTAGAGTCGGGCCAGTGTTCGTCCGAGCACCTTCGGAGCGGCACCGACCAGGACGCTCCCATGGTGTCTTGCAACAGCCGAGGTCTCAATGTAGCGGGCATTCGCGATTGCCTGGGCGAACCAGGTTTTGGTGAGGAAGTGAACGGCAGTGCTTGCCCGCGCCACCTCGCCGGGAATGTCTTCGATATGGGGTGCGATGATCGTGGCGTAGACCGAAACGAGCGCGTTCGACAGATTATGAAGCGCCGGGTCCGCGAAGTCGGGCTTTGGCCAGGTCAGCAGATAGGGATTGATGTCGACCGTTGGGTGGCTCTCCGTCGCGATATACGCGTCCACCAGGCCGCCCCGTGCAATCACGTCCGCTCGTCCCGTCCGTGATGTCGTCATGGCAAGCGCTGTTCGTTTGAACGCACGAAGCTTTTCGATGGTTGAACGGCGGCGGGCAAAATCACCATGCCCGCCGGGGAATATGTCGGCGACGGAGGTTACAGTTGCGCGGTTCGGGCCCCTGAGATATGCGAGGATTGGGCTGGTCTGTGGGTTGAAGGCGGGGGCCGCATCGCTCGCGCGTAGTGCCGCGAGGTCAATGAGCGCACGTGCGAAACGCAACTGGTCGAGATAAATATCAAACAACGCGGTAAGCCCGGCGTCACGCAAGGCCTCGTCGTTACCTGCTGTTTCGTTCGGGGTGGCAAGCAAGGTGCGTGGAAGTTCATAAGACAACGGCGTATAGGAATCCTGCGCGGTGACGAATTTGAACGCCGTACCGCCGGCGGTGCCCGCGGCGCTCAGAGTTGGAATATCCTGTGGGATTGTTCCACCCGAATGACGCGTCGCCGGGTTTGCACCCTGTCGGGAGCTGGCGAGGCTCACAGCCGTTGTGCCTCCACCAGAGAATGGAACTGGCTCGACGTGTCGGACAACAAGGATTCGAAGGTGCCGGACTCAACAATTCGGCCACGTGACAGAACAATAATACGGTCGCAGTGGCGCACCGTGGAAAGCCGGTGGGCAATTATGACAATGGTGCGTTCCCCGCGCATGTCTTCGATAGAGCTTTGGATTGCGCGCTCTGACTCGGTATCCAGCGCGCTCGTCGCCTCGTCGAGAATCATCAGGGGCGGGTCTTTGTAGAGCTCGCGCGCAATGGCAATGCGCTGCTTCTGCCCACCTGAAAGACTGACACCACGATCGCCGAGCGTGGTGTTGTACGTGTCGGCCAGCCGATCCACAAACTCGGCACAGTGAGCCGCCTGCGCTGCCAATTCTACGCGCCTGTATATCTCGGGGTCCGCGGGATCGTCAGCGAACATCGTGATGTTCTCGGCAATGGTGCCATTGAAGATGACGGGATCCTGAGTCACATAGCCTATCTTCTCATGCAGGCTTGGCGGCGAATGTCGCGATAATCCTGCGCGCCGGCGCGCACAGTCCCGTCGGTTGGATTAATGACCCCTGCCAGCAGTAGGATCAGAGTGCTCTTGCCGGCGCCCGATTCACCAACGATGCCGATCGAGTTGTTCTTTGGAATAGTGAGATCAAACTCGTTCAAGGCGGGTACGTCGCCATAGCTGAACGACACATGGTCGAAGACGATATCACTGGAGAGGTGCTCGAGAATGCGCTCGCCATCTGCCTCACGGTGCTCATCCAGAAGGCGACCTTCGCGCTCCACCGTTAACATTCCGCCGATACTCTCGTTGAAGCGCTGTGACTCCTGTTGCACCGACATCAACCGTGTGAAGGCGCGATGGCAGAGGAGCGCCAGGGCGATAATTTCAGCGATTGCGCGTCCTTCGACTTCCACCTGGATAATTATCAGGCCGGCCAGAAGAATGACGGCGAAGAGTTCGATGACCGCACCCAAGGTTGCGGAGATGGCTGCGAGTTTGATGCGAATCCGGATGATTGATGTCAGTCGATCGATGGCGCGTCCGACCATGCGGTCCATGGTTCCGGACGCCCTCAAGTACAAGAAACTCTGCAGCGCCTGAATAAGACTTGTATGCGCTTGTGCGTTTTCCTCCGACATTTCGATTGAAAGTTCCTGGGTGCGTCGCACCAAGAAGCGGAATAGGAACAGGGATAGTATGCCGGCGACAACAATGCCGGCGGTGAGATCGAAGCGAATCAGTGCGGCACCAGCGAGATACAAGATCACCAGCGTGCTGGTCGCGATGACGGAGATGAATTTCGAGAAACTGCGCGCGAAACGCTCGACTTCGGCAAAAACAAGATTGGTGAGCGTTCCGGTCTTCAGCTGCGCATAGTAGATGTAGGAGGTCTGCGCGAAGGAGGAGATCAGTTCGGTCTGCAGGCGCAGGATCAAGCCCGAAACGATTTTCTCGGCGACCAGGAATCGTCCGAAGACGATTAATCCCTTGAACGCGAAGATCAAAACGATCAATGCGAGCAAGCTTGGCAGCGATACGTTGATGCCGAAAAAGGCATAGGTGCCGTAAATCATGTGCGAAAGCTTACTGGTCTCCGAACCGGTATTCCCGAATTCGAGGACGGGAAGCAGCAGCGCGATGCCAATCACCTCCGTAACGCCAGCCAGCAACACGATGATCAGAAGCCAGATGAAATTTACGCCGGCGTGGCGGTAGAAAAGTCCTAAGTGGCGAAAGAAATCTCGAAGCATTTTCATGGACTACTGGGTCTGTCGATCGGTTGGGCTGTGGCGCGCGAGCAGAATTCCGGCCGCTTCGCGCAAAAGTGAAATACGTCGACGTATCGATCCGACTGGGGCGTCAATAATATCCATCAGCGAAACAGCCAGCTCGGGCCGCCAGTTGGCGATCGTCGTGAAAATGGCAAAGTAAACACGCAGACCGAATCCGACACCCGGCGCGCCGCACGTCGGATTACCCGTCAGCCCGACCTGTTTGATGAGCGGCGCGAGCAACATTTCTATTTCTGATTTTTCGCGTTCAGAAAGCAGTGGGGCGGTGTTTCCATCGGGCAGGGTGAATTTGTCACCAACTTGCCGGAAATGCATGGTTTTGTACCCGACCTCGCCGACAACGCCGGTCTGAGCTTGAATCCCGAACACCGAGACCGAGCGCTCATCGTCCAGGAGCGCAGATATTGTGAGGAGTTGCACTTCTTCCGGCCAACGCCGTTTGTGCGCCAGGGCGGATATCGCGGATATCGCCCACAACATGAGTGCGCGTCTGAATGCACGCCGAGCATGCTGTGCCGTTGAATCGTATTGGCGCCAATAGAGTGATGCCGAGATCGCCTCGCTGGGGTCGCGAAACATGACGGCAAGTTTTAAGCCGGGAATGAGACGCCGTAGTCTGGCGTAGGAATATTCGGGGTGCAGGTCGACACCACCCAATTTGTTCGCTCGCCCGCCGCCGCCATCACGTCGATTGCTCTGGCGTAGGCTGCTACCGGGTGCTCATTCTGTCTGACGATTCCCCCGGTGATCAGTGCACCAATATCGAGGTCGCAATAATCCATCGGGCTTTCTGTGATGCTTCGCGCGGCATCCTGAAAACGCTTGCGGGTAAGGAAATGTTGTACCGTCGCGCTTACGGGCCGGACCTGATTTACAACACCGGTGCGCAGGATGGCGCGGAACAGCGCATCAACGCCGAGTACAAAACAGTTTTCATCTGCCAAAGCGATACGCGTTGAGAGCGTGGTTTTACCGCAGCGCGCTGGGCCGCCGATAACGATGCGGGAATGTATTGAGGGAGGCAAACTAGATGCTCGGATGCTTCAGGGCGAGCTCGTATGCGAGACCAGCAGAAGACCTTCGGCGTCAAGTTTGGCGGAAAGGTCAGGTGGCAGTTCGGGTAAGTATGTGGGGCGAGACAAGTAATAGTCGTGGTGGTTGTGTGCGTGCAGATTGTCGACGCTGTAGGAGAGATAGATCGCATATTTCGGCATTTTGCCACGGACGATTCCGCCCGCATGGACGAGACGTTGATCAAAGACGATGCAGTCCCCCGCCCGGTGACGGATCGTTTCACGCGGCATTGTCACGCAGTATTGCGGCATCGTGTTCGTATCGAAATGTTTTCGCCATCGCGTTCGAATTTCGTTCCAGAATCTGAGTTCCAGTTTGTTCAATCGACTTTCGCGTCGATGTGTTCCCGGTAGAACGATGAGTGACGATCCGCTGTCGGTGTAGTCGGACAGGTAAACGGCCACACGAACGACCCTGTAGGCCGCCTCGCGCTCATCCCAGTCCGGTCCAACGCCGAATTCCCGATGAGCTGAATCCCGGTGGAACTTTCCGGCGCCAAGATTGATATGGAGGTCCGAATGCTGGGTGTAGCGGATGTCGTCGCCCAGCAGTTCGCGTATGGTCCTCTTCAGTCTTTGATTGAAAATAAGAGGCCAGAATTCTGCCGTCTTGGTGACCCCATCGGGAAGCGTAAAAGTCTGTGAGTTGATGTCGGCATTGGTCACCGCTTGCCGGGGTAGTCCGAACGCACCATTGATCGCGAAACGATATGATTCGGCTTCGTCCGCGTTCAACAACCCGCGAATGACGTGATAACCCTTTTTCTGGAAGAGCGTTCGCGCGGGCTCGTCGATCATTGTGCCTCCGGTGGATCATCGGGTCCGACATGTGTTTCGCGCGTCCGAGGTTCGAACGGCAACTCCAGGTCTCGAATTTTGCGGGCTGGCACGCCACCGAAGATTGTGCCGTCCGGCACATCCCCAGTCACCACCGCACCCGAGCTGATGATGACATCTGAACCGATGGTCACGCCTGGTGTAACGACGACGCGCGCGCCCAGCCAGACATTCGAACCGATAGCGACCGGCTGTAGATCAGTGCTGCCATAAAACACCGCGCCATGATGGTTGGCCGTCAGGATGAGACACCCCGGTCCGACCACGACATTGTCGCCAATCGAGACACCCCCGCTGGCAAAGACCATTGTGCCGTGATTGAGCATTATGTGATGCCCGAGCTCGACCTTTTCCGGATGGGTGATCGTCACGCCCGGGCGTAACGCGATGTTCTTGTCGCTTGCCCTCAGCTCTCTTAGCAATTGGCCGCGCCGCGCCGTATCGGCCATCGCCATCAAACTGATCATGGGCCGCGCCAGCAGGCGCGATAGTATTCTGTGAAGTATGTGGTGGAGCATTTTGTCGAGCCGACGGTTTTGGGGGCCGACTGGCTAGACCGCTTGCACCAGGGCGTCGATTTTTTCGGCGTAGTTACCATTGCTTTGTAAGGCCGACACCACATCGTCGACAAAACCTTGATAGGTCTCGGCGTCGGCGTCGGGGTGTTTGTAAATATTGTACTGAAGCAATGCGTTCATAATCTCGTCGAGCCGCTTGTCGGGGCGGAAACTGTCTGACGTCAGCACCCGTGGGACAGAATTCGGCTACCGGATCGTCGTCGCCATTGCCGGATGTCGCCACTACGGTCTGCATATCCGGCCCCAGGCGCGCCAGCCTATCCAGCAGGTAGCCGAGCAATGGCTTTCCGCAGGCTGGACGCATTACCTTGCCGGGCAAGCGGGCCGAGCTCATGCGGGCCTGAACGACAACGACCGGGGTCAATGTAATTTTTCCATGCTGCCGCAGTTCGGGTGAATCACCCCCCGAACGAAATGTGTCGCAGCCGCTCTTTTGAGGGCGAACTCGCACATCTGATGTCACATCTGAAACTGCGCGAACCCTGCACATAAACCCGGCCCGAAGACCGACTAAACCCTTGATCGGGAGCCTCGACCATGCCGGTCAATGCACTGTTTTCACAAACAATTCCGTATGCACATAAAGTGACCGCAAGCCGATTTTGGCCCTGAGCGTTCACTTTGTGAACAGTAAGATGATTGGAGTGATTCAGTCAAGTGTGCCGAGGAACCACCGGAGTCGGCGAAAGGTGCCAATTTCTGACCAGAATCTGCTTCTATCGGGCGGTCTTCCTCATGATGAGCCACAGAACCCCTCCCGGGAGTCCGCCGATGAGAAGCACGAAACCGTACAAGATCGAAACGCTCACGGCCTGTGTTGCCCCAACGCCCATTGCGCCAAGCAAGATGATCAGTATTTGCTCGCGGATTCCCCACCCGGCGATCGAGATTGGAATGCTGACCAGCAGGATCGTTGGCGTCATTGCGACCACGTAGATCAAGAAGCTCGATGTGCCGCCGAGAGCGTTCCCGACGGCCCATGCGATGCCAATCATGGCGGCATGGACCCCGACGGACAGACACAAGGTAGGAACGGCGATTGCGATATGCCGGCAAAGGGAAACCGCGTCGCGAGAAAGAAGAATCGCGAAGTTCAGGAGACGGATGTGCTGGAATTTTCGGGTGAGCGTATTGTCGAACACGAACAACATGAATATGGCGAACCAACCGCCTGCCAGAACGGTGATCAGCCCGCGGGCGGCGATTGGGTTGTCTAACTTTCCGACAAGGTGCGGTGTGACCGCGGTGGTCAAAATGATCAGCGTGATCAAGCCGGTTATCCGGTCGAGCAAGACGCTGTTCGTCGCCGTTTGTACGCTGACGCCGGTCCGCCAGAGATAGAACACGCGTGTCGCGTCTCCGCCGATGCTAGAGGGCAAGGTCTGATTGAAAAACAAACCGATGAGTAAGAGCCGCAGGGTGCTGGCCAAAGGCAGCGCGACGCCGAGGCTTCGAAGTACGAGCCACCAACGCGCCGTGCCCAGGATCACGATCGCACCAAAAAACAGACCGGCGAGCGCGAGCCAGGAAATACGTGCTTCGGCGATTTTCGCGAGGACTTCTGCGAAATCGATTCCGCCGAGCACCCAAGTAATCAGGGCGACCGAAACGGCCAGTTTGGCGAACATCAAGAGGTGTTTTTGCATCGGTCTGGGAGAAGGAATTCGGTCGGGTCGGGCCGGAATTAGCAGCGTTGCTCGTGTTTGGGGGGTCAGAATAGATCGAGTGTTCGAGTGCTACCTACATCAACTGTGACAGCAGGCATATCCGCGATCTTCCATTTTCCTGCTCCGAAGCGGGTTTTGTGGCGGATCCGGCCCCTCATAAGGCTTTTTGTTAACCAAAGCCGCGTTCAATGAAGGACACCGTGTGCGCTGGATATCCGGCGCACAGCGCGGCATTTCGGATCAGTTATTGGATGACGAAGCCCATGCATGCCGACGATCAGGAAAGTTCGTTCGAGATATCCGGCCGCGCGGTCGGTGGCGGTGCGGCTGCCTATCTGATTGCCGAAGTGGCGCAGGCCCACGACGGATCTCTGGGTACAGCACATATGTTCGTAGACGCTGCCGCGGATGCCGGTGCGGATGCCATCAAGTTTCAAACGCATATTGCAGATGCCGAGTCCACGCGCGACGAACCCTTTCGCGTGGCGTTCAGCCAGCAGGACGAAACCCGGCTAGACTATTGGAAGCGTATGGAATTCAGCGCCGAACAATGGGCTGGCCTTGCCGACCATGCGCGCGCGTCGGGCCCGCATTTCATGAGTTCAGCTTTCTCTCTCGAGGCGGTCGCATTGTTGCGCCGGCTTCATGTGCCGGTCTGGAAGGTCGCGTCGGGTGAAGTTCGCACCAAGGGCATGATCGCGGCGATTTGTGCGGACGGAATGCCGGTTCTGCTGTCGACCGGGATGAGCCCCTGGGATGACATCGACAATGCGGTCGGTGAGATTCGCGAGGCGGGGTCGCCCGTCGCGGTTCTCCAATGTGTCAGCCGCTATCCCACACCGCTGGCGGATGTCGGATTGAACGTCATGGATGACATGCGCGCGCGTTATCACTGTCCGGTGGGGCTGTCCGATCATTCGGGACAACCCTGGCCGGCGCTCACCGCGATCGCCCGGGGCGCGGCCGTCGTCGAACTGCATCTCACATTGTCCGAACGGATGTTCGGGCCTGATGTGCCGTCGTCGTTGACTGTAGATCAGTTCCGGATGGTGTCGGATATGCGTGATGCCGTCGCGACCATGGATACGCACCCTGCGGATAAGGATGTTGTGGCGGATGACCTGACGGACATGCGCGCGATGTTCGGGCGCAGTCTCGCACCTCGGCGAAATCTCGTCGCCGGTACCCTGATCACGGAAGACATGTTGCTGGCCAAGAAGCCCGCGACAGGCATTCCCGAGAATGACATCGCTGCGGTTGTTGGCCGAACGCTTGTGCGTGACGTCCCGTCCGATCGCCTGATCTCCTGGGCCGATTTGCATGTTGATGGTTGAGGCGACGACGCGATGACCTGGGACGATGGAAGCCGATCGCCGGCGGTTCTCGCGGTGATACCCGCGCGCGGGGGTTCCAAAGGCATTCCGGGCAAGAACATGAAACGCCTCGGCGGCCTCACTCTGGTCGGCCGGGCGACGCAGTTGGCGGTTTCGCTGAACTGGATCGATCAGGTTATCGTCTCGACCGACGATCCGGAGATCGCGGCTGAGGTCGCGCGCCAGGGCGGGGACGTACCGTTCCTGCGGCCGGCGGCACTGGCGGATGATGTGGCATCGTCGGACGATATGTGGCGTCACGCATGGCATGCGGCCGAAGATCATTATGGGCAGCAGTTCGATGTCTCGCTTCTGCTCGAACCGACGAGCCCCTTGCGTCAACCGGCGGATCTGACGGCCACGATGGCGGCATTGTTTGGTGGCGCGTATCACGGCGCGGCGACAGTCAGTCCCACGCCGGCGCATTACGCACCCCAGAAGACCTTGACGGTCAACGAGGGCCGCGTCGGGTTTCTGCTCGAGGAAGGTGCGCGCACGGCACGCCGGCAGGACGTACCGCAATTGTATCATCGCAACGGACTTTGCTACGCGCTACACCGCGCGCCGTTTCTCGATGGCGCCCCCATTTTCGACGACGCATGCGCGGCCGTGATCGTCGAGCGTCCCGTTGCGAATATCGATGAGCCGTTCGAACTCGAGCTGGCCGAATGGCTTTTGGAGCGCCAGGGGCGTGTCGTGCCCGACCTCCCGCTATCGGAAACGGCCTTAGCACATTGGTTCGCGCCGGTCTTTATGTCAGCTGGCGGGTGCCAGCGCCGCCATGGGCATTTGCACGCGCACCTGACGACCCAGCAAATCGAGCAGAAGAAACACGCGGTGCTGATCCGACGGCGCGTCGAATATACCGATATGATCCGCCATCGAACCTTCGGTGATGCGGACTTTGTCACCTTTCTGAAGACCGGCACGTTCGCCGAGAACGACATATCCGCTCGCATCCTCGTGACGGCGAATATCGTCGATAACATTGTCGGGCACGGGTGCGGGTTGCCCGCTGTGGCAGATCAGCTCGCTCACACCCACGGTCGAGTTGAGCGCCCGCCACCGCGCGCGCTCGGGATCCATCCCCACGAACAGGTAACCGGGAAAGAGCGCTTTCTGCACGCTGTCCGTTTTGCGGGCGTGGCGCCGACGTTTGATATAGCGGGGCAGATAGACGTCGAATCCCTGGCGCAGAATGTGCGTCAGCGCCTTGAACTCACCGTTGGGGTGGGTTTTGACGACGAACCAGCGTTTCGCATCATTCATGACGGTGTCTCGCCGGCTGGAGTCTGGCTGACCTGAAGGAGGCCCGGCACGATCACCCGGCCTGCGGGATATTCGCGCACGAGTGAGTCATAAACCGCCTGCGGGTTCGAAAGCACCGTCAGGAGCAGCGCGTCGATATCGCCGGCGTCGTCGATTCTCTGCACGACCGGCAGGTGCGCGAAGCTGGATTGAGTGTGGGCGCGATCCACGATCGCGACAATCTCGACACCCGATGCTTCACATAATGACGCGACCTCGGTCAGTTCGCTCGCGCCATACAGGGCGATCCGGTTCCAACCGCGCCGGCTGGCCTCGTTCAGGGCATCGGTGCATTGGCTGCGCGCGTCGCGGAAGAAACGGAACGAGTCCGAAAGATACTCGGCCGTCAGACGGCTTTTCTCGCTGAAGCCCTGCGGGGTGAGATAGTAGGCGTAACGGTTTGCCGGCGCCTGGCTGACCTTGATTAGCCCCTTCTTCACGCAACGTTTCAGATAGGCGTTTGCGAGCCCAAGCGCGATGCCAAGGTCCTGAGCGACGGTACGCTGGGTGATGCGCTCATTCTCATGAATGGCGTTCAGGATGCCAAGGGTGATCTCGGCTTCGTCGGCTTTGCCGACAGGTATGCGTTCAGCGTTGCTCATGGATCGCGTTCACATTGTGAACATACGGCGTTCAGGCCATGAACGTCAAGTATTTCATGAACTTAGGTAATCTAACGCGTGTTGCTGAAATTCTCGGTCACATAGGCCACCAGTTCATCGACGCATTCCTCGACACTGCGACCGCTTGTATCGACCCCGATGTCGGGGCTGGCAGGCGCCTCGTAAGGCGCCGAGATGCCCGTGAATTCCTTGATGTCGCCAGCGCGGGCCCGTTTGTAGAGACCTTTCGGGTCGCGTGATTCGCAGGTCGCGACGTCCGCATCAATGAAGACCTCGTGGAACGCGTCCCCCGCCGCTTCACGCGCGCGCTCGCGATCTGCGCGATAGGGTGAGATGAAAGCAGTGATTACGATCAGGCCGGCGTCCGCCAGCAATGCTGCCACCTCGCCAACACGTCGAATGTTCTCCGCGCGGTCTTCCGGCGAGAATCCGAGATTGGCGTTCAGCCCGGTTCGCACGTTGTCGCCGTCCAGCACATAGACCTGATAACCCTTGTCGAACAGACGTTGTTCCAGCGCCATCGCCAGTGTGGATTTTCCCGCGCCCGACAGCCCGGTGAACCAGAGCACACCCGGCATGTGCCGATTGCGGGCAACCCGCCGTTCGGGGTCGACGCGATGATCGACCTCCGTCAGGTTGGTGCCGCGTACCGTTATGGCTTGTCGCTGGTCGGGATAGATGCCGAGCGAAACGACGCCGCCTCCGAGTGTCAGATGCCTGTCGGCAACGATCAGTCGCCCGGTACGGGGCAAATTATCGTGCTCGTCGAAGCCCACGAGCTGGCTGGTGCGAATCACCACGTCGGCGATCTCGTCGCGTGCCACGCGCGTCGCGTCATGGTCGGTCAGCGCATCGATGTCGATCACACGTTCGATCTGCTCAACCACGGCATCGACACGCTTCGGGCCGATCTTGAGTTCGCACGCCGTGCCGATCTCCAGCGGTGTGTCGGCCAGCCAGAAAAGGCGGGCATGGAACACGTCCGATTCGATCGGCGCGTCCGTCTCGTGGCTGGCGATCTCGCCGCGTTCGACAAAGATCTGCTCGTCGAGTGTTATGCCCACGGATTGGCCGGCGTGTGCGGCGGTGGCGGGGCCGTCGGTGTTCCAGCTTTCGATGGATTCGATCCGGGCCGTTCGATTGCTGGGCGAGAAGACAAGTTCGTCGCCGACATTCAGGGAGCCGGACTCGATACGCCCGGCCAGGATGCGCCGGTCATCGAACTTGTAGACGTCCTGGAGCGGCAGACGCAGCGGTTGGTCGACGGCAGAGACCGGATGCCTGAATTGCGGCAGTGTTTCTAAAACCGTCGGGCCTTCGTACCAGTCCATCTTCGTCGAAGCTGACGCGACGTTATCGCCTTCGCGAGCCGAGATTGGAATGATCTGACGCGGTGTGATGCCGATGCCCTCGAGATACTGTCGATACTCGGTTTCGATGGCACGGAACCGCTCCTCGTCGTAATCGACGAGGTCCATTTTGTTCACCGCGACCGCGACTTCGCGAACGCCGAGCAGTTGCAGCAGATACATATGATGGCGTGACTGGCGGCGAACACCCTGGTCTGCGTCGATCATCAGAAATGCGGCATCGGCGTTTGAGGCGCCGGTCACCATGTTGCGGATGAACTCGCGATGACCAGGTGCATCAATCAACACATACTCGCGCGCGTCGTGGCGGAACCAGATTTGCGAGGTGTCGATGGTGATGCCCTGGTCGCGCTCGGCCTTCAGGCTGTCCATCAGGAACGCCCACTCGAACGGCATGCCGCGCCGCTGGCACATCTCCTCGATGGCCTCGAGCTTGCCATCGGGCAATTGGCCGGTGTCGTGGAACAAGCGACCCACAAGCGTGGATTTGCCGTGATCGACATGGCCGACGATCACCACACGCATTTGTTGTTCGGGCGCCGGGCGGGCTTTCACGGGGTCGGTGATGGTCTGTGCCTCGGCCATTACATGTACCCCGATGTGCGCAGTCGCTCGAAGGAATCCTCGGCTTCGTTATCCATCAGACGACCGGCACGCTCGGGTTCCCGGGTCGTCTCGAGCTCTTCGATGATCTCGTCGATTGTTGCCGCGTCGCTGTCGATCAGGGCAGTGATGTTTTTCTCTCCCAACGAGCGGTAGCGTTTCCCGTCTTGCGAAAAGTAGAGCGGATTGACCGGGATATTCTCGCGCTGGGTGTAGCGCCAGACGTCGATTTCGGTCCAGTGCAGCAACGGGTGAATCCGCAGATGGGCGTTCTCTGGCGTGTCGGTCGTGAACTGATCCCAGAACTCGGCCGGCTGATCGCGAAATTCCCATGCGCCGTCGGTTGCGCGCGGGCTGAAGACGCGCTCTTTGGCACGCGTTGCTTCTTCGTCTCGCCTGATCCCGACAAAGATGCCCTTGTAACCACCGTCATCGAGCAAGTTGGCCAGTCCGGCGCTCTTGCGCGCGGCCGAACGGGTCATCGGCGGCAGGCTCGGGTCCATTTCACTCTCGGGCGGACAGTCGATAACGATCAGATCGAGGTTCCATTCTTTCGTGTACTGGTCGCGATAGGCATAGACCTCATCGAGTTCCATGCCGGTATCGAGCTGGACCACCGGAAAGGGCACTTTTCCGAAGAAAGCCTTGCGCGCAAGCCAAAGCACCACATTGGAATCCTTGCCGATCGACCACAGCATGGCGAGCGGCCGCGCGCAGGCATATGCTTCGCGCAGGATGTAGACGCTGCGTGCCTCGAGTATGTCCAGACGATCCATTATACACACACAATCTGTTATATGTTTTGTTTTACATTAAGTTTGTGGCGAACCAAATAGGTCAGTCCTTATGACAACGCAAGTAGGTCGGGCGAAAATTCATTGAATTTGGCAGCCTGCCAATGATTCTAGACTCTGTTGCGTGAAACCCGGAAGCGATGCAAGGGGAATTGTCGCGAATACCAGCGGGTCAGAAGACCTATCGGGCTTGGCATTGCGCCCCTGTCCGCGTTATGAGCGACGCGCAAGGTTGCGACGGCGCGGCCCACATCGGAGCAGAAGAAGATGTCTTCCCCACCACGCATTTCTGTTGTCGGCCTTGGATATGTCGGCTTGCCGCTGGCGATCCACCTCGCACGTCATTTCGAGGTCACGGGTTTCGACATTGATGCATCGCGCATCGCAGAACTGAAGAATGGTGAAGACCGGACGGAAGAAGTTGATCCGTCAATCCTGCGCGATACCGGGATGCGGTTCAGCGATGACGAGGCTTCGCTCGCCGGGACGGATATCTACATCGTAACGGTTCCCACCCCGGTTGATGGGGAAAACAAGCCGGACTTGCGCCCCATTCGCGGTGCCAGCGAGACCGTCAGCCGTAACCTGGAAAAAGGGGCAACCGTCGTATTTGAATCCACCGTGTATCCTGGCGTCACCGAGGATGTTTGCGGTCCTATTCTCGAGGCCGGTTCGGGATTGACCTGCGGTATCGACTTTTTTCTCGGTTATTCGCCCGAACGTATCAACCCGGGAGACCGGGAACACACCGTCGACCGGATCACGAAGGTCGTTGCCGGACAGACTCCGGAAACGACGGCGCAACTCGTCGCCATGTATGGCGCGATCAACAACGGCAATGTCTTTGAAGCGCAAGACATTCGCACCGCCGAGGCTGCCAAGGTTATCGAGAACGCCCAGCGTGACATCAACATCGCCTTTGTCAACGAGGTCGCCGTGATCCTGAACGGCCTCGACCTGAACGTTCTGGATGTGCTCGAGGCCGCCAATACCAAATGGAATTTTCTCCCCTTCCAGCCGGGGCTCGTGGGTGGTCATTGCATCGGCGTTGACCCGTTCTACCTGGCCCATGCGGCCCAATCGGTGGGGCATAATCCGGAGGTGGTTCTCGCCGGCCGGCGGATCAATGACGGCATGGGTGGTTACATTGCGCGCGAGATCGCCGAACGTCTCGAGACATCCGGCGCGCGGGTGCTCGTCCTGGGACTGACGTTCAAGGAGAATGTGCCCGACCTGCGGAATTCGCGCGTGGTCGATATTATCTCGAGCTTGCGAGAAATGGGACATGCGGTGGATGTGCATGACCCCCACGCGGACCCGCAAGAAGCGCAACAGTTCTTTGGGGTCGAGCTGCTGCCTTCGCTCGAAGATGTGACAGGGTATGACGCGGTCATCGGTGCGGTGCGCCATGATGAGTATGGCAAGCTCGATGCTGCGCTGCTGACCGGCCTTTTGGCTGATCGCGGACTATTGGCGGACATCAAGGGCATGTGGCGCGGTGTCGACCTGCCCGCGGCCTACCGCCGCTGGCAGCTATAGGCCCGCGTGGCAGATCAGAAGATCTGGGCGAATTCCTCGTTGGCCCGGCGATAATCATCGAGCTGCCCGATATCGACCCAGTATTCCTGGACCGGATAGGCCAGAGTCGTCAGGCCGGAGTCCCGGCAAGCCTCGAACAGGTCCGGCATATCGAATGCCCGATCGTCGGGCACCAGATCCAGCGCCTCCGGGCCGAGTACATATATGCCGGCATTGATGAAGTGGCGCGTGACGGGCTTCTCTCGCAGTCCCTTGATTTCATGATCATCGATGTCGACGACGCCATAGGGTACCTGCACCTCGTAGCTGCGGACCGCCATTGTGGCCGCGGCGCCGTTCTCGCGATGAAAGTCGATCAACTGGACCGGGTCGACCTTGGACAGGATATCGCCGTTCATGACCAGGACCGGTGCGTCCACATCACTTGAAAGCTTTGCCAGCGGCCCCGCGGTCCCCAGGGGCATCTCTTCCTCGATGTAGGAGACATCCACATTCATGAGCGCGCCGTCCCCGAAATGGTTTCGAATGACGTCTGCACGATAGTTCACCGAGATGTGGAATTCGGAGAATCCCGAGTCGGACAGGCGCCGGACAATTGTCTCGAGGATCGGGCGACCACCCACGTCCAGCATCGGTTTTGGCGTGTGTTCGGTCAGCGGGCGCAGTCGCAAACCTTCGCCGCCTGCCATCAGCACGACGCGGTAGGGTTGATCATGGGGTGCCATCAACGCGTCGATCGTAATCAGATCGACGGCACGTCCGGCAAAATCGATGACCGGGATATGCTTGATTTTTTCCCGACGCATGAAGGCGAGGACATCGCCGCGCGGCTCGCCGAAGCGGATCGTGCGTGGCGTGGGATTCATGATCGCGCGCACGGGTGCATCGGTCGCGATGCCACGCAGCAGGCCGCGGCGGATATCTCCGTCGGTGACGGTGCCGATCAGCTTGCGTCGATTGTCGACAACCAGCCCGATCTGGACGGGCCAGGCCGTGAACCGTTCGATCAGGGTATGAATCGAGGTGTCCGGTCCGATCAGGCTTTGAGCCAGCCGCGTTTGCGGTGGCGCGACCTGCTGGACGGGTGACGGCGCGGGAGCCTGAGGGGTGATATGAGCGACTGCGGATTCCATGGGTTCAATACATAGAATTCGCGAAAAACTTTAACGATCGATTGACGGTTAACGCTTTATTTCGGGCGTCAGCCCGGCGCCGGACGGCAGGGTCAGGCCACGCGCGGAAAGGTGCTCGGTTACAACCAGCGATGCACGCGGTGCGTTGGTGTACATCGGCATCGTGTGAAGCGGAGCCCAGAACGGCCGGCACTGATATCCGCCATCGACCAACAGGCGATGCGCTGCATCGCGGGCATGGCCGGTATCGAAGAGAAGCCCGCATAGCCAGTTGTTGCTTTTCCCCCAGGATGGCGACGACAAATACTGAACGCCTGCCGCACCGGCGAATGCATTGCGATACCGGTCTGACAGGCACTGCTTGGCCGACAATTTTTCGTGGAGCGTTTCGAGTTGGGCGCAGCCGAGGGCGGCATTGATGTTCGGGAGCCGGTAGTTGTAGCCGACCATGTCGTGGACGAGGTCGGCCCCGTCATTCGTTCGCGCGGTGGTGGTCAGGTGTTTCACGCGGCGCGCGAGGAGGTCGTCGTCGGTGATAACCGCACCGCCGCCGCCGGTGGTGATCGTCTTGTTGCCGTTGAAGCTGAAGGCACCGATGCGTCCGAACCGGCCTGTATGGGTCTCGTTGATGCAGCTGCCGAGGGATTCAGCGGAATCCTCGATGACTGTCAGGTGATACCGCTCGGCAATTTCACAAAGGGCGACCATATCCGCCGGATGGCCGTAGCAATGGACCGGGATCATGGCGCGGATAACCGCCCCGGTCTGCCGGTTGACGAGCGCGTCGCCGCGTATCTCTCCAATCCAGGCGAGGTGAGCGTCGAGTGCGGCCGGGTCGATCCCGAGACCTTCGATTTCACAATCGACGAAGTGCGGCGTGGCACCGCAATAGCTGACGGCGTTTGCCGTGGCGACGAAGGTGAAGGAGGGCACCAGCACTTCATCACCGGGTTTGACTCCGGTTGCGACGAGCGCGGCATGCAGGGCGGCGGTGCCGTTGACGGTGGTGATGGCATGGCGTGCGCCGGTGATCTCGCAGATCATCTCCTCGAACCGGTCCACCCAGGCGCCGACGGACGACACCCAGCCGGTGTCGAGACAATCCTTCACATAGTCCCACGCGTTGCCGTCGATCTCGGGTTCGTGCAGCGGATAGGGCCCGCTGGCGCGAGGCAGGACGGTCTTGAGGCGCGCGAAGACATCCTCGGCGATGACATTGGGCCTGTCGGTTGCGCGCAGGTCGATCTTTTCGATCGCCGCGTCAGACATTGTAGAGATGCGCCTTGTATCCGACCCGGTTGGCCGGCGCGGCGAACCAATCAATTGTCGCGGCGAGCCCGCGCCGGAAGCCTTCGAGGCCGACATGGGTTGGCTGCCACCCCAGCATGGCGGCGGCCTTGCTGTTATCGCACCACAGGCGCTCCACTTCAGATGCGTCGGGTCGCAGGCGCTGATCTTCCGTCTCGATCCGGATTTCAACGCCCATCTCGGCCGCGATGGCCTGAGCCGTCTCGCCAACGGAAATTTCGAAATTGGTGCCGAGGTTCACCACTTCGCCGCATGCCGCGTCTGTGTCTGCCGCGGCCAGAAACCCGGATACGGTATCGGCGACAAAGGTGAAGTCACGGGTCGGCGCGGTCGCGCCGAGACGGATGGTCGCCGGACCGGTGCTGCGGTCATGCGCGGCCAGCTGCGTGATGATTGTCGGAATGACGGCCCGCGCCGATTGACGTGGGCCGAAAGTATTGAACGGCCGCACCACGGTGACCGGTGTTCCGAATGAGCGTCCGTAGCTCAGTGCAATCTGGTCCGCGCCGACTTTTGTCGCGGCGTAGGGGCTTTGCGGGTTGAGCGGATGAGCCTCGTCAATGGGGACATACTGCGCGGTGCCGTAGACCTCGCTGGTCGAGGTGTAAACGACGCGTGCGACACCCAGGTCCGTTGCCGCCTGAACGATGTTGAGCGTGCCGGTCACGTTGGTGTCGACGTAGCTTTCGGGCGCCAGATAGGAATAGGGGATGCCGATCAGGGCCGCGAGATGGAACACCGTGTCGCAACCCGACACGGCCTGGCGGACCGCGTGGGAATCACGGATATCACCTGCAATCACTTCGGTCGCGTCGCGGATGTCCGGATCGATATCGTCGAGCCAACCCCATGAACCCCGTGAATCATACTCAACAAAGGCGCGGACCTCTGCGCCTTGGTTCGCGAGTTTCTCGACAAGATGCGAGCTGATAAACCCGCCGGCGCCAGTCACCAGGACTTTGGACAATTCACCCTCACATACGCTTCGCCGGAGCCCGGCCCAAGGATGCCCATGGTCGGCGAGGATGGTTAAGGAAGGGTAAGGATTGCCGCTGTAACCGCAGTTTTGAGGGGCAATCAACAGGCGCGCGAAGCGCCCTGCCGCGGCTCAACTCTTCTTGGGGACCCTTTTGAGTGCCCATTTGACGCGTGCGGCGCTGGCGTCGGTTTCCAGTGCGCCCGACACCACGATCTGTTCGCTGCGCCGCACGTCCTCGGTTTCACCCAGATAAATGCTTTCGGCCAGCGATACGGTGCCGCCTTCCGCGATAAGCCGCCATCCGACGCCGCTCGGCAAGCGCAACAGCACCGCCGATCCGTTCTGCACCAGTGAGGCCTGGACTGAGGGGTGGAGGTGAAACCGCAACGCGAAGCCGCGCGCCGGGCGCGCAGTGCCGGCCTTCTCTGTCCGGGTGAGAACATCTTCACCGCGGACATCGTCGCCGTCGACCGCCATATAAACCCGGCGCTCGTGCTCCAGCGCGAAGGCTGCGGTATAGCCGTCATGGCTGGCGGAGACCCAGATGTTGCCGTCGTCTTCGCTGCGTTCGACGTGAACATTCTGCGGGCGTCGCCCGAATGTGCCGTCGTCGAGGATTTCCGACGAGTTGGTATCGTCGATGACCATCGTCGAGTGCGCAGCCGACGAACGCTGGACCGTCGCCCAGGGGTCCCGGTTGCCCGGGCGGGCGCCGCAGTTGGTGATCAGCCTTTCCTTGCCGATCGAGATTTCGAGACTGAGCGTGCCGGCATGGGCGTGGGTATCGAGGCCGGCCTGTGGTGGCGCGCCGGTGTCCAGGAGGACCACGGTACGGTTTGCGACAATGCGCTCAAAACCGGTATGCGGTGCGCTCAATGGTGCGCGGCCGCGCGCATCGGCCTGGGCCAGGAGCATGTCGATCTGCCAGTCCTCACTCTCGCTACTCCCGTTGAACAGGGCCAGACGCCCGTCATTGTGACGCAGCATGCGCAGGAAGGGGGCCGCCCGGTCGATGGCGCCCAGCAGGAAGGCGGGGATTTCATGCTCTGCCGCCAGCAAGGCGCTGCGCACATCCACGAGATCGCGCAAGACGGTTGCCTGGGTTTGCGGGTTGCGCGAGACATGTCCGCCGTCGGGGAGGATCTGTCGGTCGCAGGCACGTTCGAGAATTTTCAGGCCCTGGCGTATGGACGCCTCGTGACCCGGCAGGGACAGGCCCGCGACGGTGAGGCCCTTGGCGGCCCGGATCAGGCCCGCGCCTTCGACGCCGCCGGGCAGCACACGGGCAAGATGCTTGGCCTGCCGCGCAATTGTCGCCAGATAGCGCCGCCGGTAATCATCGTCGGCCGACGCGCAGAAGAAATCATGCTGACCGAGCCAGGCGAACAGGCGCGTTGCCAGAATATCCGGGCGCCAGGCAATCTCCTGCCAGCCGGTCTGATGTTCGATCCAGTCCTCGACCAGATCGCGGGCCCGACGTCGCGCGGCGTCACCGCCGACCGCGCGCAGGTCGCGCAGCCAGTCGAAGCCGTGCAGTTCGGCCAGCCATGCATCGCTCATGCCGGCCGGACGCCATGCATGCTTGCCGCCACGCACAGTCTCGCCGAGGAATGATAACTCCCCGGCCGAAACGGCGGTGCCGCGTTCAGCGTTACCGGGCCAGGAATCCGGTGGCACGATGGTGAGTTCGTTCGGTGCGCGCCCGATCAGGGTGTAGCGATAGACCGGTGAAGCATAGAGCAGCTTGCCGACGCCGTAGCGCAATTCCTGAAAGACGTTGCCGCTCACCCGCCGCCTCGCATGGCGGCGATGTTGTCGGCATAGGAATCCGGACCACCTTTGAAAGTGGCCGTGCCGGCTACCAGGACATTGGCGCCGGCGGCAATGGCGCGCGGTGCCGTTTCCCGGTCGATCCCGCCATCCACTTCAAGGTCTATCGGCTGTCCGCCGGCTTTGACATGGTCGTCGATGCGCGCGCGCAGAGCCGCGATCTTGTCGAGCTGGCTCTCGATGAAGGCCTGTCCGCCGAAACCGGGATTGACGCTCATCACCAGGATCAGGTCCACCATGTCCATCACCTCGTCGACGACCGCGACCGGTGTTGCGGGATTGAGCACCACGCCGGCCTTCTTTCCCATCCCGCGGATAGTTTGCAGCGAACGGTGCAGATGAGGTCCGGCCTCGGGGTGCAGTGAGATCACATCTGCGCCGGCGTCGGCGAAGGGCTCGATCATGTAATCGACCGGGCTGATCATCAGATGCACGTCGAACGGCAGATCGCAGTGGGGGCGCAATGCTTTTACGACGCCGGGGCCAATCGTGAGGTTGGGTACGAAATGCCCATCCATGATGTCGATGTGGATCCAGTCGGCGCCGGCCGCGGCGACGGCGCGTACTTCGTCGCCCAGCTTGGCGAAATCCGCTGCCAGGATCGAAGGTGCAATGCGGACAGGAGCCGCCTTTGGTGAGGGAGCCATGGTTTTTGGTAACCGATTTGCAGACTGCGCCGCAAGCGACGCGACGCGCGACCGCGCCGGACTAGTTCCGGATCAGGCGTGCCGCGAAAAAGCCGTCCATGCCGCCGCGCGCCGACCAATGGCACGGCAGCGTCCGCAGGGTGCCGGCAGGTGTGATCGCGGCGGGGTCCAGGCCGTCCAGTTCGGGCCAGTCGTCGGGCGAGATCGGGTCCAGTGTCACCGGTGCCCCGGCGGCCAGCAGCGCGTCCACGCGTGCGGTGCCCTCTTCCGGTTCGAGTGAGCAGACCGAGTAGATGATGGTGCCGCCGGGCGCGACCATATTAACCGCGGCGGTCAGCAGCCGATCCTGGAGCGCGATGGCGTTCTTGATGTCGGCCTCGCGGCGGCGTCGGGGAATATCCGGATGGCGGCGGATTGTGCCGGTGGCCGTGCACGGCGCGTCGAGCAGGACCGCGTCGGCCGGGTTTTCCGGCCGCCACTGGGTGGCGTCGGCATCGACGATCGTGGCGGTCAGGCCCGTGCGCGAAAGATTTTCCTGCAGCGCCGACAGACGCTGATTGGAAATATCGACCGCCGTGACCGTGGGGCCGCGGTCGGCCAGTTGCATGGTCTTCCCGCCGGGCGCGGCACAAAGATCGATGACCCGCGCCTCGCTATCGTCACGCAGAAGTTTGGCCGGAAGAGATGCTGCCACGTCCTGGACCCACCAAAGCCCGTCACTGAAACCGGGCAGCTCGGAAATACGGCCACCGGTCTGCCGCCGCAAGGTGCCGCCAGGCAGGATTTCGGCGTCCAGTTTTGCGGCCCATTCTGCAGGGTCGGCGCGTTTTGCCAGTGTGATATCTAGGGGTGGTTCGATCAGATGGGCATCAGCGATTGCGCGGGCGGTATCCGCGCCGTAGATGTCCTGCCAGCGCCGGATCATCCAGTTGGGTGTGTTGCGTTCACCGGGTGAGCGGGTGCCTTCCCGGTTCTCCGGTTCGCGCCCGATCCGCCGCAATACGGCGTTCACCAAGCCCTTGAGGGCGCCGCGGCGGTATTTGCCCGCCATGCGGACCGCGCCGTCCACGGCGGCGTGCGCCGGGGTTTCCAGGAACAGGAGTTCCGCGGTGCCGATCCGCAGGATGTTGCGGACATGGGCGTGACGGCCCGCCAATGGTCGGTCGAGGCATTCGGAAATTCGTGCGTCGATTTCGCCGAGCCGACGCAACACCGTTGCGATGATCCGACGCGCCTGGGCGCGGTCACGGGCGTCGAGCGCCGCCATCGCGCGGTCGGCGGCGAGGGTCGTGTCGAGGGGCTTGCCGTCGTCGAGGACGGCATCGAGGACCTGGCTGGCGGCGGTGCGGGAATCGGACATGGCGCTTTATGCCCCAAAAACAATTCGACCGCAGCCGGTCATTGGACCCGCCGCGGCCGGAACGCTTGAATTAGCCGTAACTAGGCCGCTGTCTTGTCTTTCCGGATATACGCCATGGCGCAATGCTCGGCGCAGTAGGGTCGTCCTGGCACGGTATCGGCCTCGCAGAAGCTGAAATCGGAATCGCCGGGATCGCCGATCGGCCACAGGCAATCGGACACGTCTCCGCCGCGCCGCGCCAGGGGCGGGATCGGCGCTTCCGGGATACGCTTGCCGCCATCAGGCACGATCTTTTCACCGCCGATTTCCTCATCGGCCATGGTTCCGCGCAAGGCCTTGGCCTCAAGTGCCCGGTCGATCGCCCGGTTACGCCGCCGTGAACCCGTGCCGTTACCCCGGATCGGGGACGGCCGGCTCTCGAGCCCGAGCCGATGCGCCTTGCCGATTACCGCGTTGCGCGTCACGCCGCCCAGCTGCACGGCGATCTGGCTCGCACTCAAGCCTTTGGTCCACAAATCCCGCAACATTGTTACTCGTTCGTCAGTCCAAGACATGTCCGGTTCCTGTTCGTTTCTTATTGCCCCAACGGCCGCTGAAGGCGACCTTGATCCCGGGCGAAGCCTAGATCATGTAGGAATAGGGAGCAAGTCCACAAAATGGAGTATGAACCCCAATATGTGGACAATCTGTTGACTGAATACCCAGATTTTGGGGGTTTTCGGCTGTACTCGTGATCATTTTCGTGCCCAGGAGTCATCTGTCCCTGCATCGCGTGCGAAGTAGCGGCTGTCATGGCGTGGCCGGTAAGCCTGGCACTTAATCCAACCATTACAGATAGTTGTAGAAATCGTGTGAGCTGGATCGAGGCACGGCAACCGTTCGATACCGTTGATCAAATCGCCCGCGCTGCATCTCGGCTCCATTGGCCGGTTTTCGGTCGATTTTTGGCAAAGGCTTGGCAAATTCCGTCCGATCGTCCATATCAACGCCATGCCTGACAATCATGACAACCCGTCCGGGGAAAAGATGCGCACGACACCGCAGTATCGTGTCCGCACACCGGAGGGAGAGACTTCAGCACCAAAATCCGCCCAAAATGCGGCGGCGTCGCCCACGTCTGACATGGACGCCAAGCCAGGCGACAACGCGGCCAACCCGTCGGATTTGGGCAAATCGCCCGACAAGGAGACGGAAATCGGCGGCCCCAAGGGGCCGGAGCCGACCCGCTTTGGTGACTGGGAACGGGACGGGCGCTGCGTCGATTTCTGACGCGGACGCCTGGCGCATCCGAAAGAATGACCGATACATTGAAGGACGTCGTACCCGCGTCCGGGCGTCTCATCATCGCCGATCTGGAATACACGTCCTGGGAGGGTGCGCTGGAGGGCGGCTGGTCCGCGCCGGGTCAGTTTCGCGAGATCGTGCAGATCGGTGCTGTGCGTGTCGATGCCGGGTTTGCCGAGCGGGAGAGCTTCTCGGTTCTTGTGCGTCCGACGATCAACCCCGAACTGTCCGGTTACTTCACGGCACTGACGGGGATCACGAACGATGCGGTCGCGCGTGATGGCATCAGCCTGAAGAATGCGCTGGACGCGTTTGCCGATTTCGCGGGCACGGATGTGATCCTGACCCACGGGCGCGACGATCTGGTGGTCGGCGAAGATTGCGCGCTGAAGGACCTCGTGAATCCGATAGCGGGTGTCGAATGGCGTGACATCAATCCGCCGCTTCGCACAATCACCGGCCTGAAGCTGTCGAGTTCGGCGTTACCTGCGCATTTCGGACTCGAAGCGACCGGCAGTGCGCATGACGCATTGGCGGATGCCCGCGCGTTGGCCCGGGTGCTGGCGCACCTCAAATTCGAAGACAGGATCTAGGGTTTCTGCTGACTCACGCAGACGGAATTTCCGCGACCACGTCCAGCATCCGGCCCTTGGGCCCGAACTCTCCCAGCACCTCACCGATCTGGTCAGCATTGGAATCGCGGAAGTCGATGAAATGCTGGTGGGTGTCCCAGCGCATATAGTTCAGCACAGTCCCCGTTGCCGGTTCGACGTGCAGCGTTGCGCCGTGGAACTCGGGCTGGGCGGCGACGAGCGTCCCGGTGATCTGTTTGAGGGCTGCGACGCAAGCGTCCACCCGGTCGGGGCCGACGGCGAATTCCACCATGACAATTTGCATCACTCTTTCTCTTCGTCGCTCGGGTCGTTGGTGTCGTCCGGTCCGCGTGTGTTGTCGCGCAGGCGGTCAAAGTCGAAAATAGTTGAATCATGCCGTGTGAACGAAGGTTCGCTCGGTTGGGACCTGACCGGGGGTTCTTGGCGAGGCGTGGGCTGGACGGGCTCGGCCCGTTCAGCAGGCGTGTCGGCACACACATCATCTTCCGCGCGTGGTGTATCGACAACAGGGGGCTTGTTTTCCGGTTCGGTCGGGCGCGTGTCCGTCGGCGCGGGCTCGTCTTGCGGCGCCCCGGCGCCATCTACCACCGTGGCCCCGAGCTTGGCCCAATCGATATGTGTGTCCTGAACCGCCTCGTGGCGCGCGTCCGGCCTCGGCGCGGCGGCTTTCTCGGAAGTTCCCCCGGCGTCGCGTCGTGGCGGATCGGGCCGGTCCGATGACCTCTCTGATGTCGATGGTTCGTTCTGCGCGCGGGGCTCGGCTCGACCCGCAGGTTCTGTCCGTGTCGATGATACCGCCCGCGCCAGCGCGTCGCGTTTGGTGCGCTTTCGCCGCCACGGCAGGCCGCCTTTGGATCTGCCCGAAGCTGGTGGGTCTTCAGGCAAGTCGGGCCTGACATCTTCGCGTGGTGCCTGTTCCACGGGTTCAGCGACAGGTTCGGGTGCGACCGCTTCACGTTCGGGGGCCCGGGTTGCGGGAGGTGGGACAGGCTGTGCGGCGGGCTCGGTGTCGAACGTCGTTTCTTCTTGTATGTCGGGTTCGAACTCGGGCTCAGGCTCGGATTCGAATTCCGCTACGGGCTCGGTCTCCGGCTGAGTTCCGAATTGTCGATCGGGATCGAGGTTCGGTTCATCAAATTCGCCGTGTTCGTCATCGTCATGACGTTCATCCTGCTCCGCAGTATCGCGGAACGTGAACTCCTCCGATGGCGCGGGAGGCGCCTCATTACGCGCAAACAATGTTCCCAGTGCGACCAGCACCAATGCCGCACCGAGAAGTCCGGTTGAGAGCCACATTTCGGGGATCGGCAGGAGTGGCACGGTTGCCGGTGCGGCGATCCGGGCGACGAGCACGGTGACCAGCAGAATCGTCGCGAGCACGCCGAGCCCGACCTCGACGATCGAGAGCCAGATCATGGCAAACGAAGCACCGAGCATGGCCATGGCGGCGCAGGTCAGCACCAACAGAACAAGCTGATCTTGTGTGTAGGGCCAAACGAAAACACCCAGCGATCCTGTCGTCGGCGCGAACATGAAGTCGGTGGCCGCCATCAGTCCGGTGGTGATGAGCAGGAATATGATTGTTGTCGCCAGGACGTGCTGGCGTCGTCGCGGCCCAAAGATGCGGGCGAACAGATAACCGCCAAACCCCAGGCACAGGGTCGCGGCGATCGTTGACCCGATTCCGAACCCCTCGAGCGGGCTTTTTCGGGCGAAGTCACCCAGGTAGGTGGTCGCGGCATGTCCGGTGAGCGCCATCGCGATGAGCAGCGCATAGATCTGTGGGCCGGTGAGTACGAAGCCCAGCGCGGCGCGCGCGTCGGCACGCAACTCGGCGGAGAAGAGCGCGTTTGGCCGTCCGCCACGCGCGCGACCCATCGCCCGGAAAAGGCTGAGCACGAGCAGGACCGTCAGGGCGATCGCCAGCCAGCCCATCGGTTCGATTCCCCCGGCCCCGTTCGTGAGGGCCGCGATGCGGTCCTCGACGCCGGGGCGCGTCAGCAGGCCGATCAGGGCAACCAGAACAAAGGGGCCGAGGATGAGTCCCGGCATGCCGGCCGCAATCTGTCGGTGAGATCCGTAATGGCCGAGAATCAGAATGGGCAACACCAGTAACGCCCCGGCACCCAGATTAAGCGTTGTGCGGCCCCACTGGAATGTTGCCGGAGATGCGATGATCAGCATCGCCGCGACTGCGACAACAATCGACAGCACGGACAGGAACATCGTCTTTCGCCCGCCCATGACATACGCCACCAGCAAGCCCACGATGCTTCCCGCGATGACGGACCCCGGCTGTGAGGCGAATGAAAGCGCATTGGCCGTGTTTGCTGTGGCACCCGCGTCGTTCCCCGCCAGCGAAATCGACAGGAATTGCAGAACAGGTATCAGTGCGGCCGGAAGCGCGACCAACAGGACGAGAGAAATCAGCGGCAGGCGCACATGTGCGATGTCGTCGGGCTCGTATGTCACAACAATGTCTACATACCTTTGTATGTTTGCGTCGGGCTACCTGTTTTGCCGGTTTTCCACGAGATCGTCTACCACGGACGGGTCTGCAAGTGTCGATGTGTCCCCGAGTTGATCGTGCTCGTTGGCTGCGATCTTGCGTAAAATACGGCGCATGATCTTCCCGGACCGGGTCTTGGGCAGGGCGGGCGCCCATTGCAGCAGATCCGGGGTCGCGATGGGCCCGATCTCCTTGCGCACGAATTTGATCAGCTCCCCGTGAAGCGCGTCGGTGCTCTCGACGCCCGCGTTGAGTGTGACATAGGCGTAGATGCCCTGGCCCTTGATATCGTGCGGGTAGCCGACGACCGCCGCCTCGGCGACATCGTCATGCTCCACCAGCGCGCTTTCCACTTCCGCGGTTCCCATGCGATGACCGGAGACATTGATGACGTCATCGACGCGGCCCGTGATCCAGTAGTAGCCGTCCTCGTCGCGACGGCAGCCGTCGCCGGTGAAGAAGCGACCGGGATAGGCCGTGAAATAGGTCTCCGCGAAACGCTTATGGTCGCCATAGACCGTGCGCATCTGACCCGGCCAGCCGCCGTCGATGCACAGGATACCCTCGCATGCGCCATCCAGCTCGTTGCCCTCGGCATCGACGATGATCGGTTTGACCCCGAAAAACGGCCGGGTGGCCGACCCTGGTTTCAGCATCGTCGCGCCGGGTAGCGGTGTCAGCAAAATGCCGCCGGTTTCGGTTTGCCACCAGGTGTCGACGATCGGGCAGCGCCCATCGCCGACGACCTCGTGATACCAGTGCCAGGCTTCGGGATTGATCGGTTCGCCGACCGTGCCGAGCAGGCGGATGGACTCTCGTGAGGTCTTTTTTACCGGCCCGTCGCCTTCGCGCATCAGCGCGCGGATCGCCGTCGGGGCGGTGTAGTAGATGTTGACCTGATGCTTGTCGCAGACTTCCCAGTGGCGCGAGGCGTCCGGGTAGTTGGGCAGTCCCTCGAAGATCACGGTTGTCGCACCGTTCGCCAGCGGGCCGTAGACGATATAGCTGTGGCCGGTGATCCAGCCGCAATCCGCGGTGCACCAGTAGATATCGCCATCGTGATAGTCGAAGACATACTGATGGGTCATCGAGGCATAGACCATGTAGCCGCCGGTCGTGTGGAGCACGCCCTTCGGCTTACCGGTTGAACCCGACGTGTAGAGAATGAACAGCGGGTCTTCGGCATCCATCGGCTCGGGCGGGCAGTCGGCGGACTGGGCGTCGCACAGCTCGTGGTACCAGACGTCGCGGTCCTCGACCCAGTTGATGTCGGCACCGGTGCGGTTCACGACCACCACCTTTTGGACCTGACCGGCCGGAAGCTTGTCGATTGCCTGATCGACATTGTCCTTCAGCGGGATCGTGCGACCGCCGCGCAGGCCCTCGTCCGAGGTGATGACGAAAGCGGAATCGCAATCGTCGATTCGCCCTGCAATCGAGTCCGGAGAGAAGCCGCCGAAGACGACCGAATGCACGGCACCGATGCGCGCGCAGGCCAGCATCGCGATCGCGATCTCCGGGATCATCGGCAGGTAGATCGTGACCCGATCGCCTTTCTTGATGCCGAGGGATTTCAACCCGTTGGCGAATTTGCAAACACGCTCGTACAGGTCGTTGTAGGTGAGCTTGGCGTCGTCCTTGGGGTCGTCGCCTTCCCAGATGATCGCGGTCTGGTTGCCGCGGGTCGCCAGGTGCCGGTCGAGACAGTTCGCCGACGCGTTGAGCACACCGTCGTAGTACCATTTGATGTGTAGGTCGGAGGCGTCCCAGGAAACATCGCGGATCTGGGTATAGGGTTTGATCCAGTCGAGGCGCTTTCCCTCCTCGTCCCAGAACCCGTCCGGGTCGTCGACCGAGCGCTTGTACATTTCCTGATACTTTGCATCGTCGGCCCAGGCGCGGTTTGCCCATTCGTCCGGGACGGGAAACTTCTCGCGGAACATGGCGCGTACTCTCCTGTTGATCACGTTGCCCGGCGTTTTCGTGTGTCAGCGCGCCGGTTTGATTGCGGCGCATTATCGGGAAATAGACCCGGCCAGACAACTGCAAGCCGCGGTCGTCGTCTCGTTCTTTTGGTGAAGTTTGTCCCTAGGCGCCGAACAGAACCATCCCGTCATCGTCGACCGTCACCGGCAGTTGCTTCAGCGACTTGCCGACACAAGGGCCCTTCACGCAATAGCCGTCTTCCTTGCGGAACATGGCCCAGTGGGTCGAGCACTGGATCAGCTTGCGGTCGACATCAAGAAATGTGTCGGGCTTCAGTTCCAGATGTGTGCCCTGGTGGGGGCACACATTCATGTAGCAATACAGCAGGCCAGCCTCATCGCCGGGAATCACGAAGATCGGTACCTTTGCGTCCGGGTTGTCCTCGTAAACTTTCTCCAGGATGAAACCCTTGCCAGCCTCGCCGATTTCGTCGGCATGACACAGGACGCGGCGGTTGCCGCGCATCACCGGTTCGGCAATTTCGTCACTTTCGCTGCTCACGGCTTCACGCCGGCCATCCGGCAAACTTCGCGCCATTCGGCGGCCTTGACCGGCTGCACCGACAGACGTGAATTGTTGACCAGGACCATGTCGGCGAGCTTCGGGTTCGATTTGGCGTCGGCCAGCGTGACCGGGGTCTCGACCGGCTTTACGGTCTTGACGTCGACCATGCCGAAGCGGCCGGATTCGTCTGTATGATCGGGGTAGTGCGTCCGCACCACTTCAACGATCCCGACGACCTGCTTCTCGTTGACCGAATGATAGAAGAAGCCTTTGTCACCGACTTTCATGGCCTTCATATTGTTGTTGGCCTGATAGTTCCGAACGCCGTCCCAATGCTCGGTGCCCTTTTTGACCTGGTCATCCCATGACCAGGTGCTCGGTTCGGATTTGAAAAGCCAGTAAGCCATGGCGCTTGTCCTTCGATTAATCTTGTTGCGTTTCATATACGGCCAAGGCGGCGCGATGCCAATCAGCCCTCGGCGCGGAGCGGGCGTGACAGAATCCCGGTGATCGTCTCGTCCACACCCGCACCGTCATGCAGGATGGCACTGACCGCCGCGCAGATCGGCATTTCGACACCCAGTGCCGCCGCGCGCGTGAGGACGGCGGGCGCCGTCGTGGCGCCTTCCGCGACGGACGCCTTGCCGACGATGGCGTCGGCATAGGAGGACCCTGAACCCAGCGCTTCGCCGAGCGTATAGTTGCGTGACGCTGTTGAGGTGCAGGTCAGGGTCAGGTCTCCGAGACCGGACAGGCCCATCAGGGTCCGCGGGTCGGCGTCGAGCGCGGCCGCAAACCGGGCAATCTCGGCCAGGCCCCGCGCGATGATGGCGGCGCGGGCATTCTGGCCGAGGGCGCGACCCTCGACGATTCCACACGCGATGGCGATCACGTTCTTGATCGCGCCGCCGACTTCGGCGCCGACCAGGTCGGTCGCGGTGTAGGGCCGAAACGACGGTGTCCCGAGGGCGGTCGCCAAACCGGCGGCCGTGTCGGTATTGGCGCAGGCAAGCGTGACCGCGGTTGGCAATCCGCGCGCGACCTCGGCTGCAAATGTCGGGCCCGAGAGCACAGCCAGCTCGGCGTCCGGCACCGTTTCCTCTGCCACCTCGTTCATCAACTTGCCGGTGTCGAGCTCAATGCCTTTTGAGCAGATAATTATCGGTGTCCCCGGCGCCGGTTCCAGTGCGGCCAGGGTGGGTCGCAGGAACTGGGCCGGCGTTACCATCACGATTGCGTCGGCACCCTCGGCGGCGGTGGTGAGGTCATCGGTCGCCATAATCGCCGGGTCGAGTGCGATGCCCGGCAGGAAAACCTTGTTCTCGTGGTCTGTGTTGATGGTGACGGTGGTGCTGGCTTCGTGGGCATGGATCACGACGTCGCGTCCGGCGCGACGTGCCACGGCGGCCAGGGCGGTGCCCCAGGCGCCGGCTCCGATCACTGCGATCCGCTGCATCTGCCGCTCCTAGCTCAAATTTACCGCGACGGAAATGCGCGTGCCGTCACCGAAGTAGGGCCGCACGGCATGGGAAACCCAGGACGGAAACATCAACACGGTTCCGGGCATGGGACTAATCGATTCGCTGGCACCGAAAGCGGCACCGCCGGGTACGTTTGGCACCAGTTCCGGCCGAAACATCGCCGGTGCCACGCCGCGTGGATCCTGGAGTTCGAACTGTCCGCCCAGCGAGGGGTCGGCACCCACACCGCCGTCGTCGACATAGTAAACAGCCGACCATACACAGCCTGGATGGGTGTGGAATTCATTGGCGTGCCCGGACCGATTGATGTTTGCCCAGGCGTTTATGCGCCACGTCTGCGGTGCGGCCTTTCCTTGGCGATCGACGGTCAATGTGTCGGCCATGTGGCGCACGAAGGACAGGAGATACTCTGCTGAATCACCCCCCCAGTCCGCGAGGTCCCAGGTCGATTGCCAGCCGCCGAGATTGGAATGGGCGGTGGACGGCGCCTGCGCCTCGCGCGCGATGATCGTGTCGCGCAATGCGGCATTGATGCGCGCGCTCTCCGGCAATGGCGCGATCGCCACGGGTGTGGAGAACAGCGGCTGGATATCAATCTTGGTGCTCGGTTTTGTGTCCGCGGCCATGATGTTCCTCTTCCTGGCGCGCGCAGCTTATTGCGCGGCGTGCAGTTCGGCCAGCGGCCAACGCGGACGGGGCCGAAAATCGAGTGTGTCGAGGCTACCGGCCCGCAGCCGCTCGATGCCGGCCCATGCGACCATCGCGGCATTGTCGGTACATAGCGCCGGTGGCGGGGCGACCATTGATGCGCCCCGGGATGCGCTAACGGTGGTCAGGGCGCTGCGGAGGGTCTGGTTGGAGGCCACCCCGCCAGCAGCCACCAGGACCGGGGAGACGTCGGGGTGCCGTGTGGCGAATTCGGACAATGCGTGTCGGCACCGGTCAGCGATGACATCGCCGACGGCGGCCTGAAACCCGGCAGCGAGGTCTGCGGCGTCTTGTTCCGTTGGGTCATGACCGAGGTCGAGCGCCGCCTGACGGACGGCCGTCTTCAGACCGGAGAATGAAAAATCACAGCCCGCCCGGCCTTTCAGGGGCCGCGGTAGCCTGAACCGTGCCGGGTCACCGTCCTGTGCGGCAGCTTCGACGGCCGGGCCACCGGGAAAGCCGAGGCCGAGCAGTTTCGCCGTTTTGTCGAATGCCTCACCGATCGCGTCATCCATTGTCGTACCCAGCAACACATGCCGGCCCACGCCCTCGACAATCAGCAGTTGGCAATGTCCGCCCGAGATCAGCAGGAGAAGGTAGGGGAAGGCCACGTCGTCCGTGAGCCGGGCCGTGAGGGCGTGTGCCTCGAGATGGTTGACGGCAATGAAAGGCAGGTCGCGCGCTGCGGCGATAGCCTTGGCCGTCATGACCCCGACAATGACACCGCCGATCAGCCCGGGTCCGCCGGTTGCAGCGACGGCGTCGAGGGCGTCAAGGTCGATGCCGGCTTCGTCGTGTGCGCGAGCGATGATCGAATCCAGATGCTCGAGATGGGCCCGCGCCGCGATCTCGGGGACCACGCCGCCAAAGGGCCGGTGATCGTCGAGCTGACTGAGCACCACATTGGACAAGACTGACCGATCGTCGGTCACGATTGCGGCGGCCGTCTCGTCACAACTTGTTTCAATCCCAAGTACACGCATGGGGATCATATAACCCATTTGACGGGCGGCGTCGCACTGACGCGAGCCGGTGTGCGAGAAGCGATTTTGCAATCGGCGCGCATGCGGCTATGAGTTTTACATGAACGACACGAAACTCCGTATTGGCACCCGGGGCAGTCCGCTCGCCCTGTTCCAGGCGAACATGGTGCGCGACCTGCTGGTCGCCGCCAGCCCGGATGCACCCGAACCCGAGATCATCCCGATACGCACCACGGGCGACACCGTCACGGACCGGCCGCTGGCTGAGCTCGGCGGGAAGGGCTCGTTCACCAAGGAGATTGACCGGGCACAGCTCGATGGCGAGATCGATATCGCGGTCCATTCGGCCAAGGACATGGAAACCTGGCTCGTCGACGGTATCGCGATCGGCGCCGCGTTGGCCCGCGAGGACCCGCGCGATGCGTTGATCGGGGCGGATTCGATCGCCGCCATTCCCGAAGGCGGGCGGGTCGGTACGGCCTCCCTGCGTCGGCGCGCGCAACTGCTGGCGCTGCGCCCGGACCTGGAGATGGTCCTTTTTCGCGGCAACGTGGAGACCCGGCTGCGCAAGCTCGGGGACGGCGAGGCGGATGCGACCCTGCTTGCATATGCCGGTTTGCGCCGGCTCGGCCGCGCGGATGCGGCTGACACCGTCCTGGACATGGAAGAGATGCTGCCGGCCGCCGGGCAGGGGATCATCGCGATTACCCATCGCGGCGACGACGAAGATGCCGCGATCGCCCTGGGTGCGATTTCGCACGCGCCGGCGATGCTTTGCCTGTTTGCAGAACGCGCGCTGCTCGATGCGCTCGATGGGACCTGCCACACCCCGATTGCCGGGCTTGCGCGCCTGGACGGGGAGGAGATGCACCTGACGGGACTGGCCGCGTGGCCCGATGGTCATGGCCTGGTGCGTCTGTCTCAATCCGGTCCGGCGTCGGCGCCGGAAACGCTCGGTCGTGCGCTTGGCACGGAGCTGCGCGCACAAATGGGTGCGGATTTCTTCGCAGCTCTCGGCGATTGATATGCGCGTATTGGTGACCCGGCCCCGGCCCGACGCAGATGAAACTGCAGCCGCGCTGACGTCGCTTGGCCATGAGCCGGTCGTGGGGCCGTTGCTTGAGGTGACGTTTGAACCCGGGGCGTCCGTCGATCTGTCGGGTGTGCAGGCGGTGCTGATTACCAGCGCAAACGGCGTGCGGGCGCTGGCATCGGCGACCACGCGGCGCGATCTGCCCGTTTTTGCCGTGGGTGCCGCGAGCGCCGCTGCTGCGCAGCAATGCGGTTTTGCGGCGACCGAGAGCGCCGACGGGGACGTGGCCGACCTTGCGGAACTGGTGACCGCGCGGTTGCGTCCGGTGGATGGCGCGCTGATGCACGTGGCGGGTAGCGTGACGGCGGGAGATTTGTCTGGGTTGCTGTCGGGTCGCGGTTTCGACATTCGCCGGGAGGTGCTCTACCGGGCCGATCCGGTGGTGCGGCTGCCCGACATCGTCGAGACGGCGCTGACCGAGGGTAGCCTGGATGCAGTGATGTTCTATTCACCGCGTACGGCCGGGCAATTTGTGGATCTCGTCGGTGCCGCCGGGTTGGCAGGCTATTGCAATTCGATTGTCGCGTTCGCGCTCTCGCGCGCTGTGGCAGACAGGCTTGAGCCGCTGAGTTTTTCGGACGTTCGGGTTGCTGACAGCCCCGATCAGGACAGCCTTTTCCGCGCGTTTGACCTGACAGGTACATAGGCGTACGTCTCTGAATTCGAGCGATTCGCCCTGATCTTCCGGGATTCTGTAGCATTCAGGCGCGAACAGGCGTATGTACGTGTGAGTACGCAGGCAAGAACAGCGGAATTCGACCATGAGCGACGAAACCGACCAGCCCGCAAGCAAGATTATCGACGCGTTCGGCGGGATTCGCCCCATGGCCGCGCGGCTGGGCATTCCGGTCAGCACGGTTCAGGGCTGGAAGCAGCGCGATACCATACCCGCGCGGCGTATGGTGGCAGTTCGAGAGGCCGCTTCCGCCGCCGGGATCGAACTTACTGCCGACGGCGCCGGTGACGACGAGCAACCTGTTGCGACGATCCAGGCCCCGGGCCTGGAAAATGAACCGGCTGCCGGGCCGGTGCGCGCTGCGTCGGCGGCAGCCAGCGAACCGAAGAAGAATGTAGACCCGGTCAAACCTCAACCCGGCCGGGGTGGCGGTGTTGCCATGCTGGCACTTGTCGTCGCAATCGGGGTCGGCGGCTGGGTTTGGTGGTCAACGGCGGGACCCGGCGCGAGCGGCGGTGACAATGCGCGTTTTTCCGCACTTGAAGGCCGGGTCGCCCGGCTGTCCGAGGCAAATGATGCAGGAGATGGGGGTGCGCCCGGCGCGGATCCGGCGGCCCTCGCCGCCTTGTCCCGCGATGTGGCGACATTGCGCACGAAACTGGCTGAAATGACGCCACCTGATCTAGAGGCCGACCTCGGCCCCTTGCGCGGCGAAATCGACGATTTGCGTACCGCATTGGCCGCGCGTGCCGACAGCAACGGCGAGGTGATGCCCGACCCGGCCCTGATGGCGCGGTTGGAGGCGATCGAAGTCGAAATCCAGAACGCCATTCAGATTGCATCTACAAACATGCAAGCCATGTCAGGCGCCTTGGTGGAATTCGACACGCGGATCGAGGCGCTGGCCGAGAACCAGTCGAAATTCCGGGCCGCCCTCGAGGCACGTTTAGGGGTCCTCGAGAAGGGCCGAACAGCAGATGGAACCCAGGCGTCCCGGGCGTCGGCCCTGGCGCTCGGCGCCGGTCAACTCAGGGCGGCGCTGGTGCGCGGTGCACCCTACCCCGGCGCGATGGATATCCTCGAAACGGAAAGCGCCGGAGACCCCCAGTTGAACGCAGCAGTTCAGGTGCTGCGCGCCATGTCGGCGACCGGTGTGGCGACCGGCGCGGACCTGGAACTGACATTCGCGCAACTGGTGCCGGAGCTGCTCATCGCAGACCGAACGGGTGGCGATGGTGCGACCGGCGATCTGGTGGATCGTCTGACCGGTCGGATCAACGACGTCATCAGCGTGCGGCGGACCGGCGCGAATGTTCCCGGTGATGACGTCGAGGCCCGGATTGCCCGGGCGGAGATTTATCTGGCCGATCGTGATGTGGGCGCCGCAATGTCCGCTCTTGACGGTCTTGCAGGCCCGGCGAGCGATGTCTTGGCACCCTGGCTGGTGCGGGCGCAGGCGCATGTCGATGCCCGCGATGCCCTGGCGGTGATCGAAGCGCTGGCCATTGCCCGGTTGCGCACCGACGGTGGTTCGTGATGATCCGGTTCCTGATCTATGTGGTCGAGGTTGCGGTTGTCGTGGCCATCGCCGTGTGGCTTGCGGACCGTCCCGGTGTTGTTTCCCTGGATTGGGAGGGCTGGCGGATCGAGACATCCGTCGGGATCCTCGCACTTTCCGTGTTCCTTCTGGCTTTTGCGAGCGCGGCGCTTTTCGCGACCTGGCGCTGGTTTCGCCGTCGGCCGCGGGAATGGTCCATGCGCCGCCGCCTGAGCCGCCAGGAGGCCGGTCTGCGGGCGCTCTCGGACGGCCTCGTGGCGATCGCGTCGGGGGATGCGGACAATGCGCGCAAGCACACGCGACGTGCGGAATCGCTTCTGGATCATGCGCCGGTGACGGTATTGCTCGAGGCGCAGACCGCCCAGATAGCCGGAGATGAAGCCGCAGCACGCGCCACGTTCGAGCGCATGACACAGAATGCCGACACCGAGTTTCTGGGGCTGCGTGGCCTGATCACTGATGCGTTGCGTGAGGGTGATGATGAGCGCGCCCTGACTTATGCGAGGCGCGCTTATGCGTTGAAGCCGCGCACACCATGGCTGGTTGAGGCGATGGTGTCGCTGTTGAGCCGGGCGGGAGAATGGCGTGAAGCGCAGCGGCTGATCGAGCAATCCCAGAAATCGAAACGGACCACGACCGAGCAGGCGCGCCACCAGCAGGCAGCCCTTCTGACCGAACGTGCGCGGGCCGCTCAGAGCACGGGGCAGACGGCCGATGCACATGCACAGGCGCGCAAGGCAAACGAGATGAATCCCGCCCTTGTGCCCGCCGCCAGCCTGCTCGCGCGGCTCGTGGCCGAGGATGGCCGCGCCTGGCGTGTGCGAAAATTCATCGAGAAATCCTGGCTCGCCGCGCCGCATCCGGATCTGCGCGATGCTTATCTCGATCTGCTCGGCCCTGACGCGCCACCTCTCGACCGGTACAAGACGGTCGAGACATTGGTGCGTTCAACGTCCGAACATCCCGAGAGTCGGCTCGCGCTGGCCCGCGCGGCCCTTGATGCAAATTTGTGGGGTGAGGCGCGCCGGCAACTGGATGAGTTATTGGCGATCGCCCCGACGGCGGATGTTTTTCGCCTGCGCGCACGCCTTGCGGACGATGACACGGAAGATGCGACGCTGCCGGCCGAGTGGCTTGAGCTTGCGGCCAATGCCGATTCCGATCGTGCCTGGGTTTGTGGTGATTGTGGCACCGTGGCGGACGACTGGTCGGCCGTTTGCGGTCATTGCGGTGCGTTCGCCACGTTGGGCTGGGCCCAGCCGCCGCGGATTCACCGGGCGATTGAGACGGGTGTCGCCGAACCGGGTGATGCCGGGGTTTCGATTTCCGACGACGCGCCGGCCATTGTCGCCGGACAAGGCGCGAAAACGGCCTGACGACACCGGGCCACGTGCCCCCGAAAGCCCGGGCCCGGACACTGTAAAGCCTTTGCTAACCAAATTTGCGTTCAATGACATCTTGAACTCCGGCTGCGCCATGCGCCGTGAATGTCCGAAAGATGTCGATGACCGAACTATCCCTGTTTCAGAAAAATCTCGTATTCCTCGACACCGCCTTGCCCGGTGTTGCGTCGCTCGTACGACGATCCACCGACACCATCACACAACCGGTGTTCGATGAAGCCGGCCAGGCGATCGATATCGATATCGGCGGCGGTCGGCTCTACAACACGGATGCGGCGGAGTTCGCGCGCCTTCAGGTGGAATCCTGGCGACGGTCTCCGATGCGCGTTGTCGTGGGTCGCCCCGAACCGGCCTCTCTTTCCGACCAGAGCACAAAGACGTTGTCGGCGGAACTTGCCGCCTGCGCGGGCGACACGCTGCTTCCCATCCCGCCGGCCGAGCATGCAGGCATGCTCGTGGTCGTCGGCCTCGGTCTCGGCTTGCATGTGCCTGAACTGCTGAAGGATATGTCGCCACGCCATGTGGTTCTCATCGAGCCGATGGAAGAATTTCTGGTCCACAGTCTGCATGCGCTGGACTGGCGGGCCTTGTCGGACCAATGCACCGCATCGGGTGCCACCCTCGATGTCATCGTCCAGCTCGACCCGCGCGCGGCACAGAAAGAGCTCGACGAGCTGATGACCCGTTTCGGTGCTTCGTCGGTCGATGGTGCCTACACCTATGTGCATTACCAGACCGATGCCACGATCGCGATCGCGCGGGGCTTCCACGAGCTGGTCGGCATGAAGTCGATCATGCAGGGCTATTACGGCGACGAGAAACTCATGATCGAGAACACGGTGTCGAATGTCGACACGCACGAGTTCTGGATGATCGATGGCACCTATCAGGCACCGCACGACCTGACGGCATTCATCGTCGGATCCGGACCGTCGCTCGATCAATCGATCGAAGCGATTCGTGCCTGGGAAGGGCATGCGGTGATTTTCTGTGCGGGCTCCGCGCTCCAGACGTTGTTGAGTGCGGGAATCACGCCCGACTTCCAGGTCGAGAAGGAAAACAACGAGACCACCGAAGCGCGTATCGCGCACATCTTCGAGCGAAACGGCGGTGACCGTGAAACCTTCGGGGTCGACCTGATGGCTTCGGTGTCGGTGAAGGCAGGGGTGACCAGCCTGTTCGACGACAAGTTTCTGTTTCACCGGGAATTCCTCAGTTCCACGCGCATGTTCGGGGAGGGCCACGAGCCGGTTGTCGGCACGGGACCGTTCTCGGCGAACACCGCGATGGCGCTCGCCACGACTTTGGGTTTCCGGAAGGTGTACCTGTTCGGTTGCGACTGCGGATCGACAGATCAGACGGCGCACCATGCGAAGGACACCGTCTATCACACGCGCGAGGGCCATGTTCAGGGGCACAACGACATGCCCATTCAGGTGCCCGGTAACTTCGGGCAGCCCGCCTGGACCAATTCCTATTATCTGTGGAGTCGTTGGGTCTTCGAATCGGTGATTGCCGGTGCGGAAATTGCGGCGTTCAACTGCAGCGACGGTGTCGCGATTCCCGGCGCACATCCCGTGCGGCCCGAGGATCTCGCGCTGTCGGAGGCGCCGCTCGACAAGGCGCGGGTCAAGCGCGCCATCAAGGGCGCCGGGCACCACTTTGATGCCGGCCGGTACATGGACACCCAGGATGTCGCGGGGCAATTGCGGGCCTGGCACGCGTTCGCAGATGAGCTGCGCGCGTTTATGGATGAAACCTTGCCCAAGGCGGACGAACTTCATGAGTTCGAAATCGTGCTCACGAGCTTTCTGGATGGATGTGACGAAAAATTCGGTGGCGTGGTTGTGCCCGTCAGCGGGTCTGCCCGTGGCATGCCGCCGGTTGCCGGATACTTCATAAACCGTGCGGTGGATGCCGAAGCCCACGCACGGATGATGGGTGTTTTCCGGGATGTGTTCCGCGTCCAGACGGAGGCCGTCCTCGAGGACGGCACAGCGCTCCTGGAATCGATCGCGGCGGACCATGCAGACATTCGTGAAATGAGGGCAGCGGGATGAACGCCATTCGCAAACTCAACGGCAGCCCGGCGATCCGCAAGGTTTGCGTGGTCGTCAATAGTCGCGCCAACTATGCTCGCATCAAATCGGTCATGCGTGCGGTCCAGCGGCACAACCGGCTGGAGCTGCAACTGATCGTCGGCGCCTCTGCGATGCTCTATCGCTACGGCAATGTGGTGGGCCTGATTCGCGCAGACGGGTTCGAGCCGTCTGCGGTCATCTACTCCATCGTCGAGGGCGAGAACCCGACAACCATGGCGAAGTCGACGGGCATGGGGATCATCGAGCTGTCGAGCCAGCTGGAGAATTTGCAACCCGACATCGTGCTCACCGTGGCCGACAGGTTCGAGACCATGGCGACGGCGATCGCGGCGTCTTACATGAATATTCCCCTGGCCCACACCCAGGGTGGTGAGGTTACGGGCTCGATCGACGAGAGCGTGCGCCATGCCATTACCAAGCTCGCCCATATCCATTTCCCGGCAACCGAACGTGCCCATGAGTTCGTGACCCGCATGGGCGAAGCGCCGGACACGGTCCATCTGACCGGCTGTCCGGCGATCGACTTGTTGGTCGATTCCGACCTGAGCCTGGACCCCGGCCTGTTCGACAGCGAGCGCGGCACGGGCGCCAATCTCGACCCGTCGCGGCCTTATATGGTCGTCTTGCAGCACCCGGTGACCACGGAGTATGGTTCCGGCTTCGAGCAGATCTCGGCCACGCTCGAGGCGGTCCGCCGGATCAACATGCAGACGGTCTGGCTGTGGCCGAATGTGGATGCCGGATCCGATGACGTATCCAAGGGATTGCGCATGTACCGGGAAGAAAACCCGGATGCTGACGTACATTTCTACCGCAACTTCCCGGTCGAGGATTATGCCCGGCTGATCAACAACACCGCCGTGCTGGTGGGGAATTCGAGTTCGGCCCTGCGTGAAGGGGCCTTTCTTGGTGTGCCGGCCGTCAATGTCGGTACCCGCCAGGGGGGGCGTGAGCATGCCGCAAATGTACGCCATGCCGATTACGACCCCGATGCCATCGAAACGGCCGCGCACGCGCAGATCGCGCATGGCCGGTACGAATCTTCCCACATGTTCGGCGACGGACATGCCGGACAACGGATTGCAAATCTGCTCGCCGATTCTGAGATCGTCGTCCAGAAAAGACTGGCCTACGCATGAGCGTCACGACCCTCGAACAGGCGGCGTTCGATCTGCCCGACCTCGGTGACGGCGCGGCATTTCCCGATTGCGCCGTGTGCGGTGAACAGGCCTGGATCACGATCTATGAAGGCCCGGTTCGTGACGGCGGTTTCGGCCGCAGCCGCAAGGGTGCGGTGGTTGCCGAATGCATGGGCTGCGGGGTGCGCCGCCTCGACGAGCCGTCATGTCACGATGACGCCGTTTATACCGATGAGACCTATCGGGAGATCCTGGGCGAGGAAACCGACACAAACGGGTTCCACGCGGCCCATGACCCCCTTCAGCTGGAACGCCTGAACGTTGTCAACCCGATGACCCTGCGCGGCAAGGTCGTTGCCGATGTGGGGTGTGCGGCCGGCAGCTTTCTGGATTTTGTCTCCGGCCTCGCGCGCAGCGTCATGGCGATCGAGCCGGGCCGGCCCTATCACGATTCCCTCGCGCGCCGCGGGTTCCATGTCTACGATTTCACGCGCCACGCCCTGGATGATTGCGCGGGTGCTGTGGAGCATGCGTTTTCATTCCAGGTGATCGAGCATGTCGAGGAACCGACCGCTTTCCTGACCGAGATCGCCGCGCTCATGGCGCCGGGCGGGCGGCTGACAATCTCGACGCCCAACCGCGGCGACCTTCTGATGGAGCTCTTGCCCGAGGACTACCCGCCGTTTTTCTACCGCTGTGTGCACCGCTGGTACTTCAGCGACGATTCCCTTGCCCGCTGTGGCCGCGCGGCCGGCCTGGTGCCGGTCGAGACGCGCTACGTGCACCGGTTCGGGGTGGCCAACACGTTGCGCTGGCTCCGCGAACGCAGCCCCGGCGGCCGTGATCCGCTGCCCGGTCTTGATGACCCGGCGCTTGATTCCGTCTGGCGGGATACGTTGGCGCGTGAAGGCACGGCCGACACGATCTACATGACCTTCGAGAAACCCCTGCCATGAGTATCGCCGAAGCCGCGCCGGATGCCGCTTTCACGCCTGAGATGCTCGATGGTCATGCCGCCGTGCTGGCCGAACGGGTGTTCCAGGTCGAAACCAAATGGCCGCACTTCAAGCGCCTGCTGGAAGATGTGCGCGTGCTTGCTTCCGACATGCGGGCCGGTGCGTCGGTCGTCTCGCTCGAGCGCGGGCTCCTTTATGGCGATTGCTCCCTGATTGCGCCGTTCTTTCAGGACCAGGATTTCCAGGCCCTCGATTGCAGCCCGCAAAGTGCCGATGATCGCGGCGCTTACAATGCGGCGATGGTCGATGACCCGCGCTTCCTGTTTGTGTCCGGCGGGCGACGGGTCGAGGTCTCGGACACCGGACTTGCCGACGGCTTGGCTGACCTTGTGCTGGTGCCCAACCTGGTGCACCACGTCGCCGATCAGCCTGCATTGTTCGTGGAGCTGGCGCGGATCACGCGCCCCGGCGGGCGGATATATGTGTTCGAGCCGCTGCTTCGTGAACTACATCAGTCCCCCGACGACTACCTGCGCTGGACCCCGTTCGGCATGGCGCGCGCCATGCGCGAGGCCGGCCTCGAACCGGGCGAACCCCGGACAGCCGGCGGCCCTTTCGAGGCGATCGCCTATTGCTGGGTCCAGGCGCTCGAATATTTCCCCGAAGACGCGCGCGAAGACATGGCCGCCTGGTTCTACGACAAGCACATGCCCGAATTGATGGGGTGGGATGCGGCGCGCAAGCAGAACAACGTGCGCGATCACACGTCATTTCCCGTCGCCTATTCGATCATGGCGGGCAAGCCTGTCTGAAACAGGCTGGGCCGGGCCCGCAAAGTCCTTGACCGGGGACCGCGCCCCACCTAGTTAGAGCGCGGCCTTTCGGTGCCGCCTTAGCTCAGTTGGTAGAGCATCGCATTCGTAATGCGGGGGTCGCAAGTTCGAGTCTTGCAGGCGGCACCATTTCTTTTGGGAATTATATCGCAAAGTAACATTTTGATGTTGACGAATCCAACACCCTATATTACCTTAGAGTCACATTTTGAGGGGATGGGGACCATGAAAGCACCTGGAAAATCGCACCGCAAGGGTCTAACGTTGTTGGAAATAGCCGACATGTTTGGCGACGAGGTGAAGGCTCGCCAATGGATTGAGCAAAAGCGGTGGCCGGAGGGTCCTCATTGCCCGCGTTGCGGCGCGGCAAATATCAAGGTTGGCGTCCCGCACAAGTCTATGACGCATCGCTGCAATGATTGTGCGGGGAAACCCATGTTCTCAGTCAAGGTAGGCACCTGCATGGAAGGCTCGAAACTCAAGTATCGGGTTTGGGCAATCGGTATCTACCTGTTCACGACCAACATTAAGGGCATTTCGTCGATGCGGCTGCATCGTGAGCTTGGTATCGGCCAGAAAGCTGCATGGTTCATGCTTCAGCGTTTGCGCTTGGCTTACGAGGCAGACACTGGCCCGTTCGCCGGTCCCGTCGAAATTGACGAAACCTACATGGGCGGCAAGCGCAAGAACATGCCGAAGGCAAAGCGTAGGGATATCAAGGGGCGCGGCGCAGTTGGCAAGGTTGCGGTGATCGGTGCGAAAGGCCGCGCCACGAATCGCGTGACGGCCCGGCCTGTGGCGAATACAAATGCGACGACGATGCAGGGCTTCGCCGAAGACAACACCATGGACGATGCCAAAGTGTATACCGACGATGCCGCAGGTTATCGTGGGATGGCCCGCGATCATGAGGCGGTTTGTCATAGTGTCGGCGAGTATGTGCGCGGACAAGCCCACACCAACGGCATTGAATCGTTCTGGGCGATGCTGAAACGCGGGCACAATGGCGTTTATCACAAAATCAGTCCGAAACACCTTGATCGCTATGTCAATGAGTTTGCCGGACGACACAACGACCGCACGGCGGACACGACGGACCAAATGGCCCGTATCGTCTCCGGTATGGCCGGAAAGCGGCTTCGCTATCGCGAATTGATCGCCGACAACGGCATGGCGTCGGGTGCACGATCATGATCGCGGCCACAACTGTAGCCGATTTTCCCGTTTCCCGGATACCGGTTGTCAATGTCGCGACCATTCCGCAGCTTAGTCCCTTGCGCTATCCCGGCGGCAAGACGTGGTTGATCCCGCACATCAGGGAGTGGTTGCGTCATGCGGATGCACGGCTCCTGATTGAGCCGTTTGCGGGGGGGGGGCGGCATCGTGACCTTGACGGCAATTGCGGAAAACCTTGTCGGTGAGGCCGTGATGCTGGAAATTGACAGGGATGTTGCCGCGTTTTGGCGGGGTGCTTTTGAATCAGGAACAACGCTGGCTGAATGGGTCAGACAATTCGAGCCAACCCTGGAGAGATTAAACAAGCTGTTGAACGAACCGCCCGGTTCCCTTGAAGAGCACGCCTTTCGCACTCTCGTTTTGAATCGTACCCGGCGAGGCGGGATTTTGGCTCCGGGCGCATCGTTTAGTCGTCAGGGCGAGAACGGACGCGGCATCCTGTCGCGCTGGTATCCTGATACGCTTGCAGAGCGTCTGCTGGCTTTACAGAACTACAATGATCACATCACGTTCCTCGAAGGCGACGGGGTTAAGCTGTTGCCGTCTCTATTGCGCGGTTGGGGCCACCAGGCGGCAGTGTTTTTGGATCCCCCATATACCGGTGCCGGCGGCAAGCGTGCAGGGTCTCGGCTCTATGCGCATTCGGAAGTTGACCACGCCAAATTGTTCGCGCTGCTGGCCAAGTATCGTCCCTGCTTTTTGATGACGTATGACGCATCTCCGGAAATTATCGATCTGGTAAGGAAATACGACTTCGACGCGGTGTTGCTATCCATGAAGAACACCCATCACAACCAAACGCCAGAGCTGGTGATTACATCCAGCCCTCTGTTTGCATGAGCCGGTACGGAATCGCTGAGTGGTTCGGGCGTCCACTAACAGCACTTGCGCCGCCTCAAAGGCAGGCTTTCGCCCGGGCCGCATTGAAACAGACCGCTTCACCGCCCTGTCCTTTCCAGTCGGGAAACCCGCCTTGCAGCAAGAAAGGTGGCGTGTGTTCGATTCAATCCAGGGAGAGCGACCCGGTTATCACTTGTCCGCGGCGATTTGAGGAAGAAAATCTGGTTCCGCTTTGGCTCGCCGAGATTGTTGGTTTTCAGGATGTGTACATCGCGCCTGAAGTACCATTTATGCGTTCACCGTCAACCGGGCGTGCCGCAGGGCGAATCGATCTGGTCGTCGCCGGGAACAGTCAGGCGTCGGATTGGTACGGGTTGGAGATTCAGGCTGTTTATTTCTCTGGCAAAGGCATGGAGGCCGATTTTCGAATACTGTTGGAGAGTGAAGAAAGGGACCCGCCGCCGCCAACTGCGGTGCGCCGTCCTGACTGGCGGTCTTCAAGCGCAAAAAGGCTCATGCCGCAACTTCAGGTTAAAGGGCCGACCTTGCGACGATGGGGCACCAAACTCGCCGTTTCTGTCGATTATCCGTTCTTTGAAGCGGGGCCACTGGGAGGTTCTGTCGCTTGAAGCATCCAGCGACAAGCTCTTGGCGGCGGACACTATCAAGCGCACAGAATTCGAACAAAACTTGCGAGATAAACTTGAAAAATTGGGGGGCGACTATGAACAACAAGCATAAAAACGAGATTGAACTACCGCCAAAGGATTATCAGCCAAGCAAATCTGAGTTGGAACGAGAGTTCGACATGCCGGGCTTATCCGACGAAACGCTGCGCTCGACGATCTTCAACGCCGAGATTGTCAGAAAGCCCAAGCCTGGCCGGGATTAGCGACCCGCAATGTTACTTTGCGATATAATTCCCTTTCTTTTCAGGGACTTAGCCAGGCATGGTTGGGTCCTTTTCTGTTCAGGTCGGCGTGTCGGTATGCGTTCCTCGAACCCCCGGAATTACGCGGTTCCCGGGAACGAGCTTCCCAAATCCCGTAGTTTTTGCCAGAATTTCCCGATGAAGAATCTGTCGGTCACATTTTGCCTGACGATTGCCGTACTTCTCGGGAGTGCGGGTGTGTCCTGGGGCGCTGATTTTCAGAAGGGTCAGGCGGCATACGAGCGCCGGAATTACGCAACCGCCCTGCGTGAATGGACCCCTCTGGCCGAACAGGGGGATGCTGAGGCCCAGAGAGCGCTGGGTGAGATGTACCGCCAGGGAAATGGTGTTCGACAGAATTACAAGTCGGCGGCCTGGTGGTTCAGGCTTGCTGCCGAACAGGGCAATGCCGCTGCCCAGGTCAAACTGGGTGACGCGTACTCTAGTGGGAACGGTGTCCCGCTCGACAATATGTATGCCTATATGTGGTGGAGTATCGCCGCATCATCCTTCAACAGGGATGCGATCAGACTTAGAGACCGCACGGCGGGAAAATTGAGCACAGCCCAGCTTGAAAGAGCACAATCCATGGCGCGAGAGTGCGCCCGCAAATCCTACAAGAGCTGCTGAACCGATAAAGCCCTGTGTCCGCTGCATGTCGTACGCAGCAAGATGATGTCTGCTCGCGTCACCGGGAAGTTTGCAAAGCCTATCTGTTCGACCGGACGAATTGCGGTTCCATCTCGTTGGAATTTGCCGTTATCTTATGGACTGGAAACAGACTGTTCGAGCGCAGCAAAAAATGGGTAGTGGCGCAAGATGAAACGGGCCCAGTCAGCGGCCTGACCGGCGCCCGAAAATCGGCAATTGGGCGAAAATTACTCTCGGGGGGAAATCCGAATGCTTTTCAAATGTGCCAACCATGCGCCAGCCGCTGATCATGGCCATAGCCAGACGGTCACCAATGACAAGAAACACCTGACGGTCGACATCCATTGTCACGTCCACATCCCCGAGGTCGATGCGATGACCGAAGGCCAGTGGGGCCCGGATGATATTCCCGCGATCCATTTTGCCAGCGACCTGACCCGCGGGCTCAACGTTGAGCAGAATGAAATTCTGATGCCGAAGCTGACCCAGCCCGAGCTGCGGATCGCGGATATGGATGCATCCGGGGTCGATATGCAGGCCATCTCGCCCGCGCCCTGGCACTATTGTTACTGGGCCGATCCCGATTTGGGCCGCGAGACGGCGGTGTACACCAATGATCATATGGCTGAGCTGGGCGCCAAATATCCGGACCGGCTGATCCCTATGTGTACCGTGCCCCTGCAGGCGCCGGAGTTGGCCGTGGCGGAGCTGGAGCGTTGCCACAAGGAGCATGGCATGCGCGGTGTAGAGATCGGCACCAATGTGGACGGCAAGGAACTGACGCGCATCGGGCTGGAGAAGTTTTTCGCCAAGGTCGAGGAGCTCGACATGCTGATCTTCATGCACCCCATCGGCACCACCGAAGGGGACCGGATGAAGGATCACTACTTCACCAACCTCATCGGTCACCCGCTGGAATCGGCCCTTGCTGTCGGTCATCTGGTGTTCGACGGGTATCTGGAGCGCCACCCCAACCTGAAGGTCTGTGTCGCCCACGGCGGCGGGTACCTGCCCAGCTATTACGGGCGTTTCGACCATCCCTATCCCACGCGTGCGGACGTGCATGGCGACCTGCCGCACCCGCCGTCCCACTATCTCAAGAAGCTGCATTTCGACACGGTCGTGTTCACCGAGATGCAGTTGCGTCACCTGATTGAAGCCTGGGGCCCGGACCATATCCTCATGGGGACGGACTACCCCTACGACATGGCGGAGACGGACCCCGTCGGCCACGTGGATTCTGTTCAGGGCCTGTCGGACGCTGACAAGGCGCTGGTCTGGGGCGGCAACGCCGCAAGGCTTCTCAATCTTGCGGTCGAGGCGAAGAACTAGGGTTTATCTGTCCGGGCGGCCTACCTTGCCAGGCGTCTCGCGACGACCAATTATCTGTGTAAGCTCTCGATCCCGATAAGCCCACGCGAACAAATCCGATCAAAACAGGAAATCACAATCCATGGCCGACACGTCCACTTACACCCCGCCGAAAGTCTGGACCTGGGACACCAACGAGGAGAGCCAGTGGTCGAGCCTGAACCGCCCCATCGCCGGTGCGACTCATGACAAGGAGCTGCCGCGCGGCGCCCACCCGCATCAGCTCTATTCCCTGGCGACCCCCAATGGCGTCAAGGTAACGGTGTTGTTCGAGGAGTTGCTCGCGCTCGGTAAGACCGAGGCTGAATATGATGCCTGGCTGATCAAGATCGGCGACGGTGACCAGTTCGGCAGCGGCTTCGTCGAGGTAAACCCCAATTCGAAGATCCCGGCGCTTATGGATTACAGCACCAAGACGCCGACACGGGTGTTCGAGTCTGGCGCGATCCTGCTTTACCTGGCGGAAAAGTTCGACGCTTTCGTCCCGACCGAACCCTCGGCGCGCGCGGAGTGCATGTCATGGCTGTTCTGGCAGATGGGCAGCGCGCCCTATCTGGGTGGCGGGTTCGGGCATTTCTACCACTACGCCCACAACAAATATGAGTATCCCATCGACCGCTTCGCGATGGAGGTCAAGCGCCAGCTCGACGTGCTTGAACGAAACCTTGCCGAGCGCCAGTTTCTGTGCGGCGACAACTACAACATCGCCGATATCGCCACATATGCCTGGTACGGAAATCTCGTGCTGAATAACGCATATAAGGCGGCAGAATTCCTCGACGTGGCGTCCTACGAGAACGTGGTGCGCTGGTCCAGCGAGATCCACGCGCGCCCTGCGGTTCAACGCGGACGCCGGGTCAACAAGGTATCCGGACCCGAGGAAAAACAGGTGCCCGAGCGCCACGACGCCAGCGACATCGACTAACGCCTTACCTAGGCGTCGAGGACGGCCTTCACGCCGTCGCGGGCCCGCATCCTCTCAAGCCAGGCGGTGACGTTGCTGGTTTTCGCGAGCATCTTCTCGCCCTCCGGGGTCATCGACAGATAGTCAACAACCGGCACGTAGAAACAGTCGGCCAGGGTCAGGTTGTCGCCGACGAAGTAGGGCGATTGCCCGAGGGCGTTGTCGATGACGGCGAGGCTTCGCTCTGATTCGGGTATGCCGGCCGCTATCATCTCCTCGTCAGACGGGTCGCGCAGCAGGCGCTGGATCACGACCTGTCGCATCACCGGCGGATCGAAATAGGAACTGTAGACCGAGATCCACTGGCTCATGCGCGCCCGGCCGGCGGTGTCCGCAGGCTGCAGGGCCGGACCGTCGAACGCTTCGTCGATATAGCGGGTCACGGCCACCGTTTCATAGAGTGCGACGTCGCCGTGGATCAGCGCCGGGAGCTTGCCCCAGGGATGGCGGGCAAGCTGTTCGGGCGTTTGCGGCCGCGCCGGGTCGTGCGTGTGGTCGACGCCCTTCTCGGCGAGTGCGATGAGGGCGGTGCGCACAAGGTTGCTGCGCGGTGCGCCGTGCAAAACCAATTCGGACATACTCTTCTCCTGAATATTCACCGGATGTTCCGGACTATGAATTGTGACCCCGACCCTAGCATCGAGCAGATGGCTTGACGAAACCCGGTCGATTCCTGACCCTGTCGGGACTGATGACTGAAACGAAATTTGACGCCTGCAATGATTGAAATGGTGACAGAACAGCTGGAGGGTCCCGATGTCTGGTTGGGGCAGGACCTGCAAGCAGGTGACGACTGGATCGTTCATCTCGATGCGGGCGACATCGCGGAGATCGATGCAGCTCTTGCTGCCGCCAATTCGGGCGGTGCGGCAATCCCCTTCGGTCGCGAGCTGTTCCCGCTGGAACAGCTGCGCGTGAAACTCGAACGCGCCTTCGACCTTGTCACCCGGGGTTGCGGCGTGGCGCTGCTGCGCGGCCTGCCGCGTGAACGCTATACAGCCGAGGAGTGCGCGCTGATCTATTGGGGAATCGGCACCTATCTCGGTACCGGTGTCTCGCAGAGCCCGCGCGGCGATCTGATCGGTTACGTGCGTGATGAGGGCGTGTCGATGGGCGACCCGAACGCGCGCGGCTACAAGACCGCGGGCGAACTACAGTTTCATTGTGATCAGTTGCCGACGGATATTCTGGGACTTTTCTGCGTGAACGATGCGCGCCACGGCGGCGAGAGCCATATCGTCAGCGCGTTGGCGATCCATAATGTCATTCGTGACGAGCGCCCGGCGCTGCTGCCCCATCTCTACGAACCCATCAACGTCGATTGGCGGGGAGACGAGCCGGCGGGCCAGCCGCCCTGGTATCGGGTGCCGATGTTCTCCGTCGCCGACGGTCGGATCACGTCGCGCTTTACCAACAAATTCTTTGTTCGTTCGACGACACGTCATGGCGAAGACCTGGCACCGACGCCGGAACAGTGGGAGGCACTCGAATTCGCCCATGCCGTCGCCGAACGCCCCGAGATGCGCCTGACGATGACCTTTCAGCCCGGTGACATGCAGTTCATCAGCAACCACACGACACTGCATGGCCGGTCGGTCTTCGAGGATTGGGATGAACCCGATCGCAAGCGTTTGTTGCTGCGTTTGTGGATCGCGGTGGATGACGCGCGCAGGCGGCCGTTGTCGCCCTTGCTCGACGAGCGCTATCACTGGGTCAGCATCGGCGGGATTCCCAGGCGCGACGTTGCCTGACCCACGGGTTGGCGTTGCGCGGCCGGACCCTCTAGGTTTGACGCTGCGGTTTGATAAAGCAATCGAGTGATCGAAATGGCTGAAAATCTGAATGATACGGCAACGGCGCCCACCCGTGTCGTGGTGATCGGTGCGGGCGGTTTCGTCGGCTCGGCCATTGTCGCGGCCGCGGCGGCGCGCGGGTTCGATGTCCTGCCACTGGGCCGGGGTGACGTCGACCTGCTTGCAGACGGTTCGGGCGAAACGCTGAACGGGCTTCTGACGCCTGGTGACGCCGTGGTGTTCGTGTCGGCGCTGGCGCCGTGCAAGGACTATGTGATGTTCGACCAGAACATCCGCATGGCCAGGAATGCGATCGACGGGCTGGCGGGCCAACCGTTGTCGCAGCTGCTCTACATCAGCTCGGATGCGGTCTACAGCGATTTCGACGGCCCGCTGACCGAGCAGTCGGTGACGGCACCTGACAATCTCCACGGCCAGATGCATGTGGCCCGCGAGTTGATGATTTCGGCCGCGTTGGCCGAATCCAGTCCCGACACGGTCTTTGCGGCCCTGCGGCCGACCCTCATCTATGGTGCGGACGATCCCCACAACGGCTACGGGCCGAACCGGTATCGCCGTCTGGTGCTGGCGGGAGACAATATCGCGCTGTTCGGAAACGGGGAGGAACGCCGCGACCATGTGAGCGTACTGGATGTGGCAGAGCTCGCTGTGCGGATGATCGAGTGGCGCACCCGCGGCGCGCTCAATGCGACCACCGGCCATGTCGCATCGTTCCTGGAACTCGCCGAGATGACGATCGGGTTCGGGGATGGCGAAGTTGCGATCGAGAATCTGCCGCGTTCGGGCCCGATGCCACACAACGGTTTTCGGCCGTTCGACCCGTCGGAGGTTTTGCGATTGTTCCCCGACTTCGCATTCACGGAACTTGAGGCGGGGCTCCGCGCGGCCTTCGACGAGGTTAAAGCGGCCACGGCCTGAAACGTTGCCGCGGGATCTTCCGCGCCATAGGATCACGCGAACGCCAACCAAGGAAATCCGAGATGTCTCACTTCACCCACATCGATGATGTCACGCCGGAGAATATGGACGCCGGTGATGGCTGGCTTATCACCGAGTTCCGGCTGCCCTTCAGCGATCGCCAGGGGCTGGGCACGACCATGTTCCACGCCACGTTCAATCCCGGTGCTGTGCACAAGAAGCACAAGCATGAGAATTGCGAAGAGATATATTACATCATCAGCGGCAAGGGCATCGCCGGTGCGGGTGGTGCGACCGAGGAAATCGGCGCGGGGCATTTCCATTACGTGCCCGCCGACACCGAACATTGGCTGGCCAACGAGAGCGACGAAGAACCGATCATCGTCATCGGCTGGTATCTCGGCGCGGGTAACGTCGCCGCCACGGGGTACGTCTATATGGGTGACGTAACCGACGCCGATCTCGAGGGTCCCCATAACGGTTATGACGTGGGATCCCTGGTGAACCACGTCGACGTTGCGCCGTCGGACATGAGCGACATCGCCGGTTGGAGCGGGACCGAGTTCCGCGCCTGCCTGGGGGCAGCCCAGGGGATCGGCCACTCGACCTGGCGGCCGGTGCTCGCCGACGGTCAGGCGCTCAAGGCACATCGCCACAACAATGCCGATGAATTTTATCTGGTTGTATCGGGCAAGGGGCGCGCCGGCGTCGGAGAAGAAATTGCGGAGCTGAGTGTTGACTCATGCGTGCATGTACCGACCGGTACGGCGCACTGGTTCGAATCCAATGGCGCCGACCCGCTGGTTACCATTGGCCTGCATGAGGGCGCCAATTCGCTCGACGCCGGCGGCTTCGAGGCGCTCGGCGACATTCCGGCTGCCGCCGAATAGGCGGTTAGCCCGTCGGCGACAGGCAGGCGCGCATGGATGCCGCCATGTTCCGCAGCAACGTGAAATAGAGATCGGGGCCATCGGGAATACCCGTCCCCAACGGATCCAGGACGCCGGACTTCGCCGGGGTTCCCTCGGTCACCACGTTCACAAGTCGCGGCGTGAACTGTGGCTCGGAGAACACGCAAGTGGCGCCGAGCTCCTCAACCTTGTGTCGAATATCGGACACGCGTTCGGCGCCGGGAATCACCTCCGGGCTGACGGTGATGGACCCGGCGGCATTCAGATCGAAGCGCCGCTCGAAATGTTGGTAGGCGTCGTGGAACACGATGAAGGGTCGCTCGCGTACGGGCGCAAGGGTCTGGCGAAGCTCCGCGGTTAGGCCATCAATTCGTGCCTCCAGTGCCTCGGCGTTGACCTCGTAGCGCGCAGCGTTGGCGGGATCGGCCGCGGCCAGTGCTTCGGCGATCTCATGGGTCATCGCCTTGGCATTCGCGGGGTCGAGCCAGATATGGGCATCGCGCGTGTCGCCGCCGTGCTCGTCGTGCCCGGCATGCTCGTCCTTGTGGTCGTCGTCGTGACCGTGGCCGGCGTGTTCGTCTTTGTGCTCGTCCTTATGGTCGTCGTCATGACCGTGCTCGTCATGGTCATCATCGTCATGGTCATCATCGTCATGGTCGTCATGGGCATGGCCTTCGAAGGGGCCGCCCTCGCGGAACGAGACATGGGAGAGGCCGTGAGCGTCCATGAGGGAGACGACACGGGCGTCCTTTCCGAGGGAGTCGATCGGCCGGTCCAGGAAGGCTTCCAGACTCGGGCCGATCCAGAAGATGACGTCCGCACCCTGGAGCGCGCGGGCGTTCGAGGGACGCAGGCTGTAGGTGTGGGGAGAGCCGCCACCCTCGACGATCAGGGCCGGGGTTCCGACCCCCTGCATGACGCCGGCGACCAGCGTGTGCACAGGCTTGATCGACGTGACAACGGATGGCGGTTCCGCGCTCGCGCCGGTCCCCACCAGTGCCAGAGAGCCGGCCAGAAGGATTGTTTGGTGCAATTTCATTTCACTCGTCCCCTGGGCTTGCGTGCCGTTTGTCGCGCCGCGCCCGATATTGTTACGTCATAACATTATTGCGTGATGGTATAACGTGTGCCATCACCCACTTTCAACAAACTTCTTCCAAATGCGGTGCGACATGCTCGACCGAACGACATCGTTGCTGACCCTGGAGAATGTCGGCGTCAACCGCAGCGGCCGCTGGCTGGTGCGCGGTGTTGACCTGTCGGTGCATCGGGGCGAATCCGTGACACTGATCGGCCCCAACGGCGCGGGAAAGTCCACGACGGCCAAGATTGCGCTCGGCCTGCTTGCCCCCGACGAGGGCCGGGCTTCTCAGGCCCCGGGGCTTAAGGTTGGCTATGTGCCCCAAAAGCTCTCGATCGACTGGACCCTCCCGTTGACGGTGCGGCGTTTCATGTCCCTGACCAACCGGGTGAGCGAAGAAGACTCCCGGGACGCCCTCGATATGGTCGGTATCGCGCAGATGGCCGATGCCGAGGTGCGGCACCTTTCCGGCGGCGAGTTCCAACGGACGTTACTGGCCCGTGCGATTGCCCGAAAACCCGACCTCCTGGTGCTCGATGAACCGGTACAGGGCGTGGATTTCTCGGGCGAGATCGCGCTCTACGAGCTGATCGGCGAGATTCGACGCACCCTGGGCTGCGGCATCCTGATGATCTCCCACGATCTGCATGTGGTGATGGCCGATACGGACAGTGTCGTTTGTATGAATGGTCATGTCTGCTGCCAGGGGCCGCCGCGCATGGTGGCGGAGAATCCTGAATATCTGGCCCTGTTCGGTGCCCGGGCGGCCGGTGCGCTCGCGGTCTACGAGCACACCCATGATCACACCCATCTGTCCGATGGCACAGTGCGCCATTCCGATGGCAGCGTGACCGAATCCTGCCACCCGGGGGATGGGCATCATGATCATGCCGAGGGTCATGACGAGGCCGATCATGCTGGATGATTTCTTCGTCCGCGCGCTTGTCGCAGGCATAGGTGTGGCCGTGGTTGTGGGCCCGCTTGGTTGTCTGATCGTCTGGCGCCGGCTCGCCTATTTCGGCGACACGCTCTCGCACTCGGCGTTGCTGGGTGTGGCGCTGGCGCTGCTGCTCCAGGTCAATATCACCGCCGCCGTCTTCCTGGTCTGCGCCCTTGTCGCCCTGTCGCTGCTCCTGTTGCAGCGACGCGCCAGCCTGTCATCGGATTCCCTGCTCGGCCTGCTCGCCCATTCGTCTCTCGCCCTCGGCCTGGTCGCGCTGGCATTCCTGCCCACGGTGCGGGTGGATCTTATGGGTTTTCTATTCGGCGATATCCTCGCGGTCTCGGTGACCGATATTGCCGTGATTTATGTCGGCGGCGCGGCGGTCTTGCTCGTGCTGGTGTTCGTCTGGCGGCCGCTCTTCGCCGCGACAGTGAACTATGAGCTTGCCGAGGCGGAGGGTATGAATCCCGCCCGCGCGAACCTGATCTTCATGTTTTTGATGGCGACGGTCATCGCGATATCCATGAAGATCGTCGGGGTCTTGCTGATCACGGCGCTGTTGATCATCCCGGCCGCGACGGCGCGCCGGATGGCGTCGGGCCCGGAGGCCATGGCCCTGATCGCGATCGGGCTGGGGATCGTCGCCGTGGTTGCGGGCCTGTATGGGTCCCTGGAATGGGATACGCCGTCCGGTCCCTCGATCGTCGTCGCGGCCCTGATCTTCTTCCTGTTGGCGTTGCTGCCGGCGGCAGGCATAATCCGGAGACGCCCGCCCAGCCAGGGAAGCTAAGTCCATGAATGCCGACGCCGCGCCACACGCCAAGCCTGACCTGACCCGCAACCAGGCGCTGGTGTTCGGGGCACTTGAGGGGGCCGATGCGCCCCTCAGCGCCTACACGATTCTCGACCAGCTCCGCGACGAGGGCCTTCGCGCACCGCTGCAGATCTATCGCGCGCTGGACAAGCTGGTCGCGTTCGGCCTGGTACACCGTCTCGAAAGCCTGAACGCCTTCGTCGCCTGCAACCACCCTGCTGGTGAGGCGGGTGGCGAGTCCCATGGCACGGCGGCGTTTGCGATCTGCGAGAATTGCGACAGCGTGGCCGAGTTTACCGAGCAGGATGTGGCCGAGCGGCTGCGCAGCTGGGCCAAGACCGAGGGGTTCGAACCCCACAGCACGGTGATCGAGCTGCGCGGTTTGTGCGAGGCGTGTCGCGCAGCCTGAGTTTGGCCGTTATGCCGGGGTATCTGTCACCAAGTTGCGCTTGACCTGACGCGCCCCGTTTGGGACACCCCCCTTTCGAATTCCACAAAAAGAAAAATTGGAGGCGCGGCTATGGCCGGCAATGTTGCAAATATCGATCCCTATGGTCCCAGCGCGGGCCGGGAGCATCCCGACCATTACAAGCGTCCCGATACGCTGATCGTCGACATCCATGGTCACATCATGACCGAAGGGGTGGACGAAGAGGTGCGCAAGCATGTCCCGGCCATGTCCCTCGACGCGGTCAAGTATGCCAGCCCGCTGACCCGTGAGCTGAGCAAGAAGCAGAACGAGGATCGCCACGAAGAGCTGGTCGGCGTGACCAAGCGCCTCGCGGACATGGACAAGATGTGCGTCGACGTGATGGCGATTTCTCCGCAGCCGCCGCAGATGCACTATGACGCGCCCGACGCGCTGGGCCAGGAAACGGCCCAGAAGGTCAACGACAACATCGCGAATGCGGTCTCCCAGGCGCCGGATCGGCTCATCGGCCTCGGTACGGTGCCCCTGCAGAACACGGACATGGCGCTTGCGGAGCTGGACCGGCTGATTAACGAGCTCGGCTTCAAGGGCATCCAGATCGGTGCCCAGATCGGCCAGGACGAACTCTCGGCCGAACGTCTCGAGCCCTTCTGGGCGAAGTGCGAGGCACTCGACATCCCGATCCTGCTGCACCCGACATCATTTGCCAGCGAGCGTTTCGGCGCCCATTACCTGACCAACATCATCGGCAACCCGCTCGATACGACGGTCGCGATCCACTATCTGATCTTCGACGGCGTGCTCGCCCGCTATCCGGGCCTGAAGATCGTCGCCGTGCATGGTGGTGCCTTCGTGGCGGCCTATGCCGCGCGCATGGACCATGCCTGGGGCCAGCGCGAGGATTGCTGCCTGCACATCGACCAGCCGCCGACGAGCTATCTCAAGAACATGTATTTCGATACCACCGTGTTCTCGAACGACCAGCTCGATTTCCTGATCCGGAAATACGGCGCCGACAAGATCTGTCTCGGCACGGACTATCCGTTCGACATGGCCGACTATGATCCGACCGAGCACATCATGGGCCTGGACGGTCACTCGATGGCCGACAAGGAAGCGATGTGCGGTCTCAACTCCGCCGGCCTGCTCAAGGTCGACGTCAACGACTTCGCGCGTGCAACACCCCAGGAGAACTGGAGCTAGCGCGCGGCGGAAACATCACAGAATGCGTAGAAGCCGCCGGGTGATCCGGCGGCTTTTTCGTTTTGAGCGGCTAGGACTCATCCCCGAAAATCTCGCGATGGCGCGTGATCGCAACGTCGATCACCTCATCGGGGTCGCGCTGCCACCAGTTGCGTTCCGAGAAGAGTTCCAGCTCGTCATAGCCGTCGAAGCCCGCGTGGCGGACTTGCTCACTCAATTCACGCAGGGGGATCACCCCGTCGCCGGGCATGCCCCGGTCCGACCCGTCGGCTGCTGTCGTGTCGCGCAGCCAGTCGCTTATCTGGAACGACACAATTCTTCCATGTGCGGCCCGGATCGAATCCTCCAGGTCCGGGTCCCACCAGACATGGTAGGCATCCACGATCAGACCGGTGCCGTCGCCCAGTTCTTCGCACACGGCGTTGGCCTGGGCCACAGTGCTCCAGATGCAGCCGCTCGCCACCCGCATGGGGTGGATCGCCTCCAGCCCAAGGGTCACGCCCGCTGCGCGGGCCTCGGGCAGGAGCCGGGCGACCGCGTCGCGGGCGCGGGATCGGGCACCGGCCAGGTTGTTCGAGCCCGCCGGCAGGCCGCTGGAGATCATCGCCAGGTTCGTGGCCTGCAGCTCGGCCGCCAGCGCGATGGCGCGGATGTTCTCGTCATGGTTCGCCGCAATCTTTGTTGGGTCGTCTTCCGTCAGGGAAGCGCAGCGCGACACGCCCAGGACTTTCAACCCGGCATCGGAGATCAGTTTCGCCGCTCTCGTGACACCATGTTCCTCGACCAACGAGCGGCGCACGGTGACCGCGCGGATGCCGTGGCGGGCATAGCCTTCGATCGATTCGACGAAACCCCACTGGCGCTCGGTGGTGCCCTGGTGCATGGCGAAGTTTGCCGGTGCGATTTCCATCTTTTCGTCCCTACAGAATGAAAAAGCCGTCGGGCGAACCCGACGGCTTTTCTTGTACGCGATTGTTTTACTGTGCGGCTACGGGAACAGCGCGTTGGGCAATACCGTCGCGATCTCCGGGAAGCGGACGATGAGGGCCATCGCAACGAGCATGATGATCCAGTAGGGGATCGAGCTCTTGAAGATGGTCATCACGTTCATTTCGGGATCGATATCCTGAATCGCCGATTTGACCGTGTAGACCAATAACCCAAAGGGCGGCGTGAGCAACCCGGCCTCGATGGCGATGATGGCGATGATGGCGAAGGCAATCGGATCGAAGCCCAGCTGGATGGCGATCGGCGAGAAGATCGCGGCGGTCAGCAGCATGATCGAGATCGAATCGATGATCATGCCCAGTGCGAACCAGATCAGCACCATCACGGCGATGATCATCCACGGTTCCATGCCCGAGCCGATGAACAGGCTCTCGATGGCGTTCGCCATACCGGTCATGGCGAGTGTCCGCGAATAGAGCGAGGCGGCGACCAGCAGCAACAGGATCGGCGCCGAAGTCTTGCCCACCGACAGCACGGCGTCGATGAAGCCACGGAATCTCATGCCCTTGATGAGGGCCAGGACGAGGCCGATAAAGGCACCTGCGCCCGCACCCTCGGTCGGTGAGAAGATGCCGAACCAGATGCCGCCCAGCACGGCGACGATCACCGCGACGATGCCGAACAGGCTGATCAGGAACTGGGTGGTCGAAACTTCCGGCTCTTCGTCGCCCGGACCGGCTGCCAGCGCACCCGGGTTCTGGACCACGCCGACGCCAACCACACTGGGCTTCAGGAGCGCCATGGCGAAAACATACATAATGAACATGGACGTCAGCATCAGGCCGGGCAGAACGCCGCCGGCGAAGAGCTGGCCGATCGATTGCTCGGTCAGGATGCCCCAGACGATCATCAGAACGCTGGGCGGGATGAGCATGCCCAGGCAACTGGAGCCGGCCACGGTGCCGAGCGCAAAGCCCGGGTGATAGCCGAACCGCCGCATTTCCGGGTAAGCGATGCGTGAGAAGGTGGCGGCGGATGCGATGCTGACACCGGTCACGAATGAAAACAGCGCGTTGCCGATGACCGTGGCAATACCCAGTCGGCCGGGCAGTCGGCGCAGCATCCGGTTCACCCCGCGATAGACGTCCGTCACGGTACCCGACTTGCTGATGAATTCACCCATCAGCAGGAACAGGGGTATCACGGCGAACACGAACTCGCGGATCGCCTCATAGGCGGTCGCGGCCAGCATGCGCTGGACGGTGTTGAAGGCGTAACTGTCGGCCCCCGTCACCAGGAATATGCCCAGCGCACTGGTCATGCCCAGGGCGATGGCGATGTGTACGCCGATGGCCACCAGGGCGATCAGGCACACGATCAGCAGAATTGCGATATTGGCTTCGAACACGTCAGTGGTTCCTTATTCGTCGCTGCGCTAGTGCTGCGGCGGCGCGTCCGGATCCACTTCTGAATCCAGCAATTCGGGTTTGAAGAGGTCGACATAGGCCATCACGAGATAGTTCAGCAGAGCGAGAGCGCTACCGCCGATGACCGTCCATCGGGCGGGCCAGGAGGGGACGCGGAGCGCGCCTTCGCCTTCATACTCGCCCTCGACGAAGGAGCTGATGCTCTCCGCCCATCCGCCGGTGATGATCATCAGGAAGAAGGCCGCACCAAGCAGATAGCCGATGGCCGCGAGCACGCGCTGGACCTTGGGGGGCATATGCACCACCAGGAAATCCGCGCGCAGCATCGAGCGGCTGCGAATGGCGTAGCCAGCCTGCAGGAATACGATAATCACAATCGAGGCCGTGACCAGTTCCGTGGTGCCATTGATCGGCGCGGCGAACGCGCCGCGGCCAATGACGTCCGCGAGAATCATGAATGTGAGGCCGAAGGCCCAAAGGGCGGCCACAATCATCAGGAATTTTGAGATGCGGTCGCTGAAGGTAATCAGGTTCATTTCGATCTTCCCTCGGATGCATTGTGGCGCATCCATTTCCGGAAGGGGTGTTCGGGTCACCGGATGCGTGCCGGGCCCAATGAACGACCGGCTGGAAACCCCGTTGCAGGGCCCCAGCCGGCTATTCAGTCATATCGGCTCTGGCCGATACCTCCGGTCGCTACTTGATGGAGTAGCGAACCGGCCATTTGTAGCCTTGCTTCTCGGCAGCGGCCAGGTAGTCGTTGAGAATGGCCTTGGCCGAGAAGCCTTTGCCTTCCAGTTCGTCGGCATGCTTCTGCGGCCAGTGAGCCAGACCCTCGGCCCAGCCCTGACGCACGTCGGCAGGCAGATCGGTGACCGTGATGTTTTCACGCAGCCACTTCATGTCCTTCTCGTAACCGGCCTTGTTGCCAGTGCCGGTGAGGGCCTGGAAACGACCAGCCACTTCCTGGACGATCGGCTTGGCGTCGGCCGGGAGACGATCCCAGAACCGGTTGTTGACCGTCAGGCCATGCCAGGTGATCGAGCCGAAGCCGATGGTCGTGTAGTACTTGCCGACTTCATGCAGCTTGAACACAGGACCCCAGGCGCTCGGGAACATGATGCCGCCTTCGGCAACACCCGTCTTGATCTTCTGGTACCAGCCCGGAAGACCGTCGGTGACCGGAACGATGCCGATGCCGGCCTGCTCCATCCAGTTCAGGTTGAGGCCCGCACCCAGGATCTTGTGACCCTTGAGGTCTTCGAGCTTCTTCCACGGGAAGTTGGTGCCGAGGTTGTAGCCGCCGTCGCCGATGATGGCGATCAGGGTCTGATCGAAGCCCTGGAAGCGCTTGGCCAGGCTCGGATACTTGCCATAGATCTCGGCAGCCGCCGCGACACTCTGGACCGGATCCATGGTGCCGAAGGGCAGCATGATCTGGAACGCGTGCATCGGCAGCTTGGAGGCCTCGAAGCAGTAGCAGAAGCCGCCGATGTCGACGACGCCGTTCTGAACGCCTTCGAAGGTGTCGAACACCTTGACGATGGAGCCGCTGTAACCCTCGATGAAGTTGACCGTGTGATCGGTCTTGGCTTCGATCGCCTTCTTCAGCTCGGGCTGGAAGAAATTCTTCATCAGGCCCGCATAGACGACGGTCGGCGGATGGCCGGACGCGATGCGGATGTTGATCGTGTCCGCGACCGACGGGGCGCTCGCGGCGACCATCGAGCCGGCGATCGTGCCGGCGGCGAGGGCCATTTTCAGGTTCTTCAGGTATTTCATCGCGGTTCCTCCCAGGGTAATGCGACGGATGGATAACGTGTTGAATTTTGGCGGGATGGTTCACGCGTTCGCGCGCCACCCGACGTTATAGTTATATAAGACTAGACCAATGCGACGGTCCCGGCGACTCATCTGCATGAGATACCTGATCCGCGCAGGCACAACTGTACGCAAATCACCGTCACAAGGGGCCGAATTCATCGTTTGTCCCGGCTGGATTTTTGCCCCCATCCATTCCACTATTGGAAAAATGGGACTGGGGAAAATCATGGCCAAAGACACAGGAAAAGCCGCCGCTTCGTTCGATGTGGTTGAGGCGACGATCGATGATCTGCACGCCGCCATCCGCGATGGCAGCACGACATTGGTCGCGGTGGTGCAGCAGTATATCGATCGGGCCAAGGCCTATAACGGCGTCGCCAGCATGCTTACCACCGAAGACGGCATGCCGGTCCCGGAGGCGACCGGGGCGGTGCGCGCCGGCGCGGCACTGGCATTCCCCACGGAGACGGTCGCGGCGTCTGATGTTTTGCCCGACCTCGACAAGTATGTCGGTCCGCCGCTCGAATTCGGCCGCATGGAAGCGACGGCGTCGGATTCCGATGTGTCCCAGCAGTTCGGTATGCTCCGGGGAATCCCCAATGGCGGACAGCTCAACGCACTACAGACACTGAACGTCCGCGGCGAACGCTCGGTCACCTGCAAGGGAGATTTCGACCGGCACCCGTCGGAAGGCCCACTTCCGGCCGGTGCGCCACCCGTGTGTGAGATGTTCAGGCAGATGCCGGATGCGCTGGAGCGCGCCGCCGAACTCGACGCCGAATACGGGAGCGACCCGGATCTCGAGGCGATGCTCATGTATGGCGTCGTCTTCTCGTTCAAGGATCCCTTCGACACCAAGGACATGCGCTCGACGGGCGGCGCGGACGCCGCCTACGACATCGACTTCCCCGCGCGCGATCACACCCTGGTCGAGCAGCTGCGCAACAAGGGCGCGATCATTTTCGCCAAGGCTGTGCTGACCGAGTATAACGGCCGGGCCGGCGATCCCGGCGGCGCGCACAAGCCGGACAAGATCTTGCCGTCGACGCTCGGCTATCAGCGATCGACATGGGCCGGAAATCCGGCGAACCCTTATGACACGACCCGCGCGGCCTCCCTGGGCTCGTCTTCCGGGTCCGGTGTGTCGGTATCGGCGAATCTGGTGATGGCCAGCCTCGGTGAAGAGACGCGGGCGTCAACACGTGGGCCGGCGAACCACAACTCCGTCGCACTGATCCTGCCCCACAAGGCGATGATCTCGTTCCACGGTAACGCGATCGGTGCCGACATCCAGTGTGATCGCACGGGAATCCTGTGCCGAAGGGTCGAGGATTCCGCCAAAGTACTGGATGCGCTGAAGGATCCCGAGGACGGCTACTACGACCCGCGTGATCCGTGGACGGCTGTGCCGCGTTCCGGTGTGCTCGATGGTTATGCCAAACACATCGCGGGTGGCGGCGCGGGGTCGCTCTCGGGCATGCGCATCGGCGTCATCCGGGAATCAATGATCCCGACGCCGGGTTCCAAGTCCGAGGGACCGATCACCACCGCGGCGGCAGCCGAGCTCAAGGAGATTCTGGCCGGAAAACTGGGGGCGACGCTGGTCGAATCCAGGCATGCGCGCTGGACGCCCGATCCAGACTGCGAACAAATGACGGTGGATTTCCAAACCGCGCTGTGCCGCATGGTCGGCATATTCATGCCAAATCTGATGTTCTATCTGAAACCCGACGGCACGCCGCTCTATCCCGAATTCGCGGCGGCGATCGAGCCGACGGAGTTCGCGCCTGGCAAGGTGTTCGGGTCGGGCGATATGACGCCGATAGAATATTTCGTCAGCCTGTCGGAGGGACGGATCGAGCCGCCCGCGGACTTCGACATTCGCAACATCCAGCCCCAGGCGTTGGCCCACACTTTCCAGTTTCACATCGCCCAGTATTTGATGCGGCGCAGCACCGACTGGGCGGCGATGGGCTTCGAGGAGACGCTCGCGACCTGGTCGGACCTGAACGCGCGCTCAAAGTTCTGGGGCGACGACCACCGGGCCGGGTTTGCGAACTGGGAGGAGACACCGGATCCGCGCAACAAGCTGGGGCAACGCCAGGGCGTGGATGAGCGGATCATGCTCCGCGAGTTGTTGCGCCGTATCGACATGATGGTGATTCTCGAGAACAAGCTCAACTGCCTCGTTCGCCTGCACACGCCCTGGGCACCGGGAATCATCGGCGGTGCGGGACAGCCGGCCGGCGGGCCACACAACCTTGCACTGGAATCGCTGTATGGCCCCAATGCGGGCCTGACGGAAATTCTGATTCCGGCCGGCTTTGTCACGACCGTCTATGACCCGATGTTCAAGCTGTCCGAGGACGGTACCCGCTATGAGAGCCATCATTCCGATATCCCGACGGAGCTACCGGAACCGGGTCTGCCTTTCTCGCTGACCTTCCGGGCAGAACCGGGCATGGAGGACATTTCCCTGAAGGTTGCCTCGGCCTATGAGGCCGCCTCGAAGCGGCGCATTTCACCGCCGGCGTTTGGTGCGCTGTAATGTCGTTTTGACCTCATCGCCTGGGGGACTATTTTATACGCCGTCTCCGAGCGGAATCCGATGAGGTAGCCATGACTGACAACGGTCGAATGCATCTGGCGGCGTTTATGCGCCCGATCAGCATCCACACCGGTGCGTGGCGTTACCCGGGCGGTACACCCGACGCCAACTTCAACTTCCCCGCGATTGTGAAATTCGCCCAGCGCCTGGAAGAGGCGAAGTTCGACGCCTTCTTCATGGCCGATCATCTCGCGATGCTGAACATGCCGATGGATGCGTTGAAGCGCAGTTCGACGGCGACTTCGTTCGAGCCGTTCACCTTGCTGTCGGCATTGTCCATGGCGACGGAGAATCTTGGCCTGATCGCGACGGGTTCGACGTCTTTCGACGAACCCTTCCACGTGGCGCGCCGGTTTGCCTCGCTCGACCATATCAGTGGTGGGCGCGCGGGCTGGAACATCGTCACAACCTCGAACCCTGACGCGGCGAAGAATTTCGGGCTGGAGGAGCATCTCGATCATGGCGATCGATACCGCCGTGCGCGCGAATTCTACGACGTTGTAACGGGCCTGTGGGACAGCTGGGCCGACGATGCCTTTGTCCGCGACGTGGAATCCGGGGTCTTCTTCGACCCCGACAAGCTCCACACCCTGGATCACAAGGGCGAATTCTTTTCCGTGCACGGGCCGCTGCATGTGGCGCGCCCGGTCCAGGGCTGGCCCCTGATTGTTCAGGCGGGGGATCCGAGGCGGGAAGGCAGCTCGCTGCCGAAACCGCCGAGGCCATCTTCGCGGCGCAGAGCAATATAGAGATGGGGCGTGAATTCTACGCCGACGTGAAGGGCCGGATGACCAAACTCGGGCGTAATCCCGATCACCTCAAGATACTGCCCGCCTGCCTCGTCGTGGTTGGCGACAGCGTCGAGGAAGCGAGAGAGAAGCGCGCGGTTCTTGATTCGAAGGTCCATCTCGACAGCGCGATTGCATCGTTGTCGATCTCTCTGGGGCATGACGCGTCGACGTTTGATCTCGATGGTCCCCTGCCGGAGATTCCCGAAAGCAATGCGTCCAAGAGCGGCCGCGAGCGGGCCATCAGAATGGCTGAACGCGAGAACCTGACCGTCCGTCAACTGGCGCAGCGGATGGGTGGATTTTCAGGACTGGCGATGGTCGGAACGGCCGAGAGTATTGCCGACGAGATGGAGGAATGGATCGAGACCGGCGCGAGCGACGGTTTCACGATCATGTTCCCATTCCTGCCCGAGGGGCTGGACCTGTTCGTCGACCGGGTTGTGCCCGAACTTCAGCAGCGCGGGCTGTTGCGCACCGAATATGCGGGCAAGACATTGCGCGAAAACTTGGGCCTGCCGCGCCCGGACAACCGGTTTTTTGCAGCCTCTGACGAGGCCGCGCAGTAAGTCCTATTCGAGATACCCGCCGCGGAAATACACCAGCGGTGCGGCGTCGGTGTCGCCGCCAATCGCGATGACCTGGCCGATCGCCAGAATAGTATTGTGACGCTCCAACGTTTCTTCGAGCCGACAATCCATGACGCCGACGGCCCCCTTATAGACCGGTGCGCCGGTCGCAAGCGCGGACCAGCTGCTGGCGTCGAAACGATCCGGGCCCTTGATATCGCTTTTCCCGGAAAACAGATCGACCACGTTCTCCGCGCCCTGCGGCAGATAATTGATCGCGAAATGGCCGGAATCCCGGATGGCCCCGAGCGCCGATGTGCGGGCGTCGATCGAGACCAGCATTGTCGGCGGGTCGGCGCAGACATGGGTGGCTGAGAGACCAAGAAACCCGGCCGGCCCGGCGCTCCCGCGCGCGGTGACAATGGTCGCCGCAACCGCACGCTGTCCGACGGCCTGCCAGAAAGTCCCGATATCGATGTCGGCGTTGCCGGCGCCGCTTCCTTCCGTACCCATCATCTGCTCCTGTATCTACGCCGCTAGGTCTGTTGACCGCGACCTTCGAGGCGGTCGTTGATCCAGTCGGAATAAATATCGACGGCCAGCCAGATCGCCTGCGCGGCGGCGTAGTTCAGAATGCTGAACAGCCACGGGAACTCAAACCCACCGGCGAACCAGGCCCCCGCGGCTAGGAAGACGGCGATGCAGATAATCGCCGAGGCGATATTCGTGGCGACGAGGCGGGAGAGCTTGCCCTCCCACTTCTTGGTTAGCCGAAAGATGATTCGACTGACCAGGAAGCTCGGTACGAACGCCGCCGCGAAGAACCCCATATTGAAAACGAAACCCAAAGGGACCTCACTGGTCGATCGAAACGTCGCACTAGCATACAATGCGCGCGCGCGGGGCCGAACTGCATTTCGGTGTTATCTGTGAAAAATCGCCTTGAGGGGTTCGTTCGATGGATGAGCAGGCAAAAAGCGAAGAGCGACCCGCTTCGAGCCGCCTGATGCTTGCGGCGGTTCTATCCGTTGTCGGCCTCGGCGCACTGGCGATGCTGGTGTTGGCGGCGGCGTCGGTGGTGTTCCGTTAGGCCCTGTTTGACTGCTTCGGGTCGACGTTCTTCGCGCGACTTTCGCGGTGCGCGATATAGGTTGCGCTGGCGACGATGACGCCACCGCCGACCCAGGTCCAGATTTCCGGCTGTTCTCCAAATAGCGTCAGGCCCAGCAGCGTCGCCCAGACCAGCTGCAGAAACTGGATCGGCTGTGTCACCGTGAGGTCTGCGGCACGAAAGGCCTGCATCAGCGTGTAGTGCCCCGCGGTCGCCGCCGACGCGATCGCGAACAGCCAGCCGAGTTCGATGAGCGTCGGGGTCCGCCAGACCAGCATGGCCGGCCCCAACAGGGTGAGCGTGACGAAGATCGACAGATACGCGACGATGGCGGGGCTCGATTCCGTGCGGGTCAGGCGTTTGGCGATCAGGAACGAGCACGCAAACAGGGGTGCGGCGACCAGCTGGGCGATTGAACCAAGATTGATCGCCTGGAACCCCGGCTGGAGAACGACAAGCGCGCCGCCGAACCCGACCAGGACGGCACCGACCCTGTGTAAATGCAGGCGTTCGCCAAGGAACAGCGCGGCTCCGATGGTGATGAAAATGGGTGAGGTGAACCCGAGCGCGGTGACTTCGGCGATAGGAATTCGCGCCATCGCGAAAAACCACAACATGACACCGCAGCCGTGGAGAATCCCTCGAGCAGCGTGAAGGCCAAGTATGGAACGTTCGCGCGAAAAACTTCCGATCTGGAAAAATACGGGCACCAGAAGCACGAGGCCGAACAGGTATCGGATGAAGGCCGCCTGGACCGGGCTCATGTCGGTGCCCAGATGGCGCACCATGCCCGTCACACCGACAAACAGGAGCCCCGTCGTCGCCATCCAGAAGATGCCGCGGAGGTTGCCGTTGATACGCGATCCCGTTTCGCCGAGCGACATGACGCCGGGTCAGGTTGGTCGGGAGGCGTGGCCGATGGTCAGGAACGCCTGCAGAATAAGCAGCAAAGACAGCACGAAGACCGGGCCATCGGGCGCGTTGGTTGTGCCGCCAACAAACGCGTTGGCGCCCAGCCCGACCACGCCGATGACGAGCGCTATCAGCGCCGCGCGCTTCAGGATGCGGGCCTGGTCGTGGGTTGGCCGGATGAGCTGTCGCCATGTCACGATGGTGGTGCCGATGACGAGGACCGCGACGGTTGCCCGCGCGCCTCGCCAGGCGGTCAGGCCGGTATCACCGGTTACGGTCAGGTAGATCGTATAGAGCGCGCCGAGCCCGGTCAGGCTGGCGAGCAGGAGAAGTGCAGCACGGTTCATACCCGCGTCATAGCACGGACGGAGAGCAAGGCCGGAGAAAGAAAACCTCGCCAGCAAATATTGGGTCTTCGCCTAACGTCCGAACAGCCGCTTGATTCCCGTTCGGTCGCGCGGCGGGATGTTGAGTTCCATATCTATCTCGCCTTCGAGCACCTACGCGTCGACCCGATAGAGATGACAAAGTACATGATCGACCCCCGCCTCGGGACCGAAGGGAAGGGCAATCACACCGCAACTGATGGAACCAGAGACCGTTGGCACCGCGTCGGTTTCGTGGACCGGCCCGCCCGTAATCACCACTTCGCGACCCAGGCTGACGATCCAGTCGACGGTCATGGCATCGATCGGGATCGCGGATGTCGGGCCGCCGGCAGGTGGCGCGAACATGTGAGCGACTTCCAGACCGGGGCGGCGGCCGCTCTGGGTCACGCGCAGGAGGAGGCTGTTGGGCCATTGCCCGGCTATCGTGATCGGATCGACGTCGGACATATTCGGTCGTAGCCGGTCGGCCGCCAAATGCTCCCAGAGATCAATGATGGCCGACGGCGCCACCGATGTTTGGCGGGGAGCGACCGCGGTGATGGTCCCGGGGGATTGTGCCTGCGCCGACGGGAAGGTTTTGCCGCGTGATGGCCCGGACTCTTCGGCGCGCACCTCGATGATCTGTGCTGTGCTCTCCGTGTCCGCACGCGATGCAGGGACGGCGCGCACCACTTTGATATCGACGGGGTCGGCCGATGCCGGACCGCGCGTGGCGTGGTGGATGGATACCCCAGTCAGCGAGGCGGCGGGAGCGCGGCGACCGGAATTTCCTCGGTCATCACGTGTAGGGTGATCATGGTCGGTCATTGCAGGTTCTCACATCGTCATCTCTCAACCCCTGTAATCCCGATGCCTTCGCGAATTGTCGCCGAAGCAGGCGGGTGTTTGTTGTGTCAGAGGGTTGGGGTGGCAACTCGTCGGGTGCCTGACATATGTGTTGCAGAAGCGCGTCGAGCGCCTCGGTCAGCAACTGCTGTCGGCTGATGTTCCGAACCTCGGCCGCCCGGCAGAAAGCAGCGTGCCGCGCCATGTCGATCCGAAAGGTAAACTTTCGTCTGTCCGGGGTGGCGGCCCCGGTCAGGCGCGCGACACCTGACGGTTGTTTCCGGTCTCGTGTGGTGGCGGTGTTCGTTTGTGTTGTTGTGTGCAGGTTGATCGCCGGAAGCATGATTGTTCGTCGCGCATGAAATCTCGCCGCGTCACCGGGATGTGTTGCGGCGGGAACCGCCGCGCCTTTCTGCACCACGAATTCGTTGCTCATGACACGCCGTTCCAGCGTGTCTCGCCGTTGCTGCGCCCCGGTGACAGGCGGGCGAACCCGTCGGAGATTATTGTTGGTGCGTGCCGCTGCGCCAGGCGGTTGTCGAGATAGCGCCACAGGCTGGAGATTTCCGCGGCTGATTTTCCCGCGCGCGGCAGCTCCATCACGGTGCGCCCGTCGATCATGCTGGCGGCGAAATCGGTCCTCTGGTGAACCATGACCGGCGCGACCGTGCCGTGTTGTGACAGCACGACGGCGGCCTCCCCGGTGATCCGCGCGCGCGGGTTGGCGGCGTTGATAACGAACACGAGTGGTTTGGCCGCAGCTTCAACCATCGCGATTGTTGTGCCCGCGGCCCGCAGGTCATGAGGGCTGGGTCGCGTCGGTATGACGATGAGGTTCGACAGCGCAATGACCTGCTCGATCATGTCGGTGATTGCCGGCGGGGTGTCGATGATCACGAGCTTGAAACCGAGGTCGTGCGCCCGTGCCAGATCGGTGTCCAATGTGGCGACCGAGGCGTGCAGGAAGGCGGGCGTTGCGGCTTGCCGCTCATTCCACCAATCGGTCAGGCTGCCCTGGGGGTCGGTATCAATTACCGCGACCGGACCGGCGCCGGCGGCTTCGGCCTCGACAGCCAGATGCCCGGCGAGTGTTGTCTTGCCGGAACCACCCTTTTGAGAGGTCAGTGCAAGGATATTCATGGAGACCTCCGGGTCTGTTTACGGGGCCCGTATGCGGGGGTATTCGATCCGGAGGCTAGATTCGAGGACCCCACGCGCCAAGAAACATTGGATAAACATGATCCTGCCTTTGATTGAAAAACGTCGTTGCTTCGGTCGTTTCATCCACTCAAATTCGACAGGTTTTCACTGCAATTTTTTTGACGGCAGCGAGAGACAGCAGAGTTGGGGCGTTGTGAACGTCGAGAGTGGTTCTGGTCGCGTGCTGCCGTTAATGTGGGGCGAACAGGAAAACTGGCGTCGGGATCGGCGCCGGAACGAAAATCTAGGGAGGAACGATCATGGCAAATGCCGAAACCAAGACCGAGGGCGCCTATAAGGCGGGCGATGGTGCCTATGTGTTCGACGTGGACAAGTTGCAGGGGCTGGATGCCGGCCCGGGATATGCCGAGACATTCGGCCCGGTGGTTGAGGGTGAGCTGACCCAGGTCGGAATCATGACCCTGCCTGCGGGCCAGACCTCGGCCCCCCATACCCACCCGAATGAGCAGTGGATCTACCTCCTGCAGGGCAGACTGCACGCCACGGTGGATGGCCAGGAATCCGATGTCGGTCCCGGGCAGCTGATCTACATCCCGGCCAACACCGTGCACTCGGTCACGATCTCGCCGGACGAGGATTGCCACTTCTTCACGTGCAAGGACCTGCGCAGCGGGATCGCCGGGACACCTGTCGGAAGCTAGTAACGGCGCAGTTGCGTGTGTGGCCTAGAGGCCGTCGAACATCAACACGGGGCCGTTGGCGCCGGCTTTCCGGGATTCGAGCCAGGGCTGATACTCTGCGTCGTTGTACCAGGCCTCGGCTGATGCCCGGTCCGGGAACTCGATGATGACCGCGACTGACGGCGCGTCGCCATCGCCCTCGAGTTTTGCCACCTCGGGGTTCTGGGCGATATACCGGCCACCATGCTTGGCGACGAGGGCATGTACAGCCGGCCCGTAAGCCTCGATCCAGGACGGGTCTGTGACGGTCAGCGATGCCGTGAGATAGGTGGTCATGTTGTTTCCCCTGATAGATAGCGCTTTGTGGCGCGTCGATGCATCATCGTAACAGGGCGTGTAACGCAAACTCATCACATGCGCGCTATCGGCAGCGAATCTCATAGGCCGTGAGTACCGGAGAAAGACATGGAACGATCAGATATCAAGACGGTTGGCATCGTCGGTGCCGGCACCATTGGTTCATCCTGGGCAGCTTATTTTCTGGCACAGGGGCTCAGCGTCCGCTGCTGGGATCCGCTCGATGGTTACGCCGAGAATGTGACGGCATTCGTTGCGCGAGCCTGGCCGCTCATGACCGAGCTGGGGTTGGCGGACGGCGCGTCGTTGGACAATCTCATTTGCCATGATCGCATTACCGACGCGCTGGACGGGGTGCAGTTCGTTCAGGAAAGCGGCCCGGAGGACGCGGAGATCAAGGCGCGCCTGATGGCCGAGATCGATCGGGATGTTCGCGAGGATGTTGTGATCTCATCGAGCTCAACCGCATTGCCGGTGTCGGAGTATCAGCATCTGGCGGCCCATCCGGGGCGCATCGTACTCGGCCATCCGTTCAACCCGCCGCACCTGATGCCCGTGGTCGAGGTCGGCGGCGGCAAGCAGACCGAGACCTGGGCGGTCGACCGGGCGATGGAATTCTACGATGGGATCGGCAAGACGCCGATCCGCCTGCGCGCGGAGATTCCCGGCCATCTGGTGAACCGTCTGCAGGCCGCGCTTTATCGCGAGGCGGTCCATCTGGTCGCGGAGGGTTATGCCTCGGTCGAGGATATAGACAAGGCGATCACCGGGGGGCCGGGCCTGCGCTGGGCATTCATGGGTCCGCACATGACGTATCACCTGGGCGGTGGTGATGGTGGCATTCGACGCTATCTTGAGAATCTCGGGCCGAGCCAGGAACGCCGCTGGGAAGCGCTTGGGGACCCCCAGCTCACCGACGGCGTGAAACAGAAGATCATCGACGGGGTCGATGCAGAGGCGCATGGGCGCTCGATCGGCGAGTTGACCACGGAGCGAGACGCAACACTGTTGAAGCTTCTCAAGGCGCTGGGTAGCGCTAAAGACTAGGCGCTGCACCTCCGTTGCAGCTGATTGTCCAGGGAGAATATCGTGTCCACATACAAACCTTCATCCCCGGCGCTGTTTTCGCCATTCGATATTCGCGGGACCCGATTTCGCAACCGGGTCGTGGTTTCGCCGATGTGCACCTATTCGGCGCAGGACGGCCTGGCAAGCGACTGGCATCTCGTACATCTCGGCCAGTACGCGCTGGGCGGTGCCGGCGCCGTCTTCACCGAGGCGGCGGCGGTCGAGGAACGTGGCCGCATCACCCATGGTGATCTGGGCATCTGGTCGGCCGAGCATGCGGCGGCCCTGAAACCGATCACGTCATTTCTGCGCCGCCATGGCACCCTGCCGGCGATCCAGATTGCCCACGCCGGACGCAAGGCGAGCATGCAACGACCCTGGTACGGCAACGGACCCATCGATGAAACCGACCGGGCCCGCGGCGAGGATAGCTGGGATATTGTTGCCGCCAGCGCAGAGCCTGTGAAAGACGGCTGGCTGGTGCCGGCCGAACTGTCATTGTCCGAGATTGAGAGTATCCAGGATAATTTTGCCACGGCCGCTGGTCATGCGGCCGATGCCGGGTTCGAAGTTCTCGAAATCCACTCCGCCCATGGCTATCTCGCCCATTCCTTCCTGTCGCCACTGTCCAACCATCGCAACGATGCCTATGGCGGTGATCTGGCCGGACGCATGCGATTTACGCTGGAGACGGCGGCGAAGGTCCGCGCTGTCTGGCCGGATGACAAACCGCTGTTCGTGCGGATTTCCTCGGTCGATGCGGACGGTGGCGGTGACGGCTGGCAGCTCGAGGATTCCGTGGCACTGGCAGGTGAACTCAAGGCACGCGGCGTTGATGTGATCGATTGCTCGTCAGGCGGGATCGCCGGCCCCGCCACCGCAGGTGGGCCGCGTGAACAGGGTTTCCGGGGAGCCTGCGGATCACAGATTCGCGAAGAGACGGGTATCTCGACCATGGTGGTGGGGTTGGTGCTGGATGCGGATGTTGCCGAGGAACTTGTAACGTCCGGGGCGGCAGACCTGGTCGCCGTCGCCCGGGAGGTCCTCTACAATCCCCATTGGCCCCATCATATGGCGCACGAACTCGGAGCAGACCCGGAGTATGCCGAGTGGCCCGAGCAGTATGGATGGTGGCTGGTCCGTCGCGAGCCGCTGATCCAGGCTATTCGCGATGATTGATCAACCTGTCTGAGATGTCCGGCCCCCGCTATCAAAACCAGTCGGCGGAACGCAGCTTCGCGATTCTCGAATGTGTGGGCGCGGCGGAAAATCCAGTCCCCCTTGCGGTCATTGTGCGCGAGACCGGTCTCAACCGGGCGACTGTCTTTCGGATGCTTTCCGTGTTGGCCCGGACGGGCTGGATCTACAAGAGCGAAACCGACGCCACCTATACCCTCGGTTACAAGGCATTTGCGCTCGGGCGTCGGCGGAACGAACTCGAGACCGTCAGTCATCACGCCCGGCCGTTTGTGCGTCGACTTGCAGACGATCTTGACGAGACAATCCAGCTGGCGGCCCTGGAGGGTCCGCAGATCGTATGTTTCGACAAGGTTGGGCCGCACGACCTGATCGCCGTCGGCACGCGCCTGGATGCCCATGCGACGAGCGCCGGCAAAGCCATGCTTGCGTGGCTGGAGCCGGACGAGGTGCGCCAGCTCTACAACCTGGAACCGCTTCCCGCACACACGGCCCGGACGATCACTAATGTTGATGCGTTGCTTCGTGAGCTGGCGGTCGTTCGGGTTCAGGGCTACGCCGTCGACGACGGTGAGGTGGCTACCGGGCGTGCCGGTGTTGCGGCCCCGATCATGAACCCGTCAGGCCGGCCGATTGCCGCGCTATACGTGTCCGGCGCCGCGACCGGCTTTGACCCAGCGCACATCACCTATTTGGCCGGCCGGCTGGGCGCGACAGCATCGGAAATATCCGACTATATTGTCGACCACGATCTACGATCGGATCGCCGCTGAACGCGCGAATCGTGTCGCAGCTTGGTTTTTACCCGGGGAACAGCATGCCAGCACCTATCAAGTTCTATTTTGATTTCGTATCCGCCTACTCCTATGTGGCGATGAACCGGATCGAGGCGATCGGCGCGCGCTGGGGTCGCGAAGTCCAGTGGAACTGCGTGCCGTTGCCGGCAATTCTGAACCATCATGAGGCCACCTCGCCGCGCGACCAGCCGGCCAAGTTCGCCCATAATTCAAAGGACTTCCCGCGCCTGTGCGAGATGAACGGCTTGCCGGTCAGCTTCCCGCCGGAAGTACCGCCTTATGGTGCAACTCTCCACCGGCTGGTGTTCTGGCGGTTGCAGCGCAAGAACCCGGGCCTGGCCAAGGAATTTGCGCTGGCGATCGACCATCGCTATTTCGGGACCGGCAAGGAAGTGCGCACCGCCCAACAACTCAACAGCGCCTGCAAGGCCCGAGGTGTGCCGGTGCGTATGAAGGATATTCAGGCAGCGCAGAATGACGCTCGCGCGCAGAAGGACCTCGATAACGCTTATCGCCGGGCGCTGAAAGACGGCATGTTCGGCGCGCCCTTCATGCTGCTCGACGGCGAGAGTTTCTGGGGTGCGGATCGGCTCGACCATCTTGAGCATCGCCTCGAGCAGGCGATCAAGATTCCGCGCGGGTTCGAGACATTCGAGTTCTCCAACCCGTTCACCTCCAACAATGGCCCGCTGTTCGTGAAATGCACCCAGACCAAGGCGACATTCGGGTTCCGCGCGGATCATCGCCATCTGAACCCGCGCGATGTCGTCCATGGTGGCTGGATGACCAGCTTCGTTGATGTGGCGATGGCCCAGTCAGCGATGTATGAGCTCGGTGTGGTCGGGCTGACGCCGACAATCCATCTGGAGGCCGATTTTCTGGCACCAATTTATCCCGGTCAGTGGGTCACCTGCGATGTGCGACTGGCGAAAAGCACGCGGACCATGAATTTCGTTGAAGGATCGGTTGTCGCCGACGGAGAGCCGGTCCTGCGTTGCTCGGCGATCTACCGCAAGCCGCGTGACGTGAAGCCCCGCATCAGCAAAATTATGTCACCGACGGACCCGGTCTATAACTGATCGACCGTGGTGTCGCCGGCCTATCTGTTGCCGACAAATGCCTGAAAGATGTCGTCGAATTTCTGGTGGGTATCGGCAAAGGCCTCGATAAGGGCCGGATCGAAATGTCCGGCGGAATCGATGCGTTCGTCACCATGTAAAATTATGTCGCACGCACGCGCGTGGTCCAGATCCGGCTTGTAGGGCCGTTCCGAGCGCAGGGCATCGTAGATATCCGCCATCTGGACAATCCGGGCCGAGAGCGGAATCTCATCTTCCCGTTTGCCGGATGGGTAGCCGCTGCCGCCCCATTTTTCATGATGGTTGAGTGCGATGTCGGCGGCCATGGCCAGGCGTGGTGAGCGGCTCAGGATACGTTGGCCGTAGATTGTGTGGTTGTCCATTTCGCGCCGCTCGTCCGCGTTCAGTGCGCCGGTCTTTCGCAAGACCGCCGGTGCGACACCCATTTTCCCGACATCATGGAGCTGTGCCGAGTAGCGGAGTTCCCGGCAATAGTCGGCCTCCATGCCGAGCGCGGTTGCCAGAAAGTGGCTGTACTCGTTGACCCGAACCACATGGTTGCCGGTTCCTTCGTCGTAAATCTCCGCCGCCCGCGCCAGAAGCGAGATCGCCATTCGGAATGATTCGTCGTTATCATCGTCGAGGCGCGCCAGTTCCTCTGCGTGAACACGCAGGCGGTCGTTTCGTTCCTGTTTGTCCGTGTCGATGTTGCCGATCTGCTCAAGCGTGTCGGCGTGCTCCAGCGCGGCGCCGACCAGGTGGTTGAACCGCACCAGAAGCCCCAGATGTTCGTCGGCAAACCGGCGCCCGGCATCGGCATCGTTCGCCAGGGTAACGACCCCGACGATTTCGCCGGCATGATTGGACAGGGCAAACGCAATCAGGGCACCGACGGTGATGCCATGACAGGCATCGATAAGCGGATCGAAGGGCACATGAGTGGCTTCGATCGGGGCGTCGGCGAATTTCAGGGTTTCGCCGGTCTGCACAACCTGGGTCACGACCGCCGGATGCTCGAGCGGAATGGCTTCGCCGCGCGGCGTCGTATCGGGCTGGGAAGCCGCACATTCCAGCAACTGAGCGCCGTTATCGTGACGCAAAAGATAAAGCGCGCCCGCATCTGCGCCCATGAGCTCGCGGGCCTGACGCAGGGCCTTGCCGGCCAGGTCGCGCGCCGACTGGCCCGGGTGATGGTCGAGCAATTCGCTAAACGAAAGTCGTTCGGTCATCGCGGCTGCATTCTGGTTCGTGAAATACGGCTGGTTCCGCGCACAGCATAGCCGAGCGTGGTGAACACAAGGTTACCGCATTTTGGTCTAGACGATTTCGATCCCGGCCCGGCGGGTGAGGTCGTTGAATTGCACCTGATTGTGGACACCCGCCAGATCGGCCGGTGCCTCGCGAACCAGCCAGGCCAGGACCTTGGCCGGTCGCTCCGGCGGTTGCCCCTGATCGGGTGTGAGCGCAGCCGCGCGGAACACCGGGTTGGCGTAGATGTCATTGACCATGTCGGTCTGGGTGAATCCCGGCGACAGGGCGAAGATTTTCACCGCTGAGTCTTCCAGGTCGTAGTGCAGGCATTGGGTCATCGATAGCAGCGCGGCCTTGGACGAACAGTAGGCTGCGTAGAAACGGTCCGGGATGAAGGCCCGGGCGCTGGTGATGTTGACGATGATGCCCTCGTCGCGTTCGGTCATGGCCGGCAGGGCGGCCGAGATCATGTTGTACGGCCCCATCACGTTGATCTTGAGAACGTCCAGATAGGCGTCCGGCGGTACATCGGCAACAGAGCCCATCAGGCCGGTACCGGCATTGTTGATCAGCACGTCGATCCGGCCATGTTCGTCCAGGATGCCGTCGGTGAAGGATTTCGCGGCGTCGAAATCCGCGACCACGAACCCGTGGGTCTCGGCCGTGGCGCCCAACGCCTCGACTGCAGCTTGGGTCTCGGCGCAGGCCTCCGCGCTGCGCGCGCAGAGCACCAGATGGGCGCCGTCGGTGGCGAGTTCGCGCGCGGCGGCCGCACCGATGCCCCGGCTGGCGCCGGTGAGCACGATTATCTTGTTCTTCAAACTGGCCATGATTCCCCCCGTTTCGATTGTTGGCGGAATTCTGACCTGCCTTGGCCCAAAAGAAAACGCCCGGGCGTGAGCCCGGGCGCTTGCCGTCACTTATGTAACGCTGTCCTAGTCGCGCTGGCCGAACAGATGCAGCAGCATGATGAACAGGTTGATGAAATCGAGGTAGAGCCGGAGCGCGCCCATGATCGCCTTCTTGCCGGCGACCTCGGAGCTGTCGAGCTCGTTATACATCTCCTTGATCTTCTGGGTGTCGTAGGCCGTCAAACCTACGAAGATGATCACGCCGAGCACAGAGACCACGAACTGGATCATCGTCGAACCGATGAAGATATTCACGACGCTGGCGAGGATGATGCCGATCAGGCCCATAAACAGGAAGTTGCCCAGGCCCGTCAGGTCGCGCTTCGTGGTGTAGCCATAGAGGCTCATCGCGGCGAAGGTCGCGGCAGTGATGAAGAAGACCCGCGCGATGCTGGCGCCGGTGAATTGCAGGAAGATGTGGCTGAGCGAGAGGCCCATCACACCGGCGAACAGCCAGAACAGGAGCTGCGCCGTCGAGGCCTTCATGCGTTGGATGCCGAAGGACAGCACCAGAATGAAAGCCAGTGGTGAAAGCATGGCGATCCACGCCAGCGGCGTCTGGACGACCTGGCCCTGTGGGCCGGCCTGGTAGAACTGCTGCAGCACGACCGGCGTGTTCGCCACCAGATAGGCGATGATGCCCGTCAGCGCGAGGCCCGTCGTCATGTAGTTGTAGACCCGCAGCATATAGGACCGGAGGCCCTCATCGATCTGCGCGTCGGCTGTAGCGCGACCTTGAATGACCGTCCCGCGTTCGAATTGATTAGCCATGGTTTCGTGACCCTCCCAAGGGTTCCCTGTCATGCGAAAATGTTAGCTGCGAGGAATATGGGGCGTTTGGGGGTGTAATTCAACCGTTAGACGGTTGGATTTTCTGTGATGACGAACGCCATAAACCCTTGATTTTAATAGATTACGAGGAAGCCTCGGTGGGTTGCTGAAGTAATGTGTGGCCCATGAGGCCAATTGCGACGGCGGTCGCCAGGACGGCCAGTGCCGTGACGGCAACCGGCGGTGCGATGGGTATGATCGCGGCGGCAAGCGCGACCCGGACGAGCAGATCGGCGCCAACGCGCCAGACGTCGCGATGCGTCGTGTGACGCCGTGCCAGCAATGCAGCTTCAGCAAAGCCGAGCGCGCCGGCCGCGACGACCCAGACCCCGGCGAGGCCGAGCCGCCAGACAAGCAATGACAGCGCCAGCACCAGAAGGGCCCCCGCCATGGTGCCCAATCTTTCGCTGAACCCGCTGGTGGAATAAGTGATCCGGGCGAGCCATCCATCGACCGCCCCGAGGCCTGCAGCCGCGAAGCCCATCACGGCGACAGACCAGAGTAGCGGGTCGGGCGGGCTTCCGGCGGGTATGACCGCGAGCCCGCCCAGCAAACATGTCATCGCCACCCGGGCCACCGTGAAACGTGTGCCGGCGGTGGCGGCGGAATCCGTAGCATTGGGTGTGATCGCCGAGAAGATGATCAACAGCGCGAGCAGTCCGATACCGGCGACCGGCGGGGCGGATCCGAGTTCGAAAGCCAGGGCAAACAGGCCCGAGATGGCGATGGTGACAAATATTGTCAGCGGCAAATGACCCATGCGCATCGTGTGCACCTTGGGTGGGTGCAGGGTGGGTTTTGGCCCGCTTTGAAATGGCGCTTCGGGCGGCGTACCGGGTGTCGGGTTTTTCTTGTTCTGTTCGTCGTTCACGCCGGATCCTGCCGTCTGGAGAATGAGCTATTCGTTTCGTAACCAAGGCGCGGCGGACTGGCCCAGTGCCCGCCATGTGCCGATAAGCCCGGCCCCGATGGTGATCAGGGTGCCGATCACGGCGGTGACGATGACCGCAACCGGCTCGGGCGTCCAGTCTATACCGAGCAGCCAGGTGACAACGGCCCAACCGGTGACACTACCGACGATGGCCGCGATAATCGCGGTCACGAGGCCGAGCAAACCGTACTCCAGAATATAGGCCGTCACGATGTCACGCCGTGTGGCACCGAGGACCTTGAGGACGACGCTGTCGTAGATACGCCGACGGCGACCCGCGGCGATCGCGCCGGCGAGAACCAGCACACCCGAGACCAGGGTAATCAATGTCGTCAGGCGCACGGCGGCCCCGACGTTGCCGACGAGCGTGGCCACAGTCTCGATGGCCGCGCGCACCCTGATCGACGTGATGTTTGCGAACCTGTCGGTGACATCGCGTTCGAGCGGATCTTCGGCCGCCGCGTCGGCATGGACGATGGCGATATGCATGCGTGGCGCGGATTCGAGAATCCCCGGCGAGAACACCATCACGAAGTTGATGGCCAGGCGCTGCCAGTCGATTTGGCGCGTATTTGCGATGGTCGCGGTAAAGGCGCAGCCCAGCACGTTGACGGTGATCGTGTCACCGACTTCGACGCCAAGCCCCGTGGCGACCTGATCATCGATGCTGACCAGCATCTCGCCCCGGTAGTCGGCGGCCCACCACTCGCCCGTGACGACAGGGTTGTGGGCGGGGGCTTCGGCAGCCCAGGTGATGCCGCGATCGCCACGCAAGACCCAGCGTGTGTCGGGCGCGATTCGGGCTTCGGCGGCGGGGGTGCCGTTGATGGCGGTAATGCGCCCGCGCAGCATCGGCACCTGCTCGCTACGTTCGACGCCCGCGACATCGGCCACCAGGGCTTCGAACGGTGCCACCTGCTGCGGCTGGATATCGACAAAGAAAAAAGCCGGCGCGTCCTGGGGAAGTTCATCGGAAATCTGGCGCGACAGATTGCCTTCGATCGTGGCTACGGTGATCAGCATCGACAGGCCCAGGCCGAGGGACAGGACGACGGATGCCGTTGCGGCACCAGGGCGATGCAGGCCGGCCAGGGCGAGCCGGATCGCCGGGTGTTTGACCCGTTTGATGCGCGCCGCGATGTTTGCGATTCCGGCGGCTGCGAGGCGGAACGCAATCATCGCGCCGATGGACCCGGCGACGAACCAGGTGGCAAAACCCGCATCGGACGCGGTCGCGACCGCGAGTGCCGCCAGGGCAATGGCCAGCAATATGATCGCGAGGATGTAGGCCGGTCGCGGTCGCCCGCGCGATGGCGAAACAAGGGCCCGGAACAGACCGGCGGGTGGAATTTCACAAGCCCGCGCGACCGACCAGACCGAGAAGACCAGCGCAGTCAGAAACCCGAACAGGGCGGCGATGACGAGAGGCAGCGGGAACAGACCCGTTGCGACACGGATGGGAACGACCGATGCCAGCGCATCGGCGGCGAGCAGGGGCAGCGCGGCCCCGAGCGCCAGCCCGATGGCGATTCCACCCAGTGCGAGAGCCATCACCTGCAGCAGGTAAACCCGGAAGATCAAGGTGCGCGGCGCACCGATACATTTGAGGGTTGCGATTGTTTCGGTCTTGCCATCGAGCCAGGCGCGAACCGCGTTGGCCACGCCGACCCCGCCGATCAGCAACGCCGTCAGGCCGACGAAAGACAGGAAAAGCGTAACCCTGCCGATCAGCCGGCTGAGCCGGGGTGAAGATTCATCGAGGGTCCGGATGCGCCAACCGGCATCGGGGAAGCCAGCGTTGACCCCCGCGATGAATGCGGCCGGTGTGGTCTCGTCGGGCAGGCGGACGCGATAATTATAGTGGATGAGGCTGCCGGGCTGGACCAAGGCCGTGTCCGCGAGGGCGGCGTTGTCGATCAATACCCGCGGTCCCAGTGAGAACAGGCCCGATCCGCCGACCCGGTCAGGCTCATGCCGGATGGTCGCGCGAACTTCGAAGCTGGTCTCGCCGATCCGCACCAGATCCCCGACGGTTATGCCCAGCTTGTCGATCAACTCGGGTGCGATGGCAGCACCCCACCGCCCGTCGCGCAGCCCCAGCATCTGCGCCAGCGGCAAGCTGGGTTCGGTCTCCAGGGTGCCGTAGAGGGGATAGGTCGCCTCGACGGTCTTGAGTTCGATTAGTGAGCGCGCGCCGGTGTTCGTTGCGGCACCGGTGCGGACCATGGCGCGCATCTCGGCGCTGCCGGCCAGTGTTCCGGCTTTTGCCAAAGCTGCGCGTTCATTGGTGGTTGCGGGACGATGCACGATGTCGACGAGCACGTCGCCACCGAGAATCTCGCGTGCATCGGAGCTGATGCTTTCCTCCAGCATGGCGCGTGTCGACCCCACGGCAGCGATCGCCGCCACACCGATGGCAAGGCAGGCGAGGAAAATCCGGAAGCTGCGCAGGCTGCCGCGCAGTTCCCGGCGCGCCAGCTTTACCGCCAGCGGCCACGAGATGTCGTTGGTCCCCGAGAGATTGCTCACCCCGGCACGTCGCTTGCCGAGATTTGTCCGTCGCGGAGATGAACCATGCGCGCGCAGCGCGCTGCGATGGCCGGATCGTGGGTGATCAGCATCAGTGTCGTGTCGTGCTGTGCGGACAGGTCGAAAAGCGTTTCGATGATATTGGCGCCGGTCTCGCCGTCGAGGTTGCCGGTGGGCTCGTCGGCCAGCAGGAGCTTCGGTCGGGGTGCGAAGGCGCGGGCGATAGCCACACGTTGCTGCTCGCCGCCGGACAGCTGGGAAGGATAGTGATCGAGACGGTGGCCCAGGCCCACGGTTTCGAGACTTTCGCGCGCCACGTCGAAGGCGCTGGCATCGCCCGCGAATTCAAGCGGCACCGCGACATTCTCCAATGCGCTCATCGTCGGAATCAGATGAAAGGCCTGAAACACGATCCCGACATTCGCCCGGCGAAACCGGGCCAGTGCATCTTCGTCCAGTGCCGCGAGGTCCCGGCCGGCCACCGTCACGGTCCCGCCGGTCAACCGTTCGAGGCCGGCGATCACCATCATCATTGTGGTTTTGCCGGATCCTGATGGGCCGACGACGCCGACGCTCTCGCCGGGCGCGATGGATAAATCGATTCCACGCAGGATGTTGACGTTGCCGCCTGCACTCGCCAAATGAAGTTCGGCATCGTCGAGCGTGATCATCGGTGCCGCATCCGTGCCACGTTGGGTGGTGGGACCCGTTCCGGGCTGGTTTTTCATGATGGTTCGCCTTCGACCGATGACATCTTATCTGGATTCTACATATGGCGGCGCGGCCCGGATCATCAATGCCGGAGCGATACAGCGCCTGTGTGTCGTATCGGCGGCCTTGTGTCTTGTTCTGATCCTATCGGTATGGCCCGCGGCGGCCGATGACAAGCCGGTGATCATCGCCTTCGGGGACAGCCTGTCGGCGGGATTCGGGCTCGACGAGGCGGATTCCTTTCCGGTGCGTCTCGAGGCGGCATTGCGCGCGGACGGTGTCGATGCACGGGTCGTCAACTCCGGTGTGTCAGGTGACACGACGGCGGGCGGTCGCGCCCGGCTCAACTGGTCGTTGCCCGACGATGCAGATCTGGTGATCCTCGAACTGGGGGCCAATGACGGTTTGCGGGGTATCGATCCCGCCGAGACCGAGGCCAATCTCGATGGCATTTTGATGGCGCTCGCGTCGCGCGATATTCCGGTGCTGTTCACCGGCATGCTGGCGCCGCCGAATCTGGGACGCGAATATGCCGCGGCGTTCGATGCGGTTTTCCCGCGCCTCGCGACCCGCCACGATGTCGTCTTCTATCCGTTCTTTCTGGAGGGTGTTGCGGCGGAGCGATCCCTCAATCAGCCCGATGGAATTCACCCGAACGCCGCCGGGGTAGACCGGATTGTGAGCCGAATTCTGCCCTTCGTGTTGCGCGCGTTGCCCCTGGAGGGGAGTGCCCCGCAATGATCCGGCTTTTCGTCGGTATCGGTTTGCCCGAAGCCCTCAGCGAAAGACTGGCTGGCCTGCGGGGTCAGATTCCCGGTGCGCGCTGGCTGTCAGCTGCGAACCACCACATAACCCTGCGTTTCATCGGCGAGGTGGATGAAGCAACCGCCGGCGACGTCGATGTGGCCCTGTCACGGATCGATGCGCCGCCATTCGAGATTGCCTTGCAGGGGGTCGGGCACTTCGATTCGCGCGGCTTGGTGCGCGCCCTGTGGGCCGGAGTTACGCGCGACCCGGCGCTGGATAATCTGCAGGCGCGGGTCGAGGCGGCCTGCCAGCGGGCCGGACTGGCGCCGGAGGGTCGCAAATTTCATCCCCATGTAACCCTGGCCCGATGCCGGGACACGCGCACGGCGCGGATCGCGGGATTTCTGGCCGACCATGGCGGCTTTCGCGCGCCGGCGTTTCCGGTGGGATCTTTCGGGTTATATTCGTCGACCCTCGGGCGGGGCGGCGCGATCTATGTCCGCGAAACCGACTACCTGCTCGCTCGCCCGTGAACAGGAAATGCCCATGAGCCTCGCTGAGAATATTTCCCCCGCCGATCCCATCGTCATTCTGACGGGTGCCGGGATTTCCAAGGAGTCCGGGCTGCAGACCTTTCGCGATCCGGACGGGATATGGGCAAAGCACAAGATCGAGGATGTGGCGACACCGCAGGCCTTCGCCCGTGACCCGGAGGCGGTCCTCGGATTCTATAATCTGCGCCGCGCCCAGATGGGTGACGATGACATTCAGCCCAACGCAGCGCATCGCGCGCTTGGTGTGCTCGAGGGATTCTGGCCGGGTGGCGTTCTTCTCGTGACCCAGAATATCGACGACCTGCACGCGCGCGGGGGGAGCCGGAACCTCATCCACATGCATGGCGAGCTGGCGAAGACCCGATGCAATGATTGCGGCGATCTCGTGGATGGGATCGGGGATATCGCGATCGCAATGACATGCGCCAAATGCGGCGCGACCGGCACGATGCGGCCCCATGTGGTCTGGTTTGGCGAGATGCCGCTCGAAATGGACCGGATCGGGGCCGCGCTCGACAACTGTGGTCTGTTCGTCTCGATCGGGACGTCGGGGAACGTTTACCCGGCGGCCGGTTTCGTGCAGGAGGCGCGAACCCATGGCGCCTATACGGTCGAGCTCAATCTCGAGGAATCTCTTGGCGCGAGCCTGTTTCAGGAGGGGCGTTATGGCCCCGCCACCGAGATCGTGCCCGCCTTTGTCGACGAGCTTCACGCACTTGCCTGAAACTGACGCATCTCTGGCCACGATCCTGGCAGCGGCCCGTGCGTGCACCCTGTGCGCCGGGCTGCCGCTCGGGCCGCTGCCGCTGGTTCGCGCGTCGACCACCGCGCAGCTTCTGATCATCAGCCAGGCGCCGGGTACGAAGGCCCATGCAAGCGGGCTTTCCTTCGACGACCCGTCCGGCGACCGGCTGCGGGACTGGCTCGGGATGGAACGCGAGGTTTTCTACGACGAGGCGCGTGTGGCGATCATGCCCATGGGCTTTTGTTACCCCGGGCGATTGCCGAAAGGCGGTGACGCGCCGCCACGGCCCGAATGCGCCCCGCGCTGGCATGCGCCTCTCCTGGCGGCAATGCCCGATGTGCGGCTCACACTTTGTGTGGGCAACTATGCGATCCGGTCTTTCCTGCCGGGCTACCGGACCATGACCGATGCGGTGGCCGACTGGCGCGCGCACGGGGCTGGTGTCGCGCCATTGCCGCACCCCAGCTGGCGAACGAACGGATGGGAGAAAAAGAATCCCTGGTTCGCATCACAGCTTCTGCCGGAATTGCGGAAACGTCTCGCCGGGATCGGGTTCTAGCCCGGGTTGGCCTCGATCTGTTCCATGTCATCGTCGGAAAAGCCGAAATGATGTCCGATCTCGTGGATCAGCACATGGCGCACGAGGTGGTACAGATTCTCTTCGGTCTCGCACCAGTAGTCGAGGAGCGGTCGGCGGTACAGATAGATGCGGTCGATGTCACTGGGGGTATCCGCGACGGATTTCTGGTCGAGGCTGACACCCACATACAAGCCGAGGATATCGAAAGGGCTTTCGAGCTCCATGGCCTCCATCGTCTCATCGTCGGGAAAATCAACGACATGGATTGCCACATCCGCGACATGGCGTGAAAGCGCGCGCGGGATCGTCGCGAACGCCTCGCCGGCGATCGCTTCGAGTTCCACAAGGGAGGGGGATGATTCGTATCTTCCGGTCGCGGCCATGACGCCTTCATATAGGGGGCCTTGATCGCGACGCCAAGCACCGTCAGTTTTACGCGCAAGACGTAACGGAGAATGAGGAGGCCGCGATGGCTGAGAAACTCGAAGGCACGACCCGCGAATCGGCGCTGGCCTCCCTCGAAGAATGGACCCTGGTCGAGGGTCGTGACGCGATCACCCGGACATTCCAGTTCGCCGATTTCAACGGGGCTTTCGGCTTCATGACCCGGGCCGCGCTCAAGGCCGAGGCGATGAACCATCACCCTGAATGGTTCAATGTCTGGAACCGGGTGGAGGTCACATTGTCGACCCATGATGCGGGCGGATTGACCGAGCTCGACATGGAGCTCGCCGCGTTTATGGATGCCGCCGCGTCAGCCTAGCTGGGCTGCCATCCAGTCGGCCGATTGCAGCCGGTATCGGTAGGTCCGGTTGTTGGCGATGTGATTGCCGTCTTCGACCACCAGCAGTTCGACGGGCCCCGAGGCTTCCGATGCCAACCGTTCGGCATCGGTATAGGGCACCAGCCGGTCCAGCTTGCCGGCCAGCACGAATAGCGGGCAAACAATTTTCTCCGCGACCCCTTCCAGGGAAAGCTTGTGCGCCGTATCGCGAGCCTCATCATCGGAGGCTGATTTCGTTCGCGCGCGGAACGCGGCGTGGGTCAGGTCCGGCAGGTTTTCCCAAACGGCACCCCAATTATAGGGCCCGGAAAGTCCGATGCAGGCCTTGAGGCGGTGTTCAAAGGCGGCGGCGCGGGCGGCGTAGTAGCCGCCGAGGCTCACGCCCCACAGCCCGGCGCGACTGGCATCTACATCGTCGCGCAGCTCGAGCCAGTCGAGGACCGCGCCAACCGGCACCTCATAGTCGTGGCGGATTGCGAATTCATACTCACCCTCGCCCTGGCCGGGACCGTCGAACGTCAGGGTCGCCAGGCCGCGTGCGAGGAACAGGTTCTCATAGGAGTCCATTTCCTCCTTCGAGGAATCGAGGCCCATCGCCATGACCACGACCGGGGCGCATTCTGCGTTCTCGGGCCGCCGCAGGATGCCGGCCAGCATCGAGCCTTCGTAGGGGATCATCACCCGTTCGCCCGCCGGCCGCAGGAACGGGAGCGCCAGGCGTCGGCATTCGACGGCCTTCAAATGCGCCGCCTGCATCTGCTCGGGGTCGTTCACGAACAGGAATTTGGCGAAGTGGTAGCAAACGCCCGCGGTCGTCAGGTGCTCCCCCGCACTCAACGCATACCCGTCATCGAGCGCCCGCCGGCCCATCTCCTCGTGGATCGCCGCCCGCGCCGACCAGGCGCGGCACCAATCGTCCCAGTTTTCGATGGCGCCGGTAACTTCCTGGAAATCGGTGAGCGGCACGCCGTTTGCGACGAATCGCGGCGCCCAGTGGCTGAGTGCCGTTGCAACTCTCGGGTCACCGGACATGTGTTAGCGCGCGGCCATGCGAAGCGCGCCGTCTAGGCGCATCACGGCACCGTTGATCAGCACGTTCTCGCACATATGCATGACGAGGCTTGCATATTCGTCTGCGCGCCCCAGGCGCTTGGGAAATTCGGGCTGCTCGGCCAGGCTTGCACGGGCCTCGTCGGGCAGACCGGCCATCATCGGCGTGTCGATCAGGCCCGGCGCGATGGTGTTAACCCGGATGCCACGCGATGCAAACTCGCGCGCGGCGACGAGGTTGAGCGACACGATCCCGCCCTTGGATGATGCGTAGGCGGCCTGGCCGATCTGGCCTTCGGTCGCGGCGACCGAGGCGGTGCTGATGATCAGGCCGCGTTCACCGTCGTCGAAGGGTTCTGCCTCGCCCAGCTCGGCGGCGAACAGCCGCATCATGTTGAACGAGCCGACCAGATTGACCTGGATAACGAAGTTGAACGCATCGAGCGGCAGGGGACCGTTGCGCCCGACGATCCGTCCGGGTGTGCCCACGCCGGCACAATTGACCAGCAGGCGGCCAATGCCGTTGGCATCGCGTGCGGCCGCGATGGCCGCTTCCCCGCTGTCGGCGCTGGTCACGTCGCATTCGACGGCGGTGCCGCCGATCTCCTCGGCGACCGCGTTGGCGCCGTCCATGTTGACGTCGAGCAGGGACACTTTCATGCCCGCCTTGGCGCAATGGCGCGCGACCTCGGCTCCGATGCCCGAGCCGCCGCCGGTGATAACCGCTGCCTGTCCGTTGACGTCCATGATGATCTCCTGATGCGTGAGTTTGAGCGGTCTTGGTTTTACAGCGCTGTCCGGTTGCCTTCAATGCGGGCTCAGCGGCTGCGCGGGCGAAGCCGATCCGGGTCGAGACCAAGAATCCAGCCTTCGAGGTCACGCTGTACGGGATCTCGCGGGTCGCCAAGCGGCCGGTGACCGAAGACGACGTTGAGCATGCCGAACAGGCCGACTGTCGCGTCAAAACGGTCCTCCCCGTCGCCGCCCGGCCCGAACCCGTCACGGATGTCGGCGGCAAGCGCCGCAGATAGCTCAACATCGTTGTCGGTGGCCCAGGCGAGCAGGGGTGCGGCATCGTCGCGCCGATCGGACTGATTGCGTTTCGACTTGTTGGGCGCACCAATTCTCAGGCGTAGATGAGAATAGACCTCGCCGGGGTAGGTCTCGGCCACGACGATTCCGGGGCGGTCGAGCAGTGTCGTGAGGTCGCCGTCGAACGGCCAAATATGGAACGCGTTTCGGCTGCGCCGGGCCGGCGCGATGAGGTCGCGCCAGCCGCAAATTGCCGCCTTGCCAACCTGCTGGCCGCCGAGGGTCCAGAACAGGGGGCTTGCCGCAAAACGCAGATCCGTCGGGTGGTCGCAGACCCGGCGCAGATCGTCTATGCCCGCAACGCCGAGCCCGTCGGTTAGATGCTTGTGCCGGGTGCCGCCGGGCTTGTTGGGATAGAACGGTCGGTGGATCGAGATCTCGTTTTGTGCACCGGCCGGGTCATAAAAGTCCGACCAGCGCCCGCGTCCGAACCGCGACAGCGCGGAGATGAAGTGGTCGATTCCGGCTCTGGCGGCATAGGCTTCGGGCAGGCCCAGCGGGAAATCGAACCCGGCAAACACGGTTTCACCGGGTCCCGCGCCGGCGGCCAGCCGGTCGAAGAAGTTGTCGATCTGGCTGACGGGTTCGGGCGCGAGGGCCACATAGCCGCCCGTCGCGGTGCGTGCGGCGCGCGCGACCCAGCGCTTGCGGGCATCCACCGACCAGTCGGCATGGGCCAACACCGCCGGTGGTGCGAGTCCGTCGATGCGCCGGATCGCCTTGGTGCTCATGCGACGCCGTCCCGGTCACCGTCGGGCTGCAACGTTCGCAGTTCAATTCCGTCGGGCGCCATCTTGATGGTGCGCCTACCCGGCTGCGGCTGCTGTCATCGCCTTCGCATAGCGGCCGGCCGCAGCCAGCGGCCCGACGCTTTTCTCGATCAGCGGCATGACCTCTCTTCCGAAGCGCCGGATCGACGTTATTACCGCCTCGTGGTCGGTATCGCCGATGGTCATGTACAGCGCGATGTGGTCCGAACCGACCTTCTCGATTTCCTCGACGAGCCGTTCGGCCACGGTCTCGGGGTCACCGATCGGATTCCATCTGAGAATGTCTTCCGGCGACATCTCGCCGTCGAACGCTTGTTCCGGCAACCAGCCGGCGTCGAGTTCGGTCTGACCCTGACGCAGGTAGGACGAAAGCCGAACCTGGGAACGGGCGTTCTCGGCAAAGGCAAGCGCCTCGGCCTTGTCATCGGTCACGAAGCAATATCGCAGGGTGCCGAAGCGGATGGTCTCCGGGTCGCGTCCGCCCGCTTGCCATGCCTCGTCTGCCCCGGCACGAATCTCTGCCAGGGTGTCGGCGTCACGGCCAAAGCCGGTGGCGATCAGCGGATAGTCACCCTTGAGTGCGCGTTGCTGGGATCCCGGGCTGTTCCCCGCGATCCAGATTGGCGGGCGGGGAGTCTGGATTGGATCGACCGTGAACCATGTCTGTGGCAGGTCGATATATTTTCCATGGAACTCGAAGGATTCCTGGCCGAGACCCTGGGCGAGGAAGTCGATCCACTCGTCCGTGATGGCGCTGGATTCTGCCAAATCGATGCCGAACCGGCGCAACTCATAAGCCTGGTAGCCGCTGCCAAGGCCGACGATCAACCGACCTTCGGCCAGATTGTCGGCAAAGGCGATATCGCCCAGCAAACGCGCGGGTTGATAAAGCGCCGGCAGGATAACCGCGGTGCCGAGTTTGATACGCAGCGTCTGCGGTGCGACATGGCCGACCATCATCAGTGGCGAGGGGGCCATGGAATAATTGGTGAAATGATGTTCGGTGAACCATGAAACGCCGAACCCGGCGGTCTCGGCAGCCTGAATATGCTCGACGGTTTCGGCGATGACCTGCGGCACCGTTTGACTGCGGTGGCGGCGGTTTATCAAGTTGAAGATGCCGAAATCCATGATGTTCTCCCCGTACGATCAATCCGTATTAACCCGTCGCCGGCGGGCGTGAGTCAAGTCACTGCCGTGGCGGTGCGGGGCGCCCCAAGCGCGCTGAAACGAGGGTGGCGGCGACAATCACGATGGCGCCGATGACGGTGAACATATCCGGCACCTCGCCAAATGCGAGATAGGCGATCAGGGTGATCAGTGGCAGGCGGATGTAGTCGAAGGGTGCGATCAGTGATGCCTCGGCCAGATCGAAGGCCCACGCGACCAGAAATATCGCCGCGGTGCCGAGACTGGCCATGGCGGCGGATCGCCATGTTGCATCCCAGCTCGGCCACTGCCATTCGGGCAGGGCGATCAGGGTCAGCAACAGCGCCGACCAGACGGTCTGGTAGAAAGTTGTCGTGGTTTTCTGTTCCGTGCCGCCCAGTCGCTTCATGAGAATGAACCAGAACGCATACGCGACGGCGAATCCCAGCGGCAGCATGGAGACGGGTGAGACCGGTGCGACACCGGGCCGCAAGATGATCAACACGCCGGCGAATCCCACTGCGATCGTAATCCAGCGCGCCATCGACACGCGTTCGCTGAGCAGCAGGACCGCCATGACTGTCGCGAACAGCGGCGCGGTGAAGCTGAGCGAGGTTGCAAAAGCGAGCGGAAGCAGGGCCAGACCGCTGAACAGGAACAGGGTCGATGCAACAGTGGTCAGGCCGGCCAGAAAATGCAGGCCGTGGCGGTTTGTTCGCAGCATGCGACCGCGACTGCGAATCAGCCAGGGCAACATCAGCGGTACGGCCCAGAGGAACCGAAGTGCCGACGTCTCCAGCGCGCCGACCTCATCGGCGACGGACCGCACCAGCGCGTGGTTGCCGGCCAGGCAGGCAGCGCCCGTGACCATGGCGACGATCGCGACGATGTTGCGCGGCAACCCGAATATGTGTGTTCGTTTGTCGGTCACGTTGCGGTCGTCGTCGTGATGCGGTTGGCTGCAAGTGCCTCGCGCCGGGCGATGTAGACCGCCGAACAGCCGATGATCGTTGCGCCGACGAGCGTCCAGACATCGAGTATTTCCGAAAACCAGACGAAGCCGATGAGGACCGCCAATGGCAGCCGGATGAATTCGAGCGGCACGATCGCAGAGGCTTCGGCGAGGCTCATTGCCTTTGTCAGCATCAGATGGGCCACGGTCGTGGTGACACCGATGGTAAACGTCACGACCCACATGATCGGGCTTGGCCAGGCCCAGACGAGGATCGCGGGGATGAGCGTGAAGAAGGTGATCGCCATATTGAATGTCAGGACGATCGCGCGGGTGCTGTCCTCCTGGGACATGACCCGGATCAACAACACATTGACCGCGATCGACATGGCGCTGCCGAGCGCCAGAAGAGCGCCGAGCTGAACGGTCTCGACGCCGGGCCTGACCACGATCAACACGCCGATGAAACCGATGATGGTCGCCGTCCAGCGACGGGCGCGAACGACTTCACCGAGAAATATGGCGGCCAGGATTGTCGCGAACAGGGGCGATGTGAAGTTCAGGGCCACGGCCTCACCCAGGGGCATGATGGCGATGGCGGTGAACCAGGCCAGGGTGTTCACGGCGGACAGCGCGCCACGGATGAGATGGAGTTTCGGGCGTTTCAGCCGCAGATCTGAAAAATCCCAGCCCTGCAAAATCAAGGGCAACATGAAGACCAGACCGAAGGTCGAACGCAGAAATCCGATCTGGAACGGGTGCAGCTCGGTGCTGGCGAAACGTACGAGCCCGTGGCCGACGGAAAACAACACCATCGCCCCGACCATCAGGGAAATCGCAATCACGGTAGGGGACATGGTGGCAAGGCGGTTGGGCATGGTCGACCACAATAGAGCAGGAGGGCCGCGGCTCGATAGTCGGCTCCTGCGTGGCAGGGCTGCGGATTTGGGTCTTTGAAAACGCTTTCGCGGGCTATGAAGGGACTGTCTGGTTGGGCATAATCGGGCCAGATTGCTTTCGTTGACACTGGGCGCAAGACCCAAAGAAAACAGAACATACAAATCGGGGCGAAGAGATGAGCAAGAAGGTTTATGCGGACGCCAAGTCTGCACTCGATGGGCTACTCCATGACGGCATGACGATCCTTGCCGGCGGGTTCGGCCTGTGTGGCATTCCGGAGCACATGATCCTGGCGATCCGGGATTCGGGCGTGAAGGATCTCACCATCGCGTCGAACAATGCCGGGGTGGATGATTTCGGGCTCGGGCTTTTGCTGCAGACCCGGCAGGTCAAGAAAATGATTTCGTCCTATGTGGGTGAGAACAAGACCTTCGAGGCGCAGTTCCTGGCCGGTGAGCTGGAGCTCGAATTCAACCCGCAAGGTACGCTCGCCGAGCGTTGCCGCGCAGGGGGTGCGGGAATACCGGCCTTCTACACCAAGACCGGTGTCGGCACGATCATCGCGGAAGGCAAGGAGACCAAGGAGTTCGATGGTCAGACCTATGTCATGGAGCGCGGGCTGACCGGTGACCTGGCGATCATCAAGGCCTGGAAGGGCGATACGGCGGGCAACATCGTCTTCCGCAAGACGGCACGTAACTTCAACGCCCCGATGGCGACGGCCGGCAAGGTCTGCGTCATTGAAGTTGAAGAATTGGTCGAACCGGGTCAGCTCGATCCCGATGGTATCCACCTGCCCAGCATCTACACCCACCGGATCTTCCAGGGTCAGGATTTCGAGAAACGCATCGAGTTCCGGACCGTTAGCGACGGCTAACGAACAGCAAAGGCTGACCGGAACACGAAGATAAAGTGAAGGAGACGGAAAATGGCTTGGACACGCGATGAAATGTGCGCCCGCGCGGCGCAGGAACTTGAAGACGGTTTCTATGTCAATCTCGGCATCGGCATGCCGACGAAGGTGGCGAACTTCATTCCCGCCGACATGGATGTGAACTTCCAGTCGGAGAACGGCATGCTCGGCATGGGACCGTTCCCGACCGACAACGAGGTCGATGCCGACCTGATCAACGCCGGCAAGCAAACGATCACCGAGACGCCGAAGTCTGTGTATTTCGACAGCGCACAATCCTTCGCGATGATCCGCGGCGGGCACATCAACATGTCGATCCTCGGTGCGTTGCAGGTGGCCGAAAATGGCGATCTGGCGAACTGGATGATCCCCGGCAAGATGGTCAAGGGCATGGGCGGCGCGATGGATCTGGTCGCCGGCGTCAAACGCGTGGTGATCCTGATGGACCACAACGCCAAGGACGGCTCGGCGAAGCTGCTCAAGGAATGCAACCTGCCGCTCACGGGCGCGGGCGTGGTCGACGACATCATCACCGAGCTGGGCCTGTTCCGCATTGGCGAAGGCGGTGTCCATATTCAGGAGCTGGCGCCGGACGTGACCATCGACGAGGTGCGTGAGAAGTCTGAAGCCACGATCGTGACGCAGTAGCCATCTCGAACACCGACAGGTTTCGGGTTTTCGATTCAGGGATGAGGCCCCATGCCGCATAGTCAGCCGGGTGGGGCCTTTTTCCTGCCGGAGATACAGGGGTGAATCGCGACGCCGCGCTCGGTGTCGTGGCGGGTATCACCGTAATGCTGTTGTTCGCAGGCATGCTGGTGGTCTCGCGGTTCGGCGCCACTTCAAGCCTCACGGTGTATGACATGGCCGGCCTGCGGTTCGGGGTCGCTGGTATTTGCACCCTGCCGGTCATCCTGCGCATGCGTTGGCCACGCCTCGAACTCTGGAAAATGTTGATCATCGCCGCGACATCGGGGGCGCCGTTTGCGCTGTTCCTGTTCGGCGGCATGTCGTTCGCGCCGGTCGCCCATGGCGGCATTGTCACCAACGGTGCCATGCCGGTCATTGCCGCGGGGATTGGCTGGTTTGTCTTCGGCAATCGCCTCGGCAGCTGGCGGGTGGTCGGGATCATCATGATCGTGGGTGGCGTGCTGGCAACAGGCTGGGATGCGCTGGCCAACGGCATGCCGGGCCAGTGGCGCGGGCATCTCCTGTTTCTTGGGGCGGCGGCGTGCAACGCTACGTTCCTGACCACCGTTCGCGGCTGGGGTATCACCGCGCTGCAATCCCTGATCATCGTGAACGGAATCAATCTTTTGCTCTACGTGCCGCTCTGGCTGCTTTTCCTGCCCAGCAACCTGGCCGCGACACCGTGGCCGGAAATTGCCCTGCAGGGGGTGTATCAGGGCATCGTTGCGGCGTTCTTTGCATCAATCATGATCGCCCACGCCGCGCGCATGCTGGGGGGTATGCGCCAGGCTGCGATGATGTCCGGGGCGCCGGCGGTGGCGGTCCTTATCGCCATCCCGACCCTGGGTGAAATCCCGTCCACGATCAGCATCATCGGGGTGATTGTGGTCACGGCCGGTATCCTGGTCGCGCTCGGCCCGGGTCTGCTGTCGGGCGCTGCGTCACCACGTATGGCGAGGCCAGTCCAATGAATGCGGGATCGCCCAGTTTTGCCGTCGGCTTGAGTTGCGGACTGGTGGTGCCGTTCATCTGGGGCGGCTGGATCGTGGCATCGCGGTTCGGTGTCCTGAATGCACTGACACCTTTCGATGTGACCGCGATCCGCGTCGGCGTGGCTGCCGTCATCGTGTTGCCGCTGTTGCTGACAAAAGGTCTGGCGGGTTTACCCTTGTGGAAGGGCGCGGTCCTTTCCTTCGGCGTGGGGGTCCCTTTCGCGCTGACTTCTTTCGGTGGCATGGCGCTGGCGCCGGTCGTGCATGCGGGGGTCCTCACCAACGGGGTGATGCCGATCTTCGCCGCGGTGATCGGATATTACTGGCTGCGTGAGTTGCCGGCGCGTGCACAGATGGGCGGCATGGTTTTGATCGTCGTCGGTGGCGCCATGGTCGGTGGCGACAGCTTCAGTCTGGATGCGCCGCCGGGGCAGTGGCTGGGTGATCTTCTGCTGATCGGCGCGGCGGGCTGTTTCGCGCTTTATATGACCGCGCTGCGCCGCTGGAATGTGTCGATCCTGCAGGCGTTGATTGCCGTCCCGACCATCAGTTCCGCGATCTATCTTCCGATCTGGATCCTGTTCCTGCCATCGGGGCTTTTGCAGTTCGACAATTTCCCGCCCTGGCAGGAGGTGGCGCTACAGACGGTCTATCAGGGCATCATCGCCAGTTTCATCGTGGTCATCCTCGTGACACGGGCGACCCGGTCGGTTTCGGCGACCACCATGGCGGTGTTGCTGGCGGGTTCTCCGAGCCTCGGCGTGCTGTTCGGTATCATTCTGCTGGATGAGTTCCCCAGCTTGCTTGCTTGGTCCGGTCTGCTGGTGACCACGCTGGGCATGGTGCTTGCGGTGGGGCGTCGCGCGAATTCGCAAGGGCGTGCGGGAAATCTTTAGAATTGCAACGGTTCGCGAGGGGATGTCGGGTTTGCAGAATATCCCAAGCTTTGGCAGATTGGTGCTCGGGGGAGAGAAATGAGCAGATCCTTGTTTGATAAGTATGGCGGCTTTGCGAGCGTCAGCAAGGTCGTGTTCGCCTTCTACGACAAGGCCGTCGATTCCGATATTGTCGGGCCGTATTTCGACAATATCGATATGCGCGCGCAGGTTGATCACCAGACAAAGTTCATCTCATCCCTGATGGGCGGCCCGGCGAGCTACTCGGACGAGGCACTGCAGAAGGTGCATTCCGGGCTTTCTATCGATCACACGTCCTTCGAGGAAGTCTCCCGCCTGTTACGGGAAACGCTCGTCGAGTTCGAACTGGAGGGTGAGGATATCGATACGATCATGCATGAAATCGAATCCCGCGCCGACATCATCATCACCCGGCACGAGACGTGAGCGACGCTGCCCAGGACATCTCAATGGATATGGAGCAGTTTCGCTCCATGCTGCTCGATTCCGTGGGGGTCGGGCTCGCCGTCGTGGAGCATGATACGTTCGGCGTGTTGCTCCACAACGCCATGTTCGGCGAATGGTTTCCAGGCCTGGTCTCCGGCGAAACAACCCTGACGGACATCATTGCGAATTTCGACGGGGCGAAGGTTCACGAACGGATCGCCGCGGGCGAGACCTGGAAATGCGAGGTCGAGGTCAAACCCAAACGCAGGGCGATCACGCTGGCGATCGAGTTTGTACATGCAGAGGGTGCGGGTCATGACGAAATCATGATCCAGTGCCAGAACATCTCGAAGATCAAGGAACTCGAATACATGATCGAGTCCTACTCGAAGATGATCGAGCGTCAGAACCGGGATCTGAAGAAAGAAAAGGAACGTGTCGAGAAGCTGCTGCTCAACATCATGTCGCAGCAGGTCTATGAGGAATGGAAGGAGTTCGGTGTCACCACGCCGCAGCGCTTCGACAATGCCTCGGTGTTGATGCTCGACTTCGTCGGCTTTACCCAGATGGCGGTCTCCCAGGAACCGACCAAGCTGATCTCGGAACTCAACGACATCTTCACGGCCTTCGACCGGATCGTCGAACAATTCGGTTGCGAACGTCTCAAGACGATCGGTGATGCCTATATCGCAGTGTCCGGCCTGCCCGAACCGAACCCGGACCATGCCCGAAATATCGCGCGCGTGGCGTTGCGTTTCGTGCGTTACCTTCAGCGCCGCAACGAGAACAGCGAATTCGAATGGAACTGCCGGGTGGGCATCAACACCGGGCCCGTGATCGGGTCGGTTGTTGGTGTGCAGAAATATGTCTATGACATCTTCGGGCCCGGCGTAAATCTGGCGGCCCGGATCGAAGCGGTGTGCGAACCGATGGAGATCCTCGTGGGTGAAGGGACCTATGCTCAAATTCAGAACGAGTTCCGGCTCTCCGATGTTGGCGAGCACGAAATTCGTGGCTTCGGGACCCAGCAACTCTATCGCCTCGACGGTGACTTCACGCCGGCCAACGACAGCCACTAACGGCGTCAGGCGGGCAGCCGCAGAACCATGCGATTGATCGCGTTCATCACCCGATAGAGCTCATCGAACTGCCGCTTGAACGCGTCATAGTCCAAATCCGAGCGTTTCTCCCGGATGGCCGCATGGATTTCGGCCAGGGACCTGTTGCCGTCACACAGGGCTGCGATCGCGCGCGACAAGGCCGGTACCGGCATGTCGGTCTTTAGGCCTTCGGACGTCACGGTGATCTTGCCGCGCGGCGGCAGGGTATTGGCTGCATCTTCGGCGCTTTGGTTCAGGAGATGAGGTATGGCGCGCGGATTGTCCGTGCCGGGCATGGCGACGGGATTGGTCTCGCGCACGGCGTAGAAGATGTGCTTCTTGAGGTTTCCGGTTAACAGTTCCGCAAAGCCCGCCCGGGTGATCGAATCAAGGTCACGCAGACGTTTGAGGATGCGTGGATCTTGGACCAGCCAATCCGGGTCGTAGCGGTAAGGTTCGATGAAGCTTGTCAGGCGCAGGCCGGCCTGGGTCACGAATTCGGCGACATCGGGCACGCGATAGGCGCGGTCGCGCGAATGCAGGAACAAATCATAGACCCCCGGATCGCCCCCCCCGACATGATCACGGATCAGCCCGTTGCGGACGATCCACGAGGTCTGGGGCAGGTTTTCAGCCAGCCGCTTGGCCATAGCGACCCGCTCGTCATCGGGCATCTCGCCACCCGGCGCGATGGCGCGCAGCATGTCTTGCATATGATAGACGCCGGTCCGGCCATACTCGCCATAGACCATGACGCCGATCCCGCCATCGGGTGCGAGTTCTCCGGCCAGCGCTGCCAGCCCTGCATCCGGGTCATCGAGATGATGCAACACGCCGCAGCAATCGATGTAGTCCCACGGGCCGGGCGCCACGTCGGCAACGTCGAGCAGGGAGCCCGTCACAAAACGGATATTGTCCAGACCGCGTACTTTCGCGCGCGCTTGTGCGACGGCCTGGCTGGGCCCGCTTAAATCGAGATGAACGACTTCGCCCGGGACCCCTGCGTCAACCATGTGCTGGGCGAGCATGATCACGGCGTCGCCCGTGCCGCCGCCGGCCACCAATGCCTTGAATGGTTTCGATAAATCCCGCGTGCCGCCGAAAACATAGTGGTTCAGCTCGAGCAGGTTGCTCGGTGAGCCGGCGATCAGGCGCTGCTTTTCATCATCGGGGTTGCGTTCAGGGTAGGGGTAGGATTCGTACTGGGATTGTACGGCCTGATCGCGCGCATTCTTGTCGGGATCGGTCATGTGTTTGTTCCGGTCTACCTGGTCGCTTTATCGAGTATTTCCATCAGCCATCGATGTCGATGACCAGTCGCCCTTGGGCCTGCCGGCCTTCGAGCATGGCCAGAGCCCTGGTCACACCGGCCAGGGGTAAAACCTGGGACACATGAGGCTGCAGTTTACCGGCGGCCCACCATTCGAAGAGTTCTTCGAAGCCGGCGCGATAGGTCTCGGGTTCGCGCTTTCGGTACGCACCCCAGAATACGCCGACGATCGATATGTTCTTCACCAGGAGATGGTTGGACGGGAACTGGGGAACATCGCCGCTGGCGAAACCGATCACCAGCAAGCGACCCGACCAGGCCAGAGATCGCATCGCGGTTTGCGCCAGCTCGCCGCCGACCGGATCGTACACGACATCGACACCGTTCCCGTCGGTGATCTTACGAAGCGTGCTGCGCAGGTCTTCCGCGGTATAGTTGATCAAATGATCAGCCCCGCGCGCGCGGGCCAGATCGAGTTTCTCGGTTGTGGAAGCTGCAGCAATCACTGTCGCCCCCAGCGCTTTGGCGCATTCCACTGCCGTCAGACCGACGCCGCCGCCGGCCCCGAGAACCAGCACGGTCTCGCCCGCCTTCAGGTTGGCGCGGAGGACGAGCGCCAGATGGGAGGTGCCATAGGCGACGGGAAACGCCGCCGCGGTGGTGTCGTCCATGTCGTCGGGCGTGTGGAACACCGTGGTTGCGTCACACACGGCCTGCTCGGCATAGGCCCCGGCGGACACAACGGCCATAACCCGGTCACCGGGTTTGAAATCCGTCACTCCGGCGCCGACTTCCATGATCTCGCCTGCCCCTTCCAGGCCGGGTGCGAACGGCAGTTCGGGCTTTTCCTGATACTGCCCCCGCACGAGCACACAATCCGCGAAGTTCACGCCGGCGGCGCGCATCCGGATGCGGACCTGGCCTGGACCGAGTGCAGGTTCGGGCAGCTCGCCGAGTTCGAGAGTTTCCGGGTCGCCCCAGTCCTTGCAGACGATCGCGCGCATGAAATTCTGTCTCCTGTCAGGTCTCGTTGCCAACTTGCCTCGGCCCAGGAGGCCATGCAAGTAAGGTCCCATGAATGATGCGAAAATGCGCGGCTATTTCGGGATCGGTGTCGAGGGAATCTCGAAGCAGATGAATGTCGGGGCGATCATGCGGACCGCCCACGCATTCGGCGCGAGCTTTGTTTTCACCATCGATGCGGTGTACGCCAAGCGCGAGGGTGGCCGTTCGGACACATCCGATGCACCCGAACATCTGCCGCTCCACGAGTATGACACGCTGGATGATTTCAGCCTGCCGCGGGGCTGTGCCCTGGTCGGCATCGAACTCATTGAGGATTCCGTCGATTTGCCGAGTTTCCGCCATCCCCGCCAGGCCGCCTATGTGCTCGGGCCGGAGCGGGGATCGCTGTCGCCGGCGCTGGTCGCGCGCTGCGATCATGTGGTGAAAATCCCGACGCGTTTTTGTGTGAATGTGGGCCTGGCCGCGGCGATCGTCATGTATGACCGCGTCCTCACGCTCGGCCGATATCCCGCGCGCCCGCTGGTGCCGGGGGGACCCACCGACGCATTGCCGGAGCATGTGCATGGTGAGCCTGTGCTGCGCCGCCCGCGGGACTGAGAAAAGGCCGAACAATAACAAGACGTTGATTAGTTCGAGGCTTGGCAAGACTCGGCGGGGCTTGGTATTGGCCGGAATATGATTGCACGCACCAGAATATCCCTCGTAGCGACCACCTTTGTGCTGGCCTTGGCATTTCTCGCACCGACCGCCGGACATGCGCAGGACGCCAAGCGTATTGGCCAGCATGGCGACTGGGACGCCTACACGCGCGGCACCGGCAACAGCCAGTTCTGCTACATGGTCTCGAAGCCCAAGACGGCGAGCCTGCAATCGCGGCGCGGCGAGATTTTTTTCCTCGTCTGGCACCGGCCGGGCCCGAAGGAATTCGACGTGGTACAGGTGGATATCGGCTACCCGTTCAAGGAAGCATCGGAGGTCGAGGTGCGTATCGGCGGGGATTCCTGGTCACTGTTCACCAAGGATGAGAGCGCCTGGACCTATAAACCGGCGGACGATCAGGCGCTCGTCGGCGCCCTCCGTAAGGGTGCGCGCATGACGGTCAAGGGGACCTCCAGTCGGAATAATCCGACCACCGACAGCTATTCCCTCAAGGGAACAAGTGCGGCGCACGCGGCCATCAACAAGGCCTGCGGCCGCTAGAGAAGTTGCGTTCACCGGCTGCCCGGCCTATGTGAACCGTCATGCCGATCAATTCTGACCAGTTTGCGGCCCCCGAGGCCTCGTCCGGCGACGGCCCGATCAATCTGATCGGGATGAACCGTGCTGAAATGACGGCGGCCCTCGAAGCCCTCGATGAGCCGCGCTTCCGGGCCGACCAATTATTCAAATGGGTCTACGGGCGCGGCGCCACCAATTTTGACCAGATGACCAATTTGTCGAAGGTCCTGCGCGCCAAACTGGAAGACCGTTATGTCGTTGCCAGGCCGCAGATCTCGCAAGACCTGGCATCCAGCGACGGCACCCATAAATGGCTTCTGCATCTCAGCGACGGAAACGAGGTCGAGTGCGTACATATTCCCGAATCCGATCGCGGCACCTTGTGCGTATCGAGCCAGGTCGGTTGCACCCTGAACTGCCGTTTCTGCCACACGGGGACGCAGCGGCTGGTGCGCAATCTCGGCCCGGCGGAAATCGTTGGTCAGATCATGCTGGCGCGCGACCATCTCGGCGAATGGCCGACCGCGGAGCGGCCCACCATATATGAGCGCGAACTCAGCAATATCGTCATGATGGGAATGGGCGAGCCGCTCTATAATTTTGAGAATGTGTCGGCTGCCCTGAAAATCGTCATGGACGATGCGGGGATCGCGATCTCGCGTCGCCGGATCACTCTTTCGACTGCGGGCGTGGTGCCCCTGATTGAGCGCTGCGGTGCCGAGCTTGGGGTCAATCTGGCGGTTTCCCTCCATGCCGTGCGCGACGAACTGCGTGACGAGATCGTGCCAATCAACCGCAAGTACCCGATCGCGGAATTGCTGGCCGCGTGCCACGACTATCCCGGCGTGCGTAACTCCCGGCGGATCACCTTCGAATATGTGATGTTGCGGGACGTCAATGACAGCGATGCGGATGCCCGCGAGCTCGTGCGTCTGATCAAGGGAATTCCCTCGAAGGTCAATCTGATCCCGTTCAACCCCTGGCCCGGTGCGCCCTATGACCGTTCGACGGATGATCGGATAGAGTCTTTCGCCGATATCGTCCGGGCGGCCGGCTATCCGTCGCCGGTGCGGACCCCGCGGGGTGAAGACATCATGGCCGCGTGCGGGCAGCTGAAGTCCGAGAGCGAGCGCCCGCGCCGTTCTGCTGCAGAATAATTCATCGAATAACTATTTGATTTAAAAGGTTTTATCTCCCTCTCAAATTCGTGCGCTTGTCTGCTCGGGTCGGTGCTACTAGGTTATGGCGCAAGGGAAGAGGACACCGCACCCAAGATCCGTTCGCGCAACCAACGCCGGATCGACGGACATGATCGACGATTTTCTTATGGGATTTGGCCTCGCCATCTTTGGCGGGACCCTGATTGTTATGGGGCTGCCGACGATACGCCGCTGGCGGATGCCCTCCCTGACACCGCATCATTCGAGCCGCACGGGCCGCGTGGTACGCGCCCTTATGTCCACCCTGGCCATCGGGACGGGCCTGCCCATGGCGCTGGCTGGTTTGGCCATTGTGGCCGCGGCATTGGCAGGCATGCGGATTATCTGGCCGATCTGAGGCCTCGCGGGCGGCTGTGAGGCTGCCCACCCCAACGCTTGCCCCCGGGGCGCGCGCGACTATACTCCGCCGCGATTTACGCAAACGCGAAACGGATCAGAGACATGACGTCAGGTGACGTGAACAAGGTTGTGCTCGCCTATTCGGGCGGCCTCGATACTTCGGTCATTCTCAAATGGCTGGTGGAAACATATGACTGCGAGGTTGTGACATTCACCGCTGACCTGGGGCAGGGCGAGGAGCTTGAGCCGGCCCGGGCCAAGGCGGAAATGTTCGGGGTCAAGGAGATCTATATCGAGGATCTTCGCGAAGAGTTCGTGCGCGACTACGTGTTCCCGATGTTCCGTGCCAATGCAGTGTATGAGGGCGTGTATCTGCTCGGGACCTCGATCGCACGGCCGCTGATTGCCAAGCGCCAGATCGAGATCGCGCACGAGACAGGCGCGGATGCCGTGTCCCATGGTGCCACGGGCAAGGGCAACGACCAGGTCCGTTTCGAACTCGGCTATTACGCGCTCGACCCGGATATCAAGGTGATCGCACCCTGGCGCGAGTGGGACCTGACATCGCGGACGAAGTTGATTGAATTCGCCGAGAAACACCAGATTCCGATCGCCAAGGACAAGCGCGGCGAGGCACCGTTTTCCGTGGACGCCAACCTTTTGCACATCTCGGCCGAGGGCAAGGTCCTCGAGGATCCGTGGATCGAGCCCGAGGAATATTTGTACTCGCGCTCTGTCTCACCCGAAGCCGCACCGGACACGCCGACCTACATCGAAATCGGCTTCGAGGCGGGTGACCCGGTCTCGATTGACGGCGAGGCGATGTCCCCCGCGACGCTTCTCACCCGGCTGAATGAGCTGGGCGGCGCCAACGGGATCGGCCGGCTTGACCTGGTCGAGAACCGTTTCGTCGGCATGAAATCCCGCGGCGTTTACGAGACGCCCGGCGGTACGGTCCTGCTCGCGGCCCATCGGGCGATGGAATCACTCACGCTTGACCGCGAGGCGGCCCATCTCAAGGACGAGTTGATGCCGCGCTACGCGAAGCTCATCTACAACGGTTTCTGGTTCGCGCCGGAACGCGAGATGATCCAGGCGCTCATCGACAAGAGCCAGGAGCATGTCTCCGGCACGGTCCACCTCAAGCTCTACAAGGGGAATGTGGTTGTGGTCGGCCGGCAGTCGCCGAACAGCCTCTATTCCCTCGACCATGTCACCTTCGAAGATGACGAGGTCTATGACCAGCGCGACGCCGAGGGCTTCATCAAGCTGCAGGCGCTTCGCCTGCGCCTGGCCAAAGCGCTCCGGGACTAGGTTTACAGGGCTCGGGTTACCCCTCGACCCTTTTCATTTCGGCCATCTTTTCATCGGCATCGTCGGCCTCGTTGTAATCCTGGGCCAGGCGTCCGTCGCCGGCCGGGCTTTTGCAGGTGAAGAAGAGACAATGTCCTTCTACCGGCAGGATGCCGTGGCGCAGATTGCGTGAGATATGTACGAGGTCGCCGGGCTCGATCGTGGTGATCTCGTCGCCGAGTACCATGCGCAGCTTGCCTTCGAGGACATAGATGAACTGTTCCTCGTTGGGGTGGAAGTGCGGCGGCGGTGCGACGCCTTCCTCGTAATGCACGAGCCCGACCTTCATGAACTCGCCGACGAAAGTCTTCATCAACGCAGGCGCGGTGTCGTCCGGTTTGTACTCGATTTCATTGGTGCGATAGATCGCCATAAATAGTCCCCCCAGTTTTGTTTGTTTTTCGACTGTCTACCCAAGCCCGGGCCAGGCGGACGCACCCAGTATGAACGGGTGCAGCCAGACCAGCCCCAGATAAATCGCAATGGTCAGAAGGAGCCGCCACCAGCCAATACCCGGCCCGTCGAAACTGGTTCGTTTCGACAGGATCGCGCCGAATGGCACCAGGCTGGTTGTTAGCATGATCGGCCCCCAGTCCGCGCCGTACAGAAATTCGCGGCGCTTATCGATCCGGTACATACCGACCACGCTGAGAATCAGCATGCCGGCAAACAGGATGATCGCGCGCGTATCGCCATTGACGACGAGATGTGCGGCCGCCCAGAGGGACATGCCGTTGAGGAACGGGTGGCGCGTGATACGGATGATGCCACGGGTCAGGTCGCGACCGGGATCATCTGGCGCGGTCCCGGCGATGGTCGGCGAAGGCGTCGTCACGCCGCAAACAATCAGAAACAACGCCAGTGGCATGGCGACGGCTGGCAGCCACATCAATGCCGCCGGTGTTTCCCAGAGGGTATCGATCGGTGCGCGAATGTAGGCGAGAATCATCCAGGCGAAGATCACGACCATCAGGATCGAGTAGTAGGCGAGGAACCGGGTCTCGCCTATTCGGTTTATCAGCGCCAGGCGAACCGGCATGCTCGACAACATGAAATGACCGCCGACGAACAGCACGGTGGCGGCAAAAAGCGCATCCAGACTGCCGATCATGGTCTCCCCCTGACTTCACTGCGAGCGACGGGGATTATCGGTCGGGAATGTGGGCTCGTCCAGTCACACCCCTGCATGCTAGTCAGAGATATGACCGACACGAATGATACCGACGATACGAACGAAGAAGCCCAGACCGGCGCATCGGAGAGCGTAGCCCCGACCACCGACCCGGTCGCGGCGATGATTCTCGAACAGCTCGGTGCGGCGAAGCCCGGCGGTTCGGTGTCGCCGGAAGATGTCGCGCGCGCGATCGCGGAGTCACGCCGCAAGACAAACGACCCGCCCGATCTCTGGCGGCGTTATATGTCCGCCGTCAAGCAGCAGGCTATCCACCTGGCCCGTGCGGGATCGATCCAGGTGCTGCGCAAGGGCAAGCCGGTCGAAGACCCGGCGCGTGTGAAGGGTGTCATCCGCTACAGATTGCCCGGCTGATACTGCAGGTTGGGACCTACCAGGCGGGCGGTTCGATGCCGTTCTGGCGGCACGCCGCCGTCACGGTGTTGGCCAGCAGGCAGGCGATCGTCATGGGCCCGACCCCGCCCGGAACGGGGGTGATTGCACCCGCGATTTCCACCGCGGCATTGAAATCCACATCGCCGACCAGGCGCATCTTGTCCGGGTCGTCATCGGTTGGCGCCGCGACCCGGTTGATGCCCACATCGATGACGGCCGCACCGGGCTTGATCCAGTCGCCCTGAACCATCTGCGGGCGGCCGACGGCGGCCACCAGGATATCCGCGCGGCGGCATACATCCGCCAGATCCCTGGTGCGCGAATGGGCGACGGTGACGGTGCAGCTTGCTTGCGTGAGCAATGCCGCCATGGGCTTGCCGACGATATTCGAGCGGCCGAGCACGACGGCGTCGAGCCCGGACAGATCGCCCAGCCGGTCCTCCAGCATCATCCGGCAGCCAAGCGGCGTGCACGGCACCATCACGGCGTCCGGCCCGGTCATCTGGCCGGTTGCCAGACGTCCGGTGTTGATCACGTGAAAGCCGTCGACGTCCTTGTTCGGCGAGATGGCGTCGATCACCGCGTTCGGGTCGATCTGGTCGGGCACCGGCAGCTGCACGAGGATGCCGTGGACCGTATCGTCGTTGTTGAGCTGGTCGACCAGCGTCAGCAGTTCGGCCTGGCTGGTCGAGGCGTCGAGGCGGTGATCTGTCGCGGTGATGCCCGCGGCGGCGGCGGCTTTGCCCTTGTTGCGCACATAGACCTGGCTCGCCGGGTCATCGCCGACCAGGACGACCGCGAGGCCGGGTTTAAGGCCGTGCTCTTCGGTGATCTTCGCGACGTTTTCACCGATACGTCCGCGCAGGGCTTCTGCGAAAGCCTTGCCGTCGATGATCTTGTCCGCGTGGGTCATCTTTGGGTCGGTCATCCTTGCACTCTCCGGTTCATGCACTCCGGGCCGGTTTTCCCAGCCTCTGTATCCACCAACGCCTCTAGCATGGGCATGAGAGTCGGGTCATCGCCGCGTGGCGTGCCCCGCACTCAAATTGTATCGATGCGAATAATTTCGGGTCCGTGCACCCGGGCGGGACGTCAACCCAGCAACAATCCCGGGATGAACTGCCTCAGGAACCCGAGGATCAGGATGACGATCAGCGGCGACAGATCGATGCCGCCGACGGAGGGAATCACCTGCCGGATCGGACGCATCGCGGGTTCGGTAATCCGGTAGAGGAAGTCACCGATCTGATAGACCATGCGGTTCGACGTGTTGATCACGTTGAACTGGACGAGCCATGTGAGGACCACCGAGATGATCACGGCCCACATATAGAGGCCGATGACGGTGCTGATGAGGTTGGCGATTGCGAGCATATTCTTCGATCCGCGGCGGCAAAATTGGGCGTTGGAAACGCCATGAATTGGCGGGTTCGAGACTAGCCAGCGTCATTGCGCCTGTCCAGTCACGCCGCGGTTACGCGCGCGCGGATGACTTGACAGGGACGGGGACCCGCACCCATATTCCCGCCGCGCCGCGACGCCCGAAGGGGCCGCGCGCAGGCCGTTTTCGGCATCGGTGGGGCCGTAGCTCAGTTGGGAGAGCGCTACGTTCGCAACGTAGAGGTCAGGGGTTCGATTCCCCTCGGCTCCACCAAATTTCTTGTCGAGAAAACAATCGACTAGAACCTACGGAAGCACTCAACGAAATCTCCGGAATACCGGGCTGTCACACTCACGTCACAGCCAGAGGAGATTTGCCATGGCTTCAATTAGAAAACGCGGTGGGAAATGGCAGGCACAAGTCCGTAAGAGAGGCGCTGCTCCACGATCCAAAACCTTCACTCATAAGTCGGATGCGATGGCTTGGGCGCGTGGTCTGGAGCGCGCAATCGACACGGGCGAAACCTATGATCCTTCTAGATTGGCAGGCGTCACGGTCGGCGATCTGTTGGCACGATATCGGGACACCGTGACTAGCAAGAAACGCAGTGCGGCGAACGAGGCAATCATCGTCAATGCGATGCTTCGTGCGAAGTTTTCGAGGAAGTCCGTTGCTGAAGTGTCAGCTGAAGATTTTGCTTCGTATCGCGATATCAGACTCGAGGAAGTAAGGCCTGTCACAATCAATCGAGAGCTTGGAATCCTCCAGCACACATTCGAATTGGCAAGCGCTGAGTGGAGCCTGCCGCTCGCACGCAACCCGTTAGCATCGGTTCGGCGTCCAAAAGTCATATCCCGTCGCGAAAGAAGACTGCGCGAAGGTGAAGAAGCTCAGCTGTTGTGCAGTGCTGACGAAGGCCGGCAGGTTCTTATGAGGCCGTTGATCGAGTTGGCGTTAGAAACAGCAATGCGCCGAAGTGAACTTCTGAGGATCGAGAAGGGTCATTACGACCTAGACACTGGTTTGCTCGATATTCCTCAGTCTAAGAATGGATACCCACGCACGATCCCGCTTACGGTGAAGGCACAGACCATTCTGCGTAGCTTAGAACTGACCAGCCTGGATAAGATTTTCCCGCTGACGGGCAATGCTGTGAGACTGTCTTGGTGTCGATTAATCAGGCGTGCTGGGATTCGTGATTTGCGGTTTCATGATTTCAGGCACGAGGCGATTAGCAGGTTTTTTGAGAAAGGACTCAGTGTTCCCGAAGTGGCTCTAATAAGTGGCCATAGGGACTATCGGATGCTGTTTAGGTACACCCATATGCGTGCCGACCATATTCAAAGGAAATGGAACACAAGCGACACGGAGGCTGAGCAATGAATCCGTTAGTTGGGTTAGTTTTGATCATTGCCTATTTCGCAGGTGCGATGTTGTTCGCTGTGCACGTTGTTCCCTTCATAGCGAAACTGTTCCCTCGAATCTCTAACGCCATTGGAAGGATATTTATCTGGGGGTTCATAGCCATTGTAGGCTTGGGACTTTCTTCCTTAGTCGTCTGGCCAGCGCTCGAATTTTTCTGCCCTGTTGATCTCCAAAAAGACACCGGTGAAATCGCGCGCGTATGCATCTGGAATTGGGGTAGTGGGTCAGTTTGAAATCCACCCGGATTGACTACAGTTAACATCTTCCCCACCCTGAAGGATGGGGATTTTCAGGGGTCTGGCGACCCCGTCCGGTTATCGCTTCAACGGAGGGCCAATGCCCATCCTCCACGACCATCGACGACGTGTTCCGCCGCAGGATATTGATCGCAGCATTGTAGTCTGCGTTGGCGCGGCGACCGCATCTGCGACAACGGAAAGACGCTTGGCTCTCGCGGCTTTCCGGGTCGACGGTCCCGCACGCAGCACAGGTCTGCGACGTACGGTGGGCGGGCACCTTCACCAGATGTCCGCCACGCTCCTCGAGCTTGTAATCGAGGAGTGTTTCAAAGAGATGCCAGCCCTGGTTCAGGATCGCCCGGTTGAGGCCAGCCTTGGCCCGCACATTGGTCCCCGGTGCCGCGGCCGTACCCCGCGCACTCGCGGTCATGCCAGCGGTATTGAGGTCTTCCAGGACCCCCGTTCCAAATTGCCCGGCCAGATCGCGAGAGACCCGATGGTGCCAGTCCCGGCGGATCCGCGCCTGACGGGCGGCCAGCCGTGCGACCCGGGCCCGGGCCTTGGCATACCGGCGCGATCCACGTGTGCGCCTCGCCAGGGTCTTCTGGGCGCGTCGCTTGCGCTGCTCGAGGACCTTCAACGACGCCGGCAGGGTCAGCATCTGACCCGTGGACAAGGCCAGCGTGTTGGCCACCCCCCGATCGATGCCCACGGCCGGGCGCACGTGCGCGGGTGCCGGCATGTCGGCCAGCTCGAGGGTGAAGGAGATGTACCAGCCATCCGCTGCGTAGGAGATGGTTGCATTAAGCGTGCGCCCCGACAGGGGGCGGGTATCGCGGTACTTCACCCAGCCAATCCGGGGCAGGCGGACCTCGGACCATTTAGCGTTGAGACGGCGGGTGGCAAACTCGCGACCGTGGAAGCGGAAGCTGTCATCGACACCCTTGCGGCGCGGGCGGGGAATAGCGAGCCACACCCTTGAAGAAGGCCTGGAAGGCCCGGTCGAGATCGCGCAAGGCCTGCTGCTGGCAGGTCTGGCTGACGGCTGCGATCCAGTCGAACTCGGCCCTGAGCAGGGTCAGCTCTCGGCACTGGGCGACGTAGCCGATATGTTTGCCGGTGTGGGCCCGATAGGCGCGCCAGTGCTCGCGTCGCTGCTCGAGGGCCAGATTGTAGACCAGCCGGCAGACCCCGGCGAACCGGGCGAACAGGACGGTCTGATCGTCTGTGGGCCGGAGCTTGTAGCGATATCCACGATGGCGCATAGTCCCGATGTTGGTATTGGTCTGAGGTATTGCAAGTGGATTATCGCACCGGCAGACATGTCGTTCATGCACTCCACGTGCATTTGGTTTTCGTCACAAAATATCGTCGCGAGGTGCTCTCCGCTCAGGCTATTGAAGACCTGCACAAAATATTCTCAGGGGTGTGCGAGGACTTCGGGGCGGCGCTCGTCGAGTGCGACGGAGAAGACGATCACGTCCATCTCCTGGTCCACTACCCGCCCAAAGTCGCACTCTCAAACCTCGTCAGGCGGCGCCCCGCTCGATATAATTGCAACGTACGTCGCCTCTCAGAGAGCCCCGAAAAACCCATAAAAGGCTATCCCTCCCCGGCCTGAACGCCGGGGCTTCGCGCCAATTATTCGGTGACGTGTCCGCTGCCCTTGTCTTTGGCCGTCGCTGAGTATCAGGCTGTTTGCCTCTCCGCCGCGGTCGTACGTGGTGTAGCTGCCATCTGCAGCCTGGTCGGGATGGACGGGGAGCGGACCACACTTGGCGTGCCGGGTCCTGTTGTCCGGGATGTGGCGATGAGCTTGCACTCCGCTGTGCAGCGTCTGCGCCGGCAGGACTTCGACCCGGCCGCACTCGGGGCCCGTTAGCCCCCCGGCGCGCCAGGCTCGTTCGCTGCGAGAAGCGCTCTCAGGTCTTCAATGACATCTTGAATATCGTCCGGCGATTGCGCCGGCTCCGGTGCGATAACTTCGCCCGCCTCCGCGGCCGCAATGTGTTTGACGATCGATGACGCCGCGGCGCCGGCCTCCTCGATCGGCGTGCCGCCCAAGCTTTCGATTTCGCTGAGTAGTGTCGTCAGCATGGCGCGGTCCACCGGGGTGGTCTCGTTTTCTTGTTCGTCCACGGTTACCTCAGGCTCCTTCCGTGCCCCCTCCTCCTCGATCTCGGCGAGGAGGAGTGACATCCCATCTACAGATGCCGGGGCTGAGGGCTCGTCGTCCGGCGGCTCCGCTGCCTGCACGGCATCTGTCAGGGCATGATTGGCCGGGACCTCCGCAATCTCGGTCGACGGCTCGACTTCGGCCCGACCCGGGGTCCCGCTGTCGCCCTCGCCGCCTTCCTCGGTGTCATCTTCAATGTCATCGTCATCGTCATGGTCGACGTCGGTCTCCTCGGGCGCCGAATCCGGGGCGGAGACCTCTGCCATGAGCTCAGCGAGCGGTGACGGTGCGGGCTCTGCAGGGGGCTCTGTTGGCGTGTCGATCTCGTCCCTCGTTTGGGGATCCGGCGGTGGCATGCGCGCTTCCGGCTCGGCCGCCGGCGCGACCGGCGCCCGGAAGCTTTCGGCGATGCGCGCGATCGCAATGCAACCCCGTTCCAGGTGCGGCACCCACTTCAGGTCCGGGTCGAACATCGTCTCGGTCATCACGGAAATCTCGGCCGCGTCATCAAGCTGCTCGACCTCCTCGAGCACGCCTTGCTCGAGGCGGCACACCACGTCGACCGTGACGATGTCCTCGTCGACCTGGCGCTTGTCCGGGGCGTCGATGGCGAGGAACTTGTTGACCTTGAGCCGCTCAACAGGCGGCGGGTTTGCGTAGAACAGGTTTGCCCGGACGATCTTGTCGCCAAACACAACATGGGCCTCCCCCTCGCGTTGTGCTTTCAAGTCCAGGAAGTCCGCCCGCTCCATTTCGGTGAGCGATGTGCGTGGCATCTGGTCGTTCGCCGGCTCCATGCGCTCATACAACGCATTCCCGACCGTCTGGGTGAACACCTGCTTCGTGCGATCGGTGTCCTCAACCTTCATGAAAATCTTGGTGTTGCAGTTCCCGAATATGCTCTGGGCCTCATGCGGCGAGCGTTTCTCCATGGCCGCCACATCCTGACCGGCGAATACCAGAGAAAAGCCCAAACTGCGCGCCTGAGCTGCCATAACGGCCATGCCCTCCACCGTGTAGTAGCCGACCTCGTCGAGAATAGTCAGGAACGGCGTGGGGCTGTTGGTCGGCCGGGTCTCGATGACATTCTCCCATTCGCCCTCGAGGTCAGAGCCAAGCGTGCTTGCCATCATGCTTTTGAGGGTTGCCACCACGACCTTGCCCAGGTTGGCCAGCTCGTTGGGGGACTTCTCAAGGGCTGGCAGCAGCACCACAAGGATCCGTCGGTTTACGACGACGTCATGGAGGTCGACTTCCCCGCGGCCGGTCCGGAAGATGTAGCCATAGTCGTCCGCCAACGAGCCCAGGACCCGCGTGAACTGCATCTCGAGATACCCGTGCTGGTCGTTTGTTGTGCGCTCCTGGTCTTCGCCAGCCTCGTATTTGTCACGGCTGAAGCCGGGAAGGGTCTTCAGGTAATTTTCCAGGGCTTCGCGCACATTCGCCGGCAGGTCCGGTCGCCGGAACGCGAGCTCAGCGGCCTTCTCGAGGTGGATGTGATTGCGAATGACGTCGACATCGAGCACCAGCTCGCCGCGATCGCGCATCACCACGAGCGCGCGGACCACCCCGGCGATCAATGCGACCGCACGGTCTTTCCACATCTGCCCCTCGCTGCCCACGTCCGACATCAGGCTCGTGAGCAGTTCGATCAGGGCAGCCGCGTTGCCTGTGGCGAAGGGATTGAGGGTGTTGGAGTGTGTGGACGCGAGATTGGACCGGTTGCCGGTCATGAAATTGAGAACCAGCACATCGTCCTCGCGCCCGAACCGGCGCGCCAGGGAGTAGACCTTGCCCCACAGGGAGGTATCACCCTTGCCGTCAACATAGATGAGGCCAGAGCCCCACGACAGCGCATTCGCCGCCATGGAGATTAAGGTCTCGGTCTTGCCCGAACCTGTCGTGCCCAGGACAAGGGCATGTGCGCGACACTCCTTGTTCGCAAGCCATATCTCTTCGCCGGTGCCGCGGTCGTTGCCCAGATAGAAAATGCCTTCGGCCGGGCCCGGCTTGTTTGTCCCGGGATCCGGATTGGCGTGATCGACCAGGCCGCTCGAGGCCGGTAGGCGTTGTGGCAGTCGGGGTCGGCGCCGGACCACCAGAAGCCAGTACGCTGCACTCAGGAGCACAATAATGTCCGCGATCGATGGTGCAAACGGCACGACAAGCGCCAATCCCAGAAGCGTAAAGCCGACCGTGTCCGCCCGGCGTGCCGCGCCGAAGAAACGCACCAGGCCGTGTCGTGCATCCTTGACGACCGCGGCGCGGGAACGTTCCTAGACGCTTTCAAGGCCGCGGACGTGAAAGGTCATCTGGGCGCCTGTCCGCCGTAAACGACCCGGCCGGGTATTCAATAACGAGGGCGGCGTGGCACGTCTTCGGGCGCCTGTCCGCCGTAAACGACCCGGCCGGGTATGCGTGGCAGCTCTGCGCCGGGATTGTCCTGCCCCCGGCCACGTGTCGTCTCCGTTCCCACATTTGCCGGCGCGCGCAGCATCATCGGATCGGGCACCGCCTGCACCGGTCGATTGGTGAACTCGATGAACCCGATGAAACCGACCATGACAGCGATCGCGACAACCGATGCACGAGTTACCGTTCGTCCACTGATGCCGGCTGCCCCCATGGGCCCGGCAAGGGACTTTATGTACGCCCTGGCGACCATCTCGTCGTCCATTCGGCCAACCACAACAGGCTCAAATCCCTCGCCCTCAACCAACACCTCACATCCTCCATCATCCGTGGGCCGGCTTTTAATCCAGGCCATCCCGGCGTGATCTCGGACCATCACCATGGTGCTGGTCTCCGTCTCGAACATGGTCGCGCTGCCATCGTGCGATCGCATCGGCCGTGCGCGTTTCTTTATCTTCAGCTCAAACATCTGCCTCTCCCTGCCGTTTCAAGGTCGAGTGGTGGATCTCCAGTGCATCGATCGCCCTGTCCAGATGTGGCTCGGACAGGGCCTGTCCGACCGCCTTCTCGGACTGCCAGTGGGCAAACGCGCCGGCGGCTTCTGCGTAGGCCGTGCGCCGGCCAAGGCTCGACAGTGCGAACCACAGCGGACGAACCACGTTCTTGAGCCAAACAAACTGGGCGGGCGCGAGAACCCCGCCCCGCAGCCGGGCCCAGCTCAGAAGCTCGAGCAGCGCTGTCGCCATGTAGGCATGTTGCGCACACACGGCCTCGGCTTCCGCCACGAGGCTCGGATCACGAATAACGCGGTTGGCCTTTTGCATCAGCGCGCGATCTCGCGAGATACGCCGGCCCATCATCTTCGGATCTGCGCCGGCAACACGTGCAGCATGACCGAGCAGCTCGTACGCGTCCTCGCGCCTTTTCGCACCATGAAGGACAAAGGCGGCCGCGAGCACCCGTGCCGGTGCGGGCAGCCGGCGTAATCCCCGCCATGGGCCAATTAGTTGGCGCTCGAGCGCGTGCAGGATTGCCGTTCGATCGACCTGCCCCGCCTCGTCGACACAGCGGAAGCGTTCGAGCCACTGCGCGGGCTGAAGCGCGGCCGCGGCGCCGGTGGTGGCCTTTACGCCGTTCGCTTTCGCGCGCACGTGACTGATGACAGGCCAGGTGATTCGCTGGTCACGGATAAGGCTGTCCAGGTTCAAACGCCGGCGGAAGCTGTGCTTGCGGCCGCGAAGGAACATGTGGCCAGCCATGAGTCCGAGCAAGATCATTGCCGGGATAGTGAGAAACTGGCCGGTGAGATGTGACAACCAGAACAGATGGTGGACCTCGACGGTCGCTGGCGCTGCCGCGTCGATCCACGCGATCAAGCCGTCTGCTCTGGCATTGAACAGGGAGATGGCGCTGAGCTCGATCCGGCGAAGCGCGAGCAAGAAAGTCGCGATTGGCGTGTGTGCGCGCTCCCAGATCAGGGTGATCAGTGCGACCAGCAGGGCCGCGCCGATGGCCCCCAGGAGGAGCAGGTGATGGAACTCCAACGGCTCACGATCACGGTACATGGGCTACCTTTCCGCCAGCTGACTGAGAGCTGCTGCAAACTTCTGCAGGTAGGTTTCTGCATGAACGGGGGTGCGGGAGTGGTAATGCGCAATCCCGGTTTCGAGATCGCCGGCATCGTCGATGCGGCTGCGCAGGATCCAGGTGCCGATCAGGACGTTGAAGCAGGTGTCGTCGCGCAACCGGATGGCCACCTCGCGGGGTGGGACGCCGGTTTCGGCACTGATCGGCTCGATCCATATGGTGTTGACCTGCATGGGACCCAGGTCGAGCGTTCCGTTGCTGTTGACCGACACGGAGCCGGGCCTCCCGCCTTCGACGGCCTGCACGGTCGTCACGACCGCGGGCGGCAAATGGAACGCCACGGCCGCGGCCAGGATGCACTCTGCGAGGCCGGCGGGCATTGCTAGGGCAGTGCCGGCGAGCCCGACCATTTGACGACCAGCGGGTCGAGTGCCACGCCGGAATCAGAATCGAGCAGGTCGAAGAGATAGTGGGCTGCCACCAGGGTGGCACTCATTGGGACGTCGCCGGCGTCTTCAAGCGTGGCACCGAGCAGAGCTGAGGAATCCTGGTCGACCCGTGCGCGTTGCTCGCGCCCTGTCACAATCCCCCATATCTGGTTTGTCTCGAGCACGATCGCCGGGAGCGCACCGTCACACGCGCCTACTTCGCTGGGGGCCAGCTCGTGGCGGGCCAACGAGAATCTTTTCCCGGAGTGTGTGGCCAGTTCGACGACGTTCTTTGAAAGCAGATCGGTTTTCCGGCACTGTCTCAGTTTGAATTTTTCTTCTTGTACTTTGCCGGTCGGCCCGGCTTGGGGGCTGCATCGTCAATCAGTTGAACGATGTCGGCCATTTCCCAGAGACGGTCGCTGATACCAGCCGCCATTGCAGGGGCTACTTTCACCGCACTGTTGATCCGCACATAGTTGTACCAGACTGTATAGAGCGCGATCATGTGGCAGTGGTTCTCTAACTTCTTGCTGTGGGCGTTCGTCAGTCGAGTGAATCGGCGCATATGCATCCGCATGGACAGGTTGGAACGTTCAACGTGTGACGTTCCGATGTTCTTGGGATCAGGGTTGCCCGTGACCCGTTCCTTGCGGGCACCGATGCAGTCGGCGGGGCTGTAGCGTGCCTCTGTCTTCGGACCTTCGCCGTAAATCTTCACAAGTTGCGCATAATCCACGTCAGCGCCAAAGGCTCCCTCAACCGCGTTAAGATATGCCCGGTGCCCGTCCGTGGTCATTTGCACCCGGCTGGCCAGTCGGTCTGCTACGTCCTGCATGAAGGCGTTGGCATACTCACCATCACGCCCGCCGATCAGGTAGGAAACGATCAGCCTGCTGTCGCGGTCCAGAGCCGTCCACGTCCACACGTCACCGGCATTGCCCGGAGCGGCCTTCGCTGTTTTTACGTTCTTCGCCTTCGCATAGACGAATGACCAGATTTCATCGCACTGGATCTGTTCTGCCTTCACGCCCCGCACGTTCTCATCATGGAAGCGAGCGCAAACCAGACCCGCGTCAATCAGCAGCTTCGAGACCGTGTTGATCGAAACGCCGGTTGTGCGCGAGATCGCCCGCATGGACGACCCCTCGCACAGCATGTTGAGGATCAGGACGCGGGCTTTCAGGGGCAGCTTGTTCATGCCCATAATTATGAAATTATATGCTTATCGTCAAGCTCTAGCGTTCAGACTCGTCGGCATAGACGTTAAAAAGCATCTTCTGTGTACCGTAGTGGTGCGCGACCTTGCGCCTTAGCTCTCCCATCGTCTGACAGGATTTAGCCAGACCGACCACCTCATAGCAGCGAGATACTAGCGCCCGAACGCCAGTATCTTCGGTAAGCTGCCGATGCCAGTGGACACCCGGCGGTGGCCGGTTCTCGCGAAGATACTTCGCCACATCGGGGTCTAAAGTGTCATATATCAGCTCGATTACGAGCTTTCCCCAATATTTAGGTCTGCTGCTCAATGAGCCTTTCCAGTTGGTGAGTCTGCCGAACTCCTCCCATAACTCGTCTGGAAAAGTTTTCTCCCAAGCCCGTAATTCTTCGGCGATGAAAGCACGTAGCTTGACTTGGAGTTCGCCTTCGGCTCGTTCGTGCTGGTACCCCGTCGCCTCATCGATCAGGGCATCCAAGCCAATGCGGGTAAGTCCGGCGGTCAGCACCGCGCATTTTACTGCGATTTCGCGTTGCTTGTCTGTGAGGGGTGCGCCTTCGTACAGGGCCTGAACGTAGCCACGACAAATCAACTCGAACTGTTCAGTTGTGAGCCCCATACCCTTGAACTGCGTCCCAGGAATTGAAAACTCCAAAAGTTCGCCCAGGATTAAATCACTGTTAATAAAGGGTTTTAGGGCTGAAACACTGATATAATTGCCCAGCTTACCAGAATCGACGTTCGTCATGGATTTGACGGCTGAGCGCAGGGCAATCACCCGCTGTTTTGTGTCGAGGACATATACCTCAAGCGTGTCTCCGCCGAGATCGACAGTACCTCTCCACTTTGAAAACGGCGATTGAGGAAAATCCGCTGTGTACTCACCCTCCTCGACTATCGATCCTGTTGCCTCGGCCCCCTTAAATTCTAGCGGCGATATATGAAGGCCAATGCCCTTCCCGGCATCGATGATGCGATCGTGCCACTTTGGTGGGATCGATCCCTTACCGCACCAGTACTGGACTGTACTGGGGCGAACCGAGAGCGCCCTCGCTAAATCGGACTGGTTGCCAAAGCGTGCAATAATTGTTTCTGCGCGGTTCATGCGGTTTCCTCGCTACTGTTGAGGGAACCGAATTACCAATTTTATTTGGTAATGTCTAGTCCCTTTTTTTGGTAGCCCACCGTTTCGCCGCCGCCTTCTTGGCAATCTCTGACCGCTGCTTGGCAGTCAGAGACTTCGCCCTCGCCTGACCGCCCTTGCGACCGAGCTCGACGGCGGCTTTGTTCTTGCCGTCGTCCGTCTCGGATTCTTCAATCTCGCCTGTCGCTATCTTCATAATGTGTACGGCGTTGCCGACTACGTCGCGGGGGCGCTTTTGTTTGCGTGCAGGCTTGGTCGCGCCCCGTACATAGATCGTTGTCGCTCCCTTTTCTTCAAAGGTCGCAATAGCGGAATCCAAGTCGTCCGAGCGAATGCGGTATGTAACGCCCGCAGCGGATTGTTCAAGCTCCTCTTGGCGACGCCCAGGCGCGCACTCGATCAATGGTGACTTGTCGCCCTTCGGGCGGCGCTCACTCTTTTTGAGGTATATAACCTTGGCCACATGCGTCTCCTATGCTTTACGCTAAGCATAGGAGACGCGACCGGATTTGGAAACCGCGTTATTCTCGATCAGATTTCAAACTGAGACAGTGCCGGTTTTCCGCATATCTTCCCCTTTTCCATAAAACGCGATACATATAATAATTATACGATATGAATACTGCAACACACGACTCTGACGCCCTTGACCGTTTCTTTGCCTGGTTGGCGGCAAACGCCGATGACCCGGCCGGTGATTACGACGTTCGCGGAATACGTCTGCGCGAAGAGACCACGCGACGCATGGCGATTGATGCGCGCGCCGAGGATCTCGTCATCCATGCCCAGCAGCCGGACTTTGAGGCGCTTTCAGTTGTCGGGTGGGAATCTGTCCAAATCGGGTCCCAGACGGACGGCCTGGTCACCGAATAATTGGCGCGAAGCTAGTGGGCGGGTCCCGCACCAGCGCCGCAGCCTTTGCGCCTCTGCCCCCCGTTCCTCGCCGGAATGGCAGAGGTTCAGGCAAGCTGAACCTTGCTTTGAGGAACAAACATCCCTATATTTATTGTGGTAACAAAAATGCAGATTGAATTTGACCCCGCCAAGCGTGCCCTGACCCTCGAATCCCGAGGGCTCGATATGGCGGATGCAGCGATCGTGTTTGATGGCCCGCATCTGACGGTTGAGGACGATCGCAAAGACTATGGAGAGGTGCGCAATTTGACCATCGGACGGCTGGCAGGCCGGATGGTAGTGCTGGCCTGGCCCCCCCGCCAGGACGCAATTCGAATTATCAGCTTGAGGAAAGCCAATGAACGCGAACAAAGAGCATACGGCCCCCGCCTTGGGCGATGAGCCAGAGAACGCTGCGCCCGATTTGTCCCAACCCTATTGGGCAGACAAGCTGGCAAAGGCAAAGGTTCAGCGCGGCCGACCGAAGGCGGATGTTACCAAGGTGTCAACCACCATCCGTCTTGATCCCGACGTGCTCGATGCCTTCAAATCCGAGGGGCCAGGATGGCAAAGCCGCATAAATTCGGCCCTGCGCAAAGCCGTGGGATTACCCACGCCGAGCTAAAATTACTGCCTTCTCGATTTGGGAGATAGTATTCCTTAACATCTTCCCCACCCTGAAGGGTGGGGAAGATGTTAAACATCCGTCCTCTCGGTCAAGCCAATGAGACTGCCGACCAGATTGAGCGTTCCGGCCTTGTGCCTTGCGGTCATGGCCCGCAACACCCCACCGGGGTTCTGGATCGGGGTGTCGGGATGGAACCGATTGCGATCAATGATCAAAATCCCGCCACTTTTACAGCTTCGCTGGTACTGGACCAAATTGTGGTCAGCGCTAGCTCCATGCAACAACGCTGCTATTCACCACGCTCGATTGAGCCGTTACGGCATAGCTTTGAACGCATTTACTATCGCAACACCATCTTCGCCAGTAGCCTCAAGCCATTCACCAGTCATCGTCTCGCCAATGGCCTTCAGTTCGCCCACCATCACATCTGAAGCCGGGCCGACCGACATGCCAGCATCACGTAGCCCCTGAAGGGTAAACACGGTATATTCTTTGGAACGCCAATTCCCCGCATATTCTGCTATTTCGGCGCAAGCCTTAATAACATTCTGGTTTGTGTCCGAAGTCTCAGACCAAACATCGCTGTTTACCATGACGTAGTTGCGCGGCAATGATGCATCTACCTCATAGAAGTAGTTGAGGCTGTCCCAAACCTTGCGATCGTAGCCAGTCGCGGCCGAGGATGCCATGGCTTCAACGACACCCGTTGCAAATGCCTGCGAGATTTCCGTAGCTTCGATGGTCACAGGCAACATACCTGTAAGGCCTGCAAGGCGCGAAGTCGTGTTGTTGTAAGACCTGAATTTGAGGCCGTTCATGTCAGAAACAGAGTTCACTTCGTGCTTAAAATACAGACCTTGAGGCGTCCATGGCACAGAATAGAGCAAGGTCAGGTTCTGATCTGCCAGTATTTCCGTGATCCTTGGCTTGGCAATTTTCCAGAGCTTGTGGCTATCTTCAAAAGAGGTCGCCAGAAACGGAATGGAGTCAAAACCAAACAGCGGATGTTCGTTTTGATGCGCAGATAGGAGACGTTCCCCAATGGGCACTTGACCCATTTGAATGGCGCGTTTGATCGCTGCCCCGTTGAACAGGGTGCCAGAAGGATGCGTAACGATTTCAATGTCACCACCGGTCCCTGTCGTTACGCATTTAGCAAATTCGGCACCAGTTTCAGAATGGAAGTTGCTGGCCGCGTAGGCCATTGGCATGTTCCATATATCCGCTGGTGCAGGGGCAGAAAATGCCGCCGTTAAAGCGGCTGCCGCCATTAAAGAATTTATCATTGTCTTCTCCCAGTTAAAACATTCTTATGCATTCAGGCACATTGTCAAATTTCAGGCTACACGATTGACGACCTTGAACGTCTACGTGATGAACATGAGCGTTGTTGCATGGGGCTAGCGCTGCCCACAATTTGCCCTTACCCATAGATATTGCTCAAGCGCCAGCCTCGAACTCGGGACATCTGGCCAATCCGCCCTCCAGAAATTTGTGGCACTCGCTGGATAACTGTGTCCAACGATAGGAAGGACTCCATGCACAATCTCAGTTTGCGACAGAACCAGCAAATTGGGTCAATCTCCACCAACGCTCCCTAGTTGTTGTTCCAATGATTGCCGAACTAAACCCACTGCATAATTAAGGTCGTCCGCATTCTGTAATTTGTATTCGACTTTTCCATTGCCCCATCCCCCTATGTTGGAGACATCTCTGGTGACACTACGCCGATCGCGAAGCTCTGATGGATCAATATTCAACGACAGCAAAAGACCTGCCGCTTGCGGAATAATGTCTACGAAGTTGGTTTCAGCTTTGTAGCCAACATACTGTTTCAAGAACTCTTCGGTAACACATGGATTGAGCGCCATCACTTCTGTTCTTAGTTGATCGAATAAAGCACGAGCGGGACCGCTGACTAGATGTGGATGATCATCAACGGAATACGAAGGCTTACCCTGAACTGGTTTTTGGTAGTCAGAAAGGATCGCATCAGAAAGCTCAGGTGAAACCCAAACTTGCAAAGCACGTTGTGAAAGTGCTTGCGCGCGCTGCCGAATAGCGTCCTCGTTCCATTCCGCCTGCTGGCCCAGTCCTTCGTTGACCTTCAGCGGGCTTTCCGCGAACCCGCCTTCCATGTCCCGCTTTTCGGCGAAAGGCTTGTCGCGGTATTCAGAATTGTATCCGGTCAGCGTCAGGTTCCCCAAAGAGTGAAGCCATTCTTCCTGAACGCGCTTCCATTCGCCGCCAAGTGCATTTTGCCACGACTGGGATAGGTTTTCGTTTTGGGGCATAATGTGTTCGATGGTGTAGTCGTCGACGGCCACGCGCTCTTTGCGGTCATGATTTTCGAGCCTCATCAAGCAATAGCTTATGTTTCTGAAGTTGTAGAGATCGCGCGTTTCAAGAGATTTCCTAAACTCTTCGTCACGAGGAAAACGACGGTATGACGACAGCCCTAGGAAGTGGGCTTTCACGCTCTCAAGATACCGGTCCTTGCGAAGCGCCTTGCTGAAGGTCGAGAATGTTTTGTTCATCGAATTTGTTGGAATGCCCATGACGCGCCTGCGGAACACATAGGCATCTACAAGGCGCACGATCTCGTGGAAATCTTCGCCCGAAAGCTTTTTATCACGATAATCGGTGTAAAGCTCGAGGAGGAAGGGATAGGCAACATCCACACGCAGCTCACGCAAATCCCGAAAGGCCAGGCTGAGTTTCGGATTTTGTTCCTGCCGCAGCAGCGCAATAGCGCAAAAGGAGCGAGCATAGTCCCGAACTTCTCGCACCAACGCCTCGATATCAACGCCCTGCGCCTCACTTTTGCGCGCATAGTCTTTGTAGGCCTCGTAGACATCTCCAAGTCTTGGAATGGCACCGGTCCGAACCGTCAGGTAATGGCGCATGAAGCCATCGAAATACGTGCCGTAGGATTCCTGACCAAAGCTCATTTCCATCGGCCGCCAATAGTCTCCATAAAGTTGTGTCTGCAATTCCGGCTCCAGCCCCATCAATACGAAGTTGCGGATCAGGTCTGCTTGGCTTAGCTCGCGACCTGTCGAGTTCAAACTTTCGAAAATCAGCTGTGGATTGTCGTGTTCCCTGTTCAGGGCAATGTCGACAATCATCAGTTTCAACAGGCCCGCGCCAACGATCTCAAGATCGCAATCCTTGGCAGTCAGCCACTTCTTGAAATTCTCGTAATTCTCTTTGATCCGCAGCGACGGCTCGTCTGGCCCCTCGCGTTTCCCCACAATCGCGGTCAGTGTGTTCCGATCAGTCTGGGACAGCAGCAGCTTGTAATGCGCATCCCCAACTTCCTCGGCATTCACAAGGTAATAGTTCCGTGTCTTGCCTTCGTTAAATTCGCCAACCGAATCACGACCTTTAAGGATATCTGCCAGTGCTGCCAGCAGCAGGGTCACCGTGGTCAGGCGCTGTTGTCCGTCGATCACCAGAAGGGGGGATCGGCTGGTGACGGCGCTCAACCCCTGTTCGATGTAAACCACCGAGCCGATGAAATGCACCGGTATGCTTTGCTCTCGCCCTGCGCGCAGAATGTCATCCCACAACTGCCGGCATTCCTTTTCCGTCCATGAATAGGTGCGCTGGTAAATCGGAATGATGAACTGCGGTGAGTTCATGAGGAAGGTGAGAAGCTTGGTTTCGGTAGCTTTCATGGTCTTTCTTTCTAATCAGATTGTGCGCAGCTCGGGAAACGCCCCGGAAAAATCTTCTTTATGGTCAATGATAGCGCGAAACAGCGCATGCGGTAGGAAATCCAGATGCGGAGGTTAAGCTGTGAGTGTATTCACACTAGGTCCCAAAAATTTCGTCGATACATTCCGAAGTAAGTAAAATCCTATCAGGCGGTGGTTTACTGAGCTACTCCCCGATCATTGGACAGTTTTCGGTGTAAATTAAGCTACTCTCTGCGCCTGCTGATCGGGTTGGTTTTGATCGATTGCCTGCCAGTAGATCACGGCAGGCGGTTTGCCGCCAAGGGCGGAATGCGGTCGCGCTTTGTTGTAGAACTCGATCCATTTTCGAATGCCGGCGCGAGCTTGTGACCCGGTCTCCCAGGCGTACAGGTAGACGCACTCGTATTTGAGGGAGCGCCACAGCCGTTCGACAAAGATGTTGTCGAGGAACCGTCCCTTGCCGTCCATGGAGATGCGCACACCCATCCGCTGCAGCCGGTCCGTCCATGCGAATGACGTGAACTGCGATCCCTGATCGGTGTTCACGATCTCCGGCGTGCCGAACTTGTGGATGGCCTCGTTTAACGCTTCGACACAGAAGTTGGCTTCCAGCGTGTTTGAGATGCGCCAGGCCAGCACCTTGCGGGTGAACCAGTCCATGATCGCCACCAGATAGAGGAACCCGCGGCGCATCGGCAGATATGTGATGTCCGCTGCCCAGACCTGGTTCGGCCTATCCACCCTCAGCCCTTTGAGCAGATAAGGCCAGATCTTGTGACCCTTCGCCGGCCTGCTCGTGTTGGGCTTCTGGTAAATCGGCATTAGGCCCATGAGCCGCATCAGCCGGCGAATGCGCTTCTCATTCACCCGATGCCCCTCATTGCGCAGGTGCCAGGTCATCTGACGAACACCGAAGAACGGCGTCTTCAGGAACTGTTCATCGATCTGCCGCATCAGGGCCAGGTTCATATCACTTTCGCCCGTCGGCGTGTAATAGAACGACGACCGAGAGATCGACAGCAGCGCGCACTGCTTGCCTACAGACAGATTGGGACGGTTGGGTTCAATCATGTTCCCCCTCACTTGCCGGTCCAGGGTTTGAGCTTTCTTGATAAAAAATCGTTGGCCACAGCCAACTCCCCGATCTTGGCGTGGAGTTCCCTGACCTGATCCTCATCGATCTCCGGCTTCTGTCGACCGCCCCGCTCGAATACGCCCGAGGCGCCTTCCAGCAGTGCACGCTTCCATTGATGGATCATGGTCGGGTGAACACCGAACCGGCTTGCCAGTTCGGATGCCGTCTCTTCGCCCTTCACCGCTTCAAGAGCAACCTTCGCCTTGAACTCGGGGGAGTGCTGCTTGCGTTTCGACATCGCTGATCTCCTTTTCGTCGAAGACCAGCAGACAACAAATCGTAGCTTACGTCAGTGTCCCATTTCCGGGGAGTAGCTCAAAACATATGTGCGGAACAAATTAGTTTTGCGATATGATTCGCACAGCCCGGAGGGTGCCACACGAAAATCAGTTATTATAGTTCCGCTTGGCCCTACGTCGTTTGATATGTGGTCGCTTGGGAGGCTGGACCAATTGTCATGATCCGAGGGCTACATCGACTAAGGGTCATACAACAGGGATGGAGCATCGCTACAGCGGTGGTTGAGGTCCTGCGCCTTGAATCATCCCGTGTTCTGGAAACCAAGGGCAGTGAATTTGACCCATCTCGCTACAACGGGCTGATCCAGGGAATTTTAGGTCAGTCGTCATGAACGCAGTTGAGATAGAACAGGCCATCACAGAACTGGCCGAGCAACTCTTTGATGCGTCAGAATTCCCATTCGCGTTCCTTGAAGCCTTTGGAAACAAAGCCACCACGATTAAAAAACTGCGCAGCGGTGCGTCCAACAAATCCGACATCGATGGCGTCCTTCAGGCGAACCACATCCACCTCAAAACCTGTGATACGGGTCAGGTGCCTGACACGCTGACTGCGCTGCGGGGCAGCAAGGCGACGGAAACCAGACGCAACAAGGTGCGGTTCCTGCTGGCCACCGATGGTGAGGCGTTCGAGGCCGAAGACCTGTCCACGGGTGAAACCGTCTCCTGCTCCTATGCGGATTTCCCGAACCACTTCGTGTTCTTCTGGCCCCTTGCTGGCCTCAGCAAAACCAGGCAACTCAGCGAATCCGAGTTCGACGTTCGGGCCACCCTGCGTCTGAACAAGCTCTACACCACGCTCAGGGCCGACAACCCCGATTGGGAAAAGTGCAGCCATGACATGAACCACTTCATGGCGCGGCTGATCTTTCTGTTCTTTGCCGAAGACACCGACATCCTGAATGGTGATGACCTGTTCACCGCCACCATCGAACAGATGGCCAATGCCGATGGCTCCAACACGTATGAGGTGATTTCAGAGCTTTTCCGTGCCATGAACACCGACTGCCCAGATCGCGGTGCCGCTGATCTGCCACGTTGGGCCGCCAAGTTCCCCTATGTGAATGGTGGGTTGTTTTCGGGCAGCACCGAGGTGCCAAAGTTCAGCCGCATCGCGCAACGCTACCTGACCCATATCGGTCATCTGGACTGGACCAGGATCAACCCCGACATCTTTGGATCGATGATCCAGGCCGTGGCGGATGAGGATGAGCGCTCTGCCTTGGGGATGCACTACACCTCTGTGCCCAATATCCTGAAAGTGCTGAACCCGCTGTTCCTTGATGACCTGAACGCGCAGCTTGAGGCGGCAGGCGACAACAAACGCAAGCTCGATCACTTGCGCAAACGCATGTCGAAAATCCGCGTCTTTGATCCGGCCTGTGGGTCGGGCAACTTTTTGGTCATTGCCTATAAGGAAATGCGCAGCATCGAGGCGAAGGTCAACGCCTATTGCGGTGAACCCGATCGGCGCACGGACATCCTGCTCACCAACTTCCGTGGGATCGAACTGCGGGATTTTTCGGCCGAGATCGCCCGCCTTGCGCTGATCATTGCGGAATATCAATGCGACGTGACCTATCGCGGGCACAAGGACGCGCTGGCCGCATTCCTGCCGCTGGATGCAGATAACTGGATCACCCAAGGCAATGCCCTGCGCCTTGATTGGCTGACAGTTTGCCCGCCGACGAGCGAAAAGGTCGATATGCGCGGTGAAGACCTGTTCATGTCGCCGCTGGAAAAGGCCCAGATCGATTTCGAGAATGAAGGTGGAGAGACCTATATCTGCGGTAATCCACCGTATCTTGGCAGCCAATGGCAAAGCACGGAACAGAAGGAAGACCTGAAGGCGATCTTTGATGGGCGGGTCAAGAACTGGAAGACACTGGATTATGTCGCGGGCTGGTTCATGAAGGCTGCTGATTTTGGCCTGCACACCGATTGTACAGCCGCATTCGTGTCCACCAATTCGATCTGCCAAGGGCGGCAAGTTTCTGCATTGTGGCCCGCTATTTTCTCCTCAGGACACCACATTAGCTTTGCACACACTTCGTTTAGATGGGCAAATCTTGCCAGTCACAACGCGGGTGTGACCGTCGCGATTATCGCAGTTTCGAATACATCAAACCAGGTGAAGAGACTGTACAGCCTGAACGCTGAAGGCGAAGCGGTGATGAAAGAGGTGGAAAACATCAATGCCTATTTGGTGGGAGCGCCGAATGTCGTAGTAAATGCGATAAATTCCGTCGGAACGGAACGCTGCCATATGACATTTGGGAATATGCCCGCTGACGGTGGTAATCTCTTACTGTCCTCCGATGATCTTAGGATGCTGAATCTGACTGATGAACAGAAAGAGCGATTTGTGCGACGTATCGTTGGATCATCTGAGTTCATTCAAGGTAAAGAGCGATATTGCCTTTGGATTCAGGATGAACATCTCGAAGAGGTGCAATCAATCGCTTCGATTAAAGAGCGTATTGATGGTTGTCGGTCTATGCGCTCCAAAAGTCGCGATGCGGGCACGCAAAAACTAGGTAAACGCGCGCACCAAATGCGCGAGATGAATATTGGCAAGCGACACACACTTGTAGCGCCAAGTGTTTCTTCGGAAAGTCGGCCATATTTGCCCGTTGGCCTTATCGACAATAAATCGACAGTGACAAACCTCGCCTTCGCCCTCTACGACGCCCCGCTGTGGAACATGGCGCTGATCGCCTCGCGCATTCATCTGGTCTGGATCGCCACGGTCTGCGGAAAGTTGGAGACACGTATCCGTTATTCCAACACCCTCGGCTGGAACACCTTTCCCGTCCCCAGACTGACCGAGAAAAACCGCGCCGATCTGACCCGCTGCGCAGAGGACATCCTCTTGGCCCGTGAGGCGCATTTCCCCGCCACCATCGCGGACCTCTACAAACCCGACGCCATGCCCGAAAACCTGCGCGCCGCCCATGACCGTAACGACGAAGTGCTGGAGCGCATCTACATCGGTCGCCGCTTCAAGAACGACACAGAACGGCTGGAAAAACTGTTCGAGATGTACACCAGGATGACGACGCAGGTGCCCGCATGAGCGATCTGATCCTTTACACGACCGAAGATGGCAAGGCACGGATTGAAATTCGGGCAGAGAATGGCACAGCCTGGATGCCTCTGAACCGTTTGGTTGAATTGTTTGAGCGGGATAAGTCAGTGATTTCCCGCCATATCTCGAACGTTCTTGAGGACGGCGAGCTGGATGCAGATTCAGTTGTTGCAGAATATGCAACAACTGCCGGCGACGGCAAAACCTATCAGGTTGCCCACTATAACCTCGATATGATTTTGGCGATTGGATATCGCGTTCGGTCCCCGCGTGGGGCGCAGTTTCGGCGTTGGGCCAGCACGATTTTGCAGGACTATCTGGTCAAGGGGTTTGTCATGGATGATGCCCGCCTCAAGCAACCGGATTTCGACTATTTCGATGAGCTGCTTGAACGCATCCGTGATATTCGGGCGTCTGAGGCGCGGTTCTACAAAAAGGTGCGCGACCTGATGTCCTTAAGCGAGGATTACGATGGTTCTGGACAAGCGGCGCAGAGGTTCTTTGCCACGATCCAGAATAAGATGCTTCATACGGTGACCAGTCATACAGCAGCCGAACTGATCACCGCGCGCGCGGATGCCACGGCCCCTAATATGGGGCTGACCTCGTGGAAGGGAACGCGGGTGCGCAAAGGGGATGTGGTGACGGCCAAAAATTACCTTGGCGCTGCTGAGATCGAAGAGCTGAACCTGATTGTGACCATGTTCCTTGATACAGCCGATCTGCGCGCACGCCGCCGCCAAACCATGCGGTTGGCGGATTGGGAGGGCGTCCTGGATGGTTTTCTGCGTTCAAACGAGATGCCCGTTCTCAGCGGTGCTGGCAGCAGGTCGCATAAACAGGCTGTTGCGGTTGCTGAAGCCGCTTATGAGACATTCGACGGGGCCCGCAAAATGGCCGAACGAGATGCCGATGCCGCGATTGATGAATTGGATGAGTTGAAAAAGATTGCTGAATTGACCCGTCAGGAGGGTAAAACATGACCAAATCAATTCCCTCCGTTTCCGTAACCTATGCGCAGAACCGTTCTTCGACCACATCGAACGAGCTGGGCATGCGCAAGATGCAGGAACGCGCTTTTGAGCGGCGGGGTGAGCAATATCTGCTGATCAAGTCACCGCCTGCATCGGGTAAATCACGTGCGCTGATGTTCATTGCGTTGGACAAGCTGCACAACCAAGGTCTCAATCAGGCCATCGTTGTGGTTCCTGAAAAATCCATTGGCTCCAGTTTCAACGATGAACCCCTGTCAGATTTCGGTTTCGATTATGACTGGACGGTGCCGCCGCAATGGAACCTGTGCAATGTGCCAGGTGGTGACGATGGCAAGGTCGGCGCTGTAGGGCGGTTTCTTGAAAGCGACGACCGCGTTCTTGTCTGCACTCATGCCACGTTTCGCTTTGCTGTGGACAAATTCGGGGTTGAGGTTTTTGACGACCGCCTCATTGCCATCGATGAGTTTCACCATGTCAGCGCGAACCCTGACAACAAGCTGGGTGCGCATCTGGGCCAATTGATTGCCCGTGACAAGGTTCACGTCGTTGCGATGACAGGAAGCTACTTCAGGGGCGACGCAGAGGCTGTGATGGCCCCTGAGGATGAGAAGAAGTTCGATACGGTCACATATACCTACTACGAACAGTTAAACGGCTATGAGCACCTCAAGACGCTTGATATCGGCTATTTCTTTTACACAGGGTCCTATGCCGACGAAATCCTGAATGTGTTGAACCCCGCTGAAAAGACAATCCTGCACATCCCCAATGTGAACGCCCGTGAAAGCACTGGCGACAAACACAAGGAAGTCGATCACATCGTCGAGGCCTTGGGGGAGTGGCAATCCACCGACGCAGTCACTGGTTTCCATTTGGTGAAGACCCCTGAAGGCCATGTCGTGAAGATCGCTGATCTGGTTGAAGATGATCCCGTAAAGCGAGATCGCGTGTCGGCGGCACTGAAAGACCCCGCACATAAGAACAACCGAGATCATGTAGACATCATTATTGCGTTGGGCATGGCCAAAGAAGGTTTCGATTGGGTGTGGTGTGAACATGCCTTGACGGTTGGGTATCGTGCCAGCCTGACAGAGATCGTGCAAATCATTGGGCGGGCCACACGGGATGCCAGGGGCAAGACGCATTCACGCTTTACCAACCTGATTGCGGAACCTGATGCCTCTGAAGGTGCGGTCACCGAGGCAATCAATGACACATTGAAAGCCATCGCAGCCAGCCTGCTGATGGAACAAGTGCTGGTGCCACGGTTCAACTTCGCACCGAAACTGACATCCACCACTGCGGTGGAAGGCTTTGATTACGGGATCGGCGGATATGACCCTGAAAAGAGCAATGTCGGCTTCAACGAAGGTAGCGGGCAGTTCCAGATCGAGATCAAAGGTCTGGTTGACCCTAAGTCACAAGAAGCCGAACGGATTTGTCTGGAAGACATCAACGAGGTGATTACGGCCTTGGTGCAGGACAAGCAGTCCCTCGAACGCGGCTTATTTGATGAAGAACTGGTGCCCGAAGAGATCACTGTTGTACGCATGGGTAAGATTATCAAGGATCGCTATCCAGAATGGGAAGAGAGCGATGTCGAGGCTGTCAGACAGCGGGCCGTGGCGGCACTAAACATCACGCAAGGGGCCAAGGCTGCGGTTCTTGGTGGGGCAGATGATGAGAAAGAACCATCGGTCAATACCGCGCTGATCGACGGGGTGCGCAAGTTCGCCCTGAGTGTGCGCGATCTCGACATTGACCTGATCGATGCGATCAATCCGTTCGGTGAAGCATATTCAATTCTGGCAAAGTCTATGGATGAAGACAGCCTGAAACAGGTGGCTTCGGTCATAGCAGCAAAACGCAATCCGATCCCCCCGGATGAGGCGGTAACATGGGCTAAACGCGCCTCCAGGTTCAAGAAGGAGAGGGGGCGTGCGCCATCGCTCACGGCATCCGATCCCTATGAACGTCTGATGGCCGAAGGTGCCACAGCCTTTATGCGGTTCCACACGGAGGGTCGCTATGAGTGATGATCTCGACGCACTGGCCGACGATCTGGCCGAGTTCGAAGTAAAAGATAAACCCATTGTCCGTTCTCCGATTGAAGAACGGGTGATTGCAGGGTTCGAAGACATACAAAGGTTTGTTGAAACATCAGGCCACGCACCAAACAGCGGGGCGGATAACGACATATTTGAGCGCCTCTATGCGGTCCGTTTGGACCGTCTGGTAGCGAATGCGATGTATCGTGAATTGCTGGAACCTCTGGATCATCAAGGGCTTTTGAACACAGTCGAAAACACGGATGATAAAGACGAACTGGATATGGATGCTTTGGCATCCGATCTGGAGGACCTCGACGGGGTTGCGTCTGATATCACCGACATTCGCCATGTACGCCCTGTTGCTGAACGTAAAGCTGCGGAGGATGTCGCTAGCCGTGAACCTTGTAAGGATTTCGATAAGTTCAAACCGATATTTGAACAGGTGCAAGCCGAACTCACATCAGGTGTCCGTGCCACGCGTCCCTTTGAGAAAAAGGCCGAGATCGAGGTCGGGCGTCTTTTCGTCCTGAAAGGCCAAAAGGCATATGTCGCTGAAAAGGGCGATGTCTACGTGAACGACAACGGCATGACCGAAGCCCGCCTGCGTGTGATCTTTGACAATGGCACCGAGAGCAACTTGCTGATGCGTTCCCTGCAACGGGCATTGAACGAAGACAAAGCAAGCCGCCGTATCACTGACCCAAGTGCTGGGCCGCTGTTTTCTGATGCGACCGTTGACGGTGATGAAGCCAGCGGAATTATCTACGTCCTGCGCAGCAAGTCTGACCTACCTGTCGTCGCCCAAAATCGTGACTTGTTGCACAAGATTGGCGTGACGGGCGGAAGCGTTGAAAAGCGGATTTCAACCGCAAAGCTCGATCCAACCTTCCTGATGGCCGACGTGGAGATTGTGACAACCTACGAACTGTTCAACATCAACCGTGTGAAACTGGAAAACCTGCTGCACAGAATATTCGAAAGCGCACGTCTGGATATCGAAATCATGGACCGCTTTGGCCATCCCGTTACACCACGTGAATGGTTCCTCGTGCCCTTGTTCGCAATCGACGAAGCCGTGGAGCGGATTAGAGATGGGTCGATCAAAGGCATGTCGTATGACCCGGAAACCGCATCTTTGCGTTAGGTTCATGTGCGCAGAGACCTGAGAAAACGGCGTTGTTGCGCGGCAATGATGCATCTACCTCATAGAAGTAGTTGAGGCTGTCCCAAACCTTGCGATCGTAGCCAGTCGCGGCCGAGGATGCCATGGCTTCAACGACACCCGTTGCAAATGCCTGCGAGATTTCCGTAGCTTCGATGGTCACAGGCAACATACCTGTAAGGCCTGCAAGGCGCGAAGTCGTGTTGTTGTAAGACCTGAATTTGAGGCCGTTCATGTCAGAAACAGAGTTCACTTCGTGCTTAAAATACAGACCTTGAGGCGTCCATGGCACAGAATAGAGCAAGGTCAGGTTCTGATCTGCCAGTATTTCCGTGATCCTTGGCTTGGCAATTTTCCAGAGCTTGTGGCTATCTTCAAAAGAGGTCGCCAGAAACGGAATGGAGTCAAAACCAAACAGCGGATGTTCGTTTTGATGCGCAGATAGGAGACGTTCCCCAATGGGCACTTGACCCATTTGAATGGCGCGTTTGATCGCTGCCCCGTTGAACAGGGTGCCAGAAGGATGCGTAACGATTTCAATGTCACCACCGGTCCCTGTCGTTACGCATTTAGCAAATTCGGCACCAGTTTCAGAATGGAAGTTGCTGGCCGCGTAGGCCATTGGCATGTTCCATATTCAACGACAGCAAAAGACCTGCCGCTTGCGGAATAATGTCTACGAAGTTGGTTTCAGCTTGTCCGTCGTCATATAAAATGGGACATCAGAGTGGTTTGAGCATTGGAGTCTCTGGCTCGTTTGTGTGATTGATTATGCGGCTTGTTTCTGATGTTGCAAGCGGCGTTGTTTGATTGTGTTTTTCTTAATCTTTTCCCTTTCTCTGAGAATTGCTTTGTCGCGGCCGAAGTAGACGTCGACTGGTGTGACGTTGTTCAGGCTCTCGTGGTAGCGCCGGTTGTTGTAGTATTCGACGAAGGCCCCGATCTGGCGTTCAAGATCGCCTGGCAGATAGTAATTCTCCAGCAGAACCCGGTTCTTCATGGTCTGGTGCCAGCGTTCGATTTTGCCTTGGGTTTGTGGGTGGAACGGCGCGCCGCGAACATGCGTCATTTTTTGATCCTCCAACCAGTTGGCCAGATCGCCGGAGATGTAGCATGAACCGTTGTCGCTGAGCAGACGTGGCTTGTGACGCACAACCGCCTGGTCGCAACCAGACGCCGTCAGCGCCAGCTCGATCGTGTCTGTCACGTCCTCAGCACGCATGTTGGTGCAAAGCTTCCACGCAATGATGTAGCGGCTGTAATCATCGAGGATCGTGCTCAGATAATACCAGCCCCAGCCAATGATCTTGAAGTAGGTGAAGTCTGTTTGCCACATCTCGTTGATGGCCGTGGTTTTGTCGGTGAACTCGTCGGCAGCTTTGATCACCATGTAGTCTGGCGCGGTGATGAGGTCAGCTGCTTTGAGAATGCGATAAGCTGATGATTCAGAGACAAAATACCGCCTCTCATCCGTGTATTTGACCGCCAGTTCCCGTGTGGTCAGCGCCTCATGTTCCAGCGCGAACTCGATCAGGTCATCACGACGAGCATCAGGGATGCGGTTCCAGACCGATCCTGGGCGTGGGGATTTGTCAGCCAGTCCATCCAGGCCGCCGTCAATATAGAGATCATACCATCGGTAGAATGTCGTGCGTGGGATGCCCAGCATGTCGAGGGTTTGTTTCACCGGCAGATGTGATCCCTCAACGGTGCGGATGATCTCCAGTTTCTCAGACGCAGGGTATCTCATTCCTCGAACTCCCCAGCCCCTGTCATGCTTTTTTTGAGCAGACGGTTCTCAAGGGTGAGATCGGCAACGCATTCCTTTAATGCCAGCGACTCCGAGCGCAGATCCTTCACTTCGGGCGGCGTAGCCTGCCGTGCCGTGTCACCAGATAACCGGCGCTTGCCAGCTTCGAGAAATTCCTTGGACCAGCTATAATACAGGCTCTCGGCAATCCCCTCGCGGCGGCACAGCACCGAGATGCTTTCCTCGCCACGCAGGCCCGCCAAGACGATGCGGATTTTCTCTTCAGCTGAATAGGTTTGCCGCGTCTTGCGGCGGATGTTCTTAACCACCTTGCCGGCGGCGTCTTTCGATGTCTGGGGCTTCTTCGTCATCTCGATCTCCTAATCGATAAGATGAACCAGAAATCCTCCGTTATTCAAATCCTCAATTCTGTCCCACGGGTGCTGACGTCAGACAAGTTCCAGGAATGGACCCCAAGAGCAGTTCTCGATGATTTCATATTGTTCATCGGGCTTACGGCTGTGCTCACGCTTGCGAGACTTCAGCAGGTCGCTGTCTGGCTCCTCGGCCTCAATGAAGTTCACTTGGGACCTGCCAGGTGGCAAGGTGCGGACATCTTTACCACGCGTCCCGAATAACAATATCTCCGTGACATTGCGGAAGTAGAAGCCGACACCGCGCCCGTCCGGGCCGCCGTCCTTGCGGATCTTCTCCCATACGATGTTCGACTTATACTCGAAGCCCCAGGCATTCAGGACCTGGAGCCCTTCGGGCAAGAGAGCGTTTGGCACCCACAGGTAGCAATGGGCGCGGTCCTCCAAATGCTCGGCTAAAGGCAGGGCGCATATCTCGTCCAGCGTCATTGTAGGGTAGCGGGCCAGACGCTTGTGTTCGGGCGCGATCTTGCCGGTGCGGTTCTGAAAGCGCCAAGGCGGATCCACCATAACGGTCGCGAACCGGTCGCCTTTCAAGAATGAGCGCATGTCGTCGGCCGCTGTCATGGTGGAACTCCCTCGTCTAGTTTTCTTCGCTTGTAGTACGATACCTAGTACCTGGAAATCAATGATATACAAGACCTGCTAAGAAGGGTAGCTGGGCGAGGCGTGCGCCTTGGGCGTAATGTCGCTTGCAGCATCTGCGCTGAGTGGCGAGTAGTCTCTGGGCGTATAACGTGCCGTATGTGTAGTGCTAGAGTCTTCAGGTGTCAGAACAAAACAACTCAAGGTTTTTGGCACACAAAGCGACGGGCCTTTGTGTGAATTCATTCAGGCGATCGACAGTGAGATTGAAGAAAATCAACAAGCTCAGAGCCGTTGCTTGCGGTGTTGAGGACTTCGTCTCGGTCTGAGCGACAAAGTTGCAGGCGATTGGTTGCGATTGCGAGCAGAAATTCTGCTGCAGCGCCTCCGCGTGGTGAATCTGAAGATTTGATAATGCGTTGTATTAACCGCCCCATTTCGCGACTTTCAGACGGTGCGTCACCGTAGTTCATCTCGCGAGGGTATGCGGCACGAAGAAAACTTGCTTGGATTATATCGTCGTTGAACCGGCCAAAATTTTCGGGTGCTAGTATTGTCTGCTGAAACCAATTGCTTTTTATGGCGCCGCTCATGTCGGGTTGACGGGCGTTTGCACGCAGCTGTTGTAGTACTGAGGCAATAGTGAAGAAAACGTCAGCATCGCTATGTTCTTCATCAGAGGTTTCACGAGGCCAAAAAACGAAACCGGGTTGAAGTTCGAGCGACATTTCGGGAGTATTCGAGATAAAAAGTTCTTCGCGAAGCGGGACGGATGTTTTTCGCAGCTGCCCTATTCGCGTTTCAATCGTGGTGAGCAGAGTCCCAGGGGCCCGATTTTTGATTGCACTCCATAGTTTAAGTTCCTCCGCCCAGCTTCTGTTGTCTCTTGAATATGGCAAAACCATTTTTTCGATTTCGATGAACTGATAGGGGTACGGATTAGTGGTTTGAACGAGCGTTTTGGCGAGTGAAATACTACGACGTGGTTCCCCATTCGATTTTGATAAACCAACGAGATAGAGAAGAGGCGCTTCCGGTACTATGCTCCTCAGGTCGCGACTGAGTTCTAGTAAACTTCGTCCGCTTTCTACTACGCTCGCGACAATTACTATTGCAGTAGAAGTATTTTTTGGAATATCGGTTAAATTTTTTCGTTCTATTACAATTCTCGGCTCTTGGGCGTGAAAATTAGCGACTTCCGTGGCGAGTGGCATGGAGGCCGAATCTAGGGCAATCACATGGCTTAGGCTGGCAGGAAGCGAACGACGCATTAAGTAATCAAGGCGCTTCTTGAACTCAGTGTTGGCAAGAAGCTTCTCCGGATCTATATCGAACTGACGTGATTGGGGCGTGGTGCCGGCTACTACTCCATAGATGTTTGTTCCTGCCGTTCGGCGCATCAACTGGGAGAGACTTTTCGGGGCATACGTTTTCAAGATCTCAAGTGGTTCTTGTTGTGGGCCAGCAAACTCAAACTGGTCGCCTTGCAGCTTAATAGCGAAAGATCCGCTCGCGCACATGCGGCAAACGTCTGAGCTCTCTACAGCACGCAACTCGAATCCTTCGGGATTTTCGTCCTCGTGAAACTGAAGATCACAAACAACTCGACTGTCACTCTTGTCCTCCCCAAGGAATAAGAGGTGTGCAATCTGTGACGGGTCGAAACCTTGATCCCCCGCAAGTTGGACGGCCAGAGAGCCGCTTGAAGAGGCCGAAATTAGTACGTACGATTCTTCAGGTCTTTGGAACTGATAATCATTCACGCCGGAATATGACGCGAAGTTATCCGCTATGAGAGGTTCTGAACTGAATGATAGGCGTTGATCGTTGATAGTGGCGACGACAGCGAAGAGTGATGGAGTGTCAATATAGACGCTTGTTGCATCCATAGGGATCGTGGGGAGAGTGCAAAAACCGATGAAAGCAATCTCAGCGCCACGAGCGAGAATGTTCGATAGGCGGATGAAGCGCTCAGTGTGTCGACCTGACGGGTTTTCAAAATGGTATGTGGGTGTCGATTCAACAAAACCATGGCGGTTATTGAATATTCTTGTAATTCCACGGCGCTTGAAATCGTCGAAATCTATTTCCGGTTGGTCCGAGGGGCCGGGCTCGATATTTACCTGCCTGGTTTCCTGACCAAGTAAATCATATCCGGCTAAAGTGACTGCGCACTTGCTATTCAAACGCGCGATGGTTGCTTTGTGAAGTGAATCGTTCTCGAGTTCACTTTTGATGATATCAAAACCTACATCTCGCACCACAGTGATGATCTTGTCTGGGACAAGGTTAATTCTAATTTCTTCTTGAATGACTGTAGCAAAAGCGTCTGGATCCAATTTGGCGGTTGCGACGAATATGACCAGAACGTCATAGGTGCGGCTAGGTTTCGTGATATCAAAACGGAACGCGAAAAATGGGCTCATCATCAGCGCCTCAACGGCAGCATTATTGTAATAAGGCTGCCGGCAACGGGTGCAAGACTAGAATCCACAACTGGATCCCAACGCCTGATTGCTTGTAGACTATCAGCTTTTTGCTCGGGCATGGAGAAGTCAGCAAAAAGCGAAAGGCGACCTGTGCGCAACCGAAGAAACCCACCTTGGCGCTGTAAGATGCGCATTACGTGGGGTAGTCCTTGTCCGAAACGGCTTTCACCCTTGGCGCTGCCTTTACCAAAGCATTCACGAACAGCTGTCTCTTCTTGCTCGTCGCTCAGTTCGTTGAGTTCTTTACCTGTCCAGGAAACAGCAAACCCAGGACCCGAGTCAAAAACCGAGAGTTCAAATAGTTGGGTATGCGTTGCGTCATTTGGAGGTCGTAGTGTCTTGCAATAAGAGGCTAGAGGTTCGAAATCCTCGACTATGTCTTTCAGGGCTTCTGGCCGCACACTGAGGTGGTCTGTTTTTATCCCACGAAATGATATGTCAAGAACGTCGCCATTCGAATCGACGAGAGCGTGATCTTCTGTATTCTGGAAAATCTCATAGAGCATTCCGCCGATTGCTCTTGCGGCTTCAGTGTCAAACTGTTGGCGGTAAGTTTTTGGGATTGTTGTCTTGAGCAGCCAATTAGCTAGATCGCGATATTGCTCCCGCGAACGAAGTTTCGTATCGCCCGAACTGTCCGATCTATACAATAAATAGGGAGCATTGCGGCCTAAATGATCGGCGCATAGAACCTCTGCGGCTGATCCGCGATAAGCTGCCTTGGGGCGTGATCCTTGCAACACATCGAGTCGCGAAAGTGCGGCGACTTGAGTCTTCTCAGAAATTGACTGATGGCCTCCGACATCGCTGATTGTGTCAGCACACAAGGCCGCAACCATCCCTGGCAGGCGTCGTGTAAACTTCTTGACCTGGTCGTCTCCCAGATCTGAAATATAGGTCTCAAGCTTGCGCGTTCTGACGTGCTGGGCCCATGTAATGATCACCTGTGCGAGGTTCGCTTCGCCGCCACCCGCTAAGTGTTTGATATTAGTAGGTAACTTCAAGGATTCTTTTTCGCCGGATCGCTCGATCTCGGCAAGCGCGCGCTCGCATGCTGCAATGGTAGATTCTGCTGCGATTCGCATTCTGTTCCCTTGTTAGTAATAAAAATGCTTAGGGGTTGATCAGAAATACTTAGATTCGTGATCTGACATAATTGCCTCTAATCCAAATATGTACCGACCTCAATTCCTCGTGTTTACGCGCTTTCCCCTGATGCCGCGGTTATCGACACAATGGAAGCCGTGAGCGCAATCGTTGCAGTTTTCGCAACTCAAAGTTCGCACAATACGGGCGAAGCTTAAAGACGATCTGCAGTCGTGGTGACAAACCGCCCATAACCGAACCCAGTGGGGTCCTCTTTTCTCGCCAGTAGGCCGACCTCAACCCCGCGTATCCTTCAGCAGTTCATGGTACGGAGAACGAGACTAGTGCGCAGCGAGTTAGCTAAAAAAAATCAGATCACGAAAATTGAGCACGGACGAGCGGCTGTGCGTTATCGTTCAACCTGGCTCAGTCGGATGGCGTCGCTTAGATCCCGTACATGATGGGAATTTGACACATCCTAGGAAATCTCCGTACGGCCCTTTCCGCTCCACAAGCCATCCGTCATCACATTCTGGGCAGGCATCAAACCTAGCCCCACAATCACAAATCAACATTTCTGGGTTCGAGCTGTCCTTGACCGGCAAACTGCTCAGACAAACGCTGCAGGGTTGAAGAGTCTCGCCGCAGAGAAACTTATGCTCACACGCAAAGCGAGTGCGGCCGGTTTTTGATGTTTGTGGAAGCATCCGCCCACCGCACGTGCCACAGCGATGCTCGGCCGCACCTGATCCGTTGATCTCAGTAATCTCGTAATCGTCATTTTTGACGAGCTCTCTGACAAATACAGAGGGCTTCTCTCTGTCTGCCAGGATTGTGACGAATATGCGTGCGCGGGTGAGCGCTACATAGAAGAGCCGACGTTCCTCAGCATGCTCGAACTTCTCTGGTTCCGGGAGGACCATTTCGAGCAAGGGGTCGTCTACGATTTCGGATGGGAAGCCTAATCGATCAGAGACAGCATCTAGGATGACAACATGATCGGCTTCTAGGCCTTTTGAACCATGCGCCGACATGTTGCGGATCGCTAAGTTCGGATACCGGTGATGCCGTAGGTCGCGAAGAGGGCTCGTCACAAGATGCTTCTGCAATCGCGACGGAGCGATACTTGATCGACAATTCGGCCGCGCGCCCGATCGTATCTGACGTTCTTGTTGCACCCCACCATGGCAGTGATGATGCGAGCTCGTTGGAGTTTATCCGAGAGGTTGGGGCCCGCTGGGTAGTATTCTCGGCGGGGCATGCGCATGAGCACCCTAAACAGGTCACTGTTGAACGGTTCCTCACCGCCGGATATCAACCTCAATGCCTTCTTCGCACAGATTTGGGAGACAATGAGGGCGGCGATGAGTGGTCGTTCGGACGAACAAACACGCGAGATGGCGTAGGCGACGACGGCATAGAAATTGTTCTGCCGTCGCAGGGTGATGTCATTGTTCGCTACAAGGACCGGCCCGCGATTGAATGTGAAGCGATTGCCGGAGTCACGACGCAGATGCCCGTGAACTTGGTAAAAAAGAGTCGAAGCGGAATTTGTCACACGCGTGAATCGCGTTGGTTCGAACGTACCACCTATTTCGAGAGTTTCGACGATCTTGCAGGCTGTATCGCGAGCGGCGGCCGGCCTCTCTAGGCTCTCACTCTGTGGTCTGGAGAGTAAAACCTTGCAAGCGATGGTGGGTGATTAACGTGCGCTAAATGAAGCATGCCGTCTTAGCAAAGATTGGCAATGCTCTCTAAGGTGGCGATGGAAAAACTCGGTGGTCCGTCGAGTGTTGCTTTTGAAAACGCTGGATGTAAGAGGGTGATAGAGGCGATGACGGAACAATCCGCTGAGCCGCAGAACGTCTTAGGTCAGGGTTTTGGGCACCGAATGGCCCGATTAATCGGGACTCTCGGGCGCTGCTTCATCCTAGCACTGGTCTATACACTTGTGGTGTTCCCTTTGAGCGCCTACTTCGGCGGGCCGGCGACATTAGTTTCCAAACCGCTTTTTGTTTCCAGTCCTTTTTTTGGCAGCGATGAGGCCATACTAGCCGTTCAGGTGATCACGATATTTTTCGTTCTTGCCTATTTTGTGTTGGCGGGAAGGTACGGACTTCCCTTGTACGTAAAGGCGTTCGGGACCAGCCCCTCACTCTTACGTCTGATCTTGGTCATTCCCACGCCCCTGCTGTTTCTCGTGATCACGACGATTATTTTCGGCGGCCTGATCGAAATTCAGGGAGGGGAATTTTCCAAGGCATTGTTGATATATACGAAAGTTACGGTCTGGCCGTTTGCGGTGGCCGTTCCGATTGCAGGACTGATATCCGCGCTCTCGCTGCCCTTGCCGAGCTATATGCAGGAGCCAACAGAGCTGCTCGAAGTTTTTGGTGAGCTTCGCGAGAAGGTCAAGAAATTGCCAACTCTGCTTAGTCGTATTGCCGGTGTCATCGACCCCGCTCTTCAGGGAAACGTTGTGGGGACGATGCTGGCACTGCTTTCCGTGACGGCCTTAGCGACCGCTGGGATTTCGGGCGATCCGCTGGTCTTTGTTTTGTTTTTTGCGCTGCCGTTGATCAACGCGCTTGGTGATTATCCGGCGTTTGTCGTGTTTCGTCGCCTTCGCCGAAGAATGTTCACGACCGCGCCGCCCGCCCGTATGGCGCGTTGATCAAGGTCATCGGCTTTTCAGTTCTGCTGTTGCCGTTTGCGATAATTCTGGCGGGCGTTGTGCTTTTTGTCGGAACGCTTGTCCTGAATTATCTGTCCGCAGAACCGGCCGTGCCCTGGCGGGCCTATGTTCACGCAGTCCAGACAGATCCCTTCGGTCAGGGCAGCGCTGTAACAGTGATGCTTCTTTCACCTGTGCTGTGGGCGGGTTTTCACATTTACGAATCCGTTCGCATGGCGAAGAAAAGCTGAGTGTGTCTCGGACCGGATTGCTAGGCCATTCGCATGTGATACGCGAATTATCAGGTTAGGCGGCGCGCGTGCGGGGAGTGCGTGGGTAACTAAATCAGCCTGAGCAAACTGTCGTGAATGGACCGCCAGTCTTGGTTCAAATTGAGAGTAAAGACCTGGATCTCATGATCTTGAATCGGGATCGCGATATCGACTTCCTCGTGGACCACCGGGTAGATCAAAATGCCCCGCAATGAGCGTCCCGGCAGTCGCGGGCTGAGGTTTTTTAAGTATGAATAGATTTGATACAGGTTGCTCGAGCTCACTCGCTTGACGCCGTGCCAATCGCTCAAGGTGCGCTTGTAGTACTTGGTGTCGATGACGATCGTGTCTTCAGCTCCATCGAGACGGATGTCGTTGTACATGTTCGGTAGCAACGCGCGAGCTTCGTCATCGATGTCACCGACGTCCCATTCGATCAAGCGAGGTCCGATATTATAGATGGATTGTTCCTGCTGATAAAAGTTGCGGACGAATTCTTCGAACACGGTTGCCATTCGGACTTCATCATCGAGTACGTCATAGAATGAGAAACCCGAACCGTCGGTTGTCGGGAGCGTTGCATCGTGGATCAGGGCGCATAGTTTTAATATGAAACGGTAATATCGTTTGTTCTGGCCGAGCTGAACGCGGCGCAGGTCCGGGCGTGTAATCCGGACATCTGAAATGTCCGACAAGCGCGCGCGCAACAAGCGCAACTGGCTGGTTAATCCAGGGTCGAGGCCAGAGATCTTTGATGTCCGAACGATCGTCGCTTTGATGATTTGGTTGGCGAGTGTGTCGGCAGAGAATTCATCGATCAGGCAATGAATTTCTCCCGACCGGCGCAATGTGCGTTTGACGGTTTCGCCAAATGCGATGCGCCCGCGTGGAAGCTTGGTGTCTTCGCCTGTGCTGACATAGCCGCGTTCGAGGCCACGGCGCAGTAGATGATTGGTCGAGTGTATCAACGCCTTCGCTAGAAGGTTTTGCAGATCTGGGCTTTCATCGTCACCCACATCGATTTCTGAACCTTCCGGGAAGTGCCCCCAGGCGTAACAGAACAGATAGAAAATGTTCTGGATCGGAATGGTCATCAGAATTTATGCGAGAAGCGCCAGCGCCTTCTCACGGGCGCGCTCGGGCATGTCGAAGTAGTACTCGCGTAGGAGGGGCTCGATCTCCGTTTCGATCACATCGCGATACCAGGCCTCTGGTTCCAAAGTGCGCTCATATCCACAAAAGAAGCTGTGACCGATTCGGAGGCCCGGGCCGAGGTTTGCGGAATCTTCCAGGATTTCTTGATTGAGTGCGCCGATCCTCTGGGTCAGACGTGTTGCAAGGTCGTCTGGTACGCCTGCGTCGTGCAAAGCAGAGAGAAATGCTTCTGACCCGAATGCCGGCTCCAGGTCAACGAACGCAAACCGGCGGCGAAGCGCATAGTCGACCACTGCTAGTGAACGGTCGGCGGTGTTCATCATGCCGAGGATGTAGATGTTTTCGGGAACGAAGAATCCTGGGTCCCCATCTCCGTGATAGGCAAGTTTTACGGCCCATTCGGGCCCTCGCTTGTCGGCTTCGATGAGTAGCATCAACTCACCAAATACCTTGCTGAGGTTTCCGCGATTGATTTCATCGATGATGAACACATGGGGAATGTCGGGGCTCATCAATGCCTGTTGGCAAAAAGAATAAAACAGCCCGTCGCGTAATTCGAACCCACCGGAAATTGTTGGGCGATACCCCTGGATGAAATCTTCGTAGGCATATGACTGATGGAACTGGACCATCTCGATGCGGGACGGGTCTTCGAAACCAATGAGAGCGTAGGCGAGACGTTTGGCGACAAAACTTTTCCCGACACCAGGTGGGCCCTGGAGGATCACGTTTTGACGGGTCCGCATAAGCCCCAGTATGCGTTCAAGCTGTGCGCGAGGCATGAACAGACCGTCGAGAGCATCATCGATGGTGAACGGCTCTTGCTCGGCCTCCGTTCTTTCAATCGAGATTGGCTCCAACAGGTCTTCGACATGTGGGAGGGGGTTCCCGCTCATATCACGATATGCCCTGTCAAAAATGGACACGAGCTCCGATGGCGCTTCGGTTAAGTACGCGCCTTGGTTGAGTTCTAAACCACGGGTGTAGAAAAGGCCTCGGTTGTGTTCGACAATTGCCTTTATCTCGTCCTCGAAGGGCGAATCCTTCAAGAATCTCGACCGCTCGAGTTGTGGTTCCAACTCAACATAGTCCTGCAGGGGCACGAGGTACCCCGGGCGGTTTTCCCACTCTGTATTTGGTATGCCGACTAATGTCTCATCGGCGACACCAGCAGCAATGGATACGCCTGATATCGCCTTATTATCGATCAGGTGAAAGACAACATCACCATCACGAACTTCCAGCATGGTTTTGTAGATCTTCGCGCCATCAGTCGATGTTTGAGGAGACCAAAGCGCATGGCCCAATGAATAAGGCCCTTCTTGGCGATCGGGCTGGCCCGCGACGATCATTTTCTCGACCCAGTAACGACGGGCCGGCATTTCGTTGCTTGGATTCTCTCGGAATTGCACTACTTCGAACCCTCGCGTGGCGAGAAAGCTCTGAGCTTCGCTAGAAACAAACCCGCTGACGGGCGTTCCTGATGCCATGGAGACTATTTTCTTGATGGGGAAGCGCTTGCCCTGATGAACGATGGCGTATTTGTGGTTCCCGTAGTCCTGCCAACTGGACCATTCAGGTGTGTGCGCCAGTTCTTCGTCGAAGCGCCGCATCGCTTCTTCAATGTCTTCGCGACTTGCTGCTCCAATCATTTCCACCCCCGGTCGTACTTCTCTGAACAGTATTCTGTGATCTGAGTATCAATCTTCTGACCTAGAAGAGTCGAGCGGACCTGGTTTCAGAATCTGAACCGGCTCACCGTGTTTTCGCCAGCGGCACGCCACCAGTACCGTTCTGTGTAGCTGCAAAGTCCCGTTGGAATACGCGCAGCGTGCAGATCGGGTGCCGGTAGTTGTTATTTGCGGCTCCGCAGGTTCACCGACCCGGCGGTCGGTGTCTGCGTTGGCCTTCGCATCGTCTATTTCCGCCGGCGCTCTTCCTCCTGTTTTCGGGCAGCATAGTGGCCGACTCTCGCCCCCAGCTCCGCGTTAAGCCGACGGTGGCGGGCAAGCGCGTCGCGCAAATCCTGCTTCTTTGGCTTTTCCTGGATCATTTCCTTGAGCTGCTCGATAAATTCCCCGCGCGTCTGGAATATCTCCTGATCCACTTCCCAATCCACCTCTTCTTCCTTGGTCATCGGCCCGCGAATCTCTACCTCGTCGGTATCCATATTGATGACGATGTAGTCAGGATGAGGGAGGGGTTGGGGACCTGTGTCTCCCGTGCGCACGCGGCGGGCCAGTTCCCGCTGCCAGCCGAGCTTGTATTCAATGGCGGTAGCAAGCCAGTCGTGGTGACGCGTCATGTTTTCCTTTTCCACATCTTGAAGATGCCCGACGAGTAACTTCTGAGAGCGATAGTCGCCTTTGATGGCTTTCGTAGTCCTCGATCGGATCGCACCCTGAATTGCCGGCACCTCAAACACCTGGTCGCCCTCGCGCAGCTTGACTTGGCGATAGACCTCTTCGACGAAAATCGTATTGAAACGCTCCTCGTTGCGCGCCGGGACGGACTTGTTCTTGGCGCCTTTTGGGCGGCCGGCGGGGTTGCCTGATTGGCCCTTGCGAAACTGCGTTTTTGCCGGTGGCTTGCCGTAGCCAACCTCGTAGTCCGGCTCTTCTTCATCGGGACCTTTGATCCGCGGACGCTGATTACGCTCTGGCATTGGCTTCACTCCGCTTCGCAGGCGCACAGCGTTCCGCTGCGACCTCGTCGAACGTCTGGTCGGTCCCGTCGAGGATGGCGTCATCCTGGGCATAGTCCTGCCAGCGCCGGACAATACGGTCTACGTACACTGGATCGAGTTCTATCAGCCGAGCCCGGCGGCCCGTCTTGTGAGCGGCGATCAGGGTTGAGCCGCTACCGCCGAAAGCGTCCAGGACGATGCCACTACGCTCCGAGACGTCCCTGATCGCATCAGCGATCATTGCAACCGGCTTCACGGTCGGATGTAGGGAGAGCTCGTCCATGCGACCCGTGCGCAGTGTATTCACACCACGGTACTCCCAGACATTGGTGCGGTACCGGCCGTTCTGGCCCAGTTCGAAGTTGTTGATGTGGGGTGCGACACCGTTTTTGAACGCGAAGACCAGCTCGTGGCGTGAACGGTAGAAAGTCCCCATCCCGCCATTGTCCTTGGCCCAGACGATCAGATTCTTGAACTCGCTATAAGCTGAGCGTCCCGCCGCCGTCATCTCTTCGAGATGGCGCCAGTCCATGCAGATATAGTGGATCGAGCCGTCGTGCGAATAAGTGGCGAGATTCTCAAACGCTGTTTTCAGAAACCCCGTGAAAGCTTCCGGGCTCATCTCGCCGGAGGCCATGATGAACTCGCGGTGCTTCGTCGCCCCGGAGCCCCCGACATGGCCGTCGATCGGCACGTTGTAAGGCGGATCGGTAAACACCATGCGTGCCCGTTCATCCACGAGAAGCCGGTCGAACGTCTCCGTCTTGAGCGCATCGCCGCAAATCACCCGGTGAGGCCCAAGCTCCCAGAGATCGCCAACCCGGGACACGGGCAGGCCGTCATCTCGCCGATACGCCGGCACGGGACCGTTTCCAGGCCGATCGTCTGCGCCGCTGCAACTCTCCCGTGCCCGGCAAGGATGGCGCCGCTCTCGTCGATTAGCACCGGATTGGTAAAGCCGAACGTCTGGATGCTATCTGCGATTTGCCGCAGTTGCTTCTTCGAATGGGTTCGGGCGTTGGACGCCCACGGCCGCAGTCGGTCCGGCGGGATATGCTCTATCGTCTCTGATGGCATGTCTGCCTCCATATCGTTTGATTAACAGTGGTCGTAAGATATGGAAGATGTAATTGTCATGTAAACAACAATTAATTATACTATATGAAATAGTAAATATGTAGAAAAATATGTCCGAATCGGGCTATCGTTATTTAAAAAAATCCAACTATAGGTTGTAACAATATATGTAATACACGGAAAAGAGAGAATCGCTTCTGGGTGTCGCCGACGCCGTTGGCGTGTCCAAGGTTCATATCTGGGAGAGTGGGTGCAGCGCTTCGAGGATATCCTCTGCCACCATCGATTACCCCGGAACCAATCAGAGCCACCTGTGGTGAATGCCTGGGATTGGAAGTTTTCTGATTTGCGTGTGGTGGGTAGGGCGCGCCAGGGTCATGAACCGCCCGTCAACGATCCTTGGCCCTGGCACGCCCGGCTTGCGGTTCGGGGTTGCCGCCAATCGGCTTACCCCGTAGCCGACCCTATGACGATCGACCTAGTGGGCACCGATCGGGTTCGCCGACATCCCCACCTCGCCATTGATCCGCCCCTGCCGACGGCTTCTCCGGCGCTCCCGGCGCTTATTGGGTCCCGGTCCCCATCGACGTGTCGTTCAGCTGTCGCCGTCCGGCACCTGTTCCACACCAAATTCCAACGGCGAACTCGCCAGGCTACATTTTCTCCTCCGACCCCATCGAGACCACCTCCGCGATGCGCCGAAATTCACTGAGGATCTCGCCGTGGTTCTGCGCGAGATATCGCGAGACTTCCTTGTTCTCGATAAGAGTGACGAGATATCCACGCGCCAGAACCAAGTTGAGGTGGTCGGGACCGTAGCTATCCTCAATCAGCTTCACATCCCGCTGCAGCTTGGCCATCTCGGATTCCATCTGCGCGATCTGCTGGGCTGAGATGCCTTTGAAGCTCTTTGGTTTGTTTGCATCGATGAGCTGGTCCTTGGGGGTCGCTGCCAAGAGTGCCTTGGAATAACTGACCGAGTAGTTGTCCATGGCGATCATCAGCTCGGCGACTTCGATCTGACGCAGAGGCTTCATCCGCTTGAGCGACTGGAAGGAGTTTACCGGGCAGTGTTTGTCTTTTAGGAGGTCGACGACTTCTTCACAGATCCCCTCGAGTAGGGCCCGCTTCTGGCGGATGGTGGATATATTAATGTCGAGCGCCCGGGCAATTCGCTCCTGGGGAACCCCGCGCTCAATCGCCTTCAGGATCATCTTGTGTTCCTGAATCGTCGCCAGTCGGTTGATCCGTTTGTTGTAGGTAAAAGCCTCATCCTCCGTCGCGATGAGACAGTTCACCCCTTTGGTGCTGTCCTCTTTCAGGACCTCAATCCGCAGATGGCCATCGAGCAACAGAAATTTGCCCGGTTTATCGTGATCGCGAACGACGACGGGTGGCTCGATAATCCCGACTTCACGGATGGAAGCGGCGATCTGATGATATTTCTTGGTCTTTTTGACACGCTTCTGAAGCTGCTTCACTGGGAGGATGTCGGCAAGCTCAATGAATGCGCTTTTGGGTTCAAACGCGATGCCGACCTTCTTCGCCACGATTATCTCGCGTCCGTTATGGCGACCAGGTCGGCCAGCGGGCGGGGCATTGTCTCCAGGCTTTCGGCACGCAACAGGGTCGGGAAATTCTCATCGGCGAGCAGATTTCGTAACGCTTCAATGATGAACAGCAGCCTGTTCTGAGTAATCTCGGCCTTCTTGATCATCAGACGCTGGCGGTCAGCCTCTCTTTCGTAGGCACGGACGAGCGCTTCTGACGAAATCCGCGAGCGTGGCGTCCTGGAACCTCTGCCTTGGACAGACTTCCCGCGTCTCTGCCTTTGCTCGACCAATCGTTTGGCAGCCAACAGTTTCTTGCCGCGCAACAGACCGCCCTGATAAGCCTGAGCGAGAGCTTCCTGAACGCCTTCCTCGTCGGCTTCCGCAATGTCGATGGCGACGCTGACCGGAATTTGTCCAGTTTCGACCGCAGTCAAAAGCCGTTCTTCGCCCTCATCGAGGAGGTGGCGCATCGAATGGACGTACTCGTAGGAGAGCCCGGTCTTGGCGGCGATATCCGTGTCGGAGTATCCCCGTTTGCCGAGCTCGCCAATATCATGGAGCAACTCGAGCGGGCGATGCTGACGGCGCGCGAGGTTTTCAACGAGACTCATGATCAGGCTGTCCTCCTCGCTGACATCGACGACGATGGCAGGGATATCTCGCTCTCCAAGTGAAATGAACGCCTCCAATCGGCCTTGGCCACACACGAGATGGTAGGGCGCGTCGTCATCGGTACTGTCGTGTCGACTGACGGTGATCGGTTTTTTGAGGCCGACCTTCGAGATGCTATCGACGATCTGGCGGAAGGTTTTCCGGTTGCGAATGCGCGGGTTGGTGATCGCGATCTCTTCCACCGGGATCATTTGGACGGTGAGGGTTTCCGGTTGTTCTGTCATATCGCGATCTCCGTAATCCTGACGCGTGCAGCCATTGCAAAGAATTGTTCCAGGGAGTCGAACCGAAAGGCATCGAGCATGAGGCCGTTCTCCTCCGCCAAACGGATGCGGTCGGAGGCGATCTCGAACAACGGCAGCAGGTAGTAATCGAGCGGAGCTTCGTTCGCCGCGTCCATGCGAAGGACGACGGTGATGTCCGGCGCTAGCCCGGTATCGAGACGAATTTTCCAGCGAAGCGAGCCGGCAGGCGTCTGCTGGCAGCGGGCGACTACGATAGAGGCCGTAAACTCGCGATTGACGGTCAGCAAATCGGTCGCCGGACTTCGGGTAATCCGACCACCCAAATCTTCGATTGCGGAAATCGTATCCGTGATGACCTCGCCATGTAGTCGGCGAAGTTCGCGATTGATCTCGATATAGCGATAGTCCCGGTCAGGCTCGAATCCGACCAATTCATAGGCCCGGACCAAACTCCCAAAGCGGCGTTGGTAGGAACCACTCGATGGCATGTTCTCGGATTCATCGATGATTATCCCGGACAGATAGCCATGTTGTCCGAACAAACGCCTTAGGCGCTCTATCATCTCTTCGTCTGAATACCGTCGGTTGCGTTCACGGATCATCCCCTGCGCGGTAAAGAAGATGTTTGGATCCACGACCGCCTCGAATGCGTTATCAGCCCGAATCCACATCTCCGGGCTGTTTTCGACCCGTGTCTTCTTAAGTTTGAACGAGCGCCGGTTGTAGACGTTGTTGCCAATGTACTTCTCGTTCGTCAGGACCTGATGGACGGTGCCGCGGCTCCATGGCCTACCCAGATCGGTCACAATGCCGCGCTTGTTGAGCAGTGCGGCGATCTCTCTTTCGACCTTTCCGCCTTCGACGAACTGTCGATATATCCAGCGAACGGTCTCGAGTTCCTCCTCCGGGCCGGGGACCAGGATTACGCGATCAGTTTGCAGACTTTTATGCTCGCCTAATTGAAGAATACCTTGGGCGACGCCGTTCTGATCTATCCGCATCCGGCGCAGTCCAAAACCTGCCATTCCGCCCTGGCGATAGCCGAGCTCGATCAGCCGACATTGACCTGCGAAGACCTTCGCCGAAAGCTCGCGGCTGTACTCCCCTGCCATGGCGCGTTTGACGCCTTTGACGATGGTCGAAACGGGACTGCCGTCATTGTCGAACTGTTCGGCGCAGTAATGGACGGAGGTGCCGCTTCGGCGGCAGATGTACTCGTAGTAGGCGATTTCGTCTGCGTCCTGGAACCGGCCCCACCGGCTGATGTCGTAAACCAGAATGACATCGAATTCGGTGGCGCCACTCTCGACGTCGTCGATCAGCTGTCTGAGGGCGTCTCGGCCTTCGATTTTGAGACCACTCTTACCCGTATCTGAGTAAGTTCGGACGATCTCCATGTGATGGCGTTCGGCATAAGCTCGGATCGCGTCGCCCTGGTTTTCAGTAGAGTACTTCTGGTGCTCAGTCGACATGCGCACATATTCGGCGGCACGGAGCTTTCTGGGCTCCCCGTCGTCGGCATCGCGCGTTTTGCCAGCTTGTTGCTCAACCAACTCGATATTCCAACCTGTGTGCTTGCGCACTGTCCTTCGCTGGCCCAGTCCGGCATTTTCAAACTAAAATGGATGTGGCCGGCCGGTGATCTTTTCCGTGTTTTCAAAACTAAAACACGGAGAACAGGTATGTCGTTTCGTAAGAAGGGCCGAAAATTTCGGCACATTTCTGGAAAAACTTTTCCAGAATCGTCTGGCGCAGTCCCAGAATCGGGAAGTTATAATTTCACATCCGTCATCGCCGAGACCTTGCACGATGCGTTTGGTGGAACAGCCAAGTCCGTCAAAACGGTGATGTCCCAAACCGGCGCCGGCGAGCGTACGGTCAAAAACTGGTTCGAGGGCAAGAACAGCCCGAATGGCGAGAATCTTGTCGAGCTCATGCGTCATTCCGACGAAGTTCTCGAGGTGCTGCTCGTGATGGCCGGACGGGAGAGCATTTTGGCCGGAAAGCTTCTGGTCGATGCCCGCGATAAATTGGTCGAGATGCTCGAGATTATTGATCAACTGGGGGATGTCGATACGACCGCTGAGCCGCCCGCCGACTAGCGTCTGCATCTACCGGAAGATGGAGGCTAGAATGGGTCTGCATTTCGCACCCTGTTCTGAGGTCTCTCATCCCTGATATTGGGATTTGAATTCCCTGTTATTGCTCATAGGGAAATCTCCTTTGAAGCGCAGAAAACTGCGCCTGAAACGTCGAATATTGCGGATGGTATTGCCCGGAAACACAAATTTCCCTGTTTATTCCCTGTAAAACAGGGATTACGAACAGAGACGGGTTCGCTCGAGACTCCGTCCACCGCCATTCGATGCCCGTATCGCTGCCCATTACGATTAAAAGAACACCGCGACGCCGGTGTTATTCCGGCGGGAACTCTATTCCGGCAGCCCGCCGGCGCACAGCGCGGTGAGAATGCGCTCGATGACGGCTGTTTCTCTAAACGGCAGGTGCTTTCTGAAAAGCGATAATGTTGCGTCGGGGGCAATCGCGCGTAACTGCTTCACGACTTGGCGCGACTCGTCATTTTGGCCGAGTTCGGCCAATGCTGTTGCCAGAACCATCTGGTTGAAATCCCACTGATGGTTTTGTGCGATCGATTTCCGCGCGTAGGTGACGGCGCCGGATTGGTTACCGGTCTGGAGATCGGCGACGGCAACACCGAGGAACAGCGCGAATGCCATTGAGTCTCCCGGGCTGAGACGGAGTGCGCGCTCGAAGCAGGGTTTCGCGGCATCGGGTTTGCCGGAAAAGTTGAAGATCATGCCGACGAACATCAATACTGCCGCCGTGTTGGGGTTTAGTGCCAGAGCGCGCTCTGCCGCGTCGAGGCTCGCGTCATACTCGCGGCCGACCATCATCAGAACGAAGCCCGCGGCGGCAACCGCGTGTGCGTCGTCGCTTCCGGTTGCGAGAGCTCGGCGTGCTGAGGTGATCGACAAATCCAAGTCCGCGGGCTGGGCCGTTGGCCATTCGCGGGTCAATCTTTGTTCGTAGCACCACGCGCAGTACGCCAGCGCGGGCGCATAGTACGGGTCCAGTTCGATTGCTTTTTGCAGCAACGTCAGCGCTTTGGAATTGTCATCGGGATTCATCGCGTAGAGATGAGGTAGTGCACGTTGGAAGTAGTCGTATGCGACGAGATTTTCCGGTCGGGTTTTTCTCGAACGCTCGATCTCTGCCTTGCGTAGCGTCGGCTCGATGGCTCCGATGACGCGCTCGGTGATTTGATCCTGCAGGTCAAAGATGTCTTCGGTCAGTCCGTCGAAGCGGTCGGCCCATAGATGGGTTCCGGTTGCCCCTTCGTTGAGCTGTCCCGTGATGCGCAGGCGGTTGCCCGCCTTTCTTACACTTCCCTCAAGCACATATCGAACGCCGAGCTCGGCCGCAGCACGGCGGACGTCCACGGATTGACCTTTGTAAGCGAAGCTTGAATTGCGAGAAATGACAAACAGCTGATCAAGCTGGGACAGTGAGGTGATGATCTCTTCGACAACCCCGTCAGCGAAGTAATCCTGTTCGGGGTCACCAGACATGTTGTCGAAGGGGAGGACGGCGATGGAGGACCGATCGGGCAAGGCCGGTTGCGTCGTCACGGGCGCGGTTGAAGAGATGTCACCCGGTTTCAATGTTACGCCATACGCTTGGACTGGCCGGCTGATGTTCTTGAAGTTCTGCGCTCCGAGGTCTTCGAAGTGAAGATCGAGCTTGTCTCGGACCTGTTCGTAGGCGCTCGCTGACATACAGATGCCGCTGGGTTCCGCCAATGCCTCCAACCGAGCGGCGATGTTCACGCCGTCGCCGTAGATATCGTCCCCGTCGATGATGACGTCGCCCAGATTAATTCCGATTCGGAGCAGAATATCCCCACCATCAATCACGGTCGGTTTTTCATTTCCGATATGGGCCTGGATGACTGCCGCGCATTCGACCGCGTCGACGACGCTGGCAAACTCGGCGAGGATACCGTCACCCATCAGCTTGACGATGCGGCCGTCATGCTCGTCGATTGCGGTATCAATCACGCTCGTTCGCAGACGCTTCAGTGCATCGAATGTGCCGGTTTCATTGGCACCCATAAGGCGACTGTAACCGACTACATCGGCGGCCAGTATGGCTGCCAACCTGCGTTGAACGCGTCCTTCGGACATATGGAAAACATACTCCCTGACCAAGTCGGCGGGAGTGTAGGTAGCGCATCATACTCTGTCCACGATCACCTCGATCACGGCCTTCCAAGGTATTCTTAGGTGGACTTTGATGGTGGCCGTGCAAAAATCCGTTTACGACCAAATCCCTCTCCCTCCGCCATTGCTTCCCGTGTATTCCCGAATTGAGTGCTCCGCCGCGCTGGCCGAGTGGCTTCAGTCGCCAATTCTGAGACTGGTTCGCATCAGACTGACACCACCGCCACTTTTTCGCGATATTCGTTTCCGAACTTTCGTTCGCCAAGGGAACGCGGCGGCGTGTTCGATTCCCGCCGCGAACAGGTACGTCTGTGTTTTCCGGTTCCCATCACAACCAGACGAACACCGTATGCGCAGCCCTGTTCCGGCGGCGGATGGTGCCGCGTCTCAAGCTTTCGTGATTTTCTGGCGCTCGACGCCTGCCCGCGGCGCGTCGCCAACCCTTTTATCCCGACGGGTTCACGCTATGCGTGGTGCCCCGCGCCATCGTACGCTGTTTGACCCAACGCAGACCCTGGCGGCCTGTTTGGTGATGGACGGAATCCCACGGCAGTAAGGATAGAATTGACGATGGGTCGATCATGACGACTTCCGCGGGCCTGCGTGAACTGCTGGGTAATTTTCAGTTCGTGCGAATCTGGTTGGTCGGCATCTTCAGTGGCATTGCGCGCTGGCTCGAGATGCTGGTCGCCGGTGTCTATGCGTTCGACACGACGGGTTCGCCCTTTCTGGTCGCGTTGCTGGTGATCCTTCGGATGCTGCCGCTGGTGGCATTCGGCTCCATCGTCGGGACTTTCGCGGACCGCCTGTCTCCGAAGATATTCATGTGCGTCACCATGTTCGGGGCGATGCTCGTCTCCGGCACCGTGTTCGTGCTTTTCCTCACCGGCCAGGATTCCTACTGGCTTGTCGCGGTCGCGTCTTTCATTTCGGGCCTGGTCTGGACCACGGATATGCCGCTGCGCCGGCGCATGCTTGGCGATGTCGCCGGCATGGCGCGTGTGGCACAGGCAATGAGCCTCGATGCGGCCACCAACAATGCCACCCGAATGCTCGGTCCGTTGTTCGGCGGCCTGATCTATCAATGGCAGGGGGCCAGTGGTGCCTACATGCTCAGCGCGGTGCTGTATGCCGCCTGTGTCGCCGTCCTCGTGTTCGTGTCGGCGAAGCTCGTGAATGCCGGTGCGCTGCGGCCCGCGTCGCGCGCGCTCGACGACCTGCGGGCGGGTTTTGCCTATGCCGTACGCGACCGGGACGTGCTGCGCATCATGCTGGTGACGATCATCTTCAACCTCTGGGGCTTTCCGTTTCTCGCCATGATTCCGGTGGTCGGGCGCGATGAACTGGAGGTTTCGGCGAGTATTATCGGCGGACTGACAGCGCTTGAGGGCGGTGGTGCGTTCCTGGGGTCGCTCATTATCGCCGCGCGGGTGCGGATACCGAGTTATCGGCGGCTCTACTATTTCGGCATGCTCGGTTATCTGTTCGCTGCCTTCACCGCCGGCTGGATGGTTGACGTGGTGCCCATGGCGCTGGTGTTGATAGTCGTCGGATTGTGTGCGTCCGGGTTCTCGACCATGCAATCGACATTGATCTACACGGTCGCACCACCGGAGATGCGCGGCCGTCTGTTTGGCGTGCTGGTGATCTGTATCGGGAGCGGTTTGGTCGGGTTCACCAATATCGGCCTCATGGGTGAATGGTTCGGTGGCTCGACGGCCATGCGCATTGTCGCGGCAGAGGGCTTGATACCGCTACTGATCATCGGTTTTGGATGGCGCCAGCTCTGGGCGCGGGGGGCCTATGACAAGGGAGAGGCCAGCGCTGTTTCGTGATGTTGTCGCGCAGAGCGACGGTCCGGATGCGAGACCGGCACGTAATTGTGCATTTCGTCGGCCGCATATCTGGCGCATTCTGGGCTGGCTCTCGTGAGGGAGAAATCAAGCCGATTTGCACCGAAAGTGTTGCACCATGCCACCGAGAGTAAACCCGAAGAAACTCAACAAGCTGCAGCTGCGCACACTCGCCCTGCTACAGGTGCTGGCGAATGATTCCGGTTCTGCCGATGCCGGGAGCGGTGACGTCACGATCACGCAGCTGCCGCAGGTGCATGGCGATCATGTGCATGTCGGTCCGTTCACAGTGAGCAGCCGTGACGCCAGCGGCTTCGCCAACCCGGCGGTCTGGGTCGCCCTGGCCCGGAAAGGCCTGGCGCGCCATGACGCGACCGGCACGGTTCTGACGGCTGACGGCGCCAGTTACGATACCGGCCTCGCCGACCGCCTGACGGTGCCGTCGGACCATTAGACAGAAGCCCGGGGCGTTATTGTTCGGCGGTCGCGGCGGCGATCTCTTCCAGCGTGTAGCGCGGGGTGATGTGCTGCGGGCAGTTCCAGTCCAGTGCGGCGACCTTGATCAGGACCCCGCGCTCCACCCGGGCGCGATAGTCGGGCAGCGAAAGCTTTTCGAGGATGGCCTGGTCATCCGGTGAACCTTCCGTGTCCACGAAGCGCACATGGCCCAGCAGTTTCAGGCGTTGCCGGTTGGGGTAATCGACCAGGATCAGCGACACCCGGTCGTCGTTCATCAGGTTGCCGGTGCTGACATACTGCTTGTTGCCCTGAAAATCAGCGAAGCCGATCGTGTCCGTGTCCACCACCTTCAGGAAACCGGCGGGCCCGCCGCGATGCTGCACATAGGGCCAGCCGGTCTCGCTGACGCTGGCCATGTAGAAGCTGTCGCGTTCGGCGAGAAACGCCCATTCGCGCGGGCCGAGATTGCCCCCGGCGCCTTCCATGCGAGCGTAGCTGGCCCGGCTGCCGGCGTCTTCCTGGAGGGCCTTGACGGCCGGGGTAAAGGCGATGTCTGCGAAACTCTGAATGGTCATGGCGCGTTTCCTTTCAAGTGGGGGATCGGCCCCGAGACATGCTGCCCCGGGGCCGACATGCGCGGCAACTAGGCCGCGTGGCGCAGTTCGATCCTGGGGAAATCGATATCGACCTGGGCGGCCTTGCCGATCAGGTTGGTGAACAGGTTCAGCGCCACATGGGTGATGATCTCGACGATTTCTTCGTCGTCATGGCCGGCGGCCCGAACGGCATCGAGTTCGGCGCGTGTGACGTCGCCGGTGTTCTCGACGAGTGCCTGGGTGAAAGCCAGGGCGGCGGCAGCCTTGGCATCCGACGAAGTGCCCTCGCGGTTGGCGAGCATCTCCGCATTGTCGAGCCCGGCCTTGCGGCCGAGGGCGGTATGGGCCGAGACGCAATACTGGCAGGCATTCTGCTCGGCGACCGACAGCGCGATCCGTTCGCGGGTCAGCGGGTCGAGCGCGCCGTCATGGGCGACCGAGAAGAGGCCGAGAAAACCGTTGAGGGCGGCGGGCGAATTGGCCAGCACGCGGACGAAGTTCGGCACGGCGCCGAGGGATTGTTCCACGGATTGCAGGAGTTCTCCGGTGCGGCCGGTGGCGGTCCGGGGGTCGATCTGGGGGATGCGGGACATGGGTTTTTCCTTGGTTTGATGTTGCCTGGACCTGATGTCCTCGGCGTTGCTCCATAGATACGGCCCCACAGTGTTGGAAATAATATGGAAAATATGGAATATATTATTCCGCATTTAGAAATAACAGGATTTCACGATGGATCGCCTGCGGGAGATGGAGGTGCTGGTTGCGGTGGTCGACGCGGGTAGCTTCGTCGGCGCCGCCAACCGTCTGGGGGCGTCGCCGCCTGCGGTGACGCGCGCGGTCGTATCTCTCGAGGACAGGCTCGGTGTCCGTCTGCTCATCCGGACCACCCGCGCGCTTCGCCTGACCGATGCCGGCGCCCGTTTCGTCGAACATGCGCGCCGCCTGCTCGGCGATATTGGCGACGCGGAGCGGGACGCGCAGGGCGAAGCTGGTGAGCCGTCGGGCCACCTGACTGTGACAGCGTCTCTTACCTTCGGACGGATGGTCCTGGCGCCGGTGGTCACGGCCTTTATGGCGGAACACCGGAAGGTCACGACGTCGCTGCGATTGCACGATCGGGTGGTCGATCTGCTCGACGAGGGTATCGATGTGGCCGTGCGGATCGCCGAGTTGCCGGATTCGAACCTGGTCGCGCGGCGGGTAGGGGAAGTGCGCCGCCAGCTTGTCGCCAGTCCCGATTATCTGGCCGGACGGGGCGCGCCGGAGTCGCCGGCGCAGCTGAAAGATCACGCAGTTATCGCGTTCACCGGGCTTATGCCCGGTCATGAATGGCGCTACGTGGCCGACGGTCGCACCCGGACCGTTGCGATTACACCGCGGCTGGAGATCAACGATGCGCTTGCAGCACTTGCGGCGGCGGAGGCCGGGGAGGGTGTCACGGCGGCCCTGTCATACATGACGGCGGACGCGGTGGCGGCCGGCCGGCTCGTCCCGGTCCTTGAAGGCTGGGCACCTGCGCCCGTTCCCGTGCACCTGGTCCACCAGCAGGGGCGGCTGGTGCCGCCGAAGATCCGTGCCTTCATGGAGATTTCGCCGCCCCGCGGCTAACAGCTGCTTTAGGTAGTCTGGCAGAAGAACCGGGATGAGACGCAACTAAGGCACTGCGCCATGGACACCCGCTTAGAACGCCGTTTCCGGCGCCGCCTAATCGGGCATCCGCGCGAAGCCCGCTAGTGCGGGGTCGACGGGCGTGGATTCGATCTTGCTGTCCAGAAACAGGTTGGCGGCCGGTTTGACCTCCGACGTCTGGTCCAGCACCCCGGCCCGAATGCTCAGCGTGTTGGGCCGGTTGGAGTTGCGGGCGAACATCGGGGAGCCGCAGTCGGGGCAGAAGAGTTTCTCCATATCCGCGCCACTGTCGGCCTTGTGCTTGAAAACCTTTGGTTTGCCGGTGACGTTTATGGCGTCCTCGTCGACGGTCAATAACGTGGCAAAGGCCGCGCCGGTGGCGCCGCGACAGTTGGTGCAATGACAGTTGGCCGCGCGTTTGATTTCCGCGTCAGCAGTGAAACTGATCTTGCCGCACTGGCATTGTCCGGAAAGTTTCGGCACTTGCGCCTCCTGCCTCAGTCGTAGAACGCGATGGTCCGGGTCTCGATCGACTGGCGCGGTGCCGCGTCGGCCGGGCTCGTCGGGTCGTCGAAGGCGGTGTGTGCCGTCCAGCGCGCCCGGTCGGTCATCGTGTCGTAGCATTTGAGCAGGATCAGCTCGTCGGGCTCCATGTGTGGGAAATACACCCAGCGGTGGTCGGGGTTGTACTTGGCGCGGTGGATCTCGCCGACCCGGTCGTCATATTTGAGATCCATCAGGATCATGTCGTCCTCGGCGATCGACTGGGCGTCGCAGATGCCGAGCGGGGCTTCCTCGACCGCGCCACTGATCGACCGCCAGACATTCACATAGACATAGCGCTTCTTGAGCGCGGCCTCGGCCTCGTCGGGCGGCAGCAGGTCGAGCACCCGCTGGGGGCCGGACTTGTCGGTGTAGTCGTTGTGGACGACCCGCACGGGCTCGCGCAGTTTCTTGGTGGTCCGTGTCTCTTCGTCCGCCACCCGCAGGGTGTGATCGAACACGATGACCCGCGACGCGCCTGTTGCCTTGGCGACAACCTTCTCGACTTCGGGATTGTAGACCGTTTCGATCTGGCTCTTGTCGAGGAAGTCAGTGACGGCGGTCGGCCGGTTGTGGAATTCAAACCCGTTTGCGTCGAGGGTCAGCTCGTCGGCCACGGCGCGCGCGTCATAGACCGGTACCGTTCGATGATCCGGGATCTCGTCGCGCTTGTTGGATTCGCCATAGGGCGAGATATAGGTGACCGGCTTGATGCCATTGTCGACCACATAGTTCATCGAGGCTTCGACGAAAGGGAGTTGTTGCGTGTCGTAGGCGGGTTGCGTCATGGGACGTCTCGCGAATGGTTTTGCGGTTACGGATATCAAATAGGTTCGTGGGGTCGGGTGTCGAGTGGAATCTGGCCGTGGTGCGATTTCTCGTGTTTCTCGCGGCCCTTGGCGTGGTGTTTGCCATGGTCTTCGAGGGCCCCAGCGGTTAAACCGGGACCATTATGGAAGACACGGATATTCTGATTGTCGGTGGTGGGCCGGTCGGCTTGATGGCCGCGCTGGAGATCGCACGTTTTGGCGCCCGGGCGATTCTCGTCAATGACGGCACGGAAACCGCACTCCATCCCAAGGCGAACGCGATCAATGCACGCTCGATGGAGCATTTCCGTCGCCATGGCGTTGGCCCGGCCCTGCGTGTTGCTGCTCTACCGACGGACTACCCCACTGACGTTGCGTATGTGACCCGCCTCACCGGTCGTGAGCTTGCGCGCCTGGAGATGCCATCGAGTTCCGCCGCTATGGCTGAATCCTTGGCGGGGGTTAGCGCCTATGACTGTGCCGAACCGCCCCATCGCTGTTCCCAGATTTATCTCGAGGCGATTCTTCGTGAGGCCGCATTGGCCCGGCCGACGCTGGATATTCGGTTCGGGCATCGGCTGGAAGAATTTCACCGGGTGGACGGCGGGGTCGTGGCCGTCATCCGCGATATCGAGGCCGACAGCACGTATGAAGTTTCGGCGGCCCATCTCGTGGGCGCCGACGGTGGGCGCAGCACGGTGCGCCGACAGCTCGGTATTCGTTATCTGGGTGATGGCGGCATCGAACGGCAGATGATGGGCGGCGCGATGATGGCGACCTTGTTTCGTGCGCCGCGTGACGCCGGCTGGCTGACGGTCGACCCGGCCTGGCAATACTGGGTGGTCGCGGCCGACTTGCTCGCGGTGTTGATTGCCGTCGATGGTGCCGACCAGTTCGTATTGCTGACCCGAATACCCGACGACGTCGACCCGGAGACAATCGATGACCAGGCGCTCATCGACCAGGCGTCAGGCCGCCCGGTCGATGTAGAGATCATCCTACGCCAACCATGGACGGCAGGGCACGAGCTGCTGGCCGAATCCTTCGGCGGCGAACGGGTCTGGCTGGTGGGCGACGCCGCACATTTGTTCACGCCCACGGGTGGCCTCGGGATGAACACGGGCATTGATGATGTGGTTAATCTCGCCTGGAAGCTGGCGGCCGATGTGCAAGGCTGGGGTGGCGCGGGTTTATTGGCCACCTATGAAGCAGACAGGCGACCCGTCGGTGCCCGCAACCTCGCCTTCGCGCGTGGGTTCGCGGAATCGATCGGTACCTTTGAGGTGCATCCGGAAATCGATACGGATACGGATGCGGGCGCGGCAGAGCGGGCACGGCTCGGCGCGCATCTCGCTGACCACGGCCATCGGGAGTTCGTGATCCCTGGTATTGCGCTCGGTGTTCGGTATGAAGGATCGGCGCTTGTCTGGAACGAGGGCGATCCGGCGCTGCCGGACGACGCCTATGACTATATCCCGACCGCGCGGCCCGGCCATCGCGCACCCCATGTCTGGCTCGAAGACGCGTCGGGTGGTCTGGCCCTGTGCGATCGTTTCGTGGACGGGTTTACGCTTGTGCGGACAGACGTGTCGGTCGACGCGTCACCGTTGCTTGATGCGGCCCGCGCCGTGGGGATGCCCATGGCGTTGGTCGACGTGGATGAGTTGGCGGTGGCGCAACGTTACGAGGCGGCGCTGGCGTTGATTTTCCCCGACGGCCATGTGGCCTGGCGCGGAAATTCGCTTCCGGAAGACAATGCGGCGCTGATCGACCGGGTGCGTGGCGCCTGATAGGGGTGCCTAGACCGCAGCACTCGGGCGCGCCTTGGCCGCGTCGAACCAGCGCTGTGCGTTGGTGGCATCCTCGGGCAGGGCCAGCTTCAGCCAGCCGGCAAACTCGACGGTGGCGAAGGCCATGATGTCGGCAGCCGAGAAGGCGTCTCCCGCGAGATGTTCCCGGTCGGCCAGGGTCGCGTCGAGCAATTCGAAGAAATGCGTCACGCGGAGCTGACCGCGATCGGCGAGGTCGGGAATCTGTGCGTAGTTGTGGGGACCGGTGAGCGCCCGGTCGGCCAGGCGTTTGGACCTGTTTCGCAGGCCCTCGGCGACGGCAAGGAAGCCTTCCTGTTCGGACCGCCAGGCCCAATCGGCGATGGATGCTTTTTCGGCGGCGTCGTGACCCAGTAGCACGGGCGTCGGGTGGGTTTCTTCCAGGTATCGCCAACACCCTTGGGTGGAGGTGAAGCGCTGGCCGTCATCGGTTTCCAGCACGGGGACGGTGCAGAACGGGTTGATGGCGCGGAACGCCTCGCCCATCTGTTCCCGCTCGCCCAGATCGACCTCGACCGTCTCGATCGCGTCGGTCAGGCCTTTCTCGGCGATAAACATGCGCACCAGGCGCGGGCTCGGCGCGGTCGAACAATCGTAGAATTTCATTGGTGTGTCCCCGTATGCAATGTCGTCGTAGATTTTTGTGGCCGCAGCTTAGGCGCAACCGGGCGTGGGGTTCAATTGCCGGTCATGCTGTGGTCGGCCAGTGGTCGTCCACCCGTATTGCCTCGGCCTCACCCGGCCAGGGAGGCATGGTTGTCAGCACGAAGCGCAGCGGTTCATCCCCGATGGTGCGGAACTGGAAATGCGCCCCCAGCGGGATCGTCAGCGCCGTTCCGGCCGTGACCGGAGTCACGTCCTCCTGGCCGTTCTGAGCTCGCCAGACCTCGCCTTCACCCGACAGGACGTACCAGATTTCCTCGACCGTGCGGTGGCGCACCGCCAGCGACGTCGCGCCGGCCGGCAGGGTGCAGTGGGCAAAGGTGCCGCCCGGGCGCGCACCCAACAGGCGGATCTCCGACCCGTCCGGTGCGATCGCGTCGACGTCGTCGCCGAGCTGTGTTGTCTCGAAGCCCATGCGTATTCCCCCGTAATTGGCTTGCACCGAGATGTGCAGCAGCCGGCCCGGGGGCGTCAAGTCACGTCGAATATCGAAGGCTAAGCGCCGCCGAGCGTGTCTTGAAGCCCGCGATCGAAGTCGCGCAGGTCGAGCTCTGTTTTGCCGCCATCCGTGGTGCCGGCGCCGGCGCAAGCGCTCAGTGCCAGGAGGGAGAAGAGGGCCGCGCCAACAATCAGCGATCGGCGGGGTTTCGGGTTTTGCGTCGTCAGATTTTTCATCATGGGGGACAGGTGGGGCGTGGCGGGCGTGATGGCCAACCACAGAATTGTGAGCTGGCCGGTTTGCCCGGGATATTCATGTTTCAACCTGTGACGACCCGGAACGCCTTTGTTTCCGAGGCTCGCCACCATTTTCACGAAAATAGACTGGACTCTGTGTTTTAATGACGTAGTTATATGTTGAATGTATTAATACACAAAAAATAAGTGTGTAATGATGGAAAACCTGCCGCTCTTCTTTCGTCTCCACGCCCGTCCGGTCCTGCTGGTCGGTGCTGGCGAGGCCGCTGTTGCGAAGGCGCGCCTGCTTCTTGCTGCGGGCGCGGATATCCGTATCGTCGCGCCTTCCGGGCTGGATGCCGTTACAGATTGGGTTGAGGCAGGGCGTGTCCGTTGGGAGCGCCGCAAGTTCGATCCCGCCGATGTGACGAGGATGACCCTCGTGATCGGTGCGACGGGTGACCGAGACGCCGACGACGATATCTCTGTTGCTGCCCGCGCGGCGGCAATTCCGGTCAATATCGTCGACCGACCGGAGCTTTCATCTTTCATTGTTCCTTCGATTGTCGATCGTTCACCGGTCACCATCGGTATTTCTACCAATGGCACATCTCCGGTTCTGGCGCGGCGTCTTCGTGAACAGATCGAAACACTTCTGCCCGCCAACCTCGGCCGGCTCGCGCGTTTCCTGCATAGTTTCCGCGGCGCGGTGAAGGCGAAGTTTGACAGTTTCGATGCCCGCCGGCGGCTCTGGGAAGACATCGTGGACGGCCCCATCGCCCGTGATGTGCTGGCGGGGCGGGAGCCGGCCGCGCGTGAGGCGATGCTGTCGCGCATCAACCGGCGGCAGAGCAACACGCCCGCGACCGGTCATGTCGATATCGTCGGTGCGGGTCCCGGAGATCCCGAACTGCTTACGGTAAAGGCCCTGCGGGTGATGCAGGATGCCGATCTCGTGGTCTATGACCGCCTTATTGGCGACGGAATTCTCGATCTCGTGCGCCGCGATGCGGAGCGAATCTATGTCGGCAAGGCGCGCTCCAATCATTCCGTACCCCAGGATCAGATCAACGACCTTCTGGTTTCCCAGGCCCGCGCCGGACGGCGCGTCGTACGTCTGAAGGGTGGCGATCCGTTCGTGTTCGGGCGTGGCGGTGAAGAGCTGGAGCGTCTGCTTGCGGCGGGCGTTAGTGCCGCGGTGATCCCCGGGATTACGGCGGCGACCGGATGCGCCGCATCGGCCGGGCTGCCGCTTACCCACCGTGATCACGCATCTGCCGTTACCTTCGTGACCGGCCACGGTGTGGATGGAGACCCCGATGTCGACTGGTCGGCCTTGTCCGGCCCACGCCACACCCTGGTTGTGTATATGGGCGTGTCGCGTGCCGGCAGTCTCGCCGAGCAATTGTTGAAGCATGGCCGCGCACCCGAGACCCCGATCGCCATCATCGAGAACGGTACGCGCCCAGATGAACGGGTCATTGTCGGCACCCTCGAAACCGTGCCGTCGCTGGTGCGTAGCGCGCGGGTGGGCGCGCCGGCTCTGATCGTGATTGGTGAGGTGGCGGCGTTGGCTGATGCCGCACGCGACCTCGCATTTGACATGGCAGGTGTCCCGACTGCCCGGGCCGTCTAGGAGAAGAAAGAGATGACACAGCAAGTGATTTCCGCAAATCGGCTGGGCGACGGACTCGTCGTCTACCTGACCGCGGACAATGGATGGTCGGAATTGATTTCGGGCAGCGTGATCGCGATGGACAAGACCACCGCGGACGCAATGCTCCGGGAAGCGAAGCAGGCCGAGCAGGATCGGGTGGTTGTCGACCCCTACCTGATCGATGTGGCTGAAATCGACGGCGAGGTTCGCCCGATCAAGTACCGGGAGTTCATTCGCGCGACCGGGCCCAGTGTGCGGCCCGATCTGAGCAAGCAAAGTTACGTGCCCGAGGCGGGCGCGCACGATACCGGCGCATAGAGGAAACAGCCGCATGTATATTTACGATGAAATCGACCAAACCCTGGTTGACCAGCGCGTCAATCAGTTTCGCGACCAGGTTCGCCGCCGCATTGCCGGGGAACTGAGCGAGGACGAGTTCAAGCCGCTCCGCCTGATGAACGGTGTCTATCTTCAGTTGCATGCCTACATGCTGCGGGCCGCAATTCCCTATGGCACCCTTTCGGCCGAACAGCTCCGCAAGCTCGCCTGGATCGCACGCAAATATGACCGCGGCTACGGCCATTTCACGACCCGTCAGAACCTGCAGTACAACTGGCCGAAGCTCGAGGAGCTTCCCGACCTCCTGGCAGAGCTCGCCAGCGTGCAAATGCACGCGCTGCAGGCCAGCGGCAATTGTATTCGCAATGTCACCGCTGACCAGTATGCCGGCGTTGCTGCGGACGAGGTGATCGACCCGCGCATTCATGCCGAGATCATCCGCCAATGGTCCACCCTGCATCCGGAATTCACATTCCTGCCGCGCAAGTTCAAGATCGCTGTTACCGGCGCCGAGACTGACCGTGCTGCGGTGAAGGTCCATGATATTGGGTTGATCGCAAAACGGAACACGGCCGGTGAGCTGGGCTTCGAAGTGATTGTCGGTGGTGGCCTCGGACGCACGCCGATGGTCGGCCCGACCATCCGTGGCTTCCTGCCGGAGCGCCATCTCCTTTCCTATCTGGAGGCGGTCTTGCGGGTCTACAACCAGATCGGCCGCCGCGACAATATGTACAAGGCGCGCGTCAAGATTCTGGTGCACGAGACCGGTGTCGAGAAATTCACCGAGATGGTCGAACGCGAGTGGGAGAACATTCGCGACACCGCGGTGGACTTGCCTGTTGGTGAGCGCGAACGCATCGCGGCCTTCTTCAGTCCGCCGCTCTATGACAAGGCCGAGGACTCTGCCGAAACCCTGTCTCGCCATATTGCCGAGGATGCGGAGTTCGCCCATTGGGTGGACACCAACGTCGCGCCGCACAAGGCTGACGGCTACGCCATCGCCAATATCTCACTGAAGCCCATTGGCGGCGTTCCGGGTGATGCCTCGGCGGAGCAGATGGATGCGGTCGCCGCGTTGGCAGAGCGTTTCAGCTTCTCGGAAATTCGTGTCACCCACGAACAGAATCTCGTGCTCCCGCATGTGCGTCGGGATGAGCTGTATGCGGTTTGGCAAACCCTGAAAGCCTATGATCTGCACACCCCGAACCTGGGGCTTGTCAGCGACATGATCGCGTGCCCGGGGATGGATTACTGTGCGCTGGCGAATGCCCGATCGATCCCCCTGGCGCAAGAGATCAGCGAGCGTTTCGCGGATCTCGATCGCCAGCATGATATCGGCGAGCTCAAGCTGAAAATTTCCGGCTGTATCAATGCCTGCGGCCACCATCATGTCGGCCATATCGGCATACTCGGCGTCGACCGGAAGGGTGAGGAATATTACCAGATCACCCTCGGTGGCAGTGGCGCGGAGGATGCCAGCCTCGGCGATATCGTCGGTCCCGCCTTTCCCTACAACAAGGTGGTCAATGCGATCGAGACCCTGGTCGACGCCTATCTGGCTGTGCGGTCCGACGGTGAACGTTTTCTCGATACCTATCGTCGGCTCGGTGCCGATCCGTTCAAGGAGGCTCTCTATGGCGTTAATTAGGGACCGCGAACTGTCCGAGGACAGGTGGCAATATATTGAGGATGGCGCACCCGTGCCGGCGGAGGGTGGTGCGATCGTATCGCGCGATCGCTGGCTGGCCGAACGCGGTGAACTATCCGGCCGCAACGCACCGATCGGGGTGCGGCTCGACAGCGACACGGCGGCCGAGAGCCTCGTTGCGGATGTCGATCGGCTGGACCTCATCGCCGTGCCGTTCAACCAGTTCAAGGACGGCCGGGGCTATTCGACCGCGCGCCTGTTGCGTGAACGTTTCGGCTTCACCGGCGAGTTGCGCGCCGTCGGCAATATTCTGCGCGATCAGCTGGCGTTCCTGGAGCGCTGCGGATTCGACAGTTTCGAATATTCCGGTGGCACGGAAGCTGCCGAGGCGCTCAAGGCGTTCGACGAGATCGATATCGTCTATCAGACCGCATCAGACCGCCGTCAATCGGCTGCCGCGACGCGCAATCATCCTTCGCGTGCATTCTCGAACGGGACGAGTGGGTAAGCTCATGCGCGGCGAATTCGAGGCACCTTCGCAATCACATAACGCGGCCCATATGCGCGCCGCCCGGCTGATGAATCTGGTGCCGGATGGCGCCGGCGACAAGGTCTTGCAGGCGGCGATCGAGGATGTGTTCCCGTTCCGGGTCGCCGCGCTGTCATCGTTCGGCGCAGAATCGGCTGTCGTCCTGCACATGATCGCCTCGATAGATCCCGCAACCCCGGTGATTTTTCTCGATTCCGGGCAGCTTTTCGCGCAGACCCTCCAGTATCAGGAATCGCTCTCGGAACGCCTGGGGCTGACCAATGTTCGGGTTCAGCGCCCGAACGTGCAGGACATCACCAAGGCGGATCCCGATGGCATGCTTTGGAAGTCCGATCCAGAAGCCTGTTGCCGGCTGCGCAAGGTCGTACCGATGGAACGATCACTCGAGGGGTTCGATGCCTGGATCACGGGCCGTAAACGGTTCCAGGGAGGCCAGCGCATTACCTTGCCGGTCGTGGAGGTCGAGAGTAAGCGCGTGAAAATCAATCCGCTCGCTGGCTGGTCGCCGGACGATGTGGAGGCCTATTTCGAACGCCATGATCTGCCCCGCCATCCACTGTGGGAGTTTGGTTATCTGTCGATCGGATGCCATCCCTGCACCCGTGCCGTGAAGCCCGGCGAGGACCCGCGCGCCGGCCGTTGGGACGGCGTCGACAAGACCGAGTGCGGCATCCACGGCAACAAGTGGGGCTGAACGCAAAACCGGCGCCCAAGGGGCGCCGGTTTCGATTCGGAATTTGGTTTCCCTACTCGGGGATCGGCAAGGGCTGATCGTTTTCCGGAACATTCCAGGCACGTTGGACAGCCGGGCGGTCCAGCATGGTCATGTACCAGCGACGCACGTTTGGATAGTCGTTCAGATCGATTTCCTGCCAGTTGTGGCGCGCGGCCCAGGGCCAGCATGCCATGTCGGCGATGGAATACTCATCGACGATGAAATCGCGGCCCTCGAGGCGTTTGTCGAGGACACCGTACAGGCGTCGCGCCTCATCCTCGTAGCGCTTGCGGGCATACTCGGAGGCGTCGGGGTTGTATTTCGTGAAGTGATGGACCTGGCCGAGGATCGGGCCATAGCCGCCCATCTGCCACATCAGCCATTCCATCGTGCGCCAGTAGGCGTCGCGATCGTTGGTGTTCAGGAATTTGCCGGTCTTCTCGGCGAGATACAGCAGGATCGCGCCCGTCTCGAACAACGAATAGTCGTTGTTGTCGCGGTCGACGATCGCCGGAATCTTGTTGTTCGGGCTGATCTTCAGAAATTCGGGGTCGAACTGCTCGTCCTTGCCGATATGGATCGTGTGGGTGTTGTACTCGATTCCCGTTTCCTCGAGCATGATCGCGACCTTGCGGCCGTTCGGCGTGAAGAAAGTGTAAAATTCGATCATCTGAGATATCTCTTCCCTGTCTTCATTGTGTGAGCGCGAACCTATTGGCCGCGTTCGGAACGGTCAATCTCCGGATTTTCACAAGTTTTGTGCGTTAAACGGGGCGTTTCCAGATAATGAACTGACGCGTGACCCCGTCCGGCCCGAGACCGGAAAAGATCATTCTGCCGCCATCCTTTGTGATCTCTCGCGACAGCGACATGCCGACCATGTTCGGATCCAGCGCATGCATAAGCGTGTGTGTCACGATGTCGTCCTCGAGGCTCCAGGTGCCCGAATAGTTGAAATAGCTCGAGAAGGCCTCGGCGCGTTCCTCGTCGCTGGGGCGGTCGGCCGGCAAGAATCGATCGGCAAAATGGGTGATCGCGGACATGTAACCATCGGGGGTGTACATGATCATGCCGCTGCCATCTCGGCCCATCGGATGGCTGCGGGTGCCGTCCTCGCTCTCGGCGTACATCTCGTCGAGAGTCCAGGCGCCGATCAGGTCGTTCTCAGTCAAGGCCATTCTTCTTTCCCGTCTCCGTTCGAGGCGGGAGCCTAGTGTCTTCGCTCGAATTATTGAAGCAAATCCGTAAACCGGCGCGTTGATACGTTTTGGTGGCTCAGGCAAAGTCTCGCGGAACAGACATTCGCATCGACGAGGATCAAGCCGTGCCCCACAATCTGATTTCCCGGCCGCGCAAGGATACGCTCACCCTGACCGTGCTCGACAGTCAACGCGTCACCGCCTGGCGCAAGGAGCTGACGACAGCCCAGCGCGGCTGGCTTGAAAAAACCGGGTTTTCCGGGCGCCCGGGCGACTGGGCCATGCTCCCGAACGAGAAAGGCGGCATGAAGGGCGCCGTGTTCGTCACCGGCAAGGATACGGATATGTGGTCGTGGTCGACGCTTGCGGCCCGGTTGCCGGCGGGCAGCTATCGGATCGCCGGGCGCGTGTCGAAGGCCATGGCGAACGATGCCGCACTTGGCTGGGGGTTCGCTTCCTATGAGTATACCCGGTACCGGGCAGCGCGCATCACCCGCCCCGATCTTGTATGGCCGGGGGATGCCGATCAGGTTGGCGTTCGCCAGATGCTCGATGCGACGACATTGCTGCGCGACCTGATCAACACCCCCGCCGAAGATCTCGGGCCGTCGGAGCTGACCGGTGAAGCCCGCAAGGTCGGCCGCAAATACAAGGCGCGGGTTCGCGTCATAGCGGGCGACGCATTGTTGAAGGCGAACTACCCGATGATCCACATGGTTGGCCGCGCCTCCGATGACGCGCCGCGGCTGATCGATTTGCGCTGGGGCACGAAGGGCCCACTGGTGACGCTCGTCGGCAAGGGTGTTTGCTTCGACACGGGCGGGCTTGATCTCAAACCCGCGGCCGGCATGCTGCGCATGAAGAAGGACATGGGAGGTGCGGCCCATGCGCTGGCGCTCGGTCAGTTGATCATGGCAGCGAAACTCCCCGTGCGCCTTCGCGTGCTGATCGGAGCGGTGGAGAATGCGGTGGCCGGGAATGCCTACCGGCCCTGGGATGTCCTGCAAACCCGCAAGGGGATCACGGTCGAGAATGCGAATACGGATGCCGAGGGTCGTCTGGTGATGGGTGATTGTCTGGCCGAGGCATGCCGTGAGAAGCCCGACATGTTGCTGGACTTTTCGACCCTGACGGGTGCCGCGCGCGTGGCCGTCGGTACCGGATTGGCCGCCGTGTTTGCGAATGACGACAAGCTGTACGCCGATCTTGAAAAGCAAGGTGCAGCCACGTCCGATCCGATGTGGCGATTGCCGTTGCACAGGCCCTATCGCAAGTTGCTCGACAGCAAGGTCGCGGATATTTCCAGCGCCAGCGACGGGCCGTTCGGGGGTGCCATTACCGCGGCGTTGTTCCTGCAGGAGTTCGTCGATGACGATGTGCCGTGGGCGCATTTCGACATCATGGCGTGGAACACCGGCAATCTGCCCGGGCGCCCGACCGGTGGCGAGGCCCAGGGTCTGCGCGCGGCATTCGGGACCATCAAGGCGCGTTTCGGCGCCTGAGGTATATGAAGTATCTATGGATATTATTAGTTTACATAATTGGTGATTTGGGCTCTGAGGCGCTAGAACGGGTTCAAATTACAATCACGAATGCTGCCCTGGGAGGCTCCGATGGTTAAACCGATTCTCCAGACCTATCCGGTCATTCACGCCGAAAGCGAAGAAGAGCGCGAGAAACTGCGCCCGATCGGCCGCAACAAGGAGCGCTATCAGGAGACGGTCCAGGGCTGGCATGAGGTCATCATGGCGGCTGACAATCTCAATTTCTGGGGTGTCGCCACGATCGAACATCACTTCTGGTCGGAAGGCTACGAGGTTGGACCGGCCCCGGCGATCATGGACGCCTACTGGGCCGCGATTACCAAGAATGTCCGCGTTGGTCAGCTTGGCTATGTGATGAGCATCCAGAATCCGATCCGGGTTGCCGAAGAGACAGCGATCATCGATCACCTGTCCCAGGGTCGCAGCTTCGTCGGTTTTGCGCGCGGCTATCAGAGCCGCTGGACCAACGTGTTCGGCCAGCATTACGGCACCACCTCGACCAAGTCGCCGACGGCGGCCAAGAACAACCAGACGGCTGTCGGCGCCGGTTTCGCGCAGAGCGGTTTTACGATCTCCGATAAGGACGTCAAGAACGACCAGCACAACCGCGACGTGTTCGAGGAGAACATCGAGATCGTGCTCAAGGCCTGGACCCAGGATTCGATGAATCATCAGGGCAGCGCCTGGCAGATCCCCTATCCGGGTGACACGGGTGTCGACGATTGGCAGCTGGCCCAGGTGGGCGTGACCCAGCGGCTCGGTGCGCTGGATGAGGTCGACGAGAACAACAACGTGGTGAACGTCAGCGTTTGCCCGTCGCCCTACCAGGACCCGCATCCGCCGGTCTTCGTGTCGGGCAGCGGTAGCCCCGAGACGATCGACTACAACGCGCGGATGGGCTTCATCCCGACTTACTTCACGGACATCAGCACGGCCGCCCCGCTCGGCAAGCAATATGCCGAAACCGCGGCTGCGAACGGCTTCAACTGGCTTCCGGGCCAGAACCAGAACATCGTGCGCTGGCTGCAGATTGCCGAAAGCTACGATGCCGCGGTCGATGCCGTGATGGCCCATGACTTCGATATCTGGAAGAACTTCTACGCCGCCATGGGCCGTCGCAAGCTCGATGAGGCCGATGTGATCGGCTCGATGCTCGACTCTGGCCTTTATTGCATCGGCACCGCCGAATCCGTTCGCGACCAGCTGGTCGCGCAGTGGGAGGCGATGCCGGCCGAGTACATCACGCTGATCTATCACTACGCGCAGATGCCGAAGGATAAGGTCATCCAGAACATGACCGAATTCAACGAGATCGTGAAACCTGCACTCGACGAGATTACCGCCAACGCAGGCCATGATATGGCCGAAGCGGCGGAATAAACCCGAAGTCATAATCGGGGGAACGTGAGATGGAAGGGTCGCACATTGTGCGGCCCTTCTGTTTTTCGGTCCGGGGAGAACGAAGATGCTGAAGATTCTCGGGCGCGCGACGTCCACCAATGTGCAGAAGATACTCTGGTTCTGCGACGAGGCCGGGGTTGCATACGATCACGACAACGACATCGGCGGCGCGTTCGGGCAGAACGACACGCCCGAATATCTGGCAATGAACCCCAACGGCAAGGTGCCGACGGTCATCGACGACGATTTCGTGATGTGGGAATCCAACAGCGTCATCCGCTATCTCGCGCGCAAGCACAAAAGCGCGCTTTATCCTTCTGAGTTCGAGGCGCGGAACCTGGTCGAACGCTGGATGGACTGGGAGTTGTCGGTCGTGGCACCCCATCAGGGCACGGTGCTTGTGGGCCTCGTTCGGACCAAACCCGAGGACCGCGACAATGCCAGGATCGAGGGCGCGCGACAGGCCTGGGCCCGGGGGATGACCATTCTCGATGGGCAGTTGGCAAAGACCGCCTATGTCGCCGGCGACGAATTCACGCTGGCGGATATCCCGCTCGGGCCCATCGCCCACCGGTTCTTCAGCCTTGAGATCGAACGGCCGGACCTGCCCAACCTGCGGCGCTGGTACGACGCGCTGTCCGCGCGTCCGGCATTCCAGAAATGGTGCCTGATCGAGATGGCCTAGGGCCCCGGTCTAGTAGCCGAGCGCCGTGTCCACCGGGTTGGAAAGCGCCTCACCGCGTGTGTGCCGGCCGATATCGTCGAGGATCTGGACAACAACACTGCGCGGGTCTGTGATCGCCGCGTTGTGCGGCGTGACCGTGATCTGCGGATGGTCCCAGAAGGGATGATCTGCGGGCATCGGCTCTTCGCGAAAGACATCCAGCGTGGCGTGGGACAGTCGCCCGGATTCCAGCGCCGGGATCAGGTCTTCTTCGATCATGTGCCCACCGCGCGCGGCGTTGATCAGATAGGCCCCCTTGGGAAGCTTCGAGAACAGGTCCGCGTTGAGGACACCCTCGGTCTCGGGTGTGAGCGGCAGCAGGCAGATCAGGATGCGTGACCGGCCAAGTAAGGCGTCGAGGCCACCGCGACCGTCGAAACAGGTGATGCCCGGAATGTCCTTGGCGGTGCGGCTCCATCCCGCGACATCGAAACCGAGTGTCGCCAGTGCCGCGGCGCTTGCACGGCCCAGTTCACCGAGCCCCAGAATGCCGACACCCTGTTCGTCGGCCTGGCGCAATTCCCGCGCCCGGTCGTCCCAGACATGGTCGCGCTGCTGTTGTTCGAGGGCCGGCTGGTTGCGGTGATAGCGCAGCGTGTGCAGCAGGACATATTCCCTGATCCCGGCGGTCAGATACGGGTCGACCACGCGCACGACGGCGACATGGGACGGGAAATCCGGGTCCGTGAACAGATGATCCACCCCGGCGCCCAGCGAAAATACGATCGCGAGGTTGGGCAGGGTCGCGAGTGCCCCCACCGGCGGTTTCCAGGCTAGGACATAGGTGATGTCGGCCGGATCGCCGACATCGGGCCAGATCCGCACATCGAGGTCGGGATCGCGCTGAGTGAGCTCGCGCGCCCACCAGTCGGGCCGGTCGTGGGAAGCAATGATCAGGATGGCCATGACGGGGTCTAGGTAGCGACGGCGTCGCCTGCGCCGACGGCCGCCAGGTCGAAGGCCGCGGCCATCAGGGCCTTCGTGTAGTCCTCGCGTGGGGCATCAAAGATCTCGGTCGCCGGGCCCTGTTCCACCACCTTGCCGTTTTGCATGACGATCACATGGTTCGAGATCGCCCGCACCACCTTCAAGTCATGACTGATGAAAAGATAGGCGAGCTTGTATTTCTCCTGCAGCCCACGCAGCAGGTCGATGATCTGTGCCTGCACCGAGCGGTCGAGCGCGGATGTTGGTTCGTCCAGCACGATGAATTTCGGTTTCAGCACCAGCGCCCGGGCGATCGCCACGCGTTGGCGTTGGCCACCGGAAAACTCGTGCGGGTAGCGGTGCCGTGCGGCGGGGTCGAGGCCGACTTCCTCCATCACCTGCACGATCATGGCGTCGCGATCGTCTGCACTTTCGCCAATGCCGTGAACTTTCAATCCCTCGGCGATGATCTGTGCGATGGACATGCGTGGCGACAGGGAGCCGTAGGGGTCCTGGAAGACGATCTGCATCTCGCGGCGCAGCGGCCGCAGCTCCTTTGTGCGCAGCCCCTCGATCGCCTGACCTTCAAATTCGATCGGGCCGTCCGAGGAGATCAGCCGGAGCAACGCGAGGCCGAGCGTGGTCTTGCCGGAACCGGACTCGCCCACGACACCCACGGTCTGGCCTTCGCGCACTTCAAGCGTGATCCCGTCCACCGCGCGGACATGATCGACGACACGGCGCATGAGACCGGCCTTGATCGGGAAGTGCACCTTGAGATCATCGGCCTGGACGATTTTCGGCGCGTTGTGCACCGGCGCCAACGCGCTGCCCGACGGTTCGGCGTCGAGCAACTGCCGGGTGTAGCTATGGGATGGCGATGCAAACAGCTCTTCGGTCTCGCGCAGCTCGACGATCTCGCCCTGCTGCATCACTGCGACCCGGTCGGCCATCTTTCGCACGATCCCCAGATCATGGGTGATGAACAGGATCGACATTTCGAACTTCGCCTTCAGATCGTCGAGCAGTTCGAGGATCTGGGCCTGGATCGTGACGTCGAGCGCGGTGGTCGGTTCGTCGGCGATCAGGAGTTTGGGCTCGTTGGCGAGCGCCATGGCAATCATCACCCGTTGTCGTTGCCCGCCTGACAATTCGTGGGGATAGGCGTTGAGGCGCTGCTCGGCGTTGTTCAGGCCGACGAGTTTCAGCAATTCCAGCGTGCGCGCACGCGCGGCCTGGCGGGCCAGTCCCTTATGCACGAACAGGACCTCGTTGATCTGTTTCTCGATCGTGTGCAGCGGGTTGAGCGAGGTCATCGGCTCCTGGAAGATCATCGCGATGTCGTTGCCGCGGATACCGCGCAGCGTTGCCTCTTCCGCGCCAAGAAGCTCCTGACCCTCGAATTTGATGGAGCCGTTCGGATGCCGGGCGGTCGGGTAGGGCAGGAGTTGCAGGACCGACAACGCGCTGACGGATTTGCCCGACCCGGACTCGCCGACCAGCGCCAGGGTCTCGCCGGGTGCCACATCGAAGGAGACATTTCGTACGGCATGCACGAGCCCGCCGGGGGTCGAGAAGTCGACGGACAGGTCCTGGATGGAAAGCAACGGATCAGCCATCAGCCATGGTCTCCGGTAATCTGCTTACGAGGGTCAAAGGCGTCACGCACGGCCTCGCCGACAAAGACAACAAGCATCAACATGATGGTAATCGAGAACACCGCCGCGAATGTAAGCCAACCGGCGGTAAAATTCTCCTTCGCCTGTTTGAGGAGCTCTCCCAGTGATGGAGAGCCGGGCGGCAGGCCGAGACCGAGAAAGTCGAGCCCGGTCAGGGCCGTCAGGCCGGCCACCAGCGTGAATGGCAGGAATGTAATCGTCGCGACCATCGCGTTGGGCAGGACATGGCGGAACATGATCAAACGGTTGCCGAGCCCGACCGCACGCGCGGCGCGTACATAGTCGAAATTTCGCGCGCGCAGAAACTCGGCACGAACGACGCCCACGAGGCTGGTCCAGCTGAACAGCAGCATGATGAAGAGCAAGGTCCAGAAGCCCGGCACGAACAAGCTTGCGACGATCAGCAGCACGAACAGGAAGGGCATGCCTTCCCAGACCTCGATGAAGCGCTGGAACCCCAGATCGACCCAGCCGCCGTAGTAGCCCTGAACCGCGCCGGCAATCACGCCGATAATACTGGCGAGCACCGTGAGGGTCATGCCGAACAGCACCGATATCCGGAAGCCGTAGATCAGCCGTGCCGTGACGTCCCGCGCCTGATCGTCGGTGCCCAGCCAATTCTGGAACGTCGGCGGTGACGGCGCGGGTGTTGGCAGGTCGGTCACGGGCGTGTCGAAGCTGTACGGAATAAGCGGCATCAACAACCAGCCCTTTTCCTCGATCAACTCAATCACAAAGGGGTCTGTGTAGTCGGTCTCGGTTTCGAAATCGCCTCCGAAGGCCGTTTCCGGATAGGCGTTGAAGATGGGTGTGTAAAAGTCCCCGTCGAAACGCACCAGCAGGGGTTTATCGTTGGCGATAAACTCGGCGAAAAGTGACAAGAAAAACAGGATCAGGAAGATCCAGAGTGACCAGTAACCGCGCCGGTTGGCGCGGAAATTCGCGAGCCGCCGCGCGGTCAGCGGGGTAATGGTCAGCCACAGAAAACGATGCGCGCCCGATTCTGCCACCTCCGAGGTTGTCGCCGTCATCGTCATGTCAGACCTCACGGCTTTCGAAGTCGATCCGGGGATCGACCAGCACATACGTCACATCCGTCACCAGTTTGATGAGCAATCCCATCAGGCCAAACACATAGAGGGTGGCAAAAACGATCGGATAGTCCCGGTTCAGCACCGCTTCGAACCCGAGCAGGCCCAACCCGTCGAGCGAGAAGATGATTTCGATCAGCAGCGCGCCGCCGAACAAAATCGATAGGAAGGCTGCGGGAAAGCCGGAGATGACGATCAGCATGGCGTTGCGAAACACATGACCATAGAGGACCCGGCTTTCCTGGAGCCCCTTGGCGCGTGCGGTGACGACATATTGCTGGGAAATCTGATCGAGGAAGGAATTCTTGGTCAGCATCGTCAGTGCGGCGTAGCCACCGATCACCAACGCGCCCACCGGCAATATGATGTGAAGCAAATAATCCCCGACTTTGCCGAGCAGACTCAGTTCGGCAAAATTGTCCGATGTCAGTCCGCGTAACGGGAACCAGTCCACGAAGTTGCCGCTCGCAAATAGCTGAATGCCAAGAATGGCGATCATGAAAGAAGGCAGGGCATTGCCCGTAATGACCACCGCGCTGGTCCAGGCGTCAAACCGCGTTCCGTCCCGAACGGCCTTGGCGATGCCCAGCGGGATTGAAATGCCGTACAGGAAGATGGTGGTCCAGAACCCGATGGTGATCGAGACCGGCAGCTTCTCGAGCACAAGATCAATAACGGGTCGGTCCTGAAAGAAGCTGTTGCCGAAATCGAACTGAATATAGTTCTTCACCATCAGGAAGAACCGTTCATGCGGCGGTTTGTCGAAGCCGACCAGCTTCTCCAGTTCCTCGATGAACTCCGGCGGCAAACCGCGAGCGCCGCGATACTTGGATTCGAAACTGGAGGTGGTGTCGCGCTGCAGCTGGTCGACGCCCTGCTGTCCACCGTCACCCAGTCCACCCGAAACGCGTGAGGTGGCATCGACCGCGGTGCCCTGAATCTGGGCGATCATCTGCTCGACGGGTCCGCCGGGTGCAAACTGCACGATGGCGAAGTTGAGCAGAATAATTCCAAACAATGTTGGAATGATCAGCAGCAGACGGCGAATGATGTACGAGAGCATAAGGTCAGAATATCTCCGCGGGGCGCGTCGGGGCTAGCGACGACCGCGATAGGCGCGGATGGCTTCGTCCTTCTCCGGGTCGATCCACCAGGTGTCGAGTTGCACCCCGCTGCGCGGCACGGTTTCGGGAATGCCATAGCGGTCCCAATAAACAATCCGGTCCACCGTGCTGTGCCATTGGGGGATCACGTAGTGGCCCCAGACGAGCGCGCGGTCGAGTGCCCGCGTGCGCTGCACCAGGCTCGCCCGGGTCGGTGCGGAGGATACCAGCTCGATCAGTTCGTCGATCACGGGATCCGAGATGCCTGCAAGATTGCGGGACCCGTTGCGGGTTGCCGAACTGCTGGACCAGAACTCACGCTGCTCGTTGCCGGGGGATTCCGACTGTCCCCAGATGCCGGAAATCATGTCGAAATCGAAACTGTCGGTTCGTTCACGGTACTGGGAGGCATCCACCACACGCACCTTGGCCTCGATCCCCAGCCGTTCGAGATTGCGCGCAAATGGCAGTGCGATCCTCTCGAAATTCTGGCTGCCGAGCAATATTTTGAATTGGAACGGCTGACCGGTCTCCGCGTTGACGCGCTTTCCGTCCCGGATCACCCAACCGGCATCTTCGAGCAGCTTGGCGGCGGCCCGCAGGTTGCCCCGAACGCCGCGGGTTCCCGATCCGTCGGTGCTGGGCGGCGCATAAACTGCTTCGAACAGCTCGGCCGGGAGGCGGTCGCGATACCGGTTCAGAATCTCGCGTTCTTCGGAATCCGCGTCCTGCAGCAAGCCCCGGCTGCCGAGGTCGGAGTTGTCGAAGTAACTGTCGGTTCGCGCATAGGCGTCATAGAAAAGATTCTTGTTGGACCACTCGAAGTCGAACGCCATGCCGATGGCGGCGCGAACCTGGCGATCCTTGAACAGCGGTTTGCGGAGGTTGAATATGAACCCCTGGATCGGTGCGGTGCGTTGATGGGCGAATTCTCCCCGGAGAAGCTTGCCGTCCAGAAACGGCTTGGTGTTGGTATATTCCGTTGCCCACGCCTTCGAAGTGTTCTCGCGCATGCGGTCGATTTCACCGGATATCAGGGAGATTCGAGACACGTTGGGATCGCGAAAATACTCGAACCGCAGTTTGCCGATGTTATTGCGCCCGACATTGGTCGGATGATCGCTTCCCCAATAGTCGGGGACCCGCTCCACCGTGATGGAACGTCCGACCTTCACGTCGGAAATTTTGTAAGGCCCGCTGCCGAGCGGAATATCGAGCGTGGTTTTCGAGAAGTCCCGGGACTCCCAATAGTGTGCCGGGAGAATCGGTATTTGCCCGATGATGAGTGCCAGCTCGGGATTTTGCACGTCACCGAACGAGAACTTCACCTTGTTCGGGCCGGTTTGCGCCACCGTCGTCACGTCGCGGTAGTAAAAGCGATAAAAGGGCGCGCCTTTGTCACGGAGCGAATTGAACGAGAAAATGACGTCTGCCGGCGTGATGGGTTTGCCGTCGTGCCACTTGATGTCCGGGCGCAGCTCATACTCGATCCAGGACCGGTCGTCGGGCACCTCCATGGTGAGACAGAGCAGGCAATATTGGGTGAAGGCCTCGTCTGCTGAGGAGACGGTCAGGGTGTCGTAGATCAGGCCAACACCGGTTGCCGGATTGCCCTGGATGATAAACGGATTGAGGCTGTCGAACGTGCCGATAGCGCGGCGGACATCCTCACCGCCTTTCAGCGCGTTCGGATTGACGTAGTCGAAATGTGAAAAGTCGGGCCCGTATTTTGGCGTTCCGTGCATGGCCAGGGCGTGCGCCGGGCCGTTGGTGCCCTCAAGCGCCTGCGCGCCGCCGATGGATGATGCGGCAAGACCAATTTCGGCGACGGCCGCGATGACGTGATTGCGGAGCATGACCCCTCCAGACCCAGAACAACGTTGCCTTCTAATTGGGGGCAGAAGGGGTCAGCAATCAAGCCAAACCAGCGTTTTTTCACGCGGAAGTTAGGGATCGCCGCGGCGGCGCCGCAATTCCGGCCCGGAATCGTCTTGTTGTCACGAATATCCGGCCTTCCGGCGATTCCTAGATCGCCTCGGCGTGGCTCGAAAGTCCGAGAGATTGGGCGGTGTTGTCGACGGCGGCGAGGCAGGTCTCGGCACGCGCGTCGGAAATCCATGCCTCGATGCGGATGACATAGTCCTCTGCCCGGCCGCCCGACGTACGCTCACAGTCCATGCGCACGATGTTGGCGCCATAATCGGCGAAGGCCTCGGTCAGACGCGCCACCAGCCCGGGCCGGTCGGTGCCGCGCACTTCGACGCGGTGGGTCACATGGGCGCTCTCGCCATGGGTGACACCGAGCGCGAAGGCGGTGACGGAAATTTCCGCGTCTTCGATCTCGGAGAGTGCCGCCAGCGCGTCGCGGACATCCTCTGCGGCTACGCTGTCGGGCAGGCGGGCGACGGTCGCAAACTCTGCGGCTTCACCCAGCACGGCGAAACTGGCATCGCCCATATCCGCACCCAGGTCGAACAGGCGTCCGGTCAGCGCCGACAACAGGCCGGTGCGGTCGGGGCAGGAAATTGCGATGCGGACATCATGGGCCATGACGGGGCTCCTTCTTGGTTCAGCCGGCCTGCAGCAACGCCAGCGCCTCGGCATGGCGCGCGGTGTCGCCGGCGGCGAGCACGGAGCCGGGCGAGTCCATGCGCAACGGCTGGCCTTCCCAGTCGGTGATGGTGCCACCGGCGCCGGCGACGACGACCGCGTGGGAGAGATAGTCATAAGGCTGCATGTTGGATTCGGCCGCCATATCGGTCTGGCCTGACGCGACCATGGCATAGGCCCAGGCGTCGGTGCCGAAGCGGGTGTCGCGCACGGCGTCCTTCAGTTTTGCGTAACGCGCGGCATCGGCGGGGTTAAACATGTCGGGTGACGTCGTGCACAGGCGCACATCGCCGATCGCCGGGCAGGACCGGACCTCGACGGCGCCGCTTTCGTTGGCGCCGAACCAGTGTTGTGTCGGCTTGCCCCGGACCCCCAGCCAGCGCTCACCCAGTGCGGGGTAGGCGTTCAGGCCCAGAACAGGCTCGCCGTCGCGCACCAGCGCGATCAGGGTGGCAAATAAGGGAATCCCGTTGACGAAGGCGCGGGTGCCGTCGATCGGGTCCAGGACCCAGACGAGATCGGCGTCGAGACGCTCGCTGCCATGCTCCTCGCCCATGATCCCGTGATCGGGGTAGGCCTGCGCGATCAGGCCACGCATGGCCGTCTCGGCCTCGCGGTCGGCCTGAGTGACCGGGCTCGCATCGTCCTTGAGCTCGACATCGAACCCGGCGCGGAAATAGCGCAGTGCGGCGACGCCGGCCGCGTCGGCCAGCGTGTGGGCAAAGGTTTCGAGTTCCGGGTCGATCGGTTCGGACACGCGACGGGTCTCCACATATGCAAAGCGGCGCATGAAGCGCCGCCTGCAACTTACTTCACTGTGGCGGTTGGCCGCTACTGGGTCGGCAACGGTAACGGTGTGTCCGCATGCTGACGCAGGAAGGCGATGATGTTGGCGCGATCCTGGACCTTCTTGATGCCGTTGAAATTCATCGCGGTGCCACCCATGAAATCCTTGGGTTTGGTGAGGAACGCATTCAATTCAGGATAGGTCCATTGACCACCCATCGAGCCAATGGCTGCAGAATATTTACTAAAGCCGGATGCCGTCCCCTTGTCGCGACCGACCACGCCATAAAGATTTGGCCCTATCTTATTGGCGCCGCCTTTCTCGAACGTATGGCATGCCGCACAGCGCTTGAATGCCTTTTCGCCGGCCGCAAGATCTGCCGATGCCAGCAACGGGCCCACGGGCTCGATCGTCGGCTTCTCAGGTGCCGCCGTGGTCGGGGCTGCCGCCTCGAGAACTTCGACCTTGTAGGCATTGGTCGCGAGATGGTCGCTGTGCGTCGCCTCGTTAATTACGATGCCAATCGCGAGCGCCACTGTCAGCGCCACGAGGACCGATCCCCAAACCTTGTAAGATTCGCCACCCATACGTCGTATTCCCCGTTTAAACCGGATCGTTTCGCGGGCGGAACATCCCGCGCGCCGCGAATTTAGCGAGCGATCGTGCACCTGTCCACGGCCCCCCGCAACACGGTGACGGTTCCGTTCTCGCGCTTCGAGATATATCTTCCGTCTGGCCCCCCGGCCAGCGCCGATCTGGGGCTCGCGGCATTAGGTCGCAGCGCCTGTAATGGAGACCCGAACCCTGTCGAATCAAGACGAATCCCGCACCCCGCCGACAAACCCGGTGGTTCTGATTCCCGCGCGCATGGCATCCACGCGCCTGCCGGGCAAACCGCTGGCCGATATCTGTGGCCTTCCCATGATCGTGCAGTGCCTGCGCCGCGCCGAAGAAGCCGAAGTCGGGCCGGTCGTAATCGCGTGTGTCGAGGCCGAAATCGCTGACGCGGTGGCCGCTGCAGGGGGGCAGGCCGTGTTGACCGACCCGGACCTGCCGTCGGGCTCCGACCGAATCCAGGCCGCCCTGGCGGTGTTTGATCCGGCAGGTGCCCATGACGCGGTGGTGAACCTGCAGGGCGATCTTCCGACCCTCGATCCGGCCATCGTGCGGGCAACGGTCGCGGTGCTCGACGATCCGGCCGTGGATATCGCCACGGCGGTCTGTGCCATTACCGAGGAGGCCGAGCGCGACAACCCGAATGTGGTGAAGGCGGTTCTTGCAGGCGACGGCGCGGCCGCTTCTGGTCGTGCGCTTTACTTCAGCCGTGCCACGGTGCCGACGGGCCCCGGTGATCATTTTCATCACATCGGACTCTACGCCTACCGCCGGGCCGCGCTCGAACGTTTCGTCACACTTCCGGCCAGCCCGCTGGAACAGCGCGAGAAGCTGGAGCAATTGCGGGCGCTGGAGGCGGGCATGCGCATCGATGCGGCGCGCGTTGACACCGTTCCCCTCGGTGTCGATACTCCGGCCGATCTTGAACGCGCGCGGGCATTGCTGGCATAGCAGGCACGCGCGTTTTCGCGAAAGAAGCCATCGACGATGACCGATACGAACCAGCAGGCCGGCGATCCGGCCACGACTATCGCCTATCAGGGTGTTCCCGGCGCCAACTCGCACATTGCGTGCCAGCAGGCGTTTCCGGATATGACGCCGCTCGCCTGCGCCACCTTCGAGGATGCCTTCGCCGCGGTCGAGAAAGAGGGCAAGGCCGAGCTGGCGATGATTCCGATCGAGAACTCGCTCGGCGGGCGGGTGGCCGATATCCATCACCTTCTGCCGGAATCGAGCCTCAACATCATTCGCGAGCATTTCCTCGAGGTGCAGTACCAGTTGCTGGCCACCAAGGATGCGACCCTTGAGGGCCTGGTTGAAGTGCGCAGCCATGCCCAGGCGCTGGCGCAGTGTCGTGAGCAGCTGGCACAGCTGGGTGTGCGCACGGCCGCACGTGCCGACACGGCGGGCTCGGCCCTGGAGGTCGCCGACCTGGGTGACCCGACCATCGGCGCTCTGGCGCCGCCGCTCGCGGGCGAGATCTACGATCTGCAGGTGCTGCGCTCACGCTTCGAAGACCGGATCGGCAACACGACGCGTTTTGTTGTGCTGGCCCGTGCGCGGCGTGACCCGGACCCCGGTGCGGGCCCGTGTATGACATCGCTGATCTTCCAGGTGCGGTCGGTGCCCGCGGCGCTCTACAAGGCCATGGGCGGGTTCGCAACGAACGGCGTGAACATCACCAAGCTGGAAAGCTATATCTCCGGCGACCGTTTCTCGGTGGCCCGTTTCTATGCCGAGATCGAGGGCCACCCGGCAGACCCGGCCGTGGCGCAGGCGTTCGAGGAACTGGATTACTTCTCGAAGAATGTCCGGGTGCTGGGCGTGTTTCTGGCGGCGGATTACCGCAACCAGTAGAGCGTACGCCGCGTCTCCTTCGAGACGACCGCCGTCGCGATGCGCCGTCGGCCTCCTCAGGATGAGGCGAGTGTGTGATTCCTCATGCTGAGGAGCCGCCGCAGGCGGCGTCTCGAAGCATGCGGAATGCTCAGTCCTCGGCGAGCCATTCCTCGATCAGGCGTCGGGCGATCGAGTCCGGCCGCGGCAGCTGGACGGGCGAGTCCGGTGTAGTTGCCTTCAGTTCCGCACGCGATAGCCACTCTGCCGACAAGAGTTCCTTCTCGTCGATGGTGATCTCGGTGTCGAGCGCGCGTGCACGAAAACCCACCATCAGGGATGCCGGGAACGGCCAGGGCTGGGAATGCTGGTACTCGACGTCGGTGACCCGCACGCCGACTTCCTCGAAAACCTCACGCGCGACACAATCTTCCAGCGTTTCGCCCGGTTCCAGGAAGCCCGCGAGCACCGACTGCATGCGGCCCTGGAAGCGGGGGGATTTACCCATGATGATCCGGTCGTCGTCATAGACGAGCATGATGCAGGCCACGTCTGTGCGCGGGAAGTGCGACGCGTCGCAGGCAGCGTCGGTGCAGCGGCGCTGATGGCCGGCGGATACGCTCCGGGTCGGGGCGCCGCACACGCCGCAAAAGCGGTGACGCTGGTGCCAGTAATTGATGCCGCGCGCATAGGCGAGCAGATTGCCCTCTTCGCGGCCCACATAGGGGCCGACCTTGCGCAGATCTTCAAACAGGCCCGCTGCGGCCAGAACTTCATGTTCATGCGGGTCGGGGATGTGACTGACGTCGAGGGTGAAATAGGCAGTGCCGTCTACCAGGCCCAGCAGGATCGGCTCGACGTCGTCGGCGCGCAGGCTCTCGATATGGTGGACTTCAAGCTCTGCGGCCGCGACCGTCTCGCCGCTAACCACAAGATTGTTTTGCTGCCAAACGGGCAACAGGCGGCTGCTGGCGGCGGACATCTGCTCGGCCAACCAGTCCAGATCGTTGCGCAAATGCGAAACGCGATCGAGATAGTCGCTGGAATAATAGTTGCGGGACACGGTCTGGCCTTCGGTTTGCGGGCGGGATCGGGCCGTAACCTGTCATAGCTTTCGACCTGTGGAAAGAGCCCGGGATTGTTGGTTTAGCCGTTGTTTATCGTGCTCCATGATCTGGTATAGTGCGCGCGGGAGGCCGGGCGGACGAGCGCCTCGCTAACCCGGTCAGGTCCGGAAGGAAGCAGCCGTAACGAGTTTCGCCCGGGTCGTATTCAACCGGTCTCCCACCTCGAACACCGAATCGGATATTGGTAGTGGAACCAACCTGTCCGGGAACACGTGACACCGATGACTGCCGACCTCGAAGATCAGCCGGGTGAACCGCCAATCGCGGACGCGGATGAGTCTCTCGACGGCAGCCCCACCATCGACGATCCCAATCAGGGCAGCTTTCTCGATGGCGGCGGTGATCCCGCGCCTGAGCCCGAGCCCGCATCGGAACCAGCCGAAGCGCCTGCGCCGCCCGAAGCCGCGGCACCGCCCGCCGCAGCACCCGTGACCGAGAGCGACGCCACGCCGGACTATCAGGTGCTGGCGCGCAAGTATCGCCCGCAGGGATTTGACGAGCTGATCGGTCAGGAGGCGCTGGTACGCACCCTGACCAATGCGTTCGCCCTCGACCGTGTGGCCCATGCCTTCATCCTGACCGGGGTACGCGGGGTGGGCAAAACCACGACCGCACGCATCATCGCCAAATGCCTGAATGCGCTGGATGGCCCGACGATCTCGCCCGCTGCCGACGACGAACAATGCGTGGCGATCGCCGAGGATCGCCATCCCGACGTGATCGAGGTCGACGCCGCGAGCCGGACTGGCGTCGACGACATTCGGGAAATTCTCGACGGGGTGCGCTACCGGCCGGTGTTCGGGCGCTACAAGGTCTACATCATCGATGAGGTTCACATGCTGTCGCGGCACGCGTTCAACGCGCTGCTGAAGACGCTGGAAGAACCCCCCGAGCATGTGAAGTTCATCTTCGCGACGACCGAAATCCGCAAGGTCCCGGTCACGGTACTGTCGCGCTGTCAGCGTTTCGACCTGCGTCGGGTCGGCGCAGACGAGCTGATGGCCCACTTCGGCGGGATCGCGGATGCCGAGAACGCGAAACTCGAGGAGGGCGCGCTGCGCCTGATCGCGCGCGCCGCCGATGGTTCGGTGCGTGACGGCCTGTCACTGCTCGACCAGGCGATTTCGGCCTATTGCTCCGGCGGCGCCGAGGCGACCGAGGAGAATATTCGCGTCATGCTCGGCACCGCCGACAGCGCGGCCGTATTCGACATGTTCGAAGCCCTGATGGCCGGCCGCATCGCCGATGCGCTGGCGGGCCTGGGCACGCTCCATGATGCCGGTGCCGACCCGTTGGCGGTGCTGCAGGATTTGCTCGAGCTGAGCCACTGGATCACGCGGGTCAAAATCGTGCCCCGGGCGGCGGAGGACGCGGCCGTTTCCGAGCTCGAACGCACCCGTGGGCAGGCAATGGCCGATGGTCTGACGGTCGCCGTACTGTCGCGCGCCTGGCAGATCTTGCTGAAGGGTGTCGGCGAGGTGCAGCGCGCGCCGTCGGCCATGCCTGCGGCGGAGATGGTGTTGATCCGCCTCGCCCATGCCGCCGACATGCCGTCACCCGGCGACATCATCAAGAAGCTTGAAAATGAGCCCGCACCGGAATCGGCCGCGGCATCGGCTGCAGCATCGCCTCCCGCCGCCGAACCATCACCCGCCGGGAACGGCGGTTCGCAGGCGGTTGCCGGCAATGGCGGTGATGCGGCAGCGGCCGTGGCCACGCGCGAAATGCCGGCACCCGAGCCGACCCCTGACCCTGCGCCTCAGGCGCTGGCCGACCCCCAGAGTTTTCGGGAACTCGTTGAGCTGTTCGCTGAGCGCCGCGAGATCGCCCTGCGCAGCCATCTCTACAACAACGTGCACATGGTGACCTACGAGCCGGGTCGGCTTGAGTTTCGTCCCAACGAGCACGCGCCGTCCGACCTGCCGGGGCAGGTGCTGAACCGGTTGCGCGAATGGCTGGGCGCACATTGGCAAGTGAGTGTTTCGGGCGAGCAGGGCGTGGCGACCCTCGCCGAGCAGGATGAAGAGGCCGAAGCAGCGACCTATCGCGAGGCGGCCGAGCACCCGGTCGTGCGGGCCGCACTCGAGGCCTTTCCCGGCGCCAGCATAGAAAAGGTCGAACTGCGTGATGCGGGCACCGCCGATCTGCTGCCCGATGCCGCGCCCGCCGAAGACGACGATGAAACTGAGGATGACGACGCATGAAAAATCTCGGTCAGTTGATGAAGCAGGCGCAGGAAATGCAAGCCAAGATGGGCGAGATGCAGGAGCGTCTGGCAGAAATGACGGTCGAGGGCTCGTCGGCGGCGGGGATGGTGACCGTGACCCTCAACGGCAAGGGCGAGATGAAGGGAATCCGGATCGACCTGAGCCTGGTGAACCCGGCTGATGCGGATATCCTCGAAGACCTGATCGTCGCGGCGCATGCCGATGCCAAGGTGAAGTCCGAACAACAGGCGGCCGACCAGATGAAGGAACTCACGGGTGGCCTGGAACTGCCGCCGGGCTTCAACATGCCGTTCGGCGGCTGACGCGCCGGGTTTGAATGTCGACGCCTGAAATCGAACGGCTCGTCGATCTGCTGGCGAAGCTGCCGGGGCTTGGGCCGCGTTCGGCCCGCCGCGCCGCGCTGCACCTGATCAAGCGCCCGCAATTCATGCAGCCGCTCGCCGAGGCGTTGACGGGGGTGGTGGCCGCGATCCGGACCTGCAGCAATTGCGGGAACATAGATTCCGTCGATCCCTGCCGGATCTGTGACGATATGGAGCGCGATCGCGGCGTGATTTGCGTGATCGAGGATGTGGCCGATCTCTGGGCGCTGGAGCGTACGGCTTCGTTCGGAGGCCTCTACCATGTTCTGGGCGGCACCCTGTCGGCGCTCGATGGCGTCGGTCCCGACGATTTGCGGATCGGCCAGTTGCTCGACCGGGCACGGTCGGACGCGGTCGGCGAGGTCATCCTCGCGACCAACGCGACCGTCGCGGGGCAGACCACGGCCCATTACATCACCGAGCGGCTGGTGGATTCGGGCGTAAAGATTTCGCGCCTGGCCCACGGCGTACCGGTGGGCGGTGAACTCGACTATCTGGACGACGGGACGTTGACCGCCGCGCTCAAGAGCCGGCGGGAGGTCTGACACCCAGGCAAGGTTTCTCTATTCGACCGTGCGCAGAAGAGGGCGGTCGTCGTCTTCGGGTGGCCCGTCGAGCGCGTCTTCGATTGCCGGAACGTCGCTTTCCCCGAGCTGGATGTCCTGAATCTGATCACCGCGCCGGGTGATCTTGCCGGTCGAGGTGCGGATTTCGCGGATGTCCTTCTTGGCCAGCGCGAAATGCGCCTCCAGATGGCCCACCCGCTTGTCGAGCCGTTCCACATCCTCGAGCATTTTCATGACCTCGATCTGGATCACCCCGGCGGCCTCTTTCATGCGCACGTCCTTCATCACCGCGCGCATGGTGTTGAGCAATGCCCACAGGGTCGTGGGAGAGACGATGAAGACCTTGGCCCGGTTGGCCGCGTCCACGACGTCGGCGAAGGATGAATGCAGTTCTGCATAAACGGCTTCGGAGGGCAGGAACATGAGTGCGGCGTCGGCGGTCTCGCCCGGTACGATATATTTCTCCGCGATCGCTTTCACATGGACGCCGACGTCGCGGCGCAGCGCGCGCTCGGCCTCCTTGCGCTCTGTTTCAGTTTCCGCAGCCTGGAGTTGGCGCCACGCCTCCAGCGGGAACTTCGCATCGATCACGATGGGGCCGGGCGGGTTGGGCAGGTCGAGCAGGCAGTCGGCGCGTTTGCCGTCGGCCAGGGTCGCCTGGAAGGTATAACCGTCGGGTGGCAACACCGCCTCGACTAGGCCCTGTAGCTGGACTTCGCCGAACGCACCGCGTGCCTGCTTGTTGGACAGGATGTCCTGCAGCCCGACGACCTGTGACGAGAGGTCAGAGAGATTCTTCTGGGCGGTGTCGATCCGCACCAGCCGCTCCTTGAGTTCGTCGAGATTTGTCTTCTGGGTCTTGTTGGTCTTTTCCAGGGTCTCGTTGATCTTGCCCGTCAGGAGCTGCAGCCGGTCGTCGACCGCCTTGGCCAGTGCGCGTTCCTGAGCCTGCAGGGTCTGGGCGAGCTGGGCCTGCTGTGCCGCCTGAGCTTCGGTCATCTGGGACAAACGCTCGGAAAGGGCGAGCACGTCGCTGTTGGTTTCGGGCGTGTCCTCGGCGGCGCGCTTGCGCAGCAGAAAGGCGGCGGCGGCCGCGCCAATGGCAACGGCACCGATGACGGCGACGATCAGAAGCAGGATATCCATGGCGCCATTCTAGCAATCGAGGCTTTGAGTCGCCGCTCGGCTTGACGCCGGGGATGGGAGGCCATAGGTAACATCCCGAATTGCTTGGATTTTCTCTGTTCTAAGGGTCTCCTGCGATGGCGAAACTGCCGATCGTTCTGGCGCCGGATCCGGTGCTGAAAACGAAGTGCGAACCGGTCGTGTCGATCGATGACGGCGTGCGCCAGTTGCTCGACGATATGCTCGAGACCATGTACGACGCGCCCGGGATCGGCCTGTCGGCGCCTCAGGTGGCCGCGACCCATCGGGTTATCGTGTGCGACGTGGCGCGCGAGGACGAGGCGGCACAGCCCTACCGGATGATCAACCCTGAGATCACCTGGCGATCGGATGAGGATGTGGTGGCCGAAGAGGGCTGCCTGTCCATTCCTGATCACTATGCCGAGGTGTCGCGGTCGCGCGAAATCAGGGTCGGCTTTCTCGACCCCGATGGGGCGCAACAGGAGCTGGAAGCGAGCGGGCTCTTGTCGGCGTGCATCCAGCACGAGATCGATCATCTCGACGGGGTTCTGTTCATCGACTATCTGACACCGCTCAAGCGGAATATTATCCTGCGCAAGATGAAGAAGCTGAAGCGCGCGCAGGCCTAGACGCCGGCAATCCTTTGCCGCGCGGATAAAACGGGACGGCACGAAATATGCGTATAGCCTTTCTCGGCACACCGGATTTTTCCGTTCCGGCCCTCGACGCACTGCGCGCGGCGGGCCATGAGATCGCGTACGTCTACACCCAGCCGCCGCGCCCGGCGGGCCGCGGCCAGAGCGAACGCCGCTCGGCCGTTCACGATCGCGCCGACACGGCGGGTATCCCGGTGCGCACCCCGGCAAGCCTGCGCGACGCAGAGACCCAGGCCGAGTTCGCGGCTTTGAATCTCGACGCCGCCGTGGTCGTCGCCTACGGGCTGATCCTGCCCCAGCCGGTGCTCGACGCGCCGCGGCTCGGCTGCATCAATATCCACGCGTCGCTGCTGCCGCGCTGGCGCGGCGCGGCGCCGATCCAGCGCGCCATCCAGGCAGGTGATGCCGAGACCGGTGTCACGATCATGCAGATGGATGCGGGGCTCGACACCGGGCCGGAGCTGCTCCGCGCGGCGGTCCCGATCACCGTTGAGACCGACGCGGGCATGCTCCACGACGCGCTGGCGACACTCGGTGGCCGATTGATCGTGGATGCGCTGGCGGGCCTGGAGGCTGGCGCACTACAGGCGGTTGCGCAACCGGATGTGGGCGAGACCTATGCGGCCAAAATCGAACGCGGCGAGGAACGGATTGACTGGGCGCAGCCGGCGGCGGTTCTGGATCGTCATGTGCGCGCCTTCGCACCCTGGCCCGGCGCCTGGTTCGAACATGACGGCGAGCGGATCAAGGTCCTGGCGGCGGAGGTCGTCGCGGGCCAGGACGCGCCCGGGACGGTGCTCGACGATGAGCTGACCGTCGCGTGCAGCGACGGCGGATTGCGGCTGGTCACGGTCCAGCGGGCCGGCAAGGCGGCCATGGCGGCGGCGGAGTATCTACGCGGGCGACCGGTCGCGGCGGGCACGGTGTTCGCATGACCCGCTACAAGCTGACGGTCGAATATGATGGGACCGACTATGTCGGCTGGCAGCGCCAGGATAACGGCCCGTCTATTCAGGCGGAACTGGAACGCACGGTACACGCCTTTTGCGATGAGGACGCGATCGTTCACGGTGCGGGCCGCACCGATGCCGGTGTGCATGCGGAGGCCCAGACGGCCCATGTAGATATCGCGAAAGACGTCGACGCCGACACGGTCCGTGATGCGATGAATCATTTTTTACTCGATGTTCCCGTCTCGGTGCTCAGGGTTGAGGCGGTCGATGACGATTTTCATGCGCGATACGCCGCGACGGCACGGCACTACCGCTACCGCATTTTGAACCGACGACCGCAGCCCGCACTGGATGCGGGGCGCGTATGGTGGGTTCGCGTCCGGCTCGATGCCGATGCGATGGCTGACGCCGCACAGGAGCTCCTCGGGCATCACGACTTCACATCGTTTCGCGCCACGCTGTGCCAGGCAAAATCACCGGTGAAGACCCTCGACCGGCTGGATGTTTCACGGCACGGAGACGAACTCGTCGTCGAGGCTTCGGCACCGTCCTTCCTGCATCATCAGGTACGTAACATCGTCGGCACTCTCAAGCTGGTCGGTGAGGGGAAGTGGACGCGCGCCGATGTGCGCGACGCGCTGGTGGCGCGCGATCGCACCGCGGGTGGCCCCACCGCCCCGGCGGACGGGCTCAGCCTCGTCCGCGTGGAATACTGAGTTGGCGCAGATTTCCGAAACCCAGCGCCCGTCCCGACTGATCCTGTTCATTCTTATCGCGGCCGGCGGCGCGTCGCTTCTCTCGACCGACCTCTACGCCCCTTCGCTGCCGCATTTGCCGGGTTATTTCGGTACCAGCGCCGAGACGGTGCAGCTCACCATGGCGTTGAACATCGCAGCTTTCGCCGTGGCTCAGCTTGTCTGGGGGCCGTTGAGCGACAGATATGGACGCCGTGTCGTGTTCCTGATTGGCATGACCGCCTTCCTGGTCACCGCGGTGGGGGCGGCCTTGTCTCAGACGATCGGGCATCTGTTGGTGGCGCGGATCCTCATGGGCGCGTCGGCCAGCGTTGAAGCCGTAATCGTCCTCGCGGTTATCGGGGATATCTACAAGTCCGAGGACTCGGCCAAGATTTACGCGATCTACGGCATGATCATCGCGCTGGTCCCGGCAGTCGGTCCGATTATTGGCGGGTTCGTGTTCGAGTGGTTTGGCTGGCAGGCCAACTTCACCCTGCTCGCCTTTATCGTCGCGGCGGTGCTCCTGCTGGCGGTGATGCGCTTGCCCGAGACCCTTTCGAGCGGTGAGCGGGTGGCATTACGCATCGGCTCGGTCATGTCGGGATATGCCCGCCTGCTGTCGCTGCGCGGGTTCGTGGCGATCTCGCTGACCCTTGGTCTGGCGCTCGGCGCGATCTTCGCCTTCATCACCGAAGCGCCGTTCCTGCTCATCGACCGCCACGGGATCGCCACCCGCCATTACGGGCTGTTCCAGGCCGCGATCGTACTGGCGTTCTTTTTCGGTAGCCTTTTGTCGAACCGTATCGTCGGCCGGATCGGGGTCGCGCGGCTGTACGGGTTTGGTGTTGCCGCGGCGTCGGTGTCGGGATTGTTCATGCTGCTGGCCGTCGCGTTCGGCGACACGCCGATTACCCTGACGGCGGCGATGAGCGTGTTCGCGTTCGCGCTGGGGCCGTTGTTTGCCTCGGCGCCCGTTCTGGTGTTCCAGCAGGCCGGCGATCAGGGCCGGGGGATGAGTGCGGCGATGCTGGCGACATTTGAGATGGCCGGCGCGGCGGCGGGCGCGTTCTTCGTCAGCCTGGCACCGGACGGCACGGCCTGGCCGCTGGCGATCTGTGTGGCGGGGGCCTCGGCGTTGATTCTGGCGGCTGGTGTCGTGGGACTGCGGGCGTGCCGTGACTAGACGAGTGAATTGAACAGAAGGGCGAAGACGCCCGCGATCGCGATTTCGATGACCACGGTCAGGAATGCCGCCCCGCGTGGAGCGTCGAGCGCGATTCGCGCGATCACCCAGGAATAGACCCACAGTCCCATCTGGGCGGCATAGAAGATCGCGAATCCCCAGCCGGACCCGCCGGCGCCGTCGACGGCGAATATGGCGACGGCCGGCAGAAGGATGACGATCCGAATGACCTGGGACCAATTGTAGGCGATGGCGTAGGTCACGAAGTGTTCGCGCCGCAGGATAGCTTCTGAGATTTCGGCCATTACCGCCAGATAGGTGAGCCAGCGCACCGCGAATATGAACACAAACACCAGGGTGACGCGCCCGAGGCTGGCTTCGGGCGCAGTCTCGGGAAGCGCGGCCAGGACCAGCAGGCTCATGATCGCTTCGGTCGGGAGTGCGATGAGGGCCACCCAGAACGAATTCCAGAACCCTTCCGGGGTCGCCCGAAAATGGCCCAGGCCCGATCGGTCGAAATGCAGCAGGCGCCAGGCACCAAATACGCCGTGAGCAGCTTCCAATGGGTTCATGTCGCGCGCCGCGGCGCTTCCCCGATCGTTATTGGCTTAACCCAAAATAGGTTTCGAGCAGCTTGAGATAGATTTCTGTGAGCGTCTCGATGTCCGCACAACTCACATTCTCGTCGATCTTGTGCATGGTCTGGCCGACCAGGCCGAACTCGGCGACGGGGCAGAAATCCTTGATGAAGCGGGCATCCGACGTGCCGCCGGTCGTGCTGAGTTCCGGTTGCCGGCCGGTCACCGCCTCGACGGCCCCGGAAATCGCCTCGCTCAGCAGCCCCGGCGGGGTCAGGAAGGATTCGCCGGTGATGCGGAAGTCGAGGGAATAGTCGGTGTCGGCACCGGCGGCATTCAGGATTTCGCGGAGCCGGACCTTCAGGCTTTCCGACGTGTGCAGATCGCAGAACCGGATGTTGAAGGTCGCCCGCGCCTCGGCCGGGATGACATTCTCTGCCGGATTACCGATATCGATTGTTGTGACCTGCAGGGTCGAGGGCTGGAAATGTTCACTGCCATCGTCGAGCGGTTCGGCGGTCAGGGCGTCGAGCAGGCGCACGATACGGTGGGCCGGGTTGTCGGCGAGATGGGGGTACGCCGCGTGGCCCTGGACCCCGCGGACCGTCAGATAGCCCATCATGCTGCCGCGTCGCCCGATCTTGATCATGTCGCCCATCGCGTCGGGGTTTGTCGGTTCGCCGACCAGGCAGGCATCGAGGGTTTCGCCCTTGTCGGCGAGCCAGCCCAGGACCTTTCGGGTGCCATTGATGGCGGGGCCTTCCTCGTCACCGGTGATCAGCAGGCTGATCGAACCAGGCCGGTCCCAGCTGTCGGGCGCGCCGTGACGTGCGATCAGCCGATCGGTGGCGGTCGTGAACGCCGCGATGGCGCTCTTCATGTCCGCCGCGCCGCGGCCATAAAGATTGCCGTCGACGACGGTGCCGGCGAATGGATCGTCGGTCCAGGCATTCGCATCGCCCACGGGGACGACATCCGTGTGCCCCGCGAAGCAGAAATTGGCGCCCGCCGTGCCCAAACGCGCATAGAGGTTGTCAATGTCCGGCGTGTTCGTATCGGAAAACGGCAACCGGTGGACGGCGAAGCCGAGCGAGCCCAAAGCCGATTCCAGCACGTCAAGCGCCCCGCCTTCTGCAGGCGTGACGCTCGGGCAACGGATCAGCGCCTGGGAAAGGGCGATCGGATCATCGGTGGGGGTGGCCATGGCGGGAGCGATACTCAGTCGCGCAACAACTCGTTGATGGATGTCTTGGACCGGGTCTGGGCGTCGACGCGTTTGACGATGACCGCACAATAGAGGCTCGGGCCGGGGTTTCCGTCGGGCAATGGCTTGCCAGGCAGGTTGCCGGGCACGACCACGGAATAGGCCGGCACGCGGCCGGTCATTGTCTCGCCGGTCTCGCGATCGACGATCTTGGTAGATGCGCCGAGATACACGCCCATTGAAAGTACTGCACCTTCCTCGACAATCACGCCTTCCGCGACTTCCGAACGTGCGCCGATGAAACAATTATCCTCGATGACAACGGGGTTGGCCTGCAGCGGCTCGAGCACGCCGCCGATACCGGCACCGCCGGAGAGATGCACATTGGCGCCGATCTGGGCGCAGCTGCCGACGGTGGCCCAGGTGTCGACCATGGTCCCGCTGCCGACATAGGCCCCCAGATTGACGAAACTCGGCATCAGCACGGCGCCCGGCGCGATGAAAGCGGAATGGCGCACGATCGCGCTCGGGACCGCGCGAAAACCGGCCGCCTCGAACTCCGAAGCTCCCCAGCCGGCAAACTTGGACGGGACCTTGTCCCACCATGCCGTTCCGTCACCGGGACCGCCGGAGATCATTTCCATGTCGTTCAGCCGGAAGGACAGGAGAACGGCTTTCTTCAGCCATTCATTTACCTGCCATGCACCGTCGATCTTTTCGGCGACCCGGGCAGCACCGCTGTCGAGTTGGGCCAGCGCGGTTTCCACGGCGTCGCGGTCGGCGCCTGTGGTGGCCGAGGTCAGGGATTCTCGGTTGTCCCAGGCGGTTTCGATCGCGGATTGTAGATCACTCGTGCTCATTGTCTTTTCCTGTCGGTGCGCCCCGATTGGGGGCTGTGTATATGCATGGTGGAACTGGCTGCGCGAAGATGGCGGCGGTCAGGCCCCGATGTCAACGCGCTTGGCCGTGATCATTGGTCATGTGCCGCCACAATTTCCAGCCATTCAATGAGATTGTCGGTCCGATGGTGGACATATTCATCATCGTCGGAAGGTGCCGCCCAATAGGCGTCGGCCGGCCCGTCCGAGCGGACCCAGACCGTGGTCATGCCCATCGCGGCGGCGGGTTCCAGATTGTGCGCGATGTCCTCGATCATGACGGCACGCGTCGGGTCGATCCCGTGGCGTGATGCCAGCACATCGTAGGGCCGCGGATTTGGCTTGGGCACATAGTCGGCGGCAACGACATCAAAGACGCCGGAGAAGACGTCCGCAACACCGAGCCGGTCGAGCACATTCTCGGCATGTGGAACGGAGGCGTTCGTGTAGACGAATTTTCGTCCCGGCAATTCGCGCAAGACGTTCGACAGGCGCGGATTTTCGTCGACAAGTCCGTAGTCGACGGTATGGACATATTCCATGAACGCGATCGGATCGACGTCGTGATCGTTCATCAGGCCGCGCAACGTGGTGCCGTGTTCGCGGAACATGCGTTTTTGCTCAACCAGCGCAGTCGCGGCCTTCACTTCCAGTAGCTCCGCAACGAACATCGTCATCCGTGACGACACTTGCGCCATGAGACCCGTGGACGCGGCGTAAAGCGTGTTGTCGAGATCGAAAATCCAGCTTTCCGTCTCCCTCAGTTCGGCTATCGGTTTCATAGGTTCCTTGACCCCGGAATTCTGGACATAACGAGGTTAAAACCCGTCTGCGCCAATAAGACTTCGTTAACTGCGGTGGCGGTAGGATCGCACCGAATCGAGTTGATCCGCGCGGTAACACCGCCGTGGAGATTGTTGAAACGAAGCGGAGGCAAGGGATTGAGTCAATCCCCGCAAAAATTGAATCTGTCCGATGACGCACGCCGGGATGTTGGCGATTTGCGGGCCGAGCGTGATCGGTTCGTCGCGCTCGCGTTCTGCAATGCCGATTTGCTCTTCGAGGTCGATGACGCTGGGGAAATTACCTTTGCGGTTGGCGCGACGAAGGCTTTTACCGGATGCGACGCCGAAGAGCTCAAGGGCGAGCGCCTCAAGGACCTTGTTCACGAAGCAGATGAGCGGAAGCTTGATCGGTTGCTGCGCGATGCACGTGCCGGCACGCGCATCGATGATGCGTTGATCACCTTCTGTACCCCGACGGGGCAATCTGTCGTGCTCAACCTGAGTGGCTTCCACATGAGTGACCTGGGGGGGGCACACCTATCTGTCGTTCAGGGTGAAGCAATCGGTCATTCCCATCGCCGACGAGGACGCCATTCGCGTCGAAGGTATGGAGGTGTACGACAAAGGTTCGTTCGCCGAGGTTGCAACGCGGGCGCTGTCCGAAGCCAGCTCCGATGGTGAGGACTGTCAGCTCACGATGATCGAGCTGGGTGACTATGACGAATTGCGCGACCGTCTTACGGAGGAAACACAGGACGAGTTATCGGCGACGATGGGCTCGATGTTCCGCGCCAATTCCTTGCATGGTGATCTTGCAGGACAGTTGGACGACAATCGTTTTGGCGTTGTCCATGGCATGAATGCAGACATGGCGGCGCTGTCCAGCCAGATCGAAACCTATGCGCGCGAAGTTGATCCGCAGGGTGCCGGGTTGTCGGTAGAGGCCGCCACGATCGATGTTCAGCCCGGGGCCATGAGTGAGGCAGATACCGCAAAGGCGCTTGTTTATACGATCAACAAATTCTGCGACGAAACAGCGGGTGATTTCACCGTCCGGGAACTGTCCGAGGGGTTCGGCAACCTGGCATCGGAAACCGTCGAGCGTCGAAACAAGTTCGTCGATATGATCCAGCAAGGCGCGTTCGATGTCGCGTTTCAGCCCATTTGCGACATGAAAACCGGCCGGCCGCATCATTTCGAGGCGTTGGTGCGCTTTGATCACGAGAATTTTGAAGCGACGCCTTTTGAGTTTGTAACCTTCGCTGAAGAGGTCGGGATTATCTGTGATTTCGACCTCGCGATGTGCCGCAAGGTCCTGACCTGGCTCGATGAAATCAACGGACAAGGCTATCGCTATATGGTTGCGGCGAACCTCTCCGGGCGATCACTCGGCACGCCGAGCTTTGTTCAAAGCCTGATGGACCTTCTGGAGGAGTTTTCCGCGGCTCGGGAATTCATCCTCTTTGAGGTCACTGAATCGGCCAAGCTCCACGATCTCGATGAAGCCGATCGAATTATTCAGGCGCTGCGACAGGCTGGTCACGTTGTTTGTCTTGATGATTTCGGTGCCGGGGTGTCGGCGTTCCAGTATCTCAGCTCCCTGCATGTCGATTGCGTCAAGATCGACGGTGCTTATGTCATCGATGCGATTAACAACAAGCGTGGCAAAGCCTTGTTGAAGGCGATGGCCAGCATGTGTCGCGACCTGGGCGTGACCACCGTCGCCGAGATGATCGAGGAGGAAAGCGTCGCCGATCTCGTCCGCGAATGCGGCATCGATTACGGCCAGGGGTACCTCTATGGCAGACCGAACAAGCTGATCACCTCGTTCCAAAGCCCGCGTCCCGTTTCCTTCACGCCCGAGAAGAAAGCGGCCCTGGAGGCGGCCGAATGAGTTTGATGGATGGAAGCCCCGTGGTTGCTCTGCCGAGCAACGCCAACTTTTGGAAGGACGTGCCGTTTCCGAACCTGGACGGCATGGACCGCGCGTTGGCCAACTGGCCTGGCGCCGTTATCGAGTATGCGGCCAATGGCATTGTCATCGGCGCCAACGATATGGGCGCCCATGTTGCGCGCGAATCACTAAAGTCGGGGACGTCGCCGGTTGTCGGCCTGGTTACGCTCGCACACCAGACACAAGGCAGCGTAAGTGATCGGATCGAGGTCTCTATCGAAGGCACGTCGCGCTGGTTCGAGTGCATGGCGATGCCGGCCTCGGATGACCGTGTCTTCGTTCTTGCACGCGACAATACCTATGACGTCAATATCCGTCAGGCACTGTTCGATTCCCGTCAGCGTTATCGCGATCTGGTGACCATATCGAGCGATTTCGCCTGGGAAACCGATGTCGAGGGTCGTTTCGTATTTGTGTCGCCGCATGGTGCGCTCGGTTACTCGCCTGAGGATTTGCTCGGAAGACGTCCCGATGAGTTTCTCGTCGAATCTGAAGCGGCGAATGTCGAACTGCCTTTCCAGGCGCGCAAGCCGGTTGTGCATGCGCAGGTCTGGTTGCGTGACATCGAGAATAACGAAGCGTGCCTTCTGGCTTCTGCGGTTCCGAATGTCGGCCCCGAGGGAGTGTGGCTCGGTGCCCGTGGACTTTGCCGCGATGTGACCCATGAACGCCTCCGCGACAGCGAATTGGCCCAGCCGAAGGTCCGTGAGCAGGTGGTTGCCTATATCGTCAATCAGATTCGCGAAGAAGCACGACCGCAGGCGATGCTCGAGGCCGCCGCGTCCATGCTCGGGCGGGCGACCTCTTCCGAGGCGGCTGTTATGAGCTATGCGCCCGATGAAGGGTGGAAGATCCTGGCGACCCACGGCAGTTGGCCGGAGACGATCGATGAATCCCATTTGGCGGAACATCTGGCCCATGACAATGATACGTTCGAGGTTGAGTTTGGCGAGAACCGCGTGTTCGGTCGTCGCACCTGGTATCACGGCGCGGTCAACGGGTCGGTTTTGCTCATGCGTAATGTTCTGGCGCCTCGCTGGCACGAGGATGAGAATGCCATTCTGAGCGCCGTGACTGGCCAGCTTGCCATCGCCATGCGCCAGATCGCCGATCAGCGTGATCTGGAACATATGTCGAAGACCGATGGTCTGACGGGATTGATGAACAGGCGTGCCTTCCAGGACGCGCTCGAGGCGTCGATGGCGCGCGCCGCGCGGGACGGAACATCCGGCGCATTGCTGTTTGTCGATCTCGATAACTTCAAGGTCATCAATGACAATCGCGGTCACGAGGTCGGTGACACCGTCTTGTGTGATATTTCCAATATGCTGACATCCTGTAGCCGGATCTACGATCTGGTGGCCCGGCTCGGGGGAGACGAATTCGCGATCTGGCTCAATGATCTCGATATCGACAGTGCCACGAAGCGTGCGGATGAGTTCCTGGTGATGCTGTCGCAAATGGCCGATCGGTCCGGTGACCCCGCAAAACCGCTCGGTGCGTCGATCGGGATCGCGCGTTTCGAACCGGCATCCGGCGAAACCCTGCGTGATCTGCTTATTCGTGCGGACGATGCCATGTATGCGGCGAAGAAGAGCGGCAAGAACGGCTGGGCCGTCGCTGAACAGCCGGATTGTCTGGCTGATACGGAACCCGGTGTCGGATCGACGCGATACGAAGCAGCCGAATTGCACGGCGGGGGTGTGGGCCGATGACCGACGCACAAACCAATATCGAACCCGAACATGTAATCCCCTATGACGACCAGAAGCGGATGGCACGCGACGGTAGTCATGACGAAAGACGTGATCTCGCCGGGCGTGAAGATGTCCGTCCCGAGATTCTCTACTATCTGGCCGGCGATCCGGATCCGGGTGTGCGTCGTCAGATCGCTCAAAATGAACTGACTCCGCGCCATGCCGATCTCATGCTGGCTCAGGATGATGACGATCGGGTTCGTTCCGATGTGGCCGGCAAGATCGCGACCACGTCGCTGACCATGGACGAAAGCGAGCAGACGAACGTCTACAAGGTTACGATGCAGGCGTTGGAAATTCTCGCCGGTGATCAGTTGGTTCGCGTGCGACAGATTCTGGCCGAAACCCTGAAAGACAGTACGGGCGCACCCATCCACATCGTCGAAATGCTGGCGATGGACCGGGAGCTTACGGTCAGCGGCCTGGTTCTCGAGAATTCGCCCGTCCTGAGTGATGATTTCCTGGTTCGGGTGCTCAACAGCGAGCCGGTCCAGGGTGCCTTGAAGGCCATCTCGCGGCGCGTCGCGCTGGGTGAGGAAGTGGCCGATGCGATCGTCAACTCCGGCGATGCGGAGGCGGTTGCCGAACTGCTCGGAAATGACAGTGCACAAATTCGAGAAGAGACCCTCGACCGAATTGTGGATCAGGCGCCGGGCCAGCCTGGCTGGCACGGGCCACTGGTCCAGCGGCCGGGCCTGCATGTTGATGCCATGCGGCGGATTGCCGATATCGTCTCCGAGACGTTGCTGGTGGAACTCAAGAAGCGCGCCGATCTGGACGACGGGTCCGTGGCCGCGATCGACCTCGTCATTCAGCGCAGGCTGGATGGTCGGTCAATCGAGGACCTTGCCGAAATCTGGTCCGATGCGCCGAACGGTTCGACGGTTACCGCAGGTGTAGAGGACCCGAGCTGGGCGAAATCAAAGGGCAAATCCGGAACGGGATCTGCCTCGGATGCGAAATCGGACCCGGACTGGGCGAGTGAAAAAAAGCCTGAGGTGAACCCGGCGCAGGTCAAACGCGCGCAAAAACTGCACAAGAAGGGAACGCTCGGTGAGAAACATGTGGCGGTCGCGATTAACGATGGCGAGACGGATTTCGTGATTGCCGCGATTTCGCTTCTGGCCGATGTCCCGAAGGGTGTCGTGCGCAAGGCCGCATCGCTTCAGAATGCCAAGGCTCTCGTGGCGCTAGCCTGGAAAGCAGGACTGACTATGCGCCTGGCCACACGGTTGCAAATGAACCTCGCCAAAATCCCCCCGAGCGGTGTGCTCCGTGCCACCGCGTCCGACGGCTACCCGATCTCTCCCGAAGAGATGAACTGGCAGCTCGAATTTGTCGCCGGCATGGCCGACGGCAGCTAACCCGTTGCTGTAAAGAGGAACCCTCTCAATGCCGATGGACCGCGGGTCACTTTCCAAAGTCATCAACGCCGGGCGTTCGACTGCGTTCAATGTGTATGACATCGGGCGGCGCATTCCGACGAATGACCCGGTAGGGAAGTTGTTCCGTAACAAGACCCTCAACGAAACCATGTTCTTCAAGATCATGGAGCGCAACGAGACCCAGTATCACACGGTGTCGACAGTCCAGACGCTGATGTATTTCCCCTACAATCTGGGGAATGTCTATGAGGGCGGAGACTCCATTCTGTTCGATGATCCCGGGTTCAACCGGATGCTTCGCGTGAAGACCGGTGCCGATTCCAAGAGCGAGGAAAGCCAGGTCGACTATGTAATGGACCTGGAAATCCTCGAGATGATCTATTCACTGCCGACCCTCGATCCATTCCTGCTGAAGAGCAAATCCGAGCAGCTCGATCTCGATGATCGTGTCCATCCGTTCTACTTCAACATCAGCGAGGAAGACTGGAAGCGGATCCGATCCCCCATCCGAACCAAAATTCGCACCCTGGTCCGCCGCGCCTACACCGCCGAAGGCAGTGTCTCGGCAGAGAAGATGGAGCAGCATGTCTCACGGTTCCTGTCCAAGATATGGGAAGCCAAGGACATCGAGGGGATCGAGGATTTCGTGCGCAGCATGGATATTCCCGAGGACCGCGCACCAGAGTTATTCTTCGCCTGGAAGGCGATTTGTTACTATCAGGTGCAGTTCGAAGATTTCTTGCCGCAGATGAAATCCTTCTTCTCATGACTGGGTGACGACAAGGTCGCCATCCCCGTTGACTGGGTGCGCCTGATGCCCGATGACCGGGATCGGGTCGAATATTCATTGCTCGGACTTCGCGACAAGGTGCGCGACACCTATCGCAGCATCAAGCTGGTTCTGGGAAATTACGAACAGAGTTATCGCGCCTTCATCAATGATAATCAGCCGCGCGCGTTCAAGGATTTCCTGTCGACTGCGGACGAGGACTATACAAACCTGGCGACGTGCCTGAGCGCGAACATCCACGCGCTTAACATCTGGTCGAAGACGATCGATACCTATGGAACGAGGCTGCGCTACGAGCAGTTCAACGAACTGACGGACACACTTTCCATTCTGTTCGACATGCGGCGGTCCGCCGTCACCAATTTGCGGGTCTCGGCCTGAACCATCGGCCCCGGCAGGCCCGGCGGTGGTCAGGCGGCCCAGATCGCCGTGCCGAGACCATGTTCGGTGAATATCTCGATCAACAGTGAATGCGCCGCGCGGCCATCCATGATGACCGAGGCTTCGACTTCTTTTTCAACCGCATCGATACAGGTTTCGACTTTCGGTATCATGCCACCGCTGATGGTGCCGTCGGCGATCAGCTGACGGGCATGGTCCACGCCCATATCGGCGATCAGCTCGCCTTCCTTGTTCATCACGCCGCTGACGTCGGTCAACATGAGCAAGCGCGTTGCCTCGAGCGCGGAGGCGATGGCCCCTGCGGCGGTGTCGGCATTGACGTTGTAGGTCGCGCCGTCGTCACCAATCCCGATCGGGGCGATGACCGGAATGATGTCGGACTTCGTGAGCGTGTTGAGGAGCTCGGGGTCGATCCGGGACGGCTCACCGACGAAACCAAGGTCGAGAATCTTCTCGATGTTTGAATCGGTCTCACGCCGGGTGCGACGCAGCTTGCGCACGGACATCAGGCCGCCATCCTTGCCTGACAAGCCCACCGCCCGACCACCCGCGGCATTGATCGCGGAGACAATCTGCTTGTTGATCGAACCGGACAGGACCATCTCGACGATTTCGACGGTTGCTTCGTCGGTGACGCGCAGCCCGTCGATGAACTCGCTCTTGATCTTGAGCCGTTCGAGCATCGCACCGATCTGCGGCCCGCCGCCATGGACGATAACCGGCTCGATACCGACCTGCTTCAGCAGCACGATGTCGCGCGCGAACGCGTTCGCAAGCGCGGTATCTCCCATGGCATGACCGCCATATTTGATGACGAACCGCCGGCCATTGAACTGGCGCATATAGGGGAGCGCCTCGGCCAGAACCCCCGCCTTGGCGAGCAGTTCTTCGGGCGGTGGCACGTTGTCTTGAGCCATCATGCTATCCGTTTGTTCTTGCGGTCTTCGTGCGGTTGGCAACCGGCGGGAACTTAGCCCAATTCAACCAGCATTCGCCAGCGTGGCTGAATCCGCCTGAAGTTCGTCGATCCCGATATTCTTGCGCGAGCTGGTCACGATGGCCTCGGGCAGCGCGGCGGGGTGGTTTTTCATCTCCCCGGCCACGGCTTCGATCAGGCGTTCCAGTTCTGCAGATTTGAGTTTGTCGGCCTTGGTAAGGACCAGGCGATACACGACCGCAGAAGCGTCGAGCATGGCCATCATCTCGAGGTCACCATCCTTGATCCCGCGGCGCGAATCGACCAGCAAACAGAGCCGCTGCAGGTTCGGGCGGCCGCGCAGATAATCACGCAACGTCGTATTCCAGCGGGCGATCTCGGTCTTCGGCGCGCGGGCATATCCGTAGCCGGGCAGATCAACCAGCATCAGGCGGCCGGCGAGGTCGAAAAAATTCAGCTCGCGGGTGCGACCGGGCGTGTTGCTCGTGCGGGCCAGGGTCTTGCGGTTGGTCAGAGCATTCAACAGACTCGACTTGCCAACATTCGAGCGGCCCGCGAAGGCAATCTCGGGCAGCGATGGCTCGGGCAAATCAGGCAGGCGTGCAACCCCGCGCACAAAGGTACATTCCTGCGCGAACAAATGGCGCGCGGCCGCGAGGTTGGCGTCTGCCGCCGCGCCGTTCTGTTCCGTCATGGCGTCGGGGTCGTCAGGTGGTTTTCCCGCCACCGACAGCCACGCCCATGCGCCGCATGATGACGTATTGCTGCGTGATCGAGAGCAGGTTGTTCCAGGTCCAGTAGATCACCAGTCCGACCGGGAAACTGGCCAGGAAAATGGTGAAAAACACCGGCATGAGCAGGAATATCTTGGCCTGGACCGGGTCGGCCGGGGCCGGGTTCAGCTTCTGTTGCAGGAACATGGTGATGCCCATCAGGATCGGCCATACGCCCAGTGCGAGGCCGAAAGGGACATCCCAGGGAATGGCGCCGAACAAAGTCAGAATGTTCAGCGGGTCGGGCGCGGACAGATCCTGCACCCAGCCGAAGAAGGGCGCGTGACGCATCTCGATGGAGATGAACAGAACCTTGTAGAGCGCGAAGAACACCGGGATCTGGAGCGCGATTGGCAGGCAACCCGAGACCGGGTTGACCTTCTCGCGTTTGTACAACGCCATCAACTCGCGCTGCATACCCTGTTTATCGTCGGCGTATTTTTCGCGCATTTCCGTCATCTTCGGCTGCAACGCCTTCATGGCGCTCATCGATTTGTATGACTTGTTGGCGAGCGGGAAGAAGAACAGCTTGATGATGACCGTCACAAGCAGGATCGCCAGACCGAAGTTGCCCAGGAATTCTGCGAAGAAAATGATGACGTCGAGCAACGGCTTGGTGAGGAAGAAGAACCAGCCGAAATCGATCGACATCTCGAATCGTTCGATCCCCAGATTGTCGCGATACTGCGTCAGCGTGTTGAAGACCTTGGCGCCGGCGAAGAAGTGGCTGGTGACTTCGGCGAGTTCGCCGGGTGCCAGCGGTATTGCGTTGCCGCGATAGTCGGTCTGATAGAGGTTGGCGCCGGTGCCCGTTGTGTCGAAGAGAAAACGCGCATCAACTTTCGTGTCCTGATTCGGGATCAGGGCGGTCAGCCAGTAAATGTCGGTAAAGCCGAGCCAGCCACCTTCTGATTCGAAGGCCTGCGGCGTCTCGGGCTCGTCCTCGAGATCGTCATAGTCGATCTCATGCAGCGTATCGTCGAGGATGCCAATCGGACCCTCGTGCAGGATGAAGAAGCCAAGAGTGTCGGGTTCGTTGACCCGGGTAATGCGGCCGAACTGGCTCACATTGATCGGCGCGGTGCTGGTGTTCTGAATCCTGTCGGTCACGGTGAACATGAAATGCTCATCGACCGCGACGGTGCGTGTGAGCACCAGCCCGTCTTCAGTACGCGATGTCAGGACCACGGGCGAGTCCGGTGTGAGTTCGTCCCGGTTTGCGGTCCAAACGGTCTGGCCACCACCCGAGACGGTGCCGTTGCCGGTCAGCCAACCGAACTCGGCAAAATAGGGATCTTCGGAACCGCGCGGCGACAGCAGCTTGATCAGTTTGCTGTCCGGTTCGATCGTGTCGCGATAGTCACGAAGGGTCAGGTCGTCGAAACGGCCACCGACCAGATTGATTGTCCCGCTGAGGGCGGGTGTGTTGATCGTGATTCTGTCGGTCTCGGCGATAACCTCTTCGCGTGACCTCGGTTCGGCCGCGACGTTGCCCTGCCTGCCGGCGGCCGACGGCACAGAGGGGACACCGATGGTGTGGGGATCGCGCCCGGCCGCCTGCTCCTGACGTTCCAGTTCGGCCTGCCGCTCTGCCTGTCGCGGTTGCTCAACGAAGGTTTGCCAGCCCAGCAGGATGGCAAGTGAGGCCGCGATCGCGAGAATTAGGTTTTTTGTGTCCATTTGCGCCTAGCTCCGCGGCGTGGGCATGGCAGCGCCATGCGGGGTGTGGTTATGTTCGGTGTTGTCATGTTCGTTACAGGCATGCGCGCCCGGGACCGGGTCATAGCCTGCTCCGCCCCACGGGTTGCAACTGAGAATGCGCCGGGCAGCCAGCCAACTGCCGCGCAGAACCCCGTGGCGCGAAAGTGCCTCGGCGGCATAGTGGGAGCAGCTCGGCTGATAGCGGCAGTTGGCACCAAGGACCGGTGCCAGGACCCATTGCCAGGCCAGGATCAGGCCCTTCAGCAACATCACCAGAAGATGCGAGATAGATTTCATCATGCTGGATTTCCCTTGTCGCTCGTCAGTGCGTCACAACGTTCCAGGGCCGTGACCAGGTCGTCCCTTAAGGCGGTGTAATCCCGGCCACCCGTGGTCGCGCGCGCGATCAATACATAGTCCAGGCCCGGGCGGGCCCGGGTCGGAATGATATCGCGGACGGCGGCGCGCAGGCGGCGTCGTGCCCGGTTTCGCACAACGGCATTGCCGATCTTGCGTGTCGCGGTGAACCCGACGCGGATGGTGCCGGTACACATATCGGCATCGTCGGGGGTGGGCGCGGTCTGGAGCACTAGCCCCGGCGTCGCCCAACGGCGTTTTGCCGCCGCGATACGCAAAAAGTCACGACGCTTCGGCAAACGCACGATTGTCGAAACCGTGCGGCTGACCGAATCCGGCGTTGTTGCCTCCGCCGTCGTCATGAGTTCATCAATCCCGGTGCTCGTGCCCGCGCGATCTGAAACGCGCGTGGCGCTGTTCAGGCACTCAGCTTTTTGCGGCCTCGCGCGCGCCGACGTGCCAAAACACGTCGTCCACCCACGGTCTTCATGCGGGAACGAAAACCATGGCGGCGCTTGCGCACCAGATTGCTCGGTTGAAATGTCCGCTTCACGCGAATTCTCCATTGCCTTTAAGGCCTTGCAAGTCGGCGCGCTGTATACGTTTTCGGCTGATGGAAGTCAACGCACCCTATCGGTGTTAACAGAGCAGACAAGGTCACGCATTGGTGAATGGTTGAGGCTGTCCCGGTGCACCAAGTAGTTTCGCAACAAACAAGGATAAGAACGCGATGAATGATTCCACCACGTCCCAGTCGGGCAAGGCTTCCCTGCAGACGATTCTGGTGCGCCGAATATTGCCGATTGCGGTCCTGATTGCCGGTTTTGTGGTCTTTTTCGCACTCGACCTGAACCGTTTTGTCTCGCTCGAGGCCCTCAAGGAGAACCGCGAAACGTTGCGCATGCTGGTGAGTGACAATGGAATCGTCGCAATTCTGGCATTCGTCGCGATTTACGCCGCCGTGATTGCCTTCTCGCTACCCGGTGGGGCGATTATGACACTCACCGGCGGTTTTTTATTCGGCGCCATCGGTGGGGGACTGATTGTGGTGGTCGGGGCGACTGTCGGTGCCACGGCGCTGTTCCTGATTGCCCGGACGGCACTGGGCGATGTGTTGCGCGCCAAGGCCGGGCCGTTCGTGTCGAAGATGGAGGGTGGATTTCGTGAAAACGCGCTCAGCTATCTGCTTGTCTTGCGTCTGATCCCGTTGTTTCCGTTTTGGCTGGTCAATCTCGTGCCGGCCTTTCTCGGGGTGTCGACCACCACCTACATCGTGGGCACGTTCGTGGGCATCATTCCGGGCACCTTTGTCTATGCCTCTGTTGGCAATGGCCTGGGCGCGCTGATAGATGCCGGGCAGGACCCTGATCTGGGCATTATCTTCCGGCCCGAAATTCTGGGCCCGCTGATCGGTCTGGCGGTGCTGGCCCTGTTGCCGGTGATCTACAAGAAGATCCAGGCGCGGAAGAACCAATCTCCCTCCGCTGCATCCTGATCGGCCCCGGGCTTCCTCCTCCGTGAATTTCAAATATTGGTGTTGTCATGAGTGAAACGCGACAAGTGGATTTGTGTGTGATCGGTGCCGGTTCGGGCGGCTTGTCTGTCGCCGCCGGCGCGGTGCAGATGGGCGCCAGTGTGGCTCTTTTCGAGCGCGGCAAGATGGGCGGAGATTGTCTCAACTACGGTTGCGTGCCGTCCAAGGCGCTGCTGGCGGCCGGTCATGCCGCCGCCCATTACGGCCACACCAGTCAGTTCGGGGTGAACGGGAAGGCGGCGGACATCGACTTCGCGGCCGTCAACGATCATGTGCAGGGGGTCGTCGCCGGGATTGCACCCCATGACAGTGTCGAGCGGTTCGAGGACCTCGGCGTTGATGTATTCCAGGAAGGGGCGAAGTTCACATCTTCGCGTGAGGTGCTTGGCGAGAACGGTACGCGGGTGCGCGCGCGGCGTTTCGTCGTTGCCACAGGTTCGTCACCAGCCGTGCCGCCGATCCCGGGTCTCGACCAGGTCAGCTATCTGACGAATGAAACGGTCTTTGAGTTGCGCGAACGCCCCAGTCACCTGATTGTTGTCGGCGGCGGGCCGATTGGTCTTGAGATGGCCCAGGCCCATCGCCAGCTGGGATCGAAGGTCACGGTACTCGAGGCGTTTCAGGTGATGGGGCCTGATGATCGCGACCTGGTGGCCGTGGTTCGTTCGCGCCTGGTGGGCGAAGGCATCGATGTTCACGAGGATACAAAGGTTGTCGAGGTGAAGGCTGCGCCCGACGGTGTCACGGTAGTTTGCGAGCACGACGACCGAAACTTCGAGGTGACGGGCAGTCATATTCTGATCGCGGTCGGCCGATCACCGAATCTCGCGAGCCTCGATCTCAACGCCGCGGGTGTGAAATTCGATCGGCGGGGCATCGAGGTGGATGCGCGGTTGCGCACGACCAACAAGCGCGTGTTCGCCGTCGGTGATGTCGCCGGGCGCTACCAGTTCACCCATATCGCCGGTTATCACGCCGGCATCGTGATCCGGAATGTGTTGTTCCGAATGCCGGCCAAGGTGAATTACGACGCCGTACCCTGGGTCACCTACACCGACCCCGAGCTGGCGAATGTCGGCATGACCGAAGCGGCCGCCCGGGACAAACATGGCGATAACATCCGCATCGTCATGGCCAGCTTTGAAGAAAATGATCGCGCGCGCACCGAGCGCCGCAGCGAGGGCATGGTGAAGGCCGTGGTCGGCCCCAAGGGGCGGATCCTGGGTGCCGGGATCGTCGGATATCATGCCGGTGAACTGATCCAGCCCTGGATACTGGCGATTTCCCAGAAAATGAAGATCGGGGCGATGGCGCAGATCATTGCGCCCTATCCAACGTTGGGTGAAATCAACAAGCGGGCCGCCGGTTCCTATTACACCCCGTCGCTGTTTTCGGACCGAACGCGCAAGATCGTGCGGTTGCTGGCGAAGCTCGGATAGCGCCGGGCCCGGCGTGACTGACCGTAGCGGCAGATTTCTGCTACACATGCGCGCGTCATGATACGGTCGCGGAAATTCACGCTCCCGCCTTTTGCGCGCTCACTGTCGGCACGTCTGCTGGTTCTGACGATCCTTTTCGTCATGCTCGCCGAAGTGCTGATCTATGCGCCGTCGGTTTCCAATTTCCGAACCAACTGGCTGAAGGATCAGGCGGAGTCCGCGCATATTGCCATCCTGGCGCTCGAGGCCGCACCGGCCGAGTTGATCAGCGAAGACCTGAAGGCACAACTCCTGTCGCGCGCGGACGCCTATGCGGTGGTCCTGAAACGCGCCGACAGACGATTGCTGCTTTTCACTGCCCCGCCGCCGCCGGTGGACGTCACGGTGAACCTGGCGGACGGTTCCCTGTTTGGAGACATAGGCGCGGCGTTTGCGACCATGGCCCGCGCCGGCGACCCCACGCTGCGCCTGATCAGCCCCACCGAAGAAGATCCCGATCTCGAAGTCGAGGTGGTGCTGAACGAGGCGCATCTGCGCACAGAGATGATCTTGTACTCGCGCAACATCCTGTTTCTCTCGGTTGTCATATCGCTGATCACCGGGTTGCTTTTGTACCTTTCCCTGCAGTGGCTCATGGTGCGGCCGATGCGCCGGATCACCGAGGACATGACCCGGTTTTCGCAAGATCCCAAGGATTCGACCGTCGGCCTCACGCAGACCCGGCGCACCGATGAAATCGGCGTTGCGCAAACGGTGCTGGCGGAAATGCAGAAGGATCTGCGCGGCGCGCTTCGCCAACAGGAACATCTGGCCGCGCTCGGTTCGGCGGTGAGCAAAATCAATCATGATTTGCGGGGTATCCTTTCGACCGCCGTGCTGTTGTCGGACCGCTTGTCCGGCGTCGACAATCCGGAAGTCAAACGGGTTGCCAGCCCCCTGATCCAGGCCATCGACCGCGCCATCAATCTGTGCACCCGCACGCTCAACTACGCGCGCGACGAAGGTCCCGAACTGACCCGCACGCGCTTTCGTCTGCACGAGCTGATCGGCGAGGTTGCATCCGAACTTGCAGTACTCGCCGAGAACGAGCGCGCCGACGTTGGTTCCGGTCCGGAGATCGTCAACGAGGTGCCTGACGACACAATCGTCGAGGCGGATCGTGACCAGATCTACCGGGTGTTCTCGAATCTCGGCCGAAACGCCTTCGAGGCAGGCGCGCGCCGGGTCACGATTTCAGTCAGCTCGTCCGTTGACGGAGAATTGATGGTCGAGACGGCGGACAATGGTCCCGGACTGGCGAACGCGGCACGCGAAAGCCTGTTCAAGCCCTTTAAGGGCTCGGCGCGCCAGGGCGGCACTGGTCTCGGCCTTGTGATCGCCCGCGACGTCATGCAGGCCCATGGCGGCGATCTCGAACTCGCCGCATCGGGTGACGATGGCACGATCTTCCGGCTGACCTTCCGGGCCGCGGATTAGGCGATACCTCAAATCGGCGTGAGGCTGGTTCCGTTCTTGCGGGAGCGTACCAACATATCGGGTATGACAAATTCTCTCGCCCGCTCTCACGCATCCCTTCGTCTGATTGCAACCCTTCTGGGTGCCGCCTTTCTGCTGGCACTCCTGGCCACGCCGGGTATGGCGGCGCCCAAGTCCAAACTCTGGCCGCGCTGGTCGGCCCATGATCCGGCATCGACGCAAATTGTTGATCACCAGGCGTGGACGCGCCTCCTGCAGGCCTATACCCGCCCGTCGGACGACGGCGTGATCCGGTTCGACTATGCCGGCCTTGCCGAACGCGACCGGCCCGCACTCGATGCATATGTCACGCGGTTGGCCGCGACCCCGGTCAGTGGTCTGAACCGCGATGAACAACTCGCCTACTGGATCAATCTCTACAACGCGCTGACCGTACAGCTGATCCTGGACCATTATCCGGTGAGCTCGATTCTCAAGATCAATATCTCGCCGGGGCTTTTCTCCATCGGCCCCTGGGGCAAGAAGCTGGTCGCGGTTGAGGGAGAGGATGTCTCGCTCGACGATATCGAACATCGCATCCTGCGCCCGATCTGGCAGGATCCGCACATCCACTATGCGGTCAATTGTGCGTCGATCGGTTGCCCGAACCTGATCGATACGGCTTACACGGCCGATCGGGTAGATGCGTTGCTGGAGGCGAACGCGATTGCCTATGTAAACCATCCGCGCGGCGTCGAACTGCGTGGGGGCGGGCTTTCCGTTTCGAGCATCTATGATTGGTTCCAGGAGGATTTCGGCAGTTCGGAGACCGGTGTGCTGGCGCATCTGCGTAAATATGCCCGCCCCGAACTGGCGCGTGATCTCAAGCTCGTATTCGAGATCGACAGCTTCGACTATGACTGGTCCCTGAACGATGCGGCCGATGATGCCGGCAGCTGAGATGCCACGTCAGTCGAGCTGGATCATCTGACCCTTGAGATAGCCCGTCTCGGGCAGGAAAGGGTGCACCGGGTGATCGGGCGCGGCACCCGAGGTGCGCAGGATGCGTCCGGACCGACCCGTGTCGGCAAGTGCACGGCGCACGGCATCCGCGAAGCTCGGTGGATCCACATGATGTGAGCAGGATGCGGCAAAAAGATGCCCGCCGGGCGAGACGATCTGTGCGGCCAGCCGGAACAGCTTGCGATAGCCTCGGATTCCGGCCTGATAATCTTTCTTGGATTTGACGAAGGCCGGCGGGTCCACCACCACCACGTCATAGGTTTCACCCGACGCGGCGAAGCCGTGCAGCAACTGGAACGCGTCGCCCCGGGTGGCCGAGAACTTTTCGGCGACACCGTTTTCCGCCGCGGCTTGCGTTGCGAAATCGAGCGCTGCCTGGGACCGGTCGAAGGCATGTACTTCGCTTGCACCTGCCAGTGCTGCGGTGACGGCGAACCCGCCGGTGTAGGAATAGAAATCGGCCACGCGTTTACCCTTGGCGAGCGCGGCCACGAAGGCGCGGTTGTCGCGCTGGTCATAAAACCAGCCCGTCTTCTGTCCCTCGCGCGGATCGGCCCTGAACACGCCGCCATTCTCCATGACCCCGATCGGGCCTTCGAGGGGGTCGCCGACCACGCGGATTTCCTGCGGCAACCCTTCGAGGTTGCGCACGGCGCTGTCGTTGCGGAACAGGATGGTCTTCGGTGCCAGCATGTCCTGCAATGCCGCGGTCAGATAGTCGCTGAGTTTTTCCATCCCGGCGGTGTTCACCTGGACCACACAGACATCACCGAACCGGTCGATAATCAGACCCGGCAGCCCGTCGGCCTCGGCATGTACCAGCCGGTAATAGGGCACGGTGTAGAGCGCCTCGCGCACGGCGAGTGCGGCGCGCAGACGCGCGTTAATGAAGTCTCCGTCGATCAGCGCTTCGGGGTCGCGACTCAGGATGCGCGCTGCGATCAGCGGATGGGGGTTGAAGGTCGCCACGCCGAGCGGCCGCTTGCTTGCGTCAATCAGCTGGACCAGCCCGCCGGGCGGCAGCGCCTTGGCGTCGGCATCCATCTCGATTTCGTTGGAAAATATCCACGGATGGCCCTGGCGGGCGCGCTTGTGGCGCCCGGCCTGGAGGCGAATTTCGGGAAGTGCGGGAAGGGTTTCTGCCAGAGCTGTCATCGGCGGCACTCTAAAGCCTTGTCCCGGCAGATTGAACCGCTCTAGCTTGCCTTTATGTCAGGACACGAAATTGACGATCTGTTCAAACGTCTTGACGGGCAGGGCGACGCGCTCGCCGCGCTGACGGCCGATCTTGTGCGGATTCCAACGATCAATCCACCGGGTGACGCTTATGAGGCCTGCGCGGGTTTCCTGGGAGAGCGTCTCGCCGCACGCGGATTTGATGTCGAGTATCTGCGGGCCGAGGGTGCGCTGGGCGACAGCGACGCGTATCCGCGCACCAATGTGGTCGCACGTATCGAAGGTGACGGCGCCGGGCCGTGCGTACATTTCAACAGCCATATCGACGTGGTGGCACCCGGCGAGGGATGGACGGTCGATCCTTTCGCCGGCCTGGTGCGCGACGGCAGGGTCTATGGGCGTGGCACCTGCGATATGAAAGGTGGGTTGGCCGCCAGCGTGATTGCAGTCGAGGCGCTGCTGGAATCGGGCGCGTCTTTCCCGGGTGCGATCGAGATATCCGGTACGGTGGACGAGGAGTCCGGCGGCTATGCCGGCGTCGCCTGGCTTGCCGAGCGCGGGCATTTCTCCAAACCGCGGGTCGACCATGTGATTATTCCCGAGCCGCTCTACAAGGACAGCGTGTGCCTGGGCCATCGCGGCGTGTGGTGGGCCGAGATCGAAGTGCAGGGACGGATCGCCCACGGATCGATGCCGTTTCTCGGCGTGTCCGCGATCCGCGGCATGGCGGCATTCCTGGAGAAGGTCGAACACGAGCTTTACCCCCGGCTTGCCGAGCGCCGGACCGCGATGCCGGTCATTCCCGACGCCGCGCGCCAATCGACGCTGAACTACAACTCGATCCATGGCGGGCTCGATGAACAGGACATGGATTCAGGGTTTCCATCCGCGCTGGTGGCCGATCGATGCCGGGTCGTCCTCGATCGTCGCTATCTTATGGAAGAGGACGAGGCGGAGGTCCGTGCCGAGGTGGTCGAGATCCTCGATCGCTTGTCGGCCGAGCGCGATGAGTTCGTCTACGAGCTTCGCGAGCTCTGGTCTGTGCCGCCGACCCTGACCGAACCGGATTCGCCGCTGGTGCGCGCGCTGGACCGGAATATCGAGCGGGTGCTGGGAACCCCTTCGCGCCATGTGGCGTCCCCGGGTACCTACGATCAGAAGCATGTCTGGCGGGTCGGCAAGCTCAAGGATTGCGTGGCCTATGGGCCCGGTATTCTGGAACTGGCGCATCAGCCCGATGAGTATATCGACATCGCCGATATGGTCGCGTCGGCCAAGGTTATGGCGGCGGCGGCGCTGGAATTGTTGCGGGGGAGCGAATGAGCAAGGTTGGTCCAGGTAATGCCATCACCGATGTGAGTGGCCTGAAAATCGGCGTTGCCGCTGACGCAGATATCCGGACCGGGGTGACGGTGGTTTTGCCAGATGCACGCGCGGTCGCGGCGGTCGATGTACAGGGCGGCGGTACAGGAACGCGCGAGCTCGAACTGCTGCGCGGAGACGCCACACTGGATGCGGTGGATGCGATTGTTCTGGGCGGTGGGTCGGCCTTCGGCCTGGCGGCGGCAGACGGCGTGATGGGATGGCTCGCCGAACAGGGCCGGGGTTTTCCCGTCGGCGATTTGCATGTGCCCATCGTACCCGGTGCCATCCTCTTCGATCTGCTGAATGGCGGCGACAAAGCCGCGTTCCGAAGCAACCCCGACAATGCGTTGCCGTATCGCAGCTTGGCGCGCGCCGCCGCCGCGAGCGCCAGCCGGGAGACCGCGCTGGGGAATGTGGGTGCGGGTTATGGCGCGACCACGACGGGCCATGACGGGCGCAGGCTCAAGGGCGGCCAGGGGACAGCGTCGGTTGTCCTGGACGATGGTGTGACGGTTGGGGCGTTGGCGGCGGTCAACGCGCTGGGGTCGGTGGTCGCGAACAATGCGGGTCAGTTTCTGGCGGGTGCGATCGAGCGCGGCGATGAGTTCGGCGGCCTGGGCGGGGCCGGCAGCGTTGAGGTGCCGGACCACCCGCTCGACAAGTATGGGCGTCGGGAGAACCCGCCAAACACGACCCTGGCGGTGGTGGCGACCGACGCGATTCTGACCAAGGCCCAGGTGACCCGGGTCGCGCGGATGGCACAGGCCGGCATGGCGCGGGCGATCCGGCCTGTCTTCACGCCGATGGATGGGGATGTGGTGTTCGCGCTTGCGACGGGCCAATCGGCGATCGCGGATCCGGTTACCGATGTGGCGCGAATTGGCATGGCGGCGGCGGATTGTCTGGCGCGGGCGGTGGCGCGTGGCGTTTTCGAGGCGACGGGCCAGGGTGACTGGCCGGCCTACAAGGATACCTATCCTGTCTCTGTCTGACCCGCGCATTGGACGCTGATCGCCGGGATTTGCTAGTTTCTGTGCGACATAAAATCTCGAAGGGAACGCCCGATATGAAGACGATGCGCTTTGCTGCGGCGATTGTGGTCGCCTTGGGCCTGTCCTTCCTGGCAGCGCCGGGGGTACATGCCCAGTCGAAAGACTCTCTCACCATCGGGCTCACCCTCGAGCCGCCGCATCTCGACCCGACGGCGGGTGCGGCTGCGGCGATCGATGAGATCGTCTATGCCAACCTGTTCGAGGGGCTGACCCGGATCGACCAGAACGGTGCCGTCCAGCCCCAACTCGCCGAGAGCTGGGACGTCTCCGGCGACGGCCTCGTCTATACCTTCACCCTGCGGGACGGCGTGGCGTTCCATGACGGCACGGGCTTCGATGCCGACGATGTCGTGTTTTCACTCGACCGCGCCCGCGCGGATGATTCGGTGAACGCCCAGAAGCAGCTGTTTGCGGCGATCGATACGGTGGAGGCAGTCGATCCGCGTACCGTCCGGATCACCCTGTCGCGGCCGGAAGGCGCGTTGCTGTTCAATCTGGGTTGGGGTGATGCGGTGATTGTCGCACCGGAATCAGCCGCCACCAACAAGGTCGCCCCGATCGGTACCGGCCCTTTCAAGTTTGACCGCTGGGTGCGTGGCTCGCAAATCCGGTTGGTGGCCGTCGATGGTACGCGCGCGATCCGCAAGGTGACCTTCCGTATTGTGCCCGATCCATCTGCGCAAGTTGCAGCACTCAAGGCGGGCGATATCGACGCGGTGTCAAATTTGCAGGCTCCCGAAGCGGTTATCGCCCTGCAGGCCGACCCGAACTTCGAGGTGGCGATCGGTTCGACCGAGGGCGAAACCATCCTCGCGATGAACAACAGTCGACCGCCTCTGAATGATGTCCGTGTCCGCCAGGCCATTGCGCACGCGATCGACCGTCAGGCGGTTGTCGATGGCGCGATGTTCGGGTTTGGCACACCCATCGGTACGCATTTCGCACCTCACCATCCGGCCTATGTGGACTTGCTTGAGACCTACCCTCATGACCCGGCACGGGCGCGAACGCTGCTGGCGGATGCCGGTCAGTCCGATCTCAAGCTCACCCTCAAGCTGCCGCCACCCACCTATGCGCGACGCGGCGGCGAGATCGTTGCCGCCCAACTGAAAGAGGCGGGCATCACGGTTGAGATCATTCCGGTGGAGTGGGCGCAGTGGCTCGAACAGGTGTTTCGCGGCACCGACTACGACCTGACAATCGTGTCCCACACCGAGCCGGTGGATATCGGCATCTATGCCCGCGACACCTATTACTTCAATTACGATTCGCCTTCGCTCAAGGCGCTGATGGCCCGGCTCAACAACACCAGTAACCAGGAAGCGCGCAACCGCATTCTCGGGCAGGCCCAGCGCACAATCACGTCGGACGCCGTGAACGCATATATGTTCCAGCTCGCCAAACTGGGTGTCTGGCGCAAGGGACTGAAGGGCATGTGGCGGAACGCCCCGGTGCAGGCGAACGACGTCACCGGCGTTCGCTGGGAGTAGACCCCGGAAAGGTCCGGACAGCGCACCATGCTGACCTATCTCGCCCGCCGGGTGCTCGTGCTCCTGATCACGTTGCTGGTGGCCAGCCTCGTTATTTTCCTTGTGCTGGAGATATTGCCCGGTGATGCCGCGCTGTTGATCCTCGGGATCGAGGCACAGGATGAGACGCTTGCTGCGTTGCGCACCCAGTTGGGCCTCGACCGGCCGGTGGCGATCAGATACTTCGCCTGGATCGGCGGACTTGCCTCGGGCACGACCGGTATCAGCCACACCTATGATGTCCCCGTCTCGCAGCTGATTGGCGAACGCCTGATGCTGACCGTGCCGCTGGCCGTGATCGCGCTGCTGGTGTCGACATTGATCGCGATCCCGCTGGGGATGTTTGCGGCGACCCGGCGCGGACGTCCCGGGGATTATGGCGTGATGGGCTTCAGCCAGATTGGGATGGCGATCCCGAACTTCTGGTTTGCGATCCTGTCCATTCTGATTTTCGCCGTCGCACTTGGCTGGTTTCCGGCCTCGGGTTTCCCGGGTTGGGATGCGGGTCTGGGAACGGCACTCTGGGCCCTTGTGCTGCCGGCACTTTCACTGGCCCTGCCTGAAGCGGCGATCCTCGCACGGGTGACCCGAACGTCGGTGCTCGACACGCTGGGGGCCGACTATGTGCGCACGGCCCGGGCCAAGGGATTGGCGTCGCGCCGGGTCCTGTGGGGTCATGTGTTGCGCAACGCGCTCATTCCCATGATCACGATCATCGGCCTTCAGTTTGCCTTCCTGCTCGCCGGGTCGATCGTGATCGAGGTGGTGTTTGCCTTGCCGGGCGTCGGACGTTTGATTTTTCAGGCCGTCAGTCAGCGTGATCTGGTGGTCTTGCGCGACGTGATCCTGTTGCTCGTGGCGCTTGTTGTGGTGGTGAACTTCCTGGTCGATATCGCCACCACCGTGATCGATCCGCGCACGCGGCGCGACTCATGAGCGTCACCGAACAAATGGCGCGCGCACGTCGAACCTCTCGGGCGTTACGACACCCGAATTTTCTGATCGGCGCCATCCTGACCGGAATTCTGGTGTTGTTCGCGCTGGTCTCACTGGTCTGGACGCCCCATGACTTTGATGTGGTCGCGATCACCCGGCGCATGCAGGGGCCGAGTGCTGCGCACTGGCTCGGTACCGATCATTTCGGGCGCGACATTGCGACCCGCCTGATGATCGGCGCGCGCAATTCGATCATGGTCGGTGTGGTTGCGGTCGGGATCGGCCTGATTGTCGGGGTGAGCCTGGGGCTCCTCGCGGCCGCGCGGGGTGGCTGGGTCGATGACCTCGTTGCCCGCGGTGCCGATGTCGTTTTCGCATTCCCCGCGATTGTCTCCGCCATCCTGATTACCGCTATCTTCGGCCCCGGCGCCGTCAACGCGATCATAGCCATCGGCATCTTTAACGTGCCGGTGTTCGCGCGGGTCACACGTGGGGCGGCACGACAGGTCTGGGGTCAGGAGTATGCCCGTGCGGGGTTGGCGATCGGAAAGTCACCGGCGGGTGTGACCCGTGATCACATCCTGCCGAATATTGCCCCGGTGCTGATTGTTCAGGCGACAATCCAGTTCGCCGTTGCGATCCTGGCCGAGGCGGCGCTTGCCTATCTGGGGCTTGGTACCCAACCGCCCGCGCCGAGCTGGGGGCGGATGCTGTTCGATGCTCAGACCTTCATGGCGCTCGACCCCAAGCTGGCGATCCTGCCCGGGCTGGCGATTGTGCTCGCCGTGCTGGGCCTGAATCTGCTCGGGGACGGATTGCGTGATGTTCTCGACCCGCGATTGCGGACAGAGAGAATCGGCTAGGAAGTCAGCAACTCTAGTTTGCGGCGATCGGCTGGACGAACTGTAGTTCCAGGTCCCAGGGGAAATGGATCCAGGTGTCCTGGCTGACCTCGGTCACAAAGGTTTCGACCAGGGGGCGGCCGGCCGGCTTCGCATAGACGGTCGCGAAGTGGGCCTTGGGCAGCATCTCGCGGACGATCTTCGCGGTATTCCCGGTATCGACCAGGTCGTCGACGATCAATGTGCCCTCGCCATCGCCGTCCACTTTTTTCAGGATTGTGAGTTCGCCTTGCGCCTGATGGTCGTAGGACGACACGCACACGGTATCGACCAGCCGCAGTTCGAGTTCGCGGGCAACAATGGCAGCCGGCACCAGCCCACCGCGGGTGATCGCGACGATCTGGTTCCAGGGGCCTCGCTCCTTCAATCGCCAGGCGAGCGCCTTGGCATCGCGGTGGAGTTGTTCCCAGGAAACAGGAAAATCATGCTGAGAGCTGGCCATATCGGAACCGATCTGATTGCGGAGGATTGAAGAGCGCGTATTAAAGCGGGCGCCGTGGGGCGGTGCAATCGTCGCTGTGGACTTGGCTGTGGACCAACTGATGCGTGACGCTAGATGCCGCGTTCGCCCGTGGGGTGCAATGTGACGCCGGCGATGCGCCAGCTGCCGTCATGCTGTCGTTCCATACGGTACAGCGCCACCACGCCGCGCCCGTCAGGCCCGATCACTTTCACCGGCTGAACCGGAATGCCATCGACGATGGCCGGCGTGCCGAAACTGTAGGAACGGGGTCGGTAGACCGGTTGGAAAGATGATCGCACCATCTGCATGAACCGTTCGGCCGTCATGAAGGTGCGGCGAATATCCGGGCTGGCCAGGGCAAATGCGGTGTCGGCGTCGTTGCTGGCGAAGGCCGCGATCTGTCCCTCGATCACCGCCGCAATAGCGCTGCTGTCTTGAGCCGGTGCCGCAGTTTCGGTCCACGCCGGGGTAACCCCAGGCAGACACAGGACAAGCACTGCCAAAAAGGTGCGGACGGTGACGGACATGTGAAGATTATGGCGACTGTCACGCGTCGTTGCGAGCGGGACGATGATTGGCCGAGCCTGTATAGTTCGTCTTCTTACGGAGGAAGCCATGCCAGTCAGGGAAATCGAATCGGTCGACGCGGGATTTCCGGCGTTCGAGATCGCGAACACCGACGGAACACCGGATGTCCGGGTGTTCTCCCTGTCGAGCCACGCCCGCGCGCGCGAGGCGCTGGAGTTTGGCCTTGGTGCGCGCGATCCGGGGTTCAATATTTTTGTCGTCGGTGAAGACCGCAGCGGCCGCATGACCGCAACGCTCTCGTTTCTTGAAGAAGCGTTGGGCGATGGTCCGGCCCCCGATGACTGGATTTATCTCAACAATTTCCGGCGTTCGAATGAACCGCTCGCCGTGCGCTTGCCGACCGGTCAGGGCAGAAAATTCCGCGACGATATGGCGGCGCTTATCCCCCAGCTGCGCGAGGCACTCCACCAGGCCTTCGCGCGCGAGGAGTACCAGCAACGTGTGCACGATGAGGATGCGGCGATGCGTGCCGAAATCGGCGCCGCGATCGAGATCGCGCGCGCGGAAGCGGAGACCGCCGGTCTGTCCCTGGTGCAATCCCCGCAGGGATTGGCGGTCGCAGCATTGGGCGATGATGGCAAGCCGCGTGATGTCTCCGATCTGCCCGAGGCGGAGCGCAAGGCGATGGAGGAGGCGGGTCAACGGGTCAGCCAGATGCTTGCCGAGATCAACCGGGATGCCGCGCGCCGCCAGGCAAAGCTGACCGAGGATGTCCGCGAGTTGAATCGCACCGTGGCGGAGAACGCGGTCGGCGGCCTGGTCGATGAGCTGATGTCGCGCTTTCACGATGTGCCGGGTCTCAATCGCTGGCTGGTCGCTTTCCGGGTGGACCTGCTCGAGAACCTGGCCCTGTTCCAGCCGGCCGCTGACGCGGCGGAGGGTGCACCGGCGGCGCCCGTTGCCCCGCAGCAGGCGCCAGCCACTGCGGAAGCGCGCTATGCGGTCAACTTGCTGGTCGATAACGCGGATGTCTCCGGTCCCCCCATCGTGCTTGAAGGCAATCCGACATATGCCAATCTGTTCGGGCAGATCGAGTATCGCCAGGTCGGCGGTGTCCTGCAGACGGATTATTCGCTCATTCAGCCCGGCGCGTTGCATCGCGCCAATGGCGGTGTGCTGGTTCTTCGTGCCGAAGCCATTGCCGCCCAGGCAGGCGGATGGGACCAGCTTAAGGGTGCGTTGCGCGACGGGATGGTGCGCATGGAAGAGCAGTACCGCGCCGGGGGTATTCCGGTGGCCGGCGCACCCAAGCCCGCGCCGGTGCCTCTGGACGTGAAGGTCGTCATCGTCGGTGCGCCGCAGTGGTACTACACGTTTTTCTCCGTCGATCCCGAGTTCCAGGCCTATTTCAAGGTGAAGGCGGAGATCGATGCCGACATGGAGGCCAGCAGCGGGAACCTCGGCTGCTATGCCGGGTTGATCCAGGGCTTCGCCAACAAGCATGGCGCGACCACCTGTACCCCCGATGCGATCCGCTATCTGCTTGGCTATGCCGCGCGCATCGCTGCCGACCGGACCAAACTGTCGGCGCGGTTCGAACTGGTTGAGGATATCGTCAACGAGGCGATCTACGCCGCCCGGGCAAACGGTGCTGCGCAGATCGATGCCGAGGCGGTGCGCGCTTCGCGCCGAAGCCGCCGAAACCGCAATGCGCGGATCGAGGACCGGACGCAGGAATCGATCCAGCGCGGGACGGTCCTGATTTCCACTTCCGGCAGTGCTGTCGGCCAGGTCAATGGGCTGACCGTTCGCGACATGGGTGATCACGCCTTCGGCGCACCGTCGCGTGTCACCGCGCGAACATCGATCGGCCGCCGCGGGGTGACCAATATCGAACGCGAAACATCTCTCGGCGGGCCGATCCAGCAGAAGGGGGCCATGGTGATCCAGGGATTCCTGGCCGGCCTGTTCGCACGTCGCACGCCGCTTTCCTTCAATGCGTCGATCACCTTCGAGCAAAGCTATGGCGGGGTCGAAGGGGACAGCGCCTCACTGGCCGAGGTGCTGACAATCCTGTCGGATCTCGCCGATGTACAGCTGCGCCAGGACCTCGCGGTCACGGGTTCGGTCAATCAGCGCGGAGAGGTACAGGCGATTGGCGGGCTGATCGAGAAGGCCGAGGGTTTCTACCGCACCTGTGTCGAGGCCGGCCCGCTGACCGGCGATCAGGGTGTCGTGTTCCCCGGGTCCAACGAGCCCAGCCTCATCCTCGATGACGAGATAGCGGCGGATGTCACCGCCGGGCGGTTCCACGCCTACTCGACCGCGCATGTGGATGAGGCCGTCGAGCTGTTCACCGGGATGGAGGCGGGTGTCCCCGACGCGGACGGAAACTACCCTGCCGGCAGCGTCTATGCGCGGGTTGCCGAACGGCTGGCCGCGTTCGACCGCGCGCTCGACGAGCGCGATCGGTAAACAAACATAGTGGGTGTTCCCGGTGTCAGCCGGGACCCGGCTATCTGACGTAGATATGCACCTCGTTGCTGCCCACGTCCGCACTGGAAGTGGAGCTTAGCGACAGGCGATCGCTCGGCAGACCCATCTGGATCAGCGTCTGGAGCACCTGCTCGGCATTGCGCCGGGACTGGTTGGCGCTTAGCGCGACCTGTGCCGGCGTGCCCTGCTGGGGCACGATCGAGACGATATCAAACACCGCGCCCGGGCGCCGGTTCAGCGCTTCGCTGGCGGCGGTGAAGAGCGGTTCCTGATAGGGCACGTTCGGGCGATCGAAACGGATCACCACGAGCGGGCGGCGGTTCGCGAGATTGGCCGCCGGGTTCGGTGCGCCACTGCGCGCGGGCGCCGCGGTGCCGAAGGCTCGGTTTGCAAGGCTGGTACCGAAGAGCTCGCCGTTCTTCACGGCCAGTGACAGCACGGTGACGTTGCTGCGTTCGCGACCGACATAGTTGGTCTGGCGCGATATGTCTTCGCTCAGTTCGTTGAGCAGGCGGTCGATCAGCACCACGGTGCGGTTGACCTCATCCTCGAGAATGGCGAGCTGGCGATGGTCTTCGTCTATCGCACCGGTGAGGCCGTAGGTGGCGCGTACGGATTCCAGAATGAACGCGGCCAGCGCGCTGCTGTCCGCGACACTGTTCGACAGGCCGTTCATCTGGCCGACGCCGTCGGAAATCTGATCGAGCGTCATCTGGGCCTGGGTCCATGCTGCGACAAGGTTCGGGTTGCCCGGTGTCGTACCAACCTGGAGACGCGCCTGGATGTCGGCGACGAGGCTCTGATAGGCGTTTGCGTTTGCGATGGTCTGCTGGCGCAGTCCCTGAAGCACTTCGTTGCCATTGCCGATACTTGCCTGCAGGCGTCCAAGGTCGCCACGAAGCCGCTCGACGCGCCGGCCCACTTCGGTGCCGGTGGGCTGCCCGACCGTCACGCCATCGGGCTGGAAATTATTCTGGCCAAGCTGCGGCGGCGCGCCGGAGATGGTCGGTTGCGGGTTGCGTTCGGCCGCGCTCGCGGGAATCACCTGCCGGTCGCCGCCGGATGGAGACTCGCCCGTCAGGGACGGAATAAGTGCGTTGTCTGTGAAATCGCAGGCCGCCAGTAGCAGCGCTGCGCCGGCCAATGCCGACCAGGTGCGTGTTATGGTCATCCGCTCCCTTGTCCCTCAAATGCCCCTGCGCGTCCCCCAAAAAATGCCGCTGATGCGGCGAACGCGCAAAAATTGCTGATTAGCCAAATGGTTGCGCCGGATGTTACCGATTGGCATTGGACCGGGCAAGCGGCTTTTGGACCGGATTTTTGCGACATTTCGCAGACACCGGTACCGGGCCTCGGATACTTGCAATCGGGGATGCATTTGATTAGCTTCCGCGCGCCTTGGCCAAAGCGCCCGTAGCTCAACTGGATAGAGCGTCTGACTACGGATCAGGAGGTTGGGAGTTCGAATCTTCCCGGGCGCGCCAAGGTCCTCAACGTGTTCACCGCTTTTTGTGAAACCTGAAACAGCCTCGGGGAAACCGTGGGGAACCTTCAGGCAATTTTTCATCAGCGATTTGCTGCTCATCCCCTTCGAGAGTTTGCTAACTGGTAGTCCACTCCAGTCATTCGAATACGCCATTTCAGCATCTGTTCGCTGACTTCGTAGGTGTCCTGAATCTGGCGGTCAGGCAGACCGGATTTCCTAACTTTTATAAGTGCGGGCCTGGGCAAAAGTAGCGTTCCTGCTAACCAGTTGGCTTCGTCTTCTTGGTCTTGGTCGTAGTTGCTAGGCATTAAATGGCCGTCTTCCGTCATCCCGACAGACGCCAATTCATGTCCGAGAATGATATGAGACATTTCGTGCATCACGACGCTGTTTATTCGCGGTTGAGATTGCGTTGGGTTAACGAATATCAAATGCTTTTCGCGAATTCGCAGAGTAAATGCTGACCAACTTTCCTTGTCTTGTTCAGTTAGTTGGACAAGGTCGGATGGTTTGAGGTCGTCTATGTCAGACGGATCCCAGACTGCGATATTTGAATGCTTAGCGAGGTCGTATGCCGAGAGTGGGTCAGTCGCTTGAAGGCCAAACTGCTTCCTAATCTCGGATGAACGTTTCTCGCATTGGGATTTGAATCCCCTGCGAAGCAACTCTAGTGCCCCTCAGATTCAATTTTTCTAGCAAATTGCTCGCTCGCCAGTTCGATCAAATTTGCAAGTGACTTTGCGGTTTCTTGGCTGATCGTTGCATCCTTCTTGAAGGCAATTTGCAAGCCACCGATCCCAGTAAATTTAGCAGATTCCTCTCCGACCCAGTCGCAGACTTTGTCGAGTGTGTGTAGGTCTGGAACGTGCCCTCTCTCTATTCGTGAAAGAGTTGTTGGGCTTATCCCTATTTCTTTTGCGGCTGCACGTATTCCCATGCTTCCCCGTGCTCTTTGAACTAGCTGCGCAAGTTCATCGATTTTCATTGGTGCCCCATTGTGTTTCTTCATGTGGTATATGTGTACCAGATAGTGGACAGCGAGTCCGAATCACTGTTACTGTGACAACATCTGGCACACTCAAGATTGAATCATGTGCGATTCGTTCGGTCAAGGTGCCGAACAACGATATGGACGATATTCGCGATGCCCCTTGGAGATTTGGAATACGAGAAACTTGTAAACGATGTCGTGGAGATTCTTCTTTCCGACATCGCTTTGAAAATTCAGTTGAAGCCTCACGAGCATGAACTGGCAGTAGGTCATTATAAGGCGCTGGAAGAATGGCTGGAGCGTGACAGTAGCCCATTGAAGGGGGCCGTCTTGCGCATGTATCCACAAGGCAGCGTCGCCACTGGTACGACGATTTCTTCTAGTAACGATAAAGAAGATTTCGACATCGTTGTCGAGGTCGACATGCCGCCTGATAGCAATTCTGAAGAGGTTTTAGATTGGGGCTTATATACTTAACTTGATGCAGTCAGTTGATGGAAAGTCTCTCACTCCCTGTATTATACAGGCAAAGGGCGACTTTCCTGGACAGTGTGATTATATAGAACAGAGCAAAAGAGGATATTTGGCACATGGTCAAAAACACAAAAAGCGACCTGAACGGCAGCGTCGATCTGCTGGCCAACGCCCTGCGCAAGGTGTTCACGGAGGCCGTCACGGGTGCGGTGGAACCGCTGCGCGACGACATGAATAAGGGGTTCGACGAGACCGGCAAGCAGTTGACCCAGATCACCAATCGGCTGGATTCTCACCAGAAGGCGCTCGATGGGCTGAAGAACAAGACGTCGCAGAAGAAGAAGGGTGCGGCCCAGAGCGCTAGGCGCTAGGCGGTCAGGTCCCGATACATCAGCCGCTTGCCGACCATGGCGGCGGCGACACCGGACATCTGGAAAATCGTGTGGGCGTCACGAACGTTGTGGCGTCCCGCGAACTCGTTGACGTAGCGGGCCATGTGCTTGCTACTGAATTGATGATAGGTGCCGTGGTAGCCGCGCTTGAGCATCGACCAGAACGACTCTATCCCGTTGGTGTGCGCCATGCCGCGCACGTATTCCCCGGCGGAGTGGTTGACCGCCTCGTGGTCCCGATCCATTCCCCGATAGGCCACGGCGTCGTCGGTGTAGACCTTGGCACCCGCCGCCGTGGTATTGGCAACGAACCCGTGCAGGGTCTCCCGGTCGGTCGCTGACACCGGCGTGGCGACCACGCGCCCGGTCCCGCGATCCTTCGCCCCGACCACGGGCGTCTTGCCGACGGCCCCGCGCCCTGAAAGCGCCTTGCGCTTCGACTTCGGCATGTTCTTGCGCTTCCCGCCCATGTAGGTCTCGTCGACCTCGACGGGTCCCTCGAAGCCTTCGGCGAGTTTATCCAGGCCGCCTTGGTCCCATGCCTCGCGCAGGCGGTGGAGCATGAACCATGCTGTTTTCTGGGTCACGCCCAGGTCGCGGTGGAGTTTCATCGAGGACACGCCCTTGAGGCTGGTGACATAGAGATAGACCGCGAACACCCATTTGCGCAGGGGCAGGCGGGACCCCGCAAGCAGGCTGCCGGTGCGGACGCTGAAATAGGACCTGCATTCCGGGCAGCGGTAGGGCGCGGGCTTGGCGTTAGGAACCGCAGCGGTCTCCGTCCCGCCGCAATGGGGGCAGGACCTGCCGTCCGGCCAGCGGACCGTCTCGAACCAGGCTGCCGCCGATGCCTCATCGGGAAACATCTCCGTCAACTCGACCAGGCTGATGCCTTCGCGGTGCGATCTGCCGGGTGCTTTCTGTGCCATTTCCCTGTCCCCGTCATTGTGCTCTATGTCAGGAATATAGGGGCTCGGGAACGGGTTGTCAAGTTAAGTATATAAGCCCCAAAATTATCGGCTGCTACAAGGCGCTGACGAAAGACACGCTGAAACAGGACATAGGCACCGATACCGCGCCGATGCGCCGCGCTCTGGCCTTCTGCAACAGTATCAAAACATCCAAGCGTATTCAGGGCGAGTTTACAGCGGTCGTGGCGGACTATCTGGCGGGCGGGGATATTTTTGAGGATGCCCCCGGCGATGCCGCCGATGATGATGTGGCCCTGAACTGCGAGATCGAACATGTGGACGGCACCTTCAACGCAAAATCCCGCACCCGCCTGCTGGAGTGGCTGAAAGAAGATACCGGGGAAGACACCTGCCGCATTCTGACCAACGTGCGCTGTCTGTCCGAAGGGGTGGATGTGCCGGCGCTGGATGCGATCATGTTCCTGCATCCGCGCAAGAGCCAGATTGACGTTGTGCAATCGGTTGGCCGCGTCATGCGCAAGGCTGAGGGCAAGACGATGGGCTATGTCATCCTGCCCGTCGGGGTGCCCGCTGGTATGGCCCCGGAACGGGCGTTGGATAACAATGAAACCTATCGGGTTGTCTGGCAAATCCTGAACGCGCTGCGCGCCCATGATGACCGGTTTGACGCTACCATCAACCAGGCGGGTCTTGGCGAGGATGTGAGTGACCGGATCGAGATTGTCGGGGTTAACCGTGAGGAACAGACCGCCACAACCGCCGTGGTTGAGACCCTGCCAGGCAAACCCGCCCCCGAAGGCAGCGATATTGGAAAGTCAGTTAGTGACGGGTCTGACCCGTCCGCCGACCACCGCCCCCCGGAACAGACCGCCTTTGTTTTGGATGAGTTTTCCAAAGCCATCATGGCAAAGATTGTCAAAAAATGCGGCACACGGGGATATTGGGAGGATTGGGCTGCCGATATTGCCAAAATCGCCCAAAATCATATCACCCGTATCACGGCGATCGTGGCGCGGGCGGGTAGCGATGAACGCAAGGCGTTCCTGGCTTTCCTCGAAGAAATCCGCGACGATCTGAACCCCGAAATCAGCGAGACCGACGCGGTGGAAATGCTGGCGCAACACCTGATTACCAAGCCGGTTTTTGATACGCTGTTTAAAGACAATGCATTCACCCAAAACAACCCGGTCTCGCGCGCGATGGAGGCCGTGCTGGCGCAACTGGACCAGCACAATCTCGGCAAGGAAGCTGACAGTCTGCAAGGGTTCTATGCGGACGTGCAACGCCGCGCGGCTGACATTAAAACCGCCCAAAGCCGTCAAGCGCTGGTCGTGGAACTCTATGACAAGTTTTTCCGCACCGCCTTTCCGACCCTGACCCAGAAACTTGGTATCGTTTATACACCCATCGAGGTGGTGGATTTTATCATCCACAGCGTCAACGACGTGCTGCAATCGGAGTTCGGGCAAACCCTGGGCAGCCCCGGCGTTCATATCCTTGACCCGTTCACCGGAACGGGCACCTTCATCACCCGTTTACTGCAAGCCGGGCTGATCAAGCCGGAAGAACTGGAACACAAATATCGCCATGAAATTCACGCCAATGAGATCGTCCTGCTGGCCTATTACATCGCGGCAATCAATATCGAGGCGGTCTATCACGACATGGCACCCAAAGACGCGCCCTATACCCCGTTTGAGGGCATATGCCTGACCGACACCTTCCAGATGTATGAGCAGGACCAGGATATGGCGGCGAAGCTATTACCGGATAATTCCGAGCGGCGGACCAGGCAGAAAGCCTTGGATATTCGGGTGATTATGGGAAACCCACCCTATTCTGTGGGGCAGCGCAGTGCCAACGACAACGCGGCTAATATCGAATACCCCAATCTGGATATGGCTATTCGGGACAGCTATGCCGCCCAGTCAACCGCAACATTAAAAAACGCGCTTTACGACAGTTACATCCGGGCCATTCGCTGGGCTACGGACCGGATCAAAGACAAGGGCAGTGACGCTGGGGTTGTGGCGTTTGTGTCCAACGCAGGTTGGATTGATGGCAATGCCACCGATGGGTTGCGGAAGTGTTTGGTTGAGGAATTTTCAAGCCTGTATGTGTTTCACCTGCGGGGCGATATTCGTAAAAACATGTTGTCCAAGGGGGCCGCCAAGGAAGGTCAGAATATTTTTGGAAGCGGGTCCATGACGGGCATTTCAATCGCCGTTCTGGTGCGTAATCCAGCAGCGCAGGAGTTTGGAAAAATACACTTCCACGATATTGGCGATGACCTGACAACCGACAACAAAAAGGCGGCTTTAAGAAGCTTAAAAAGCATCAACGGCATCACGAAGGCCAAGGGCTGGCAGCGGATTACACCGGATCACAATCATGACTGGCTGGACCAAGTGGACCGCGCGTTTGAAAAGTTCATCGTGCTGGGCGATAAGAAAGACAAAGGGGCGGAAACGGTTTTTGAGAATTATTCAAAGGGCGTTACAACAAGCCGTGATGCGTGGTGCTACAATTTCTCGCAATCTGCGCTGCGCTCAAACATGCGTAACACGATTGAGTTTTATAATTTGGAGGTGGCGCGATATGCGGCGACACCGCCAGAGGATCGGCCCAACGCCATCGCCGAATTTATCAATAGTGACCCGACTAAGATAAGTTGGACGAGCGCATTAAAATGGGATTTGGAAAAAGCGAAACAAATTGAACCGAATGACATGGCTACAACAGTTTCGGCATATCGGCCATTCCAAAAGCAATGGGTTTACTCTGATCGGATGTTTGTTCATCAGGTCGCAAAGATGTCTCGCATTTTCCCAGATGCGCAGGCTGAAAATCGGGTGATCTGCGTGTCGGGGGTTGGTGCGCGGGCGGGGTTTTCGGCGTTGATGGCGGACGCTTTGCCAGATTATCATAACATAGATAACTGCCAATGCTTCCCGCTCAAACTGTACAAACCGCCCTTGAATGCCGACGCGGCGGACGATGATCTTTATGCGGGCGAGGCGGCAGACGGCCCCCGCATCCGCGATGGCATCAGTGATGAGGGGCTGGCGCATTTCCAGGCGGCCTGGCCGGGGGAGGTAATCAGCAAGGAAGACCTGTTCTATTACATCTATGGGCTGCTGCACGCGCCCGACTACAGGGCGCGATTCAAAAACAATCTGGCGAAAGAATTGCCGCGTATCCCGGCGGTAAAACAGGGGGTGGATTTCTGGGCTTTCTCCAAGGCGGGGCGTGCGCTGGGCGATCTGCATGTAAATTACGAGAACGTTGAACCTTATCCGGTGGTAATCAAGCAGCGCGACCTGCGCCTTGCAGACATCCCCGACCCGCAAGCCTTCTACCGCGTCACCAAGATGAAATACGCCCGCCACGGCCGGGAGAAAGACAAAACCACGGTGATCTACAATCCCCATATCACCCTGACCGAAATTCCCCTGCGGGCTTATGATTATGTGGTGAATGGCAAGCCCGCGCTGGATTGGGTGATGGATCGCCAATGTGTGAAGACCGACAAGGACAGCGGTATCGTCAACGACGCCAATGCCTACGCGAACGAGACGATCGGCAACCCGGCCTATCCGCTAGAATTGTTCCAACGGGTGATCACGGTGAGCCTGGAAACGCTGGATATTGTGGACGGGTTGCCAAAGCTGGAGATGGGTTAGGGAGTAGTCATGCGCTCTACCTCAACGGCGGCTTGGTGAATTACCACTTCAAGCTGGGCGGTCAAGTTGTCGCGGAATACGCGGCAAATGCAATGAAGAGCTGGCTCATCCGGAGGAGGCAGTCAGCCCCGTCTGATCGATTTGGGCACTATTCGATATAATCCTCAAAAAAAGCCCCGGCGACCGGCCGGGGCTTCTCTTTTCAGGTTTGTGTTTGACGATCAGTCGTCGCCGGCACCCTGCGCCGCGTCGTCCGCCAGCTGTTCGGGCAGGACGAGGTTCAGGATGATCGCGATGAACGCCGCCGGCAACAGGCCGGAAGCCAGCAGCACGCGGATCGAATCCGGGACATGCTGGAGCGCGCCCGGTTCGAGATACAACCCCAACCCGAAGGCCATGGAGACGGCGAAGATGATCATATTGCGCCGGTTCCAGGTGACTGCGGCGAGCATCGACAGACCCGCCGCGGCCACCATGCCGAACATCACGATGACACCGCCACCGAGCACCTCGATGGGGATCGTCGTGACAAGCGCGCCGACCTTGGGAATCAACCCGGCGAGGACCAGGAAGATGGCACCGATGGTCACCACATGGCGGCTCATCACGCCGGTCATGGCGACCAGGCCGACATTCTGGCTGAAGGAGGTGTTCGGCAGGGCGCCGAACAGGCCCGCAACAGCGGAACCCAGGCCGTCGGCGTAAGTCGCACCAACGATCTCCTTGTCCGTGGCTTCACGCCCGGCACCACCCTTGGCGATACCCGACACATCGCCGACCGTCTCGACGGCCGAGACGAAGGCCATCAGACAGAAGCCGACGATGGCGGCCGTCGTGAACTCGACCCCGAACGGGAAGAATTCCGGTACCTCGAAGATGGGGGCCCGGCCAACATTGGCGAAGCTCACCATGCCGAGTGCTGCGGCGAAGATGTAGCCGACGATCAGTCCGATCAGGACGGCGCCGACTGACAGCATGCCGCGGGCAAAGAACTTCAGCCCCAGGGTCACGACGATGACGCTGCCGGCAACGGCCCAGTTCTGCAGGCTGCCATATTCGGGCTTGCCGATGGCGGGAACGCCACCTGCCGAATACTGGATGCCGACCTTCACCAGGATCAACCCGATCAGCAGCACGACGATGCCTGTGATCAGCGGCGGCAGTGCGAACCGGATCTTGCCGATGAAGGTACCGAGAAGCGCGTGGAACAGACCACCCACCAGAACACCGCCGAACAGGGCCGGCAGTGCCTCGACGCCCTGGCCCGCGACCAGCGGGATCATGATCGGCAGGAATGCAAAGCTCGTGCCCTGGACGACCGGCAGCTTCGCGCCGACGGGGCCCATGCCGATGGTCTGGATCAGGGTGGCAACGCCGGCGAACAGCATCGACATTTGAATCATGTAGAGCAGGACCGGGAAATCCGGAGAATTCGAACCGAAGCCGAAACCTGCGGCACCGGCGACGATGATCGCGGGTGTCACGTTGGAAATAAACATTGCCAGCACGTGCTGGATGCCGAGCGGAACCGCTTTCGCGATCGGCGGCATATAGTCCGGATCGCGGAGTTGCTCCGGCGTTCCGAGGTTGGACATGTTAGCCATCTTTAAATGTGCCTCCAGTTGTTGGGGAGAAGCCTGCCGGCAACGGACAATGTGCCCGCATTGGGTTCTGTTCTTCCATGGGGTTCATCGAACTTCGTAGGGTTCGTCGAACCAGTGCTCCTCCAGATTTTCGCCGGGGCCGATCCTGTCGATCACGGCGAACAGCCCGGGTTCGTGGAGCGGCGTGAGTACGCCGTGCCATGTTCCCCGGTGATAATTGACGCCCTGACCGGGGTTGGTCAGGAACGCCATCGGTTCGTGCGGGCGGCCATTCAGGTCGCTCGCGACGATGACAAGAAACGGATCCGCAGACATGGGCACGAAGGCCTGACTGCCGAGTGGATGCCGTTCCATTAAATCCAGCGCATATGGTAGCGTGCGCGCCGTGGCCTTGAACACGCTTATTCCGGCGCGGCCGTCCTTATTCTTTAGGTCGAGATTCGCGCGGTCATGGTAGCGCCCGCACATATCCTGATTGATCATCATGTCGGGCGCGCCCGACGCGTCGAGTACATCACCATAGGGTGCGAACGCCTCGGCCGTCAGCGGCGAGATGGTGATTGTGGGGCTCATGCAACGCGGCCGAACAGGCGCAGCCGGCTGACGCCCCCATCCGGGAAGATGTTGAGGCGTACATGGGTTGCCGTGCCGAGATCGGTCACCTGGTCGTCGACGAATTCATGCACCGCATCGGCGGAGAGTTTCTGCTGGCTCAACAAGGTCGGCCAATCTTCCGATGCCGCGATTGCATCATCGCCGATGTCGATGCCGATCATGCCCAGATCGACGGCCTGAATCGAACAGCTGTCGGGGTAGTTTCCCTTGAAATACGCGGTGTCCACGACAGTGCGGGAGATCGTGCCGCGCACGCCGAGCGCCAGGATAATCCAGTCGTGCCCCGGGCCGCGGCGGCGACGGGTTTCCCAGCCATCGCCCATGTCCTGGCCCCTGCCCGGTGCGAGCAGGCGGTGATAGGTGCCGTAATGCGCATCGGAATATCCGACAATCCGTCCACCGTTGAGGGTTGCGACCAGATCAATATCGCGGCCCTGGAGGGATGCGGGATCCAGATATGGCGTGCCAAACACGCGCAGGCGCGCAACGCCGCCATCGGGATGAATGTGAAAACGCAGATGGCTCCATACATTGTCGTCGCCACAGCGCAGGAAATGATGAGAGTCCGGCTCCAGATGCTGCATTGGCAGCAATTCGGTCCACTCCGTCCCGTCATCCGGGTCCCCGTCTGACAGGCAAGCCTCGATCCGGCATTCGGGCGGGTGATTGCCGGTGAAGAAGGATGTGTCGACATCGAAGCCGTCGATCGTACCCGGCACCGCCAACGCGATGATCGCGTGGTCGTGCCCGCCGCCACGCCGCCGCCGGGATTCCCACCCGTCCATCCATTTGCCGTGATCGTCATACTTGTCGGCGATGAAGACCGGCGTGCTGTCCTGGAGCATGCGAACCAGTGGCGCGAAGAACTCGTCGGTCGCCGACACACCACGGGCGCCAAGGCCGGCCGACGCCAGATTGATCGCGTTGCGCGCGAAGTCCGGCAGCTCGTCGGTCTGCAGCAACGGCTTGCGTTCCTGGCTCATTGCGGAATCAGTCATTGAGTAAATCCTTTAGGCGCAAAAGCGCGATGCGTTCGACCTGGCGGCAGGCCTCGGCGAATTCGGTCTCTCGGTCATGTTCGACCCGGCGCTCGAAGGACGCCATGATGTCTGTCTTGGTCAGGCCTTTCACCGCGATAATGAAGGGAAAGCCGAACTTGTCGTGGTAGGCCGTATTGAGTTTTTCGAACGCCGCGCGCTCATCATCCGTCAGCGCGTCGAGCCCGGCCGACGCCTGTTCGGCCGTCGATTCGTCCGTCAGGCGTTTGGCTTGTGCGAGCTTGCCGGCTAGATCGGGGTGGGCGGTCAGCACGCCCAGCCGTTCGTCCGCGTTGCCGGCACGGAATACCCGAGCCATGGCGTTGTGAAGGCCGGTGGCCGTGTCATGGGCGGGGCCGAGTTCAAGCGCATGGGCGCGCTCGGCGACCCAGGCCGAATGTTCGAAAATGCCACCATATGCACTCACGAACGCGTCGTGCGAGAGGGCGGAAGGGCGTCCGGTGAGATCCGGTGCGGGATGAATTTCGTGCCAGTGGCGCGCGATGTCGACCCGGCGTGCAAACCAGACCGCGTCATGGGAACGGACATATTCAACGAAACGCTTGAGCGCCTGTATCCGGCCCGGCCGTCCGACGATCCGGCAGTGCAGGCCGATCGACAGCATTTTCGCCGATCCGGCTTCGCCCTCGGCGTACAGCGCGTCGAAGCTGTCCTTGAGATAGGTGAAGAACTGATCGCCGGAATTGAAACCCTGTGCCGTGGCAAAGCGCATGTCGTTGGCTTCGAGCGTGTAGGGCACGACGAGCAAGGGATTACTGTCGGACATGTGCCAGTAGGGCAGCTCGTCGGCGTAGCTGTCGGCGGTGTAGGCGAAACCGCCGATGTCGGCGAGCAGATCGAGGGTGTTTGCCGTACCCCGGCCCGTATACCAGCCCAGGGGACGTTCGCCGGTGACTTCGGTGTGGATTCGGATGCCGTCCTCGATCAGGCGGCGTTCCTCGTCGATCTGGAAATCCTTCCACTCGATCCATTTATGGCCGTGGCTCGCAATCTCCCAGCCGGCGTCCAGCATCGCCGCGGTCTGGGCCGGCGAGCGCTCCAATGCGGTACCGACCGCATAGACGGTGATCGGAATTTCGGCTTCGGTGAACAGGCGGTGCAGGCGCCAGAACCCGACGCGCGCGCCATACTCGTACATGGTCTCGATGTTCCAGTGTCGCTGGCCCGGCCAGGGCTGGGCGCCGACGACCTCAGACAGGAATGCCTCGGATGCCGCGTCGCCATGCAGGATATTGTTCTCGCCGCCTTCCTCGTAATTCATGACGAACTGCACGGCGATACGCGCACCGTTCGGCCATTGCGGGTCGGGCGGCGTGGCGCCATAGCCTTGCAGATCACGTGGATAACGGTTCAAGTTTGTCCCCCTCGGCAAACAGACATTTACGTATAATCGAAAAGAATGCGTTCGGTTTTCAAATTAACGATGAAAGACATATATCGAAACACGGGTTTCGATTCGAGCGGTTAGTCGGTTGGATTGACGCGCGTCGATCGTGGACGCGAATTAGGGGGAGCAGCCAATGGCCGCTGATGGTGGATACCTAACGACCCATGTTCTGGATACGGCACGCGGTGTGCCGGCCGCCGGGCTGCGTATCGAGTTGTTTCGTCTTGAACACGAAAACCGGGAATCGCTGGGGGTGTTCGAGACCAATGCCGACGGGCGCACGGATAGCCCTGTTTTGCCGGTCGAGGCATTTTCGACCGGCGCCTACGAGCTGGTCTTTCACGCCGGAGATTATATCGCCGGGTCGGGACAATCTCTCGAGGCCGGTGTCTTCCTCGATGTCGTGCCGATCCGCTTCACGATCTCCGATGGCGCAGCGCATTATCATGTGCCGTTGCTGCTGTCTCCCTATGGCTATGCGACCTATCGCGGAAGCTGAAACAGGGAACTGCGTTCCTTGAGCTGCGACTTGCACTTATTGACCATGAAATCGATGAAGAGCTGGATCTTTAGGTCGAGGAAACGCTTGTGCGGGTAGAGACAACTCAGCTGCGCAGACGTCGGCGGGGTCTGGGTCGCAACCGGGACAAGCGCGCCCGAGCGCAAATGTTCGGCAATCTCGAAGATCGGCTTGATGGCGATGCCGCGGCCGTCCAGGGCCCAGGCGGTCAGCACATCGCCGTCGTCGGATTCAAACGGTCCGGCCACTTCGAAGCGTCGGGGGCCGTTGTCGGTCGCCAACGTCCACTGCATTTCGTCGGCACCGGGAAACCGCAACAGCAGGCAATCATGCCCGTCCGCGACGAGATCGTGGCCGCTCGCAGGCGTGCCCCGGCGCGCAAGATATTCAGGTGCGGCACACAACACGCGCTGGCATTCCGCGATATTCGTCAGGCGAAGGGCCGAATCGGCCAGGTTGCCGAGGTGAAACGCGATGTCCACGCCCTCGCGGGTCAGGTCGACATTCCGGTCGGACATGCGCAGCCGCACGCTGATCTCGGGATACGCGTCGTTGAACGCAGGCACATGGGGCGCGATCAGTCTTTTGCCGACCCCCAGAGGCGCCGCCACGTAGATCGACCCGCGCGGATTTTGGGCGATGTTGGCAACCGCGGCCTCGGCCTCGTCGATCGCCTGCAGGATGTTGATGGCGCCGTCATAATAGGTGCTGCCATGCTCGGTCGGGTGCAGGCGGCGGGTCGTGCGGTTGAACAGGCGCACGCCAAGATGTTTTTCGAGTTTGGAAATTCGGCTCGAAGCGACGGCCGGCGAAACCTGCTGATCACGCGCGGCTTCGGACATGCTTCCGAGCTCGTAGACCCGGACGAACATTCTGATGTTTTCAACATGTGGCATGGTGCGAGCAATCTATCGGAAAAGGCTGCAAACTCTGTAAGCTTTTGTGCTCTGAAGAGCCGATACACAAAATACCGGTGCTTGCGCACCACGAGGGGGACGTAATGGAAACGGCGTTGGTAATGGAATGGCTGTCATTCGCGGCACGATGGTTTCACGTGATCGCGGGCATCGCCTGGATCGGCTCGTCTTTCTACTTCATTGCGCTCGATCTTGGTTTGCGCAAGGCGCCCGACCTGCCCGAAGGCGCCTATGGCGAGGAATGGCAGGTCCATGGCGGCGGCTTCTATCACATCCAGAAGTATCTGGTGGCGCCGGCGGCACTGCCGGAACATCTGACCTGGTTCAAATGGGAATCCTACTGGGCCTGGATGTCGGGCTTCATTCTGCTGGTGCTCGTTTACTACATGGGCGCAGAGCTCTTCCTGGTCGACCCCGACGTTCTTGATATCTCGCCAGCCGTCGGCATTGCGATTTCGTTTGGCTCTCTGGTTTTTGGCTGGATCGCCTACGACTTCATTTGCAAGAGCCCGCTGGGTCGAAACAACACGACCCTGATGCTGCTCCTCTATGTGTTGCTGGTCATCATGGCGTGGGGATATACCCAGGTGTTCACGCCGCGCGCGGCCTTCCTGCATCTGGGTGCCTTCACGGCCACGATCATGTCGGCGAATGTCTTCCTGACGATCATCCCGAGCCAGCGCATTGTGGCGGCGGACCTGAAGGCGGGCCGCACGCCCGAGGCCAAGCACGGTATCCTCGCCAAGCAACGTTCGACCCACAACAACTACCTGACCCTGCCGGTCGTGTTCCTGATGCTCTCGAACCACTACCCGCAGGCGTTCGCGACCGAGTTCAGCTGGGTGATCGCCAGCCTGATCTTCCTGATGGGCGTGACGATCCGGCACTATTTCAACTCGGTCCATTCCCGCAAGGGCAACCCGATCTGGACATGGGGTGCCACGGTGATGATTTTCATCATCGTCATGTGGTTGTCGGCTTTCTCGACCCTGTTCGAAACCGACGCCGAGGAAAGCACGGAGCTGACGCCGTCGCAGCAGCGCTTCGCCGATGCGCCGACGTTCCACGCCGTGCGCGATGTCGTGCAGGGGCGCTGCGCCATGTGCCATGCATCGGTGACTGGGTGGGACGGCATCATCAAGGCGCCCAAAGGGGTCAAGCTCGAAACCGACCGGCAGATCGCCGCATATGCGCGGGACATCTATCTGCAGGCCGGACACACCCGTGCGATGCCCCCGGCGAACGTGTCGTTCATGGAGGATGACGAGCGGCGCCTGATCGTCGAATGGTACCGGTCCGTGGCGGGCAGGGGGTTTGCCTCGATCCTCAACTGATTGCCCGGTTTTGCATCTTTTTTTGGGTAAATGCGCGGCGATAGCCCGCGCGTTTTCGGTTCGGTTCACGATAATCCGTGGCCATGGCAGCAACGTGCACCGAGCCCGAACATGATCCCGATGCCTGGCGTGGCGACACCGTCCATGGCATGCGATTTCACACGCCGGACCTGGTCGATCCCAACCGGACAGCCGGTGACTGGTCGCGGACCCTGGTTCTGGATATCGATCATGTTGTGGACCGGGCCGGGTGCCGCGTCGTGCCCGCGGACCTCATTTTCTATGATGTCCACGACACGCAGATGTTAATTGGCTGGGGCAACCCGCGCTGTCCGGCAGGCGCCTATGAGCCGACGATCGGCCAGATTATTCGCCGGCCCGATGCCAATGGCACATTGTATCAGTGGCGGGTTGTGCTGAGCCCGCCGGCGGACGGCGAGATCGCGTTTCACGCGAGGGCGCTTGCTTTCATCCCGCGTCGTCATTCGAGAGATTCTGATATTTAGTCCGGCGTTCCTGTCCAGCGCTTGAGCAGGTCATGCTCGATCCCGAACAAATCGAGCGCGCGCCCCACCGTATGATCGATCATGTCCTCGATGGTTTCGGGACGGGGGTAGAAAGCGGGCATAGGCGGCATGATGACCGCGCCGATTTCCGATGCTTCGGTCAGAGTGCGAAGGTGGCCCGTGTGAACGGGGCTCTCACGAACCATCAGGACAAGACGCCGGCGTTCCTTGAGGGTCACATCAGCTGCGCGCGTCAACAATGTCTGCGTCGCACCGGACGCGATCTCGGCCGCCGATTTTACGGCGCAGGGGGCAACGATCATGCCGAGCGTGATCATCGACCCCGACGAGATGGCCGCACCGATATCGCTGGATGCATAGACCGTATCGGCGAGTGCATACAGATCGTCGCGGGTCATGTCCGTTTCGTAGCCGAGCGTCATAAGCCCGGGCCGGGTGACCACCAGATGGCTTTCCACATCGGTGTCGCGCAGGGCCTCCAGCAGGCGGATGCCGTAGGCGATGCCGGTCGCGCCGGAAATGCCGACAATCAGGCGCCGTGGTTCACCCGGCGGAAAATAGGGATCATGAGACATGGAACAGCGGTTCTAGCCGGTTCGGATGCTAGACGCCATCCGCCATCGCCCGCACTTCGTCATCATCGGGGAAGCGCGCATTCTCGAGTTTTGAAAACAGCACCTCACCGTCGCGGGTGATTTCGAACGCGCCGGTGCGTCCGGGCCCAACCTCGACGGTTGCACCAAGTTGTTCGAGCAGGTCCCTCGCACGGAGCGCACGCGGCTCGTAGTTTCAAATCTTGCAGTATTCGATCTGGAAGTTCATCTGGTTCACCCGGGAACATTCGTGTTGGCATTGATATGGTCTAGCGCGCGGCAAACGCAACCATGCGATCGCGATCAGAGAGCCACGCCCGGTTCATCGAGCCCGTGAGCTGTGAGTTCTCGCGTTATGTGGTCATAGGCGTCGTCTATGGAATCGGTTCTGTAGAAGAGATCGACATCGTCCGGGCTGATGGTCCCGAACTCGATCAGCGCTTCCATATCGATCACCCGGTCCCAGAACTCGTGCCCGAACAGGACGACCGGCAGGCGCTTCTTGATTTTCTGTGTCTGCACGAGGGTCAGGATCTCGAACAGCTCGTCGAGGGTTCCGAAGCCGCCGGGAAACAGGACGACGGCCTTGGCGGGGTAGGTGAACCAGAATTTCCGCATGAAGAAATAGTGGAACATCACGTTCAGCTCTCGGCTGACATAGGGATTCTCGAAATCCTCGAATGGCAGCGAGATTGTCAGGCCGATATTCATTCCCTTGGCCTCGGATGCGCCGCGGTTCGCGGCCTCCATGATGCCCGGCCCGCCACCGGTGCAGACGACAAAACGGCGTTTGTCCTCACCCAGTCCTTTCGACCATCCGGTCAGTTTGAAGGCCAAGGATCTTGCGGCTTCGTAGTAGATCGACATGCGCTCGGCCCGTGCCGCGGCCTGTTTGTCTCCGTCGCCCTGTTCCGCCGCCGCGACCATGGCAGCTGCATCTTCGGGTGACTTGATCCGAGCCGACCCCATGAAGACGATGGTGTCGTCGATATCGTAATGCTCGAACCGGGAAAGCGGTTCCTGATACTCCGCGAGGATGCGGATCGCGCGAGCATCCCGGCTGTGCAGGAAGTCCGGATTTTCATAGGCTTTCGGCGGAATGATAGAGGGTTTTTCCTCGTTCTCATCGCTCATGGACGACATCCTTTGCTGTCCTCGGTTTGATGCTGGTCCGGACGGTTCAGCCGTCGGAGAATTCCGGGATATTTGGCCGGGCGCCCCACATGCAGAAGGACTCGTCCTTGAAGGGCAGCTGGCGCGGCCGCCAGTTCTCATCCACATGGCGCACGCCCGATGAATATTCATACGTCATGCCGTCCGGTCCCTCGTAATAGAGGAACATCGCGCCGGAGGTCGGGTGGCGACCGGGTCCGAATCTGATCTGCACCTGCCGCTCCGTGAGGAAATAATGGGAGCGCATGATGTCGTCGATCGATTCGACCTGGAAGTTGATGTGCTGGATGCCCGCATGATCGGTCGGGAACAACGCGATGCGGTGATGCACCTCGTCGAACGACATCAGGGCGGCATCACCGATCCGGTCGTTCGCGCGGATGTTGAACAGGCTCGACCAGAAATTTTCGTCACGTGCCGGGTTGGTAGTTTTGATGCCGATATGGCTGAACTCCGTGATGCCCGCATCACGCGACGGAAAGTAGCGGCGACCCGAGTGAAAGGGCCGCACCACGAGGTCGACCGAGTTGCCGGTGGGATCGGTGAAGTTGATGAAGCCCATGACCCGCCGGTCCGCCGCTTCCGCGTCGCTGCCCCTGCGCACCTCGATCCCGGCGGCCTGCAGCGCGGCCGAGGCCGCCTCCAGCGCGTCGAAGGTTTCGAGTTCCAGCCCGAAGGTATGATCGCTCGGGTCACCCTCGAAATAGCAGATGTTGTGATCGCGATGATCGCCGCGCAGATACACCTGTCCATTGGCGCGGTCGACTTCTTCCAGTCCGATCAGGTTTCTGGCGAAATCGACAGTCGAATTCAGGTCGGTTGTTCCGAGGCGGCAGTAGCGGATATCGACGATTTCGATCATGGATTATGTGTCCCGACCGTTACTCGGCAGCGTCGGTGCCCTCGAGCACACTCAGGTCAGGCTTCGACCCCCAGGCGCAGAAGGATGCATCGTTGACCGGGAACTGGCGCGCGCGCCAGCTGTCGTCGACCATCCGGACCCCGCAGGAATACTCGTAGATCATGTCGTCGGGCCCATAGAAATACAGGAACCGCGCGCCCGAGAGTGAATGTCGGCCCGGACCCGCCTGGATGCGCACCTGGTGGTCGCGCAGAAAATAGTTGGACCGCATGACGTCGTCGGTCTCGGTCACCTGGAAATTGATGTGCTGGATACCGGGCTTGTCGGAAGGGAAAAGCGCAAAGCGATGATGCACCTCGTCGAAGGTCATCAACGCCGACCAGCCGATCCAGTCGCTGGTTTTGAAGTTAAAGACCCCGGACCAGAATTTTTCCGCTTCACGCGGGTTGGTGACCGCAAGCCCGATATGGCTGAATTCGTTGATCCCCGCGTCGCGGCTGGGGAAATAGCGGCGCCCGGCCGCGAATGGCCGGACCGTGAGGTCGATCGAGTTTCCGCTCGGATCCTTGAAGTTGATATAGCCCATACAACGCCGGGCGGCGGCCTCCTCGTCGCTGCCGCGGTAAACGTCGAGCCCGGCAGCTGACATTGCGGATTCAGCCGCATCGAGCTCATCGAAGCCATCCAGTTCGAGACCCAGCGTGTGATCCGTCGGGTCACCTTCGAAGTAGCAAATATTGTGGTCCCTGTCGTCGCCGCGCATATAGACGAAACCGTTTTCGCGCCCGACCGTTTCCAGACCGATCATGTCGTTGGCGAATTTGACGGTTTCCTCGAGATTGGCCGTTCCTAGCCGGCAATAGCGGAAGCCCACAATGTTGATCATGTTTCGTCTCCGGAAGTTGGACTTCAGTCTATCGAACTTGTGCCGGACTGACGACCATGCGGGTGCGCCTTAAACAATTGTTAACCAAAGTTCGAATAAGTTGGGGGGTCGGAATTCTGCGCATTCCGTGCGTGTGATCGACGGCCTGACCGACTGAGGGTAGGGGATTTGGGAACCGCATTAGACATCAGCGATTTGGATGATGCCGACGGGAATTCGGTTGGCGCGGGTGACCTGTATGCGCCGCTCGCAGCCGCGTTCTCCCATTTGCAGGATTCCGCGATTGTCTATTCGGCGGATGGCGAGATCGTCGTCTGGAACGCCGGTGCGGAGAATTTGTTCGGATATACGTTCGACGAGGCGCGCACGCGTGACGTCAGCTTTCTCTGTCCAGCTGAAGAATCCGGCGCCACGCTGAAGTTGTTCTCACGCGCGTTGTCCGCGCAACCCGTCGAACCGCGCCAGGTGGACCGGGTTTGCAAGGACGGTACGTCGGTTCGCGTTTCGGTTCGCGTGAGCCCGCTGGAAAACGCCGCTGGAGAAATTTTCGGTGTTCTGTTCCTGGCGCGCGACATTTCAGCCGAGGCGGCGCGCGAGCAGCGCCTGACCGAGTTGATGTTGCGTGAGCGCGATATCGCGGCGCTCGTGCCCGATGCGATCTACGTCCACCGCGCCGGCAAGGTTTTGTGGGCCAACCCGGCCGCTGTGGAATTGTTTGGCGCACAGTCGCAAACCGATTTCGTCGGACGCTCGGCCTGGGACCTGATTATTCCCGAGGATCTGCAGAAGGTCCTGGACCGCCACAGCCAGCTCGGTGACGCTGAGGAATCCGGCCCGATCTATGTCCGCCGGAGGCGTCTCGACGGCGTGGAGTTTCCCTCCGAAGGCCGTGGCGCGGAAATCGTGTGGGAAGATGAGCCGGCGACATTGATGGTTGTGCGCGATCTCAGCGATCACGAACGGACGGCATCGGCGCTGGTCGAGAGTGAGGCACGCCAGCGGGATTTCGCCGACATCAGCCCGGACGCCGTGATTGTCCATGTTGATGGTGAAATCGTCTTTGCCAACCAGGCCGCGGCGGACATGTTTGCGGCGACCGCTGCCGATCAACTTATCGGGCTTCAGAATTCCAGCCTCGTGACACCCGAGGACTGGGCGCGCGTCACCGAAAGCTGGGACAATGATGTGTCCGTGCCCGGGTCGGATTTCCTGCAGGTCGAACAGGTGCGGTTCGATGGTTCGACGTTTCAGGGCCAGGGCCGCGCCAAGCCGATCATCTGGGATGGTCTCGATGCGCTTCTGGTCGTGATCCGGGACGTCACCGAACAGATTGAAAAAGAACTCGCCTTGCGGGAAGCCGAGGCACGTCAGCGGGATTTCGCGGCAATCAGTCCGGACGCGATGCTGGTTCACGTCGATGGCGAAATCGTATTCGCGAACGATGCCGCGTTACGGATGTTTCGCGCCGAATCTGAATCGGACCTCCTCAACCGGCAGGTCATAGACACCATCCATCCCGAAGATCGCGGAATTCTGCAGAATAATATCGACACGGCACTGGATGATCAGGGCTCGGATTTTTTCGAAGTGCGCCGGTTGCGACTGGACGGGACAAGCTTCCTGGGTGAAGGCCGGTTCCGGACGGTCGACTGGAAGGGTGCGGCGGGGGTCCTTGTCGTTATTCGCGACGTCACCGAGAAGGTCGCGGCCCAGGACGCCTTGCTGGAAAGCGAAGAGCGTTACCGTCAGATCGTGGATGTGAGCCCCGATGCCGTGTTTGTTCATGTGGATGACAAGATCGTATTTGCAAACCACGCGGCCGCCACGATGCTTGGCGCCACGGGCGTACCGAATCTTATCGGTCGTCAGATGATGGACCTTGTGCCAGAGCGCGAACGTGTGCAGGCGATGGAGCGCCGGGCCAGGGTCGCTGTCGATGGTGTGGTCCCGCTCAGTTCTCTTCTTCGACGGCGCCTCGATGGCCGTGAGTTCATGGCCGATGTAATCGGCAGCCAGTATGTCTGGGATGGCGCGCCGGCCATTCTGACAATCATGCGTGATGTCTCAGAGCGAATCGAGGCGGAGCGGGCGCAGGAGCTGCTGGAGCAGTGTAATCGAAATATTCTCGAACTCTCGCCCGAGGCGATCTTCGTGCATTGCGCCGGAATGATCGAGTATGCCAACCAGGCGGCCGTGCACATGTTTGGCGCGCGCGATGTCGAAGATCTGATCGGCTGTATGATTGCGGATCTCGTGCATCCCGAGGAGCATGAGCGAGTCAGCAAAATTCGTGAGGTCATGGGCACGGGAAGTGGCTCGAAACCCGTGGCGGACGTTCGCCGTCTACGCCTCGATGGCACGGATTTCTATACCCGCTCGACCGGTGCGACCATCGATTGGGATGGCGAGAAGGGCTACATCGTCATTGCGCGTGATATTACGGAAGAACGCGCCGCGCGTGAGGAAATACGCCTGCGGACCGAGGAACTTGAGGACGCGAATGCCGAGCTGGAGCGGTTTGCGTATGTGGCTTCTCATGACCTGAAGGAGCCACTGCGGATGGTCGCGAGCTTTTGCGACCTCTTGCAGGAACGCTATGCGGATCAGTTGGACGAACAGGCCGGTGAATTCATCGGTTTTGCTGTCGATGGTGCCAAGCGCATGCAGGGTCTCATAGATGATCTGATGCGGCTGTCGCAGACAGGTACCTCGGGCTTCCAGCCGGAGCGCGTCGCGTTGAACGACGTCATCGATGAAGTGAAGCTCAATCTGGATCGGCAGATCACGGACACGGGTGCGAATATTCGTTGCGATGACCTGCCGGCTGTCGTCGGCGATCGCACGCTCATGGTCCAGTTGTTTCAGAACCTGATCTCGAACGGCATCAAGTTCAGGTCGGATTCACCGCCGGTGATCGAAATTCAGGCGGACACCCGAGGTGACATGTACGAATTTGCCGTCACCGACAACGGTATCGGACTGGACCCGAAACACCATGAGCGTGTGTTCGAGGTTTTCAAGACGTTGCACCAGCGCGGCAAGTTCGACGGCAATGGTGTGGGTTTGTCGATTTGCAAGAAAGTTATCGAACGCCATGGTGGCAGTATTTGGATTGATGCCGCGGAAGGACGAGGGGCCAGTTTCAGGTTCACCGTACCCGTTTCGCCGCAGACATGACGTGGAGTGACTAAGAGGATGTCAAACATGGAACCCGATATTCTACTCGTGGAGGACAGCCCCGGTGACGTGATGCTGGTCCGCGAGGCGCTGATGGGCCTCGATGCCCCGGGAGAACTTCACGTCGTCAATGACGGTGGTGCGGCACTCGAATTTCTCGGACGAGACGGGAGTTACGTCGACGCGCCGGTGCCTGACCTGATCTTGCTGGATCTCAACTTGCCGGTGATGGATGGGCGCGAAGTTCTTCGCGAAATCAAGAATCACCCCGAATGGCACAAGATTCCCGTGGCAGTGTTGAGCACATCGGAGAACGAGGATGATATTCGGGCGAGCTATGAGTTGAGCGCGAACTGCTACATCGTGAAACCGCTCGATATGGATAGTTTTCGCCAGGCGATGCGGGCACTCAACGATTTCTGGCTCTCCGTCGTTAAGTTCCCTCCCAAACATTAGACCCATGCAGCGCTACCGCGTTAAGCATCTGGTAACCATGGCGGCGTTAACCTTTTGAGTGGTCGCAACCACCATCAGGGATACTGACTGTCGGCATGCCGCTGCTATCTGAAACATCCATTAGAGTCCTTATTGTCGAAGACAATCCGGGCGATGCCGTACTCATCCAGCAGATGATGAGTCGGTTTGAGGACACGCAGGTCGAATCCCGTGTCGCTTCGAGTATCGCGGATGCAGAAGCGTTGTTGCGGGCTGAAGTTACGCACTGATTCTTTGTGACCTTGAGCTGCCAGACAGTTCGGGTCTGGAGACCGTCGATCGTATTCTGTCGGGTGCACAGGCGTCGCCGGTGATCGTCCTGACCGGCGGCGAGGCGCGCCGGACGGCGATCGAAGCCATTCGCCGTGGCGCTCAGGATTTCGTCGATAAGGCCTCGGTCACGTCGGCGTCACTTGAGCGCGTGATTGCGCACAGTCTCGAGCGCCAGTCTTTGAATCAGGCGCTGCAGCACAGCGTCGATGAACTGGCGGCGGCGAATGCACGCTTTGTGAACCTGGTTTCGGATCTCACGGATGCCGTTGTCGTCTCCGATCTCGAGGGTTGTGTGCTGTTCGTCAATCCGGCGGCGGAAAAACTGTTCGAGCGGGATTTCGCATCGGCCGTAGGTGAATTGTCTGGCTTGCCGCTGGAGGGAGAGGCGCCGGTTGAAATTGTTTTGCCGAATCAGGCTGGCGATGAGCGCATCGCCGAGGTTCGCGTTGTCGAAACCCGATGGGACAACCGACCCGCGAGGCTGGCTTCCCTGCGTGATATTACGGAGCGCAAGCGCGCGGAGCGCGATCTGCGGACTGCGCAGCAGGCGGCAGAAACAGCCAATGACATGAAATCGCGCTTTCTCGCGAATATGAGCCATGAACTGCGCACGCCGCTCAATTCAATCATCGGATTCTCGGAAGTGATGAAGGAAGAGACATTCGGTGGCATCGGCAATCCGCAATATCTGGGCTATGCCGGAGACATTCATCGATCGGGCCATCATCTTCTTTCCCTGATCAATGATCTGCTCGATCTGTCGAAGGCTGAATCGGGTCGCTACGAGTTTTCCGAGACGGCATTCGATCTGGTTGGGACGCTTCGTGATTCGATCAGCCTCGTGTCCCCGCTGGTCGCGGAGAAAACCCTGCGGATCGTAACGATGTTCGAGTTCGGTGAATGCCACTTGCTTGGTGGTGAACGTCAGATCACGCAGGTGGCGGTCAATCTTCTTTCGAACGCGATCAAGTTCACACCGGATGGCGGCCGCATTGACGTGAGGTTGCGGCCTGGCACGATGGGAACGGTCGTGATCGATATTGAAGACAACGGTGTGGGGATCGAACCGGGCGATATACCGACAATCTTCGATGCCTATTCCCAGGTGGGGGATCCCTACCAACGCAGCAAGGTTGCCGGCACCGGGCTCGGCCTGGCGCTCACCAAACGTCTCGTGGAAATGCATGGTGGGTTTGTCCGGCTCCGCAGCGCCCCCGGCGTGGGTACCACTGTCAGTGTCACGCTGCCGCGCGATCGCGTTCTGGCCGATGTATCCGACAGGCTAAAAATAGTCCGCGCCTGATAACGCAAACCGGGATCGGCCGCGCGCTAATACTCTGACCGGGTTTTCTCGAACGACCAGTTTGACGACAGCATCGACACGGCCCACTCGACGAAGGCCGCACCGGCCCCCGTTTCGGGCAATTGTCCCGCGATGAAGCGCTCGTTTCCCTTCAGGATTTCTGCCTCGTTGTCGCCGGCTCCGATGATGAAAATGACCGGCTCACTGAACGGGCGCAGGTTGTGTACCTCGTTCAGAAACCGCGCGCCCTCGCGTACGGCGTTGCGCAAATCCAGAATGACGATGTGTGGCGACTTCCCATTTGCACCGCCGGACAGCTGTTCGATGCCTTCGCTGAACGTGTGAACGCGCAAGATCGGGTTCTGGGTGTCGCGGTCGGCAAGGTCCTCAACGAAGCTGTCGGCGAGCGTGTCGTCGTCGGTAATCAGCATGAGCTGGACCATTTGTCCTTCAGGCAACGGCACGATACGGATCTCCGTGGCGGGTAAATGACCGTTCGAGCGGGTCTTTCAGGGAATCCTATCACTCGCGTTGGTAAGCACTGGCGGTAACATGGCGTTGCGGGTTCTGCATTCTGGCGACGTCCGAAATCGTCGATTGCAGGCTTGCCTGTGCGATCCGTCGTCCCCATTTTCAGTTGGTCGACATTGGAGGCAGAATGGAAAAGTGGAGACATTTGGCTGTCGTCGCGGGGCTGTATGGGTTTGCAACCGTCGCCGGTGCCGTTTCACCGGTTTCGGTGCATGCGGATGTGATTCAGTCCCAGGTGCAGCGGTTCGAAGCAGTGGTGCTGGCGGATGGATTGCAAAATCCCTGGGGGCTGGCATTCCTTCCTGACGGACGCATGCTGGTAACCGAACGACCCGGCCGTCTGCGCGTCTTTGAAAGCGGCAAGGGACTTTCCCCACCGGTTTCCGGTGTGCCCGAGGTGGCGGCACGAGGCCAGGGCGGGCTTCTGGACGTTGTCCTACATCCCGACTATGCGACGAATGGCTGGATCTACATGTCTTATGCCATTCCCCATGACGGTAGCGCGCGCACCGCTGTGAGCCGGGCGCGGCTCGATGGCGGGGCTTTGCGTGATCTCGAAACTGTATTTGTTGCCAGCAACCCGGGGTCGGGCAGCGTTCATTTTGGCTCCCGGATTGCCTTTGGCTCAGATGGCAAGATCTATGTGAGTGCCGGTGAACGTGGCAACGCGAACCAGGCCCAGAACCCGAAAAACCACAACGGCACGGTGCTGCGCCTGAACGATGATGGCTCGGTGCCGGCCGATAATCCGTTCGTCGGCCGCGACGACGCGCTGGCGTCGATCTTCACCTATGGGCACCGCAACCCCCAGGGCATGATCCGGCATCCGACCCGTGACGAGATCTGGGTGCACGAACACGGGCCCAAGGGTGGCGATGAGATAAACCGCCTGACCGGTGGTGCGAACTATGGCTGGCCGGTTGTCACCTTCGGGCGCAGCTATGCAGGGTTTCCGATCGGCGATGGGGTTTTCAAGGATGGCATGGAACCGCCGCTGCACCACTGGACACCGTCGATCGCGCCCTCGGGCATGATGTTCTATGACGGAGATGCATTTCCGCGCTGGCGTGGAAATTTGTTCGTTGGTTCGCTGAAGTTCCGGTATCTGGCGCGGCTTGTGCTCGATGGCACGCGGGTTGTGTCGGAGGAGCGGCTTATCGAGAAAGAATTCGGGCGTGTTCGCGACGTGCGGCAGGGACCGGATGGAATGATCTATGTTCTGACCGACGAAAGCGACGGGCAGTTGGTTCGCCTGCAGCCTGTGTCGGAATAGAGTTCACCCGCCGGGTGTTCACAATATAGCTGCGGCACTCCGGAAACGGCATGTCGCAGAAACCATACGCGGTTGATCGAAAGGCTTTTCCCCTATGAAACGTGCATTTGTTTACGGGTTCGGCATCTCGCTGGTTGTTACCGCCGTCGCTGCCTGGATCCTGGTCTCTCCGCTGTTTATCGACGAGGTCGTGGATGAACAGTTCCCCGGTGTACCGACGCCAGAGGCGCTGGCGCAGATGTCGGACGACAAGAAAGCCTCGATGGCCGATGAGGTTCTTGAGGCCGCGCGCGGCATGCCTGACAAGTCGATGAGCGATGCCAAGGACGACATGATGACACCCGGTGCGCCCGTCGCGCTCGCCGCCGGGGCGTTCCGCGATGCGGACTCGGTACACAAGGGCAGCGGCGATGCCGGCCTGTATCGCCTCGCCGACGGCAACCATGTGTTGCGGCTGGAAAATCTCGATGTGACCAACGGGCCGGACCTGCATGTGTTTCTGGTCCGTCATCCCGGCCCTCAATCCTCTTCGGATGTGACGGACGGGAGCTATGTCGATTTGGGCGCGCTCAAGGGCGACATCGGTAACCAGAACTACACGATCGCCCCGGGCACCGACCTGGCGGGTTTCGCCAGTGTTGTCGTCTGGTGCAAGGCGTTCGGGGTCCTGTTCTCAACCGCCCCGCTGGTGCCCGTCAGCAGTTGATTATTTCCGTCGCTTAAGGCGCTACACTCCCCGGAACAACATTCTTGTTTCCGGGGAGAACCGAGCATGACCGATACATCTGCGTCCGTCGAAGGCCGCGTCGTGATGATCACCGGTGCGGGCCAGGGTATCGGCCGCGCCTATGCGCTCAAATTTGCCGAGGCCGGTGCGATCCCCGTGATCGCGGAAATCAACGGCACGAAGGGTGACGCGGTCGCCGGCGAGATCGAGGCGGCGGGGGGCGAGGCGCTGGCGGTCCAGACCGACGTCACCGACCCGGCCGCGGTCAAGGCCGCCGTCGCCGCCACGCTCGATCGCTTCGGACGGATCGATGTGCTGATCAACAACGCCGCCATCTTCGTGACCCTGGGCCGGCAGCCCTTCTGGGAGATCGACCTCGACGAGTGGCGCGCGGTGATGGATGTGAACATCACCGGCTGCTTCATTTGCGCAAGCGCGGTCGCGGGGCCCATGCGCGAGGCCGGCGGCGGGCGGATCATCAACATTTCGTCCTCGACCGTGCCCCAGGGAATCCCCGGCTTCACCCATTATGTGACCTCCAAGTCGGCGCTGATCGGCATGACCCGCTGCATGGCCCGCGAGCTGGGCGATGCGAACATCGCTGTCAACGCGGTGCTGCCGGGCGTGATCGAGACCGAGATCGAGAATGCCGGCCGCAACGACGCCGGGCGCGCGGCCATCATCAGCCACCAGTCGCTCAAGCGTCAGCAGGAGCCCATGGATATGGTCGGCACCCTCCTGTTTCTGTCGTCCCCGGCATCGGGCTTCATGACCGGCCAATCCCTGTGCGTCGATGGCGGCGCCGCCTTTATCTAGCCGGAGTGCTGCGACATGCGACTTTGCCGCTTTAACGACGACCAGCTCGGGCTTGTGCTCGACGGCCAGGTGTTTGACGCCACGGCGGCCTTGGACAAGCTGCCACCCCTGACATGGCCGATCCCCCATGGCGATCATCTGATCGCCAACCTGGATGCCTTGCGCCCGGCGATCGAGCATGCCGCGGGCGACTCCCAGCCGGTCCCGATCGGTTCGGTGGTCCTGAAAAGCCCGGTCGCGAATCCGAGCAAGATCATCGGCGCACCGGTGAACTATCACAAACACCACCAGGAGGCGGTGGCGGACGCGGAGATCAACCTGGGCCGGGAGATCAAGACGATCGACACCTACGGCCTGTTCATGAAGGCCAACAGTTCGCTGGTCGGGCCGGGTGAGGGGGTCGCGCTGCGCTTCACTGACCGGCGCAACGATCACGAGGTCGAATTGGCGGTGATCATCGGCGAGGGCGGTTCCGACATCGCGGAGGCCGATGCGATGCGCCATATCTGCGCCTATTCGATCGGCCTCGACATGACCGTGCGCGGCACCGAAGACCGCAGCCTGCGCAAGGGGATCGACAGCTACTCCGTGCTCGGGCCGTGGCTCGTGACGGCCGATGAGGTCGATGATCCTGGGCATCTGGATTTCGAGATCAAGGTCAATGACGAGGTCCGCCAGAGATCGAACACGGATCAGTTGATTTTCGATATCCCGCGCCTGATCGCGTATGCGTCCGCCTTTATGACGCTGTATCCCGGCGACGTCATCATGACCGGCACCCCGGAGGGGGTCGGCCCGGTCGAGCCGGGCGACGTGATGCATGCCTGGATCGACGGGGTGGGCGAGATGTCGATCCCGGTCCGCGCACACGAATAACCGCCTTGCACTTGACCTTCCAGTTGCTGGAAGGTCTATGTTCATCCTGTCACCCCGGAACGGCTGGAGACGGACGATGAACATTAGTGAAGCTGCCGAGCAGGCGGGCTTGCCCGCCAAAACCATCCGCTATTACGAGGATATCGGGCTGGTCGAGCCGGCGCGCCGCCGCGACAACGGTTACCGGAACTATGCCGAGCGCGACGTGCACATGCTGCGCTTTCTGTCGCGCGCGCGTGGCCTGGGCTTCTCCGTCGAGGATTGTCGCGCACTCGTCGCGCTGTATGCCGATACGGATCGCAAGAGCGCCGACGTGAAAGAGATTGCGCTTAACCGGGTCGCCGACATCGACGCGAAGATCACTGAACTGCAGGCGATGCGTGCAACCCTGGTCGAACTGGCCGAGACCTGCCACGGCGACGACAGGCCCGACTGTCCGATCATCGATGATCTCGCCAGCCGTTTGGGGGAATGAGATGAACACGACCGTTAAGGACCCGGTCTGCGGTATGGACGTCGATCCGGCGACCACGGCGCATCACCATGAACATGCTGGTGAGGTCTTTCATTTCTGTTCGCCCGGATGCGCCATGAAGTTTGCCGGCGATCCCGACTATTATCTGTTGCCGCCGGATGAACGCCCCGCACCGAAGGTCGCCGCGGGCACCCAATACACCTGTCCGATGCATCCGGAAATTATTCGCGAGGGGCCCGACGCCTGTCCGCTGTGCGGTATGGCGCTGGAGCCGATGCAGATCACGGCCGAGAAGCCGCCCAACCCGGAACTCGTCGATATGACCCGGCGTTTCACGATCGGCGCGGTGTTCGCCGTGCCGCTGTTGGTGATGGCCATGGGCGACATGATTCCGGCCATTTCATTCTCGCATCTGCTGGACGCCGGGTTCGAGTGGACCCAGCTCATACTGGCGACGCCGGTGGTGCTGTGGGCCGGCTGGCCGTTCTTCGTGCGCGGCTGGCAGTCGATCGGTCAGCGCAGCCCGAACATGTTTACGCTGATCGCGCTGGGTACCGGCGCGGCGTATCTGTTCAGCGTCGTCGCGGTCGTCCTGCCGGGCGTGATCCCGGAAGCCTTCCGCGGGCATGGAGGGCAGACGGCGCTCTATTTCGAGTCTGCCGGCGTGATCATCGTCCTGGTCCTACTGGGCCAGGTGCTGGAACTGCGCGCGCGCGAACGCACGGGCGATGCGCTGCGCGCCCTGCTCGACCTGACCCCGAAGACGGCGTTGCGAGTTGACGCGGATGGCGGCGACCGGGAGGTGCCCCTCGAAGAGGTCGTGGCGGGCGACATGCTCCGGGTCCGGCCCGGCGAGCGTGTCCCGGTCGATGGGTCGATCATTGAAGGTGCGGGGACGCTGGATGAATCCATGGTCACCGGCGAGGCGATGCCCGTCGAAAAACATCGCGGCGACCCGGTAATCGGCGGCACGGTCAACGGCGCAGGCGGCTTCGTGATGCAAGCCGAGAAGGTGGGGGCGGAGATGATGCTGTCCCAGATCGTCGACATGGTCTCGAAGGCGCAACGGTCGCGCGCGCCCATTCAGCGCCTCGCCGACCGGGTCGCGGTCTGGTTCGTGCCCATCGTCGTCGCCGTCGCGGTGATCGCGTTCGCCGTCTGGGCACTCTGGGGGCCGCCGCCCGCGCTCGCGTTTGCAGTCGTGGCCGCGGTGTCGGTCCTGATCATCGCCTGTCCTTGCGCCCTGGGTCTGGCCACACCCATGTCGATCATGGTGGCGACCGGGCGCGGCGCGGGCGCGGGGCTTCTGGTGCGCGACGCCGCGGCGCTCGAAGCGCTGGCCCGGGTCGACGTGCTGATCGTCGACAAGACGGGCACCCTGACCGAGGGCCGACCGGCGGTCACCGGCATCACGCCGGTCGCTGGATTCGATGGCGACGAGATGCTGGGCCTCGCCGCGGCGCTGGAGCGGGGTAGCGAGCACCCGCTGGCCGCGGCCATCCTGCGGGAGGCCGACGAGAGAGACATCACGCCGGGTTCGACGGACGGATTTGAAGTCATCCCCGGCAAGGGGGTGACGGGTCGTGTCGCGGGTCGCTCGATCGGGTTGGGCAACCCGGCCCTGATGGCGCATCTGAATGTTTCTGTCGAGACGCTTGCCGCGGCGGCCGATGTGGCGCGGGCCGATGGTGCGACGGCGGTGTTCGTGTCGATCGATGCAGAACTTGCCGGGTTCCTGACGATCGCCGACCCGGTCAAGGACACGACAGCGGACGCGCTGCGCGCCTTGCGCGACGCGGGTATCGAGATCGTCATGGTCACGGGAGATAACGCGGTCACGGCCACCGGCGTGGCGGCGACGCTTGCTATCAGCCAAGTCGAGGCCGACGTGCTGCCGGGCGATAAGGCTGCCATCGTGGCGCGCTTTCAGGCAGACGGGCGGGTCGTCGCCATGGCCGGCGACGGCATCAACGATGCCCCGGCTCTGGCGGGTGCGGATGTGGGCATCGCCATGGGCACCGGCACGGACGTCGCCATGGAAAGCGCGGGCATCACGCTCGTGACGGGAGACCTGCTGGCGCTGGTCCGCGCGCGGCGGTTGGCGACGGCGACCCTGCGCAACATCCGCCAGAACCTGTTCTTCGCCTTCGTCTACAACGCGGCGGGAATCCCGCTCGCGGCCGGCGTGCTGTTCCCGATCATGGGGGTGTTGCTGAGCCCGATGGCGGCGGCCGCCGCGATGAGCCTGAGCTCGGTCTCGGTGATCGCCAACGCGCTGCGGCTGCGACGCGTGAAGCTTTAGTTCGCCTGTTTAGGTGAGCGCCGCGCGGAGTTTTGGGTACTGGGCCAGTATTCCCGCGGTCTCGGCCATGGATTCGGAATCGTTGAAGGTCGGGACTCCTGCCGTCTCCATCTTCGTGAACCATTCTTCCTGATGTTCGAGGGTTCCCATCATCGAGTGGAAGCAGGGCAGCCCGGCGTTTTCGGCCAGGCCCGAGAGCGTGTCGATGATCGGGCCCGCATCGACCATGAACGGCACCACATGGATCGTCAGGATCGCGTCGAACGCACCGCCGGCCTGGGCGACCGCCCCTTCGAAAGCCGGGCCGAACCGGTCTTCGCGCGCATCGGCCAGCAGGTCGATCGGGTTTGCCACGGCGGCCTCGCCGGGCAGCATCTCACGCAGGGCGGAGGCATAGGCGTCCGGCAGGTCCGGCATCTCAAGTCCCTCGGCGCGCAGCTGGTCGGTGGTGATCACCCCGGGGCCGCCGGAATTCGACAGCAGCAGCACGCGCGAGCCGATCCCCTGGGGGTGCAGGCCGAAACCCTTGGCTGCGAGAAGCAGGCGGCGGACAGACGGGACACGGATCACGCCACAATCGCGTAGATAGGCGTCGATCTCGGCGTTGGGCATGGCGGTGCCGCCGGTATGGTTGCGTACGGCCGCCGCGCCCTGTTCGCTGCCGCCGCCCATCAACGCGACCACCGGCTTCTTTGCGGCGACCTTCTGGGCGACTTCGCGGAACCGGTCGGCGTCGGCGATGGATTCGATATAGAGCAGCACGCAAGTGCAGCTGTCCTGGTTGCCGAGATACTCGAGATAATCGGTTACCTCGAGGTGAATGGCATTACCGACCGAGACGACGGTGCTGACCGGCAGCCGATCGATGTTGGCCTTGGCGATGATCTCTTCGGTGATCGCACCCGATTGGGAGATCGCCGCGATGCCGCCGCCGGGCGGCAGGTCGCGCAGGAAGGTTGCGGCGAAGGGCGCGCCTTCGGCGAGATGGATGATGCCCGCGCAGTTCGGCCCGAAGATGGTGATGCCGGCGGCGTCGGCCTTGCGCAGCAGCTCGGCCTCGCGGGCGACACCTTCGTCGCCGGCTTCGCGGAAGCCGCCGGGAAGGATCATCAGGTTCTTGTGGCCGGTGGCCGCGGCCTCGTCGACGATGTCGAGGATGAAATCCGGCCGGATTACGACGACAGCCAGATCGGCCGGACTGTCGAGTTCGGACAGTGAGGTGGCGGCAGGCAGGCCGAGGATTTCGCCACCCTTGGGGTTCACCGGCACGATGCGCCCGGCGTAGTTCGACGCGATCAGGTTGCGCAACACCGCTCCGCCGGAACTCGTCAGGCGTTCACCTGCGCCGACAACAGCGACGCTCTCGGGTGCGAAAAAGGGGCGGCAGTCGCGGGGGGAAGTCATTATTCGGCTCGCGGGTTTGTTGTTTGCCTAGAAGACGTAGATGGCGCCGCCGCGTACGCAGAGCGGCCAGTGACCGCCCTCGAACAGGCGGAACTTCGCGGCGAAGGCGAGGCCGCTATTGTCGTTGGCCGCGCCGTCGATGCCGGCGGCCTTTTCCACGGCGGCCTGATAGGCGGACATGGTGGCGGCCCCGGCCGCAGACCGGGTGAGACCCTGGTCGGCAACACCGCCGCGCGACGCGGCGACGGCCGCAGCACCATGTACGATGTCGGAAACCTTGTCGGACAAACTGGTGAGCGCGTGAGTCAGCGCCATGTCGCCGACCTTTGCCGTCGCCTGGTCGAGCAGGGTCTTGCGGCGTTCTTCCTCGGCGTTCCACCAATCGGCGTCCCAGTCGGTCTGCTTGATGCAGTCCTCGGCCGCGCGCCATTCAGTGAGCTCCTTGAGCTGCAAGTCGCCGAGGCCGAGGGACCGGGTGTATTCGGTGATGTCCGCGCGTTCGGCCTCAGACAAAGGCGTGCCGACGAAGGAAAACCATGACGCCATGCGCAGTCGCAGGGGGAAGTCGGCGAGCGCCGCGACAGGGTCGGTCATTCAGGCGTTCCCGCGGTCCTCGCGCCAGAGGCCCAGCTTCTGCTGCGCGGGGCGATCGGAGAAGCTGAACAGCACCGCGTCCTCGCTGGCGATGTGCCGCTGGGGCACCCAGCACGGGACGACGAAGTGATCGCGCGGCCCCCATTCGAATGTCTGGTCGCCGATGATCGATTTCCCGGTCCCCTCGACGACGGAGTAGACGGTGCCGTCGGAGCATCGATAGCCCGCCGTCTCGAAGCCCTTGGGCAGGAGCTGCATGAAGGTGCCGATGGTCGGCATCGGGGAATCGCCGTTGTCGGGATTGACGTAGCGCAGCTTGAGGCCGTGGCAGGGATCCCACTCGTCGGTCTTGCGCATGGTCTCGAGCGCCTCGCGGGTGCGGGTGTAGGGGTAGTTGAAGATCGGCGAGGACGGGCTGCGCTGCTCATGATCGACCGGCAGCAGTCCCGAGCCGTAGCGCGCGAGGGAATCGCCGCTCGGGCGTGGATTGCCCTGGCTCTTCTCCCCATAGGGTTCGGCGAATGTGGTGTCGAGGGTCTCGACCAGGGGCACGTCGAGGCCGTCCAGCCAGACCATGGGATTTTCGCTCTCGTTGCCATGGTCGTGCCAGGTCCAGGAGGGGGTGATCACGAAATCTCCCTCTTCCATGATCGTCTTCTCGCCGTCGACGGCGGTATAGGCCCCGGATCCCTCGACGATGAAGCGCAGGGCAGCCTGGGTGTGCCGGTGGGCCGCCGCGATCTCGCCCGGCATGATCAGCTGCAGGCCGGCGAACAACGAGGTCGTCACCCGGTAGCGCCCGCGCATACCCGGATTCTCGAGGATCAGCACCCGACGTTCGGCCTGCTCGGCGGTGATCAGGTCCGCCGACTTCATGAGCGTGTCGCGGATCTCGTTGTAGTGCCAGATATACGGCTCGCAGTCGCTCTTGGGCTCCTTGCGGGCGAAGGTGTGCAGCACTTCCCAGAGCGGCGCGAGATTCTTCGGGTCGCAATCGTCCTTGTAGTAGGGCAACAGGTCGGGGCGTACGTCGGATCGGATGCTCATATGACTTCCTCGTTTATGCTGTGGCCGGGCGCGGTTTTCAGGCCGCCTCCGCCACCTCCGGCAGTGTCAGGTTGAGTTCTCCCTCAACCAGCTCACGCGCCCGATTGATATAGTCGGCCAGCATATCCTCATTGGTCCGCTGCTTGATCCCCCATTTGCGATAAATTTCGTTGTTCTTCGAGCCGGCGCGCCCGAAGAATTTCGGCAGGATGGGGAAATAGCGGTTTATCGCGTCCTGTACCGCCTTGCGACCTTCCTCCGTCTGGATCAGTTCCTTGCAGAAATCCTCGCCGAACTGCGCGTGGAAGCGTTCTTCGGGCATGGTCATCCGCGACAGGTTCCGCAGGGGCAGGAACTTGCACTGGGCCAGATCCTCTACCTGGAGGATTTCGGCGAGATCCGCCAGCAGCTTGATGACGCAGAATTCCTCCCAGGATTCGAGCGGAAATTCGAAGATCGACAGCGGTTTCTTGTCGCCGGGAACCATGCGCTCGGCGGGAATGCCGATCTCTTCTCCCAGCTCGCGGAACCGGACATGGTGGCCATACTCCTCCATGGCGACCCGGCAGGTCAGCCATTTCGAATAGGGTGTCGGTGCCAGCGCGATGGCGGGTTCGTCGAACACCTGGGCGCCGTAGAGCTCATTCACGGCGTGGCTGATGACGATCTTTTCGACGGCGACCCGGAACTCTTCGGGGGCGTCCTGCAACTCGCGGGAGGTTTCGACGGAATCTCCGGGATTGATGCTCATGGGTTGCTCTCCTGTCGTTTAAACCTTGGGATCCGTATTGAAGGATTCCAGATCCGTGGTGAGGTCGGTGTAGTTGGCACTGAATTCGTCGGGCGCTGCCGCGACCAGTCCGGCAACATCCCAGTCCTGATCGTCACGCGACAGGGTTGCCACGGGGCGCGGTTGGGAAAACAGGAACAGCTCGCGGCCGCGCACGCCGAAGATTTGGCCCGTGATGGACTGGCTTTCGGGCTGGCACAGCCAGGCGACAGCCGTGGCCACATGGTCGGGTGAAAGTTTAAGCGCGCGTTCCTTGTAGGCGGCCTGCTCGTCATTGGCGGGCACGATCATGTCTGTGACCCGTGTCGCCGCGAAAGGGGCGATCGCGTTGACGGTAATCCCGGCGCGGCCCAGATCCATGGCCGCGACGCGGGTCAGGCCGATCATGCCGGACTTGGCCGAGGCGTAGGCCGACTGGCCAAAGTTGCCATACAGACCCGCCGAAGAGGTGATGTTGACGATCCGACCCCAGTCATAGGGCGCGCCGCCGTGTCCTTCCTTGGCCTGGGCGCGCATCACCGGGGTGGCCGCATTCGCCAGGTACCAGGCGCCGCACAGGTTGGTCTCGATCACGTCGCGAAAGTCGTCCGGGTCGGACTTGAAGATGAAACCGTCGCGCAGGATGGCGGCGTTGTTCACCAGGATGTCGAGCCCGCCGAAATTCTCGGTGGCACATTCGACGGCAGCACGCGCACCGTCGGCGCTGGCGATCGAGGTGGTGAAGGCCACGGCATTTTCGCCGATGGCGGCAGCCGCAGCCTCGGCGACCGACGGATCGGCATCCTGGCCGCCCACATCGCCGCCATTGTCTGCGATCACGACCTGGGCGCCGCGCGCGGCCAGCGACTGCGCGATGGCCAGGCCGATGCCCCGGCCCGCGCCGCTGACGATGGCAACGCGACCGTCGAGCCGCCCGTCTTCAGTGTCGGCGCTCATGATTCCTCCTCGAGTTCTGCCTTCTCGGCTTCGGTATAAAACGCATCCGCGTGACAATCCTCGTCGCGCACGCGCATCTCCTTGAGCTTGCCGACGCAGGTTTCGACCATGACCGGCGGGCCGGCCAGATAGGCTTTGGAGCCGTCCAGATCGTCGAAGTCATCGGCCATCACGTCCGAAAGATACCCGCTGCGCCGGTCGGTCGCGCCTTCCGGCTCGGACAGGACGATTTCGAACGAGAAGTTCTCGTGGGTCGCGGCCAGTGTCCGGAAGTGATCTTCCAGATAGACATCCTGTTCGGCGCGGACACCAAAATACATATGGATGGGCTGTTCGGCGCCCGCCGCGAGCGCGGATTCGACGATCGATTTTACCGGCGCGAGGCCGGAACCGCCCGCGAGCGCCACCATCGGGCCGGTATGCTTCTCGCGCAGATACGAGATCCCGTACGGCCCCTCGACGCGAACGTCGTCGTCGACCTTCAGTTCCTGATAAACGAAGCTGCTGACTCCGCCGTCAGGCACCATCCGGATGTGAAATTCGAGGACGTCTTCATCGGGCAGGCTTGCCATCGAATAGTCGCGGGGCGGCTGGCCGGGAAAGTGCAGGCGGGCATACTGGCCGGCCGTGAATTCAAACGGGCCATGGGCCTCGATCGACAGGCGCACACGGGCGATGTCGTGGGTCAGGTGTTCCAGCGTGACGACCTTGCAGTCGAGCTTGCGCAGGGGATGGGAAATGACCTCGTCCTGCTCCAGCCATGCGACTTCGCATTCGCTCCAGGGCACGGCGCGGCAGGCAAGGATAAGGCCCGACTCTTTCTCGTCGTCGGTCAGCGCATAGTCCGAGTAGGGCGACATCTCGATCTCGCCGGAATGCAGACGCGACTTGCACGCGCCGCAGTTCCCCGACTGGCAGCCATGGGGATAGGACACACCGGCGGCCAGCGCGGCGGTGAGAATCGTATCGCCCATCTCGACGTCGAGGGGTGCATCCGATTGCTTGATTTTGACGGAGAAAGCCATGGCGGGCCCGATTGTAGCAGGATGAATTAGTTTGTAACACTAATTATTGTCAATACAAACTAAAATACGGGCCGGTTGCCGGGCCGGATCAGTTCAACAGGCGCGGCAGGATAAGCGTAATTCCGGGCAAGAAGATGAGGATCACGACGCGGACGATGTCGGACATGAAGAAGGGGATGACCCCCTTGAAGGTCTCGATCATCGGCACGTCGCGGGCCATGGAGTTGATAATGAACACATTGAGGCCGACCGGCGGCGTGATCAGTCCCATCTCGACAACGATCAGCGAAATGATCCCGAACCAGAGTTTGGTCTCTTCCGGGCTCATACCGAAATCCAAGCCAGCGATGATCGGCCAGAAAATCGGAACGGTCAGGAAAATCATGGACAGGGAATCCATGACGAAGCCGAGGAGGATGTAGAGCACGATCATGCCAAACAGGATCGTCAGCGGCGGGAGCCCGGAACTGCCGAAGAAATCTGCGGCGAAGATCGGCAATTCGGAGAAGCCCAGAAAGGCGTTGAAGATGGCCGCGCCGAGCAGGATGAGGAAGATCATCGCCGTCGTCTGTGCAGTTCCGAGCAGGGCCTCGACGAAACCTTTCCAACGCATGCCGCCGCGGGTCACGGCGATCAGGAAGGTGCCCGACGCGCCCACGCCCGCACCTTCGGTGGGGGTGAAAATCCCGAAATAGATGCCGCCCATGACCAGGATGAAGATCAGCAGCACCGGCCAGATTTCCAGCAGCGCCGACCATTTCTCCGCCCGGCTCGCCGTCGGGCCGGCGGGACCCGCCTCGGGGTTTACCCGCACGACGATGGCGATCACCGCCATGTAACCCAGTGCTGCGAGGACACCGGGAATGAACGCCGCCTGGAAAAGTGTCGCCACATTCGCCTCGACCATCACCGCATAGATGATCAACACGATCGAGGGCGGAATCAGGATGCCCAGGGTGCCGCCGGCGGCCAGGGTGCCCGTGGCCAGGGCGCCGGAATAGTTGAACCGCCGCAGTTCGGGCAGGGCGACCTGGCCCATGGTGGCCGAGGTGGCAAGCGAGGAGCCGCTGATTGCGCCGAACCCGGCGCAGCCGCCGACGGCGGCCATGGCAACGCCGCCCCGATGATGCCCGAGCCAGGTATAGGCCGCGGAGAACAGGGCCTGGCTGAGCCCGGCCTTGGCGGCGAACTGGCCCATCAGCAGGAACAGCGGGACCACCGAGAGGCTGTCGCTGGTGAAGCGCCAGTAGGTTTCGGTCTTGAGATAGCTGAACAGCGCGACCTCGCCGGCGATCGTGACATAGCCGACGATGCCGACGCCGAGCATCGCCACCCCGATGGGAATGCGCACGGCCAGCAGGATCAGCAGGGCGCCGAAGCCGATCAGCCCGATTTCGAGGCCGCTCATGGTTGCGGTTCGTCCGGCGTGCCGCCGTCCACGTCGGGACTGTAACGCCCGGCGCGGAGCTCCGCGAGGCTGCGGCCGATCGTGTAGACGACAACGATCACCAGGAAGGTCATCATCACAAAGGAGGCCGGGAACGTCGTCCAGCGCGGGAAGTTAATGGTCATCGACAGTTCGTTGTACTCGTACATGTCGAGACCGCCGAAGATCAGCCGCCATGTCAGGAGCGTGGCAATGGCCAGATAGACGATGCCGCCGACCACATCGGCGAAGATGCGTGCACGCGGCGGGGTGGCCGACATGAAGAAATCGACCAGAACATTGCCGCGAACCAATTGGCACCAGGGCAGGAAGGCGAAGACGGCGAGGCCCGTGCCGATGGCCACCAGCTCGAAATCGCCGGAGATCGGATTGTTGAGCAGCGAGCGTCCGGTCACGCTGACGGTCGTCAGCAGGGCCATGGCGCACAGAACGATGCCGCCAAAGACCGCGAGCCATCGCGCGATGGCGTAAAGCACCCGGCCCACCGTATCGGCGGGCCGGGCGTTCTCAGATGATAGTTCGCTCATCGGCGAAGACCCGAACGGTCATGGGTTGGTCGTACGGGGTTTCCTTACGAGTTGCCCGAATGCTTCTCGATCATGTCGAGGGCATCGATGACCATGGCCGGGCCGTCGAGGCCGCGCTTGCCGACCTCTTCATACCAGCGGTCGAACACCGGCTGTGAGGCCGCCTTCATCTTGTCGACCTCGGCCGCCGGGATCTCGTAGAACTTGTTCTTGGGCTTCGACGCGACGGCGTTGCGGCCCGGGGTCTCCACATCGATCCAGTTCTGGCCGGCCTGGCGGGCAATATTGCTGCCCGAATTATCGTCGATCACCTTCTGAAGGTCCGGCGGCAGCTTGTCGTAGCTGGCCTTGTTCATCAGGAAGGTGAACACGTTGGTGCCCAGGCGGGGCTGTGCGCCCGCGAGGCTCGAGAAGTGGCTGACCAGATCGGGGGTCTTTACCGCCGGCGCAATCTCGAACGGCAGGGTCACGCCGTCGATGACACCCTTGGAAAGGGCGGCGGGAATTTGCGGCAGGGGCAGGCCAACGCCAACGGCGCCGAGCGATTCGAGCAGCCAGACACCGCCACGCGATGCGGCACGCAACTTCATGCCCTTCAGATCCGCCATCTTCTGGACCGGTTCCTTGGTCTGGAAGAGGAAGCCCTGATGGCTGTGCAGCAGGAGCGGCTTATAGGGGGCAAGCGCCTTGTCGAGATACTTGGCCTGGAAATCCTGGAGAGCCAGTGTGGTCGAAAGCGCATCCTTGTGGACGAAGGGCAGCTCGAACGGCTCGACCTCGGGCATGCGGCCCGGTGAGAAGCCTGGCAGGGTCCAGACGATGTCCACGACTCCGTCGCGGGCCTGCTGGAGGAGCTGGGGCGCCTTGCCGCCAAGCGCCATGAGCCAGTGCGGCTGGATCTTCAGGCGGCCGCCTGAATCCTTCTCGATTTTCTGCGCCCACGGGGTGAGGAACGTCTTGCCCGGATTGGCAACTGGCGGAATGAAAGTCTGCATCCGCAGGGTCACTTCCTGCGCCATGCCCGGCGCCGCACTGAGGGTCAGCGCTGCGATCGCAGCACCCGCCAGAGCGGCTGTCTTGATGATGTTTCTGCTCATATTTCTTCTCCCTGTTTGGACATTCCGATGGTGTTGCCCGGAATGTCCCTGATCTCGTGGTCGCGGTTATTGTTGTTATTGCGCCCGGTTGCTGGCGCGCAGTCTAGCGCATCCTTTGGCCAATGCATCCGCCAAAAGTGGGATGGAGGTGCGAAGTTACCTCAGCCCGCCGCCGCCTCGAAACGCGCTCGAAAATCTTCCGGGATATCAGCGGTGATCAGCTTGCCGGGCGTTTCGGGATCGGTAGATGCCCATACTCTGATTTCCTCGCCAAGTACGGCTGGTGTACCGGCGTTGGAGACCTCATGGGTCACCACGAGTGTCCGGCGGCGCCATTCGCTGACATGGCTGGTGATCTCCAGATCATCGCCGAACCGGCTGGGTGACAGGAATTTTGCATGGGCATCGACCAGCGGCAGGCCGACCGTCTTGTACTCGTCAAGCATGACCTCGTAGCCGACACCGGCACGTTCGAACAGGTGCCGGGTGCCGTGATCGAACCAGACGAAATAGTTGGGATAGAAAACGATCCTGGCAGGGTCGCAATGGCCCCACTCGACAGGTATTTTGATCGTGTTCTTGAACATGCCCTTTAGGGTTCCGCCGGTGATCATCGCGAAGTGCCTCCGGTCAGTTTCAACGGTGCACCGGGGCGGGTCAATGGCGCGCGGGCAAACAGGTTCGATGTGGTACATAATTGTCATGCCCGTAAACAGAGAGGCGGTCCGAAACGCGTCGAAGGAATTGCACGGTGGCTGAAGACGGCGAGAACAAGGCTGGTGAAATCGAGTTGGGCCTTTTGCCGGGGCTCGTCGGCTACCAGCTGCGGCGCGCTCAGATTGAAACGTTCCAGCATTTCGTTTCGAATTTGGGCGATGAGGGCATGCGGCCTGGCTGGTTTGGTCTGTTGATCATTGTGGCCAACAACCCCGGCCTGAGCCAGACCCAGCTGGCACGCACGCTCGGGGTGGATGGGTCGACAATGGTGGCGATGATCGATCGCATGGAGCAAAGCGGCTGGGTGGCGCGCTCACGATCCAAGACCGACCGTCGGTCCCACGAACTGCACCTGACCGACGCGGGCGCGGAGATGCTGGAACGGGTCACACCGATGGTGCGTGATCATGACGGGGCCATCACCGCCAATCTCACCGAGACCGAATCTGCAGAGCTGCTGCGCCTGTTGCGCAAGGTCACGGGCGTCTGATCACGCCATCGCAACTGGACAACGCCTGCCGGTCGCCATATCTCGAATTATGGTCCGCTTTCACCAGATGCGGATGGATTGTGACAACATCCCGTTTCAAGACCGGAGCGATGTGAATGCGCCTCACCCACTTGCTTGCCGGCACGGCCATGGCGACCGTTCTCGCAGGATGTGCGGTCCTCACCCCGCTGCCCGAGCCGTTGAGCATGGACCAGCGGCTCGCTGCGATCCCGGTCGCCGGCGTACCTCTGGATGCACCGGTACATATTCACTGGAACGAGTTCTAGGTGCCGTTCATCGAAGCCGAAAGCGATATGGACCTCGCCGTCGCGCTCGGCGTGGTGCATGCACATTTACGCTGGGGGCAGATGGAAGTGGCACGGCGGCTGGTGCGCGGGCGTGTTGCCGAGATGGGCGGACCTTTGGCGCGGGACATCGACAAGTCCTTGCGGATTTTGAACTTCGGGCGCGGCGCGGAGGCGACACTCGACCTGATGCCGCCCGACACCCGGGCCTGGCTCGACGGGTTCGTCGCCGGGGTGAACCATTACATTGCCAATGCCGAACAGCTGCCCCATGAGCACCGCGTGCTGGGCCTTGGGCGCGAACCGTGGACCGCGGCAGATGTGATTGCCATCGGCCGGCTGGCTTCGACGGATGTGAACTGGCTGATCTGGTTCGGCATGCTGTCGCTGCGCGACCGTGCGGACTGGCCCGAGATATGGGCACGCGCGACCGAGAAGGGGCTCGAATCGATTCCCAGTATCGGCGACGGTGCGGATGATCAGGCGTCGGTCTTTCGCGAATTGCTCGCCGGATTTTCCAAGGCCGGGTCCAACTCGGTCGCGGTATCGGGCACCCGCACGGGCACCGGTGCGGCGATAATCGCCAACGATCCCCATCTGGGGGTATTCCTGCCGAACCTCTGGTTGCTGGCCGGCTACAAGTCGCCCTCCTATCACGCGGTCGGCATGATGATCCCCGGCGTGCCGTTTATCGCGCTCGGCCGCAACGACCAGATTGCCTGGGGCGGCACCAACATGCGGGCGCTGTCCACCGACCTGGTCGATGTCAGTGATCTGCCCGAGGATGAGTTTGTGACCCGCAGCGAGGACATCGGTGTGCGCTGGTGGCTGGACGCCGAGGTCGAGGTGCGCGAGACCCGATTCGGCCCGGTGATAACGGACTCGCCCCTGGTGAATTCGGCGCGGCCTGAAGAGACCATCGCGCTCCGCTGGATGGGCCATCAGCCGAGCGATGAGATCACGTCCATGCTGCGGATGAGCCAGGCACGGGATTTCGAAGGGTTCCGCGCTGCGCTCGACGGCTTCCATGTGCCGGGCCAGAACATGGTCTATGCGGATGCGGCCGGACATATCGGTCAGGTGATGGCGGTGAAGCTGCCTGATCGTTCGCCGGTCCCGCCGCCGGATTTGCTGATCCCGGCCGAGGTGGCGGACGGCAACGACCCCTGGCAGAAGACTGTCACCGCCGGGGAGTTGCCGGCGGCGTTCGATCCGCCGGCCGGCTTTGTCGCATCGGCCAACAACAAGCCGGCAGAGGCGGACGTCGCTGTCGGGTGGCATTTTTCCAACGATGACCGGATTGGCCGCCTGCGTGATCTCCTGTCGGGAGACGCCATCGTCACCGTTGCGGATATGAGTGCTTTGCAGCAGGACGTCTATATGGAATCAGCCGTCGTGCTGCGTGACCTGCTGCTGGGGAAACTCGGCGCAGTGTCCCGGGAACTAACCCCGGCACAAACCGACCTGGTCGCGAAAATTCGTGAATGGGACGGACATTATGCGGTGGATTCTACCGGTGCGGTGGCGTTCGAGCTCACCATGTTCGCCTTCGCGGAGAAATTTCTGAGTGAGGATGTGCGCACGCGGATTTCGGTTGGCGGGCGTTTCGATGAACAGCTGGCCGAGATGATCGGCACGACGCCCGCGGCCGATGTGGCACCGATCCTGGCGGCGGCGTTGGGTGACGCGGCGGCCAAACACAAGGCGCTGCCGACCTGGGGTGACATGCACCGCCTCGGGCTGCGCCACCCGCTGAACTTCATCCCGATCGTGGGCAGCAAATACCGGTTCAACGATGTGCCCATTGCCGGCAGTTCGACGACGGTGATGAAGACCGCGCACGCCGATACCGACGAACGGCATTTCACGCGCTTCGGCTCGCAGTCGCGGCATATCTCCGATATGTCCGATCCCGATGCAAACTGGTTCACCCTGCTGGGCGGGCAGGATGGCTGGATCAACAGTGCTAACTTTATCGATCAGTTTGATCTCTGGTTGCGCGGTGACTATGTGCGCCTGCCGTTGCAACTTGAAACGGTCCGGCGGGAATTTACGCGGAAAACCGAGTTGACGCCCTGACGTCGCGCATGGCGTAAACTGGGGTGATGCTGAACGCGACACCCCTTGTTCGATTCTACGGCACCCGCCGCCTGCGCAAGTTGGCGGCGCGGGATGCTGCCGACGTGCAGCAGCGACAATTGCTTGGATTGGTGGCACGCGCCAATCGCACGGCGTTCGGTCGTGATCATGGCTTTGCGTCGATCCGAAGCGTGACGGAGTTTCAGGCGAAGGTGCCGCTTCGCCGGTACGAGGATTTTCACGAACAATATTGGGGCCCGGCTTTTCCCGATCTGCGGGGTACGACCTGGCCGTCGCGGGTGCCTTATCTTGCCGTGACATCCGGTACGACGACAGGCCGCACGAAATACATCCCTTGCACCAATGAACTGATCTCCTCGAACACCATGGCGGGGCTCGACCTGATCTGCCATCACCTGGCGAACCGGCCCGACAGCAATATCCTGGGCGGCAAGTCCTTCATGCTGGGCGGCAGCACCGATTTCAAGCGGGAGGCGCCCGGCATACACAGCGGTGACCTTTCCGGGATCATGACCGAGAGCGTGCCCTGGTGGTTTCAGGGCCGAACCTTTCCGATACGCGAGGACGCGCTGGAAAGCGACTGGGAACTCAAGGTCGACCGGCTGGTGCGGGCGCTGGACGGCGAGGATATTCGGCTCATCGGCGGCACCCCTTCCTGGCTGCTGGTCTTCTTCGATCAGCTTGCGGCTTATCGCGGGGACAGCAGCCCCAACCTGGTAAAGTATTTCCCCAATCTGGAGTTGATGGTCCATGGCGGTGTCGACTTCACACCCTATCGGGCGCGTTTCGAGACGCTCATGGCCGACACTCATGCCGAGCTTCGTGAAGTGTATCCGGCGAGTGAGGGTTTCATCGGCGTCGCGGACCAGGGCCCTGACGATGGCCTGCGGCTGATGCTCGACACCGGCCTGTTCTACGAGTTCGTGCCGGTCGATGAGCTGGACTCGAGCCAGCCCACCCGGCACTGGGCCGGTACGGTCCAGCGCGGCATCAACTACGCGCTCGTGGTTTCGAGTTGTGCGGGTCTCTGGTCATACGTCATCGGCGATACGGTCGAGCTGGTGAGCCGCAATCCGTTGCGGGTACGGGTGACTGGCCGCACGAGCTACATGATGTCGGCTTTTGGCGAACATCTGATTGCAGACGAGATCGAGGCGGCTATTCGTGACGGGGGCGTGGCCATCGGGTCGGACGTCCGCGACTGGTCGGTGGGCGCGGTCCATGCAAGCGACGATGATAGCCGGGGCGGGCATCGCTACATCGTCGAGTTTGCCACGGAAGTGCCGTCGGACGCGCGGCTGGCGCATTTCGTGCGGATCCTCGATGCGGCGCTTTGCGCGACAAACGAGGATTACGAGGCCCACCGCTCGGATGGTTTCGGCATGAACCCACCCGAGGTGGTCGCCCTGCGGCCAGGCGGGTTTGCGGAATGGATGAAGACGCGCGGTCAACTCGGTGGCCAGCACAAGGTGCCGCGGATCATCAACGACGCGGCGTTGTTCGAAAACCTGCAGAACTTTGCGAGCGGGCGCTAGACCCTAGAGATAATCCTCGCTCCAGCGCGCATAGTCGTCGGCGCGCATCAGTCGCTTCATGCTGTCACCCGACGCGACATTCTCCAGATCGTCGGGGTGCGTGCCGTCCGCGAGGGCCTGTTGGGTGCGCAGGAATGCCTCCATGGCCGCCGCATGCACCTTGTGTCCCTGCAGGCAGATGCGCACGCCGATGGAAGCCAGCCAATCCCGGTCCATCATCTCGCGCGAGGCGCTGCCGAGGATAATCGGTGTCGAGACCTTCCCGGCGATCGCCTCAAGGTCCTCGCGGCTTTTCACGCCGACCATGAACAGCGCATCGACGCCGGCTTCTTCATAGGCGTTGGCGCGCCGCACGGCTTCATCGACGCCCGCGATGCCCGGGGCGCTGGTGCGTCCGGCGATTACCAGATTGGGGTCGGTGCGCGCATCGAGCGCGGCCTTCATCTTGCCCACACCTTCCTCGACGCTGATCAGCCTCGCCTTGCCGCCGCTGCCATGTGGGTTCGGCAACTCGGTGTCCTCGATCGACAGCGCGGCGACGCCGGCTATCTCGAGCTCCTCCACCGTGCGGCGCACGTTGAGCGCGTTGCCGTAGCCATGGTCGGCGTCGACCAGCAGCGGCAGGTCGCAGGCTCGGCCGATGCGTTTTGCCTGGTCAGCGAACTCCGACAGGGTGAGCACGATCAGGTCGGGCGCAGCCAGCACCGCCATCGAGGCGACCGAGCCGGCGAAGATGCCGACTTCGAAACCGACTTCCTGTGTGATTCGCGCGGTCATCGGATCGGCGACCGAACCGGGATGGATGCAGGCATCCCCGTTCAGGATGGCGCGGAAATTCTCTCGGCGTTCGGACCAGCGCATGGTGTTTCCCGTTTTCTGGGGCGGACTATTTGAGTTTGCCGCGTTCGGTGACGAGGCCACCGGATTCGGCGAGCGCCTCGACCTCGTCTTCATCGAAACCGTGCTCGCTGAGAATCTCGTCGGCGTGGGCGCCGAAGGCCGGCGGGGTCGAGCGGATCTCGCCCGGGGTGCGCCCAAACTTGATCGGGATGCCCGTGCCTTCGTACCAGTCGAGTTTGGCGGCCATGTTGCGATGCTTTGTGTGGGCCGCGTTCATCACCTGGTCGGTGTTCAGCACCGGTCCGGCGGGGATGCCCGCGGACAACAGCTTGAGGGACAGTTCCTCGCCATCGACTGCGGCGAAGGCGTCGATCAGTTCGTCGCGCAACTCGCCGCGATGCTGAATCCGCGCGGAGTTGTCAACGAAGCGCGGGTCGTCGGCGAGTTCGGGCCTGCCGAGTTCGTTGCACAAGCGGCGGAAGGCGCGGTTATTACCTGCGCCGATAAACACATCGACGGTCTTGGTCGGGAATTTGTCATAGGGCGCGATATTGCTGTGCTGGTTGCCGGTGATGCCCGGCACCTTGCCGCCCGAAAGGTAGTAGTTGGGCACGTGGGGGTGCATCAGCGAGACCGCGCAGTCATACAGGGTCATGTCGATGAACTGGCCCTTGCCCGAACGCTGGCGCTCTAACATGGCCATCAGGATCGCGACGCAGGAATAGAGACCTGTGCCCATGTCGACCGCGGCGATGCCGACCCGGGTCGGCTCTTTCTCTGCACCGCCGTTGATCGACAGCCAACCGGCCATGGACTGCACGATGGCGTCGTAGCCGGGAAAGCCGCCGAGCGGGCCATCGGCGCCGTAACCGGATATGCGGCAATGGATCAGTGACGGATATTTCTCCGCCAGCACGTCGTCATAGCCCAGGTCCCATTTCTCCAGGGTGCCGGTTTTGTAATTCTCGATCAGGACATCGGCCTCGTCGAGCAGCCTGAACAGTACCTCGCGCCCTTCGGGTTTCGACAGGTCGAGCCCGATCGAGCGCTTGTTCCGGTTGAGCCCGGTGAAATAGGAGGCGTCGCCGTCGTGGAAGGGCGGGCCCCAGTCGCGCACCTCGTCGCCCTGGGGCGGCTCGACCTTGATCACGTTGGCGCCGTGGTCAGCGAGAATCTGCGTGCAGTAGGGCCCGCCGAGAACGCGGGTTAAATCCACTACCTTGAGGCCGGTAAGCGCGCCGAAGGGTCCGGAATTTTGGGTCATGGGTTTCTACCTTGAAGGAAAGTCAGGCGGCGTCTGCGGCACCGAACACGCGTGTGGCGAAAGCCGGATATGTCTCGGCGACCTCATCTGCGACCTGGCCGCGCAGGAGCTCAAGCGTGGTCGTGTCGGGAATTCGGGTCTCGGGCACGACATCCGGGGCATCGTAATCGAAGCCGGTGTGCTCGCGGATTTCGTCGCTGTCGTGTCCCGGGTGGACGGAGGCGAGCCGAAAGCGACGCTTGTCCGCATCGAAATCAAATACGCAGCGGCCGGTCACGAGTGCATGCGGACCCCCGGTGCGATGGACGCCTTCATCACTGACGCCGGGAGCGCTGATGAAATCCACCTTCGGCACCAGCACGCGCGCGGTGTGTTCCTCGCGGAACAGAATCACGCGCGGTACCAGAAGATAGAGATAGGCCGAACCGAACGAGCCCGGGAAGCGGACCTTGGTGTTCGGGTAATCGCCGATGCCGACCAGGTTGATGTTTGCCTGACCGTCGATCTGCCCGCCGCCGAGAAAGAACGCGTCGATCCGGCCTTGCGCGGCGCAGTCGAACAGCTCGCGCCCGCCATCGGTGAACGGGCTGTGGGCCTCGCTGCCGAGCATCGAGACGCGGAGCGTGCCGCCGGAACGCGCGCGCGCCAGCAGGGCGGCCGAGCCGGGTATTGGGGACTGGGCGCCCACGGCGACATGGCGCAGGCCGGCGAGCATGTCGGCGACCGTGGCGATCAGCAATTCTTCGGGCGCGATTGTTGCGCTCATATCCGAGGCGTGCTCATTCGGCGGCTTTCGGCGCGTAGACAAATTCATCGAGATAGCTCGTGAAACCCTCGTCGGAGCGCGCGCGTTCAAGATAGTCACGCAGATGGGCGTCGTCCGGGCCATAACGACCGTACAGGCCGACGGGCCAGGCGCCATTGGCGGCCTCGGCCAGCGCTGAAACATACAAGCCCGGGATCGTTCCCGGAGCGAGCTGTTCATCGGCGAGCAGATCGCCGTCGTACATCTCTTCCGCCGTCACGAATGTTTCGCGCGCGGCGTGGGCCATGACCATCATCTCCCGGCGCACGCCGATCCAAACGTTGCCGTTCCGGTCGGCGAGCGGTGCGTGAATCAATGTCACGTCCGGCCGGATCGCCTTGACCAGCACGAGCGGTCCTTCCTGTTCGCCGAACGGGTCGGTGCCGGTGGTCCAGTCATCACGATGGGTGAGCAGGTCGGAGCCGACGATACCGCGCACAGGCATATAGGGAATGCCCTTCTCGGCGGCCTGCAGGCCCGCATGGATCGCCGGGCAGGTGCCGTCGATGATGTTGATCGTCCCCGCCTTCGCTGCCGCCATGAAGCGGGGGGCGGGACCGTATTCGTCGAGGGTGACCGCAGCGGTCTCCAGCGTGTCGACGCAGCCCGCGCCGATCAGCATGTCGCCCTGAAATCCGACTGACGGCACGCCGATCAGGTGCAAATTCTTCGCGCCGCGGGCAATCAGCGCGCGCGCGGTCACCATCGAGCAGCCGGAATAGTCAGGCGCCATGGCGACCTTCGCCCCGTCGGGGATGCGTTCGGCCAGGTCTTCGACGGATGTGAAAAGCTCGCTCATATGCGCTTCCACCTTTCTTTTCACGGTTGGCGCGATGTTAAATAGATTGGCCGCAGGAATAAAGGAACGCGCGAATGGATTTCACCCTGCCAGAAGAGATTTCTGCGTTTGCAGATTCGGTCGCACGGTTCGTCGAGGTCGAGATTGCGCCTGAAATGGGCGCGTATGAGGCATCCGGTGAATTTCCCCGCGCCCTGGTCGAAAAAATGGGCTCCGCCGGGTTTTTCGGCGCCGCCTTCCCGGAAGAACTCGGTGGCACGAATGTCGGATTTGTCGCCGTGGCGGCGATCTCCGAGGCGATCTCGCGGGTGGCACCTGAATTCGGCTACTGCATGAACATGCAAGGCATGACCTGCCCATTCACGATCTTCAACTGGGGGACCGCGACACAGATCGACGCCCATGTGCCCGATCTGATCGCCGGCAAGCGCATCGGCATGTTCGCGTTGACCGAGCCTGGCGGCGGCTCGGACGCGGCGGGGTCCATGAAGACGACGGCCACGCGCGACGGAGACGTGTACCGGCTGAACGGGTCGAAACAATGGATCACCTTCGCCAATGCCGCCGATGTGGGCGTGCTGTTCGCCAAGACCGACCCCGATGCCGGTCACAGGGGAATCACGGCCTTCATCGTCGAGCCGAAGAAACATGACGGCTATAGCGCCAACCCGATCCAGATGACCGGCCTGTCGAACGCCCTGGCATCGAACGCGGTGTTCCTCGATGACTTCGTCGTCCCGATGGAAAACCGGCTCGGTGTAGAAGGCGAAGGTTTCAAGATCGCGATGAACGCGCTGGAGTTCGGGCGATTGACCGTGTCGGCGCGCGCGGTCGGGTTGGCGCAGGCCTGCCTCGACGAGGCGATCGCCTATGCCAACGAACGGGTCATCCGGGACCGGGCGATCGGGGAGTACCAGATGGTGCAGCATCTGATCGCCGACATGGCCACCCACATCGATGCCGCGCGTTTGATGGTGTACCGCATGGCCTGGCTGATGGATGAAGGGCATCCCGCGACCCGGGCGGCATCCCGCGCCAAGTATATCGCCGTCGAGGCGGCGAAAGAGGCCGCGGCTGGCGCGGCGGAAATCTTCGCCGGCTACGCGTTGGCCGACGAATATCCGATCAAGAAATACACCGCCTACGTCAACATGCTGGCGGTCGGCGAGGGGACGGCGAATGTTCAGCGGATTCTGATCGGCGAGGACGCGCTGGGGATAAAGGATGCCAACCGGCATCCGGTTCGCAATCGCCTTCGCAGCCCGGTTGTGGAATAGTTAGACCCTGAATTCGCGCACCAGACGCGAACAGAATGCACGCGTGGAGAGAGACGATGACCGACGAAGCCCTGAGCCCTGATTCGAGCGTCCTGGGACGCCCCAACAGTTACATCGGCAAGGTGGTGCCGCGCCCGAACGTGCGCAAGCTGGTGCGCGGCAAGGGCCAGTTCGTCGATGATTTGTCCCTGCCTCGCATGGTCCATGCGGTGTTCCTGCGTTCGCCCCACGCCCATGCCAACATCAAATCCATCGACACGAGCGAGGCCGCCGGTATGCCCGGCGTCGTCCGCGTCGTGACCGGGGCCGAGCTGGCCGAATATTGCGAGCCCTGGGTCGGGGTGCTGACCCATTTCAAGGGCCTCAAATCCGCCCCGCAACACGCGATCGCCGTGAACAAGGTTAGCTGGCAGGGCGAGGCGGTCGTCGCCGTCGTCGCCAACAGCCGGGCCGAGGCCGAGGACGCCTCAGCGGCGGTTCTGGTCGAGTATGAGGAATTGCCGGCTGTCACCGACGAGGAAACCGCCGGCGATCCGGACACCCATGTGATCCATCCCGATCTGGGCGATAACATCGCCTTCGAGAACGGCGTTGATTCGGGCGACGTGGACGCGGCCTTCGCCGCCGCCGACACGGTCGTCGAGGAGACCTATCACTTCGACCGCCACACCGGGGTCACGCTGGAACCGCGTGTGCTCCTGGCCGACTATGACGACGCCGACGACAAGCTGACGGTGCATATGTCGAACCAGGCGCCGCACATGATGCAGCATATCTTCGCCAAGCATATCGGCGTGCCCGAGGGCCAGGTGCGGGTGATCTGCAAAGATGTGGGGGGTTCGTTCGGCATCAAGGTGCATGTCTATGCTGACGAGATGGCCACGGTGGCGCTGTCGCGGATGCTTTGCCGGCCGGTCAAATTCGCGGCCGACCGGCTGGAATCTTTCCTCACCGATATTCATGCCCGCGCGCATCGGGTGCATGCCAAGATGGCGTTCACGAAAGATGGCGACATCACCGCCATCGAGATCGATGACCTGACCGGTGTCGGGCCTTACTCCATGTATCCGCGCACCAGCGCCATGGAGGCCAACCAGGTGCTTAACTTCACCGGCGGCCCCTACAAGCACGAGAATTATCGCGCCAAGGCGCAGGTGGTGTTCCAGAACAAGAACGTGATGTGCCAGTACCGCGCGGTCGGCCATCCAGTGGCCTTCGCGGTAACGGAAGCGATCCTCGACAAGGGCGCACTGGAACTCGGCATCGATCCCGTCGATATCCGCCGGCGCAACCTGATCGCCGACGATGCCTATCCGACCAATGGGGCGAGCGGCATCGCCTTCGAAGCGCTGTCTCATCACGCCTGCCTCGACAAGCTGCTGGCGGGGATGGATTACGAGGGCATGAAGGCCGAGCGCGACGCGCTGCGCGGCGAGGATATCTATCGCGGCATCGGCTTCGCGGCCATGATCGAGCTGACCAACCCGGGTGCGGCCATGTACGGCATCGGCGGCGCGCGGATTTCGTCCCAGGACGGCGCCCAGGTGCGGCTTGATTCGAGCGGCTCCATCGTCGTCCACACGTCGGTCACGGAACAGGGACAGGGAACGGACGGGGTGATGGCGCAGATCGCCGCGACGGCCTTCGGCACCTCGCCGGACCGGGTCAAGATGATCACCGGCGACACGGACAATGTGCCGACCGGCGGCGGGACCTGGGGCTCGCGCGGTGCGGGCATCGGTGGCGAGGCCGTCCTGCGGGCGGCCAAGGCGCTCCGGTACAACATCAAGGACATCGCCGGCCAGCTGCTCCAGGCCGACCCGGCCACCCTCGATATCCGCGAGGGTGTCGTGGTCGACGACGACACGGGCAACGAGCGCATGGGCCTCGATGAGCTGGCGCGGATCTCGTATTTCCGCTCCGACCTCATCCCCAAGGGCTTCCAGCCCGAGCTGATGGCGACGCGCCACTTCGTGCCGCGGGAATACAACATCGCGTTCACCAACGGCATCCAGGCCTGTTATGTCGAGGTCGATCCCGACACGGGTTTCCTCAAATTTCTGAATTACTGGGTGGTCGAGGATTGCGGCACGGTGCTCAACCCGCAACTCGTCGACGAACAGGTCCGTGGCGGTGTCATCCAGGGGCTCGGCGGCGCGTTGATGGAGGAGTGCCGCTACGACGTGGCGGGTAATCTCGTAAACGCCAATATGGCAGATTATCTGGTGCCCATGGCGGGCGAGATGCCGGATATCTCGGTTGGCCATGTCGAAACCCCGACGGCGGATTCCGAACTCGGCGCGAAAGGCGCGGGCGAAGCCGGCACGGCCGGCGCGCCGGGGGTGGTCATGAACGCGATCAACGACGCGCTGTCGCCCTTCGAGGTGCGGCTTTCCCACCAGCCGATCACGCCGGAGCGGATCCTGAAGGCACTGGGAAAATACTAGGGCTATCCGACGACTCCACTGTCGTCATGCGCGAACTTGATCCGCGTACCTCTCGAGAGTCCTCATGCTGAGCTTGTCGAAGTATGAGGACAGGCCCTCTCCTTCGACAAGCTCAGGATGAGGGCTTCGACGGATGAGATGGTTGCTGGCGCGTGCTACGAACTGCCGGCCCGAAGTGACCAGATCGCGGCCATGAACACTGCCTTCGCGAACGGCAATATCACCAGGCATAGCCCGACGATGACCGGGATCAGAATCGCGGCCGACACCCAGGGTGTGAAGTACTGGTGCTTGATCATGTGGATCATCACCGGCGCCATGAGATGGCCAACGATCAGGATCGTCAGCCAGGGCGCCGCATCATCGGAGCGGATCTCCGACCAGGGCTCATTGCATTCTGCGCAATTATCGACCTGCTTCAGATAGGTGCGGAACAGCGGTGCGTTGCCACAGTTGGGGCAGCGGCCCCTCAAGCTGCGCCGGACCGACAGCCAGATTTTTCGATTCTCGCCCTGAATCATGCTGTTTGCTGAACTTTTCATGTTTGTGATCGACGGTCCCCCGTCACGGGGTGGTCCCAACGTCACGGGGGTTGTACCTTCGACCCGACAAATTCCAAAGGGTGGACAAGATGAGCGTATCCGACGAGATCGATGAGGGCAGCGTCCTTGACCGGGCCGACAACTTCATCGGCGCCTCCGTGCCCCGTGCCAATGCGGCGCGGCTCGTGGCGGGCCAGGGCAAGTATGTCGACGATTTGACCCTGCCGCGCATGGTGCATGTCGTCTATTTCCGCTCGCCCTACGCCCATGCACGGATCGTTTCGATTAACGATGAAGCGACGCTGGCCAGCCCGGGGGTGGTCCGTGTGTTCACCGGTAAGGAAATCGCCGAGGTCTGCACACCCTGGGTGGGCACGCTGGCCCATTTCAAGGGCATGAAGTCGGCCCCGCAACACGCCATGGCGGTCGATCGGGCCTGCTGGCAGGGCGAGCCGGTCGCGGCTGTCGTCGCGAATAGCCGGGCCGAGGCAGAGGATGCCGTTGAGCTGCTCGAGGTGGAGTTCGAGGAATTGACGGTGCTGGCCGACCCGGAAGTCGTGATGGACGACGACGCCTATGTCATGCATCCGGAGCTGGGCGACAACCTGCTGTTCGAGATGAACCATGATATCGGCGACACGGAAAAGGCGTTCGCCGATGCCGCGGCGGTCGTCGAGCAGACCCTCAACTTCGGACGGCACACCGGCGTGTGCCCGGAATCGCGAGCGATCATCGCCGACTATCATTCCTCCGAGAACCGCCTGACGGCGTATCACTCGCATCAGGCGCCGCACATGATGCAGGACCTGTTCGCGCGTCATCTTGACATCCCGAACCAGAATGTTCGGATCCTGTGCGGCGATGTGGGTGGGGCCTACGGGGTCAAGGGTCACACCTATCCCGACGAGATGTCGACGGCGGCGATCTCGAAGATCATGAAACGGCCGGTCAAGTTCGTCGCCGACCGGATCGAGTCCTTCCTCACCGACCTGCACGCGCGTGATCACCGCGCCCATGTGCGCGCCGCGTTCGCCGAAGACGGCGAATTGCTGGCGATCGAGATGGACGATCTCACGGGCGTGGGCGCCTATTCCATGTACCCGCGCACCTCCGCGCTGGAGGCGCTGCAGGTCATCAACTATGTGGGCGTGCCCTACAATCACCAGAACTACAAGGCGCGCTCGCGGGTCGTCTTCCAGAACAAAACGCCGATGAGCCAATACCGGGCGGTCGGCCATCCCGTGGCGGTGGCGATCACGGAGACCCTCATGGACGAGGGTGCACGCAAGCTCGGGATCGATCCGGTGGATATCCGCCGGCGCAATCTGATGTCCGACGACAGCTATCCGCGTGATTTCATCACCGGGCTCAAGATGGAGGCCCTGTCCCACGAGGCCTCGCTCGACAAGCTCCTGACCATGTTCGACTACGCGGGATTCCGCGCCGAGCAGGAGAAGCTGCGCGAACAGGGCATCTACCGGGGGATCGGCTTTGCGACCCTAGTCGAGATGACCAATCCCGGACCCCACACCTATGGACTGGGCGGCGCGCGGATTTCGTCCCAGGATGGTGCGGCGGCGCGGATGGATGCATCGGGCGCGGTGATCGTGCAGACGTCGATCACCGAGCAGGGCCAGGGCTCGGAGGCAGTGATCCAGCAGGTCACGGCCAGCGCCTTCGGGACCACACCGGACAAGGTGAAAGTCATCTCCGGCGACACGGACAACGTGCCGGTGGGCTGGGGCGCGGGCGGATCGGGCGGTGCGGGAATCGCCGGCGAGGCCGCCTTGCAGGCGGCCAAGGCACTCCGCCACAACGTGCTCGATGTGGCGGCGATCCTGCTTCAGACCGAGCGCGAGACCCTCGACATTACCATGGGGGTCGTGGTCGATCGCGAGACCCGCGAGGAACGCATGCCGCTTGAGGAGGTGGCAAGGGTTGCCTATTTCCGGCCCGACACGCTGCCCCAGGATTTCCAGTCGGAGATGATGGCGACCCGCCATTACATCCCGAAGAAGTATCCCGTGGCGATGACCAACAGCTTCCAGGCGGTGACCGTCGAAGTCGACCCGGAAGTCGGCACGGTCGAGTTGCTCAAGTTCTACTGCGTGGAGGACTGCGGCAAGGTGATCAACCCGATGCTGGTCGACGAGCAGGTTCGCGGCTCCATCGTGCAGGGCATCGGCGGTGTCCTCTATGAAGAGTGCCGCTACGATATTGATGGCAACTTCCTCAACGCCAACATGGCCGATTATCTGGTGCCTATGGCCGGGGAGATGCCCGACATTCATATCGGTCATGTCGAGACGCTGACCAAGGAATCCGAACTGGGCGCCAAGGGCGCCGGCGAGGCCGGTACGGCCGGCGCGCCGGGCGCGATCCTGAACGCCATCAACGATGCGCTGAGCCCGTTCGGGGCGAGCGTGCTCGACCAGCCGGTGTCTCCGGAGCGGGTGCTCAAGGCACTGGGCAAATACTAGCGAGATCAAATCGGGAAACGATCATGGCCGACGTCGAAATCATCAGTTCACAGACCTGCCCCTTCGCGCAGCGCACGCGTATGGCGCTGATCGAGAAGGGGATCGATCGCGAACTCACCGCGATCGACCTGAACGACAAGCCCGACTGGTTCCTGGCGATCTCGCCCTATGGCAAGGTCCCGGTGCTGCGCCACAACGGCGCGGTGATCTTCGAATCCGCCGTCATCAATGAGTATCTCGAAGAGGTGTTCCCGGACCGACCGCTGATGCCCCGCGATCCGGTACGCCGGGCCCAGGCGCGGATTTGGATCGATTTCGCGAATGTTCGTTTCACACCCCATGTCTACAAGCTGATGATGGCCCAGGACGCAGATGCTCAGGCCTTTCAGGCCGAGCGGCTGACCAATGCCATGCTGATGATGGAGCATGAGGGGCTTGGCAAGCTGGGTGATGGCTCCCACTGGATGGGTGATGACATCAGCCTGGTCGACCTGACCTTCCTGCCGCACATGCAGCGGGTGGGCGTGCTGACCCATTATCGCGACTTCCAGATTCCGGATGAATGCGTCCTGCTCAAGGGTTGGCTGCAGCTCATGGGGCAGCGTCCCTCGGTCATGGAAGGTTCGGCATCGATCGATGTGCTGATCGAAAACTGGCGCAAATACGCCGAAAACACCTCCACCGGGACCACCGCGGCGGATATGCGCGCGGCTTAGCGATTTAGCAATGCACTCAGGGCAAAGGTGCTGTTCAGGCCTTGCCGTTGTTGCGAGTGGGTCTGGCTGATAGGGTTTTGGAAATTCCGATCTGTGGAGGCTTTATGGTTCACCTGCGCGAAATGCCTGATCATCTGCGCGAGGCGCTGATAAATCAGGAATTGCCCGACTATGGCGATACGCCATGGGTCACCCCCAAGCCACTGAATGAATGCCGTGTCGCACTGATCTCGACGGCCGGTCTGCACCGTCGCGAGGATCCGCCCTTCACGCCGGGCTCTGCCGACTACCGGATCATTCCCGACGATTACGATATGGACCAGCTGGTGATGAGCCATCTGTCGACCAACTTCGATCGCAGCGGCTTCTACCAGGACGTCAACACGTCCTTCCCCTTTGATCGCCTGAGCGAGCTGGCCGACGAGGGTGTGATCGGTTCGGTCGCGAGCCGGCATTATTCCTTCATGGGGGCGACGCCGCCGACGGTGATGGAACCGATCATACGCGATCTCGCGGCGGTCCTCAAGGCAGACAATGTCGACGCCGTCGCGCTCGTCCCCGTCTGACCCCAATGCACGCGCGCCGTGAGCGGGCTGGCACATTATCTTGAAGACGAAGGCATCCCGACGACGCTGATCGCGTTGATCCGCAAACATGCCGAGGAAATCAAACCGCCGCGCGCACTTGCGGTGCCGTTTGAACTTGGTCGCCCGCTGGGCGCGCCCAACGAACCGGACTTCCAGCGCCGGGTCCTGCAGAACTGCCTGGAGCTCCTCGAAGAGGAAGCCGGGCCGGCGCTGACAGACTTCCCGAACAATCCGCCGGGCGCCGATGTGGATCAGGAAGGCTGGGCCTGCCCGGTCAACTTCGCCGCACCGGTCCAGGATATGAGCGATGAAGAGCTGCTTACCCAGACGCTGCTGCAGGAAATCTCGCTGCTGAAGCCCTGGTATGAGGAATCGAAGCAAACCCGCGGGAGCCGCACGAATTACGGCATCTCGGGCAAGGAACCGGAAGAGATTCCGACCTTCTTCGCGAGCCTCGTGGTGAACCGGGAAGACACGGCGTCACCCTTCGAGGACAAGCCCGCGCCGCTGGCTTTCAAGCAAATGGCCGACGATTTGCGTTACTTCTATATGGAAGCGGCGATCGCGCGGCCGGATGCCCGGGTCACGGATCTGGACATCGGCAACTGGCTCTGGGGTGAGACCACCCTCGGCAAGGTGCTCGTCGAAATTCGCGACTGGGCGATGGAGAGCGAGAACGAGGGCTACAAGGCTCTCGCGACGACGGCCATGGTCCCGACCCATCAGCGTCACCGCACAAAGCATGGCTGACGCCTTGTAGGTTATCGAGAAGGCCCTCCCGTCGGGAGGGCCTTTTTCGTTGCCCGGTCAGTCTTTGACTTTGACGTAGCTCACCACGCCGACATCGCCCGCGCGCGGCACGACCCGTCCGATCACCGCGGCATCGGGTGCTGGTCCTGCGCGTAGTTTCATGAGACAGGCTTCGGCCTGATCGGCGGGCACCCCAAACAAGAGCCCGCCCGCGGTCTGCGGATCGAACAGCAACGGGAAACTCGGATGGCTGGCCAGGGGCACGGCGTTGCCGACGGAGTCTTCGTTGCTTGGCCGCAACGTGCTCTCATGACCATCGGCGACCAGCTTCGCCACGCCGGGCAATACGGGCAGCGCGCCCAGATCCAGCTCTCCATCGACGTCGGACGCGTTGAGCATCTCCAGCATATGGCCGGCCAGGCCAAAACCGGTGACATCCGTGCCGGCGGTCGCGCTGTGTTGGCGGATGACCGGGATGCAGGGCGCGATCGAGCGCTGCATGGACTCGAACGCCCGGGTCACATCCTCGCCATGGGCCTCGGCGCGCATGTCGGCGGCGAACAGGACGCCGGTGCCGAGTGGCTTTGTCAGGATCAGTGCATCACCCACGGCAAGGCCGGACTTGCGCAGGATCGCATCGCGCTCGGCATATCCGTTGATCGTCAGGCCAAAGGCCATCTCGGCCCCTTCGCCCGTGTGCCCTCCGGCGAGGACCGCACCCGCCTCGGCCAGGGTTTCGGTCGCCCCCGCAAGCAACTGATAAAGGTCGTCCGACGTCTTCTCGTCTTCCCCGTGGGGCAGCATGACGGCGGCCAGGGCCGAGTGGGCCTCGGCGCCCATGGCGAAGATATCGCCCAGGCAGTGGTTCGCCGCGATCCGGCCAAACAGATACGGGTCGTCGATGAAGGCCCGAAACTGGTCGACGGTCTGGATCAACGCCTTGCCCGGCGGCGGTGACAGCACGGCCGCATCGTCGGGAGAGTCGAGGCCCTGATCGAGGCCTTCGGTGTGTTGCGGGGGCAGGCGCTCCAGCGCGAGGCGCAGGACCGATGCGGGCACCTTCGCGCCGCAGCCGCCGCAACGCATGGCCTCAAGCGTGACGTCGCCGTCACCACCGCCTTCGTCCATGTCCGGCAGCTCCTGGTACTTCTTCATCCAGCGCCGGTCGATCCAGTCCTTCCAGCGCCACACCCAATCGCCTTCCATCGCGAAAGGTCCCCGCGCGGCGATGGCGTAGCGGTTGCCGGTGGTGATGAGCGCCAGGGTCTGGCCCTGGGGCCGGTAAGTCTTGAGCGATTTCCCGAGGGCGACGCGTCGCAGATTCTCGGCCAGATACGGTCCCTGTCGCACGGCATACACGCCGGCCTTGGGAAGCTGGTGATTGTCCATGGACGCCGCATCGCCCGCCGCGAAGAGCTGTGGGTGAGAGACGGAGCGCAGCTGGTCATCGACCCGGATGAAACCCCGTTCGTCGCGCGCGACGTCGCTGTCGGCTATCCAGCGCGGCGGGCCGGCAGATGTAACGAGGATCGTCTTGTGACTTTCCAGGATCTCGCCGTTTGCGAGGGTTACCTCATCGGGGCTGACCCCGGTCAGCCCGACGCCTCTGTGCACGGTGATATCGCGGTCGCTGAGTGCGCGTTCCAGTTTGCGCCGCGCGGCGGCGTTGTAACCGGGCAGCAAAGTTTCATCGGCCTCGACAATGGTGAAGCGGAGCTCATCCGGGGTCTTCCCCAGATCCGACGCTGCCAAGCCGAGCCGGTGGTGCAATGCGAGGGACAGTTCCACGCCACCCGCACCGCCGCCCGCGACGGTGATGTGGAAGGGTCCGTTATGGTCGCTGATTTCGTCGGTCAGGCGATGATAGGAATCGAGGAACCGGTCGATGGGTTTTACCGGCAACCCGTGTTCGGCGCCCTCGATCTTGGCCGTCGACGGCGTTGAGCCGGTATCGATGGACACGAAATCGAACGCCACCGGGGGACGACCGGCGACCTGGACATAGTTGTTTTGCAGATCGAGCCCCGTTGCCGCCGCGTGAATCACGCGGGCATTCGCGAAGGCTGCCAGCGGCCGCAGGTCGATATGCGCTTCGGCCTCGCTGTAATGGTTGGCGATATAGCCGGGGATCATGCCGGAATAGGGCGTCAGCAGGTCCCGCGTGATCAGTGTCAGCCGCACGCCCGGTTCGGGCTTCATACCAAAACGTTTGAGGACCGCAACATGGCTGTGGCCGCCGCCGACCAGGACGATATCGCAAGTGATGGGAACTGTTGGGGTCATGACGGGAGCATAAACAGCAAGCGGGAGAGACTCACCCCCGGATCACGCATGGGTGTCGTGAATTGGCGGAAGAGGGTGGGAGTCGAACCCACCAGGCACGTCTAACGCCCCTCACCGGTTTTGAAGACCGGGCGCCCCACCGGGGAACGGTCCTCCTCCACCTTCATTGTCGGCGAGTTGGTGTGGCGGGGCAAGGGATCCGGTGACGTGTCCGGTACGAAGACCCATGAACGTCGGTCTCAAATTGAGCGAGGCGGTTTGCCGTCGCGCAATCAGGGATTGAGATTGATGCTATGGCCTAGGTGCGAACGGCAAGTCGGTACTGGTCAATGCGCTCGCGAAAGTGCTGGGCAGCTACGCAATGTCGCTACCCTTTGCTTCGCTGCTGCACGACGACAACAAGCGAGGCTCGGAGGCTACGCCGGATCTGGCCCGCCTGCCAGGCGCGCGTATGGTGGCTGCGAGTGAGCCGGATGTGGGAGTGCGGATATCGGAATCGGTGATCAAGGCCCTGACTGGCGGCGAGGAAATCACCGTTCGGCAGCTGCATCGGAATTTCTTCGAATTCACGCCGGCCTTTAAGTTAATGCTGTCCTTCAACAACCGCCCGCAGGTGCGTGGCCAGGACGAGGGTGTGTGGCGGCGCATCCTGATGGTGCCGTTCGAGGTGACGATCCCGCGCAAGGAACGCAACCCGCACCTGTTGGATTGGTCCCAGGGGTCGACCAACCCGCTTATTCCGGAGGTGTCCGGAATTCTGAACTGGATGGTCGACGGCTTCGAGCAATGGGCCGAAATGGGCCTGCAGCCGCCTGAAGAGGTGATGGCGGCAACCGAGGCATACCGCGCCGATCAGGACCCGGTGCGACAGTTTTTCGGCACCGCCTGCTATGAATCTCTGGCGGGGCGGGTGCAGTCGTCGCGGCTATTCGCGGCCTTTGAAAAATGGCGCAAGGACAACGCGCTCGACGCGATTACTCACACCCAGTTCGGGCGTGCGCTAGCGGACATGGGCATCAAAAAGGAAACGATCGGCGTGGTTTTCTACACCGGCATCGACCTGAAGGCCGAATATGACCCGACGCTCAATCCGGCAGGTGACGATGCCCTGCCTGAGGAGCGCGGCTGATGGCCCTAACGGTCGATCGAATTGCAAAGTGGATTCATCCGAATGCGAATCCGCTTTCAGGCGGCCCTTGGCCGACGGTTATTTGTACGGAATCGGTGTTTCGGCTCGAAACCCTCCAAACTCTCCAAAACCCTCCACACCAGAGAAGACTGGTTTTCTGCACCTGATGGAGGGTTGGAGGGATTGGAGAGGTTTCTGCTACGCATAGCGAGAGTGCGTTCTATGCGTAAACTTACGGAAAACCCTCCAACCCTCCATACTTTGAATGAAATAGATAAATAATTATTCAAAAACAGGGTGTTATGAATACAGAGGGGTTTCTGGAGGGTATGAAAGAACCTTCCAGAACGAAGATTTTGCGGGTTGGCTTTCATTGGTAGGATTATGGCGCCGCGCGCGTTGTTGGATCGCCTCGGCTGGGTTGGGCCGGGGAGCGAAAGCAGCACGTCGTCGACAATTCGGGCGTTTTTCGCATTGTGTAGTAGCCTCAAGTGCTTTGAGGTCGATGGTAACTTAGAAAACCCGTGCCAGCGTTCGGCGAGGGGGTAGGGGGGTGAAAAGTTTAATTCCTTCAACCGAGAAACCGTATGGGTGGTCGATTTTATCCACCCGCGAAATTAGGTATGGGGGGGTATCACCGAAGGATGTCACTGGGAGTCTGCTCTGGAACATGGAATGGGCAGCGGCACAAAGCCGGCGAGGTCGGGTCATCCGTGTACGGATCGACGAAGCGGAACCTGACGTTGTCAGTATCACCGTCCGACTTCTATGCGTCGGTCGTCCGGGAAGCTACGGGATGTGTGAACGTGGAGACGCGAGTTCAAATACCAGTGGTCGGTCAGTTGATTCGGGTTCATCGCTCTTAGCGCGATTGTCGTGAGGGGAAACTATGCAAGTTGATACGGCTTGGGTTAAGCCCCCTCCACAAGTTGGCGGACTTGATCATCTTGCCGTGCAAGCGCCATGCATCAACATTTATGGCCGGCTCTTGCCTGGCATCACCAATGTGACCGACCGGGCGCGCTACTATTCATTTTATCCGTGGTTGATCTGGGCGCTGGATCAAGCCGGATACACCCGATACGACGACGACTTCATCGAACGCTTTCGCAGAGCCGACTGCCTCTTTTCTTTGATTGCGGAACGACATGCAGCTACGGCGGGTGGCGAGTACGAAGATCACGCTGCCGCAATGGTCGGCAGCAATACGCTGTCGACGGTTGCCTCTTCGCTCGATGCCAACAGAAAGGTGACGCTGTCGGACTATTCGCTGAGGGACGGTGCAAAGCAGCGGTATTTTCTGAATCGATTAGGTGGTCTCGGACAGTACTATCTTGGCGTCCTCAAAGAATTATCGATCCTTGATGGTGATGCAACTCACGGGATCAAATACACCCGCCAATTCGGTGAACATATTGCACGCAACGTCGATGCTGGCGTGAACCGCGAGCTTTTCCTCGCCGCAGTTGATTCTGATGCGGTAACCACTGACGAGCTTGAGGCATTGAGTGCTTTCTGTCCTTGCCAGCTCTCTAGTAATTCGGCCGAGCAAGCCGTTCTTGCCGACCTCTTTTCTGTCCAAGGAATCTTCGCGGACGACGAAGCACTGCCGCGTCGCCGCACGTTGCAGTCAATTCTGAGCCTTATCGGGCTTCTTGAAAAAGAGGGCGAGCAGGTTTCAGAGGCGAAGTTTCGTGGATGTGCATATACAGGCAGCCTACCTAGCGGCTCGTTGTGGGAAGTACCGCCACATCTTGCGGACAATCGGGATAAGTGGGCTGTGTATGCCCGCAATGAAATTCTCTCCATAGCCGTTCAGGGACTCTTCTCTACCGTTCTCGATGCCTATGAAGAGTCGGGTCTTCGGTTCGATTCCAGCGCGCAAGTTGTTGACTGGTTCTTGTTGCAGCCAGAAGCCGTTGCCGCCCTAGATGAGTTCGGCCGACAGAACACTTTTTCGCAGTGTCTTGCGATGAGCGCAGACTGGCTGCCAGTGCTGACGGAGTGGCGTGAGCAAAACCACGAAGTTGCTCTAATGGAGCATATCGCTGGCTTGTCACGATCTTCTAAGTCCGCTGATACGCGGCATGAAATTCTCGTCGCCGCCTTTAGGGCTCTCCTTGCGCTAGCCAGCCGCAGCAGTCATCGCTCAGGCCCCTATGCCAATCTGGTGTTCGATAAAGGCTATTTCCTCTATTACCCGATTAATCTCCAGTCATTCGCCTACAAGAAGGACCATACATGGGCAGAAATGAATATGGAGGACATGCTGCGTTGGTTGCTTACGCACTGGGGTATCGAGCTGCATCTTCGTGTCGCGCTCCGAAAGCTTCGCGGTCAATCCAAATCGACTTTCCGCATTCGACCATCCGATCGCGGTATGGAAGTGATAGCAATACCGCCAGCTGTTCATACTCGCCCACGCTTCAATCAGGCGCTTAGAATTCTCAAAGATATCGGCGCGCTGGAGCGGCACATCTCCGACCTGTGGCAGCCAAGTAAACTTGGTGTTTCAATCATGGAGCTTGGCGATGCTCCATAGAATTTCTCTATTAGACGAACTGCGCAAGGGTGGTTATGAGGCGTCCTTAATCACCACTTTTAACGCGTACCTCCCTTTCTATGAGGAGGTTGTACTACGGCGCCTTGTGAACGCTGGCGTGCGCCATAACGTGGTGATGATGGATGCCAACCAGTATGCTCATTCACTTGCAGCCCACCCCCCCCCAAGCTCGCCGGGCGTAGTTACACGCTCTTGCCTGTCAAGGTTGGGGGTGCATTTCACCCGAAGCTCATGTTCCTCGCCGGTAAGAATAAGGGCTTGGTTCTAGTTGGCAGCCATAACATGACGCTGGCTGGGTTCGGATTCAATCGAGAGCTTACCAACCTTGTTCGGATCGAGAGCGCAGATGATCTGGAAGGAATTGCGCTGGCACGAGATGCCTGGGCAGAGATCGACTACTGGCTAGAACATTTTGCCAATGAAGTACCCGACCATCTTCTACGTATGGTTGGTCTGGTCAGGGACTTCGCCCCTTGGATTAACAGCGTGGGTGACAGCAACGAGGATATTCAGCTGCTCGCCGGTCGGCCAGGTGCGCAATCGCTATGGGAGCAGCTAACAAAAATAGTGGGTGGAGAAGCTGTAAGCGTATCTCTCGCCGGTGCATTTTTTGACCGTGAGCTTCAGTTTATAGAGCGGGTTACACAGGACCTTAGGCCCGCAAAATTTACCGTGGCGGTTGATCCAAGCACTGTGGAGATGGGGCCGAAAGCACGCGCTCTGTCAAACGTGTCTCTCGTGTCCGCTGATGCCCTTGGCGTGGATATAGATAAAGAGGTTGAAGGCAACCGCTATCTCCACGCCAAGGGGGTCTTTGTTGAACAGCAAAATGGAGGTGCAGTTTTCGCCTCAGGGAGCGCCAACCCGAGTGCTCCAGCGTGGCTCTCGTCTGATGCCGGCAGCAATGTTGAGTTGATGCTGGTCTATCGCGGGGAAGGTGCGCGAACAGCAGCCGATAATATTGGGTTCAACCTCATCGCGGACATGCCTGCCCTCAACGAGGATGATTGGCATGCGATTGAGTCCAACGAGTTACAACAGGCAGAGTCAGAGCCTCTTGGTTATCGTAGCGGCGTAGCGGTCGTAGATGAAGCCCACATCATACTTGATCAAAGGTGGCTGAAAGGCGTCGATCATCCGTCATTTGTCTTGTGTGCAGTAGGTGGCGAGGAGCTAAGCCACACCAGCCAACATCGTATTGAGGGTGATAGCGCGTTCATCGCATTTGCTGAGGCTGAACTTACAAAGGCCAATGCGCTGCACGTCCTTCTCGATGGCCAGTTGCTACTAAAGCTTCTACTGCACCACACGCGGGAAATAGAGGAGCAGGCTACAAGTGGTGCCCAGCGACGTTTCAAGGAGGCTCTGCTGAGCCTTGAAACCGATGCTCCGAGTATCGACCTCCTGATCCAGTGCATCGATAAGATAGTGTTTTCCGAAGCTCGAGAAACGCAGGCATCGGGGAGTAAGAAGGTTAGTCCGCAAGACACACCCCCAGCGGAGGAACAGGAAGCACCCGCTAGTCTGGCCATTGACGTTGAAGACGTGAAGCATCGGAAGTCTAAAAAGCGGTTAAGCCATTCCGGCGATTTCGCTTATCTACTCGATGCGCTCATCTACCACTTACGCTTTCAGGTAGATAAGCCGGTGGAAGATGTGGATCGCTTTGGCCGCAGCGAGGAAGAGCAGATCGGCGCAGACGATGACCAAGACGAGGATCAGGAAGCATCTCGGGAACAGGGTGAGCTTCTAGACGTTTGTCATACGCGAGTAGCAACACTCATCAATCGCATGGCCACTCAGTTAAAGGCTTACGCTAAGGGGCAGCAGGAGCTGGACAAGGTTCTTGTACGTTTACTTGCCGTGCTGGCCGTCCTGAGAGAGTTGCGAAAATGTGATGGTCGCGTTGCCTGGGTTGAAAAGGGCAAGACGACGGTGCCAAAGAAGCACCGGCTCGGCCTTCTGGAGGAAATCATGTTTAACCTCTTTGAAGGAGAGCTGTCTCTTCTGCACTTGGAGGCTCTAGGCGATGATTTTCAACAAAGTGACGATGTGGCGCGGCTAAAGGGCTTGGTGTTGTGGCTTGCTTGGGACTGCGGTCTGACTATGAATTTGCAGAAGCCCTTCAACGAAAGTCGTGACGATCTCAACAAACGGCTTAAGCGAAATGCGATGGTACTGGCGCTTGCACAAATGGTTCAATCTGACGATGTGGTCGTGGACGAGGCCCGTCAAAGCATTGGTGGTTTGACGTCATCTGAGATGGGGTGGCTCAAAGAGGTCGAATTGTTGTCGCATAAGTGCAAAACCGTTCGCGATGATCCATCTGTTTTTCAGCCATCGCGGGTCGCTGCGCCGGGCGACTTAGCCATCCATAAGAAGCTCGATGACTTTGATTTGCGGCTCGTGACGCACACCGGGAATGACCGCCTTGGATTGGTAGTGCTGACTAGGGATGATCAGATACTCACATACCGGTCTGATCACTTTGCTATCGTGCCTTGGTCCCTGAAATCCGATCAAGGATGATTGCGGGAGTCCGGACCGTTTCAGGGCATGGCTAATTGTCTGGCGGCGACAAATTCGCGGTGGGCTCCGGTGGTCTGCAATCCAACGCGCCACAAGGACGAAACGTATTGCTGTGATGGGGCCAGCATTTAACGTGCACTCTAGCCGCCCGTAGAGATCAAGTGACTTTTACTACGCCATCACCCGTTCCAGCCGCAATTTGCGCTTTTCCCAGTCGGGCATCACGCGGCCAAGCAGGTCGAAAAAGGCCGGGCCGTGGTGCGGCTCCGTGATGTGGCAGAGTTCGTGAGTGATGACGTAGTCGATCGTGTCGACCGGCGCCTCGATCAGGCGGCGGTTCAGCGTCAGGCGCTTACCGGGTGTCATTGAGCCCCAGCGCTGGCGCAGACGGCGGACGATCAAGCCATTCGGGCGATAATTCTCAGGATTGGAGAAGCGCGCCAGGCTGACCTCGAGCCGTTCTTCGAATTTGGCGCGGGCGCGCTCGCGATACCATGCATCGACGAGTTCGCGCGTTACTTCTGTCCGCTGCGGCCGGTGGCTCTGCACCACTATGAAACCGCGCGTCAGCTTAACGCCGGCTTGCACGTGCGGCGCGACCTTCAGCCGGTACTGCCGGCCTAGATAGCGATGTGTCTCTCCCGATTGGTAGCTGCGCTCTGGCGTGCGTGGCAGGAACTGCGCGAAGTAGCGTTGCTGGCGCCGAATCCAAGCGGCGCGCTTGGTCAACTTGGCCTCAATCGCTTCGCGCGTCGCGTCGCGGGGTGCGGCGACGATAACGCGCGTATCCGGTTCTATGGCAATTTCGATCGTCGCACGGTCGCGCCGGACGACTTCGTAGTCGATGACGTGCCGGCCATATGACAGCTGTCCACCTTCGACGGTCACCCCGGAAACCTCGCGCGTGCGAGGTCCATGATTCGCTGCTCGAGTGCGTCCATTGCCTCAACCGTCAGGTCGATGCCCTTCTCGTCGCGCAAAACGTCGAAGAAGTAGTCGTCGATTGCGTTACGCATTTCGTTCTGGGCGAGATCGTTGCTCCAGACGTCAACGATATGATGCGCTTTGATGAGACCGATCAGGTCGAGCGCTATCGACGCCGTAGTGTCCGCATCGATTGCCGGATCATCTTTGCCTGTCAGCGCGCCGTCGAGAATGCCGAAAAAGGCCTGGCCGTCATCGTTGCCCCTTATCGCGTCGGGCATTGGTGTGCCGCGATCCTTTTGCGCCACTTGTTCGGCCATGCTGGCCATCTTGCGCAGGAATTCGCGCTCCGAAATTCGCTTTTCGCGATAGTCACGAATCGTCTCTTCGAGCAGCTCGGAAAAGCTGCGATAGAAGGCCGGATCCTCTTCCATCTTCTCGGTGATGACCCGCCGCGTCGCACTGGCGATGCGGTCGGCCTTCGACGCCTCGGAAACCCCGGTCTCAGCGAGCACCTGCTCCAGCGCGTCCGGGTCGTTGATGTTAACCAGCCCGATAATAGTCTCGGCGGGCATGGCGACGACATGGTCGTCGAGCAGTTTCTGGATCTTCGGCTCGAATTCCTTGATGTCGACGATCTCCTGATAGCGCAGCTGTACCGACCGACGCAGTTCGGAGAACTGTTTCCAATCGCGCTTGAAGCTATCGATCTCCTTATCACTGTAGACATCGAGCAACTTGTCCGACGACAACGCGATGTGCAGGCAGCGACCAAAGCTGCGCAGTCGTTCATAGAACTCCTCGCGCCGCGCCTGGTCGGCTAGGAACTGCTCGATGGCTTCCATGTCCTTTCGGTTGGAAACCTCGCGGAACAGGTCCCACAACTGGTCGTGCAACTGCGGCAACCTGCGAATCTCTTCGCGGATGTGGTGAATTGTCTGGCCGAGTTCGTCGGCCTCGAATTCTTCGAAGGCGCTGTAGGTGGTCAGCGCCCGGTCGAGTTCGCCAAGCAGGCCTTCATAGTCGAGGATAAAGCCGAACTTCTTGTCGCGCCCCTCTTCCTCGAACAGCCGATTCACGCGGGCAATCGCCTGCAGCAGGTTGTGCTCCTTCAGCGGCTTGCAGACATAGAGCACCGTATTGCGCGGTGCGTCGAAACCCGTCAGAAGCTTCGACACCACGATCAAGATCTCGGGATCACCTGATCCCTTGAATGCGGCGGTCAGCTGCCGGTTGTACTCGTCCTCGGATTTGTATTTTGCCATCATCCGATCCCAGAACTGGCGGACGAGATCCTTCGATTTGGTGTCGACCTCCTCGTTGCCTTCTCGATCGTCGGGGGCGGAGATGATGACGTCACTGGTGACATGTCCGATTTCGTCGAGCACCTCCTTGAAGCGGATTGCCGCCGCCTTGGTCGGCGCCACCAACTGTGCCTTGAAACCGGTGCCCTGCCAGTGCTGGCGAAAATGCTCGGAGATGTCGAAGGCCTTGGCGGCGATCGCCTTGTGGGTGCGGCCCAGCGCGTCGATGCGCGAATATTTGTGTTTGAGGTCGGCTTTTTGCGCGTCGGTCAGGGCCGCACTGATCTTATCGAACCAACTGTCGATCACCGTGCTCGCGACCTGTTGTTCGACCATTCGCCCTTCGTAGAGCAGGGGCACGACCGCTTCGTCCGCCACGGCTTCGTCGATCGCGTATTTATGGATCAGGCCGCCGAAGGTCGACAGTGTGTTCTTTTCCTTCTTCAGCAACGGCGTGCCGGTAAAGCCGAGGTAGCAGGCGTTGGGCAGGATCCGTCGCATCTTCATGGCGAATGTGCCGTAGCCGCCATATCGGCCGGTCTGGCTGCGATGGCTTTCATCGATCAGCACGAAGATATCAGTACTTTCGTCCTGCCGATTGCGGTCCTTCATGGCAACATCGAACTTGTTGATGATCGTCGTCACCAGTGGCGTGCGTTCGCGGATCAGATCGACGAGATGGTTACCGCTGGTGGCCCGTACCGGGTCCATCTCGCAGGACCTGAATGTCCCCCTGATCTGCTTGTCGAGATCGTCGCGATCGGTGACGATGATGATGCGGGGGTTGACGATGTTGGGGTCGAGCGCCAGTGCGCGACCGAGCATCACCATCGTTAGCGACTTACCCGACCCTTGGGTGTGCCAGATGACACCGCCCTTGCGGATGCCGTCATTGTCACGTTGCTTGACGCGCTCGACAGCGGCACGGACGCTGAAATACTGCGGGTGACGGGCGATCTTGCGCACGCCGTCGTCGAACACGGTGAAGCGCCGCACGAGGTCGAGTAGCCGGTCCGGCCGGCATAAGGAATGGATCGTCCGGTCCTGAGCCGTGATCGTACGCTCACCTTCGGCTGCGGGCGCATCGAAATCGGCGCGCGCGCTGGCGAACTCGCCAGTATAAATTGACTGCTCTTCGCCAAGTTCGAGGGGCCGGTTGACCAAACCCGACAATTCCGGAGCATCCTCCTCTTCTGTTGGTGTTTCGGACTCGAAGGATGTTGAAAGTGTTGCCGTCTCTGCTTCGCTCAATCCCCTCGACGCCAGCGGTGCCAGCATCGTCTCTTTGTCTTCTTCCTCGCGCCAGGCCTGCCAGAATTTCTGCGGCGTGCCGACGGTTGCGTAGCGTGCCTCCACCCGGTTCATGGTTAGAAGCAGCTGGGCATAGTGGAAGAGTTGCGGAATATTGCTCTCGCCCTGGTAGCCGATCAGTTGGCTGCCGGCTTTTTTCAGGCTCTCTGTTGGTCGCTTGTTCTCAATGACGACGAAGGGGATACCGTTGACGAATGCGACGATGTCGCACCGGCGAACCTTCGTGCTCGCGGTGCGCTCGACAACCATCTCGGCAGTGACGTGGAAAACGTTGTTCGCCGGTTCCTCCCAATCTATGTAGCGAAAGGAATAGCTTTTGCTGTCGCCTTCAATGTTCTTGGTGATCGTCGTTCCGAGGACAAGCAGGTCGTAGATGTCCTGGTTGGTGCCACGCAACCCTTTGATGCGATCCGGTGTTGGTTTCAACCTGCGCAGCGCCTCATGGGCATCCTCCAGGTCGAACGGATACTCCTTGCCGCGATGGGTGAAGCGGTTGAGCTTCAGCAACTGTTCGACAAGAATGTCATCGAGCACAACGTTCCGCTGCCGCCCGCCGCGCAGTCGGTCGGCCTCGGCCTGCGATAGCGGCGTGTAGCCAAGCGCGATGAGCAGCTGTAACGCTGGAATCTGGGATTGGGGTTTCTCGGCTGCGTTGAAGGTCATTGCCAGATTCTGCCATCGGTAAGTTTTGTTTTTATTATATAAATATCAATGGGTTGATATGGTGCCGTATTGCAATAGTGCGTTCTGTTCCGTAGCGGGGATTGGGAAGATTCTTGACATTCGGGGCGATATGCTCCTAAATTCTGCTTGAGTTCACTGCCTAGCGGCTTTGAACTAATCGAGGCTTCGGGCGCTGAGCCAGCATGGCAAATCAGCGCCCAACTTTTATCAGCGCAGTGCATTGAGGCAATCTTCCTTAGTCCATAAGGGAGAGGTGCGGATTTTGGCAGCGCTGTTGTTCGCCTGGAAGCAGGTGACGAAATTTGCCCTCAGCACCCCATCGTGCCTGAAACCCAGCGCCAGGACCACCACGAAATCCTCGTGTAGAAGGTCAACCCTCCTTGCGGGTTCATAGCTGTGCGTCTTGGAGTTCCAGCCTTGGTACCGGACAGCTGTCGGGTCGATCAAAGTTGCGTTGATCCAGTTCATGCGCTCCGCCCGCACCCATGAGAACGCATCCTTGACGCCGTTGCGATTGGTGCTTTCGTAGAATGCGTGGTCGAATTTGTTCTGCCGAAAATAGACGGGGATTCCGTCGTGCGTCGCAATCCAGCCTTGGCAGTAGGTGTCGATAAAATGTTGTCGATAGGCGGTTTCATCGGGCAGCTGTAGTAACGATGGCATCGGAATCACCAGCCCCCGTCTAGCCGTATATTGAAAACGTTGAATTTTTCCTCGGTCCTTGGCGTCGGTCCGATTTGCGTCCGGTTGAGGTGTGTCTCGAGTCTCTGGACGACAGCCTCCTTGGCCGTTCCCGAGCCGAGAGTCTGATTTACGCGGCTGGAAGCAGCTCCGAGCAGCACGTCGCAAAGCTGCAGAAGAGCAACCTCCGACGACGGCAGCGATTGGAGGTCGTCAATCGTGGAGGAAAGGTTCGAGTAGTAAAGGCATCGCTTAAGATCGTGCAGACGTTTCCGGTCCCGGTTTGTCTTAATGTCGCAGAATATGCGGTACTCGTTGAAGTCTAAGATCCAGTGATGCAGGAGCTGGTAGTAGAACTTGTAGAAACCCAGATCGCCATCATTCTCGTGCAAGGAGAGGTTGACCTGTTCTCGGTCCACGGCGATGCAACGGAAGCGCATATCCATGCCGAAGGACATGAACACGTCGACCAGTTCCTCGTAAAAACCCTGCTTCGCAGGCGAAATTTTCGTCCACTTCATCTCCCCCCAAACAGAATGGCGAGCCCTTATATCGGCAATTTTGCTCTTGGCCTCGCCGCGCATTTCGGCAGGCAGCCAAAGGCTGCCTATCATCAAGTAACGTGCCTGGGGGCGTTGGGAGGTAAAAAGGTCTGGAAGGGCTTCGTCGCAATAGACTTCGAACTTCATTCTGTCCCCTCCTTTTTAGCTACACCTAGAAATGCGTGCAGCTGCTTCAGCTTTTTCAACAATGAGCTACTCCCCGGAAATGGGACACTGACGTAAGCTACGATTTGTTGTCTGCTGGTCTTCGACGAAAAGGAGATCAGCGATGTCGAAACGCAAGCAGCACTCCCCCGAGTTCAAGGCGAAGGTTGCTCTTGAAGCGGTGAAGGGCGAAGAGACGGCATCCGAACTGGCAAGCCGGTTCGGTGTTCACCCGACCATGATCCATCAATGGAAGCGTGCACTGCTGGAAGGCGCCTCGGGCGTATTCGAGCGGGGCGGTCGACAGAAGCCGGAGATCGATGAGGATCAGGTCAGGGAACTCCACGCCAAGATCGGGGAGTTGGCTGTGGCCAACGATTTTTTATCAAGAAAGCTCAAACCCTGGACCGGCAAGTGAGGGGGAACATGATTGAACCCAACCGTCCCAATCTGTCTGTAGGCAAGCAGTGCGCGCTGCTGTCGATCTCTCGGTCGTCGTTCTATTACACGCCGACGGGCGAAAGTGATATGAACCTGGCCCTGATGCGGCAGATCGATGAACAGTTCCTGAAGACGCCGTTCTTCGGTGTTCGTCAGATGACCTGGCACCTGCGCAATGAGGGGCATCGGGTGAATGAGAAGCGCATTCGCCGGCTGATGCGGCTCATGGGCCTAATGCCGATTTACCAGAAGCCCAACACGCGCAGGCCGGCGAAGGGTCACAAGATCTGGCCTTATCTGCTCAAAGGGCTGAGGGTGGATAGGCCGAACCAGGTCTGGGCAGCGGACATCACATATCTGCCGATGCGCCGCGGGTTCCTCTATCTGGTGGCGATCATGGACTGGTTCACCCGCAAGGTGCTGGCCTGGCGCATCTCAAACACGCTGGAAGCCAACTTCTGTGTCGAAGCGTTAAACGAGGCCATCCACAAGTTCGGCACGCCGGAGATCGTGAACACCGATCAGGGATCGCAGTTCACGTCATTCGCATGGACGGACCGGCTGCAGCGGATGGGTGTGCGCATCTCCATGGACGGCAAGGGACGGTTCCTCGACAACATCTTTGTCGAACGGCTGTGGCGCTCCCTCAAATACGAGTGCGTCTACCTGTACGCCTGGGAGACCGGGTCACAAGCTCGCGCCGGCATTCGAAAATGGATCGAGTTCTACAACAAAGCGCGACCGCATTCCGCCCTTGGCGGCAAACCGCCTGCCGTGATCTACTGGCAGGCAATCGATCAAAACCAACCCGATCAGCAGGCGCAGAGAGTAGCTTAATTTACACCGAAAACTGTCCAATGATCGGGGAGTAGCTCACAATTCATCGAATGTAACGATCTCAACGTCCTTGGAATTCCGACGGAAAAGCTCGAACGACTTTAGCTGGTCATCGCCGGACGGCTTCGTTCCGACGATGAGGCAGCAATGGATTGAATACGACTCGATGTCGTAGATGCGGCTGGCGTTCTTTATCTGCGCGATCTGACCTTGGAACTGGTATTTCTGATCGAGCGCCTGGTTTATCGATCCCGATAATTCAGTGGATGGCGTATAAACCCCTTCACGAAACGGCGTTTTGTTCAAAAGAGCAGCCTTTGGGGTCTTGATCTCGAAAATTGCTGTGTTGTTGGTCAGGCTGTTTTTGACCAAAAAGTCTGTAATTTTCTCGCCGGACCCGGAAAGCTTCCGTCCTCCGACAGAGGCCTGGTCCTGCACTTTGATTACGGGATAGCCGAATGCCATATTCAGGATGAAAGGGTTCTCATTGAAGAATGATTGCCAGCTGTTTTCCTTCAGGTTCTTGCTCATCATTTTTGTGTAGCGTTCAATAAGCGTCTCCAAAGTGACGAGTTCAATTTCGCTTTGAAGCTTCGCGAGCTTTTCAGTCTGTGCTTCACCCATTGCCTTCGCGGACTGCGAAAGTATGTGAATCACAGCGTCCTGTTCATCTTCTTGCAGGATCTCTTTGCCTGACGCTTTGGCTGTGATCATTCGGCGTACTGGATGCCGTCCTGCGTTCACCTCAACGCCGGGGGCGCCAATCTTCTTAGCTAGTTTGTTGTGGGTTGTAGCTGTTTTTACAGATCGTGCTGCGTTTTGACCGAGCCGGGTGATGCTGTTTAGTGTTCTACGAAGATCGTCAAAATCCTGTGCGGAAATGTAAAAGGTACTTTTGCTCTCATCGACCCGAGTTTCATCGGTAGTGAGGTCCAAAATCGTGCAATCTGATAACTCTTCGACCGTGTCTATTACGAAGCGGTATTCCTTACCAAGACCAAGGCCGAAGTCAGGATTCTTCGTGAAGCCTGACGGGAAATCGGACAGCACCTCGATGACATCGTCGACCGTTTCTGGGAGATCGTCTGCGGCCTCAAAAAGGCGGTTAGCGCTTTTAATCCGAATGCGTTCGATCTGGTCGTATTTGGGCCCTAAGAAATTCGGATGCGCGTGAAGGGTGTTTTTGGGCTCAATCGTGATCGAGCCATCGTCTGAGTTGAATGTCAGCACCCGAATTTTGTGGCTCAACGGGGTGGTGAGGTCGAGGTGCGCCGCAGCTAAACGATCGTCATCGGGTATGAAATAAACTTCTGTTCTGGTGGGCGATCTGTTCTCGACAATCAGCTTACCTTGGGGGTCCGGTGGTGGCACGTAGGTGACCATTAGCTTGCCACCATATGCTTTGGTTCAACATTGACTCGCCATTCACCAGTTAGCAGCTTTTGCATCAGGCCGCGCTTTTGACGGGTAAGGACTTCGATTTGCGCTTCGATCGCAACAAGCTCTGCTTGAGAGGTCTCAACAACTTCCTTAATGGCTTCCTGCTCGGTAGCTTCTACCGGAAGGCAAAGTTTGCCTTCCAGGAAACGACGATTGGTAATCGCTATAGTATTCTTGGCGCCTTTTTGAACGAGCGGATGCAGGTAGTTGCGTACTGCAAGCGGAGACTCGAACAAGGAATCGAGGATTACGCCAAGCGCTTGAGTTTCGGGCGTGAATACGCCGTAGAGTGGTGAGACGATGACCTCTTGTTCGATCTTACTCTGCTTTATGATGCCTAGTGGGAAGTCGCCTGTTGGGCTTTTTGTATAGACAATGTCTCCTGGAAGAACTCGGTTGTAGTGCTTGGTCTCAGCGGCCGCGAAGGAGCGCCCTAGGTGCTCTATTTGATTGATGAGCCCTTTGTGCACCGAGACGGAGAATACCTCCTCCGCGCCGGTACCTTGCAGCCTGTGTTCGGTCAGAACATCGGCCAAAGCCACCTCGCGCCATTCGCCGGTATGGCCTGGTAGCCGCGTTCTTCCGGTAAACAACTGTGTCCGTATCCAGACACGTCGGCGCAGATTCCCCGCCCGCAGCGCCTCCAGCTTCTCAAGGGCCTCATCCCATGTCCGCAGAATTTTGGCAATTTTGCGCTGTTCCTGAACAGGAGGCACCTCAAACTCGAACTCTCTAAAGTCGGTCAGGGACAGATTCGGACGGGCCGAATCTGATGTTTCGCCCATCAGTCTGGACCTAACGTGTGGCGCTTGGAAATATTGAAGAAAGAATTCTGGCAAGTGTGGCGACTTAACTCGGAAAACACAGACTGCTTGATTTACGTTTGCCTCAACCTTCTCAAGGTTAAACGTGCAGACGCGACCAATAGAGGCACCGACGATGTTTATGAGAATATCACCTCGCCAGAGCTTGCTGTTTTTCGCCTTATCTCCAAACGCATCCGGTAGGTACTTGGGTGCTGTTATATCAAGATAGCCGTCGCGAACGTTTTCACTTGTGATGAATAGAACCCCTTCCTTCTGGTACTCAAACCCTTGCCATCTTGGAGATGAGCCTTTCGTGATCTTAGTGGTGAGTTCTTCACCAGTATGGGTTGACCAAAAATTAGACATCAACGCCCAGCTCCTTCAAATAACCAGCCATTCGCCCACGCACGTCGGCAAGCTCGGCCTCGATTTGCACGATCTCCTTTTGCAACGCGGCGACGTCTATTTCTTCCTCCGCCTCAAACGTGTCCACATATCGGGGGATGTTGAGATTGAAGTCATTCTCGGCAATTACTTCTTGGCTGGCGCAATGCGAGTATTTCTCTACCTCAGTGCGGCTGGCATATGTCTCCAACACCTTGGCGACATGAGGATCGTCCATCACATTCTGCGTCTTACCCGATGTGAACTCTTTGCTGGCGTCGATGAACATCACGTCTTTACGCGCCTCGTTTTCACTGCCCTGTTCGCGCGAACGGTCAAATACTAGGATTGCGACCGGAATGCCGGTGGTAGTGAAAAGGTTGGCCGGGAGCCCGATGACTGCGTCGAGCAAATTCTCCTCGATAAGTGCCTGTCGGATCTTCTTCTCGGCGCCGCCGCGAAATAGCACGCCGTGCGGCACGATAACGGCGATGCGCCCGCTCTTCCGTTTGGCGATCTCGATCATGTGGGTGATGAAGGCATAGTCGCCCTTCGATTTGGGCGGCACGCCGCGCCAGAAACGCTCGAAGCGGTCGCTCGCGGCGTCTTCCGCGCCCCATTTATCGAGTGAGAAGGGCGGGTTGGCAACGACGATATCGAAGCGCATCAGTTGGTCGCCCTCGATCAGCGCCGGACTGTTCAGCGTGTCGCACCATTCGACGCGTGCGGCGTCCTTGGCATGCAGGAACATGTTCATGCGGGCCAGCGCCCAGGTTGCACCGTTTACTTCCTGGCCGTAGAGGGCGTAATTGTCAGAGCCGACCGTTTCGGCAGCGCGGACGAGCAGCGAGCCTGAACCGCAGGCTGGGTCGCAGATTGTGTTGCCGGGCTGCGGATTGGCAATCTGAGCGAGGAGTCTCGACACTGGCGCTGGCGTATAGAATTCGCCCGCCTTCTTGCCGGCATCCGAGGCAAAGCGTGAGATGAGATAGATGTAACACTCGCCGATGATATCCTCGGTGACCCGCGAGGGCCGCAGGTCGAGCGCCGGCTTGGCGAAATCTTCGAGCACATTCTTGAGGCGGCGGTTGCGGTCGCGCGTACGGCCGAGATTCGATTCCGAGTTGAAATCGATGTTGCGGAAGACCCCCTCGAGCTTGACGCGGTTGGTGTCCTCGATGCGCTCCAGCGCGATGTTGATGCGCTCGCCGATGTTGGCTTCGTTGCGCTGTTCATAGAGGTCACAGAAGCTGGCGCCTTCGGGCAGGACGAAGCGTTCGCGTTCGAGCCGGCGGCGGATGCGCGCCTCGTCTTCGCCGAACTGTTCACGGTAGGCGACGAGATGATCGTTCCAGAGGTCCGAGATGTACTTCAGGAACAACATCACGAGGATGTAATCCTTGTACTGCGCCGGATCGACGGCACCCCGGAAGGTGTCGCAGGCGGCCCAGGCAGCCTGATTGACCTGGTTCTGGGTGGTGGTATCGGTCATGACGCTTTCCTTTGCTGATCCGCGCCCAGGCGCGGTTTGGTCGATCGATCGACGAGGTGGAGATTGATTAACTGCCGGCGCGTTTCGGCAAGGCGTTGCGACAGGCGGTGCTCGCGCCTGGCGAGATCGTCGAGCGCAATAATGCGGCGCTGTGTCTCGATATCCGGGAGATCAATCTCCATCGAATCCAGAGCCGACTTTGGCACCATCCGCATGCTGGTGCCCCTTGCGTCATCATCAAGATGACGCTGCGCCGCGCGCTGGTTGATCGACCAGGCGAGGTAGTCAGGAAGAACCAAAGAAGTATCAGGACGGAGGATTACGATGGGTGATACGGCGACGGCTGGTTCGGAAAACCGCTCATCGAGCGCACACGCTGTGGTTCGCTCTCCTCTTGATCGAAAGAGGACGTCGCCTGATGAGACGAGATAACGCTGCTTAATGTCTTCGAGCGGTAGCCGATCCAAACAATCCGGAGAATCGACTCCATTCCGACCGAGATTGCGAAGTTGGAGCGAGAGAACGCCCCCCGAAAGACTCGTCTCCAGCCGTTTTCGGAGCGTAAAACCTGTTTGTATCTCGGATATCTGTGGCAGGCGCATGAATAATACTCTGTAGCTTCATGTACAGAGTGGCAGGTGATTAGTTCCGAGTCAAATCATAAATATTGCTGTATCAAAACCTACAGCAAAAAAATAATAATGGATGTTCAGCATCACTTCGATATCTGCCGCCACGAGTTGGCACCCGTTTTGGCACCGTACTCGACGTTAGCAGATGATATGAGGGCGTACTTGGCAGCAGCAGATAGTGCCGTGAAACGCACAGAACGGGCCCAGAACACAACCAAAGGCAGCAAGCATAAGGGGATGCGAAGGTTTTGAAGACCGGGCGCCCCACCGGGGAACGGTCCTCCTCCACCTTCATTGTCGGCGAGTTGGTGTGGCGGGGCAAGGGATCCGGTGCCGTGTCCGGTACGAACACCCATGAACGTCGGTCTCAAATTGAGCGAGGCGGTTTGCCGTCGCGCAATCAGGGATTGAGATTGATGCTATGGCCTACCTGCATGCGGTTACCTTCGGCCATGTCGATCTGGAAGAAGCCGTTGCGCTCATAGTCGGCACTGCACTGGGTATCGACGATTTCGAAGGCGTCCTCCAGGGTACAGAAGAAATAGTCGCCGCTATAGTCGCCGTCGTCCGCTTCGGCATAGACGTAATAGAAGCGGTTCTGAAACGGGCTATCCCAGACGTCGACGCATTCACCGTCGTCGATGTTTAGCCAGCCCTCAGAACGAAAAAGTGTGTCACCGGAACCGTCCGTGCCGCCGGAGGCAGTCGCATAGGCGATGGACACACCGTCGCCGCTGTTGTTGCAGACGTCGATAGTTGATGTGGCACTGGCGACGGCGCCGCCTTTGGAAGATGCCGCGGCACGGCCAGAGTTGCCTTACCAGCCAATATGGTCCTCGAATTCGGAGAGGGACACTGCCCATTGGCGCACGATGGCACGTAGATTGGCGTCGGTCAGGCCACCGGCGGCCAGGATCGTGTAGTCCAGATTCGGGTCGTCCTCGTCGTCCAGAGAGGCCTGTCCGTGCAGCGTTTCGATATTCCAGTCGTTCATCTCCTGCATGGAGACGCTATTGGACACATAGGCGGCGCTAAAGGTCATTGTTTCGCAGACATCCCCGTTGCAATCGAAGAACAGGACGTCGAACAGGGTGTCTCCCATGGCGCTTTCGATCTCGGGCTCTCCCCAGATGTCCTCGCCGAGATCGACTGGGAAACCCTCGCGGGCCAGCGCGGCCACGACATCATCGGCGTCAACGCCGTCATCGTCAGCCAGAGCGGTCGGTGATCCCAGCATTAGCGAGGCGAACGCAATGCCGGCCATGAGTTTCGAAACTAACGTGGTGTTTGAACGTTTTTGCGTGTGCATGCTCGTACCCCGTTCGATTTGTGTTGTCCTAGTCCGGATAATAGACGCGGTCGTCGTCGCTCCGCTCATAGCCGGGCTGCGATGGCCAGTCCTTGATGCGGGTGGAGAAGTCTCCGCCGTAGCGCACGCGGAACAGGAGGGAGCGCTGCGGCCCATTCTCATATTCATGCAGCTCACCGGGAGGGTGGACGATGAAGGCGCCAGGTTTCACGTCGATGGTCTGGTCAGGGGTGCGCATGACGCCGCCGCCTTCGAAGCAGAAATAGATTTCCGTCGCATTCGGGTGGCAATGGTTCGGGCTCACCTGGCCCGGTTCCCAGCAGGCCACCGTGACATCCCCGTCCTCGACCGAATCGAGGATTTTCTCGACATGGCGCTGGGGGTTCCATTCTTCTTCGACTTTCAGGTCGTATGCGATCATTTGCGTGTCTCCTCCCGGTATTTGCGACCGAGTTTAGCGCCGCTTTTGGGCGCGCGTAAATGTTGCCGAAACGAAAAGCGCCGCACCGGAGGTGCCCGGTGCGGCGCGATCACATTGCAACGCCGGATCGGCGTGACAGGTTATTTGCGGGATTCGTAGAAGTTCACCATCTTGATCACATCGCCAGCATCGATCCGGCCGAGCGGGCCGTCACTGTAGCTGCACGCGACGACATTGCCGTCGGCGCCAACGATGAATTCGGAAGGTTGAATGATCTGACGACGGTCTTCCCACCAGGAACCGAGCGCGTTTGCGGTGTCGCGGGACACCCCATGGCCCACCGGGAAATTCACCTCATCGGCGACTTCCTGGGCCTTTTCGACATCATCGACACTCGCGGCGACAACTTTCACGCCCAGCTTGTCAAATTCGTCTTTCAATTCTGCAAAGCCGACCAACTGACGGCGACAATAGGGTCACCAGTGGCCGCGATAGAACAGGATGACCCGATATTTTGCATCGAGGTCATCGGGCAGACTGAGCGTTCCGCCGCCGACGAGATCAATCGTCAGGTTGGGGAAGGCTGAGCCAATGCCGAGCTTTTCTGACATTTTGCGTCCTTACGTTAGAAAAATGCGCCGAATCCGGCGCCGATCACCGGAATATCGTGCACATAATCGCGATGCGCCGCAATCCTGAGGTCGTCCTTGGCCTTGTCACCCGTGCCTTTTGCATTGTAAATCATATACAAGCGGATCGTAGCAACGCGCCCAGGTTTGGGCAGGGGAGCCATCATGGAAATCGTCTTCAAGTTTTTAGCCACTACGGAACATCAGATCCTGTTCATCTTGCCGTTCGTCGTTATGACGGTCGCGACCCTGGCCTTGCGGTCAGTGCTTCCCAAGGCGGACAACTCGCATCAGTCGGGCCGGATGGCGGCCTATGACGACCTTCACCGGGAAGCCTATATTGGTGCGATTGTCGCGGCAGTGGTTACGGTCGTTGCATTTGAAATCCGCGGCGGACCCGAGCCCTTCGTGCTGGTCTGGAAACCGCTCTTGTCGACAATCATGATCCTGCCGTTCGGTTATGGCGTCGCACTGTTTATCGGCGGTGTGACGGGGATGACCCGCAACACGGCCTAGGTCTCTAGCCGGCTGCGGTGGCAAGGCTGCCGGCGCCGGTAATCACGATATAGAGTTCGAGGGGCGCGTCGCCGGTGTTGCGGATGCCGTGGCGTTCGCCGCGCGGCACGAACACGAAGCTGTCGTCGCGAATGTCACCGCCGTCACCACCCGTCGCGTGACCCTGCCCGGACACCACATAGTAGATCGCCTCGGCATTGCCGAGCGCGTGTTCCCCGATCGCCGCGCCCGGCGCCAGTGACGCATGGACCAGCGCATTGTCGCTGCCGTTGTGGCTGCCGATGGGCGCCTTCACATCGGCGTCGCGCCACGCGTCCGGGATGCCGTCGCCGGGAGCGGATGTCTCTTCCAGACGAACCAGAATGCCTTCATTGAGGCCGTCTCGCGCGCGCGAGATGTCATCCTCGCCGACCGTGCCGCAAAACCGGTAGCCCGTGCCCTCGACACTCGGGGCGTTCATGTAGAAACCGACGACTTTCGCATCTTCGTCCGGTGTTTCGTTATAGAAGAAATGCTCCGAGCCCCGGGGCATGAGGCGGCAATGGCCGGCCGTCACGACCGCGCGGCTTTCGCTCTGGCCGACGACCCCGTAGCCCGAGATATAAACAGCGATTTCGTCGCTGACTTCGTGCAGATGCTTGGCGTGGGTGGAGCCCGGCCGGAAGATCGAGTGGAACACCGTGGTGGCGCTGCCCGTGTCGCCGGTGATCGGCAGGCGGAACTCGGAAATGGCCCAGCCGTCGCGCTCTTCCATGCGCTCAGGTGCTACGTCCATGGTCTGTATGATCGAAATGCTCATGTTCTTTCCGTTCAGCTGGCGTCGTCGAGAAACTTGAATGTCTGGCTGTCGCCGGCCCGCGTGATATGGCCGGCGGTGGCACCGGCGAAATGCACCGGCATCACCAGGGTGCCCGCATCCGTATGGGCGTCCACGAATGCCGTGCGGCTTCGTGCCGACATCTCCAGGTCCCAGCAGAAGCAGGTGCTCCATTCGGGATGGGGGACCTGGATGGGGTGATGCATCAGATCGCCGATGAAGGCGCCGCGCTCACCGTTGGACTCGACGTTGACGATCACATGGCCCGGCGAATGTCCCGGTGTGGGCTCGAGCCAGATGCCGTCCTCGATCTGATGGTCATGGTCCACCAGGACGGCCTGTCCCGCTTCCACGACGGGCAGCACGCTGTCGATGAAGGTCAGCCCGATGCGTTCCGAACCCTGGGCGCTTTCCTTTTCCCAATGGGCATACTCGTCGCGCGCGAAGACATATTTCGCGTTCGGGAAGGTCGGCACCCATCGGCCGTCGCGCAACTGGGTGTTCCAGCCGACATGATCGGGATGCAGGTGGGTGCACATGACGATATCGATGTCCGCCGGGGTCAGCCCCAGGGCTTTCAGATTGTCCATCCACGGCCACTTCTTCATGTGGAATTCGGGATGGGTTCGTTCCTTGTCCTCGCCGACGCAGGTATCGATCAGGATGTTGTGCTGCGGGGTTTGCAGCACGAAACTCTGGAAAGCGAGCTTGAGCTTGCCGCTGGCGATGTCGAAATAGGTGGGGGCCATCCAGTCCAGATGCGCCGCCACGGCCTCGGCGGTTGCGGTGGGAAACATATCGGCCGGCGTGATATAGGCGCCGGTGTCTTCGTGGACGGATTTGACGGAGAATGCGCCGATTTTCAAAGTTTGCATCGCACGGGTCCCGATCGGTTGCTGAGCAAACAGAGTGTCTGATGTTAGGGTTGGCTGTGCAAGCGTGGCGCAGATGTTGACCAGAGGATGGGCGAATTGAGCGAGCCGGTCGAGATACCCCGGGTTAAGGCGCCGGGCGGGGGCATCATTCCCGACATGCTTCACGACGAAATCACCCGCCGTTTTGCGGATCCCGGCGTGATGGTTTTCGAGGATGTTTTGTCACCGGAACTGGTGGCCGGGCTCCACGCCGCCTACAGCGCGGATTATAAAACCTATCATCAAGACCGCGATTATGCCGATGCGCTGACCGTCGGCGACAAGCGAACGATGATCTCGATCGCCGTCGACGGCTGTTTCAACGATCCCGCGATCTATGCGAACCAAACAGCCTTTCCGATAATCCGGAAGCTGCTCGGACAGGATGTGATCCTTGGCAGTTTCGTCTCGGTCACGTCGCTGCCGGGGTCGCAGGATCAGGAGCCGCATCTTGATATGCCCGTGCTGTTCGAAGCCGAGCATGTAAGCCCGGAACTTCCGATTTACAGCCTCACGCTGGTGATCCCGTTGGTCGAAATGAACGCGACAAACGGCACGACGGCCTTTTTCCCGGGCAGCCACAAGGCCATTCATGATGACGTGCCGGATATATCGCCCGTCGCCCCGGATGTGTCGGTGGGCTCGGCCCTTTTGTTCGATGCACGGGTCTGGCACGGCGGCACGCCCAACCGATCCGCCGCGCCGCGCCCGGTGCTTTACAACACCTATCAGCGGTCCTGGTTTCGCGACACGGTGAATTTTTTGTCCCAGCCACCGCTTGTGATGGACGCCGGGGAATGGGAAAAAATCCCTGAAGAGCACCGTGTTCTGTTCGGTTGGGCCCGGCCACCGCAGGCCAGATAACGCCCCCGGCGCGACTTTCCGTCATCTGAACCAGAAATCTCCCCATCGCCGCCACATTCAGATTCTATCTATGGAATCGGTGGCGGTGACCGGATTTGAGACCGCCACTGGATGTGACATGTGCTTGTGCGGGCGTTGACGCGTTCTCGGGGCACGCGCTACGGCAAGGGGATATGCGCGTGTCGGCTGTTCGCGCCCGCGCTTGGGCCGGAATGTAAAATTCGAGGAGAGAAACAATGATGGGCAGATCGGGGACACAACCCAAGGGAATGCTCATGCGGTTTCAAAAAGCCACGGCTGCGGCACTTTTGGCGGCACCCTTCGTCGCCTTGCCTCTGGAGCCCGCCGGCGCGCAGCTCGGCGATATCCTGAAGGCGCCAAAAACGCTGATCGATCGCGCGATCGAGGCGCGCAGCACAGCCGACATCGCCAAGGACAACCGGATCGTGATCGACGTCAATCGGATCATGGCTGACCTCGGCACAATCAAAGCCTCGACGGAAATCTATGAACAGAAGCTTCTGATCACCGGTATCTTCGCCGAGCAGAAAACCCATGATGATTTTCTCGCCCGGGTGAAGCAGGTCGAAGGTGTGAAAGACCTGTTCTGGCATTCGCAGGTTCTGAGCGATGCCGAGCGCGAACGCCGCGCAGATGAACTCCTCGGCTGGGATGATGTCCTGGTACTCGAAACCAAGGTCGGCGTGGAAATGGTGGCGACCCGCGGTGTGGCCGATGTGAATTTCCGCACGGCCGCGGACTCGTTTGGCACGATTTACCTGATGGGGCGCGCGCGTTCGCAGGAAGAACTCGACAAGGCGATCGCAACCGTGCGCAACACCGACAATGTTGGTCAGGTTGTCAGCTACGCCTTCGTGCGGCCGTAGGCACGCACGCGGCGAAACGGCGACCCCGGGGCCGAACTGAATAGCTGCTGAACGGATTCAGGTGCCGAAGATTTCGGCAACCGGGCGCACCTGATGCCGCGCGTTGCCGTCGCGACGCGACAGCCCCACGCGATCGAAATATTCCAGTACCTCGACGGCCAGATTTCGGCCGATACCCGCTTTCTGCCGGAACGGAGAGACGCCAACGGTCCCGTCGGTCGCGACCATGGCCTCGAAAACCTCCGCGTGGGCGCGCAGGGCCGCCGGCGTGAAGAACCTGTTCTCCGCAATCTGAACCGCGAGGCCCATCCGGACGGCCTGGCGCAGCGTCTTGCCGACCCCATTGACCGGCAGCCCGGCCGCCTGTGCGAGGTCATGCACGACCGGCGGGCTTTCGGGGGTTTCGTTGAGGATGGGCTGGATCACCTCCCAGCGCTTCGCATCATCGCCGGTCAGGCCGGGCTGATGGTCTGGGCGGTGCAGAAGCATGCCGTCGCTCGACAGGGTTTTGTCGGCCACCAGCGTTGCGGTGATCGCGTCGAACAAGGGTTCGGAAATGTAACGCCCCAGGCTTTTGCGGAGCTGCGCTGCGGCAGGTCCGAGCCGGTCGGGGTAGCGCGTGTGAAACTGATCGAGTGCCGTGAGCAAATCGTCACGGCGAGCTGTCCAGATGTCAGCGGACAAGGCCAGGGCTGTCGCGTCCTCGCCCGTGACGACCGCCTGGTTGGATTCCAGCGTCGCGGCCATCTCGGTTGTGGTCAGGTTGCGCGCGGCCGCGAAATCCCCGATCGAGACCCCGGTGGGTGACCGCTCGAGCGCGGCACCGAAAGCGGCGACCGGATCGGTCGTGTCGAGAGCCTCCAGTAACTCCAGGCGGTCCGGCTTGGCGCGTCCCCGACGCGGCGGATGCAAATCCACGACATGCCCGCCGCCCAACGTAACTTGCGCAGACTGATCGCGAATGACGAAGCGATCCAGCACGCAGGCCCCGACAGGTGCATCGAGAACCAGCTGGGCCAGTACCGAGGTGCCGGGCGCAGCGCTGTCTGCCCCGAGAATGGCGACCCGGCCGGTCACATTCCGGGCGCCGAGATGGACATGCGCCGGGGTCCAGTGGCGCAAGGGTCGCTTCGCGTCGGCGACCACGTGCAACCGGACATCCAGCTTGCGGAACAGGTCGAGTGCGGGGTCGGCGACGAGCCAGTCGCCGCGCACGATGTCTTCCTTGTCGAGCCCGGCGAGGTTGAGGGCGAGCCGATCGCCCGCCCGGCCCGTGTCGCTGTCCTGGTTGTTGGCGTGGATGCCGCGCACCCGAACTTGCGTGTCGTGTCCCGTGATCCAGAGGCGGTCCTCTTTTGCCACCGTGCCGGCGAATGCGGTGCCGGTGACCACGAGGCCGGCTCCGGCGACGGTGAAGACCCGGTCGACAGCGAGGCGGAAATGCCCGTCGCCTGCGCGGACCTCGGTTTCCGCGGCCATATCGGCCACGCGTTGGCGCAGCTCGGCGATCCCGTCACCGCTGATCGCCGAGACCGGATAGATGGGTGCGCCCGCGAGTGATGTTTCGCCGATCAGGAGTTCGATCTCGGCCAGAACCTCCTCGACACGCGCGGGCTCGACGCGGTCGATTTTGGTCAACGCGACCATGCCGCGGGAGATGCCGAGAATATCCAGGATCGCCAGATGTTCGAGTGTCTGGGGCATCGGTCCGTCGTCGGCGGCGACCACCAGCAGCGCACATTCGATGCCGGTCACGCCCGCGAGCATGTTGTGGACCAGGCGCTCATGGCCCGGAACATCAATGAAACCGAGGCGGGCACCATTTTCGAGGTCGGTGTAGGCAAACCCGAGGTCGAGGGTCATGCCGCGCTTTTTTTCTTCCGGCAGCCGATCGGCGTCGACGCCGGTCAGCGCCTTGACCAGCAATGTCTTGCCGTGATCGATATGGCCTGCCGTGGCGACGATCATGAGTTCGGCAACTTTTCCAGTTGAGCGCGAAATTGATCCACGTCGTCGAGACAGCGCAAGTCGAGCCAGAGCGCGTCGTCATGAACCCGGCCGATCACGGGGATCGGCAATGCGCGGAGGTTGGTCGCCAGGCGCTTGAGGCGCGCGCCCTGTCCGCGCGCTGCGACGGGCCGGATCACCATTGCCGTACTGTCCAGGCTTTCGACCGGCAGCGCACCCGAACCGATCTGGCCGGCGCAGTCCTCGACCGAGACTGTGCAATTTTCACCGACCGCGGTGCGTACCGGGTCGATCAACGTATCAGCGAGGGCGCGAATATCGGCAGGCTTGCGCGCCAGCAGGCGCAATGTGGGCAGGCGTTCGTCCAGCCGGTCGGGATCGCGGTAGAGGCCAAGCGTTGCGGCCAGCGCCGCGAGGGTCGCCTTGTCGCAGCGCAGAGCACGTTTCAGCGGGTTCCGCTTGAGTTTGGCAATCAGGTCGGCCCGGCCGACGATCAGGCCGGCCTGCGGCCCGCCGAGCAGCTTGTCGCCGGAGAAGGTGATGATGTCGGCACCCGCCGCGAGGGTTTCGCGCGGGGTGGGTTCGTGGGGCAGGCCCCAGCGTTCCAGGTCGACCAGCGCGCCGGCGCCGAGATCGACGGCGAATGGGATGTCGTGGGCATGTGCAATTGACGCCAGCTGGTCTTCTGCGACGTCGGCGGTGAAGCCCTGCACAATATAGTTCGACGTGTGGACCTTCATGATCAGGGCGGTTCGAGCGCCGATGGCTGTCTCGAAATCCTTCGCATGGGTCCGGTTGGTGGTCCCGACCTCGACGAGCTTGGCGCCGGCCCGCGCCATGATATCGGGAATCCGGAACGCGCCGCCGATCTCCACCAGCTCACCGCGCGAGACCGGCACTTCCTTGCGCAGCGCCAGTGCATTCAAAAGCAACAACACCGCGCCGGCATTGTTGTTTACGACTGTCGCGGCTTCCGCGCCGGTGAGTTCGCACAGCAGCTCTTCGACGTGCACATCCCGGTCGCCGCGCTTTCCCGTCTCGAGGTCGAACTCCAGGTTGCTGGCACCCCGGGCCGCATCGGCCATCGCCGCGATCGCGGTTTCGGCCAGTGGCGCGCGCCCCAGATTGGTGTGCAGGACCGTGCCCGTGAGATTGAAGACACGGCGCAGACCGGGCGTTGATTCTCGTTCGAGCCGGGCCGCGGCTGATTGGGCGAAGAGTTCTTCTGCAAGGTCGACCTTGTCTCCAGCCGCGAGCGCTGCGCGTGCCGTGTCGAGTGCCGCGCGCAGCGCCGCCACGGTCGCGTTGCGACCATGGGATTCGACCAGCGCGATCACTGCCGGCGTCTGCAAGAGCCGGTCGAGCGACGGAATATCGGAGAAGTCGGGTTTTTGTTCGGCCATGGGGGTGATTGTTTCGTTCGCGGCGTCTTCGATCAAGGCTGATATACTCCCGCAGGCGACCAACACCTGTGATTATCTGCCATGCCCATTGTTTCGAATGAGCCCTGCGGCTAGGAATTTGATCCGTTCATGGTTGCCTGGATGACCATGTCGGAACAGATCATCACCGCGCGCGATCGGTTGTAGGGATTTCATATGAAAGACTGGGGAGGAATAGGGGCCGGTCTCGGCACCGTCGCCTGTGTCGTCGTGATGCTGATCGCCGGCCGGCTCGGCGCGACCACCGATGCGCTGACGATCTACGATATGGCGGCCTTGCGTATGGGCGTGGCGGTCATCCTGGCCGTCCCACTGCTGATCCGGTATTTCCCCTGGCGGGTGCGGTTGCGCGACCATGCGATCGTCGCTTTCTTTGGCGGCGCACCGTTTATCCTGATGCTGTTTGGCGGCATGACCTATGCCCCGGTCGGCCATGCGGCGGTCGTGATGTATGGCGCGCTCCCCGTCTTCGCGGCGCTCGTCGCCTGGGCCTGGGTTGGCGATCGGCCCGGCCGCTGGCAGTGGACCGGGATTGCCGCGATAGTCGCAGGCGTGGCCGCGGTCGGCTGGGAGGCATTCACGGCCGGGGGGTTGGGCGGTCAGTGGCGTGGTCATCTTCTGTTTCTCGGTGCGGCGATGTCGGTGGCCATCTGGTATGGCGGGATGCGTGCGGCGCGGCTTTCGGTCATGCAGTCGCTGGCGGCCCTGTTGGTCGGAAACACGCTTGTCTACATTCCCGTCTGGTTCCTGTTCCTGCCCTCGACCATGTTCACCGCGCCCTTCGGCGATATCGTGATGCAGTCGGTGGTGCATGGGGTATTCGGCGCGTTCCTGTGCATCTTCGGCCATGCCTATGCGGTCAAGACCATCGGCCCGACCCGGCAGGCGGCGGTTGGGTCCCTGGTCCCCGCGCTGGCGCTGTTCGTGGCGATTCCGACGCTTGGAGAGATACCGACCGCCGTGAATGTTGCCGGCGCGGTGGTCGTGACCGTTGGCATCCTGATGACCGTGTTCCTCCAGCCGCGGCCGTCCACGACCACTGAAACCTCATAGGCCCGGACCGTCGATATGGTGAAACTCTCCGTCCTCGATCAATCACCCGTGCGCCAGGATGGTGATGCCCGTCAGGCACTCGAGGAAACCATCGCGCTGGCACAGGCGACCGAGTGGTTGGGCTACACCCGCTACTGGCTGGCCGAACATCACGGCACTGCGGGATTCGCCGGGTCGTCGCCGGAGATCATGGTGACCCGGGTGGCCGCCGCGACCCGCCATATACGCGTCGGCTCCGGTGGGGTGATGCTCAGTCATTATTCGCCGCTGAAGGTGGCGGAGAACTTCAAGCTTCTGGAGAATCTGTACCCGGGCCGGATCGATCTTGGCATCGGTCGCGCGCCGGGCAGCGACGGCGCGACAGCAGCGGCACTCGCTTATGGAAGCGAGGTCGGGATCGAGTATTTTCCGACCAAGATCGCCGACATGGTCGCGTTTCTGGCCGATGAAACGCCCGCAACGAAACCCTTCAAGGATGTTCGTGCCACACCCGTTGTGGCCGAGGCGCCGGAAGTATGGCTGCTCGGGTCCAGCGACCAGAGCGCGGCCTATGCGGCGCATTTCGGGTTGGCCTATTCCTTTGCGCATTTCATCGCGCCACAGGTCACGGCACCGGTGCTCAAATATTATCGGGACAATTATCAGCCGTCCGACATGCTGGTGGCGCCCCGGGCCAATGCCGGGGTGTTCGTGATCTGCGCCGATACCCAGGAAGAAGCCGACTATCTGGCTGCCAGCCGGGATCTGTGGCGCCTGAAACTCAACTACGGGCAACATCTGCCCTACGCCCATCCCGATGAGGCGTTGGCCTACGAGTACAATGCGCAAGAGCGTGAGATCGTCGAGGCGAACAAGGCCAATCGGTTTACCGGGACGCCCGAAAGCCTGCGCGACCAGCTCTCGGCATTCGCCGACGAGCATGGTTTTGAGGAGCTGCTCATCCTCACGATCACATATAATTTCGAGACCCGGCGACGGTCCTACGAATTGCTGGCCGAGGCGTTCGAGCTGGATCGTCGGGACGCCGCAGATTAGGCCGATCCTGCAAAGGCCCTTAATCCTGCCTTTTGTCGTATGCGCTTGATTAACCTTTTGTGCGCACAATAGCCGGTGCACAGCGCAAACCTGCGCCCGGAGATCGGGTGCATGGCCCGACTCCAGGAAGGAACGAGGCGCCGAAATGAGTGTACGAACTGCCCTGACAGGCATGGTCCTGTCGGCGTTTACCCTGACGCCGTTTGACGTATCCCATGCGGCTGAACCCCGGACAACCGAGCCTTTGCGCCTGTCGGTGACGAGCGGCTTGGCGGCGAACCATGCCGTGCCTGAGATTGTACGAACGCACTTTCAGTCGGAAATCACCCGCCGGGTCGCCGCAGCAGGGGCGGGCGAGATCGCCTGGGATGAAATGCACGGCGGCACCCTGACCCGCATGGGCGGCGTGCTGGAGGCCCTCGAGGATGATCTGGCGCTGTTCGGTATTGTCTCGGTGAACCATGAGACGCGCCGGTTGCCGCTGCAGAACCTGACCTTCCAGATGCCGTTCACGACCGAAGATTGCACGATCGTCGGCGCGGCCTACCAGGCTGTGCACAACCGGCTGGATGGTATGACCGATGCCGTTTCCGCGGTGCGTCAGACCTTTCTGTCGGGCATCGCCAGCGACGGGTATAACTTCATTTCGGTACAGCCGATCCGAAACGCCGCCGAGGTGCGCGGCCTGAAAGTTGGTATGGTCGACCGGCTTGAAAACTGGATCGCCGGCGTTCAGGGCATCCCCCAGCGCTTGCCCGACGATACGATGGGCGCGCGCATGGAAGCCGGCGTGCTTGGTGCTGCCGTCCTCCCGACCAGTGAAATGGGCAGGCTTGGTCTGAAGCGCGATGCCGATCACTACACGCGGACAGGGTTCGGCGCCCAGGTACCATTTGTATTGAACGTGAACACCGAGGCCCTGGCCGCGCTGCCCGAAGCGGTGCGCGAGGCCATCGATGAGACACGCACGGCATTCACCCGCAGCGCGGCTCAGGCATATTGCCAGGCCGGAGACGACGCGCTGGTCGATCTTAAGGCACAGGGTGTGCGCACCACGAAATTACTCAAGACACGCAGGTTTCAGTGGGCCGACAGTCTGGCGCCTCTGGCCCAACAATGGGCGGCGGCAAATGATGCCGCCGGTCGGCCTGGTCGCGCGGCTGTCGGGATGTTCGTCGACGAACTGCGCGCGGCCGGCGTAAAGCTCACCCGTGACTGGTCCCGTGCGGCAGCGCCCAGCACCTTGGGGGCGGCCGCCACGGCGGCGAGGGAATTGTCGCAAGTCCCTGCCAGATAGCACCGTTTTCCGGGGCTCCGTGGCGATGTCGGCCCGCCGACGCAGGCCAGACGCATATCAGTTGTGACAGGTCTGCATTTGTTTGCGATCCTGCGGTTCATTATATAATTCGACAGATACGCGCCAACAGGAGTGCAGACATGGCTCTGGAAGATCTTTCGGTTTTTGACGATTCCAATTTTGACAATGAGGTTCTCGCGCGCGACGGCCTGACGGTCGTCGACTTCTGGTCGAAGACTTGCGTGCCTTGCAAGCAACTCAAGAAGATCCTGGGACAGGTCAACGACGATCTGCCGGAGAATGTGGTGATTGGCACCGTCGACGGTGACGAGAATCTCGATCTTCTGACACGCTACGGCGTACGTGGTTTTCCGACCCTGATGTTCTTCAAGGACGGCGAAGTCGTCGAGACCCGGACCGGTGTCGACCGGCGCCAGGTGCTCAAAAAGGCCATCGAAGAACACGCCTGATTTTTGCTAAGGTGCGTCCAGCACCAAATGATTGAGAGAGCGATATGCCAAATATCACCCTGCTCGATATCGAAGAGCTGAAGAAGACAAAGCTCAAACCGTATATCGAGAAATCCCTCGAACTGCGCGCGCCGGATCCCGGCTTCCACGCGGTCATGGGTCACAATGTCGACCTGGCTGAGAAGGCCTATCTGTTCTGGGTTAGTGTGTTCAACGAGGGCGCCCTCGACCACAAACTCAAAGAGGTTATCCGGGTGATGCTGTCGCGCATGGCCCATTGCAGCTATTGAGGTAACGTTCGATCTGCTTCGGCGAAGCGGGAAGGACTTGACGAAAAACTCCTCGACGACGGTATCAACAACCATGCCGGCAGCGACGTCTTCACCGATAAGGAGAAGGCGATCATGCGCTATGTCGAGGCTGTATCCACGGATGTGGATTCCTTCGGTGACGAGGAATGGGATGATCTTCGCGCCCACCTCAGCGAGGACGAAATCGCTGAGCTGGGAATGTTCCTGGTCGGCAATCTCGGTTTCCACACCTTCTTCGGATCATTGAAATTCTTCCCGATGTTCTCGCCGGACGGTCGTCTGGTGAGCCAGGAAGAATCGGCGGCGATCTATGGTGACACGCCGGAATCCCTGCAGGGTGAGGCGGCGGAATAATGTCGCGTCTCGCTCCCCTGGAACTCGATCAGATCGAGGATCCCGAACTCCGTGATCTCATCACCCAATGCGTCGAACTCGGCGTGCCCGATGAGCTGTTTCCGCGCATCATCGCGCGGGTCCCGGCCCAGGCGAAAACGCTGCTTGGCGTGATGCTCGAGCTGCACACCAAAGGGACGGTCGATCACCAGCTCAAGGAGATCATCCGCATCCAGCTCGCGCGCTTCGTGGAAGATCCGTATTTTTCTGCCCTGCGCTCGAAGCAGGCCACGGATGCGGGCCTGACGGAAGAACGCATCGACGCCGGTTGCGATGACTATGAAGAGTCTGAACTGTTCACGGATGCCGAGCGGATGGCGCTGCGCTTTTCCGACCAGCTCTTCCTGGACCCGGACAAGGTCGACAAGATTTTCTATGACCAGATGCGCGAGCATTACAACGATGCGCAGATCATGGAGATCGGCACCTTCCTGGCGATCTATCATGCGGCCCATCTGTTTATGAAAACACTGAACGCCCGGCCGCTCGCCGCCTAGGTTTTCAGCCGCGGATCAGAATTAGGAAAAGGGCGGGTCCGAGACCCGCCCTTTTTTCTGTTTGAAGCGTGTGTGCGCACCTAGTTCTGGTGCAGCGCCGCCCAGACCCGTGGCGGGGTCGCCGGCATGTCCAGCTCCGTGATGCCGTGCACCGACAACGCGTCGACGATGGCATTCATGCCCGCCGCCAGCGCACCGGTCGTGCCGGCTTCGCCTGCACCCTTGGCACCCACGGGGTTGGTGGTGCACGGCACCGAGTGGAAGCCCAGTTTCATGTCCGGCATATCGGTTGCCCGCGGCATCATGTAATCCATGAAGGATCCGGCGAGGAGCTGGCCGTCATCGTCATAGACGGCGTGTTCACCGAGAATCTGTCCAAGCCCCTGGGCCACACCACCATGCACCTGCCCGTGGACGATCATCGGGTTGATCACGGTCCCGCAATCATCGACGGCGATGTAATTGAGCACATCGACAACGCCCGTCTCCGGGTCGATTTCCACCTCGCAGATGTGACAGCCATTGGGGTAGGTCTGTTCGGGCGACGTGAAGTCTTCCTCGGAATTGAGGCTGTCGGGCGCATCTGCCGGGAGATCCTCCGACCCGGCTCGCGCTGCGAGTTCGAAGATGTCGATCGCCCGGTCGGTGCCGGTCACCCGGAATTCGCCCTCGCTATACTCGATATCGGCCTCGGCGGCTTCCAGCACATGGCTGGCCAGCGCCGTCCCCTTGGCAATCACGGCGTCGGCGGTAACAGAGATGGCGCCGCTGGCCAGTGCCATCGAGCGCGATGCGACCGAGGCGAACCCCGTACCGGGTGTCTCGAAACTGTCACCCTCGACGATGCGGACCTTCTCATAGGGCACTTGCAGCAGGTCGGACACGACTTGTGCGAATGACGTTGCGTGGCCCTGGCCGTTCGACTGGACGGCGAGCCGCGCCTCGACGGTACCGTCGTCGGCGAAACTCAGCTTGGCACCTTCCTCCAGATAGCCGCCGGCGGTCTCGACGAAGCAGGACATGCCAATGCCACGCAGCTTGCCGTTGGCCTCCGACGCGGCGTGACGGGCGGGGAAGTCGTCCCATTCCGCGAGCGCCAGCGCCTTGTCCATTTCGGCCTCGAATTCTCCGGAATCGTAAACCTGGCCCAGCGAGGTGGTGTAGGGCATCTGGTCGGGCTTCACGAAATTTCGGCGCCGCAACTCGATCCGGTCGATCCCGAGCTCGCGTGCCGCCTGGTCCATCATCCGCTCCAGCATGTATGCGGCTTCAGGTCGGCCGGCACCGCGATAGGGGCCGATGGGGATGTTGTTGGTCAAATAGCACTGCACCTGGAATTCGAGCGCCGGGTTGTCGTAGCAGCCGGTCAGGCAATTGCAGACATTCCGCGTGGCCGCGGCCGGACCATGGGATGAGAGATATCCGCCCATGGCGGCGATCATGTCGACCCGGAAACCCTGGATCTTGCCGTCGGCGTCGAACGCCATGGTGCCGTTCATCACCCCGTCGCGGGCCTGGTTGTCGGCGAGGAAGGCCTCGGACCGGCTGCCCTGCCATTTGACAGGCCGGCCGGCGGCCTTCGCCGCAAACAGGATCGCGACATATTCGGGATAGGCTTGCGTCTTCATGCCGAACCCACCGCCCACGTCATTCGTGCGCACCCGCATTTTTTCGTAGGGCACCTGGAAAATCACGTCGGCGAGCATGTTGCGCATGGCGTTCACGCCCTGGGAACCGGTGATCAGCTCATACCGGCTCTCGATCTCGTCGAAGCGCGCGACCGCGCTGCGCGGTTCCATCGCTGCCGCCATCAGGCGGTTCGTGCTGAGGGTCAGCTTCACCACATGCGCGGCGTTGTCGATGGCGGCCCTGGCCTTGTCCTCATCACCGATCTGGAAATCGAGACACCTGTTGCCGGGGATATCGTCCCAGATTTCCATCGCCCCCTCGGCCGAGGCGTCGCGGATGTCGACAACCGCGGGGAGCGTGTCGATGTCCAGGTCGATCAGGTCGACCGCGTCCTGGGCCAGCGCGGTGGTCTCGGCGATCACAACCGCAATGATTTCACCCACATGGCGGACCCGGCCCACCGCAACCGCGGGCCGCTGGGTCTTCAGCATGGGGGAGCCGTCGCGGTTCACGAACGGCGTGACGTTGGGGATCGGGCCGACGCCGGCGGCCTTCAGGTCTTCACCGACATGGACGCCGATGACACCGGGTGCCGCCGCTGCGGCCGACACGTCGATGTTCCTGATGTCACCATGCCCGACGGGTGAGCGCAGGAAGGCGGCAAAGGCCTGTCCGTTCATTCCGGTGTCATCGGCATAGTTGCCGCCACCGGTGATCAGCCGCGCATCCTCGCGCCGCGTGACATGCTGGGAAATCCCGAATTGACCGGTCGCCATCGTGTTTACTCCCGAAAGCCCTGAGATTCTGGTGTGAAGTTCGTTCTCTTATCTTCAAAAAGATAGCATTTGGGATGGTGAAGATGAAATACCGGGACCCGGTTGCTGCGGCTTCCCGTGTGATTTTCCTTCTGTATAATCGCGCCCGCCGGCGACCGGGAGTTCCCCACGACATTGCCGAGATCAAAAACAAACCCGTAACGCCGGGAAGGAACAAACATGCTTTTCAAATGCGGTCATCCACACGGCCACGCCAACCACGCCCCCGCGAGCGACGCGGGCGGTCACAGCGTCAAGATCGAGAAACTCGGCGTGCGCACGGTCGATATCCATTGCCACCTCCACGTGCCCGAGGCCGACGTGCTGGTGAAGGACGTCTTCGATCTCAAGAATGAGCCGCTGCTGTGGTTCGCCAACGACGAGACCCGAAAATTCCAGATGGCCCACGGCCAGGACATCATGCCGCGGGCCACGGACACAGCCCTGCGTCTGGCCGAGATGGACGCGACAGGCGTGGACGTGCAGGCGATCTCGACCGCCCCGAACCACTATGCCTACTGGGCCGAGCCCGACCTGGGCCGCGAGGTGGCGCAGACCGTGAACAACAAGCTGGCCGACGTGGTCGGTGAACATCCCGACCGTTTCGTGGGCCTGTGCACCGTACCGTTGCAGGACCCGCAGATGGCAGTCACCGAGCTCGAGCGTGCGGTCAAGGACCTCGGCATGCGCGGCGTGGAAATCAACGCCGACGTCGCGGGAACCGAATTGTCCCGCGCAGGCCTCGATCCTTTCTGGGCCAAATGCGAGGAGCTTGACGTGATCGTGTTCATTCACCCGTCGGGCTACGCCAAGGGTGACCGGCTGGCCGATCACTACTTCTCCAACATCATCGGTAACCCGCTGGCGACCACGGTCGCGGTCCACTACCTGATCTTCGACGGGGTGATGGACCACCATCCGGGCCTCAAGGTCGTGCTCGCTCATGGGGGCGGATTCCTGGGCTCCTATCCGGGCCGCATCGACCATGCCCATCCGCTGCGCGCCGACATGCAGCGCGAACTGGGGCCCGACAAGATCCCGGGCGACAGCCTCAACCGCTTCTATTTCGACAGCGTGGTGTTCACCAGCGATCAGCTCGAATTCCTCGCCAACCACTACGGCGCCGAGCATGTGATCATGGGCACCGACTATCCCTACGACATGGCCGAGACCGACCCGGTGGGCCACGTCATGGGTTCGAACCTGTCCGACGATCAGAAGCGCGCCATCCTGGGTGAAAACGCGGCCAAGCTGCTGAAACTTTAGCAACCAACAACCTCATGCTTCGACAGGCTCAGCATGAGGTTTGCCAATTCGCCTCGTCCTGAGCTTGTCGAGGGACGCGGCGCAAAATAAGGGAAATCACGATGCTCTTTACCTGTTCCAACCCCGGCCACAAGCATACCCACGCGCCGGCGGCCGATCACGGCCAGACCGTCACCAACGGCAAGAAACACTTCACCGTCGATATCCACTGCCATGTGCATGTGCCAGAGGCCGACGAGATGTTGCAAGATGTTGAGGCGGCCGACCAGAAGAACCTCTATGTCGACACCAACGAGGTCACGGCCGAGATCAACCGCAAGCAGCACCAGTCTATCCTCGACAAGCTGACCGACCCGGCCGTGCGCATCGCCGACATGGATGCCTCGGGCATCGACGTGCAGGCCATCTCGCCGGCGCCGTTCCACTACAATTATTCCTACGAGGCGGGGTTTGCGCGCGAAACGGCCCATGTGGTCAACGACCGGATTGCCGAGATTTGTGCCGAGAACCCGGACCGTTTCGTGGGCATGTGCACCGTGCCGCTGCAGGACGCCGACATCGCGGTCGCCGAGCTGGATCGCTGCGTCAACGATCTGGGCATGCGCGGGGTCGAGATTTCGACCAATGTGAACGGCAACGATCTGACCCGGGCGGGCCTGGAGAAATTCTTTGCCCGCGTCGAGGAGCTCGGCGTGGTGATCTTCATGCACCCCATCGGGACCTCCTTCAAGGACCGCATGAAGGATCATTATTTCCGCAACACCATCGGACACCCGCTCGAATCCGCACTCGCGGTCGGGCACCTGGTGTTCGACGGCTATCTGGAGACCTATCCGGGCCTGAAGATCTGTATCGCCCATGGCGGCGGTTATGTGCCGGCCTATGCGGGCCGCTTCGATCACCCCTATCATCTGCGAGATGATTGCCGCGCGGTGATTTCCAAGCCGCCGTCGGAATATGTGAAGAAGCTCTATTTCGACACGGTGGTCTTCACCGAGCATCAGCTGCGTTATCTGATCGAGACCTGGGGTGCGGACCACATCATCATGGGCACCGACTATCCCTATGACATGGCCGAGACCGACCCGGTGGGGCATGTGGATTCCGTGAAGGACCTGTCCGAGGCCGACAAGGCGCTGGTCATGGGCTCCAACGCCGCAGCGCTGCTCGGGATCGAGGTTCCCGCCGGCGCCTAGAACGTCTCCGGCATGCCCGGGCCAGACCCGGGCGTGCCGGCGTCTCTACTTGGTGATGATTTCCGGCCCCATCAGGCTGGTCGGCAGGAATGTCGACAGGATCGGCACATAAGTGACTAGGATCAGGAAGATGAACATGATGCCGACCCAGGGCAGGGCGGCGCGCACCACGTTCATGACTGACATCTGCGCCACGCCGGCAGTGACGAACAGATTGAGCCCCACCGGCGGGGTGATCATGCCGATCTCCATGTTCACGACCATGATGATGCCCAGATGGATCGGGTCGATGCCCAGCTCGACGGCAATCGGGAAGACCAGCGGTGCCACAATCACGATCAGGCCCGACGGCTCCATGAATTGACCGCCGATCAGCAGGATCAGGTTGACCATCACGAGGAACATGATGGGCCCGAATCCGGCCGACAACAGGGCCTCGGTGATCAACTGGGGAATCCGCTCCTCGGTCAGGACATGCTTCAGGATCAGCGCATTGGCGATGATGAACATCAGCATGATGGTCAGCTTGCCCGCCTCGAGAAGCGTGCGCTTGGTATCGGGGTGAACCCAGGCCGTCAGCAGGGCGCTCGGTCGCTTGAGCAGTGAGATGGGGCTGTCGCCATCGCCCTTCAGCGGGCCCATGTCGCGGTAGACGAAGTTGGCGATCAGGAAGGCGTAGATCGCGGCAACGGCGGCGGCTTCGGTGGGCGTGAAGATTCCGCCATAGATGCCACCCAGGATGATCACGATCAGGAACAGGCCGAAGCCGGCATCAGATGCCGCGGCGAGCAATTCCCGCCAGCTGGCTTTCGGCTGCGAGGGGAGGCCGCGGAACTTCGCAACGATGTAGATCGCCGTCATCAGCATCAGGCCGGCGACGATCCCGGGAATCACGCCCGCCAGGAACATGCGCCCGACAGAAACGTCGACCGAGGCGGCATAGACGACCATGACGATCGAGGGCGGAATCAGAATGCCCAAGGTGCCCGCGTTCGAGATCACGCCGGCCGCAAACTCCTTGGTGTATCCAACCTGGCGCATGCCGGCGATGACGATCGACCCGATGGCGACCACGGTCGCCGGGGATGATCCCGAAAGAGCGGCGAACAGCATGCAGGCAAACACACCGGCAATGGCGAGGCCGCCGGGGAAATGCCCGACGCTGGCAATCGCAAAGCGGATGATCCGTTGCGCCACGCCGCCGGTCGACATGAAGGCGGATGCGAGGATGAAGAAGGGAATGGCGAGCAGCGTGAAGTGGCCGGCAAAGGCGTTGAACAGGGTCTGGGCGACCGAAGCCAGGGAGGCGTCGGAATAGACGAGCAGGAACACGATCGACGACAGGCCGAGCCCGACCGCGATCGGCACGCCGATCAGCAGCAGGATAATCACCATCGTGAAGAGGAGGACGGCTTCCATGGCTTATGCGCCGTCGCGTTCGGTGGGGGCTGCTGCCTGCAACATGTCTTCGGCCTCATGGCTGGCGATGACCAGGACCTGTTTGCCGGTGAAAATGCGCCAGCCTGCCTGAAGGAAGCGGAATGTCAGCAGCGCAATCCCGAGCGGCAGGCCGAAATAGGGAATGAAGCGGGGCATCTTGTCGTAGCGCTCACCCTCGTTCAGCCAGTCGGCCAGGAACTGAAGGAACTCCGGCATCACGATGTCGTCGACCTGATACCAGGCGCGTTTGCCGACAAAGGGTTCCCAATATTGCCAGGAGCCGATCAGGAGCAGCACGCTGAAGACGATGCAGGCCGACACGGCGAGCAGCGCCAGGATGCGCCGTGGCACCGGTGACAGGGCGTTGATGATCAGGTCGACCCCGAGATGGGCCGAGGTCTTGACGCAGTAGGATGCGCCGACCAGAACCAGCCAGGCAAACAGAAAGACGGTGACTTCGAGGGCCCAGAGGATGTTGTCGTTAAAGACGTAGCGGGCGACCACGTTGGCGAAGGTGACAAGCGTCATCAGCCCGAGGATGACCGCAATGAAGGTCTCCTCGATGTCGTTGACCCAGCGTCCCAATGTCCCCGGACGTTCCATCGTCGACCAATCTCCCCTTATCAAGGCCGTACGCCGCCGGGCGGAACGGACGCCGCCCGGCGGTATTCACGGTAGCAGACCGGCTGCCGAGCCGGTCTGATAAGCAGGGACTAGCTGCTCTTGTTGTAGGAAACGGCCGACTCGATCGTGTCGATACCGATCTCACCCTGGAATTTCTCCCAGACCGGTTTCATGGCATCGATCCAGTCCTGACGCTGTTGCGGCGTCAGCTTGCGGACCTCGCCGCCGGCATCGATGACGAGCTGCTTGGCCCGATCGTTCACCGCGGTGGCTTCCTTGTTCCGGGTGGCCGTGACTTCTTCCATGATGGTCGCGAGCTGAGTGCGGACATCATTGGGAAGGCCTTCCCACCAATCCGTCGACGTCACGACGAGGTAGTCGATGATGCCGTGGTTGGTCTCGGTTGTGCCGTCCTGCACTTCGAAGAACTTCTTGCCGTAGATGTTCGACCAGGTGTTCTCCTGTCCGTCGACCACCTTGGTCTGCAACCCGCCATAAACTTCGCTGAAGGCCATCTTCTGCGGGTTGGCACCGAGCGCCTCGAACTGTGCCACGAGCACATCGGACGGCTGCACCCGGAACTTCAGTCCCGATGCATCCTGCGGCGAGAGGAGGGGCTTGTTGGCTGACATCTGCTTCATGCCATTGTGCCAGAAAGCCAGCCCGAGCAGACCCTTGCGCTCCATCGAACGGAGCAGCTTCTGGCCGTCGGGCGAGTTCTGGTAACGGTCGACCGCGTTAATGTCCTCGAACACGAAGGGCAGGTCGAAGAGACGGAACTTCTTGGTGAAGGTCTCGAACTTCGAAAGTGACGGTGCGGCCATCTGGACGTCGCCCTGGAGCATGGCTTCCAGGACCTTGTTGTCGTCATAGAGGCTCGAGTTCGGGAACACCTCCATGCAGGCTTTACCGTTCATCTCTTCGTTGACGCGCTTCTCGAGGAGCGAGGCCGCGATCCCCTTGGGATGCTTGTCGGTGTTCGTGACATGGGCAAACTTGATGGCGATCTCACCGGGATCGCAGTTTGCGTGGGCCGGGGCGCTGGCCAGCGACACGGCCAGGGCCGCGCCGGCAACCGTGCCGATCATCAATGCTTTCATGGTTCTCTCCCTTTGGATGTTTCAGTTTCAGGGCGTTGGCCGCCCGGACAATTCTTGACCCCATCTTCTCTGCAACGGCCGTGCCACGCACTGGTGCTTTGTGATGAGAGTTTTGGAAAACCACCAAGCCATTGTATTCGCGCAAAAAAACGTCGGCCGGCCGGCTCAAACCGGCCGATGACCGTCTGGTCGACCCAGATCAATGTCACCGTGGCGACACATTCCGATGTGTGTATGGGTGGATTCGCACCCAGGCCGCGCGGTTAAACGGGCTCGCCTTCGCGCTCGTCCAGGCCGTGCTTGCGGATCTTGTCGTAGAGCGTCTTGCGCGATATGCCCAATGCCTCATAGGTCGGCTTCAGCCGGCCCTCGTTCTCGGCCAGGGTCCGCTGTATCAGCAACCTTTCAAAAGACGAAAGCTGATCGGCCAAATCAGATGTGTGGGTGCCCGGGTTTGTCGCGGCGTGCGGGACGATTGGTGGCATTTCGATGCCAAACCCGAGCGCGCAGCGCATCGCGACATTCTGCAGCTCACGAACGTTGCCGCGCCAGTCATCGGACATCAAATTGGCTATATCCGCCGGCGACGGCGTGACCGGCTCCCGCTTGAACCGCAGCGCGTACTGGTCGAGGAAGTGCGTGAAGAGCAGGGGCAGGTCATCTCGGCGTTCGCGCAGGGGCGGTATCTCGAGCGCCAGGACATTCAGGCGGAAGTATAGATCGGAACGGAAGTCGCCGGCTTCGGCCACCGCGGCAAGGTCCGTCTTGGTCGCCGCGACGACACGTACATCGATCGAGATTTCCTGGTTCGAACCGAGCGGCGTGACGGACCGCTCCTGCAAGACGCGCAGCAATTGGGTTTGCAGGTCGAGGGGCATGCTTTCGATCTCGTCGAGAAAGAGCGTACCCCCGTCGGCATACTCAAACTTGCCCACCCGCGACTTGTCCGCGCCCGTGAAGGCCCCCGCCACATGGCCGAACAATTCGCTTTCGATGATCGTCTCCGGCAACGCGCCGCAATTAATGGCGACAAACCGGGAGTCGGCGCGGTTCGAGCGCTGGTGTAGCGCCCGCGCGACCAGCTCCTTGCCGGTGCCGGTTTCACCGGTCACGAGCACGTCCGCGTCGGTTGCGGCATAGCTTTCCACCAACTCACGTACGCGGACCATCGAAGCGGTCCGGCCGACGAGCAGGCGTTCCAGATCGTCGCCGGTCGATAGCTCGTTTCGCAGTGTTCGGTTTTCGATGACGAGCCGCCGCATTTCCAGCGCGCGGCGCACGACGTCGACAAGACGTTCGGAGGCGAATGGTTTCTCGATAAAATCATAGGCGCCGTCCTGGATCGCCTTGACCGCCATCGCAATGTCCCCGTGTCCGGTGATCAGGATGACCGGCATCTGGGGATCGCGCTTGAGGGTTGTGCTGAGAAGCTGCAGGCCGTCCATTCCGGCCATTTTGACGTCCGAGACGACGACGCAAGGCTTGTCGCGGTCGATCTCGTGGAGCGCGTCATCGGCGGACGCGAAGGCGGCCACCGATAGGCCGGCCAGTTCGATTGCCTGGGAGCAGGCCGTCCGCAAATGCGTTTCGTCGTCGATGAGAATGACGTCGGGCATCATTCGGCGGCCTCGTCGGCAATCGCGGCGAGCGGAAGGGTGAGCGTGAACACAGCACCTTCCGTGTCGGCATTCGACACGGTGATCGTACCGCCGAACTGGCGCACGATCCCGTAGGTGATCGACAGGCCGAGGCCCATGCCCTCGCCGACATCTTTCGTCGAATAGAACGGATCGAAGACATTCTCGAGAACGTCGGCGTGGACCCCGGGGCCGCTGTCCTGAACACAAACCTGGACGCCGCCGGCATCTGCTGTGGCGCGGACACGGAGGTCGCGCTGGGAGCTCTTCTCCATGGCATCTATCGCGTTCGTAAACAGATTGATGAAGACCTGTTGTAGTCGAACGTCGCCGCCCATGACCGGCGGTAGGTTTTCCGGGAGGTCCAGATGAACCGTGACGGCGTCTGATTCGAGGCGCCCTTGAAGCAATGACAATGCCTCGGTGATGGCATCCTGAAGAACAACCGGTCGCGCGGGTACCTGTTCGTTGCGGGCGTAGGTTCGAAGGTTCTTTATGATCTTGGCCATGCGCTCCGTGAGTTCGGCGATGCCGAAAAGGTTCGAGCGGGCCGGCGCTATATCGGTTCGGTCGAGAAAGGTTGCCGCGTTGTCGGCGTAGGAGCGAATGGCGGCGAGCGGCTGGTTGAGTTCGTGGCTAAGGCCCGCCGACATCTGACCGAGGGCGGCCAGTTTTGATGCCTGGACAAGCTCGGCCTGCGTGGCCTGGAGCTCCGATTGCGTGCGCCGACGTTCGTCGATTTCGGCGCGTAGCTTGATGTTGGTGTCCGTCAGGTTTTGGGTGCGTTCGAGAACACGCACTTCGAGCTCCTGTTTTGCGGTTTCCTGAATCGCCATGCGCTCAATCAGGCGCCGCCGCCGTTGGTAAATGTTCGCGGCGATTAGCAGAATTATCACCAGGACCGATGCCGCAACGAGTGTCGATATGACCACCTGACGCTGAACGCCGTGGGCATCCGCCAGAATCAGAACCCGCCAGCCGGAGTCGGGCATGTCGCGTTCATAGACGAAGAAATCCGTGCGGATGGTGCTGTCGACACCATTCGGTGAATGAATGATCGACGGCTCGAGCTGCGCGAATCCGCCCTTTAGACCATCGACGAACGGCAGGCGCTCGAAGGATTCCTGATGGTAGCGGTCTTCCAGCTTGGCGCGTGTAGCTTCGGGGATTGGCAACAGACTGCGTGAGCGCCACTCGGGGCGGCTGGACAGAAACACGACGCCGTGCTCGTCGACCACCAGGATTTCGCTGTTTGCGGAAAACCACAGGGGTTCCAGGTTGTCCAATTCGACCTGAATGACGATGACGCCCGCGATGTCCTTGCCGGTGCGCACAGGATGGGCAAAGAAGTAACTTCGTTCGCGCGATTGACTGCCGACGGAAAAATGCCGCCCGAGCCGACCCTGCAGCGCGTCGCGGAAATAAGGTTCGTCGGCGAACGCATGGGTTGCCGCCATCGGGTCGGCGCCGCTTGTGGCGACGGCATGACCGTTGCGATCAACAAGGTGGATCGCCGTGGCGCCCGAGGTGTTGGCGATACGCTCAAGTTCCTCGGCCAGCGATCGAACGACATCCTGATTTTTCGCGGCGGTGAGTGCGTGGGGCAGGCTCTCGAGCGAAGACAATACCTTGGGCATATAAATGAACTTTGACAGTTCGCCGCGCAGGTTCTCGATGACCAGGTTGAGGGTGCTGACACTTCGGTCACGCACGGCTTTCTGCGCCTGGTCGCGGGCCCAGTAGGCCGAGCCGAGGACGATGGCCACGCCAATAATCACGCACAGCAACGATACGGCGATCATCAGCCGATTCTGCCGAAACCAGTCGAAGTCAGGTTGATGCACCCGCAGCGTCATACGCCGTTCCCTCGCCCCTACGTCGCAGGCCGGCGCCGATTATTTGATGATTTCGGCGTTTCCGGCGTGCTGCCAGACAGCCTTTATAGCGTCTCTGGCATCCCGATGCCGAGTTTGTCGGCCTCAGCCTTTAGGCGGTCCCAGGTGCCGGGCGGCAGCGGGATACCGTTCTTGCTGCGTTGGGCCAGGATCGCGTCGCCGCGTTCGCCCGGCGCGTAGATCTCGTCCACCCCGTCCGCCTTGGGCAGGGCCTTGAGTCCCCTGGCGAGCTGGTCGATCTCTTCCCGATAGGTGTCGAGGTCCGTGAAGGCCGAGATATCAATCGCCGCGGCGAGCCCGTTCTGGCGATAGCCGGTCGGGTCCGCCCCGGGCCGGATATTGGGCTCGACCAGCGGGTTGCTGGCGAACAGGCTGACCATGCATTCGATCATCATCGACAGGCCGGATCCCTTGGCGCCGCCCAGGGGCATGAGGGTCTTCACCGCGTTGGCGTCGTTGGTGTTGTGGCCCTCGGCGTCGATGCCCCAGCCGTCGGGAATGGGCGTGCCGCTGTCCTGGGCGGCGAGAATTTTGCCCATGGAGACGGTGGCGGTCGACATGTCGAGCACCAGCGGCGGGTGTTCGCCGCCGGGCACCGCGATGGCCAGCGGGTTCGTCGACGCGCCCGCCACCTTGGAGCCGTGATAGGCCATCATCGGCCGCGATGCGGTGATCACGATGCCCGCGAACCCGGCACGCGCGGCCTGCAGGGCGTAGTAGCCGATCGCACCGCCATGGGTGATGTTGCGCACGATGCACCAGCCCACATGGCATTCGCGCGCCCGACCGATGGCCTCGTCCATGGCCATGGTCATGGCGACAGGGCCGGGCGCCCAGTCGGAATCGAGGATCGCGATGGCGCCGGCGCGCTTCTCGACCTTGATGTCGGGCCGGGCGTGGATGTTGCCGTTTTTCATGTAGGCGATGTAGCGCGGCACCCGCAGCACGCCGTGGGAATCCATGCCGCGCGCGTTCGCCCACACCAGGATGTCCGCCCAGGTCTCGGCATGATCGTCGGCGACGTCGGAGGCCCGGAAAATTTCCTTCACGAAGGATTTGAGCGCGTCGGTGGAAACAATATGGTCGTCGGCGCTCATCTTCATTCCTCGGGTGAATAGACGTTGGCGGATGTCGACCCCGCCGGCCGCGTGGGCCACTGGCCGGCCGCAATCGCGGCGTGGAAATCATCGACGGCGCGGTTAAACACGACCGGGTCCTCGACATTCACGAGGTGGCCGCTCTTGGGCAGCACCAGCAGCCCGGCATGGGGCATGGCGCGTTTCAGAAACACGTTGGTGTCGATGACGAGTTCGTCCTCGTCCCCGATCATCAGCAGGGTCGGCACCGCGAGGGCCGAGAGCTCGGCCTCGAAATCATACAGGGACGGTCGCTCGCACTGCACCTGGCGCAGGGTGTAGCCCGCGCCTTTTGGCGAGAAGCCGGCGAAATAGTCCGCCCCCTCCTGCCACACATCCGGCCGCTTGGCCTTGAGCTGGATGCGCGTCGGCCCGTCGAACATGCCCGATCCGGCCAGCGTCTCGCTGGCCAGATACATCTCGGCGACCATGCGCGATTCCTTCAGGAACTGCTCGCGGGTCGGCGGATAGGAGCCTGAGCCGCCGCTGGCGGCGGTCAGGGACAGCACCCGGTCCGGGTGGTCGAGGGCGAAGCGCAGGATGTTGTAGGCCCCCATGCTGAGGCCGACGAGATGGGCTTCGTTGATCGCGAGCGCGTCGAGCACACCCAGCAGATCGTCCAGCGCGATCTGCTGGCCATAGGCGCCCGCATTGTCAGGCACGTCGGAAGGCGGATAGCCGCGGGCGTTGTAGGTAATGCAGCGATAGCGCGCCTTGAAGTGATCGACCTGCTCGCGCCACACGCGATGGTCGCCGCCGAACTCGTGTACGAAGACCAGCGGGGGTCCTTCCCCTTCGTCTTCCACCCACAGACGCACGCCGTTGATATCGAAATGCGCCATCGCGCTAAAGTTCCGCGCGGACCAGTGCGGCGCCGGCGCCGAGCGCCCTGAGTTTGCCCTGGGAGACCTCGCGGGGCAGGGGGACCATGCCGCAGTTGGTGCAGGGGAAAATTCGCTCGGGCGTGGTGTACTCCATCGCATTGCGGATCACGGCAGCGACCTCTTCGGGTGCCTCCGCGGTCAGGGTGGTCACATCGATCGCACCGACCAGCACATCCTTCTTGCCGTCGAGCAGCTTGATCACCTCCATCGGCACCCGCGAGCCCGCGAACTCGAGCGAGACCTGGTCGATGTCGCTGCCGGCCAGTGCGGGCAGGATCGCCTCATACTGGTCCCAGACATCGCCGAGGGTTGCCTTCCACTGGAGGTTCGCCTCGATCCCGTAGCCGTAACAGATGTGTACTGCGGTCGTGCAGTCGAGGCCTTCGACGGCGCGGTTGAGCGCTTCCACGCCCCAGGTCGGTACCGCGTCGAGATACACATTGAACGCCGGCTCATCGAACTGCAGCGCGTTGACCCCGGCGGCGACGAGCTCTTTGGCCTCTTCGTTGAGGATTTCCGCAAACGCCATCGCCATTTTCGGGCGGTCGCCGTAATGCTCGTCGGCGAGTGTGTCGACGATGGTCATCGGCCCCGGCATGGTGAATTTCAGGTCATGGTCTGTCTGAGCGCGGGCAAATTTTACCTCGTCCCCATGGATCGAGCCGCTGCGCTTGAGTGCGGACACAACCGTCGGGCAGTCGGCGTCGTAGCGGTCGTCGCGAATGCCGATGCGCGTTTTCTTGTCGAAATCGATGCCCTCGATCTTCTCCAGGATGCCATGGACGAAATGCTGCCGGGACTGCTCGCCGTCGGTGACGATATCGATGCCCGCGGTTTCCTGATCGCGGATCGCGAGGCGGACGGCGTCATGCTTGGCTTCCTGGAGTTGCGCGGGGTCCTCGGCGGCCCAGGGCGCCCAGAGTTTCTCGGGCTGCGCGAGCCATGACGGCTTGGGCAGGCTGCCGGTGATCGTGGTTTTGAGCATTGCGTTCGCCCCTGTTGGCAAATTATGAATCCCGCCGACGATCGCGGCAGTTTTGGTCGGTTTGTTGGGTTATCATCACCCGGCAGCGCGCCCATCGCAAGAATGGCCGCGAACCTAAGGACGATAATCAGGGGGTAACTCATGTCCAATCAAGAACCACCCAAGGGCTGGCCCGAAGGCAAGGCGCTCGCCGTGTCCGTGAACGTCATGTGCGAGGCGTGGACCGACGACGCATCCCCGGGCATCGGCCCCATGGGCAACCCGCTGAAGGCCGGATTTCTGGACACCCAGTCGCGCTCCTGGGCCGAGTACGGCATGACCCATGGCGCCCCGCGGCTGCTCGATATCGTCGGCGATCTGGGCGTACCCTGCGGCACCTATGCCAGCGGGATCATCGCCGAGAAATGGCCCGAGCTGCTGCGCCGGATCGACGGGGACGGGCACTTCATTGGCGCCCATGCCTGGATGCAGAACAACCTGCCGGTCTATCAGGAACGTGCCGACGAGGAGGCCGAACTGAAGAAGGGTGCGGCCCTGTTTGCCGATGTGATCGGCAAGGCGCCGAAGGGTTTCTCCAGCCCGCGCGGGACCCACAGCCCCAACACCGCCGAGCTGCTCGTCGAGAATGGCTTCACCTGGCACATCGACTATTTCAACACCGATCTGCCCTATCGGCTCGATACCAAGGCGGGCCCGCTGGCGGCGATTCCGTTTACGATGGAGATCAACGATCTGCCGCTCTATATGCGCTACGGCAACCCGCCCCAAGCCTATTCAGATGTGCTCAAGCGCATCGTCGACAAGTACGACACGATCGGCCGCCCGCCGGCGGTCATAGACATCACGGCGCATGCTCACGTGTTCGGCCGGCCCTATGGCGCGATCGAGTTCAAGGCCGCCATCGAATCCGTGATGAATGTGGACTGGGTCTGGATGACCACCCATGAAGAGCTCGCGGGGATCGTGCATGCGGGCTAGCTGCTTGCGTGGGTTCGCACTCGTCGGGGCGACGGTCCTGCTGGGCCTGTCCTTCGGCGGGCCTGCGCATGCCGCGCCCGAATACCATGTTGAGGAATCCGCGGTTCAGTGCTTCGAGGTGATCGGCCCGGCGCCCGAACTGCGTGAGATGGCGAAACGCCGGGCCAATGCCGATCCCGGCCGAATGAGCGCCTTTGTGGTTCGGGTCGGGGACAATGTCGCGGCCGACATCAAGGCAGCGTTCGACGATGTCGTGCCCAGCCCTCATGACGGCTTCGACCAGACCCGCACCGGCATCATCGAGTTCGTGTCGACAGCGTCTGGCGTAGACGTTCGGGCCGGGGCCACGACCCAGGTCGTGCCGCGCGACGGGTATCTGATGTTCACGATGGCCGACGGCGTGGTGGATCAAATCCGCAGCCAGCGGCCCCGTTGCGGCGCACGCCAGAACTTCGACAAGGCACCGTTCGTGAAGATGCACCGGAACATTCGCGGCACGCTCCGCGGCATGCTGGATCAACAGCAGCGCTAGATACAGCGCCCGCCGTCGACCTCCAGGCAGACACCGGTGATCAGCGCGGCCTCTTCGGACGCCAGGAACAGCACGGCGTTGGCCACGTCTTCCGGCGTGGAGAGGCGGCCCAGGGGCACCGTCTGGCGAAAGGCTTCGCGGTTTTCCGGCGTGTCCTCGCCAAGGAATGTCGCCAGCAGCGGGGTGTCACCGGCGACCGGGTTCACCGCATTGACCCGGATGTCGTCGTCGGCCAGTTCGACGGCCATCGACTTGGTGAGCGTGGTGACCGCCCCCTTCGTGGCGTTGTACCAGGTGAGGCCGGGACGCGGGCGCACTGCGCCGGTCGAGGCGATGTTGATGATTGCGCCGCCTTTACCGTTTCGCATGGCCGGGATCGCGGCGTTGGCGGTGTGAAAAAGCCCCTTCACGTTGACCGCGAGGACGCGGTCGAGCTCGTCTTCCGTGACGTCGAGCATGGGCTTGCGCTTGTGGGACACGCCGGCGTTGTTGACCAGAATATCCAGCCCGTCGAAGGCTTCGACGGCCTGGTCGACCATGGCCTGCACGTCGTCAGCGCGGGTGACGTCAGCGCCGAAGAACACCGCCCGGCCGCCCGCATCGGTGATTGCTCTGGCCACCCGGTTGCCGCCGTCTTCGTTCACGTCGTTGACGATGACCGCCGCACCCTCGCGCGCCAGCGTCTGTGCGATGCCCTCACCGAAGCCCGAGCCGGAACCCGTGACGATCGCTGTCTTTCCCTCGAGGCGCATCCGCTCTCTCCCTGATAAACATTGACCTTACTCTACCGGCGGGCTGGTGCGGACATCACCGAAAATGCTAACAGCGAAGCAGGTGTTGGCAGCAAGGCCGGAACAGATGAGCGACAAGCCGAAGATTCTGGTGACCCGGCGTCATCTCGCGGCGACCGAAGACAGGCTCGCCGCGGACTATGACGCGGTGATCAACACCGACGACCATATCATGTCGGCCGATGAGCTCGTGGCCGGTGCCGACGGCATGGATGCGCTGCTGATCTGCGTGACCGAGCCGATGGATGCGCCGACCATCGAACGCCTGCCCGACAGCGTGCGGGCGATCCTCACCCTGTCGGTCGGCCTCGACCATATCGACACCGCGGCGGCCAAGGCGCGCGGGATCGCCGTGCTCAACACGCCCGACGCCGTGACCAGTCCGACCGCCGAGATCGGCATGCTGCTCCTTCTGGGGGCGGCGCGACGGGCGGCGGAAGGTGCTGCGATGATGCGGGCGGGTGAATGGACCAGCTGGTCACCCCGCCAGATGATCGGCAAGGAGATCACCGGGTCCGCGCTCGGTATTTTCGGTATGGGCCGGATCGGCCAGACCGTGGCCGACCGGGCCCGGGCCTTCGACATGACGATCCGCTACCACAACCGCACCAGGCTTTCCTTCGAGCAAGAGAAGAGCGCCAGCTACTACACCAGTATCGAAGGGCTTCTGCCGATGAGCCCGTTCCTGATGATCTGCGCCCCCTCGACCCCGGAGACAAAGGGCTTCCTCAACGCCGAACGGATCGCGCTTCTGCCCGACGAGGCGATCATCGTGAACATTGCGCGCGGCGAGTTGATCGACGATGACGCGTTGGTCGACGCCCTGCGGTCGGGCAAGGTCGCGGCGGCGGGGCTGGATGTCTTCAACGGAGAGCCGAACGACATTCATCCGGCCTATCTCGAACTGCCCAACGTGTTCCTGACACCCCATATCGGCAGCGGGGCCGAGCGCTCCCGCGCGGCGATGGGCGACATGCTGCTCGACGGGCTCGACCTTCTCCTTGCGGGCGAGCTGGTACCTAACCGGGTTGTCTGACGCCTTTACCAAATTGCCCGGAACAGTGCGTGGCGCGATCTGGATGCTGGGGGCGTCGTTGTTCTTCGGCACCCATGGTGTGTGGGTCCGCTTCGCGGTGGACGAGGGGGCCGACCCGCTGGTCATCTCCTTCTGGCGTTCGCTCGTGCTGTTGTTGCTGATCCTGCCCTGGATCATCGCCAACCGGCGGACCGCGCTGCGCTCGGCGCACCCCACCGGGCAGATGCTGCGGGTCGCCTTTTCCATGATCGGCCTCATCCTGCTGGTCACTGCTCAGGCGAGCCTGCCCCTGGCCGAGGTTTCGGCGCTGACATTTGCGGCACCCCTGTTCGGGATGATGGGGGCTGCACTTTTCCTCGGCGAGGCGGTGCGGGCGCGGCGTTGGGTGGCGACCCTGGTGGGGTTTGTCGGGGTCTGGATCGTGCTGCGCCCGGGTGTTTCCGAGGTCAATCCGCTGTTCGTGTTGCCGCTGATCTCGGCGCTTTTCATTGCCGGGTCCAATCTCATGATCCGCTTCCTGTCCAAGGACGATGCGCCGACCACGACCGTCGCCTGGCTGGCGATGGGCTCAGTGCCGTTCACGTTTGTACCGGCGCTGTTCGCCTGGGCGTGGCCGACGCCGATGGCCTTGTTCTGGATGGCCATGCTGGGTGCGGCGGGGCTGGGCGCGCATATCTGCCTGGTCCGCGCCTTCACCGCCGCGGAGGCTTCGGCGGTGCTGTCCTATGACTATTCCCGCCTGATCGTGACCTCGACCCTCGGCTTCCTCATCTTTGCCGAGGTGCCGACCATCTGGACATGGGTCGGCGGGGCCGTGATCGTCGGGGCGGTGGTCTATATCGCCCGCCAGGAGCGCAAGGCAGCAACTTAGGCGCGCGCCTACGCGGCCGCGATCCGAAGTCCGCCGCGCTTGCGCATCCGCTTGGTGATCACCGCCGCCGCGCCGTCAAGGATCGCGTCGGCATCGATCCCGTGGGCCCGATAGAGATCCTGCAGGTTTCCCGACTGGCCGAAGCTCTCCACGCCCAGCGCTGCCACGTCGTGGTTGGCGACACCGCCCAGCCAGGCGAGGGTTGCCGGGTGACCATCCAGCACTGTTACCAGGCCCGCATTGGGTGCCAGCCGGCCCAGCAGCTTGTCGATATGGGACGGCGCGACATCGGGACCGCGGGCGTGGGCGCGTGTTGTGGCCTGCCAGTCGGTATAGAGCTGATCGGCCGAGGTGATTGCCAACAATCCCGCGCCGGGAACATCTTCCAGCAGCGCGTCATGGGCGGCGATTGCTTCGGGCGCGATGACGCCGGTGTAGGCGATCGCGAGCTCGGCCCCGGGGGCAGGCTCGCGCAGCCAGTAGGCGCCGGCCAGCACGTCGTTGGCGATCGGTGCGAAGTCGCGCGCGGGCTGGTCGATGGCCAGTGTCGACAGGCGCAGGTAGACCGAGCCGCCGTCGTCGGCCTGCATATGTTCGAAACCCCACTGCATGATATGCGCGAGCTCGTCGGCATAGGCAGGCTCGAAGGATGTGAGGCCGGGTTGAGACAGGCCAATCAACGGCGAGTTAATCGACTGATGCGCCCCGCCCTCGGGTGCCAGCGTAATTCCCGACGGGGTGGCGACCACCATGAAGCGGGCGTCCTGGTAGCAGGCGTAATTCAGGGAATCGAGACCGCGCGCGATGAACGGGTCGTACAAGGCGCCCACCGGCAGCAGCCGCGCCCCGAAAAGCTTGTCGGACAGGCCGAGCGCGGCGAGCAGAAGGAACAGATTATTCTCCGCGATACCCAGCTCGATATGCTGGCCGCCGGGGCTGGCCGACCATTTGAAGGCCGACGGCACTTTCTCGTCGCGGAACACATCGGCAGTGTCTTCCTGGTGGAAGAGCCCGCGCTGGTTGACCCAGCCCGCCATGTTCGTGGTGACCGTTACGTCGGGAGTGGTGGTCACGATACGGTTTGCCAGCTCGCTGTCGCCGCGCCCGAGTTCGTTGAGGATGTTGCCGAACGCCTCTTGCGAAGACATCCGCGCGCCCTCGGGCGTCGGCAGTGCTGCGACGGGGATTTTCGCCTCCGGCTCGGGCGTGGGTCGCCGGGCAAACGGTACATCCGACAGGAAGGCACGGATCGCGTCTTCGGACAGGTCGAGCCCCTCGGCGAAGTCCCACTCATGGCCGTCACGAATATCGTGGCTCGCCTTGAAGTCCGCCATCTGCTCGAGGTTCATCAAGCCGGAGTGATTGTCCTTGTGGCCGGCGAGCGGTGTGTTGAAGCCCTTGATCGTGTAGGCGACGAAACATTGTGGTGTGTCGTCATCACCCACGTCGGCGAACGCCTCGAGGGTTGCCGCCATGTCATGGCCGCCCAGATTGGTCATCAGTCGTTGCAGGGCCGCGTCGTCATGGTCGTCGAGCAGCGCCTTGATGCCCTTCACGTCGCCGATGTCCGTTTTCAGATGGGTCCGCCAGGCCTCCGCCCCCTGATATGTAAGCGCCGCGTAGAGCTGGTTGGGGCATTCGTCGATCCACTTGCGCAGCGCATCGCCGCCGGGCAACCGGAAGGCGGCCTCCTGCAGCTTGCCGTATTTGAGCTCGACGACATTCCAGCCCACGGTACCGAAGAAATCCTTGATGCGCTGGAACAGGTAGTCGTGGACCACCCCGTCGAGGCTCTGGCGGTTGTAGTCGATCACCCACCAGAGGTTTCGCACGTCATGCTTCCAGCCCTCGAGCAGGGCTTCGAAGACATTCCCTTCGTCCAGCTCGGCATCGCCCATCAACGCCAGGAGCCGGCCGTTTGGACGCCCTTCGGCCATGCCGTGATGATGCACATAGTCGCGCACCATGGCGCCGAACAGAGTGGCGCCGACCCCGAGCCCGACCGACCCGGTCGAGAAATCCACGTCGTCGGTGTCCTTTGTACGCGAGGGATAGGACTGGGCGCCGCCCAGGGCACGGAAATCCTCGAGCTTGCTCAGCTCCTGTCGGCCCAGCAGATACTGAATGGCATGAAAGACCGGCGACGCGTGGGGCTTCACCGCAACGCGGTCTTCGGGACGTAGGCTGTGAAGATAAAGCGCCGTCAGCAGCGTGGCGGCCGACGCGCAGGATGACTGGTGACCGCCGACCTTCAGCCCATCGGGATTCGCGCGCAGATGATTGGCGTTGTGAATCATCCAGGACGACAGCCACAGGATCTTGCGCTCGAGCGCCTCGAGAGTCGGGATATCGACATTCGAGAGGATCGTCTTCGGGTCGGCTTTTCGGCTGGGCATCGGATTTGTCCGCAATGAGCTTGAATTGTCTCGATTCTATCATTCCGGAAAATATGAAGGATTGCGTATGTGGCCCTGATATCGTCAATTCAGGCAATAGAAGTCTCTGAAAACCTCGATAGAGAGCGGAATATGCCAATAAATGACCTAGATGCGATTGATCGCAATATTCTCGATTCGCTCCAGGCAGACGCGCGGATGGCCAATGCAGACCTCGCGCGCAAGGTGCATCTGTCGCCGTCGCCCTGCCTGCGCCGCGTCCGAAATCTCGAACGTGAGGGCTATATCCGAAGCTATACGGCTCTGCTGGACCCGGCCGCCATCGGCCTGCCGGTGAGCGTGTTTGTGCAGGTGTCCCTTGAGCGCCAGGTCGACAACGCGCTGGAGGAATTCGAACGCCGGATCGTCGAACGTCCCGAAGTCATGGAATGCTACCTGATGACCGGCGACAGCGACTATCTGTTGCGGGTGGTGGCGCCGGATCTGGATTCATTCCAGCACTTCCTGCTGGAGCATCTGACCAGGATCCCGGGTGTGGCGAGCATCAAGTCGAGCTTCGCCCTCAAGCAGGTCAGCTACCGTACTGCCTTGCCGCTCGGCCATATTGCCGGGTGACGGCTAGAGCCCCGTGGCGAAGCGGCTCATGATGATGATGATGATGATCTGCATCGTGCCCTGAAACGCGACCACCCGGACATAGCGGCGCATCAGCCGGCCGATGCGTTGCCCGTCGGGTTCGGGTTTACGCATCTCGAGATAGACCATGACGTTGGTCGGCAGGAGTACCAGTATGCCCTGGACCGACAGAATCGCGGTGATGGCCAGTGCGGCGATCAGCCACCACAGCTCGGGATAGGCCAGACCGAGATAACCCTGATCGACAGCCATGAACCAGCCCGTGGTGGGGCCGATGATGGCGAGCGTCGGCAGGATGAAGAGCAGTCGGGGCATGAGCCGCATGGTGACGGCGCGGCGTACCGGGAAATCGAGCCGGCGCAGGATCGGACCGATCACGAAACCAAGCAGCAGGTCTGTTCCCGTCCACAGCAGGCCGACGAACACATGTACGAAGTTCAGGAACCAGATGTCGTTGACGACGATGGCGCCGATCATCACCGCCAGCGCCAGCGCGACCCAGATGAGGTTGCGCCAGTCGATGGCGGTCTGCGCGAGTTCTGCGCTCGAGAGCGGGGCGGGATGGTCTGTCATGACGTCAGGGTAGTCGCCGCGATATGCGCCGGGCAAGCGATGACGATGCGCGTGGCAAAACGGCTTGGCGGGCGGCGGATCGAACCCTAGAGTCGCGTTCTTCGCGGGGAGGGTTCGATGAAGGATGTGGTTGGTGCGTTTGTGCCGGATGGCCAGTTTCGGCTGGAGGGTGCATCCGATGGGCCGTTGGTGGGCAAAACTTTCGCCGCCAAGGACATCATTGATGTTGCCGGGCGGACCACCAGTTGCGGCAATCCCGACTGGTTGCGCACACACCGCCCCGCGACGCAGACCGCGTCCGTTATCCAGCGCTGTCTGGATGCGGGTGCCACACTCGTCGGCAAGACGGTGACCGAGGAATTCGCCACCGGCCTGACGGGTGAGAATATTCATCACGGCACGCCGCTCAACCTGAACGCCCCCGGGCATGTGTCGGGCGGTTCGTCATCCGGCTCCGCGGCTGCGGTGACGGCCGGTCTGGTGGATTTCGCACTCGGTTCGGACACCGGCGGTTCGGTGCGCTCACCGGCGAGCTTCTGTGGGATTTACGGGATCCGACCGACCCACAGCCGGGTGGCGACGGACGGCGTCATGCCCTTGTCGCGCAGCCTCGATGCCATCGGATGGTTTGCGCGCGATGCCGAACTCTTTGCCGCGGTGGGTGCCGTGCTGCTGCAAGGTTTCGCGACCGGGCCCGCGCCGGGCAGATTTCTCGTCGCCGAGGACCTGATGGCTCTGCTCGACGACCGAACCCGGGACGCGCTCAACGGGGCCGTGGACAAGGTGGCAGGGTTGCTGGGGGCGCCCGAACCGCTGCGGGTTGTGGACAACGCACCGGTCACGGGCCTCGATGCATGGGCCCTCACGGCGCGCACGCTCTGGGGCCGTGAGGCCTGGGACGAACATGGCGAATGGATGACGTCCGAGCGCCCGAAGCTGGGGAGCGGGGTCGCGGCGCGCTTCGAGGCCCGCGCCCGCGTGACGGCCGAGGAGGCGGCAGAGGCCCTGGTCCGGCGCGACCGGATCTCCGCCTATTCTCGATGATCTGCTCGCCGATGGCGCCGTCATCGCGCTTCCCGCAGCGCCGGGCACGGCCCCGCGGATCGGCGGCAGCGATGCCGAGATCGATCCGTTCCGGGCGACCAATGAGCCGATCGGCGCGTTGTCCGGCCTCGGGCAGCTGCCCGAAATCGTGCTGCCGCTGACGGATGTCGATGGACTGCCACTCGGGCTGGGTCTTGCCGCCGCGCGCGGCAACGACGAAATGCTGCTGGATCTCGCCGAGGTGCTGCACGCGGCCGGCGTGGCGCCAACCGTACCGATACCGGAGTGAGTTGAGAATGAGCGAACTGTTTGGGACATTCGTCTCGGGATTTTGTAGCCATATCGGCGATGTGACTATGCCCGGCGCGTCGGAAGGGCCTCTCAAGGGACTGCGTTTCGCCGTCAAGGACATCATAGATGTCGAAGGTGTGGTCACGGGCGCCGGCAACCCCGACTGGTTTGCAAGCCATGACGCCGCACCGCGCCACGCCACGGCGGTACAGCAACTTCTCGATGCGGGCGCCAGCCTGGCAGGCAAAACCATCACCGAAGAGTTCGCCTACGGCCTGATCGGTGAGAATTTTCACTACGGTACCCCGATTAATCCGCGCGCCGAGGGCCGGATCCCCGGCGGGTCCTCGTCGGGCTCCGTGCGTGCACCGGCGTCATTCTGCGGCCTGTATGGCATTCGGCCGAGCCACGGGCGGGTGTCGCTGCAGGGGGTCATGCCCCTGGCACCGAGCCTCGATACCTGCGGCTGGTTCACGCGCGAGGCCCCCTTGTTTCGTTGGATCGCACCTGTGCTGCTGGACTGGTCGGACAAACCGCCGCCCACGCGGGTGTTGATCGCCGAAGACGCGTTCGCGCTGGTTGAGGACGACGTGCGTAAGGCGTTGGCCCCGGCGATCGCGCAGGTCGAGACGCTGTACGGCAAGGCAGAGCCGATCCGGCCGAGTGACCGCGCGGGGCTGGCGGGCGGTTATCCGGAGTGGCAACAAGTGATGCAGGTGACGCGCGGGTCCGAAGCAGCGGCATCGCACCTGGCCTGGATACGCGCCACGAATCCCGAAATGGGTCCGAACTTTCGCGAACGGTTCGAGGCCGGTGGCGCGTATGGCCCGGCGGATATCGCCGATGCCATGTCGAAACGCGCGATGATCGACGGCTATATGGCCGGGACTCTTGGCGACGACACCATCATGCTCGTGCCCGCCGCTCCGGCCGCCGCGCCGCTGGCCCGGGCGGACGAGGCGGTTTACGACAAGCTCCGGACCGTGAACGAGCTCTACAATTGCACCGCCCCGCTGGCGCGCCTGCCCCAGGTCTCGCTGCCGTTGGCCGAGACCGTGGATGGGCCGGTGGGACTGGGAGTGATCGCCGGTCACGGAAACGACGAGATGCTGCTCGATCTGGCCGTCGCACTCGACGAGTGATAACCCTCCCGCGTTGCGTGCGATTAACCATCGGACGAATTAGTGATTGGGGCTCGGCGGTCGGCGGTGATAGCGTTTATTTGTAACAAAGGTTTGACGAGCTTCTCGATGGAACGACGCGGATTCTTGGCGGCACTGGGTGCCGGTGCGGTGGCCTCTCTGGCCGGCCCGCCGGCATGGGCGTCTGTCGCGGGTGTCGAGGATGTCTCCAAGCCCGTGAGCAGCTTTCCCGCCCTGTTTGGGACCAAGGAGTATTTCATCGGCAGCACGGTCAAGAAGCTGCCGCGCGCCCGCGCTGCCATCAAGCCCCTCGAAGACGAGATAGCGTCGAGTTTTGCGCAGGCGGTGGTCGAGGCGGTACCCGTATCTGCGGTCGAAGGCGGTTCGCCGGATGCAATCTTCCAGGCGGCAGGCGCCTTCAGCCCGCAAGAACGCATGCGCATGGTCAACGATTTCGCCAACCGCATGCCCTATATCGAGGATATCGACAATTACGGGCTGCGAGATTTCTGGGCAGATACGGCGACGTTCTTCAAGAATGGCGGCGACTGCGAAGATTTCGCGATGGCCAAGTTCAAATTGCTGGAGAAAATGGGTTTCCACCCCGCGCGGATGCGGATTGTCCTGGTCCTCGATCAGGACCGCAATCGCCAGCATGCGGTACTCGCGGTCAACTTTGGTGGTCAGGCATGGATGCTGGATTCGCTGATCCGCGACGTCGTGCCTCATCAGAGTGCGAGCCATTATCGCCCCACGGTGTCGCTCAGCGGACCGCGGTTATATCTCCACATCGCCCCAAAAGCCTGATCCCGGAACATGAGCGCGCAAGACACCCGCATGGGTGAACCGCCGTTGCGGACCAACTGGTTTGCCGTCTCCGTTGTCGTACTGGCTTCCGTCACAGCGGCCTTCCAGATCGGCAAGGCACCCGTCGCACTGCCGGTGATGCAGGCCGAGCTCGGCCTCACCCTTGAAGAGGGTGTGTGGATTATTTCCATCTTCAATCTTCTGGGTGTCGCATTCGGCATGTTTGCCGGCGCGATGGGAGACCGGCTGGGACATCGCAAGCTGCTTCTGTCCGGCTTCATTGCGATGGCCGCGGCGAGCTTCCTGGGCGCCGGCGCGGATGGTTTTGCGATGCTGCTCGCAAGCCGCGTGCTCGAGGGATTCGGGTTTGTGGTCGTCGTCGCGGTGGCGCCGGCATTGTTTCTGCAGTTCGCCGAACCGCGCCACCATCGCCTGATCTTCGGTTTCTATGGCGGCTATTGGCCGGCCGGTGTGGCTGTGATGATCCTCGTGACGCCGATTATTCTGGAGACGTCAGGCTGGCGCGGGCTCTGGTCAGTCAATGGTGTGCTGGCGATCCTCGTGATGCTGCTGGTCGCCTACGGAACCCGCAGCAAGGATATCATTCGCCCGCCCGCGCCGCCGCCGCCTTTCGGCCAGGCGCTGCGGACGTTCACGCAAGCCGGGCCGCTGGTGTTGGCGCTGACATTCGCCACCTATTCGTCCATCCATGTGACAGTGGTGGCTCTGCTGCCGACCTTCTATGTCGAGGCGGAAGCTCTCGGGCTGGGCAGCGTGGCACCGCTGACGGCGTTCGTGACGGCGGTCAACGTGGCCGGCAACATCATCGGTGGCATCGCCATTCATCGCGGCGTGGCCCGTTGGAAGCTCGTGATCATGACGTTCGCGCTCCTCGGGGTGAGCGCGCTGTTGATGTATGACGACGGGCTGACGTTCGGCGTGCGTCTGTCGGCGGCAATCTTCCTGTCCTTCATCGCGGGTATCATTCCCGCCTGCCTCTTTGCCACGGCAGCCGTTGTTGCGCCGACGGCCGCACTCGTGGGCGCGACGACCGGTTTGATGATGCAGGGCTCGCAGCTTGGGCAGCTCGTCGGCCCTGTGGCCATGGCAAAGGTCGTCACGGTCACGGGTAGCTGGGATTCCGCACCGATCACGCTTGTCGTCGCCGCCGTTACGGGAAGTGGGCTCATGTTGTTGCTACGCTGGATCGAGATGCGCCGCACCGGCTGACAAGCCGCGCGGATTTTCATGTCGCATCCTTCTTTACCGTGCTCTTCGCGCTGCTATAACGGGAGTGCTGCAAACGCGGCATGGCCAGACAATTCAAACGGAAATTCAACAAACATGAGCGCGTTTCGCACCCTCGATGATCTCGATGCCGCCGGTAAACGGATTCTGCTGCGGGCTGACCTGAATGTCCCCATGGCCGACGGAAAGGTCACCGACCGAACGCGCCTTGAGCGACTGGCACCGACCATCGTGGAGCTGGCCGACAAGGGGGCGAAAGTACTGGTGACATCCCACTTCGGCCGCCCCAGGGGCGAGCGCGTGCTGGAGATGTCGCTCGCACCCGTGGCCAAGGAACTGGGTGCGGTGCTGGGACGCCCGGTCGCATTCGCGCCCGATTGCATCGGCGATGCCGCAATGGACGCGGCCGGCGTCATGGTCAACGGGGATATCCTGGTGCTTGAGAATGCCCGGTATCATCTGGGCGAAGAGGCGAACGACAAGGGGTTTGCCGGCGCATTGGCCAGTTTGGCGGAGGCTTATGTGAACGACGCCTTTTCGGCGGCGCACCGCGCACACGCGTCCACCGAAGGGGTTGCCCATCTGTTGCCTGCCTATGCAGGTCGGCTGATGCAGGCCGAACTCGAGGCCCTCGATCGCGCGCTGGGGAACCCGCAGCGGCCGGTCATGGCCGTCGTCGGCGGCGCAAAAATCGCATCCAAGCTCGACCTGTTGGGTAACCTGATCTCGCGGGTGGATCAGCTTGCGATTGGCGGCGGGATGGCAAACACATTTCTCAACGCCATGGGCATCGATGTGGGCGCATCCTTGTGTGAACATGATATGGCGGATACCGCGCGCGACATTCTCGCCCGGGCCGACGAGATCGGCTGCGAGGTCGTGCTGCCGTCCGACGTCGTCATCGCCGGGGAGTTCAAGGCCGGGGCGGCAAGTCGCGTCGTGCCTGTTGATGCGGTACCGGACGATCAGATGATTCTCGATATCGGCCCCGGCAGTGTGGCCGGCCTGGCAGCGCGTCTCACGGAAGTTCGCACGATCGTATGGAATGGCCCGCTCGGCGCGTTCGAAATCGAGCCCTTCGATATGGCCACCGTGGAGGTGGCCCGCGCGGCCGCCGGCTTGACCCGGTCGGGCGGCCTTCTTTCGGTCGCGGGCGGGGGTGACACTGTGGCAGCACTGAACCACGCCGGTGTGACCGATGACTTCAGCTATGTCTCCGCTGCCGGCGGTGCCTTCCTCGAATGGCTCGAAGGCAAGACCCTGCCGGGCGTTGCCGCCCTCATTCAGGCCTAGGGACGCGTCGTGGCCACCCGCCGGGTTCGTGATCCCCAGCAGTTCGCCGACGAGGCCGCCGCGGCGTGCGAACGCCTCCTCGGCCAGAAGGCGACAAATGTCGATTGGCCGGCAAGCCGATCGCGGCGGTCCGTGCGGGTTCACCTCGAAGATGCGACAGTGATCGCAACGCGTCGGAAACGGCGCGCGCGGTCCATGCTCGAGGCCAACGTGCTCAAAACCCTGCACGAACATGGTGCTGCCGTGCCGGAGGTTCTGGCGTATGACGGCGCCTGGCTGATCCAGGAATATCTGGCTGGCGAGCGTTTGCCCCATGTCCTGATGAATTGTGATCCGGAGAGGGCCTATGTATTGCTGTCGGAGGCGGCATCCGGGCTGGCCCGGATCCATGAGATCGGCGTCGAGACGCAACTGCATGACAAGGTGGTCAAGCTGGGCGCAGCCGACAGCTGGTTGCAGGACCTGATCGGTACGCCGAACCGTATCGGTGAGGCGCTGGGCGCACCGGCGCCCGAGCTGGACGTTGACGGTTTGGTGGCCTTATTGCGGACCGGTGATCCCTGTTTCCTGAAATGGGATGCGCGGCCCGGTAACGCGGTGGTCCGGGAGGACGGCTCGATCGGCTGGTTCGACTGGGAACATTGCGGTGCCCGCAACGCGCTCGATGATTTTGCGTGGCTGCTGGCAGATGAATATGTGCCGCCTGTACACGGGCTGGCCGATATCGCCGTGGCCAACGCGCCGGCCGATATCAGCCCCGGCGCGGCGCGGGAATACTTCCTGACCTATGCGACGTTCCACACGACCGTCCGGTTGGCGCTGGTGGTCCATTACAAAGATGGTGGGGACTGGTGGGACGAGGCGATGTGCCTTGCGGAAGACAAGGTCCGGGTCACGGCAGGTGGCGCCAGCGTGCTTTGCACGCGGGGCGCGGAGTTCGCCATCGGTACGGACCGGACAGCACCGCTGGTGCGCTGGTTCGGCCTGGTCGCGCAGCGATTGGGTGTCTAAGAATTTGAGGCTGAATACTCGGGCGCCGCGGTGCCCCAAGGCCTACTGCAGGTCGTAGGTGTCGTCGGCGAAGCTCGCCGTGCCCTGATCGTTGAACTTGTATTCCTTGGTGACGCCACCGGTTCCGCCGACTTCATTGTTCTGCAGGTTGATTTCACTGATCTCGTGGCCTGCGAAAGTCGCTGAGCCGGTACTGGTTGTGAAGGAGACCGTCCAGGTGCCGTCAAGATTGTTTACAAAGTTCACATCCGCAACGCCGACACCGTTGTCGTTGTTCTGGTCGTCGTCATAGTCGATGACGGCGTCTTCACCATTCCCGCCATTCTCGAAACCCTCGAAGAAGACGAGACCGTTGGAGAAGCCGCCTGATTCGGTGTTGCCGTCGAAGATGAAGTTATCGCCGCCATCACGCGCGATGTAATAGAGGTCGTAGTCGCCGCCGCCGATGAGGATGTCGTTGCCGCTACCGCCATAAAGTCGGTCGTCGAACCCGCCGGAGTCGGTGACCCCATCCGTGATACCGCCGAAGATGATGTCTGAACCTTCCGAACCATACAGAGAGTTAACGCCACTTCCGCCATCGATGTAGTTGGCCGACAGGAAATTGGGCGAGCCGGGGAAGTTTCCACTGAGCCCGACGCTCGGGTCCCAGTTGCCCACTTCGCCGCCCGCGGTTGCCAGAACTTCGGTCTGGGTGAGGGACACCGACTGGGCACCGCCGCCTGTGTAGTCGATCGTCCAGGTGCCGGTGGTCGCGTTGAACGACGGATCGATATGGCTCAGGTCGAAGTTCGTCGTCGTCACCGAGAAAAAGGACACGACGTCATCGCCATCGCCGCCGAAGATCAGGAATTGATCCGAGAGCGAGGTGTCGAGGCGGCCGATAACATAGTCGTCGCCGTCGCCCGCGCGCACGATCTCGATATCCGTTACCAGGCGCGTGTCGTTGAAGTCGATCAGGTCGGCCCCGGTGCTGCCCTGGAGCGTGTCGATGCCGTTGCCGCCGGTTACCAGTGTGTCTTCGAGTTCGTACACGGTCTCGCCGTTCAGGAGTACGGCTGCACCCGGATCGAAAACCAGAATGTCATCGTGGTTGCCGCCTTCGAGCCGGTCAGCACCTGAGCCGCCGTCCAGATAATCGTTCTGGTTGCCACCCTGGAGCCGGTCAACGCCCGCGCTGCCGTAGAGCTGGTCATTCTCGTTATCGCCGCGCAGGCGGTCGTTACCATCGCCGCCATACAGGATGTCGTCATCGCGCCGGCCGCGAATATCGTCGTTGTGCCGCTACCGCCATAGACCTCGTCTTCACCGCGAAGGCCACCGACGCCGCCGAACCTGTCGTTGCCACCCCCAAGGGTGATGAGCGAACTGTCATAAAGACCCGCGAGCGTCACATCATCGTCGCCGTCCCCGGGATCCTCCGAGGCGCCATCGGCATCCAGCGCGATGGCGAAGCCGAGGCTCGCCATGGTCACCGTGATCACGTCGCTGCCCGTGCCGCCGGAGATTTTATTGGTCGAGGCGGGGTCAGTGGCGCCATTGGCGTCATCGTCCCAGGACGCGTCGAAAGTGATGTTGATCACGTCGTTGCCTTCACCGCCATGCGCGGCAAGAACGCCGTCCGTGTCGGTGAGTGTGTCGTTGCCCGCGCCGCCTGTCAGGGAGTCCTGGAAACCAGCACCGCCGGTGATGATGTCATTGCCGACGCCGCCGTCGAGAATATCGTCGCCGTCATTGCCGCTGATCGTGTCGTCGCCGATCCCGCCATTGATCGTGTCGGCGCCGTCTTCCTCGATGACATCCGTCGTGCCCTGGATTTTGACATCGGTGAATTTGATCTCGGAAGATTCGTCGAGATATGTCGACTTGTTGAGGTAACCGCCCAGCTTGATCTCGTGGTTGCCCGCCGCCAGATCGCTGATGTCGATGTTCACTGTCACCCAGCCGCTGTCATAGGAGCTGTTGTTGTTCTGCCCGTCGCCAAAGGCGCGGTCGATATAGTCATTGCCGTTCAGCCCATAGAGCTGGCCGTCGATCTCAACGAGCACCTCGGTGTATTCGTCGGATTCGAAGCCGTCGGCATGGGTCATGCGGTAGGTGAAGCTCAGGGTCGTGCTGGTGGTCGCATCCGAGACGTTGAACGTCTTCGTGAAGGCGCCCGCCATGTCGGTCCCGGTGCTCGTGTCATCGCTGCCCAGCGTGATCGCGATTTCACCGGCGCCGCCGTCGTAGGCGCCGGTCGACAGGGCGGTGTTGCCCGCGCCGCGGAAATGGCCGTCGGAGTAGGTAAAGCCACCATCGTTGCTGGTGAATTCCTCATTGATCACATCCACGATCGTCGGAACGCTGTCCTGCGCCCCGCCGGTCAGAATGTCATTGCCAACACCACCCTCGATTGTGTCTGCGCCCGAGCCACCATCGATCGTGTCGTTGCCTTCGCCGCCGAAGATCGTGTCTTCGCCGCTGTCGCCGAACAGCACGTCGTCGCTGGTGTCGGTATCGTCGGTGAGCTGGGTACCCCTGATTTCGACCTCGGTGAAGCTGACCTCGATATCTTCGTCCGAGAAGGTTTTCTTGTTGAGGTAGCCGCCCATCGTAATTGTGTGATTGCCGGCCGACAGCGTGCCGAGATCCACCGTGACCTCGACGAAACCGGTGTCGAAATTCGGTCCGCCATTGCCGTCGCCCGCCTGGCGGATGATGTAGTCGTTGCCGTTCAGCCCGACGAGCTGGCCGTCGATCGCGATCAGGACCTCGCCATATTCGTCGGCCTCGAATTCGCTGGCCATCTGCAGGCGGTACTGGAAGGTGATCTCGGTGTTGGTCGAGCTGCTGTCGACGGCGAACGTCTTACTGAAACCGCCGGACATGCCGAGGATGTCGTCGCCGTCGATACCGCCGAGGGATACCGAAATCTCGCCGTTGCCCGCATCGTAGGTGCCGGATTCGTAGGTGCCCGCGGTTGTGCCGCGGAAGGCGCCGTCGGCATAGGTGAAGCCGCCATCATTGCTGTCGAAATTCTCCGACAGGACTGTCACTTCGGTCGGCGTGTCGTCCGCCTGGCCGCCATAGATTGTGTCGTTGCCCACGCCGCCGCGGATCGTGTCCGCACCCTCATTGCCGTGCAGGGTGTCGTTGCCGAGCTGACCATAGATGAAGTCGGCGCCGTCGCCACCGGAGATGAAATCGTCGAAGGTGAAGCTGACGCTGACGCCGCCGGCACCCGCACCGGAACCGGCGTTGAAGGCCGGGTCTTCCCAGCCGCTGCCCCAGCCATGGGTTCCCTGGTCGTCGCCGAAGGTGTCGCCGAACAGCACGTCCACGCCGTCACCGCCCGAAAGAGTATCGTTACCCATGCCGCCGACCAGCAGGTCGTCGCCCGCACCACCCGACAGCATGTCGTCATAGCTCGATGCAGTGCCGGACGCGGCCGAATCGTAGCCGTCGCCGAACAGGGCGTCTTCGCCCAGCCCGCCGCGCAGGATGTCGTCGCCGCCCACCCCGATCAGGATGTCGTTGCCGTCACTGAACAGGAAGGTCTCGTCAGCCGTCGTGCCGGTGCCCACCTTGCCCCCGCCGCCATTGAGGCCGAGGGTGTGGTCACCGAGGATGATGCTGAGCTGATCGTTATACGTAACCATGAGCCTGAAACCTCTAAAACGCGGTATTATTATACTTTGTGTCGGCCGCAATGGCGATCCGAATTCGCACAACTACATCAAATACAAGCAAAATACGGGCCATCTTTAGAGTTCGTTAACCACAATATATTGTGGGTATCATTGTATTTCGCGCAGTATAATTACAACGTCGCGCGCAAATCGCGACATACGCGGGTACCAATTGCGAATCCGTCGGCGAACGAGAAAACGCCGCCAATATGGCGGCGTTCGCTATTTATCGGCTGATAAATAAGAACCTATGCAGGATCGTAGGTGTCGTCAGCGAAGCTGTCCGTACCCTGGTCGTTGAACCGATACTTGGTGGTTACACCGCCGGTACCGCCAGGCTGGTTATCTTGCAGGTTGATGTCACTGATCTCGTGGCCGGCAAAGGTGACGGAGCCGTTGCTGGAGGTGAAGGAGATCGTCCAGGTGCCGTCCTGATTGTTGACAAAGTTGATGTCTGCGGCACGGACACCGGTGTCATTGCCGTTCTCGTCTGTGTAATCGATCGTGGCACCGTCTTCGTTCACGTCATTCTCGTAACCCTCGAAGAAGACCAGGCCGTTGGAGTAGAGTTTGCTGTTGTAGGTCTGGTTCGTATTGCCATCGAAGATGAAGTTATCGCCACCATCGCGCTCGATGTAATAGACGTCGTAGCCGTCGCCGCCGACCAGAATATCGTTGCCGCCGCCGCCATAGATTTCATCGTCCACAGCCGAGAAAGTCATATTATCAGTGGTGTTTATGCCGCCGAAGATGATGTCGGAGCCTTCCGAGCCGAATAACCGGTTCGCGCCTGAACCACCGTCAATGTAGTTGGCCGACAGGAAGTTAGGTGTGTGCCCGGGAACAGGTTCCCAAGCCCTGTGCTGGGGTCCCAGTTGCCGATTTGTCCGGTGTCCGAGGCGACAATCTGCGCCTGGCTGAGGTTGATGGTCTGAGAACCACTGCCGGTGTAATTGATTGTCCAGGTGTCTGTCGTCGAATTGAACGACGGGTTGATATGGCTCAGGTCGAAATTGGTCGTCGTGACTGAGAAGAAGGACACGACGTCGTCACCATCACCTGCGAAGATCAGGAACTGGTCGTCGAGAGTCGTGTTCATCTTGCCGACGATAAAGTCGTTGCCGGCGCCAGAGCGCACGATCTCGATATCGGTTAACAGGGCGTCGTTGTTAAAGTCGATGAAGTCGTCTTGTGTGCTGCCCTGCAGTGTATCGATGCCTTCGCCGCCGGAGACGAGCGTGTCTTCGATGGCGAAGAAGGTGCCGAACTGGGTGTCGGTTGCCAGGCCCGGGTCGAAGAACAGGGTGTCGTTGCCGGTACCGCCCTCGAGTTCATCTGCGCCCTCGCCACCGTCGAGGATGTCGTTACCTGCGTCGCCCTGCAAACGGTCGTCGCCGTCCTCGCCGTACAGGGCGTCGGCGCCTTCGCCGCCCTTGATTGTGTCGTTGCCCAGCCCGCCTTCGACCGTGTCTGCGCCGTCGCCGCCGCTGAACACGTCGTTGCCGCCGCCGAGATCGATCTGTGACGTGGCGTAAAGCCCCGCGAGAGTCACGGTGTCGTCACCGTCTTCGGCGTTGGCGGTGGATTCATCGGCATCGATTGCGATGGCGAAGCCAAGGCTCGCCATGGTGACCGTGATGACGTCACTGCCGGTGCCGCCGGAGATACGGTTGGTCGAAGCGGGGTCCGTTCCGACATTGTTGTCGTCGTCCCAGAGCGCGTCGAAGGTGATGTCGATCACGTCGTTGCCGTCGCCGCCATGGGCCTCGAGGACACCGTCGGTATCGGTCAGGGTGTCGTTGCCCGCACCGCCGGTGAGTTCATCGAAATAGCCGTCACCGCCATCGAGGGTGTCGTTGCCCGCACCGCCCTGGAGCGTGTCATTGCCGTCGCCACCATCGAGCGTGTCGTTGCCAGCCCCGCCGTCGAGAACGTCGACGCCGTCACCGCCGTCAAGGTCGTCGTCGCCCGCCCCGCCGTCGAGGCTGTCGTTGCCGGTGCCGCCCTCCAGCGTGTCGTTGCCTTCGCCGCCATCGAGGGTGTCGTTGCCAGCCCCGCCGAAGAGGCTGTCATCGCCGGCACCGCCGTCGAGTACGTCGTCCCCGGTATCGTCGCCCACGGGCACGTCGCCCTTGATCTCGACGTCCGAGAACTCGATGGTCGCGTCCTCGTTTTTCTTGGTCTTCTGGTTCAGGTAACCGCCGAGGGTGATCGTATGGTCGCCGGCCGTCAGGTTGCCGAGATTGATCGTGATGGTCTGCCAGCCATCATTGTCGCCGCCGCCCCAGTCGCGCACGACATAGTCGTTGCCGTTGAGGCCGTGGAGCTGGCCGTCGATGGCGACCAAAACGTCCGCGTGTTCATTGCTGTCGAGTTTCTTGTGCGCGTCCAGCTTGTAGGTGAACGTCATCTCGACGTTGCTGGCGTCGGCGCCCACGTTGAACGTGTTCGAGAAGCCGCCCGACATGCCGTAGATATTGGTGTTGTTGATGCCGCCCAGATCGACGCCCACAAGGCCGTCCGTGCCTGAGCCGGTCTCGTTGTAGCCGCTCGCATACGCACCGTTGTTGGTGTTGTGGAACGCGCCGTCGGCATAGGTGAAACCGCCGGTGTCGCTGTCGAAGGTCTCAGACAGGAATGTGATGGATTCAACGTCGCCCGGCTGTGTGCCACCGTCGAGCGTATCGTTGCCGACCCCGCCGAACAGCGTGTCGTTACCAAGCCCGCCGTAAAGCGTGTCTTCACCCAGCTGGCCGAGCAGGATATCGTCGCCTGCGCCACCGTTGAGGAGATCGTCGAAGGTGTAGGTGACCCCGCCGCCGGACCCGCTGCCGCACCGGTCTCAGCGTCGAAGCGGGGGTCTTCCCAGCCGGCACCCCAGGTATATTCGCTACCGCCGCCGCCATAGGTATCGCCGTAAAGCACGTCGGCATCATCACCGCCGCGCAGTTCGTCATTGCCCATGCCGCCGACGAGCAGATCGCTGCCGGCGCCGCCGGACAGATAATCGTTGAACGTAACCGCGGTGCCGCTGCCCGAACCGCCCATGCCGGACGCACCGGAGGCTGCGCTGCCGCTGGCCGAGCCATTCGACCGGGCGTACCAGTCATCGAAATAGTCACCGAAGATCGCGTCTTCGCCAGCACCGCCCTCGACGGTGTCCGCGCCGCCGCGCGCCACGATGAAATCGTTGCCTGCGCCGCCTTCGATCGTGTCGTTGGTTTCGCCGGCGCCGAAGATGATCTCGCCACCACCCAGGTCGCCCAGGGTGTGGTCGCCCAAAATCACCGACAGATCGTCGTAGGCTCCGCTGCCCGAACCGCTGCCGCTACCTGAACCAGACATCTTGGTCTCCGTTCGGTCGCACTATGCGACGAATTGTTCTCAAATTAGCGCCAGACCGACGCAACTCGAAACACTAACCTCTAAAAATCTCGGTATGGCGCCTCGATAATACAGGAAGAAGCAAGATTTATGCCTTCACAATTCGTAGAACCGCGTTTTTATCGAACCTTATTTGCCACTTTTTTGTAATTAAATTACAAATCTGCGTGATTCAGTCCGGATCTGCCGCGATTGCCTCGATCTGGCGCAGGAGGTCAAGATAGTCCGGATTGCGGCGCCACCGATCCAGTACCTGGGCGACCGCTGCGGGTTGGATCAGGTCGTAGAACGCCGCAGGCTGCGTGCGTGTGACCGGGTAGGCTTCTTTGCGCTGTGGTCTCGCCTTGCGGCACAAGCCGTGCAGGGTGTGAAAATCAACCGCAGTAAGACCTATCGCGCGACACACGATCGCCAGGCCTTCCCCGCCGGATTCATAAATCAGTCGCTGGACGAGCGGCTGACGCAGTTCGGTCGCCTGCTCAAGGATGTGTTCAAACAGCGATATCTCACCGGCCTGCAGGATCTGAATCATGAGTTCGGCCGACAGACCGAGCTGCTCGACCATCCGGGTCGCGAGTTGTGATGCCGCTTCACCGCCCGTCACCAATTCAGAATCAGACCGAACGGCGGCCTCGATGGCCGACTCCATGACATCGTCGAGCTGGTCTGCATCCAGATCGTGCCGGTCCAGAATCTCGGTGCGAAGTGCCGCGGAGACCCACCAGTACATGCGTTCGGCAAGTTCTTTGGGAAGGTCCTTGCGGCGTATCAGGGGGTTTTGAAAAGCATCGACGCGCTGAGATTGCTCGACCAGGTAGGTCATGGCTTCGCGCCCGATCTCCGCGCCCGGGTTCTCCAGAAGCCTTTCGATGACGCTGACCTCACTCGTTTCGACCAAAGCGCCCGAGACCGTCTCGGAGACACAATCGCGCATGGCGACAGACAGTTGATGTTCGAGGTCTCTGTTTCGAATTATTTCAATGAGTTGAGCGTCTCTCAGGACGTCACTGCGCATCAGGATGGGGTGGGCGATCTCGGCATTGTCGTTGGCCAGTGCATAGACGAGCTCCGAGGGTGCCTGGGGTTCGTCGGACAACCGGATTGCCAGATGTTTGCGTACCGAGATCTCAACATCGTGGATCAACTGCCGCAGAATGTCCGACATGGTCGCGCGTTCGCGCTCGCTCAGGATGCGGTTCTGATCGAAGAACAGATCACTGATGATCTCGACAAGGTCACGCCGCGCCTCGGCTGACCTGTCGCTGGCCAGCCGCAGCAGTGCGTCAACGTCGAGAACACTCTCGGATCGGCTTTCTGCAAACAATGTCGACTCCCGGATTGCGACCTCACGCTGTTTGGTCGGTACGTCGTCACATTGTGCGCCGGGCCGGTTGCCAACTGGTAAATGGGTTTGTTTGCGGCCTTAGCTTTTCGTTAAGTCCCATGACCCTAAATTGGAATTGTCTAAAATTTTATCGGGTGTGCCTTCAATGGCCGTTACGAATACGCCGTCTTCGCTGCAGGCCATTCTTCGCCAACTGGAACCCGCTGCGCCGTCACAGCCTCCGGGCGGGGCGACGCGAAGCGGTGACGCTGTCGCATCCCCTGAACCACAACGCAGCGCGGCGGCGGAGCCCCGGGTGCAGGTCCCGAAGGACGCCGCAACCCTCGACCCGAATGCGCCGCGGGGCAGCTACCTGAATCTGGTCGTCTAGGCCTGTCGAAGTGTCCGCCTAGTCGTTCGCGGAAGGCGGCTCGCTTGCGGTGGTTTCTTCGACCTGCTCGCGCAGAAAAAGAGGCGTCTGCGCGGCGGCGAAAATGAATGTCAGCGGCATGATGCCGAACAGCTTGAACGAGACCCAGAAGTCGGTCGAGAAGTTGCGCCAGACAATCTCGTTCAGGACAGCCAGCAGGACGAAGAAGAACGCCCAGCGCAGCGTGAGTTTTTGCCACCCCGTGTCGGTCAACTGAACGGCAGCTCCGAACAGCGGTTTCAGGAGTGATCTGCCGGTGAGCAACCCGCCGAACAGAATCACCGCGAACAGGGTGTTCACCAGGGTCGGTTTGAGCTTGATGAAGGTCTCATCGGCGAGAATGAGAGTCAGGCCACCGAAAAAGACAACGAAGATGCCGCTGACCAGCGGCATGACGGGCAGGCGACGCTCCAGAACCCAGCCGGTCACGAGCGCGATCAGGGTCGCGATCATGAACGCGCCCGTGGCTTCAAACAGGCCCTGTTCGGCCATCGGTGCGCCGTCCGCCGGTAGCCAGAGATCCCGGAATTCCGGCAAACCGTCGCGGCCGTTTACGACGAAAAAAACCACAAGCGGTCCGGCTTCGATGGCCAATTTGATCCAGGGTCGCATAACGGGGTGAACCTACGATTGTTGCGGCGTGAACGGAAGGTCGGGTTGGATCACGCCTGGGTCATGGGGTCGTCAGGCCGCGAACTTGATCGCACCCGCACCCACCGCCACCAGTATGGCAGCGGGAATGCGGCGTTTTCCAAGCCGCTCACCCAGAATGAACGTTCCGATCAGAGCAGCGAACACCACGCCGGTCTCACGTAGCGCCGCGACGCTGGCCACCGATGCGTTAGCGAATGCGAACAGGATGAGCATGTAGCTCGCGACGCCGATGATTCCACCAATAGCACCCTTGATCGCATTCGCACGCAGGTAGGGGGCGATCTTCCCGCGCCGGATCGTAAACACAACGGAGAGCACCGGGATGGCAGTGAAGATCATGAGCCAACTCCCGTAGGTAATCGCGGCATACTCAAGTTCGGGGCCGATGGTGCGGATTCCGACGGCGTCGAACAATGAATACGCCGCGATCATGCAGCCGGTCAGGATGGCCAGAAGAACAGCCTTGGCGTCGGCCGTTGCAAATTTTCCGGGCTCGAATGTGAGCGCCACCACGCCCGCGATCAAAATCAGGATTGCGGCGATTTCCTGCCAGCTTGGTGTATCACCGACCAGGGGCCCGGCCAGCGCGACAATGACCAGTGGCGCGGTGCCGCGCGCGATCGCATAGACTTTGCCCAGATCGCCATAGGTGTAGGCGCTCATCAGCAAAATGAAGTATCCGGCATGCAAGGCGCCCGACCCCATCAGCCAGGGCCAGTGATGCGGAGCTGGCCAGGGGACAAATGCGATCGCCACGATCAGGGCGGCTGCGGCGGCAAAGGCGGAAATCAGCGCGCCCGTCAGCCAGCCGTCATCACCGTCCTTAACAAGCGCATTCCAGCTGGCATGCATGAGCGCCGACAGGATGACGGCCAGGGCAACAATGGTTGTCATTCGGCAGTATCGGGTTGCGCTGCCGCGTCGAGGCCGAGCAGGTTTCGTGCAAATGCAGAGGCCTCGAAGGGGCGTAAGTCGTCTACCCCTTCGCCGACGCCGATCGCGTAGATCGGCAATTTGAACTTGTCCGCGAGGCCGACAATCACCCCGCCACGCGCCGACCCGTCGAGCTTGGTCACGACGAGACCGCTGACGTCGACAAGCTCGCTGAACGTCTCGACCTGTGCATGCGCGTTCTGGCCCGTCGTCGCATCGAGCACCAGCAACACATCATGTGGCGCTTCTGGATCCACCTTCTTGATGACCCGGATAATCTTCTCGAGCTCGGCCATCAGGTCGGCCTTGTTGTGCAGGCGCCCGGCCGTGTCGATCAGGAGAATGTCCGTGTTGGCATCGCGCGCGCTTTCGAGTGCGTCGAAGGCGACAGAAGCAGGGTCGCTGCCCTGTTCCTGCGCGACGACGGGCACGCCGACCCGCTCAGCCCACAATTTCAGCTGGTCGATGGCGGCGGCCCGGAAGGTATCTGCCGCGGCGAGCATCACCATGCGCCCGTCCTCCTTGAACCGCGCCGCGAGCTTGCCGATCGTGGTTGTCTTGCCGGTTCCGTTGACGCCCGCCACGAGGATCACCCGGGGGCCACTACGCACCGTCGTCAGATCGGATAAGGGGCGGACCACGGGCGCCATCAGTTGGGCGATATCTTCTGCCAACGCCTCGCGGATGGCCTGCTCGTCGGCGTCTGCGGGGAATTTTCGGGCGCCGATCTCGGCCGCGAGAGTCGCCGCCGTGGTGACCCCGAGGTCGGCCATGATCAAAACGTCCTCGAGTTCCGAAAGAGTCTCGGCATCGATTTTGCGGGCCGTGAAGATGGCGCCGATATCACCGGACAGCCGCGAAGAGGTTCGTGACATTCCCGAGCGGAGCCGCGACAGCCAGCTGTCTTCGCTCATGCCGCGTCCCGCAATGCCACGGCGGTCAGTCGGGTGCCGTCGGTGCCAGAAATACGAGCGTTGATGATCTGCCCGGCTTTGTCGTCTGTGTCTTCGAGGGTGACTTCCGCAAACTGTTCGGTGCGGCCCATACCCGGGCGCTCGAGAAGTACCTCACGTGTGTGCCCGACCTCGCCGCGCAGGAACGCCGCGAGGTTTCGCTCGCCGGCACTGCGCAGGGCAGCGGCGCGTTCCTTGATCACCACGCGGTCGAGTTGCGGCATGCGTGCCGCGGGGGTCTCGGGGCGTGGCGAATAGGGAAAGACGTGCAGATGGGTCAGCCCGCACTCGGCCACGAGGGCTTCGCTTTGCGCGAACATCGCGTCGGTCTCGGTCGGGAAGCCGGCGATCAGGTCGGCACCGAACACAATATCCGGGCGAAGCTGGCGGGCCTGCTCACAAAAGGCGATCGCCTGGGCGCGCGTGTGACGCCGTTTCATCCGCTTGAGGATCATGTCATCACCCGCCTGAAGGCTGAGATGAAGATGGGGCATCAGACGAGGTTCGTCGGCGATGAGATGGAGCAGATCGTCGTCAATCTCGGCTACGTCGATCGAGCTGAGACGCAGGCGCGGCAACGTCGGCACATTTGCCAACAGGCGCCGGATCATCTGTCCTGCGCGCGGCCGGCCCGGCAGGTCTGCCCCGTAGGACGTCATGTCGACACCCGACAGCACGACTTCCTGGACCCCGTGGTCGACCAGCGTGCGCACCTGTTCGACGATGGTCCCGATCGGGACGCTGCGGGAATTGCCACGGCCGAAGGGGATGATGCAGAAGGTGCAGCGGTGGTCACAGCCATTCTGGACCTGGATGAACGCCCGCGCCCGCCCGTCGAACCCCTCGATCAGATGTGCCGCGGTTTCGCGCGCGGACATGATGTCATTCACCTGTACCGGCGCGTGATCAAGATTCGCGAAGCGGGTCCGGTCGAGCTTCTCGGTGTTCCCCAGCACGACATCGACTTCGGCCATGTCGGCATAATTGGCGGGGTTTATCTGTGCTGCACAGCCGGTCACGACGATGCGTGCATCGGGGTTCTTGCGTCGCGCCCGCCGGATGGCCTGGCGCGCCTGACGCTCTGCTTCCGACGTGACGGCGCAGGTGTTGATGATGACGGTGTCGGTCAAGCCGGACTCGTCGGCATGCTTGCGCATGACCTCGGATTCATAGGCATTCAGCCGACAGCCGAAGGTGATGATTTCAGGCGTGCGCGTTTCAGGCATGGTCGCTCGCCGAGAACGCGTTCTCATCGACCGACCCGCGGAAGCTTTCTTCCGCTGGCCCGGACATCATCACGTGATTGTCGTCACGCCAGTTGATCATGAGCGTGCCGCCATCGACGTCGACCCGCACAGCCCGATCGGTGAGGCCACGCCGGTGCGCCGCGACCGCCGCGGCGCAGGCGCCCGAACCGCAGGCAAGCGTCAACCCAACACCACGCTCCCAAACCCGCAGACGAATTGCGTCGGGGCCGATCAGTTGCGCGACACCTATGTTTGCGCGTTCGGGGAAGAGCGGGTTGTGCTCGAGTTCCGGTCCCAGGGTCTCGATCGGGATGGAGGCGACATCGTCGACGAAGAACACCGCATGAGGATTTCCCATATTCACCGCCACCGGATCGACAAGCGGCCCCAACGAAAGCGGCAGATGATCGGTGTCGCAGTCTTGCGCCAGCGGAATATCCTGCCACGCGTCGCGGGCCGGCCCCATGTCGACGGTGTAGTTCGTGGGGTCATCCTGGCTATGCCAGGCATGGAGCAGGCCGGCACCCGTGCGGATCGCCAGCTTCGTGTCGCCGTCGGGCAGCAGGAGGTGGGCGACGCAGCGCATGGCATTGCCGCACGCGGAGACTTCGCCGCCGTCGAAGTTGAAGATGCGAACATCCACGTCCGCGCTTTCGTCTGCCGGTGCGTCGATTGTGATCAGCTGGTCGAAGCCGATCCCGGTGTGCCGGTCGGATAGCAGGCGTGCGCCAGCTTCGCTGACGCGAAGCGGGTGTTCGCGTGCGTCGACAATGACGAAGTCATTGCCCAGCCCGTGCATCTTTATGAAGTCTCGCATGCCCATGGGCGGGATATAGGGCCGCCGGGGGCCGTGCGTCCACCCTCAAAAGGCGAGAGCGCTTCGCGCTCAGGAACGGCCGAGTGATTTTACCAGCTGGACCACCTGTCGACGGACCCGCGTGTCACTGATTTTCTGGAACGCCTGGTTCAGGTCGAGGACCTGGCGGGCAGATCGTGAATCTGCCTCGGGTGCGGTGGACTGATCGGTGGACCCGGCGCGGTTGCGCTGCGGCGCCAGGCCTTCAAAAAAGAAGCCGGGCGTTACATCCAGGACAGCGCATAGTTGCCAAAGTTTTGACGCGCTGATTCGATTGGCGCCGCTTTCGTATTTCTGGACCTGCTGGAAGCTGATGCCCAATTGCCGCGCGAGCTCTTTCTGCGGCATGCCGCATATTTCGCGTCGCTGGCGCATGCGCCGCCCAACATGTGTATCAACGGGATGTGGCACTTTTGACGTTCCTCTACTCTTGTCTGTCGCGGTTTCCGCACGCCATTAGTCCGCCTCATACGGAATGGCCGTATTACCGAAAACCTCCACGCCGCTGGACCGCCCAGTGAATGACGGCGGTTCCATTCGGCAGCCCTGAATTGGAAAATACTCCCCGGCTGATTCCCGACAGGGTCTCAGCTATTTGCATATCGCATAAGCGAGATGTGCATACAAGGGTATACTAATAAATAATTTCGTCTGAAAAAAATACAATTACTACAGATATTTAGTAAATTTGTATCATTGCCGGACGGCTGGCGCGGTTGTTCGGCCCCTGGGCACGTTTTGCGGGATTTCGCGCCCCCTGATACCGCGCTGTAGAGGCTGGAATGCAACGCCGCAACACCGGCTCCCAAGCTGTTACATCAGCTCGATGTTTGCGTGTCTCGGTTGTGTAAGAGGATGGCTTGCGAAGCTTGACCCGTGACAAGGGTTCGCATAGGTTCCGCGCCATTCCGCATCAATAGAGATGCGGCTCCGGCCGAGGGTCGGAGCTCCGCCAGTCCGCGAGTTTCGCGCACTGGCGCGTTTGTCGTTGTGAACTGGATGATCGTCGGATCTCGAAGAGAAAGATGAGGGCCTTTGTTTGAATCGCTGACCGAACGCCTGGGTGACGTCTTTGATAATCTGAAGCGCCGTGGTGCGCTTTCGGAGGAGGATGTCACAGCCGCGATGCGTGAAGTTCGTGTCGCCTTGCTCGAGGCGGATGTGGCCCTGCCGATCGTGCGCGACTTCATTGCCGCCGTGCAGGAACGCGCCGTCGGACAGGAAGTCGTCAAAAGCGTTACGCCCGGACAGACCGTCGTCAAGATCGTCCATGATCAGTTGATCGAAATGCTTGGCGGCGATGCGGTAGAGATCGACCTGAACGCACCCGCGCCGGTCGCCATTCTGGTCGTCGGCTTGCAGGGGTCGGGCAAAACAACGACCACCGCCAAGATCGCTCACCATCTGGTTGAAAAACAGAAAAAGCGCGTCCTGATGGCGTCCCTCGACGTGCGCCGTCCCGCGGCCCAGGAACAATTGCGCGTGCTCGGTGACCAGGCGCTTATACCGACCGTTGACATTCGCCCCGGCGAAATGCCGGTGCCGATTGCCAAGCGCGCCATGGATCAGGCGCGACGCGAAGGCTATGACGTGGTCCTGCTCGATACAGCCGGCCGCCTGGCCATCGACGATGGCTTGATGGCCGAGGCAACGGCCATTCGCGACGCTGCGAATCCTCACGAAACGCTGCTCGTGGCCGATGCGATGACCGGTCAGGACGCCGTGAACACGGCGCAGGCCTTCAACGAGCGCGTTGGCATTTCGGGCATTGTCCTGACCCGGATGGACGGTGACGCGCGAGGTGGTGCTGCATTGTCGATGCGCGCCGTTACGGGCCAGCCGATCAAGCTGATCGGTACGGGTGAAAAGATGGAGGAGATCGAGCCGTTCCACCCCGAACGTGTTGCGGGCCGAATCCTCGACATGGGTGACGTGGTCGGCCTCGTCGAGCGGGCAACGGAACTCGTTGAAGAGGAAAAGGCGGAGAAGATTGCGCGCCGGATCCAGAAGGGCGAGTTCGATCTCGAGGATCTCCTCGATCAGCTACGCCAGCTCAAAAAGATGGGCGGGCTCGGGGGCGTGATGTCGATGCTGCCGGGTATCGGCAAGGTCAAGAAACAGATGGCTGCGGCCGATATGGACGACGACCTGATCAAGCGTCAGGAAGCGATCATCCTGTCGATGACCGTGCAGGAGCGCCAGCGCCCCGCGATGGTCAAGGCGTCGCGGAAGAAACGCATCGCAGCCGGTTCGGGCACCACCGTCCAGGAAATCAACAAGCTGCTGAAGCAGTATCAGCAGATGCACACGATGATGAAGAAAATGAAGAAGATGGGCGGGAAAATGCCGCCCATGGGTGGCGGCGGAATGCCAGGCGCCGGTGGTGGACTTCCCCCGGGCATGCTGCCGCCGGGCATGGGCCGCTAGGGAGCGCGGATTGATGACGATGTTCAACCATGTCTCGATCGGCGTGTCCGATCTCGAACGTTCCGCGAAGTTCTATGACGCGGTGATGACCGCACTCGGTCACGAGCGGTTCCTGGAGAAGCCGGGCACCCTGTCCTGGTGGCCGAAGGGCGGTGGGCAGGCGTTCTGGATCAACCAGCGTGATGATCTGACCGTCGTCCCCAACGACGGACGGCATATCGCGTTTCAGGCCGACTCCCAGGGACAGGTCGATGCGTTTCACGCGGCCGCGGTGGCCGCGGGCGCGACCGACGACGGTGCCCCCGGTATCCGACCCGAGTATCGCGACACTTATTACGGCGCCTTCGTGCTGGACCCCGATGGTCACAAGCTCGAAGCCGTCCACGCGCCGCGCGACTGATGGCGATGCTCGATCATATCTCCTTGGGGGTGCGGGACCTGACGGTCAGCGGTGCCTTCTATGACGCGACCCTGGCTCCGCTTGGTTATCGGCGTGTCCTGGAGAAGGGCATTGGCCTGGCCTATGGCCCCGGCCCGGACCGCACGGGGATGATGTTCTGGATCGTTTGCCCGAAGGCCGATTCGTCGGCATCGCGGGGGACGCATGTTGCGTTTGCGGCACCCGACCGCGCGGCTGTCGACGGCTTTCATGCCGCCGCACTCACGGCGGGTGCGCGCGACAATGGCGCGCCGGGCCTGCGTCCGGAATACAGCGAGAATTACTACGGCGCGTTCGTCCTGGACCCGGATGGTCACAAGGTCGAGGCCGTTTGCCGAACCGAACACTGATTATCGATTAATTGAACCAACACTGAACTAGATACGTAAACAAAGGAACGACACATCATGTCTCTTCGTATTCGACTGGCCCGTGGCGGCGCCAAAAAGCGGCCTTACTATCGCATCGTGGTTGCGGACTCGCGTCGTGCGCGCGATGGCCGCTTCATTGAGCGCATCGGGCACTATAATCCGATGCTGCCCAAGGACGATCCCAACCGGGTCGGGATCGACATCGACCGCGCCAAGCATTGGTTGAGCGTCGGCGCACAGCCGTCGGACCGGGTCGCGAAATTCTTGGCGGGGGCAGACCTCGTTGAACTGCCGGCGCGTCGCGACCAGACCAAGCAACACCTGCCCAAGGCGAAGGCGCAGGAACGCGCCGCGGCCGAGGCCGAGGCGGCGGAAGCGGCAGCAGCGGCTGCTGAGGAAGCGGCAGCGGCTCCGGCGGAAGAAGAGGCACCCGCAGAGGAAGCCCCTGCAGAGGAAGCTCCGGCCGAAGAGGCTGCGGCCGAGGAGGCTGCAGCCGAGGAAGCGCCGGCTGAAGAGGCCGCCGCTGAAGAAGCACCTGCTGAGGAGGCCGCGAGCGAGGACGCTCCGTCCGAGGAAGAAGAGAGCAAGTCCTAGCCCGTTTGGACGAGCTCCAATTGCCCGCCGTCGAGGTTGCGTTAGCGGGCCGTGGGAAGGCGCCGGAAATGGCCGTCGACAGGGTTGAAGACCAGGATGGGGATCGCGACGCACGCGTTTGCGTCGGCGCGATCACCGGCGCGCACGGGTTGCACGGCCTCGTGCGTGTCCGCCCGTTCACCGATGTCGCCGAAGATGTGGCCGCCTATGGGCCCGTCCAGAGCGAGGACGGCGCCCGCAGTTTCTCCCTTGATGTTCGCAACCGCACGGGCAAGGGCCTGATCCTGGTCAAGATCGAGGGTGTCGACGACCGGGATGCAGCCGAGGCGCTCAAGGGCGTCCAGCTGTATGTGGCACGCGACCGCCTGCCGTCGCCCGACGAAGATGAATTTTATCACGCCGATCTTCTGGGATTGGACGTGATCACGACCGAGGGCACCGCACTCGGGACTGTCCACGCATTACATGATTTCGGCGGTGGTGAATTGCTGGAAATACGGGGCGCCGGCGGGCGCCTCGGGACGATTTCCTTCACCCGTGCCGCGGTCCCCGACATCGATCTGGCGGCGCGTCGGGTGACGGTCGACGGGGCGGCTGTCCTGTGGCCGGGCCAGGACCGCTCGGAAACGGAAGATGTCGGCGTTTCCGGGCCTGACGGAGGCGTCGATGGTTGAGGCATCCAGCTGGACGGCCACCGTGCTGACCCTGTTCCCGGAGATGTTTCCCGGCTCGCTTGGCCAGTCGCTGGCGGGCAAGGCTCTTGACGGTGGGACCTGGCAGCTCGATGTCCGGGATATCCGGGCACAGGCGTCTGATATGCACGGGAGCGTCGATGATATGCCCTTTGGCGGCGGTGCCGGGATGGTGATGCGGCCGGATATCGTGGATTCCGCACTATCTGATGCCGTCAATCCGGTTGACGATCAGCGACCGATCATCTATCTCACGCCCCGCGGTCGTCCCTTGGATCAGTCACGTGTCCGGGACTTGGCGGGCGACCCCGGCGTGATACTGCTCTGTGGCCGTTACGAGGGTGTCGATCAGCGTGTGCTGGACGCCTGGCAGGCCGAGGAAATCAGTGTCGGGGATTATGTGCTTTCCGGAGGTGAACCGGCCGCACTGGTCTTGCTCGACGCGGTCGTCCGATTGTTGCCGGGCGTGATGGGAACGGCAGCGTCGCTGTCGGAAGAGAGTTTTGAAAGCGGATTACTCGAGTATCCGCACTACACAAGGCCGGCCGACTGGGTCGACCGGCAGGGACAAAAACGTTCGGTCCCCGACATCCTGACTTCCGGCCATCACGGGCGGATCGCAGAGTGGCGGAATACACAGGCAGAACAAGCAACCCGCACGCGTCGGCCGGATCTCTGGCAGCGCTACGCGGCGAAAGATGATGAAGGACAGAAGCGATGAATACGCTTGAGAAATTCGAAGCCGGCCAGCTCGCGAAGCTGCAAGCCGAACGGGACGTTCCCGAGTTCGGCCCGGGCGACACCGTCCGCGTGAATGTGCGCGTTGTCGAGGGTGAGCGCGAGCGTATCCAGGCCTATGAAGGGGTCTGCATCGCGGTCAAGAATGACGGGATCAATTCGTCCTTCACGGTTCGCAAGATTTCCTTCGGCGAGGGTGTCGAGCGTGTGTTCCCGCTCTATGGCCCGCGCGTCGATTCGATCGATGTGGTTCGCCGGGGCAAGGTTCGCCGCGCCAAGCTGTATTACCTGCGTGGCCGGACGGGCAAGCGCGCGCGCATCACGGAGCGCACGACGGGTCGCGGCATGACCCGCCGCGGCGCGGTCGAGGTCCCCGAGACCGGAACTGCGGAGCGTCCCGAGGATGCTGTTGCAGCACCCGTCGAGGCGACCACCACCGAAACGCCCGAGGCGGACGCCAAGACTGAATAGGCGGCACGCTCGGGCAGATGCACCGACGTCATCGAGGCAACGCCCCGGAGCATTCGCGCACGGGGCGTTTTTCTTAGCGGAAAGACGAAAACCATGGCTCAGCCGAAAACATTGTTCGACAAAATCTGGGACTCCCACCTGGTTGAAACCCAGGAGGACGGCACCTGCCTGATCTATATCGACCGGCATCTCGTGCACGAGGTCACGAGCCCGCAGGCCTTTGAGGGGCTGCGCATGAACGGGCGCACGGTCCGCCGGCCCGATGCAACACTCGCAGTTGCCGATCATAACGTGCCGACCACGGACCGCAGCGGCGGCATCGCCGACGAGGAATCACGCATCCAGGTCGAGACCCTGACGAAGAACTGCGAAGAGTTCGGCATCGAACTGTTCGACATGGACGATATCCGCCAGGGCATTGTGCACATCATCGGCCCGGAACAGGGCTTCACCCTGCCGGGGACGACGATCGTGTGCGGTGACAGCCACACCGCGACCCATGGCGCTTTCGGCTCGCTGGCCTTCGGGATCGGCACGTCGGAGGTCGAGCATGTACTGGCGACCCAGACCCTGCTGCAGCGCCCGGCGAAGAATTTCCTGGTTTCGGTCGACGGCGATCTTTCCGTCGGCGTGACCGCGAAGGACATGATCCTCGCCATCATCGGCGCGATCGGTACCGCCGGCGGCACCGGCCATGTCATCGAGTATGCCGGTGATGCAGTTCGTGCGCTCTCGATGGAAGGCCGCATGACCATGTGCAACATGTCGATTGAAGGCGGTGCGCGCGCCGGCCTGGTGGCGCCCGACGGCACCACCTACGAATATCTCAAGGGCCTTCCCATGGCCCCGAAGGGTGCGGCATGGGAGGCGGCGGAAGCCTATTGGCGCAGCCTGCCCAGCGACGCGGACGCGGTCTATGACAAGGAAGTGCGTTTGGCGGCAGCGGATATTCCGCCGCAGGTGACCTGGGGCACCAGCCCCGAGAACGTCGTGCCGATCACCGGCGCGGTGCCCGACCCCGAGAATGACGCGCGTGACGACAATCAGCGCCAGGCCTGGGAGCGCTCACTGGAATATATGGACCTCACGCCGGGCACACAGATGGCGGATGTGGCCATCGACAAGGTTTTCATCGGCTCGTGCACCAATGGCCGGATCGAGGATCTTCGCGCCGTCGCCGAGATCGCCGAGGGCCGCAAGGTCTCCGACAGCGTGCACGCGATGGTCGTGCCGGGCTCGGGTCTGGTGAAAGAACAGGCCGAGGCCGAGGGGATCGACAAGATCCTGGTCGCGGCGGGTTTTGACTGGCGCGAGCCGGGTTGCTCCATGTGTCTAGCGATGAACGCCGACAAGCTGGCACCGGGCGAGCGCTGCGCCTCGACCTCGAACCGTAACTTCGAAGGCCGTCAGGGCCGCGGCGGTCGCACCCATCTGGTCAGCCCGGGCATGGCTGCGGCGGCGGCCATCGCGGGCAAGCTTGCCGATGTTCGCGACCTGGACGCGTAGCCAAACCGGATGAGCGACACCTCGAACAGTGATGTCCTGCCGTTCCGCTATGCGGGGTTTCTCCTGCGGGTGGTGGCGGCGCTGATCGATCTGGGGATCGTGTGGGCGTTCGCCTGGCTCATCTCGGCGTTGCTCGGGATATCCTTCTTGGCGGCGACGCCCGAGGAACTGGCCAACACCACGATCCTGCATGTGCTGGTCTCGATGACGTTGTTTGTGACGTGGATTTATTTTGCGGCGATGGAATCGAGTGCGATGCAGGCAACCCTGGGCAAGGCATTCATGGGTTTGTATGTGACCGATCTGGGCGGTATGCGCGCGACGTTTTTGCGAGTCAGTGCACGCCACTGGTTGAAGTTTGTGTCGGCGGCGATTTTCTTCGGCGGCTTTCTGATGGCAATATTTCCGCCGCGGCGTCAGGGCCTGCATGACATGCTGGCCGGGTGCCTCGTGATCAAACGTTAGGAGTTGGGAATGGAAAAGTTCAACAAGGTGACCGGCGTGGCCGCACCGCTGCCGCTGGTCAATGTCGATACCGACAAGATCATTCCGAAGCAGTTCCTGAAGACGATCGCGCGAACGGGCCTGGGCAAGGGCCTGTTCTACGAGATGCGGACCAACGAGGATGGCACCCCGCGCGACGACTTCATCCTGGACCAGGAGCCCTACACGAACGCGGAGATTTTGGTTGCGGGTGATAATTTCGGCTGTGGTTCCTCACGCGAGCACGCACCGTGGGCGCTCCAGGATTTCGGCATCAAGGTGGTGATCGCACCGACCTTCGCCGATATCTTCTATAACAACAGCTTCAAGAACGGCATGCTGCTGGTCAAGCTTCCCCAGGAGCAGATCGATGTTTTGACGTCGGTGGCCAGCGATCCGGAAAATCCGGAAATCACGGTCGACCTGGAAAAGCAGGAAATCCATGCGCCCAACGGTATCGTCTATCCGTTCGAGCTCGATCCGTTCCTCAAGCAGTGTCTGCTCGAGGGGCTCGACGATATTGGCCTGACCATGCAGCAGGACAGCAAGATTAGCGATTTCGAGGGCGGCCAGAGCAATCAGCAGCCCTGGCTCTATAAGGCGGCGTCCTAGGCGACGCCCGCACGTAATTTCACAGGAGAATAAAGATGGCCGCCAATAAGAGCGTGCTGGTCCTGCCGGGTGACGGTATCGGACCCGAGGTGATGGAACAGGTCCGCCGCGTGATGGGCTGGTTCGAGGCAAAGGAGGCCGTTCGCTTCGAAATCGACGAGGCCCCGGTCGGTGGCGCCTGTTTTGACGCCCACGGGGTGTCGATCCAGGAAGAGACCATGGAAAAGGCCATGACCCTCGACGCCGTCCTGTTCGGCGCCGTCGGCGGCCCGAAATGGGATGACGTGCCGCGCGAGCATCGGCCCGAGGCGGGTTTGCTGCGCCTGCGCAAGGATCTGGACCTGTTTGCGAACCTCCGCCCCGCGGTGGTGATGGACGCCATGGTCGAGGCCTCGACCCTGAAGCCGGAAGTGGTCAAGGGTCTCGATATCATGATCCTGCGCGAGCTCACCTCGGGGGTCTATTTCGGCCAGCCGAAAGGCGAGCAGACCCTCGATGACGGCACGGTCCGCGTGGTCGACACCCAGGCCTACACCAAGGACGAGATCGTCCGGATCTGCCGGGTGGCCTTCGAGCTGGCGCGCAAGCGCGGCAACAAGGTGCATTGTGCGGAGAAATCCAACGTGATGGAGACCGGCGTGTTCTGGCGTCAGGTCTCGGCGGAAGTCGCGAAGGAATATCCCGACGTCGAGTTCCACCACATCCTGGCAGACAACTGCGCCATGCAGCTGATCCGCTATCCGCACCAGTTCGATGTGATCGTCACCGACAACCTGTTCGGCGATATCCTGTCGGACGAGGCCGCGATGATGACGGGCTCGCTCGGCATGTTGCCGTCGGCGAGCCTCGGTGCCCCGGACCCGGTGACGGGTGCGCGCAAGGCCATGTACGAACCGGTCCACGGCTCCGCACCGGATATCGCCGGTGAGGGCAAGGCCAATCCGATCGCCATGCTGCTCTCCTTCGGCATGATGCTGCGCTACTCCTACGACCTGGGCCGCGAGGCCGACCTGGTCGAGCAGGCCGCGCAGAATGTGCTCAACGAAGGCTTCCGCACGGCCGACATCATGCAGGATGGCTGCACGCCGGTGTCGACCGAGGAGATGGGCAATTATCTGCTGGCGGAACTCGACCGGATCACCGCCTAGGCTGGTCGTGATTTGACGGCGCGCACCGCACGAGGCTAGCCTCTGAGCGATTCAATCGGGATATGGTCCATGCGTAAACGAATTTTTGGGTTACTCATTGTCGCGCCGCTGCTGGCGACCGCGCCGGTATCTGCACAGCAAATCGTCGAAACATCGACGGGCGTGCAGCATGCCAACGGGCAATGCTCGGTATCCCAGGCGATGCTCGCCGCGATCGAGAGCGGCAACGCGAACCGTCAGGTCGATACCGGGGCCCGGATCAACTCTTTCCTCGACAATGCGTTGGCCAGCACTCGCGCGCCGGCGAAGACCGAAGGTCAGACGCCGGTGGTCTTTCCGCCGGTTCGCTCCGGGGGCTGAACCTTATCATCTACGGCGTAATGCAATCGGCGTTGCTGCTGTTCGCGCCGACGCCGCCAACCGCGCGCAGGTAGTCCGTCTCGACCCCGCGGGGCCAGACGATCTGAATGCGGTTGGATGAGATAAAGATCACCCGCGCGGCAGCGTCCTCGGATTTGTCTGGTGCCACGGCGGGCGGGCCGAACCAGACGAGGGTGCCGTCGATTCCCTCCGCATAGACGACCGGTCGCGCGACCCGTACATTCACGCGGTTGCCGCGCACAATGAGACAATCGTCGCGAAACCCGATGATGTTGCCATGCGCGCGCAGGGCTGTCGGTGACGCCGCGTGCCAGTCACCGACCAATCGGTTGTCGGAGGGAGCGGCGGCACACGCCACCAGTGCCAGGAGCCCAAATACGGTCCATCGTTTCATTGGTCACTCGAAGTCTCGGGTGGAAGTCTCGGGTATCGCGGCCAGGGCGCCCTGCAGCTCGGGGCCGAGGCGCCCGGTCATCCATAAAGAGACCATGCGGAAGTCGCTCAACAGGGACCATATGGGGTGGGTGAAGGTGGCAGGGCGGTTGCGTTCGATGAAGCCATGGCCGATCCAGGCCGGGCCGTAGCCGGCGACCAGAGCCAGCAGCGCCAGCCACCAGGGGCCTGTCACGACGGCAAACCCGACCAGCAACAGGCCCGAAAGCGTGCCGATATAGTGGAGCGCGCGGGTTTCGCGCCTGGCGTGTTCGCGCAGATAGTGCGGCCAGAATTCGGCATACGTCGAAAAACGTTCGGTCATGGCGTGAATTCTGGCACATAGAAAGCCGGCAAGGCGAGGAGACAGGCGTGCCCGATATTTATGTGGACCCGGATGCAATCCCGGACGAAATTCTGAACGCGATGAAGGAGAGCCTGGAGCGTCGTGCGGCAACCCCTCAGCAGGCGGCCGCACTGCGATCCTATCTCGCAGATGTCGACTTCCCCGACGGCGCGCGGGTGCTCGATCTCGGCTGTGGCACCGGCCCCCAGTCCCGAACCATTGCGGCCATACCGGGTGTCGGCGAGGTGGTGAGTGTCGACCAGCTCGCACCGTTCCTCGAGCGCGGCCGGGAACTGGCCGCGGACCTGCCGCAGGTAACCTTCGAGCAGGCCGATGCGCGGGATTTGCCGTTTGACGACGAGAGCTTCGACGTCGTCGTGCTGCACACGCTCTTGACCCATGTGCCCGGTCCGGAGGGTGTCCTGGCCGAAGTCCGCCGTGTTCTGAAGCCGGGCGGGTCCGTGGCGATCTATGACGGTGATTTCACGACCATGACCGTAGCGACGTCCGGGGACGACCCGCTTCAGGTTTGCGTCGATGCCTTCGTCGACGGCAATGTCCACGACCGCTGGCTGGTGCGCCGGCTGCCGGGCATGCTGCGTGAGATCGGCTTCGACCCCGCACCGTCGCGAAGCCACGGCCATCTCGACACCGCTGAGCCGGTGCTGACGCTCGGTTGGACCCTGCGCGGTGCCTAACTATCTGGTCGAGGCGGGCAAGATCGACCAGGCCGAGGCCGACGCGCTGGAGGCCGAGGCGCGGCGACGGATCGATGCCGGCACGTTCTACGGCTACATGAACTATGTCAGCATGATCGCGCGCAGGAACTAGGCCGAAGTTGCGGTCCGTGTCGCCCGAAGGGGCTTACCTGACCCCGCCCCAGATACCACGCTTGGCCCGTCGCGCGTCGCGGGCCGCCGCCACATAGGGGTCTCCCGCGGCGCCGGGCTCGGGAACAGCAAAGCCGTTCATCACGGCCCAATGCGCCAGGTCACCGAGACCCGGTGCGACACAAATACCGAGCTTCTGCGGGCCTGCCACCTGGTCTTCCGTCAGGCGACAGGACACCTCGTTCCCGGCGATCACGTCACCCAGGGCGAGGTGGGCCCAGGATCCATAGGGGTAGGCGTTGAGGGCGGGCGCCGTGACCCCGGCAAACCGTACATGGATGCGCGTATCGCCGACGGGAAAGGAAAGGCTCGCACCGTCCTCGGCCGTTGGAAATCCGCTGATTGTGCTGGCGGACTGGGCCAGCAGTGCCTGCGTCCCGGCTGTATGTGCCGTCGCAAGGATGATCAGGGTCAGCAGAAAGGTGCGCATGGCCCGAAGTATCGCAGGCGCGTTATCAACGCTCAAACCTTGCAAAACCGCGATTTCGGGCTTATGTCATCGCCCGCACCCGGTCGATGTGGCCGGGGATCAAAGGATGAGACCCATGGGTTATAAGGTTGCGGTGGTCGGTGCGACGGGAAATGTCGGCCGCGAACTCCTGCAGACGCTGTCGGAACGCGAGTTTCCGGCCGATGAAGTGGTCGCCCTGGCGAGCGAACGCTCGGTCGGGCGCGAGGTGTCCTATGGCGAGGACCAGACCCTGATCGTTCAGAATCTGGCGGAGTATGACTTCGCCGGAACCGACATCGGGTTGTTCTCGCCGGGCTCCAGCGTTTCGGCGAAATACGCGCCCAAGGCCGCGGCGGCAGGCTGCATTGTCATCGACAACACGTCCCAGTTCCGGATGGATCCCGACGTCCCGCTGATCGTTCCCGAGGTGAATCCCGAGGCGGCGGCCGGCTATACCAAGCGCAATATCATCGCCAACCCGAACTGTTCGACGATCCAGATGGTGGCCGCACTCAAGCCCCTGCACGACGCCTTCGGCATCGAGCGGGTGGTCGTGTCGACCTATCAGTCGGTCTCGGGCGCCGGCAAGGATGCTATGGACGAGCTCTTCAACCAGACCTGCGCCGTTTACGTGAACGACCCGGTCGAGGCGAAGGAATTCACCAAGCCGATCGCCTTCAACGTGATTCCCCATATCGACGTGTTCATGGATGACGGGTCGACCAAGGAAGAGTGGAAGATGACGGTCGAGACCAAGAAGATCCTCGACCCGAAGATCAAGCTGACCGCCACCTGCGTGCGCGTTCCGGTGTTCATCGGCCATGCCGAGGCGATCAATATCCAGTTCTCCCGTGAGGTCTCCGCCAAGGACGCCCGCGAGGCCCTGCGCAATGCGCCCGGGGTGGTGCTGGTCGATCACCGGGCCGACGAAGGCTATGTCACGCCCAAGGAAGCGGCGGGTGAAGATGGTGTCTATGTCAGCCGTATTCGCGAGGATGCGACGATCGACAACGGCCTGAACATCTGGGTTGTGTCTGACAATCTGCGCAAGGGTGCGGCTCTGAACACCGTCCAGATCGCCGAGCTGCTCGATCGGGACTATCTGAAGAAGGCCATCGCGGCGGAGTAGTTTCCGACGTGACACCGGACTTCTCCTCCATAGAATCCGCACTCGGTGCGCATGGCCTGATCCCGCGTGGCGGGTTCCATCCCGTGCCCGACGACAATGTTCCCGGCGAAACGCTGGTTCTGGTCGGCAATGCCGGGCCGGACATGTGGGCGGCTTTCGATGGGGTGCGCGGCGATTATGCCGATCGGACGAGCCCCCTTGATGCATGGGTATCGGATGTGTTGGCCGAGGTGGCGACCGCGCTCGGCGCCACGCCGCTGTTTCCGTTCGGTGGCCCGCCCCATCTGCCGTTTCAGCGCTGGGCCCAGCAGGCGGAGCCGGTCTACCCGTCGCCGGTCGGCGTGTTGATCCACCCCGCGTTCGGGTTGTGGCACGCCTATCGCGGGGCTCTGGCCTTTGCCGAAAAACTCCCGCTGCCGCAAACCGACACGCGACCCTCGCCGTGTGAGACCTGCCTCGACAAGCCGTGTCTCTCGGCGTGTCCGGTCGGGGCGTTCGCAAGTGGTATCTATGATGTGCCGGCCTGCGTCGGACATATCACCGACACCGACAATACGGACTGTATGCCGCGCGGTTGCGCGGCGCGCCGGGCCTGTCCTGTCGGGCAGGAATATTTGTATGCGCCCGCTCAGGCCGAATTCCATATGCGGGCGTTCTCCAACGCCCAGTCCGGCCGCTAGCCGCTGCGCGCCAGCCTCTCGCGTGCGGCAAGCAGCCCGCCACCCATGATCAGCAAGCAGGCCAGGGCGAGGGTCCAGGTCCCGTCCGCCAGTCCGAACACGACCAGCAGCAGGGTGGACAGCAGCGGGGCGGCGTAGGCGGCGGCGCCGAGCACCCGTAAATCGCCATGTTTGACGCCATGGTCCCAGACGAAGAAGGCGGTGCCCACGGGCCCGAGCCCGAGCCCGAGCACCGCCAGCCAGGCGACAGTGCCGGTCGGCCACACGGTCGTCTCCAGCGCGAGATGGGTCACCCAGGCCAGCGCTGCCGTGCCGCCGCAGAAGGCGCCGACCGCGTCGGTTGAGATATGGGCGAACCGGCGCGACAAGACCGAGTATCCCGACCATGCCAGCGCCGCGCCGACGGCGGCCAGATAACCGCCGCTATACTCGGTGCGGATGCGAAGGCTGCCGTCCCACAATCCATTGCCCATGACGATCAGCGCGGTCCCGGCGAGGCCCAGCCCGGCGCCCGCGAGGTGGAACCAGCGCAGGCGACCAACGCCGGTACTGGACGGCAAGAGGGCGGAGAAGAGTACGATCAGCATCGGCCACAGATAGTTGATCAGGTTGGCGTCCGCCGGCGGCGCGTTCTGGATGCCGATGAAATAGAGCACGTGATAGCCGAACAGCCCGGCAAGCCCGAGCGCCCAGACAGGTGCCGGTTGTCGCATATGGTGTCTGACGTCAGCACCCGTGGGACAGAATTGAGGATTTGAATAACGGAGGATTTCTGGTTCATCTTATCGATTAGGAGATCGAGATGACGAAGAAGCCCCAGACATCGAAAGACGCCGCCGGCAAGGTGGTTAAGAACATCCGCCGCAAGACGCGGCAAACCTATTCAGCTGAAGAGAAAATCCGCATCGTCTTGGCGGGCCTGCGTGGCGAGGAAAGCATCTCGGTGCTGTGCCGCCGCGAGGGGATTGCCGAGAGCCTGTATTATAGCTGGTCCAAGGAATTTCTCGAAGCTGGCAAGCGCCGGTTATCTGGTGACACGGCACGGCAGGCTACGCCGCCCGAAGTGAAGGATCTGCGCTCGGAGTCGCTGGCATTAAAGGAATGCGTTGCCGATCTCACCCTTGAGAACCGTCTGCTCAAAAAAAGCATGACAGGGGCTGGGGAGTTCGAGGAATGAGATACCCTGCGTCTGAGAAACTGGAGATCATCCGCACCGTTGAGGGATCACATCTGCCGGTGAAACAAACCCTCGACATGCTGGGCATCCCACGCACGACATTCTACCGATGGTATGATCTCTATATTGACGGCGGCCTGGATGGACTGGCTGACAAATCCCCACGCCCAGGATCGGTCTGGAACCGCATCCCTGATGCTCGTCGTGATGACCTGATCGAGTTCGCGCTGGAACATGAGGCGCTGACCACACGGGAACTGGCGGTCAAATACACGGATGAGAGGCGGTATTTTGTCTCTGAATCATCAGCTTATCGCATTCTCAAAGCAGCTGACCTCATCACCGCGCCAGACTACATGGTGATCAAAGCTGCCGACGAGTTCACCGACAAAACCACGGCCATCAACGAGATGTGGCAAACAGACTTCACCTACTTCAAGATCATTGGCTGGGGCTGGTATTATCTGAGCACGATCCTCGATGATTACAGCCGCTACATCATTGCGTGGAAGCTTTGCACCAACATGCGTGCTGAGGACGTGACAGACACGATCGAGCTGGCGCTGACGGCGTCTGGTTGCGACCAGGCGGTTGTGCGTCACAAGCCACGTCTGCTCAGCGACAACGGTTCATGCTACATCTCCGGCGATCTGGCCAACTGGTTGGAGGATCAAAAAATGACGCATGTTCGCGGCGCGCCGTTCCACCCACAAACCCAAGGCAAAATCGAACGCTGGCACCAGACCATGAAGAACCGGGTTCTGCTGGAGAATTACTATCTGCCAGGCGATCTTGAACGCCAGATCGGGGCCTTCGTCGAATACTACAACAACCGGCGCTACCACGAGAGCCTGAACAACGTCACACCAGTCGACGTCTACTTCGGCCGCGACAAAGCAATTCTCAGAGAAAGGGAAAAGATTAAGAAAAACACAATCAAACAACGCCGCTTGCAACATCAGAAACAAGCCGCATAATCAATCACACAAACGAGCCAGAGACTCCAATGCTCAAACCACTCTGATGTCCCATTTTATATGACGACGGACAGCATATGGTCCAGCGGGTTCTCGCCGCGCGCCAGCCAGATGGCTGCGGCGAGGACGAAGACGATGGTGAAGGCCATCGCCACGAGCTGCAGCGGCGGGACGTCGCCGGCCAACGCGCCGAAGATTGCAAGCGTGGACCAGACAAGTACCGCCGACAGGCCGATCAGCGTGGCGCGGCGCCCGTGTTTCGGCTGGGTTGCCGGGTTCACTGGGGATCGCGGCGTGTGGCGTTGGCGAGAGCGGCGGCTTCGGTAATGATGCGGACGGTCTCGGACCAAAGCGATAGTTCGACGATCCTGTCCAGGGGCCACCACTCGGCATGAGCAGCATCGCCGCCGGCCACGGGATCACCGCCGGTCCAGACTGCGGCGCAATCGATGAGGGTGTAGTGGTACCGAATTCTCCGGATGTCGCCGGGCGCGTCGTTCAGCGCGGTGACGTTCGCATCGGCGTCGTCGTTGGCCGCGGCCAGCCCGACACCCTCGGTGCCGTCATTGGCCGTGCCGGGGCGCGGCGGGTCGCCGTCGCGCACGATCGCATCGACCACATCGACGATGCCGATCACGTCGATTTCGACGCCGGTCTCCTCAAGGACTTCGCGCGCGGCGGTGTCCTGCCACGTCTCGCCCAGCTCCTGTTTGCCGCCGGGGATGCTCCACTGGCCGATGCGCGGTTCACGTCCGCGCCGGATCATCAGGACCTGGTCCCCCCGCAGCACCACGACCCCGACCCCCGCGATGGGCCAGTCGGGATATTCGCGGCTCATCAGACGAGTCCGCCCTAGTACATATGCTGGCCACCGTTGATCGACAGGGTCGACCCGGTGATGAAGTCAGCATTGTCTGCGGTCAGGAAAATCACGCCCCGCGCGATATCGTCGGCCTTGCCCAGGCGCCCGACGGGGATGCCTGCGATAATCTTTTCGAGCACTTCCGGCGGGACGGCGCGCACCATGTCGGTATCCACATAGCCCGGCGCGATCGCGTTGACCGTGATGTTCTTGGCCGCACCCTCCTGGGCCAGCGCCTTGGTGAAGCCGTGGATGCCGGACTTCGTGGCGGCGTAGTTGACCTGGCCGTACTGGCCGGCCTGGCCGTTGATCGAACCGATGTTGACGATCCGGCCGAAGCTGCGTTCGCGCATGCCCTCGATGACCGCGCGAGAACAGTTGAAGACGCCCGACAGGTTGGTGTCGATCACTTCCTTCCATTGCTCGAAGGTCATGCGATGCATGGTGCCGTCGCGGGTGATGCCGGCGTTGTTGACCAGAATCTCGATCGGCCCGAGATCTTTTTCGATCTGCGCAGCTGCGGCGGCGACCGCCTCATGGTCGGAGACGTCGAACTTCAACGTCTTGATGCTGGTCGCCTCTTCGAACTCGCGCGCGGCGTGGTCGTTGCCTGCATAGTTGACGACGACGTCGCGGCCCGCGTTTTTCAGCGCGATCGCGATCGCGGCACCGATTCCTCGCGTGCCGCCGGTAACAAGTGCCACTCGGCCCATTTTACTCTCCTGATAGAGCGGATCGGTGGCGCCTGAGATCGGCGCTCTTGCAATACCCGCGATGAATGGTGCGTTCCCCTATGATCTTGTTTGACTAGTCCCGCTCGACGCAGAGCGCGATGCCCATGCCGCCGCCGATGCAAAGGGTGGTGAGGCCCTTCTTGGCGTCGCGTTTTTGCATTTCGTGCAGCAGCGTGATCAGCACCCGCGCGCCCGAGGCACCGATCGGGTGGCCGATGGCGATGGCACCGCCGTTTACGTTGACGATCTCCGGGTCCCAGCCCATATCGCGGTTGACCGCGATCGCCTGGGCGGCGAAGGCCTCGTTGGCCTCGACCAGCTCGACCTCGTCGACACTCCAGCCGGCCCGCTCCAGGGCCTTGCGGCTGGCCGGGATTGGGCCCGAGCCCATCACGGCGGGGTCGACACCCGCGGTCGCCCAGGAGGCGATGCGGGCCAGCGGGGTGACACCCCGCTTGGCTGCCTCATCGGCGCTCATCAGCACGGTGGCCGCACTGCCATCGTTGATGCCGGAGGCGTTGCCCGCGGTGACCGTGCCCTCTTTCGAGAAGGCGGGACGAAGCTTGCCGAGGGTCTCGGTCGTGGTGCCGTGCCGGGGATACTCGTCGGCGTCGACCACGATGTCGCCCTTGCGGGTCTGGATCGTGACGGCGGCGATTTCGTCGGCGAAGCGCCCGTCATTCTGGGCCGCCTCGGCCTTCTGCTGGGAACCGGCCGCAAACGCGTCCTGCTCGTCGCGGGTGATCTGCCATTTCTCGGCGACATTCTCTGCCGTGGTGCCCATGTGATAGCCCATCAGCGAGCACCACAGGCCGTCGTTGATCATCGTGTCGACGAATTTGACGTCGCCCATCTTGGTGCCGTCGCGCATGTGTGACGCATGGGGGGACTGGCTCATGCTTTCCTGACCACCCGCCACGACAATGTCGGCCTCACCGAGCTTGATGGCCTGGAAGCCTTGCGCGACCGCGCGCAGGCCCGAGCCGCAAACCTGATTGATCAGGTAGGCGGTGCGGTCTTCCGGAATGCCCGCGGCGAGCAATGCCTGGCGTGCAGGGTTCATGCCCGTCGCGGCGGTCAGGACCTGGCCCATGACCACTTCGTCGACATCTGCGGCGGGCACACCGGCGCGCTCGAGAGCGCTGGAGATGGCAACCGTACCCAGTTCTGCGGCGCTGAGGCCGGCCAATGCACCGTTAAAGGCTCCGACAGGTGTCCGGGCGGCACCGGCAATCACGACATCCGACATTTATCTCTCCTGATTGAGGCTGCGGAACGCACGGGAATCATGGCGCACTGCACAAACTCCCCGAATTCCGCTGATTTTCAGTCCTTGGTGGATATAGACCGGGTGGGGTGCCGAGTCCAGCGAACTAGCTGCCGGAAACACCGTGCAGCCATGCCGAGAGCGGTTCCCAGACGAGCGCGCGGGCGCGCGACCCCGCGACCATGCCGATATGGCCGAGCGGCACGCTGGTGGCATCGGCGTCGGGCAGGGCGTCAACCAACGCCTGGGCCGAGGCGGGTGGGACAATCCGGTCCTGCTGGGGGATCAAGATCCGGGTCGGGATATCTATTGCTTCGGGACGGACCGCGGCGCCGGAAATTTTCCATTCTCCGGCATGCGGCGTGTTGCTCCCGTACCAGCCACCCATGCATTCACGAGCGACGGGGCCGGCCAGCGGGACCCCGTCGTTCAGCCAGTCTTCCAGGGCCACGAATTCTTCGGCCGCCTGACTGTCGGGTTGGGCCGCGGCGAAGCGAATGAACTTGCGGGTGACCAAAAACGGATCGAGGGCGGAGAACAGCGATTGGATGATATCCACCGGCAGTTCGCCATAGGCCTCAAGAAGGGGCGCGGAAGCATCGACGGCACGGGCGAGCGCGGTCGCCTGCGCCTTGCGCTCCGCATGGAAGTTCCACGGTGTCGCGAGCAACCCCAACCCCGCAACATCGGCTGGCCGGTTCGCCGCCAGTGCCAGTGCCAGCAGCCCGCCCATGCAGTAGCCGACCACCGGCACCGGCCCGCCGCCGGCGTCGACGGCCTGATCGAGCGCGCCGGACAGCGGCCCGGTGATGTAGTCGGTGAGCGTGAAATCGCGCTCTGCGGGTCCGGGCAAACCCCAGTCCACGAGCAGGGGACGAAGGCCGGTCTCGGCCGCAAGCCATCGCATGAGGCTGCGGTGTTCGGACAGGTCGAGAATATAGGCACGGTTGATCAGGGACGGGACAAACAGGACCGGGCGACCGTCGGCCGGCCCATAGTCGAGCAGGCGTGTCGCACCCGATTCCCACAGGGTCGGAGGATCCTGGAGCCGACGTTTGTAGGGGTGGTGGCGATAGGCGTTCACGCCGGCAGAGAAAGCCGTCAGGCGAGAGGCAATTTCAGTCTCGACGGCGGTGGCAAGAGGGTCGGCGTTACTTTCGGCTTCTGGTGTTGGCGGCAGGCTTTTTTGCAGCTTGTCGGCGCGTGCTGCCACTTCCGGATTCCAGGCGATGGAGCCGTTCCTCAACATCGGCAAGGCGCCGCGTGAGCTCGACCAGCTGTTGATCGCGGTCATCAGGTGCAGCGGCAGCGGGCGAGGCCCCAGTCTCGGATGCGCGTTGGTCTTCTGGTCCATCGGCTTGGTCCGTCGTTGCACGCGCAGTCCCGGACATCTGCGCCATGAGGGCCGCTAGTCCGGGGGCGCCCATGGGGTTTGTGATACCACCGAGCTGCGCCATCGTGTCGAAAAAACGCGAAGTTTGTTCGGCCAGATCGGGATCGGCGGACATCGCGGAGAGCTGATCCTCCCAAAGGTCCAGATATTGTCTCGCAAGGGCTGTGAAGTCCGGCTGATCGGTCATGCTGTCGACTATAGCCTCACGCCTCGCGGACTCGCCACCGGGACGGTCCGCCGGAACAAGCAGGCGCTGCGGTGCAACATAAATCTAACTCTGCTATACTGCACGCTTTCCGGACGAACATTGCGGTGCGGCAGACCATGGCCAAAGACGACAACACAGACCCGATAATCATCAAGAAGTACGCCAATCGACGTTTGTACAATACGTCGACGAGCAAATACGTGACCCTCGATGATTTGTCGCAAATGGTGAAGGCGGGTACCGAATTTCAGGTTGTTGATGCCAAGTCGGGCGACAACATCACCCGCTCGGTCCTGACCCAGATCATCTTCGAAGAGGAAAACAAGGGCCAGAATCTGCTGCCCGTCAGTTTCCTGCGCCAGCTGATCCAGTTCTACGACGACAGTCTCCAGACAATGGTGCCGAACTATCTCGAAGCATCGATGGACGCGTTTTCGAACAACCAGGAGCGGATGCGCGATTACATGCAGGATGCCGTGGGTCAAACCATGAACCCGTTTTCGAAATGGGAAGAGCTCGGTCGTCAGAACATGGCGATGTTCGAGCGCGCCTTCCAGATGTTTACACCCTATGGCGCGGGCGCCAGCGACGAACCGTCCGGTGAAGCGGGTGGTGCGGCATCTTCGTCGGACGACGAGACGAAGCTCGATGACCTGAAGACCCAGATCGAGAGCTTGCGCCGGCAGCTCGACGAGCTGGCGCGCTAGGATACGCCGGCTCGACGCCCGGCCTTATTCCATCCAGTCCGGCTCGATTTCGGGTCGCCCGTAATGCCAACCCTGGAGAAAGTCGACACCCTCGCGCTTGAGGAGTTCGGCTTCGTCTTCGGATTCAACCCATTCCGCGACGGATTCCAGTCCGAGCCCCTTTGCCAGATTGATCAGGGTGCGCACGAAGAGCAGGTTCTCTTCGTTGTGGGTCAGGTCGCGGACGAATGAGCCGTCGATTTTGACCATCGCGACGTTGAGGGCGCGCAAATGACGGAAAGATGTAAAGCCGGCGCCGAAATCATCCAGCGCCACCCGGCAGCCGAACTTGTTGAGCGCGTCGACAAATTGCGATGACTCGTCGATGTCGTCGAGCGCGATCGTTTCGGTGATTTCGAGAATCAGTCGAGATGCGAGGTCGTGGCGATCCTGCAGGCGTTCCTCAAGCTGGCGCAGCCAAAGCGGGTCGACCGCTGTCATTCCCGAAACATTGATAGACAACTCCATGGCCGGGTTGCGCTCAAGTGCGTCAAGGCCAAGGTCGAGAACCTTTCGATCGATCAGCCGCATCAGTCCCATTTGTTCGACCACGGGAACAAACCCGCCGGTCGCGATGGGGTTGCCGGCATCATCCAGCATGCGCGCAAGGCCTTCATAGAAAATGACCTCACCGGTCACGGTAGATACGATCGGTTGATAGGCCAGCGTGAACCGATCTTCGTTGAGTGCCTGCTTTACCTGCTCGGCGATCACCAGATCAGGGCGTTCGGTGCGTGTGTGTTCCGGCATACCGCTGTATTCGAGATAGCAGTCGCACCCGAGCCGTCGTGCGCCGCGCAGCGCGTTGTCGGCTTTCGCCACAATTTCATGCGCCGTGAGTGCGTCATCCGGGAATATGGAAATGCCGATCGATCCGGTGATCGTCATTTGCCCCGCGGGTGTGGAAATCGGGGTTTCCCGAATGGTTGCCAGGAACCGGCTGGCGATCAGTGAGATTTCCGCCGTGCTGCACCGGTTGATGATCACCGCAAAGCGGTCGGTACCAACCCTTCCGACCACGTCGCCCGCACGCATGCCGTCCTCGATACGTCGGGCGGCAGCCAGGACGATGGCGTCGGCGGTTTCTTCGCCATATACGTCGGACACGATATTCAGCTTGTCGAGGCCGACCAGAAGCAGGCCGCCTTGCTGGTCGCTATGCAGGCTTTGCTTGATCGTGTGTTCCAGCGCCTCGCGCAGTCGCAGCCGGTTGTACTGGCCGGTCAGCGCGTCATGATTTGAAAGGAAGGTGACTTCTTCCTCGGAGCGTTTTCGGTCGTCAATACAGCGGACCATGCCGGTCAGACGTAGCGGCTTGTCGTTGATGGATTTGGTGACGACGGCGCGTTCCCGGATCCAGATGAATTGCCCGGAATCGTCGCGCAACCTGAATTCGCGATCGAAGGATTCACCGCGTGCAAAATGGTTCGACAGCGCGATCATGCGGTGTGGCAGGTCTTCGGGGTGGATACGACTGAGAAAAGTGTCTCCGGTCGCGACGCTGCCGGTATTCGATATGTTGATGATCTCGGACAATTGGCCGGTCCAGCCGATCGTATCGGTTTCGAGATCCCATTCGTAGAAGAGATCGCCGGACGCCACGAGCAGTCCGACCAGGTCCGACAGCGGTTTGCCGTCGACTGGGTCGGGCGCACTTCTCGCGTTGGCCATTTGGGCCAGATCCGACATTCTGTACCTCCTACCTGAAGGTTGTTTCTTCAACCCGCACTTTCTGCGCGGACATTTCGCAAGCACATTAGGCGCCCAGGTCTTAACAAACGGTAATAATTGCCGGTAAATTATTCACATCGGCAAAAACTACCTACTATTTATAAAATTCTCGTAATAGTTATGGTTAATGAAAGATACAATTTTAAGTAATGTGCCGTTTAATTTTGTCTATATTTCCCTAAATCTGTAGTTACCTGAATTTCGCAACTCTGGGCGTGCAGTGACACCAATCTTGCCAGACCGTATCGGGATAAACGCAGACGTGGCGGCGACGCGTGCCGCGCGTCAGCGTGCTGCTGCCGATGCCGCCGCCTTGCGTGTCGGGTACGCATCTGCCGCCCCGGGTTCCGACAGGAACGAACGTCAGAGCGTCTACGTGACGCCGCGAGGGTCGCGGGCGCGTGTCGTTGTCGAGTTGGAACTTCGTCGTGATGAGCGGACGCAGCCCAGCGGGTTGCATTTGCGCCGCGGCCCCAGCTCGCTTTTTCTGGCGCAGTATTTTGCGCAGGAATCTGCAAGCACGAACGGTGACGCGGTGGTTCAGTCACAGGCGGCCACACAATATCCGTCCGTTGGATTCGATCAGGATATCCTTCTTCCCGGTACTGCGGATGCCATCGGTTCGGACGGTCCGCGGGTCGATATTCTCGTTTGATTTGCCGAACGGTTTGAAGCCCGCATCACGCAGTGCATTGCGGTGAATGCCCCCTTTCGTTTATTCAAGAACGGTCGTGATGCTATGTGTGGCTTCACTGGCTTCAAATGCGGGGGATGACATGGTGAGCACGGTTTATGAACTGATCGGAACGGGTGCCGATGGCGATATCGCGATCGCTGCGCCGGACCGCGAACCGCTGACCTATGGCGCGCTGCGCGCACTCGTGGCGAAGACCGTTACCGATATGAACGCCATGGGAATTGGCCGGAACGACCGTGTCGCGATTGTTTTGCCGAACGGTCCCGAGATGGCCACCGCCTTCGTTGCGGTCGCGGCCGGTGCGACGACCGCACCTCTCAATCCCGGTTACCGTGCGGAAGAGTTCCGTTTCTATCTCGAGGACCTGAACGCCAGGGCTCTTTTTGTCGAGGCGGGCAGCGATTCGCCGGCAATCGACGTGGCCCGGTCGATGGACGTTCCCGTGCTGGAACTTACGACATCGAACGAAGCGGCCGCGGGGACCTTCGAAATCTCCGGCGACGCGGCGGTGAGCGGCGATGCTGCGCAATCGTCCGGCCATGCAGAGGCGGACGACATCGCCTTGGTGCTCCATACCTCGGGCACGACTTCGCGTCCGAAGATCGTGCCACTCAGCCAGACGAATATCTGCGCATCGGCGCAGCACATCGGTGCGACCCTTGCGCTGACGCCCGTGGACAGGTGCGTCAACATCATGCCGCTCTTCCACATTCACGGGTTGATCGCGGCGGTGCTCTCGAGCCTGGCGGCCGGGGGCAGCACCTACTGCACGCCGGGCTTCGATGCGTTGCGGGTGTTCCGCTGGTTCGAAGACGCGGCGCCGAGCTGGTACACGGCTGTACCCACCATGCATCAGGCAATTGTCGCGCGGGCCGGCCGCAACGCCGACGCGCTGGCGACAATGGATTTGCGCTTCATACGGTCATCCTCATCTTCCTTGCCACCCCAGGTGATGGCCTCGCTGGAAGACACGTTCGGTTGTCCGGTGATCGAGTCCTACGGCATGACCGAGGCCGCGCATCAGATGGCATCGAACCCGCTGCCGCCCGCCGCCCGAAAGCCCGGCTCCGTTGGGGTCGCTGCGGGCCCGGAGGTCGCGATCATGAATGAGAGCGGCAACATTCTTGCCCAGGGCGAGACGGGCGAGATAGTTATCCGTGGTCCCAATGTGACGGCGGGGTATGAAGCAAATGACAAAGCCAACGCCGAGGCCTTCACCAATGGCTGGTTCCGGACCGGCGATCAGGGCCAGTTCGATGACGAGGGGTATCTGGCGCTAACCGGTCGCCTGAAAGAAATCATCAACCGCGGCGGCGAGAAAATCAGCCCGCGCGAGGTGGACGAGATTCTTCTCGATCATCCTGCGGTCGCGCAGGCGGTAACATTCGCATATCCCCACGACAAACTTGGTGAGGAAGTCGGTGCCGCGATCGTTTTGAAGGAAGGCGAGGAAGCCGACGAGCGTTCGGTCCGTGATTTCGCCGCGCAGCAACTGGCCGACTTCAAGGTGCCGCGCAAAGTGATTTTTCTGGAAGAGATTCCCAAGGGTGCGACCGGCAAGCTGCAGCGTATCGGCTTGCACGAAAAACTGGGGCTTTAGGTTCAAACATGAAGATTTGTATCTACGGCGCGGGTGCGATCGGTGGCTACATGGCCGTGGAGCTGGCGCATGCGGGCAATGCCGAGGTTACGTGCATCGCGCGGGGGCCGCATCTGGCGGCGATGCGCGAGAACGGCCTGCGTCTGGTGCGTGACGGGGAAGACGACCGGATCGTCACGGTGAACTGCACCGACGACCCGGCGGAAGCCGGGCTGCAGGATATTGTCATCGTGACCCTGAAGGCGCATTCGGCGGCGGCCGTGGCAGATCAGATGGCGCCGTTGTTTGGGCCCGAGACGGCCGTGGTGACGGCCCAGAACGGTGTGCCGTGGTGGTATTTTTACAAACTTGGCGGGCCGCATGACGACACGCGGGTCGCATCGGTTGATCCGGGTAATCGGCAATGGGACCTGATCGGGCCCGAGCGCGCAATCGGCTGCATTGTCTATCCGGCCGCGGAAATCACCGAACCCGGCGTCATCCGGCATGAATACGGGAACCGTTTTACGCTCGGAGAGCCGTCAGGCGAAAAAACCGAACGGGTGCAGGCCCTGGCGGCTCTGCTTTCGGATGCCGGTTTTCGTGCGCCGGTGCGGCCGCGTATCCGCGACGAGATGTGGGTCAAGCTGTGGGGTAACGTGTCTCTCAATCCGATCTCGGCCCTGACCGGGGGCACGTTGGCGCAGATGATCGATGATCCCGACGTCTGTGCGGTGATCCGCGCTGTCATGGTCGAGGCACAGACAGTGGGAGAGGCGCTCGGGGTCAAGTTTGCCATCGATGTCGACAAGCGCATTGCCGGCGCGCGTGAGGTTGGCGACCACAAGACGTCGATGCTGCAGGATCTGGAGCTGGGGCGGCCCATGGAGATCGACGCCCTCGTGGCATCGGTCCAGGAACTGGGCCGGATCGTGGAGGTCACCACGCCGGCGATTGATACGGTTCTGAGCCTCGTGCGTCAGCGTGCCCGGCTGGCGGGCTGCTACGACGGCTGATCAGGGCCGGGCGGCCTAGGTCGACGCGAAAGCGGCGTCGACGATGGCTTCCGTACGCACGCCGACGGCGAAACCCTCGCTGTGAAGGTTCGAGACAAAGCACAGAGATAAATTCCGGTCCGGGTCGGCGATGGCGCGCGCGCCACCCGATCCGAGATGGCCGAAGGCGTTTTCGTTGGGGCCCATATACGCCACCCCCGGCGGGTTCTTCGCATAGCCCATGGCGTAGCGCATGGGGCGGCCGGTCATACCGTCGGCTTCCTCGGTCCATTGGGTGACCGTGGCGCGCGCGACGGCCTCGGGCGAGAGAACGCGTACGCCGTCGACCTCGCCGCCATTGGCGAGCATGGCGTAGATGCGGGCCATGGCGCGGGCCTCGCCGAACCCACCGAAGGACGGAATGCCCGATGTGCGGAATTCACGGCTGTTCTGGACATCCGTGTTCATGGGTTTCGGGTTGGGCCGCCAGGCGCGAGACAAGGGTGATTCACCCGCCGCGGCCTGTGTGGCCATAGCGCTGCCGGCAGGGTTGGGCTGCAGGTCGGCGACACGTTCGAGGTCCTCATTCCGAACGCCGATCTGGTAGTCCACCCCGAGTGGGCCACAGATATTCTCCTGGACGAATTGCGGGATCGGCGTGCCCGTGACGCGCCGCACGACCTCGCCGGCGAGATAGCCGATATTGACGGTGTTGTAAGCGCCTTTTGAGCCCGCCGGCCAGGCAGGTTCCTGGATCTCAAGGGCCGCGATCATCCGGTCGTAATGGTAGACGTCGCCCGCCTCGGTCGCATCGGCGAAACACACGCCGCAATTGTGCGAGATGATGTGCCGGACCTTGATATCCGACTTTCCGTTTTGTACGAATTCAGGCCAGTAGTCTGCAACCGGCGCCTCAAGATCGACCAGACCTCTGTCGGCAAGAATATGCACGCTGGTGGCGCAGATACTCTTGGCGATCGAGTACATGATGCACAGTGTATCTTCGCCCCAGGGCTTGCTGCGGGCGGCGTCCAGGTGGCCACCCCAAAGATCGACCACTTTCCGACCCTCGTGATACACCGCCACCGCGCTGCCGATCTCACCATGGTCGGTGAAATTGCGGATCAGCGCCTCGCGAACGCCCGCAAAGCGAGGGTCACATTCGCCATGGATATCCGGTTGGGTGCTGGTCATGTCGTTTCTCTTCGCAATTGACGCAAGGTTCGAGGGCTAGTCTGGCACTGGCGTTCTGGGTGTTCGCCCGAACAGGTCGCGCAGTTTGAGGCCAATGATGATGCTGGTGAGGGCGAGTGTCACAATATTCGCGATAATGATCGGTCGGGATTCGATGATGAAGCCGTAGATCAGCCAAAGGGACAACCCTGTGGTGAAGACCACGAACATGCCCAGCGACACGTCCCGTGTAGACCCGGACTTCCAGGATTTGAGCACCTGAGGCACAAAGGCGATGGTGGTCAGAACCGCGGCGACGCCCCCGAGCAGGTCCGGATGAATGGCGTCGAGCATTTCCGTGTGCCTAGCGGGTACAGAAGGGTTGCATCGCCACCGCGAGCTCGAGCAGAGCCTGGTCACCGCCGGCCCAGCCGATGAACGAAAGCCCGACCGGGCAACCGTCGACATCCGCTGCCGGCACCGTGACCTGGGGCAGGCCGGTGTGGCCGGAGATGCAGGTCAGCGCCATGGTGTTGGCCCGGAAGAACTCCAGTTCCTCCGCGCTGGCGTCCAGCGGGGGTGCGATCACCGGGGCGGTCGGCAGACACAGGATAGTGCCCGGGGTGGCGAGTGTTGCGAGACGCGCCCGGACCCGGTCCCGGACGGCGTTGGCGGCGGCCGTTTCCTCATCGGTAATGGCGGCGGCCATGGCGAAACGCTCACGGATGCCCGGACCGAGATTGGCCTTGTGCGCCTCGACCCAGGGCACGTTTGTTTGTTTGACCTCGCTGGCCTGGATCACCCGGAAGGCGTCCCACCAGATATCGAGGGTGTCGTCGCCGGCCACCGCGGTCGGTTTGCCATCCGGAAGGACATTCGCCGCCGCGGCCAACACGCTTTCGAGCGCGGCGCGCACGTCGGGCGTCGCCCGATCGAATGCGTCGGTCAGGACCAGCATGTTGGCGATCTCGCCGGTTGTACCGGTGTTGTCGAGCAGTACCGGTCCGATGTCCCGGAAAAGTTCGGCGTTGTTGGTAAACCAGCCGGCCGTGTCAAACGAAGGCGCCATCGGGTGGGCGTTGGACAAATCCACCCGGCCATGGGTGGGGCGGATGCCGTAAAGCCCGCAGAAGGACGCCGGTATGCGCACCGACCCGCCCGTGTCTGAGCCGAGCGTGAAGTCGCACATTTCTGCCGTCATCGCCGCGGCCGAGCCCGACGAGGAGCCGCCGGGCATTCGGCCGGGAGCGCGCAGGTTTTTCGGCGTGCCGTAATGAGCGTTGTCGCCGGACAGGCTGTAGAAAAACTCGTCGCAGATCGTGATGCCGACGATGTCGGCGCCCGCATCGAGGAGCTGCTGCACGGCGACCGATGTCTCGGTTTTCGGCTCGACCCAGTCATAGTAATTCGGGTTGCCGTTCGAAAGCTTGCGCCCGGCGATATGGTAGAGATCCTTCACCGCGAACGTCTTTCCGGCGAGCGGGCCATTGCCCGCCCCGAGGATCGGCGCCGTGATGTTGTGGGGCACGAACGCGGCCGCACGGTCGTCGGGAATCTTCACATCCGTCATGATCGGCTAGCCCTTTTTCTTCTTGGCACCAGATTTTTTCTTCCGAGCCTTGGGCGCCGGGCGCTCCTTGTTGAACCAGTCGAGAATCTGCTCGCCGTCCCAGCACACGACGCCGGGCTGGGAGAGAATGTGTTCAAAGGTCTCGCGCACATATCGGATCCGGTGCGGTGAGCCCGACAGGTAGGGGTGCATGGCGACGGCCATGATCCGCGTGTGCTCGTGGCTCTCGGCATAGACCGTGTCGAAATAGTCCAGTGACCGGGTTTTGAATTCCTGGGACTGGTGATGCTGGATGGCCATCATCACGATGTCATGTAGCTCGTAGTTGTACGGGAGCGCGACCATGGGTTTGCCGCCGGTGGTCTTCAGGCGTACAGGCTGATCGTCGAGAACCCAGTCGCCGATATATTCGACCCCCGCGTCGGCCAGATGGTCGATGGTCTGGTAGGTCTGGGTCAGGCCAGGGCCGAACCAGCCGCGCGGGCGCTTGCCGCAGAAGTCTCCGATGATCTTGAGGGATTTGTCGATGACCGCGCGCTCATCCTTGAGCTTGTGCATTGGCATCTGTTCATAGGAATGCGCATTGAACTCCCAGCCGGCTTCGAGCACGGCCTCGGCGGTGCGCGGATATTCCTCGATCGTGCGCGCGTTCAGGGTCACGGTGGGACGCACACCCAGGTCCTCGAGCATGGACTTGATACGCCAGAACCCCACTCGCATACCGTATTCGTGCCAGCTCCAATTCGGGTGATCGGGGATCATCGGGATTCCCTGGGGCGGCGGAATGACCATGCGGGCCATGGCCCGGACGATGTCCCATACTTCGAGTGCCAGTATCGGCCAGAGCACCAGCTTGGCGCCGTCCGGCAGGACCAGTGGCTTGCGATCCGTGATCGCGGAAAAAGGCAGGCGATCGCCCGGTTTCATGCCGTCCATTTGTTCCTCCCCGTCGCGGCTGTTTAGGATTCACGCCGCGCGTTCTTGATTGGGAACGACTATACTGTGGCACGCGATGAGAAAACAGATGTGCCGGGGCGAACCGGCGCGGTCAGGGATGTTGATATGAACGATGCCGCGGGAAGCGGAGATGTTGTGCTGGTCGAGCGCAACGGTGACATCGTCACCGTGGTGCTCAACCGTCCCGAGAAGCTGAACGCGCTGAACAAGGCGATGTGGACGCGTCTTGGTGAGGTCATGCACGAACTCGGCGCGGACGAGACCATTCGTTGTGTCGTGCTTCGCGGTGCAGGCGACCGGGCCATGGGGCCGGGGGCAGATATCTCCGAGTTCCCGACCGAGCGATCGAACGCCGACCAGGCCGAGACCTATGGCGGCCTGATGCACAACGCGATGCACGCGATCCGTGACTGTCCCCACCCGGTGATTGCGTTGATCAAGGGGCTGTGCGTCGGGGGTGCTCTTGAGATCGCCCTGATGTGCGACATGCGGATTTGCGGCGAGGGCTCGCGCTTCGGGGTGCCGATCAATCGGCTCGGCCTGGTGATGGCCTATCCGGAAGTCGAGGCGCTGGTCGGGCTCGTCGGCCGGTCGGTCGCGCTGGAGATATTGTATGAGGCCCGCGTGTTCGATGCGGCCGAGGCCAAGGACAAGGGCCTGGTCAATCGCGTGGTGGCCGATGACGCGGTCGAAGAGGAAGCCTATGCGACCGCACGGCGGATCGCGGATGGCGCGCCGCTGGTCAATCGCTGGCACAAGAAATTCGTGGACCGGGTTCTGGCAGGCGGTGCGCCGCTGAGCGACGCCGAGGCCAAGGAGGGCTTTGCCTGTTTCGACACGGAAGATTTCAACACCGGTTACAAGGCGTTCCTGGCCAAGGAAAAGCCGGAATTCGAAGGAAAGTAGACATGAGCGACAGCAGCACAGGAATGCTCCATGGCCTGAAGGTCATCGAGATGAGCCACATCATGGCCGCACCGACCTGCGGCCAGATGCTCGCCGATATGGGTGCCGACGTGATCAAGGTCGAGCGTGTACCTGGCGGTGACGACACGCGCCGGTTCGGCGAGGGTGAGCAGGGAGACTCCGCCGCGTTCGCGATGATGAACCGCAATAAGCGCGGTTTCGCGGTCAACACCAAGAGCGACGAGGGCCGTGCCGCGCTGAAGCGAATCATCGCCCAGGCCGACGTCTTCATCGAGAATTACCGCAAGGGCGCGATGGAGCATTTCGGCATCGGCTGGGAGGAGATGCACGAACTCAACCCGCGGCTGATCTATTGCTCCGTGTCGGGCTTCGGACGCACCGGTCCCTATGCCGAGCGCGGCGGCTTCGACCTGATTACCCAGGCCATGTCGGGCATCATGTCGATCACCGGCGAGGCGCCGGGACGGCCACCGGTCAAGGTCGGCGCGCCGATCACCGACATCACCGCCGGTATTCTCTCCGCTGTCGGTATTCTGGGTGCCGTGGCCCATCGCTACGAGACCGGCGAGGGCCAGTATGTAGACTCGTCCCTCTACGAGGCCGGGATCATGCACACCTTCTGGCAGACGGCGATCTACCAGGCGAGCGGCGAGATCTCGCAGCCCATGGGTTCGGCCCACCCCCTGTCGGCGCCCTATCAGGCATTTCCGACCAAGGACACGTCGCTGGTCGTGGGTGCGGCGAACCAGAATACGTGGCTGAAGTTCGTGGAGGCGATCGACGCTGGAGAGCTTGCCGAGGACCCTCGTTTCGAGACGTCGAACATGCGCATGACCAATCTGGACGCGCTGGTCGAGACACTGACCGAGATTCTCAGCCACCGCACGACCGGGGAATGGCTGGAACGGCTTGAGGCGGCGGGCGTGCCGGCGGGCCCGGTCTACGACGTCAAGGAAATGAGCGAGGACCCGCATACGGTCGCGCGTGGCATGATCGAGAAGGTGCCGGCGGCCACCGGCGGCGAGCACAGCGTGATCGCCCATCCGGTCAAATACTCCGCGACCCCGACATCGATCCGGCGCGGCGCGCCGCTGGTCGGCGAGCACAGCCGCGAGGTGCTGGCGGAGTTCGGCTTCGCGGCGGATGAAATCGACGGGCTCATCGGATCCGGCGCGATCCACGAGCCGGCGGTCGAAGCGAAGGCGGCGGAATAGCTTCCCTAGAGGTGGCGCTTCAGGAACGCCCAGGCCGGTGATTCCGGGTTTTCGAGCCCGGCGAACACCTCGAAATGGTTGGCGTTCGGCACGACCACGAGGTCGGTTTCGGTCTGCGCCTTCAGCGCCGCGTGGAATGTCGTCGCCTGGCGCTTGAACTCGTCGCTCTCATCACCGCCATGGACGATGAGGTGCGGCGGCAACTGCCGGTCGAGGGTGAGCAGAGGCGACATGGCCGTTGTTTCGTCGTCGCTGAGCTCCAGATAGTCACGCCGGTAGCTGAGCATCAGCGGCCGCAGGTCGTAATTGCCGCTGACCGTCATGCCGCAGACGATGCCGTCGAGGTCTCTCTCGTTGGCGAGCCGGACCAGCACCGAGACCGCGAGATGGGCACCCGACGAATGGCCCGCGATGCACAGGTGCGTCGGGTCGATACCGTAATCGTTGGCGTTGGCACGTATATGGCGCACGAGCGCGGTCACATGGTCGACGATATCGGGCAGGCGGACGTCCGGGATCATGGGGAAGGTGCCGGCAACGAACGACACGTCATGCTTCAGCGCGGCCTCGGCCCAGGCCGACGTGGCGGCCGCATTTCCGCGTTGCCACTGGCCGCCATGGGCGAAAATGATAGCCGGGTTTGCGGCACCCGAGGCGCGATACAGGTCAAACAGGTCAGCGGAGTGGTCGCCATAGCGGAGGCCGCGCGCGTCGGCGCGGGCTTCCGCAAACGCGCCCGAGCGCGCCTGCAACGCCTGCTGGGTCTCGCGGTCGTGGTCGGTCACCAGGTTCGTATATTGCAGGTCGAGTTCTTCCTGGGTGTAGTCGCGGAAAATTTTGGCGGTCATGGGATCACTTTGTTGAACAAGTTGACGGATTGGCTGGGGGGCGACAGGCTGAGACCAACAACGGAGGATAGCACCATGCCGGACGGCGATATCAAGTCGGTCGACGAACTGGTCGAACATTATGGCGAGCCCCAGGGTTATATCGGCCAGAAGGAAAAGCCGGCGCTCAGCGAACACTGCAAACACTTCATCGCGCTGTCGCCTTTCTGCGTTCTGTCGACGTCGGCAGCCGGGGACGGGCCGGCCGATTGCAGCCCGCGCGGCGACGCGCCGGGCTTCGTGCATGTGATCGACGACACGACCATCGCCATCCCCGATCGGTCGGGTAACCGGCGCACGGACACGTTCCACAATATCCTCGAGAATCCCGAAGTTGCGGTGCTGTTCATGGTGCCGGGTCTCAACGAGGTGCTGCGCCTGAACGGCCGCGCTCGCCTGACCCGGGACGCGGATCTGTTGGCAAACATGGTCGCCAACGGCAAGACGCCTCTCGCGGCCCTGGTGATCGACATCCGTTACGTCTACTTCCATTGCGGCAAGGCGATTGTGCGGTCGGACCTGTGGAACGGCGACAAGAATGTCGACCGCAAGGACTTCCCGTCCCTGGGTACGATCAACGCCGACTGGTACGGGGCCGACGCCGATGAGATCGACGCCCGCCTGAAGGACGAGTACGCCAACAAGCTCTACTAGGCCCAAACTCGATGGGCGTGCCTGTCCACAGCTTCATGATCGAATTTAAAAGATAGTATCTTTACTATTTTAAATATTATGGCTATCGTTGCCCGTAATTCTGGGACTATGGGGTCGACGGGTGATGAATATCGACGCACTTGAGCGGGATGTAACGGTCGAACTGCCGGGCGAAACGACGTCCGGTGGCACATTGTCTGAGCAGATCGTCGCGCGGGTGCGCGATGCGCTTTTCGCCGGCCGGCTGCGCCCCGGTGACCGGCTCGGCACCGAAAAGGACCTCGCCGCACAGTTCGATGCCAGCCGGATCGTGGCCCGCGACGCGCTCAAGCGCCTCGAGGCGGCCGGGGTCGTCGAGATCAAGGTCGGCAAGGGTGGCGGTGCGCGGATCGCGCGCGGCAACCCGCAACTTTTCGCCGATGCGCTCGCCGTGCAGCTCAATCTTATCGGGGTCGGCGTTGCCGAGATACTTGATGCCCAGCGCGCCATCGAGACCATGACCGCTGAACTCGCCGCGGTGAACGGAACGGCGGAAGACTTTACGAAGATCGAAACGTTGCTGGCGCAGGCCGAAGCCGCACTCGACGATGTCACGCGCTTCACCCGGCTCAGCCTGGCCTTCCACCTCGCCATCGCGGATGCCGCGCATAACGACGTGCTGCGCGTGCAGCTGATCTCACTGCAACATGTCGCCTGGCCGCGACGCAATCCGACACTGACCCGCGACGTGGCCGAACACATCCTCGCGCTGCATCACGAACTCTATGTGCTGATCAAGGCGCGCGACGGCGACGGCGCGCGCGACCTCATGAGCCGCCATCTGCGCCAGATCAAGGCGCGCCGTGTTTCCGAAGACAATGTCCCTGACGTGAGGGACGACGATCAACCCGTCTGCTGCTGACCGCGGACACCGAAAAATCCAGGAGGAAAATATGAGCAACGAGAAATTTGTCATCGCGCCGCATATGCGGTTGCAGGAATGGGTCGCCGAAGAGAAGGGTTACTTCGACGACGAGGGTCTCGATTACGTGTTTCAGGACCAGCTGACGTCGGACGACGGCAAGCAGCATGATCTGGGCGACCAGGTCGGCGCCTACCAGACCTTCGAGCAGGGCCGTACCTGCGACATCAGCTCGGCCTGCCACTGGACGGTGAATGCCGCCGCGGCGTCTGGCCACGGCAAGCTCTACCGCGATGCCTACTCGGTCTCGCCCTGCGGTGTGTTTGTCCCGGCGGACTCCGATATACACAAGCCCGAAGACCTGGCCGGCGTGCCGATCTCGGTCGGCTATCAGTCGGGCAGCCATTACTCGACCATCCAGGCGCTGGAGCAGTGGCTCAAGCCCGAGGACATCAACCTGTCCTTCAACGACGGGCTTCTGTTCAAGCGCCTCGAACTGCTGGTCGACGGCAAGGTGCCGGCGGCATCCCTGTTCAGCGCGCCCTACTATGTGGTCGAGCAGCTCGGTTTCCGGAAGATCTGCGATTCAACGTTCATGATGTCGGGCATGGTCAGCGGCGAGCCGGACATGGAAGACGTGCGCAAATACTACACTGCGCTCCGGCGTGCCCAGCGCGATATCGACCTGCGGCCCGAGCTCTATACCCACTACTATCTGAAAGAACTGCCGGCACGATATCACGACATGATCGACGTGCGGCGTATGGGGCCGGGCGAGCGGATCGTCTTCGAATCCTACTCGCTCGACATCTTCGAGAATTCCCGCGAGTGGATTGCCGAGCACGAGATTTTCCCCGACGGGGAAGGCCTGGGGTCCGGCAGCTACGAAGAGGCCACGGTCTCGGCGGCGGAGTAGTCCATCTACCGACAAATAGTTTGCGGGCGGGTCTTTTGACCCGCCCGTTCGCGTTCAACCGTCGAGGCCGGCGTTGAAATTGTAGCCGAGTTTCTCGATCTCGGTCATGACCTCGTCGCCGAATTTCTCTCGCAGTTCCGCGCCGACGCTGGGGGCGTATTCCACGTCGCGCAATGGCCCCTGCAGGGTGACGTGCAGGTAGCCGGTCTCGTCGCTGATGTTGTCGAACCGGCGCATGACGCCCGGCGGGATGGAGATCGTGTCGAACAGGCCGATCTCGGTCGCGTACTCGCCTTCGTCGCCCCACTCGATCCGGAAGCGACCCTGCAGGCAAGTGAAGGTCTCGGTCGTGTGGGCGTGGGAGTGAAGGCCCGGGCCGTTGCCCGGCTCGCATTCGGCAATCACGACAGCGAAACCCTCGGGCCCCGGGATCACCCCATTGCCCCAGGGCGTGTCGACGCTGGTCGAAGCGATCACCGTGCGGGTGGCGCGCGCGGTCATCATCTCGCGGGCCTCGGTCGGGATTGTGTCGGCCGTCCGATCCTTGTTGGCCGGAACATCTGCGAAGCGCGCGATGTAGCGCTCCATCTCTTCGGGGGTCAGGGTTTTGGTGCGCATTGGGGCTCGGTCCTATTAGAATGCGCGGGTGTTACCGCGACTGCATGTGATTCAGGCACGACCGGGCGAAACGATCAACCGGAAGTGCGGGTATGCAAAGCCAAGCAGCGGAATTCTACGCAGACGGGGTGCGCCTTGCGGGCACGTTTACGCAGGCTGAAGTGGATGGCGACGCGCCGGCGATCATCTGCGTGCACGGCTACACCGGTCGCAAGGAAACCTACATGCCGTCTTTCGTGCGTGACCTGACGGCGGCGGGGCTCCACACGCTCGATTTTTATCACCGCGGTTTCGGCGACAGCGACGGTATCGCGAACCGTATCGACCCGGAAGAACAGGTACGCGACATCCTCGCCGCGCGTATCTGGCTCGCCGCGCGTGCGGGGGTGGACGCGGGCAGAATCGGTCTGATGGGCCTGAGCCATGGCGGCGGGGCGTCGATCAAGGCGGCGGCCATCGACCCGGGGATCGCAGTCATCGCGACAGTAGGCGCGCCGGGCAACGGGGAACGATGGCAGCGCTCGAAACGGACAGAGGCCGAATGGGCCGAACTGCAGAAAACCCTCGCCGAGGACCGGGTCGCGCGTGCGCTGACCGGTGAATCGAAACGCCTGCCCTATCAGCAGGTCTCGCCCCCGGGCCCGGCCGAACGCGACGCCTTCAAGACCATGTACCGGACCGAGGATGCCTACCCGGACGGCTATCCGCTGGAGAACATCGACCTCGCCTGCGATTTCAGGGCCGAGGACTGGGTCGGGCAGATCGCGCCGCGGCCGTTGCTGATTGTACAAGGCGAGAAAGACACGATGGTGCGGCTGGAGGAGGGCGAGGCGTTGTTTGCCAACGCCGGCCAGCCGAAGGACATGATGGTCATACCGGACATCAACCATGCCGAGGTCTACGAGCCCCGCAATCCGGAGGTGTATGCCCGGGTGATCGCGCGGCTGCTGGAATTCTATCGTGCGAACCTGGGCTAGGCCGATGGGCGCGCGCCTGCCGGTGAAGCCCTTCGAGACGACCGCTTCGCGGTCTCCTCAGGGTGAGGTGTTCCCTCGGTCCTCATGCTGAGGAGCCGCCGGAGGCGGCGTCTCGAAGCATGCATTGGCGCGCTCGCAGTGTTGTTGCTTGTCGTGATCGTGCAGCCCGCGACCGCCCAGGAAATACCCGTCGATGTGGAGCTGGTTCTCGCCGTCGACGTGTCGGCCTCGATCGATGGCGGCGAGGTCAACCTCCAGCGCGTCGGCTACGTGCAGGCCCTGACCGACCCCCGCGTGATCGGCGCCATGCTGTCGGGCCCGCTCGGCCGGGTGGCGGTGACCTATGTCGAATGGTCGGTAACCCAGCGCGTGACGGTCGGCTGGACGGTGATCAGCAGCGCGGCGGACGCGGCGGCCTTCGCCGCCGCGGTGAACGCGATCCCGATCCCCCAGGGCGGGCTGACCTCGATCACGGGCGCGATCGATTTCACCGCCGGGCTGTTTGACGGCAACGGTATCGAGGGCACCCGGCAGGTGATCGACCTGTCCGCCGACGGGCGCGATTCCCGGGGGCTCGAAGAGGAGGTCTCGGACGCGCGCGACCGTGCCCTGTCGAAAGGCATCACCATCAACGGCCTGGTCATCAACCCGCAGCAGGAACAGACGGAGGTCGAAGGCGTGAAATACGACCTCGACGGTTACTTCCGCGAGGTTGTCATCGGCGGCCCGGGGGCCTTCACAGTGGTGACGGAATCACCGGCGGATTTCCCCCGCGCGGTGGTCAACAAGCTGGTCCTGGAAATCGCCACGCTGGATGGCTTTCGGCCCGCCGGGAATCTGTGATAGGGAAGCGTTTCCGCCGCACCGGCGGGACTTCAATTCAAAAAAACAGACGAACACGAAATTCATAGAAGAGGCCTCGCCGTGAACAGCGACATCAGAGATTGCATTGCGCCCGACCGTAACCCGCGCAAACCCAACATCACCCTGCCCAAGGGCTCGATCGACACCCATGTGCATGTGTTCGAGGACCGCTATCCCCTGTCGCCCGACCGCGGCTACAACCCGCCGGAATCCCCGCTCTCCGAGCTCCGGAAACTGCACGAAACCCTCGGCGTCGACCGAGTCGTGTTCACCCAGCCGTCGGTCTATGGCACCGACAATTCCGCCATCCTCGACGGCATGAACGCGCTCAACGCCGAGACCCCGAACCGGGCGCGTGGTGTTTGCGCCATGACCATGGATTTCACCGACTCCCAGCTCCAGGAGCTGAGCGACCAGGGTATTGTTGGTGTGCGCCTGAACATCGACAACAAGGGCGGCATGCCGCTGGAGCTCGACGCGATCCCCGAGCTGGAGGCGCGCATCAAGCCGTTCAATTGGCACATCGAGTGGCTGTTCCCAGGCAAAGACATCGTCGGCCTGATGCCGGTGTTCGAGAAGATGACCACGCCCATGTCGATCGGCCATTTCGCCTATCAGCCGGCAACTGCGGGCATCGAGGCCGAAGGCTTCCAGGCCCTGCTCAAGCTGGTCCGCGACGGCAACACCTGGATCAAGATCTCCGGTGCGAACCGGGTGAGCGCCACTGACCTGCCGCCCTATGACGATTGTCAGCCGATGGCCCGCGCGCTCATCGAGGCGAACTCGGACCGGGTAATCTGGGGCACGGACTGGCCCCATCCGAACAAGTACGAGGTCAACCCGAACGACGCCGACCCGGTCGAGGCCTTCGGCCAATGGGTGCCCGACGAGGCCATGCGCGAGAAGATCATGGTCACCAACTCGGAAGCCTTTTACCGCTTCTAGGGGTTGCAGTCGGGTTCGGCTTGGCGTTTCCTTCTCCCTAGGACACGGGCGGGGGGAAACGCCATGCGAACCGAAGACATTCAAGTGCCGCTGCGTGACGGCGCCACGATGGGCGCCCATGTGGCGTATCCGGACAAGGAACCAGCTGGCGCGATCATCGCGATCATGGAAATCTGGGGTGTCAACGACACCATGCGCGAGCATGCCCAGGAGTTCGCCGAGGCGGGCTGGATCACGCTGGTGCCGGACTTGTTCTGGCGGCTGGAACCGGGGATCGAGCTGTCCGACGGCAACCCGGAGCACTGGTCCAAGGCGATCGATCTCTATTACGACTTCGACTACGAGCTGGGCGTCCAGGACATGGAGGACACCGCGAGCTATCTGCGCGGGATCGAGGGCGGCAACGGTAAGGTCGGCACGGTCGGCTACTGCCTGGGTGGCAAGATGGGCTACCTGATGTGTTGCCGGTCGGACATCGACTGCGCAGTCGCCTATTACGGCACCTATATCGAGCATTCGATCAAGGAAGCGCCGAACCTGTCGAAACCCTTCATGCTGCACCAGGCACTGGCCGACAAATGGGTCCAGCCTGAAGTCTGCGCCATGATCGAGCGGCGATTGTCGCCCAACCCGCTGGTGGAGATTCACAAATATCCGGGTGCGGACCATGCATTCGCCCGGCATGGCGGCACGACCTACAGTGCGCCGGAGGCCGAGCGGGCGCTCGCCCTGTCGGTCGATTTTTTCCACAAGCATCTCGACTGACGGACCGGTGTCGCGAAAAAACGAACACCTCATACTTCGACAGGCTCAGTATGAGGGCGTCTACCCAACCTCGTCCTGAGCCTGTCGAAGGACGATAGCGCCCGTCACCTCGCAGCGGGCCAAAGCGGAGGAACAGGACATGGCCGATGCGGCACTGCAGGAAACAATCGAACATCGCTTCCCGCGCCTGATGGCCGCCGGGGTCGACTACAACGACGCCCAGACGGTCCTGGGCACGATCACCCGGATGGAGGAGTGGATGCCGGTCTGGGCGGGGTTGGCCGAGAACCATGAGGCGCTCGGCGACGGGGCCCTGGCCGACGATCGGCCAGTCCGTCTCCTTCGGGGATGCCGACGCGAAGGCCCAGATGCAACGCCGCCAGCGCGCCGCCTATGCCAAGGCAGCACCCCATCTGAACCCGCCCGCCCAGGTCATCGATGTCCCGTTCGACGGGGACAGCTTCCCGGCCAATCTCCGGGTGCCCGACACGGACGGACCCGCGCCTTGCGTGATGATCACCTGCGGCGGGGACTCGACCAAGGAAGAGTTCCATACCCTGGAGAACGAGTTGCTCAAGCGGGGCATCGCGACCTGCGCCTATGACGGGCCGGGCCAGAGCCTGACCATGCTGAAATGGCGCATCCGCCCGGACTGGGAGGTGCCGGTGGGGGCGGTGCTCGACGCGCTGGAGGGGCGGCCCGAGATCGATAGCGATCGTATCGGCATCTGGGGCCGCAGTTTCGGAGGTTACGCGGCACCGCGCGCGTCGGTCGATCCACGCATCAAGGCCTGTGTGTCCATCGGCGGGTTCCACAGCATGTCGAGCTTCTGGGACGACATGCCGTTCGCCGTGCAGGACACGCTGCGGTTCGCGTTCGGCGACGACACAGTGGAGGACGCGGTCGAGACCGCGAAGCTCTATACGCTGGATGGTGTGCTGGGCCGGATCGGTTGTCCGTTGCTCATCGTCCATAGCGGGCTCGACGAGATCTGCCCGGTCGAGGAATCCCAGAAGATGATCGACGAGGCGGGCGACGATGCCGAGATGGTGGTGTTCCCCGAGGGAAACCATGTCTGCGACAACATCCCGTTCAAGTCGCGGCCGCTGATGGCGGACTGGATTGCGGGTAAACTCGGCGCCTGAGCGGTTAGCTGTTCACGGCAGTGTTACCGGTGCCGGAATGCGCGCAACTGCCCCGCCGAGGCTTGCATTGTGTTAGAGTAAGGGCAATTGTGCGCTTAACGCATAACCAAGAACAACCGAAGTCATAGGCAAAGAGGAGGCCCACGATGTCTGATGCACCGAAGCCTGTTTACAACAACAAACGTTTCCGCGTTGTGGATTACAACTTCGACACCTTTGTCGGCCCCCAGGCGGGCGACAAGTATATCGACGCCACATTCACCGATCTCGAGACACGCGAAGAGGTCAAGATCTCCGATTTCGACGGTCAGTGGACCGTGATCGAGACCGGCTCGTCGACCTGCTCGATGTATACGAAGAACATCAAGACCTACAAGGAGATCGTCGAGAAATTTTCCGACGTGAACTTCGTCATGGTCTATGTCCGTGAGGCCCATCCGGGTGAGCGCATGGGCCCCCATCAGACGATGGAAGACAAGTTCAAGTCCGCTGCTCTCGTCGCGCCGCGCTACAAGGAGTTTCGCCGCGTACTGGTCGATAATCTCGAGGGTGACTTCCATCGCGCCTACGGCGCCATGCCGAATGTCGTCTACATCATCCGCCCCGACGGCACGATCCACTATCGCTGCAACTGGGCAGCCCCGCATCTTATCGAGGCGGCGCTCGAGGACCGCGAAAATTACCACAAGGTCGAAAATGCACCGACCGCCGAGCTGCGTGCCTCGCGTGCCATGCCGCACATGATGCGGACGATGTGGACCGGTGGCATCGTGGCCCTGTACGACTTCTTCAAGGCCGCACCGCTGACCGTGGCAAAGCATGTGCAGGTCGATGCGTACTATGAGAAGCATGGCCGGTTCCGGAACCAGCCGCTGACGCAGGAAGAGATCGCCGAACGGCAGCAGGCCGCCGAATAGGCAACGCTCCAGCGTTAAAACCGAACACGCGCCGGCCGTTCACACCATGTGGGCGGCCGGCGTTTTTTGTGGGCACATCCAAACAGCATGACCGAGAGCCCCTTCCGTACCTCGATGCGCTTCGCCCTGTTCTACGGGGCGGTGTTCTTTGTGCTGGGCGTGTTGCTGCCGTTCTGGCCGATCTGGTTGCAGAGCCGCGGTCTGTCGGCGGCCGACATCGGGATCATCCTGGCGGTCGGCCCGTGGATGCGCATCCTCGTCGATCCGGTGATCACGCGGGCGGCGGATCATTCCGGCGGCGGGCGGCGCATGCTGGTGTTTGCCGCGGTCGTGAGCCTGATTGCCTTCTCGGGTTTCGCGCTCGTCTCGTCCTTCTGGCTGATTCTGTTGATCACGCTGGTCTTCGCACCGAGCTACCATGCACTGATCCCGCTTGGCGATTCCCAGGCGATGTCGGCGGTGCTGCGTCACGGGCTCGACTATGGCCGCCTGCGGCTCTGGGGGTCGGTCACCTTCATCCTTGGTACGCTGGGGATCGGTGCGTTGCTGACCGGGCGTGACCCGGATCTGATTCTGATTGTGGTGGGCGCCGGTCTCGTGGTGGTGCTGGTGACGACGCTTCTGCTGCGCGAGCAGAACGAGACACGGGGCCATGCGCGCTGGTCCGATGTGCTGAGGTTCGTCCGGGACCCACGTTTTCTCATCTTCCTTCTCGCCGCCAGCGCGGTGCAGGCAAGCCACGCCGTGCTCAACGGGTTTTCCGGAATTCATTGGAAGGCCGCGGGGCATTCCGAACTTGTGGTCGGCCTCCTGTGGGGCGGAAGCGTGCTGGTGGAGATCATCCTGTTCGCCTTCAGCGGTGCCGTCGTGGCCCGGCTGGGCGCCTCCCGATTGCTTGTGTTGGGCGCGGCCGCCGCACTCGTGCGCTGGCTGATTCTGGCCGAGACCGTGGCGCTGCCGGGATTGGTGGTTGCGCAGCTGCTGCACGCGATCACCTTCGGTGCGACGTATCTTGCGACCATGCACTTCATCGCCGGTTACGCGCCCGAGGGCCTGAAGGCCACCGCCCAGGGCGCTTACGCGTCGATCTCGGGTGTGATCATGGGGTTGGCACTCATCGCCTCGGGCGAACTCTATGGCGGGTTCGCGGGTGGCGCTTTCTACGGAATGGCCGGTTTGAGTGCCGTGGCCCTGGTGCTGGCGCTCGTCATTCAGTGGCGCGGCGTGCGTAACTAGACGTCGACCCAGTCGTTGCCGACCTTCAGGCGGTGGCCGATCTCGCAGGGCAGGGTGAGTGCCTGTTCGGCAAAGCAGCCCTTCTTGGCGGCTTCAATCAGCCGTTTGAGGTCGTCCAGGGGTGCCTCGCTGTCGACATCGATATCGATGTCGAAGCCGACCGGTTGCGAGACATAGGGCTCGCGGCCTTCCTGTTCGAGGCGCCAGTGGAAGTTGGCGTTCATCTCGATATTCTCGACGGGAATGCGCAAGCGCTTGGCGAAGGCTTTCATCTGGGTCATCAGGCAGGTCACGACGCCGGCGGCGAAGTAATGCAGCGGCATGGGTGCCGACGCATCGCCGCCATGGAGCTTGCCCTCGTCGGTCTCGAGCGTGACCGAGAAGTTCGAATATTGCGAGGTGATGGTCACCTCGCTTTTCATCTTTCCGAGCGTGCGGGCCCTGGCATCGAACTTGATGTCGACCGTGCGCAGCTCGGAGGCGGCCTCGCCGCTATCGGGGGAGGCCGCCTCGTCTGCTTTCGTCATGAACCTATCCCTACTTGGATTTCCGGTTCTTCGGGATCACCGGCATCAGCAGGTAGGATTTGTGCTTCGGTCCGGTATGGATCGTCGTCTTCCCGCCAAAGATTTCCTTCGGCCGGTCGAGGGGATGATCATGCAGGAAGACACCCGAGCCCCGTGAGGGCACGTATGCGTCGACCGCCGGTCCCGGGCGGTCGAAATCCTGTCCCGCGATGTTGATCGAGATCTGGAAACCCTTGGGCAGGACGATGCACTGGGGCCAGATTTCCACATCCACCTCGTACACCTGTCCCGGCGTGAGTTTCTGCTTGTCGTCATGGGTGTGGTAGGGCCGCCAGGGCTCGGATTTCTCTTCGTCCAGCTTGCGATGAGACACGCGCAACCAGCCCTGACCCAGAGGGGTCTTGGGGTCGACGGTGCCCTGGAAATGAACCTCGCGCCCCTTGTCCGACCAGCCCTGGACCGTGACGAACAGATCGCAATCCTCTGTGGAGGACGAGACGAAGAGCTTGGCCGCCATGGGGCCGGTGAACTCGGTCTCGCGGGCCAGCGGCGTGGACTTCCAGGTGATCCCGCGGGTCAGCGCCCGGAATTCCTTCTTCCTGTTTGCCTTGGGCACCTTGGTGTCCATTTTGCCCTTGCCGCCGGCATCCAGATAATACTTGGTCCACTTGGTGCCCTTGAGCGGCCATGAGCTTTCCTTGCGCAACTCGACCTCGTCGGTGAACGGCCGGCGCAGGTTGAGCCAGACCTTGGGCTCGCGGTTCCAGCCGTTCTTCTCGCCCTTGAGGTAGTAGTCGAAGAAGCGCTTCTGCAGCTCCATGCCATATTCGAGATAGAACCACTCCTCGTGGCGTCCCGGATGGCCCTCGAGCCATTTCTGGCGGGATGCGGCCTGGGTGAAGGCCTCGAAGTTGCCGCGCGGGTGCAGACCGAACCCGGCCCAGCTCGCCGCACTCAGGAACGGCACCTTGACCTTCGACCAGTCGGGTGAACGCGACTGGTACCAGTCGTCGTCCATCTCGCGGACGCGGAAGTTCTCAAGCGTGTCGGCGCGGTTGGCCTTGAGCTCTGCCGGCGACAGCTTGGCCGGACCCGTGGCGCTTTCGCCCATCCAGCGGTCCTTCGGACCCTTCGCGTTGCCGTGCTGCACATTCTCGACCTGGCGCGGATACCAGATCTCCATGAACACGTTGGACAGGATGCCGCCATGGCGCGCCCAGTCGCGGTACTGATCAGCTGCACCCTCCCACGGGATCATCGCCGTCAGATGCTTGGGCTGAAGTGCGGCGACCTGCCACTGATTGATCGCGTAATAGGACACGCCGTTCAGGCCGACATTGCCGTTCGACCATTTCTGTTCGCCGGCCCAGTTGATGGCGTTGGCGAAGTCCTGGGTCTCGCGCGGCGAGAAGATATCGAGATAACCGGGAGAGCGTCCGGCGCCGCGGGAATCCAGCCGTACACAGGCATAACCCCAGGGGACCCAGACTTCCGGATCGACGGTCTCCCAGGTCAGCCAGCGATGCTTGGAGCCCGGCAGAATGTCCGGGTGCATGTCGAGGAGCGAATCCCAGAGCGGCTTGTAATGCTCCTGGTACTTCACGCCCTTGCCGTAAGGGCCACCGGCCATGACGACCGGCACTTTTTTGTTTGTGTCGGGTCGATAGACGTCCACCCGGAGTACCTGGCCGTCATCCATTGTGACCGGCAAATCCCGTTCGATGATCATTTTCATTGTCATTCCTCCCGTATTCGATGGCCGGCGATCTTGATCGACACCGGTTCCCACGTTTCCCGGGCATTAAGTGAATGCCCGCATCGCGAAGAGCGCTGAGACAAGTGAACCACGAATTTGATTATTGGAAAAATATTTTTCTTGCGCTCGTGCCTTTGCTTATCCGCATGGAGAGCCGGTACGATCCGTTTTCAAGACTAAAAAACGTAACGGGGAAAAGGCACATGGCGACGTCGAGTGGCGAGCAGGTCATCGCAATTGAAGAGCATTACTGGGACCCCGAGCTGACACCACATGTCGCCGCAGAGGACCGGGGCGGGGCCGGCGTGATGCAGGCCAAGCTCGAGGATCTGTTCGACGCGCGGATCGCCGAGATGGACGCCACGGGTGTCGATATCCAGGTTCTTTCCCATGGCGCGCCCTCGACCCAGCGGCTCGAGCCGGCCACGGCGGCCGAGGTGACCCGCGCCACCAACGATCGGCTGCGCGATATCGTTGCGCAAAAGCCCGATCGGTTTGCCGGGTTCGCGAACCTGCCCACGCCCGACCCGGATGCGTGCGCCGACGAGCTGTCGCGCTGCGTCAACGAACTCGGCTTCAAGGGCGCGATGATTCACGGCCTGACCCATGGCGTGTTTTTCGATGATGAGCGCTTCTGGCCGGTCTTCGCGCGGGCCGAGGAACTCGACGTACCGCTGTATATGCACCCTGCCGTACCGAACAAGACCGTCGTCGACACCTATTACGAGCCCTATGTGAAGGATTTCCCCGCGTTGCTGAATGCGGGCTGGGGGTTCACGGTCGAGACCGCGACCCAGGGCATTCGGATTGTTCTCAGCGGCGTTCTGGAGAAGTATCCCGGCTGCAACATCATCCTCGGCCATCTGGGCAGGGGCTGCCGTTCCTCCTCTGGCGGATCGACCACGCCCTGTCACGGCCCGGCAACAAGGAACTTTCCTTCCGCGAGGTGTTCAGCCGCAACTTCCACATCACCACCAGCGGCAACTTTTCCGACCCGGCCCTGATGTGCTCGATCGCCGAGATGGGTGCGGACCGCATCCTGTTCTCGGTCGATTATCCCTTTGTCCCCAACGCGCCGGGGATGGACTGGATCGAGCGGGTGCATCTCAACGCCGAAGACAAGGCGAAAATTCTCAACGGCAACGCCAAGCGGCTGCTCAAGCTTTAGACGCAAACGACACGCAGAGAGAAACCATGCCTCACAATCCCGCCGCCGCGGTCCTCGACCATGTGAAGGTCCTCGATCTGACCCGGGTCCGCTCGGGCCCGACCTGCGTCCGCCAGCTCGCCGACTGGGGGGCCGACGTGATCAAGGTCGAGATGCCGCCGGCCGTTGAGGGCGGGGCCGCGCTCGGCGGGTCGCGTCACGGTTCGGATTTCCAGAACCTGCACCGGAACAAACGCTCGGTGGCGCTCGATCTCAAGGCCGAAGAGGGCAAGGCGGTGTTCCGCAAGCTCGTCGCCGAGGCCGACGTGGTGGTCGAGAATTACCGGCCCGACGTGAAGAACCGGCTGGGTATCGACTATGACGCGCTCGCCGCGATCAACCCGCGGATCATTCTCGCCAGCATCTCGGGCTTCGGCCAGGACGGGCCCTATGCCAAGCGCCCGGGCTTCGACCAGATCGCCCAGGGCATGGGCGGGCTGATGTCGATCACCGGCGCGCCGGGCGAGGGGCCGATGCGGGTCGGTATCCCGATTGCGGATCTGACGGCGGGGCTGTTCGCGGCCCAGGGGGTGCTCCTGGCGCTGCTGGAGCGGGAGAAATCCGGCAAGGGCCAATGGTTGCAGACCTCGCTGCTGGAAGCCCAGATTTTCATGCTCGATTTCCAGTCGGCGCGCTGGCTGGTCGACGAGGACGTCCCGGGGCAGGCGGGGAACAACCATCCGACCAGCATCCCGACGGGCGTGTTCGCGACGTCGGACGGCCATATCAACATCGCCGTCGCAGGCCAGGAAATCTGGGGCCGCTTCTGCCGTATCCTCGGTCACGAGGAATGGATGACGGACCCGGGGTTCGAGGATGCGGCCGGGCGCTCGGAGAACCGCGACCGGCTGAACGGGCTGATCGGCGAGGCGATCGCGACAAAGACGTCCGGCGAATGGGTCGACGAGTTCAACGCCGCCGGCGTGCCCTGCGGGCCGATCAACGATATCGGCCAGGTCTTCGATGATCCTCAGGTCCAGCATCTGGGGATCGCGCAATCGCTGACCTCACCCGCGCTGGGCGAGATGCGCTTTGCACGTCAGCCGGTGTCATTGTCGCGGACGCCCAGTTCGTTCGCGGTCGCACCACCGGAAGTCGGCGAACACACGGCGGAGGTCCTGAGTGATCTCGGCTACAACGCAAATGAAATTGCCGCACTGGTCGCCGCCGGTGTCGTTGCAGCAGAAGGATGACGAACGCCATGACCGAACAGATCAAACCCCAGCTCTCCCATGCTGGCATGTGGGTGCGCGATACCGACCGAATGGCCGATTTCTACACCCGCATTCTTGGTTTCACCGTGACCGATCGTGGGTTCGTCGAACGTTACAACGGCCACATCACCTTCATGTCCAATGATCCCGCGATGCATCATCAGGTCATTCTGGCCGAAGGCCGCCCCGAAGACGCGCCCAGCACGATCAACCAGTTGTCGTTCACGGTGAAGTCCCTGAGCGAGTTGCGGGTGATGTATCGCCGGGTGGTTGCGGAGGGCGTCGAGAACTTGCTGCCGCGCAACCACGGAAATGCCTGGTCGGTCTATTTCGACGATCCCGAGGGCAACAATCTGGAAGTCTATCTGGACTCCCCCTTCCACGTGCCCCAGCCCTTCGGCGATCATCTCGACTTCGACCTGTCCGACGACGAAATCATTAAACTGACCGAAGAGAGATGCCGTGCCACCGAGGGTTATCGACCGCGTGGTGAATGGTCGTCGGACCTCGCCCACGAAATGGCGAAGAGTTAGGCGTTCGGTGTGACGTCCAGCCGGACCGCGATCCCCTCAAGGCGAGGATCGGGAGCCGGGTAGCGTTCCAGCACCAGCGGGTCGTGGCCGGGCACGATGTGCCCGGGCGTTTCCGCCTGGGCTTCCAGCGCGTCGAAGCCGCGGACCATGTCGGCGAGGTTGTAGATCACCGGGAAGGGCATGCGCCGTTCCAGGTTCTCGTAGAAATGCGTCACGTCCGACGCCAGCACGACCCAGCCGCGCTTGGTCAGCACGCGCACGAACTGCAGCCCCATGGAATGGCCGCCGGTCAGGTGCACGGTGATGCCCGGCGCGATCTCGGCGTCGCCGTCGCTGAACGACACCCGTCCTTCGAAGACGTTGCGCACCATGTCCGCCACATGATTCGGCGTGAACGACGCGTTCACCACATGGCTGCACATGTGTGGGCCCGTGGCGAACTGCATCTCCTTTTCCTGCAGGTGGAATTTTGCGGCGGGGAACTGGGCGTGCCCGCCGATATGGTCGTAATGCAGGTGGGTGACGATCACGTCGGAGACGGTCGCCGCCTCGACGCCGATGGTCGCCAGCCCGTCGGTGACGCTGCGGATAAGACTACGCCCACGGTTCTTCGCCTCGGCGTCGTCGAAGCCGGTGTCGATGACGATGGCCTGGTCGTCGGACACGGCGGCCCAGACGTAATAGTCGATGGGCATGGGGCCGTCGTCATGGGGGTCGAGCTTGACGAAGCTCTCGCGGCGCATCCGTTCGGCCAGCGTCCCGTATTTGACCGCGTAGAGTTCCCAGGTTTTCGGTGATGTCATTCTTCCCTCCCCAATGGGCCGCTCCGCTATAATGCCCCGCGAAGGCCGGCGCACGACCGGCCAGCGGGGGGACGATGAGCATGCCGGACACATCTTACGGGTTTATCGGGCTGGGCAACATGGGCGCGCCCATGTGCGCCAACCTATGCGCGGCGGGCTTCACCCCGACCGTGTTTGATGCGGCGGGCGCGGCCGCGCGGGCGCCCGAGGGTACGACGATCGCGGACAGTGTGGCGGCGGTGGCACAGCAGGACACGCTGTTCCTGAGCCTGCCCGACGGCAAGATCGTCGCGTCCGTCTGCGACGAGATCCTGAACGCGCCCGACCGCCGCGTCTCGACGGTCGTCGATTTCTCGACCACGGGCCCCCAGGCCGCCGGCGAGATCGGCGCGGCTTTGTCCGCGGGCGGGATCACCTTCGTGGACGCGCCGGTTAGCGGTGGCAAAGCAGGCGCCATCGCCGGGACGGTGACCGTAATCGCGTCGGGGCCGGATGATGCTGTGTCGGCACTGGCCGGCCCGTTCGACGCGGTGGGCGGGAATACCTTTCATGTCGGCGCGACGCCCGGACAGGGCCAGGCGGTGAAGCTGCTCAACAACTTCCTGTCGGCCACGGCCATGGCCGCGACCAGCGAGGCGGTGCAGTTCGGCCTCGGCCACGGGGTGGCCATGGAGACCATCCTCGACGTGGTCAACGTCTCGACCGGCCGCAACACGGCCTCGGCGGACAAGTTCCCCAACCGGGTCGCCACCGAGAGTTTCGATGCGGGCTTCGCCATGGCGCTGATGACCAAGGACGTGGCGCTGTATTTCGACGAGGTCAGCAAGTCCGGCACGCCCGACAAGGTGGGTTCTACGATGACGGGCCTGTGGAACGCGGCCAACGCGGCGATGCCCGGCGCCGACTTCACGGAGATCTACAAATTCCTGCGCGATGGATCCGACGGAGAGACGACATGAGTAACGATCCGCGGCCGGTCGCGCTGGTGACGGGCGCGTCCTACGGTCTGGGTGCCGCTATCGCGGCGAAACTGGCGGGCGACGGCTTCGATGTTGCGGTGACGGAGCTCGACCCGGCGGATTTGTCCGACACGCTGGCGGCGATTGAGGCCGCGGGCGCGCAGTCCCTCGGCGTCGCGCTCGACCTGAAGTCGGACGAGAGCATCGCCGCCGCCGTCGCCGATGTCCTCGACCTCTTCGGACGCATAGACCTGCTGGTCAACAACGCGGCCATGCTGCTGGCGAAACCGGCCCTCGACGTGGCGACCGACGAGTTCGAGGCGGTGATGCGCATCAACGTGACGGGCACCTACATGATGACCCAGGCGGTCGCGCGCCACCTGATCGAAGCCGGTCGACCCGGCCAGATCATCAACATCGCCTCCACCTTCACCACCGTCGGCGCGGTGAACGTGTCCCCCTACGGTATCTCCAAGGCCGCCATCGGCGGGCTGGTCCGCCACCTGGCAGCGGAATGGGCGCCCCACAATATCCGGGTAAACGCCGTGGCGCCGGGCACCTCGATGACCAAGCTGCGGGCCGAGATCTTCGACAACGACGCGGCGCGCCGGGACGCGGGCCTGTCGAAAATTCCGCTCGGGCGGTTTACCGAGCCGGAAGACATCGCCGGAGCAGTCTCATATCTCGCAAGCCCGGCGGCGGCCTATGTGACGGGTCATGTGCTCGCCGTGGACGGCGGCATGACAGTGACGTGAGGGGGGCGTTCACCTAATTACGCCGGCAACCAAATAGGGGAGTGAGTAGTCGAAAGTTTGGCTGACGGCTTACCTTGGTTCCTAATAAACAAATATTGTCGGCATTCAATTACTTCACGGCTCTAGTTCGCAGCGATCTTCGCGGCGGAGCCATTGAGGCATGGCACAAATTTCAAAAATGAAACCAAGGTCGGACCCGATCGTATCGGTTGCGTATCTCGTCTACCAGGATCGATGTTCATCGAACAGTTTGTACGCAACGGCGCCAATCCGGGTTGCGATGTTCGCCCGATTCCCGCCGGAGACGTGGATCCCTATAGCGATACGCTTGTCGCCGAATTTCGCGTAGAGCGGACCGCCGCTCATACCCGGTCCGGCGTCACACTGATGGTGGATGCGCTGATCGCCAGCATGGAGGATACGACCTGCCGAACCGGTTGCCCACCTTGGGGTTCTCGATCTTGATAACGGCGAAATCATGCGGGTTCTCAGCCGAAGGTGATTTAGACCAGGTCGATGGGTAGCGAGCGTCGACTATCCTGTGCCAACCGCCGCGTGGGTTTTGTCCGTCGAATCCCAGCCCGACTGCCAATTTCTTTGCTCGGCCTTCTCTTGGATCGAGCAGATTGTGCGCAGCAGTAGCAAGTGTGCGTGGACCAATAAGCCATGCAGTTCCATACCGCGTTTTTCCGCTCTCATATAGAATTCTCAACAGCCCGATCGAGCGTGCGGGGATGCGGCTGGTGTCTCGGACAATCTGCCGATCATCTCGTCCGTGCACATTTTGCAACCCACCGTCTGAATCCATCTCCGGATGCTTATCGGGCGACTCGACAGTTTGTTGCTCAGAAACATCGCCTGGTTTTGGCGCAGTTGGCCTGATGTCATCCTCGTAGGTCGCACCGCCGTTTGTCCCCACCATGTAGCTGTTGGCGAACCTGCCCTCGCGGACACCAGCCAGGCTATGGTCGCCGCCGTCTTCTTTTCCGTCGACGCTGAGTAGAAATTCTTCGTCGACGTTGTCTTCGTCGAGATCGTGCTCATCCCAAATTACACCGTTGGATGAATCATCACCGGATGTCATTGGACTATGTCTCCGACCGCTTCACTTTCTTGGAAGCTCACATTCGGTTCAGTATTCTCGCGACTTCTTGCACGTTCTTCGAGGGCTCTCGTGAACGGTGCGGAAATGACATGGACTGTCAGTGTATCTGAGCGGTATGCCGCGATCGCCGGGGCGTCGTTCGAACTTCCGCTCTGGAGTTTGAGAGATTCTTCGTTGAATTCGGACTGTGCTCTGACCAGATTGGTTTCGCTTTCAACCAGGGTTTTTCGTGCATCAACGATGTCCTTTTCGGCGCCGAGCTGATCGGTTAGCCCCTTTATCAGGCCCGCGATAATCTGCCCCGGGATCTTTGCGAGGGCCAGCACCTCTGACTCCTTGATATCGTGAAAGCTTGTCAGGATTCCATTCTCGAGGGTAAGCGTTGTGTTGCGATCGGCCAATGCTGAGCGGTTCAGCGGGACCGCGATTACCTCCCGTGCGGGAACGTTGACCACTTTTTCGCCAAGCTGCCGACCGTTCGACTCAACTCGCACTATCCTGGACGTCATCGCACGCACGCAAATGCCGGCGGCGCACGTTGAAATGTTGGGACCGCTTTCGCTCTCGTTGGAGTTGCTTGCATCATTGCCTGCGATGCTGAGGCGCACGAGCTTCTGGTTGGAATCACTGCATTCAGAGAGCCCCGTCACATCCCCGTCCGCGGCTACTGCGTCCTCGTTTTCTGCCACGAACAGCGAGCTTGCCGGTATGACCGCATTGCAGAGTTCGGTGTTTATACGCTTCACATCGTCTGACGACAGCGGATCGAAAGTTCCTTCAAACAAAGTGACTCTGTTTTCCAGGACAGCCGCCTTGCCACTTTGCAACACGAGGCGCCCGGCAGTTTGGGAGAGTTCGTCGACGACGAGGGGGAGCTTCGCGTCTGAATCTGTCGTCACCGCCGTCAGAAACCCAGTCGCCGCATCCACTTCGACCTTGACGTCCTCGCGATTGAACGCTGACGAGTTCAGCTTGGCGACTAGGACTCCCACTTTGCTGTCTGCCGCGAGGGTCGCAGATTCAATCGTCACCCCGATCCCTTCCGAATCTGCGAACACTTGTACGGGTACGAGACCATATGGGATCGCGTACGGCGTGCCAGGGCTGCCGTCATTTGATGTTGTCTGAACGATGGGCGACGTGCAGGCCGCAAGAAACAGGGCCGCCGCGAATGAACAAAAACGCATATCTCTCTCCCCAACAAAAATACACCTTTAGCGGTATCATTCTACAAGTACTTCTTGTATGGCAAGAACGATTATTGGCCGTTGGTCCAGGGACTAGTGGGACCATGACCTCTACTTTCTCAACTGCGTAGAGTTTTAACTATGGAGTGCTGGCTGCCGCTACTCGATTCGGAAGATTTGCAACCGCAAATAAGCAAATATCGAAAGCGAACGGCAATGCGTTCCGATAACTGGGTACCTAGATAACTAATATGTTCCAAGTGTCAGGAGTGAACGGCTCGACGTCCCACTGGCACCACATTCTAGCTCTCGATAAACCCCAGGTAACGAGACCGAGCAGTTGTAGATACTCCTGACCGCGCGTCGTGACTCTCGGTAATCTCCGGCTGTCGCGGGCTACAGCGCTCCGAGAAGTTGCACTCCAACACCCACCCCGCTTACTCGTAAAACACCAGCGCGCGCATCTCGATGCTCTCGCGGATCGCCGCGTCGGGCGGTGTGTTCGGGTCGTCGAAGGCGGTGTGGGCGGTGAAGCGCACGCCGGCCGAGGCATCCGTGTCGTAGACCTTGAACACCAGGGCTTCCTCGCGCGTCATCTGCGGGAACCAGAACCAGCGGTGTGCCGGGTTGTAGGCGATGTGATAGGTCTCGCCGGTGCGGTAGCGATAGCGCCGCTGGTAGGGGATGAAACCCTCTTCGGGGATCGTCTTGCCGTCACACAGGGCCAGCGGGTCGCGTTCCACGCGCGGCGCGATCGATCGCCAGGTCTGGATGATGGCGTAGCGTTTCTCGAGCGTGGCCGCGGCCTCGTCTTCGGGCAGGAAGTCCCGCACCCGCTGGGGCGCCGAGTGCTCGGTATAGTCGTTGTGCACGGAATAGACCGCCTTGCGCACCCGGTCGGCCTGCTGGCGGGCCTGCTCGGCGGTGCGCAGGGTGTGGTCGAACACCAGCACGCGGCTGGCGCCGCCGCTATGAGCCTGAATTAGGGCCTCGGTTTCCGGGTAGTAGACCGAGCGCACTTCGTCCTCGTCGAAGAAGTCCTGCACCTTCGTGTGGTGATCGACGAAGGCGAAGCCGTGGGACGGCAGGGTGAACTGCGCCGGGTCCGCGCGGCCGTTCTGGATCGGCACAAGATGTTTCTCGTAGGCCGGCATGTGGGCCTTGTGCTCCATCTCCGGCCAGTCGAGGTAGCGCACCGCCGGGATGCCGTCATCGACGATGTAGTCGAGTTCGGCTTCCACGATGTCGAGTTCGGCGGTCTGGCTCATGGGTCGGTTCCTTGGTGGGGGCTGCCGATCAGCGTGTTACCGGATCATAGGCCACAATCGCCTCGGGCATCGAGCCCCCGGCCTGATAGCCGCCGTCGACGATTGCCGCCGTCGCGACGTCGATCTTCGGCACCTCGCCGTTGCCCAACGCGGCGTGGAGGTGCCGGCTGTCGTCGCTGAACAGCGTGTGGAACGGCTCGTCGGCGACATTCACCACCCGGCGGTTATCGAGGTTGTCGGCGTCGAGAAGCTCGACATAGCCCTTGTCGGCCGGTTCGTCATAGGTGCTGACGGCGACGGTCTTCCCGTCCGGTGAGACGAACGGCCAGCCGGGGACGCCGGTGAGCGGATGGGTGGCGATCAGGGTGCGCGCGGCGCAGTCGATCACGTGCAGCAGGGGGCGGTGGAAATCGCCGACGAACAGGCGTGAACCGTCGTTGGAGACCCGGATCGCCTGGGCGCCGACGGGCACGTCGATCCGCGCCGTGATCGTCCGGCTCTCGATGTCGATCTCGGTGATCACCGGATATTCCTTGGACGAGGCATACAAGGTCCGGCCGTCGGGCGACGCGGCGAGGAAATGCCCCGGTGTCTGGAGCCAGATCGTGTGCTCGATCTCCCAGCTGTCCGGGTCGATCACCAGCACGCAGCGGCTGTGATCGACCGTCGCCCAGAGCTTGCCTTGTTGGTCGATGACCAGCGCGTGGGGGCCCTTGTAGAGGTTGAGGTCGATATGGCCAGCCAGGGTCATGTCGGTGAGGTCGACCACGGCGATCCGGTTGTCGGGCACGTTGGGGCCGTAGTCGGCGCTGCCGTAGAGGGAAACGAACCCGCGTCGGCCATCGTTGGAGACCGCCAGTTCGTGGGGTTTGCCGGTGTTCAGGGTGCCCACCTCGACGCAAGCGACCGTGTCGCCGGTCGCGGCATCGAGGGCGGTGAGGCTGACATTCTCCTTCACCGTGAGCAGGATCAGGCGGCGATCGACGGACATGATTGTTCTCCTTGTCGCTGCAGTTTAGCGCATTCGTGCCTGTCTGCCGCTATCGCGGGGTGGGGATTGGTTCCGCCTGTGCGAGCGGTTAGACTCCGCCGCGCAGGGATTTCAGGACAATAAATCGGGGCCGCACGGTGGATTTTCAACTCACGGAAGAACAGTCCGCGATACAGGACATGGCGCGCGGTTTCGCGACCGACGAGATGCTGCCCCATGCCGAGAAATGGGACGAGGAATGCATCTTCCCGGTCGACGCGCTCCGCGCCGCCGCCGCGCTGGGACTTGCCGGCATCTACTGCGACCCCGAGCATGGCGGCTCGGGCCTCGGTCGGCTGGATTCTACAATCATCTTCGAGGAACTGGCGAGCGCCTGCCCGTCGACGGCGGCCTATATCTCCATCCACAACATGTGTGCGTGGATGATCGACAGCTTCGGCGGTGACGCCCAGCGCGCCAAGTTCCTGCCCAGGCTCACGACCATGGAGCACTTCGCCAGCTACTGCCTGACCGAGCCGGGCTCCGGGTCGGACGCGGCAGCCTTGCGGACAAGCGCCAGACGCGACGGGGATGAGTATGTCCTCAACGGCTCGAAGGCGTTCATCTCCGGTGGCTCGGCGGCGGATGTGTACGTGTGCATGGTCCGCACCGGCGACGACAGCCCCAACGGCATCAGCTGCATCGCCGTCGAAAAGGACGCGCCGGGGCTTTCCTTCGGCAAGCTGGAGAAAAAACTCGGCTGGAACAGCCAGCCGACGGCGGCGGTGATCTTTGAGGATTGCCGGGTGCCGGCCGAGAACCTGATCGGCGCGGAAGGCGACGGCTTCAAGATCGCGATGCAGGGCCTCGATGGCGGCCGGCTCAATATCGGCGCCTGTTCCATCGGTGGCGCGCGGGCCTGCCTCGATGCGACGCGGGATTACCTGAAGGAGCGCAAGCAGTTCGGCCAGCCGCTCGCGGACTTCCAGGCGCTGCAGTTTCGTCTGGCGGACATGGCGACCGAGCTGGATTCGGCGCGGCTGATGATCCACCGCGCGGCCTGGATGCTCGACAACCAGATGCACGGCACCACCGTGGCGGCGGCGATGGCCAAGCGGGTGGCGACCGACACCGGCTTCGAGGTCGTGAACCAGGCCCTGCAGCTGCACGGCGGCTATGGTTACCTGAAAGAGTTTCCCATCCAGCGCTATCTGCGCGATCTCCGCGTGCACCAGATTCTGGAAGGCACCAACGAGATCATGCGCGTGATTATTTCTCGAGATCTTTTGCGCCAGTAGTTTTTCCCAAACGTAGGTTTTTTCAATGAACGACGAACCCGAAGTCCTGCTCGAACAGCGCGGGCGGATTGGCCTGATCACGTTGAACAAGCCCAGGGCGCTCAATGCTCTGTCCCTGGGCATGATCCACGCGATCGAGCCGCAGCTGAAGGCCTGGGCGACGGATGACGGCGTCGATGCGGTCGTCATCCAGGGGGCGGGTGAGAAGGCGTTCTGTGCCGGTGGCGATATCCGCGATCTGTATGAGGGGCGCGGCACCGATTTCGGGCCGACCTATTACGCGGCGGAGTACCAGCTGAACGTCCTGATCCACACCTATCCAAAGCCGTATATTGCGCTGATGGACGGGGTGACCATGGGGGGCGGCGTGGGCATGTCCGTGCATGGCTCGCACCGCGTTGTCTCGGACCGGGTTCTTTTCGCGATGCCCGAAACCGGCATCGGCCTGTTTCCCGACATTGGCGCCAGCTGGTTTCTGCCCTGCTGCCCGGGCGAGATCGGCATGTATCTGGGGCTGACCGGCCATCGCCTGCGCGCCGCCGACACGCTGTATGCGGGCATCGGCGATGTTCATGTCCCGGCCGCGCGAAACGACGATCTGATCGCCGCATTGGCCGGCGCTACGGCGCTTGACGGGGATAGGGTCGCGGCCATTTTGCGCGACTTTGCGGTCGATCCGGGAGAAGCGCCTCTGGCGGCCCACCGCGCGGCCATAGACCGATGTTTTGCGGGCGACAGCGTCGAGGACATTCATTCCCGGCTCGCCGCCGAGGACAATGATTGGGCGCGCGACCAGATCGCGACACTGGCCACAAAATCGCCAACCGCCATGAAGGTCACACATCGCCAGTTGCGCCTGGGCGCCCGGATTGAATCGATCGCCGACATCATGGCGATGGAGTACCGCATTGCGGACCGCTGTTTCCGCGGTCATGATTTGTTCGAAGGCATCCGCGCGGTCGTGATCGACAAGGACGGGGCACCGAAATGGAACCCGACCACACTCGATGCGGTGAGCGACGGTGATGTCGATGAATATTTCGAACCCGCGGCGGGTGAGCCGAGTTTCGGCTGACGGGCGCGGTGGAAAACAGGGAGAGAATGATGGCGAAGATCGGATTTATCGGACTGGGCAACATGGGCGGCCCGATGGTCGCCAACCTGGTCGGGGCCGGGCACAGCGTGTCGGTGTTCGACATTTCCGCGGATGCGGTGAGCCGCGCGGTGGAGAGCGGGGCCACGGCTGCCGACAGCGCCGCCGCGACGGCCGACGGTGCGGAGGTGATCATCACCATGCTGCCGGCCGGTGCGCATGTTCGGTCCGTCTATGTCGACGATGACGCTGTCCTGGACGCGCTGGAGAAGGGCGCGCTGGTGATCGATTGCTCGACCATCGATGTGCCCACCGCACGTGACATGATTGTGGAGGCGGAAAACCGCGGACTTGAAATGATCGACGCGCCTGTTTCGGGAGGCATCGGAGGTGCGGTCGCGGGAACGCTCACCTTTATGTGCGGCGGGACGGAAGGTGCCTATGGTCGCGCTGAACCGATCCTGCAGGTGATGGGCAAGAACGTGTTCTATGCCGGTGATGCGGGTGCGGGTCAGTCCGTGAAAGTCTGCAACAACCTGATGCTCGCGATTCAGATGATCTCGGTGTCGGAAGGCTTCGGCCTGGCCGAGAAGCTCGGTCTCGATCAGCAGAAACTGTTCGACATCGTTTCGACGGCGACCAGCCAGTGCTGGGCGATGACGAGCTATTGCCCGGTCCCCGGTCCCGTACCGACCTCGCCGGCAAACAACGATTATGAGGCGGGCTTCACTGTTGCGATGATGCTGAAGGACCTGAAATTGTCACAGGAGGCCGCCGGCACGACGGGCGCGAACACACCGCTCGGCGCACAGGCGACAGCGCTCTTCGACGCGTATGCGGCGGATGGCAATGAGGATTTGGATTTTTCGGCAATCATTCGCCACATCACGGGTCAGTGACGCGACGCGCGAAAGGGACGGCGTCAGCCCGCGGCGACGCTCCGCTTGCGACAGCTGCCGCACAAACGGTTGTGCCAGCCTTCGCTCTCGAACTTGTTGCCACACACCATGCAAGAGCGCTCGATCGCGTCGTCGCCCTGCGCGCGCACGCGACCATAGGCTTCCGTCTCGCTGACCGCGTCTCCGCTCGTTGCCTGCGTGTTCGCGCCTTCCAAATCTGCACCGGTCTGTGTCACGGCCTGCTCCTTCATAAATGGCGTTCGTCGTGTCCCGAACACCACCAGTATTCCCCCACGAACACGCCTCTTTTGGGGCAGTATCGTGTTGTAAATTGCTATTTCCGGTCCGCCGTACGCGCGAAATGTGACCGCCCAGCCGTTCTGGATTGGGCTATCATCCAGCATAATACGTTGAAAACGCTGGCAAATATTTCGAAGCGATGGCGCCAGGAGCTGCTCCAGCAGCACCCGTAAAAAAGGTCACAATGGCGGAAAAGTCAATGCGGCATTCTCGACACCTCAAAATGTGAGACAAACGTGAGTACAGCGAGCAGTTTTGACTACGTTATCGTGGGGGCCGGGAGCGCCGGGTGCGTGCTGGCGCATCGCCTGAGCGCCGACCCGGAGATCCGGGTTTTGCTGCTGGAAGCGGGCCCGCGAGATGCGCATCCGTTGATCCACATTCCGGTGGGGAACGGCAAGGTTATTCCGAACGCGAAATATAACTGGAAGTTCGAGACCGAGGCCCAGGAAAATCTGGCCGGTCGGCGCATTCCATGGCCGCGGGGCAAGACCCTTGGCGGGTCATCCTCGCTGAACGGCATGATCTATATCCGCGGACATGCGCGCGACTATGACCTCTGGCGACAGCTCGGGCTCGCCGGCTGGTCCTACCCGATGTCCTGCCCTACTTCAAAAGGGCGGAAGGAAATGTCCGCGGTGGTGATGCATTTCATGGCGGCGACGGCCCCCTGACGGTCAGCGACTCAGCACATGATCACGCGCTCTTCGATGCATTTGTGGCGGCGGGATCGCAGGCGGGGTATCCGACGAACAATGATTTCAACGGTCCCGAGCAGGAGGGCTTCGGGCGCTACCAGTTCAACATCCGCAATGCACGACGCTGGAGCGCGGCTGCGGCGTATCTGCGCCCGGCACTCGCCCGCCCCAACCTGACGATCGAGACCGGCGCGCTGACCCAGCGCGTTGAATTCGAAGGCGGCAGGGCTGTCGGGGCGCGATATGCGCAGGGGCGCGATGAGCATTTCGTGCGTGCCGATCGCGAGGTGTTGCTGTCCGGCGGTGTCGTGAATTCGCCGCAGCTTTTGATGCTTTCCGGTATCGGGGGCGCGGATGCGCTGCGCGCGCATGGCATCGAGGTGCAGGTGGACCGGCCGGGTGTCGGGTCCAATCTGCAAGACCATCTCTGTGTGCATACGGTGCACAGCTCCAGGGTCCGGACCCTGACCGATGACCTGACGCGCACCGAGCGTGGTGCGGTGTCGATGGCGCGCGCGGCACTTCTGCGATCCGGCCCGGCGGCCGGGTTCCCGCTCGAAGGCGGGGCGTTCCTGCGCACGTCGGACAGCCTGGAGATGCCCGATATTCAGTTTCATTTCAGTGCGGGAAATTTGCTGTCGCTGATCCGCCGGCCCTTCGCCAGTCACACGCGCGACCACACACGACCCGATGCGTTCATGTGCCACGTCTGCCAGCTGCGCCCGGAGAGTCGCGGTGAGATCAGGCTACGCTCCGCAGACCCCGGGGAAGCGCCGGTTATCGAACCGAACTACCTGTCGGAAGCCCGTGACCGGGAGACGATGCGGGACGGCTTCAAGGCCATGCGCGACGTCATGCATCAACCGGCACTGGCAGCGTTAAGCAACGGCGAGATATGGCCGGAACCGAGCGTAGGTTCAGATGCGGAGATCGATGCGTTTATCCAGAACACCGGGGGCACGGTTTATCACCCCGTCGGCACGTGTCGCATGGGCGGTGACGGCGAGTCTGTCGTGGATGAAGCCTTGCAGGTACGTGGTGTTGAGGGGCTGCGCGTGGTCGATGCCTCGGTCATGCCGACCCTGGTCGGCGGCAACACTCACGCGCCCACGGTCATGATTGCGGAGAAGGCGGCCGACATGATTCTTGGCCGACCCGCGCCGAGCCCGGAGAATTTCGCCTAGGCATCCTCGAGCACGGCAATCGCGCTGATCTCCACCAGATAATCCGGGCGGGTCATCTTGGTCACTTCGACCATGGTCGAAGCGGGCAGGGGCGGTTCGAAATACTCGCGACGCACGCGATGGACGGCGTCGAAATGCTCCATGTTCCTGACATAGACATCGACCCGGCAGATGTCGGCCATGGTCCCGCCGGCTTCCTCGACGGCCGCTTTGAGATTTTCGCAAACCTGGCGCGTCTGGACTTCGGGATCGCCCACACCGGCCACGGATCCGTCCGGCGTGTGTGCGGTCATACCGGAAATAAAGACCATCTGGCCGCGGGCTGCCACGGTCGTGGCGTGAGAAAAGTGACCACTCGGTGCCTTCATCCTGGGTGACGTGATCTGTGTCTTGGCCATCGGTACTCCTTTCTCGAGACGGACCCCGGCCTAGTTGCCTTCGGGGCTGTCCGGTGCGGCGTCCGGGTTCCACTGGCCGCGACGCATTCGGGTGATCCTGACGCTCTTGAAGGTGCCGGCCATGCGCAATGGCTCGTTCTCCGAGAAACGATCGGCGGCCTGCCGGTCCGGCACGTTGATGATCAGCGTGCTGCCGATCCGGGTCTCGTTATCATCGGCCAGCATGGCGCCGCCGAGCACCAGGATGTCCTTATGCTCTTCCAGATAGGCGAAATGGGCCGGTTTGTGCGCTGCGCGCTTCGCGGCGGAGTCCGGGCCGTCCTCCTGGTAGATGATGTAGAGCATCGAGCCTAGCGAACCTGGAAGACGAGCTTGCCGGTGAGGTGGCGGCTCTCGCTTTTTGTGGAAGCAGCCGCAGCCTCTTCGAGCGAGTAGATCGTGACCGGCGGCACGTGCACCACGCCAGCTGCCTGCAACTCGGCGATCCGCTCCATATATTTCCGGTCGCGGCCGACGGCGGGGCGCAGAGATTCGACATCGTCGCGTGGCGAGGGCGGCGCCTTCACGCCGGATGCAATTGCGGCCAGCCGTCCACCGGGCTTGAGAACCGCGAAGGATTGCTGCGTGACGTCACCGCCGACGGTCTCGAACACGGCGTCGCAGTCCGTCAGGATCTCGGTAAAATCCTGTGCGGTGTAGTCGATCACCTCGTCGGCACCGAGGCCGCGTACATAGTCGATGTTCCGGGCGCTGCAGGTGGTGATCACATGGGCGCCGATATGCTTGGCGAGCTCGATGGCGAACCCCGCGACGCCGCCCGCGCCGCCCTGGATCAGGATTTTCTCGCCGGATTTGAGCTGTAATGTCTCCTCGAGCGAGATGATGGCTGTCAGTCCCGGCAGGGCAAGGGCCGCCGCGTCGATATGCGACAGGCTGTCTGGTTTTGCGCAGAGCAGCGCCTGATCCATGGCGATCTTTTCGGCATAGGTTCCCTCCTGACCCGCCTGGCACACGCCGAACACTGGGTCGCCGACAGCGAAGTCTGTGGCGCCCTCGCCGAGGCTGGCGACCACGCCCGAGAAATCGCGACCCAGGATGTAGGGAAAGCTTTCGATCTCACCGTAGGTTCCGCCCGCGCGTACTTTCGCGTCGGCTGCATTCACACTCGCGGCATGAATATCGACGATCACCTCGCCGGCCCCCGGCACAGGATCCGGCAGATCGCCGTAAACCAGGACGTCGGGGCCGCCATGTTGCTCGAAATATGAAGCTTTCATCGTTTCTACGTCCTTGCGTGTGTATCGGATGCTTGGGTGTTGTGCAGAAGGCTAACGGATCAGCCCAGCCGGCGCGAGCGGCATATCTGCCATGGTCGCATGGCGGACGTCCGGGCTCGCATCCCTGGCATCGGGTCTGCTAAATAGCGCGGTCGGTACGGCAATGGATTGACCGAACATTTGGGGAAGCGGGATGAAAATACTCTATTTCGATGATTTTAGGCTTGGCGTGTTGCGCGGCGAAGACGAGGTTGTGGACGTGTCCGCCGAGGTACAGGACATCCCGCACACCGGCCCGCACGACCTGATCAACGGCCTGATCGAACGCTTCGACGATTATCGCGCCCGTCTGGAGAAAGCGGTCGCCGACGGTGAGGGTATCGCGTTGGCAAATGTTCGTATTCGCCCGCCGCTGCCACGCCCCGGCAATATCGACTGCATGGCAGTCAATTACATGGAGAACGGCACGCTGCCGGCGCCGGCGCAGATTAACGCCTTCAACAAGGCCGGCAGCACGGTCATCGGCGAGGGTGACACGATGGTGCTGCCCGATATTCCCGCCTCGATCTTCGAGGGTGAAGCGGAGTTGGGTCTGGTGATCGGCAAGCGCGCGAAGAATGTCCCGGCCAGTGAAGCGATGGACTATATCTTCGGCTACTTCAATTTCATCGACGGGTCCGCCCGCGACATGCCGACCCCATTCAACGTGTTCTTCGAAGCCAAGAACCGCGACACCTTCGCGCCGCTCGGCCCGTGGATCGTCACGGCCGACGAGTTCGACGACCCCCAGAATCTCGACGTGAAACTCTGGGTGAACGGCGACCTGATGCAGGACTTCAACACCGACGACATGGCCCACAAAATTCCGCGCCTGATCGAGTATCTGAGCGCGGCCCACACGCTGGAAGTCGGCGACGTGATCGCGACGGGCACCAACCATCGTGGTCTCAACCCGTTCCAGGGTGGCGACAAGGTCGAGCTTGAGGTCGAGGGCTGTGGCCGCCTCACGATCAATATCGAGGATAAGCTGAACCGCAGCTGGGCCCGGGTGACCCGCTTCGAGCATACCTCGACAGAAGGCAGCGAGGGCCGGTTCACACCGCAGCTGACGGGCAAATACGCCCCCGGCAGCTGATCCCGGTTATCTCATGCATTGAAAGGGGCATGCGGCGCATGCCCCTTTCGCATTTCTAGAACAGGTTCTTGACGTCGGATGAGAAGGTCGGAAATGCCGTCGGCGTGTTCTTGATCTGGCTCGCCGTGATTCCGTGGGTCATGGCGAAGGCGAAGAGCTGGATCAGCTCCTCGCCGTTATGCCCGACCATCTGAGCGCCGACGATCCGGTCGCTATCCTCGTCGACCAGAACCTTCGAGAAGGCCACCGTCTCGCCATAGGACTTGCCGGAGAACCAACCCGTCATGTCGTTGGTGGTCGCGTTGACGTTGAGGCCTTGTTCTTGCGCCTCGGCCTCGGTGATCCCGACATTGGCGAGCGCGGGTACCGTGTAGACGCAGTTCGGCACCACCGAATAGTCCGGCGTCTCGATCGGGCCCTCAACGATGTTCTTGCCGACGATGCGCCCTTCGTAGGTCGCGACCGGCGAGAGCTGGGGCGAGGTGACAAGCGCGTCGCCGCACACCCAGACCGACGGATTGGAGGTCGAGCGGAGATGGTCGTCGATGTCGACCGCGACCCCGTCATGTTTGACGTTGCCGGCCGCCAGATCGAGTGTGTCGACATTGGCGACCCGGCCCGCACCGTTGACTACCCGGTCGGCGCTAACGGTATGGGTCGCGCCGTCATGCTCGAATTCGACGGTCAGTTTCCCGCCGTCTTCCCGGATTTCGTTTACCTTCACGCCTGTCTTTACATCGACGCCGATCCGTTCGGTCTCGCCCTGAATGGCGGCCACAGCGTCGGCGTCGAGCCGGGGCAGCAACTGGGGTAGCGCTTCCAGGATCGTGACGTCCGTGCCCGCACGGGCATAGACATGGCTGAACTCCATCGCAATCACACCACCGCCAACGAAGACGACGGAGCCGGGTTGTTCCCGCTCCAGGAGTACCTCGTCAGAGGTGATCATAAGATCGGCACCCGGAATGGGGAGCGCGCGCGGTTTGGAGCCTGTCGCGATCACGATGTTGTCGGCCTCAAGGACCGTGCCATCCACGTCGATGCTGTTGGGCCCGACGAACCTGGCATGTCCGCGAAACACCTTTCCGCGCTTTTCGGCGACGCCGGCCATCGCGTCGGGGATGAAATCGATCATGCCCGTTTCCCGGTCGATCAGTTTTGCCCAGTCGAGCTTGGGTTCGCCGACGTCGATGCCATGGACGCTCGCCAGTTCGATCTCATGCAGCGCGTGGGCCGCGGCGACGAGGACCTTCTTCGGTGTGCAGCCGCGGTTGGGGGAGGTTCCGCCGAAATCCCATTCCTCGACAAAGGCGATTGTCTTTCCGGCCTCGCTCGCCACGGCCGATACGCCGAACCCTGCATTGCCGCCGCCGATGATGACGATGTCGAACTTGTTGCTCATGATTTGTCTCCTTCTTGGCGCGCATGGATCATCGCGCGTCCCATCACCGGTGATTATGGGCTGCCGGCTGTCCGGGTCACGTCTTGGGATGAATATTTATCTTCACGTTTTGGTGCGGGACCGCACACAAGATTTTTTGGGATTCGGCCTCAACTTGCCTAATATGCGCGCAACAACAGGGCGTCGGCGAACTCATGCGCGGCGACAGGGGGAACGAATGAGCAAGAAAATCGCAGTTGTCGGGACCGGCGCCAACGGCGGCGGCACCGCGGCCGCCCTGGCCCATGCAGGTCTGGACGTGGTCCTGATCGACCAGTGGCCCGCCCATGTCGAGGCGATGCGCGCCAACGGCCTGCAGATCAATTTTCCCGACGAGCAGATCAATGTGCCGGTCGATGCCTATCATCTGTGCGACGTGTGCACGCTCAACCAGATGTTCGACGTCGTGCTCGTCATGGTGAAGGCCTATGACACGCGTTGGGCGTGCGAGCTGATCAAACCCTATCTCAAGGAAGACGGCCTCCTCGTCGGTGTTCAGAACGCCATGATGCTGAATGATATCGAGGAGATTGTCGGCCCCGAGCGCACGCTGGGCTGTGTCATGGAGATGTCGTCCGAGATATTCACGCCGGGCATCATCCAGCGCAACACGACGCGGGATCACACATGGTTCGGCCTTGGCGCTGTCAACGAGGCGACCAGGGATCGCGTGGGGGAAATCGAGGAACTGCTGCAGCATGTGGGCAAGGTCTCGATCTCGGACGAGATCATCTCGGCCAAGTGGATGAAGCTCGTGGTCAACACCATGTGCCTCGGTCCGCTCGCGATGTTGGGTCTCACCCTGTATGAGGCAATGAAAGTTCCGGGCATGCGGGAGTTTACGCTCCAGGCGGGTACCGAAGCGCTGGCCGTGGGTCAGACGATGGGCCACACGATCCAGCCGATTTTCGGCCTGACCCCGGATGATGTGAAGGACACGAACCGGCTGCTTGAGAAAATGCTCGACAAGCTGGCGGCCGATATCGGCCCGGCGGCGCGTGACTGTGTCCTCCAGGATCATCTGAAGGGCCGCTACAGCGAGGTCGACCTGATCAATGGTCTGGTGGTCGAGGAAGGCGAAAAGCAGGGTCAGGCCACGCCGGTCAATGCGGCGGTGACCGAGATCACCCGGCGTATCCAGGCGGGTGAACTGGAGCCCGATCTGTCGAACCTCGACCTTGCCCGCGAAATGGTGCGCGCCTGAGCCTCGTCATGACCAAGAACACCCCAGATTATGACGCCGTTGTCGTCGGTGCCGGTTTTGCCGGCATGTATATGCTCTATCGGTTGCGCGAACTCGGTTTGTCGGTCCGGGTTTTCGAGACCGGGTCGAGCGTCGGGGGTACCTGGTACTGGAACCGCTATCCCGGTGCGCGTGTCGACACCGAAACCATGTTCTATTCCTACCAGTTCTCCGAGGCGCTCCAGCAGGAATGGGAATGGCCCGAACGCTACCCATCACAGTCTGATCTTCATAAGTATGCGTGTCATGTCGCCGACCGGTTCGAGCTCTGGCCCGACATACAGTTCGAGACCAGCGTCGATTCGACGACCTGGGATGAAGACGCGGGCGTTTGGCGCATCGCGACGGGTGATGGCGCCGCGACGACGGCGCGCTATTGCATCATGGCCACGGGCTGCCTTTCGGCGGTGAACACCCCCGAATTCGACGGGCTCGACGATTTCGCCGGCGAGACCTATCACACGGCCCACTGGCCGGATGACGGCGTGGACTTCTCCGGCAAGCGTGTCGCGGTCATCGGTACCGGTTCGTCGGGGGTGCAGTCGATTCCCGTGATTGCAGCGCAGGCTGCGCACCTGCATGTGTTTCAGCGGACCGCGAATTATGTGATCCCGTCGCGAAACCGGCCGATGGAGGCCGACGAGGTGGCCGAGATAAAGGCCAACTATCCCGAGCTTCGCGCTCGGGCAAAGCAGAGTTTCTCGGGCAACTATTTTCCGGTCGCCGGACCCTCGGCGCTGGCGGTATCGAAAGAGGAACGCGACCGTGAGTATGATGCGCGTTGGGCACAGGGCGGGCTTGCGTTCATGGCCGCTTATGCTGATTTCCAGACCAGCGACGCGGCCAACGAGACGGCATCGGAGTTTATTCGCGACAAGATCCGCGGGATCGTCGACGATCCGGAAACGGCGGAGCTGCTTGCTCCCAGGCAGGCGTTCCTTTGCAAGCGGCTGTGTGTCGGGACTGATTATTACGAGGCATACAATCGCGACAATGTCTCCCTGATCGACATCAGCGAGCGGCCAATCGAACGGATTACCTCTGATGGTGTGTCCATCGATGGTCAGGTTTACGAGGTCGATGCGTTGGTTCTCGCCACGGGCTTCGACGCCGTGACGGGTGCGCTCAAACGGATAGATATTCGCGGTGTCGATGGCCTCAGGTTGCGGGACAAATGGAACGACGGCCCGCGCGCCTATCTTGGGCTCGGCATTGCGGGTTTCCCGAACCTCTTCACAATCACCGGGCCGGGGAGCCCGTCGGTGTTGACCAACATGATCCCCTCGATCGAACAGCATGTGGACTGGATTACCGCGTGCATCGACCATATGCGCAGTCATGGCAAGGAACGCATAGAGGTTGAGCCTGCGGCCGAAAAATCATGGGTCGATCATGTCAACGAGGTGGGCGATCTGTCGCTGCGCGCGACATGCCAGTCCTGGTATTTCGGCTCCAACATCCCCGGCAAGCCGCGGGTCGTTCTGCCTTACAGTGGCGGATTTCCGGTATATGTCCGCAAGTGTGATGAAGTGGCCGCCAATGGCTATGCGGGTTTTGAGTTGAACTAGTCGCGGGGCGTCAGCGTCCGCCCGGCATCTCGGCTGTGTGGCGACGCGCCATGACAAACGCGATCAGGCCAAATGCCACGACCCCCATGACCACCGCATAGGTGTTCGAAACGCTGCCCATTGTCTCCGCCAGGGCGGACAGGATGGCGGCCCCGAAAATAACTCCTGCATAAACCGGCACACCGATCCCGCCGGCCACCGCGCCCGATTGTTCGCGCGGCGCATGTCCGACCGTCGAGCTGATAAACACGCCCGTCCAGCCAAGCGCGCTTGTCGCAAAAGCGACGAAGAAGAAATAGATGGCCCAGACCGGCCAGTCCGGGCCGATCCAGACCATGGCGAAAGCGCTGGCCAGGTTCATCACACCGATAATGATCAGGAGTGTGTCGCCGATGCCCCAACGGTCGGCAATCAGACCCCACACCACGCGTCCGATGATGCCGGCGGCCTGAATCGCCGCGAGTACGGCGCCCGCGGCGACAAGCGAGAATTGCGCTTCGACCACCAGAATTGTGACGGCGAAGGTCGATAAGGAAAGTTGAGTGAAGGCGTAGGTGAACCCGCCGATGCTGAGCCATCGCAGCGCCGGCACACGCCAGACCATCGACATGGCGGCAAAAGCGCTGGCGTCGAGCCGCGCGCCGGGGTCGCGTTCCGCATCCCAACGATTGCGCCAGGGTTGCAGGGCGAGCATCAGGATCACGCAACACCCCGCCACGATGAGAGGGGCGGCCTGCCAGCCGAAGGCCTCGGTGGCACCCGGTGCGAACAAACCGGCCGCCATACCACCGAACGGCACCCCGGTTTGCTTGACCGAGAACACGAAGTTGCGCGCGCTGTTGGGGGTCAGCTTCATCAGGATCTGGGTTGCCGACGGATTGGTCATGCCATAACCGAAACCCAGCAAGAGCGCGCCCAACGCCATGACGGGGACAGACGGCACGGCCGACAGAGCCACGCCGCCGCCGCACAGGCCGAGGCTGATCTGGCTGACCCGCGCCGGCCCCCAGCGCCGGAGCAAATAGTCGGAAAGGGCCGATATGGCCGACGCCCCGGTGTAGATCAGGGCGACCTGGAAGCCGATGAACTCAACCGGGACACCGACCCCGTCGGCGACTGCGGGTGCGATGGCGGCGAGAGTGAGGGCAGCAAATGTCGCCAGCACCTGGACGAGTGTCATAACAAACAGGACGAACCAGAGGGCTCTCGTGCTGCGAATTTCGTCTGTCATGAAATGCGTCGGTGCCGAACGGGCCTAGCTATCGAACACAAAGCTCGGCAGCCAGGTGGAGATGATTGGCACATATGTCACCAGCATCAGCAGGATGAAAAGCAATGCAATGAACGGCCAGGTGCCGCGAATAACCTCACCGATCGGGGTGCGGGATATGCTCTGTAGCACATACAGATTGAGTCCCACGGGCGGCGTCAGCAGGGCCAGCTCGATATTGATCGTCAGCACGATGGCGAAATGTATGGGACTGATACCCAGCGGTCCCAACAATGGCAGGACGAGCGGCAGCACGATCAGGGTCACGGCGATCCCTTCGAGGAACATACCGAGCACCAGCATCATGATGTTGATGAAGAGCAAGAACTGCCAGGCCTTCAGGTCAAGCGAGATGGCGAATTCGACAATCCGCGCCGGAATTCCGGATTCCGTGATCCAGTGGCCGAACAGCAATGCGCCGACAATGATCACGATGATCGCACCGGCAGCGCGCATCGATTCCGAGAGCACGGGCAGGATGTCCCGGAAGGTGATCTCGCGATAGGCAAACAGGCTGGCGAATATGGCGACGATTGCGGACAGGGCGGCGGCTTCGGCGACCGTGACGATTCCGCCATAGATGCCAACAAACACGATAATCGGAATCGACAGCGCGGGGAGGGCGCGGAGAGTCGCGCGGAGCGCCTCGCGCGGGGGAATGCGTTCTGCGCGCGGATAGTTCTTGCGCTTCGCGTACCAGAGGATATAGCCGGCAAACAGTACCGCCTGCATCAACCCGGGAATGACACCTGCTAAAAACAGGCGCGGCACCGATTCCTCGGCGATGATCGCAAAGATGATCAGCACCAGGCTGGGTGGCACGAGGATGCCGAGGGTCCCGGACGCGCCCACCACGCCGACCGCAAACTTGCGCTCATACTGGTGCGCGATCATCGCCGGCACCAGGATTGTACCCATGGCCATGGCGGTGGCCACCGACGAGCCGGAGATGGCCGCGAAAACCGTTGTGGCCACCACGCAGACCAGGCCGAGGCCGCCACGGACCGAGCCGACCAGCGCGCCGGCAAAGTCGATCAGCGCCTTGGCGATACCGCCGCGTTGCATAAAGGTTGCCGCGACGACGAACAGGGGAATGGCGATCAGCGCGCCCGAGTTCAACCGGTCGACCACCACCTGGGAGACGCCGATTAACGGCACACCCTGGACCCAGAACAGCACGACCGCGATGGTGCCGAGCACCACGAAGATCGGCATGCCGGTGGCCAGAAGGCCGAGCAGTCCGCCGAGAACGCCGAAGATCATCCGTTTGTCCGCCTGTTGGATTGCGTAATCATCGCGTCAGTCGATCGTGGCCGACGGGTCGAGATGATGATCAAGGTCGAAGGTCGGTTCGCGGGTGCGCACGAGAGAAACGAAATGTTGCAGGAAGCGAATCGCCATGAGCGTGAACGCGACTGGCACGCAGGCATAATAGTAGGACATCGGGATGCGCAGAGAATTCAGGGTCCGCTCGTCGAAGTCGATGGCGAACTGCACGACTTCGACGCCCGATACGACCAACACGACACAGAAGATGACCGCGACCAGCATGCCGAAGGCCTCCAGCGTGACCTGCACGGGGCGCGGAAATCTTGAGACGATGAGGTCTGCGCGTACATGTCGGCTGCGCGCAGCGAGGCCGCTGCCGCTGATCAGCATGGCCCAGATCAACAGGAAGATCGTCACTTCAAGCACCCAGTCGGGCGCCAGATGGGGAAAGGCGAAGCGGGCCACCATGCCGTACAGGAACACAATGAGCGCGACGGCCGCGAGGATGGCGGCGACCAGGCTTTCAAATTGATCCCAGAATTTGAGCATGGTGCGAGACATCAATCACAACGGACGGCGGCCGAACCCGACGGGTCCGGCCGCCGGCATAGTTGTGCCTAGCTGCCCTTGCGCACGTCGGCGAGGGCCTTCTGGACGCGCTCCACGAACGCCGCATCCATCTTCAGATCCTTGATCACGTCGGGCTGCGCTGCCATCAGCTTGTCGCGCATCGCCGAAAGATCTCCGGCTGCCGCCGTCACGTTGGTGACGCCGTTCTTGCCGGCTTCTTCCTTCGCCTGGTTCTGCCGGGCTTCGGCAAATACACGCGCCGGGCCGACGGATTCGGCCCAGGTGTCGACGATGATCTTTTGGGTGCCCGCATCGAGCTTGTTCCAGACCACGTTGGAGACCATCGGGACGTATTGCAGGAAGCCCTGCTGGTCGTCGAAGGAGTATTTCACACCTGAATCCCAAAGCTTCGCGCTGCGCAGGGATTCGTGGGTGGTCATCAGGCCATCGACCGTGCCCTGGGTCAGGGCCAGCGGCACATCGCCGAACGGAATCGACACCGGGTTGGTTCCGAACGTCTTATAACGCGCCAGATAGGCGGCGCCCGGGGGGGTGCGAAGTTTCAGGCCGTCCAGATCCGCATGCTTCTGAATCTGCTTGCCGGTGGTGAAGATCGTGCCATAGCCGAGGTCGAGGAAGCCGCCGATGATCTTGACCTTCATTTTGTCTTCGAGGCGCTTGCGCAGCTCGTCGCCGGCCGGGCCGTCCCATACCGCGTGGATTTCATCGCGCGTGGCGCCGTAGAAAATTGGCAGGTCGGGCACGAGGGCATTGGAATCAAACCGGCCCATCTGCCACAGGCCGGGGACACCCATTTCAAGCGTACCCTGGGCGAGTGCCTTGGGAATGTCGGGGCCCTTGAAGAGCTGGTTGGCGGGGAACACTTCGACTTCGAGTTCACCCTTGGTGCGGTCCTTGAGCTTCGCGATGAAGTCTTCAAGCATGATATTGCGCACATGGTTCGGGCCCGTTGAGAGCGCGAGTTTGAATTTGGTGGTTTCGGCCTGGGCCGACACAGTGCCGGCGACAAGCATGACGGCCGCAGCCGCGATTGCGAGACGTTTCATCATTTTCCTCCCGGACGATGTGGCGGTCTGTGCCGCCGTTCCAGATAACTCATTTGAAAAAATCGTTGGCCAAGCTTGTCCGATTTGACATGACCACGCATCATATTGTTACTTGTACGGACAACCGGTCAAGTGAATCTTAATATCGTGAGACGAAATGATGAGACCTTTGTGGCGCAGCCTCCTGTTTGTTCCCGCAACCCGGCCGGACCGGTTCGAGAAGGCCGCTGCGGCGGGCGCGGACATGGTCTGCATCGATCTCGAGGACGCCGTCGCACCCGATGACAAGGAAACCGCGCGCGCCACGGCGCTGGAATTTCTCGCGGGATCGTTACCGGCGGGCCCGCGCTGGATCCTTCGCATCAACAGTCCGCGGACCGAACTGGGCCTGCGTGATCTGCTGGCGCTCCTCGCGAGTGAAGCCGCACCGGATGCGTTGTTCATCCCCAAGGCCTCGAGCGGTGAGGAAATGCGCTGGCTCGACGATCTCTTGTCCGAAGCGGACAAGGACATCGACCTGATTCCCGTGATCGAATCGGCTGAGGGCCTCGATCGGGTGGTCGAGATCGCATGCGCGGTGCTGCGCAATGTCGCGGTCGGGTTCGGATCGGCCGACTATGCCGCCGAGCTGGGCAGCGATATGGGTGTTGCGGCGTTGGCCTATGGTCGTGGGCGTATTGCCGCGGCAGCCGGGCAGGCGGGTATCGCCGCGATCGATGGCATCTGGCCTGATTTCAATGACGATGACGGTTTGCGTGGCGATACCGAGCTGATCCGCGCCATGGGCTTCGACGGCAAGATCGCCATTCATCCGCGCCAGGTGGGCGTCATCAATGATGTGTTCGCGCCGAGTGCAGAAGAGATTGAGCGCGCACAACGGATTGTCGCGGCGTCGGAAGCGGCCAAGGGCGGTATCGCGACCGTCGATGGAGAGATGATCGACAACCCGGTGGTCGTGGCGGCGCAGCAAGTGCTCGCCGCCGCCGAAGCCGCCGGCAAAGGAAAATAGGGAGAAGAATATGGTCTACGGACAAAAGGAAGTCGGGCCAAACCGGTACCGCGAGGATATTGGGCGTTGTTATGAGGATTTCGAGATCGGTGCGATCTATGAGCATCGCCCGGGTCGCACGCTCAGCGAGACCGACAATACCTGGTTCACCTTACTCACAATGAATACCCATCCGCTGCATTTTGATGCGGCCTATGCCGCCCAGAGTGAATTCAAGAAACCGTTGATGAATTCGACACTCACGTTGGCCATCGTCGGAGGCATGAGCGTCAGTGACACAAGCCAGAAGACGATCGCGAATCTCGGCTGGAAGGAAATCAATCTGACCGCGCCCGTGTTTGCCGGCGACACGATTTATGCCGAGAGCGAGGTTCTCGAGAAACGCGAGTCCAAGTCGCGTCCCGGCGCCGGAATCGTGACCATCCGCACCCGCGGCATCAAGGACGATGGAACGGAGTTCCTGAGTTACATCCGCTCCTTCCTGATCCCCAAACAGGGACACACGGTCGACGATAAAGCGAACTATTGAGCCGCATATGACCATGGCAGACATTTCCGAACAGGACCGGATGATCCTGGATTCGATCGAGCGGTTCCTCGAACGCGATGTGCGCGGCAAGGTCCGGGATTTCGAGGATCCGGATGTTTATCCCACTGACATGGTCGACGGGATGGCGGAGCTCGGCCTGTTCGGCGTTACCATCCCGGAAGAGTATGGCGGGCTCGGCCTGTCCTGCACGACCTATGCGCGGATTACCGAGGCGGTGGCGCGCACCTGGATGTCGCTGACCGGGGTGTTCAGTTCGCACCTGATCATGGCCGAGGCCGTACGGCGATTCGGGACAGAGGAGCAGCGCCAGAAATGGCTGCCGAAATTTGCATCCGGCGAGATGCGCGGCGGGATTTCCCTGACCGAGCCGGACACGGGTACGGATTTGCAAGCGATCACGACGCGCGCGGTCAAGCAGGGCAACAGCGCCTATGTGATCAACGGCCGGAAGATGTGGGCCACCAACTCTCATCAGGGAGATGTGATCGCGGTTTTGGCCAAGACCGACCCGGACGCCGAGCCGCGCCACAAGGGCATCAGCCTGTTTCTGGTGGAGAAGGACACGCCGGGTTATCCGCAGCCGAAGAAGCTGAAGAAGCTCGGCTATCGCGGGATCGATACCGGGGAGCCGGTGTTCGATGAATGCGAGGTGCCCGCGGAGAACCTGATCGGGGAGACTGAAGGCGAAGGCTTCCGGCAGATCATGGGTGGTCTTGAGCTGGGCCGGATCAACGTTGCCGCGCGCGGCGTCGGCGTGGCTCAGGCCGCGCTCGATGAGGCGCTATCCTATGCGCAAGTGCGCAAGACGTTCGGCAAGCCGATCGCTGAACATCAGGCGATCCAGATCAAGCTGGCGGATATGGCGACCCGCGCCGAGGCCGCTCGGCTGCTGACCTATCAGGCAGCTGCCACCTATGACAGCGGCAAGCGTAGCGACATGGAAGCGGGCATGGCCAAGTTGTTCGCCACCGAGGCGGCAATCGAAAACTCGCTGGAGTCCATGCGCGTGCATGGCGGCTACGGCTATTCCAAGGAGTTCAATGTGGAGCGCCTGTATCGCGATGCGCCGTTGCTGGCGATCGGCGAGGGGACCAACGAGATGCAACGCATTATCATCGCGCGCCAACTGGTTGCGCGGAATCCGGTGTAGGTGCCCCCATGTTGCCATTGACCGGACTGCGCGTTGTCGCCGTAGAGCAATATGGTGCGGGACCGTTCGGGACCCAGCATCTGGCTGATCTGGGCGCCGATGTCATCAAGGTGGAATCGACCGTGGGCGGCGGCGACGTGTCGCGCAGTGTGGGCCCGCATTTTATTGACGGTGCGGAGGGTAGTGCCGCGAGCCTGTTCTTCCAGGGGATCAACCGAAACAAGCGCTCGATCACCCTCGATCTGAGATCGGATGAAGGTCGCGCGGTATTTCTTGACCTCGTGCGCTCGGCCGACGCGGTATGTGGCAACAATCGAGGCGACGTGCACGAGAAATTGGGGTTGACCTACGCCGCCCTGGGATCGATCAAGCCGTCGATTGTCTGCGCCCATCTCACCGGCTACGGCCGTGAGGGCTCGCGCGCCAAGTGGCCGGGCTACGATTATCTGATGCAGGCTGAGACAGGATACTTCTCGGTGACCGGTGAACCCGACGGGCCGCCCGCGCGCATGGGCCTCTCGATCGTGGATTTCATGGCCGGCTCCTACATGGCGCTCGGCATTGTCTCGGCGGTGATGCAGGCCCGCGAAACAGGTGTTGGCCGGGACGTGGACGTCACCCTGTTCGACACCGCGCTCTATAACCTCAACTATCTGGCGACATGGTATCTGGGCGCGGGGGACAACCAGTCCCGGGTTGCCCGCTCGGCGCATCCTTCGCTTGCACCCTGCCAGCTCTACAGGACCGGCGATGGCTGGATCTACCTGATGTGCAACAAGGAGAAGTTCTGGCCCGCCCTCTGCGCGAAGCTTGGACGTCCGGAGCTGGCTGACGACCCGCGTTTCCTTAAGTTCCCCGATCGCCTGAAGAATCGCGACGTGTTGACCGAAGTTCTGGATGATGCGCTGTCCGCGCGAACGACGTCGGAATGGATGACGTTGTTCGCTGGCACGGTTCCCGCAGCGCCGCTGCACGATGTTGGCGGCGCGCTCGACAATCCGTTTGTGGCCGAACGTGAGGGAATTATGGAATTGGCCCATCAGTCCGGTGCGCCGTTCCGGGCCCTGGCGCCGCCGGTTCGGATGTCTGGCGATGCGCCGCCCACGCGGCCCGCCCCCGAGCTTGGCGGCGAGACGGATGAGATTCTCCGCGAGGTTGGTTACGACGCGGAGCGGATCGCGGCCCTGCGCGATAAGGGGATCATATGACCGAAAGCCTGGTTCTGCCGCGTTCGCAGCCGCGCTACCAGCAGCTGGCACAGCGGTTGGCCGAAGAGATCGGCGGCGGCGACTACGCCGTGGGCGAATATCTGCCGACCGAAAGCGCGCTTGCCCAACGCTTTGCGGTCAGCCGGCACACGGTCCGCGAGGCACTGCGGCAACTTCATTCCCTGGGGATCGTCGCGAGCCGCCAGGGCAAGGGGACGATCGTCACTGCGCCCGCGCCGTCGCGCCAATTCCTGCAGTCGCTCGACAATGCCGAGGACCTGCTGCAATACGCCGGATCGAACCATCTGGTTGAGGTGACGTCGTCGACTGTTGCGGCCGACGCAGCATTGGCCGAACGCATCGGCTGTACCGTGGGTCAGGAGTTCATCCGCTTCGATGCGCTGCGGATCAGCGAGATCGATACCCGCCAGATGCCCGTCGCCTGGACCGAGATATATGTCACGGAAAATTACGCGGGCATTCGCGACGACGTTGGTGTTTATCGCGGTGCGATCGGTCATCTGATCGAGGAGCGTTATGGCGAGCAAATCACGGAGCTTCGCCAGGAAATCGGCGCGGTTTCAATCGACGCGGCGCTCGCGCGGCGGCTCGGGACCGAGCCCGGTGCGCCCGGGCTCGAGGTGCACCGCTGGTATATCGGTCGCGATGGTCAGCCTTTCGAGTACACGGTCGCGATCAACCGTGCCGACCGCTACCGGTTTTCCAACCGGCTACGCTATCGCGGGTCCTGAACGAGAGTCGCCGGGGTCCACATGGCGCGGCGTCGCGTCTGGCGCTCTTCGAAGTTTTCTTGCGATCTGTGGACAGGAACCGTCGGGCTCGAAATCTCGTCACGCGCGTCGAGCACGCCGGCCATCACATTCGCGAACGCAGCTTCCCCGTCCGGCATGAACGCACCCACATAGGCGCCGCAGGTCCGGCAAATCAGGAATTCCGTGCTGCCGAGACCGAAGGTGTATCGGTTGAGCTGTTCGGGATCGCTCGCGGTGAACGTGAGGCGACCGTCCGGGTCGGACACGGCGGCCGTCGAATGCATGCGGCAGAATGAACATTGGCATGCGCGCGGGACCATGTCGGCGGGCGACAGGTCCGTCTCGAAGACAATACCGACATTTCCGCAATGACAGCGTCCCGTCAGTTTCTGCATGGATCTCTGCTCCGGTTGGAGGCGGAAGCGTGCCCGGAATTCCGGCCTTGGGCAACCAGCGGCACGATGCGGTGAGGTGTCTGACACCATATGACTAAAATATGTGCATCCAATATTCACTGGTGAAAAAACAGGCAACTTAGTCGCCCAAAATGACATCACCAGGAATATACGTTCGTATTATACGAGTAAAAACAAATACATAAGAGTTCCGGTCCGTCTGGCACGCGCCTTGCTAATTATGTTGCATCGCAAAAACTATAAAGCCCGGAGGCGGAGAATGTTCAAAAGCCTGAAAACCATCGCAGCGGCGAGTGTGCTCGCAGGATCGCTCGCGATGAGCGCGTCGGCACAGGCGGCCGACACCATCAAAGTGGGGATCCTTCATTCCCTGTCCGGAACCATGGCCATCAGCGAAACCGCGCTGAAGGACGTCATGCTGTTCCTGATCGACGAGCAGAACAAGAAGGGCGGACTGCTTGGCAAGCAGATCGAGCCGGTTGTCGTCGACCCGGCGTCCGACTGGCCGCTGTTCGCCGAGAAGGCACGTGAGCTGATCGAGCAGCACAAGGTCGATGTCGTGTTCGGCAACTGGACCTCGGTGTCGCGCAAGTCGGTGCTGCCGGTCTTCGAAGAGCTGAACGGCATGCTCTTCTATCCGGTTCAGTATGAGGGTGAAGAATCCTCCCGGAACATCTTCTACACGGGTGCCGCACCGAACCAGCAGGCCATCCCCGCCGTCGAATATCTGATGAGCGAAGATGGTGGCGAGGCCAAGCGTTGGGTCCTCGCGGGTACGGACTATGTGTATCCCCGCACGACCAACAAGATCCTTGAATCGTTTCTCAAGGGTAAGGGCGTTCCGGCCGAGGACATCATGATCAACTACACGCCCTTCGGTCATTCCGATTGGCAGACCATCGTGTCGGACATCAAGAAGTTCGCCGCGGCGGGCAAGAAGACGGCCGTGGTCTCGACGATCAATGGTGACGCGAATGTGCCGTTCTACAAGGAACTCGCCAACCAGGGCATCAAGGCCGAAGACATTCCCGTCGTCGCGTTCTCGGTCGGTGAGGAAGAGCTTGCCGGTATCGACACCGGGCCGCTCGTCGGGCATCTCGCCGCGTGGAACTACTTCATGAGCGTCGATGCGCCGGAGAATGATGCGCTGATCACGAAGTGGCACAATTTCATCGGCAGCGATGAGCGTGTCTTCAATGACCCGATGGAGGCCCACTACATCGGCTTCAACATGTGGGCCCAGGCGGTCGAGCAGGCGGGTTCCACGAACGTCGATGCGGTTCGCCAGGCCATGTATGGCCAGGAAGTCCCGAACCTGACCGGCGGCGTCGCCGTGATGAACACGAACCATCATCTGTCGAAGCCGGTCCTGATCGGTGAAATCCAGGACGATGGCCAGTTCGCCACCGTCTGGGAGACCGACGGCGTGGTCGTGGGCGACGCCTGGAGCGACTTCATTCCCGAAAGCGCCAAGCTCACTGCCGACTGGACCTACCCCTGGGTCTGCGGCAACTGCGAGAAGCCGAAACATCTGACGAACTAAGTGCGTACCCGATATCGGCCGCCCCCAGTGTTTTCGGGGCGGCCGGCGTCGGTCCCAAACAATAAATAATAATTCAACACGCAAAACCGGGACGACTTCATATGGCTACCGGCCATTCAATGGGCGCAACGCGCCCACGCGGCTTTATTGCCTTGCTTGGCAGTGCGTTGCTGTTTCTGGCGCTCACCATCGCGGCGGCATTGCCGGCGAATGCACAATCAACACCCGCGAACGCCACGCCTTTTGCCGATGCGGTCCAGGCGCTGGACGCACGCAAGTTTTCCCAGAAGGCTGCCGCTGTCGACGCCCTGGGCGCGCTGGGTGATGAGCGCGCCATCGTCATTCTGCAGGCGTTCGCCGACGGACGGCTTTATCGCCGCAAGGTAGACAAGGTCGTCATTATCGGTGATCGCGACGGCGAAGGTTATCGCCTGACCAGCCCCTTGACCGGGGAGGCCGCCGGGACAGCCGGCAGCCGCGACATCAAGAAGATCGTCGCCAACAACAAACTGCGCGGCCAGATCCGGGGGGTGCTGGGACAGCTCGCCCTGTTCAGCCCGGACGCCGGCGTGCGGCTCGAGGCGGCGCGCAATGTCATGGCGAGCCCGACCGACAACGCGCTGGCCCAGCTGAAACGCGCGCGCGACCGCGAGACGGTCTCCAGGAACCGCGAGACGCTCGAGACGGGCATCGCCGTCCTTGAGCTCGCCTCGGATGATCGCGCCTTGCGCCTCGCCGCAGTGGCCACCCTTGCCGATCGAAGCGACCCGGATATCAAGTCGGCGCTCGAACAGCGCCTGCTCGAGGTCGACGACAAATTCGTCGAACCTGACGCCGAGGTGCGCGAGGCGTTGCGCGAAGCGGTGGACGATATCGATGACCGTCTCGCCCTGTTCGGCCTCGCCGAGAACCTGATCTTCGGTGTCAGCCTTGGCTCGGTCCTGCTGCTGGCGGCGATCGGCCTGGCGATCACCTTCGGTGTCATGGGCGTCATAAACATGGCCCATGGCGAAATGATCATGCTCGGGGCCTATACGACCTTCATCGTCCAGGAGATTTTCCGTTCTACGATTCCGCCCGAGCTCTTCGGGATGTATGTGCTTGTGTCTATTCCTGCGGCCTTCCTTGTCGCCGCGGCCTTCGGGATCCTGATCGAACGCGGTTGTATCCGGTTTCTCTACGGTCGGCCGCTCGAGACGTTGCTTGCCACATGGGGTGTCAGCCTGATTCTGCAGCAGCTCGTGCGCACGTTGTTCGGCGCGAATAACCGCGAGGTGGCCAATCCCGACTGGATCTCGGGCGCGGTCTCGTTCGGCGGCGGCGTGTCCGTAACCGTCAACCGCATCTACATCATCATATTCTGCATCATGGTGGTGGCGGCGCTGGCCGCCTTCATTCGCTACAGCCGTTTCGGGTTGCAGATGCGGGCCGTGACCCAGAACCGGAGCATGGCGTCTGCGATGGGTATCCGGACCGGGCAGGTCGACGCGATGACTTTTGCCCTGGGTTCGGGGATTGCCGGTGTGGCCGGCGTCGCGTTGAGCCAGATCTCCAATGTCAGCCCCAATCTGGGCCAGAACTTCATCGTCGACAGCTTCATGGTGGTTGTCTTCGGCGGCGTGGGAAGCATCTGGGGCACGGTTGTCGGTGCCTTCAGCCTCGGCATCGTGAACAAGTTCCTCGAGCCGGTCTCCGGCGCGATCCTCGGCAAGGTGGTCGTGCTCGTGATCATCATCCTGTTTATCCAGAAACGCCCGCGCGGACTGTTCGCCCTCAAGGGGCGTGCGGCCGAATCCTGAACGGAGGAACGGATCATGGGACCGATCTCATCACGGCTTCTGGCCATGGAAAGCAAACGCGGCTGGTCGACCATCCTGACCTTGGGCTTCATTGCGATATTCGTGGTGCCGTTCCTCAATCTGGCGGTGCCCGAAGGTTCCTTCTTTCACCTTTCGACATTCTGGGTGACGACCCTGGGCAAGTATCTGGCCTTCGCCATCCTGGCGCTCTCCCTCGACCTGATCTGGGGCTATGCCGGTATCCTGAGCCTCGGTCATGGTGCCTTCTTCGGTCTCGGCGGCTACGCCATGGGCATGTACATGATGCGCCAGATCGGGGACCGCGGCGTATATGGCAACCCGGACCTGCCGGATTTCATGGTGTTTCTCAACTGGGATTCCGTTCCCTGGTACTGGTTCGGTTTCGACCAGTTTTGGTTCGCCGCCCTGATGGTGCTGGTGGTGCCGGGTGCCCTGGCCTTCGTCTTCGGCTGGCTCGCCTTCCGTTCGCGGATCACGGGCGTGTATTTCTCCATCATCAGCCAGGCGATGGTCTTCGCCTTCATGCTCGCCTTCTTTCGCAACGAGATGGGGTTCGGCGGCAACAATGGCCTGACGGATTTCAAGGACATCCTTGGTTTCGAACTGTCGAAGGATGCGACCAAGGTCGGGCTCTACATCGCCACGGCGGTGTCCCTGTTACTTGTCTACCTGATCTGCCGGGCCGTGGTGAGTTCGAAGCTCGGTCGTCTGCTCATTGCGGTGCGCGATGCCGAAAGCCGGGTGCGTTTTCTGGGCTACTCGGTCACGAACGCAAAGCTGTTCGTCTTTACGTTGTCGGCCATGCTTGCCGGTCTCGCGGGCGCGCTCTACGTGCCCCAGGTGGGAATCATCAACCCGGGCGAGTTCGCCCCGGCCAAGTCCATCGAGATGGCGATCTGGGTGGCCGTGGGCGGTCGCGGGACCCTGTTTGGCGCCATCATCGGCGCGTTCGCGGTCAATGGCGCGAGGACCTATTTCACGGCTGCGGCGCCGGAGGTCTGGCTGTTCTTCCTGGGTGCGCTGTTCATTCTCGTGACCCTGGTCATGCCCAACGGGATTGTCGGGGTCTACAAATCTTTGCGCTCGGGCGAATTGTTCGAAGCAATTGGACGGAGGTTGCGACGTGCCGACGCTTGAACCCATCGCCGGAGCGGATGCAAACACCGCTGCGGAACCATCGATCCTTTACCTCGAGGGTGTGTCGGTCAGCTTCGACGGGTTCAAGGCGCTGAACAGCCTGAACCTGATCATCCGGCGCGGCGAGATGCGCGCGATCATCGGACCCAATGGCGCGGGCAAGACCACGATGATGGATGTGGTCACCGGCAAGACCCGTCCGGACACGGGCCGGGTGCTGTTCGCTGATGATGTAAACCTCACCCATCTGGATGAGACCGACATCGCCAATCTGGGTATCGGCCGGAAGTTCCAGAAGCCGACGGTCTTCGAGAGCCTCACGGTTTTCGAGAACATCTACCTCGCCCAGAAAACCAGGCGGACGATTGCCGAGACCCTGTTTGCGCGTATTCGCGGCGAACAGCTGACACGGATCGAGGCCACGCTGGAGACCATCCGGTTGACCGCGCGGCGCGCGGATCTGGCGGGGGACCTTAGCCATGGCCAGAAGCAATGGCTCGAGATCGGGATGCTGCTGGCACAGGAACCCGAGCTGATGCTGCTCGATGAGCCTGTGGCGGGCATGAGCGATGCCGAGACCGAACAGACCGTGACGTTGCTTATGGAGATCGCCAAGGACCATTCACTGGTCGTCGTCGAGCACGACATGGAGTTCGTGCGCAATCTCGATTGCACGGTATCGGTGCTCCATGAGGGCAGCGTTCTTGCGGAGGGAACGATGGACACGGTCCAGTCCGATCCGCGCGTTGTCGAAGTCTATCTGGGTCGCTGACGATGCTCGAAGCCACCGATATCAATCTTTACTACGGCGCCAGCCACATTCTGCGCGGTGCCCATGTCACGGCCGAACGGGGCAAAATCACCTGCCTGCTGGGGCGTAATGGCGTGGGAAAGACGTCGATGCTGCGCGGTCTGACAGGGCATGCGCCGATCCGCAGCGGCGCGGTGACCTGGGACGGCGAGAATATTGGCCGCCTTCCGCCCTTCGCACGCGCGCGCCGCGGCATTGCCTATGTACCCCAGGGGCGCGACGTGTTTCCCCGGCTCAGCGTCGAGGAAAACCTGATGACCGGGTTCGCCTGTTTGCCCCGCAGCGAGGCGCGCATTCCCGACCAGGTGTTTGAGCTTTTTCCCGTCCTGTCGGACATGTTGCAGCGCCGGGGCGGGGACCTGTCCGGTGGTCAGCAGCAGCAATTGGCAATTGGCCGGGCACTCGTGACCCAGCCGAAATTGCTGGTCCTCGATGAGCCGACCGAGGGCATTCAGCCATCGATCATCAAGGATATCGAGGCGGTCATCCGGCTGCTGGCGGGCAGTGGGGACATGGCGATCCTGCTGGTCGAGCAATATTACGAGTTCGCCCGCGATCTCGCCGACGACGTGGTGGTGATGGATCGGGGTGAGATCGTTCTGTCGGGCCCGATTGGCGATTTGCCCGAATCCGAGATTCGTCGGCACCTTACGGTCTAATTCAGGCAGGCTGGGTATCGATGGCATCGGGACGGGCAGAGATCGAGTTCGTTGACGCGGACGGCCGCACCCGGCTGGCGCATCTGTACCAGAGTGACCCCCTGCGCATTCTGTTTCCCAATGTCGGGCCCGGCGGGCCCGAGACCGGCACGCTCGTGACCACGTCAGGCGGTCTCGTGGGCGGCGATGATCTGACGATTTCGGTCCGTTGTGGTGAAGGCGCCGTGGCCCGGATCGTCGGCCAGGCGGCGGAGAAAATCTATCGTACGACCGGTGCCGATGTGCAGATCGATATGACGCTCGCCGCCGCACCCGGCGCGTGGCTCGAATGGTTACCCCAGGAAACCATCATCTTCGACGCCGCACGCCTGCGCCGTCGCACCCGGCTTGATGTTGCGCCCGGTGCGCGGCTGATGGCGGGCGAGATCATCGTCCTGGGGCGCACCGCCATGGGTGAAAGCGTCACGGGCGGGCTGGTGCACGAGGCGTGGGAAGTGCGCCGCGGCGGCCGGCTTGTCTGGGCGGATACGGTGCATCTCGACGACGAATTGCCTGAAATAATGGCGGCAAATGCGGGCCTGAACGGCGCGCACACGTTCGCCAGCATCGTCTATGTCGGCGATGACGCCGCCGATGCCGTCGGGCCCGCGCGTGCGCTTCTGCCCGAAACGCCGGACCCCGCTTGCCTGTGTATCGGCGCGACCTGCGTCGGCGATGTACTCGTTATTCGCTGGCTGGACCGCGACGCGCGCCGCCTGCGCGATGCCTATGGCCGATTCTGGTCTGATTTTCGGCACGAACTGGCGGCCCTGCCTGCCGAAATGCCGCGCCTGTGGGCGATCTGAGAGGAACCCGAATATGCATCTGACACCCCGAGAAAAGGACAAGCTCCTCGTCGCGCTGGCGGCCGATGTGGCACGCAAGCGCATGGCGCGCGGTGTGAAGCTCAACTATCCCGAGGCGATTGCGCTGATCTCGGACTTCGTCGTCGAGGGCGCGCGCGACGGGCGCTCGGTCGCCGATCTGATGAGCGCGGGGGGTGAGGTCCTGGGCCGGACCGACGTGATGGATGGTATCGCGGAGATGATCCATGACGTCCAGGTCGAGGCGACCTTTCCCGACGGGACCAAGCTGGTCACCGTCCACAACCCGATCCATTGAGGCTGATATGATCCCCGGTGAACTGTTCCCTGCCGATGGCGAGATCGTCCTCAACGAGGGTCGCGAGACCTTGTCCGTGACCGTCGCCAACACCGGCGACCGGTCGATCCAGGTTGGGTCGCATTTCCATTTCCACGAGACCAACGCAGCGCTTGATTTCGACCGGGATGCTGCGCGCGGTTTCCGGCTCGATATCCCCGCCGGTACCGCCGTGCGCTTCGAACCGGGTCAGACCCGCGAGGTAGCGCTGGTGTGTTATGCCGGGTCGGGCCGGGTGTTCGGCTTCAACGGCCGCGTCAACGGCGCGCTGGAGGGCTAGGACATGGCATATTCCATCAATCATGCAGACTATGCGTCGATGTTCGGCCCCACGGTGGGCGACCGGGTACGGCTTGCCGACACGGAACTGGTCATCGAGGTCGAGCGTGACCACACGATCTACGGCGAAGAGGTCAAGTTTGGCGGCGGCAAGGTCATTCGCGACGGTATGGGACAGTCCCAGGCGAGCCGCGCCGACGGTGCGGTCGACACGGTCATCACCAACGCGCTGATCGTCGACCACTGGGGCATCGTCAAGGCCGATATCGGCATTCGCGATGGCCGCATAACCTGCGTCGGCAAAGCCGGCAATCCCGACGTGCAGCCCGGCGTCGACATCGTCATCGGACCCGGCACCGAAGTGATCGCGGGAGAAGGCCGGATCGTCACGGCGGGCGCCATTGATGCGCATATCCACTGGATCAGCCCACAGCAGATCGAGGAGGCGATGTATTCGGGCGTCACCACCATGCTGGGCGGCGGCACCGGTCCGGCCGAGGGTACCAATGCAACCACCTGCACCCCGGGCCCGTGGCACCTGGCGCGCATGCTTCAGGCGGCGGAGGGTTTCCCGGTCAATCTCGGCTTCTTCGGCAAGGGAAATGCAACGCTGCCGGCGGCGCTCGAAGAGCAGGTGACGGGCGGCGCGTGCGGCCTGAAACTGCATGAGGATTGGGGCACGACCCCCGCCGCGATCGACGCCTGCCTGTCCGTGGCCGAGGAGATGGATGTGCAGGTCGCGATCCATACCGACACGCTCAACGAATCCGGTTTCGTCGAAGACACGATCGCCGCCTTCAAGGGGCGCACGATCCACGCATTCCATACCGAGGGTGCCGGCGGGGGCCACGCGCCGGACATCATCCGCCTGTGCGGCGAGGAGAATGTTCTTCCGTCCTCGACCAACCCGACACGGCCCTACACGGTCAATACCGTCGACGAGCATCTCGATATGCTGATGGTCTGCCATCACCTCGACCAGCGGATTCCCGAGGACGTGGCCTTCGCGGAGAGCCGTATCCGGCGCGAGACCATCGCGGCGGAGGATATCCTCCATGATCTCGGCGCCTTCTCGATGATTGCGTCGGACAGCCAGGCGATGGGTCGGGTCGGCGAGGTCATCATCCGGACCTGGCAGACGGCGGACAAGATGAAGCGCCAGCGTGGCGCGCTGGCCGGCGAGAGCGGCGACAATGACAATCTGCGGGTGCGCCGCTACATCGCGAAATACACGATCAACCCCGCCTTGTGTCACGGCATCGCCGATCATGTGGGTTCGGTCGAGGCGGGCAAACTCGCCGACCTCGTCTTGTGGAAGCCTATGTTCTTCGGCGTGAAACCGGACCTGATCGTCAAGGCAGGCACCATTGCGGGTGCTGCGATGGGTGACCCCAATGCCTCGATCCCGACACCCCAGCCGGTGCACTACCGGCCGATGTTCGGCAGTTTCGGTGCCTCGCAAACAGCCAGCACCGTGACGTTCGTGTCGAAGGCGGCCGCGGCGACGGACATGGCCGCGCAACTGGGCCTGTCGCGCGAGTTGCTGGCGATCTCCGGTACCCGTTCGGTCACGAAGAAAGACATGGTGCTGAATGACGCGACCCCGGAGATGGAAGTCGATCCGGAGACCTATGAGGTGCGCGCGAATGGCGAATTGCTCACCTGTGAACCGGCGGAGGAGCTGTCGATGGCACAGCGTTACTTCCTGTTTTGAGCCTGCGCCGTGCAACCGAGGTTCTGCCGGCGGGTACCTGGTCAGAATCCGACGCCACTGGCCGGGTGACACTGGGCTTCGATGACCGACATCGACGCCGGGTGCGCCTCGTTGATGATGCCGGCGAGGCGTTCCTGCTCGACCTCGATGATGCCACCCGTATGGCCGATGGCGATGGGCTGAAGCTCGATGCGGGCGGGATCGTGCGGGTGTGTGCAGCGGATGAGGATGTGCTCGATATTCGTTGTGATGATCCGCGCGATACGGCCCGCATGGCCTGGCATATCGGCAACCGCCACCTGCCGACCCAGGTGCTGGACAGCGGTGCTCTGCGCATCCGGGCTGACCATGTCATCGCGGAAATGCTGACCCGCCTGGGGGCTGTGGTCGAGGCGAAGACTGCGTCCTTCAACCCTGAGCCGGGCGCCTATGATGACGGCGCGGTGCACGGTCACGGACATGACCATGCCCATTGAATCATCACTTTCCGACGCACGCCTGCAGCGGCTCATGACCTGGCTCTCACCGGCGTTTCCTGTCGGGGCGTTCAGCTATTCGCACGGCCTGGAAGCTGCCGTCGAGGCCGCACTGGTGACCGACCGGGAGAAGCTGCTGTCATGGATCGAGACCATCGTCCGGTTTGGCGTGGGCAGGATCGATGCGGCGCTGTTTCAAGCAGCTTATGAGGCCGCGATCGATGAAGATACCGACGCGCTTGCCTGGGTGCTCGAGCGCGGCGACGTGATGCGTCCCACCCGCGAGCTGGGCCTGGAAACATCGAGCCAGGGTGCGGCGTTCACGAGTGCTGCGGCGCGTCACTGGCAAAGCCCGCAGCTCGATGATCTTGCCGCGCTGGCCGACCGCGAGGATCGGGAGATTGCCTATCCCGTTGCAGTAGGAGTTGCGACGGCGGATCAGGGTATTCCGCTGTCCCCGGCGCTTGAGGCCTATCTGCACGCATTCGCGGCAAACATCGTGTCAGCCGGCGTGCGGGCCGTGCCTCTCGGTCAAAGCGATGGATTGCATATTCTCGCAGCACTTGAACCGATCATCGTGGAGGCTGCGGCTTCCGCACTCACACGTTCGATCGACGATATGGGCTCTGCGGCCGTTATGGTCGACTGGGCCTCCTCCGTTCACGAAACCCAATATTCGAGGTTATTCCGCTCATGACGAAACCCTTTCGCGTCGGCATCGGTGGCCCGGTTGGCACGGGCAAGACCGCGCTCATGGATGCGCTCTGCAAGACGTTGCGCGACGAATACGACATCGCCGCCATCACCAACGATATCTACACCGAGGAGGATGCCCAGTTCCTCACCCGGTCCGGGGCGCTGCCGCCGGAGCGGATTATGGGCGTGGAGACCGGCGGCTGCCCGCACACGGCGATCCGCGAGGATGCCTCGATCAATCTGGCCGCGATCGCCCAGATGGTCGGACGTTTCCCGGCCCTCGACATCGTGCTGGTCGAGTCCGGCGGCGACAATCTGGCGGCGACCTTTTCGCCGGAGCTTGCGGACATCACGATCTATGTGATCGACGTGTCGGCCGGCGACAAGATTCCGCGCAAGGGCGGCCCCGGAATCACGCGATCGGACCTGCTGGTAATCAACAAGATAGATCTGGCGCCCCATGTGGGAGCTGACCTGGACGTGATGGACCGGGATTCGCGCAAGATGCGTGGCGAGCGCCCGTTTCTCTTTACGAACCTCAAGACGGGACAAGGACTGGAAGATGTCGCCCGCTTCGTTTTGACCGCCGGCGGGTTCGAGGATACATCTGGTGACACCCGGAACCAGTCGGCCGTTGCCCCATAAGAAACCCACAGGATGATCAACATGTACAAGTTACTCACCGCGGCCGTTGCGTCTGCCGCAAGCTTCCTCGCCGCACCGGCATTCGCACATGTGACCGGTGTCGCGCATGAGGCGGGTGCAGGTCATCCCGTGTTCGGGATCGACCATCTTCTGGTATTGCTGGCCGTCGGCGTCGTGGCGGGTGTTGTCGTCGTGCGGAACCGCCGCCGCTAGCTAGCCGCGGGCCTCGGTGATCGCCCGCCAGACCCGGTCGGGCGTGGCCGGCATGTCGAGATGTTCGACGCCGACCTCGGCGAGTGCGTTCATGATGGCATTCATCATGGCCGGCAGCGCGCCGACCGTCCCGGCCTCGCCGGCACCCTTCACCCCAAGCGGATTTCGCGCGGTGGGCACGCCGTTGCCGACGATCTCGATGTTCGAGAAATTGTCGGCCCGGGGCATCGCGTCGTCCATGAACGACCCACTGAGCAACTGGCCGCTGTCCGGGTCATAGGCAACCTGCTCCATGAGCACCTGGCCAAGTCCCTGCGCAATTCCGCCATGGATTTGCCCTTTCACGATGGTCGGGTTGACCATCACGCCCACATCGTCGACCACCCAGTATCCGACAAGTTCGATGACGCCCGTGTCCGGGTCGATCTCGACTTCGCAGACATGGCTGCCGTTGGGATAGGTGTCGTCCTCGGGGGAGAAGGTCGCGGTCTCGTAGAGACCGGGCTCCACACCTGCGGGCAGCTTCGCCGGCAGAAAAGAGGCCTTGGCCACATCCTTGAGGGTCATTGTCTTGTCGGTGCCTGCGACCGTGAATACCCCGTCGGCGAATTCCAGATCGGCGCCGTCGGCTTCCAGCAGGTGGGCCGCCACCTGGCGCGCCTTCTCGATGACCTTTTCCGATGCGTAGTACAGCGCCGAGCCGCCAATAACGGTCGAGCGCGAACCCATGGTGCCGATGCCGAAGGCGACCCGATCGGTGTCGCCGTCGACGACCCGCACGTCGTTCGGGTCAAGACCGAGACGTTCGCCGACGATCTGCTTGTACATGGTTTCATGGCCCTGACCCTGGCTCTTGGTGCCCATCAGGACCGTGGCGCTGCCGTCGGTGCTGAAGCGCACTTCGGCGAAGTCCGGGGAGGGTGATCCCGCGCGCTCGATCGGGTTGGAAATGCCGATGCCGCGCAATTTGCCGTGCGCAGTTGAGTCCGCGCGTCTTGTTGCGAAGTCCGGATAGTTCGCCATCTCCAGGGCCTTGGCCTGGTTTTCCGTGAAGGCACCACAATCGTAGGAAAGGCCGAGGGCTGTCTTCACCGGCATGGCGTCCGAGGCGATCATGTTTTGCGCGCGAAGTTCCGCCGGGTCGAGGCCCAGCTCGCGGGCGGATTCGTCAAACATGCGCTCGATCACATAGGTCGCCTCGGGCCGCCCGGCACCCCGGTAGGGTGCGGTCGGATTTGTGTTCGAGTGCACCGTTCGCACGGTCACATGGGCTGCGGGGATGTCGTATACGCCGATCAGGGTGCCGACATTGGCAAACGCCGACAGCAAGTTTCGGATCGCCGACAGATAGGCGCCGATATTTGCGATTGTGTTCACCCGCAGGCCGATGACGTTGTTTTCGGCGTCGAAGGCAAGCTCGGCTTCGGTGACGTTGTCGCGCCCATGCTCGTCGGCCATGACCGCCTCGCTGCGCTCGCAATTCCACTTTACGGGCAGGCCGATTTTTCGCGACGCCCACAGGACCAGCCGATGCTCGGCATACTGCCAGCCCTTGGTGCCGAAGCCGCCACCGACATCGCGGGCGACGACCCGTATCGCCTGTTCGGGGATGCCGAATATTTTCTCGGACAGAAGCTGTCGAACCCGATGGGGATACTGCACGTCGGCGTGCAGGGTGTAGCGGTCCTCACGCTCGTCATATGTGCCGATGGCCCCGCGTGGCTCCATATACTGGGCGAAGACCCGACTGATCACGAAGCGGCGCTTGACGATCTTGGCGGCGCCGGCGAAGGCGGCCTCGACGGCATCTGCGTCGCCGGCCTGGTACTGGCCGGAAACATTGTCCGGGGAATCATCCCACACCAGGGCGGTGTCGGGATCGACGGTACGTTCCGTGTCCGTGACCGAAGGCAGGTCCTGATAGTCCACGTCGATCAGCTCGGCGGCGTCGCGTGCCTGGTCGAGCGTGTCGGCGACGACGAGCGCCACCGGGTCGCCGACATAACGAACCCGGCCCAGGGCCAGGGGTGGCTGCGGCCGGTACTTCATCGGCTCACCGTCCGGGCGTTTCCATTTGGCGGGCATGCCGGGCACACCAAGATTGTCGGCCGCGACATCTTCGCCGGTGAACACGCCGTGCACGCCGGGGGCGGCCTTTGCGGCGGTCGTGTCAATGGATGTGATTTCGGCATGCGCGTAGGGGGAACGCAGAACGATCGCGTACGTCTGCTGGGGAAGGTTTACGTCGTTTGTAAACAGACCACGCCCGCGCAAGAGCCGCGGGTCTTCCTCGCGGCGAACACCCTGGCCAATACCGAATTTTTCCATCTTGCTCTCCAAAAAACTAACGCGTGCCGCCCGGCTGTTCCGGATCTTCGTATGGCATTCCGTACCGACACCTTATCAAGGATTGGGGGTCGGGCAAGGCCGCGGCCGCAATCCTGTCCACCCATCGCACGGCATCGAAACGATATTGGACCATTGTATGCTGGACGGGCATATTCGGGGGGTCGTAGTCAGTACATTCTCCGGGTGTCGATGTTTCGAACTATCGCGACCGTATCCCTTTTGGGCCTGACAGCCTGTGCCGGCTCTTCGAGCGAGCGCAGCCATCAAGTGACGGTGATCACCGAGCCACCGAATGCGTCATGCACGCTGGAGCGCGAAGGCGTGCGAACGCGCCTGGTCGGTGGCACACCGTTGACCTTCGTCGCGACGCGCGACGGGGGCGATATCGACGTCGAATGCAAGCTGGCGGGCCACGAAACCACCGTCGGAACCCTCTACTCGGGATTCGAGCCGTTGCTGATCGGCAATATCTTCACCGGTGGTCCGGTCGGTCTGGTGCGGGATATCGGCACCGGATTTGTCCACCGTTATCCCGGGAGCATCCGGATCGTCCTGCCGCCCCTGTCACGATCGAGGGCCGACCGGCGGCGCTAACCTGCTAGCGAACAATCCTGTTGGTCAGGGTGCCAATGCCCTCGATCGTCACGGTCACCACGTCACCATTGTCGAGTGCGGACGTGCGGCCCGGGGTGCCCATGAAAATCATGTCCCCGGGATTAAGGGTGAAATACTGGCTCAGATAGCTCACGACCTTGGACGGTTTGTGGATCATGTTCTGGGTGTTTTCCTGCTGGACGACCTTCCCGTTCAGACGCGTCGTGAGCAGCACGTTGTTCGGGTCGAGCCCGGTGACCACTGCCGGACCCACGGGGCCAAAACCGTCGGCCGCCTTGGCGCGCATCCATTGCAGGTCGCGGCCCTGCCAGCTGCGTTCGGTCAGGTCGTTGCCGGCGGTCAGACCGAACACGTGGTCCATGGCGTCGGTCTCCGACACGTTCCGGGCCCGCTTGCCGATGACCAGCACCAGCTCGCCCTCGAAATGGACGTTGTTGGCATCGGGCATCAGCTTCACGTCGCTGCCGCTGCCGGCAAGAGACGTCGGGAGCTTCAAGAATAGTGGCGGCGGGCGGTCGGACGCCGAGGAAATATGGCTGGCGAAATTCATGCCGACCGCGAAGACCTTGCTCGCGTCGGACGGGGGCAGCAGATCAACGCTGTCGAGCGCGACGGTTGTTCCGGTCGGTTTTGCGCCCTGGATCGGGTCGCCATCGAGGGTGGCGATCGTCGTCCCCTTGAGGATGCCGAAACCCGTCTGACCGTCCTGCACAAAGCGGACATACTTGGTTGTCGCGTCTTGTGCCATGGCGACGGGCCCAGCTGCCATGAGGCTGAGGGCAAGAATTCCGGAAACCAGGAACGAGCGCATCACCGCGCCTCCATTGTTGAACTGAGATTTTTTTCCACCGACGGAAACTAGCATGCGCGCCATGTTGCGTCAGACCACCAAGCGCGGCAGGATCGGACCATGAAATTTGAGCTGAATCATGTTGCGCGTCTTCTGATGGCGGGTGCGGCGATCGCCATTTATCCCTCTCTCGCGCAGGGGGATGAACCCATCCCGGTTTTCGACGGCCACGTCCACTACAATGAGGACGCGACGGTCGCCTACAGCCCGGCCCAGATTATTTCGAAGATGCACGCAGCTGGTGTGCCCCGCGCGCTGGTGTCCAGCACTTCGGACGACAACACCTTGGCCCTGCTGAAGGAAGGCGGGACCGGTCTGGTGGTGCCGTTCCTGCGCCCCTATGGCGGTCAGATCCACTCCGGTAACTGGTTCAGGCATCCCGATGCGCTGCCGTATCTTCAGGGTCGCTGGGATCCGGCTCGCTATGCCGGGATCGGTGAATTTCACCTGCATCAACTGGGATATGCGGACAGCGAAACCGTGCGCACGGTCGCGCGGATGATGGCCGAAAGTGACCGGCTCCTTCATGTGCACGCGGATTCCCGGGTGATCGACGCGATTTTCGCTCATACACCCGATGTCAAAATTCTCTGGGCCCATGCGGGCATGGTCGACCCGCCCGAGGTGATTGCGCGCACGCTCGCAACCCACGAGGCGCTCTGGGCGGAAATTTCGATCCGGGGTTTCGAGATTTCCGCGGGGAAGACGATAAATTCGGCATGGCGTGACCTGTTCATGGCGTATCCGGACCGCTTCATGACTGCGTCGGACACCTATGTGACCGAGCGTTGGGACTCATATGCGCAAGTGATCGACCACCATCGCGGCTGGCTGGCCCAGTTGCCGTCCGACGTTGGCCGCGCTATCGCCTATGGCAACGCTGTGCGCCTTTTCGGTTCCGGCGGGATTGCCGCACTCGAAAAATAGCAACATGCGGGACCACCGGATCAACCGGGGCCCGAAATCAGGGGGAAATGAAAATGGCAAAAATGACAGGATCACGGTTTCTGGCGGAAACCCTGAAGGGTTATGGCCTGAGCCATGTCTTCTTCATGCCGGTCTTCGGTATCGGCGCGCTCAAGGAGATCGAGGAGCTGGGCATGCGCCGCATCATGGTGCATGGCGAGAAACCGGCGGCCTACATGGCCGACGGCTATGCGCGGATCGCGGGCCATCCCGGGGTGTGCATGGCCCAGGCGGTTGGCGCGGCCAACCTCGCGGCCGGTCTTCAGGATCCCTATCTGGCCGGATCACCGGTGATCGCATTGACGGGCCGGCGGTCCCAGGCCTACCAGCAACGGCACGCCTATCAGGAAGTGGACCATCGCGGACCCTTCGAGGCGGTGACCAAGTACAGCAATGCGATCACCGACATCGATCAGTTGCCGCGCGCCCTGCGCCAGGCGTTTCGCGAGGCGGTCAGCGGGCAGCCCGCGCCCGTGCATCTCGATTTCGATGGCATCGTCGGCCAGGACATCCTCGAGGTTGAAGCCGATCTCGAGGTTCTGATCGAGGAGCAGTTCACACAAATTCCACCCTTCCGACCCGCGCCCGATCCGGCCGGGGTTGCGGCGGTCGCCCGGGAGATCGCGGCGGCCAAGAATCCGATCATCGTGGCGGGCGGCGGCGTCAAGCATAGCGGGGCAGGTGCGGAACTCGTGGCTCTGGCCGAGGCGTTCTCGATTCCCGTTGCCACCTCGCTGAACGGCAAGGGCACGATCCCGGACACCCATCCCTTGTGCGTGGGCGTCGTCGGGGCCTATTCGCGCTGGTGCGCCAATCGGGCGGTCTGCGAGGCCGATCTCGTGATCTTCGTCGGCTGCAGCGCGGGTGGCATGGTGACCAACGAGTGGCGCGTGCCGGCCTCCGGCGCCGCGACCGTGCAGATCGATATCGATCCGCGCGAGCTGGGCCGGAGCTATCCCGTTCGTGCGGCCATGCAGTGCGACGCGCAGGCGGGATTGGTGGCGCTGCTGGCGGCAAGCGAGACGTCCGTCGATCGATCGGCCTGGCTGGAACGCACGCGCGCTCTCGTCGCCGAGTGGCGCGCCGACGTCGCACCCTTGATGGCATCGGACGATGTGCCGTTTCGGACCGAGCGCCTGTGTGCGGAATACACCGAACATTTGCCGAGTGATGCGATTCTTGTGTCCGACACGGGACATTCGGGCGTGTGGACCGGCTCCATGATTGATCTGAAGCATCCCGGGCAGAGCTATATCCGCTGTGCCGGCTCGCTTGGCTGGGCGTTCCCGGCCGCGATGGGGGCCAAATGCGCAGCGCCTGACCGGCCGGTCATCTGTTTCGCCGGGGATGGCGCCATGTGGTACCACCTGACCGAAATGGAAACGGCGGTCCGCTGCGGCATCAACACGGTCACGGTGGTGAACAACAACCACGCGCTCAACCAGGAAAAGGGCATCAACGAAGCCACCTATGGCGGCCAGACGCCGGGCTCCGACGATCTCTGGATCTTCCCGGAATCGGACTTCGCGAAGATCGCGGAATCCATGGGCGGACTGGGCCTCACCGTTGAGAAACCGAGCGAGTTCGAAGGCGCCCTGGACCAGGCGATCGCCAGCGGTCGCCCGGCGATTATCGATGTGAAAACCAGTATCGAAAGCATCACACCGGCGGCCTGGGCGCCATAGTGTTGATCCGCCGGGGCGTATCGATTCCGGCGCCACACAGGTCTATGCTACGCCGAAATCAAGCCGGTTCGGTTTGCGGACAGGTCGAAAATCATTTCAAAAACCGCCGCAATCAGGCGGCGAGGGGACGAGAGACATGACGGATATTCAAAGTGCGAAGAAACGCAAGCTGGGCGCCAGTGATCTTGAAGTGGCGCCCGTCGGTCTGGGCTGCATGTCCTTCTCGGGCGTCTATGGTGCGGCGGATGACGATGAATCGCTGAAGTTCGTACAACACGCCATCGATGAGGGTGTCGATTTTCTGGATTCATCCGACATGTATGGGTGGGGCCACAATGAGGAGCTGCTGGGCCGGGCGCTTACGGGCGGCTATCGCGACAAAATTGTCCTCGCATCCAAGTTTGGCCAGACCCAGGTCGAAGGCGGCGGCATGAGCGTGGACGGTCGACCGGAATACGTCATCGAAGCCTGCGAGAAGAGCCTGAAGCGTCTCAATACGGATGTGATCGATCTCTACTATCAACATCGCGTCGATCAGGAGGTTCCCATCGAGGACACGGTCGGCGCCATGGCGAAGCTGGTGGAACAGGGAAAGGTCAAGGCGCTGGGTATCTGTGAAGCGAAACCGGAAACCATCCGGCGCGCCCATGCGACCCACCCGCTGGCGGCCGTACAAAGTGAGTACTCGGTTCTTTACCGCGACGAAGCCGAGCAGATCAGGGCCGCCACGAGCGAGCTCGGGATCACCTTCGTTGCGTATTCGCCTCTTGGGCGCGGCATGCTGACCGACAATTTCATCAACGCAGAGACCGTGTCGGAGGATGATCCGCACTATCGCCATCCCCGGTTCAACAAGGACAATTTCCAGCAAAATCGCGAGCTGGGCCTGCGGATTGCCGAGTTTGCGGCGAACAAAAACTGCACCCCGGCGCAGCTTGTCCTGGCCTGGCTGCTGGCACAGGGCGATGACGTGGTGGCCATTCCGGGCACCAAGAAAGCCTCGCGGCTGGCCGAGAATGTCGGTGCGGTCGGCGTTGATCTTTCGGCCGACGAGGTGGCCGCGATTTCGGCTGCTGTGCCGGTTGGCGCGGCCGCCGGCACGCGTTATCCCGCACCGCAGATGCAGAAGGTGTTCGTCGACTCCGCCTGAGGCTAGGCGGTGTCACGCTCGCTCGACGGACGAACGTCCTCGATCCGGCGATAGATCATCAGCGCCAGCAGCAAGGCGATCACCAGTACACCGAACATGGTGCGATAGGCGATCGCCGGGCTGCGGCCCAGTTCGTCGACCGGGAACGCGTCGAGGATCGCGCCTGTTCCCATCTGCATCAGAAACACGCCGGACCATGTGCACACATTGATCGCGGTGAAGACGCGCCCTGAATGGGTGTCGGGAAACAGGCTGCGGGCGTGGGCGAAGATCGGCGCGAACAGCGCGAACCCGCACAACAGGATCGTGACCAGCAGCACGGAGCTGCTGCTGTTGATCGCGAGCGCCGCAGTCATGGCGGTGAAGGCCAGCATGCCGCATGTGACGACGCCGCGCCTGGTGTCGAACTTGCGGTCGAGCGGCCCGTAGAGCACGGTCGCGATGATCCAGGTGAGGGACACCGCGAAGATGACATTGCCGCGCGCGATGATGTCGAGATCGAACACGTCGTTCAGATAGGGGCCGATCCAGAGGTTGCGGATCGTCACCAACGCACCCACGGAAACGGCGGTGACGGCGGCAAAGGAATAGATCCGCGCATCGCGCAGGACCGAGCGTAACCCCATGATGGTCTCGAGCAGGGTCTCGCTGCTGGCCTGTTGCGGGGTGTCCTCGGGCCGGTCGCGCACCATGATCAGGAGTGCCATCGCCACCACGAGCGAGAACAGGCCGACGACGAGCAGGCTTGTTCGCCATCCGTATAGTTCCACTGCCGCCGCGAAGGGTGATGCGGAGAGCAGCATACCCGCGCCACCCACTGCGATTGAGATCGCCGTCCCGGTCGCCAGGCGGTCGCGGGCAATCCAGCGCGACAGCAACACGATCACCCCCATGAAGACGGGCGCCGCCCCGCAGCCAATCAGGAACAGACCGAGAGCCAGCGTGAATACACCCTGTGCTGCCGAGAATACGATCGAGCCCAGGGCGGCCAACGAGAAGAGGGCGGCCATCGTGCGCCGGGGGCCGAACTTGTCGAGAAATACTCCGACGGGAAGCTGCATCAGTGCCGCGCCCAGGATAATCGCCGCCGGCAGGCTGGAGAGTTCACCCGGCGTCAGCCCAAGCTCGGCGCGCAGGTTCGGCGCGATAACGGTCGGCGCTGAGCGCAGAAAATGCGCCAGGATAAACGTCAACGCCAGGACAGGCGCCATCCGGATGATCGCAGCGCGGCGGCTATAGGGCGCGGGGGTCGGGTCGCTGGGCATGTATCCGGAGAAAGGCTGGAGCTGGAACGGCGGTGCCTACTATACACCGCCGGTTTTAACGACGAGAACCGCATGAGACAGGACAGCTATGCGCGCGCGAACGGGTTTTCCGCGCGGCTGCGTCTGCCGCACGATCCCGCTGTGGCGCGCTTGGACGCCTGGTCAGGCTGCGCGGGCCTCGCGCAGTTCCTTGCGGCGGGCTGCCGTGGCGGCCTCATCGACTTCGAGGGATTCGTCATCGATCTCGCCGGTGAAGATCACCCCGTAGATGTCGTTCGCCTTCTCCAGCGTTTCCCAACCCTCGAGCACGTCTACGATCACCCGTTCGGTCTCGCGGTCGAGCGGATCGCCGTAGCCGCCGCCGGCGGAATCCCGGCCGCGGACGCGCTGGCCCGGATTGATGGTGAGCTGGACGACATTCGGCATCCGCTCCGGCTGGGCCTCGTCCTCGATAAGCCAGGTCTCGCCGGATGTGCCCGGCAAGCCACCGAGCACGCCGCGTGGCTGTGTGTGCTGGCCGTCGCATGAGATCACGGCCATCATCGGCGCGTGGGTCGGGCCGTACTCGATCTGTTGTGCCGGGGCCCCGCGCCGACGACCCGCACCGGCGGAATCGGTCACCAGCGTGAGGGATTCGACGCGGATCGGATGCTTGAGCTCATCGACTTCGACCGAGTCCCGATACATCAGGCCGGCAATCACGGGGATGGCATAGTTGACCCAGCCATCGGCCTCGGCACTCGCCGGTCCGCCATTGGTCGACAGCATCAGCCGGTTTACATAGGGCTCTGGCTCACGCCGCAGGTCCTGACCGGAAATCACGGCCATGCCGGCACCGAGCCCCGCACCGCCCTCGGACAGGCCCATGCCGTCGCCCAGCTGCGCGAACGCCGATTGGGTGATGTTGACAAGCCGTTCGGACACATTGGTTGTCGACACCGAACAGGAGTGGGGGAAGGTCGGTGCGGCGACGACGCTGTCTTCCGCATACTGAAAATGCAGCCGCCGGAAGGCGCCCTCGTTGCGGGGCAAATCCTTGTCGAGCGCGTTGAAGATCGCGCCCACCACGGCCGAGGTGGCCGAGCCGAGCGAGGTGTTCAGGCCGGCGTCGACAGAAGGCGGGTTGTCGCGCAGGTCGACATGGATGTTGCCCTCGTCGGGGTCGATGTCGATTTTGACCGTCAGTTCCAGACCGTCGGGCAGCAAACCTTCAAGCGGATCCGATCGGCCCTTGTTGACCAGACTCGCCTTGGGCAGCTTGCGGATGTTGTCGATCATGCGGCGCTCGGAATAGTCGAACCATTCGCGCATGAAGGCCTTGACCGTGTCCTTGCCGTATTTTTCGCAGAAGGCCTCGAGGCGACGCTCGGCGACCCGCGCCGAGCCCAGCCCGGCGAGATAGTCGCCATACCACTGGTCGGGCACCCGGATCCGCGCGCGGCACATGCGCATGATGTCTTCTTCATTCTTGAAGTCGCGCTGGATGCGCACGCCGGGGAAGACCAGCGCGCCCTCTTCATAGACGTCGCGGGCGCGCACGAAATAGCTCGACGGAATCGAGTTGCCGATGTCGGCCATGTGGCATTTCGAGACGGCGGTGAAGAGATGCTCACCTTCAAAAAAGACCGGCACCATGAAGGTGTGGTCGGCCGGATGGGTGTTGCCGCCATAGGGGTCGTTGTCGAGATAGGCATCACCGCGTTTGATGTCGCCTTTGTGATATTCACGCATGTTCGCCGTCTGGATGTGACAGCCGAAGATATGCACTGGCAGGCCTTCGGCGGGCGCGAGAAGTTCGTCATTGCCGGTGACCAGGCAACAGGAGAAGTCGCGGGCCGACGAGATCACGGCGGATCGTGCCGAGCGCAGCAGCGTGTTGGTCATTTCCCGCACGATCCCGTCGAGGCGGTTCGCCATCACCGAGATCAGGACGGGGTCGAGCGTGGTCTTTGGTTCGGACATGTCGTTCTTCCTTATCAGCGGCAGTCGAGGATGTAGCTGTCGGCGGCACTCAGCCGCGCGGACATCCCCGGATAGACGACGATGGTGGTGGTGGGTTCTTCGATGATGGCCGGTCCCGTGACCGTGTCGCCGGTCTGGAGATCGGGCCCCCGGAAGATCGGGGTCGCGACGGGGCTCTCGCCGCCGAAGAAACATTCCCGGGTGGTCGCGGATTCCGACGCGTTGGTGTCCGTGGTTGGTTCCGGTGCGGCCGGCGGGTCGAAGGGCTGGATCGAAATCCGACCCTTCCAGTTCACGCACTCGACCGGGCTGCCTTCGTCGCGTACCGCGTAGATGCGTTCGTGGGTCTTGTGGAAGGTCTCCACCAGCTCGGCGACGTCCGCGTCGTTCTCGAGGCGGGGCTTGGGAAGCGCGGTATCGAGCTCCCAGACCTGGGCGCGGTAGCGCGCTTCGACGAAGAACTCGATGCTCACCTGGGCGTCCTTCGAGGTGCCAAGGCTGTCGCGGAACTCCATCAATTCGGCCTCGATCTCGTCGAGGGAGCGGTTGGCGCCCTCCCGGTCGAAGCCGTTCGAATCCGTGAACCGCGAGCGTGTCGCCTCGAACACGATGGAGGAGAATTGCATCCCGCAGGCCGACAGGGCCGAAGCCGTGCGCGGGAGGATCACCGTGTCGCAACCCAGTTCCTGGGCGATCGGCATGATATTGAAGCCTGCAGCCCCGCCGCCGGCGACGATGACGCTCTCGCGCGGGTTCAGCCCGTCGTTGACGGTGATTTCACCGATCGCCTTGATCATCAGCTCGTTGGCGATGACCATGATCGAATGGGCCGTCTCGTCGATGCCCTTGCCCATGCTTTCCGCCAGCGTCGAGATCACCGCGACGGCGGCGTCGCGATCGAGTGACAGGCGTCCGCCGTTGAAATAACCGGGATCGATATAACCGAGCACCAGTGCGGCATCGGTCACCGTGGGTTCCGTGCCGCCGGCACCGTAACAGGCCGGTCCGGGGACCGAGCCCGCCGACTGGGGGCCGACGCGCAGCAATCCGCCCGGGTCCACCCAGGCGATCGAGCCGCCGCCCGCGCCCACGGAACGCACATCGACGGTGGACGTTCCCATGATGTCGCCGGTCCACAGGGGGCCGAGCCAGGAATCGCGTGAATAGATCAGGTTGCCGTCGCGCACGAGGCCGACATCGAAGGTCGTGCCGCCCGTATCGCAGACGATCACGTCACCACCTTTGTGTTCCAGCGCGGAATAGGCACGCGCTGCGACCGGCGCCATGGCCGGGCCCGACTTGAGCGTGTTGATCGGCCGCTCGACGAGGGATTCGACTTCCTGACAGCCGCCAACGGCGGTGGAGACCAGCAGATCGCCGGTGAATCCGCTGTCGGCGAGATCCGTACGCATTCCGCGCAGATGGGCCTGCATCAGGGGCTTCAGCGAGGCGTCGATCGCCGTCGCCGATGCGCGGCGATATTCGCGCAGGATCGGGGCGAGGCGGTGCGACAGGGTGTAGGGGACGCCGGGCAGGATTTCCTCGATCAACTCGCCGAGCCGGGCCTCATGGGCCTCGTTGGCGATCGACCAGAGCAGGGAGACCGCGATGGCCTCGAAGCCGCGCGCCTTCAGGGTCTCGATGACCTCGCGGGCCTGGGCCTCGTCGAGTGCCCGGACCACTTCGCCCGAGGCGCCGATACGTTCATTGATCTCGAAGGTGCGCCGGCGGGGAATATAGGGCTGCGGGTAGTCGTAGCTGTAGTCATGGGGGCCGTGTTTGCCACCCTCCTTGAACACCAGGATGTCGCGGAAGCCGGCGGTCGTCAGGAATGCCGTGCGCGCGGTTTGCTTGGTGACGATCGCGTTGGTGGCTCGCGTCGTGCCGTAAATCAGAAGATCCGTCGCGGCGAGCATGTCCTTAGGCGTCGTCTCGAAGGTCTCGGCGACGACCTCGAGGGCGTTGAACATGCCCTCCGATATCCGGTCCGGGGTGGTCAGCGCCTTGCCGACGTGGAACTCGCCATCTTCACTGAGCACGACCATGTCCGTGAACGTGCCGCCGGTGTCGACGGAAATACGGTAACCCATCTACTCTTCCCCTTCGGTTTAACAACCGCGGCTGTCGCTTCGCGTTTGCCTGCGGCGAGACGCGCCTGATGCGTCATGCTTTAATACTCCCTCACCCGTGCAGGGGACGCAACGGAGAACGAAGAATGGATTACGCCGAACGGGGCTATGGAGATGGCGACGTCGGCTGGGGCGAACGCCCCGGCGTGGTGGTCGTCGACTTTCAGCGCGGCTTCACCGATCCGGAGTTCCGGATGGGTGGTGCACCGATGATCGACGCCGCGGTGGAACGCACGGTCGACGTGATCCGGGCTGCCAAGGATTGCGGGTTTCCCGTCGCGGCTTGCGTGATGGGCTACCACTCCCAGGCGGCGATGCCCCATTGGAAGATCGCGCCGTTGCGCGAGGAACTGGTCGAGGGGCATCCCTCGGTCGAGCTTGATCCCCGGATCGCGGCTGCCGAGCCTGACCTCGTGGTCATGAAGGGCGCGCCGTCGATCTTCTTCAACACCCAGGTGTCGCCGTTCCTGATCAAACATGGCGTGGACACGGTGGTCGTCACCGGCTGCATCACGTCGGGCTGCGTGCGCGCATCCGTGATCGATGCGTTCAGTCTCGGTTTTCGCACGATCGTGCCTGCCGACTGCGTCGGCGATCATGACGAGGAACCCCATCAGGCGAATTTGCGCGATGTTGATCGCCGCTATGCCGATGTTGTCGATGCGGATGCGGTCCTGACGGAATTCGAACGGCTGCGCGGCCGGAACAGCTAGTCCAGGTCGCGGAACGGCGCCTCGCGGTCGGCCAGTACGTCCTTGAGGGGCTCGTCGCGCATCTTGCGCATCCATGCCCGTCCCTCCGGGGACGCATGGAGGGACGAGATCGCCTCCACATTGTAGAGCCAGGAGCTGGTCAGGCCCGCGCTTTCCTGCTGGTGGTTGATCGAGGCCTTGGCGAACTTGATCGCCGACCCCGGCATGCGCGACAGCTTGCGTGCGAGGCGCCGCGCTTCGTCCATCAGCTGATCGCCGGGTACGGCCCGGTTCACGAGATGGATGCGTTCGGCTTCACGGCCATCCACCATGTCCCCGGTGTACATCAGCCAGCGCACATGCCGGATCGGCATGGTCCAGGGCATCATCAGCGAGGGCGGGCCGGACGCGTGGCGCACCTCAGGCTCCCCCAGCTTTGCGTCTTCCGCCGCCAGCGCCAGGTCGCAGCACATGGCAAGCTCGAGACCACCCGCCAGGGCGAAGCCGTTGATGGCCGCGATGACCGGCACATCGGAGCTCCAGATCGTGCGCAACCGGTCGCAGTTCGCCGACATGTCTTCACGCCATGCCTCGGTGTCCATCTCGAAGTCATCGCTGATCAGGTCGAAACCGGTCGTGAAGGCGCGGCCCGCGCCGGTCAGGATGATCGCGCGAATATCGGGATCTTTTTGCGCATCGCGCACGGCCGCGTCGATGGCGTCGAGGAGTTCAAGATCGAGCGCGTTCAGCTTGTCGGGCCGGTTCATTGTCAGCGTCACGAAGGCGTCGTCGGGATCGCGATCGATCAGGAGAACGGGGGCGTCGGTCATGGTCCGGGTTCCTTGGGTTTGGGCGTTGCCGAGGGTTAGGTGTTCTCGGGACAGATGATGTCCGAACTGGTTTTGTCGGCGTAGAGCCGGGCGACCAGATCGGGGCGATTTCGCAGGCAGGTCTTCTGGACCAGGTGGCCCTTGTCGTTGATCTCGCCGGCCTCGCGGTCGGGCGGTCCGTCTGTGATCGCGGCCCGGAAGATGGAGGTCGAACTGCCCGGCATGGCGGCGTTATGGGCCGCAAGCGCGTCGGTTATGCGTGCTTGCAGAGCTTCCGGGTCTCCGGCCAGTGCCGTCGCCGCGGGGAACAGGATGAGCGCGATCCTGTCCTGTCCGGCACCGGCAATGGCGACGTCTTGCAGGTCGGGCGCGCAAGCCGCCAGCAGAGCGTGGCGCAGGGCGCCGACCTTGACCCGGGTGCCCGTGGTCAGCTTGAAATCCTCGGCCAGTCGGCCGTCGAAACAGAGACCATGCTCGGGCGCGCTTTCATTCAGGGCGCGGGCGAGATCGCCGGTCCGAAGGAACCCGTCCTCATCGAGAGACAGGTTCTCAATCCCGCCGGGTCCAACATAGCCCGGCGATACGTTGGGGCCCTGAAACCGAACCTCCAGTGCGCCGTCGACCGGCGCCATGCGCAAGCTATGCCCCGGCAGGGGGAGGCCGATCTCATCGGTCTGCCCCGCGGGCTCGTGCCCCAGGCACATGGTCGAGCCGGCCTCCATTGCGCCATAGCCGGACAACACCAGCGGCGGACCGCCAGGTCCATGAGGACCTGCAGCGACTGCATCTTGCAGGCGTTGCCAGGTTTGCGCGCCCATGCCGGCGCCCGCGAAGAAAATCAGGTCCAGGCGTTCGAACAGGGCCGCGCGTGTGACCGTGTCGTCGGCCAGATGGTCGAGCAGCAGATCGATGCCGTAGGGAACGTTGATATGGATCGTCGGGTGGACGGCGCGGATGCGCGCCGCGAACGCGTCCATATTGCCCGGCTCGGGTGGGGTCTCGACGTGGTAGGCGCCACCGAACCAGATCATCTTGTGGAAATTGTCGAGCCCGCCGAAGACGTGGTGCCAGGGCAGCCAGTCGATGAGCACGGGCCGTCGGGCGGCGAGAAATGGCCAGTGAACGCCGTAAGCGCATTGGCACGAGGAAATCATGCGCCGGGTGATCGATACACCCTTGGGATCCCCGGTCGAGCCGGACGTGAAATAGATCGCTGCGGGGCCATCCGGACCGGTGACAGCGCGCGCGAAGCCTGTTTCGGGTATGCCGTTCAGTTCGTTCGGGTCGACGATCGTACCGCACAAGCCACCCAGTTCCCCGGCCACCGCCTCAGATGGCACGACCGTGACGCGCGGCGAGGCGGTGGTGAGGAGCCCCGCCAGCCGCTTGCGGCCATGGTCCGATGTCAACAGGAGCGGCGACAGGGGAACATGAACCAGCCCTGCCTTGAGGTAGGCGAGTTTCAGTGCCGCATGAAGCTCGCCTGCCCCCGCAATGACCGCGACCGCCGCGCCGGGCTCGAGGCCACGTCTAACGAAATTATCCGCCAGCGCGTCGGCGTGGCGATCGATTTCGCCGTAGGAAGTGGTGTGTATGTCGCCGTCCTTGCGTTCGCTGATGAAGGTCGCGTCGCGGTCCGCCGCCACCCAATGATCGAACCTCTCCAATATGTCGGGCAGCACGTCGGGCAACGCCGCGCGGTTGTGCAGCAGGATCGAGCCATCGGGCCAATCCTCGCGCTCGATTTGATTGGGAGCCAGTCTGTCGTCGGACCTGGGGGCGGCGGGCATGGAACGTCGTCGGTTGTGCGAGATCGTTTTGGAAGTCCGAACAATGGCAGAGCCGATCTTGCCTCTGCAACCGGCCCTGCAATTCTGCCTCTCGCCTTCTGACGCCCGGTCGGGCTAAATCTGTGCGCGAAGACATGTTGAGGGAAGTTACATGACGTCCAGTCCAACCGTGATCGATCACCCGTTGGTGCAGCACAAGATATCTCTGTTGCGCGACAAGGACACGCCGCCGATCATTTTCCGGTTGCTGGTGCGCGAGATCGCCCAGCTGATGTTGTTCGAGGCGACCCGCGACCTCGCACTGGCGACGCGGGAAATCGAAACACCGCTGACGAAGATGACGGCGCCGGTCCTGGCCGAACCGGGGCCCGTGTTGGCATCGATCATGCGGGCGGGCAATGTGATGCTGGACGCCGGGTTGGAGATCATCCCGTCCGCGAGTGTCTGCCATATCGGGATTTATCGGGACCACGATACCCTCGAGGCGGTCGAGTATTATTTCAACGGGCCGGAGGATATCGCCGAGCGCCCGCTTCTGATCGTCGATCCCATGCTCGCAACCGCCAACTCGTCGGTCGACGCGATTGCCCAGCTCAAGGCCCGTGGTGTGAAGGATATGCGCCTGATCTGCATTCTTGCCGCGCCGGAGGGATTGGCTGCTTTGTCCGCCGCACATCCCGAGGTCCCGGTTTTCGTCGGCGCGGTCGACACCCATCTCAACGAGAAGGGCTACATTGTCCCGGGGCTTGGCGATGCCGGAGATCGCAGCTACGCCACCTGATTGCGGCGCGATCCGGTCTGGACAGCAAATCGGAATCGCGAGACGCTGGTGTCGATGATCGTGCCACGGGGGAATGGGCAATGCCGGAACTCAAACGTCTGAATGTCGGTGTAATCGGCACCGGTTGGGTTGGCGGTATCCGCGCCAATGCCTGTGCTCACAACGCGTTGGTCGATCAGCTGCACATCGCCGAGATAGACCCCACGCGCCAGGCCGAGATCGCGGCGGAGACCGATCCCGCATCGATCACGGATGATTGGCAAACGTTGATTGACGATGACTCGATCGACCTGATCGTCATCGCGATGACACCGGAGACGGCGCGCTTTCCGATTGTCATGGCTGCACTCAACGCGGGCAAGCACGTCTTCGTGGAGAAGCCCATCGCGCCCAGTATTCCCGAGGCCGAAGAAGCCTATGCTCTGGCCGCCTCGAAGAATCTGAAAATTTCCATCGGATACTCGCGCCGTTTCGACCCGCGCTACGTTTATGTGAAGAAGGCGTTGATGGACGGCGCCATCGGTGAGCCGGTGACGTGCCTGATCTCGCGTCATTCGACCCGCGAGCTGGGCGAGAAAATCACCGGCCGGTCGAAGATGTCGCCGACCTCGATTGGCGGCGTCCATGATCTCGATTTTCTGCTCTGGTGCCTGCAGCCGCGCAAGCCAGTGCGGGTTTACTCGCAGCAGGCGGGCAAGCTGTTCAGCCAGAAGAGCGATACGCCGGACCATCAGTGGGTCATGGTCACCATGGATGACGGCACGACCATCACCATCGGTATCGGCTGGATCCTCCCGGCGGGCTACCCCAATTTTGTCCAGGCCTGGATCGAGGTGGTCGGCACCGACGGCGCGCTGACAATCGACGACACCCATAAGGAGGTGCAGTTCAACACGGTCCAGGACGGCATCCGGTACCCGATGTCCTCGATGCCCGGCGAGCCGGTCGACCATGTGTTTGCCGGTTCGATGTATGACGAGACAAAGCATTTTCTCGAGGCCGTGGCCTATGACCGGCCTGCCATGGTCACGCCCGACGAGGCTATCCAGGTGATGGAGCTCTACAACGCCGCCGACCTGTCGGCCGAGCGGGGCGAGCCCGTGCTGCTGCCGCGCAACGACGCCTAGTCCGCGACCGCTTACAGATATTCCTTGAACCAGGCCGTCGTTTCCCGCGCGACGGTCTCGAAATGCTCCGAGTTGGAAAACTCGTAGACCTGGTTGTGGCGGGCCTCCGGCAGCTCGACCAGTTTCTTCGGCTCGCCGCATTTCTCGAACGTCAGCCGCGCTTCCTCGGGCGGGACCATCACGTCGTAGCCGGCCGCGAAGAACAGCACCGGGCGCGGGGATATGCGGTCGACCACCCAGTCGGGCTTGTAGCGGAACGCGGCCTCCGCGCTCTCCATGTCCACGTAAGGATCGTCGGCGGCGCCATGTTCCTCGACGGTCATTGTCGGCTTGTCCGCTGCGTCGGGGTCGAGGGGGTAGATGTCGTAGCGATAGATGTCCTGCTTCTCGCCGGTCACGACCCGGTGGCGCGCTTCCGCACGCACCGCATCACGGAACTTGTACCAGTCATAGGCCGAGCGCACGGCGCGCAGCCAACGCTCGCCGTCATGCACGCCGACGGCTGACACGACAACCTTGAGCCGCGGATCGAAGGCCGCCGCCCAGACCGCGTTGGCTGCGCCGAAGCTCGAGCCGTAGACGCCGACGCGGCTTGCATCGACGCCGTCGACTGTCTCCAGATAGGTGACAGCGTCATAGACATTCTGCGCCTGTTCGAGAGGCCGGTGACGTCGTCGCGGACCCTCGGCGTCGCCGTAGCCCACATAATCAGGTGCCAATGCCACGAAACCTTCGCGGGCCATGCGACGCGGGATATCGACCGTGGCGATGTTCTTGCGACCGGAGTAACCGGTAAGGCTGATAACGGCGGGCAGAGCCGGGTCCCCGGCTTTCCAGCTCGCGGGGCGATACAAATGCGCGGATATCTCGTGCCCGTCACTGTAGTAGACGATGTCCTCGCGGCTAAATTCTTCTGTCGTCATGGTCCGTCATCCACTCTCGCCTGCCATCGGCAGTATATCTGCGATCACGATAGTGCCGCGGTCTACAAATACAATGACTATGGGCGGATCGAGCCGATCTCTTCGACGAGGAAGTCGATGAACGCGCGTGTTTTCAGCGCCAGTGTGCGTTGCGCGGGATAGAGGACGAACACCGCGCCCTCGACCCGTTCGAAATCGGGCAGGAGCCGAATCAAACGACCGTCCGCGATATCGGCAGCGACCACGTGGTAGGGCACGCGCGCGATCCCCGCACCGGCAAGCGCGGCTTCGCGTGCGACCGACAGATTGGAGCTGCTGATGGGGCCGTCGACGCGGACCGTGTGGTCGATCCCATCAATGTCGAAGACCCAGTCCGTTGCCATGATCGCGGCCGTGAGCGGCAGGCAGGCATGATCGACCAGTTGCTTGGGGTGCGCCGGCGTACCCCATTGTTCGATGTAGTCCGGGCTGGCGCAGACGACGTGCGGGGTTTCCATGATCTTCCGCGCGACAAGGGAAGAGTCCGGCAAACTCGCGGCGGCGCGTACCTCGGGATATCGGGCGACAAATCGCGGCAGCATGGGTGAGACGAACATATGCCCGAATGAAACCGGCATGGTGACCCGCACGAGGCCGCGCGGGGACGCCGTTACGGCATGGACCATCTCCGCGCCTTCCCCCAGCGCATCGAGGGCTGTGGCAACACTGGCCTGGTAGGCCAACCCCGCTTCGGTGAGTGCGAGGTGGCGTGTCGTGCGGGCAATCAGCCGCGTACCCAGCCGCGCCTCCAGTTCGGCGATCGCCTTGCTGACCGTCGACGGAGACAGGCCCAGCTGTTCGGCTGCACCCCGAAAGCTGCCGGTCTCCGATACGGCGTTGAACATCTCCAGGGAGCGGGTGGATGGCAGTGTCATAAACGTGAAGGTACTTCACCAATAAAATGAAATCTATTGGATTGCTGAATTTATTGGAAATTGCGATGGTCTGAACCAGAACAAATGCGCGGGCGTTTCTGATCAGGTGTACGATATCTGTGCGCCTGGGTTTTGGCTTGATATGTCAACCAATGCCGATCGAACTGAACGCGCCAGAAATAGAACCTGAGGGGAATCTTCGATGTCCGAGTACAGCAATTTGTTTCAGAGCTACGATATGCGCGGCATGGCGCTGCCGCATCGCATTGCGATGGCGCCGATGACGCGCAGCCGCGCGGGCGATGGCGATGTTCAGGGTGAGATGAACGCCGAGTACTACGCGCAGCGCGCGTCTGCGGCGCTGATCGTGACGGAGGGCGTGCAGCCGAGCCTCGACGGCAAGGGCTATTGCCGGACCCCGGGTGTCCACACGGACGAGCAGGTCGCGGGCTGGAAGCTGATCACCGACGCGGTGCATGCGAAGGGCGGCCGGATTGTGTGCCAGCTGATGCATGCGGGTCGGATTGCCCATCCGCTGAACAAGAGTGGCGGAAATATCGTGTCGGCATCGGCCGTGCAGGCTGGCGGCCAGATGTTCACGGTGCAGGAGGGGCCGCAGGATCATCCGGTCCCCCACGCGCTGACGACTGACGAAGTGAAGGCGACGATCGCAGAATTTCGCCATGCCGCCGAATGCATCCAGCGCGCCGGTTTTGACGGTGTCGAGCTGCATGCCGGCCAGGGTTATTTGCCGATGCAGTTCATGTCACCCAACGTGAACCAGCGCGATGACGAGTATGGTGGCTCGGTCGCCAACCGCGTGCGGTTCCCGATCGAAATTACGGAACAGCTGGTCGACGTGATGGGTGCCGACCATGTGGGCATCCGCATTGCGCCGGGCAACACCTTCAACGACGTGAAGGACGACCACCCCGAAGAGACCTACACGGCGCTGTTGCAGGGTATTCGACCGCTGAACCCGGTCTATCTGCACGTGGTGACACCGTTCCCGCATATGAGCCACGCCGTGCCGGAAAATATGACAGAGCTGGCCCGCAGTAATTTCGACGGCACGCTGATCCGCAACGGCGGATACACGCCGGAGAGCGCGGATGCGGCGATCGCGTCGGGCGAGGCGGATCTGGTGGCGTTCGGGAAGATGTTCCTGGCGAACCCGGACCTGCCGAAGCGGTTCGAGGTGGGTGCGGAGCTCAACGAATGGGACATGGACACCTTCTACGCACCGGGACCCAAGGGTTACATCGACTACCCGACCCTGGAAGGGTGAGTTAACGGTTCGGATGGTTGCCGGTCAGGAACCTGTGACCGGACCATCCGATCCGGTAGGCCATCATCCGGATGGCGTTTACCGGGGTACCGACTGAGGATTAAGAATAGACAAACGTCGGGCAAACCCGGCTGTGACATTCAGGGAGATGCAGCATGCATTACAATCAACCTCGCTCCACCGCCACCTGGGGCACGATGGCCAAGGACTGGGAGATCGGTGTCGATTTCCAGCGGCTCAACCGGGAGCGTCCGGCGCGTGCGCAAGCGGCGATCAAGGAAGCCGGCCTCGCGACCGTGCTGTGTTTCACCTTCGACAATATTCGCTATGTCACGGGCACCCATATCGGCGAATGGGGTCGCGATAAATTCGATCGCTATGCGATCTGCCCGGCCGAGGGCGATTACTATCTTTGGGATCCGGCACCGCCGGCCAAGCGCAAGAGCGCACCCTGGCTTGAAGGCCGTGTCGCCGCGCCCGTGAGCACCTTGCAGGGGGCGTTGCCGCCGAAGCACGGCATCCAGGATGATTTTGCCAAGCAGATCAAGAAGGCCCTGGTCGATCTCGGGATCGAAAACAAACCCCTCGGCATCGATCTGATGGAGCTGCCCATGCTGCGGGCCCTCGAGGCCGAAGGCATCGAGGTCGTCGACGGGCAGCAGGCCATGCTGAACGCACGTGAAGTCAAAACCCAGGACGAAATCGAGCTGCTCAAGCAGGCGGCCGCGATGGTCGACGGCACGTACTACGACATCGCTGCGGCGATCCGTCCCGGTGCACGCGAAAGCGATCTTGTCGCCATCGCGCATGAGCGTCTCTACAGCATGGGTTCCGAGCGGGTCGAATGCATCAATTCCGTCGCCGGTCCGCGTGGTGCACCCCATTCGCACACCTTCTCGGATCGGATCATCCAGCCGGGTGACATGATCTTCCTGGACATCATGCATTCGTTCAACGGCTACCGGACCTGCTATTACCGAACCTTCATTTGCGGCGTTCCCAATGAGGCCCAGATCGAAGCCTACGAGCAGTGCTCGAAATGGGTGAGCGCGGCGATCGATGCGATCAAGCCGGGCGTCACGGTCGACGAGATTGCGCAAGTCTGGCCCAAGGCCGAAGAATTCGGTTACGCAAACGAGGAAGAAGCCTTCCTGTTGCAGTTCGGGCATGGCATCGGCCTCAGCCTGTGGGAGCGTCCGATCATCTCGCGTCGCTATCTCGGCCAGGACACGGTCCTCAAAGAGGGCATGGTTTTCGCGGTCGAATGCTGGAAGGGCGCCGAAGACGGATCCGGTGCTGCGCGCATCGAGGAAGAGGTCGTCGTCACCAAGGATGGTTGCGAGATCATCACCAACTATCCGAGCGATCATCTGATTTCTTGCGGCCTTCCGGGCTGCGAAATCCTCTAGATCGGTTTCGGCCGGGGACATTCTGACCATGGCGCATGACACCAAAGTCGGCTGGATTGGCGTGGGCATGATGGGGGAACCCATGGCCCGCAACGTGATGCAGGCCGGATTCCCACTACAGGTCTACAACCGGACGCGCGATAAGGTCAGCGCCCTGGAGAAGGACGGGGCCGGTGTGGCGGACAGTGTCGCCGACCTGGCGTCCGGCTGTGACGTACTCGTCTCCATGATCTCCGCTGACGCGGCGCTGGAGGCCATCTCCATTGCCGACGGTGGGGCCTTCGCGGCCATGTCTCCCGGCAGTGTGTTTATCGACATGAGCACGGTGTCGCCCGCGATGTCGGCGCGCGTCGCCGAGGTGGCCGAGGAAAAGGGTATTCACTATCTGCGTGCCCCTGTATCGGGCAGCATTGGTCTCGCGTCGGCGGGAACATTGACGATTTTCGCGTCGGGACCGTTGAACATCTTTGAGGATTGCCGGAGCCTGTTCGAGGCTATGGGCGGCAATGTGTTCCATGTGGGCGAAGCGGAGGAATCGCGGTTTCTCAAGCTGTCGATCAACATGATGGTGGGAATTACCGCCGGGATGATGGCCGAGGCGTTGACCCTCAGTGAAAAAGGCGGCGTGGATTGGAATCAGATGATCGATATCATCGGCAGCAGTGCGGTGGCCTCACCGCTGGTCGGTTACAAGGTCGATGCCCTGAAAAACCGAGATTTCACGCCCGCGTTTCCGGCATGGATGATGTCGAAGGATTTCGACCTCGCCCTGGATGCGGCACGGGATGAGAGCATTCCGCTGCCGATCACATCTCTGGTGCGCCAGCACTGGAGCGCCATGGAGGCCACCGGTCGCGGGGAAATGGATTTCTTCGCCTATGTGACGCTGATGGAGCATCTATCGGGGCTCGGAGAAGATTCGAGCGACTGACGGTCGGGTTTTATCCCGGGCGTAGAGGAAGATTTACCGTATCGGGTATTCGTGTTGCGGCGGTTTTGACCGCGCAACGTCACAAGAGGGATAGACATTCATGGCGCGCATTCAGGTCACCCTGATCACCGGCTTTCTCGGTAGCGGCAAGACGACCCTCCTCAATGCGTTGCTGCAGCACCCGGACATGTCCCAGGCCGCTGTCATCGTGAATGAGTTCGGGGAGATCGGTCTCGACTATGACCTGGTCGAGCGCAGCGATGAATCCGTTGTTCAACTTGAAAACGGTTGTCTGTGCTGCACGGTCAAAAGCGACCTGATCGACACCTTCCGGGACCTCCATCTGCTTCGTCTCAGTGGGAAGTTCCCGAAGTTCGACCGGGTTGCGATCGAGACGACGGGTATTGCCGATCCGGGCCCCGTCTTGCAGATCATTCTTACCGACCCGCTCGTGAGCAATGTCTATTCGCTGGATGGGGTCGTCACGACCATCGACGCCATCAATGGCGAGAATTCGCTCGACCGGTTCGCCGAATGCGTCAAGCAGGCCGCCATCGCGGACCGCATATTCATCACCAAGAGCGATCTGCTGGCCGACAATGAGCGCGAGGCGAAGATCGGTTCGCTCGAGGCCCGCCTGAAGGCCATGAACCCCGGCGCGAATATCGTTCAGGCCGATGCCCGTGACATCAAGCCGTCTGATCTTTTCGGCCACGGTCTTCTGGACCCGCGCAGCAATACGGTCGACGTCGAGGCATGGTTGCGGGCCGAGGCCTATGTCACGCCGGATGGCACGCCCGTTTCCAATGCCGGCGTTCGGTTGCCGCGCAGCGGTCAGGCAGAGGGTGACACGAAGGCGTATTACGAAAGCTACGGCCACCAGCCAGCCGACACGCAGGATGCGTTTGACGGTGACGAGCACGAACACGCCCATGACCCGCTGATCAATTCCTTCTGCCTGGTGCGCGAAGATCCGATCACGATGGAGACGCTGCGCCTGTTCCTCGATGCGCTGGCCCGCGAGGCCGGACCCGACCTGCTGCGCGTCAAGGGAATCGTCAACGTGGCCGAACGCCCCGAGACACCGGCCGTGATCCAGGGCGCACAGCAGATTTTCCACTCGCTGGAATGGCTACCGACCTGGCCGAATGACGATCTGCGAACCCGGATCGTGTTTATTACGCGCGGGCTCGACCAGGCCTATATCGAGGATTCGTTTGAACTGATCGAGCGGGTCGCTGCCCGGACTGTCGCGGCGAGCGCCGGTGTTCCGGCCCAGTTCTGAAAGTGATGCGAGAATCTGCCGACAATAATGATCTGACCCGGACGGCGCACGCACCGATGATGCGCGCAAGCGGAAACGCCGGGGCGGGCCGATGCAGGAGTGAGAAATGGTGAAATACGTAAATCTGAACCCGGATGCCCCGTGGAAGGAAATCCGGTCGACGGCGAAAGACTGGGACACCGTTGGTGAGGCGGAAGTGTCGCGGATGCTGCACCATCTCCATCTCGTGCGCGCCTTCGAAGAGACGGTCCTCGAACTGGATGGTGAGGGTCTTATCCACGGCCCGGCGCATTCGAGTATCGGTCAGGATGGCGGCGCGGTCGGTGCCATCGCGGCGATGCGCGGCAGCGATCAGATCACGGGTTCGCATCGTGGCCATCACCAGTTTCTCGCCAAGGCACTGCGCTATGTCGATGAGGGGGCCGGCGATCCGCGCACGACCCCGCCGACGGCCGAAGTCGAAACCCTGCTGCGCCGGAGTCTCGCCGAAATCCTCGGCCTGGCCGACGGGTTCTGCAAGGGACGCGGCGGGTCCATGCATCTGCGCTGGGAGGAAGCCGGTGCCCTTGGGACCAACGCGATCGTCGGCGGCGGCGTGCCACTGGCCAACGGTGTGGCCTGGGCGCGCAAGCGCAAGGGCGAGGGCGATGTGGTCTTCACCTTTTTTGGCGATGGTGCGGTCAACATCGGGTCGATCCCGGAATCGCTCAATCTCGCAGCACTCTGGGATCTGCCGATCTGCTTCTTCATTGAGAACAACGGGTATGCGGTGTCGACGACGCTGGAGGAAGAAACCCGTGAAACCCGCCTGTCATCGCGCGGCCTCGCCTATGGCATTCCGTCCTTCAAGGTCGATGGCATGGACCCGATCGCCGTGCGGGTGGCCGCACAGGAGGCGGTCGACCTCATGCGCGATGGCAAGGGCCCGGTGATCATCGAGGCCAATGTGTACCGCTATTTCCATCATGGTGGCGGCATCCCCGGCAGCGCCTTTGGATACCGGGACAAGGATGAAGAACAGGAATGGCGCGCGCGCGACCCGCTGGCCCTGCTGGCCCGCGAAGCCATCAAGCGTGGCTGGATCGACGAGGAAGGTGACGCGGCCATGCGTGCCGCCGCGCAGGAACTCATGCAGGGTGCCTCGGCCCAGTTGACGGAAACGGAAGGTAACCAGCGCCAGATCATTCCAGCCCTGTGGCCCGACACGGCGCTTCGCGATCACGGGCTGCGTGGCGATCTCTCGGAGTTCGACGGTGTGCGGTATGAGGAGGAAGAGACCTTCTCTGGCGATCTGGAGGATTGCAAATATATCGATGCTGTCGCATCTGTGATGAACCGCCGGATGGAGACGGACGAGCGCATTTTCTGCATCGGCGAAGACATTCATCGGCTGAAGGGCGGCACCAACGGCGCCACCAAGGGCCTGGCGGACAGATTCCCCGACCGGACGGTGCCGACACCGATTGCCGAGCTGGGCTTTACCGGGCTTGCCGGCGGTGTTGCCATGGAAGGGACCTACCGGCCCGTGGTCGAGCTCATGTATCCCGACTTTTCACTCGTGGCGGCGGACCAGCTGTTCAACCAGATCGGCAAGGCGCGCCATATGTTTGGCGGCGACACGGAAATGCCGATCGTTGTGCGCACCAAGATTGCGCTCGGGTCGGGTTACGGCTCGCAGCACTCGATGGATCCGGCGGGGCTTTATTCGCAATGGCCGGGCTGGCGTATCGTCGCCCCGTCGACGCCGTTCGACTATGTCGGGTTGATGAACAGTGCGCTTCAGTGTCAGGACCCTGTGCTGATGATCGAACATGTCGGGCTTTACACCGCAGGCGGCCGCGGGCCGGTTGACGATTTCGACTATTTCATTCCGTTGGGCAAGGCGAAGATTGTGCGACCGGGCAACCGGTTCACCGTCCTGACCTACTCGGCGATGGTGGCACCGACGATCGCGGTGGCAGAACAGATGGGCCTCGATGCCGAGATCATCGATCTGCGCTCGCTGGATCGTGCCGGGATCGACTGGGAACTGGTCGGTGACAGCATTCACAAGACCAACAACGTGGTTGTCGTCGAACAGGGCCCGTTGACAGTCTCCTACGGGGCGATGCTGACCGATGAAATCCAGCGGCGTTTCTTCGACGATCTGGACCAGCCGGTAAAGCGGATCCATGGCGGTGAATCTTCGCCGAATGTTTCCAAGGTCCTCGAGCGGTCGTCATTTGTCGGTGAAGAGGAGATCGGCGCCGGTTTTGCCGAGATCATGTCGGACATGGGCCTCGGCCTGATGGCCGCGCAGTAAGCCGGGGGGAACGGATGACCGCGACATCAAAGGGGATACCCGGGCTCCGGGGCACCGATCATATCGGGATCACCGTGCCAAATCTGGAGGAGGCGGTCTCGTTTTTCATCGACGTGATCGGTTGCGAGCCGTTCTACGAGATCGGCCCCTTCAAGTTCGATGATGACTGGATGAAGGAACGTTTGAACGTTCATCCGCGCACGGTGATGCGGAAACTGAAATTTCTGCGTTGCGGCAACGGTTCCAACTACGAGCTGTTCGAGTATGAGGCGCCTGACCAGAACACGCCCCCGCCGCTGAACAGCGATATCGGCGGCCATCATCTGGCGCTCTATGTCGATGATATGGAGGCAGCACTCGATCATCTGCGCGCCCATGGCGTGCAGATTCTGGGCGAGCCCACGGTTCGAACCGACGGGCCGAGTGCGGGTCAGAGCTGGGTCTATTTTCTCGCACCCTGGGGGCTGCAGTTCGAGCTGGTGTGTTTCCCCGACGGCAAGGGCTATGAACGCGAGACCGACCGGCGTCTCTGGCACCCGGCCTTTCCGGACCAGTAAGCCGACGGCTTTCGGGCCCTAGTCCACCGTGTAGCGTTTCACCGCGTCGGTACTGAAAGTCATCCCGTGACCGGGCCGGTCTGGCGGCGCCATATGTCCATCCGCAATCACCGGTGGGTGTTCCCACAGATCGTCCGGTGATCCGGCGAGCACCTCGACGAGCGCCGCGTTGGGGATGGCCGCCAGCACCTGAATCGACAACTCCGGTACCAGGTGGGGGGCGATCTTCACATCGTAGGCGGCTGCGAGATGGGAAATCTTCATCATCTCGCTGAACCCGCCACAGCGGTGAATGTCCGGGTTGAGGAATTGCGCCGCGCGCGCTTCGATCAGATCGCGAAAGCCGTAGCGTGTGTACTCGTTTTCCCCGGTCGCAACCGGTATCGCGATCGCAGCGGCCACGTCAGCGCATTGCTGAATGTTGTCGGCCAGCACTGGTTCCTCGTACCAGTAGAGGCCGAACTCCTCGAGCATGCGGCCGACGCGAATGTTCGTCGAGACGTCCCAGCGCTGATTGGCATCGACCAGGATCTCCATGTCGAAGCCGAGCGCTTCGCGGACGCGCCGGACCCGGTCGATATTCTCGGCCAGGTTGGGTAGACCGAGTTTGAACTTGTAGTGACGACAGCCTTGCGCGCGAAAGGCTTCGGCCTCGGCGACGATCTCGTCGACCGAGTAGGACAAGAACCCGCCGCTGCCATAGACCGGTACCCGCTCGTTATGCGCACCGAGCAGGTGCCAGACGGGGCGATTTACCGATTTGCCGAGGATATCCCACAGGCCGATGTCGATCGCGCTCATGGCGTAGACGGGGATGTCCTTCTTGCGCAGGCCGCGGTCGTTTTCGTACATGGCCTGCCAGATGGCGCCGATCTGCAGCGGGTCGGCACCGATTACAAGCGGCAGGATGCTGTCTTCGAGATATGCCCTGACCGCGCTCGCCCCCATGCCGCCGACAAGCATCGTGTAGCCCAGGCCTTCGATGCCCTCGTCGGTTTCGATGTGGGTGACGACATAGGTGTTGGCCGCATAGTAAGTGTTGACCGGCGGACCGTTCGGGACCGCCATCGTCGAAATGGTCACGTTTGTAATTTTCATCTGCTGATTTCCCCGGCCCGATTTCTCAACTTTCCTTGGACGATAGCTGGCGATGTGGGTGACACCAAGATCATCTTGTGCCGATGTTGTATAGGATAGGGAACACCGGCAAGGGTTACGGCTGATTGAAAGGTAGAACCACAATGACCAAGGCACGGGCCCGGCAGCGGGCGAAGGCAAAAGCAGGCCAGAAGGCGAAGAAACGCGCCGCGCAGGCCGATCAACCGAACACGAACACCCCGCCGGGCCGGTTCGATCCGGGGACGGGTTCGATTAACAAGCCGGGTGGCGGCACGAACAATTCGAACTTTGCCGAGGCGCGGCGCGGCGGTTCTTCCCGTTCTCGCTAGCGAGTCACCCAACAGTCACGACGCGTTGAAGCCCGCATCGTTTTCCTTCCGGTCGGGAATACCCATATGAAGGGCGTGCTTTTGCTCCGCCCATGATTTCCAGAGGACCGACCAATGTCCGCGACCCCGACATCTGACATCAACGCTGCGCTCATACATTGGGAAGGCCCGATGGGGCTTCCCGAATTCGCACGCATCGATGACCGTGATTTCAAGGCCGCGTTTGCTGCAGCTCTGCCGGCGCATCTGGCCGAGATCGATGACATTGCGAACGATCCGGCCGCGCCCACGTTCGAGAATACGATTGTGGCGCTGGAGCTGGCGGGTGAGATGTACAGCCGGGTGTCGGGTGTTTTCTGGAATTTGTCGGGCGCGAACACCAACGACACACTTCAGGAACTGGAGCGTGAGCTGTCGCCAGAGCTGTCGCGCCACCATTCGACGGTGATGATGAACGCCGCATTGTTCGCGCGCATCGACGCGCTCTATCAGGACCGCGATGCTCTCGGCCTTGATGCGGAGGCCGCTCGCGTTCTGGAGCTGACATGGAAATCCTTCGTTCGGTCTGGTGCGAAACTCGGCCAGGCGGACCAGAAGCGTCTCGCGGAAATCAACGAGCGGCTTGCAGGTTTGGGAACCGCCTTTGCACAGAATGTGCTGGCCGATGAGCGCGACTATGCGCTGGTGCTGGAGACCGATGACGACCTCGCCGGCTTGCCGGATTTCCTGATTTCCGGCTTGGCGGCCGCGGCCGAGGAACGCGGACATGCCGGCAAGCATGCCGTGACCCTGTCCCGCTCCATCATCGAGCCGTTCCTGACATTCTCGACCCGGCGCGATTTGCGCGAGCAGGCCTTCCGGGCCTGGGGTGCGCGCGGCGAGGGGCCGGGCGAACGGGACAACCGGCCCATCGTCGCCGAGATGGTCAAGCTGAGGGCCGAGAAGGCGGCGCTCCTGGGCTATGCCACCTTCGCCCATTTCAAACTCGACAACACGATGGCCAAGACCCCCGAGGCCGTGCGCGACCTGCTCGAAACGGTTTGGGAGAAGGCGCGCATGCGCGCAGCCGAGGAGGCCGACGACCTGTCGGCCCTGATCGCGGGGGAGGGCCACAATCACGACGTGGCCCCTTGGGATTGGCGACATTATTCCGAAAAGCAACGCGCGGCGCGGTTTGATCTCAACGAAGCCGAGATCAAACCCTATCTCCAGCTCGAGCAGATGATCGCGGCGGCATTCGACACGGCAAATAGATTGTTCGGCGTGAGCTTCCGCCCGCACCCGGATATCGATGCCTATCATCCCGATGTTCGGGTTTTTGAGGTGCTCGATGCGGATGGTGCGCGCATCGCGGTATTTCTGGCCGACTATTTTGCCCGCCCGTCCAAGCATTCGGGGGCGTGGATGACGTCGTTCCAGGATCAGCATCGGCTTGCCGGCGAAACCGGCGACCAGGATCAGATACCCATCGTCGTGAATGTCATGAACTTTGCCAAGGCGGCGGCCGGTGCGCCGGTCCTGATCACGATGGATGACGCGCGGACGCTGTTCCACGAGTTCGGTCACGCGCTGCACGGCATGCTGTCCAACGTTACCTATCCCTCGATCTCCGGCACGTCGGTGAGCCGGGATTTCGTGGAATTGCCGTCCCAGCTTTACGAACATTGGCTGACCGTGTCCGATGTGTTGCAGCGTTTCGCTGTACATCACGAGACCGGCGAGCCCATGCCTGCGGCGTTGTTGGACAAGCTGCGCGCGGCTGAGAAGTTCAACAAGGGTTTCGCCAATGTGGAGTTCACGTCGTCCGCGTTGGTCGATATGGCGTTCCATGCCCTCGATACATCGCAGGCAGCGGATGTCGATCCGGTGGCGTTCCAGGCCGAGATTCTGGAAGGTCTCGATATGCCGGATGCGATCGTCATGCGTCATGCGACGCCGCACTTTGCCCATGTGTTCTCCGGCGACGGATATTCGGCGGGGTATTACTCCTACATGTGGTCGGGTGTCCTCGATGCCGACGCGTTCGAGGCCTTCACGGAGGCGGGTGATGCGTTTGACCCGGACACGGCCCGCAAACTCCACCGGCATATATATGCGTCAGGCGGCTCCATGGACCCCGAAGACGCCTATGTTGCGTTCCGTGGCAAGCTGCCCACCGCGGATGCGCTGCTCGCGAAAGAGGGCGGCTTCATCAAGTATGATCGTGCACGGCTGGTGGGGCGTAACAGGGGAAGCGCATTGTCCAAGAGTTACTCAATCTGTGTGTTGCCCGGCGACGGTATCGGACGCGAGGTTGTAGATTGCGCCCGCCGGGTGCTCGATGCCCTGACGGCGAGCGGCGGTCCGGCCTTTGCCTACGACGAACAGCCGGCCGGTTATGGCGCGTTTCTCGAATGTGGTCAGTCGATGCCGGACACCACGATGGCCGCCGCCAAGAAAGCCGACGCTGTTTTGCTGGGCGCAATGGATGTTGCCGAGATTCCCCCGGGCGGGGGCGACCCGTTGGGTGATCTGCGTATTGAACTGGAAGTCGGTGCGAGTGTCCGCCCGTCGCGAACCCTTGCCGGGATTTCGTCTCCGGCCGCCGATATCGATTGCGTTGTCGTGCGCGAGATGACGGAAGGTCTTTATTCACGCATTGAGTATCCGGTGGGTGACGATGCGGCGTGTGCGGTGCGCGTGATCAGCCGGGATGCATCTGCCAAAACGGCGCGTGTGGCGTTCGAACAGGCCATGGTGCGGCACCGTGCGCGGGCCGTGGCTGGTCTCGAGCAGGCACCCCGGGTTACCGCGGTACACAAGATCGGCGTCCTCAAACTCACGGATGGGGTGTTCCTCGACGCCTGCGCCGATGTGGCGAAGGATTATCCGGATGTGGAGTATGAAACCAGGAACATCGATGCCTGCGCCATGGAGATGGTGCGCGAGCCGGGTCATTTCGATGTCATTCTGGCGACCAATGCCTTTGGCGACATCCTGTCCGACGTGGCCGCGGGCCTCGCTGCCGGCCTTGGCCTTGCTGCGTCGGCATGCATCGGGGATCAGTGGGCCTATTTCGAGCCGGTTCATGGCACCGCGCCGGACATCGCCGGCAAGGGAATCACCAACCCCTGCGCGACGATCCTCAGCGCGGCGATGATGTTGCGATATCTCGGTGAAGAAACGGGCGCCGAGGCGATAGAGGGCGCCGTCTATGCGGTGATTGCGGACGGGGCAGTGCGAACCGGAGATCTTGGCGGTTCAGCGAACAGCGCCGGGATGACGGACGCCATTATCCGGGCGATGAATAGCTAGGACAGGACCCGCGGCAGCCAGAGCGCCAGCCCCGGCAGAAACACGATCAGCAGCAGCCGCGTGATGTCGGCGGCAAAGAACGGAATGATGCCCTTGAAGATCGCGCCGAGCGGCACATCGGGCAGCATCGATTTGATCACGAACACGTTCAGCCCGATGGGCGGCGTGATCAGGCTGATCTCGACGACCATCACCATGACGATGCCGAACCAGATCAGGTCGAAGCCCAGGGCGTCCACCACCGGCACGAAAATCGGCACCGTGAGGAAGATCATCGCCAGGCCCTCGATGATCGTCCCGAGCAGGATATAGATCAGCAGAATGACGAGGATTACCGTCAGCGGCTCAATGTTCAGCGTCTGGATGAAGTCCACGATCGCGTTGGGCAGGCCGGCGACGTTGACGAAGTTGTTCAGGATCAGAGCGCCGAAGGCGATGGTGAAGATCATCGCGGTCGTCTCTGCCGCCTCGGCCAGGGCGTAGAAGAAGATGCGCAGGTTCATGCGCCGGCGTGCAATGGCAAACAGCAGCGCGCCGATCGCGCCGATACCGCCACCTTCCGTCGGTGTGAATACGCCGAAGGAGATGCCGCCGATGATCGCCAGGAAGAGCACCAGCACCGCCCAGATTTTCGACAGGGTGCGCCAGCGCATGGCCCAGCTTCCGCGCTCCGCGCGCGGCGCCATGTGCGGCCAGATCTTGGCCACGATCCAGATCACGCCGATGTACAGCAGCACCGTGATAAGGCCCGGGATGATCCCGGCGATGAACAGGTCGCCAATACTCTGCTCGGTCAGGATGCCGTAAATGATCAGCGCCGCGGAGGGCGGGATCAAAATACCCATCGTCCCGCCGGCGGCCACCGAACCTGCGGCGAAGCCTTCGTTATAGTTGTAGCGCCGCATCGGCGGGATCGAGACCTTGGCCATCGTCGCAGCGGTCGCAACGGACGAACCCGAGATCGAGGCAAACCCGGCGCAGGCCGCGACCGTGGTCATCGCCAGGCCACCGCGCTTGTTGCCAAGCCAGGACTGGGCGGCTTCGTATATGTCTTCGGCCAGGGCTGCGCGGAACACGAACACGCCCATCAGGACGAACAGCGGCAACGTGACGAAGTTGGCGTTGAGCGCGAGGTCCAGGATCTGTTGGCTGACCGTCTCGAGTGCGGGGCCGGTGCCGCGCACGATGGCGAAGCCAGCGAACCCGACGAGAATCATGGAAAATCCCAGCGGAAATCCCAGGAATGCGATTGCCAGCAAAACGGCGAAACCGGCAAGCGAAAGCGCCATCAGTGATCTCCCGCGTCGGATTTGCCGCGTTCGGTCACCAGGACCCAGACCATATAGAGCTGGGTGAGCACGCTCATCGCGCTAAGCCCGGCCAGCGCAAACAGCAGGGGTGCGGTTTCTATCTGGAGGTGGAGTGAAATCTCGTCAAACTCGGCCATTTCGAGCCCGGTCGCCCACATGCGCGAGGTGATGAAGCCCAACACGGCCGCATTGCCGAGAAGAACGATGATTTCGCGTACACGCTTGAAGCCCTCGCTCATGAACCCGTCGAACAATTCGACAGAGATGTGGGCATTTTTTACGACCACGAGCGGCAGGGCGGAGAAGATGAGCAGCCCGAGCAGGAATTCGATGATCTCGACGCCACCGGGTATGGGTGCGGTAAATACATAGCGACCCGTCACATCGACGAATGTGACGCCCGCGATTGCTGCCATGAAGATTGCCGCGATGCCGGTGAGGATACGGATGGGCCAGGCAAACCCGCCGGCTTTTGACGCCGGGACGGCGTAGTCCTCGGCCAGCGCGTCTTCGTTGATATCGAGGGGGTCTGCGGTCAAGAGATCACACAATATTTGATTGAAGGCAGCGGATCAGCCGCCGTCGGGATGGTCCCCGACGGCGGCTGTACGCACATCGTCTTGATGCGGCGATCGCTACTTCAGTTGGTCGCGGAAGAAGGCCAACGCCGCCTTGCCGTCAACGCCCTTGGCGTCCGCCATCGCGACCCAGTCCGCTTCCATCTGATCGGCGAATGTTTGGATCACGCCCAGAACGGCCGCGTCCGCCTCGACCACCTGGCCGCCGCCATCGCGCAGTTTCTTCATTGCACCGTTGGCGATCCGGTCCATGCCCGGTCCCTTGGACGATACACGGGCACCGGAAACGCTCATCACCTGGGCCTTCTGATCGGCGCTCAGGCTATCCCACTTGTCCTTGTTCATGAGCAAGGAGAAGGTCGTGTTCGACATGCCACCGGGGAATGTCGTGACGGCCTTGATGTAGGGCTGCATGCGGAACGCCAGGAGCCCGTGCGCCGGAACGGCAACACCATCCACGACACCCTTGGAGATCAGGCCGAAGATTTTCGACGGACCCGATGCGACCGGCACTGCGCCGAGCTGCTTCAGGACATTGGTGGCGACCCCCGGAGAGGCGCGCAGCTTGTAACCCTTGAGGTCGTCCAGGCCGACGATCGGGCCGGTGCCACTGTGGATGACATTCGGCGTCAGCGAGAATGAGCCGAGAAGTACGGCGCCGTCATACTCGTTGGCGGCGGCGAAGAATTTCTCGTGGGTGCTCCAGAGCGCCGCTGATGTCTTCTCGGATGATCCCGAGTTCAGCGGAATTTCAGCGACCGTGGGAAGCTGGATGCGCTTCGGCTGGAACAGGTTTGCCAACACCACAACGTCGGCGACACCCTTAACGACGGTCTGCCAGTTTTTCGGCGGCGGGCCGACGGCGGCGGCGGAAAGGGTCGGCTTCACGGAGCCGCCGGTCGCGACGATGACCTCGTCGATCCAGGGCGCAACGATCTGCGTCTGGAACGGGTGCTTCGGCGGCAGGTAGTTGTTGATCAGAACTTCTGTCTGCGCGGCGGCTGGTTGCGCGGAAAGCAATCCGGCAGCAACAACGGCACCTGACAGAAATGTCGTAACGGTCAATTTCGATGACATACGTATCTCCTCCCAGAGATTATCTCGTTCACTTTTAATCTTCGGCAGATCTATGCCGTGAACTTCATAGAATGATGAACTGACTACTCGTTTACCACTCGTAGGTGGTGAAGTAACGGACTCGTGTAATCGCATTTCATTAGATGAAGAGTCGGGCGTAATTGTCCGGACAAATACAGATGTGTATTGATGCCGGCCCTCTGTCCTGCAGCCGCTGACTCTCCGGGCCTTTCGGCCCACGTTGTGCCCGGCTAGGATCGGTGTAGAAGCTAGGGATAAGAGAACGCAGGGAACAACTCCATGGCCGTGACCGACATACCGCCTGTGACCACCGAGGACATCGAGATCTATCGCCACGGCGACCGGCCGATGATCGTGCGGTTGATTCGTCCCGATGGGCCGGAACCGTTTCCGGCCATACTCGATATGCATGGCGGCTGCTGGTGCAAGGGCGGGCCGGGCGAGTGCAGCGTGCGCGGCGAGGTTTTTGCCGAGGCTGGCATGGCTTCCGCGGCGCTGGATTTCCGCCAGGCGGCCGACGCCTATCCGTCCTCTCTGGAAGATATCAACTATGCGGTACGTTGGCTGAAAGCACATGCCGGTGAATTGCGTCTGGATCCCGAGCGGATCGGAATCCTGGGCCAGTCCAGCGGCGGTCACCTGGCGATGCTCGCTGCCATGCGCCCGAACGAGCCGCGCTACGCCACGCTTCCGCTCGAGACCGGCGTCCCTGGTAAGGATGCGAGTGTGCGTTGCGTCGGCGTGATGTGGCCGGTGATCAATCCGTTATCGCGCTATCGCCGCGTCATGGGATTACGCGCCGCAGGAGACCCGCCGGCCTGGGTTGCCGACCTGCCCGAACGCCACGACACCTATTGGTTGACGGAAGCCAACATGGAAGAGGCCAATCCGATGCTGGCGCTGGAGCGCGGCGAGGCTGTCGAAATACTGCCGGCCATATGGTTTCAGGGAACGCCGGACCCGGTACATGACTATCGCGATCCGGAATCACCCCTCGACCTTAACGAGCCCGAGCGCTTCGCCGAGAATTATCGCAATGCCGGCGGCACAATCGAGATTGTTCATGTCGAGCAGGGCAACCGCTCCGATCCCGCCTTGCTGGGGCCGCTCGTAGACTTCTTCCAGACGCATCTGTGCTGACCAAAAAGAACGGAGGGCAATGCGATGAGTGAACGCTTGATCGCAGTGACCGGTGTAACCGGGGTAACCGGTCAACTTCTGGCACCATTGCTGGCAGAACGCGGGCTTAACATCCGATATCTGGTGCGCGACGTGGACAGGGCGCGGACGTTGCTTGGGCCCGAGGCCGAGTTGGTTGCGGCCGATCTGGACAACCGTGCGTCCTTTGACGAAGCGCTCCAGGGGGTCCACACGCTGTATCTGAATTCCGGTCACAGCCCGGTCCTGGAAGAACAGCAGACCAATGCGATCGAGGCGGCGGTTGCCGCGGGGTGCGAGCGCATCGTCAAGCTGTCGGGCAATGTCAATTCACCCGCGCCCATTCCTGAGGCCCACAAAGCTCTGGAGGCGAAGATCGCAGCGTGTGGTACGCGCTACACGTTCCTGCGGCCGAACTTCTATATGACCAATCTCTACTATGTTGCCGCCGGATTGAAAGATGGAGACATATTCACCAGTGCCATCCCCCGCGATGTGACCATGAGCATGACCGATCCGCGCGACGTTGCGGATCTCACGGCAACGGTCCTTGCCGAAGACGATCAACATGACGGCGAGGGCTACTACCAGACCGGTGCGGCGGTCAGTCTCGACGATGTTGCAGCGACCTTCAGCCGGGTATTGGGCCGGGACATTCGCTACGAGATGGTCGATGTCGAGATTTGGGAGGACATCGTGACGAAACGCGGCTTGCCGTCCTGGCTGATCGAACATCAGGTGAAAATGATCGGCTTCGCCGCCAACGGCGCCTATTCCTACGTCACCAATGTAACAGCGGATATTGCCGGTCATCCGGCGCGAACGCTGGAAGCGTTCATCTCCGATTATGCCGATGCCTTCTCCCGGCCCGCGTGATCCGGGGCGCCATTAATCAGCTTTGGAGACCGAGAATCTCACGGGCCTGATCGGTCGTGGCGACGTCTTCGCCCAGCGATTGAACGATCCCGACGGCGTGTTCAACCAGCTCGGCGTTGCCCGACGCGAGCTTGCCCCTCGATATATAAAGATTGTCCTCAAGGCCCACGCGGCAATGGCCGCCCAGCTTGGTCGCGGTCTCGACCATCGGCATTTCGTGACGCGAGATGCCGAAGGAGGCCCACACGGCATTCTCGGGTGCCAGGTCGCGCATGAGCGCCATCGCGTCGCGCGAGGCGGGGGCGCCCCAGGAAATGCCGAGGCAGAACTGGAATAGCGGGAGCGGGTCGGCGATGTCGCCATCGGCACACATCTGTGCCGCCAGGCGCACATGGCCGGTGTCGAACACCTCGAGCTCGGGTTTGACGCCGGCTTCCTGAATCATCCGCGCCATGTCACGCAGGATTGCGGGCGAGTTGACCATGTTCCATTCACCGAAATTCATCGAGGCGACGTCGAGCGAACAGATATCAGGTTTGAGCTTTACGACATGTTCCACCCGTCGTTCGGCGGTGAACATTCCGCTTGTCGCCCCCGCCGTCATCGGATCGGCCGGGTCCGGAACGAAACGTCCGCCGGGACCGGTCGTGAGATTGATGATGACCGGCGATCCGGAATCGCGAATTCGTTTCACGACCGCCTCGTAATATTCGAGCTTGGTGCTCGCCTTGCCGGTTTCGGGGTTGCGCACATGGATATGCGCGATCGCCGCGCCGGCCTTGTTGGCGGCGATGGCTTCGTTGGCGATCTCCTCGGGGGTGACCGGGACAGCGGGGTTCATCGCGGTTGAATCTGCAGAGCCGGTGACGGCGCAAGCAAGAATAACGGGCCGGGCCATGGGAGTTCCGTTCGTGGTGGTTTTGGGTGATTGACGGACGTGGTGGTGCCGGGGCCCGGCTTGTGATCCGGGCCCCGACAACGCGTTGGACTACTTGTCGAAGTTGTTCTTCTTGCCCTTCCTGACATAGGCGATGACATCGCTTATGTGTCGCTGATCGTGATGCGCACTGTCTGCGGCGACCTGCGAGAACATCTGCATGGCCAGCCCGGCATCGAAATCCTCGGTCATTCTCCGCTTCCACGGGCGGCGAATGACCTGTGCGGACATGCGGCGTGTGGTGCGCGGTTGGCTCATAATCTGATCGGCCAGCTCGTACGAGCGTTCGATCAATTTGTCCTTGGGTACGACCTCGTTGACCATGCCCCATTCCAGTGCCTGTTCGGCGTTGATCGCCTGGCCGGTCATCAGTGCGTAGGCCGCCCGCTTGGTCCCGAGCAGTTCCTGGAAACACACGTTGATGCCGTCGCCGGGCACCGAGCCGATGTCGTAGTGCAGGTCGAAAATGACCGCGTCCTCGCTGCAGATCGTCAGATCGCACATCAGGCACAATTCGGTATGGAACCCGGGGCCGTTGAGGGCGCCGATCGTGGGAATCTCCAGATCGTTCAGGAGTGAGTACAGATTTACCCGTCCGTCCTTGAAGGCATACTCGTAAGCCCAGTAATTCAGGTCTTCCTTCTCGATTTCGAACCCGTTCGGGTCGGGCTCCATCATGAAATCATCGCCGGTTCCCGTGAAGATCATGACCTCGTTCTCGGGATCGGCGCCGACGGTCTTGAAAACCTGCGCAACGGAGCGATGGTTCTCGACGCTCAGCTGAATGGGGCCGTCGTCTATGTGGGACTGGACAAGGATGACGCCGTCGTCGCGCCGTTCCATCTTGTAGTTGTCCTTGAAGACTTCTTTGTAATCTTCGAACTTCGGATCCGGGATAAATTTGACCAACGACATAGCTATTTCTCCTCCTCAGTTTGCGTTCAATACAAGGCGCGGACGGCGTCGACGATACGTTCGACCGACGGGATCACCGCCAGTTCGAGACGATCGTTGAACGGCATCGGTACGTCGGGCGCGCCAACCCTGGTGACCGGCGCATCGAGCCAGTCGAACGCCTTTTCCATGACCATCGCCGAGACTTCGGAGCCGAACCCGCCCTTGGTCCAGGCCTCATGCACGACGACGAGGCGGTTGGTCTTGCGAACCGATTCGAGAATCGTTTCCTCGTCGAGCGGCCGCAATGTGCGGGGATCGATGACCTCGACGCTGATGCCCTCATTCTGGAGTTGCTGGGCTGCCGATAGGGCGCGCGCCACCATGGCCTGTGTTGCAATGATGGTGACGTCGGTGCCTTTGCGCTTGATGTCGGCCTTGCCGAGCGGAATGGCATAGGGTTCTTCCGGCACGGGTTCGGCGTCGCCGAAATAAAGCAGCTTGTGCTCCAGGAAGACCACCGGGTTGTCATCGCGGATGGCTGCCGTCAGCAGCCCCTTGGCGTCATAGGGTGTAGACGGTGCGGCGACGACCAGGCCCGGGACGTGTGTAAACCATGCCTCGAGGCTTTGGCTGTGTTGTGCGGCAAGCCGAATGCCGCCGCCCTGTGGTCCGCGTACCACCAACGGCACGGTCGGCTCGCCGCCCATCATGTAGCGGAATTTGGCGGCCTGGTTGACCAGCATATCCATCATCAGGGTGACGAAGTCGAAGATCTGAACTTCGACGATGGGGCGCAGTCCTGCGACCGCGGAGCCGACACCCGCGCCGCAGAAGGCGGGTTCGGATATCGGCGTGTCGCGCACCCGGTCCGCACCGTATTTGTCGAACAAACCTTTCGTGGTCCCGAAAATACCGCCGGTTGCACCGATGTCCTCGCCCATGACGAAGACTGATTCATCACGCGCCATTTCCTGGTGCATGGCCTCGTTCAGCGCCTCGGTATAGGTCAGCGGGCGGTCACCATGTGATGTGGGCTCATCATAGGTTGCGTGCGGGGAATAGACCGAAGCGTACATCCGCGCCTCGTCCGGTTCCGGGCTCGCATCTCCGAACGCGATGGCGTCCTCCATCTCCTGTACGGTTTGGGTGCGGATCGTGTTGAGACCCTTCCTGGTGACGACCTTCTGCGCCAGCAAGTCCTCTTCAAGGCGCTTCAGGGGATCACGGGCAATCCACTCCTCCTTGATCTTGTCGGCCCGCGGGTCGCGAATGCCGCCGCGTACCGAATGCTGTCCCCAACGCCAGGTCAGCGCCTCGATCAAAGTCGGCCCTTCGCCGGCCCGCGCGCGCTCAACGGCATCGCGCACAACATGGAAGACTTCGGCGGCGTCATTCCCGTCAACGGTCGACCCGGGCACACCATAGGCCACCGCCCGGTCGGAAATGCGTGCCACCGATGTCGTGTCCTCCATCGCCGTACTCAGCGCATACTGGTTGTTCTCGCAAATGAAGATGAGCGGCAGTTTCCAAACCGCGGCGAGGTTCATGGCTTCGTGAAACAGGCCTTGATTGGCGCCGCCGTCCCCGAAGAACGAGACCGCAACCTGGTCGGTGCCCCTGATCTTCGCCGCAAGCGATGCGCCCAGTCCCAGCGGCATTGCGGCACCGACAATGCCGTTGGCGCCGAGAATGTTGAGATCGAGGTTGGCGATATGCATGGAACCGCCGAGGCCCTGGCAATAGCCGTCCACCCGCCCCATCAGCTCGGCCATCATGCGATCGATGCTGGCGCCCTTGGCGATACAGTGGCCGTGTCCGCGATGATGCGTGGCGATGTAATCGTCGGCGCGCAAATTGGCGCAAGTGGCTACGGCAATCGCTTCTTGACCGACACTGGAGTGGGCCGTGCCCTTGATGACGTTGTCTTCGAATGCCTTCTCCACGCGTTGTTCGAAGGTGCGAATTCGCTGAGCAGTTCGGTAGAAGCCTTCGAGAACATCGGTGTCCAGGCGCAGGTTATCGCCACTTTTGGCTGATTTTTGCGGCGACGGTTTCCGGCTGCTTTTCGTCTTTGCCAACGCCATCTCCGATCATTGTGGGGATGATTTGCATCATCACGACAACAGTGTTCAGGAGTTTTTGATCAAAAGCCAGACAGGTTTAGTTGCAGGCGCAAGTTTTCGCCAAGGGGTCGGGGCCGAGTATTCATGTCCATGAAAAACGGCGCAGGTTTAGTATTTATATCTGTGAAAAATGGCGGTGTATTGAACCCCTTTGGGTTCAAACTCTCTATACCTACCATTGAGTTGCAACAATAATCATCCTGAAAGATAACAAAATCAAGGTTTTTGTTGCTACGGTACTGACGGTTCGCATGTCAAATACTGGGTAGCATTGCATCCTTTGTGGAATGTAATACGGTACCATACCGCAGGTTCGAATCCTGCTTTGCCTTCATTGGAAACGGATTACACTGCTTTTACGCGAACAATCTCAACGGGGATATTTTCGTCAATCATCCATGAAAGCCAATTCAGCTGAGATTCCCTAACTTGCTCCCGAACCTTCTTGACCTCAACCATTCTCAGTTCGTCATCATTCCAGATGATAAAGTCTGATACGCCGGAGCGATTTTCATTCGGGTTTTGAGCAATTCTATAGACGATTTTGGCGAAGATTTCAGGATCAATTCTTTGGAGAAAATCCTGCACAATTTCAGATTTTGCGTACGCCAACATATCCTGATCGCCGTTATAAATAAGGCGGGTCCATGTTCCTTCAGATCTCTTAATTTGTTGGTTGATGAAGTCAGAAAGATTAACCGACCTAATCTGTTCGTAGCGGCCATCAATAGCTTGCTGCCTGTTAAGGTAAAAGTCTTCTCCCCTGAAAAGATCATGCGGGATATCCTGCCCCTGTGAAGGTTCTCCCATTCCTTCAAACACTTCATCCCAGAATGTTAGGCAGAACATCGCTTGCCAAAAAGACACCTCTGCACGCATCACATGCCAACCTTGTTGTTCAGCATGATCTTTAAAAGCGGACTCGGTTGAGCACTCTTCGCCCTTTGAATCAAGAAATGCCAGTTTACCTTTTTGCCCAGATTTAGAGACTTCAATTTCTCGGGTGATGGCTTTGTGATCGAATGCCGCTTTTTCTTCTGGCGGTTCTATGGCTACGCCATCAATATATCCGATCTTAGCTCCAATATTTTGTAGCCATTGAAGTTGCTCAGCATCTCCATCAGATTCATATATTGCGCTCAAAACATCATATGAGTTTAGCTTTGGCACCATATAATTTTTGAGTTTTTTGACCCTAGCAAAGCTAATGGCCGCTAATTTCTTCTCTTTCAAGCCGGGGTTGTCATAGAAGTCCATCTGCTGTTCAGTGGTGAATAGATCGTGATCATGAAAAGATTTTAAGAAGTCTTCATAGATTTCAATGTCCTTCAAACACCAGCCAATAAGCTCATCTTTGAAGGATGGGTTGAATTTATAACGTCGGTCCAAATACTCAATAATGCTCAGAATAACGAAATGCTTATCAGAAGCGGTCTTTGCAGTGTCGTATGCTTTAACTTGAGATTCAAAATTCTCCCAGGCTATATTTTGCGAGTTCCACAATTCAAACATTCGTTCAATGTCAGATGATAATTTCTCAGCATTGGATGAATTCGGAAACGTGCCTTTGAATGCTGTCATCAGGGTTAGCAGTCCGTTGAAATACTCCTCAGCCTTCCAGTTGGATTGAAGCTTTTGTAATCCAGCAAAGTTTTTCCACTCATGCTCTGGGTTCTGCAGTTGCAATTGTGCATGTTGATAAGACAACTGTATAGCTACGGCCTTTGATTTCAGGTCATCTCTTTGCTTGTAAAAACGATTGATTTCTTTTCTGAGTGCTGCTTCTAGCTTGATTAAGTCGTCTGGAAGATTGAGGGATTTTACCGAAGCTTCTATCTCGCTTAAGGATTGACCATGATTTTCATGGAATGCGGCTAGGGTTGATAATGTATCGGCCAGCGCTGTTTCATTGTCTGGCGCAGGCTTGAATGACTTCTTGAGCGTCTTTAATGAGCTTGCCTTTTGCTTTTTTGCTTCTTCCCAGCCGCTGTTATCAACATGCATTGAAACTGTCAGCACAGGTCCTGATTGTTTCTTCTTATTGTAGCGGTAGATTACCCATAGAATAATACCGCCGATGATTACATACCACATCAGCAAACCTCTCTGTTTTTATTCGCATACTCATCCAGCCAGCAGAATGTGTTGACCAGTTTCATCTGCTCTACTGAGCTACTCCCCGATCATTGGACAGTTTTCGGTGTAAATTAAGCTACTCTCTGCACCTGCTGATCGGGTTGGTTTTGATCGATTGCCTGCCAGTAGATCACGGCAGGCGGTTTGCCGCCAAGGGCGGAATGCGGTCGCGCTTTGTTGTAGAACTCGATCCATTTTCGAATGCCGGCGCGAGCTTGTGACCCGGTCTCCCAGGCGTACAGGTAGACGCACTCGTATTTGAGGGAGCGCCACAGCCGTTCGACAAAGATGTTGTCGAGGAACCGTCCCTTGCCGTCCATGGAGATGCGCACACCCATCCGCTGCAGCCGGTCCGTCCATGCGAATGACGTGAACTGCGATCCCTGATCGGTGTTCACGATCTCCGGCGTGCCGAACTTGTGGATGGCCTCGTTTAACGCTTCGACACAGAAGTTGGCTTCCAGCGTGTTTGAGATGCGCCAGGCCAGCACCTTGCGGGTGAACCAGTCCATGATCGCCACCAGATAGAGGAACCCGCGGCGCATCGGCAGATATGTGATGTCCGCTGCCCAGACCTGGTTCGGCCTATCCACCCTCAGCCCTTTGAGCAGATAAGGCCAGATCTTGTGACCCTTCGCCGGCCTGCGCGTGTTGGGCTTCTGGTAAATCGGCATTAGGCCCATGAGCCGCATCAGCCGGCGAATGCGCTTCTCATTCACCCGATGCCCCTCATTGCGCAGGTGCCAGGTCATCTGACGAACACCGAAGAACGGCGTCTTCAGGAACTGTTCATCGATCTGCCGCATCAGGGCCAGGTTCATATCACTTTCGCCCGTCGGCGTGTAATAGAACGACGACCGAGAGATCGACAGCAGCGCGCACTGCTTGCCTACAGACAGATTGGGACGGTTGGGTTCAATCATGTTCCCCCTCACTTGCCGGTCCAGGGTTTGAGCTTTCTTGATAAAAAATCGTTGGCCACAGCCAACTCCCCGATCTTGGCGTGGAGTTCCCTGACCTGATCCTCATCGATCTCCGGCTTCTGTCGACCGCCCCGCTCGAATACGCCCGAGGCGCCTTCCAGCAGTGCACGCTTCCATTGATGGATCATGGTCGGGTGAACACCGAACCGGCTTGCCAGTTCGGATGCCGTCTCTTCGCCCTTCACCGCTTCAAGAGCAACCTTCGCCTTGAACTCGGGGGAGTGCTGCTTGCGTTTCGACATCGCTGATCTCCTTTTCGTCGAAGACCAGCAGACAACAAATCGTAGCTTACGTCAGTGTCCCATTTCCGGGGAGTAGCTCAGATAATGTCCTGCGTCAGCTCACTGGTTGACAATGACAGGCATAGACTGGTGCGAACTGGTCAATTGCCAAACCCTTGATTTCCCATGACTAAAAGCTCCGTACTTCGCTTTTCCAAGTACGGTGTTTTTCAGGAAAGGCGCATATATAGGAGAAAAATTAGAGAAAAACGGGATGTTTTTATAGAGAGGCAGTCAATTGCAAATAGCGAAAAAGCCCGCAAATGCTGGGCTTTTGAGGCTATGCCATCTCGGGCATATGAAAGTTTGTTTGTAGTCAATGGCGGAGGGAGAGAGATTCGAACTCTCGGAACGCTTACACGCTCAACAGTTTTCGAGACTGCCCCGTTCAACCACTCCGGCACCCCTCCGCCGATTTTCGGGTATCATCTGTGATATCCGGAACGGGCCCGCAATATGTTCAGGCGCAGGGGTTCTACCGCACCCGACGATAAACCTGCAACCCGCAGTGGGTGGGCGATTATTAGGTGTTTTCCTGCGCGCAGAGCGGTTGACACGCGTGGCTGGCGGCGTATAGTCCGCCCGCATTGGACGGACCGACGGATTTATTCGCGGTCCGCCTTGTTTTTGCTGGAACATTCGGCACTCGTGAGACCGCGCCAGAGCGTGGCACGAAGGCCACGACATAACGGATGCGGAACATGTACGCAGTCATTCAAACCGGCGGGAAGCAGTATCGCGTCGCCAATGGCGATGTGATTACCGTCGAGAAGCTCGAAGGCGAAGCGGGCAGCACCCTGGCGATTGCGCCAGTGCTGATGCTCGACGATGGCAAGGAAACCCAGGTCGGCACGCCGATCGTCGAGGGTGCAGCCGTCACCGCCGAGCTGGTGGAGCAGACCCGGGGCAAGAAAATCGTGGTCTTCAAGAAGAAGCGCCGCCAGGGCTATCAGCGCACCCATGGGCATCGCCAGGACCAGACGGTTCTGCGCATCGTCGACGTGACGGGTAAAGCGAAAGCACCTGCGAAGAAGGCCGCGAAGGCGGCACCGAAGACCGCAGAGCCGAAGACCGATGACGCGCCGGCCGAGGCGACACCTGCCGCGGAAGCCAAACCCGCCGCGAAGAAGCCCGCTGCCAAGAAGCCAGCGGCGAAGAAGCCGGCCGCCAAGAAGGCCGCTTCGAGCACGACGAAGAAACCTGCGGCCAAGAAGCCCGCCGCAAAGAAACCTGCAGCCAAGAAACCGGCTGCGGACAAGGAGTAATCAGACATGGCGCATAAAAAAGCAGGTGGTAGCTCACGCAACGGCCGCGATTCAGCGGGCCGACGGCTCGGCGTCAAGAAGTATGGCGGCGAGGCCGTCATTCCGGGCAACATCATCATTCGCCAGCGCGGTACCAAGTTTCACCCCGGTCAGAATGTCGGTATCGGCAAGGACCACACCATCTTCGCGATGAGCGAAGGTAAGGTGCAGTTCACCCGCAAGCGTGGCGGCCGTAACTTCGTGTCTGTGGTTCCGCCGGCCTAAGGGTCTGCCGCGAGACCGTATTATTCGGGGAGATTGGCTAGCCGATCTCCCCGTTTTTCGTTTAGAGACCGGATCATGAAATTTCTCGATCAGGCAAAAGTGTATCTGCGCTCCGGCGATGGCGGGAACGGCTGTGTCAGCTTCCGGCGTGAGGCAAACGTACCTCGTGGCGGCCCCGATGGCGGCGACGGCGGTCGTGGCGGGGATGTGATCGCGCTCTGTGTCGAAGGTCTCAACACCCTGATCGACTATCGCTATCGCCAGCATTTCAAGGCCGATCGCGGGACCGACGGCATGGGAAAGGCGCGCTATGGCGCGGGCGGCAAGGATTCGATCCTCGAGCTTCCTGTCGGTACGCAGGTTTTCGCCGAGGACGGTGACACCCTTATTGCCGACCTGACCGAGCCGGGCGAATCCATCGTGCTGCTTGAGGGCGGCGCGGGTGGGCGCGGCAATATTCACTTCAAGAGCTCGACCAACCAGGCGCCGCGCCGGGCCGACACTGGTGGCGAGGCTCAGGAGATGTGGGTCTGGCTGCGGTTGAAACTCATCGCGGACGCCGGGCTTGTCGGGCTTCCCAATGCCGGGAAATCGACCTTCCTGTCCGTGGTCAGTGCGGCTCAGCCGAAGATTGCGGATTATCCGTTCACCACGCTTCACCCCGGCCTCGGCGTCGTCGAGAGCGACGACCGGGCCTTCGTCATGGCTGATATTCCCGGGCTGATTGAAGGTGCTCATGACGGCAAGGGTCTGGGCGACCGTTTCCTCGGCCATGTGGAACGTTGCCGGGTGCTGCTCCACCTGGTGGACGTAACGTCGGGCCCCGAAGGCGTGAGCGAGGCCTATCGCACCATAAGCGACGAACTTGCCGCCTATGGCGGCGGTCTGGCCGACAAGAAGGTCGTGGTCGCGTTGAGCAAATGTGATGCCGCCTTGCCTGACGACATTGCGGCATGCCAGGCGGCATTGACCGCCATGGGTGCCGAGGAAATCCACGAGATCTCCGCCATCGCGGGCGCCGGCATGACCGAAACATTGCGCGCGCTCTGCCGCATTATTGATGCCGAGGCAGAGGCCGAAAAGATCGCGGCGGATAAGGCTGACGCAGGGTTGGTGACCGGCGCCGCCGCAGATGATGTCTCGGAGACGGTTCAGTGAGTACCGGCAGAGATCTCTCGACGAGCAAACGTGTCGTTGTGAAGATCGGGTCTGCGCTGTTGGTCCATGATGATGGCCAGCTACGGGCAGATTGGCTCGATGCGCTGGCGCAGGATATCGCGGCGCTGCGGGCGTCCGGCGCGGAGATCATGATCGTTTCCTCCGGTGCGATCGCGATCGGAAGGCGCTTGCTGGGTCTGGCGAGTGGACCGCGTAATCGCGCACTTCGGCTCGAGGAAAGCCAGGCTGCGGCAGCGGCAGGACAGGTGCGCCTCGCCCATGCATGGCAGGAAACGCTTGGTCAATGTGATGTGCCGGTCGCGCAGATTCTGCTCACCATCGAGGATACCGAGGACCGTCGGCGTCACCTGAACGCGCGGAATACGATCGGCACCTTGCTGCGGCTGGGGGTGGTTCCCGTGATCAACGAGAACGATACCGTGGCCACGGATGAGATTCGGTTCGGCGACAATGATCGGCTCGCCGCGCGCGTTGCGCAGATGATGGGGGCGGATACCTGCATCATTTTGTCGGATATCGATGGGCTCTACACGGCCGACCCGACGGTGGATGACGGTGCGCGACATATCGCGGAAGTTGACGCCATCACACCGGAGATCGCGGCGATGGCCGGCGAGACTGCGGGCGATGACGGGTCGGGCGGCATGATCACCAAGATCGAGGCCGCCCGCGTGGCGCTGCAGTCGGGCTGCCGGCTGGTTATCACGGATGGCCGGGTTGCCAACCCGATCGGCGCCCTGGCGGCCGGCGCACAGGCAACCTGGTTCGTGTCTCAGGCCGAGCCGCACACGGCGCGCAAACGCTGGATCGCAGGCACACTGAAGCCCGAGGGGACGATCACCGTCGACGCAGGCGCCGCGAAGGCATTGGCCCGCGGCAACAGCCTGTTGCCCGCTGGCGTGACGGCGGTCGAGGGTGCTTTCGAGCGTGGCGATCCCGTGATTGTGTGTGATGGCGATGGCCAGGAGATGGCGCGTGGCCTCGTGGCCTATGGACGTGCGGATGCGGAGCGCATCCTGGGCCGACAGTCCGGTGAGATCGAGAACATCCTCGGATATCGCGGCCGCGAAGAAATGATCCATCGCGACGACCTCGTCGAGAGCTGAGCGTTTCGCGATGGCCGCCGCACGCGCCGAAAGTCCCATCACCTATACCGTCGTCCTGGTGGCCGCGCTGATCGCGGTTGCCCATGCCGCGATCTTCGTGCGTATGGCGGATGCGGATCCGCTGGTCACCGCCGCCTACCGAATGCTGATCGCGTCGGCGGTGTTGTTGCCGCTCGCGGCCGTGACGTCGCGACAAGAAATACGTCAGCTCAACAAGCGCGAATGGAAGTTGATCGCAGGCGGGGCGGTGTTTCTTGCGCTTCATTTCGCGACCTGGATCGCCTCTCTGGACTTCACGTCGATTGCCAACTCTGTGGTGCTGGTCACCCTGACACCGGTCTGGTTGGCGCTCTGGGCGGTGGTCGCTCTGCGTCAACCGCCGGGCCCGCGCACATGGCTGGCAGTCGGCCTCGCGCTGGCGGGCAGCATCATCATGGGCTGGGGTAGCGCTCTCATTGGGATGACGACACTGTTCGGCGATGGTCTCGCCCTCGTGGGCGGCATACTTTTCGTCGGTTTCTTGCTGCTGGCCGAGGCGGCCCGTCGGACGGTCGGGATCGTCGCATTCGTCACGCTGGTCTATAGCGGCGCGGCGATCCTGCTTTGGGCTGTCGTGTTCGCATTGGGTTTGCCGCTTGTCGGACTGTCGCTGGAGACCTATCTGGCGTTCATCGGGTTGGGCCTGGTGAGCCAGATTATCGGACACACCGGTTTCAACTGGGCGGTGCGCGCAATCTCACCGATGGTCCTGGCATTGTTGTTTCTCACCGAGCCGCTTTTGAGCACCGCGTTGGGCTGGATGTATTTCGGAGAGGGGTTTGCCCGGGAAACAGCGATCGGTGGCGTCTTGATACTCGCGGCCATCTATCTGGGCGTGCGGACCAGCGATCGCCGGTTGACGGAGCAAACGGGATGAAATTTGCGGGTAAATTGACTATCGTCGCCCGCCAGACCAGAGGAACGGTCGGAGAAGAGATATGACAGCTGCACACGACATCTCGGCGGATAGCGCCGACATAGCGGCGACGATGCTAGATATCGGCGCGGCGGCGAAGTCGGCTGCGCTCGATTTGGCGGCGGCCACACCGGATTCGAAGAACGCGGCGTTGCATGCCGCTGCGGCGGCCATCCGCGCGCGCAAGGGAGAAATTCTGACGGCGAATGCCAACGATGTCGCGCGTGCGGAAGGCAACGGGGTCAAAGGATCTTTCCTCGACCGACTGGTTCTGAACGACGACCGGGTCGAGGGTATGGCGAACGGTCTTGAAGAAGTTGCCGCGCTGGATGACCCGATCGGCACCGTGCTGGCGGAGTGGGACCGGCCGAACGGATTGCGGATCGCGCGTGTACGTGTGCCGTTGGGCGTGATCGGCGTGATCTATGAATCGCGCCCGAACGTGACTGCGGATGCGGGCGGATTGTGCCTCAAGGCCGGAAACGCAGCGGTTTTGCGCGGCGGCTCGGAGAGTTTTGAATCCTCGAACGTCATTCTGTCCTGCCTTCAGGATGGTCTTCGTGCATCCGGGTTGCCCGAGGCGGCGATTCAGGCGCCGCCCACGACCGATCGCGCGGTCGTCGGCGCCATGCTGACCATGGTCGACCATATCGACGTGATCGTGCCGCGCGGCGGTAAGTCCCTGATCGAGCGTGTACAGACCGAGAGCCGAATCCCGGTGTTTGCCCATCTCGAAGGGCTCTGCCACACCTATGTACATGGCGCGGCCGACCCGCAGATGGCACGGGATATCGTGCTCAATGCCAAAATGCGCCGGACCGGTATCTGCGGTGCGACCGAGACCGTGTTGATCGACCGGTCGGTCGCCTCGGACATGCTGGGCCCCATTGTCGATGATCTCGCGGGTGCGGGGTGTGAGGTGCGCGGTGATGATGCAGCACAGGCGATAGACGATCGCATCGTTCCGGCCAATGACGACGATTGGACGACGGAGTATCTCGACGCGATTGTCTCGGTCCGTGTGGTCGATGACGTCGAGGCCGCCATCGATCATGTCAACAGCCATGGCTCGAACCACACCGATGCGATCGTGACGTCCGACGAGGATGTGGCGGAACGCTTTCTGGCACGCATCGACAGCGGGATCGTTCTGCACAATGCGTCGACGCAGTTCGCCGATGGCGGCGAGTTCGGCATGGGTGCTGAAATCGGTATCTCGACCGGCAAGATGCATGCGCGTGGCCCCGTCGGCGCCGAGCAGTTGACCAGTTACAAATATGTGGTGCGCGGCGCCGGGCAGACGCGACCCTGATCGCAATGGCGACTTCTGGAAAACAGACACACCGGTCCGGCGGATTTCGTCATCGGGGCCGGCGGATTGGTTTGTTGGGCGGGTCATTCAACCCCGCGCATGACGGGCATCGCTATATCAGCCAGACGGCCTTGACCAAACTGGGGCTCGACGAGGTCTGGTGGTTGGTTTCTCCCCAGAACCCGCTCAAGTCCGAAGACGGGATGGCGTCGTTCGAGTCGCGGCTGAAATCCGCACATGAGATCGCCCGAGACCGGCGAATCCGGGTGTCTGCGATCGAGGCGGAACTCGGTACACGCTATACCGCCGATACCCTCGATGCCTTGCAGAATCGGTACCCTGCGGCGCGATTCGTTTGGCTGATGGGGGCCGATAATCTGGTTCAGATATCGCGATGGCGCGCGTGGGAACAAATATTCGGCAAGGTTCCCATTGCCGTCTTCGCGCGTGATTCATATGATTCGAAGGCGTTGTCGGGTCTCGCGTCAGTTCGTTTTCGTCGCGCGCGGGTGCCGGAACGTGCAGCGCGATTGCTGCCGGAAGCTGCGCCACCTGCCTGGGTGTTCTTGCGGATAAAGCCACACCCGGCGACGGCGACGGAGATACGCAGAAATGGCGTTTGGCCTTAGGCCGGTGTCGTTGATATAGACGAATGAACGCAGCGGGGAGACCCGGTTGCATCCGAAAGCGTAGTTTGGAAACGAGGACATCGTTATAGCACGCAAGAAAAAGGCAACTCTGCGGCCCACAGCGGAGAAGATCCTGGCCCTCGTCGAGGAATCGCTCGACGAAGACAAGGCCGATGATATCAAGGTCGTACCTCTTGCCGGTAAATCGGATATTGCGGATTTCATGGTTGTCGCCAGTGGCACGTCGTCACGACGACTGGATTCGATCACCGAGCATCTCATTGCGCGTCTTAAAGCCGCGGGTGTGAAGGACACGCACGCCGAGGGACGGCGATCGGGAGAATGGGTGCTGGTGGATGCAGGCGACGTCATCGTGCATCTTTTCCGACCGGAATCCCGCGAGCATTACGCGATTGAAAAGCTGTGGGAAGCCGAGTTCATGGACCGGGCCTCGCAGGAATCCGTGCCGGCCTGACAGCGGAGGCTGGTGTTGCAGATCACCATTGGTGCGATTGGCCGGCTGCGTGCAGGTCCCGAGGCCGCGCTCCTCGAACATTTCCAGAAAAGAATCACCGCCTGGCCTATCGAGCTGCGCGAGTTTGAACTGAAGAAAAAAGTGTCGGCGGATCGTGTTTCGGCCGCCGAGGGAGAGCTGCTGCTCGCGGCAATCCCCGACGGTGCGCATGTGGTTGTGCTCGATGAGACAGGAAAATTATCAACCAGCACGGGTATTGCACGAGATATGGCCGGTCTTCAGGACGGCGGTTGCCGGCATCTTGTCTATTTGATCGGCGGTGCCGACGGACATGCCGATGCCGTACGAAACCGTGCGGACCGGATGATCGCTTTCGGCCGCAACACCTGGCCCCATATGCTGATGCGGACTCTTCTCGTCGAGCAGATCTACCGGGCTCAGCAGATCATCGCCCGACACCCGTATCATCGGGCCTGATTTCACCAGCGTGCGTGACGCTGGCGGACCGGGCTCGAATCGGGCAAAACCACGGGCAGGCGAACTGTTAAACCGCAAAGAAACAAGGAAATGCGGATGAACTATCTGATCATCATGCGCCATGGCCAGAGCCAGTGGAATCTGGAGAATCGATTTACCGGATGGGAGGACGTCGACCTGACACCGGCCGGTGAAGATGAGGCGCGCAAGGCTGGCGAGCTGCTGAAGGATTTCCCGATCGACGCTGTGTATTCCTCGACCCTGAAGCGCGCGCGCCGGACGGTTGAGATGGCACTGGATTCCGCGGCCGATGCGGGCGCGGACCTGGCCGCGCTGCGCGACGGGACCGGCTGGAATATCACCCGCGACGATGCGTTGCGCGAGCGCCACTATGGCGACCTCGTAGGGCTGAACAAGGCTGAGACGGCAGAGAAGTACGGCGACGAGCAAGTCCATCTCTGGCGGCGCGGGTTTGAGGTTCGCCCGCCCAATGGTGAGAGCCTGGCCGATGTGGTTGAGCGGGTGCGGCCATACTATGAGGCCGAAATCGGACCCCTGGTCCGCACGGGTCAGAATTTGCTGGTATCTGCGCATGGCAACAGCCTGCGCGCGCTCTTGCTCATTTTGGGAGAGTACACAGCAGATGAAATTCCCGGCGTGGAGTTGCCCACTGGCCGACCGCTGGTGTTCGAGTTCGTCGATGGCATCAAGCAGAAGAGTTACTATCTCGGCGAATAGGCAGCGATACACCGGCAGCCGCGTCCTGTGGGGCGCTGCCGCCATGGCATTTGTCTGGGTCATCGCGGCACATGATGTCGTGGCACAATCCGGCGAACCGGATGAAGTGCAGGACCGGCTTGAGTCGGTTCGCGAGGCGATCGAGAGCGATCAGAAAGCGGCCGGGGACCTGGCCCGCAAGGCGGCCGAGCAGGCGCGCGAACTTCAATCTTTGCGCGCCGAACTCCGCGCTGCAGCGCGCGCGGTGCAATCCCACGAAGCTGCTCTCGATACCATCGAGTCCGAGCTTGCCGTGCTTCGTGGTGATGCCGCACGCAAGGAACGCGCGCTCGACGAACGGCGCACGCAGCTCGGCGGCACCCTGGCGGCACTGCAACGCCTGTCCCTGCGGCCGACGGCAGCGTTGCTCGTCAGTCCCGGTGACCCGAATGACGTCGTGCGCAGCGGATTGCTGTTGCGCACCGCGGTGCCGGAGATCGAACGCCAGGCTCTTGTTCTGAGGAAAGATATCGCGGAGCTCGCGGAATTCCGGAACCGGATCGAGCTACGTCGAAGCGCGTTGCGCCAGGCGGCGGTCGATCTGAACCATGACAGGGGCCGACTGGAAACACTTTCGGGAAAGAAGAACGACATCCTGCAACAAACGCGTGGTGCGCAATCCGCGGCCGATGCGCGTGTCTCTGATCTTCGACGGGAAGCCCAGACGCTGGAGGAATTGCTGTCACGTCTGCGTGACAGTCGCGATACCGCAACCTCTCAACCGCGACCTCGGCCTGGTTCTCCGGCAGCAGGTTTCGTAACCCCGACCCTGGCACCGGCGGGTCCGTCGATTGCGTCTGCACGCGGGAATCTGACGCCACCCGCGCATGGACGGGTGATTCAGGGCTTTGGCGACAGCACGATCGCGGGTCCGCGTGCGCGCGGTGTCACCTGGCAAACCCGTGCCGATGCGTCAGTGGTGGCGCCCTGGGATGGCCGTATTGCGTTCGCCGGGCCGTTTCGTCGCTTCGGGCAAATCTTGATCATCGATCATGGCGAGGGATATCATACACTTATCGCCGGTCTGGGGCGTATCGAGGCACAGGTTGGCCAATGGGTCCTCGCGGGAGAGCCGCTGGGGCGCACGGTCGACGATGCGAATCGGCCTCAGGGTGCGGGCGAAGGCACGAAAAGCGGGGGGCAGGCCGCGAGGGCCGAAGGCCGATCGAGCGGACCGAAGCTCTATGTGGAGCTCCGTCTCGACGGAAAACCGATTAACCCGTTGCCCTGGTTGGCAGCGCAAACGAACAGGACACAAGGCTAATGCGCAAACTGATCACCGCGTTCGCATTCTCGGCGATGCTCACTGCCGTTCCCGCCGCGGCCATAGCCGCGGATTCCGACGAGGAAACCTTCCGCCAACTCGAACTGTTTGGCGACATCTTCGAGCGGGTGCGTTCCCAGTATGTCGACGAGACGGAAGATGGGGACCTGATTGAGGCCGCAATTAACGGCATGCTGCAATCCCTGGATCCCCACTCAAGCTATCTGAACGAAGACAGCTTCCGCGACATGCAGGTGCAGACCCGCGGCGAGTTCGGCGGGCTGGGAATCGAAGTGACCATGGAGCAGGGGTTTGTCCGGGTGGTTTCGCCCATCGACGAGACCCCGGCAGCGCGCGCGGGCATCGAGGCTGGGGATTTCATTACCCACCTGGATGGCGAGACCGTACTCGGGCTCACCCTTTCGGAAGCCGTCGACAAAATGCGCGGCCGGGTTGGCTCTGACATCCAACTGACGATCCGGCGCGAAGGCGTCGACCCCTTTGATGTGGCGGTCACGCGTGACGTCGTTCGCATCAAGTCCGTACGCAGCCGGGTCGAGGATAAGGTCGGTTATGTCCGTATCACGACGTTCAATGAACAGACCAATGACGGTCTGGAGGCCGCCATGGCCGATATCAAGCAGGAGCTGGGTGACGAACTGATCGGGGTTGTGCTCGATTTGCGACGCAATCCGGGTGGCTTGCTCAATCAGGCCGTGAAGGTATCCGATGCATTCCTGGATCGGGGTGAAATCGTCTCGACCCGGGGCCGAGAGAATGACGACTCGCAACGTTTCAATGCGCGCGAGGGCGATCTGGCAAACGGTCTGCCGATGGTGGTGCTGATCAACCGCGGGTCAGCCTCGGCATCGGAAATTGTCGCCGGCGCGCTGCAGGATCACAAGCGCGCGGTCATCATGGGAACCGAGAGCTTCGGCAAGGGTTCTGTGCAGACGATCATGCCCATTCCGGGTCATGGTGCGATGCGCCTGACGACTGCGGCCTATTTCACACCGAGCGGGCGGTCCATTCAGCAGGCCGGTATCACGCCGGACATCGAGGTCGAGCAGGCGAGGGTCGAGACCGAGAATGTACAGCAGGGCCCGCGTGAGCGTGATCTGCGCAATGCGCGCGACAATGAGGGTCTGGACACGGGCGACGGTGCGGCTGGCCCCGATGAGGCATCCGCGCCTCAGGATTACCAGCTTGCGCGGGCGCTCGATCTCCTGAAGGGCATTGCGACCTATAATATTCGGGCGACGAACTAGGCAAACGGGTGCGTCTCGGGGTACGGATCAGGGCATGAGTGAAGAGTTCGGCGAACCGGGGTTCGGATTGAATTGGCGTGTTCTTCTGCCGTCCGTGCTCGCCGTCACGCTTTTTGTCGTGCTGGCTGGCCTGGTTGCCGCGGTCGTCGTTGGGCTTACGGCTGACCCGCCGGAAGCCCCCGAGATGGCGGCAGCGACCCCACCCGTTTCCGCGCCGGCCGCGGCTACAGGGCAAGGTGAGGCCGAACCGGATCTAACCACGCCAGCGCCGGCAGAGCGCGCCATCGAACCAGACCCCGCCGAGGCAAAGGATCCGACGTCTCACGCGGCGGCGACACCGCCGCCCGACGAACCAACGTCCGACGAACCAACGTCCGACGAACCGACGCCCGACCCGCCTGCAGCGCCCGTAAATGAACCGAGCCCGGTCGACGGGTCGGCGCCAGAGGCCGCCACCGAAACAGCGGCAGTCTCGCCGCCGGCACCCAAAGCCGAGTCACCGCAACAGACAGCACCACCAGCGGTACCGCAGTTGCCCGCACCAAGCGGCCCCGGGCTCCGGCCGGCCCCGGATCCGGCTCTGATAGAGCAGTCGAGTTTTGGTCCGCTGCCGAAGATCGGCGTGAACGGGCGTGAGCCGTGGCAGGCCTATGCGCGTCCGGTCAAAAGCGGCGATAATCGTCCTCGTGTCGCCATTATTCTCAGCGGGCTCGGACTTTCGAGTGCGGCCACTGAAGTCGCCATTCAGGGTTTGCCGAGTGAGGTCACACTGGCGTTTCAACCCTTTGCCGACAACATCCAGCAATGGATCAGGCTCGCGCGCGCAGCCGGGCACGAGGTGCTGCTCAATCTTCCCATGGAGCCTGTGGACTTCCCGGCGAATGACCCGGGGCCGCGGGCGCTTTTTGTAACCCTGTCGCCGGACGAGAATGAGGAGCGGCTGCGCTGGGCGCTGTCGCGGGTGACGGGATATGTCGGGGTGGTCAACCATATGGGGTCGCGATTCACGACGTCGCGTGAATCCATGAAGCCGATTTTGGCCGAGATCAAGGCGCGCGGACTGCTTTATGTCGATGCGCGCTCATCTGCACGCAGCATTGCCACCGTGATGGCGTCACAGATGCAGGTCCCCCGTGCGATCAATGATCGTTTCCTCGATTCGCGTGAAGTTTCACGCGTGACCATCGATGCGCGGCTGACGGAGCTCGAACGGATCGCCAAGGATGCGGGTGTTTCGATTGCGATCGGGCAGGCATTTCCCGTGACGATCGAACGCATTCGTGAGTGGGCAGAGACGCTGGAAAGCAAGGGCCTCGCCCTTGTACCCGTCTCTGCGGTCGTAAACACGCAGGCCGACCGTTGATCGCAAGCGACGCTGACGCAGAATTCTACCGTCCTTGCGCGGGTATTATGCTGGTGAACGGCGAGGGCCGGGTTTGGGTTGGCGAACGCAATGATTTCCCGGGTGCGTGGCAGATGCCTCAAGGGGGAATCGATGACGGCGAGGATCCCCGGGCGGCAGCCTTGCGGGAATTGGTCGAGGAAACCAGTGTTTCAAACGTCTCGTTCCTGGCTGAGGCGCCAGACTGGTTGAAGTATGACCTGCCACCGGATTTGGCGGGCCGTGTCTGGAAAGGGCGCTGGCGCGGCCAGATGCAAAAATGGTTCGCCTTCAGACATCTGGGAAATGATTCCGATGTCGATGTCAGTGGCGTGGAATCACCCGAATTCGGGCGCTGGCGATGGGTTGATCTCGATGAATTGCCGCAGCTTATTGTCCCGTTCAAACGGCCCTTGTACGAGGCTGTTGTCGAGACCTTCCGGCCTTATATCGCCTGAGTTCGCCCCGTTGGGGTCTCGTCACGATTGTTGGCACGCAAATTCATGAACCAGCAGGTAACGCGTGCGATCCAGTTGGCGATTTTCCCGTGCGGCGAAAAGCCCACGGCCTTGAAGATCAGCATGACGGCGCGTTCTACATGGTGTGTTTCATAGAAGCCGTAGGCACGCGACATATAGGCGCGAATGCAACGCTTGCGGTCATACGGTTCGCCATTGTTGTTGGCGGCGTAGTAGGCGTAGGCGAGCTCATCGTCCTCGCTTTCGCCGATTCGGCCGATCCCGACCATGAGGCGTTTGATTTTACCCAGCCGCTCGATCGTGCGGTAGCGCTCCATATGCGTATAGAAGAGCTTGTAGTGGCGAATCTCGTCCAATGCGATTCGACGACATATCTCCCGCATGACCGGTTCGTCGGTCGCCTCACGCAAGGCGGTGTAGTAGGACGAAGTGCCGACCTCCACCATGCAACGTGCAACCAGTTCGCCGCAGCGCGTGCCGCGAACTGATTCTTCAGCGGCCATCGGGAGCCGAATTTTTTCGGAAAAATCTGCAAACCGCGATCTGAAGTCAAAATCCGGGTCTGCCATCTGAGCCCAACGCGCCAGCACTTTGCCGTGCTGAACCTCTTCGAGGGACCAGCGTCGCGCGGCATCCTGGAAATCCGGGTCGTCGCTGAAGACGTTGCAAAGATAGTCGGCGTAGGTGTTGCCGTTATATTCGACCATCGCCGCCGCCTTGACGATGCGCAACATCTCCGGATCGACCTTCGTCGGATCAAACTGATCCCACGGAATGTCGTCGGGTGTCCAATGTCGGCTCTGATCTTCGATCATGACGTCACATCAACGATTGGAATGCGAACCCACCGTCCGCGACCCCATTATATATCGTCGGTCTGGTCGTGCAGTCAAAACCCTGTGCACAGAAGTGCGAATTCAGGCAATCGGTTGATTTTATTGATAAACCAGATTGTCGAGAGAGGCGAGTTTCGCGCGTGCAGTTGCGGCTCGGGTCTCGGCGAGTGCGAGCTGCGCGTCATCTCCGCCTGCATCGCGAATGTCTTCATTCGCGTCCTGAAGATCTTTCTCGACGCTGGCCCGGTCGATTTCGTCGAGTGGTACGGCCTCTTCGGCGAGTACGGTACAGCGTGCGGTCGTGACCTCGGCAAACCCTCCGGCCACGAAGATACGGGTTTTCACGGACCCCGCCTCGAAAACATGGATGACGCCGGGGCGCACGGTCGAGATCAACGGAGAATGTCCCGGCAGGACACCGAAGTCACCTTCGGCACCGGGCACCACAACCATCTCGACCTCTTCCGAGAGCAACAGCTTCTCGGGTGATACAAGTTCGAACTGAACCGCGTTTTCCGCCACGCGTCGTCTCCCGTTAGACCTTTAGGCCGCTTCGGCGGCCATCGTCTGGGCCTTCTCGACAGCTTCGTCGATGGTGCCAACCATGTAGAACGCCGCCTCCGGCAGATCGTCATGCTCACCTGCGATGATCTGCTGGAAACCCTTGATCGTGTCTTCCAGGTTCACGAACTTGCCCGGCGAACCGGTAAACACTTCCGCGACATGGAACGGCTGGGACAGGAAGCGCTGAATCTTGCGCGCGCGCGCGACCGTCAGCTTATCTTCCTCGGACAATTCGTCCATGCCCAGGATGGCGATGATCTCCTGGAGACCCTTGTAGCTCTGCAGCGTTTCCTGGACGGACCGGGCGACACTGTAATGTTCCTCGCCGATGATGCGCGCATCCATGATGCGGCTTGTGGAATCGAGCGGGTCAACAGCCGGATAGATGCCCAGCTCGGCGATCTGGCGCGACAGGGTGGTCGTCGCGTCCAGATGCGAGAAGGTCGTGGCCGGTGCGGGGTCGGTCAAGTCATCGGCCGGCACGTAAATCGCCTGGACCGATGTGATCGAACCCTTGTTGGTCGAGGTAATGCGCTCCTGCAGGGTACCGAGCTCGGTGCCCAGCGTCGGCTGATAGCCAACCGCCGAAGGGATACGACCGAGCAGGGCCGACACTTCCGAGCCCGCCTGTGTGAAACGGAAGATGTTGTCCACGAAGAACAGCACGTCCTGACCTTCTTCGTCGCGGAAATATTCGGCCTGGGTCAGACCGGTCAGCGCGACGCGGGCGCGTGCCCCCGGCGGCTCATTCATCTGGCCATATACGAGCGCCGCCTTGGACTCACCGTCCGGCTGGATGACGCCTGATTCCATCATCTCGTGATAAAGGTCGTTCCCTTCGCGTGTGCGCTCGCCGACGCCGGCGAACACCGAGTAGCCACCATGGCCCTTCGCGATGTTGTTGATCAGCTCCATGATCAGGACCGTCTTGCCGACACCCGCGCCGCCGAACAGCCCGATCTTGCCGCCCTTGGCGTACGGGGTGAGAAGGTCGACGACCTTGATGCCCGTGACCAGCTGCTCGGTCTCGGTCGACTGGTCGACAAAGTCCGGGGCGCTGCGATGGATCGGGAAGCTCTGCGAGGTGCCGATATCGCCGCGTTCATCGATCGGTTCACCGATCACGTTCATGATCCGGCCGAGGGTTTCCGGTCCGACCGGTACGCTGATCGGGGAGCCGGTATCGACGGCTTCCTGGCCGCGCACGAGACCTTCGGTCGTGTCCATGGCGATGGTCCGCACGGTGTTTTCACCCAGATGCTGGGCCACCTCGAGAACCAGGCGGTTGCCGTGGTTATCAGCCTCCAGCGCATTGAGGATCGGCGGCAGTTCGCTGTCGAACTGCACGTCGACGACGGCGCCGAGTACCTGTGAGATCTTGCCGACAATATTCTTGGACATTTTCTTCTCCTCGCCCTTTTTGAGCCGAGTGGTCTAGAGCGCTTCCGCGCCAGAGATGATTTCGATGAGTTCGGTGGTGATCGCCGCCTGGCGGGTTCGGTTATATTCGATGGTCAGGCGATCGATCATGTCGCCCGCATTCCGTGTCGCACTGTCCATCGCCGTCATTCGCGCGCCCTGCTCGGATGCGAAGGATTCGAGCATGGCCCGGAAGACCTGGACCGACAGGTTGCGCGGCAGTAGGTCCGTCAGAATGTCTTTTTCATTCGGCTCGTATTCATAGGCCGCGGTGCCGGTGGTGTCCGCATCAGCATCATCTGTCTCCTCGCTTTCGGGGAGCGCGAAGGGGATCAGCTGTTGCGGGTTAACTTCCTGTGTCAGTGCCGAGATGAACTTGTTGTAAACGATCGTGCAGACATCGCATTCGCCGGCCTCGAACATCGTGCGGACACGCTGGGCGATTTCGGCCGCAGTATCGAAGCGCGGGGCCGGGCGTGCCGTGTCTTCGAGCGTGTCGATGATCATGTCGCCGAATTCGGCCCGCAGGATGCCGCGACCCTTTCGACCGACGATCAGGAGCTTGACCTCCTTACCTTCGGCGCGCAGCGACAGGATATGTTGCCGCGTCCAGCGTCCGATGGCGCCGTTGAAACCGCCGCACAATCCACGATCGGTTGTCATGACAACGATCAGATGGGTGTTGTCACTGCCATTGCCCGCGAGAAGGGGCGGGGCGTTGCCGGATGCGGCCGCACTCTGCGCGAGCGAGCCGAGCATGCGTTCCATGCGTTCGGAGTAGGGACGGGCTGCGATCGCCTCTTCCTGCGCCCGGCGCAGTTTGGCGGCGGCAACCATCTTCATCGCCGACGTAATACGCTGCGTCGACTTCACCGAAGTGATCCGGACCCGGAAATCCTTGAGACTGGCCATCGTTTCGTCTTTACCCTGTCTGGCCGGTGCTAGGCGAAGGTCTTCACGAAGGCCGACGCAGCCTCTTCGAGTTTCTTCTCGGTCTCGTCGCTCAGTGCGCCGCTGTCACGGATGTCCGTGAGAATGTCCGCATGGGTGTCGCGCACATGATCGAGGAACTGGCTCTCGAAGCGGTTCACGTCGTTGATCGCAATACCGTCAAGATGACCACGCACGCCGGCATAAATGGCCACGACCTGCTCTTCCACCGCGAGCGGGGCATACTGAGGTTGCTTCAGCAGTTCGGTCAGGCGTGCACCACGGGCCAGCAGCTGTTGGGTCACGCGGTCGAGGTCCGATGCGAACTGTGAGAAGGCCTCCATCTCGCGATACTGGGCCAGCTCAAGCTTGATGCTGCCCGCGACGGACTTCATGGCCTTGGTCTGCGCGGCAGACCCGACACGGCTCACCGACAGGCCGACGTTAATCGCCGGTCGAACGCCCTTATAGAAGAGGTCGGTCTCGAGGAAGATCTGACCGTCGGTGATCGAAATCACATTGGTCGGAATATAGGCCGACACGTCGTTGGCCTGGGTCTCGATGACCGGCAGAGCGGTCAGGGATCCGGAACCGCTGTCGGGGCCCATCTTCGCGGCGCGCTCAAGCAGCCGGGAATGGAGATAGAACACGTCACCCGGGAAGGCTTCACGCCCCGGCGGACGACGCAGGAGCAGGGACATCTGGCGATATGCCGTCGCCTGCTTCGACAGATCATCATAGAAGATGACCGCGTGACGACCACTGTCGCGGAAATATTCGCCCATGGCACAACCGGCATAGGGCGCGAGGAACTGCAGCGGCGCCGGCTCGGATGCGGTTGCCGCGACGACGATGGTGTAATCCATCGCGCCATATTCCTGGAGGGTCTTCACGACCTGGGCAACCGTCGAACGCTTTTGGCCCACCGCGACGTAGATGCAATAGAGCTTCTTGGAATCGTCGCCCGCGTCGTTGATTTTCTTCTGATTGAGGATCGTATCGATGATAACGGCAGTCTTGCCGGTCTGGCGGTCACCGATGATCAGCTCACGCTGGCCACGGCCCACAGGGACCAGGGCGTCCAGCGCCTTGAGGCCGGTCTGGACCGGCTCGCTGACGGACTCGCGCGGGATGATGCCCGGCGCCTTGACGTCAACGAGACGACGCTCGTCAGTGTCCAGGTCGCCGCTGCCGTCGATCGGGTTGCCGAGCGCATCGACAACACGGCCCAGGAGGCCCATGCCCACGGGGACGTCGACGATATCGCCGGTCCGCTTGACCGTATCGCCTTCCTTGATGTCCCGGTCACTGCCGAAGATCACGACACCGACATTGTCGGTCTCGAGGTTGAGGGCCATGCCCATAATCCCGCCAGGGAACTCCACCATCTCACCGGCCTGAACATTGTCGAGGCCATAGACGCGGGCAACACCGTCACCCACTGACAAGACCTGACCAACCTCAGAGACGTCGGCCTCGGCATCGAAATTGGCGATCTGATCCTTCAGGATCGCCGAAATTTCCGCGGAACGAATTTCCATCCTCTACGCTCCCTTCATGGCGTACTGCAGGCGCTGAAGCTTGGTTTTCAGCGATGCATCGATCATCCGCGAACCAACCCGGACCACCAGCCCGCCAATGAGCGAGGGGTCCACTTTCGGTTCGACGGCAATTGTTCCACCCAACTTTGCGCGCAAGCTCTCGGTGAGCTGCTGCAGTTGTTCGTCATTCAGCGCGCGCGCCGAGGTGACCTCGGCGGTCACTTCGCCGCGCCGACGCGCGAGTTCGGCCAGATAGGCCGTGCACATGGCGTCCAGCGCGAAGAGCCGGTTGTTCTCGGCCGCGATCCCGACGAAACGTCGGGTCAGCTCGCCGGCACCGCCTTTTTCCAGGATCGCCGTCATCGCACGCGCCTTGTCGTCGCGATCGATCAACGGCGAACGCAGAAGCTTCGTCAGCTCTTCGCTGTCCGCGATAAGTTGTTTCAGGTCTGCGAGGTCGCCGGCAACTTCGTCGAGGCATTTGGCCTCGTCCGCGAGCTCATACAATGCGAGCCCGTACCGTTCCGCGATATCGCCGACAACACTCGTATCTGCCGCCACTGTGCGACTGCCCCCCCGGAGCCAGTTTTTGCTTGCGCGATTAGTTTTAACCGATTGATATCAAACGATATTTTTCGGCTGCCGCTAGACGGTATGTGACCCGCCGATAAGGCAGCCGCTTGGTAGCATACGGCTTGGGGGCTGGCAAGCGTACCGCAGCGCAAAAACTGTAGAAAAGCGCCGGATTTTCAGAGGTTCACCATGGCGGCGTTTCGTCGCGCTTGTTCGTGCGGATACGCGGCAATGGAAATCAGGCTCCTAGAGGAAGCTGTAGGGATCTATGTCCACACGCACGCGCGCGCTGGAAGGAACCTTGATCTGGGCAAGCCAGGACCTGACGAGGCCCTGAATTTGCTGGTCCAATCCGGCTTTGAGCAGCAACCGCCGCCGGTGCCGGCCACGCAGAAGTGACAGCGGCGCCGGCGCCGGACCCAGCACGCGCACGCCCGGGCCGTCAGGTGCGCAACGCGCGAGCGCGCGCGCAAGGTCGTCCGCGACCTGTGGGTCCCGACTGGAAACAATAACGGCGGCCAGACGCCCGAACGGGGGCCAGGCGCCGGTTCGCCGTGCGTCTGTCTCCAGCGCCATGAACCCGTCCCGGTCCCCGGACGCCAGGGACTTCATGACGGGATGGTCGGGCTGGAACGTTTGAATAAGCACCCGTCCCGGTCGCTCCGCGCGCCCGGCCCGTCCTGATACCTGCTGCAGTACCTGATATGTGCGTTCGGTCGCGCGCAGGTCACCGCCGGCGAGGCCCAGATCCGCGTCGACGATCCCGACGAGGGTCAGGTTGGGGAAATGATGACCCTTGGCGACCATCTGGGTGCCGATCAGGATGTCGATCTCCTGGTCCTCGACCGATCGAACCAGCCGTTGCGCCGCCTCCGGGCCGCGCATGGTGTCGCTGGTCATGATTTCCATGCGCGCGTCGGGCAGCAGCGTTCTGACCTCTTCGGCGATGCGCTCGACACCCGGGCCGCACGCCACGAGCGTGTCGGCGTTGTCGCAGGACGGACAATTCGTCGGGATCGGGACCTCATATCCACAGTGATGGCACTGTAGCCGCTTTCGGAAACGGTGTTCTGTCAGCCACGCGCTGCAGCTGGGACAGGCGAAGCGGTGTCCGCAGGTGCGGCACAGGGTCAGCGGCGCGTAACCGCGACGGTTGAGGAACAGCAGCGCCTGCTCGCCGTCGGACAAGTTTTCTTTGAGCGCCTCGACCAGCGGTTCCGAGAGAAAACGGTCGGCGCGCAAGTCGCCGTCGCGCATGTCGACGGTGTCGATGGTCGGCAGCGCCGAGCGACCGAATCGCTCGGGCAGCGCGATTGCCCTGTAGCGTTCGCGCTCTACATTGACGCGGGTTTCCAGCGAAGGTGTGGCGGACGCGACGATGATCGGGCAATCGGAGATACGCGCGCGCACGACGGCCATGTCGCGCCCGTGATACGCCACGCCGTCTTCCTGCTTGAAGGCTGATTCATGTTCTTCGTCGACCACAATCAGGCCAAGCTCGTCGAAGGGCAGGAAAAGCGCCGATCGGGCACCGACCACAACACGGGCTTCGCCGTTTGCCACGGCCCGCCATGTATTGCGACGGCGCACCTGGCCGAGATCCGAGTGCCAGACCGCGGGTGCGACGGCGAAGCGTCGTTCGAAGCGGTCGAGCCATTGAGGCGTGAGGGCTATTTCGGGCAATAGCACCAACACCTGCCTGCCCGCGCCGAGCGCGGCCGCGAGTGCTTCGAAATAGACTTCCGTCTTGCCCGAACCCGTTACCCCGTCCAGCAACGTGACCGAGAAACTATCGTCCTCCACGTCATGACGGAGTGCGATCGCGGCCCGGGTCTGGTCGTCCGACAGCGCCATGCCCGGTCGGGAGATGTCCGGGACGGCGAAGGCGGGCGGCGGTGCAAGTTCAATCCGCTCGACGGCGCCGGCGTCAGCCAGCCCCTTGATGACGCTTTGTGTGACACCGGCTTCATTGGCGAGATCGCGGGCGGTAAGGGGTGGGCCGTCGCGCAGCACATCAAGGACCCGGGTTCTCGCCGGGGTCATGCGCAACCCCCCCGGCAGGGTTGCCGCCAGATATGCCGTCACCGGTTTGGGTGGCGCCAGCGCATCGGGAGAGCGCAGCACCATCCGCAAGACCGCGCCGGGTGCACTCAGCGTGTAGGCGGCGACCCAGTCGACAAAGCGCCGTAATTCCTCGGGCAGTGGACGGGTATCGATGTGTTCGGCCACGGGGCGCAGCTTCTTCTCGTCGACATCGCCAACGGCCGGACCCCATACAACGCCAGTCATCTCCCGAGACCCGAGCGGTGCATGCACGAAATCACCCGGTCGCAAGGTCATGCCCGGCGGCACCTTGTAGTCATACGGGCCGGCGACCGGCAGTGGCAGCAAAACGCTGATCGTTTTGCCGGCCTTGTCCGTCGGGTCGTCCTGTCCGGGTGCAGTGGTGTCGATCAGGGGCATCGGGTACACTTTATCCGGAGACTCGCAGCGGGCCAACGCATGGCGCAGGCGATTGCGGGAACAAAATCCTGGCGCTCTGAAATCATGGCGCAGAAGAAGGAAATCGGGGAATGAAGTTTTTTGTGGATACTGCCGACCTGGCGGAAATTCGCGATCTGGCCGACACCGGCCTGTTGGACGGGGTCACCACGAACCCGTCCCTGATCGCAAAGTCCGGGCGAAACATGCTCGATGTAATCGCCGAGATTTGCGACGTCGTTCCGGGGCCCGTTAGCGCGGAAGTGACCGGTTCGGATGTTGACACCATGCTGGCCGAGGCCGATGTGCTTTCGGCGGTGGCATCGAATGTGGCGATCAAGGTGCCTTTGACGCCCGCGGGCCTCAAGACCTGCAAGACGCTGCGCGATCGCGACATCATGGTCAACGTGACCCTTTGCTTCTCGGCTGCACAGGCTGTTCTGGCGGCCAAGGCGGGTGCGAGCTTCATTTCTCCCTTTGTCGGGCGGCTGGATGACATGGGATTACGTGGCCTCGATCTGATCGAGGATATCGTCGAAATCTATTCCCAGTACGACAATTTCGAGACCGAAGTGCTGGTCGCATCGATCCGCGGTCCGGCACATGTGGTCGAATCGGCAATGGCCGGCGCGCATGTTGCGACTCTGCCGCCGAATGTCTTGCGGCAGCTCTATCAGCACCCGCTGACGGATAAGGGCCTCGCGGCCTTCATGAAAGATTGGGAGGCGACCGGGCAGTCGATCCTGGAACAGGCGAATGACCGAAAGAATGCCGCAGAGTAGAAAACAGATTGTGAGGGTGCGGTCGTGAGCACCAAAGCCCCACGCCAGGACGCGCAGCAACCGGTCGAGTTGAGCGAATCCGAGGTCGCGGAATTTCTGCAAACCAACCCGGATTTTCTGATACGCCACCCGGAACTTCTCTCGGTGCTCGAGGCACCCGAGCGGGCGTTTGCCGACGTCGATCCAGCGGGTGGCGAGGTCGTTGATTTGCAGGATGCCATGCTTGCGCGCGTGCGGGCAGACCTCGGGAAGCAACGTGCGCAATGTACCGATCTCATCGATGCCGGTCGCTCGAACCTGCAGAGCCAGAACCGGATCCATGCTGCTGTGGTGGCACTCCTCAAGGCGCGTTCGCTCGATCATCTGATCGAGATTCTGACAATCGATCTCGTTGGGCTGTTGCACGTCGATGCGGCCGCGCTTTGTCTTGAGGGCGGCACCGTCGCACCGGGCAACAATCAGGGTGTGCGCGTTGTTCCCGTCGGCACCATTGAGCGTCTCGTTGATGTCTCGCGCGCCGTGACCCTGCGTGAAGACATAGAAGGTGATCGAAGGTTGTACGGCGAAGCAGCGGGGCTGGTGCGTTCGGAAGTGTTGTTGCGCCTGACCGTGCGCGAGGACGCGCCGATTGCGCTGCTGGCGCTGGGAAGCCGGGACCCGCAGCGCTTCCACGAAGGCCAGGGGTCAGAGCTTCTGGTGTTTCTGGCGGCCATCATGGAGCACAGCATCCGCACATGGCTCGACCTGCCGCGCTGAAAAAGTTCGATCTCTCATCGGTGCCCGCGGCCAGCGATCTGACCGGTGCGCTCGAGCGTTGGCAGAACTTGCTCCTCACCGAACGCCGCGCATCAGAGCATACGATATCAGCCTATCTTCGTGATGTTTGCGGCTTTCTGGATTTCCTGTCCGAACATTGCGGTGGAACGGTTTCACTCGCGAGCCTGATCGCACTCAAGCCTGGTGATTTCCGCGCCTGGCTGGCGATGCGCAGCACATCGGGATATGCCCGCAGTTCAACAGCGCGCGCGCTTTCGTCCGTACGCATGTTGTTCCGGTATCTTGATCGGGAGGGGCTCGGCCATAACCCGGCGATCGGCGCGGTGCGCGGACCTCGGTTGCCGCACGCCGTTCCCAAGGCGCTGAGCCGCCCCGAAACGGAGGATCTGCTCCAGGCCCTGAATCAAGGCGAGGCGGCACCGGCATGGATCACGGCGCGCGATATCGCCGTCATCCTGTTGCTTTACGGTTGCGGATTGCGAATCTCGGAAGCGCTGAATCTCGACAAGAAGGATATGCCCCGGGACGGCAGCCTCACGGTGGTCGGCAAGGGCGGCAAGACGCGGATGGTGCCGGTCTTGCCCGCTGTCAGCGAAGCGCTCGACGTCTATCTGGCGTCCTGCCCTCACGCGTTGACGCTGGATGGCCCGCTGTTCGTCGGGGTGCGGGGCGGTCGGCTCGGCCCGCGGGTGGTGCAGAAGCGGGTAAAAACGCTGCGCCTTGCACTGGGGCTCCCGCGTGAGACGACGCCGCATGCATTGCGACATTCTTTCGCCACGCATCTGTTGTCGGCCGGTGGTGATTTGCGCGCCATTCAGGAACTGCTTGGCCACGAATCCCTGTCGACGACCCAGCGCTATACCGACGTCGATAGTGCTCGCCTGCTTGATGTCTACAGCAAGGCACATCCCCGGGCGCAGAAGAACTAGTCGCGGAAACACACCACGTCATATTCCAGCATCCGGCCATAGTGGCGGCTCCAGTAGCCGGGGATGACAAGATGCGGGCGTAACCCCTGTGCCGCCAACTGCTCAAGAAGCGGCAGGTGGTCCGGCTGGTCTTCGTAAATGGGCTGGATAGACAGTTCGAGCTGAACCCCGATAACCCGATCCCAGGCGTCGGCAATGCCGGCGAGCACCTGCGCCTCGAACCCTTGCGTATCGGATTTCACGAACACACGCATGTCTGTCGATGTGTGCGTTTCGAGCGCTTCGGCGGCGGTCGTGACCGCGACCGTCTCGATACCGGTAGGGCGGGTGCTGGCCAGGCGCTCATGCGCGGTTGCGTCAAGCGGCAGGATGGAGCTCATATCGGATTCTGCCGAGATGTGAATCTCGGTCTCGCCGGGGGCGGCGCCGACGGCCGTGCGCGGTGCCACCAACCAATTCGGATCGTCGGCCGCTCGCCTGGCGACTTCGGCATGAGCTGAAGTGAGCGGTTCGAACGAGACGATCCGGCCGGCATAACCGTTCTTCCGGATTGACGTTGCGTACTGGCCGACATTGGCGCCGACATCAAACACGCAATCGATTTCATGGTCTGTCAGTAACGAGACGAGCTGACTCCAATGTTTCGCACCTCCGGGAAAAGGCGTGAGGTCAAAGCCGAAACGGCGAGCGAGCTTGCGGGTAATGCCGACCATGGATTTGGTTGCCGTAGGGGGTTGATACATTCCCGGTCCACCGGACGGGATAGTTGCGGGAAGGTAGCATTGAATCGTGCCGGATCGCACTCGGGCTCATTTGCATGCGGCGGTGGCCGGGGTTAGCCTGAGTTGAGATTTCTGGGGTCCGGTTACACGCATGTCCAAGTCCGATTCCGCGCCACGTCGTTTCGAAGTCCGGGTGTTCTGGCCTCTCGTGACGCCGTTTGTACTCGCGGTGCTGCTCGTTGCGGTCTCTGCGGCGATCGTCATCAACCTCTCGGCGCGTGGTCAGGATCGTATCGCGGCCGAAGGTTCAAAGACGCTCGTCGGCTCCCTGATCACCGGGTTCGAAGAGGATCTCGATACCCTGGTCTATGACAATAGTTGGTGGGATCTCGCGGTCGAGAACCTTGTGACGAGTCTCAACAAGGATTGGGCCGACAACAACATCGGAACCTACGCTGCCGAAGTGTATGGCCTCTCGGAGTCTTTCGTCGTCGCGCCGGACGGCTCGACGAGAATTGCCTATGTTTTCGGTGTTCCATCCAGAGAGGATGCGCGTCGGTACTTCGGTCCGGGCCTTGATCTGCTGATTGCGCGCGCCCGGGCCGCGTCCATGTTCGAACCGGAGCCGGCGTCGGGATACTTTGTCCATGAGGGACTGTTGCGTCTGGTCTCGGCGAGCGCGATTACGCACGAGAACCCGATCGGGGCCGACACTGAACGGCGCGTCCGGGAAGTCCTTGTATATGCCCACCATATCTCCCCCGAACTTCTGGGAGAGATATCCGACGAGTTTCTGGTCGAGGGCTTGGCCTTCAGTTTGGAACCACCGACAGAAGATCTACGCAATCCCGCAATAGCCCTCGATGGTCCGGACGGTCAGCCGGTCGTGTGGTTGACCTGGGAAGCCCCCCAGCCCGGCGCCGAATTGATTGCGTCTCTGCGGGTGTGGTGGGGGCTGGGCGTGCTGATTGTTATGCTTCTCAGCCTGCTTTTTGTTCGTCAGGTGCTGCGCACGGCGCAAGGTATCGCGGACCATGATCGCCAGATCGCGGAAAAGGACCGGCAACTTGCCCAGTCCAGCAAGCTGGCGTTGCTCGGCGAAATGGCCGCCGGGGTTGTCCATGAGCTGAACCAGCCGTTGAACATCATTCGCATGGCGACCGAGCGTACGAAGCTCAAGTTCCAGACGAACGAAGCCGGGACGGATGATGAGATGATTCACGGTCAACTTGAGGTTATATCCGGCCAGACCGAACGCATGGCCGAGACCATCCAGAGCATGCGTATCTTCAGTCGTGACGATTACGGCCGGAAGGTCGCGTTTGATCCATCCCAATCCGTGGCGCAGGCGATCGATTGGTTGCAGCCTGAGTTCGATCAACGCGGTGTCGCGCTCAATCTGTCGGCGCCCGAGGCCTGTGGTCGTGTGTTTGGAGAGCCATCCCGGTTCGAGCAGGTGGTCATCAATCTTCTGATCAACGCCCGCGACGCCGTTGAGGGTGGCCGAGACGATTCCATCACGTCCGACCAGGCGGGAATCGTTCGTGTTGTCGTTTCCGATGATCCGGCGCGTGAGATTGTCACCATAGACGTGCGCGATGACGGGCCCGGTATTCCCGCGTCTGAAATTGACCGTGTGTTCGAGCCGTTTTTCACCACCAAGGGCCCGGGATCGGGCACGGGCCTGGGGCTCTCAATTTCTTACGGCATCGTCAGCGGAATGAACGGAACGCTGATGGCCGAGAATACCGGCGAAGGTGCCCTGTTTAGCATCGAGTTGCCCCGGATAATGCCTGCCGATGTTGCAGGTGCATCTGGGGCAGATATCGATCTAGAATAAGCCCATGACCGACGCCCATATCCTTGTTGTCGATGATGAACCGCTCGCGGCCGAACAGGTGGCGCGCTTTCTCGAAAGTCCCTCCGTGCGCACCAGCACGGCCGGCAGCGGGCGCAGCGCCCTGGCCCTGCACTCGAGCGATCCCCGCCGACATGATCGTGACCGATCTGCGCATGCCCGATGGCGACGGGGTCGAGCTGATCCACGCCATTCGATCCAGTGACACCGAATTGCCCATTATCGTCGTGACCGGTCAGGTGCTGCGTGAGGCAGAGGCGGAGGCTCTCGATGCGGGTGCGACCGTATTGCTGCGCAAGCCGCTCGATCTGAGCGAACTCGCGGCAGCCTTCAGCGCCAACCTGAAGGCCGGCTGACCACCCCGACCGAAGTGACTAGATGTGTATCGTGCGTCCGCCGACGGCGAGCGCCGCTTCCTTGACCACTTCGGCCAGCGTGGGGTGACCGTGGCAGGTGCGCGCGATGTCCTCGGCCGATGCGCCGAATTCCATGGCCACGACGATCTCGTGGATCAGCGTGCCGGCATCCGGTCCGATAATATGTGCGCCGAGGACCCGATCGGTTTTTGCATCGGCCAGTATCTTCACGAAACCATCGGTTTCGTTGGCCGCGCGGGCGCGGCCGTTGGCGGAGAAGGGGAACGTGCCGCTGGCGTAGTCGATTCCGGCTTCCTTGAGTTGTTCTTCGGTCTTGCCGACAGCCGCGACCTCCGGCCATGTATAGACAATTCCGGGAATGGCATCGTAATTCACATGACCTGTCTCACCGGCGATGATTTCGGCCGCCGCCACACCTTCATCCTCGGCTTTGTGGGCCAGCATTGGGCCTGGCACGCAGTCACCGATGGCAAAGATGCCGGCCACATTGGTCTGGAAGTTCGCGTCGATCTCTATGAAACCACGGTGGTCGGTCTTGACGCCGGCGGTCTCCAATCCGAGGCCGGCTGTGAAAGGTCGCCGCCCGATCGCCACAAGGACCGTATCGCACTCGATTGTTTCGCCGTCGCCGCCCGATGCGGGTTCGACCGCCAGCTTGATCTTGGTTTTCAGGGTTTCCGCACCCGTCACCTTGGTGCCAAGCTTGAACGTCATTCCCTGCTTCTTGAGGGTTCGCTGGAAGGTCTTGGCGACCTCGCCGTCCATGCCGGGCGTGATGCGGTCGAGGAACTCGACCACTGTGACCTTGGCGCCGAGCCGGGCCCAGACCGAGCCCATCTCGAGCCCGATATAGCCACCACCGATCACCACCAGATGTTTCGGGACGCTTTCGAGCTCCAGCGCGCCGGTTGAGCTGACGATACGTTTCTCATCGACGTCCACGCCGGGTAGCGGCATGGATTCGGAGCCTGTCGCGATCAGGACCTGCCTGGTTTTGAGAGTATGCGGCGTGCCGTCTTCCGGTGTTACCACGACTTCCTGGGCGCTTTTGATTTCTGCCGTGCCGAAAACGGAGGTGACCTTGTTCTTCTTGAACAGGAATTCGATGCCCTGGGTATTGTCGTCCACAACCTTGGTCTTGTGCGCCATCATCGCGTCGAGGTCGAACGATACCTTGCCGACCTTCACGCCATGTGTTCCCAGCCCGTGCTGTGCGTGGCTGTAGTGCTCGGATGATTGCAACAGGGCTTTGGAGGGTATGCAGCCGATGTTGAGGCAGGTGCCGCCCAGTGTGGCGCGCTTTTCCACGCAAGCCACATTGAGGCCGAGCTGCGCAGCGCGGATAGCCGCGACATAGCCGCCCGGTCCGGCGCCAATTACGACGAGGTCGAAACTCTGTTCATCAGCCATATCGTTCTACACCTCGATCAGAAGACGTTCCGGGTCCTCGATCGCCTGTTTGATCCGAACCAGGAAGGTAACCGCCTCGCGGCCATCGATGATTCGATGGTCGTAGCTCAGCGCCAGATACATCATCGGGCGGATGACGATCTCGTCGTCGACCACGACCGGGCGTTTGACGATGTTGTGCATGCCCAGAATGCCCGACTGGGGCGGATTCAGAATCGGGGTCGACAGCATTGAGCCGAAGATACCGCCGTTGGTGATTGTAAACGTGCCGCCGGTGAGTTCCTTCATGGTCAGCTTGCCATCGCGCGCGCGCTGCCCGAAGTCGGCGATCTGGTTCTCGATGCCGGCGAAACTCTGCTGATCGGCATCGCGCAGCACAGGGACGACAAGCCCTTGTTCGCCGCCGACTGCAATCCCGATGTCGTAGTAGTTCCGGTAGACGATCTCGTCGCCGTGAATCTCGGCATTGACCGACGGAAGTTCCTTCAGGGCGTTGATTGCGGCCTTCACGAAAATGCTCATGAAGCCGAGTTTCACCCCATGCTTTTTCTCGAAATCGTCACGGTAGCGGGCACGCAAATCCATCACGCCCTGCATATCGACTTCGTTGAAGGTGGTCAGCATCGCCGCCGTGTTCTGTGCCTGCTTCAGGCGGGAAGCGACGGTCTGGCGCAACTTGGTCATGCGTACGCGTTCTTCGCCGCGGGGGTCTTCCGCGCGTTCCGGCAGATCACCGGCTGAATCGAAGGTGGCAGGGCTCGCAGTGACGGCCGGCGCCGCGGGTGCCGCCCCGCCGGAAGCCCGGGTATCGAGGTAACGCATGACATCACCCTTGGTGATGCGCCCGTCGCGCCCGGTGACGGGAATGACTGTGGGATCGAGGCCGTTCTCATCCACCAGTTTCTGAACTGCCGGTGAGAGCGGATACTCCATGTTGGCGCTGGCGGCCGGTGCGGGCGTCTCAGCGGGTGTGTCGGCTGCAGCAGGCGCTTTGGGTGCAGGCGCAGTCGTTGCCGGTGCATCGCCCGTGGTGATGCGGCCCACGATGGCGCCGACTTCCACGTCGACGCCCTCATCGGCGATGATCTCGATCAGGGTGCCGGCACTGGGCGCCGGCAGCTCCGCTGTCACCTTGTCGGTTTCGATTTCGACCAGGGGTTCGTCGGCGGCGAAACTTTCGCCGATCTGTTTGAGCCAGCGGCCGACCGTACCTTCGGTGACGGACTCACCCAGTTCCGGAACGGTCACGTCGATCGCCTCACCGCCGGCAGTGGTCGCGGTTGCCGGTGCCGCGGGTTCGGCTGGCGCAGGTTTGTCCTCGGCGGGCGCAGCTTGTGCAGCGGGGGCGGACGCTGTCGCGTTTTCGTCGATGGCACCGATCACGGTGCCGACCTCGACATCCACACCCTCATCGGCGCCAATCGCCGTGAGCACGCCGGTGCTCGGTGCGGGTACCTCCACCGTGACCTTGTCGGTCTCGATCTCGACCAGGGGTTCGTCCGCTGCAACGGCTTCTCCCACGGCCTTGTACCAGCGCGCGATGGTGCCCTCGGTTACGGACTCGCCCATATCGGGCACTTTGATCTCGATGGTCATTCTGTAATCCCCGTTTCGATCGGCTTAGACCGTAAACGCTTCGTCGATCAGTTTGTCCTGTTCGCGCCGATGTCGCGCGGCGCTGCCGGTGGCAGGTGAGGCCGATTCAACGCGGCCGACATATCTCGGGCGCGTGTGCTCGGCGCCGATCTCCTCGAGGACGGCCTCGAGCCTGCGATCGACGAATGTCCAGCCACCCATGTTTTCGGGTTCTTCCTGACACCAGACGATCTCGGCATGCTTGAATGGTGACAGTTCTTCGATCAGCGCCTTGCGCGGGAAGGGATAAAGCTGTTCGAGGCGCAGGAAGTAGACATCCTTGATGTCGCGCTTGGCACGCTCTTCATACAGGTCGTAATAGACCTTGCCCGAGCACAGCACGACCCGCTTCACATCCTTGTCGTCACACAGTTTTTCGTTGTCGTAGAGCACGCGATGGAAGCTCGTGCCCGGTCCGAAGTCCTCGAGATCCGAGACACACAGCTTGTGCCGCAGCAGGGATTTCGGGGTCATCACGATCAATGGTTTGCGAAAGTTGCGCCGGATCTGGCGGCGTAGCGCATGATAGTAGTTGGCCGGTGTCGTGATGTTGCAAACCTGCATGTTGTCGTCGCCACACAGCTGCAGATAGCGCTCCATGCGCGCGGAGGAATGCTCCGGTCCCTGACCTTCGAACCCGTGGGGGAGCAGCATGACGAGGCCACACATACGCAGCCACTTGGATTCGCCCGAGGCGATGAACTGGTCGATGATGACCTGTGCGCCGTTGGCGAAGTCGCCGAACTGCGCCTCCCAAAGTACGAGCGCATGGGGTTCGGCCTGGCTGTAGCCATATTCGAAGCCGAGCACGCCGAACTCTGACAGCGGACTGTCGATCACTTCGATCGGTGCCTGGCCGTAGCGGATATTCGCCAACGGCAGATATTTCTCCTCATGCGCCTGGTCGACCAGCACCGCGTGGCGCTGGGAGAAGGTGCCGCGACCCACATCCTCGCCGGACAGCCGGACGGGTGTCGATTCACACAGCAACGTGCCGAACGCCAGCGCTTCGCCGGTAGACCAGTCGATACCCTTGCCGGTCTCGAACATTTTGCGCTTGTTCTTGAGTTGGCGAAGAATCTTCGAATTCATCTCGAGCCCCTGCGGGGGTTCGGAGATCGCGTGCCCGACCTCTTGCAGGAGTTCATTGTCCACGGCGGTCTCGCCGCGCCGTTCGTCGCCTTCCGCCATGCCGAGGTCGGCCCAGCGGCCTTCGAGCCAATCGGCCTTGTTCGGCTTGTAGCTCTGCGCGGCTTCGAACTCCTGTTCCAGATGCGCCTGGAATTCCTCGACCATGCGGTCGCCGCCGCCCGATTCGATGACACCCTCGGCTTCGAGCTGTTCGGCATAAAGCGCCCGGGTCGTCGGCTGCTCGGAGATGGATTTATACATCCGCGGCTGGGTAAAGGCCGGCTCGTCGGATTCGTTATGTCCGGCGCGGCGATAGCCCCACATGTCCATAACCACATCGGCCTTGAAGCGGTAACGATACTCGGTCGCGATGCGCGCGACATGGACGGCTGATTCCGGGTCGTCGCCATTCACATGAAAAATCGGCGATTGGATCATCTTGGCGACGTCTGACGAATAGGGTGACGAACGCGCCGCGGTGGGATTGGTTGTAAACCCGATCTGGTTGTTGACGATCAGGTGGAACGTGCCGCCGGTGCGATAGCCGCGCAGCTGGGACAGGTCGAGGGTTTCAGCCACGAGACCCTGGCCGGCGAATGCCGCGTCGCCGTGCATCAAGAGGCCCATCACCTTGTCGCGTTCGGTGTCGCTGCGCAGTTGCTGCTTGGCGCGGACCTTGCCCAGGACGACGGTATTGACCGCCTCCAGGTGGCTCGGGTTCGGCGTTAGGGATAGATGCACATTGTTGCCGTCAAAGGAACGATCCGACGAGGTGCCGAGATGATATTTCACATCGCCGGAACCCATGACATCGTCCGGGTTGGGTGAATTGCCCTCGAACTCCGAAAACATCGCGCGGAAGGGCTTGTCCATGAAGTTCGCGAGCACATTCAGCCGGCCGCGATGGGGCATGCCGATGACCAGTTCGCGCAGGCCCAGCTGACCACCACGCTTGACCAGCTGCTCGAGTGCCGGGATCAGGGTCTCGCCCCCCTCCAGGCCGAACCGCTTCGCACCGGTGTATTTCTTGTCGAGGAACTGTTCGAAGATCTCGGCACGGGTCAGCGCACCAAGAATGGCCTGTTTGCCCTGCTCGGTGAACTCGGTGTGGTTGCGGATGCCTTCGATGCGCTCCTGGATCCAGGCCTTCTCTTCGGGGCCCTGGATGTGCATGAACTCGATGCCGATATTTCCGCAATAGGTCTCGCGCACCACATCGATGATCTGGCGCATGGTAGCGGTTTCGAGGCCGAGCACATAGTTGATGAAAATCGGACGATCGAGATCTGAATCGGCGAATCCATAGGTGCGGGGATCCAGCTCGGGATGCGCTTCGGGTTTCACCAGGCCCAGCGGGTCGAGACGCGCTTCGAGATGGCCACGCACCCGGTAGGCACGAATCAGCATCAGGGCGCGAATGGAATCGAGGGTCGCACGGCGAACTTGATCAGGTGACGCCTGGGAATCACCGCCTGCGCCGTAAGAAAGCGGCGTACCTTTCAGCGGCGCGCCATTGGCGGCGGGGGAGACGGCGGCGGCATGGTCATTCCCGGCATGTGCGCCGTTGGCACCGTTTCCACGATGTTCGCCGATCACGCGCGCGTCGCGCGGTGCCCAGCTGGCGCCGCGCAGGTCTTCGAGCAGGGCGCGGGCGTCATCATGCAATGTGGCGAAGAATTCGCCCCATTCGGGATCCACGCTGTCCGGTTGCTCAAGGTAGTTCGCGTAGAGTTGCGCAACGAAGGTTGCGTTGGCGCCATTCAGAAACGAGGAGTGGCCAATATAACTATTCATAGTCTAGCCGCGGTAACAGGCTGCGGTCCCTGGTTACAAAGCGTTGGCGTCCCCCACACCAACAGATAGGTGACCTACCTAGCCCTTCAATGCCTTCATCATCGTGGTGCCGAGCGCCGAGGGCGACTCCGCAACCAGAATGCCCGCGGATTTCATGGCGTCCATTTTTGCGTCCGCAGTGCCTTTGCCGCCCGAAATGATGGCGCCGGCATGGCCCATGCGTTTTCCCGGAGGCGCCGTAACGCCGGCGATGAACCCGGCGACCGGCTTTTTGGTCTTTGATGATTTCAGGAAGTCGGCGGCGTCTTCCTCGGCGGAACCGCCGATTTCGCCGATCATGATGATGCCCTCGGTTTCATCGTCGTCCAGGAACATGTCCAGGCAATCGATGAAGTTGGTGCCGTTTACCGGATCGCCACCGATGCCGATGCAGGTGGTCTGGCCGAGCCCGACAGCGGTCGTCTGCGCGACGGCCTCGTAAGTCAGGGTGCCCGAACGCGAGACGATACCGATATTGCCGCGGCGATGAATATGGCCCGGCATGATTCCGATCTTGCACTCGTCGGGCGTGATAACACCCGGGCAGTTCGGGCCGATGAGGCGGGTGTTGGCGCCGGTGAGGGCCCGTTTGACCCGGACCATGTCGAGGACCGGAATGCCTTCGGTGATGCACACCACAAGCTCGATGCCGGCGTCGATGGCTTCGAGGATCGCGTCGCCGGCGAACGGCGGCGGGACATAGATGACAGAGGCGTTCGCACCGGTCGTGCTGACCGCTTCGTCCACCGTGTCGAACACGGGAAGGTCGAGATGCGAGGTGCCGCCCTTGCCCGGCGTCACACCGCCGACCATCTGGGTGCCGTAGGCGATGGCCTGCTCGGAATGAAAGGTGCCCTGGGCTCCGGTGAAGCCCTGGCAGATGACTTTGGTTTCTTTGCCGACGAGTACGGACATGGCGTTAGGCCGCCTCCTTCACCGCGTGGACGATTTTTTCGGCGGCGTCCCCGAGATCGTCCGCTGAGACGATCGGGAGCCCCGACTCTGCAAGGATCTTCTTGCCGAGATCGACGTTTGTGCCTTCGAGGCGGACAACCAACGGAACATGCAATGAAACTTCGCGGGCCGCGGCAACGATGCCTTCGGCGATCACGTCACAACGCATGATGCCGCCGAAGATATTGACCAGAATGCCTTCGACATTCGGGTCGGAGAGAATGATTTTGAAGGCTGCGGTGACACGCTCTTTGGTGGCGCCGCCGCCGACATCCAGGAAGTTGGCCGGTGCGCTGCCGTGCAGCTTGACGATGTCCATCGTGGCCATCGCCAGACCGGCGCCGTTCACCATGCAGCCGATCGCGCCGTCGAGCTTGATGTAGTTGAGCTCGTGCTTCGAGGCTTCGAGCTCCATGGGGTCTTCTTCGTCCTCGTCGCGCAGCGCTTCGACGTCGGCCTGACGGTAAAGCGCGTTGTCGTCGAAGTTCATCTTCGCATCGAGCGCGATCACATCGCCTGATCCCGTTACCACAAGAGGGTTGATCTCGACCATCGAGGCGTCGAGTTCGAGGAACGCGTCGTACATTGCGGTCAGAAACTTGGAAGCGCTCTTGATCTGGCTGCCTTCCAGACCCAGACCGAAAGCGACCTCGCGGGTGTGGAACGGCATGATGCCGGTCGCGGGGTCGATGGCCACCTGTGCGATTTTTTCCGGGGTTTCCCCGGCGACGGTCTCGATATCCATGCCGCCTTCCGTTGAGGCGACGATGACGATCCGGGAGGTCTCCCGGTCCACGAGCAGGCTCAGATAAAGCTCGCGCGCGATATCACAGCCTTCCTCGACGTAGATACGCTTCACTTCCTTGCCGTCCGGGCCGGTTTGCTTGGTGACCAGTGTCTGGCCCAGCATGGCCTCGGCATGGGCGCGGACTTCGTCGTCACTCTTGGCGAGGCGCACGCCGCCGCCGCCATCGGGGTCTTCGGCGAAATGTCCCGCACCGCGTCCGCCCGCATGTATCTGGGATTTCACAACCCAAATCGAGCCGCCCAGTTCCTGGGCCGCCTTGCTGGCTTCATCTGGGGTGTATGCGACCGCACCGCGGGGCACGGCGACACCGAATTTCGCCAGCAGGCCCTTGGCCTGGTACTCGTGAATGTTCATTGGCGGTTTGTTCCGAGGGGCAAATGTGGAAAGTGTCGGTGACGATGGACGTTCGGGATTACCGTATGGTTAATTTATCGCCCACTGTCGCGATTGTGCCCGGTTGATGGGGCAAAACATGGTTAACGAGGTTCGACTTTAACATCCATGTTGCACTGCGCAACCGGGTCTAAAGTCGAACTTTCGGATGTTGCGGGGCTACTTGCCGGCCTTTTTGCGGGTGTCGCGCTGCAACTGCTTCGTGACTTTGCCCAGTGCCTCGACGGCCTTGACCGATTTGCGGAAGTCCGAACGCTCCTTCGCGTCCAACTTGATTTCGACGATCCGCTCGACGCCCTTGGCGCCGATCACGACCGGCACGCCGACATACATGTTCTTCACGCCATACTCGCCGCGAAGGTAAGCCGCACTGGGCAGAACCCGCTTCTTGTCCTTGAGATAGGATTCCGCCATGGAGATGGCAGACGAGGCCGGGGCATAGAACGCCGACCCGTTGCCAAGCAGCTCGACGATCTCGCCACCACCCGAACGGGTGCGCTGGACGATCGCATCGATGCGCTTCTGGGTGGTCCACTTCATTTTCACCAGGTCGGGCAGGGGAATACCGGCGACCGTCGAGTAACGCACCGACGGCACCATCGTGTCGCCATGGCCACCCAGCACGAAGGCCGTGACGTCCTCGACCGAAACATTGAACTCTTCGGCCAGGAAATAGCGGAACCGGGCGCTGTCGAGCACCCCGGCCATACCGACGCACATATTCGGCTTCAGGCCTGCGGCTTCGCGCAGGATGCCGACCATCACGTCCAGCGGGTTCGTGATGCAGATCACGAAGGCGTCGGGGCAGTTCTTCTTGATGCCTGCGCCGACAGATTCCATGACGCTGGTGTTGATGCCGATCAGATCGTCGCGGCTCATGCCGGGTTTGCGTGCCACGCCGGCGGTCACGATGACCACGTCGGCGCCGCGGATTGCGGAATAGCTGCTGGCGCCGACCATGTTCGAGTCGAAGCCTTCGACCGGCGAGGATTCTGCGAGGTCGAGCGCCTTGCCCGCGGGCATGCCCTTGACGATGTCGAACAGGACGACATCGCCCAGTTCCTTGAGGCCAACCAGATGGGCGAGCGTGCCGCCGATGTTGCCTGCGCCGATCAGCGCGATCTTGTTGCGTGCCATGTCCGTATGTTCTCCGACGTCGAGGAAAGTTGCCGTGCGCGCGGTGTGTAACGCGAATTAGGGGGTGGTTCAAGGCGTGGCCGGGGCAAGGCATTTGTGCCGACCGATCGACGGCCTTCCGCCGGCGATCTATGGCGTGTGGGGACTGTCCAGATAGTCTTCGGCCTGCATTTCCATGAGCCGCGATACGGTGCGTTGAAACTCGAAGGCCGTGTCGCCTTTCATGTAAAGCTCGCCGGGCTCTCCGTCCGCACTGGCGAAAAGATTCACATGGTGCTCATAGAGTGAATCTATCAGCACGACGAACCGCTTGGCAGCGTCGCGCTCACGTTCATCGAGGATCGGGATGTTGTCGATCATCACGGTGTGAAACTGGGTCGCAATGGTCAGAAAATCCGATGCGCCCCGCGGCTTGTTGCATAACTCGTCGAATTCAAACCGGGCGATGCCGCGTGCGGCCTGGTGTGCATGGATGCTGCGGCCCTGGACCTCGATCTCGAACGCAACCGGGTCCGCATCGTCGGTGAGTGTCGCGAAAGCCGCATCCAGCTTGGCCGTCGATGCGCGCCCGACCGGCGTGTGCCATACGGGATTTCCCTTGAGCCGGTCGAGGCGGAAATCCGTACCGGCACCGATGTCGAGCACATCGAGCTTCTCGACGATCAAATCTATAAAGGGCAGGAAGCGATCGCGCTGGAGGCCGTCCTTGTAGAGATCACGCGGGGCAACATTCGATGTCGCGATGACAACGACGCCATGATCGAAGAAGGCCTGGAACAGGCGTCCGAGAATCATCGCGTCCGCGATGTTCACGACGTGGAATTCATCGAAACACAAAAGCCAGCTCTCGTCAGCCACGTCTGCAGCCACCTGCATCAGCGGGTCGGCGCGTTTCTCGTGTTTGCGTAGCTCGTTCAGGCGTTGCTGGATTTCCAGCATGAAGGCGTGGAAATGCACGCGCCGTTTGCGCTCGACCGGCGCGGTGTCGAAGAACAGGTCCATCAGCATCGATTTGCCGCGTCCGACCGGGCCGTAGAGGTAGAGCCCCATGGGCGGTGCATCGCTGCGGCGTCCAAGGCCAAAACGATCTTTCCAGCCCGACAGAAAGCCTTCCCCGCTGGGCTGATACCCTTTCAATGCATGGTGGAGGCTTTGAAGTTTCTCGACGGCGAGTTTTTGCGTGGGGTCACGCATCAGTTCGTTCGCCTCGCGCATGTTGCGATAGCGCTCGAGCGGCGTGGGCAGGTCCGAATCGGGAGTTCCGTCTGGCATTGCGGCGGTTACGTAGGCCAGCTTTGCGTCATGCGCAAGCGCGCGACGCGCTATTGCGCGGCTTCGTTTGCCGTCGCGGTTGCCGGATCTGCGAACATGGCCTCCATTTCCCGGCGCACCTGGACCGCCTGAATGTTGGTATCGATCTCGACATCGGCCCAGCCGACGGGCCGGTCCTTGGGCACGGCGCGCTTGAGCGTGACGTCATGCGCCAGCCCGATAGGAAGCCCGCCGGCGGCGAGACTGGCCGCGGCCGGCATGAGTTTCCCGTAGACCGTATAGCCGCCCTCGCCATCCAGTGTGTCGCCGGGTTTCAGGTCACGTTTCGCTGTGGCCACAGCGTCCCCTCGGAACCCCGTCGGCGATCCGGTGGGCTCGTTGCGCAGCGCGGCGCTGGCGACGGAAATGCCGAGTTCAAGCCCGATAAGATGATAGGGCTTCCACTGGGCGGCATAATTGCCCGAGACGTCCGTTACCAGCCCGTATTCGTCGAAGCAGGCGCGGACATATTCGCTCGGTGCTTCGAACACCACATACACGCCCCAGCGCAGATCGCCGGTCACATGGCGACCGTCGCGTTCCTCCGAACTGATAACCTCGACCTGGCCCTTGTGGTGCAACTGGCCGCCTTCGGCGGCAGGCCGCATCACATGCGGCAGGTCGTGGACGCCGCAGGCGGGAAAGGCGAGCCCGTCGGGCGCGGGTGTGAGCCCGGTGGCGTTGGCGACGGCGGCCATCTCGATCGCCGACTTGGTGCCGTCGAGAAAGGAATTGAACATCTGCGGATTCATGCCGCCCGCCGCAGCCTGTTCCGCGGTCAGTCCGTAATGGTCCCAGACATCGTCCGGCGTCACATAGTGATAGCCATCGAGATACTTGGTGCCTTTGCCGGCGGCGATCACCTCGAGGCCACAGGCCCGGGCCCAGTCTACCTGTTCATGGATCAGCGCCGGCTGATCGCCATAGGCCAGCGAATAGACGATTCCCGCCTGGCGTGCGCGCTCGGCCAGCAGCGGACCGGCCAGAACATCGGCTTCCACATTGACCATCACGATATGTTTGCCGTGTTCGCAGGCCGCCAGTGCGTGGGCGATACCGGCTGCCGGACTGCCGGTCACATCGATCACCACATCGATCCCGTCCGCGGCAACCAGTGCCATCGAATCGTCGGTCAGATGGGTGTTGCCCTGGGAAAGCGCCGCATCGAATGTCGGCGCGGACGGGTCAAACCCGCCGACCCGCGCGCAGGCCGCGCGGGCGCGCTCCGGGTCCAGATCGGCGATCGCCATGATGTGGATGCCCGGCGTACGTGCCGCCTGAGACAGATACATGGTGCCGAACTTGCCCGAGCCGATCAGGCCCACCCGGACAGGCCGCCCGTCTTCGGCGCGCCGGCCGAGCATCGCGTGGAGGTTCATTGCAACGTCCTTTGCATTTCCCGCTATTCTATCGACGCAGCCTACAATGAATTGCATTCAAAATCTGGAGGGGATCCATGACCGACTACAACGAGGACGCGCGGGTGCCCCACGTGTCGCGCGACGAATTTCCCGCCGACCGGGTTGGCGTCTATGACCACATCATGGAGACCCGGAAACTTAAGTTCATGGCGGAGCTGTTTGCGCGGATGGCCAGTAGCCCGGGCGCGCTCGAGGCGGTGGCGTCCGTCGGTGAGCATGTTCGTTTCCACAGTGTGTTCGATGAGGTCCTGCGCGAGATGATCATCTGCACGGTCTCGAAGGAGGTCGGCAACTGGTACGAATGGACCCATCATATCCACCGGATGCCGGACGACATGCGCGCGGTCTGTGGGACAGCGGCGGCTGAAGATTTACCGTCTCCCGTCGGGCCGGTGCTGCGGTTCTCCCGGATCGTGGCCAACAACGGGAAGGCCGACGACGCGCTGATCGCGGAAATTCGTGACGCCCTGGGTGACCAGGGGCTCGTCGATCTGACGGTGATGGTGGGCTACTACCAGCTCGTCGGCACGTTCTGTACGACGCTGCATGTGCCGATCGAGGACACGATCGAACGCACGCCGATGCCGGCGTAGGGGAGTAAGCCAATGCTTCGAGACGGCGCTCCGCGCCTCCTCAGCATGAGGGGTGCAAAAGTGGCCTCACCCTGAGGAGGCCGCAAAGCGGCCGTCTCGAAGGGCGAGGCCTCTGTCTCCGGATACCGCGATAGCCTGGAGGCGTCCTACTCCGCCGCGGCCGCGTTCTCTTTTGCGAACGCCAGCAGGCAATCGTCGTCCAGCGGTTCGATGGGTGCGAAGTCGCGGTGCGCGATCCATTCCTCGCGCTTGAACTGGCGAATGTGATTGTCGACGTGGCACAGGCTCAGATAGACGATCACCCGGCCCCAGGGGCTGATGTTCGGCGCCGAGGCGTGCACCAGGTTCGAGTGAAACAGCAGGACCGAGCCCGGCTTGCCCTTGGGCGCGATCATGCCGCCTTCTTCGGCCAGCTTCGCGACGCTTTCCTTGTCCAGGGTCCAGAGCGGATATGACGTCGTCGCCAGATCATGCCCGGCCTCGATCACGCCGTCCTTGTGGCTGCGCGGGATCAGATAAAGGGGGCCGTTGAATTCGGTCACCTCGTCGATGAACAGCGCGATGTTCATGGCGCGGGCTTCCGGCATCTTGTCGTCGCGCGCCCAGGTCCCGTAATCCTGATGCCACTGCCAGACATCGCCGTCGAAGGCGGCTTTCCCGTTGATCTTGTACTGGTGCATGTAAACGTCGCCGTCGAGCAACTGTTTCACCGGGCCGATCAGGCGCGGGTGGCGGCCCAGGCGGCGGAACGCCTCGTTGTAGTAATGCGCGGCGAATGCCGTGCGCACTGCCTCACCGTTGGATTCGCGCCAGACTTCGTCCCGGTCCATGGCGAAGATTTCGGGTAGCTCGCCGGACAGGACGTCCATTTCCGCCTGGCTGAACACGTCGGGTAGAAACACCCAACCTTCCGTATCGAATTGTTCGAGCTGGTCCTGATTCAATTCCATGGCGCGGCTCCCGGCCAATATGTCTGTCCTGTTTGGAGAATTATAGCCTGCACAGTGCCGGCAGACGAGTGGGTGCGGTTCGCCGATAACCGCGACTGGTGGCGTTGCGCGTTTACCGCTAGGTTCGATTGGCCTTTCAACCGCCGGGTCGACCGATGCTTTCCTATCTAAACCTCGCCCTCGAACTTACCGCGAGCCCGATCGCACTGGCCGGTTATATTGGGCTTGGCGTTTACGCCACGACCCCATGGCGGGCATTCAAGTATGCGTTTCTCTGGGGCCTGGCGGTTCAGATTTTTGCCCTGGCGCTCGGCCGTGTCTCGTTCCTCGATCTGAACGGGCTCGTCACCCAGACCTGTCTGCGCCTTGTCGGTGCGCTGATCGTCACCATGGGCGTCTTTTATCTGTACCGCCTTATGCGCCGGCGCTCCGGCGGCAACGGGCCACGCGATGGCGGGCCGCCGAAGCAGGACCGCAAGCCGCCGCATCTGCGTCGGATCAAATAGCGTTTATCGGATCGCGTGTGACCGCTCAGCTGCGGCCGGGATTCCGCGTGGGGCCGGGACGACAGTTGTCGGCCCGGGGCCGGTCAAACCTGGCGTTCCACCATCATCTTCTTGATCTCGGCGATTGCCTTGGCCGGGTTCAGATGCTTCGGGCAGGTGCGCGTGCAGTTCATGATGGTGTGGCAACGATACAGGCGGAACGGATCTTCCAGCTGGTCAAGACGGTCGCCCGTTGCTTCGTCGCGGCTGTCCGCGAGCCAGCGATAGGCTTGCAGCAGGATGGCCGGACCGAGATAGCGGTCCTCGTTCCACCAATAGCTCGGGCATGACGTCGAACAGCAGGCGCACAGGACGCATTCCCACATGCCGTCGATCTTGGCCCGCTCCTCGGGGGACTGCAGGCGCTCGCGTTCGGGGGGCTGGCTGTCGGTCTTGAGCCAGGGCTCGATCTGGCGGTACTGGGCGAAGAAGTGGGTCTGGTCGGGCACCAGGTCCTTGATCACCGACTGATGGGGCAGGGGATAGACCCGCACGTCCTTCTTTGCGTCGGCAATATACTTGGTACAGGCAAGTGTGTTGGTGCCGTCGATGTTCATGGCACAGGAACCGCACACGCCCTCGCGGCATGACCGCCGGAAGGTGAGCGTCGGGTCGACCTCATTCTTGATCTTGATCAGCGCGTCGAGGACCATCGGGCCGCAATCGTCGAGATCGAGATGGTAGGTGTCGACCCGCGGATTCTCGCCGCTGTCCGGGGACCAGCGGTAAATCTTGAAGGCCTTGGTATTGGTCGCGCCCGCGGGCTTGGGCCATTCCTTGCCTTCGGTCACTTTGGAATTCTTCGGCAGCGTAAACTCAGCCATATCTAAAATTCTCCTCGTCGCCTGGGTCGGCCTAGTAGGACCGCACCTTCGGCGGGAAGCTCTGGACTTCGTTGGTCATTGTCTGGAGATGCACCGGGCGATATTTGAGGTCGACTTTGCCCTTCTCGTCGACCCAGGCAAGCGTGTGCTTCATCCAGTCATCGTCGTTTCGATCGGGGAAGTCTTCACGTGCATGCGCGCCGCGGCTTTCTTCGCGTTCTTTTGCGCCATTCATCGTGATCACCGCCTGCATCATCAGGTTTTCAAGCTCGAGAGTCTCGACCAGGTCGGAGTTCCAGATCAGCGAATCGTCGGACACGCTCAGATCGTCGCGCGCCCCCCAGAGTTCGTCGAGCTTGCTCGCGCCTTCCTGCAAGACCTCGCCGGTGCGGAACACGGCGCAGTTGTTCTGCATCGTGCGCTGCATCTCGAGGCGCAGCTTTGCCGTCGGCGTACTGCCCGAGGCGTGACGCAGCTTATCGAAGCGCGCCAGCGCCTCATCGCCGGCGCCTTCAGGAAGCGGTTCGTGCGGCGTGCCCGGCGTGACCAGTTCTGCCGCCCGCAGTGCGGCGGCCCGGCCGAAGACGACCAGGTCGAGCAGCGAGTTCGAGCCCAGGCGGTTGGCGCCATGCACCGAGACGCTGGCCGCCTCGCCGATGGCCATCAGGCCCGGCGTGACCGCCTCGGGGTCGTCCTCGGTCCAGGTCCGGACCTGACCCTGATAGGTTGTCGGGATGCCGCCCATATTGTAATGGCAGGTCGGCAGGACCGGGATCGGCTCCTTGGTTACATCGACGCCGGCGAAAATGCGCGCCGTCTCGGAAATACCAGGCAGGCGCTGGGCCAGCACGTCGGGGTCGAGATGTTCGAGGTGGAGATGGATGTGATCCTTCTCGTCGCCGACGCCGCGGCCCTCACGCATCTCGATGGTCATCGATCGGCTGACAACATCGCGGCTGGCCAGATCCTTGGCCGACGGCGCATAGCGTTCCATGAAACGCTCGCCTTCGGAGTTGGTCAGGTAACCGCCTTCGCCGCGAGATCCTTCGGTGATCAGTGCGCCGGCGCCGTAAATTCCCGTTGGGTGGAATTGTACGAACTCCATATCCTCGAGTGGAAGTCCGGCGCGCGCGACCATTGCGTTGCCGTCGCCAGTGCAGGTGTGCGCGGAGGTGGCCGAGAAATAGGCCCGGCCATAGCCGCCTGTCGCCATGCATACGAGGTGTCCGCGGAAGCGATGCATCGTGCCGTCGGCCAGGTTCCAGGCCATGACGCCCCGGCATTTGCCGTCTTCCATGATCAGGTCGAGGGCAAAATACTCGATGAAGAATTCGGCGTTGTAGCGCAGTGACTGCTGATACAGCGTGTGCAGGATTGCATGGCCGGTCCGGTCGGCGGCCGCGCAGGTGCGCTGGGCCGTGCCTTCGCCATAGTTCGTGGTCATGCCGCCGAAGGGCCGCTGGTAGATCTTGCCTGCATCCGTGCGGCTGAACGGCACGCCCTGATGCTCAAGTTCGATGATCGCCGGGATCGCCTCGCGAACCATATATTCGATCGCGTCCTGATCGCCCAGCCAGTCCGACCCCTTGACGGTGTCGTACATGTGCCAGCGCCAGTCATCCTCGCCCATATTGCCGAGCGCTGCCGAGATACCCCCCTGTGCCGCCACCGTGTGGGAGCGGGTCGGGAAGACCTTCGAGATGCAGGCCGTTTTCAGGCCCTGGTTCGCCATGCCGAATGTTGCACGCAACCCGGCACCGCCCGCGCCCACGACGATAACGTCGTAGTCATGGTCGATGATTTCATAATCGCCGTTGGCCGCCATCGTTAACCCCTTACTTCAATGCGATTGCGATCACGGCGTAGACAGAAGCGACGCCAAGGAAAATGGCGGCGCCTTTGACCGCGATGATCAGGCTCACTTCGAGCCAGCGTGTGTGGATGTAGTCCTCGATCACCACCGTCAGGCCGAGTTGCCCGTGATGGAATGTGGCGACGATCAGGAGGATAAGCAGAACCGAGTTGACCGGGCTGCTGATGAAATCGACAGCCGCCGCGTGGTCGGCGCCGGTGACGATAATCATCGACACGACAAACCAGATCACAAGCGGGATCAACGCCAGCGCCGTGAGCCGCTGTGCCCACCAATGGTTGGTGCCGCTCTTGGCGGATCCGAGGCCGCGTGCGCGGCTCAGGGGGGAGCGCATGTTCATCTCTAGAGCCCTCCGAGGCTGGCATATCCAGCGACCCAGCTAATGACAGTGAGCACGATCGCGGCAACCACCACCAGCCATGCAGATGCGAAAGCGGTGCTCAATTCGAACCCCTTGCCCGCGTCCCAGACCAGATGCCGGATGCCGTTGCACAGGTGATAGTAGAGCGCGAAGCTCCAGCCGAGCAGCAGGATCCGCCCAATGAACGAGCCGATGAAGTTTTGCACCGTGTTGAATTCGGTTGGCCCGGCAGCGGCGGCAATCAGCCACCAGACCAGAAGCAGTGTGCCGACGGCGAGGGCGATACCTGTAATCCGGTGAAGAATCGAGAGTACCGATGTGAACTGCGGGCGATAGACCTGAAGGTGCGGCGATAGCGGTCTGTTGTCGGTCGCCATGTGGCCCCCTGACTTTGCTGCAAAGCCGGAACGCAGGAATTGGTTCCGGTGGTTTTCCGTGTGCCGCGCGCCGCCAAACAGTGGCTCGTGACGGTCACGAGTGTACGTATTTCTAGAAAGCAGATTTAGACCCCCGCCCCCCGTTTCGTCAATGACACAGCCGCGCGCAACAGCTTGGATCGACGGGCACAGCGTCCGGGTCGTGGACAGCGTGTGGAAAACCTGTGGAGGAGTTGTGATCTACCGGGCGAGTTTTGCACAAGAAACTGGATGTCGGGATCGATTGGACATTGCTGCCTTTGCGGTGGCGGTCGAACATGTCCGTGCACGCATTGGCGTGTCGACGGGTTTGTGTCGGGTCCGATTAGCCGCTCTGCGGTTGGTTCGGACAGGTCCGGAACGGTCACCAGGGGGACGGGCCGGATTGGCGAAAACCTAACGTCGGGCCAACGGGGTCATCGCAAGGTGACACCAGGCCGGGCGGAAAGTCGGCGGATGGACATGATTCTTCGGGATCAATCGCCTCGGTAGATGTTCATTCATGTGCACGGTCCGGAACATGGGAAACCATGTGGCGGGTCCCGGGCACGGTCGGTTGACCAGACGGACGCGAGCTTCCTCGGAAGAAAGCGGACAGAGGTCGGCCGGTAAGGAAGGCACCGTTGCGCAAACCAGCGGTCTTTCCGGCAGCGCAATCTCTTCGGAGTGCGCGCTCCGCTCAGATGTCTACTTCGGTGGGCTCGGGGCGAAGGAAAGATGGCGGCGTTTCGTTATCCAGGCTCTCGCCGGCCAGGAATTCGAAACGACAACCGGGCGGAAACCGTGATTCTTCGGAATAACGGGGACCAATCGGGTGGGATTGTGGCAAGGTGGCTGACCTAGGTTTCGATCCCTTCGGGGGCGGTACGGGACGTGTCAAAGCGGACCATGCCGGACAAGCGAAGCGCGATGGACGACGTATCGGCCAGGGGTACGTCCCGCGCGCGGAGCAACGAGAAGCCGAACGTCGGTGTGGGTATTGGATCGAAGCCGGGGAGGCGCAAGCCTTGCAGGTGGGATCCGAAAGATCTGAAGTTCCGGGGGCAACCCCGGGGTCGGAAGATCGAGGAAGGCGTCAGGCGTCACGGGCTCCGCGTCCATGCACCTGGCGCCTTCTTCATTTCCGGTGACTGTTGCACCAGGTCCCTCGAGATCGCTCGCAAATGAAAAGAGCCCGGTGCTTTCGCACCAGGCTCTTTCTCAGGCGTCTAAAACCGGGCTCCGCATCCAGGCAGATCAACAATCGACAGGTATCAATGGCGTTTCGCGTCGGTCAAACGAAATCTTGTGCCGGCGCGGCGACAAGCGCAAAACCGATACCCAGCGATGCATATTCTCTCTATTCAGTCACAGGTGGTGTTTGGCCATGTCGGCCATTCGGCCGCGACATTTCCGCTCCAGTGCCTCGGGCACGACGTTTGGGCCATACCCACGGCGATCCTGTCAAACCACGCCGGCTATCCGGATGCCGGCGGTCAGGTCATGCCGCCGGAGACCGTCGCGGATTTGCTTCAAGGACTGGCGCGGCGCGGGGCCTTTGCCAGCTGTGCCCTCATGGTCACCGGTTATCTCGGCAATCTGGAGCTCGCGTTTCTGGCAACGGACGCTGTCAGCCGGGTCCGTGCTGAAAACCCGGGCCTGGTCTATTGCTGCGACCCGGTGATGGGGGATGACGGGTCGGGCTTATATGTGGATGCGGCGCTGCCCGAGCATTTCAGGACGACCGCGTTTCCCCATGCAGATATCGCAACCCCTAATCTTTTCGGAATATCCTAGTTTAAGGTCTTGACATTCTGCCCCGTCGGGGTTACGTTTGATCCTGTCACCAGATCGAACCAATCCAAACGGGACAGAATGCCATGGACATTATACAAATATTCGAACGATTTCCCACACAACAAGACTGCATCGCCCATCTCGAAGCCGCACGGTGGGGCGACAAGCCGGTTTGCCCGTACTGCGGCTCACTCAACACGGCGCAAAACCAACACCGCCACCGCTGTTACGATTGCAAAACTTCGTTCAGTGTAACCGTAGGCACAATTTTTCATCACACACATATGCCGCTCCAAAAGTGGTTCTTGGCGATTATGCTCATTTTGAACGCTAAGAAGGGAGTGTCCGCGCTTCAGCTTTCGCGTGATCTCAATGTGAACAAGAACACGCCCCGGCGGATATCCATGCAGATCAGGAAGGCGATGACGCAAGCCGAGCAGCGCGGACTCCTGACCGGCATTGTCGAAATGGATGAAACCTACATTGGTGGCAAGCCTCGCAAGGGCACGAAAGGCGACGGGCCCGATGGGCAACATCGGCGTGGACGGGGAACGAAAAAAGCGCCCGTGATTGGCGCAGTCGAGCGTGGCGGCAAGGTGTCAGCGAAAGCCGTCCAAAAGGACAAGATGAAGGGCCGTCACATGCGGGCATTTGTGCGGGAACGTGTCGATACCGATAACGCCAGCCTGATGACAGACGAGCATAAAGCCTATCTGGGCATGTCTAAGGTGCTGCCTCACGCCGTCATCAAACACCAAGACTGGTATGTGGACGGCGACATTCACACCAACACCATTGAAGGCTTTTGGGCACTGTTGAAGCGCGGCATGTTCGGCCAGTTCCACAGCGTCAGCCGTCGCCACCTGCAACGCTATGTCGATGAGTTCTGCTACCGCTACAATTTGCGTGAAACAGATCCGTTTGCGGCCTTCGACCTCACCATCAACCTCGGGCTGGGAGTGCGGACATGAAAGAACAACCCCTCAAGGTTATTGCTGGTGCCCCGGATCACCCTTTGGTCATCAGCGGTATTCAGATTCAGTGCTACGTGCTCGAAGACGAAACCAGGGTTCTTAGCCAAGCCGCCGATCGACGCGCCGATCGACACGACGACGTTTCTGAGTGCAATAGGTAGAACGGGGCGACCTAAGTCGGGCATGACGACACCTTCAACATGCCCGTTTTTTTGAGAGCAAAGAGCTTAAACTCATTTATAAACAAAGACTTGATCAGTGCTTCAAGCCCAATCAAATTTCAGGCGGCTAGCGGCGGGAGTGTTGCAACCGGTTATAAGGCGACACTCCTTCCTCTAATTTGTTCTGTTTACCTTGAAGCACGGGCAGCCAATGTCCTTCTCTCTTCCCAGCAACACATTGCCGAGCGCGCCGAAATTCTCATTCGGGGCCTCGCGACAGTCGGTATCATTGCTCTGGTCGATGAGGCCACGGGCTATCAGCGGCTGCGAGAAGAACGTGCCCTTGCCACCATACTTGAGAAATTCATCGCGAAAGAGCTTCAGCAGTGGACTAAAACTTTTCCTTATGAGTTCTATCTTGAGATTTGCCGTCTCAAGGGATGGCCTAGTGACTTTGCCATTAAACGTCCCTCCGTGGTAGGCCACTACACCAACGATATTGTCTATGACCGTATTGCACCGGGACTACTAGCCGAGTTGAGAACCAAGAATCCCACACTGTCAACTGGACAGCGAAGGAGCAAACACCACCAATGGTTCACGCCTGATGCTGGCCATCCGAAGTTGAAAGAACATCTGATCGGAGTTATGGCACTGATGCGAGCCGCGCCTGCGTTGAACTGGGAAAGATTCAAGCGAAATCTTCAGCGTGCATTTCCGAAACAAAATGAGACCATCCCGCTTCCTTTGGATGATTAGCTTTTAGGCTCATTTTCCGGCTCAATAACTTGCGGTTCTGGCAGTTCGCAACGGCCCTCTATAGCGACCTGCCTTAGCGTCTTTTGCTCACCCTTCAGCCTTGCCACTTGATCTGAAACATTCCCGCCTGATAAAGACGAGACTGGAAGCCCAAGAAAAATTACGCCAATGGTATCGTTGCTTCTGGCATTCCGTTGCTGTTCGGATGCTTGCGCGAGCGCTTCCTCTATCCTACGGCTTTCTGCGCCAAGTTGGTCACAGTTGTACTTTGTGAAAGCTAGCGGGCTGACATATGCAGGAGCAATGCTCTCAGGAGCTTTGGCGCAAGCGCTTACAGTCATGAACACCAAAAGAAAAGCGACGCCATCATTAAGACGCCTTTTAGTTGTAGGCATGGTTCTCTCCATTGTGCCGCGTCCGGCCTGGGTGCCGGGCCATTGCGAAGACCTTAAACTAGGAAATTCCGAATCTTTTTGAACTCGAACTCCTGTGCGAGCTCGAGAGTGGTGCATTGCGGGGTGCGCCGGCTCGCGACATTGTGGCCGCCGGCCGGGGGCTCCTGGCGGGCATGCGGCCAGGCGCGACCATGATGGTCACCAGCGCAGAGCATCGCGATGTCGATCCCGCGAATATTGCGGTGATCGCGTTCACCGACTCGGAGGCATGGTGCGTCGAGACACCGCGGCTTGGGTTCGCAGCCGAGCCGCATGGTGCGGGTGATCTGGCCAGCAGTCTTTTTGCAGCCGCCCTTGCGGATCATCGTCCGCTTGCCGAGGCGCTGGAACACAGTGTGGCTACCGTCTTCGCCGTTCTTTCGGAGACACAGCGGCGCGCCGGCGCCGAGCTTGAGGTGATCGCGGCTCGTGATCTAATTCGGGTGCCGGAGCAGCGATTCTCATCGCGTCCGATTGGATGATCTTGTCCGGTTTTTTACCGCGCGCTTAATCTGCTAAGAACCTTCCGGGGGCGGCGTGTCGCCGGGCGCGCTCACGGGGAACAGGAACTCAGTATTTGGCCGTAACTGACTACATTCTTATCCAGGGCATTGTGTTCGGTTTCTTCCTCGCACTGCCGGTGGGACCGGTGGGCGTTTTGTGCGTCCAGCGCACCCTGTCGCAGGGGCGCATGCATGGTCTTATTTCGGGCCTTGGCGCGGCCTTCGGAGACGCGCTCTACGGTGCTGTGGCGGCCTTCGGCATCTCCGCGGTCGAAGACTGGATAACCGGACATCAGGGTGGCTTGCGCCTGGTCGGTGGCGTCGTGCTTCTGTTGCTCGCGCTGCGCACCGTGGCTGCGATGGTTCGTGCGCATCCGGTTACGGATGGGACGGACGAGAAGATTCAGCGACGGATCGAAACCCACAGCCTGGTGAAGGACTTCCTGTCCACCCTCATGCTGGCGATTACCAACCCCATAACCTTTGTCGCGTTTGCCGGTTTGCTGGCAACGCTCGGGTTCACCGAGGCGGGCCGTTCCATCGGCAATGCCTCGATTTTGGTCGCCGGGGTTTTTGCCGGCTCCGCCCTCTGGTGGATCGCACTCTCGGCGACGGCGAACGCATTTCGACCGTTCGTCGACGGGTCGTACCAGATCTGGATGGACCGGATCGTCGCGCTGGTCCTGGCCGGGTTCGGGACCTATGCCCTGCTGACGTCGTTCTTCTACTAATCAGATTTTCAGGCTTCCGGATCGGTTTCGATCATAGACGGACGTTCCGCGAAGGTCGCATACCATGCCGCGAGGTTCGGTCGGCTGGCCCGCCAGTCGATGTCGGCAAATCTGAAATCCCGGTAACCGAGCGCGCAGGCTACTGCCACCTGTCCGATGGTGACCGGCCCGGCCAGATCGTCGGATTCCGCCTCGAGTTGATCCAGTGCTGCATTGACCGACAGTTCCTGTCGGTCAATGAGTTTGGTCGATGCGCTGTCACCGTCGTGGAACATGCCTTCCATTCGCACAACGACGGATGCGTCGAGGATGCCGTCGGCAGCGGCGATCTGGCGCAATGCGGTCCATCGGGCGGGCCCGGCGTCGGGATATATTCTGGTGGTGCCCTGTGAATCCAGATATTCGCAGACCAGGTTTGATTGATAGAGCGGCGGACCGTCGTCGCGCATCAGGGCCGGCACCTTGCCGACCGGGTTCACATCCCGATATCCGGCCGGGTCTTCCCAGGGGAGGATGCCTTCGAGCTCAAGTTCGCTACCAATGCCGGACTCGATCGCCGCGACCCGGGCTTTGCGCGCATAGGGAGAGGCGGCGGAGTAAATAAGCTTCATGTTTTCCTCGCTCTGTCGGCGGCCCGATCATCGGTGACCTGACTCTGGGCTGGTTTGTCGACCGGCACGTTACACCCGGACTCGGTCAAACGAAACTGCGTTGGAAACGGGGCTGGCACGTCGCCACGGCGCCGGTGTTTGCGTCCTGTGTTAACGTCCCGGGCATGATTCTCGATGTCGTTGATTTGCGTGATTTCTATGCGTCCAGTCTGGGTTCTGTTGCCCGGCGCATGATCCGGCGTCAGGTGCGGGCGCTCTGGCCTGACGTGCGCGGGATGCGTGTTCTGGGTTTCGGGTATGCGACACCCTACCTCACCTCTTTCGTGGACGAGGCCGCGCGCGTGGCGGCGGTAATGCCGACACGCATGGGCGTATTGGCCTGGCCTGAGCGAATCTCCGAAGAACGCAATCTGGCGCTGGTTGCCCATGAAGACGAAATCCCGTTGCCCGATCTTTCGGTCGACCGGATTCTTCTGATGCACGGGCTGGAGTACAGCGAGAATGCCCACCTCATGCTGCGAGAGATGTGGCGTGTTCTCGCAGATGGCGGACGCCTGATCGTGGTCGTTCCCAACCGGCGTTCGATCTGGGCGCGTACGGACCACACCCCGTTTGGTCACGGGCACCCGTTCTCGACCGAACAGCTCCACAAGGCATTGCGCCTATCCATGTTTACGCCTGTTCGCGATGCGCGCGCGCTGTTTTTCCCGCCGTCTCGTCGCCGTTTCTGGCTGTCGGCGGCGCCGGCCTGGGAACGCATGGGACTGCGCTGGCTGAAGCCCGTGGGCGGGGTCACGATCGTCGAGGCGACGAAGCAGATCTATGGCGGATCGCTCGTTGGCGAAAAGGTCCGTCGCCGGTCTTATGTGGCATTGCCAGCGGGCGTCGCCGCGATGTCGACCGCACCCTCACAGGGCAATGCGGCTAGCTCCGACCGATCAGAAAGATAGCCTGCTCGGTGAGAAGATTTGTCCAGTGACCGATCTGCTTTTGTGAGCGCGCCTGGCCGCGCCGATCGATCGTGACGATCTGTTGGGCGGTGAGATCCAGCTCGTCCAGCAGATCCATGAAGTCGGTCAGCGTGAAGAACCGGATGTTCGGCGATTCATACCAGGTGTTTGGCAGGTTTTCCGATATCGGGCTCCGGCCCCGGAACAACAGGTCGGTACGGACCCGCCAGTAGCCGAAATTGGGAAAGCTGACGACCGCGCATCGACCGATGCGCAGGAGCTCACGCAGCACGCCCTTGACGTCGAAAATCGCCGGGAGTGTTTGTGACAGCAGGGCGAAATCGAATGCGTCGTCGGGATAATTGTGCAGATCGGTTTCGGCATCGCCCTGCACCACCGCAAGGCCCCGTGCGACGCACGTGTTCACGCCTTCCTGGCTGAGTTCGATGCCGCGCCCGTCGACCTGACGTTCCCGGACAAGCAGGTCCAGCAGCACGCCGTCGCCGCAGCCCACGTCAATCAGGCGGCTGCCGGGCGTTACCATGTCGGCGATGAGTTTCTGATCGACGCGAACCAGCGCCGTCGCCGTTACTTCGTGCCTGTTCATTCGCTTGTCTCGATCGCCGTTCGCGCATACTGGTCGGCCGCACCACGCAGGAAGCCCGATAGAATTCGGAAGAATTCGGGTTCCTCGAGCAGGAATGCGTCATGCCCGGAATCCGTTTCGATTTCAACGAAGCTGACGGATGCCGCCACGGCGTTTAGCGCATGAACGATTTGTCGTGATTCGGCCGTCGGGAAAAGCCAGTCGGATGTGAAGCTGACCAGGCAGAACCGCACCGGCGAGCCCCTGAACGCGCTCGGCAATTGTCCGTCAAACTCTGCCGCGAGATCGAAATAGTCCATGGCGCGGGTGATGTAGAGATAGGAATTCGCATCGAAACGTTCGACGAAGGAACGGCCCTGATGGCGCAGATAACTCTCGATCTGAAAATCAGCGTCGAAGCCGAACGTAATCTCCTGACGATCCTGCAGGTTGCGCCCGAACTTTCGGTGTAACGCGGAATCCGAGAGATATGTGATGTGCGCGGCCATGCGCGCGACGGCGAGGCCGCGTTCGGGATCCACGTCGGTTCCGTAATACGCACCGCCACACCAGTTCGGATCGGCCATGATCGCCTGGCGGCCGACTTCGTGGAACGCAATGTTCTGGGCGGAATGGCGTGCAGCTCCGGCGATCGGAATCGCGCAAAACACCATCTCGGGGTAACGCGAGGCCCACTCCAGGGTCTGCATCGCACCCATCGATCCGCCGATGACGGCGAATAGTCTGGTGATGCCGAGATGCTCTATGACGAGTTTCTGGGCCGCGACCATATCCGCGACCGTGATGACCGGAAAATTCAGTCCGAAGGGGCCGCCGGTTCGTGGATCGATATCCTTGGGGCCGGCCGTTCCCATGCAGCCGCCGAGCACGTTGATGCAGATGACGAAATGACTGTCGGTGTCGATCGTGCGTCCCGACCCGACGATGGTTCCCCACCACCCGTCCTTGCCGGTGATCGGGTGCGTTTCGGCAACATACTGGTCGCCCGTCAGCGCGTGGCAGACGAGTATCGCATTCGACTTGTCTTCGTTGAGTGTGCCGTAGGTTTGGTAGGCAACCGTGAACGGCCCCAGCATCTGTCCCGATGCGAGCGTGAGTGGTTCGCTCTCGCCCAGGACAAGCCGATGGCCCGGAAGGTCTGTGACCGCCGGTTCAACTGCGATTGCCTCGCCGGCGCTCTGCGCGCCGTCTGGTTCTTGCTTTGTCATCGTCTGGGCATGTTTTGAAGCCGGTGTTGTGGGGCAAAATGCAACCGCAACGGGGGCATAGCTATGTGGGGCTGTGGAGGGGTGTCAACGTTTTCTTTGCCAAATTCCCGGGGGAGAGATACATATTCGGTCGGAATTTTCCCGGATGAGTGAGACTATGAGCCCCGCGCCAGACGATCTGGCGGCGCTGCGCCGCGAAATCGATTCGATCGATGAGCAGCTGCATGATCTGTTGATGCGGCGTGGCGAAGTCGTATCCGAAATCGGCCGTCGCAAGGTGGCCGACGGTCAGGTCACCTTCCGTCCGGCCCGCGAGGCTCAATTGCTGCACCGGTTGTTGGCCCGCCACCGCGGCGAACTTTCTCGGGCGTCGGTTGTCCGGCTTTGGCGCGAGATTATCGCTGCGTCGATCCGAATTCAGGGTCAGTTGACCGTTGGTTATTCTGCGATTGAGGGTCATGGCTCCGCGTTGCGCCTTGCCAATGGTCATTTCGGGTTCGACACGCCGACTGTTCGCTATGAATCGGCCTCGCATGTGGTCGCTGCGGTACATCGCGGTGACGTATCAGTCGGCCTGGTGCCGCTACCCGAAGCTGCTGATGCGCCGGGCTGGTGGGCTGATGTACGTGATGCAACGGACGTGTATGTGGTTGCGCGCCTGCCTTGGTATGACGACGCGGCGGGCGGCGTCGGCGCGTCGGTACTGGCGCGCGGGATGCCTGAAGAATCCGGCAATGACCTCAGTCTGATGATGTTTACCTGCCCCACGCTGGTGAGCCGCGCGCGGGTTGGTGATGTCTGCGCAGGCAATGACCTCGATGTGACTGCCCAGGCCGTGACCGACGATCCTCACATGTCGGAGGAACGTATTCACATTGTCGAATTGGACGGCTTCATCGACGTCGATGACGACCGTATCCAGGCAGTTGCCTCGACACTCGAAGCCTCGAATGTCCGTTTGCTGGGCGCGTTCGCGCGAGCTTACGAGCCTTCGAATAATACAGGAGTGAAATAGGTGGCACCGCCAAAAGCCAAACCCGGTGTGCTCCAGATCACACCCTATGCCGGCAGCGAGGTTGGATCGGGCGGCGCGGACCGTATTGTCATCAGTTCGAACGAAAGCGCGTTTGGACCGTCCTGGCGTGCGATGGAAGCCTATTCGGCAACCAGCGAGGATATACACCGCTATCCCGAGATCGATGCGCGGAGCCTGCGCCTGGCGCTTGCCGATCATCATGGGCTTGAGGTCGACCGTATTATCTGTGGCTGCGGGTCGGATCAGCTCATAGACCTGATCGCATTGGCCTATGCCGGACCGGGCGACGAGACGATCTACAGCGAGCATGGTTTCACCATGTACCCGATCGCCACGCGCGGCGTCGGTGCCACCCCCGTGGCGGCGCCCGAAACCGACCTGACGGCCGATGTGGATGCCATCCTCGATCGCGTGAATGCGCGGACGAAAATCGTGTTTCTTGCCAACCCGAACAATCCGACCGGCAGTTATCTCGGGAAGGATGCGTTGGGCCGTTTGCATGCCGGGTTGCCGGAAGACGTTCTGCTCGTCCTTGATGCGGCCTATGCGGAGTATGTGGTTGCACCGGACTATGATCCCGGCATCGCGCTGGTGCGTGAGGCATCCAATGTGATCATGACGCGGACATTTTCGAAGATCTATGCGCTCGCGAGCCTGCGGATCGGCTGGGCGTACGGGCCGGCCGAGATCATCGAAATTCTCGACCGTGTGCGGCCGCCGTTCAATGTTTCCACACCGGCGATCGAGGCCGGTATTGTCGCACTCGACGACACCGAACACACGGCGCGGTCGCGAGATTTGAACAACGAACTGCTGCCCTGGTTCACTGCGGAAGTCGAGAATATCGGGCTGACGGTAAATCCGTCGGTCGGGAATTTTGTGATCATCCGCTTCGATCCCGAAACGGACCGGAACGCCGAGGCCGCCTATCGGTTCCTGTTTGAGCGCGGGATCGTAACCCGGCGTGTGACTGGCTACGGCCTGCCCGATTGGGTGCGCATGTCGATCGGCACGCGTGCGGAAATGGAAGAGGTTGTTGGCGCGTTGCGCGCGTTTGTTGAGGGCACATGACCGACACGCAGATATTTGACCGCGTCGCGATCATCGGGATCGGACTGATCGGGTCGTCCATTGCGCACGCGATCCGGGCGAACGGGTTGGCAAATCATGTGGCTTGCCACGACGCCGATGGGGACGTGCGCGCGCGCGCCGCCGCCCTCGAAATCGTCGACAGTATGCACGACGACCTCGCCGGTGCCGTTACCGATGCTGATCTGGTCGTGGTTGCCACGCCGGTTGGCGCCTGTGGCGCAGTCGCGGCAGCCATGAGCGACGTCCTGAGATCCGGTGCGATCGTTACGGATGTGGGTTCGGTGAAGGGTTCGGTCATCACGGCAATGGCGCCGCATATTCCTGATGGGGTGCATCTCGTTCCCGGGCATCCGGTCGCGGGCACCGAGCATTCCGGACCGGAATCCGGCTTCGCCGAATTGTTTCAGAATCGCTTTTCGATCCTCACCCCGCCGCCGGGTGCGGACGGTGAAGCGGTCGCGACCCTGGAACGATTTTGGCAGGGCATGGGCGCCGACGTGGAGATCATGGATGCCGAACACCATGACCGTGTGTTGGCAATCACCAGCCATTTGCCGCATCTGATAGCCTTCACGATTGTCGCGACTGCGGCAGATCTCGAAACCGAACTCGAGGCCAAGTCCCGTGATGACGAAGTGGTGACCACGCGCGAGGTGATCAAATACTCCGCCGGCGGGTTTCGCGATTTCACGCGGATCGCGGCGTCGGACCCGGTGATGTGGCGTGATGTGTTTTTGCTTAACAAGGACGCCGTGCTCGAGACGCTCGGCCGCTTCACAGAGGATTTGACGGCCCTGCAGCGTGCGATCCGCAAGGACGATGGTGATGCTCTGTTCGAGATGTTCACGCGCACCCGCGACATTCGTCGAGGGGTCATCGAGGCGCGTCAGGCCGGACGGTTTCAGTATACGGAGAACGGCAAATCGTCTGACGACGACGCCTGACCCGATTCCTAGTTCCAGTCTATGGCCGGCAGCCGCAGCAGCGGAATCGGTCCGATCGACACCTGTTGGTTCTGGATTGAGACCGGCACCTGTGCCGCCCCGCCAGTTGCCGATGCGCGGGTCAGAACGGCCAGAGCTATTCGTGCAATTGCGGCCTGTTGCGGGCGCATTCGACCGGTTTTCTCCAACAGATCGACGATCCGGTCGAGACCCGCAACCTGTGCTGTGAAGGCGCCGACGGGTTGCAGGGTTTCATCAACAGCGAGTGTACCCTCGCCGGCGATCTGCAGGGGTCCCCAGACAAGTGAAAAGTTCGCGACTTCGAGGGTTCCACCCGCGTCGCGCCAGCGTGTCAGGCCGTCTGGCGACAAATTGGTTGGGTCGAGTTCGCCGCGGACAGACAGCTGACCGGCCAGCCGCTCGAGATTGCGACCGAGAGTTCCCGTGAGGTTGGGGTCCAGTTCGGCAGAGGCCAGGGACACGCCCGACAATGAGAATGTCAGGGAGTGGCCGGTGGAATCGGGATGAATTTCGTCGCCGGAGGCACCACGGTTCGCGCTCGTCTGAGACCAGTCAAATGCCGCACGGTCGAGTGTGGTCGTCGGTTCGTTATCAATCCTTATGTCGAGATCTGTCGCCAGCCCGCGCAGACCCGTTGCCTGTCCGTTGCCGTCGAAATCCAGCCGTCCGCGTAAGCCTTGCGCGAGGGCGGCCATCGATCGTTCCGCGCGGTTTGTGCGCAGGGTGAAATCATGTGCGCCCGGGGCCCGGAACGATACCGTGCGCCCCCCATCCTTGAAGAAGCCCAGGATCGCGTCCGCACCCGCCCAGCTGAGTTCGCCGTCCGGGCCCGACCAGGTGCCGCGGGGTCGCGCGATATGGGTGTTCAGGCGGTTCGGATAGCCAGAGACATGCACCCCGTCCCACGAAATGCTGGCTGGATTACCGTCATTCTGGGCAGCGAAATCCTGCATCCCGGCCTGGATTTCCCGCGCGAACCAGAACCAGCCAACTGTCCAGATGGTCACCAGAAGGGCAATTACACCGACGGGAATCAAATACTTTCGCTGGATCATATGCAGCCAGTTGCCTAAGAAGCTTGCCGATCAACCTAGTCGGGGTTCGCAGCGGCGTCGAGGCGTGCCGCGTGAATTCGTCTGTCTGTCCTGCACCGGAACTTGTCCTGCCGCCATGTCGATTGTGAAAGAACAGCCCGATCTCGCCCATCTGACCGATCAGTACGAGCTGACCGAGGATGAGCTGGACTGGACGTTGCGTGCGGTCATGGCAACCCATCCGCCGGGCGAGGATTTGTGGATCTTCGGCTATGGCTCGCTGATGTGGCGACCTGATTTCCCGTTTGTTGACCGCGCGCGCGCGCAAGTTCATGGCTATCACCGCTCCTTCTGCGTCTATTCTCATGTTTACCGGGGTACCCGGGAACGGCCCGGTCTGGTGCTCGGTCTCGACAATGGTGGCAGTTGCAACGGCGTGGCCTACAGGGTCGCGGTCGAACATGCGGAAGCCGCGGTCGAGTATCTGATCAGCCGTGAAATGGTGACACGGGTGTATATGCCGCGCTGGGTGACGGCCCGGATTGGCGGCAAGACGGTCAGGGCCCACACCTACACGGCGGCACATAATCACATTCAGTACGCCGGCCGGCTTTCCGAGGACGAGGCATTGCGTCTTATCTTGCAGGGACATGGCCGCAGCGGACCGAATACCGAGTATCTGAGCAACACGGTGAGCCATCTCGACGAACTTGGGATTGCCGATCAGCCCCTGCGCCGTTTGCACCGGCTGGCGACCCGGCACGCTGTCGGCGAGCCGGTATAACTCGCACTTGCTAATTCTGAACTATTGCAACCGGTTCCGTCTCACGAGGAGTGCCGGGTGGCGGTTTATCCACAGAACCGCAATGTCGGCTGATGGGGTCTCGTTGGCGGCGTTCGGATAGACGTGAATCAACATTCCCGGTCATCTTCAAAGCGGAAAACATCGATTTTGTCGTCGTTTCGCGTCCGGCCGAAAGGGAAAGTGAGCGTGCTATTGCGGCAGGTGTGAAAGATAACTGAAATAAACAGAGAATATTGGTGCAACAACGCCCGCCGGTTCTCGCAAAGGATGATTTTTACTCGCCACCAATTAGCCATTCGCTTGGCGGCCCGGTGGCCTGTCAGTCGTCCACAACTTTATCCACAGCCTTACCCTCGTCCGGTCGGACGGTTGTCGGACGGGTTTCCCGGTACAACCGTTCTGAGGCGTCTTCTATCGCTGTTTCAAGCGTTTCGGTGAAATCGCGCCGCGTGAGATCGGCCGGCAAGGGGGGCAGAAACTCGATTGTGATGACCCCGGGTCGCAGCTTGAGCGACCGCCGTGGCCAAAACACGCCGGAGTTCAGGGCGACGGGTACAACGGGCACATCGAGCGCGCCATGGAGCGCAGATACCCCGGCGTGATAAGGCAGCTTCAAGCCCGGCGCCACACGGGTTCCCTCGGGGTAGATAACGATGTGGCGCCCGTCGGACAGCGCTGCGCGCGCAGCCTTGACCATGCCGCGCAAGGCCGACATGCCACCCGCGCGATCAATGGCTATCTGTCGTGTACGGAGCAGGCACCAGCCGAACAGCGGGATCCAGGTCAGCTCGCGTTTCAGGACGATGGCCGCGTCTTTGACGATCAGATTGATCGCCAGTGTGTCCCATGCAGATTGATGTTTGACCGCGAACAAAGCGGGGCCGATGGGAATGTTTTCGCGCCCCACGACCCGATGCGACAACCCGACGGTGATTCGCAGCAGCCAGAGCGCGCCGCGAATCCAGAACCGGCTATAGGCCATCAGCGGTCGGGGCGGCCCGAGCAGGAGCGGTAAAACCAGGATCCCTGCCAGGGTCGTCCAGCCATAAAACAGGATGGTGAACAGAACGGGTCGCATCCCGGTCTAACCCCGGTCCACGACGCGGGTTGCGAAGACACGCACCCGGGCGGCCAGATACTTGTTGTATTCCCGGGCCAGCAGAAATGCCGTGCCGGGCCAGAACCACCAACGCGACAGGTGCACATTCTCCGACCTGACCGGATCAGGCACGATCTTGGTCCGGGGCAGGCGGGAGTGGAATTCGAGCAGACTGCGGGGCATGTGAAAGTCGGCGGTGACGAGGCGCAGGCTGCCGATATCGTTGGCCGCGACCCAGCCGGCGGTTTCGACCGCATTCTCCCGGGTGTTGCGCGCCGCCCGCCCCAGGGTGACGCAGCAATCAAGGATGGTGGATTCAAGCCGTGTGGGGGGGATTACGTCGCGCGGCGAGACGTTCGGGCCAACCCCCGAGATCAGCATTTTTTGCGCTGCCGAGCGCGCCAGCAATGCAGTGCCCAGCTCGACCCGGCCCCGCCCGCCGGTCAGAACGACGATGGCATCGGTTTGAAGGCCGCGATCCCGGTCCCCGGCCACCGCCGGGATGCGTTCGACGAACACAAACAGGCCGATGATCCAGGCAATGATCAGCAACCCGAAAGGGAGAAAAATCCGCCGCCAACGACGTTTTGGCTTGCGGGCCATTACGGCATACGCGCGAGCGCGCGCAGGACAGTCAGTCGTGCCGTGAGCATGGCAATGGCGACCGCACCGGCGGGCACGATCAGGAGCGCGATCCATTCGGCGACGGACAGCGTGACAGGCGGGAGGAAGGCTGCATCGATGCCCTGTCCGACCCAGGCGAAGGTGAGGAGCACAACTGATGCCGCGACGGCGCCGGCGATCCCGCCACGCAGTGACAGCTGCATCGCCTGTATCTGGAACTGGCCCGCGATGTAGGTGTCATGGGCGCCCATCTGATGGAGAAGTTCGATGATGGCGGCGTGAACCGCCAGTCCACTCCGCGTCGTGAAAATTACGGCGACGACGGCGGCTGAAGCGATTAACCCGAGGATGAGAAAGGCGAGTATTTCTGCGGCTCGGCCCAGATTTATGAGCGCGGACAGCCATTCCCGATGGTCATCCACCGTCGTTCCGGGTACGGATTTGGATAATCTGGCCGCGAGCAAACTGGCATTGAGACGCGCGCCGGCGACCAGTTCGACGTCGATTAATGAGGGTATGGGGAGCCCCGAATCCACAACCTCCTCGCCGAGCCAGGGAATGAGAAGGGCGCGCGCTTCGTCGGTCGGGACCGACCGGACCGCATTCACGCCCGGCGTCGCAGCGAGCATCGTGACCAAAGTTTCCGTGGCCGTGTCCGTGGCCGATTCATGGGGAATCTGGACTGTCATCCGTCCGGTCAAGGTGCTGTCCCAGCTGTCGATGGTGTCGGAGACGACCAATGCACCGGCGAACATCAATGCACCGAGAAAAACCATCAGCGCCACAATCCAGGGGAGAAACCGGGTGGACTGGTCGCGCTCAAACGGCAAATCGGTCCGGCGTCCCAGCATCACGTCGCATCCGCATCGGGAGAAGTCGCCGCGGACGAGGGAAGCTTGCGGCGGACGGCAAGTTCGCCATCGTTGAGCTGGAGTACAGGGTGGCCGAATTCTTCGAGCAGCGCCTTGTTGTGGGTCGCGATTACGATGGTCGTGCCGGCCTTGTTGAGTTCCTCGAACAGATGCATCAGACGAACCGCGATATGGTCGTCGACATTGCCGGTCGGTTCATCGGCGAGCAGCAGATGGGGGCGGTTGATGACGGCGCGCGCGATGGCAACGCGTTGCTGCTGGCCGCCGGACAATGTTGATGGACGGGCATCGAGACGATCACCCAGTCCGACCCAGCTCAGCAGTTCGCGTACATGGGTGTCGATTTCGGCGTGCTGTCCCCCATTCACGCGCAGCGGCAACGCGACGTTCTCGACGGCCGTCAGATGATCGATCAGGCGGAAGTCCTGAAAGACCACACCCACGCGGCGGCGCAGCGCCGGGAGGTCGCCGCGCGGGGTCACGGAAATGTCCCTGTCGAACAGGTGGACCAGGCCCCGGGTGGGACGCAGGGCGAGATACATCAGCTTCAGCAATGTGGTTTTGCCGGCACCGCTGGATCCGGTCAGGAAGTGAAACGATCCCGGTGCGAGCGAGAAGCTGATATCGCGCAGAACCTCCGGCCCGATGCCGTAGCGCATTCCGACATTTTCGAAGCGCAACACGAAAAGGCGCCTCCGGTTGGGGCGGGGGAGACCGGGAAATACGCAGATTTCGACTCGGCCCTGCTCGTCGATCACGTTGGCATGATGCAACCCGGGGGTAAAGCCATTGGACAGACCTCGCAGCACGCTTCTCTTTGTCATTCGTGCCGCGTAAATTCCGATTCGCGATCCGAGCCTCCGAATGGTTTATACTTGGTCTTCAGAATTGATTTACCTGCGACGGCGATAACCAAACGATGATCCTGAGTTGCCCTGACTGCCATACGCGGTTTGCGATCGACGCGGCGCACCTTGCGCCCGACGGACGGCGCGTGAAGTGCGGCAAGTGCGCCCATGTCTGGTACGAATCGATGCCGGAAGTGGAAGAGGATTCACCGATTCCCATCGAAGTGACGCCGTATGATCCCGAGGAGGAGTCACGCGGCACCCGGCGCAATGTGCCGGCACTTCGTCAATTGCGCTCGGGTCGGGGTGCGCGCACGGCATGGGTGGTGTCGGCGGTGCTGCTGGTGGCGATCCTGGCAGTTTTGTGGTTTGGCCGCGCGCCGATTGCACTCGCCATCCCGCAGGCCGAGGCGATTTACGCCAGCGTTGGCATCGACGCTTTCCCGCCACCGGGTGAAGGCCTGGAGGTGGAGTTCAATGTTTCGGCGGAGGACGGGATGCTTGCCCTGAAGGGCGAGGTGATCAACGTCTCCAACGGCGCGCGCGATATTCCTGTGCTCTACGTCCTGATTTCAGATGGTGACAAGAACACTCTCAAGTCATGGTCGTTTACAATCGACACCGCGCGTCTCGGCCCCGGTGAACGGGCTTCGTTTACCTCACAAACCGGAGAAGTCCCGGCGAATGCGGCGAACGTTAGCGTTTTGTTTACCAATCCCGACGAAAATCCCTAACACGTGATCGTCACTCCCTCCGCCGTTGCGGGGTCTGCCCTGGTGAAAGACGGTCCAGTCCCTTGTCCATGGCGACGTCGGACAAGGTCGGGGAGGACTTTGCGGGCGAGCAATGCCCGCGAGGATTATGGGGTGGAGATGAAATGGCGCGAGTTCTGATAGCTGAAGATGACGGTGCGGTGCGCGAGTTCGTGCGCCGTGCGCTGACCCATGGCGGGCATGACGTGGCGACGGCCAATGACGGCCTCGACGCGCTTGATGCGTTGGGCATGGATGAGAAATTTGATCTGCTGATCACCGATATCGTGATGCCGGGAATGGACGGCATCGCATTGGCGCTGAAAGTCGCCAAGGAACATCCCAGGACCGCGATCCTGATGATGACCGGATATGCCGCCGAGCGGCAGCGGGCACATAATCTCGAGGAACTCATCCACGAGGTGATCGCCAAGCCGTTTAGTCTGAAGCAGATATGTGATGCCGCGGAAGACGCGATGTCACAGCGCAATCAGCAAACGCACTGATTGTCCGGCGCGACGGGTCGTGCGACCGGTCGCTCCCTAGAACCGGCGTAGCAACCGTTCGAGATAGTTTCTTTCCAGGGTCGGTCGCGTCTGGTCCAGGGCGCGACGACGCAACTCATCAAAGATTTCGAGCGCCCGGAGCGCCTTTTCTCCGTCGCCGATGCCTCGTCCTGTGCCATCTGTGGCATTGCCTTGCTGGTCCGGGTCCTCTCCGGTCAGCTGCCGTCCCAGCGGATCGAAGCCTTCCTGGCCCGGTTGCACAACGCCGCCCTGCTGCTGTCCCGGCCCCTGGCCCTGGCCGGGCTGGCGCATCATTCGAAGCGCCATGCTCTGTGCCCCCTGCTGCAGTTCGGCCAGCGCGCGGGCCTGGTCGCCCAGCGCACCCGGCAGGTCGCCGCCCTCGAGCGCGCTCTCCGCGTCGCCCATTGCATCCTCGGCATTGCCGAGATTTTCGGGGATCTGCTCAGCCATCTCACCCAGTCGCCGCATCATCTCGCCGAGCCGGCGGCGGATTTCGTTCTGCGCCTCGCGCAGGCGCTGGGCTTCTTCCTCCGACAGGCGTTCGCCGCGCTGATTTCGCTGGAAGACTTCGTCCTGTAATTCCTGCTGGCGCTGCACCACGTCCTGGAGATCGCGCAGCATTTCCTGTGCGGGCGAATTGGATTGTCGCTGCAGCTGGTTGGGGGCGTCGCGCAGGGCCTGGAGCATCTGTTGCATGCGTTCGAGGAGCTGTTCGACGCTTTGTGTGTCTCCAAGGCGCGCCATCTGTTCCAGCTGCTCAAGCAGTTCCTGGATGGCCGCCTGGTCGATAACATCGAGTTCTTCGCCGGCCTCGGGCAGCAGGGACAGATCCATCCCTTCGAGCGCCTGGGACAGATTCTGCGCGAGGGCTTGGAGATAACGGTCGAGCGCTTCTCGCAGTTCCTCCATGAGGGCCTGGATTTCTTCGTCGCTGGCGCCGTCCTCGATCGCCTGCTGGAGTTGTTCCTGAAGTTCGGCGAGTTCGCGTTGTGTGAGCGAAAGCGCCCCGTCTTCCAGCCGAAGTGCTGTGTCCCAGAGTTGCGAAAGGATCGGCGTCACGTTGGTTGTCGGGTTTCCGTGGACGAGCCGTGACCGGGCGCTCATCAAAGCCAGGAAGACCACGACGTCGTTGCCAAACCGCTGCGGGAAACTGCCGATATTGTGGAGAGAACGTGCAACCTCGCGCCGGTTGTCGGGCGACAGCGCCAGGACACGGCGTTGCTCGATGATTTCACGTGCCACCGGGTGGTTGAAGTTCCGTTCCGGTAGCAACACGGCAAGCCTGTCGGTGTGGCTGGTCTGCCCGAGGCCGTCGCGCGCCGTGAGGCGCACATCGACTTCGAGGCCCGCCCACGGATGCTCGGTCAGGTCGTGGACGCTGACGGCGCTGCCATTGCGCGCGTCCGGGCGGGGCAGGGGCAGTTCGATGGCGACGGGCTGGAACGACTGATTGCTGACCACGCCCGGCCAAGTGATCTCGGCCGAGACCTCGATGATTCCGTGATCATCCTTGCCGTCGTAGCTGAGTTGCAGGGTATTGCTGGCGGTTCCCTGGGGGGAATCGACGAAAGTGATCTCCGGTACGGTATCCGGCAGAACATTGACCTGCCATTCGCCGATGGTCCGCCCGGACGCGCTCACGCCCAGAGTTTGAGGGCCGATATCGCCGAGAACGGCCTCGATCTGCCAGCCGGTCTCCGAGACCGACATCAGTTCCTGGCTCGCCTCACCGATACTCAGGCTCGGCACACGCCGCGCATGGCTGACCTGTGCCAGGACAGAGCTGCCGACGGGGATCGAGATTTCTCTTTCACCAGCGTCGTTGAGGTCGGCGGTCGCTTTCGGGTCGGCACTCGCGAGCAGGCGTGGCGGCAGGCCGGTGTAGTCGGGCGGGGTAACCCAGAGTTCCAGACTGGCGGAGGAGCCATCCGTCAACCCCTGAAGGTCGGGTGTGAATGCCTGTGTCAGCCGGGTTTTCGCATCTCCGCCGGCTGCGAAAACGCCGACGACCAGCATCATGCCGAGTGCGATCCGCAAGGCATACGGGTCGCGGCCCGCCAGGTTCGGATGGGGCCAGCGCAGCTGGATGTTGCGCGCCGCCGCTGCGGCTTGGGCCAGGTGTAAACGCCAGAGTCGGTCGGTTTCGGGGTCAATCACACCGATGGCCGGTCTGTCCTCGATCACCGTCAACGGACGGTGGGGAAGGTCGGAATCGGTTTCCAGGCGTCGCGTCGCTTCAGCGCTCGTCGGCGGGTGAATGCGGCGGACGCCGCGCCATACCTGCAGGGCAAATACTATGGCAAACCCGAGAAGCAGCAGCCCGTGGACCCAGCCGGGCAATGCCGCCAGGCCGCCCAGGAGGGCAAGAGCGAGAAACAGTCCTGCGACCCCGACGGCGGGCCAAAGTGCGGGCCAGGCTCGTTCCCAGAACATGGCCGTGCGCGCGACCACCCGGCGTAAACCGAGATGCGCGGGGGCCCGCGTTTCGTCGTCGCTTAGAGGATGTCCGTTCCAGTCGCTCAATTCGGCCCCTGATGTGGCCGTCAGTCGGGACGGCGCGTTTCTAGGTCTGCCAGCCTGCCAATGTTTCCTGCGCCAGCATTGCGGCAATTTCCTGGCGCGCACGTACAACGCTGAAATCGGTGCCACGGACGAGTACTTCGGCGATCAGCGGGCGACTATTGTAACCCGAAGCCATCACGGCGCCATAGGCACCGGCATCGCGGATCACGACAAGTTCACCCGCCGCCAGGACCGGCAGGTCCCGCTGGGTTGCGAAGGTGTCGCCGGTCTCGCAGACGGGGCCGACGATATCGTAGCTGTGGGTGGCATCGTCCGAATCGGGTTGGCGCACCGACAGCACTTCATGATGGGCGTCATACATGGCCGGTCGCACGAGGTCGTTCATGGCGGCATCGACGATGGCGAAGCTGCGGGTTTCGGCATCCTTGATGTAGATGATGTTGGTGAGCAACACGCCTGCGGGCCCGGCGAGATACCGGCCGGGCTCAAACACGAGTGTGCAGCCCAGATCGCCGACGGTCTCGGCGACGATGGCGGCGTAGTCGTGCGGGTCGGGCGGGGTGTGATGCCCATAGTCGATGCCAAGGCCGCCGCCGAGGTCCAGCTTGATAATGTCGTGGCCATCGGTGCGCAGCACTTGCACCAGCGACGCGACGCGCGTGAAGGCCGCACGGAAAGGCGACAGATCCGTCAGCTGACTGCCGATATGCACCGCCACCGCGTTCGGGTTGATGCCCGGCAATGCGGCGGCGCGCGCATAAACCTCGCGGGCGAGATCGATGTCGATGCCGAACTTGTCGTGATGGCGTCCGGTTGAAATCTTGTGGTGGGTATCGGCATCCACGTCCGGGTTCACGCGCACCGCCACATTGACGGACGCGCCGGACGCGTTTGCCGCCTCTGAAAGGCGCTCCAGCTCGGGAATGGATTCGACGTTGAACTGACCGATATTGGCCGCGATGGCCTGGCGCATTTCATCGCCGGTCTTGCCGACACCGGAAAACACGATCTCTGCGGGATCGACGTTCACTGCCAACGCACGCGCCAGCTCCCCGCCGGACACCACGTCGGCGCCCGCCCCGCACGCCGCCAGGGCGCGTATGACAGCCAGGTTCGAATTGGCCTTCATGGCATAGCAGACCCGCGCGTCGAGGCCGGCGTCGGCGAGCGCGCCCGCAAAGCGCCGATAGGCGTCGGTGAGTGCGGTTTCGGAATAGACGTAGACCGGCGTTCCCACGGCTTCGGCGATGCGCGAAAGCGGGACGTCCTCGGCGTAAAGTTCGCCCTTCTTATATTCGAAATGGCTCATGACGTTGTCTCTGGGCCGACAGATAATCTGTCCGTCGGCCGGGCGAACTCAGCGGGTCGGATAGGTGCGCGGATAGGTGATTTCCTCACCTTCGGGCGGTTTGGGCGGGCCTTTCTTGCCACACGCGGTCAGCGCCACGGCCAAAAGCAGGGCGACGAGCACATGACGGGAGGTTGCGGTGACCAAATGTTGCATCTCAATCTCCCTGCTTGCCGGCGAGGAACCGCGTGCGGGCCTCGGCAACGGCGGCGGCTACATTGTCCGGCGCGGTACCGCCGAAGCTGGTCCGGCTGGCGACCGAGGCCTCTACCGTCAAAACATCAAAGACGTCGGCGCTGATCCGTGGGTCAACACCCTGCATATCCTCGAGCGAAAGTTCGGACAACGCCACGCCCTTTTCCTCGGCGAGCGCCACGACCGAGCCTGTGATCGCGTGGGCGTCACGGAACGGCACACCGGCGGCCCGAACCAGCCAGTCGGCGAGATCTGTCGCCGTGGAATGCCCCTTGCCTGAGGCGGCGCGCATATTCTCCGGCTGGGCCTGCATATCACTCACCATGCCGGTGATAGCCGCGAGCGCCAGCGCCAGCGAGTCTGCCGCGTCAAAGACAGGCTCCTTGTCTTCCTGCATGTCCTTGGAATAGGCCAGCGGCAGGCCCTTCATGACCGTCAGCAGGCCGATCAAGGCGCCGTACACACGTCCCGTCTTGGCCCGCGACAGCTCTGCCGCGTCCGGGTTGCGCTTCTGCGGCATCATCGAGCTGCCGGTCGTGTAGGCATCGGACAAGGCGATAAACCGGAACCCGTCGCTGCACCAGATCACCAGCTCTTCGGCGAAGCGCGACACGTGGGTCGTGCAGATCGCGGCGGCCGCGAGAAATTCGAGCGCGAAATCCCGGTCGGACACCGCGTCCAGCGAATTGGCCATCGGCCGGTCGAAGCCGAGCGAGGCTGCCGTCGCGGCCCTGTCGATGGGAAAGGACGTCCCGGCGAGTGCGCCCGTGCCCAGCGGAGATTCGTTCAGCCGTGTCCGCGCATCCGCGAGCCGTCCCCGGTCGCGCCCGAACATTTCCACATAGGCCAGCAGATGATGTCCGAAGGTCACCGGCTGGGCCGTCTGCAAATGGGTGAAGCCGGGCATGACGGTGCCGGCATGGGCCTCGGCCTTTTGGATCAGGGCCGCCTGCAACCCCATGAGCTGGGCGTCGAGCGCATCAATTTCGTCACGCACCCAGAGCCTGAAGTCCGTCGCGACCTGATCGTTGCGCGAGCGTGCTGTATGCAGCCGTCCCGCCGCATCGCCCACCAGTTCGCGCAGCCGTGATTCGATGTTCATGTGGATGTCTTCCAGCGCCACCTTGAACTCGAACCTGCCGGCCTCGATGTCTCGCGAAATCGTGTCTAGACCGTCATTGATGGCCTGCCCATCTTCAGCAGAGAGGATGCCCTGTTCGACAAGCATCCGGGCATGCGCGCGCGACCCGGCAATATCCTGGGCGAAAAAGCGCTGGTCAAAACCGATGGACGCATTGATGCGTTCCATGACCTCCGACGGTCCGGAGGTGAATCGGCCGCCCCATTGCGCATTGGCTGGCTTGCGTGTGTCGTTTGGGCTCATGGCTTTCGGGCTCGTATAACTGGGAGCGACGTTTAACGATATGATACGCCGGATGAAAGTTTTTCTGTTCACGACCTTTTCTGCACTCGCGCTTGTGATGTGGGCACCTTTGGGCCTGCAAACCAGTGCGAACGCCGATTCCGGGCCGCCCATCGAGGGTCAGGTCCAGAATTATGACCCCTTGGCAAAACCCCTTCCGGTTCCCGATGTGACCGTTCTGGCCCAGAAAGACGGGCCGATTATGCTCGACCGGTTCAAGGGCAAGTTCGTGGTCCTGAACTTCTGGGCGACTTGGTGCGGGCCGTGTATTCGCGAGCTGCCGTCGCTGGAACGGCTGAATACCGAGCTGGGTGGCGAGAACGCCCAGGTTGTTCTGATCAGCCAGGATCGTGGTGGGTTCAAGCAGACCGACCGGTTCCTGAAGAAGCTCAAGGTCGATTTTCCGGACAACTTTATCGACGAGCGGCTGAAATTCTCCCGCGCCATCGGTGTGGTGTCCCTGCCGACGACGATCCTGATCGACGCCGAGGGCATGGAAGTGGGCCGGCTGGTCGGCTCGGCCGAGTGGGATTCGCCCGAAGCCCTCGACTTGGTCAACTGGTACATCGACAAGGCGGGCAGCAGCTAGACGCCGGGAGCCGGTTCTTTCCTCCTCATGCTGAGGAGGCGCGCAAGCGCCGTCTCGAAGCATGGCTTACCGTGCTCCATATCCTTCGAGACGGACCGGTTTCTTCGAAACCGGCCGTCCTCAGGATGAGGTGGCTGCAGGAAGCCCGGGTCGAACGCGGGCATGACGAGAGTTGTCCGGTATTGACCGCCTACCGCGTCGGGACCGGTTCGTCGCCCGAATAGTCATAGAAGCCGCGCCCGGTCTTGCGACCCAGCCAGCCGGCCTCGACATATTTCACCAGCAGCGGGCAGGGGCGGTACTTGGTGTCCGCCAGCCCCTCGTAGAGCACCTGCATGACCGCCAGGCAGGTGTCGAGACCGATGAAGTCGGCCAGCTCGAACGGGCCCATCGGGTGGTTCGCGCCGAGCTTCATCGAGGTGTCGATCGAGTCCACGTTCCCCACGCCCTCATAGAGCGTGTAGACCGCCTCGTTGATCATCGGCAGCAGGATGCGGTTGACGATGAAGGCCGGGAAATCTTCCGACACCGTGCCGGTCTTGCCGAGTTTCTTCGTCAGTTCCTGGACGGCCGTGAAGGTGGCGTCGTCGGTCGCCAGGCCGCGGATCAGCTCGACGAGTTTCATCATCGGCACCGGGTTCATGAAGTGCATGCCCATGAATTTTTCCGGCCGGTCGGTGGCCGTGGCCAGGCGCGTGATCGAAATCGACGAGGTGTTCGAGGCGATCAGCGCGCTGTCTTTCAAATAGGGACACAGCGCTTCGAAGATCTTGATCTTCGTGGCTTCTTCCTCCGTCGCGGCCTCGATCACCAGATCGCAATCCGACAGGGCGTCGAGCCCGGTGGCGTTGGAAATTCGCGCCAGCGCCTCGGCCTTGTCCTCTTCGGCAATCAGCGTGCGCTTGACCTGGCGGTCCATATTGCCGTCGATCCGGCTGAGGGATTTCTCGAGCGCGTCGGCGTCGATGTCGACGATGACCACATCATGTTCCGCCAGCGCGCAGACATGGGCGATGCCGCTGCCCATCTGGCCGGCGCCAATGACGCCTATCTTGTTCAGCATTTTTCTGTGTCCTGGATGGTTCGTGTTGCCGGTCGTTCCTGATCAGCCCTGCTTCTCAAGCTCGGCGTCGAGCTCGGGCAGTGCCTTGAACAGGTCGGCGACCAGACCGTAGTCGGCGACCTGGAAGATCGGCGCTTCCTCGTCCTTGTTGATCGCAACGATCACTTTTGAATCCTTCATGCCGGCGAGATGCTGGATCGCGCCGGAAATTCCGATCGCGATATAGAGCTCCGGCGCCACGACCTTGCCGGTCTGGCCGACCTGCCAGTCGTTCGGCACGAAGCCCGCATCGACGGCGGCGCGCGAGGCGCCCATGGCGGCCCCGAGCTTGTCGGCGATGGGTTCGATCAGGGCGTAGTTCTCGCCCGACGCCATGCCGCGGCCACCGGATATAACCACCCGTGCGGCGGTGAGCTCCGGTCGGTCGCCACCGGATTCCTCGCGGCTGACGAAGCGGGACAGGCCCGAATCCGTGGCACTCGACACGGCCTCGACGGCGGCACTGCCGCCCGTGGCCGGTGCGGCATCGAAGGTGGTGATGCGCACGGTGATGATCTTGGTCGCGTCCGATGATTTGACCGTGGCCATCGCGTTGCCGGCGTAGATCGGCCGGACAAAGGTGTCGGCATCCACGACGGCGCTGATCTCGGAGATCTGCTGCAGGTCGAGGGTCGCGGCAACCCGGGGCATGAAGTTCTTGCCCGAGGTGGTGGCGGGGGCGAGCACGTGGGAATAGTCCCCGGCCATGCCGGTCACCAGCGCGGCGAGATTTTCCGCGAGCCCGTGTTCGAGCCCGGCATCGTCGGCGACCAGCACTTTGGCGACGCCGTCGATGGTGGCAGCAGCCTCGCCGACCGCGGCACAGCCCGACCCGGCGACCAGGACGGTGACATCGCCGGCGCCGGCGTCGGACAGCTGGCTTGCGGCCATGACCGTGTTCAGGGTCGCGGGCTTGAGGGTTGCGTTGTCATGTTCGGCAATGACGAGAATAGCCATCAGATGACCCTCGCTTCGTTTTTCAGCTTGTCGACCAGTTCGGCGACGGTCTCGACCATCACCCCGGCCTCGCGTCCGGCCGGTTCCTCGACCTTGAGGGTCTCCAGGCGCGGCGACACGTCGACGCCGAGTTCGTCCGGCGTCAGTTCGTCGATCGGCTTCTTCTTTGCCTTCATGATGTTGGGCAGCGACGCGTAGCGCGGCTCGTTGAGGCGCAGATCGGTGGTCACGATCGCCGGCAGGTTGATGTCGATGGTCTCGAGCCCGCCGTCGATCTCGCGGGTCACCTTCGCGGTGCCGTCGCCGAGCTCGAGCTCGGAGGCGAAGGTCGCCTGGGGCCAGCCCAGAAGGGCGGCAAGCATCTGCCCGGTCTGGTTGGAATCATCGTCGATCGCCTGCTTGCCGAGGATCACCAGCTCGGGTGATTCGCGATCGACCAGCGCCTTGAGCAGCTTGGCCACGGCCAGCGGTTCCAGATCGTCGTCGCTCGCCACATGAATGCCCCTGTCCGCCCCCATCGCCAGCGCGGTCCGGATCGTTTCCTGGCACTGGGCCACACCGAGGGACGCGGCGATGACCTCTTCGGCCTTGCCGGCTTCCTTCAGGCGCACGGCCTCTTCGACGGCGATTTCATCGAAAGGGTTCATCGACATTTTGACGTTGGACGTCTCGACGCCGGTGCCGTCGGATTTGACGCGCACCTTGACGTTGTAGTCGATGACCCGCTTGACGGGGATCAGCAATTTCATGGGGTTATCCGCTCGCGATCATGGCTCTGACAGGGTGGGAAACACGCATGAAAGCCCCGCCTGCCATAGCGTTTCGTTGTTTTCGCACTGCAACATGCCGAACGGTTGAAATGGAGTCAAATCTTCGGTGCGGGGCTCTCAAGGCGTGAGCAAACCATCGTCGCTTGTGATCGTCAGACGATGTGAAGCCGGGCCGATCAGCCGCGGGTCTGGCCGGGCTCCCAGAGAATGTCGGCCTTGCCGCCGTCGTTGAGCGCGCGGGCCAGCACGAACAGGTGATCCGACAGCCGGTTCGCATATTTCAGCGCGTGGGGGTTCACCGTCTCGCGGGTCGCCAACTCGGTCATCAGCCGTTCCGCGCGGCGCACCACCGTGCGCGCCAGGTGCAGATTTGCCGCCGCAGGCGTGCCACCGGGCAGGATGAACGAGGTGAGGGGTTCCAGGTCTTCGTTGATGGCATCGATCTCGGCTTCCAGGCGGTCCACCTGTTCGCCGACGATGCGCAGCGCGCCCTCGGATTTGCTCGCGGCCCGCGCGTCGCCCTCGGGCGTGCAGAGATCCGCCCCGAGATCGAACAGGTCATTCTGGATGCGCCGGAGCATGGCGTCGGTCTCCGGGGCGTCGCCGGTGTGCAGCCGGGCCAGGCCGATGACCGCGTTGGCCTCATCCACGGTGCCATAGGCGGCCACCCGCAGATCGTGCTTCGCCACCCGGTCGCCGGACCCCAGCGACGTGTCGCCGGCATCGCCGCCGCGGGTATAGATCTTGTTGAGCTGGACCATGATTGCTTCTCCACCCTAGTTGCTGTTGCTCGCCGCGAGCATGAACAGCAGGAACAGCACGATCGCCGCCCCCTGCAGCGCCACGCGCGCGCGCATCAGCTTGTTGCCGTATTTGCGGTTGAACTCGCCGCCGCGGGCCATCGCGATCAGGCCGGCGATCAGCACCGCCATGACGGCCGCCAGCGCGATGGCGAGGAGAATGGACAGGGCTTTCATGGCCGCGATCATATCGACCCGGATCATCCCTGACGAGAGGCGCGCGCGCCGGGAATCACAGATTTGTTGACCGCGTGGGTGCGTGTTTGTAGGTTCCGCGCCATGAACGGAATGCGGACCATTCTTATTGACGGCCCGGCGTACGCCCGACTTACGGGGCGGCGGCCGGGAGCGCATGTCTACGCAACGTCAATTCAAATGGAGTCCGTTCACGATGTCCTTACACAATCACTCGCATACTCAATCTGAAGAACAACCCAACGCGGTTCACTGTTTCTCGGTCCGGGCTGTCGCCGATCCGGGTATGATGCCGCGTCTGATGGAACTTTGGGCCAAGCGCGGCCTGCTGCCCGACCGGTGGCATGGCGTGCGCGACGAGACGAGCGGGACCTATGTCGATATCGACATCGAATCGGGTGAGATCGATCACGCGCTGGCCACGCAGATGGCCGCGGCGATGCGCGCCATGTTCGGCGTTTCCCAGGTGCTGGTCTCCGAAAAACGCCGTGTGGCTTGCGCCTGATCCCAGTCGGTGCGGGTAGGCGGCAATGGGTCTCTACGATCATATCGTGGCGTGCAACGCCCACAGCTTCGACGGCAGGCTGCCGTTCAGCGTGGGCGGGGTGCAGGTCGGCTGGGTACGCCGCGACCTCGCGGAGCTGATGACCCGCTGGGGGCACTACTTCAAGGTCACCGATAGCGAGGTGGCGATCCTCGAACGCATCAAGGATGTGGAGGAACGTTCACGCGCCCTGGCCGAGGCCGGTGCCGCGCTGGTCGTGAAACAGGCACTGCCGCGCAACCGCAAGGAGCTCTGCCCGGTGTCGGAGAAATTCGGCGGCGAGATCCTTATGCGGATCGACCGGGCCTGGCTCGAATCCTTCGGAATTGTTTCCTACGGGGTTCATGTGAACGGTTACGTGGATGCCCCGGATGGCCCCCAACTGTGGATCGGCGTGCGGTCCAAGAACCGCGAGGTGGCGCCCGGCAAGCTCGACAATATGGTCGCGGGCGGCCTGCCGGTGGGACTGAGCCTGGCGGAGAACGTGGTCAAGGAAGCCGCCGAGGAAGCCTCGGTGCCTGAAGATCTGGCGCAGACGGCCCGGCCCGCCGGGGTGATCACCTATACCCTCGACACCCAGAGAGGCATCCGGCGCGACATGCTGTTCGTCTATGACCTCAAGCTGCCGGCGGATTTCGAGCCCGTGAACACCGATGGCGAGGTCAGCGGCTTCGTGAAATGGCCGGTGCAGCAGGCGCTTCGGGTGATCGACGAGACCGACGAGTTCAAGTTCAACGTCAATCTGGTGATCATCGATTTCGCGATCCGTCACGGGCTGATCGCGCCCGAGCATCCCGACTATGCGCGCCTGGTCTACGGTCTTCGCGCCTGGGCCTGACGAAACCCCGTTACTACAGTTCGTTGGCGCTCGCCGCCCCCCGGGCGATCTGGCGGATCGCCATCGCCCAGATTTCATCCGGGTCGGTGCCGGCCTCCCGCATGGCGCGCAAAGTGAAGGCCTTGTCGCGCTTGGCCAGCCGCTCCCCGTCGCTGTTCGCCAGCAGGGGGGTGTGGTGCCATTCGGGCACGTCGAGGCCGAGCAGCGCCTGGAGCAGGCGGTGGATGTGGGTCGCGGCGAAAAGATCCGTGCCGCGGGTCACCAGGGTGACGCCTTGGGCCGCATCATCGACGGTCACGGCCAAATGGTAGCTGGTCGCCACGTCCTTGCGGGCCAGCACGACGTCGCCGAAAAGTTCCGGTTCCGCTGTCTGTTCGCCCCGTGACCGGTCGTGCCAGGTAAGCGTGCCGGCCCGGGCGATCGCGGCGTCCATGTCGAGGCGCAGGGCGTGAGGCTCGCCGTCGGCGATCCTTGCCGCGCGGGTCTCTGCGTCGAGTGATTTGCAGATTCCGGGATACACGGGACCGTCAGGCCCGTCATGGTCGAGATGCGGCGCTGCCCCGGACCGGCTGATTTCCGCGGCAATATCCTTGCGGGTGCAGAAACACGGATAGAGCAGGTCCAACTCGTTCAACCTGTCGAGCGCGGCGGCGTATTCATCCATGCGCTCCGACTGACGCCACACCGGCTGGGTCCATTCCAGGCCCAGCCAGGCCATGTCCTCGATGATCGCGTCCTCGAATTCCGGGCGACAACGGCCCGGATCGATATCCTCGATGCGCAGGATGAACCGGCCCTCGGCCGCATGTGCGAGACGCCCGGCGAACAGCGCGGAATAGGCGTGACCCAGGTGCAGCAGGCCGGTCGGCGACGGTGCGAACCGGGTGGTGAGCGTTTCGGCGGGGCTGGCGTTACTCATGAGACAGGGTTCATCGGGAGTCCGGGTTGATCTTGGCGCGCCAATCGGGGTCAATGCGCGAGCGTTGATAAGGTGATGATTCGATGAAAACACGCAAACGGCTAGAGGCCGGGCTGGAAGAACTTGCGGCGCTCGATCCGCGCATGGGCGAGCTGTGGTCACGCGCCGGCACACCGGGCCCGCGCGCCCGCCCGCCGGGATTTGCCACCCTGCTGCGGGTGATCGTCGGTCAACAGCTCTCGACCCATGCGGCCGCGGCCATCTGGAAGCGCATGGAGGCGGCGGGAATTACCAGGGATCCGGCGGCGTTCATCGTCCAGGACGACGAGGATCTGCGCACCCACGGGCTCAGCCGCCAGAAAGTGGCCTATGGCCGCGGCCTGGCGGAGGCGGTGGTCTCGGGCGGGCTGAACCTCGACGCGCTGCGCAAACAGGATGACGAGACCGCGATTGCGGCGCTCGTCGAGCTCAAGGGCATCGGGCGGTGGAGCGCGGAATGCTATCTCCTGTTCGCGCTCGGGCGCACGGACATCATGCCGGCCGACGATCTGGCGCTGGTCGCATCGGCGGGCACCCATCTGGGCGACGGCACGCGCTGGACGCCGGGTCAGTTGCGCGACGAGGCCGAACGTTGGCGCCCCTGGCGCAGTGCCGCGGCGCGACTTCTTTGGCACGCCTATCACATCGAAGCGATATGATGGGCCGAACCCGAATGGCGTGGAGATGACAATGACCGAACCGCAACTCACCGGACCGAGCTACGGCCCCGCCTCGGGCAATCCGCCCAAACAGCTGGTCGTGCTGCTGCATGGCCGCGGCGCGGACGGCAACGACCTGATCGGCCTGGCGCCGATGCTCGCCGGCGATCTGCCCGACGCGCTGTTTCTGGCGCCGGATGCGCCCGATCCCTGCGAGGGGGCGCCGTTTGGCCTGCAATGGTTCAGCCTGACGGATCGTTCGCCCGAGAATATCGCCGCCGGCGTGCGCAGCGTCGCCCCGGCGATCGACGCGTTTCTCGATCATCATCTGCAGCGCCTCGGCCTGACCGACGCCGACCTGGCACTGTTCGGCTTCAGCCAGGGCTGCATGATGGCGCTGCATATCGGGATGCGCCGCGCGGCAGCACCCGCCGCGGTGCTCGGTTACTCGGGCATGCTCGCGGCAGCCGACAGCCTCGCCGAGGAAATCACCGTTCGCCCGCCGGTTTTGCTCGTGCATGGCGAGGCCGACGAGATCGTGCCCCACGCTGCACTCGGGATGGCGGAATCGACGCTGCGCGACGCGGGGGTGAATGTTGAAGCTGTTTCGCGGCCGGGGCTGGGTCACGGCATCGATGATGACGGGGTGGGCCGCGCGGTCGTGCTTCTGGGCCGGGTGTTTGCGACTAGCTGAATTGGACAATCGGGCGGGCAGGTGGGACAGTTGGCGGACAGAGTTTTGTGCGGAATCGGAGTTTGTTGCTTAGTCTTTGAACTGGCCCACTGAGAGTTACATCCGGGAGGGGATCGATGGACGTCGCGCTGGAACAATGTCCGGCACTCGTGCTCAACGCGGATTTCCGCCCGCTGAGCTATTTCCCCCTGTCTGTCTGGCCCTGGCAGGACGCCGTGAAGGCCACCCTGATGGGCCGGGTCAACACGGTCGCCGAATATGACCGGGTGATCCGCTCCCCCAATCTCGAGATGCCGCTGCCCAGTGTCGTCTCCCTGAAGGAATATATTCGCCCGGCGGACAAGCCTGCCTTCACCCGGTTCAACGTGTTCCTGCGCGACCGTTTCACCTGCCAGTATTCCGGCCAGCGGCTTCCGGCTCACGAGCTGACCTTCGATCATGTGATCCCGCGTTCACGCGGCGGGCGCACGTCCTGGGAGAATGTGGTGACGGCGTCGGGGGCCTATAATCTGGCGAAGGCGAACCGCACCCCGGAAGAAGCGGGGATGCACCTGCTGAGCAAACCGCGCCAGCCCGACACCTGGGAATTGATCGAGAACGGCCGGGCCTTCCCGCCGAACTTCCTGCATGAGAGCTGGCGGGACTATCTCTACTGGGATAGCGAGCTGGACGAGTAGGACGTTCGGCTGGCCTGTCAGACCCGGGTCGACAGCCAGATCGCGGCACGCGTGCCGGTCTTGATGAACTCCGACATCACCCGATAGCCCGGCGTGGCTTCTGCATCATGGGCGAGCCCGGTTTCCTTGTGCTCGATCTCCTCGGCGCGAAATTCGTCAATCAGGTCACGCAGTTCAGCCTCGTCCTCGCCGAGCTGTTCGGACTGCTCGGCATAATGCTCCTGGATGACATCCTCGACCGCGACGGTGCAGGCCATGGCGGCCTTCTCGCCCATGGCAGCCGTAGCCGCACCCAGCGCGAAGCCCGCGGCATGCCAGACGGGCGACAGGAGTGTGGGGCGCACCCGCCGCTCGACAATAAGTTTGTCGAATGCCTCGAGATGCCTTTTTTCCTGTTCGGCCATGTGCCGGATGGTCTCGCCGACGGGTTGCTTGCCCAGCACCGCGAGCTGGCCCGCATAGATGCGCGCCGCGCCGAACTCGCCGGCATGGTCCACCCGGATCATCCGCTCGATCAGGGTCTCGCGGTCCGGGTCGCCGGGCAGGCGGTCGTCGCCTGTTTGCTTGGGACGTTTGGAGTTTGTTTCGCTCATGCCGTCTTTCGCCAGAAACCCTGTGCTGCCCATGCGGATGCCGCCGCGAGGATCACCGAGATGATCAGATTATAGCCTGCCATCGAAATTCCGAAGAGGGACCATGCCACGTCGTCGCAGCGGACCAGCGGCGTGGCGAAGAGTTTCGCCTTGAGTTCCTCGATGGACATGTTGGGGTCGTCGAGCCCGCCACTGCCGCAGGTCGACAATCCTTCCCACCAATGCTGTTCGACGCCGACATGGAACCCGGCGATGCCCGCACCGGCGAGAAATACGAGCCCGCTGATCGCCGCGAAGACCGCCAGGCCACCCGGTGCCAGGCGACGCCCGGCCAGTACCGCGAGGCCGGCGAGGATCATCACGATCCAGTAGGGCCAGCGCTGATACAGGCATAACGTGCAGGGCTGCAGGCCGCCGAAAACCTGGAAGCTCCACGCACCGCCGAGCATGGCGACGCTGGCGGCCAGGGTGAGCGCGGGCCAGGTCGCGGGACGCCGGCGTAGGGTGGTGTGCAAGTCGGATGCGGCCATGGGCGGAATATGGGGTGCGGGGAGCTAGAAGACGAACTTGATCAGCACAAAACCGCCGATCAGCAGGACGATGAAGGCGAGCGCCACCCAGCCCAGATAGCGTTCGACGAAGGCGCGGATCGGCGGTCCGAAATACCAGATCAGGGCCGCGACCAGGAAGAAGCGCAGGCCGCGCGCGGCCGTCGAGGTAATGCCGAAGATGACCGGGTCGAGCTGGGTCACGCCGCTGGCGATGGTCACAACCTTGTAGGGGAAGGGGGTGACGCCGAAGGTGAAGACGATCCAGGCGCCCAGCTCATTATACTTCTCGGTGAACGCCATGAAGGCGTGCTCCATACCGTAGAAGGCGATGACGGGCTCACCCACGGTCTCGAACAATGTCAGGCCGATGAGATATCCGAAATAGCCGCCGAGCACGGAGGCGATCGTGCAGGTCGCTGCCAGGCGCCATGCCTGGTTGCGGGCCGCGAGAATCATCGGGATGAGCAAAACATCGGGTGGAATCGGGAAGAACGAACTCTCGACGAACGCGACCGCCGCCAGCGCCCAGATGGCGTGAGGCGACGCGCCGAGGCGCATGGTCCAGTCATAGAGGCCGCGTAGCATCCGGTTCTTCCCCCGCGTGCCGGGGTGAATCCCCGTGCTCTGTGCGGCCTCGTAACAGGACAGCGTGCGCCTGTCTATCTCGGTTGGCAGGCTGGCCATTCACGATCAGCGGCGCTTGATCTGGCGCAGGTAAACGACGGTCCCGTCGGCACCCACATCGGCCACCCACAGGCCGGTATGGCTGTAGGTCGTCTCCCGGCCTGCGGTTTGCGTGAGCAGAAGCGGTGTGCCGACACCGGCGAATTCGAAGTCGGGTCCCTTTGCCCGTGCGTCCGGTGTGTCCGGCCAGATGGTCAAAATTCCCAGAAACACAGCCCAGACAGCGATCAGCCCGGCTGCTTTGCGGCAGTTAATCAGCATCATCCGTCTCCATTGTTGTGCTTGGGGTCATAGGTAGGGGGTTGGATGGATGTTGAAAGTGACGCCGGTCACAGGATGGTGCATTACCCAGTTGTCCCGGGGCGGCTCACTGGTTGCGGATGATGCTGGTGCAGAGTAGAAAAGCCGGGCGCGGGCGTGGCGGAATTGGTAGACGCGCTGGATTCAAAATCCAGTTCTGGCAACAGAGTGTCGGTTCAAGTCCGACCGCCCGTACCAAGCTTCAGCACATTCTGTTTGATAGCTTGCACAAGCGCAGGCGTTCTTGGAGCGCCGTTGCAAATCGCCTGGGGAGGACGAGATGCCGGTCATCATTCGCGAAGATGAAACCAACGTAATCGCGCAAGACGGGTGCCAGGTCACCCGGCTGCTGACCGCCGACGTTATCGGCAACGACCAGATCGAGCTGGACCATGTCGCGGTTGCAGCGGGCGGATCGCTGTCGATTGCACTGGACGATGGCATGGTCGGCTGGCTGCAGGTCCTTGAGGGTGCCGGTTCACTCGACGACAACGCGCTCGACACCAAACACATCACCTATATGCCGTTTGGATTTGCCGGCGCCTTCCAGGCCGGAGATGCCGACACTCGTATTCTTTTTGCCCGGGTGCCCGACGCGGCACGCTTCGACGAGAATATCGCCGATATGCCCGGTGACCTCGTTCCTGTGGACTGGACACGTGAGCCCGTCTTGCAGTCGGAGCATGACGCGCGGACCCGGGTCTATATGGCCACACCGGGGCTGGCGGGCACCAAGGCCTTCAAGGGCGAGATGATTTCCTACCCGCCGGGCACGGCGGCCCCCGAACATCACCATGTGGGGGCAGAGCATTTCCAGTATGTGGTGGCCGGCGAGGGCACGGCGATGCTGGACGGTACGGCCCACCGGCTGCGCGCAGGTGACGTGCTCTACAACTACCAGCACGAGCCTCATGCCTTCATCAACGAGACCGACAGCGACTTCGTCTTCGTCGAGTTCTTCGTGCCGGGCCCGTGCGAGACCGTCTGGTCGCCTGGTGCCAACCTATGCGCCTGGCTGCCGACCGGGGTCGACAGCGACGGCAACAAACCGGTCCGCGATATCGGCTATCACGTGCACGGTCAGGACGGCGGCATTTAGGGAATAACACCGGCTGCCGGTTGCGATTGCACAATAAGAAAATTACTGTGTGGTCCTGAACGAGGGCGCGCCAAGAACGCCTGTATTTTCGCGATGTGGGACGGGGAGCCCGATGCAGCTAGAGAATAGTTTTACGGTGCCCGCACCGCCGGACGTCGCGTGGGGTATCCTGCTGGATGTGCCGCGGATCGCACCCTGCATGCCCGGTGCCGAGCTCACGGAAACCGTCGGCGAACGGACCTACAAGGGTAACGCCAAGCTGCGGGTCGGGCCGGTGTCGCTGACATTCTCGGGCGAAGCGGAGATCACCGAGATCGACGAGACGGCACGCACCGCCAGGGTCGAGGCCAAGGGCAACGACACCAAGGGCCGCGGGGCGGCAAGCGCGACGGTGGTGTTCAGGCTGGTCGCCGACGGCGATGCCAGCCGGGTGGACATCACCAGCGACATCGATCTGACCGGTTCGATTGCCCAGTATGGCCGCGCGTCGGGCCTGATCGACGCGATCGCCGGGCAGATCATCTCCGACTTCGCGACAAACCTGGAGGCCGAAATCGGAGCCGCCGGTGATGCGGCGCCAGAGACCGCGCCGTCCGACGCAGCCGCCGATGACGCACCGGCCAGACCGGCGGCCGAGGCCGCGGAAGTTAAAACCAGCGACAACGCGATCTCGGGAATCAGCCTGTTTTTCCGCGCCCTGTGGGCGATGATCCGCGGCGGGAAATCCTAGAGCGATGCGCAACCACATAAACACGGACATGGAGGCGACCCGATGAAACCGGCGCCATTCACCTATCACGATCCGGCCACGGCGGATGAGGCCGTGGCCCTGCTCGCCGCCCATGAGGAAGCCAAGATCCTGGCCGGCGGCCAATCGCTGATGCCGATGCTGAACATGCGCTTCGTCGTGCCCGATCACGTGATCGACCTGAACGGCATCGAGGGCATCGCCGGCATTCGCGACGGGGGCGATACCATCGAGATCGGCGCGATGACCCGGCAGCGCGACCTGATGGGTGATGACGTGATCGCTGCGAAGGCGCCGATCATCCCCGCCGCACTGCACTGGGTCGGCCACTTCCAGACCCGCAACCGGGGCACCATCGGCGGCAGCCTGTGTCACCTCGACCCCGCTGCCGAGCTGCCCTGCCTGATGGCGCTCTATGACGCCACGCTGACGGTCCAGGGGCCGGAGGGCGAGAGAAAAGTGCCGTTCGCCGAATGGCCGCTCGCCTACATGTTGCCGTCGATCGGGCCGGACGAACTCCTGACCGGCGTGTCCGTGCCCCACTGGGGTGGCAACACGGGCCATGGCTTCGTTGAGTTCGCGCGTCGTCACGGCGACTTCGCGATCATCGCCGTGGCCGCCCTGCTGACAGTCGATGGCGGCAAGATCACCCGGGCGGGGATCTCGATCGGCGGCGCAGATGTGCGCCCGATCCGCCTGACCGACGCCGAGACGGCCCTGGTTGGCGCCGCACCCGACACCGACGCCTTCAAGGCCGCGGCGGAAATCGCGCGCGGCATCGAGGCCATGTCGGATGCCTATGTAACCTCGGCCTACCGCCAGCGCCTGGCCGCCACCCTTGTAGAGCGGGCCTTGTCGGCCGCCGCCTCCAACGCAAACGGGAGTGCCTGATCATGGCCGATACCCGCGAGATAACCCTGACGGTCAATGGCGAGAGCCGGACCGCCGACGTTGAAACCCGCACCAGCCTGGGTGATTTCCTGCGCCATGGCCTGGATCTGACCGGCACGCATATGGGCTGCGAACATGGCGTGTGCGGCGCCTGCACGGTGATGGTCGATGGCGAAGCGGTGCGCTCGTGCCTGATGCTGGCCGTTCAGGCCAACGGGCAGGACGTCACCACGGTCGAGGGGCTGGCCGACGACGACGGGGCCCTGAGCGCGTTGCAGGAGGCTTTCTGGAAACATCATGGCCTGCAGTGCGGCTTCTGTACCCCGGGGATGCTGACCTCGTTGACGGCCTTCCTGCGGGACAATCCCGATCCGAGTGAGCGGGATGTCCGCGAAGCCATATCAGGAAACATCTGCCGGTGTACCGGCTATCAGGGCATCGTCGATGCGGCACTGGATGCCGCCAAGACCATGCAAAAGGGGAGCTAGACCATGGCTGTTCGTTATCTGGGCGCCGAAGTCCAACGCATGGAAGATCCCCGGCTGCTGACCGGGCATGGTCGCTATGTCGACGACATCTCCATGGCGGGCATGCTGCATGCAGCCTTCCTACGCGCGCCGATGGCCCATGCGAAGATTCGTTCGATCGACCCATCACGCGCGCTGGAACTGGCGGGCGTGCATCGGGTGATCTCCCATGCCGATCTGGGGGAGAAGTACAGCCACCGGATGAACCAGCTTTATCCCGCACCGGTGATTGACCAGGACAAGACCCAGTATCCGCTGGCGAAGGACGAGGTCTGCTATGTGGGCGAGGCCGTGGCGATTGTGGTCGCGGACAGCCGCGCGATCGCCGAGGACGCGCTGGCGCTCATCGACGTGGATTACGAGGCGCTCCCCGCCGTCGTGAATGTCATGACGGCGCTGGACGACGACGCACCGCTGGCCCATGCCGACACCACATCGAACCTGATGGGCCAGATGCGTTCGAGCTTCGGCGATATCGAGGATTCATTCGCGAAGGCCGATCACGTCTTCTCGGCGGCGTTCATGCAGCATCGCGGCGGGTGCCATTCCATGGAGACCCGCGGCGTCATCGCCAGGGACGACCCCTGGGGCGACGGGCTGACCCTTTGGACCTCGGCCCAGTCGCCCTACCTGATCCGCCGTGCACTGGCCACATGGCTGGACGAATCCGAAGAACGCGTGCGCGTCATCGCCCCGGATGTCGGCGGCGGGTTCGGCCCGAAGGCCGGCTTCTATCCGGAGGAAGCCGCGATCTCGCTGGCGGCGCGTATCATGAAATGCCCGGTCAAGTGGATCGAGGATCGCCGGGAGCATTTTGTCTCTACGACGACCCAGCGCGACCAGCATTGGGATCTGGAAGTGGCCTGTACGTCCGAGGGAAAAATTCTCGGGCTGCGCGGGAAGGTGACCCACGAAAACGGCGCCTATGTGCCCTACGGCATTCTGCTGCCGAACAGCTCCCTCACGCCCCTCCCGGGCGCCTATTCCATTCCGGCCATCGATGTGAATGTGGACATCGTCTTTACCAACACGGTGCCCAACTCGCCGGTGCGCGGTGCGGGTCGTCCGTGCGGGATCTATGCGGTCGAACGCATGGTGCAGGTGGTTTCCCGCGAGCTGGGGATCGATCCGGCCGAAGTACGCCGCCGCAACTACGTACGCCCGGACCAAATGCCGTATGAAACCGGCGCCAAGCTTCGTGGCGGCGTCCCGTGCATCTATGACAGCGGCGACTATGAAGCGCTGCTGGAGAAGGCGCTGGAGCTGTCTGACTACAGCAGTTTCAAGGAACGTCAGGCCGCGGCCCGCGCCGAAGGCCGCTATCTGGGCATCGGGGTTTCCTCCTGTATCGAGGATACCGGCATGGGGCCCTATGAGGGCACGACCGTGCGGGTCGAATCCTCGGGCAAAGTTGCCGTGCGTACCGGCGCCGCGAGCCAGGGGCAGGGGCATCACACGATGATCGCGATGATCGTCGCGGATAATCTCGGGGTGAAGCCGGAAGATATTCTGTTCGAATCTGCCGACACCGCGAAGTTCTCGCATGGCATCGGGACGATCGGCAGCCGCGTGGCGGCTAATGTCGGCCCGTCGGCCCACGACGCCGCGTTCCAGGTCCGCGAAAAGGCCCTGAAGCTGGCCGCCGAGGTGCTGGAAGCCGCCGAAGCCGATCTGGATATCGAGGATGGTGTGGTCCGCGTGAACGGAGCACCCGATGTGTCCATCACGCTGGGCGAATTGGCCAAGCAGCTAACGCCGATGTCCGCGATGCGGGTCCCGACGGGATTTGATCCCGTGCTGGAGGCCACTTCTTTCGATGGCTCCAGCGGGTCTCCGATCGCCTGTGGTTCAAACGTGGCCGAGGTCGAGGTCGACCCGGGCACGGGCGAGGTGAAAGTGCTGCGCTACTCGGTCGCTCATGATTGTGGCGTGATGATCAACCCGAAGGTTGTGCATGGCCAGATCGTCGGCGGCGTGGTGCACGGCATCGGCAACGCGTTGTTCGAGCGCATGATCTATGACGATCAGGGCCAGCCGTTGACGACGAACTACGGTGAGTATCTGTTGCCGTTGGCCAGCGAGATGCCGCGGGTCGATGTCACCCATATGGAAACCCCGTCACCGCTCAATTCGCTTGGCGTGAAGGGTGCGGGCGAGGGCGGCACCATCCCGGCGGCTGCGGCGATTGTCGCAGCAATCGAGAATGCGCTCGAAGAGTACAATGTGGAGATCGACTACTATCCGGTCGATCCGCAGATGCTGACCGAGCTGATCGATGCCGGTTCCGCGCAGGCCGCGGAATAGCTTTCGTCGACGCGGATTGACGCCGATCTAGCGGGTTTCGATCCTGCCATTGCCCGACAGCATGATGGCGATCGGGCGGGTCGGTTTGAAATAAGAGCACATGATCATCACGATCATCGTCAGGGGCACCGACAGGAACATGCCGGCGAGCCCCCAGATGCTGCCCCATACGGCCAGCGATATGAGCACGACCAGGGGGGAGATGTTGAGCGACGTGCCGGTCAGGCGCGGCTCGATCAGGTTGCCGATCACAAATTGTGTGGCGCCGCCGGCGAGCAGCACCGTCAGCACCGGACCGACCGTGGCGAACTGCACGATCGCGAGCAAGGTCGGCAAAAGGATGCCGAGCAGCGAACCGATGGTCGGGATGTAGTTCAGCAGGAAGATGACGAAGCCCCAGAAGCCGGCGAAATCGACCCCCACGACCAGCAGAATCACGTAGCTGATGATACCGGTGAGGGCGCTCATCAATGTCTTGATCGCCACATAGGTCTGGATCTGAATCTGCATGCGGCGCAGCAGGTCACGGACGTCCTGGCGGCGGTCGGAATCGGGAAACAGGGCGGCAAACTTGCTCTCGAAGCAGCCTTGCTCGATGAGCAGGAACACCACATAGACGATGACGATGCCGAAGGAGCCGGCAATGCCGGCGGCCGTTGCCGCAAACGACGTGATAAGGGCCCGGATGTCGATCTCGTCGATCACATGGGCGATGTCAGGCGGTTGCTCGAAGCCGGCCAGGCGCGAGGCCTGGGCGACGAGGTTCTCGAAATTCGCCTGGTAGGCCGGTGCCGCGGCGGCGACGTCGGCCAGATTGTTGCTGATCAGCTCCGCGACCAGGGCGATGGCCAGCGCGACGATGATGACGGCACCGGTCAGCGCCAGCCAGTTGGGCAGGCGCCAGCCGCCCAGGGGGATGCGGTGCAGGAATCCCGCGAGCGCGTTGAGCAGGTACCAGATGACGATGGCCACCGCGATCGGGATCAGCAGGTCGCGACCCTCGATCAGGAAGAAGATCGTCACCGCTGCGATCAACACCGCACCGGCGAATGCGCCAATGCGGGCCGGAGCCGTGTCACTCATGTCTGCGTGTCCTGCGATTGTCCCGTGTTTCTCATTCGTATTTAGCACATTTGGCGGTGATTTGGCCCCTGCGGGATGGGGCAAGCGGTCTCGTGGCGTTGACGCCGGTGATCTGATGGTGGTTTGCTTTGGTCGAACCAAATGGCCCGGTCGCTGTCCTGCGCCGTGCCGATAATATGTATCCGATCATTTACCGACTGATTTACGGGGGAGAGAGCACGTGTCCGATGGATTGGAAAACGCACGCCTGTCGCGCGTCGAGCGCGAGGATTGTCCGGCAGAATTTCTGGAAGCCTATGACGAAGTTATTCGCTCGCGCGGGCGCACGACCATGCCGAATGTATTCGCGCTGCTGGCCAACAGCCCCGGCGCGCTTGCAGCGGTCACGCCGGTCGGTGCGCATGTACGCTACGGGACCAAGTTTGACGACGCGCTGCGCGAATACGTCATTCTGACGGTCGCCCAGGAACTGCGCTGTTCCTACGAGTGGGGCCATCACTGGGAGTTCGCGCTCAAGGTTGGCGCCCCGGAGGACATGCTGAAGAAGGTCGGTACACCCGACATCGAGGCCGAGCCCGGTATGGTCGGCATGGCCACCAGCTATGCCCGCCTCGTCACCCGCAATGACGAAGTCGCCGACGAGATGGTCGATGCGCTGAAGGCGGAACTCGGCAGTGACGGCTTCGTCGATCTCACGATCATGATTGGCTACTACGGCATGCTGGCGCGTTTCATCAACACGATGCGCCTGCAGCTCGAGGAAGGCAGTACGGCACCGCCGTTCAATGTCTAGACCGGGTCTGCGCGGCTGCGGGCACCGGAATAAGAGGGAGAAAACGCCATGGTGAAGGTTGTCGTTCAGATGTACCCGATGCTTCGTGCGGACAGTCCGCAGGAACGCAAGGAAATGTGCCCGATGGGGCGAAACCGCGAGCGCTACCAGGAAGCCATGGACGGCATGCCGGACCTGATCCGCGCGATGGACGATCTGGGTGTCTGGGGTGTGTCCTCGATCGAGCATCACTTCCATTCCGAAGGCTATGAGGTCGGGCCGAGCATCGGTATCAACACCGGTTACTGGGCCGGCCTGTCGAAACGCCTCAACATCGGCAGCCTCGGCTACGTCATGAGTGTCGACGACCCGATCCGGGTGGCCGAGGAAACGGCAACCCTCGACCACATGACCAAGGGGCGTTGCTTTGTCGGCTTCGCGCGCGGCTACCAGTCGCGCTGGACCAATGTGCTCGGACAAAAGATCGGTTCGGTCGCGACGCTCTCCGACAAGAGCGCGGCGGACGAACACAACCGCAAGATTTTCGAAGAACAGGTCGACCTCGTATTGAAGGCCTGGACCGAGGATGCGTTCGACTACAAGAGCGACCTTTGGGAATACCCCTATCCCCATGACGAGGGGCTCGAGGGGTGGTTCATGGGAGACGTGACCCGCCAGATGGGCGCGCCGGGAGAAATGGACGAGGACGGCAAGCTGCGGAAGATATCCGTGGTGCCCGCGCCCTACACACGGCCACACCCCAAGGTCTTCATTGCGTCCAACGCCTCGATTGAAACGGTGGAGTATGCGGGCGCGCGCGGTTTCATTCCGACCTATTTCTCAAGTATCGACAGATGCGCGGATTACGGCCCTCGATATACCGAGGTCGCGAACCAGAACGGCTTCAATATCGCCCATGGCCAGAACCAGGCGATCGTGCGCTGGCCCCATGTGGGCGAGAGCCATGAGGATGGTGCCCGCAAGATGCTCGATTGGTCCGGTGACATTTTTCAGAACTTCTATGGGCCCCTGTTCCCGGACTGGACCAGTAAGGCCGACGGCGCCGATGATCAGAAGATGATTGAGCTCATGGGGCAGACCGGCCTGTTCCAGCATGGCACGGTGTCGGAGGTGCGCGATTCCTATATCGAACAATGGAAGCAGCTGCCGGCCGAATACATCACGCTGATCTATCACTACGCCCAGTGCCCGAAGGAAGACATGATCGACCAGCTGCGGATATTCATGCAGGAGATCAAACCCGCGCTCGACGAGATCGCGGATTTCCCGGACGCCGAAGCTGCCGAATAGACGCAGAACCGTTTAGAGTTATGCGGGCGGTACCGGCGGGTGCCGCCCGTATTTTTCCAGGATTGTGTTTGCCCATGCTGAACTCGAAATTTGCACCCCACGGAATGGTGGTCGCACCGCATCACCTCGCTGCCGAAGCCGGGTTGTCCGTCCTGCGGGAAGGCGGGAATGCGCTCGAGGCGATGATCGCCGCGGCGGCGGCCATCGCGGTCGTCTATCCCCATATGAACTCCATCGGCGGCGACGGGTTCTGAGTGATCTCGCCGGCCAACGGGGACCCGGTCGCGATCGATGCATGTGGGGCGGCCGGCAGTGGCGCGACGATTGAGCGCTATCGCGACGAAGGGCTCGACGCGGTGCCCTCGCGCGGGCCGCTCGCGGCAGTCACGGTCGCGGGGACGATCTCCGGCTGGGGCAAGGCGCTAGAGATTTCACAGGGTTTGGGAGGCAAGCTGCCGCTCTCACGCCTGCTCGAAGATGCGATCGGATATGCTGGTGACGGCATGGCCGTGACCGAGGGCCAGGTGCGCAACACCACCGAAAAGTTGCCCGAGATGGGCCCGGCGACGGGTTTTGCCGACGTTTACACGCCTGGCGGTGCTGTTCCTGCGCGCGGCGATGTCTTTCGCCAGCCGCGCCTGGCCGCGACACTCCAGCGAATTGCCGATGCGGGCACGGATGATTTCTATCGCGGCGATCTGGCCCGGGCGATCGCCGCCGACCTCGCGGCGGTCGGCAGCCCGGTTGAGGCCGACGACCTCGAGGCGCACCAGGCGGTCACCAAGCCGCCGTTGTCGCTGCGGCTCGGGGACACCACGCTCTACAACATGCCGCCGCCGACCCAGGGTTTGGCCTCGTTGCTGATCCTCGGCGCCTTCAACCAGCTCGACTGCGCCGATGCAGACGGCTTCGACTTTGTCCATCTGCTGGTCGAGGCGAGCAAGCAGGCGTTCGCCATTCGCGACCGGCATATCACCGACCCCGCATATATGGACCCCGCGCCCGAGACATTCCTGACACCCGATGTGATTGCCGGTCTCGCCGGCGCGATCGACCCCAAGCGGGCGGGCGACTGGAGCCGCGGCGGCACCGACAGCGACACGGTATGGCTGGGCGCGATCGACAGACATGGAAACGCCGTGAGCTTCATCCAGAGCATCTACTGGGAATTCGGCTCGGGCGTGGTGCTGCCCGAGACGGGCATCACCTGGCAGAATCGTGGCGCCAGCTTCGCACTCGACCCCGATGCGCTGAACCCGCTGCAACCCGGGCGCAAGCCATTCCACACGCTCAATCCGGCGATGGCGCGCTTCGACGATGGCAGGGTCATGTCCTACGGCACCATGGGCGGCGAGGGGCAGCCTCAGACCCAGGCGGCGGTGTTTTCTCGCCACATTCGCTTCGGTATGCCGGTGCAGGCCGCGATCACCGCACCGCGTTGGCTGCTCGGCCGCACCTGGGGCAGCGACAGCACCAACCTCAAAATCGAGTCCCGCTTTCCCGATGATGTCATCGAGGCGTTGCGGGTGGCGGGTCACGACGTCGAGGTGGTCGGACCGTTCAGCGATCTGATGGGCCATGCGGGCGCCTTGGTGCGACGCCCCGATGGAATCATCGAAGCGGGCGCCGACCCGCGCAGCGATGGCGCGGCGGCCGGATATTGATGCCGTGGCATCGGATGCGCCCTTCAAGCCCGAGCATTTCGTGCGGGAGGATGATGGCGATGACGCGGTCTTCTATGTGCCCGAGCGCATGGTCCAGCATCTCGACGATGCCGGGCGTGCGGCGCTGACAGCCTTCTACCGGGAGAAGCTGCCCGCCGGCGGCCGGGTGCTCGATCTGATGTCGAGCTGGGTCTCCCATCTGCCCGATGATGTGGATTTTGCCGCGGTCACCGGGTTGGGCATGAACCAGGCGGAACTCGACGCCAACCCGCGGCTCACCGCGCGCCATGTCCAGAACCTCAATACCGATCCGCAGCTACCATTCGACGACGGCGCGTTCGATGCCTGTGGGATCGCATTGTCGGTGCAGTATCTCACCCGGCCGCTCGAGGTGTTTGCCGAGATCGCGCGAGTCCTCACGCCAGACGGGCTCTGCATGGTGTCATTTTCCAACCGCTGTTTCCCGACCAAGGCCGTCGCGATCTGGCGGGCGTTGGGGGACAGCGACCATGCCGGGCTTGTGGGGGCCTATTTTCGCCATGCAGGCGGGTTCGACGAACCGGTCGGCCTGGATCTGTCGCCATCGGGCGTGTCGGGCGACCCGCTCTTCGTCGTGACGGCGCAACGAAACGGACAATGAACAAGGGGGGACGAAGGACATGACAGACACAACATCCGATGACGGCATGGATGGCCGGCTCAAACTGCTGACGGATGCGGATATGGACGATGCCCAGCGGGCGATGGCCGAACGCATGATCGCCAGCAAGACCGGGCGGATCATCGGGCCGATGAACGCATGGTTGCGCTGTCCGCCTTTGGCGGAGCGTGCCTTCGCGTTCGGCGACTATGTGCGCCACGGGTCGAGCCACGAGAAACGCATCTCCGAGCTGGTCATCGTCATGACCGCGCGCCACTGGTCGGCCCAGCTCGAATGGTGTGTCCACAAGGTCGAGGCGCTGGCCGCCGAGATCGACCCGGCGATTATCGATGCCATCGAGGCCCGCGCGCGGCCCGGTTTCGAGCATGCCGACCAGGAGCTGGTCTACGATCTGTTCACCGAGCTGCTCGAGACGAAACAGGTCAGCGACGAGGTCTATGACCGCGCCATAGAGATATTTGGCGAGGCGAAACTGGTCGAGTTGATCGCCATCTTCGGCCACTACAATCACGTGAGCGCCCTGCTCAACACGTTCCGCGTGAAAGTACCGACGGGCTGGGCCGAGCCGCTGAATGACTGAATGTGCGGGCCTAGCTGTCGCCGTTGAATGCGCGCATCAGGAACGCGCCCACATCCTGATTGGAACGGTCCCGGATCGCATCATCGCGGCCGATCAGATAGCCGTCGGGGTCCGAGCATACGCCCAGGATGACCTTGCGCAGGAACGGCCCGGACATGGGCAGCAAAGTAAGCGTGTCGCGCACGACGCCTTGCTCGTTCACGTTGAGGTCGCAGTCGGCAAGGTTTCGCCCGATGGTACGCGGCCCGGGAAAACTGCCATCCCATTGGTGGTAAGCGCCTTCGTACAAAATGAACTCGGCTTCCGCGCCGCCCGCGCGCAGATCGTCGATGATTTCGCCGCAGCGTTCGGGATCGACGATGCCGTCTTCCGACCCGGCGAGCAGCAGAACCGGTGCGCCGGTGGCCCGCGTGTCGTCGAAGCGCGCGATACAGGGGCCGTAAAAGGAGACATGCGCGGCAAACCGCTTTCCGTCCGGGCTCAACGCCTCGGCCGTCTGCGCGAATGCGCCAAGCATGGTGGATATCCCGCCATAGGAAAAACCCATCAGTGCGACCCGGTCCCCGTCGACCTGAGGCAGGGCATCCAGATATCCCAGCCCGGCATATGCATCGGCCAACACCATGGTTTCGGTGACGTTGAGCAGCCGGTTGATAAAGCCCGACGCCTTGTCACGACGGGCGCCGAAGGCATCGATGACGAGTGCGACCACCCCCATCTCGGCAAATTGCGCGCCATATGTCAGCTCCCGCGCCCCCAGGACACCGGCCGCGCCATGCAGCAGAATGACGGCCGGGACGGGGTCGGCGGCGGTCGCATTCTCGGGCAGGAACAGCGCGGCATGGGCGTCGGTTGGCGGGTCGAGCGTTTCGCTCTTGCCCACCTCCCAGAGTGTAAAGGGGCTATGGCTCGGATAATTGATGAGTTCGCCGCGCGCGCCGGAGATCGTCGTGTGGTCAGGCCAGTCGGTCAGATCCACGGGGTCAGCGGATACAGGCGTAGCCAATGCGAAGAATGTCAGGGTCAGAGTGCCCGAAACGATATGTGGAATGCGCATGGCAGTTGGTGATCGGTGGCCGCGAAGTTTGTCGTCGCTCTTGGTATAATGGCTTCGAAGATTGCGTCCATAGAAGACGCTTCAACAATTCGGGAGAAGCAGGCCATGGGGCTCGAGCTCTATCACTCAGATCATTCGACCTGCAGCCAGAAGGTGCGGATATGCCTGGCCGAGAAAGGCCTCGATTGGACCAGCCATGTGATGCATTTCGCGTCGGGCGATCACCTGACAGATGAGTATCTCAAGCTCAATCCCAACGGCGTTGTGCCGACCCTCATCCATGACGGGGCGCCGGTGATCGAATCTTCCGTGATTGTCGAGTATCTCGATGAGATCCATCCCGAACCGTCCCTGTCGCCCGCCGACGCGCTGGGACGCGCGCGGCTGCGGATATGGATGCGCTACATGGAAGAGGTGCCGACCCCGGCGGTGCGAGTGCCGTCCTTCAACAAGGTATTCCGGCCGCTGCGCTATGAGAATGCCGCGCCGGAGGATTTTGAGGCGCGGATCGAGAAGATGCCGCTCCGCAAGGCTTTCTATCGCCGCATGGGACAGGTGGATGGTTTCTCGGAAGAGGAGATGGACAACGCCGTCGCCCAGATTCGCCAGACGTGCGAACGCATCGACGCCGCCGTGCGCGAGACAGGTGGCCCCTGGATCCTGGGCGCGCAATACACACTCATCGACGTCACCCTCACGCCGCTCATTCAGCGCATGGCCGACCTGGGCTACGGCCCGGTCTGGGAGCCCGATCTGCCCGAGATGACGGCTTGGTTCGAACGCATCAAGGCGCGTCCGTCATTTTCAACGGCGTTCTATGCCAACACGAATGTCAGCGACAAATACCCGCAGTTCTTTGCCGACGGAGAGTCCGAATGAAAATCGAGATGTATCAGGCGCCCCAGTCGACCTGCAGCCAGAAGGTGCGGATCACGCTGGCGGAAAAGGGCCTGCCGGAAATGAACAAGGACTGGATCGAGCACGACATCGATCTGGGCAAGTTCGAGCAGCTGGAGCCGGGCTACCTGGCGATCAACCCCAACGGCGTGGTCCCGACCTTCGTTCATGACGGCACGATCCTGATCGAATCCTCGGCCATTCTCGAATATCTCGAAGAGATTATTCCCGATCCCGCGCTGGCACCGGACGATGCGGTCGGGCGTGCCCGGATGCGGGCCTGGATGCGCTACATCGACGAGGTGCCGACCGTTGCGGTACGCGTGCCGACTTTCGCCAACATGCTCGCACCCATGCGGTTTGCCAAGGCGAGCAATGACGAGTTCGCCGCCCATACGGACCGGTTGCCGCTGCGCAAGCAGTTCTACCAGCGCATGTCCCAGACCGGCTTCGGCAAGGACGAACTCGAATATGCCGAGTTCCAGATCCGGCAGACCTGTGAGCGGATTGACGCCGCGACCGAAGAGCATGGCGGGGCGTGGATCATGGGCGATCAGTACACGATGGTGGACGCCCAGGTGACGCCGCTGATCGACCGCATGGACGACCTCGGTTACGCCTTCCTGTGGGAAGACGACCTGCCCGGGATGACGGCCTGGCTCGCGCGCATCCGCGAACGGCCCTCATTCGCCGCCGCCTTCTATCCCGGCGCGCGCATCTCCGAGCGTTACCCGGACTATTTCCGCCCGGTATCCGAGATCAAGGCCGAGCGCGGCTATTAGGCCACGGCAACTAGATCGTGGGGAACGGCCCGATGCGGTCCTCATAGGCTTGGGTTGCCGGATGCTCGATCATCGGCGTGACATCGACGGTCATCCATGGATGGAGCGGCAACGATGAGATGTCGGCGTGGAATTCCTCCAGGCTGTCGGCATCCCAGATCGAGAAGTTGGCGCGTTCGCCGACGATCCGCCAGACCTTGCGCATCCTGCCGGCCTGGATCAGCTCGATGGCCCGGTCAGCCTCTGCATCGCCCAGCGCCTTGACCTGCGCCGGGTTCATATCGCCCGGCAGTTCCACTTTGATTCGCACCATGAACAGCATGGGTTGTCTCCCTTTTCATGCTTGAGAGGGCTTTGCCCTAGAAATAGATGCCGAGCATCCGGCCCCACAGATATTGCAGCGGCAGGATCAGCAAAATGCCGATCACGAAGTAGATCGACGTCAATCGAAAGGCTTCGCGCATGGGCACACCACCCACCGCCATGGCCATCGCCACGGGCGGAGCTTCATGGGGGAAGGGGTAGATCATCCAGCTCGGGACCTGAACCAGCAGGACGGATTCCAGCGGCCAGCCCGTGGCCTGCGCGATGGCGTCGGAGAACGACGTCACGATGGGCGGGGCAGCAGGAAAGGTCGTGACCACCCCCACGGCCGCACTGATCGCGAAGATCTCGTAGAAGGTGACGATGCCCCCGTCCCTGGTGAGCGGGATGTTGGCCAGCAGCAATTCGCCCATCGCGCCGCCGAGCCCGGAATGGTTGGCGATCGCGCCCATGCCAATAACGCCGGCGACGAACAGCCAGGCCCCGTAATTGACCTCGTTGGTGATCACGGATGCCGGCAGCATGCCGATCCCCGGTGTCACGCACACCAGTGCCGCGGCGAGCGCGATCCAGGCCGGTGAAATCCCGTGCAGCGAATCCGTCATCCAGAGTGCCAGCGCGATAAGCATGATCCCCATCAGGCGGCGTTCGGTGCTGCTCCAACCGGTCTGCATCGAGGTCTTGCCCTGCGGCTGCGGTTTCGCGCCGAACAATATGGTGATCAGGAGGATCACGATCAGGGCACCGAGAAATCCGACGATGGGGAAATTCAGGAAGGTGTAGCCGAAGTAGGTGAAGCTGATGTTGAAGATACCCTCGGACGCGCCGACGAAGGCCATATTCACAACGTTGGATGGCAGAATCCCGAATGCCGGGATCGTCGTGCCCCAGCCGGCCGCCAGTACCAGGCCGTGACGTGCGCGGGTGTTTTCCGCGAACCCGAGTTCCGTTGCCAGTGCGACGGCCAGGGGCGCCATCATGACGGCGCGGCCGGAGGCGGATGGCATGATGAAACTGAGCGCCATGCCGGCGATGGCCAGGCCACCCGCCATGGTCAGGTAGCGGGCGGGCAGGTGGGTCACCAGGGTCTGCACCATGCGCGACCCGAGACCGGATTTGTGAACCGCGATCGAAATCACGAACCCGCCGAAGACCAACCAGGTCGCACTTGCGTGGAAACCGGAGAACGCAACATTCGGCGGTGCGATCGAGAACACCACCGTGAACAGGAACAGCAGCAAAGCCGTGATGTGCGCCGGGATTGCGCCGGTTGCCCAGAAACTGATGGCGAACAGAACAACGCCGGCGGCGGGCAGGATACCGGGTGTCTCGGTCCACAGCGGCGCGGCGAGCAGGATTGCTGCGACTACCGTTGTCAGCAATCCGAACAACTGGGCGGTGTTAAACCGCGCTCTCACTAATTCGCTCATGATGTTCCGTTTGTCCGGCCGGGGCGGCCAACTGGTGGGACTGGGCGCCCTATTTTAGCAATCGCCGGGTGGTTGCGCGAGATGCCCGGTACAATGGTATGGCGCAGCTGCCATTCGCGGGACGCGGCCTCGACCTTTGGGTGATTGTGAGTAATTCTCTTAAAGTGTAAATCTGAAATCCACGCCGAACGACCGTGTCCGAGAGACCATGAACAGCAAGAGTTCAAACGAACCCGTCCAGTACCGCAATGTCGGTGCGGTCGCCGTGATTACCATCGACAACCCGCCCGTAAATGCACTTGCGAAACAGGTGCGGATGGCAATCGCCGACTATCTCGAGACCGCGGCCGACGACCATATGACTTACGCGGTGGTGATATCCGGGACTGGCCGCAACCTCTGCGGCGGTGCCGACATTCGCGAATTCAATACGCCGGACCGCCAGGTTCGTCCCATGACACGTGATCTGATGAATTTGATCGAGGCGATGGACAAGCCGGTGGTCGCGGCGATCCACGGGCCGACGCTCGGCGGCGGCCTGGAGCTCGCGCTCGGTTGTCATTTCAGGGTGGCGCATCGTGATGCCAGGCTCGGCCTCCCCGAAGTCCTGCGCGGCGTTATTCCCGGTGCGGGCGGAACCCAGCGCCTGCCGCGTCTCGTCGGGTTCCGCACGGCGGTTGAGATGATTACCAGCGGTGCGTCGGTAGATGGGCCCAAAGCGCTGGAGATCGGCCTCGTGGACCGGGTGGCAGAGGATGATGATGTCTGCGCCGATGCTATTCGGTTTGCCGAAGAACTGGTTGCCGGAGATGTCGGACCGCGCCGGGTCAGCGAAATGGCGATTGATCTGGACGTTGAGGCGGGCGAGGCGCTGGTCGCCGAGCTTCGTCAGAAACTCGGGAAAACCGCACGCGGCATGCAGGCGCCCTTCTGGTGCCTCGAAAGTGTCGCCAATACATTGACCATGCCGTTCGCCGACGGGTGGGCGCGCGAGGCGGAGATCAGCACCGAGGCGGTCGCGTCCGATGAATCCCGGTCGCTCGTGCATGGGTTCTTCGCCGAACGGCAGGTTTCCAAGATACCCGACATTCCCGCAGATACCGCGAAACGGTCTATTGAACATGTCGCGATCGTCGGCGCGGGCACGATGGGTGGCGGCATCGCCATGTCTTTCGCCAATGCCGGCATACCGATCACGCTGATCGAATCGGGGCAGTCCGCGCTCGACCAGGGGATTGCGCGGATCCGGGACAATTATGCGGCCACCCGCGACCGCGGCCGCCTGAGCGCGGAAGATATGGAAACGCGGATGGGGTTGATCACCGGCGCGGTCGGCGTGGCCGCCGCAGCCGATGCCGATCTGATCATCGAGGCCGTGTTTGAAGAAATGGATATCAAGCAACAGATATTTGGTGAACTGGACGCGCTCGCGCGCGACGGCGCCATTCTGGCGACCAACACCTCGACCCTCGACGTGGATGGGATCGCGGCCGCCACCGAACGACCGGGCGATGTACTGGGCATGCATTTTTTCAGCCCCGCAAATGTCATGACATTGCTCGAGATCGTGCGGGCCGAAAAGACGGAGAAAGATGTCATTGCGACCGTGCTCGATCTGTCGGCCCGCATCGGCAAAACGGGCGTCGTGGTCGGCGTGTGCGACGGGTTCGTGGGCAACCGGATGCTGGCGCCGTTCTGGCGTCAGGGAGATTTCCTCGTCGAAGAGGGGGCATCTCCACAGGACGTCGACCGGGTGATGGAGGAATTCGGGTTCCGTATGGGCCCGTTCCGGGTCTCGGATCTGGCCGGGCTCGATATCAGCTGGGCGATCGAGAAGCGCCGGGCCGAAACGCGTCCCGCCGATGAGCGTTTCTCACCTCTGCTGGAGCGAATCTGCGAGAAGGGGCGCTTCGGGCAGAAAACCGGTGCCGGCTGGTATCGCTACGAGGGCCGAAACGCCGTGCCGGACGATGAAATCGAGGCCCTGATCGCCGCGCGGTCCGAGGAAATGGGTATCGCCCGGCGTGAAATCCCGGATTCGGAGATTGTGCAGCGCTGTATTTATCAACTGATCAATGAGGGCGCGAAAATTCTCGAAGAGGGCATGGCGATCCGGTCGTCGGATATCGATGTCATCTGGCTCCACGGCTACGGCTTCCCGCGCTGGCGCGGCGGCCCGATGTTCTATGCCGACATGGTGGGCTTGCCGGAGATCGTCGCGACCATCGACCGGTTCCACGGCGATTGGGGCGACAAATGGGAGCCCGCAGCGCTTCTTCGCGAGCTGGCGGATAGCGCCTCCAGCTTCAAGGAATGGGACGCCGGCCGGACGGCTTAAGGGTTTGAAAGTCACCGCAGTCGTGCATCTTTAAGAAACATCCTCATGCTGAGCTTGACGAAGTATGAGGATGCCGCCCTCGTCCTTCGACAGGCTCAGGATGAGGGCTCATTCAGCAAGCGAGACAACTCTAGACCGGCACCGTCGCGCCGCCGTCGATGACCAAAGTCTGACCCGTCATCCAGCGGCCCGCATCTGACGCCAGGTATACGGCGGCCCCGGCGATATCTTCCGGTTCGCCCAGCCGCCTGAGCGGCGTGGCGGCGATACGCGGATCGGCAAACTCCGGGTTTTCCCAGAGCGCGCGCGCGAAATCCGTTTTCACCAGCCCCGGTGCGATGGCGTTGACCCGGATGTTGTCCGGGCCGAGTTCGACCGCGAGGTTCTTGGCAAGCTGAATGTCGGCGGCCTTGGAGACGTTATAGGCACCAATCACGTCGCTGCCGCGCAGCCCGCCGATAGATGAAACGAAAATGATCGCCCCGCCGTCTGTCGTGTTTTCCTTCATGTCGGGCACCACCAGTTGCGCGAGCCAGAGCTGGGCCTGGATGTTGGTGTGCATGACCTTGGCAAAGACGTCGTCGGGGATGTCCATCGACGGGCCGTAATAGGGATTAATGGCCGCGTTGCAGACGAGGATGTCCACCGGGCCGAGCGTCTCTCGCGTGCGCGCGACAAGGTTTTCGAGCTCATCCTTCCGGCCCACGTTACAGGGCACACCGAGCGCGTTATGACCGGCGTCTTTCATCGCGGTTTCGGTTTCCGAGACGCGATCCGCGTCGCGGCTGGACACGGAAACATTTGCCCCGGCCTCGGCCAGAGCGAAGGCGATCGCGCGCCCGATACCCTTGGTTGAACCCGTGACGATGGCAGTTTTGCCCGAAAGGTCGAACGGCGTGCCCATGGTGATTCCCCTATTCACTCCAATGTCGGTATCCTAGGCGAAGTCACAACGTTCGGCACCCGCCCGGACGTTAGAATGCTTGTTGGCCTGTTCCCGGGGGAAGAGATGGAATTCGAATTGTCAAAACGTTGCGTCGAAATGCGCACGCAGCTGCTCGCCTTCATGGATGAGTTTGTCTATCCGAACGAGGAGACGTTCGATGTCCAGCTCGACAGCCAGGGCACGCGCTGGCAGACGCCGCAGATCGTCGACGACCTGAAGGTCGAGGCGAGGAAACGCGGCCTTTGGAATCTCTTCCTGCCCGACGACCATCATGGTGCCGGGCTGACCAATGTCGAGTATGCGCCGCTTTGCGAGATCATGGGCAGGGTCGACTGGGCGCCGGAGGTGTTCAACTGCAACGCGCCGGACACGGGCAATATGGAGGTGCTGCACATGTACGGCACCCCCGCCCAGCAGGAGGCATGGCTGACGCCGCTGCTGAACGGCGAGATTCGCTCCGCCTTCGCCATGACCGAGCCCGACGTGGCGTCGTCGGACGCAACCAACATCGAATGCTCGATCATCCGCGACGGCGACGACTATGTCATCAACGGGCGTAAATGGTGGACGTCGAACGCCGGGAACCCGCGCTGCAAGATCATGATCGTCATGGGCAAGACCGACCCCACGGCCGCCCGGCACGAACAACAGTCGCAGATCCTGGTGCCGACCGAGACGCCGGGGGTGACGATCAAGCGCATGCTCAATGTGATGGGCTATGACGACGCCCCCCATGGTCATGCCGAAGTGAGCTTCGACAATGTGCGCGTACCTGCGGACAATCTGGTGCTCGGCGAGGGCCGAGGGTTCGAGGTTGCCCAGGGCCGGCTCGGGCCGGGCCGCATTCACCATTGCATGCGCGTCATCGGCGTGGCCGAGAGGGCTCTGGAGGCGATGTGCAAGCGCGCCGCCGAGCGCGAGACCTGGGGCAAGCTGCTGGCCGAGCGCGGCATCACAGAGGAACGCATCGCCCAGTCCCGGATCGAGATCGAGATGTGCCGGCTTCTGGTGATGAAGGCGGCATGGATGATGGACACGGTCGGCAACAAGGAAGCCCGCCAGGAAATCGCGATGATCAAGGTGGCCGCACCGAACATGGCGTTGGGCGTCATCGACCGGGCGCTGCAACTGCATGGCGGCGGCGGCATGAGTGATGATTTCCCGCTGGCGGCGATGTATGCCCGGACCCGCGCGATGCGCCTGTTCGACGGGCCCGACGAGGTACATCGGCGCCAGATCGCGCGCCTCGAGCTGCGCCGTCAGGTCGATGACTGGCCGCGTAACCGCGGCGTAGGGCAATGATCGCAGTCATCTTCGAGGTCTGGCCGGCCGAAGGGCGCCTCGAGGATTATCTCGGGATTGCTCACGATCTGGCGAAGGAGCTCGAGAAGATCGACGGATTCATTTCGGTTGAGCGGTTCGAGAGCATCTACAACCCGGGCAAATATCTGGCCTTGTCGTTCTTTCGCGACGAAGAGGCCGTGAAGGCCTGGCGGACCCACGCGGCGCACCAGATCGCGCAAGCGAAGGGTCGCGGCGGCATTTTCTGGAATTACCGCCTTCGGGTCGCCGAGGTGTTGCGCGACTATGGACCCGACGAGCGCGCCGAAGCGCCCGGCGATACAGCCGGCGGCAACTAGCGCCGGACAGGGTTCCATCAGGAGCAGCCCTGCCTTGCGTGCTGCTCCTTTGCGCGGGCTGCAGCCCTGCACTACGCTGACGTCGGGATCATTTCGGGGGAGTAGGCTATGAGTCTGGATCTGGTGCTGCGCAACGCGCGGATCGTCGGGGGCGACGCCGATGCGCCGTTGCAGGATGTCGGGATTTCGGACGGTCGAATCGCGGCTGTCGAGGCTGGTCTACCCGAAGGGGGGGAGAACCTCGACGTCGCCGGCGGCCTCGTGTCCGGGGGGCTGATCGAAACCCATATCCACCTCGACAAATCGCGCATTCTCGACCGCTCCGAGCCGGCCCCCGACCGCGGCATGGATCATATGAAGCGCGTCTCGGCGGTGAAGTCGGGATTTACCGTAGAAGATGTCTACAAGCGCGCCGGCGCGTCGCTGGAGACCGCGATCGCCCATGGTTGCACCCATATGCGAACCCATGTGGAGGTCGATCCCAATGTCGGCCTGAAGAGCGTGGATGCGCTCGAGCAGCTGGCAAAGGACTATGCCTGGGCGATCGATCTGCAGCTCTGCGTCTTTCTGCAGGAGGGCTGGACGGGTGTGCCCGAGGGTGACGCCAATCTGGTCGCCACGCTTGAACGCGGAGCAACAGCCATCGGCGGTGCGCCGAGTTATGACGCCGACGGGCCGGGGCAGATCAACCGTATCTTCGAGCTGGCCAAGGAATATGACGTGGACGTGGACATCCATCTCGATGTCGGCCCGAACCATGACCATCTCGACATCTATCAGGTCTGCGCCCTCGCCGACAAAAATGGCTGGGGTGGCCGCGTGGCCGTGGGTCACGGCTCGAAATACTCATCCATGCCGCCGGAGAAATTGCGCGACCTCGGCAAGCTGATGTCCGACAGTGGAGTGACCCTGACGGTGTTGCCGGCGACCGATCTGTTCACCGTTGGGCGCCATCAGGACCACTCGGTCATGCGCGGCGTGGCCGATGGCAACGCGCTCGCCGCCCATGGCGTCAATTGTTGCCTGTCGACCAACAATATCCTCAATCCCTTCACACCCTTCGGCGACGGCTCGCTGATGCGAATTGCCAACATGTACGCGAATGTCGCCCAGCGGGGCACGCGGGACGAATTGACCGAGTGTTTCGCGATGATGACGGACCGGCCGGCGAAGTTTCTCGGTCGCGAGGATTACGGTGTCGCCGTCGGCAACGCCGCGGATCTGGTGGTCTGGGACGCCGAGACGGCGGCCGACGCGGTGGCGATCAACGCCGAGGCGCGTTTCGGCTTCAAGGCCGGGCGGCGGACGTTCACCCGCTCGGCGGTCGACCTGCACCGGCCTTAACGCCGGGCATTAGTACCCAATCGCCGCGCCGTCGGAGCGCGGGTCCGAGCCGCCGGTATAGAGCCCCGAGCCGGGCTCGATCACGATCCCATGGGCCTGGCCGGCCCGGTTGTTCCAGTCGGCCCAGCGGTTGATCTTGTGGCCGCGCGCGGCCAGTCCTTCAAAGGTAGGCTCGGGCATGCGCCCCTCGAGATGCAACATGTCGCGGGCCTCGCCGAGCGAGATGCGGCCCGACAGAAATCGCGGCAGCTCAATTGCCTCCTGGATGTTCAGGCCAAAATCGATCATGTCCGTCAGCAGTTGCAGTTGAATCTGCGGCTGACCGTCCGCCCCCTGGGTGCCGAGCAGGGACCAGAGGTCGTCGCCGCGCTTGGACATCGACGCCATCAGCGTGTGCTGGGGTATTTTCCCCGGCTCAAGCCGGTTCGGGTGCGCCGGATCGAGCGAGAAATAGCTCGCCCGGTTCTGCAGCATGACCCCGGTTCGCCCGGCGACCTGTCCCGATCCGAAGGCCGCGAACAGGCTCTGGATCAGCGAGACGGCATTGCCCTCATTGTCGATGGCGGCCATGTAGACCGTGTCGCCCGCGAGGCTGCCATGGGATGGCACCTTGTCCCAGGGCAGGGCGGTCTCGAGGTCGATCAGCCCGCGGCGTTCGTCGGCATAGGCCTTTGAGATGAGTTGATCGATGGGGACGTCGACGAAATCGGGGTCGGCGAGCAGCCGGTCGCGATCATGAAAAGCGATCTGCTTGGCCTGGACCAGCAGATGGATATGTTCCGGGCTCAGCATCTCCATCCGGTGTAGCTCGAACGGCTCGATCAGGTTGAGCATCTCGAGCACCGTGAAGCCCTGGGTCGGGGGCGGCGTGTTGTAGATGGTCACGCCGCGATACTCGCTGGAGACGGGTTCTCCCCATTGCGCGGTCTGGCCTGCGAAATCCTCTGCCGTGAAGACGCCACCTGCCTCGGCGGCAAACCGCGCCATCTCGGCGGCCGTCTCGCCGGCATAGAAGCCGGCCCGGCCCGCCTCCGCGAACCGTTCGAGGCTGCGTGCGAGGTCGGGGTTGACCAGCTTCGTACCCGCAGCCGGCGGCGTGCCGTCGGGCAGGAAGATGCGCGCAGAGTATTCGTTGGCGGCCAGGTCGTCCCGGCGCTCGACGATATGCCCCGCCAGCCGCCCGGTGACCGGGAAGCCGTCGCGCGCATAGCCGATTGCGGCCTCGAGGATGCGGGGCAGCGGCAGGCGGCCATGGGCCGTGTGTGCTGCGTCCCAGCTCGCCAGCGCGCCGGGGACGGTCAGGGTCGCGGGCACAACGCCACGGAACGGAATGTCGGACAGGCCGCGCGCTGCCATCGCTGCCAGCGTGCCGCCGGCCGCCGCGCGCCCGCCGCCGTTGAGATATTTGACCGCGCCGGTCTTGGCCTCGTGGATCAGCCAGAAGGCGTCGCCCCCGATGCTGGTCATGTGCGGGTACAGCACCGCCAGGGCGGCGCTCGTGGCGAGTGCTGCGTCCACCGCCGAACCGCCGGCGCGCAGGACGTCGACCCCGGCGGCGGAGGCCAGCGAATGGGGTGAGGTGACGAGCCCGTTGGGCGCCAGGGTCACCGGGCGTCCGGTTTGCGTGTTCATATTTTGCAACCCAGTCAGTGCGAACGTGATCTGTGAGGATGGGATGAGAGACGGTATCATGGGCGAAAGCGTTTCTCACACCCCAGGCCGGAAGCCAGCACGATGAACGAACCACGCAATCTTTCCATCGACGGTGATCGTCTGTGGCAGAGCATCATGGACATCGCCGAGATCGGTCCCACCGAGAAGGGCGGCAGCCGGCGCCTCGCGCTCACCGATCTCGATCGCGAGGCGCGCGACCTGTTTGTCGACTGGTGCAAGGCGGCCGGGTGCACCGTGAGCGTCGACCAGATGGGCAATATCTTTGCCCGCCGCGCCGGGCGGAATGAGTCCCTGCCGCCCGTGGTCACCGGCAGCCATCTGGACACGCAGCCGACCGGCGGAAAGTTTGACGGCATTTACGGCGTGCTTGCGGGCCTCGAAGTGATCCGCAGTCTCAACGATCTGGACTATGAGACCGATCACCCGATCGAGGTGGTGGTGTGGACCAACGAGGAGGGCAGCCGTTTCGCGCCCGCCATGATTTCCTCGGGCGTGTTCGGCGGTCAGTTTTCACTCGAGCATGGCCTGTCGCGCGCGGATACCGACGGGTTGACCATCGGTGAGGAGCTGGAGCGGATCGGCTATGCCGGTGAATTGCCTGTCGGCGGCCGCGAACTGCACGCCTATGTGGAGGCCCATATCGAGCAGGGACCCATCCTGGAGGACGAGGAGATCAGCATCGGCGTGGTCACGGGTGCCCAGGGCCAGCGCTGGTACGAAATCACCCTGACCGGCCAGGAATCCCACGCCGGTACCACGCCGATGGAGCGCCGCCGTGACGCGCTCGTCGGCGCGGCGCGGATCGTCGAGCTGGTCCACCGGATCGGCATGGACAACGCGCCCGATGCGCGCTCGACCGTCGGCATGATCGAATCCTATCCCAACTCGCGGAACGTCATCCCGGGCCAGGTGTTCATGACCGCGGAATTCCGCCATCCCGACGACGACATCCTGCGTGAAATGGACACGAAACTTCGCGCGGGCATGAAAGACATCGTCGCCGAGATCGGCCTCGAGAGTGCGTTCGAGGAAATCTTCTACATTGCGCCGATTGTCTTTGCCGAGCGTTGCGTTGCGGCCGTGCGCAACGCCGCCGCGAGCCGCGATTTGTCCGCGCGAGACATTATCTCGGGCGCCGGGCACGACGCCTGCAATGTGGCGGCAGTCGCGCCGACGTCGATGATCTTCATCCCCTGTGTCGATGGCATCAGCCATAACGAGATCGAGGATGCGAAGCCCGAATGGGTGAGCGCGGGTGGCCAGGTCTTGCTGGGCGCGATGCTGGAACTGGCCGGCGGCGACTAAGGCTTGCCGCGCAACCGCGCGGCCCGAGATGTCGGATTGGCGTTCTCCCCGCTTCTGGCTAGACTTCTGTCAAACAAGAAACGCGGGGGGACGCTGGTGAAGATATCGGAGAGTTACGCCGAGGCCTGGGGGGATTGGCGCTGGGACGTGCCGGAACGCTTTAACATGGGCGTATCGGTGTGCGATGCACATGACCCGAATGCGACGGCGCTGATCGTGCCGCAGCCCGACGGCGGCCAACGCGATTACAGTTTTGGCGATCTGAAGCAGTTGTCGAGCCGACTTGCCAATCTGCTGGTGGGAAACGGGCTTGCGTTCGGCGATCGGGTCGCGGTCCTGCTGCCTCAGATGCCCGAGACGCTCGTCGCGCATATTGCCGCCTATCGCGCCGGTTTTGTGGCCATGCCGCTGGCCCAGCTGTTCGGCCCCGACGCACTTGAGTTTCGGCTTTCGGACAGCGGCGCGCGGGCGATCGTCACCGACAGGGCGGGCTGTGTGAAGCTTGCCGAGATCAGGGATTCGCTGCCCGACCTGCAGCTTGTCCTCTCCGTTGACGGCCCCGCCGACGACGGCGCTGGCGGCGCGCTGGATTTTTATACGGAGCTGGAACGCGCGAAGGACAGCTTCACGCCGGTTGACACGGCGAACGGCGATCCGGCCCTGCTGATCTACACCTCGGGCACGACCGGCCACCCGAAGGGTGCGCTGCTGCCCCACCGCACGATGATCGGGCATACCCCTGGCGTCGATTTCATTTTCGATTTTCTGCCCCAGCCGGGCGACATCATGTGGACGAACGCCGACTGGGCGTGGGTTGGCGCATTGATGGATTCGGCGATGCCGGCGCTCTATCACGGTATCCCGCAGGTGGTAAATCCGCCGGGCAAGTTCGACCCCGAGGCCGCATTCGACCTGATGGCGCGCTACGGTGTGCGCTGCGCGTTCATTCCACCGACGGCGCTGAAGGTGATGCGGCAGATCGAGAATCCCCGCGCGCGCTGGGACTATGATCTGCGTTCCATGTTCTCGGGTGGCGAGGCGCTCGGCACGCCGCTGATCGAGTGGGGCCGCGAGCAACTCGGCGTGACGATCAACGAGGCCTACGGTCAAACCGAATGCAACGTCATTGTCGGCCGTGCCGACGATGTGATCAACTCCGCCGGCTATCGGATTGGCCCGTCCGAGGTTGAAAATTCCCTGATGACCCATCCGGCAGTTACCATGTCGGCGGTCATCGGTGTGCCCGACGAGGCGCGGGGCGAACTGGTCAAGGCGTTCATCATCCTGAAAGACGGCGAAGTCCCGTCCGACACGCTCGCCGGGGAGATTCAGGAGCATGTGAAGCGCAGACTGGCGGCGCACGAGTTTCCGCGCGCGGTCGAGTTTGTCACCGAACTGCCGATGACGACCACGGGCAAGATCCAGCGCAAGGTCTTGCGCGAGCAGGAAGCGGCGAAGGCGTCCTAGGCGGTGGCCCGCTTTTCCCACCCCGATGTGTTCCTCGACCTGGTCGGTGAGGAGCTGGGCGTCAGCGACTGGGTCGAGATCGACCAGGCGATGATCGATGCGTTTGCCCACGCGACCAACGATCATCAATGGGTGCATGTGGACCCCGCGCGTGCCGCCCGCGAGCTGCCGACCGGCACCACCATCGCGCACGGTTTCCTGGTGTTGTCCCTTCTGGCACCCCTGAGCTACGAGATCTTCGATGTCGATCACGTCGCCCATGAGCTCAACTATGGGCTCAACAAGGTACGGTTCACGGCGATGGTGCCCGCCGGGTCACGGATACGCCTGCGCCAGGTGCTGGCCAGTGCGGAGAAGCGCGAGGATGGTGGGGTGTCCCTCGTCCTCGATGCGACCATCGAGCTGGAGGGCAGCGACCGCCCGGCGGCCGTGGTGCAGAATCTGCGGCTGATCTATCCCGAGGAGGGCACGTCCCCCTAAGCGCGACCGCCATCCTTCGAGACGAGCCTCCGGCTCTCCTCAGGATGAGGTCGTGCGTGGACTCTCATGCTGAGGTGGTGCGTGGACCCTCGTGCTGAGGAGCCGCCATCGGCGGCGTCTCGAAGCATGTGAGCCGAGTTAGCTCCCACCCTCGACCAGCCCCCAGGCCCGGATCGACAGTTGCCGGGTCAGGTCCCGGCGCAACAGTGCCTCGGGCGACGAGGCGTTGCCCTGCAGACCGCGGTAGTAGACGCCCTGGATGATTGCCGCGAGGCGGAACAGCGAGAGCACCAGATAGAAGTTCCAGTTTTCGATCTCGCCGCGCCCGGTATGCCGGCAATAGGCGGCAACATAATCGTCGACAGGCGGGATGCCGGGGGTCGTCGGATCGAGCCCGCGCATGTCGCCGAAGGATTCCTCCGGCCAATGATAGGGCAGGCAGTTGTAGGCCAGATCCGACAGGGGGTGCCCCAGGGTCGACAGTTCCCAGTCGAGGACGGCTATCACCTTGGGTTCATCATGGGCGATGATCAGGTTTTCCAGCCGGAAGTCGCCATGGACGATGGTGGTCTCGCTGTCGTCGGGCATGTTCTCGGGCAGCCAGGCCATGAGCTGGTCCATCTCGGCCAGCTCGTCGGTCTTCGACGCCTCATACTGTTTGGACCAGCGGGCGACCTGGCGGCCCATATAACCGCCGACACGGCCATAGTCGCCGAGCCCCACGGCGTCGAAATCCACCTGATGCAGGGCGGCGAGGGTCTCGATCATCGAGGCCGAGACCGCCGCACGTTCGTCCGGGGTCAGGTCCGGCAAAGAGGGATCGTGGAAGACGCGGCCGTCGGCATGGTCCATCAGGAAGAACTCGGTGCCGACGATGGATGTGTCTTCGCACAGCGCCAGGGTGCGCACGACCGGGACGGGCGTATCCGCCAATGCCGACGTGATCCGATGCTCCCGGTCCACCGCATGAGCCGACGGCAGCAGCTCGCCCGGCGGCTTCTTGCGCAGCACGTAGCGCCGGCCGTTCGCATCGGTGAGCAGGAAGGTCGGGTTCGACATACCGCCCTGGAACTGGGCGAGCTCGATGGGCCCTTCGAAGCCGTCGAAGTTGGCGGTCATCCAGGACACCAGTGCTGTATCGTCGAACCGGTGCTGGTCCAGCACGGGCACGACCTGATCGGTACGCGAAAATGTGCGGTCGGCGGGGCTCATAGAGTCATCTCGGCTTACCTCAGTGCCTCATCCTGAGCTTGACGAAGGATGAGTTCGCGAATGTCTCCTCATACTTCGACAGGCGAACCATGAGGAGTCTCATTTCTTTCCGATCGCTTCGGGGAACAGCAGCCGGACGGTCTGGGTGACCACGGCGGGCCGTTCGCTGCCTTCCAGCTCGATGATGCCGTCGAGGACGAGATGGACGCTGCCGTCGGGGCGTTTTTCCGCGCTGGCGAGTGACTGGCGCAGCCGGACCCGCGAGCCCACCGGCACCATGGCCGTGAAGCGGACCTTGTTGAGGCCGTAATTGATGGTGTGGGCGAGGTTGTCGACCTGGAAGAACGGGTAGCTCAGCCCGGGGATCATGGAGAGCACGAGGAACCCGTGGGCGATCGTCGTGCCGGTGGGCATTTCTTTCGCGGCGCGCTCCGGGTCCACATGCAGCCATTGATGGTCGTTGGTGACCTCGGCGAAGGCGTCGATCTGCGCCTGGTCGATGGTGACCCATTCGCTGACGCCGAGCTCCTGGCCGACCTTGTCGAGGAATTCATCGGGGTGCCCGTAGTGAGACAATTTTTCTGCTCCGTTTGACCGGCCGCGCGGGTCTGCGCATCATGTTGGCCGCTGCCGTCTACACCGAAATTAGACCACAGAATTAGCACAGACGTATGCGGGAATCAGGGGATGGAAATGAGTGAAGTTGTTGCCTATGAGATCGCCGGGCGGGTCGCCGTCCTGACCATCGACAATCCGCCGGTCAACGCGCTCGGCCATGCCGTACGCGAAGGCATTGTCGCCGGCATGGAGCGTGCGGTCGCCGACGCAGCTGCCGACGCCATCGTGCTGATCGGCGCGGGGCGGACGTTTCCGGCCGGTGCGGATATCCGCGAATTCGACCAGCCCGCACGCGATCCCCATCTGATGGCCGTGACCGACCGGCTCGACGACGTGGAAAAACCCGTCGTCGCCGCGATTCACGGCACGGCGCTCGGCGGCGGACTGGAACTCACGCTGGGCTGTCATTTCCGTGTGGCGTCGCCAGGCGCGCGGGTGGGCTTGCCCGAGGTCAATCTCGGGATTTTCCCCGGTGCCGCCGGGACCCAGCGCCTGCCGCGGGTGGCCGGGCTGGACCATGCGCTGGAACTGATCGTCCTTGGAAAGCCTATCGGGGCCGCCAAGGCGCTAGAGTACGGGATCATCGACGAGATCATCGAGGGCGATCTGCGCGACGGGGCCATCGCTTTTGCCGAGAAAATCCTGTCTGACGGCACACCGCGCAGAATTTCCAGCGAACCGCGCGACGGGATAGGTTCGCCCGAAGAACATGCCGAGACCCTCGACAAGTATCGTGACCTCGCCAACCGCAGGTTTCGCGGACAGGACTCACCCCACCAGGCGATCGAGAGCGTCGTCGACGGGCTGCGCATGCCCTACGAAGACGCCGTGGCGGCGGACCGGGTGCGCTTCGAGGCCTGTAAGACCATCGCCCAGTCGGCGGCCCTGCGTTATGCGTTCTTCGCCGAACGCGAGGCGGCGAAGATTCCCGATATCGGCAAGGACGTGGCACCGCGCGACATCCAGACAGCAGGTGTGATCGGCGCGGGGACCATGGGCCGGGGCATCGCCATCAGCCTGGCAGATTCGGGCCTGCCCGTGACCATTGTCGAGATGGGCGAGGAGGCGCTGGATATGGCTTTGGCCGAGATCGCCAAGCTCTACGAGGCCATGGTGGCGCGGGGGCGGATCGACGCGGCCACGAAAGACGAACGTCTCGGGCGCATTTCCGGCGCGGTGGACTACGGGGCCCTGTCGGACGCCGACCTCGTGATCGAGGTCGCGTTCGAGGATATGGACGTGAAGAAGCAGATCTTCGGCACCCTGGAGAAAACCGCCAAGTCCGGCGCGATCCTCGCCACCAACACCTCCTATATGGACATCGATGCCATCGCCGCCGCCACGTCGCGGCCGGAAGACATCATCGGCCTGCATTATTTCGCACCCGCCAACGTGATGCGCATGCTCGAGGTGGTGCGCCCGGCGAAGGCCGCGCCCGACGCGATCGCCACGGGCATGGCGCTGGCCAAGCGCACGGGCAAGGTCGGCGTGCTGGCCGGCGTGTGTCACGGCTTTGTGGCCAACCGCTCGCGCCTGCCCCTGGTCCGCGAGGCGACGTTCCTTGTCGAGGAGGGCGCCGCGCCGTCCCAGGTGGACAAGGTCCTGACCGATCTGGGCATGCCCATGGGCCCGCTCGCGGTGAGCGACCTGTCGGGCCTCGATGTGAGCTGGCGGATGCGCCAGTCCCTGGCAGACCAACATGACCCCGATGCGCGCTACATGCATCTGGCCGACCGGATGTGCGAGCTGGGCCGGTTCGGCATCAAGGCCGGGCAGGGCTGGTACATCTACGAAGACGGCGACCGGCGACCCCAGCCCGACCCGGAGGTCGAGGGGATCGCGGCGGCCGTGGCAAAAGAACAGGGCATCACGCGCCGGGATATCTCCGATGATGAGATCCGCGCGCGCTGCCTGTATGCGGCGATCAACGAGGGGGCCAAGATTCTCGACGAAGGGATCGCGGCGCGGGCCTCGGACATCGACGTCATGTGGCTTTACGGCTTTGCCTTTCCGCGCTGGCGCGGCGGTATCATGTATATGGCCGATGAAATCGGGCTGGGCGAGATCCTCGACCAGATAAAGGCCTTCGAGACCGACCATGGGAAGCTCTGGGCCCCGTCACCGCTGCTGGAACGGCTCGTGGCGGAGGGTGGCAGCTTTACCCGCTAGTCGTTGCCGGGCTCCCATTCGGGCGCGACCAGCCGCCGCTTGCCGTCTTCGGTCTTGGCGATGCCGGGCTGGTCCATGTCTTTCCGGTCCCAGAGCTGGCAGGTGACGGGCACATGCTTCTGGTCCAGCGCCTCGCAGTAGTTCGTGTATTCGCACACCCGGACCGCGTCGCCATGGCCGCCGCGCACCTTCCGGAACCAGTCCGGGTCGGCGAGGCTCTGGCGCGCAAAGCCGATGATGTCGGCCTGGTCCAACTGCAATATCCCCTCGGCCTGTCGGAAGCCGTGGATGCCGCCGGTCAGGACCACCGGCGTGTCGCAGCCCGCGTCGCGCACCGACCGGCGGATTGCCGCGACGGGCTCGATGTTGCGGCCAAAGGGCCCGCGCGCGTCGGAGATATATTGGGGCATGCACTCGTAGCCGCTCGGGCCCGTATAGGGGTAAGCCGCCTGGCCGATCGCCGGGCGCTTGGCGTCCTCGAACTTGCCACCGCGTGAGAGCGACAGCACATCGAAGCCTGCTTTCGCGAAGGCCGCGCCGAAATACGCGGCATCTTCCACCTCGTTGCCGCCGTCGATGCAGTCTTCGGCGAGAAACCGCGTGCCGACCACATAGTCGTCGCCCACGGCCGCGCGCACGGCGTCATAGACCTCAAGCGGCAGCCGGGCGCGGTTCTCGCGCGGTCCGCCATAGCCGTCGTCGCGGGTGTTCAGGGCAGAGAGGAACGACGCCATGGTGTAGGCGTGGGCATAGTGCAGCTCGACCCCGTCAAAACCGGCGTCCCGGGCACGCCGCGCGGCGTCGCCGAACAGCCCCGGCAGCACGGCGGGCAGTTCGGCGATCTGCGGCAGGTCCGTGTCCGTCACCCGCTCGCGGTAGCCCATGTGCAGGGATTCAAGCTCGCTTGGGGAGAGGACGTCGGTGAGTTCGTCCTCGGGCAGGCGCGCCAGATGGGCGCGGATCGTCTCTTCGGGCCAGTCCCTTGCGTCCAGTGCGTCACGATGCCGTTCGGTGATCTGCAGGAAACGCTCGAAATATTTCGCCGGGTCGGGCCGCCGGCGTACGGCGAGAAAATCGATCAGCTGGATAAACAGCCGGGTGTGGCCGCCACTCTCCCGGTGCACGATCTCGGCGAGCCTGGTCAGGCCGGGGATGTAGCGGTCATCGCCGATCCGCAACAGCGGGCCGGAAGGAATATCCCGGATGCCCGTCGCCTCGACGACGATCGCCCCGGGGCGCCCGCGCGCGAAGCGGCCGTACCAGTCGAGGACATTGTCGGTAACTTCGCCTTCGCCGGTGGCGCGCCAAGGCACCATGGCGGGCACCCATGTGCGGGATTCGAGCTGGGTCGGGCCGAGATCTATGGGCTGGAACAGCCGGGCGTCGGCGGCCTCGGCCGCGTCCGGCCACACGCCGGGATCCGGTTCCCATCGCATGCGTTCGGGCGGGCGCCACATGGTCAGTCGCTCCCGTTCGTGGCTGTGAGCGACGTCTTGAGCTGGGCGAGATTGCGATAAAGCACTTCGAGGTTCTTCCGGTCGACGCCGTCAAAAAGCGCGCTGATCCAGTCGGCATGAGCCGTCGACATCCTTGCAAAGCCTCGCTTGCCGCCGGGTGTGAGCTCGATGATCTGTGCGCGCCGGTCATTCGGGTCCGGGCGGCGGGTGACCATGTTCTCCTCGACCAGCCGGTCTATCAATGACGTGACGTTGCCGTTGGTGACCATCAGGCGGCGCGACAGTTCGCCCATGCCGAGGCCATCATTCGCCCGGTCGAGCTGGGCAAGCACGTCGAAGCGGGCGATCGAGATGTCGAACTGGCTGTGCAGCCGTGCGCGGACCTCACCCTCGATCATGTTGGTGCAGGTCATCAGGCGCAGCCATGTTCGCAGGTCGAGCCGGTCGTCGGCCGTCAGGCCGGTCTCGAGATCACCTCGTGGAACGCTGTCGGGCATCAGCCGTCGTCCGCCCCGGTGATCTCGATCGCCTGTCCTGTCACGCTGTTCGCCGCGGGGCCGCACAGGGCCGCGACCATCTCCGCGACTTCGTCCGGCTGGACCAGCCGGCCCCCGGCGTTCCCGGCGGCGAGTTCGTCGCGGGCATCGGCCTCCGACCGGCCGGTGGTCGCGGCGATCTTGCGGATGGCCGCCTGCAGCATCTCGGTGTCGGTGTAGCCGGGGCACACGGCGTTGACCGTGATCCCCTTGCGTTCGACTTCGAGCGCCAGCGACCGGGTCAGGCCGACCACCCCGTGTTTGGCCGCGCAATAGGCGGCCACATAGGGATAGCCCTCCAGCCCCGCGGTCGACGCGATGTTGATGATCCGCCCGTATCCGGCCTCGAGCATCGCGGGCAGGACGGCATGGGTGCAGGCGTAGACACTTGTCAGGTTCACGGCGAGCGTGGCGTCCCAGTTGCTGCGGTCGAGTGCGGTAAAGGGCGCGCTCTCGGCGCCCCCGGCGTTGTTGACCAGGACCGCCGGCGGCCCCAGCTCGTCGATCAGGCCCGAGAATGCCTGCACCACCGCGTCGCCGTCCGTCACATCGAGGGTGCGGGCGTGGATCGTTGCGCCCGACTTGTTGCGGATGTCGACGGCTGTGGTCTTGACGTTGCGCTCGGTCCGGCCCAGCAGGACGAGGTCGGCGCCGCGCGCGGCCAGTGCAAAGGCGATTGCCCGGCCGATCCCGCGCCCGCCGCCGGTGACGATCGCCAGTTTCTCGTTCAGGGGAGCGGGTTTTGCCATCTCGAATGTCTTTCTGTACTTGTCCGCAACGCCATTATTATTTTAAGATTAAAATATATAGAGGTGAAATATCAAAGCGATGATCGAAATTCTGCAACCCGCGGGCTGGGTACCACCCAAAGGTTATTCCAACGGCATGGCGGCGACGGGCCGCCTGGTGTTTGTCGGCGGCCAGATCGGCTGGAACCCCGAGACGGGCCACTTCGAGACCGATGATTTTGCCGCCCAGGTCGGCCAGGCGCTCGAGAATGTGCGCGCGGTCCTGGCCGAGGCGGGTGGCTTGCCCGAACACATCACGCGGCTGACCTGGTTCGTCACCGACAAGCAGGCCTATCTGGAGAATCCCAAAGGGGTTGGCGGCTTCTATCGGTCGGTCATGGGCCGTCATTTTCCTGCCATGTCGGTCGTCGAGGTGACGGCACTGGTGGAAGATCGGGCTAGGGTCGAGATCGAGGCGACCGCCGTTCTGCCCTGATCACATTCCTGCGATTCCAGGGCTCCCCCGAAAGATGTACGCGCACGGCGCTTTCCATCGGTCTGGCGATATGGTCCCATAGGGAAAATCTCTAGGGAGGAGTTGAAAATGCTCAAGAAATTACTGGGAACAGCCGCGGCCCTGACGCTTCTGGCGTCGCCTGCCGCCGCGGATATCAAGATCGGTTTCGTGACCACGCTGACCACCCCCGTGGCGGTGATTGGCAAGGACATGCGCGACGCTGTCGAACTGGCGATGGAACATATCGGCGGCAAGATGGCCGGCGAGGATGTCGAGATCGTCTACGCCGACGATGAGTTCAATTCGCAGAAGGGCAAGCAGGCCACCGAGCGCCTCGTGCTGCGCGATGATGTGGACATCGTCGCCGGTTACATCTGGTCGAACGTTTTGCTGGCCTCGGCTCCGGTCGTGCTCAATGCGAACAAGATCCTGATCAGTGCCAATGCCGGCCCGTCGCCGCTGGCCGGTGCGCAATGCAATGCGAACTTCTTCAACATCGCATGGCAGAACGATCAGACCCCGATGGCACTCGGCGAGTTGCTCAACCAGCAGGGCGTCGAGTCTCTCTACCTGGTAGCCCCGAACTATGCCGCGGGCCAGAACATGGTTGCGGGCGTCGAACGCACCTTCAAGGGCAAGGTCGTCGGCAAGGACATGACCGTCTGGCCGTCCCAGCGGGACTGGTCGGCCGAGCTTTCCAAGGTCAAGGCGGCCAAGCCGGACGGGGTCTTCACCTTCTACCCGGGACCGGCCGGACCGGCCTTCATCAAGCAGTATCAGCAGGCCGGGCTCGAAGGCCAGGTGCCGCTCTACTCGGTCTACACGCTGGATTCGATCAGCCTGCCGCTGTTCCAGAAGGCGGGCATGGAGACCGTGCTCGGCACCAAGATGACCCAGTTCTGGGCACCCGATCTCGACAATGCGGCGAACAAGAAGTTCGTCGGGGACTTCCGCAAGAAGTACGGCCGATACCCGTCCTTCTATGCCGCGCAGAGCTATGACTCGATCATGTTCATCAAGTCCGGCGTCGAGGCGGTCAGCGGAGATATCGGCAACATCGACGGCATGCGCGCTGCGCTCAAGAAGGCGGACTTCGATTCGATCCGGGGTGACTTCACCTTCGGCAACAATCATTTCCCCATCCAGAACTTCTACGAGCGTACCGTGGTCAAGGATGCCGACGGCAACTGGACAACGGCGGTGGGCAAGACGGTCCTGACGAACCATCAGGATCCGTATGCCAGCCAGTGCAAGATGTAGGCACACGAACCTCACCCTCTCCTCCCTTGGGGAGGAGAGGGCCGGGGTGAGGTGGGTTTGCCGGAACCTCGGAGCATAAATCCCACCTCACCCGTCTCGCTGACGCTCGCCACCCTCTCCTCCCAGGAGGAGAGGGTTTCCTTAGTTGCCCAGGCCATACGCCGATGGACTACGTCCTCCTCATTGAACAATTTCTGAACGGGTTTCAGCTCGGGATCATCCTGTTCCTGATGGCGGCGGGGCTGACGCTTGTATTCGGCATCATGGACCTGGTGAACCTGGCCCACGGGTCGATGTTCATGATCGGCGCCTTCGTCGGCGGCACCATCGCCCTGGTTACCGGCTCCTTCGTCATCGGCGTGATCCTGATGATCCCGGCCATGCTGATCATCGGCATCCTCGTGGAGATGACGACCCTGCGGACGCTCTATCCGCGTGATCACCTCGACCATGTGCTCGCCACCTTCGGGCTGATTCTGTTCTTCAACGAGGCGACCCGCCTGATCTGGGGCCCGGAAGGCCTCATCGTGCCCCTCCCGGCCTTCCTCGACGGCTCGGTCGCACTGGGGGCCATCACCTATCCGGTCTATCGGATCGTGATCATCGTCGTCGGCCTGCTGGTGGCGCTGGGGCTCTATGTGCTGGTCGCCAGGACCCGGATCGGCATGCTGATCCGCGCCGGCGCGTCGAACCGCACCATGGCCGGTGCGCTGGGCGTCAACATCCCGCTGCTGTTCTCGATCGTCTTCGGCATCGGCGCCGTGCTGGCGGGACTTGCGGGCCTGATCATCACGCCCATCACCGCCGCCCAGATCGGCATGGGTGAGGACGTGCTGATCCTCGCCTTCGTGGTCATCGTGATCGGCGGTATCGGCTCGATCCGCGGCGCCTTCATCGCCTCGATCGTCACCGGCGTGATCGACACGATGGGGCGGTCCTTCCTCGATGTGTTCCTGCTGCTGTTCCTGCCCGAGAACGCGGCGGAGTCCGCCGGTCCGGCCCTGTCGTCGATGATGATCTACATCCTGATGGCCGCGATCCTGTTCTTCCGGCCCCAGGGCCTGTTTCCGCCCAAGGGCGCAGGATAGGCGCCATGGCGGATCTGAAAAACCCGGCGAGTATCCTGACGGTGATCGTGATCGGCCTGTGCGCGGTCGTGCCGTTCCTGGCGCCCGCACTCGGCGAGCCCTTCTATGTGATTGTCTTCGCGCGGATCATGATCTGGGCGATCGCGGCGGTCAGCCTCAACCTGATCATGGGCTATGGCGGCATGATCAGCTTCGGCCATGCGGTCTATCTGGGGATCGGCGGCTACACGATCGGTATCCTCGCCTTCCACGGCATCACCAGTGCGTGGATCCAGTGGCCCGTGGCGATCGGCGCCTGCGCCCTGATCTCGCTCATCTTCGGTGCGATCAGCCTGCGCACCCGCGGCGTGTATTTCATCATGATCACCCTGGCGCTGGCCCAGATGATCTTCTTCCTGAGCGTCAGCGCGGAACGCTACGGCAGCGACGACGGGCTGAACATTCTCGCGCGCAGCGACTTCGGCCTCAGCTTCTTCGACCTGAACGACAAGCTGACCATGTACTACACGATCTTCGCCGTCCTCCTGGCGAGCGTGTTCATCAGCTGGAAGCTCATCCATTCCCGCTTCGGGGTGGTCATGCGGGCGGCGAAGTCCAACGACACGCGCGTCCTGGCGGTCGGTGTGTCGACCTACCGCTACCGCCTGATCGCCTTTGTCATCGCCGGGGTGATGTGCGGTATCGCCGGGCTGCTGCAGGCGAACTTCGAGCGTTTCGTGTCGCCCGACATGATGAACTGGCCGCGCTCGGGCGAGCTGATCTTCATGGTCGTGCTGGGCGGCATGTCCACCATTTTCGGCCCGGTCACGGGGGCCTTCGTCTTCCTGATGCTGTCGGAGATCCTGTCCACCTGGACGATCCACTGGCACATCATCTTCGGGCCGTTCCTCGTTTTGGTCGTGCTGTTCGCGCGCGGCGGCATCCACGGGCTCCTGACGCCGAGGTCATCGCGCGATGAATGACGCGACCCCGAACATAAGCCTGGAGGCCCGCGGCCTGCAGAAGAGCTTCGGCGGCTTGACCGCGACCGACAATCTGTCGCTGGAGGCCACGCGCGGCGAAATCCATGCGGTCATCGGCCCCAACGGCGCGGGCAAGACGACGTTCGTCAATCTCCTCTCGGGCATCCTGAAGCCCGACGGCGGCGAGATCCTGTTCGAGGGCCGCGACATCACCCGCCTGTCCGCCCCCGCGCGGGTCAACCAGGGGCTGGCGCGGTCGTTCCAGATCACCAGCATCTTCCGGGACTTCACGGTGCTGGAAAACGTCATGCTCTCGGTCCAGGCCGGGCAGGGGCACAGCTTTCGCTTCTGGAAGCCCGTGGCCAGGGACGAAAGCCTGCACGGACCTGCACGTGAGTTGCTCGAAAAGGTCGGCCTCGGCGAGCGGACCGAGGTGATCGCAGGCAATCTCGCCCATGGTGAGCAGCGCCAGCTCGAGATCGCCATCTCGCTGGCCACCAACCCGACCTTCCTGCTGCTCGACGAACCCATGGCCGGCATGGGGCCCGAAGAGAGCCAGGGGATGATCGATTTCTTGAAGGCGCTCAAGGGCGACTACACGATGCTGCTGGTCGAGCACGACATGGACGCGGTGTTCGCGCTGGCCGACCGGATCACGGTGCTGGTCTACGGCAAGGCGATCGCCACGGGCGCGCCCGACGAGATCCGTAACAATCCCGCGGTGCGCGCGGCCTATCTGGGTGACGATGCTACCGATGACGCAAACGGGGAGACGGGCTGATGCTCGAGGTGCGCGCCGTCGAGGCCTCTTATGGCGCCAGCCAGGTGCTGTTCGGCATGGACCTGACGGTCGGCGCGGGCGAGGTCGCGACCCTGCTGGGGCGTAACGGCATGGGCAAGACCACGACCGTGCGCGCGATCATGGGCATGCTGCAACCCCATGGCGGCCGGATCATGTTCGACGGTGTGGGCATCCACGGCCTGCCGTCCCACAAGGTCGCCCAGGCGGGCATCGGCCTGGTACCCGAGGGCCGGCAGATCTTCCCGAACCTGTCCGTCCGCGAGAACCTGATCGCCACGGCGCGTGTGCGCCGGGGTGAAGGCGAGAGCTGGAATTTCGACAAGGTGATCGACCTGTTCCCGGCGCTGTCCCAGCGGCTGGAGAGCGCCGGCAACCAGCTGTCGGGCGGCGAGCAGCAGATGCTGGCCGTGGGCCGCGCCCTGATGACAAACCCGCAACTGCTGATCCTCGACGAGGCCACGGAAGGCCTGGCGCCGCTGGTCCGCACGGAAATCTGGAATTGCCTCGCCGACCTCAAGACCGCCCGCCAGTCGATCCTGGTGATCGACAAGAATGTCGAGGCGCTCACCAAGATCGCCGACCGCCACCACATCGTCGAGAAGGGCCGGGTGGTGTGGACCGGGACATCGGATGAGTTGCGCGCCGACGCGGAATTGCAGGCGCGGTATCTGGGGGTTTGAGGGTTACCACCTCATCCTGAGGAGGGGCGGTTTCGAAGAAAACGGTCCGTCTCGAAGGATGCGTCGCCGCCATGCTTCGAGACGGCGCTGGCGCGCCTCCTCAGCATGAGGGAACGAGGGAATCCGCAGCCCTGGCCGTCATGCGCGGACCTGATCCGCGCATCTCGAATCACGATGCGTGGGAAATTGGCAAGATGCCCGCCTGCGCGGGCATGACGAGGGGTAGTTCGGTCTAGCCCCTCAACTTGAACCGTTGAATTTTCCCCGTTGCCGTCTTCGGCAGCTCGTCCACGAAATGCACCCAGCGGGGGTATTTGTAGCGGGCGAGCTCGGCCTGGCAGAAAGCCTTGAGGTCCTCGGCGAGCGCGTCGGACGCGTCGCCGGGGTCTTTGAGGATGATGAACGCTTCGGGCTTGATCAGCTCCTCGTCGTCGGGCCGGCCGATGACGGCGGCCTCGAGCACCGCGTCGTGGGCGACCAGCCGCGCTTCGATCTCCACCGGCGAGACCCAGATGCCGCCGACCTTGAGCATGTCGTCGCTGCGCCCCTGGCAGGTGAAGTAGCCGTCTTCGTCGAGCGAGTAGGAATCCCCGGTGCGGATCCAGCCGTTCGTGATCGCCGCGGCCGTGCGCTCGGGCTGGTTCCAGTAGCGCGACGTGACCGAGCCGCCCTTGATCAGCAAGTGGCCGATCTCGCCCGTGGCCACGGGCTGGTCCTCGTCGTCGACGATCCGCGCCTCGTAGCCCGGCACCAGCTTGCCGCTGACGCCGGCTTTCGCATCGCCGGGCCGGTTGCCGATGAAGATGTGCAGGATCTCGGTGGTGCCGATCCCGTCGAGGATGGTCAGGCCGGTGCGCTCGCGCCAGCGCTCGAACAAGGTGGCGGGCAGGGGCTCGCCCGCCGACACGCCCGCCCGCAGGCTCGCGAAGTCCGCCTCGCCGGCCTCCAGCGCGTGGAGCTGGGCGGCGAAAAGCGTCGGCACCGCGTAATACAAGGTCGGCCGGTAGCGCGCGATATGGTCGGCCATGATGTCGGGCGTCGGCCGGCCGGCGAACAGCACCGCCTGGCCGCCGGTCCACAGGGGCAGGGTCATGGCGTTGCCCAGCCCGTAGGCGAAGAACAGCTTGGCGGCGGAGAAGTGAATGTCATCCGCCGTAACACCAAGAGTCTCGACCCCGTAGAACTGGCTGGTCACCACCATGTCCCGGTGGGCGTGGACCGCGCCCTTGGGTGTGCCGGTAGAACCAGACGTGTAGAGCCAGAAGCAGTCATCCCCGGCGCTGGCGGGGGCGGCCTCCAGCGCGGGTGCGGCGGCTGCCATGCGCGCGCCGAGGCTCTCATCGCTTCCTTCTGTGGGGAAGTCATGCGCCGGCCCGGCCTCGGCGATGGCCGGCTGCATGGTCTCGGCGAATTCCGGCGACCAGATCACGCAGGCCGCACCGGAATCCTCGATGATGAACTGGTGGTCGCCAGCCCGCAGGAGCGTGTTCACGGGCACCGGCACGAAGCCCGCCTTGATCGCCCCCCAGAAGGCGAAGAAGAAGGCCGGGCAGTCCTTGATGGCCAGGATCACCCGGTCGCCATGCACGAGCCCCAGGTTGGTCAGCGCGTTGCCGGCACGGTTTACCGCCTCGGCGAGTTCGGCATAGCTGGTGTCGCCCACGTCGTCGCGGATCGCGATCTTGTCGCCCCGGCCCTCGTCGAGATGCCGGTCGATGAAGGGCACGGCCACGTTGAACCGGTCCGCGAAGGTCAGCGTCGCGGGGCTGTTGGAGGCGTCGACATTGACGGTGTTGGGGGTCATGGACGATCAGCTCCGCTTGCATGCACGCCCTTCGAGACGCCGCCTGTCGGCGGCTCCTCAGGACGAGGGGATGCTTTCAACCACCTCATGCTGAGGAGCACGCCGCAGGCGTGCGTCTCGAAGCATATGGTGGCGTCGTTCGCATCGGCTCAATGAAACAGCACATAGTCATAGTCGATGGGCTGGCCGTGGATGCCGCGCTTGGGCGGCGCGATCCAGCTGGCCATCTTGCCCGGCTCGGTCACCGGCACCATGAGCGAGTTCACATAGGCCTGGTCTTCGTTGGTCGGCAGCCAGGCTGGCTTGCGTTTCGCCCAGTCTTCCGGCGAAATCAACGCGCCCTCGGGTGTCGCCTCGATGCCTGCGTAGATCCCGATCGAGCGGTTGAATTTCTCGTCCGGCAGGGTCAGCGTCACGTCGATATCGTGGGCCGCGATCATCTTGTTGAAGCGGTTGAGCCCGCGCTGGCTGTCGGCGGTGTAGTCCTGGCGCAGCTTGAGGTTCATCGCCGTCAGCGCGGCGATGGTCTCGGTGTCGAGGGTGCCGTCGTCCGTGACCTTGGCGATCTCCATCTGCTCGCCGTCGAGCTTGTGGTCGTCGTCCAGCCGGGTCTCGTGATAGCGGCCCTTGAGCCCCATGGAGAAGTAGTTCGCGGCGTTGGTCGAGCGTTCCGAGCCGAACAGGTCGAGGCAGATCGAGTAGTGGAAATTGATCCATTTCTGCACCGTCTCGAGATTGATCCCGCCGAACGGGCGCACATCCGTCGTGTCATGCTGGCGCATCAGCTCGCAGGTCCGCTGCAGGATGCGCATCACCCCGGTCTCGCCCACGAACATGTGGTGGGCCTCTTCCGTCAGCATGAAGCGGCAGGTGCGTGACAGGGGGTCGAAACCGGATTCCGCCAGGGCGGCGAGCTGGAACTTGCCGTCCCGGTCCTGAAAATAGGTGAACATGAAAAACGACAGCCAGTCGTCGGTCTGTTCGTTGAACGCCTTCAGAATGCGCGGTCGGTCCGGGTCGCCCGCATGGCGCTCGAGCATCTCGTCGGCCTCCTCGCGGCCGTCGCGCCCGAAATAGGCGTGCAGCAGATAGACCATGGCCCACAGGTGGCGGCCTTCCTCGACATTCACCTGGTAGAGATTGCGCAGGTCATAGAGCGACGGTGCGGTGCGGCCCAGCTGGCGCTGCTGCTCTACCGAGGCGGGCTCGGTGTCCCCCTGGGTGACGATCAGGCGACGCAGTTCGGTGCGGTACTCACCCGGAACCTCGGTCCACACAGGCTCGTCCTTGTGGGCGCCGAAGGCGATCTTCCGGTCGGGCCCGGGCTCGGCAAGGAAGATGCCCCAGCGATAGTCCGGCATCTTCACATGATCGAAATGGGCCCAGCCGTCAGTATCCACGCTGATGGCGGTGCGCAGATATACGTCGATGTTGTTGGATTCGACCGGCCCCATATCCTTCCACCACTGGATATAGGCCGGGTGCCAGCGTTCCAGCGCGCGCAACAGACGGCGGTCGTCGCCGAGGTTGACGTTGTTGGGGATCATTTCATTGTAGTCGGCTTTCATGATCTCAGGCCCGCCTGCGGTCGTATTCGGGTTGTTTGCCGGTGCCGAAGAGCTCCAGCGCGCCGCCGTCGCCCACGGCGTTGGGACGTTGGAATATCCAGTTCTGCCACGCGCTCAGGCGGGCAAAAATCTTGCTCTCGATGGTCTCGGGGCCCGGGAAGCGCAGGCTTGCCTCCATGCCCGTCAGCGCGTCGGGGGAGAAGGCCGCACGCGCCTCGATGGCGAGGCGCACCTCGTCCCCCCAGTCGATGTCGTCGGGCGCGAAGGTGACCAGGCCGAGCTCTTCGGCGTCGACTGCATCCAGATCCCGTCCGGTCTCGTCCCCGGCGGCGGCCAGGGCCGCGTCGTCCCCGTAATAGCGGGTCTGCAACCGGGTCAGCCCGGTGCACATCTCCAGCGGGCCCCCGTTCATACCGGTCAGGCAGATCGTCGCGGGCGGCAGGTTGCTGCCGTCTTCCTCGAACGTGCCGTCGAGCATGTAGGAGCGATCTGCGGCCAGCGCCAGTTCCAGCAGGGTGCCGGTGAAGCACGACCCGGGCTCGATCAGTGCCAGCAGGGACCGCGCGGACACGTCGATGCGTTTCAGCGTGCGCCGCAGATAGAGCGTGATCTCGCGGACCAGCCAGTCGTCGGCGTGGTCCAGCAGTGCGGCGTCATGGGCCGCGACCAGCTCGCCGTCGCCCTCGGTGCGGAACACCCAGGTGCCGATCTCGGTCTCGTTGAACCGCAGATGCAGGATCGCGTCGTCGAGCTCCCGGGCGATCGCCAGGGGCCAGAAATCCACGCCGGCGGCGTGAATGTCGGCAATGTCTGCCGGCGGCGCGCCGGCGGGCGCGCGCACGGTCAAGGTCGCGGTGCGCGCGTCCCGGTCGAGCGCGACCGTGAGGTTGGGATAGGTGATTTCCGCATCGCTCATCTCACGCGCCACCGGCGTGAGGTCGATACCTTGCGCGTCTGCCGGCCGGTCCGAGCCGTCTGCGCGCGCGGCAGCCCGCGCGGCGACGGTCTCGTCCAGCTTCGAGCGCGGCACCAGCGTATCCACCAGCTTCCATTCCAGCGCGCGCTTGCCCCGCAGGCCCTCGCCGGTGGTGCAGAAGAAATCGGCCCGGTCCCGGCGCACATGGCGCTTGTCCACCACCCGGGTCAGCCCGCCGGTGCCCGGCAGCACCGCCAGCAGGGGGACTTCCGGCAGGGAGACCGCGCTCGACCCGTCGTCGATCAGCAATATCTCGTCACACGCCAGCGCCAGTTCGTAGCCGCCGCCCGCCGCCGTGCCGTTGACCATGCAGATATAGGCCTGGCCGGAATTCTCGCTGGCGTCCTCAATGGCGTTGCGGGTCTCGTTGGTGAACTTGCAGAAGTTCACCTTGTGGTCGTGGCTGGAGGCCTTGAGCATGGGAATGTTCGCCCCGGCGCAGAACACCCGCTCCATGGCCGAGGTAATCACCACCGCGGCGACCTGCGGATGCTCGAAGCGCAGGCGCTGGATCGCGTCATACAGTTCGATGTCGACACCCAGGTCATAGGAGTTGAGCTTGAGCTCATAGCCCGGCGCCAGCCCGCCGGCCTCGTCCACGTCCAGCGTGAGCGTGGCGACCCGTCCGTCGACCGAAAGCTGCCAGTGCCGGTAGCGTTCCGGGTGTGTTTCGAAGGCGATCATGGGATCGCATTTCCCTCCTGTTTGACGCTAGAACAGTAGTCCAAGCCCATCACATTGTGGACCCAATAGTTGGTGTCTCCAACGAATTGGCGAGACCCGAAAGGAATTTGGCGATGTCGTCTGCCGCCATCCCGGACATGCAGCATCTGACCGCCGCGGGACGCTGCCTCGAATATTACTGGACGGCCGAACATGACGGCGGGAGCCCGGCGCTGATCTTTCTCCATGAAGGGCTGGGATCGGCCGGTCTATGGCGAGATTTCCCGGCGATGCTCACCGCGGCAACCGGGCTGCCCGCGCTGGTCTATTCACGCTACGGCTATGGCGGGTCGGACGTGTTGGAAGCGCCACGCGGCGTTGACTACATGCATACCGAGGCGCTGGAGGTGTTGCCGGTGATCCGCGACGCGCTGGATCTCGATGATGTGATCCTGGTGGGGCACAGCGACGGCGGTTCGATCGCCGCAATCCACGCCGGGGCCGGGCAGTGGCCGGTGCGCGGCCTGATCCTCGAGGCGCCGCATTTCTTCGTCGAGGATGAAAGCATTGCAGGCATCGAGGATGCGAAGGCCGCCTATGAAACCACCGATCTTCCCGAACGCATCGCGCGCCGCCACACCGACGGCGACAAGACATTCCGGGGCTGGAACGACATCTGGCTCAGCCCGAATTTTCGCGCCTGGAATATCGAGGAATATCTGCCGGCGATCACCTGCCCGACACTGGTGATCCAGGGCGTCGACGACGAGTACGGCACCGAGGCGCAACCCGCGGCCATCGGGCGACAATCCTCGGGCCCTGTGGATGCGGTGGTGGTGCCCGATTGCGGCCATACACCTCATCGTGACGCAACCGAGGGGGTGCTGCAGGTGATGGCCGACTTCGCCATCGCCCTGACGGACGTGGAATGAAGCCGCCTGTGGATGACCCGCTACTGTTAGGCGGCACCGCGGAATGATAAAAACATCCCATGGCTGAAACTTACGATCTGATTATCAGGGGTGGCGACGTCTGGGCCACCGGCGGGCTGGCCCAAACCGATGTCGCGGTGCGCGACGGGAAAATCGCCCATGTCGGTGACACGGGCGGCGCCGACGCCGGCACAGTTATCGATGCGACGGGGCTCACCGTCCTGCCCGGCATGATCGACAGCCAGGTGCATTTCCGCGAGCCCGGCAACGAACAAAAAGAAGACCTCGAATCCGGCACGCGTTCTGCCGCACTCGGCGGCATCACGGCCGTCTTCGAGATGCCGAACACGAACCCGCTGACCACCAGTGCGGAAGCGCTGGCCGACAAGATTTCCCGCGCCGAGGGCCGGTCGTGGACCGATCATGCTTTCTTCATGGGGGCTTCGGCTGAGAATGCAGATGATCTGGCCGAGCTCGAACGCGTGCCCGGCTGCTGTGGCGTGAAGATGTTTATGGGCAGCTCCACTGGAAATCTTCTGGTGCCTGACGACGAGACCGTTCGTCGTGTGCTCTCCCACGGGACCCGGCGCATGTCGGTCCATTCCGAAGACGAATACCGGCTGAACGAGCGAAAAGACGAACGCGTCGAGGGCGACCCGTCGTCCCATCCCGTGTGGCGCGACGAGGAGACCGCGATCCGCTCGACCAAGCGCCTCCTGTCGATCGCGCGCGAAACAGGACGCCGCGTGCATGTGCTTCACATCACAACGACCGAAGAGGTCGAGATCCTCGCCCAGTACAAGGACGTGGCGACCTGCGAGGTCACGCCCCAGCATCTGACCCTGGCCGCCCCCGACTGCTACGACCGTCTCGGCAGCTATGCCCAGATGAACCCGCCGATCCGGGGTGAGGCCCACCGGGCCGGGCTGTGGCGGGGGATCGAGCAGGGCGTGTTCGACGTTATTGGCTCGGACCACGCACCCCACACCAAAGAGGAGAAGGCGCAGCCCTATCCGGCCAGCCCCTCGGGCATGCCCGGCGCCCAGACGACGGTCGCGGTGATGCTCGACCATGTGGCCAACGGCCGCCTCAGCCTCGCACGCCTGGTCGATCTGTTGTGCTCGGGCCCGCAGCGCATCTTCAACATCGCCGGCAAGGGCCGGATCGCCTGGGGCTACGACGCGGATTTCACGCTGGTCGATCTCAAGGCGAAACGCGAAATCACGGCCGACTGGCTGGCTTATAAATGCGGCTGGTCGCCCTATGAGGGCATGAACATCACCGGCTGGCCCATGGGCACCATCATCCGCGGCAACGTGGTCATGCGCGACGGCGAACTGGCCGACGCACCAGTCGGCGAACCGGTACGGTTCGTGGAGACGCTGTAGGGCGGCGTCTTACCCAATCCTCATCCTGAGGAGCTGCGGAGCAGCGTCTCGAAGGATTGCTTAGCGGGCATGCTTTGTACGCCGCCGTGCGAGTGCCCGTAGCCCTTCAAGGTCCCCATCTATAAGAGCCAACTTCTTCGCGTGGCTCCAGCCCTTCAAGCGCCGTTCCGAAGCGATTGCGTCCTCTATGCGTTCGAAATATTTGGCATATGACAGCGTCACGGGCCGACGGGATCGCGTGTAGCCCCGAACGTTCCGTCTTCATGCTGTGCGAGGCGCTGATCGAGCGTGGCGCGGGTCGTGCCGACGTAGAAACTATCGTCGACGCAGCGCAGGATGTAGACGAATGCACCCATAAGTGTGCCTGTTGTTATCCTTCGAGACGCGCCTTTCAGGCGCTCCTCAGGATGAGGATAGTCCCAGATCCCGATACATTTCCTCTGTGAAGTGCAGGCGAGGCCGATAGCCCGTCTTACCCACCCCTCATCCTGAGGAGCGGCGCAGCCGCGTCTCGAAGGAAGGAGATCCTAAATTTTCGTAGGGTTTGCCCGTTTCACCCACCCCTCATCCTGAGGAGCTGCGGAGCAGCGTCTCGAAGGATGGAAAGCCTAAAGCTTCGTCGGGTTCGGCGCGTCGCCGTAGACCTCGACCGGGTCGAAGACCTTTTCGGTTTCTTCGTAGCCGAGTGCCACCGGCGCATCGTCCGCCGCACCCACGGGCACGGAGCGGTAGAAGCAGGAGCGGTAGCCGACATGGCAGCTCGCACCGCCCTGGACGTCGACCCGCAGCCACACCGCGTCCTGGTCGTCGTCGATGCGGATTTCCTTGACCTTCTGGACCAGGCCCGAAGTGGCACCCTTGTGCCACAAGACGTTCCGCGAACGTGACCAGTAATGGGCCTCGCCGGTCTCGATGGTCCTGGTCAGGGCTTCCGCGTTCATGTAGCCGTGCATCAGCACCTCGCCGCTTTCGGCGTCGGTGGTGACGACCGGCATCAGGCCGTCGGCATCGAACTTCGGGGCCAGCTCATGGCCTTCCTCGACCTGCTCGATGGTCTGGCGCTGGGCGAACATGGGACTATCTGACATCGGACCGCTTTCAGTATGGGGCGCCACATTTCGGCACCCGGTTTCGTGCGTGTTATAACGGTTTGCGCCCGGCGAATGTCAAGCGGGCGAGAGGAATTGAGAGACGATCATGAACGCAGAAGCACCGGAAACCCCGGCAGAGTTGATCCCTGTGTCCCTGCTGACGGGCTTCCTCGGCAGCGGCAAAACGACGGTGCTGAACCATGTTTTGCACGATCCGCGCATGGACAAGGCCGCGGTCATCGTCAACGAGTTCGGCGAGGTCGGCCTCGATCATGAGCTGATGGTCGCGGGCAGCGAGGACATGGTGCTGCTCAACAGCGGCTGCCTGTGCTGCACCGTGCGCGGTGATCTGGTGAACACGCTGCGCGACATGATGATGCTGCGCCTGCGCGAGGATGTGCCGTCCTTCGACCGGGTGCTGATCGAGACCACGGGCCTGGCCGATCCCGCGCCCATCCTGCACACGCTCATGTCGGACGAACTCGTCACCAATTATTTCCGCCTCGACGGGGTGATTACGACGGTCGATGCGGCCAACGGCACCGATACGCTGGATAAGCAGTTCGAATCCGTGAAGCAGGTGGCGGTCGCCGACCGGCTGTTGCTGACCAAGACGGACCTTGCGGACGAGGCCGGGCGGGAGACGCTCGAAGCGCGTCTGATTGCCGCGAACCCCGCCGCGCCGCGTATCACGGTGATGAACGGCGATGTGGACCCCGCACAGCTGTTCAACGCGGGTCTGTTCGATCCGAAGACAAAAACCGCGGATGTGGCGGGTTGGCTGCGCGACGAGGCCTACGCCGTCGAACATGATCATGAGCACGGCCACGATCATGACCACGATCATGACCACGCGCATGATCACGGCCATGACGTGAACCGCCATGATGATCAGATCAGCTCCTTTTGCGTGACCTACGAGAAGCCGCTGCGTCTCGACGCGCTGGAGCAGTGGTTCGACACCATCATGATGCTCAAGGGTCCGGACCTGCTGCGCATCAAGGGGATTGTGAATGTGGCCGAGATGGATCGACCCGTGGTCGTCCATGGGGTCCAGCATGTTTTCCACCCGCCCGCTGTGCTCGACGCCTGGCCGTCGGAAGATCGCCGCACCCGGATCGTGTTCATCACCCGGAACGTGGAGCGAAAGGTGATCGAGGACACGCTCACCTGGTTCTCCGAGGAGAAACTGCGCGACCACAAGAATCCCGGTGAGGGGCGCGGGCTGATCCAGTAGCGCCTCTGGCGGCGCCATGCTTCGAGACGCAGCCTGCGGCTGCTCCTCAGCATGAGGGTATAAACAGAAATTCATCCAGAGCGTGCGCGCATCCTACCGCGTCCTCATCCTGAGGAGCCGCGAAGCGGCGTCATACCCTGACCTCATCCTGAGGAGCCGCGAAGCGGCGTCTCGAAGGATGGGGTTTCGCACCCGTCCCGCCTCGCAACCTGACCTGAATTGCGCGATACTGCGTGCCTATTCGTTAGGCAATTTCCTTAAAAGCGAGAACTCCATGTCCGAAACCGTTCAGGTCGAGCGCCGCGACGACATCGCCATCGTGTCCCTGCATCGCACCGAGAAGCGCAACGCATTGCGCATGGAAGACTGGGTCGCCGTGGGTGACGCCGTCGACGCCCTGGGCGAAGACGATGACGTGCGCTGCATAATCCTGCGCGGCGCGGGCGAAGAGGCATTCTGTGCCGGGGCGGACATCACCAACTTCGAGGCCGAACGGTCTGACCGAAAGAAGGTGAAGGCTTACGAACGCGCCACCGACCGGGCGTTTCTGGCGGTGCGGAACTCGCGCCACCCGGTTGTCGCCATGATCCACGGCTTCTGTATTGGTGGCGGCTTCGAGCTGGCGCTGGCGGCAGACTTGCGTATCTCGGGCGAGTCCGGCCGCTTCGGCGTGCCGGCAAAGAATATCGGCCTCTTCCTCGGTTACCACCTCGTCCAGTATCTGGTCGATGCCGGTGGCCGGGCCGTTGCGGCGGAGATCCTGCTGGAAGGCCGGGCGATCTCGGCCCAGGAAGCCGTGGCCAAGAATTTACTTACCCGGGTCGTGCCGGATGATGACCTTGAGGACGAGGTGATGAAGGCCGCGCGGCGGATCGCCGACGGCGCGCCCCTGTCCCACCGCTACCATCGGGCCGCGCTCGCGCGCCTCGCCGACCCGCGGCCCATGAGCCGGGCGGAGCTGGAGGCCCAGTTCGATTACGCCGACAGCGAGGATTATCTGGCCGGCTACAACGCGTTCAAGAAGCGCGAAAAACCCAAGTTCCGCGGCCGCTAGATGGCAGATACCCAGGCCCGGGTGGAAGACCGGCCCCCCACGGTTCGACTGTTCGCGCTGATCTTCCTGCCTTTCGCGCTCGGCTATTTCTTCTCCTACCTGTACCGCACCGTGAACGCGGTGATCGGGCCCGACCTGGCGCTGGAGATGTCCCTCTCGCCCGGCCAGCTGGGCCTGCTGACCAGCGCCTATTTTATCTCCTTCGCTGCAGCCCAGATCCCCGTTGGCATCTATCTCGACAGCCACGGCCCGCGCCGGGTGGTGACGGCACTGCTGCTGGTCGCCGCAATCGGCGCCTTCCTGTTCTCCATCGGCGAGGGGCTGTGGAGCCTGTTGATCGGCCGGGCGCTGATCGGCCTCGGTGTGGCGGCCTGCCTGATGGGCGCTTTCAAGGCGATGAGCGAGTGGTTCCCCGGCAACAAGCTTCCCCTGATGAATGGCCTGGTTGTCGCCTTCGGCGGATTGGGTGCGATGGTCGCGACCGCCCCGACCGAGGCGTTGGTGAGCATCGTGGGCTGGCGCTACGGCTTTGTTGCCCTGGCGCTGGCCACCTTCGTTGTGGCGGTGATGATCTGGTTCGTCGCGCCCGAGCGCGCGCGTGCGGGTGCCGGCGAGCCCATGTCGGCGCGTATTCGCGGCATGTTCTCGATCTATCGGAGTGGTGTTTTCTGGCGCGTGGCCCCGCTCGCGGCCCTCTCCCAGGGCAGTTTCCTGGCGATCCAGACCCTCTGGGCGGGGCCTTGGCTGCGGGATATCGCGGGGCTGGATTCCCGGACCGTCAGCTTCACCCTGCTGGCCGGGGCGGCCGGGTTTGTCATCGGCAATCTGCTGGTCGGGTTTGCGGCCGAACGGCTGGCGCGACGCAACATCCCGCCGCTTGTCACGGCGGCATTCGGCATGGGTCTGTTCATCCTCGTCCAGCTGCTGGTGCTGTTCGAATGGACATCCGCCCCCGCGCTGCTCTGGTTCGTCTTCGGGGCAGCCGGCACCACCGGCGTGGTGGTTTTCTCGGTCATCGCGCTGGTGTTCCCGCCCGAGCTGGCCGGGCGGGCCAGCACGGCACTGAATTTGCTGATCTTCGGCGCGGCCTTCGCCCTGCAATGGGGCATGGGTGAGGTCATCAACCTCTGGCCCGTGGCAGCCGATGGCGCCTATTCGGTGATGGGCTATCGTGCGGCGTTCGGCGTGGCATTGGCGCTGCAGGCCGCGGCCTTAATCTGGATGCTGATACGCCGTCCGAAATCCCTATAGCGCAAGAAGCGGGTGGCGCGCCGCAGCGCGCGGGCACAAGCTGGTCTCGATGAAGCATTCGAGGTCGTGCAGATGCCGACACTGAAAACGAAACTGAAGGCGGTCGATGCGGCTGCGCTGGCGGCCACGCTCGACGAACGGGGCTATGCCCGCATTCCGTCCTTGTTGAATGCGCGTGAATGTCGGTCGCTCGCGGCGCGCTACGACAGGGAGGTCGGCTTTCGAAGCCGGGTGACTATGGCCCGGCATGGTTTCGGCCAGGGTGAGTACAAGTATCTCGACAACCCGCTGCCTGATCCCGTGCGCACCCTGCGTGAGAGCCTCTACCCGCCGCTGGCGGAGATCGCCAACCGCTGGAATGTCGCACTCGGCGTCGATGAAGGATTCCCTGCCGATCACAGCGACTATGTCGATCGCTGCCATGCGGCAGGCCAGACCAAACCGACGCCGCTCCTGCTGCGCTATGGGCCGGGCGACCACAACCGGCTGCATCAGGATCTGTATGGCGACGAGGTTTTTCCGCTGCAGGCGACGATCCTTCTGTCAGATCCGGAAAAGGATTTCACCGGCGGCGAGTTCGTCGTGACCGAGCAGCGCCCGCGCCAGCAGTCGCGGGTCGAGGTGGTGCCGCTGAAACGGGGAGACGCGGTGATCTTTCCGGTGCGCCACCGCCCGGTGCAGGGGGCACGCGGATACTATCGGGCGACCATGCGTCACGGGGTGAGCCGGCTGCACAGCGGCGCGCGCACCACCCTGGGCGTCATCTTCCACGATGCGAAATAATGCGCTCTAGTCGTCCACGCCGGACGTAACCGGCACGGTCGCCTGATTGCGCTGGAACGGCAGGGCCACCTGGCCCGCGAAACTGGCGGGCATGGGGCCATCGATCCCGATGTCGGCCGGCGGGCGCCGGTCGGGGCAGTAGAATGTCCGCAGGAGGACGTCGTAAAGCATCAGGTTTTCGCCGTAGTTGCTGTTGCCTTCCTCGGGAATGCGCGAATGGTGCCAGCGATGTACCGCGGGTGTGTTGAATACGTAATTCAGAGGTCCGAACCGCATCTCGATGTTGCAGTGGGTCAGCATGCCGATGAAGGCGGTGATCGAGTTCACCCAGATGAAGATTTCGGACGGCGCGCCGGCCAGGAATAGCAGCGGCTGGCTCAGCAGGATGCTGGCAACGGTGTCGACCACGTGAAAGCGCCCTGTGTTGAAGAACCACAGGCGCGGGGCGCTGTGATGAACGGCGTGGAAGCGCCACAGCATCGGCCATTCATGGGCGACGCGATGGGCGGTGTACATGCCGGCCTCGGCGATCACCATGCCGAGGATGATCTGCAGCGCCAGCGGCCAGTCGCTGGGCCAGAAACCGCCGCCCTTGCTGGCTGCGACCTCCGCGACCCCGATGGTCACGCCGACGACGACGAGGACCTGGGCGAAGCCCTTGTTCAGGAGGGTATGGGCGAGGTCCGGGCCGATCTGGCCGTCATTCTCGATCCATTTGCGTTCATGGGGCAGCGCGCGCTCGAGGGTGAACAGGCTCAGCGCGAGCAGCAGATAGGTAATGTTGAAATAGATCGCAGAATGGCCGGCTTCGAAACCCAGCCACGTGCCATACAGACAAGCGGCGAGAATGCCGGGCCAGAGCAGAAAAGTCAGCGCGTAGCCAACGAGCCCTCGCTGTCTGCCGTCGCCCGTGATGGCGTCGGCGCCCCCTTCGAAAACGATACTCAACGTAAAACCTCCGCAAAGACTGCGGGTGTCATTGACACCCGTGAATCCAGTGCCTCCCCACCGGGTTCTTTATGTCACAAAACCGTGACTGTTTGGTAATCTATCGGACGCCGTATTCGCGGGTGAGGCTAGTCCGCGGGGCGGACGATCACCGTGCCGAGCTTGTGCCCGGATTCCACGAATTCATGGGCTTCTGTGCATTGGTCCAGTGCGAACGTCCCGGCGACGGTGTGCAGCCCGATTCCCCCGGCGAGCCACTTTACGATGTCGGCGCGCGCGGCATCGATGGCCGGGCGGGGCACGCTGTGGAGGACCATGAACCGGATGATCGCGTTGCGCAGCGCCATCCGTAGCATGAGATTCTCCGGGTCACCCGTGGTGGCGTAGACCGAGACCGTGCCACCCGTGGCGAGAACCCGGGATGTCAGGTCGAGATTGGCAGCGAGGTCGACCTCGACGATGCGGTCGACGCCGGCGCCGTCGGTCAGGTCGAGGATTTGTTCAGCTGCATTCTCGTCGCGGTAATTGACCGTGTGGTGGGCGCCGCCGGCCTTTGCGTGGGCGGCTTTCTCATCCGAACTGACCGTCGCGATCACCGTGGCGCTACCCCAGTTCGCCCACTGCACAGCATAGTGGCCGACCGCACCCGCACCGCCGGTAACGAGGATCGTTTTGCCGGTGACCGGGCCGTCGGAGAACACATTGTGATGGCCGGTCATGCAGGGGATGCCAAGGCATGCCCCCTCATCGAAACCGAGATCGTCGGGCAGGGGGCCCACAAGCCAGGCGTCGAGGGTGATGTATTCCGCCGCCGTACCGAACGCGCGGCCCTGTCGCTGGCCGTTGAACAGCCAGACCCGTTGGCCGGTCTCCAGACCCGACACCCCGTCGCCGAGCGTGTCGATGACCCCCGCGCCGTCGCTGTTGGGAATGATGCGCGGGTGTTCCATACCGTAGGTGCCGAGGCCGCGGCGCTTCACGTCGGCGGGGTTCACGCCCGACGCGTGGAGTTTTACGCGTACCTCGCCAGGGCCGGGGTCGGGCGAATCCATCTCGCCGGAGATCAGGACCTCGCGGGCGGGGCCGAGTTCTTCATACCAGACGGCTTTCATGGCGTTTCTCGCTTCGATTTGGGCGTTCGAGTTTGCACCAGCTGGCCCATCTGCACTAGCCGGATGAGGTCTGCGGCCCATCGCGCTAGACTGTCGGGTCCCGAACCCCGAAAAGAACTTCGCCATGGCCGAATTCGAACTTCATCCCCAGCTCGCCGCCGACACCGTCCCTGTCGCGACATGGCCGCTGTGCGAGGTGCTGCTGCTCAACGACGCCAATTATCCCTGGCTGGTGCTGGTGCCTGCGCGCACGGACTTACGCGACTTCCATGATCTCTCGCCCGACGACATGGTGACGGCGGGCCATGAGATCAGCCGGGCCAGCGAGGCACTGGTGAAATTGTTCGAGCCAGACAAGGTCAACGTTGCGGCGCTCGGTAACATGGTGGCGCAATTACATATCCATGTGGTGGCGCGTTTCACCGACGATGTGGCCTGGCCGAACCCGATCTGGGGCGTGGCACCGCCATTGGCCTACGCGCCCGACGCGCGCGCGGACAGGGTCACCGATCTGCGCCGCGTTTTCGGCTGAGACAGATGCGAAACACCGGTTTCAGGCTAACAAATGCATAACAAGTTGCCGGCCGCGCTCGCTGATTGGTTCACGGCCCGCAACTGGTCGCCGCACCCCCACCAGTTGGCGATGCTGGACGCCGCGGCGGCGGGCCACTCGGCGCTGCTGATCGCGCCCACCGGTGGCGGCAAGACGCTCGCGGGCTTCCTGCCAAGCCTGGTTGAACTGAGCACAGAAAATCCGGCCCCCGCCGGCCTGCACACGCTCTACATTTCGCCGTTGAAGGCGCTCGCGGTGGATATCCACCGCAACCTCGAGATCCCGATCGCCGAGATGGGCCTGCCGATCCGGGCCGAGACCCGCACCGGCGATACGCCGCAACCCAAGCGCCAGCGCCAGCGCCGCACCCCGCCGCAAATGCTGATGACCACGCCTGAAAGCCTGGCGTTGTTGCTGTCCTATGAGGATGCGCCGGCGATCTTCGCCAACTTGCGCTGTGTGATTGTGGATGAGTTGCACGCGCTTGAGGACAACAAGCGCGGCGATTTGCTGGCGTTGGGTCTGTCCCGCCTGACGGCGCTGGCACCCGACGCGCGCCGGGTCGGCCTGAGCGCGACGGTGGCCGAGCCGGACCGGCTGCGTGGATGGCTGTCGCCGACACGCAATGCCGATGATGTATCGCTGGTTCTGGGCGAAAGCGACGCGGAGCCGCGTATCGAGGTGCTGGAAACGGCCGTCGAGATGCCCTGGTCGGGCCATATGGGCACCCACGCCATTCCGGAAATCTATGACCAGTTGTGCGATGCGGGCACGACGATCGTCTTCGTGAATACCCGCGCCCAGGCGGAGATCATCTTCCAGGAACTCTGGCGGATGAACGAGGAGGATCTCCGGATAGCCGCTCCACCATGGCAGCCTCGCGCCCGAGCAGCGCCGCAAGGTCGAGGCGGCAATGGCACGGGGTGATCTGGATGCGGTCGTTGCCACGTCGTCGCTCGATCTCGGCGTGGACTGGGCGGCGGTTGATCTAGTGCTCCAGGTGGGTGCCCCCAAGGGCTCGACGCGCCTGCTGCAGCGAGTCGGGCGCTCCAATCACCGGCTGGACAGCCCGAGCCGGGCGGTGCTGGTGCCCGCCAACCGGTTCGAGGTGCTCGAATGCCGCGCGGCGATGGATGCGGTGCGCGCACATACGCTGGATGGTCTGCCCGCACGGCCGGGCGGGCTGGATGTGTTGGCCCAGCATGTTCTGGGGACGGCCTGTGTCGGGCCGGTCGATCGCGAGGCATTGTACGAACAGGTGCGCACCGCGGGGCCGTATATGGACCTGTCGCGCGAGGACTTCGATGACGTGTTTGAGTTTGTCGCGACTGGCGGCTACGCGCTGGGCGGCTACAAGAAGTTCCAGCGGCTCTTCCGCACGTCGAACGGGACCTACGAGATCGCGACCAAGGCGGCGGTGCGCGACTACCGGATGAATGTCGGCACCATCGTCGAAGCGCCGACCTTGAAAGTACGCCTCGGCCGTGGCCGTGTGCTGGGCGAGGTGGAAGAGAGTTTCGTCAACCATCTGACCGCCGGCGACACGTTTGTTTTTGCGGGCCGTCTGCTGGAATTCGTCGAGGTTCGCGAGACCAGCGTCATCACCCGGCCGGGCAAAGGCGATGCCCCGGCGGTGCCCGCCTATGTCGGCGGTCGGTTCCCGCTGTCGACCCATCTGGCCGACCGGGTGCGGATGATTTTGTCGGACCCGCAGACGTGGGCGGATTTGCCGGTGCAGGTCTCCAACTGGCTCGACGTGCAGCGCTGGCGCTCGGTGCTCCCGTCGCACGACGGCTTGCTGATCGAGACGTTTCCGCGCGCCAACAAGCATTACCTCGTCGCCTACTGCTTCGAGGGACGCAATGCCCACCAGACCCTCGGCATGCTGCTCACCCGGCGCATGGAGCGGGCCGGGCTTGGGCCGCTGGGTTTCGTGGCCACGGACTATGTGATCGGCGTGTGGAGCACGAAATCCTGCGAGGGTGCCGATCTCGACGCGCTGTTTGACGAGGACATGCTGGGCGATGATCTCGAGGCATGGATGGCGGAATCGTCCATGTTGAAACGCACCTTCCGCAATGTCGCGGTGATCGCCGGGCTGATCCAGCGCCGACATCCGGGTGAGGAGAAGACCCGCCGCCAGATCACCTTCAACTCCGACCTGATCTACGACGTGCTGCGATCCCACGAGCCGAATCATATTTTGCTGCGCGCCACCCGCGCCGACGCCGGTTCGGGCCTGACCGATGTGCGCCGCCTGTCGGACATGCTGGCCCGGGTGCGCGGGCGTATCACCCATCGCCACCTCGACCGGGTCTCGCCGCTGGCCGTGCCGATCCTGCTCGAGATCGGCCGCGAGAGCGTCTACGGCGCGGCGATCGACGAGCTGTTGGGAGAATCAGCCGAAGACCTTATCTCCGAGGCCATGGAGCATGTCGGGACAAAGGAGCTGGGCTTCGATGCCGCGTGACGTCGCTGCACCATCGCGGGACAAACGGCAGACCGTGTCGATTGAAGTCGGTGGGATAACGGTTCTGCTCGACCATTCCGGTGCCGCCTGGCTCCCGGGGACAGGCGATTTGCTGGTGGCGGACCTGCATTTCGAGAAGGGCTCGGCATTTGCCGCGCGCGGCCAGGGATTGCTGCCACCCTATGACACCGCCGAGACGCTCGCCCGGCTGGAGCGGGTCTGCACCCGGTTAAATCCCCGACGCGTGATTTGCCTCGGAGACACACTGCACGACCTGGCCGGGGAGGCCCGCATGGCCGCACGTGACCGGCAACGGCTCGCGCGACTGGTTGAAAAGCAGGACTGGGTTTGGGTTGCGGGCAACCATGATCCCGAGCCGCCCGCCGGAATAGGCGGTGTCGCCGTGCCTGACCTGATGATCGGTGACGTGGTTCTTTGTCACGATGTTGCAGAGAATGATGCCGGCACAATTCCGGTTGGCGAGGTCTGCGGTCACTATCACCCCAAGGCTGCCGTGCGGGTCAGGGGGCGACGGATTTCCGGGCGTTGCTTCGCCACCGACGGGCGGCGCCTTATCCTGCCGGCATTCGGGGCCTATGCCGGGGGGTTGAATGCCTGTGAGCCCGCCATTGCGGGGCTCCTGGGAGCCCGGTTCCGGGTGTATCTGATCGGTCGGGCCGGGCTGTTTTCATTCCGCCATGATCAACTTTTGCCCGACCCAAAACGCGCGGTTTGACGCTCATCCCGTGCCGGTGTGATCGCCGGATGATCCGGGTTGTCAGGCTGCTTCAGCGCGCAGGGACCGGAGCAACTGCTCGGCGTCATCGAGGTAGCGGTCATAGTAGTAGAGTGAGACTGCCGCGTAATCGAACAGATACAGCTTGTCGTTGCGGGTTGTTGCGAGCACGAAGCCGCGTCTGTCGACGCCGTTCTTGTCCGTATAATTATAGTCAAAACGGAAACCGCTTTCGTCTGCCACATCTTCCGGGCGCAGATCGCCTGTCTCCAGGTTGAACTGATCGACCCGCGCAATTGTCGCGACGAACAGGTCCCGGATTTCAATGGGCGTCATGCCGGCTTCAAACACCGGCGGCTTTTTGTCCTGGTCTGATGACAATGCCTTGACCAGGGGGTCACCGTTCTCGATTCCATTGAACACCCGCATCCGCTGCAGGATCGGCCCATCGATCGTCCAGATCTGAACCTGCCCGTTTTCAAGCAGGTTCCAGTCGCGTGCCGGGGTGATGCTGAAAGATTTTGCCAGCTGCACGGACTTGCCGGATTCGGCGAGGTTGAACGTCTGGCAGGCTGCAAGAATCAACAGGGCGGTGGCGGCGAGGCCGATCGAGCGTATGGGTTTCATGATGTTGCCAATCTTTTGATCATGTCTTCAACGATGAGGCGGTCCGGCGCGTCCGGACTGGCTTCGAGGTAGTCCTCGAAGGACTTACTTGCAGCAGCGTGTTCATCACGCCGGTTGTGGACGAGACCCTTTGAACGATGGACCTCTGCCGGCGGTGTGCCGTCGGCGTTCAGAGACTCGGTGTAGAACTCGAGCGCCTTTTGACCATCATCTTCATCCTCGTCTCCGCGCAGGCGATGAAGCTCGCCCTTGAAGAAAAGAATCTCGGCGGGGTTCGGGTCATCTTCCAGCAGGATATTCAGGAGTTCATTCGATGTTGCGAAACTGCGCTGGTTGAGTTCGTCGCGCAGCCAGGCGGCTCGCCGGGGCAGCATGATTTCGAGGAACCGGTCCCGGCCGATCTCCGTCCGGTCCATTTTCGTGGCGATCTGCGCGCCCAGTTCACCGAGAACCTCCGCGCGCTCCTCGGGCGCAGGATGGGTCGACAGGAACGGCGCGCGCTCGTCCTTGTCGGGGTTCGCGTCGCGCTCGCGGACCAGGTTTTCCCATGTGTGGGACGCTTCGCGGGGGTCGTACCCGGCACGGTTCATCAGCAAGAGACCGTACCCATCGGCTTCACGCTCATGGTCGCGGCTGAACGCCAGCAAATGGCCTTGTGCAAACAGGCCGGCGATACCGCCCCAGCCGCCGGTTGCGACCGTGAAAAATGCCAGAAAATTCGAGGTCTCGATGGCACTTTTCATCCGCTGGGCAGAGTGGCGACGCAGAAAATGCCCGACCTCGTGAGCCAGAACGGCTGCGAGCTGGGCTTCGTTACGGGTGCGGAGCAGGAGCCCTGTCCAGACCTGCATCATTCCGTTCGGCGCCATCGTGGCATTGAAGGCGGGCACCCGCATGACATAGACGCGCACATCATCGCAGTGTGGCCCCGCGACGCGGCATGTCACTTCGGTGAGGTAGGCATTCAACTCTTCGTCTTCGACACGGTTTCCCGACGTGCGTATCCGCCGTTCCGCACGGTCCATGGATTGCCACAGACCGGCCTCCAGTGTTTCGGCCGAAGGTCGTTCGCCGGGGTCCAGATCTACGGTTCGAAAATATTGGCCGTTGTAGGCAATGGTATCGTCGTCGATGAGGCCGAATTCGGTATCTCGGGGTTTCGCGGCCTGTTGCGACTGGCTGGCGGCGGGCGGATCGAGCACTTCACCCTGGCGCAATGGCGCTTCATAGGCCGTTCGGCCCGCCGTCTGGCAGGCGGCGAGGACCAGTGCCGACGCCACCAAACCAACTGACGCCCGGGATTTGATCAGGGAATTATATACTTGACGATCCCTATAATCGCCCCTTGCTCTGAAAACCGCTGATTTCTCCGAGGCTTAGGACATATAGAAGTTTGTTCTTACCGGCCTGCCCTTTGAGCCACATTTCAGCTCCGGTGCTGTAGCCACCACCGTCCAGCACGACGATGGTGTCGAACTCGTTCAACTGGATGGACAGAACCTCAAAAGCAAACTTCTCGTCGACGGAGCCGGATGACGCCTGCCACTTGCATTGGATGACCAGACAGTCCGCCCAGCGTTGTGGATGGTAGATGATGAAATCGACGCGGCGATTCTTGCCGTAAATGTCGCGGCCAATGGAGCATTGCTCGGCAAAAATGGGCTGGCGCAACGCGCGAATGGCAAAGAATCGAGACGGCGAGACCCGCTGGTATTCTTCGCTGAGCAGGTCGTTGACGGCATTCTCCAGCATCCGACCACGTTGATTGGCGCGAACACCCTTAGCCATAAGAGGTGATGATCAGTTCACTGACGGCGCCGCGCCCATCGACGCGGCTGTTGATTATGCGCGGGGCTTCGGCCTCATGCAGGGCATATTTGCCCCCCCCCCCGATACAACCGCCGGATCAGCTTCGTATCGGCGTTCGACAACATCACGTCCGCGCCCACCTTACGCCATTCGTTTGCGGCATTACGCAAGCGTTCTTGATCATCATCGGTGAAGCCTCCGGCCTGATAGCCCGTGAAGCAGCCGTCATAGGGCGAGTCGCAGTAGATGAAATCGCCCGCGTCGGGGTTCACCACCCTGTCGAAATCCCCCAGCCGGATAGTCGCCTTCGCCAGCACCATACTGGCGGCGTGCAAATTGGCTTCATTGCAGATGCCGGGGTTCTTGTAACGCCCCTTGGGCACATTGAACCGGCCAACCTTGTTGACACGATATAGCCCGTTAAAGCAGGTCTTATTCAGGTAGATGAAACGCGCCGCAATATCGAGCGCATCCGTCGGCTCCTGGGCGCGGACGCGGAGATAATATCCGTCGTTCCTGTGTCCCCGTTCATGGACGCGCAACGCATCAATTAACTCGCCCACCCGATCCCTCACCATTTGGTAGGCGATCACCAGTTCTTCGTTCAAATCCGAAAGTACGGCGCGCTCCATCCGGTCGGCCATCGTGAAGAACACCGCGCCGCCCCCGACGAACGGCTCCCAATAGGTGTTGATATGGTCGGGAAAGTGTTTAGCGATGTCGGGTATCAGGGTGCGCTTGCCGCCCGCCCATTTGATGAATGGCGAGGCCGGTGCCTTGTCGAGCCAAGGCCGCTTTGTGTGCCGGAGCACCTTGTCGAAGGAAACGATATTGGTCATGTTGTCAAATCCTTGTAGGACAGGCTGACAGACAGCCCGCGATCAATCAAGTGCGTCACCCTGTCGGCGTGTCCCATGTCTTTGGCGTTCAGGCGGAATGCGCAGCCATCGAGATAGCGTTGCGTGTGCTTCGCGCTCCAGTGATGGTGGACACCAACATAGGCCCGCTTCGCCAGTGCCCAGAAGCTCTCAATGCTGTTGGTGTGGGCCACGCCGCGCACATATTCGCCCCGGCTGTGGTTGACGCGCGAGAGCGCATACCAGCCATCGAGCGCCGAGTAGCCGCGATGGTCGTCGGCGTTGATCGTCGAGCCGAGCGCGACATTCCCGATGACATGGGGCATGATATCGGCTGCACCGGCACCCTTGACATGGAATGCCTTGGTCCTGCCGCCACGTTCCGTCATGCCGAAGGCGACAGTCTTGGTCTTCGTGCTGCGGCCCTGGGTGCCCTTCGTGCGCTTGTCCGCGTGCTTGTTCTTCTCTTTTCCGCCGATATATATCTCGTCCACTTCCACCGTGCCACCGAGCATCCCCCCGTCGTCATGGCCCGCCGCAGCGCGGATACGTTGGAGCATGTGCCACGCGGTTTTCTGGGTGACGCCGATGTCCTTGGCCAGTTGAACGCTGGAGATGCCCTTAACGTGGCAGGTGTCGAGCCAGATCGCCGCAAACCACTTGGGCAGCAGCTTGATCGGGCTATCCGAGAAGATGGTCCCCGTGATGATGCGGAATATGCGTCGGCACTTTCCGCACTTGTGCCGCCGACCGTCGCTATAGTGGTAGATCTGTTCGCTCCCGCCGCAGTGCGGGCAATACGCACCATCGGGCCAGCGGGTTTCTTCAAGATGCTTCAGGCAGGCTTCAACGGTGGCGAACTTTTGTGTAAACTGTAGCAGGCTGTCCATGATGATCCACTTCCGATACACCCAATATGGGCCACAAATATGGGATCGTCAAGTATATAATTCCCTTTGATCATGTGGGGAAATCTGTCAGCAGCAGTTTGATCGTTTCGCCGGCCGCCTCGGCGTTTCGCAGATCACCCGAGGCACGGGCCAGGCGGTTAAACCAAACGACCTGCCCGGTATCCAGATCGACGAGCGTGGCGGTCCCGGCCTGAACGCCACCCTGAAGGCCGACCCCGAAAATGGCACCGATGATGATGACCGCGACCCGCCCCGAGTTCGCGTAACTGTCGCGCAGGAAGACGAACAACGCGTAGTCCGCGTCATACTTCTCTTTCAGGAGCTTGGCGTCGGCGCCAATGGTCCAGTCGAATCCGTCCTTCTTGGTCGGAAGCTTCAGCTGCGGCAGATATTCGTGCAGGAGGATCGAGCTACCGACCGCGTTTGCCAGTTTCACGATCTGCAGCTGGTCGTCATCGAGATCGTCCAGAATTTCGCTGTTATCGGGAATCACGATTTCCGCCTCGAACTCTGACGTGTGGGCCGACAGCGCCGTGCGCACATGTTCGCGCCCGGCCGTTGTCCAATCCGCACGAGGTTCGGTGACGCCACCGGCGTTGAGAACGCTAAGCTCGATATCAACCGGCATCAGGACGATCCGACGGTTCTCGGTGCCGCTGTTTAATGTCCCGGTTGTCTTGTGCGCGGTTTGCACGCACGCGGTCAGTGCGAAGACCGCGAGCATGGCCATTACCAGCGACCGGAATGCGCGGCGATGATTTGCGATTGTGCTGAACATGAATCCCCCAAAACACGACAACGACGCCCGAAGGCGTATCGAAATCATAGTGGCGGAAAGTCGAGGTGTCCAGAAGCAACACGAAGAATTGCGTTCTCGGACACGTCTAAATTGTAGAAATTTCGCCTGATGCCTGTGCGCTATGAACAGCGACGCAGTTCGTGGGAAAACCATAGGATCATTGTGAACAGCCCCACCGCGCTGGCCTGATGCGCGGCCGCGGCATGTAGCGGTACGACCAGCACAAGCGTGGTTATGCCGAGCAATATCTGAAGCATCGCCATCGCCATCAGCCCATTTGCGACCCTGCGCGCACGCGGCACGAGCGCCAGCCAGCGGCTTCGCCACCACAGTGATGCGACCAGGGCGAGGCTCGCCAACGCCAGTATCCGGTGGTGGAACTGCACGGTCCCGTGATCCTCAAAGGGTGCGGCTGCATGGTCGAAATACCCCGGCGGGAATATGGCGCCATCCATCAGCGGGAAACTGTTGAAGATCAGACCTGCATCGGTACCGGCGACGAATGCGCCCGAAAGGATTGTTATGGAAACAACCCCCAGTGTGACCAGCGCCAGGCGCCGGATGGGTGTCCCCAACCGGTCGGCGATGACCGCCGGGTTCGGGGATATCAGCGAGAGCGCCGTCCAGACGAGGGCGGCGTAGATCAGGAAGGCGAGGGACAGATGAGCGGCCAGCCGGTACTGGCTGACTTCGGGTACGCCGACAAGCCCGCTGCGCACCATGTACCAGCCGAGTGCGCCCTGTGCGCCCCCTAAAAGGAACAAGCCTGCCAGGCGCAGTACCAGCGATGTTCGCACCCGGCCGCGGATCAGGAACCAGGCGAACGGCACGATAAAGACCAGTCCGATCAGCCGGCCCCAGGCCCGGTGGATATATTCCCACCAGAAGATCTCGCGGAACTCCGCCATCGTCATGCCGGCGTTGACCTCGAGATATTGCGGACTTTCCCGATAGAGGTCGAAGGCCCGAGACCAGGCGGCGTCGGAAAGCGGTGGCAGGAAACCCGTGACCGGTCGCCAGTCGACAATGGACAGACCGGATTCGGTTAACCGCGTGATCCCGCCAATCACGATCATGGTGAAGACCATCGCGGCGCACAGCAGCAACCACTGGCCAATGGCGCGGTCATTCCCGCGCTGGCGTGGGTTGGTGACTTCAATGTTTCCGGTTGCCGTCATGATCTCACATCAGCTGCCCGCATGCGGTGCACGGCCAATCTGATGCGTCATGGAGATGGGGGCAAGCCGCCGCGCCCATCGGTCGCAGGATCGCGACAAATGGGGTGGGGTCGTTACGGCGTGTCGAAGTTTACTCGACGGTCCATGTCTGGCCGCGCTGCAGCAGCCGGTTGAGATCGGCCTTGTCGGCGTCTTTGGTCGCCTGCTCGATCTGGTTGTGCACGGATGCCTCGTAAGTGGGTGCGGGCTCGGCGTAGAGGACACCAAGGGCCACCGGATAGTTCGGCGGATCCATCTGAGCCAGCATCGTCGCCAGACCGCGGTTGGTCTCGTCGTGAATCGCGATATCGTCGAGGGTGACGCCATTCTCGCCGAGGGTGACCACTTCGAGCCGCATCTCTTCCTTGTTCAGGACCAGGCCTTTCGATTTCTCCTCGCCGAAGAGCAGGGGTTCGCCATGCTCGACGTGGATCTGCATCTCGTCCTGGACGCTCTTTTCGGTGAAGTGCTTGAAGGCGCCGTCATTGTAGACAATGCAGTTCTGGAAGATTTCGACGAAAGATGCACCTTTATGCTTGTAGGCACGCTTGAGGACCTCCGGCAGGTGCTTCTGCAGGATGTCGGACGAGCGGGCGATGAACGTTCCGCCGACGCCGAGTGCGAACTGCGCGGCCGAGACCGGGTTGTCGATCGAACCGAGCGGGGTCGATGGTGATTTGGTGCCGATCTTGGACGTGGGTGAATACTGACCCTTGGTGAGACCGTAGATCTGGTTGTTGAAGAGCAGGATCTGCAGATCAACGTTGCGACGGATGGCGTGCATCGTGTGATTGCCGCCGATCGACAGCATGTCACCGTCGCCGCCGACGACCCAGACGTCAAGCTCGGGGTTGGCGAGCTTCACACCTGACGCGATCGCCGGTGAGCGGCCGTGGATCGTGTGGAAACCGTAGGTCTCCATGTAGTAGGGGAAGCGCGCCGCGCAGCCGATGCCGGACACGAAGACCGTGTTCTTGGGGTCGGCTTCCAGCTGGGCCAGTGTGTTCTGGACACCCTTGAGGATGGCGTAGTCGCCACAGCCAGGGCACCAGCGAACTTCCTGGTCGGTCGCGAAGTCGCGGGCCGTCAGTTTTTCCGGGGGGCTTTGGACGTTCATTCTACTTCTCCAGCCGGGCGCGGATTGCGTCTTCAAGCTCTCCGATGAGGAACGGCTTGCCGTTGACTTTGTTGAGCCCTTCAGCGGGCAACAGGAACTGGTCACGCAGCAGGGTGCGCAGCTGACCGGTGTTCATCTCGGGTACCAGAATTTGATCAAAGGTGCCGAGAAGTTCACCCAGATTACGCGGCAGCGGCCAGATATGGCGCAGGTGAATCTGCGCCACGTCCATGCCGTCGTCACGCATGTTGTTCACCGCGCGATTGATCGGCCCGAAGGTTGATCCCCAGCCTATGACGGCCAGCTTCGCGCCAGCCTCGCCGACTTCGACGGCCTGTTCCGGGATATCGTTGGCAATGCCCAGAACCTTGGCCGCGCGCACGTCGGTCATCTTCTGATGGTTTTCCGGATCATATGAAATATGTCCGCTGTCATAGGAGCGTTCAATGCCGCCGATCCGATGCATCAAATCCGGCGTGCCCGGCTTCACCCACGGGCGGGCCAGGGTTTCATCGTCACGCATGAAGGGTTGGAAATTCTCCGGATCGGTGCGGAACTCAACATCGAAACGTTCCGAATCACCTGCGTCCGGGATGAGCCAGGGCTCCGACGCGTTGGTGATATAGCCGTCGGTCAGGACCATGACCGGGGTCATGTACTTGGTCGCGATGCGCACAGCCTCGATGGCGACCTCGTAACCGTCGGACGGCGTTGAGACCGACAGTACCGGCATCGGTGCGTCGCCGTTGCGGCCATACACGGCCTGATACAGATCCGACTGCTCGGTTTTGGTCGGCAACCCGGTCGACGGCCCGGCGCGCTGTGAGTTGATGACGACGAGGGGCATCTCGGTGGCGATAGCGAGGCCGATGGCCTCCATCTTCAGCGCAATGCCGGGTCCGGAGCTCGACGTGATGCCGAGCGAGCCGGCATAGGAGGCACCGATGGCCGCCGCGGCTGCGGCGATCTCGTCTTCCGCCTGGAAGGTGACAACACCGAATTCCTTCATGCGGGCCAACTGGTGCAGCAGCGCCGAGGCCGGTGTGATCGGATAGGAGCAGAAGGCTATTTTCAGGTCGGCAAGCAGCGAACCTGCGAGCAGCCCGAGCGAGACAGATTCCGCACCGGTGATTGTCCGGTACAGACCCGGTTCGATCTTGGCAGGTTCGACATCGAACGTACCCAGCTCGGCAGGCATCTCGGCGGTCTCACCGAATGCGTGACCGGCGTTGAGCGCTGCGATGTTGGATTTTGCAATGTCCGGGTGTTTCGCGAACTTCGCTTCGAGCCAGTCCACCGAGGCCTGCCGCTTGCGCCCGTACATCCAATATACAAGGCCGAGCGCCCACATGTTCTTCGAACGCAGCGCTTCCTTGTTCGAAAGTCCGAATTCCTTCACGGCCTCGACCGTCAGCCGGGACATGTCGATCTTGACCAGCCGATAATTGTCGAGGCTGTCATTCTCGAGCGGGTTTTCCTCGTAACCGGCCTTGGTCAGGTTGCGCGCAGTGAAGGCGCCCGAATCCGCGATGACGATCCCGTTGGGTTTGACGTCCGCAAGATTGGTAACGAGGGCGGCTGGATTCATCACCACCAGCACGTCGAGCAGATCACCCGATGTCATGATCTTTCGGGCACCGAAATTGATCTGGAAAGCCGAGACACCGAAGGTCGTGCCGGCAGGTGCTCGGATTTCAGCCGGGAAGTCGGGGAAGGTGGCCAGGTCGTTGCCGGCGATTGCCGCCGTCATGGTGAACTGGCTGCCGGTGAGCTGCATGCCGTCGCCGGAGTCCCCGGCAAAACGTACGACCGCGGATTCGACTTCCTGGCGGCCTTCTTCCGACCGCTCGGCGGTCGCTACTTCAGACATCGGGCATTTCCTTCGTGTAAATTCCGCTTTGAACTCAGTTTAATGTTCGGATGTGCGCATACGTCGATGCGCGGCGCTACATTCATCCGCTTGCATGTTCGTTACAAGCACAATCTGGCTCTGTGTGAGCCCAACTAAGGTGTTTTGCCAATCAGTCAAGGGCGGCGATCATGCTGTCGATGGTCACGAACTTGCGCCGCGGCGCGCCGGGCTTCGCCGCCGCCACTTCGGCCGCGTCGATTGACTCCCAATTCTGATAGGTCAGGCAGCGCACGTCACGTTCTGCAAGCAATGCTTCCAGCGCTTCGCGACCGGGCTTCGAGCCCTCCGCGACGTCTTCGAAAATTTGTGTCGCGGCGATGTCGCCATCGGGTTTGTTGGTGCCGATCACGCCGGTCGGGCCGCGCTTGATCCAGCCCACGGCGTAGACGCCGTCGCCGACCCGGCCTTCCTCATGAACAACGATGCCGTTGTCTGCATCGAAAGGCACTCCGGGGAACGGGTCGGAAAAGTAACCGATCGCCGGAATCACCAGACCACAATCGACCTCGAAGAATTCGCCGGTACCGACGGAGCGGCCATCCTCGACGCGTGTGTGTTCCATGCGGATGCCTTCGACCTTGTCGCCACCCAAAATCTCGACAGGCTTGGCGTAGAAAGTGAAATGGACCCGCTTGGACTTGCCTGCCGGATCGACGTCGGGGAATTCCTTCATCGTCGCCAGATTGCGATCCTTGAGGCGTTTGTCCCTGTCGGACCAGTCTCCGGTGACCTCGTCGGGGAGTTGGTCAGGGTCGATGACCGGTTGGCAATCGTCGAGCTTGCCCATTTCGCGCAGTTCGACATTTGTGAACTTGGCCTCGATCGGGCCGCGTCGGCCGACCATGTACACATCGGTAATGGGAGAGGCCTCAACGGCGTCGGCCGCATGGTCGGCGATGTCCGTCTCGGTCATCTCCTCGGGCGTTTTCACCAGGACGCGGGCGACATCGACCGCGACATTGCCCTGGCCGATGACGACCACCGTGCCGGTGTCCAGATCGGGCTGGAGATCCGTGAAGTCGGGATGTCCGTTGTACCAGCCGACAAAGTCGGCCGAGCCGAAGACGCCGGTCTTGTCCTCGCCGGGGATGCCGAGCTTGCGGTCACGCGGTGCGCCGACGGCAAGCACAACAGCATCATAAATCTCCTGCAGCTCGGCCATGGTGACATCGCGCCCCACCTCGACGTTGCCGTAATAGCCGACGCCGTCGCGCAACGCCGTCTTTTCATAGACGCGGGCGACCTTTTTGGTTGTCTGATGATCCGGCGCGACGCCACCCCGGATCAATCCGAAGGGGGTCGGTAAACGTTCGATGATATCGACCCGGACGTCTTGATCGCCCTTAAGCAAAGCATCGACCGTGTAAAAGCCGCTCGGCCCCGCGCCGATGACGGCAACATTGATTGACATGATTCCTCCCTAGAACTCGGCAGGACTATATCCAAACCGATTGTCGTCTGCCATCCCATCTGAAAGGTATCTGTGCACGCGATTCGCGGGGTATCCCGTTTGGCATTGAACCTTGAACTCATATTGAGTATATCTAGCGCTCCGGCGGGCCAGTTTCCGCCGATACCAGGGGAACGGATTGGCGCGATCCACGCGTCAGAACTTGTCACCGATTGCACAGGAGATTGCGACCATGCTGCGCATGCGTATTCGCACCCACATCACCGCCGCCCTCGCGGCCTTGCTGACACTCACGACCGCGTCAATCGCCGCGGCCCAGGATCCGATCCGGATTGGTGAGGTCAACAGCTACACCGGCCCGCTGGCTTCTTTCACGGTGCCCTACCGGAATGGTTGGGAACTTGCCGTTGAGCAGATCAACGCCAAGGGGGGTGTACTCGGCCGCAAGCTCGAGGTGATCTCGCGCGACGATGGTGCGAAACCCGCCGACGCGGTGAAATTTGCCGAGGAACTCGTGCGGCGCGAGAAGGTCGATCTGATCGCCGGCACCTTCCTGTCGCATATCGGGCTCGCCGTGGCCGACTTTGCCGCGCGCAACAAGGTTTTGTTTGTCGCATCGGAGCCGCTGTCGGATGCGATCGTCTGGGCCAAAGGCAACGACTATACGTTCCGCCTGCGTCCCTCGACATACATGCAGGCCGCGATGCTGGCCGAGGAAGCCGCCAAGTTGCCGGCCAAGCGCTGGGCGACGGTGGCGCCCAACTATGAATACGGACAGTCGGCCGTGAAGGCGTTCCAGGAAGTGCTGAAGGGCCTGCGCCCGGATGTCGAGTTTGTCGGTCAGCAATGGCCGGCCCTGTTCAAGCTCGATGCCGGCGCGACGGTCCAGGCGCTCGGCCAGGCCAAGCCCGACGCGATCTTCAACGTTACGTTTTCAACAGACCTCGCGAAGTTCGTGCGCGAGGGCCAATTGCGCGGGCTGTTTGCCGACCGCCCGGTGGTCAGTCTGCTGACTGGCGAGCCGGAATATCTCGACGCGCTCAAGGGCGAGGCGCCCGAGGGATGGATCGTCACCGGCTATCCCTGGCAGTCGATCGAAGGTGCGGATCACAAGGCTTTCCTCGATGCCTACAGCAAGCGCTTCAACGACTATCCGCGCGCGGGTTCGATCGTCGGCTACAACACGATCCTGACAATCGCAGCGATGCTTGAAAAGGCAGGCTCGACCGAGACGGATGCGATGGTTGCGGCGATGAAAAACCTGGAGCTCGATACACCGTTCGGACCGATCACCTATCGCGCGCTCGACCATCAATCGACGATGGGCGCCTATGTCGGGCGCACCGCAAAGGTTGACGGCAAGGGCGTCATGGTGGATTTCCGCTATGCGGATGGTGCCGACTATCTGCCCGACGACGCGACAGTCCGGAAGCTTCGACCGGCCAAGTAGCGTCACGGGCAATCCCGCGATTGCTTTTGGCGGGCGGCGCCGGGCCATGCGGCGGTGCTGCCGGAGGGTGTGTTGAGCTTTATTGTCGTTCAAGCGATCACGGGACTGGCCAGTGCGGCGTCGCTGTTCCTGATCGCGGTCGGCTTGTCGATCGTGTTCGGGGTCACCCGCGTCGTCAATTTTGCGCACGGCTCTCTGTACATGCTCGGTGCGTATCTCGCGTTTAGCTTTACCGCTGCGTTCGGTGACACATTCCTGGGCTATCTCGCTGCGATTCTGCTTGCCGCAATCGTGGTGGGCGGTATCGGGGCGGTGATGGAGACCACCCTGCTGCGGCGGATCTACCGCGCGCCGGAGCTGTTTCAGCTGCTCGCGACCTTCGGTGTCGTGCTCGTGGTTCAGGACCTGACCCGGCTCATCTGGAAAGCGGATGACCTGTTCGCGCCGCGCATGCCGGGCCTCGACGGATCTGTGTCATTCCTCGGGCATGCGGTGCCCGAATACGACCTGTTCCTGATCGCCATCGCGTTCCTGGTTCTGGGGGGGTTGTGGTTGATGTTTCACCACACGCGCTTCGGCGTGTTGGTGCGCGCCGCGACCGAGGATCGCGAAATGGTTGCCGCACTCGGCATCGACCAGCGTTGGCTTTTCACCGGTGCATTCATCCTTGGCGCCGCTCTGGCCGGGCTGGGTGGCGCGCTCCAGATACCTCGTCAGGCGGCGAGCCTGTCGATGGACCTGAACATCATCGTTGATGCGTTTGTCGTCGTGGTGGTCGGTGGCATGGGTTCGATCATGGGCGCCTTCGTTGCGGCCGTCCTGATCAGCGAGCTGCTCGCCTTCGGCGTGGTTATTTTTCCCCAAATCACGCTGGTTCTGATTTTCCTGGTGATGGCCGTGACCCTCGTGCTCAAGCCGAGCGGGCTTTTTGGCCGCCCGGAATTCACGACGGCCGAAGACCGGCGCAACCCGGATCCCCCTTTGCGTGCCGGCGACACACTCAGCCGATTTTTCTGGTGGGGTCTGCTGGTCATCGGCGTGTTGGTGCCGCTGGTCATCGGTGATTTTGCGATCGTTGTGCTGACGGAAATCGCAATCCTGGCGCTCTTCGCCGCGAGCCTGCATTTCCTGCTCTGGGGGGGAGGGCTGATTACGTTCGGCCATGCCGCCTATTTCGGGCTCGGGGCTTATGGGTCGGGGCTGGCCGTGTTCCATCTGTCGCTGGGGATGGCCCCGGCGTTGTTGCTGGCGCCGGTGGCCGGTGCGGCCGGTGCGCTGTTGTTCGGCTGGTTCTGTGTGCGCCTGTCGGGCATCTACATGGCAATGCTAACATTGGCATTTGCGCAGATTGCGTGGTCGGCGGCATTTCAGTGGATAAATTTCACCGGGGGCGACAACGGCATCCTGGGCGTTTGGCCAAGTGACTGGGCGTCCGACCCGCTGGTCTTCTACTATCTGGCCTTCGCGGTCTGTGCCGCCGTTATCTGGGGTTTGCGGCACGCGATCTTCAGCCCTTTCGGATACACGCTGCGCGCAACGCGTGACTCGACCCTGCGCTCGGCCGCGATCGGGGTGGATGTCATCCGGCACCGCTGGTTGGCCTTCACGCTCGCCGGCGCGGCGGCCGGTGTCGCGGGCGGCTTTTTTGCGTTCGCCAAGGGCAGCGTGTTTCCCGATGTGCTGTTTGTTTCCACCTCGGTGGACGGGTTGGTGATGGTGCTGCTCGGCGGCATGCAGTCGCTGGCCGGGCCCGTTCTGGGTGCGATCGCCCTGACCGAGATCGAGACCGAGCTGACGCGGCTGACCGATCTCTGGCAATTGTCTCTCGGCATACTGATTATCGTTCTCGTCGTGGTGCTGCCCCACGGCCTCGCGGGCCTATCCTCGTTTGTGCGCGGGCGGTCGTCATGAATGTCCTGGCGGTCGAGAATCTTTCCAGGGCGTTTGGTGGCGTGCAGGCGGTTGGCGGGGTGTCGTTTGCAGTTGCGCCCGGCGAACGGGTGGCACTGATCGGGCCGAACGGCGCCGGCAAGACGACCCTTTTCAACTGCATCAACGGGCAACTCCGGCCCGATGCGGGCCGGATACATATAGCCGGGCGTGACGTTACGGGGCAGGCCCCCCACCGCATCTGGCGCCATGGTGTCGGCCGCACTTTTCAGATCACGGCAACCTTTGCCAGCATGACCGTCGCCGAAAACATTCAGGTTGCGCTGGCGTCGGCCGACGGAGCGGCGTTGAGGCTCGGTCGACGCCTGGGTTTACGCTACCGCGACGAGGCCGATGCGCTAATCGAATTGGTCGGCCTTGGTGCGCGCACGGAAGATCCGGCCTCGGAACTCCCGTATGGCGATCTGAAGAGACTGGAGCTTGCCGTTGCGATGACGAACGAGCCGGCGTTGCTTTTGATGGACGAGCCGACGGCGGGCATGGCGGCGGATGCGCGCGGCGGCATGATGGAACTGGTCGATGTGATGGTCGCCGAGCGGGGCGTCGCGGTGCTGTTCACCGAACACGATATGGACGTGGTGTTCGGTCATGCGGACCGGGTGATCGTACTCGACCGGGGCCAGGTTATCGCGGAGGGAAGCCCGGATAACATTCGCGCGGATGCCAATGTGCAAGCGGTCTATCTGGGCACGTTCGACGAGGTGGCCGGATGAGCGAAATCGCGCTGCGCCTTGCCGGTATTGAGGCCTACTACGGCACCGCACAGGCGCTCTTCGGCGTTGATCTCGATGTGCCGGCGGGGGCGGTGACGGTTTTGCTCGGCCGCAACGGCGCAGGAAAATCGACCACGCTCAAGGCGGCCATGGGGCTCGTCGAGGTGCGGGCCGGGCAGGTGTTTGCCGGATCTCGTGATCTGGCAGGTGCGCCCCCTTACGAGGTCGCGCGCGCCGGGCTCGGCTATGTGCCCGAGACACGGCGGGTCTTCGCCGGCCTGAGCGTTGCGGAAAATCTGGTTGTCGGCGAACGCCGGGCAAATGCCGGGGCGGCGACCTGGACGCGTGAACGCATCTTCGATCTGTTCCCGCCGCTCGCCGGGATGCGCGAGCGACTGGCGGGTCAATTGTCGGGCGGCGAGCAGCAGATGCTGACCATTGCGCGCACGCTGATGGGCAATCCTCAGATCGTGTTGCTTGATGAACCTTCGGAAGGGCTGGCGCCTGTGATCGTGCAACAGATCGCGGCGACCATACGCACACTTGCGGCAGAGGGGCTGACGGTCCTGTTGTCGGAACAGAATGTGCGCTTCGCCATGCATGTGGCGAGCCGGGCCGCGGTTATCGAACGCGGCCGGATTCTGGTCGAGGGACCGATCGAAGACATTGCGGCCGATGACAGCGTGCGGGAAGCCTACCTGACGCCGTGACGTGTGTTTGCGGGTGTCAGTGCAGTTCGAATGAACGGCTGACGGTCCGGAATTTCGTGGGCGCGATGATTTCCGTGTGCCCGACGCGTACCGAATGCAGCGGGCCGTCGAGATTGTCGGTCCAGAAATCCAGGAACTTGTGAAGCTTCGGGAACTCGGGCGGGTAGTCGAGCTTCTGCCACACGAAACTCTGCAGAATCCCGGGATGATCGGGCATGTGATAGAGGATCTCGGCGGTCGTCATGCGCCATCCATCCAGTTGTAGTGCAACGTCCCTTCGCATCTTCGACACCTCACTTTCGACAACCATGAACATGTGGTGCGTCGAATTATCAGAGGGCGGGAGAGTCGAGGCAATGAATAATCATGTGATAACAATGTGTTAGCACCGATCGCCCGAGAGTGCTGCCAAATTGGTTGAAAAAAACCCCGGCAGCCGGCCTGCGCGCGGGTTGACAGGGGGCAGCTGGATCATTACCTGTCTGGCACTCACGCGGGTTGAGTGCTAGTAATTCGGCGAGTTCCGCGGATTTATTCATATATTACAGGAGGATAAGGGGATGAGCTTTCGCCCTTTGCATGACCGAGTTGTAGTCCGTCGCGTCGGTTCCGACGAAAAGACGGCTGGCGGCATCATTATTCCGGATACGGCCCAGGAAAAACCTTCGGAAGGCGAAATCGTCTCCGTGGGCTCCGGTGGTCGCACCGAGGACGGCAAGGAAATTGCCATGGATGTAAAGGCCGGTGATCGGGTCCTGTTCGGCAAGTGGTCGGGCACGGAAGTTTCGATCGACGGTGAGGAGCTCCTGATCATGAAGGAGTCCGACATCATGGGTGTCATCGAGGCCAAGAAGAAATCCAAGAAGGCCGCTTAATTAAATTCCGAAGAAGGAGAACTTCAAATGGCTGCGAAAGAAGTCACATTTTCAACGTCGGCGCGCGACAGTTTGCTGAAGGGTGTCGATACCCTTGCCGACGCCGTGAAAGTTACGCTGGGCCCGAAGGGTCGCAACGTCATCATCGACCGTTCGTTCGGCTCGCCGCGTATCACCAAGGATGGTGTCTCGGTTGCCAAGGAAATCGAGCTTGAGGACAAGTTCGAGAACATGGGCGCCCAGATGGTCAAGGAAGTCGCTTCCAAGACCAATGACATCGCCGGTGACGGCACGACCACCGCGACGGTTCTCGCTCAGTCGATCGTTCGCGAAGGCACCAAGGCCGTTGCTGCCGGCATGAACCCGATGGATCTCAAGCGCGGTATCGACCTGGCGGTCTCAGCTGTCGTGGCCGACATCGAGAAGCGCGCCAAGAAGATCCGCAGTTCCGAAGAGATTGCCCAGGTTGGCCGTATCTCTGCGAACGGCGACACCGAGGTTGGCGACTATATCGCGGATGCGATGCAGCGCGTCGGCAACGAGGGCGTCATTACGGTTGAAGAGGCCAAGAGCCTGACGACCGAGCTGGATGTCGTTGAAGGCATGCAGTTTGATCGCGGCTATCTCTCGCCGTACTTCATCACCAACGCCGAGAAGATGATCTGCGAGCTGGATAACCCCTACATCCTGCTCCATGAGAAGAAGCTCTCAAGTCTTCAGACCATGTTGCCGGTGCTCGAGGCCGTTGTTCAGTCGGGCAAGCCCCTGCTGATCATCGCCGAGGACATCGAAGGCGAAGCGCTGGCGACCCTCGTGGTCAACAAGCTGCGTGGTGGCCTGAAGATCGCCGCCGTCAAGGCGCCGGGCTTCGGTGATCGTCGCAAGGCGATGCTCGAGGATCTGGCAACCCTGACAAACGGTCAGGTCATCTCCGAGGACCTTGGCATCAAGCTCGAGAATGTCACACTCGACATGCTCGGCACGGCCAAGCGGGTCTCGATCACCAAGGAAGAGACGACACTCGTCGATGGTGCCGGCAAAAAGACCGACATCGAAGGCCGGGTCAATCAGATCCGGGCCCAGATCGAGGAGACCTCTTCGGAATATGATCGGGAGAAGCTGCAGGAACGTCTGGCGAAGCTCGCCGGCGGTATCGCGGTCATACGTGTCGGTGGTGCCACCGAGATCGAAGTGAAAGAGAAGAAGGATCGCGTCGAAGATGCGATGCACGCAACCCGTGCGGCCGTCGAGGAAGGCATTGTTGCCGGCGGCGGTGTGGCGCTTCTCTATGCGACCAAAGTCCTGGACAAGCTTGAGGGTGAAAATGACGACCAGCAGGTCGGCATCAACATCATCCGCAAGGCCATTCAGGCGCCGGTTCGTCAGATCGCTGAGAATGCAGGCTTCGATGGTGCCGTTGTCTCGGGCAAGCTGCTCGAGCAGAAGGTCACCGATTTCGGGTTCGACGCGCAGAATGGTGAGTACACCAATCTTGTGAAGGCAGGCGTCATCGACCCGACCAAGGTCGTTCGCGCTGCGTTGCAGGATGCCGGCTCGATCGCTGGTCTGTTGATCACGACCGAGGCGATGGTTGCTGACAAGCCGGAAACCGGTGGTGGAGCCGGTGCCCCGCCGATGCCTGATATGGGCGGTATGGGTGGTATGGGCGGCATGATGTAAGCCAGTCCCCTACCGGACAAGACAAAGAGGGCCGCACCGGCAACGGTGCGGCCCTTTTTCGTAACTGAATGTCCGACAAAAAACCTGGGCTCAGTCTTCCTCGACGGCCCGGATAATGCCGGCCTGGTCCAGATCGGCCCAGCCGCGGTCCATCATCTTTTGCCAGAGCTCGAGGTTGGTGTTGAGGGAGAGCAGATCGATGCCGACCTGCTCGGCCAGTTCGAGCGCCTGGAGGATGTCCTTATGGTGTACGGATGCGCGTCCGTGCGGCTCGAAGGCGCGTTCGACCATACGCCCGCCATGCAGATCGAGGACCCGGGACTCCGCAAACCCGCCGAGCAGGGCCTGGCGGACCTTGGCGGGGTCGACGCCGGCGCGTTCAGCCAGCGTTAGCCCTTCGGCAACGGCCGCCAGTGTCATGCCGACGATCGCCTGGTTGGCGGTCTTGGTGACCTGGCCGGCACCCACATCTCCGATATGCGTCACATTCTGGCCGAGGGCTTCGAACACGGGTATCACCCGGGGCAATATGTCCCCGTCGGCACCGATCATGATGGTGAGGTTACCTGCTTCCGCTCCCACGGTGCCGCCCGAGACGGGGGCATCCACATAGTGGACGCCCAGCGCACGCGCTTCTTCGGCCCAGGCGCGGGTCTCGCGAACCTTGGTGGTGCCCATGTCGATGATAATCTTGTTGGCCGACAAGCCCGCCAACACGCCGCTATCGCCGTGCAGGACCTTGTCCACCGACGGCGTGTCGGTAACCATGAGGACCGTGATATCGCACGCTTCGGCCACGTCGCGAGGTGTTGCAGCGGTACTCATGCCCAGGGCCGCCAATTCTTCGGCGGGTCCGGGGCTGCGACTGGTCACCGTCACGGACGCGCCCGCTCCGTGCAGGTTGCGGGCCATCGGCTTGCCCATCAGGCCGAGGCCGATGAAGCCGATCTTCGTGCCGTCGAGGTCAGACAAGATACGCTCGCGGTCTAGATGGGCGCGTAACGCGCGCGCGCGGCCCGCTCGATGGCGGCGGCCGTCAGGCGCTCGATGTTCAGCGAGTGGCGCAGCATTTCGAGCAAACGCAATTCTTCCTGGCTGGCCTTCTCGTCGGCCGTGGCGATGTCGCAGGCCAGGACATAGGCCGTGTCGCGCAGTCTTTCGGGTAGCGCATCACGGATCTGGCCGATCGCATCATCCAGCCCGTCCTCATGGGACAGCAGATCGGCGCAGTCGCGCGCGATATCTGTGAGCTGGTCGGTGTCGAAACCTGAGAAAACGGGCAGCTGGCTGACCATCTCGCCAATTCGGCCGATTTCAGAATCCGTCATTTCGCTGTCGGCGGCGGAGACCATGACCATGGTGTAGACAAGGGCTGTCTGGGGTTCGATCATTTCGAATACTTCCTTACTGGTGCGTGGGCTCGTTAAAGCGGCCGGGGGGAGCGGCGTCAAGCCGTCAGAGTTAGGTTCGTCCAAAGTCAGTATCGACACGTTACAGGACCCCCAATAGGTTGGGCTTATGTCAGCCGTAATCAATGTCGCCGTTCCGGTTTTTGCAATCATGCTCGCGGGCTACCTCGCCGGGCGGTTTCGTATACTTGGCGAGTCGAGTTCGGAGGCGTTGAACGCCTTTGTCTACTGGTTCGCCCTGCCGCCGGTCCTGTTCCTGTCCATGGCGAGTGTACCCGTTCGCGAAATCTTCGACTGGCCGTTCATCTGGACTCTCTTGGGGGGCATGGCGATCGTCGCGATCCCGTCCCTCGTGCTTGCGCGCACGCTGTTTCGTAACAGCCTGAGCGGGGTCACCCTGCACGGATTAACAGGTGTATTCGCCAACACCGGCTATATGGGCATACCGCTGTTCCTGGCCGCGTTCGGGCCCGAAGGCGCGCTGCCGGCCGTGATCGCGACGGCAGTCAATAATGCGGTCTTGCTCGGGTTGACCATATTGCTGATCGAGATGGACGGCGGCAGCGGACCATCGCCGTTCCGTGTTTTCGCCAACGCCGTCGGTGCGGTGGTGCGCGGGCCGTTGTTCCTGGCGCCCCTGGCCGGCATCCTGTGGTCCTGGTCGGGGCTTGGGCTGCCGGAGCCCGCATCCAACTTCTTTTCGCTGATGGGGGCCGCGGCAGCACCCTGCGCCCTGTTCGCCATGGGTCTGTTCATGGTCGGCAAGCCGATCACGAGCGGCGCACCGGAAGTCGGCTGGATGGTGTTCGTGAAGCTGATCGCCCAGCCCCTGGTGACATGGTGGCTGGCCGTCGAGGTCTTCGCGCTTGATTTCGAGATGACCCGCGGGGTGGTGCTGATCGCGGCGTTGCCCACCGGGGCGCTCGCCTTTGTTGTTGCGCAGAAATACGGGATCTTCGTGCAACGCTGCTCAGCGGCGATTCTCGTCTCGACGATCGTGTCCGTGGTGACCGTGAGCGCCTTGCTCGCATGGTTCGGGACCGGTTAGCCGGCGAGAAACTCTTCGGTCGCTTCGATGGCGTCGACCAGCCCCACACGCTCGGGCACGACGCCATCGGGAAACGCGCCAAACAGGCGCGTGGGTGTCGCGGCGTCGAGGATTGTAAACACACCCTTGTCACCCTTGCGCCGAATGAGCCGTCCATAGGCCTGCGACAGGCGCAGCCGTGCGATGAGATCATCATGTTCCCGGCCGCCGAATGCCTCCCGCCGGGCACGATGCAGGATCGTCGGGCGCGGCCATGGAATGCGGTCGAAGGCGAGCATGCGCAGCGAACGCCCGGGCACGTCGACCCCGTCTCGAACAGCGTCGGTGCCCAGCAGGCAGGCGTCGGTCTCGGCGCGAAAGATATCGATCAAGGTGGCGACGTTCAGGGAATCCACATGCTGGGCGTAGAGCGGCAGCCCGGCGGCATCGAGCGCGTCGGCGATGCGGGCATGGACCTGGCGCAGTCGTGCGATCGACGTGAACAGGCCGAGCCCGCCGCCGCCGGACGCAATGAACAGCTCACGCATGGCGGCCGCCATTTGATCAGCATCGTTTCGGCGCACATCGGTGACCACGAACACGCGGGTTTGTTCGGCATAGTCGAAGGGTGATGCGACGCGGGTGTGAAGCGCGGGCAACGGGAAGTGCACCGCACCCGTGCGCGCATCCGCGCTTGCCCAGTCCGTGGTTGCCTCGGCGGGTGCCTCGGGATCTGCCCTGCGGGTGCGGTCCGTCAAGGTGGCCGATGTGATGACCATGCCATGGGCGATGGGTGCCATCGCTTGCGCAAAGGGTTCGGTGGGGTCCACCCAATGTCGGTACAGGCCGGCGTCGAGCTCGCGGCCGTCGATCCTCTCCACTTCTATCCAGTCCACGAACGCGTCCGACACCGGCGCGTTGATCGCATCCAGCATGTCGATCCAGGCGCCGATCAACATCTCTGCGCGCCGCTGCAACGCACGCGCGACCGCCTCGATCCGAACGCGCGTGGCGCTGTCGAGTTCGTCGGCGTCGGCATCCAGCCGATGGATCAGCCGGGCACAGAGCTTGCGCAGGGGCGTGGCCAGGGCGACGAGATGCTCCCGCAAGGCGGCCGCGGCGTCGGGCATGCCGTCGGAAGGCGGCCGGACCTCGGTTTCGAGCGAATAGGGGCCGTCGCCTGATTTTGCGCGCGCGAATACCTGTTCGCGAACCTCTGCGAGAAAGGCCTCGGCCGGTCCCTCTGTCATCGCGCCGGACAGACGGTTGAGCCAACCGGGCGCGGGCAGGATCTGCGCTGCGTCCAGGGCCGCCGCCAGCGCATCCGCCGCATCGGAATCGTCGGCCGCGATCAGGTCCTCGGCGCGCTCGCGCAGGCCGCGGGCACGTCCGCCGGGTCGCCGCCGCCCGCTGCCTTCATTGCCGAGCAACCAGCGTCGCAGCTCGGCCATCTCGCGACCGCTGAGATGGGCGGCAAAGGCTGAATCGGCGGCGTCGAAAATATGGTGTCCCTCGTCGAAGACATAGCGTGACGGGACGTTTGTCCCGTCGCCCCCGTCACCGGCACCGAGTGCTGCCTGAATCATGACCAGCGCGTGGTTGGCGACGACCAGCCGGGCCTTGCGGGCCTTGCGGACCGAATGTTCGACGAAACAGCGGTTGTAGTGGCTGCACGCGGAATAGATACATTCGCCGCGCCGGTCGGACAGGCCAAGGGTCGGGGGCACCCCCACCAGGTCGACCAGCCATGCGGGAAAATCGCCCCCCAGATCACCGTCGCGGGTGGCCTGCACCCAGCGCGCGGTTAGCGCCACACCAAGCGCGTTGCGGCGTTGCAGGGTGGTGAAGCGTCCGGCGGCGTCCTCGAGGTTCAGCAGGCAGAGATAGTTTTCACGGCCCTTTCGGATCACCACCTGTCGCGCCTTTTCGTCCGGGTCGGGGTAGAGGCGGCCCAGTTCCTGGTCGATCTGCTGCTGCAGATTGCGGGTGTAGGTGCTGATCCAGACGGGTCCGGCGTTCTTCTCGGACCAGATGCTGGCCGGCGCAATGTAGCCCAACGTCTTGCCCGTGCCGGTCCCGGCTTCGGCCAGGACGATGTTGGGGCTGTCTTCAGCCGCGCGCGGCGCGAATGCTTTGGCTGTGGCGGCCGCATAGTCGCGTTGTCCCTCGCGGCTCTCGGCGTCGTTGCCGATCAGAAACGCCAGCCGGTTCTGCGCCTCCTCGGCGGACACGGGGTCGTTGCCGGGTGGCGGCTCGGGGGCGGTCTCGCCCCATTCGGGCACGTCGCGCCAAACAGCCAGTGCGCCGGCGACGCGACTATCGCTCTTGTCGGGCCAGGCCGTCGTGTTCAGGGCCGCCAGGACGAGCGGCGCCCAAAGCCAGCCGGCATGCTGCAGGGCCCGGGCAATGGCCGCGGCATCCTCATAGCCTTGTTGGTCGTCGGACAGGTCGGTCAAGAGCCGGTCGGCGATGGCGATCAACGCGTCCGCATCTTCGGGTTCGGATATGCCGAGCGTGCGTGCGAGACCCCGGACGGTTGGAAGGGTGAATTCGGCCGGCCGGACGAACGCGAACAGCTCGAGCACGTCATAACCGTCGATATGATCGGTCCCCAGCCGACGGGCCGTGGCCGGCCCGTGACACAATATGGGCGGTTGTGCGCGGGCCCGGCGGACGGCCTCGTCTGCACCAAGCGCATCGCGCGTGCCACCGGCCTCACGCCAGGTCGCAAAGCTGCGCTCCGCCACGAGCGCGGGCAGATCGATGGCGCGTACATCGTTGGAGGGGAAGGGCGGTTCGCTCATCGGGAGACATTACCGGGGCGGCCCCGAATCCCGAAAGCGATCCCTAAAGCTTTGTGAGAATGCCGCGCGTACTTTTCATAATTCACCGACGATGGTGCATGACATCAGTGAAAGAACGCAGCACATTCGTGGCGCTGTTCGTGTCCGAATACGGGTGCGACGCCGATTGCGCAGGATGGTGCAAGGACGGAGCAAGGATGATGGATCTCGGTTCCATGAGTCAGGTATCGACGTTGGTCCCGGAGCCGGCGCGCAACCCCTCGGCTGCCCCTACAGCCAACGCGCTGGCCCCGGCGGCCGATACGTCGGGTGACGGATCGGGCAACCAGGGCCCCGGCTATCCGGCCGATCAGGTCGACGTATCCGAACAGGCATCGGACCCGCCCAAGCCGTGGGTGGATCGCACGCCGACCGAGCCGCTGGTAGACAGGTCGTTTCCCCTGTCCGACCGCGCCCAGCGCCTCAATCTGACGATTTGAGATCTGCGTGTCGTGAGGCGGGGCGGTTGACCTGCTTCCGGCCCGCGCCTAGTTTCCGCCGCACGTAACCTGGCGGATGAAAACGGGCAAATGGCAAACGATCAAGACATGCTGCTGGCGGCCAAGGCGTGGCCGTTCAAGGAAGCGCACACGATCCTCGATCGTCTGGGCGGGCCCGATGCCGCCCAGACGCCCGAGAAGGGCTATGTGCTGTTCGAGACGGGCTACGGCCCCTCGGGCCTGCCCCACATCGGCACCTTCGGCGAAGTGGCGCGAACGACGATGGTACGCCACGCCTTCACGCAGATGTCCGACATTCCCACCCGCCTGGTCGCCTTTTCCGACGACATGGACGGGCTGCGCAAGGTGCCCCCGAACCTGCCGGAGCAGGAGATGCTTGCCGCGCATCTGGGCAAACCGTTGACGGCGGTGCCGGATCCGTTTGGAACCCATGACAGTTTTGCCGCCCACAACAACGCGCGCCTGCAGGCCTTCCTCGACACCTTCGGGTTCGACTATGAGTTCTACAGTTCCGCCGAATGTTACAAGGCCGGCCTGTTCGACGACACGCTGCGGCTCATGCTGTCTCACTATGACGCAGTCATGGGTGTGATCTTGCCGACGCTGGGTACCGAACGGCAGGCGACATACAGCCCCTTCCTGCCGATCTGCCCCCGCACCGGCGTGGTGTTACAGGTGACCATGGAGGCCACGGACCCGGATGCCGGGACGGTGACCTACAAGGACCCCGAGACCGGACAGATGGTCGAGACGCCGGTGACCGGCGGTCATTGCAAGCTGCAATGGAAGGCCGATTGGGCGATGCGCTGGGCGGCGCTGTCGGTCGATTACGAGATGTCGGGCAAGGATTTGATCGATTCCGTGAATTTGTCGGGGAAGATATGCCGAATTCTGGGTGCGCGACCGCCCGAGGGGCTGACCTACGAACTGTTCCTCGATGACAATGGCGAGAAAATTTCCAAGTCGCGCGGTAACGGGCTGACGATCGAGGAGTGGCTCACCTATGGGCCGCCGGAGAGCCTGTCTCATTACATGTTTGGCAAGCCGAAGTCGGCCAAGCGCCTGCATTTCGACGTGATTCCAAAGTCAGTCGATGAGTATCTGTCCCATGTTGCGAAATATCCGGAACAGGAGGCAGACAAGCAGCTGGAGAGCCCGGCCTGGCATATCCATGGCGGTGACGTGCCGCCCGCGGGGGCCGATCTGTCCTTCGGGCTTTTGCTTAACCTGGCCGCCGCCTGTAACTCGGAAGACCCGGCGGTGCTCTGGGGTTTCATCGAGCGATATGCCGAGGGTGCCACGCCGGAGAACAGCCCGTTCCTCGACCGGCTCGTCGGTCACGCAATCGCCTATTACCGGGACTTCGTCAAACCCGCGAAACAGTATCGCGCGCCCGACGACAAGGAGCGTGCGGCCCTGGCGGAGTTAGCCGAGCGGTTCGCGGCCATGCCGGACGATGCCGACGGCGAGGCGCTGCAGAACGAGGTCTATGCGGTCGGCAAGGAACACGAGTTCGAGCCGCTGCGCGACTGGTTCCGGGCGCTCTATGAGGTGCTGTTCGGGCAGAGCCAGGGGCCGCGCTTCGGCTCCTTCGCGGCGCTCTACGGCCGGGATGCGACGGTCGAATTGTTGCGCCGCGCGCTGGCCGGCGAGGATCTCAGCGCCGCCTAGTCCTTCGAATGGGCGAAGTCCCAGTAGAGTTCACGCGCCCGGCGGTAGATTGGACCGGGTTGTAATGGTCGGTCTTCGTACCGGATCACCGGCTGTACCTTGCCGTAATTGCCCGAGTTGAAGATTTCGTCCGCTTCCAGCAATTCGCCCGGTTCGACGGTGCGTTCGTGCACCTCGATCCCGTCGTCGCGCATCAACTGGATGAGACGCTGACGTGTGATCCCGTTGAGGAACGAGCCGTTGGGGACCGGCGTGATGGCCACGCCGTCCCTGACGATCCAGATGTTTGCCGTGGCGAATTCCGCAATGTGGCCCAACGCATCGCACATGACCGGATTGTCGAAACCACGGTCGCGGGCATCGATGATCGCGCGCGAGGAATTCGGATAATGGCACGACGCCTTGGCGTCGGTCGGTGCGACCTCGGGGCCGGGGCGTCGGAAGGGGCTGAGGCAACAGGAGAAGCCGTCGCCTGTGGGCATCGGCGCTTCGAACACCGTCAGCACGAAGCGCGTGCTGTCCGGGTCGGGCGCGAGCAGGCCCATCCCGGCATCGGCATACAGCATCGGCCGTATATAGAGCTCGGCGTTCTCACCGAAGCGCGACACGCCATCCAGTGCGACCTGGCGGATGTCGTCGGCCGACAGGGGTGCGCGCAGATGCATCGCGGTGGCAGAATTCACAACCCGCTGACAGTGCCGGTCGAGGTCGGGGGTCACCCCCTCGAAGGCCCGCGCACCGTCGAAGGCGATCGAGCCCAGCCAGATTGCATGTGAGGTGGCGCCGATCACGGGCACGTTGCCGTCATGCCAGTCGCCGTCGATGTAGGTGATTGCGGTCAAGGCGCCGCTCCTGATCGGGAATTGGAGGACATGAGGATAGCGCTATCTTCCTGACAGGCGCGAGCCTTGTGTTGATGCGCCCCGGCCGGGCCTTTACGCGGAGGGGCCGCGAACGCATATTCAGCCTATGGCGATACTCAAAATAGCCCGCATGGGGCACCCGATCCTGCGCACCCGCGCGAACGACGTTCCCGACCCGACGGCGCTGGAAGTCTCGCGCCTGGTCGATGCGATGATCGAAACGATGGACGATGCGGACGGGACCGGCCTGGCCGCGCCCCAGGTGCACATGCCCTGGCGGATGTGGTCTACAAGGTCGAGGCCGAGCGCGCCGCCGATGAGGACGATAAAACGGATGGCGGCGTGCCGCTGACGGTTCTGGTCAACCCGGTTGTGACGCCGGTGGGCGAGGAGACCAACCTCGGCTTTGAAGCCTGCCTGTCGGTGCCCGGCATGGCCGGTGCCGTGCGGCGTTACGACAAGGTGCATGTCACCCATCAGACATTGTCGGGCGAAGAGATTTCCTTCGATGCGGAAGGGTTCCACGCACGCGTGATTCAGCACGAATGCGATCATCTCGACGGCATTCTCTATCCCAGCCGGATTGAGGATATGTCGCAGTTTGGCTTCGTCGAGGAGTTGGGCAAAGGGCAGGCGGACGAGGCGGCAGGCGAGGCAGATGACGACTGACGCCTCACATATGGCGACAGAGAAGCGCGCGATCCTCGCCGCGATCCTGCCCCATGTGCCCTTCGACGGCTGGTCGGCGAAATCCCTGCGCGCCGCGACGGCGGATGCGGGCCTCGACCCGGCATTGGCGAAGCTTGCCTTTCCCGGCGGCCTTGCCGAGCTGATCGCCTTCTGGAGCGCGCAGGCCGATGCGGCGATGGTCGCGGCCTATGCCGACGAGGATGGTGATGAGATGCGCTTCCGGGATCGGATCACGTTCCTGGTGCGGGCCCGCATCGGGGCCATCGCAGAGCACCGAGAGGCGGTGCGCCGGGCGCTCACCTATCTGGCGCAGCCCCAGCACAGCGGGCGTGGCCTCAAATGCCTGTACTGGACCGTCGACGAGATGTGGTACGCGGCCGGCGACCGGGCGACGGACTTCAATTTCTACACCAAGCGCCTGACCCTGGCCGGGGTCTATTCATCGACCTTGCTCTACTGGCTGGATGACGCATCCGACGACAGCGAGGCGACCTGGGCGTTCCTCGACCGGCGGATCGCGGGGGTGATGAGCATCCCGAAACGCCGGGAGAATTTACGCCGTGCAACCGGATACCTGCCGAACCCGAAACGGTTCGCACGTCTGGTGTCCGAACGCCTGCGCGAGCGAGGCGTGGGCTAGTCAGCCCTCACGGGCCGCCTGCAGCCGCATCACCGACCGGTCATCGATCGCCATGTGGACCGCGGCCGTCACGAGACCGAGCGCGATCGCGATCCACCAGACGGTTTCGTAGGAACCGGTCGTGTCGAAGACGCGCCCCCCGAGCCAAACACCCAGGAATGCGCCGATCTGGTGGCTGAGGAAGACGATGCCGAACAAGGTTGCCATGTAGCGGGTGCCGAAGATCTGCGCGACGATGCCGCTCGTGAGCGGCACCGTGCCGAGCCAGAGAAAGCCGATAGCCGCGGCGAAGATCATGATGCTGGCCGTGCTCGGGGGCGTGGTCACGAAGGCGAAGATCACCAGCGAGCGCAGCGTGTAGAGGCCGGAAAGCAGGTGCTTCTTGCGGTAGCGCCCGCCGAGCCAGCCGAATCCCCACGAGCCGATGCCGTTGCACACGGCGATGACGACCAGCGCGGTCGCGGCAAGCTTTGGCGTGAAGGCCAGGTCGCCGAGATAGGCCGGCAGGTGGACGGCAATGAAACGGACGTGGAAACCGCAGACGAAAAACCCGATAACCAGCAAGATATAACCGGAGTTGCTGCGCGCCTCGACAAGCGCTTCACCGAGCTTCTGCGCCGATGGTGCCTCCACGACGGCGCTTGTCATCCGCCGGATGACCAGCGCCAGCGGGACGATGAGGCTGACGATGCAGGCGACCGCTATAAGCGCAATGGGCCACCCGTAGCCGGAGATCATCTGCTGGCTGAAGGGCACGATGAGAAACTGGCCGAGCGTGCCGCAGGCCGTCACGGTGCCGAGCCATACGCTGCGCTTTTCGGGGCTGACATTGCGGCTGACGATCGACAGAACCAGCGGCATACCGGTTGCGGCGGCGGCGATGCCGATCACGAATCCCGCGTTCACGAACATCGCCAACGGTGAGACCGCTTGCGACATCAGCACCAGGCCGACGACGTACAGCAGGCCACCGGTCGCCAGCACGCGGGGCGCGCCCCATTTGTCCGCGACGGCCGCCACGAAGGGGGTCGTCAGGCCGATGATGAGCGCCTGGCCGGCGAGCGCCAGCGAGAGAATCTCGCGCCCCCACCCCTGTTCAGCACTGATCGGCAACATGTACAGGCCGAAGGTCTGCTGGATGCCGGCGGAAATGACGATGACAGCCAGAGCGCTGGCAAGAACGATCCAGGTCTGACGACCCCTCACGCCGCCGCTGTCAGGCATTGCGGTTTCCTGGTTTGCCGGTGACCGCGCCCAACCGGGTCACATGCCCCATCTTGCGGCCCGGGCGGGTCTCTGTCTTGCCGTAGAGATGCAAGCGCGCCTGCGGGTCGGCGATAATTTCCCGCCAGGTCTCCACATCGTCGCCGATCAGGTTCTTCATCACGGCGTCGCATCGCCGCGTGGAATCACCCAGCGGCAGGCCGCAGATGGCGCGCACGAGCTGTTCATACTGGCTGGTGCGGCCGGCATCGATGCTCCAGTGGCCGGAGTTGTGAGGCCGCGGGGCGACCTCGTTGACCAGGATTTCGCCCGCCGTCGTGACGAACATCTCGATCGCCAGCAGACCGACCACACCGAGGCCTTCGCAAAGTTTGATGGCAACGTCGTGCGCCTTCTCGGCGGTGGGGTCGGAAATGGGGGCGGGGACGATGGTCTCGTCGAGAATGTGGTTGCGGTGCCGGTTCTCGACCGGCACGAAGGCGGCCGTTTCCCCGTTTGTGCCGCGCGCGACGATAACGGATATTTCGCGCTCGAAATCAACGAAACCTTCCAGAATGCCGCCGTCCGTGTCGGGCCCGGCACCGCTGTCGGCCCATGCCGCGCTGGGGTCGGTCGCCGCATCAATGCCGACCTGGCCCTTGCCGTCGTAGCCGAAGCGGACGGTCTTGAGGACGGAGGGTGTGCCGATTTCGGCGATGGCGCTCGCCAGATCGGCTGCGCTGGCCACGGCGCGGAACGGGGCGGTGGCGATGCCCAAATCGTTGGCGAAGGTTTTCTCGCGCAGCCGGTTCTGGGCCACGGCCTGGACCGACGGTGCGGGATGCAGGGGGACACGTGCCGCAATCCGCTCCAGCGTTGCGATGGGCACATTCTCGAACTCGAGGGTGGCGACGTCGATCGCCGCGGCAAAGGCATCCAGTGCTGCGGTGTCATCGAATGCGGCCAGCGTCGTTTGGCTCGCGATTTGTGCGGCGGGTTCGTCGGCGCTCTGGCAGAAGATGTGGCACCGGTAACCGAGGTTGGCTGCCGCCAGCGCGGTCATGCGGCCGAGCTGGCCGCCACCGAGAATACCGATCGTGGCGCCCGGCAGGATCGGGGTGCCGGTGTCTTGATCGGGCATGGTCTCAGGAATCGCTGGTCGGCGCGTCGGCCACCGCGTCGGTCTGGTTCGCGCGCCAGGCATCCAGCGCGCTCGCCACTTGTCCGTCTTCGAGGGAAATCACGGATGCGGCCAGCAATGCCGCATTGACCGCGCCGGCACGGCCGATGGCGAGCGTACCGACGGGTACCCCGGCGGGCATCTGGACGATCGACAACAGGCTGTCCATGCCGGAAAGGGCCTTGCTTTCAACCGGCACGCCGAAGACGGGAAGGCTGGTCATCGCGGCAGTCATCCCGGGGAGATGGGCCGCCCCGCCTGCGCCCGCAATAATGACCTTCAATCCGCGCTCGCGCGCCTGTTTGGCATAGGCCGACATACGGTCGGGTGTGCGATGGGCGGAGACGATCTTGACCTCATGCGCAACCCCGAGAGCCTCAAGGGTATCGGCGGCGTGGTGCATGGTCTCCCAGTCGGACTGGCTGCCCATGATGATTCCGACAACCGGCGCATCGGCCATATGTATCTCCTTAAGGGGCTTCTGGCCCGGAAAGGCGGGGATTATAGGAGCGCGGACCGGTGTGGCAAGCGTGGCGATGCCCCAAAGGCGCGTTTCGTGCCGCAACGCAAAGATTTGTTAACCACTTTCGGAATAGTGTCGAGCAGCGTATTTTTGTGGCAATCCAGTTGTTTGCCAGCTTTTGGTATTACCCCGACGGGGTTTGGATGAAGATCGAACGCACGCAACCCGGCCGCACGAATGCGGCGAAACCGGTTCGCGCCCCGAACCAGGCGGCGCAGGCTGCGCAGGCCTATGGTGTCGCGGGTGGCGACCAGGCGAGCGCGCCGTCGGGAGATGTTGCGACAATCGCCGGTCTGAGCGAGGCCGATCTCACGCCGAAGGTGCGCGAGGCGCTCGACCTGCTGATGACGGAAGTCCAGCGGATGCGCGAGGAGTTGAGCCAGGCCCGTCACCGGATCAACTATCTTGAGAAGCTGGCGGATGAAGACACGCTGGTGCCGGTGGCGAACCGTCGGGCCTTTGTGCGCGAAATGAGCCGAATGGTGGCCTATGCCGAGCGCTATGGCGCGGGCTCGAGCGTGCTCTATTTCGATATTAACGGTTTCAAGGAAATCAACGACCAGCATGGGCATGCCGCGGGCGATGCGGCCTTGCGGCAGATTGCCGAACTGCTGGCCGAGAATGTTCGTGAATCCGATATCGTCGGGCGGCTTGGTGGCGACGAGTTCGGTGTGATCCTGGCGCAGGCCTCGGCCGAGGTCGCGGCGGAGAAGGCGACATCCCTGTCGGCGCTGATCGCCACCACGCCACTCCATTGGGAGGGCAGCACGATAAAGTTGTCCGTGTCCTTTGGCGTCTATTCCTTCTCCGGTACCGAGGATGCGGGCGAGGCGCTGCAGCGGGCCGACCAGGTCATGTATGAACAAAAGCAGGGCCGCGCTATCGGCGACTAGGCGATAATGTCGGGCAGCAGTTCGTTTTCGATTTGCAGGATCTCGTCCTTCAGACCGAGTTTTCTTTTCTTCAGGCGCTGAATTTGCAGCTGGTCAAATGGCTGTTCGCCGGAGATGCGCGCGATCACATCATCAAGATCACGGTGTTCGGACTGCAATTCGCTCAGGCGAATATGCAGAGCTTCCTGATCAGATGTTTTGTCGTCCGACAAATCGGGTGTCCGGTTTTCCGGGCCTGGATGGCCATTGTTGCACAGTATAGCAGTCCGGGCGGCGGCACGCGTGGTAGGGATCACGCCTGTTCTCCACAATCCAGGACGGCACGAGGCTGCATGAAGCCTTCCCAATTTGCGGTGAATCAGCCTAGCATTTGACGGTGATCTTTTGGATTAGCCCCAGCTCTTGAACAAGGAGACACGTCACGTGACGATGGATGTCAGGATTGAGAATCTGAAGCGCAAGCACGCCACCCTGGACGAGGAGATCGGAGGCGAAGCTCAGCGCCCCATTCCCGATCAGGCAACGATTTCAGAACTGAAGAAAGAAAAGCTCAAACTGAAAGACGCCATCACGAGTCTTCAGGAAACCTGACCCGGTTTCAGCCTCGTACGAATGTGCAGAAAATAAAAGGCGGCTCGAAAGAGCCGCCTTTGTTGTTGAGGGCGCAGCGCCGGGCTATTCGGCTGCGAGTGCAACGGCCTGATCGCGAAGTTTGAATTTCTGGATTTTGCCGGTGGATGTCTTCGGCAACGGCCCGAACACCACATATCGGGGGCATTTGAAGCTGGCGAGATTCTCCCGGCAATGCGCGATGATCTCTTCTTCCGTGGCCTCGACGCCGGGCTTGAGCTCGATGAAGGCACAGGGCGTTTCACCCCATTTCTCATCGGGTCGGGCGACAACGCCGACGGCCGCAACGGCGGGATGCTTGTAGAGTGTATCCTCGACCTCGATGGATGAGATGTTTTCACCGCCCGAGATGATGATGTCTTTCGAGCGGTCCTTGAGCTCGACATAGCCATCGGCGTGCCAGACGCCGAGGTCACCGGTATGGAACCAGCCGCCGGCGAAGGCATCGCCGGTTGCCTTCGGGTTCTTGAGATAGCCCTTCATCGTGACATTGCCGCGGGTGAAGACCTCGCCCATGGTCTCGCCGTCCTGCGGGACCGGGACCAGGGTTTCGGGGTCTGCGACCATCATGTCTTCCAGCACCTCATAGGGCACGCCCTGACGCGATTGCAGGCGCGCCCGTTCCTCGAGGGGAAGGTCGTCCCACTCGTTCTGCCAGGCGCAGATGATCGCCGGGCCGTAGATTTCGGTCAGCCCATAGACATGGGTGACGTTGATGCCTTCCTCGGACATGGCCGCGAGGACGGCGGCCGGAGGCGGCGCCGCCGCAGTCATGAACTCGACCTGTTGGTCGAAGGTGCGACGATCCTCGTCGGTTGCGTTGACGATCATCTGCATGACGATCGGGGCACCGCACAGATGGGTAATGCCCTTGGTCGCGATCGCATCATAGATCGACGCCGAATTCACGTTGCGCAGGCAGACATTGGTGCCGGCCACCGCGGTGACGCCCCAGGTGAAGCACCAGCCGTTGCAGTGGAACATGGGCAGGGTCCACAGATAGACCGGGCCGCCCGTCGCCCCCCAGGTGAAGACGTTGCCGATCGCGTTGAGGTAGGCGCCGCGGTGATGGAACACCACTCCCTTGGGGTTGCCGGTGGTGCCTGATGTGTAGTTGAGCGCGATGGCGTCCCACTCGTCATCGGGCAGCGACCATTCGAATTCGGGATCGCCGGTCGTGATGAATGTCTCATAGTCCATTTCGCCCAGCTTCTCGCCGCCCGGCCCCTCGGGGTCATCGATGTCGATGACGATCGGATCGACCTCGCACAGTTCCAGGGCTTCCTTGATCACCGGCGCAAACTCGGTGTCCGTCAGGAGTACCTTCGCCTCGCCATGGTCGAGGATGAATGCGATGGCCTTCGCGTCGAGCCGGTAGTTCAGTGCGTTGATGACGCCGCGGGTCATGGGCACACCGAAATGGGCTTCGAGCATCGGCGGCGTGTTGGGCGACATGATCGCGACGCAATCGCCGACACCGATGCCGCGCTGGCTGAGCGCCGAGGCGAGCCGTCGAGAGCGCGCATAGAATTCGGCGTAAGTGTAGCTGGTCTCGCCATGCACCACGGCCGCACGGTTCGGATAGACCGTTGAGGAACGCCGGATGAAACTCAACGGCGACAGGGCGTTGTAGTTCGCCGCGTTCTTGTCCAGGTCGGTTTCGAAATGATTGGCCATGCTTTCCTCCCAGCGTCCGTTGGCCGGCGCTAGTTTTTTTTGAAACGAATGTGAACTCTAACTTCTGACCCTAGTTCTTGAAGAGCGCGTCGGCGTCACCGCGCAAGGATTCACGGCTGGCTATTTCGGCCTCGGCGCGCTCAATCTCCTGCTTGGCATGCCCGATATAGGCTTTCAACTCTTCAATCGATAGAGCTTCCACCTTCATCTCGCTGAAATCACCCGGGTGCCCCTGGAATGTCGGTTCCAAATCATCGTCCGCACTCATGTTCGCCTCCCTGCCGTGGTTGCCATTCCACATTGCGGCTAGTCGTTGTGCATCAAGTTTGACGCGCCTAGATTGCGCCCGCAACCGTCAGAACGGATGAGACCTGAAACGGAGGGTGACCATGGCGTTGCCGGAAACAATGCGAGCGATAGAGATTTCCGAGCCCGGCGAGCCGGAAGTATTGAAACCTGCCGATCGCCCGGTGCCGGTACCGGGCGAGGGTGATGTCCTGATCCGTGTTGCGGCGGCCGGGGTGAACCGGCCCGATGTGGCCCAGCGCAAGGGGCTGTATCCGCCGCCACCAGGCGCATCGGACCTGCCGGGCCTCGAAGTGTCTGGTGAGATTGTCGCGGCGGGCGCCGAGGCCGGCGATTGGAAAGCGGGAGACAAAGTCTGCGCGCTGGTTTCCGGTGGCGGCTATGCCGAATATGTGGCGGTCCCCGGGGCGCAGACTCTGCCGGTGCCCGAGGGTCTAGACATGGTGCAGGCAGCCGGTGTGCCCGAGACGTTCTTCACGGTCTGGACGAATGTGTTCGATCGGGCCCGGTTTAAAGCGGGTGAGCGGTTCCTGGTACATGGTGGATCCAGCGGTATCGGCACCACGGCGATCCAGCTCTGCAAGGCGTTCGGCGCCGAGGCGATCTACACCACGGTCGGCAGTGCCGAGAAGGCTGAATTCTGCGAGAATCTCGGCGCGACGAAGGCCATCAACTACAAGACCGAGGCTTTCGAGGAGGTGATCGGCTCGCTCACCGCTGAACGTGAGGGCGGCAAGGGGGTCGACGTCATCCTGGATATGGTGGGCGGCGATTACACCCCCCGGAATATCGCCTCGCTGCGACCCGATGGCCGGATCGTACAGATCGCCTTGATGGGTGGTGCCAAGACCGAGGTCAATCTCGCGAAGATCATGATGAACCGCCTGACCCTGACCGGTTCGACCCTGAGGCCCCAATCTGCCGCAACGAAAGCCGGAATCGCGACATCGTTGCGCGAAAAAGTCTGGCCGAAATTCGCAGCAGGTGAACTCGCACCCGTAATTCATGCGACATTTCCGCTGGCTGATGCGTCTGCGGCCCATGCATTGATGGAAACCAGCACCCATATCGGCAAGATCATCCTGGAATTGTCGTGACGACAATGTGCTGTGTTCTTTGCATTTCGGCGTATCGCCGCATATATAGTGGCGCAACCCCCACAGGGATGATGAATTGGCCCGGTTTTGACGCGCGCGGCGCGGACGACCGGCGAAAGGAGAATTCATGGCACCTCCGTTGATGCCGAAGGCCACGGCGGTTTGGCTTGTAGAGAATACGTCGCTGTCGTTCGCGCAGATCGCAGACTTCACCGGCATGCACCAGCTCGAGATTCAAGGCATCGCCGACGGCGAAGTCGGGGTCGGCATGCGCGGGCTCGATCCCGTGGCGAACGGTCAGGTCGAGTGGTCAGAGATCGAACGTTGCCAGGCCGATCCGGCGGCGCGTCTCGTGCTCCAGGAATCGGACAACCCGGCCCCGGTCAAACGCACCAAGGGCCCGCGGTATGTTCCGGTGTCGAAACGCCAGGACAAGCCCGATGGCATCGCCTATCTGGTGCGCTATTACCCGGAGCTGAGTGATGCGCAGATTGGCAAGCTGATCGGTACCACCAAGCCGACGATCACCGCCATCCGCGACCGGACCCACTGGAATTCTTCCCAGATCCAGCCCCGTGATCCTGTGACCATCGGCCTGTGCCGCCAGGTTGATCTCGACGAGGCGATCGAGAAGGGCCGCAAGGCAGGCCGCGCGCCGGCCGCCGACGATCGCCGTCCGATCAGCGCGGATTTGATCCCCGAAGAAGAGCCCGCACAGAGCCGAATTCCCGATTGGATGGCCGATGTGCGCATTGGCGGGAACAATCAGGGCGACAACTAAGTCTCTGATAATTAAAGATTAACGCGAATGCGGGGTCCGTTCTGGGCCCCGTTTTTCGTTTCTGGGCGCGGCGTTAACCGTTCCTTAGACAATTTCGGCGATTTTGGGTGTGATGGCTCCTCCCATAGACCATCTTCGGATCTTACCCAGATCCCTTTTTTGCCTCCCTGTTTGACTTCGAGCCGCTTCGGGACCCCCTTCCGGAGCGGTTTTCTTTTGCCGATCCGGTTCAAGCCCGGGTCTGGTTGGGATAAGTTTCGCGGCGCATTCCCATCGCTGCCGGACAAGCCCCATGATCGATCCCAAGCATCTGAAGTTCGCCACCCTCAGCCTGCATGCAGGACAGCATCCTGATCCGGTAACGGGTGCGCGCGCCGCGCCGATCTATCAGTCGACCTCCTATGTGTTTCCGGATGTCGAATATGCGGCGAGCCTGTTCAATCTCGAACGCGCCGGCCACATCTATTCACGCATCTCGAACCCGACGGTTGCCGTGTTCGAGGAACGCATGGCCGCACTCGAGGGCGGGGTCGGCGCGATCGCGACGGCGAGCGGGCAGGCAGCCATGAGCCTCGCGGTGATGACCCTGATGGGGGCAGGCGGGCATATCGTCGCCTCGCGGAACATATACGGTGGCACCCATAACCTGTTCGTTCACACGCTGCCGAGGTTCGGAATTACCACCACATTCGTGGACCCGCGCGACCCCGATGCATTCAAGGCCGCCATTCGTGACGAGACACGCCTGGTCTTCGCCGAGACGATCGGTAATCCGGGTCTTGAGGTTCTCGATATTGCGGCGGTCGCGGCGGTGGCTCATGCCGCTGGCCTGCCGCTGCTGGTGGATGCCACATTCTCAACCCCGGCACTGCTCCATCCGTTCGAGCACGGGGCCGATCTCATCATGCACTCGGCCACCAAATGGATCGGCGGACATGGGGTCGCGATCGGCGGTGTGTTGATTGATGGCGGGAGCTTCGACTGGGAGGCATCGGGCAAGTTCCCGGGTATGACCGAGCCCTATGCGGGGTATCACGGGCTGGATTTTGCCGAGGAGTTTGGTCCTGCTGCCTTCATCATGCGCGCGCGCGCCGAGGGCTTGCGTGATTTCGGCGCCTGCATGGCGCCGCAGACCGCGTTCTATCTTCTGCAGGGGCTCGAGACCCTGCCGATACGCATGGCGCAACATGTGGCGAACGCGCAAACCGCGGCCGAGTTTCTGAGCGCTGCCGACGAGGTAGCCTGGGTTACCTATCCGGGCCTCGAGAGCCATCCCGACCATGCACTGGCCAAGACGCTGCTGCCCGATGGTGCAGGCGCCATCGTGACGTTCGGCGTCAAGCCCGGCACCGAGGGGCCGCGGCGCGCGGGTGCGAAATTCATCGAGGCGCTGGAGCTGTTCTCCCATCTGGCCAATGTGGGCGACGCCAAGTCGCTGGTGATTCACCCGGCGAGCACGACCCATCAGCAGATGAGCGCGGCAGACCTCGAGGCGGCCGGCGTGGGCGAAGAAATGGTGCGCCTGGCCATCGGGCTCGAGGACCCGGGCGACATCGTCGCGGATTTGAAGCAGGCGCTGCGCGCCTCTCAGAAATAGGAGGGCCATCATGGAAATGAATGTCGACGGTCAGCCTGTCTTTGTTCACACCGGGGGTCGTGAATTCGATCCGGAGTTGCCCACGCTCGTGCTGATTCACGGAGGCGGAAACGATCACAGCGCCTGGGGCCTGCAGACACGTTACTTTGCCCATCACGGCTACAACGTGCTGGTGCCCGATCTGCCCGGACACGGGCGCTCCGGCGGTCGCACGCCGACAACGATTGACGGCTTCGGCGAATGGCTTTGGCGATTTGCCGATGCGACCGGTGTCGAGACGGCGCATCTCGCGGGGCATTCGATGGGGTCTCTCATCGTGCTGGCCGCTGCGGGAAAGGCACCGGCGCGAACATCATCGCTGACCCTGATCGGGCCGTCGGACCATATGCAGGTGCACCCGGATCTGCTGGCGGCGTCAGCGGCCAATGACCCGGTGGCCTGGGAGATGATTACCGACTGGGGTTTCGGCAAGCCGGCCCACAAGGGTGGGCATCAGGCGCCGGGTTTGTGGCTGCGCGGCGGCGGTCGCGCGCTGCTGGCGTCATGCCCGGTGGACGTGCTCGGCAACGATCTCGCGGCGTGCAACGGATGGACGGGCGCGCTGGATGCGGCGGCGAAGGTCACATGCCCGACCCTGTTCCTGATGGCCGCCGGCGATCGTATGACGCCGGTCGGTGCATCGAAGGGGCTGCGCGGGGTGATCGCGGGTGCGCGGGTCGAGATCCTTCCCGACACGGGCCATATGATCATGGTCGAGCGGCCGAACGAGACGATCGACATCATTTCTGACTTTCTGGACAACATGCGATGAGCGACACGAAAAACGAGCGCGAAGAGCGGCGGGACAATTATCGGCATTTCCTGCAGATCCCGACCCGATGGATGGACAATGATGTTTATGGCCACGTCAACAACGTGACCTACTATTCCTATTTCGACACCGCAGTGAATGAATTCCTGATGCGTTTCACCGGGCTCGACTATCGCAAGCGTGAACCCGTCGGCATGGTCGTGGAGACGGGCTGTCGTTTCCACAGCGAGATCGCGTTTCCCGACGTCCTGGATGTGGGCGTGCGGGTGCGCCGGCTGGGCAACTCATCGGTGACGTATGAGATTGCGATCTTCAAGGAAGGCGCCGATGCGCCCTCCGCGACGGGCCACTTCGTGCATGTCTATGTGCGACCGGGAGAGATGAAACCGATCCCGGTGCCCGACCATGTGCGGGCCGGGTTGGCGTCGCTGCAGGTTGACGGCTAACTCCACAAACGCTCGGAAGCGATTTCCGCGCCGCGTACCAGCGATTTGAACTTTTCGATGGCGATGTCCGGATTCACCTTGCCGATACCGGCGAAGGTCGCGAAGCCGCAATCGGCGCCGGCCATGACCCGCTCGCGCCCCACGACGTTTGCATAGTTGCAGATCCGGTCCGCGACGACGCCGGGGTGCTCGATATAGTTGGTCACGCTGTCGATCACGCCCGGGATGATGATCTTGTCGTCGGGCAGCTTCCTGTCCTCGAACACCCGCCATTCATGGGCGTGGCGCGGGTTGGACGATTCGACCAGCAGCCCTTGGGGCTTGGCCTTCATGACCACGTCGAAGATCGCCTCGAACGGGATATCGAGATGGTGGGGGCCCTCGTAGTTGCCCCAGCAGATATGCATGCGCACCCGGTCGGCGGGGATGTTTTCAAGCGCAGCGTTGAGTGCCTCGATCTGCATCTCGGCATGTTTCAGAAAGTCTGCATCCGACAGTTCGCGATACTCGGTGTGGCGGCCCATGGCCAGGTCGGGGCAGTCGATCTGCAGGACGAAGCCCGCATTCGCGATCGCTTCATACTCTTCGCGCATGACACCGGACAGCGCGTCGAGATAGGCGTCGTCATCGGGGTAGAACTCGTTGTGCTGGAACACGGTGATGACGCCGGGCGAGGCGGCGTTCATGAAGAACTCGCTCGCGTCGCTGCCTTTTGACGCCGCGGTCAGGTTCTCGATGTCCTTGCGCATGGGTTCGCGGTCGCGGATGACCACTTCACTCGTACAACAGGGCCGATTCAGGCGGCGTGTTTCGGCCATGCGGGCGAGCATCTTGCGGTAACCGGGGAAACCCGAGAGATCGTCGAAGCGCACCGAGGGGCTGTCGCCCGAGAACCCGTCCAGGCGTTGCTGGATATAGGTGGCGTAGCCGGTCTTGCTCATCTCGCCGTCATTGATGACGTCGAGACCCCATTCACGCTGGGCGGCAACGATATTGGCCACGGCACGGGTCACCGTCGCGTCGAACGCGGCGGCGTCATATTCCTCGCCGAATTCGACTTTATAGAGGAGGTCTTCCAGGTCTTCGGGACGCGGCAGGCTGCCGACATGGGTTGTCAGAATTCGGTCTTTGCTGTGCTGCATGGAATGCCTCCCCTGAATTTTCCGGGCAGCGCTGCGTCGGCTGCCTTGGGGTCTTTATACACGCCGCGCCAACAAAAAAGGGCCCGCCGTATCCGGCGGGCCCTCCTTTGCGAATGTGATGCGGTGTTATGCGGCCTTCTTCTCATGGTCGAGAGTCTGGGCGGCACCGCCGGCGGCGATCTCGATCTTGCGCGGCTTCAGCGCCTCGGGCACTTCGCGCGTCAGATCGATGACCAGCAGGCCGTTCACAAGGTCGGCCTTGGTCACGTTTACATGGTCGGCAAGATCGAAGCGTCGTTCGAACGCGCGGGTGGCAATGCCGCGATGGAGGAAGCTGTCCCCGTCATCGGTTTTGGCCTGCTCGCCCTTCACGACCAGCGAGTTGTTCGTTTGGGTGATGTCGATATCGCCCAGACCGAACCCCGCGACCGCCATGGTCACGCGATACTCGTCGTCGCCGCGTTTTTCGATGTTGTAGGGCGGATAGGATGGCGCTTCGCTGTTAAAGGCCGAATCCAGCATCTGACCGACCCGGTCGAAACCGACCGACGAACGGAATAAGGGCGTCAAATCGAGATTGTAGGTACGCATTTCACTTGTCCTCCTTAAAGAGCAACTGTGATGTCGACAGTCCCGCGATTGGCCGGGACCTGCCATGTGGACGCGGTCTGGAACCCGAAGTCGGCATTCCCCGCGACAATCTCGATATAGGTGGATGTTTTTCCGGATCAAGGGCTTGCGGTCGGTGAAACCCGGCCCGGAATCAAAACGGGCGCTGCAACTGCAACGCCCGGAAAACACTCGATTTTTCTGGAGTTTGGTTCAGCCGTTTTCGGCTTCGCTGCCGCCCAGGCCAAAGCCTTCGTAGCGCTTGTTGAACTTCGCGACCTGGCCGCCGGTATCGACGAGGCGATGCTGGCCGGTCCATGCGGGATGGGTTTTGGGATCGATGTCCAGACGCAGCGTGTCGCCCGACTCGCCATAGGTCGAGCGGGTCGTGAATTCGCTGCCGTCGGTCATGACGACCGTAATCTCGTGATACTCGGGATGAATGTCTTTTTTCATCTCACACTCTCTAGGCTTGGAAGGCCGTGGTTATAGCCAAGCCGGCCCGCAACCGCAAGGCTTGGTATACCGGGATCGGACGTGCACGAAGGCGTTTGTTGGCGGGGTTTGCCGGGCCTGCTAAACCCTGTCTCCAAGATGGCGATGCAACCACGATCACGCCGCGCGTCCGCGGGCTCCGATGGGACCGAGACGCAGCCGCCCAAGCGCAGCCTGCGCGAACTCCGCAGGCTCGGCGGTTTCCTGCGTCCGTATCGTTTGGCGATAGCCGGTGCCGTACTTGCGCTGACGATCGCAGCCGGCACGGTGCTGGTGATCGGCCAGGGTCTGCGTCGCCTCGTCGATGATGGATTTACGGCCGGCAACTCCGGGTTGCTGGATGACGCGCTGGTCGCGCTGCTCGTGGTGGTGGTGGTGCTCGCCGGGGCGACCTATTCGCGCTTTTTCCTGGTGTCATGGATCGGCGAGCGGGTGATGGCCGATCTGCGCAAGGCGGTCTTCGAGCACACGCTGCGGCTCGACCCTGCTTTCTACGAGACTATGCGAATCGGCGAGGTGATGTCGCGCCTCACCGCCGACACCACCCTGATCCAGGCCGTCGTCGGCACGTCTGCCTCCATGGCGTTGCGCAATGTGTTGCTGGCCAGTGGTGGTCTCGTGATGCTCGGCATCACCAGCCCGCGGTTGACGCTCCTGGTCCTGGTCGTGGTGCCGCTCGTGCTGGTGCCGATCCTGGTTTTCGGGCGCCAGGTGCGCCGGCTCAGCCGCGAGAGCCTCGACCGGCTGGCCGACGTCAGCGCTTATGTCGATGAATCAATCTCGAATATCCGAACAGTTCAGGCGTTCGGACATGAAGCTCTCGACAGGGCGCGCTTCGCCGAACGGGTGGAGGACACGTTCGCGACCTCGGTGCGGCGCATCCGCGCCCGCGCGCTGCTGACGGCCATTGTCATTCTGCTCATCTTCGGCGCCATCGGAATCATCCTTTGGATCGGCGGCCGCGACGTTATCTCCGGCCGCCTGAGCGCCGGTGATCTTTCGGCGTTCGTGTTTTATGCGGTGATTGTCGCGACCTCGGTTGGCGCCATATCCGAGGTGATCGGCGAATTGCAACGCGCGGCCGGTGCAACCGAACGGCTGTTCGAGCTGATGGACATCGCGCCGGCGATCGTCGCGCCGGCAAACCCGAAACCCCTGCCCGAACGGGCCACGGCCCGGGTGACGCTGGACGGGGTGACGTTCCGATATCCCTCGCGCCCGGAAGACGCGGCACTATCGGATTTCTCCCTCGACGTGGCGCCGGGCGAGACGGTGGCACTTGTGGGGCCGTCGGGCGCGGGCAAGACCACGGTCTTCCAGCTGCTGCTGCGCTTTTATGATCCTGATGCCGGGCGTTTGAGTTTCGATGGAATCGATTTGCGCGAGCTGGCACCCGAAGACCTTCGCCGCCATGTCGGCCTCGTGCCCCAGGAGCCGGTGATCTTCTCGGCCGATGCCTGGGAGAACATCCGCTACGGCCGCCCGGATGCCAACGATGATGAGGTGTGCGCCGCCGCGGATGCGGCATCGGCGCTTGAGTTTATCGAGGCGCTGCCGGACGGTTTCGACACCTTCCTGGGCGAGAAGGGCGTGCGGTTGTCGGGTGGCCAGCGACAGCGGGTGGCGATAGCGCGTGCGATCCTGCGGGACCCGGAGCTGTTATTGCTCGATGAGGCAACGAGCGCACTCGATGCCGAGTCCGAACGTGCCGTACAGGCGGCGATGACCGGCCTGATGCAGAACCGGACGACGCTGGTCATCGCCCATCGGCTGGCGACGGTCATGGCAGCCGACCGCATCGTGGTGATCGATGGGGGGCGGATTGTCGCCGCGGGCACCCATCAGGAATTGATCGGTCAAGGCGGGCTCTACGCGCGCCTTGCCGAGCTTCAGTTCGATCTTGAGGGCGCCGCCGCCCAGTAGACCATCCGGTCAGGATACTCAGCGCTGGTCCAGTTTGAACTCGATGCGCCGGTTGCGCCGGTGGGCGATCTCGTCTTCGCGGTCGTCGATCGGCTGGAATTCGCCGAAGCCGGCGGCAACGAGGTTCTCCGGCGGAATGCCGGCCTGCACCAGGAATTTCACAACCGAGATGGCCCGTGCGGATGCGAGTTCCCAGTTCGACGGGAAACGCGCCGTGCTGATCGGGCGTTCGTCGGTATGGCCGTCGACCCGCAATATCCATTCGATATCGTCCGGAATCTCTGCGGCGATCTGTACCAGGGTCTCTGCGAGCTGCTGAAGCTGTTGTTGTCCCTCGGGGTTCAGGACGGCCTGACCCGACCCGAATAGCACCTCGGATTGAAAGACGAACCGGTCTCCCTCGATGCGAATATCGGTCCGGTCGCCGAGCACTTCGCGCAGCCGGCCGAAGAACTCGGAGCGGTAGCGCGCCAGCTCCTGCACCTTGGTCGCGAGCGCCTCGTTCAAGCGTTGGCCCAAATTGACGATCTGTACTTCCTGTTCCTTGTTCTTGGCCTCGGAAGCCTCAAGCGCCTCGTTGAGGGCGGCAAGCTGGCTGCGCAGGGCGGCAAGTTGCTGGTTGAGCAGCGCCACCTGGTCTTGTGCCTTTTGTGATATTTCGCTTTGCTCGAGGAATGATGTCTCGGCGATTTCCGCGCGTTGGGTGAGCTCGGCCAGCCGGGCCTCGCGGGCGGCAATGTCCGCTTCAAGCCTGGCCAGTTCGCGGTTTTGAGTCTCGATTGTTTCCTCGTCGGCGCTCACCCGGGCGCGCAAGGTCGCCAGTTGCTCGGTATTCTCCTGGCGGGCCGATTTGAGCAGGCTTTCCATGAATGACAGCCGGTCGTTCAGCGATTCACGGTCTGAAATCGAGTTCTGAAGTTGCGCCGAAAGCTGCGAGACGGACAGCCGCAGTTCCGTATTGGCTGATCGCTCAAGATCAAGCATGCGCGCCAGTTCATCGACCTGTCGGTTTAGTTTCGATAACGCATCGTCGCGGCCCGACAGCGCTTCCGACAGGAAGAACTGTGCGAGGGCAAACACCATGATCAGGAACACCACCACGACCAGCAGGGCGGCGAGAGCGTCGACGAAGCCCGGCCAATAGTTGATGGCCGATTGACGTCGTCGCGAGGAAGAGCCGGGCACCGGTATGTCCGCTAGCGGTCGTCGTCTTCGGCGAGCGCGGCAATGGTGCGTGCCAGTAGACGAATTTCGGAGCGGATTTCCTGGACGACCTGGTTCCGCCCGTTCACCTGATCTTCGAGCATGCGCGACAGATAACTGTCGATATTTCGTATGTGGTTCCGGGTCGCATCGTCGAATTCATCGGCTTGGCGTGGTTCGGCCAGGCGTTGCAGCACGGGCCGAAGTTCGGCCTGATTCTCCGCCAGCCGAACCATCAATTCCTGCTCGGTCCGCATCTGGTCTGTCATCGTGGCCAAACGTTCGGTCAACATCTGAAGGCTCTGGTCGCCATGGCTGCGCGAGGTCTCGGCCTGGGCCACGGTGCGTTGCAGATTATCGAGCGAATCCGCCGTCGTCTCCAGCAGTGCCTGGATATAGGCGGGGACGGACTGATCGCCCTCGCCACTCGAAAGCGGGCCGCCGCCCGAGACCCTTGTGGCGCTGCTGAGCCAGTCTTCCAGATCGTTGTAGAAACGGTTCTGGGCCGCACTTGCCTGCAGGTCGAGGAACCCCAGCAGCAGCGAGCCCGCCAAACCGAACAGGGATGAGCTGAAGGCCGTTCCCATGCCCGACAGGGGGGCTTCCAGCCCGCTCTTCAGGTCGCTGAAAATCTGCGTCGAGTCACCGCCGCCGACTTGCAGGCCGGCGATGACAGCCGCCACCGATCCGACCGTCTGCAGGAGCCCCCAGAAAGTGCCGAGCAGGCCAAGAAAGATCAGAAGCCCGATCAAGTAGCGCGAGATGTCGCGTGATTCATCGAGCCGCGCGCTAATCCCGTCCAGTATCGAACGCAGGGACGTGGTGTTCAGTCGCAGCTGTCCCTGGCGGTCGCCGATCATGGCTGCCATCGGTGCCAGCAGATGCGGCGGGTCGGCGACAGAAACGCCCGGTTGCAGGCTGCGATAGCTCTCGATCCAGCGAACTTCGTTATTGAGCGTCAGGACTTGTCGAAAGACAAACAGAAGGCCGAACAGCAGAACCAGGATGATGACGCCGTTGATCGCCGGATTGGCGAGGAACGCTTCCATGAGTGGTTGATGCAGTGCGCCGGCCACAGCGATGGCGAGCGCCAGGAATATTCCCATGCGGGTGAGGTAAGTGCGCGGGTTGGTCATGGCTTCTCTGCCCGGTTGCGCATGCGGCCGATCCTGTTCGCCGCCTACTTGCTCATCACGACGCAGCGCCGTGCGGCGACATGCGTTAATTCGACATCACGGTGTCGCATCTATGTGACGACTTTAGGGCGAATAGGTTGAGTCCCGCTATCGTCGAACGACGACGGCATCGACCCGGTCGGCCGGTCCACCTTCGGCTTTAACGCCAAGGGCGCGAACGTCCATACGGGTGCTGCGAACGCCTTGATCGATCAGATGGGAACGGACCTTGAGGGCGCGCGAGAGTGACAGGCGTCGCGCGTCCGGCGCGGTTTCATCCGTGCCGGCTGCGTAGGCCTGAAGCTGCACGCGAATACCCGTGTCGCTTTTGAGTTGATTGGCAAGCGCGTCCAGTTCGGATTTTGCGGCGTCATTCAAATTCGAGGAACCCGCGTCAAAGATAATTCGGGTTTCGTCCGCGTCAGAGACGCTGGGCCGGGACGCTGTTTGCGTCGGGGCGGGGGGCGGCGGCGGGGTTTCGGTCGCGGCTGCCGCGCTCGGTGCCGGCGGCGGTGCTGGCGGCGTGACCTTGGGTGCTTCGGGAGCCTCCGGCGCCGGCGTTGCGGCAGGAGCGGGGGTCGGTTTGGGAGCAGGCGGGCTCGCCGGCGCAGCGGCCACGGGGGCCGGCGTTGCGACGACGGGCGGTTTCGGAGCTGCGGCAGGCGGCGGTGTCTGGACCGGTGCTGCCGATGCTGTTTGGCTTGTGGGTAAAGATGTGCGGCTGCGCGGTGGTGTAAGCGTCAGGTTGCGATTGACCAGGGGACCTTCGAGGCGCGATACCGGCTTTTGTGATGGCGGAAACTGCGCAAACCCTCCGCCGGTGCCCGTTGCGAACTGGCCGCCGGGGCCGGCCGGGAGGCGTCCACCGCCGCCGTCGAGCACGCTGAGGTCAATGACCACGCCGCTGGTGCTGCCCAAGAAGCGCTGCTGTGCGCCGGCTGGCGCTGTCATGACGAGGGCGGCTGAGATACTCACGACCGATACGATCATCGCACCGCGGATGGCCTTCATGGCCGAACTTGTTTGTTGCCGTGTCATATCGCCCAGCCCGTTATTACCCCGAATGGGCCACATCGGCCCTATTGCGGGTGCGAACATACCGTAACGTTGGCGAAATCGACAACTGCTTACGAATCAGTCGTCTAACTGGCCTCGGCGCTCGCCGTCGGCCCCGGGTCGGCTTCGCGCAGACATTTGCGGAGCTTTTCCTGGATCTTGTCGTTGCCGGCGACCACTTCGCCGGTATTCAGAACACTGTCGCGCCCTGCGATGTCACTGACGAAACCACCGGCTTCGCGGACAATCAGGATGCCTGCGGCGATATCCCAGATCTTGAGATCGAACTCCCAGAACCCGTCGAAGCGGCCCGCAGCGAGATAGGCCAGATCGAGGGCTGCGGATCCGTAACGGCGGACACCTGCGACTTCGCCCATGACGGCTCTCAGGGTTTCAAGATAGCGATCGTGATCGCCATGGCCCAGGAATGGCATGCCGGTGGCGATCAGGCTTTCGGACATATGTTGTCGCGCCGAGACCCGCAAACGCGTGTCATTGAGATACGCGCCGGTGCCGCGTTCGGCCCAGAAGAGCTCGTCGGTAAGCGGGTTGTAGACGATGCCCGCGACGATCTGGCCGCGTTCTTCCAGTGCAATGGAGACCGCGAATTGCGGCAAGCCATGCAAGAAGTTCGTGGTTCCGTCGAGCGGATCCACGATCCAGCGATGTACGCCGTCTCCTTCAGCCTGGGTGCCGCCTTCCTCGCCGATAAATCCGAACTCGGGGCGCGCGCGCATGAGTTCGTAGCGGACTGTTTCTTCGGCGCGCCGGTCAGCGGCAGTTACAAAGTCCGCGGCGCCCTTGCGAGAGACCTGGAGCTGCTCCACTTCGCCAAAGTCGCGCGACAGGTCGCGCCCGGCGCGACGCGCGGCCTTGTCCATGACGTTGATAATGGCTGGTCGCATGTCTAGCCGCGCTGGGTACGGGTGGCAGGGTTCGGGTCGTAAGTCGGCACCGACATGCTAGCCCCGGGCGCGTTCGACATAGGTGGCGTCCGCAGTGTTGACCACAACAGAGGTGCCTGCCTCGACATGTGGCGGCACCTGAATCCGAACCCCGTTCTCCAGAGTTGCGGGTTTGTAAGACGACGTTGCCGTCTGCCCTTTGACGACCGGGTCGGCTTCGACAATCTCCAGGGTCACACGCTCCGGCAGTGCGACGCCGATCGGCTCTTCCTCGTAGGATTCAATCTGTACGATCATGCCATCCTGCAGGAAGCGCGACTGATCGGGCTCGATGGTGTTCTCGTCGAGCGTCACCTGCTCGTAGTTTTCCTGGTCCATGAAGGTGTGCGACGTGCCGTCGCTGAACAGGAACTGATATTCCTTCTGGTCCAGCCGCACGCGTTCGACGGTTTCAGCTGACCGGAAGCGCTCGTTGAGCTTGGTGCCGTCTCGAATATCCTTCAGTTCGACCTGGAGGAATGCGCCACCTTTACCCGGTTTCACATGTTGGGTCTTCACCGCACGCCAGAGCCGGTTCTGATGCTCGATCACGTTGCCGGGTCGAATTTCGTTGCCATCGATCTTCATGGTCTTCGCCTATGGAGTTGGGCCGGTTGCGTTACGCCGCCTAATCGGGTGTGCGGCGCGGTTCTCTAGCAGGTGCGGGCGACCATTTCCAGCCCGGCCACCACGCGCTAGGCGCAGGCCGCGTTAAATTCATGCACGGCGGCGTCCGGGCCCTCAGGGTGTTCCCAGACCCCGGCGGACACCGCGAGGAAATCCGCGCCGGCTTCTATAAGGGGGGCGCAATTGTCGGCTGTGATGCCGCCGATGGCGACGCACGGGACCTCCGTGACGTCGGTCCACCAGGTGAGGATGTCCCTGCCGGCCCGGCTCTTGGGGCTTTTGGTGCCCGTGTCGAAGAATGCACCGAACGCAACATAATCCGCGCCCGCCTCGGCGGCCTCGAGGGCGAGGTGACGGGAATCATGACACGTCACGCCGACGATGGCGTCATCTCCCAGCAATCGTCGCGCGTCTGCGTAGGAGGCATCTTCCTGCCCGACATGAACGCCGTCGCATTCGAACTCGGCGGCGAGATCGGGTCGGTCGTTCAGGATAAACGCGACGTCATGGCGTTGCGTGATTGGCTGCAATACACCCACCGCACGGCGAATTTCATCATCGGGTGCCGGCGCTTCGTCGGGCCCTTTTAAGCGGAGTTGCAGGCAGGCCACATCGCCTGCCGCAAGCGCCACGTCCAGCGCGGCGGCAAACGACGTCAGCTTGTCAGCCGAGAGGTCAGGAGGGCTGATCAGGTACAGGCGGCAACTCTGGTCGTCGCGAGGCTCGTCGCCGTTCCTGTCTGTGTCGGGGGTGCTCAGAACTTGCCCTGATAAATCTTGATGACGTTGGCGAGCAGCTCGAGCGCGTCTTCGCGAGAACGCTGGAAGCTGTTGCGGCCAATGATTGAGCCGTTCGCACCGCCGTCGCGGAGCTGACGGATCTCTTCGTAGACCGCGTCGGTGCCCTTGGCCGCGCCGCCCGAGAAGACGACCAGACGGCGACCGCCGAACGAACTTTCCATGACATGCGCAATCCGTGAACTCTGGCTCGAGATGTCGATCTTCTCGGCGTCATAGACCTTTTGCGCATCCGGACTTTCGATGAAGTCGGTCGGCGGTTTGACCTTGATGATATTCGCGCCGAGCTGTGCGGCCATGTGAGCGGCATACGCGCAAACGTCGATGGCTGTCTCGCCGTCCTTTGAGATGTCACCGCCACGGGGGTAGGACCAGATCACGACGGCCAGGCCGACGGACTTGGCCTCCAGGGTGATCTCGCGAATTTCCTCGATCATCTCGAACTGGTGTTCCGAGCCGGGATAAATCGTGAAGCCGACGGCCGAGCAGCCGATGCGCAGCGCGTCTTCGACCGAGCCCGTGATCGCCTGATCTTTCGATACGGCGTGGGAATTGGCCGAGTTGACCTTCAGGATCAACGGCACCGAACCGGCGAAACTATCGGCGGCGGCCTCGAGCTGCCCGAGCGGCGCGGCGTAGGCATTGAGGCCGGCGTCGATCGCAAGCTGGGGAAAATAATGCGGATCATAGGCAGGCGGGTTGGGTGCGAAACTGCGGGCGGGCCCGTGTTCCCAGCCCTGATCAACCGGCAGGATCACCATCTTGCCGGTGCCGGCAAGTTTGCCGGTCATCAGAATGCGGGCGAGATTGGTTTTCGTGCCGGGGTTGTCGCTTTCATACCAAGAGAGAATTTTCCGGACGCGCTGCGTGACTTTCATGTCGATATTTCCCGTTGTCGAAGCCGGTCCATCACGCCGCGCAGCCAAGTCACGGGCAGGACTTTGAACACCAGTGAATTAGCCGAGGGCGCCCGGTTTTGCAACGCTGTCGGGGCCATTGGAGAGGTAGAGATTGCAATCGCGCTGTGGATTGTTTGAATCCGCAAGATCGAGTGCACCGGTGCGATCAACCTTCAAAACACTGGCATCACATTGGATGGCGATTTGTGCCACCCGCGACCAGGTTGTCTCGTCTGCTTCCAGGGCGATTGTGCCAACGCCTTCACGCAGGGCGGCAAGCGCCATCCCCGGCTCATCGCCGCAATCGAGCACCCATTCGGCCCCTTGATCCGGGATGCTGTCGCGGGCCTGCGCGACCAGTTCGCGCCACCACCCCGCGCCGGCCGAACGCACCGCACCGGGTGCGCTAATGATAAGGAGAGGCTGGTTCTGTGCGCGTGCGGCGGTCAACGCGGCGATCGCATGAGCGATTTCGTGGACGACAATCCTGGCAGGGCTGTTCTGAGGATTGACTTCGGGCATTCGCCGACGATCTCCGTGGCTAGGGTGCGCGCGCCTGGTGAAATTACGCGGCATTAATGTCGTTCAATTCGATGTGGCGCATTGTCGTGGACGCCGAATGCAATTACAACAATTGTGCCACACTGGAACATATAGGTGATTTGAATGGATACGCTGACGTCGATGGAGCTTTTCGTGAAAGCCGTCGAATCCGGCAGCTTCTCGGCGACGGCCCGGTCGATGAATCTGACCCCATCCGCCGTGAGCAAACAGATTTCCCGGCTTGAGGACAGGCTCGGTGCCCGGCTCTTTAACCGGACCACCCGCCAGTTGGCCCCGACCGAAGAGGGGCGCGCCTATTATGAACGTTGCCAGCAGATTCTGGCCGATATCCAGGAAGCAGAAGCAGCTGTCACGGAACTGAACACGGAGCCGCGCGGCGCACTTCGGGTGAATATGCCGGTGGTCTTTGGCCGTCGGCATATCGTCCCGATCCTCGGCGAGTTTCTCGACCGCCACCCTTATGTGTCGATGGAACTGTCGATGTCCGATCAGTTCGTCGACCCCATTGCAGAGGGTGCGGACATGCTGATCCGTGTGGGCGAGCTCAAGGATTCGAGCCTGATTGCGCGCAAACTGGCGGAGGCGCGACGCGTTGTTGCCGCGACGCCCGGCTATTGGGAGAAAAACGGAACGCCCAAGAAACCCGAAGACCTGCGCGCCCACAACTGTCTCGCCTATTCCTATCTGTCGAGCGGGAACACCTGGCGTATGACGGACCCCAAGGGCAAAGAACATGTCATCCAGGCGACCGGCAATCTCGCTTCGAACAATGGCGAGGCGCTGCTCGAGGCCGCGGCCGAGGGCCTGGGTGTGGTTAATCTGCCGACCTGGATGGTCGGGCCGGATCTGGAAGCGGGACGCCTGACCGAAGTATTGGACGAATACGCCCAGCCCGAGCCGTCTGTGCATGTCATCTATCCGCCGGGACGGCATCTGTCGGCCAAGGTGCGCGCGTTCGTCGATTTCCTGGCGGGGCATTTCAAGGAACGCCCCCTCGGGACGGCGGCCAAGTAGCGGCCACATAGCTCAATAAAAAGAATGGCCCGGGCAGGACCCGGGCCAAGGAAAAAGATCGGTTCAGGGAGGAATCGATCGGGATGTCGTGCCGGCAGCGCGCCAGCATGACTTCTATGTAGTGCGCGTTTGCGCAGGATTGAATGGGGCAAAAAAGAAACCCACATGTTCCGTTCCGGAACATGTGGGTTTGTATTACCCGTCTCCTGAGATCAGGGACGATACTTTTATTAACTAAATTCAAATAGTTAAACGAGGCGTCCCATCTGAACGGCTGTGTCGCTCATGCGGTTCGAGAAGCCCCATTCGTTGTCATACCAGCTCAGGATCCGGACCATCCGGCCATCCGTCACTTGCGTCTGGGTCAGGTCGAACACGGAGCTCGCCGGGTCGTGGTTGAAGTCCGACGACACGAGTGGCGCGCTGTTGACCGTGAGGATGCCCTTCATGGGGCCTTTCTCGACCGCCTTGATCATGGCTGCGTTTACGGCTTCGACGGTGGTGGCCTTCTTGGCCTCGATGACCAGATCAACCATGGAGACGTTGGCGGTCGGCACGCGAACCGCGGTGCCGTCGAGCTTGCCGGCGAGTTCCGGCAGGACGAGGCCGACCGCGCGGGCCGCCCCCGTCGATGTCGGGATGATCGACATCGCGGCCGCACGGGCCCGATGCAAATCCTTGTGCATGGTGTCCTGCACCGGCTGGTCGCCGGTGTAGGCGTGCACCGTCGTCATGAAGCCATGCTTGATGCCGACGGTCTTGTTGAGCACCGCGGCGACAGGCGACAGGCAGTTGGTCGTGCAGGAGGCGTTGGACACGACCGTATGCGACTTGCGCAGCTTCTTGTCGTTGACGCCCTGGACGATCGTCAGGTCGGCATTGGATGCCGGTGCCGAAATCAGCACCTTCTTCGCGCCAGCGTCGATATGGGCGCCGGCGGATTCTTTCGATGTGAAGATACCGGTGCATTCCAGAACCACGTCGATGCCGAGGTCGCCCCAGGGCAGATCGGCAGGGTTGCGCTCGGCGAACACCTTGACCGAGCGACCGATGGTCGATTTGGCGCCCAGATTGATCGACGACTTGCCGGCTTTCACGATGCCGGGGAAACGGCCATGGATCGAATCATATTGCAGCAGATGCGCGCTTGTATCGACCGGCCCCAGATCGTTGATCGCTACGAAGGTGATGTCTTTGCGGCCCGATTCATATGCCGCCCGCATCACCAGGCGCCCAATTCGCCCGAACCCGTTGATTGCTACCCGAACCGCCATCACTCTCTCCTCATATCCAAATTGGTTTGTCTTTGTTGCCAGCTGCGTGCCCGACGAAGGTCAGGACAACGCGCCCTTTACGCGGTCAGCGACGGCTTCCGCAGTGATTCCGAAATGTTTGTACAACTCGGGCGCGGGGGCGGATGCGCCAAAGCCCTGCATGCCCACCACATCGGCCTCGGCCACGCCATAACGCGACCACCCGAACGTCACCCCGGCCTCAACCGCGACGCGGACGCCACTGCCGAGGGTATCCGCTCGATAGGCGTCGTCCTGTGCGTCGAATAGTTCCCAGCAGGGCATCGACACGACAGCGGTCGGGATGCCCTCGGCCTGCAACGCGTCGCGTGCGGCCATCGCGATCTCGATCTCTGAGCCGCTCGCCAGGATCGTTGCGGCACGGTCTCCCTCTGCGTCGGCGAGGACATAGCCACCGCGCGCGCACATGTTTTCGTCGGTATGCTCGTTGCGCACCGTCGGCAGACCCTGGCGGGTGAGTGCCAGGACGGACGGTGTGGTCGTGCTCTGCAGTGACAGCGCCCAGCACTCGGCCGTCTCGACCGCGTCGGCCGGCCGGAAGACGTTGACGTTGGGCATCGCGCGAAGGCTGGCGACATGTTCGATCGGCTGATGGGTCGGGCCATCTTCGCCCAAGCCGATCGAGTCATGGGTCATCACATAGATCACTCTCAATCCCATCAGCGCCGACAGGCGGATGGACGGGCGGCAGTAATCGGTGAAGGTCAGAAACGTGCCCGAGTAGGGGATGAAGCCGCCATGCAGCGCCATCCCGTTCATGGCGGCCGCCATGCCGTGCTCGCGCACGCCGTAGTAAATGTAACGTCCGTCGAACGCGCCCGCCTGGACCGGGTCCATGCAGGCGGACTTGGTGTTGTTCGAGCCTGTCAGGTCGGCCGAACCACCGATCATGGTTTCGACCAACGGCGTGATGACCTCGAGCGCCTCCTGGCTCGACTTGCGGGTCGCCCATTTCGGCGCGTCGGCCGACAGCTGTTTTTTGTAGGCGTTGACGGTGTCCGTGAATTCTTCGGGCAGCGTGCCGGCGATCGCATCATCGAATGCCTGGCGGCGGTCCGCGTCCAACGCATCATGGCGCGCGGTCCAGGCGGCACGTTCGGCCTGCCCGCGTGCGCCCGCGTGGCGCCATGTCTCGAGAACATCATCGGGCACTTCGAATGGCGCATGGCTCCAGCCGAGCTGTGCGCGTGTGGCGGCAATCTCGTCGTCGCCCAACGGTGCGCCATGGGTCGCGGACGTACCCTGCTTGTTCGGTGAGCCGTAGCCAATGGTCGTGCGACAGGCGATCAGGGACGGCTTGTCTGCGGCCTTTGCTGCGGTAAGTGCGGCGTCGATTTCATCGGGGTCGTGTCCGTCGACGCGCGCCACGTCCCAGCCGCAGGCGGCGAACCGGGCGAGCTGGTCATCGGAGACGGAAAGATCGGTGCCGCCGTCAATCGAGATGTCGTTGTCGTCGAACAGAACGATCAGTCGTGACAGTTTGAGATGGCCGGCCATCGAAATGGCCTCATGGCTGATACCTTCCATCAGACAGCCGTCGCCGGCGAAGACATAGGTGTGATGATCCACAAGGTCGTCGCCATAGCGGGCATTCATCAAGCGTTCTGCGAGCGCCATGCCGACGGCGTTGGCGATGCCCTGGCCGAGCGGGCCGGTCGTCGTTTCCACACCTGCCGCATGTCCATATTCGGGATGCCCAGCTGTGCGGCTGCCGAGCTGCCGGAAATTCTTGATTTCGTCGATGGTCATATCCGGGGACCCCGTGAGATACAGGAGCGAATAGAGCAGCATCGACGCGTGGCCGTTCGACAGGATGAAACGGTCACGATCCGGCCAGTCGGGGTTTGACGCATCGAATTTGAGGTGGCGGGTGTAGAGAACGGTCGCCATGTCGGCCATACCCATCGGGGCGCCGGGGTGGCCGGAGTTGGCGGCCTGCACCGCGTCCATCGACAGGGCCCGGATGGCATTCGCCAATTGCGCGTGGGCGCTGGCGGCGGCTTGGGGTGTTGTGTTGTTCATATTTTTAGGCGCCTTCGGACACGGCGAATGTTGGGAATGGCGGCAAATGCCGCGCGGGGGCACGCGGCGGCAACATGCCGGTCCCCCCGCGGGCCGTCAACGCCTACTTCTGGGGGTTTTCCACCGCGGATTCACAGGGGTTTCGAGACCCCCCTGCTGTTGACCGTGCGACTCGCGCCCGCGTACGATGCGCATGGTTGGAGACAGGGTCATGTCAAAACTCAATGATGCGAACGAACGCCTCGATGCGGCACTGGCGCAGCTTGAAGCTGTCGTCACGAAGCGGCGCGAGGAAGATGGTCAGGCCGCCGGGACGGCGGCGGACAATACGCGTCTGCAAGATGAGCTCACACAATTGCGCGCGGACTTTGTGACATTGCAGGAAACATCCGGCACGGTTTCGAGCCGCCTTGACGATGCCATTGGCCGTTTACGAAACATGCTCGCGGAATAGCAGGGACATAACGTGGCGCAGGTCGAGATCAAGATTAATGGACGGGATTATCGCATCGCCTGCGAGGACGGCCAGGAGGCCCATCTCGCCAATCTGGCGAAGTATCTCGATGGCAAGGTGAACGAGCTCGTCGACGAGGTCGGACAAATTGGTGATACCAGCCTGATGGTGATGGCAGGCCTGTTGATTACCGATGAGCTGTCTGACACGCGCGATGAACTCGAAGAGGCGCGTAACGAGACCGCGCGGGAAACCCAGTCCGCTATCGACACGACCGAAGAGCGGATCGCCACGCAGGTCGATGCCTTGTCCGAACGTATCGAGAAACTCGCCACCGCCCTCGCGAGAGGTTGACGTTCGCCGCAGCTTTGATTGCCCTCGCAGTTGCAGACCGGGCAGTGCAAGCCTAGTTTCATAGATGGACGGTCCGCTGGGTGTCGCGTCAGGCGGCAATTAGTCCCGGAGACCTTACTAATCCACTAGGGAGCTGTCCCTGCCGGGATCGAGGTTTCGGTACTTACGGCGCCCACCTGCTTTTAGCAGGTCTCGGTGGACTTCCCGTTCGTCGACCTTCACTTGGCGCCGTCCACTTTCAAACCTTCCATTGCCACCCCGATAATCGAAAGGCTTGTCCGATCCGCGATTCGACCGGTGATATCGAAATGCGCAAAGCAGACGTGCGTGCCGCTGCGCGCGATGCGCGCGACGCACTTGCCTCGGGTCTCGGGGCGGCTGCCGCGACGGGCGCAGCCGCACGGTTCATGTCGGCGTTACCGCTGACGCGGGCCGCCGGGACGGGGGCGATCGTTGCCGGATACATGCCGATGCGAAGCGAGATCGACCCGCGGTTGCTGATGGACCGGCTGGCCGGTGCCGGGTCGGTGCTTTGTCTGCCCGATGTTGTTGCCGAGGGGACGCCGCTGGAATTCCGTCGGTGGATGCCTGACGATCGGCTGGATACAGGGCGCTACGGAATCTCCGTGCCGGCACCCGAAGCCGATATTCTGGTGCCTGATCTGGTGTTGGTTCCCATGCTGGCATTTGATCGCGAGGGACACCGGATGGGATATGGCGGCGGCTACTATGACCGGACCATCGCCCGGTTGCGCGAGGAAGGCGATGTCTTGACGGTCGGGCTTGCCTTTTCGGGCCAGGTCCGTGACGACTTGCCCGTGGCGCCACATGACATGCGGCTCGACTGGATCGTCACCGAATCGGCGGCGTTGCCCGTCATGGACCTGTAGGAAAATGCGATGAAGATTTTGTTTTGCGGAGATCTGGTTGGCCGTGCGGGCCGGGATGTGGTGCTGGAGCATCTCCCCGCGCTGCGCGCAGAAATGAACCTCGATTTTGTGGTCGTGAATGCGGAGAACGCAGCGCATGGCTTCGGTCTGACGCAGAAAATTTGCGAGGAATTGTTCGAGGCAGGTGCCGATGCGATCACGACCGGAAACCACGCCTGGGACCAGCGTGAAATCATTCCGTTCATCGATGCCGACCATCGCGTGTTGCGCCCGTTGAACTACACCGCAGGCACGCCCGGGCGTGGCGCGTCGGTGATCAAGGCCCGGGACGGCCGTTCGGTGCTCGTGGTCAATGTCATGTGCCGGCTCTTCATGGAATTGCTCGACGATCCGTTTGCGGCCGTTGAGGGCGTGCTGAAAAGTCATCCGGTCGGCAGCGCGGTCGATGCCATCCTCATTGACGTGCATGGCGAGGCCACATCGGAAAAGATGGCCCTGGGCCATGTCAGCGACGGCCGCGCGAGCCTGGTTGTCGGTACGCACACCCATATCCCGACTGCCGACGCGCAAATACTGCCTGGCGGCACGGCCTACCAGTCGGATGCGGGCATGTGCGGCGATTACGATTCGGTCATCGGGATGCGCAAGGAAACCGCGATCGCCAAGTTCCGGACCAAGATCGTGACCGAGCGCCTGTCACCGGCGCGCGGGCCGGCGAGCCTGTGCGGCGTCTATGTTGAGACCGATGACGCCACCGGCCTGGCAACGCGGGTCTCACCCATTGTTTTGGGTGGACGACTGCATCCCGCCTGGCCGGCGTTCCTGCCGCCGCGTGCAACAACGACCGAATAGCGGCGGGTAAACGGGGCGTCGCGGCGGAAAACAGGGCTTCTCGACGCGGGCGACAATCCGGTAAACCAAGACACGAGGATTGCAGCGAACCTCGCATTCGGCGCCACGGCGCGGTTGTGGGTGTGTCGGGCTGCGTGGATCAATTTGTTTTTGCTGACATTCGGAGTGCTCGGGCATGGCAGGCCATTCCCAATTTAAGAACATCATGCACCGCAAGGGTGCCCAGGATGCCAAGCGGGCGAAGGCCTTCGCGAAACTGGCGCGCGAGATCGAGGTCGCGGCGCGCAGCAGCCCGGATCCGGACCAGAACCCGTGCCTGCGAACCGCGATCGCGGCCGCGCGTGGCGCCAACATGCCCAACGATCGCATCAAGCGAGCGATCGACAAGGCCACGGGTGGCGGTGATGCGGACAGCTATGAGGAAATTCGCTACGAGGGCTATGGCCCGGGAGGGGTTGCGGTCATCGTCGAGGCCCTGACCGATAACCGCAACCGTACGGCATCCGAAGTGCGGTCGGCGTTCGCCAAGCACGGTGGCAACCTCGGCGAGACCAACAGCGTGGCATTCATGTTCGATCAGATCGGACAGATTCTGTATCCGGCCGAGGTGGCCAGCGCCGACGACATGTTTGAGGCCGCTCTGGAAGCCGGTGCGGCGGATGTTGCCAGCGGCGACAGCGGCCATGACATCACCTGTGCACCGGACGATTTCGGCCAGGTTGTCGAGGCGCTCGACGGTCGCTTCGGTGCACCGGAATCAGCCAGCCTGACATGGAAGGCGCAAACATCGGTCGACCTGAATGCGGACACGGCGCGCACGCTCCTGAAATTGATCGACACCCTCGACGACAGCGACGATGTGCAGCGGGTTTCAGCCAACTTCGAAGTCAGCGACGACGTCATGGCGGAACTTACGGTCTGATATGCGCTGCAGATCGAACGGCACCGGGGACTGAGCATGCGGCTGTTGGGCGTCGATCCGGGGCTGCGTTTCACCGGCTGGGGTGTGGTGGACATTGAAGGGAACCGTCTGCGTCATGTCGCCAACGGTGTCGTGAAGTCGGGCACGGGCGAACTCGCACAACGGCTGGTGCGACTGCATGAGGGGCTGGATGAAGTGGTGAATACCTATCGCCCCGACAGCGCCGCGGTTGAGGAAACATTCGTCAACAAGGACGGCCAGTCCACGTTGAAGCTGGGTCAGGCCCGGGGGATCGCGTTGCTGGTGCCGGCATTGGCGGGCATACCCGTGGCCGAGTATGCCGCCAACAGCGTCAAGAAATCTGTGGTGGGCTACGGCCATGCCGACAAGGATCAGGTCGGCCACATGATCGGTGTGTTGCTGCCCGGGGCGTCGGTGGAATCTCCCGATTCCGCAGATGCGCTCGCGGTCGCCATCTGCCACGCACATCATGTGGGCGCAAAGGCGATTTACGAGGCCGCGCAATGATCGCGCGCCTGAAGGGGATTCTGGACGAGATCGGTCTCGACTGGATTGTCATCGATGTCGCGGGCGTTGGGTACCAGGTGTTCTGTCCGGCGCGTGTGATCGCGGCGTTGCCCGGTGTCGGTGAGCCACTGTCGCTGCATATCGAAACCCATGTTCGCGAAGATCATATCCATCTGTTCGGGTTCGCGTCCGCGCGCGAACGTGAATGTTTCCGGATGCTGACCACGGTCCAGGGGGTTGGCGCCAAGGTTGGCCTGGGAATTCTGGGTACGTTGTCTGTCGATGACCTGACAACGGCGATCGTGGCCGAGGACAAGGCGCTGCTGACGCGCGCCGATGGCGTCGGGCCGCGGCTGGCGGCGCGCCTGATGACGGAGCTGAAAGACAAGATTCATTCACTGGGCGGCGAATTCGCGCCTGCCGTCGCAGCGACGACGCCCGCAGAGGCTGACGTGAACACCGCGGCAGATACCGCGGAAGCGAGTATCTCTGCCGATGCCATCTCGGCGTTGGTCAATTTGGGTTATGGCCGTGCCGAGGCCTACAGCGCGGTCAACCGTGCTGCCCAGGCGTTGGGTGATTCATCCGATCTGGACAATCTCATTCCGGCGGCCCTCAAGGAGTTGAGTCAGTGAGCGACGGCGCCGAATCCTCTTCCGTCGACCGGTTGGTCGATCCGGCGGACTGTGACGATGACCGGGTCGATACGGCGCTGCGCCCGCAGGAGCTTGACGGGTTCATCGGCCAGGCGGCCGTGCGCGAGAATTTGTCTGTCTTCATCGCCGCCGCGCGCCAGCGTGGCGAGGCGATAGATCATGTGCTGTTTCACGGCCCACCGGGGCTGGGAAAGACAACGCTGGCGAGGATCGTATCCCAGGAGCTTGGGGTCGGGTTCCGCGCGACGTCCGGACCGGTCATCACCAAGGCGGGTGACCTGGCTGCGGTGTTGACCAACCTGCAGCCGCGCGACGTGTTGTTCGTCGACGAAATTCACCGTCTCAATCCCGCTGTCGAGGAAGTGCTGTATCCCGCCATGGAAGATGGTGAGCTCGACCTGATTATCGGGGAAGGGCCGGCGGCCCGTTCGGTGCGGATCGAATTGCCGCCGTTCACGCTGGTCGGTGCCACCACGCGGCTCGGGCTGCTGACCACGCCGCTGCGTGAACGTTTCGGCATAAATCTGCGTCTTGAGTTCTACACGCCGGAGGATCTGGCGACGATCGTGCGTCGTGCCGCCGCGTTGCTCGAACTGGATATGAGCGAGGATGGCGCCACGGAAGTTGCCCGCCGCGCCCGGGGCACGCCGCGTATCGCGGGGCGCCTGTTGCGCCGGGTTCGGGATTTCGCACTCGTGGAAAACAGTCTGCCGGTTGATCGTGCGGTGGCCGATCACGCGTTGTCGCGGCTCGATGTCGACGACCGCGGTCTCGACACGATGGACCGACGTTATCTGCGTCACATCGCGGAGGTGCATTTTGGCGGTCCGGTGGGAATCGACACGCTCGCCGCCGCCCTGTCGGAGGAGCGCGATACCCTCGAGGACGTCGTCGAGCCCTATCTTATTCAGCAGGGGTTTATCCAACGCACACCGCGGGGTCGGATGCTGACACCGCGCGCCTACGGGCATCTGGGGCTGGCCGTTCCGAAGGGTGCCCAAGAGGACCTGTTATCCGGCCATACGGTTGCCACAAAGGGCTCACAGACTCCCGATCCAGAAGATGACGGGACAGACGGACCGTGAGGCCATGAATGGACAAGTGGCGGCGCACGCCAATGTTTCGGGATGGTTTGAAGCTGTCCGACATGTGTATCCGGTTCGGGTCTATTACGAGGACACAGACGCGGCCGGGATTGTGTACCACGCCAACTATCTGCGGTTTGCGGAGCGGGCGCGCACGGAGATGATGAGATGTCTGGGGACCGAGCATCGGGCGTTGATGCAAAGCGACGGCGTTGCATTTGCGGTGCGCAGCCTCGACACGGAATTTTTTCAGCCCGCGCGGCTGGACGACGCGTTGACGGTCGAAACCCGCGTCAACGAGGTGGGTGGTGCCAGCATGCGTCTAACTCAAACGGTGATGGGACCCGCAGAGAAAACCGGGGAGCCTGTCGAGTTGGTGCAGATGGCCGTTCGATTGGCCTGCATCGACGGGGGATTGCGACCGGCGCGTTTGCCGGGGGCGGTACGAACCGCATTGACGGAACTGGTGGAAGATCAATGAGCGCCGCGCCGGCCTGAACGCGGTCTCGAACGACAGAACAATAACGAGAGGCATTTGGTTCCATGGAATCCAATATTGTTGAAACGATCGCGGTGACCGGGGGCGCCGGGATCGCAGATTTTTCGGTCTACGGACTGTTTTTGCGCTCCGATCTCGTCATCAAGATCGTGATGATCATCCTGTTCGTGGCCTCGTTCTGGTCGTGGACAATCATAGTCGACAAATGGATCAAGCTGCGCCGCCTGTCCGCAGACGCTGTGCGTTTCGAGGAGAATTTCTGGTCCGGCGGGTCGCTGGAAGAACTCTACGAACGGCTTGGCAACAAGCCGTCGGATCCAATGGCGGCTGTGTTTGCCGCGGCAATGTCGGAATGGCGACGAAGTTCATCGCGTGGCCTGGCGGCGACAGATGCGTTGAGGGCCAATCTGCAGGAACGAATAGAACGGGTGATGGAAGTGTCGCTGACCCGGGAGATGGAGCGTATCGAGCGATACATGGTGTTCCTGGCTTCGGCCGGGGCGACGGCCCCGTTCATCGGCCTGTTCGGCACGGTGTGGGGCATCATGAACAGCTTCCAGGCGATTGCCGTGGCGAAGGATACGAATCTCGCCGTGGTCGCGCCGGGTCTTGCCGAAGCGCTGTTCACAACGGCCATGGGCCTGATCGTCGCCATCCCGTCAGTCGCGGCCTACAACAAGTTCAGCTCCGATATGTCCCGGTATTCGCAGCGGCTCGAGGGGTTCGCTGCCGAATTCAGCGCCATTCTGTCGCGTCAGCTTGAGGAGTCGAAATAGGCATGGCGCTGAACTCAGACAGTATGCGGCTACGCCGTCGCTTGCGCGGCGGGCCGATGACCGAAATCAACGTCGCACCGTTCGTCGATGTGATGCTGGTGCTGGTCGTCATCTTCATGATCGCGGCACCTTTGCTGACGGTCGGTGTCCCTGTGGATCTGCCGAAAGCCGCGGTGGATCCTCTCAATGAGGACAAAGAACCGCTGATCATCACCGTGGACGCAGAAGGACGTGTCTATCTGCAGGAATCGGAGATCGAGGAGAATGTCCTGATTCCTCGCCTGGTGGCCGTCTCAGAGGCGAATCCGGAACTGCGTGTTTTCGTGCGCGGTGACCGGGCGATCAATTATGGCCGGGTTATGGAGGTCATGGGCCTGGTTTCCGAGGCCGGTTTCGCAAAAGTCGCCCTGATTGCCGAGATTCCGATTCCGAAATCCCAGGACCAGTAGCGGAGCTTTTGGCGATCGATCATGCGGGTGAAATGGGCACAATTCAAAACTGGAGGCGCGATGTCGGCGGTGGGCCATTTGTCCCTGATCGCCGTCGCCCAGTTTGGATTGCCATTTCTGTTCACGTCGCCCGAAGTAACCGCGACGGTGATCCCGGTCGAGGTGGTGCGTATCGACGATGTGACAAGGCCGCCTGCCGCGGCGACACCGGAGCCGGACCCCGAACCGACCCGGACCGCATCACCGCAGCCGCCACCGAAACCGCCACAGCCCGTCCCCGAGCCGCCGAGAAAGGCCCCGCCGGAGAAAGTTGCCGCGCCGCCCGAGCCGGCGCCACCGGCAATCAAGCCTGCGCCGCCCAAGGAAAAGACACCCGAGCCCAAGCCCGAATCCGTCCCGCAGGTCGCCAAGGTTCAGCCGAAGGCCAAGCCGAAACCGCCGGCACCGTCGCGAAGTTTCGACAATATTCTGAAGGACCTCGCTGCCGACGAAAAACCGGTCAAGACTGCGGAACGCGCGCGCAAGCCGGAGACCGTGCGCGAAAAGGGCAAGGAAGCCCCGCAACAATCTCAAATTGCCGAGCATGCGACGATTGCCGAACTCGATTTACTGCGCCAGTTGATCCGGCAGCAGATCGGTCAGTGCTGGAACCCGCCGGTTGGCGCGCGAGACGCGGAGGATCTGATCGTCACGGTACTGATTCGGGTCGATCCGCAGGGCGTCGTGCGCGAGGCCACCGTGGTTGACGCACCCCTGATGGGACTTGATCGTTATTTCCAGGCGGCGGCTGAATCCGCGCGTCGCGCCGTGCTGAACGACAGATGCCAGCCGTTGCAATTGCCGGCTGACAAATACGAGATCTGGAAAGAAATCCGTTTCAACTTCGACCCAAGCAAGATGCTGAGCTAGCTGATGATGATGACCGCACGCCCTGTTTGCACGTTCCTGGCGGTATTCGCCGTCCTGCTGTTTTCGGCGCCACTCGCACTTCCGGCACGCGCCGAACTGACCGTGGATATCACCCAGGGCAATATCGAGCCGCTCCCGATCGCGGTGCCGAATTTTATCGCGTCCGATGATATCGCGCGCCGGTTCAGTATCGATATTGCGCAGGTCATTTCGGACAATCTCGAGCGGTCGGGGCTGTTCCGGCCCATCGACAAGCAGGCCTTTATTTCCCAACCACAGAGTCTGGGCGTGAACCCGCGCTTTGCGAACTGGAAACCGCTGAATGCGCAGGCGTTGGTCGTTGGCGAAGTCGATATCGAGCCCAATGGGGCCCTGCGCGCCTCGTTTCGCCTCTGGGACGTGTTCGCGGAGAACCAGATGACCGGGCTGAGCCTGACGACCACACAGGCGAACTGGCGCCGCGTGGCGCATATCATCTCGGACACGATTTATGAACGGATCACGGGTGAGGCCGGTTACTTCGACACGCGCATTGTCTACATCGCGGAGAACGGCCCGTCCGATCGCCGCGTAAAGCGCCTGTCGATCATGGACCAGGACGGCGCCAATCATCGATTCCTCACAGACGGAAAAACGCTCGTCCTGACACCGCGCTTTTCGCCGACCCAACAGGAAATCACTTACCTCGCCTACTTCAACGATCAGCCGCGGGTCTACCTGTTCAACATCGACACGGGTGAGCAGGAATTGCTGGGTGATTTTCCGGGCATGACTTTTGCGCCGCGATTCTCGCCGGATGGTGACAGCGTCGTCATGAGTTTTGCGGAAGGCGGGAACTCGGACATCCACGTTATGGATTTGCGTACGCGCCGGGTGCAGCAACTGACCGACAATCCGGCAATCGACACCAGCCCTTCCTATGCACCGGACGGTCGCAAGATTGTTTTCGAATCCGATCGTGGTGGCAGCCAGCAACTCTATGTCATGAATTCGGACGGTAGCGGACAGAAACGCATCAGCTTTGGCGATGGCCGCTACGGCACTCCGGTTTGGTCACCGCGAGGGGATCTGATCGCCTTCACGAAAATTTTCCGGGGAACCTTTCATATCGGCGTGATGCGTCCCGATGGCAGCGGTGAACGCCTGTTGACAAGAGGTTTCCTGGTCGAGGGACCGACCTGGGCACCGAACGGCCGGGTACTGATGTATTTTCGACAGGAGAAAAGCGATGCGCGGGGCCTGGGCGGCACGCCGCGCTTGTTTTCGATCGATTTGACCGGCTTTAACGAACGCGAACTGGGGACCCCGGTCGGCGGGTCGGACCCGGCATGGTCTCCGGGGCCTCTCCAACAATAGTCTCAGATCGACGAAAGTGACTGAAAATACTTGTCAATTTGCGTGAATATCCCTGTGCAGAAGCTTGATTCCGAAAAATCTGCGACGTATAGTTCGGCAGTCTGCGGGCATGACTTCATTGGGTCTGTCGGCGGTTGCGCAACAATTCTGCACCGTTAGGTGTGACGCACGCTAACAAGATGTTCCGCATAGCGGAATTCCGCCATGAGCGGCTTGGGATCGTGATAATTCGGCTTAAGGAGTCACCCATGCGTTTCAATATCCCCAGCCTGGTGGTAGCGGCCTTTGTTCTTGCCGCCTGTTCCTCTACGGGCGACGACAGTGCCAACTCCGGCAGCACCGGCGCATCGAGCGCCAATTCGGGCGGCAATCAGACGGCTACGGCGCCGACCGGTCCCAAGCCCGGGACACAGCAAGACCTCGAGATCAATATCGGTGACCGCGCTTTCTTCGGGTTCGACAAGTCGAACCTGACAGCCGAAGCACGCACCGTGGTTGAGCGTTGGGCGGCCTGGCTCAAGACCTATCCCGCCAACAAGGTGATTATCCAGGGCAACACCGACGAACGCGGTACGCGCGAGTACAACCTGGCACTTGGTGAGCGTCGCGCCGATTCAGCGAGAGACTATCTGGTCTCCCTCGGGATCGACTCAAACCGGGTCAAGATCATCAGCTTTGGCAAGGAACGCCCCGCTGTTCCCGGTTCGACTGAAAGCGCCTGGGCGCAGAACCGTCGTGCAGTCGTGGTGGTCGACGGAAACTAGCGTTCGCCTTTTGGCTTTAAAACGATGCGCCCCGGGTGATCCGGGGCGTTTTCGTTTGTCGGGATGATTTAGTTTCCCCGGGTGTTTTCGTCCCACCGGGCGCATGCCATAGTTTCGCCGAAAAGGGTGGCGAAAGTTGCTTGGGGCCTATGGTCCGTCGTTATTCAACCACCATTCACCATCAACGGACCGCCTTGTCATGTTGAAGCCTATTCGGATTTTTGTGCCTGCCGGCCTCTCGCTGCTGTTGGTGTTGACGAGCGGCGTGGCACTGGCCCAGTCGAATGATGTTCGCGGTCTGGCTGATACCGTCTCGCGTCTGGAGCGCCAGCTGCAGGCCCTTGAGCGCAATGTGTATCGCGGTGCGCCGCCAGCCACGACGACTTCCGGCTCGCCAGGCGCATCGCCTTCGGCTGCGCCGTCCGGAACGGCCCTGTCCAACCTTCAGGTCACCACCGACGGTCTGGAAGAACAGCTGCGACGGCTCACCGGGCAAGTCGAACAGCTCGATTTCCAGGTCCGGCAGATGAATCAACGGATGGACCGGCTTGTGTCGGATGTCGATTTCCGACTCCAGGCCCTTGAACAGGGTGCCGGCGCCGCGAACCAGCCTGGCGCAACGCAGCCGGTCGCACCCGCAGTACCGCGTGCGCCGGGTGCGGTGACAGTTGAACCCGCAGGTGGGGCCGGCGCGCCCCGGGTTTTTGGCACCCTGACGGAGTCACAATTGCGCGCAGCGGGAGTCGAGACCACGCCGGTTGACGGGCAGACCGCCAATGCAGACCCGGCCACACAGGCGCCGTCGCCGGCCGTTTTGCCGGCAGGCAGTCCGCGCGATCAGTACGACTTCGCCTACAAGTTTTTGCTGCAGCGTGATTTCGAAAGTGCCGAGACGGCGCTGAGCGCCTTCGTGGCGGCCAACCCGGAAGATTCACTGGCCGGCAATGCCCAGTACTGGCTGGGTGAGACGTTCTATGTCCGCGGCGACTATCCGACAGCCGCGCGCGCCTTTGCAGAAGGTTTCCAGCGCTATCCTGACAGTGCGAAGGCACCGGATAACCTTCTGAAGCTCGGCATGTCTTTGGCGCAACTTGAGCAGAGCGCTGATGCCTGTATCACCCTCAAGAAGTTGCGGATTGAGTATCCTGACGCTCCCACCAGCATTGTTCAGCGGGCCGATCGGGAAATCGGTCGGCTGCAGTGTCAGTAGCCACCAAATCAGCGATCCAGGATCCGGCGGTGTTTGCCGCCGATGACGTCACTGCACCGATCCGTGCAGATGAGTTTGATTTCTGCATGCAACGTCTGGGTCCGTTCGAGGATCGCCCGCATTTGGCGGTCGGCGTATCGGGGGGACGCGACAGTCTGGCGCTCGCGTTGCTGGCCGGCGAATGGGCAACCGCGCGAGATGGGCGAATTACCGCCGTCACGGTCGATCATGGCCTGCGGGCGGCATCGGCGGGTGAGGCTGATCAGGTGTCCGCGTGGATGGGGCAGCTCGAGATTTCCCACGACACGCTCGTCTGGCAGAACTCTCCCGGACCCGGCCTGGCCGCAGTGAACAAAAGCGGGCTTGCCAGCGAGGCCGACGCGCGATCCGCGCGTTATGGGCTGCTGGAGGCGTATTGCAGGGATCGGGGCATCTTGCACCTGCTCGTCGGGCACCATCGAGAAGACCAATTGGAAACACAGATTATGCGCCGTTCACGTTCAAGCGGCACATTCGGTCAGGCGGGCATGCCGGCCGTGCGAGAACTGCCGCATGTGCGTGTCCTGCGGCCGTTGCTCGATGTTCCCCGCACACGCATTACCGAAACCCTGCGCGCGCGTGGACAGGCGTGGATCGAGGATCCGAGTAACCGGGATACCCGCTACGCCAGGGCCCGGTTGCGGGAATCCCGTTCAGCCGGTTCTGGCGCCGAACCGAATACGGAGTTTGCCCGGGCCCGCGTGGTCGTAGAACGCAAGGTCGCGCGGCTTGCAGCCCAGGCTGTCACGGTTCATCCCGCCGGGTTTGCGAGGCTCGATCCGGCGTTGCTCGCCGCCGCGGACGGAGAGACAAGCCTTCGGCTGATCGCCAATCTGGTGATGTGTATCGGCGGACGGATGTATCCGCCGCGTGGCGCACGACTATCGCGGCTGGCAGACAGGTTGACGGAGGGTACCCTTGGGGGCGGCGTGACCCTGGGTGGCTGCGTCGTGCGACCCGAAAGCAACGGTGTGGTGCGTGTTGTTCGTGAACAGGCGGCGATTGAACCCATCCGGCATCTGATCGGCACCGCCGACACTATTCCGGACCTCGAGTGGGACGGGCGTTACCAGGTGTCGTTGCCCACAACGGATTCTGCTGGCAGGGAGCTCGGCCGTGACGGAGATATCCGACTTGGTGCTGTTGGATCATTCGTTGCGAACGAGGTGCCGATGCACGCGGATTCCCTCAGCTATGAAGGCTTGCCGCACCTTGTTCGAATGACATTGCCGGCGATCTGCCACGCAGGCCATTTTCATATTTGTGCGTTGCCAGGTTCATCGCAAGCCGTCTGCGTTGCCGCAAAAGCCCGGTTTGCGCCGAAAAATCCCGTTGCGGGTGCTGTTTTCGCAATGGGTTGATAATCATCACACTCCTATTATCGGGGTGATTTTCGCATTGCCCTAGAGGACTTGGAGCACCATGTTAAAGCCTGTAAAGGTTCCAATGTAATTTGCTGCACGTACGGTCGCCGGACATGATCGGCGGCGCTGGTCCAAATGGTCAGCTTATCGGAGAAGGTCTTTGAACAATTTCGGTAGAAACATTGCGCTGTGGGTCATCATCGCCTTGCTGGTTGTGGCGCTGTTCAACCTGTTCCAAAGTTCGGACCGCCAGGGTTCCGAACAGCAGTTGGCGTTCTCGGATTTCATGGGCCAGGTCGAGACGGATCAGGTCCTGGATGTCACAATCCAGGGCAATGATATCAAGGGCACGCTGCGCAATGGCACGGCCTTCAAATCCTATGCGCCGAACGACCCCAATCTCGTGTCGACCCTGTCCGAACATGGTGTCCGCATCACGGCCGCGCCGCAGGAGGAAGCGAACTTCCTGGTTCGCACGCTGCTGAGCTGGCTGCCGTTCATCGTCATTGTCGGCATCTGGGTGTTCTTCATGCGCCAGATGCAGGGCGGCGGCGGTCGCGGTGCGATGGGATTTGGCAAGTCACGCGCGAAAATGCTGACCGAGAAAACCGGTCGGGTCACTTTCGAGGACGTGGCCGGCGTCGAGGAAGCCAAGCAGGAAGTCGAGGAGGTCGTCGAGTTTCTGCGTGATCCCCAGAAGTTCCAGCGGTTGGGGGGGCAAATTCCCAAGGGCGTTCTGCTGGTCGGGCCTCCGGGCACGGGCAAGACGCTGCTCGCCCGCGCGATTGCCGGTGAAGCGAATGTGCCGTTTTTCACCATCTCCGGTTCGGATTTCGTCGAGATGTTTGTCGGCGTTGGTGCCAGCCGGGTGCGCGATATGTTCGAACAGGGCAAGAAGAACGCGCCCTGCATTATCTTCATCGATGAGCTTGATGCCGTGGGCCGCCATCGTGGCGCCGGACTGGGTGGCGGTAATGACGAGCGCGAACAAACGCTCAACCAACTTCTCGTCGAGATGGATGGTTTCGAGACCAACGAGGGCGTGATTCTGGTCGCGGCCACCAACCGTCCCGATGTGCTCGATCCGGCCTTGCTGCGTCCGGGTCGCTTCGACCGTCAGGTGGTGGTGCCGAACCCGGACATCATCGGTCGCGAAAAGATTCTCAAGGTGCACATGCGCAAGGTGCCTCTGGCCCCCGACGTGAATGCCAAGACCATCGCGCGCGGCACGCCGGGCTTCTCCGGTGCTGATCTGGCGAACCTCGTGAATGAGGCGGCCCTGATTGCGGCACGCAAGAGCCGACGTATGGTCACCATGGCCGAGTTCGAGGATGCCAAGGACAAGGTGCTGATGGGTGCCGAACGTCGTTCGATGGTGATGACCGAGGACGAGAAAAAGCTGACGGCCTATCACGAGGCGGGGCATGCGCTGGTCGGCATGCACATGGATGGCTGCGACCCGCTGCACAAGGTCACGATAATCCCGCGTGGTCAGGCGTTGGGTGTCACGATGTCTCTGCCCGAGCGCGACCGGTACACCTATTCGATCTACGAGCTGAAGGCGAAGCTGGCCATGATGTTTGGCGGGCGGGTGGCCGAGGAAATCATCTTCGGTAAGGATCGAGTTACGACCGGCGCCGGCAATGACATCAAGCAAGCGACGAACCTGGCCCGCCGAATGATTACGGAGTACGGGTTCAGCGAAAAACTTGGTCCGCTGCGCTACGAGGATAACCAGGAAGAGGTGTTCCTGGGTCATTCCGTGTCCCAGCACAAGAACGTCTCGGATGCGACCGCGAAGATCATCGATGATGAGATACGCGCGCTGATTGATGCGGCGGAATCGGATGCGATGCGGATTCTGACCGAGCAGTTGGAGGCTTTGCATACGATCTCCAACGGGCTGCTTGAATATGAGACGCTCTCGGCGGACGAAGTCGACACGCTTCTCAGGGGCGACAGCATCGATCGACCGGATGACGATGCGGATTCGGCTGGCGGCGCGCGTTCGTCGGTGCCGACGAGCGGTACGGCGAGCAAGAAGGACCGGCCGAGCGGTGGCATGGAACCGGAGCCGCAACCCCAAGGCTAGTCAATTCGAGGGCGCAGTCGATTCCACATAATTCGATCCAGACAGCCAGTTCAGGGGCTTTCGCAACGACGCGGGGGCCCCTGTTGGATTCGGTCACGGGCGTGAGCAGGCTGCGCCTGATACCCCTTGGTCTGGTCTCGGGTGCAGACGCGGTCGGGGTTTGCAAATCGGGTGATGGCCTTGCGCTCGCGGGCGGCCCGTTCGCATTTACCCATGCCCGGGTCACGGGGGTCGATGCGCCGGGCCAGGACGCGCTAACCATTTCCGACCTGCTGCGCTGGGCGACGGCGGCGGCGCGTGACGGCGATGAGGGCCCCGGGACATTGATCGCGCGTGTCTCGCAGCCCCGGCCGGATTTCGCGGGCTTGTCATTGAGCGGTGCCGGTGCGCGACCCCGGATCATGGGCGTGTGCAACGTCACGCCCGACAGCTTTTCTGACGGCGGCGACCACGCCGTGCCCACGCAAGCCATTCCGTTCGCACGACATCTCTTCGATGCCGGTGCGGACATCATCGATGTGGGAGGGGAATCAACCCGCCCCGGCGCCACCCCGGTGGCGGTGAACACCGAGATAGAGAGAGTTGTGCCGGTGATTGAAGGCCTCGTGGCCCAAGATGTGCCGGTGTCGATCGACACGCGACGCGCGGCGGTTATGCGCGCTGCCATTGATGCAGGTATCACCCTTGTGAATGACGTCAGCGGGCTGTCCGATGACCCCGATGCACTTGCGCTCGTGGCCGCCGCAAAGGTGCCGGTGGTCGTGATGCACATGCAGGGGCAGCCGGCGGATATGCAAGATGAACCGTCATACGATGATGTTGTGGACGATGTGTATGACGCGCTGGCGGCGCGCATTGATGCCTGTCTGGGTGCCGGTATCCCGCTTGAGCGGATTGCGATTGACCCCGGGTTCGGCTTTGGCAAGACGCTCGCGCACAATCTCGAATTGCTGACGGGTTTGGCGCAGTTCCACGGCCTTGGTTGCCCCTTGATGGTTGGTCTCTCGCGCAAAAGCTTCATCGGCGCGCTCACAGGCGAGGAGAACCCCCGGCACCGCATCGCGGGTTCTGTTGCGGCAGCCATCAAGGCGCTCGACCAGGGTGTGCAGATTGCCCGGGTGCATGATGTGGCGGAAACCCGCCAGGCATTCGATGTCTGGAGAGCGGCCTTGTAGGCGAGCCGAAGACGGGATTGTTAACGGCTCAAGGCAGGGTGCTATAAGTTGGACCTTCGACACGTTCGGAAATTGACGATGGCACGAAAGCTTTTCGGCACCGATGGAATCCGCGGCAAGGCCAATCAGGAGCCGATGACCGCCGAAACGGCGTTGCGCGTGGCAATGGCTGCGGGGCATCGCTTTACCCGCGGCAATCATCGACATCTGGTGATCATCGGCAAAGACACGCGGCTCAGCAACTACATGCTCGAGCCGGCGATGCAGGCCGGTTTCACGGCGATGGGCATGGACGTCGTGCTGGTGGGCCCGATGCCGACCCCGGCGGTTGCCATGTTGACGCGAACTTTGCGCGCGGATCTCGGCGTTGTCCTCTCGGCTTCGCACAATCCGTATGAAGACAACGGTATCAAACTGTTCGGACCCGACGGATTCAAACTTTCCGATGCCGTGGAAGAGGAAATCGAGGCGCTTATCGAGAACGGACTGCTCGACCATCTCGCGGATGCGGGAAACCTCGGGCGTGCGCGTCGTCTCGAGGATGCGCCGGGCCGTTACATCGAGTTTGTCAAACACACCCTCCCGCGTGGCCTGCGCCTCGACGGTCTCAAGGTGGTCGTGGATTGCGCGAATGGTGCGGCCTACAAGGTCGCGCCCTCGGTGTTTCACGAACTGGGTGCCGATGTCATTCCCATGGCGATCGATCCGGATGGCACGAACATCAACCGCGATTGCGGGGCCACGGCGACGGATGCGCTGCAACAGCAGGTCGTGACCCATGGTGCCCATCTGGGTATCGCACTGGATGGTGACGCCGACCGGGTCATCCTGTGCGACGAAAGCGGAGAGGTCGTTGACGGTGATCAGGTGATGGCCGTCATCGCGCGATCCTGGCAGGCGGTCGATCGATTGCAGGGGGGCAAGGTGGTCGCGACCGTTATGTCCAACCTGGGCTTTGAGCGCTATCTGCAGACCATCGGACTGGAAATGCAGCGGGCGAAAGTCGGCGATCGCTACGTCCTCGAACAGATGCGCGCCGGCGGCTACAACCTCGGTGGCGAGCAGTCCGGGCATATCATTCTCAGCGACTATTCAACCACCGGGGACGGCCTGATCGCCGCGCTTCAGGTGCTGGCGGCACTCGTCGAATCCGGGGCGGCCATGAGCGCGCTGACCAATGTATTCGAATCCTATCCCCAGCTGCTGCGCAACGTGCCCGCGAACGGTGTGACGGCGATGGACCATGCGAGCGTCAAAGCCGCTGTCACTGCTGCCGAGGCAAAACTTGGAGACGAAGGGCGCGTGTTGATCCGCCCGTCCGGTACCGAACCGGTCATTCGCGTGATGGCGGAAGGCCTCGACGCGAAAATGGTCACCTCGGTGGTCGATGAGATCGCCGGCGCGATTGCCGACGTTCCGACGGCTTAGCGCGGAGCTCGTATTTCGAGATGGATGGACGTGTGCTGATCGTCGCCGGCTCGGATTCCGGTGGAGGTGCCGGAATTCAGGCTGATATCAAGGCCGTTACCGCGCTGGGCGGTTTCGCGATGACGGCCGTGACCGCTCTGACCGCACAAAATACCCAGGGCGTGCACGGTATCTTCGGGGTCGAGACCAGCTTTATCGCGCAACAGATGCGTGTCGTGCTGGAAGATCTCGGCGCCGATTGCCTGAAGACAGGCATGCTGCACAGTGTCGATGTGATCGAAACCGTGGTCGAGACACTGGTGGACATCGGCGGTGATATTCCGTTGGTTGCCGACCCGGTCATGGTGGCCAAGGGCGGGGCGCGGTTGCTCGATGAAGGTGCCCATGCGGCCCTGGTCTCGCTGCTCGTGCCGCGTGCGGGCCTGCTCACCCCCAATGCACCAGAAGCCGCCGCGCTGACGGGCCTCGCGGTCGACGATGAGGCGGGTCAGCGTCGGGCGGGTGAGCGGTTGCTGGAACTCGGTGCGACCGCAGCCCTGATCAAGGGCGGCCATATCGAGGGTCCGGACGTCATCGATTTACTCGTCACGCAGGATGGGGCCTTCCGGTTTGCCGACCCGCGCATCGAGACGCGGCACACCCATGGCACCGGTTGTACGCTCGCTTCGGCGATTGCCGCGGGTCTGGCGCAGGGCATGGAGCTAAAAGATGCGGTGGCGCGCGCGCGGGCCTATGTCCGTCAGACCATCATCGCCGCACCCGGCTACGGGCGCGGGCACGGGCCGCTCGATCACGGGGTGACATTCGATCCCGATCGCCTCGATCGCTGACGGCGAGCCCGCAGGCCCATGACCCAATCGACCAGTCCGCAACCCGCCGCCGTCGGGTTCTTCTCCCTCGCGACCGCCGGCGCACTCGTGACGGTTTTTGTGTGGGGCGGCACGCCGATCATCACGAAATTCGGCGTGGTGTCGGTAGATGTCATGTCCCTGGCGCTCCTGCGTACGGTCATGGCGCTGCCCCTCGCGGTGCTCATTATTGCCATCCTGCGGTGCCCGCTGCCGTGGCGGGGCAACGACAAGTGGCTGATCCTCGCCTTCGGCATCGTGGGGGTGGTCGGATTTCCGGTCCTCTTTACCCTGGGGGTGGGGCGGACATCTGCCGGCCACGCAGCCGTCGTGACGGCGGCAACGCCAGTGTTTGTGGGGTTCCTTGAGGCCCTGGTCAGCCGCAAATGGCCCGCGCGACGCTGGTGGATCGGCGTCTCGGTCGCGTTTGTCGGCGCGGTGATCCTGATCGCGGAGGCGGTCGGCCTCGATTCCGTCGACGCGACCTGGCAGGGCGACCTGCTGGCCGCCGGCGGTGGGTTCTCGGCGGCCATGAGCTTCGTCATCGGCGCGCGCCTGACGCCGCGCTATGGCCCCGTGGGCGTCACCATGTGGAGCGTGGTGATCGCCGGGCTCGTGCAGCTGCCATTCGTCATCATGCGGATGGATGCGGACGCCTGGGCGGCAGTTGAGCCGATGGGCTGGACGGCGATCATCTATCTGTCGCTGGGCTCGACGGTCATCGCCTACATCACCTGGATTTTCGCGCTCACCCGCGGTGGCATCGGGCGCATGAGCGTGTGGCAGTTTGCCTTGCCGGTCGTCGGCGTCGCGGGGGCCGCGATATTCCTGTCCGAACCGTTGACGCCGCTTCTCGTGGCGGCCACGGTCATTATTCTTTTTGGCGTCGGGCTGGTGCAGCGGCGCTGATGCCGCGCGAGCGCCGATGTCCGAGACCACCAAAACTCGCCTCTACACCTTCGCGCTGATCGCGGTCTTCATCTATGGCGTGACCCCGATCTTCACGAAGGTCGGGACGCTGAGCGCGGACGGCATCACCGTAGGCGCGCTGCGCGCGGTCGTCGCCGCACCCGTGGCCGCCATCGTGATTGCATCATGGGCTGCCGGATACCGTGGCGCCGGGACGCGATTGTCCTGGTGCTGGTGTCGGGCGTGGGCGGGCTGGTCCTGTTTCCGGTGTTCTTCAGCTGGGGCGTACAGCTGACGACGGCCGGCCATGCCGCGGCGGGCACGGCCGCCGGCGCGGTGATGGCAGGCGCGATCATGGCCGTGGTGCATCGGCGGATGCCCGGCGGTCCCTGGTGGATCGGTGTCGCGATCGGTTCGGCGGGCGCGTTGCTCCTGATCTGGGAGGCGGTCGGCCTGTCGGTCGCCGGTGTTACATGGCAGGGGGATGCGCTGGTGTTCCTCGGCATGTTCACGGGTGTCCTTGGCTATGTCGCCGGTGCGAGGCTCACTGCTGAACTCGGTGCCGTGCCGGTGACCTTGTGGTCGGTCATTGTCGCCGCCATGTGCTTGCTGCCGGTGGTCGTCTTTCATTCCGGCGCGGAGACCCTTGTCGCGATCGATGCGCCGGGCTGGGTCGCGATCTGTTCGCTTGCCTGGGGCACGACCATTCTCGCCTATCTCCTGTGGAATCGTGCGCTGGCCGATGGGGGTGTGGCGCGCATCGGGGCGCTTCAGCTCCTGCAGCCGGTAATCGGGATTGGCCTGGCGCCGGTGGTGCTCGGCGAGCCGTTGACGCCCACCTTGCTGGTGGCGACGCTCGTGATCCTGGGCGGCGTGGCGCTGGTGCAGCGCGAGCGATCCTGACGCAATCTTTTTTGCGCAAGAACCGGGTGGGGCCGACACCTGCGTCCACCTAAATTCCGCAATGTGCGAAACGGATCGCACAGACCCGCCGGCCGGGTGTAAAAAGGAGATGCGGAACATGGCCATGATCGAGACGTTCGAGACGGAAGACCTCAACGACAGCTTTGACGACGACTACGGTTTTGCCCTGGTCGGTCGACTGCTCACATGGCTGAGCGAGAATTATCGCGACCAGCCCAACCTCGACGAGATCGCCGCGCAAGCCGGTCTGAGCGCCTTTCACCTGCAGCGGCTGTTCACCCGCTATGTCGGCGTCAGTCCCAAGAAATACGTCCAGTATCTGACCCTCGAACACGCCAAACGGGCGTTGGGCGAGTCCCGGAGCGTGCTCGATGTCGCTTTCGAGACGGGGTTGTCGGGCGCGGGCCGGCTGCATGATCTGTTCGTGACCCATGAAGCCGTCACGCCGGGGGACTGGAAGCGTCGTGGCGAGGGTCTGGAGCTGCATTATGGCTGGCACGACAGCCCCTTCGGGGAGTGCCTGATCGTGGCCTCGCCGCGCGGCGTATGCGGTCTCGCCTTCAATGGCACCGGTGACCGTGCAGCGGCGCTGAACGATCTGCGCGGCAGTCTCGACGCGGCCCAACTGATTGAGGATCCCGATGCGACCCGCGCCCACGCCGAGGCTGCGTTTGCCGATGGTCAGGTGCATCTGGTGCTTCGCGGGACGCCGTTCCAGCTCAAGGTCTGGGAGGCGCTGATGCAAATTCCGGAGGGTGCGGTCCTGACCTATTCGGACCTGGCCATCCGCATCGGCGCGCCCGGTTCGGCCCGCGCGGTCGCCGGGGCAGTCGCGCGGAACCCCGTGTCATGGCTGATCCCGTGTCATCGGGTAATTCGGAACGGCGGGTCCATCAGCGGATACCGCTGGCACCCCGACAAGAAGCGCCTGATCCTGGCCTGGGAGGCCGCCCGCTCGGAGGCTGGCGCGCGCGACCCGGAGACGACGTCAGTCGGTCGCTAAGCCCACTTTATTCCCACCATCCGACGGGTTAGGGTCCGCGCCTCGAAACCGGGAAGGGCTCCATGGCGGCGCGATATTGGGAAGATTATGCGGTTGGCGAGGTCTTCGAGACCGCGCCGGTCACGGTCACGGAAGAGCAAATTATTTTCTTCGCCGAAAAATACGACCCGCAGGTGTTTCACACTGATCCGGTAGCCGCGAAAGACAGTTTCTATGGCGGGCTGATCGCCAGCGGCCACCAGACGATCGGCCTTGCCTTCGCGCAGTTCGTGCGGCTTGGACTATTTGAAGAGAACGCACTCGGCGGCCCGGGCATGGACGAGATTCGCTGGACCGCACCTGTGCGCCCCGGCGACACGCTTCACTCCACGGCCGAAGTCGTGGAGCTGCGTGCCTCCAAATCCCGGCCCGACCGGGGGATCATTCGCGTGCGCCTTCAGGTCCGTGTCGGGGACCAGGATGTGGCGAGCTTCATCACCACGACATTCTTGCGCCGGCGCCCGGCGGAGGATGCAGCATGAGCGGTCTTTATCTTGAGGACTACACAATCGGCCGGGTCTTCGAGACCGAGCCGGTGACGCTCGAGGCGGACGAAATCATCTGGTTCGCCGAGCGGCACGATCCGCAGGTTTTCCATACCGACCCGGTGCGTGCGAAAGATACGGCATTCGGCGAGCATGTCGCGAGCGGTTTCCAGACCGTGGCGATCGCGACGGGCCAGTTCATCCGGACCGGCGCCGTCGAGGACACCGGGATGGGCGGGCCCGGGTTGGACGAGGTCCGCTGGACCGCGCCGGTGCGACCCGACGAGACCCTGCACACCCGGGTCGAGGTGGCCGAGGCGCGGGCCACGCGTTCGAATCCGGGGCGCGGGGTTGTGACCCTGGCGTTCGCGGTTACGACCGAGTCGGGCCCGGTTCTCACCTTCACGGCCACGATATTCGTGCGCGCCCGCGCGGGCGCGAAGGCATAGAGACCCGCCGCGTGATAGACTGAGGGCCTGTTCCGACCACCAGTCGATGTTGAGAAGATGATCAGTTTTTTTGCCGGCATGGAACCGAGCCAGCTCGGAATGTGGCTGACCTTCGCCGTGATTATCGTGGCGCTGGTCATGTACACGCTTGAACGCCTGACGTTTGAGCTGACGTCGCTCGGCGTGATCTGTGTCCTTCTGGTGTTCTTCCACTTTGTCCCGGTCGTGGATGCAGACGGCCAGAATATTCTCAACCCGACACGGCTCCTGGCCGGTTTCGCCAACCCCGCGCTGCTGACGGTCGTCGCATTGCTGGTGATGGGTGAGGGGCTGGCGCGTACCGGCGTGCTCGAGGCGGGCGCGCAGATGTTCTTCCGGTATGGCCGGGGTCATGCCGCCCTGGCGACGGGGCTGGCCTTCGTGGCGGTGCTCGTGGTCAGCGGCTTCATGAACAACACGCCCGTGGTCGTGATCTTCATCCCGATCATGCAGGCGCTGGCGTCGCGTTTGGGGCAGTCGCCCTCACGGCTGATGATGCCTTTGTCGTTTGCCGCGATCCTCGGCGGCATGGTGACCCTGATCGGGTCCAGTACGAACCTGCTCGTCTCCGGCATGCTGATCGAGTTGGGCAATGAGGGCTTCTCGTTCTTCCAGTTTGCATTGCCCGGTGCTGCACTGGCCCTGGTCGGTGTTGTTTACGTGATTTTTATCTGCCCGCGCCTTTTGCCGGAGCGCGCGCTGCTGACGAATGCCATCGCCGGTGGCGGACGACAGTTCATGGCCGAAGTCGCGGTGACCGAGGGCTCCAAATTTCATGGCATGCAGCCGCGCGGGGGGTTTTTCCCGGACCTCAAGGACATGACCGTGCGGGTGATCATTCATGACGGTGAGTCCTTCATGCCGCCCTTTGATGATGCGTTTCGGCTTTCCGAGGGAGATATCCTCGTGGTCGCGGCGACCCGCACGGCGTTGACCGAGGCGCTCAAGGGTGAACCCGAACAGTTTCACCCCGAACTGGGGCAGGACTGGGAACGTTTCGAGGGCGAAGACGGTGCGCAGCGCTGGCAGGTGGGTAACCAGGTTCTTGCCGAGGCCATGGTGACGCCGGCCTCGCGTCTGGTTGGCCAGACGCTCACGCAGATCGGCTTTCGATACCAGTATCATTGCGTGGTGCTCGGTATTCAGCGCCGCTCGCAGATGATCCGGGCACGCGTAACGGAGATCCGGCTTGAGCCGGGCGATGTCCTGCTGGTGCAGGGGCGCGAGAGCGATGTGGAGGCCCTGCGTGGCAATCAGGACATCCTGCTGGTCGAATGGACCGCAGCCGAGATGCCGGCCGTCCACCACGCCACCAGCACGCTGATTATTTTCGCCGCCGTGATCGGTTCGGCGGCCCTGGGTATCGTTCCCATCGAAATCGCGACCCTGGTCGGTGCCGGTGCGATGCTGGCGACCGGCGTCCTGAACATTCGTCAGGCCGCACGTGCCATCGACCGGACGATCGTGATGATGATTGCCGCCGCGCTGGCGCTCGGCAGCGCGTTGCAGGCGACCGGCGGGGCGGAGTTTCTCGCAGGATTGCTGTTGAGCGCCGTCGGAGATGCTTCACCCGCGGTCATCTTGTCCGCGTTCTTCCTGCTCGTGGCTGTGCTGGCCAATATTATCAGCACCAAGGCGACCGCCGTGCTGTTCACGCCGATTGCCGTCGGGCTGGCCAACGGTCTGGCGTTGCCCATCGAGCCGTTTGCCGTGGCCGTTGTTTTCGCGGCGAACTGCTCGTTTGCTTCACCGGTGGGCTACCAGACGAACCTGTTGGTGATGGCACCGGGCAACTACCGATTCGTTGATTTCGTGCGGGTCGGAACACCTTTGCTGATTATCGTCTGGCTGATCTTCAGCCTCGTCGCGCCCTGGTATTACGGGCTTATTTGACCGGCACATCTCCTGCGACAATGCGGCTATTGACCCGGCGTGAAATACATCTAGTTTCTGCGGCGGGCCACACCTCCCCAACGAGGTGCGGCGTTCTGTAAGGAGCGCGTCATGACGCAAACACCGAATAAACCGGACATCCGTCCGGCATCACCCCTCTTTTCCTCTGGCCCTTGCGCCAAGCGACCCGGCTGGTCGCTGGATGCGCTGACCGATGCGAGCATCGGGCGTTCGCATCGCGCGAAGGGACCCAAGGCCAAGCTCCAGCGTGTCATTGAGGACAGCCGGTCGATCCTGGGAATTCCCGAGGATTACCGGATCGGCATCGTGCCCGCATCGGACACCGGTGCGTTCGAGATGGCCATGTGGTCTGTGCTTGGCGCGCGGCCTATCGACATTCTCGCCTGGGAAAGCTTTGGCCAGGGCTGGGCGACGGACGTGGTCAAACAGCTCAAACTCGACGACGTGCGACTGCTCGATGCCACGTACGGGACGCTTCCCGATCTCACCGCGGTTGATTTTGCCAAGGATGTGATCTTCACCTGGAACGGCACGACATCGGGTGTTCGTGTGCCGGACGGGGAATGGATTGCCGACGATCGCGAAGGGCTCACCTTGTGCGATGCGACGTCAGCCGCCTTTGCCATGGATTTGCCCTGGGACAAGCTCGATATCGTGACCTGGTCCTGGCAGAAGGTCCTGGGTGGGGAGGCCCAACACGGGATGCTCGTGCTCAGTCCGCGCGCGGTCGAGCGACTTGAGAGTTACGCGCCGGCATGGCCGCTGCCGAAAATTTTCCGTCTCACCAAAGGCGGCAAGTTGAACGAGGATATCTTCAAGGGCAGCACCATCAACACGCCCTCGATGCTGTGCGTCGAGGACCATCTTGATGCACTCGACTGGTCACGCGATATCGGTGGGCTCGATGCGCTGATCGCCCGCGCAGACGCCAATTTCGGCGTGATTGATGCCTGGGTGTCCGGATCGAACTGGGCGGCGTTTCTGGCATCAGACCCCCATCTACGCTCGACGACGAGCGTATGCCTCAAGATTGTCGATCCCTGGTTTGCGTCGCTCGATGGTGATGATCAGGCGGCCGCCGCAAAGGCCGTCTCGGCATTGCTCGACAGCGAGGGCGTCGCCTTCGATGTCGGGGCCTATCGCGATGCACCGCCGGGATTGCGTATCTGGGCCGGTGCGACAGTCGAGCAGGGTGATCTCGAGGCGTTGATGCCCTGGCTCGACTGGGCGTTCGAGGCCGTAAAGGCCGAGCGCATCGCCACCGCTGCCTGACCGGTAGAGAGCCCGGTGAAACCACTCGAATTCAATACAACCGCATAGCTGCGGAAGGATGACCCCATGCCAAAAGTACTGATTTCCGACAAAATGAGTGATCGCGCGAAAGAGATTTTCGTAGAACGCGGAATCGAGGTCGATGTGACGACCGGCCTGTCCGAAGAAGAGCTGATTGCGATTATCGGCGACTATGACGGCTTGGCCGTGCGCTCGGCAACCAAGGCGACCGCGAAAGTTCTGGCGGCGGCGGATAATCTGAAAGTGATCGGACGCGCGGGTATCGGGGTGGACAATATTGACCGTGATGCCGCAACGGCGCGCGGCGTCGTGGTCATGAACACGCCATTCGGCAATGCGATCACAACGGCAGAACACGCCGTCGCGATGATGATGGCGGTGGCGCGCCAGATTCCCGAAGCCAACAAGTCCACCCAGGAAGGCAAATGGGAAAAATCACGCTTCATGGGCGTGGAACTGACGGCCAAGACCCTTGGCTTGGTCGGTTGCGGAAATATCGGCTCGATCGTGGCGGAACGCGCGCTGGGCCTCAAGATGAAGGTGGTCGCCTTTGACCCGTATTTGAGCGACGAGCGCGCGCGTGAGCTGGGCGTGGAGAAGGCAGAGCTGGATACCTTGTTGCGACGGGCAGACTTTATCACCCTGCACACGCCATTGACCGATCAGACGCGCGGCATCATCGACGCCGAGGCCCTGGCCAAGACAAAGCCCGGCGTTCGTATCGTCAACTGCGCGCGTGGCGGTCTCGTCGTCGAGGCAGACCTCAAGGCCGCGCTCGAATCCGGGCATGTGGCGGGTGCGGCCCTCGATGTTTTTGAAGAAGAGCCGGCCAAGGAGAACGCATTGTTCGGCGTGGACAATCTTGTCTGCACGCCTCATCTGGGCGCGAGCACGACCGAAGCACAGGTCAATGTCGCAATCCAGGTGGCGGAACAGATGGCCGACTATCTGCTGACGGGGGCGGTCGTGAATGCCCTGAACATGGCGTCGGTTTCCGCCGAGGATGCGCCGCGCCTGATGCCCTATATGAAGCTCGCCGAGCTGCTCGGCAGCTTTGCCGGACAGCTTGTCGAATCCAGTCTCAAAAGTGTGACCATCGAATATGAGGGACATGCGGCAGAATTGAATACCAAGCCGCTCAGCGCGGCGGCGTTGAAAGGACTGCTCTCACCGGTGCTCGACAGTGTGAACATGGTCAATGCGCCCATCATGGCGCAGGAACGCGGGATTGACGTGTCCGAGGTCCGCACGGCGCGCGAGAGCGATTACCAGACGCTGGTGCGCCTGACGGTCGTTACCGAGAACCATACCCGCTCTATCGCCGGCACCCTGTTCGGTGGCGACCGGTCGCGGGTGGTGGATGTGAAGGGGGTGCCCATGGAGGCCGAACTGGGCAGCCACATGCTCTACGTCAACAATGAGGACAAGCCAGGCCTGATTGGTCACCTGGGAACGGTGCTCGGCGATGCCGGGTTGAACATTGCCACCTTCCAGCTTGGTCGTACGGCTGCGGGTGATGATGCGATCGCGCTCGTCGAGGTTGATCACGAGGTTCCGGCCGATGTGCTGGCCGCGGTCGCAGCACTTCCCAATGTGGTGCAGGCGAAAGCACTTAACTTCTGATGGTGAGCCGGGTCGCTGCATATGTTGTGGCGGCCCTCATGGTCTTCGTGTCGGTGCTCGGCGCCGCCGCTGAACTCCGCGCGGCGGAAATTCTGAAGATGCCCGGTATGATGGACGGCGATACGATCGTCCGTTTGCCCGGTATCGAAGGCGGGATCAGCCAACCTGTGTCGCTGATCGGTGTTCGCGATGCCGACGGTCGGATTTACCCGATCGGGCTGCAGAACGGTCGGTTGGTGGTCTCCACTGCCGCGATCAAACAGAGATCTGGCGGCCCCAGACCCGATGATGCCCTCAATGATGGCGAGGTGACCCTCGGTCAGGCGGACATCGCGCGGGCGTGGTTGACCGATCCGACGGACCGCTACCGCCATGGCATCCTCGGTGATGCGATCGAGGCGGGTGGCCTGGCGCTCGAGCGTCGGGACGGCCGGATCGCAAGGTACAAACTCGATGCCGGGTCGGTGTTCGAGGATCGACGGGTCCGGCTGATCGATCTGGATGATGACGGACGTGACGAGGCAATCGTCGTGCAGTCCTATCTGGATGCGGGCGCTGCTCTTGCAATTTTCGGACTTGGGGCGGAGCAGGTCGAATTTCTGTCCGAAGTGCCGGCGATCGGCCGCGCGAACCGCTGGCTCAACCCGGTGGGTGCCGCGGATTTCGATGGTGACGGGCGAACCGAAGTCGCCTTCGTCGAGACCCCTCATATCGGCGGTACGCTGCGCCTGTATGAATTCCGGGACCGCAAACTGCACGAAGATCATGCCGCGCGCGGTTTCTCGAACCATGCCATCGGCAGCCGGGAACAGACGCAGGCAGCCCTGCATGACTGGACGAGCGACGGCGTGCCCGATATTGCTATTCCCAACGCGCGACGCACCGCACTGCGTTTCGTGACCTTCGCCGAGGGGCGTTTTCGCGATTTCGATGAAGTCGTCCACGATCAGCAGATTGTCACAGCCGTCCGACCCGCCAGGCTGGATTCGAGCGGAACGGTCTATGCGGTTTATGGCCTGGCTGACGGCACAATCGTGGCGGTAAGGCCGACTCCCGGTAAATGATACAAGGAAGGGTCTCGTTGGCCCTGACTTACCATTGCCGACACATGCCAAACCGTTTAAACCCCGCGCGTCATGACTGATTCAGGTGAAAACAGAGCATTGCTGCCGGCGGGTCTCCACGACCTGTTGCCGCCGCGTGCGGCGCAGGAAGCTGCGACCATTTCCGGGATCATGGATGCGTTTCGCGCCTGCGGCTATGAGCAGGTCAAACCGCCCCTCGTCGAGTTCGAATCCACGCTTGTGGGCAATGGCACCAACGGCGGTGGCAGCCTTGCCGGACAGATGTTCCGGATGATGGACCCCGTCAGCCAGCGCATGATGGCAGTGCGGGCGGACATCACATTGCAGGTCGCGCGTATCGCCGAAGCCAGATTGCATGATGCACCGCGGCCGCTTCGCCTTTCCTATGCCGGGCAGATTTTGCGCGTGCGCGGTACTCAGCTGCGTCCCGAGCGGCAATTTGCCCAGGTCGGGCTGGAGCTGATTGGTGCCGAGGATGTAAGCGCCGATATTGAAGTGATTTCGCTGGCCGCTGCAGCGCTTCTGGCGGCGGATGTACCGCGGCCGACGGTCGATCTTAATTCTCCGGCACTGGTGGCGAATATCCTCGAACAGATCGACCTCGACGAGGTCACAACCGGTGATCTTCGCGCCGCACTCGACCGCAAGGATGAAGACGCGACCGGTGAAATATTGCGGAGCAACGGGGTCGCGTTTTCGGATGCGGCAAAGGCCTTGTGCGCCCTGATTGAAACCGTCGGCCCGGCCGACGAAGTAATCGGTGAGCTCCAGGAGTTATCGCTGCCGGCGGGCGCGCAGGCCGAAGTCGAACGCCTGGCGGCCGTGGTCGCTGGTCTTCATGCCGCGATGCCGAACCTGCCGCTGACCCTCGACCCGGTCGAGTATCGCGGGTTTGAATATCATACCGGCGTGAGCTTCACATTGTTCGCCGAGGGCGTGCGGGGCGAACTGGGTCGTGGCGGGCGCTATATCACCGGTGCCGGCGAGGTGGCGACGGGGGCGTCCTTGTATATGGACTCGATCCTTCGCGCGTTGCCCGCAACGACCGCCGGTGACCGGCTTTACCTGCCCTATGGCACGCCGTTTCAAACGGGCGTGACATTCCGCGATGCGGGATGGGTCACCGTTGCGGGCATGACGTCGGAAGACGATGCAGCGGCCGAGGCCGGACGATTGGGATGTAGCCATCTTTTGGTGGATGGCGCGCCGGCGAAAGCCGATGGCAGCAATACTTAACGGATTAAATCTATGGCGAATGTAGCGGTGGTTGGCTCCCAGTGGGGCGATGAAGGCAAGGGCAAGATCGTCGACTGGCTGTCGGAACGCGCCGATGTCGTGGTTCGTTTTCAGGGCGGGCACAATGCCGGACATACGCTGGTCATCGACGGTCAGGTCTACAAGCTCAGTCTGCTGCCCTCGGGCGTGGTGCGCCCGGGCAAGATCGGGATCATCGGAAACGGCGTCGTCGTCGATCCCTGGGCATTGCTCGGTGAAATCGACGAGATCGTCAAAATGGGTGTCGAGGTGACCCCGGAGACCCTCAAGGTCGCAGACAATGCGAGCCTGATCCTGCCGTTGCACCCCTATCTCGACCAGGCCATCGAGGTGGCGCGTGGCGCAGACAAGATCGGCACGACCGGTCGCGGTATCGGCCCGGCCTATGAAGACAAGGTGGGACGCCGCGCCATTCGAGTTTGCGACCTCGCCGATCGTGAAACCCTCGATGCGCGGGTCGATCACCTGCTGTTTCATCACAACGCCCTGCTGCGTGGCCTGGGTGCGGACGAAGTCGACAAGGCCGAGTTGATGGGGCGCATCGACGAAATCACCGACCGGTTGTTGCCATATGCCGCGCCTGTCTGGGACTTTCTTGACGATGCGCGCAAGGCCGGAAAACGAATTCTCTTCGAAGGTGCCCAGGGTGCGATGCTTGATGTCGATCACGGCACTTATCCGTTCGTGACTTCTTCCAATACCGTGGCCGGGCAAGCCGCCGCCGGGTCGGGGGTGGCGCCGAATGCGATCGGGTATGTGCTCGGCATCACCAAGGCCTATACGACGCGCGTGGGCAGCGGCCCGTTTCCGACCGAGCAGGAGAACGAGATCGGCGAGCTTCTGGGTGAACGGGGGCATGAATTCGGCACGGTGACAGGTCGGCGTCGCCGTTGCGGCTGGTTCGATGCGGTCATGGTTCGCCAGGCGGTGCGCGTCGGCGGAATCAGTGGTATCGCGCTGACAAAGCTTGATGTCCTCGACGGTATCGAAGAGCTCAAGGTATGCGTCGGCTACACTGTCGATGGTGCCGAGGTGCCCAGATTCCCGGCGGGCATTCGTGAGCAGGCCAGCGTCACACCGGTCTATGAGACGATGGAAGGCTGGCAAACCAGTACCCAGGGTGCCCGCAGCTGGGCCGATTTGCCCGCCACAGCGATCAAGTATGTTCGTCGTATCGAGGAGCTTATCGATGCGCCCGTCGCGCTGCTTTCGACCAGCCCGGAACGGCTCGATACGATCCTCGTGCGAGATCCGTTTGCCGACTGATCGGCGTTAACCTTCCTTTACCTTCATCCTGCCTAAACTACTGAATTCACGGCGAACTACGCCGCGGACCGGACCACGTATGGGCGGACAGGATGAGTGACGCGACAGCCAGAGCGGAAGACCCGCGAGCGTCGGAAGGGACGGATACCCGGCCGCCGCCTGCCGATTCGAAAAAAGAGGTGATCTTTGCCAGCCGGTACAAGATTCAGCCCGATGTTGTCCTGCCGCATCTGTCGACGTCCGCGGCACGCGCGTATCTGACGTATGACGCCGAAGACCCGGACCGCGAACTCTATGCCCTGGTGCTCGACCCCAAGGTGCCGGCACGACTGACGGCCATTCACGCCGCGAAAGACATTCCCCATGAGGCGCTCCTGAAGCCCATCCGCTGGGGCCAGGTCGATTGGGTCGGTGACGGTCGCGAGGAAATCGTCATTATCCTGCCGCAGCCGCCCGGGCCGCCTTTGCTCAAGAGTATGGAATCGACCACCCAGTACTGGACCGTTCGTGAGATAAAACGCGACTTCCTGATGCCGATCATGGATTTGCTCCGGCGCATGGATGAAGATCGCCTGACACATCGCAACATTCGGCCGACCAATCTCTACAGGCGGCAGAACGATGACTCGGTCGTCTCGGGCCAGATTTACAGCGCGCCACCGGGGTTTGAACAGCCGGCCATGTTCGAGACTATCGAGCGTGCCATGTGTCCGCCGATCAGTCGTGGAATCGGCGACCTGTCGGACGAGCTTTTCGCACTCGGTGTGACGATCATGGTTCTCGGGCTCGGGTTTAATCCGGTCGCGGGGATGGATGAGGAGGAGCTTCTCCAGCGCCGGATTATCCATGGCAGCTACAATGCACTGCTGGGCAAACACAAACTTCACGCCGATCTGGCGCCGGTCGTACGTTCGTTGCTGCGCGACGAAGAGCACGAGCGCTGGACAATTCCCGATCTGTCGAACTGGGTAAACAGCGGCCGCGTGAACCCCTCGCAGCCGCCGCCCGAAGAGCACGCCGACAGGCCGTTGGAGGTCAATGGCCGTGTCGCGCACACGGGACGCGAGCTGGCGCATCATTTGGCGGCGGACTGGGATACGGCCCTCAAGCTGGCCAGCGACGACACCATCGAGCTTTGGGTCGAACGGAATCTCAAAAACCGCGAGCTGGCCAAGGAAATTTCCGAATGTGGCCTGATCGGTTCATCGGGGCCGCGCAAGATGACGGACGATATTCGTTTGTCCCGTATCATCACGACACTGGATCCGGTCGGTCCGATCCGGTTCCGCCGCATCGCAGTGATGCCGGATGCCATTGGCCCGGCCTCGATCCTTGCTGTGCGGGATAAGAGCCTTTCCGCCGACTACACGGATCTTGTTCTCGGCAAGATGATGAGCTTCTGGCATGAGTCCCAGGCGCGCCCCAAAACCTGGATGCTCGCCGCGTCCGAAATTGTCGACAAGGCAGCCATTTTTCTGGCCGATACGTCGCCGGGATTTTCCATTGAGCGGTGCGTGTATGAACTCAACCCCGCATTGCCCTGCCTGAGTCCGTCGCTTAAGGGGCGTGTTCCATTGCAGCCGCGAGAGTTGTTGGAATGTATCGAGCGTCACGCCCAGACCGGCGAACTGCTATTCGATCGCCACATCGCCGCGTTTCTCGCCGCCCGTATCACCGGACGTATTGACCGGGAGTTGCACGACTACGGGAGCGCCACGAGTGACATCGAGAAGATCTCGGCACAGTTGCGGCTGTTGGCGTTCGTGCAAAGCAAGAACAGCGCGGTGGTGACCAAAAACCTTTTCAAGTTTTTCCTCAAAAACTTGCAGCCGGCCATCGAGTGTTTTCGAAATGTGACGCTGCGCGAGGAAATTCTGAAGGATTCCAAGAAGGCGGCCGCGAAGGGCAGGTTGGGTGACCTGATCAAGATTGTCGATAATGCAAAGCGGCGGCGTTGGGATGAACGCGGTGCCGCGGCTGCAGAGCGCCGATATGCGGCACTCGCGGCAGAAATCACAAAGATGCAGACCGATGAGAAGCGCCTCCAACGCCAGGCAAACCTGCTCGGTCGGCAGATTGCGGCAAGCGTCTCCAGCATTGTCAGCGTGCTCGTGATTGCAGCACTGGTGTTTTCCAGGATCGGATAGCGATATGGCCGCGTCGAAAAACAAAGCGAAAGCAGCTTCCGCAAGTTCGGATCAGGCGACACCTGCGAAGAAGGGCGGCGGTGCGTATGTTTTCTTGCTCATGGGCGCGATCTTTGTATGCCTGATGCTCTTCGCCGCGCCCGCGTTGCTGCTGCTGGCCGTCGGCTGCACCCCGGCGATGGTCGCCTATGTCGTGGACCGTGAACCCGACCGGAACGCAACACTTGCCGTCGCTGCCGCAAACGTCGCCGGTGTGGCGCCCTTCATTGTCGAACTGCTGGTCGCGGGGGCGACGATGGACCGCGCGATGACAATGTTGTCTGACGTGTTCGTGATTGCCGTGATGTTCGGGACGGCGGGAATTGGCTGGGTGCTGGTTCTGGGCATGCCCAAGATCGCGACCGTTTACATCGAGGTCACGAACGAGACCAAGATCAAGCTGATGCGTCGCGAACAGCAACGCCTTGTTGAAGAATGGGGTGAGGACATCGCAGCGCCGGCCGAAAGCTGACCGCGGCGGGTTCGGTCGAGGCCGTTAGGGCGCTGCGACCTGTTGTTCGATGGCCAGGTTCTTCATCGCCTTCTGCAACTTCTCGAACGCGCGAACCTCGATCTGTCGCACCCGTTCCCGGCTGATGTCGTATTGCTGTGACAGGTCCTCAAGTGTGACCGGGTCTTCGCGCAGGCGGCGTTCGTTGAGAATGTGCCGCTCACGTTCGTTCAGACCTTCCATTGCCTGATTCAGTAGGCCGCGGCGTTTCTCCAGCTCATCCTGCTCGACGAGCTCGATTTCCTGGGATTCGGATTCATCGACCAGCCAGTCCATCCACTCGCCGTCGCCATCTCCGTCCTTTCGAAGCGGCGCATTGAGGGAGCCGTCAGGGCCGGCGAGGCGGCGGTTCATCATCACCACGTCCTTCTCCGCGACACTCAGTTCCTTGGCGATGTGTGCTACCTGCTCCGGCGGCAGATCGCCCTCGTCGAAGGCTTTCAACTGCCCCTTCATGCGGCGGAGATTGAAGAAGAGCTTCTTCTGTGCCGCCGTGGTGCCCATTTTGACCAGGCTCCAGGAGTGCAGGATGTATTCCTGGATCGCGGCGCGAATCCACCACATCGCGTAGGTGGACAGGCGGAACCCCCGGTCGGGGTCGAATTTCTTGACCGCCTGCATGAGCCCGACATTACCTTCGGAGATCAGTTCGGCGACCGGGAGGCCGTAGCCGCGATAGCCCATCGCGATCTTGGCGACCAGGCGAAGATGGCTCGTCACCATCATGTGGGCGGCGTCCACGTCTTCATGCTCGACCCAACGTTTGGCAGCCATGAACTCCTGCTCGGGCTCCAGCATGGGAAATTTGCGAATTTCCTGCAGGTAGCGCGACAGATTGCCGTCGGGGGTAAGCGAGGGAAGCGCCGGTGATGCCATCATTAATTCTCCCACCATCCGCGATCACGAATGGAATGTGCTGAACGAGGCGTCAGCCTGTCACAGGAATATGGTGATTTCGTGCCGGACTACAATATCTTAGAGAGATTCTAATATTCTCTTAAGATGGGCCATGTCGTCGGGTAATTCTGTATTAAAATCAACATGTTGACCCGTTTTCGGATGGACGAATCCCAACACCCTCGCGTGGAGCGCCTGGCGCGAAAACGCACCGATCTGGCGTTTTATGTCCGCGTCGAGGGCGGAAACCGCATCGCGGCGACCCGTCGCGCGGCCGTATTGGGGGTCGCCGACGAGCGGGTTGCCGCGATGGCTCAGATGCACCCTGATCTGGTGGGTGCGGCCGGTGGCCAGACGGCACTCGACCAGTGATGCCAGGCCCCCGCCATAGACCGCGAGGGTCTTGTAGCGGGTGAGCGCGTGCTTCCCGCCGGTCTCGCGCACGGCCATCTTCTTGCGGTTCTTGGGATGACGGCCGATGGCGCCCTCGATCTCCCCCGCCGCCGGCGTCATCAGGCCCCAGACGATCGCATGATAGGCCCGGTCCACGCTGCGCGCGGAGAATTGCTCGACGAGATCGGCATGCGCCGTGGCGGTCTTCGCGGCAACCATCACGCCGCTGGTGTCCTTGTCCAGCCGGTGCACGATGCCGGGGCGGCGCACGCCGCCGATCCCCGCGAGGCTTTCGCCGCAATGGGCGATCAGCGCGTTGACCAGGGTGCCGTCGGGATTGCCGGGGGCGGGATGGACGACCATGCCGGCGGGCTTGTCCAGCACGACCAGGTCGTCGTCCTCGTAGAGAATTTTGAGGGGGATGTCCTGGCCGACCGGGATCGCATCGACCGGCGCGGGGATCGTGACCTCGAACGCGTCTCCGGCATTCACCTTGGCCGAGGGAGAGCGAACGATCTCCCCGCGCTCCGACTTTTCAAGCTGGCGCACCTGACCGTCTTCGATCAGGGCCTTCAGCCGCGACCGCGACAGGTCGTCCAGCGCGGCGGCCAGCACACGGTCGAGCCGCGCGCCCGCCTGCTCGGCTGCGACGGTCACCTGCAGTGTGGTGTCCTGCGGCAAGACGTCGTCCATAAGGTCCTCGTCCAAGAGGGGATCGTCCACCGGGTTGTCGCCTTGCGTATCGTTGTCTTTTTGCGTCACGGCCCTAGACTGCGCTTCGAAGTTCGGAGGGTCCATTGGCCATACATGTTTTACGCACGATCGTCATCGTCCTGGGTGTCCTCATCCTGGCCGTTTTTGGCGCCATCATCTGGACCGCCTTCGATGATGACGGCGATGCCGGGCCTGATTCCGCGGGAGAGACCGGCGCGGCGATACCCGATCGTCTGTCGCTCGGCCTGCCGTCGACAGCCTGCGTGATCGAGCAGGCAAGCACCAATGCCGGCCGCCTGACGGTCATCACCGGCGGGCCCGCGAACCTGCCCGAATGCCGCCGGGTGTTCGTGATCCAGCTGTCGAGCGGGCAGATCCAGGCCGAAATCCGGCCATGAGTGCGAACGGGACCAACACCCCGGCCAACTTCGCCAGCGACAATGTGGCCGGCGCGCTGCCGCAAGTGATCGCGGCGGTGACCGAGGCCGCGTCGGTCGGCGCCATGCCTTACGGCAACGACCCTTGGACCGAACGGGTCTCCGCGCGGCTGCGCGACATCTTCGAGTGCGATCTCTGGGCCTTTCCGGTGGCCACGGGCACGGCGGCGAACGCGCTGGCGCTGTCTGCGCTATGCCCGCCCTTCGGCACGGTCTTCTGCCACCCGGCGAGCCACGCCAACACGGATGAGTGCGGCGCGCCGGAATTCTATACCGGCGGCGCCAAGCTGACCTTGGTTGATGGCGCGGACGGCCGGATCGATCCGGCGTTGCTTCAGGCGGCGATCGAAACCGCGCGGCCCCACGGGGTGCACAACATGCCCCCCGCGGCGATCACCATCACGCAAGAGAGCGAGGCCGGCACGGTCTATGCGGCCGATCATGTGGACGCCATCGCGGAAATCGCCAAGCAGCACCGGCTTGCCCTGCACATGGACGGCGCGCGTTTTGCCAACGCGCTGGCCGCGCTGGATGTGAGCGCGGCAGACGCCACCTGGCGGCGCGGGGTCGACGTGCTGTCGTTCGGCGCCACCAAGGGCGGCGCGATGGCAGCCGAGGCGGTGATCTTTTTTCGCGAAGATTTCGCGGCGGCCTTTGGCGAGCGGCGCAAGCGCGGCGGGCATCTGGTCTCGAATATGCGGTTCGTCTCGGCCCAGCTCGAAGGTTATCTGCAAGATGATGCCTGGCTGGGGGCCGCGCGGGCGGCCAATGCGGGTGCTGCGCGGCTGGCCGATGGGCTGACGGCTATCGACGGCGCAGACCTGGTGCGCGCGCCTGAGGCCAACATCGTCTTTGCCAGGCTGCCGCTGCCGGTCCTGGACAAGCTCGAGGCCGACGGCTTCGGGTTTTACCGGGTGGGCGGCGACGGCACGATCCGCCTCGTGGTGCCGTGGAGCGTGACGGAGGCCGATGTGGACGGCTTCATCGGCGCGGTGCGCGGCCATATCGGCGCGGCGGCCTGAAGCCTCACGAGGCCGCGGTTGCGAACAGCGGCTTGAAATGACGGGCCGGTTCGGCTATTTCGTCCATCCTGTTTTGAAGCGCCACGATGTCCCGTTCGTCTAGTGGCCTAGGACGCTGGCCTCTCACGCCGGAAACAGGGGTTCGACTCCCCTACGGGATACCAACTTTTCATCCTCATTTGTTCCGCCGCTTGTCCTGAGCGGCTTTGGCCATGCGCCTACTTCGCAGAGCGCCGCACCAGCGCGACGAAGCGCTTTGCGGCCTCGGAATGATCGACTGTGCGGCAGGTCAGGTTGATCGGGGCATCGAGGCGGGAGTTTTTGCTGAGCGGCCGATAGGTGATCCCGGGCATCTGCAGTTGGTTCAGGGACGCGGGCACCAGGGTGACGCCGAGGCCGGCGGCCACGAGGTTCAGTGTCGAGACGATCCGTGGTGCCTCTTGCACGATCTGCGGACTGAACCCGGCGCGGTAACAGGCCGACATGATGGCGTCGTAGAGGCCGGGCCCGGTCGTGCGCCGATAGAGAACGAAAGGCTCCTTGCTGAGCCGCTTCAGGGACAAACCGGAATCCTTTGCGCTGTCCGCCGGCGTCGCGAGTGGATGCTCGCTCGGCAGCGCCACGATCATCGCTTCGCTGAACAAGGCGTGAATGGCCAGTCCGGTCGCGTCCGCCACGGGTGAACGGATGAATGCAGCATCCATGCGCTCGGCGCGCACGGCATCGACCAGGTCGTTCGTGCCGCCCTGTTCGAGAGACAACGAGACATGGGGATGTTCGGCCCGAAAAGCGCGGACGACTTCGGGTACCGTCGGGTGAAACAGGATGGAACTGGTGAAACCAACGACGATCGAGCCCTGTTCGCCGCGGGCGGTCCGTTGGGCGCGGGCGACGGCGGTTTCGGTCAGGTCCAGGATTTCGCGTGCGTCGCGAAACAGGGTGCGGCCGGCATCTGTCAGTTCGACGCCGCGCGGCTTGCGGCGCAAAAGCTGAATGTCCAGCTCATCCTCGAGTGCACGGATCTGCTGACTGAGCGGCGGCTGCTGGATGCCAAGGCGTTCGGCCGCGCGGGTGATGTGTTCTTCCTCTGCGACAGCAACGAAATAACGTAGGTGGCGTAGTTCCATAAAGCATATGTATTATATATGGGTTATGTCGTAAACATGTATTAGACGATATGTGTCTGTGTCCTTAGTTTTCGCTCCATCAGATCAAAGGAGCCCAACATGTCCGACACATCCATCGTCATCGAGGCAACCCCAGAGGTCGCCGAAGCCAATTATCAGCGTATGGCCCGCAATCTCGAAATCGTGCGCCGCCGGCTGGCCAGCCCCCTGACCCTTTCCGAGAAGATCGTCCTCGGTCATCTGGACGACCCGGAAACCGCCGAACTCGTTCCGGGCGAATCCTTCCTGCAGCTTCGGCCTGATCGTGTTGTGTTTCAGGACGTGCTGGGCCAGAGCGGCATGCTCCAGTTCATGCAAACCGGTCGAGACCGGGTGGCAGTTCCCACGACGATCCACTGCGATCACCTGATCGAGGCACGGGTGAACGGTGAGGCCGACCTGAAAGAATCCCTCGACGAGAATGAAGAGGTCTATGCCTTCCTCAAATCTGTGGCGGCCCGGTATGGCGCCGGCTTCTGGACACCGGGGGCAGGGATCATTCACCAGGTGGTTCTCGAAAACTACGCCTATCCGGGCACCATGATCATCGGCACGGATTCCCACACGCCCAATGGCGGTGGTCTCGGTGCTTGCGCCACGGGTGTGGGAGGGGCCGATGCCAATGAGGTGATCGCCGGAATGCCTTGGGAACTGCTCTATCCGCGGCGCATTGCCGTCTATTTGACGGGTGAACTGTTTGGTTGGGCGGCACCCAAGGACGTCATCCTCTGGGTTGCCGGACAATTGTCGGTATCGGGCGGAACCAACGCGATCATCGAGTATATCGGACCGGGCGCGCGCACGATCAGCGCGACGGGGAAGGCGACCATCACGAATATGGGTGCTGAGGTCGGCGCCACCACGTCGATCTTCCCCTACGATGAAAAAATGGCGCGCTATCTCGAGGCGACCCGGCGCGGGGAGCTGGTGCCCGTGATCGAGGCGCACCGTCACCTGCTGACGCCCGATCCTGAGGTCGAGGCGGATCCGCATTCGCATTATGACCAGGTGCTGGAACTCGACCTCTCCGCGCTCGAGCCCCATGTGGTTGGGCCACACTCGCCGGATCGGGCGCGCCCGATCTCGCAGCTTGCGGCCGAGGTCGCGAATCCGGAGAACGGTTTCTGCGACACGATCAGTTCGGTTCTGATCGGCAGCTGCACCAACTCGTCCTGCGAGGATATGAGTCGAGCGGCGGATGTGGCCGAGCAGGCGGCTGTGAACGGTCTGGCGGCGCTGCCGTCGTTTATGGTGACTCCGGGGTCCGAGCAGATTCGCGCGACCATTAAACGGGACGGCCAGATGGGGGCGCTCGAGCATATCGGGGCCACGGTCCTGGCCAATGCCTGTGGGCCGTGCATCGGCCAGTGGCGGCGTGCACGCGAGGAGACGGCGGCACCGAACACCATCATCACCTCGTTCAATCGTAATTTCCCCCAACGCAATGACGGGCAGGCGACGACTATGAATTTCATCACCAGCCCGGAGATCGCGACCGCCTTTGCCATCGCAGGACGCCTGTCCTTCAACCCGTTGACCGACGAGATCGGCGGGAGCGATGGGACGGCGTACCGGTTGGTGCCGCCCGCACCGGCAGACGATGTGCCGTCTGCGGGGTTCGATGCCGGCCGTTCGTTCTACGTGCCGCCGCCCGCGGCCGCGGATGTCGCCATTGCGATCGCGCCTGACAGTGAGCGCCTGCAGGCGTTGGAGCCATGGCCGGCATGGGACGGTGGCGATGTGATCGATGCGCCGGTGCTGCTGAAGGCGAAGGGGAAGACCACGACTGACCAGATTTCCCCGGCCGGGCCATGGCTGCGCCTGCGCGGCCATCTGGATCGCTTCAGCGACAATATGTTCATGGGCGCCATCAACGCGTTCACCGAGGAACGGGGTGCCGGCCTCGACATTCTGTCCGGTGAGACCGGTCAGCCGTTCTCTGCAACGGCCCGAAACTACCGGGCTGCTGCGCTTCCCTGGATCGTCGTGGGCGATGCGAACTATGGCGAGGGTAGCAGCCGCGAGCACGCGGCCCTGTCTCCGCGGTTGCTTGGATGCGCGGCAGTCGTTGCGCGTTCCTTCGCGCGGATCCACGAAACCAACCTTAAAAAACAAGGCGTGCTTGCGCTGACATTTGAGAGTGCCGATGACTATGACCGCATTCGCGAGAATGACCGGATCAGTCTTGTCGGGCTCTCAGGGCTGGCCCCCGGCGCACCGGTCGAATGTCGGGTCCATCACGCCGACGGGACGGCGGAAACGATCAAGCTGATGCATTCCTACACAGACACCCAACTCGAATGGTTTCGGGCGGGTTCCGCGCTGAATGTGCTGGCGGCGGCGGCCTAGCGGCGACCCTCGTTGCGAAGAAGGGCCATGCCCTTGTCGGTCACGGCGACGTGCGCATCTGTGTTTCGGCGCGCCACGAAGCCGTGGTCGACTGCATCTTCCCACACGGTGAGGCGCGGGCATGATGTGCGCCACGCGTCCATGACGTCTTTATAAGGACGGGGCCCGTCTGATATCCACTCGATCATGTCGAGGACGAGTGCCCGGTTCTCGATCTCCATGGGCCGTCTCCCAAGCCTATTGCCCCAGAAGGGGTGCCAGAGGATTGCAGTTCTACAGGAGTATATGGCCGTTGGAATTCCTGCCAAGCAGTATTGATGGAACCGCCTCCATGATTCTGGTCGGGGTCAGCCTGCTCGGGGCCTTCATCACGAGCGCGGCGGGCATCGGCGGGGGCATTGTCTTGTTGGCGGTGATGGCGACCCTCATGCCCACGCCCGCCGTCATCCCGGTCCATGGGGCGGTTCAGATCGGCGCCAACGCGGCCCGCGCAACGCTGCAGCATGCCCATATAGACTGGCGGACCTTCGTCTATTTCGGTCTCGGAAGTATTGTTGGGATCGGCCTCGGTGGCAGCGTCGTGGTTGCGTTACCGGCCGATATCCTGAGGGGTGGTCTGGCTATTTTCATTCTCTACACGGTCTGGGGTCCGAAGATGCGGCTGGTCAGCGAGGGCGGATTGATCGTTGCATTGATCGGGCTCATCGCGAGTTTCCTGACCATGTTTTTCGGCGCCACCGGGACATTCATTGCCGGCCTCCTCAATCAGCGTGGCTATAGTCCGAGAGAGCTTGTTGCGACCCATTCCGTTTGCATGGGTTCGCAGCACATCCTCAAGGTGGTCACGTTCGGTATCCTCGGCTTTGCGTTTGCCGATTGGGTCGGGTTGATCGCGTTGATGATGCTGGCCGCGGTCGTCGGTACCTATCTAGGCAGCCTGGTGCTCAACCGCCTGCCAGCGACGACGTTTGCGACCGGGATCAAAGTGATCTTGACCGTGTTGGCGCTGAACTTGCTGGCGACCGCCTTCGGGCTATACGGGATCGTCTAGCGCCGGTTAGGCAGCGGTATCGGGAAATCGCATTGTAATGCGCGTGCCCTTTTCGACGTCCTCGATGACCACGCTTCCGCCGTGGCTCTGGGCGACGGTTTCGACAATCGATAACCCCAGGCCGCTGCCCTGCCCAGGTGCAAGCTGTCGAAATCGCTCAAACGCCTGGACCCGGTCCGCTGCGTCGATGCCGCGTCCATCGTCGCAAACCGAAAGCCAGATCTGGCCTGGGTCGCGGCCGGTTTCCACGCGGATGTGCGAAAGGTCCGGCCCCGCATGCTTGAGGGCGTTGTCGAGTAAATTCTCGATCGCCTCGGCTAACAACATCTCCTCGCCGTGAAGCGTAAGCGCCTGGTATTCGAATTTCGTCTCCAGCTCGACCCCACACGCCGCGACTTTGCTGGTGTTACGCGCCACGACGTCACGCACAACGTCGACGAGATCGAATGCGTGTCTCTGGCGTGACTCGGCGCTTGCCCGCGCACGCTCGTAGGACAGCATCTGGTTTGCGAGACGGCTGGCATGACGTGCGGCATCAACCAGTTCGGTCGTTCGCTCGGCCGCGTCGTCGCTGGTGGGTGCCGAGCGCACCGCCTCGGCCATCGAAAGCACACCTGCGATCGGATTGCGCAGCTGGTGTGCCGCATCGGAGATGAACACGTCACGCGCCTTGATGGACATCTCAAGCTGGCCGAACAGTTTGTTCAGGGTCGATACAATTCCACGTACCTCCGGCGGCATGGGCCGTTTTATCTCTCCCAGTTCATCGCTCGAACGACGTGAAATCGCACGCTGCAAATCGGTGAGTGGACGTAGACCGAAATTGATCCCCAGCCAAACGACCGCCGCGACCGTTGCGATCAGGCTCGCCATGAGCAGGATCGCGCGGACGGCCAGTTCACGGACGAACTGGTTGCGTGCACCAAAAGTTTGCCAGATGGTCACTGTCGAGATGCCGGTGATGCCGTCGACCTCGCCAGCCTCACGCAGGCGTACCACCCGCACATCCTCGCCGCGATAGACCGCCTCGAAGAAGATCGGGATGCCTTCGACTTGTGCGACGCCCGCCGGTGCGACCGGCGGTGTCGCATAGCCGGTGATGAACACCCCATCCGGCCCATGCACATGGTAGAAGATCTGGCCGCCGGAGGTGTCGCGCATCAGGTCGCGGGTGGTTTCCGACAACGCATCACCGCCGGACACAGCGATGTCACGTGCGATCGCGAGGCTTGATGCAAGCAGCGTGCGGTCGAAAAGCTCTTCCGCTGTCTGTCGCGCAACCGTAAACCGCCAGTATCCAGCGACGATTGAGATCACGATCAGTGGCACCAGGATGATCAGCGCGAGCCGGCTGCGCAGCGAGAGGGGCGTCATCCCCTTCGCTCGTCGTCGAGTTGGTAGCCCAATCCGCGCGCGTTTCGGATGCCGATTTCATGACCCGCCAAGCGCTTGCGCAGCCGGGAGACATGTACCTCGACCACCGATTCCTCGACCTCCGAGCCGATGCCATAAACATGATTGAGGATAGATGTCTTCGAGACCAGGTGGTCACGATTCTCGAGCAGGCATTCGAGGACGGAAATCTCGCGCCGTGGGATAGCCAGCGGCTGATCGCCGTCGAACAGCTGGCGTGACTGTTGATCATATTCGAGCGCGCCCACCGCCGTGCGCGCGATCGTCGTGGTCGGTCGCCGGCGCGACAGGGCACGGATGCGCGCTTCCAGCTCCTCGATCTCGAACGGCTTGACGAGGTAGTCGTCGGCGCCGGCATCGAGGCCGCGTACCCGGTCGTCGGTTTCCGAGCGCGCCGTCAGCAGGATGACCGGTGTCTCGTCGCCCCGCGCTCGCACGCGGCGCAGCACCGACAGTCCGTCCAGACCGGGCAGGTTGATATCCAGCACGATCAGATCGGCGCCCTCCTGGGCCAGAAATGTATCCGCCTCGGCGCCGTCGGAGACAAGATCGACGGCGTGACCTGCATCGCGAAGTTGATAGGCGATACCCTTGGCCAGAGGTTCGTTGTCTTCGATCAGCGCGATACGCATTTGCTCACCTTGCAAGGTTGATGAAAGGTTGACGTGCCACGCTCGCGAGATCAACCGGGGAGTCTGTATACCTCGGAGAACAACGTTCCGGCCGATGGCATAGCCGATCTGCCGGTGATTGGGAGAAAACAATGAACACATTCAAATCCACCCGTCGGGTGGCGTTGAGTCTCGCGGCGGCTGCGGCTGCTTCCTTTGCCATGCCAAATGTTGCCAGCGCCCAGGGGATCGATCTCTCGGGCAAGACAGTAGAATGGATCATTCCGTTCTCGGAGTCCGGCGGATCGGCCAAATGGGCGAACTTCTATGCGCCGCTCCTGTCTGAAGCGCTGCCGGGCAAACCGACCGTCGTCGTGAAATTCATGCCGGGTGCGGGTTCGACCAAGGGCGCGAACTTCTTCCAGCAGCAGAAATATGACGATGGCACGACGATCTTCGGTTCGTCTGGCTCGACCCAGTTTCCTTATCTGCTCGGCGATCCGCGCGTGAAGTATGAGTATGGCGACTGGAACGTGGTGCTGGCGTCCGGCACCGGTGGCGTTGCCTACCTGCCGCCGGATCTGGCGAAGAAGTTCAACGGCTCTGCCAACGCGCTCAAGGATGTTGACTTCATCTACGGCTCTCAGGGTGCGACGCGTCTCGATCTCGTGCCGCTTCTGGCCTGGGAGATGCTCGGTCTGAGGGTCGAGCCGGTCTTCGGCATCAAGGGCCGCGGTGATGGCCGCCTAATGTTCGAGCGTGGCGAAGCCAACATCGATTACCAGACGTCATCTTCCTATCTGAAGGGCGTGACCCCGCTGGTGAAAGACGGCAAGGCCGTTCCGATGATGACCTGGGGCGCACTGGACGCGAATGGCGGCATCGTGCGTGACCCGACCTTCCCGGACATCGCGACCTTCAAAGAAGTTTGCGAGGCGACCGCCGGTTGCGAAACGTCGGGTGAGAAGTGGGATGCCTGGAAGGCGTTCTTCATTGCTGGTTTCCCGGCACAGAAGATGGTCTTCCTCCCGAACGGCGCACCGCAGGACGCCATTGCGACCTACACCGCTGCGTTCGAGAAGGTGAAGGCCCGGGCTGACTTTGGTGAAATTTCCAAGGCCCGTCTCGGTGTCTACCCGCAGATGACCGGTGATGAGGCCAAGGGTGCGCTGGATAGCGCCACCAAGGTCCCCGCCTCTGCAAAAGCGTTTGTCACCAACTGGCTGGAAGAGCGCTACGGCGTTACGCTGAAGAAGTAAGTACCCTGGATGGGCCTCCTCTATGGAGGGGGCCCATCCAACAGTTTGAGCCTTTTTGGGGGGAGCAAAGGCCATGGAACTGTTTGCAACAGCGCTGCCGGCACTCGGTGAGGCATTCGCCCTCATCCTGCAGCCGGAACAGATTATTTTCCTGATAATGGGCGTGTTGCTCGGACTCGCTGTCGGTGTATTTCCGGGACTTGGCGGCATCGCCGGTCTGAGCCTCGTTCTTCCGTTTGTTTTCGGCATGGAGCCGATCTCCGGCCTCGCATTGATGGTCGGGCTGGTCGCGGTGGTCCCGACATCCGATACATTTGCGTCCGTGTTGATGGGAATACCTGGCTCTTCGGCTTCCCAGGCAACGGTTCTCGACGGTTTTCCGCTCGCCAAGAAAGGCGAGGCGGCGCGCGCGCTCTCCGCGGCTTTCATATCCTCCCTGTTCGGCGGGCTCTTCGGGGCTACGGTCCTGACTTTCTTTATCCTTGTTGCGCGTCCCATCGTGCTGGCCTTCGGCCTGCCAGAGATGCTGATGATCACGATCCTCGGCCTGTCGATGGTCGCGATCCTCGCGGGTCGGCTACCGTTGAAGGGCCTTGCCGCAGCCTGTCTCGGTTTGCTGGTCGGCACCATCGGTGAGGCGGATGCCGGCGGCAGTCTCCGCATGTCGACCTATGACATTCCCTATCTGACCGACGGCCTGAAGCTGGTGATCGTCGGACTGGGAATCTTCGCCATTCCCGAGATCGTCGCGTTGCTGCGCCAGGATCGCTCGATTGCCAAGGATGCCACGCTCGGTGCGGGCTGGATGACGGGCATTCGCGACTGGTGGGCGAACATCTGGCTTTCCATTCGCTGCTCGGTGATCGGAGTCCTCGTGGGCGTGATCCCGGGCCTCGGCGGTTCAGTTGTCGACTGGATCGCCTATGGCCACACCGTCCAGACCACAAAGGACAAAAGCGAGTTCGGAAAGGGCGAGATTCGCGGCGTGATCGGCCCGGAAAGCTCGAACAACGCCAAGGAAGGCGGCAGCTTGGTGCCGACACTCATCTTTGGCATTCCCGGTTCCGGTTCGATGGCGATTTTCATCGGCGGCGTTGCGTTGCTGGGCTTTGATGTCGGCCCTCAGCTGATTACCAACAATCTCGATGTGACCTACACGATCGTCTGGTCGTTGGCGCTCGCCAACGTCGTCGGCGCGGGCTTGTGCATCATGCTGTCGGGCGGCATTGCGAAGCTCACGACAATTCGCTTTACGTTGCTGGCGCCGTTCCTGTTCATGATGATCTCGTTTGCTGCCTTCCAGTCGCGGCAATCGTTGGGAGATCTGGCCGCGTTGTTTGCCATCGGCCTGATCGGGATCATGCTGCGCCGTTTCGACTGGTCGCGCCCGGCTTTCCTGATCGGCTTCGTGCTGTCGACCCAGGCGGAGAATTTTAGTTTCCAGGCCTATCAGGTCGCCGCCAGCAAGTTCCGGCGCGGGACCGAAGCCGGCATGGAGTATATTTTCAGCGACATCGTGTTGGTGTTGCTGGCCATTACGGTCGTGTCCGTCGTGGTTGGCCTGCGCCAGGCCAAGTCGATCATGCCGGAAGGTGAAACGCCTACCGGCGCGAAACGCGCACCGCTGATTTTCCTGCTCGCGATCACGGCCTATTTTGTCGTTACCTTCTTCAACGCCCAGGCGATCACCATCCAGACCGATCGGATTTTCCCGATCACGATCTCGCTGGTTGCGATCGTGTGCTGCGTGGCGCTCCTGCTGCAGATGATGCGGGCACCGGAAGGCGCCACGATCTTCGCGGACCGCGAAGCGAGTGGTGAGGATGCGGATGCGCCGCATGGTTTGTGGGGAACGCTGGCCTGGTTTGCCGGGTTGCTGATTCTGGCCTCGCTGCTGGGCTTCATCCTGGCACTTGCCGTGTTCCTTGCGGCCTTCCTGCGCGTCCGAGCCGGGCTCGGATGGGCTCGGACGTTCCTGCTGTCGGCCATCGGCATCGGATTCATGATGGGCATGGCGTCCATCCTTAATCGTGATTTCCCGCCGGGGCTGCTGCAGTCACTCGTGGACCTGCCCTGGCCGCTCAAATAGGAGCGTGTGATGACCCAGACCGGCATCCCCTATCTCTTCTTGCGCGGGGGTACTTCGCGCGGACCGTATTTCAACCGTGCGGACCTGCCAGAAGACCTGGACACGCTCAGCGAGATCCTGATCTCGGCGGTGGGTGCCGGCCATCCACTGAATATCGATGGTATCGGCGGCGGTGCGTCGGTGACGACCAAGGTGGCCATGCTTTCACGGTCCGACGATGATTGGGCGGATATCGACTATTTCTTCGCGCAGGTTGCGGTCGAGGAACGTGAAGTGGACTACAAGCCGACCTGCGGAAATATCATGTCCGGGGTCGGCCCCGCTGCGCTCGAGATGGGCCTAATCGAACCGAAAGGCGACGTCACGACGATCAACATCCGCGCCGTGAATACGGGCGCACGTGTTGCCGCCAAGGTCCGGACCCCGGGTGGTGCTATCGAGTATGAAGGCGATGCGGCCATCGACGGCGTCCCGGGCACTGCAGCGCCGATCGAGCTCGCATTTATGGACGTTGCAGGCTCGGTGACGGGTGCGTTTCTCCCGACGGGCAACCTGACCGACGATATCGATGGCATTGCCGTAACCTGTATGGATGTCGCGATGCCGATCGTGATCGCGCGTGCAGACGCGTTTGGCATGACGGGTTACGAAAGTCGGGACGAGCTTGACGCCAACACGGATTTCTTTGCGCAGTTCGAAATCATCCGACAGAAGGCCGGTGAGCTTATGGGGATGGGTGACGTAACCCGTTCCGTTACACCCAAATTCGCGATCGTTGCGCCGCCGCGCGATGGGGGTACGATGGCGACCCGCTATTTTATGCCGTGGAAGACACACCCCACGATGGCGGTGACCGGTTCGCAATGCCTGGCCTGTTGCGCGCTCACCCCGGGCACTGTTGCCGACGGACTCGCGGTGCGCCCCGAGGAGGTCCCTGCGAGAGTGACTTTGGAGCATCCCTCGGGAGAGATCGATGTGCTCGTGGACTACCGCATGAATGACGGTTTCGAGGTCGTATCGGCAGGTCTGCTTCGCACCGCGCGGAAACTCGCCGAGGGCACCCTGTATGTGCCGTCTTCCGTCTGGAGCTAACCCAAGCAGGACACTGTGCCAAGGTGAGTGCCGAAAACGAACGATATGATGTGCTGGTCGCCGGTGGCGGCAACGCGGCCATGTGCGCGGCGATTGCGGCTGCCGAGAAGGGCGCGCGGGTCCTGGTGTGCGAGGCCGCACCGAAAGAAATGCGTGGCGGTAACTCGCGTCATACACGCAACCTTCGTTGTGCCCATGATGCACCGGTGGGCGTGCTGACGGGCACCTATGACGAGGATGAGTATTTCGAGGACCTGTTGCGCGTGACCGGCGGGCGTACGAATGAGGTGCTGGCGCGCCAGGCCATCCGCGAGTCGAAGGATCTGACCCGGTGGCTGGGTCATCGCGGCGTGCGGTTCCAGAAGTCGCTCGGCGGCACTCTTTCCCTGAGCCGAACCAACCCGTTTTTCCTGGGCGGCGGCAAAGCGCTCCTGAACGCGCTTTATCGTACGGCCGAACGGCTGGGTGTGGAGATTCGCTACGACACCGAGATCGTGTCGGTAGACATCGAGGACGGGTTCTTCAACAGCGCGAAGATCCGATCGCGCGGTTTTGTTGAAACTGTTTCGGGGCGCAGCTTTGTCGCGGCGGCAGGCGGATTTCAGGCGAATATCGATTGGCTCGAAGATGCCTGGGGCCCGGCGGCACGGAATTTCCTGATTCGCGGTACACCCTATGCGACCGGTGGTCTGTTGCGCCTGCTCCTCGACCATGGCGTGCAGCCGGTCGGCGAGGCCGACCAGTGCCACGCGGTGGCGATCGATGCCCGCGCACCAAAGTTCGATGGCGGGATCGCCACCCGCCTCGACTGCGTACCGTTCTCGATCGTGGTGAATCGTGACGCTGAGCGTTTCTATGACGAAGGCGAGGATTTTTGGCCCAAGCGTTACGCCATCTGGGGGCGGCTCGTGGCGTCGCAGCCCGACCAGATCGCCTACTCGCTGATCGACGCGAAGAGTTACGAGCTGTTCATGCCGTCGATATTCCCGCCGTTCAAGGCAGACACGATTGAGGAACTGGCGGAACTGCTTGAGCTTGACCCCGACAAACTCGTCGCGACGATCAGTCAGTTCAATGGCGCCTGCCGGCCCGGGAGTTTCGACCATACCGAACATGACGACTGCCGGACCGAGGGGCTGGCCGTCGACAAGTCACACTGGGCCCGTCCACTCGACACGCCGCCCTTCTATGGATATCCGCTGCGTCCGGGCATCACCTTCACCTATCTGGGTGTCACTGTTGACGGCGGTGCACGCATGCAGATGGCCGATGGTAAGCCCGCCGCCAATATGTTCGCGGCCGGCGAGATCATGGCCGGCAATATCCTGGGGCAGGGATATCTTGCCGGTATCGGGATGACGATCGGCACGGTGTTCGGCCGGAAGGCCGGCGGAGAGGCAGCGACCCATGCCCGGAACTGACGTGATCGCCGAGGCGCGGCGAACCATGGAGATCTGCAACGCCTGTCGCTACTGCGAGGGTTACTGCGCGGTGTTCCCGGCGATGGAATTGCGCCGAGAATTTTCCGACGGCGATCTCGGTTACCTCGCGAACCTCTGCCACAACTGTGCCGGCTGCTACTACGCCTGCCAGTACGCGCCGCCGCATGAATTCGGACTTAACGTGCCGCAAATATTCGCCGAGTTGCGCGCCGAGACGTACGAGGATCATGCCTGGCCGGGGCCGCTCGCGGCACTGTTCCGGCGCAATGGTCTTGTGGTGTCTATCGCGACGGCGCTGTCTATTGCGTTCGTGCTGCTGGCGGCAATGGCGTTACAGGACTGGGATGTTCTGACCGGTGTGCATCGGGGCGAGGGCGCCTTTTACGCGGTCATTCCCCACAACGTCATGGTTGCGGTTGGCGGTTTCACCTTCATTTATGCGCTGTTCGCGATGTTCATGGGCGCCGTCAGCTATTGGCGACGCTCCGGTGGCGGCGGATGGCCGGGACTTGCGGCGATCACGGGCGCGTTTTCGGATGCCGCCACGACGCGGTATCTCGGCGGTGGCGGCGATGGATGCAATGATGCCGACGACCAGTTCACCAAGGGTCGCCGGCGCTATCACCTGGCGACCATGTGGGGCTTCATCCTCTGTTTTGTTGCGACGTGTGCCGGCACGGTCGCCGATTACGGGTTTGGATTGGTGGCACCCTATTCCTGGTACTCGGTGCCGGTTGTGACCGGGACCGTCGGCGGCATTGCGTTGATGATCGGGACCTGGGGATTGTTCGTCATTAAGGTCCGCGCCGACCAGGCGCCCCGCGCCATGGCGCAGCTGGGGATGGATTATGGTTTCCTGGCCCTGCTGTTCTTCACGTCGGCCACCGGGTTGGCGCTTCTGTTTTTCCGGCACACCGGCGGCATGGGCATTTTACTGGCGATCCATCTGGGCTTTGTTCTGGCGCTCTTCGTGACCTTGCCCTACGGCAAGTTCGTACACGCGGTTTATCGGCTTCTGGCGTTGGTGAGGAGCCGCTAAGAGACTGCCGCGTAGCGCGCGATACCAATGCGGAGTTGAAAGCAGGCAATAGTCCTCTTTCCGCTATCCCTGCCCTGCCAGTTACGGCAGAACGAGCGGTTCTGGGGAATGCTTTACATCCCGGTATAGCCACACTGTCCCTATATCGTGGGACCAGTCCGCTGCCTCGTCGATCATTGATAGCCGTTCCAGGGCTTGTGCCTTCTAGCGGGCTGACGATCATGGATGGGCATGTGGTCGGAGATCCGACCGGTGTGGTTATCCCTCAGTTCACATAAAACAGTCGGGCGCTCGGAAGTCCGCCGAAGCGGCAAAGTGCGCGCCGGGAATAGGGAAGTTGGTGGCCCGCGTTTACCCAGGCGGGGGGCAGCACAACACACCGACAGAATTGACCGTGAACAGCACGAGGCATATATTCACAGTATCTAATATTTGTGTCGATGGGGCTCGGGGCTACTGCCAAAGACCGGCCCGAAGTACAGCGCCCTGGACCCGATACGGTCTGGGGCGTGTTGCTTTCGGACGATCGATGGATTTCAAACAACTTGAGCGAACCAGCGGGTTTCCGCGGGGTTCCATCAGGGCTGAAATGTTGGAAATGTAGCTGATACCCCCCGGTTCCTCCCGGCCTCTCACGCCGGAAACAGGGGTTCGACTCCCCTACGGGATACCAACTTTTCCGCGGACTTTGACCTCGGTGCCGCGTTTCAATTCTCCTAACCCACTCCCGCGACGATCTCGCCGAACTCCGCGTCGCTGACCTGGCGGCGGACCGCCCTGATCTTCGCGCGCAGGCCCTCGATGACGTCGGCCTCCCGGCCTTCCGTGATGGTCAGGCCGAGCTCGTCGGCCTTGGCGCGCACCGCCCAGGGGCCTGAATAATGGCCCAGCAGATTGTGTTGGGTATTCCCGAAGACCTCGGGCTTCATGCACAGATAGGACCAGAAGCCCTCCTCGGTCGGCGGCACGCAGTAATGCACCTCGACTAGGTGGGAGAAGGCCGTGCGACCGACGAAGGGCATGGTGTCGGGCATGGGCCAGGGCATGGTCTCCGCGACCAGCTCCGACAGCTCGGTCATTTTGTCGAGCTTGATGCCGCAATCCAGCCCGTAATAGAGCTGGATCACCGAGGCCACCTCGGCAAAGCACGCGATGTGGGCGCGCTCGCCCAGCCCGTTGACGCAGGCGTCGATGATGTCGGCACCGCCCTCGAGCCCGGCGTAGAGCGCGGCCGCGGCCATGCCCACGTCATTGTGGGTGTGCAACGCGATCTCGGTGCCGGGCAGGCGCCGTTTCATCTCGCGGACCACATGGGTGTAGACCCTGTAGATCGCCATGCCGTTGATGTCGTCGAGGCGAATCATGTCCGCACCCGCCTCGACCAGCTTGCCGCAGACCTCGGCCAGCCGGTCGATCGGGATGCGCGTGCAGTCCTGGATCAGGCAGCCGACCTTGCGGTCGGGGCCGGCCTTGGCCCGGGCATAGGCGACCGAGCCCATGGCCCGGTCGATCGCCTCCTCGATGGTGATGCGCGCGCCGGCCATGGATTCGAACAGGCACATCTGGTGTTCGGAAAAGGAGAAGCAGAGCGAGGCATAATCGGCGCCATGGTCGTAGTTCAGGTCGACCTCGGGCTTGGCCAGCTCCGGGTTCAGCACGGCCGTGGGATGCACCAGCGCGTCGATCAGCATATGGGGGTGGCGTTTCTTGACCTCGGCCATCTCCTGGGGGTCGTCATGATGCATCTGCACCATTGTCACGCCCGCCTCGGAAAGCTTGTCGGCGATGCGCAGGACCTGGTCGCGGTTAAGCGACACCCCGGGCAGCTGCCGGCCTTCGCGCAGGGTGATGTCGCAGAGCTGGACCTTGTCGGGCAGGGTCATCTCGGCGCGGATCTCGTCGGCAAAGCAATGCTGTGAAATGCGCCACTGGTCGGTGGTGGCTTCGAGCTTGTCGTTGACCGGATAGCCGGGCATGGCGTCCTCCCCCTTTATGTTGTCGTTTGATACAGTCTAGCCGAGGTTCGACGGGGCGGAATGGCATATTCGTCGCCGCCCACGAGCCACCATCGGAGGCAGTACATGGATATCTTCGTGACCGGCGCGACCGGCTATATCGGCGGCACCGTCTCGGCCAAGCTCATGGAGGCGGGGCACAGGATCCACGGCCTGGCGCGCAACGACGAGCGCGCCGCGCGCCTGGAAGAACACGGCATCACGCCGGTGCCCGGCAGCCTGGATGATTTCGATATCCTCACAGCGACCGCACAGAGCGCCGACGCGGTGGTCAACGCCGCCAACGCCGATCACCCGTTTTCAGCCAGGGTGTTGACCGAGGCGCTTGCGGGCAGCGGCAAGAAATTGCTGCACACCAGCGGCACCAGCATCGTGGCAGACAACGCCGACGGGCAGCCCGGCGGCGTCGTCTATCATGAGGACACGCCGCTCTACCCGCTGCCCGAGAAGGCCAGCCGGGTCGCCACCGACCGCCTGGTCTGCGACGGGGCCAGGTCGGGCGTGCATTCGGTCGTGATGTGCCCCTGCCTGATCTATGGCAAAGGCCTTGGCGTGCGGCCGGACAGCATCCAGGTTCCGATGTTCATCGAGATGGCGAAAACGTCCGGCGTGCCGCGCCATCTTGGGCCCGGCCAGAACATCTGGTCGAATGTCCATATCGAGGATTGCGCGGACGCCTATGTCGCGGCCCTGGAGCATGCCCCGGCGGGCTCGTATTTCTATATCGAGTCCGGCGAGGCATCGATGCTTGAGCTCAACCGTGCGGTCGGCCGCCTGCTGGGACTGGGAGAGAACACCGAGACCCTGTCCCAGGCGGATGCTGCACGTGCGTGGGGCGCGCCGATGGCGCTCGGTATGGGTTCCAACGTGCGCGTGAATGCCGACAAGGCCCGCGCCATGCTGGGCTGGACACCCGTGCAGCGCTCTCTCGAGGACGATATCGAGAACGGGTCGTACAAGGCGGATGCGGCGTAGCGCTACCCCCTGTTCGCCACCGAATCCAGCCGCCAGACATGGGCGTGCCAGCGCCAGGCGATGAGCGCGGTCGCGATGACGCCGAACACGCCGTAGGCCGTGGTGGTGACCGAATAGCCGAAGGCCTCGATCAGCGGGCCCGAGGCCAGCAGGCCCATGGGCAGGCCGTAAATCGCCAGCATTCGCAAGCCCAGCACCCGCGCGCGCATGCGCGGGTCGGAGCTTTGCAGCAGCATCACCGATAGCGGGACCAGCGCCAGGGTCTGGCACAGCCCCGCGAGGATCAGCACGACGATGCCCAGCGCCATCACGTCCACCCATGCGAAGACCAGTAGCAGCGCGTACCAGGCAAAGGTGAAGACGATCATCATGCGGCCGGGCCGGATGGCGCGCCTGTTTGCCGACAGGCCCAGCGAGCCCACCAGCGCGCCGAAGGCGAAGCTCGCCGCCAGGCAACCAAGCCCGGCCTGGCCGGTGCCGTAAACCTCGCGGGCCACATAGGGCAGGACGCCGCCCATCAGGGGGAAGGCGCAGAGGTTGACCAGCAGCGCCAGGGTCATGGCCGCGAGCAAATGTGGCGTGCGCCAGACATAGGCGAAGGAGTCCGCCATATCGCGCAGGGGTGAGGTGCGCGTGGCCGGCCTGGCGCCGGCGTCCGAACCCGCCGCGTCGTTGCGCGGGCGGCGCGCGGTGCCGAGCGTCAGCAGCATCGAGACCGCGTAGAGGATCGTGACGGCGGTGTAGGCTGGTGCCATGCCCAGAGTGGCGACAAGGCTGGCCCCCGCCAGCGCGCCGGCGACGCGCGCTGAATCCGTTGTCGTGCGCGAGACCCCCATCGCACCCATCAGGCGTTTGGAGGGAATGGTCTCGCCGACCAGGGAATAGCGGATGGCGATATCCGACGGGCGCACGATACCCATGAGCGCGCCGATCACGAAGACGGGCAGGGGCCCCAGCGCGTCGAAATAGATAAACCCGGTCAGCATGGCGGCCTGCACCATGTAGAAGGCGCGCATGGAACAAAGGACGGCGCGCGCGCCGGCGCGATCCCCGGCGACCCCGAACATCGGCGCCACGAGGGTGCCGCCATACTGGAGCGCGGCAAACAGGGTCAGCAGCAGCACCGAATCTGTCGCGACCAGCACGTACCAGCCGAGGATGAGCGTCTCCATCTCGAACGACCATGAGGTCGCGAGGTCCGCCGGCCATTGAAAGCGGAAGCTGCGCACGGAAAAAGGCGCCAGCACAGATGGTCGGGTTTCTGCCGTCATGACGCCTGTACCCGCGCCCCGCAGGACAAGATGATCAGACGCCGCGCTCCACGCAGATATCGATCAGGTTCGGCCCGGGGTTCGCGATCGCGGCCTCCAGCGCGGCGCGCACGGCGCCCGGCTCGGTCACCCGCGTGGCTGAAACACCCATCGACTCGGCCATCGAGACGAAGTCGATGGCGGGGTCGTCGAAATCCATGCCGATATAGGTCTCGTTGCCGTGGAAGGCCTTCAGGCGCTGCTTGATGATCCGGTAGCCCTGATTGTTGAGGATCACATAGGTCACGGGGACGCGCAGATGTGCGGCCGTCCACAGCGCCTGAATGGAGTACATCGCCGACCCGTCACCCACGAGCGCGACCACGGGGCGGTCGGGCTGGGCGATCTGTACGCCCACGGCCGCGGGCAGGGCCCAGCCGATGCCGCCGCTGGCGAAGGAATGGAAGTCGTAGCGATCGCGCAACGGCAGATACTGGAGCAGGTTCCAGGTCGTGGTCAGGCCTTCGTTGACCGTGATCGCACCGTCGGGAAGCGTGTCGGCGATGGTCATCATCAACCAGTCCGACCGGATCGGCGTTACCTCGGCATCAGCGGCCAGCTCGACGGCGCGTCGCGCGCGCTTCGCCGACCAGTTGCTGTCGGCCACCGCCGCGAGGCGGGCTTTGGCCGTGTCCGCATGGTCGGTCCGCCCCTCGATCACCGGGTTCAGCACTGCGAGGGTCTCGCGCACGTCGCCGCGCACGGCCGTGTCGGCGGGATAATTCTTGCCCATATCCCAATCGAACAGGCCGATCTGGACGATCGGCATGCCGTCGGGCAGAGGTTCGGTCTCGCTCATCACCGACATGCGCAAGACATCCGCCCCGACCACGACCAGCAGGTCATAGTCTTCGAGAATCCCGCGAACCTCCTTCTGGTTTCGCGACAGGGCGCCCATGAAGGCCGGATGTTCGGACGGGAAAAACGAACCATAGGCCGTGGTTTGCTGAAACGCTGGCGCGCCCAGGACTTCCGCAAACCGCGCAACCTCTGCCAATGCGTCGGACGTCACCACCTCGTTGCCGGCCAGGATCGCGGGTCGTTTCGCGGCGAGCAGACGGTCGGCCAGCGCTTCCAGACCCGCATCGGACGGTCGCATGGCGGTGTCGACGCGGGTGCGCGATCCCAGATCGATGCCCTTGCGGTCGTTCAGCACGTCACCGGGCAGCGAGATGAACACCGGCCCCGTCGGGGCGGTCATCGCCACCTTGCCGGCACGTCGCATGATGCGCGGCAAATCTTCCAGCCGGGTCACCTCCGTCGCCCACTTCACCACCGGTGTTGCGATGGGGGCGAGCGGGTCATAGAGCAGCGGCTCGGTCAGGCCGTGGCCCGTCTCCTGCTGGCCGGCGGTGATGATCATCGGCGTGGTGCGGGACCTGCGCGGGGTGCTGGAACGTGAGGACGCACCCATGGCCGGGCTGATCGTGATGGAGGAGCTCGGGGCGCGGAAGGCGGCCAACTTCCGGCGCGAGATGGCGGCGGCGGGAGACCTCGATGTGGGCGGCGTGCAATATGCGCGGATGCAGATGCTGACCGTCGCCGATATATTCGGCGGCAGGCGGTTCACGATTCCCGGCGCGGTGGCGGGGCGGCCGGAACAGCCGGTCCTGCCCATGGCACTGGATTGAAGCCCCTAACTACTGATTGCGAATAATAAAAACGCCGATCAGGGCGAAGCCGAAGGCGAGACCACCCCTGCCCCGGTGAAGCCGAAGGGCCGGATCAAGTTTCAGTGCGCCGGTTGCGGCCTCAATGCCTGGGCAAAACCATCCGCAAGATTGCTTTGCGGCGACTGTGAAAAACCACTGGAAAGCGCCGAGGCTGCATAATCGGGTATAATCCGGCAATTATTCCGGTTTACAATCCGGCATAATCCGGTATATTTACGGGTATGATTCAGACCGAAACGATTCAGATCACACCCGGATTACTGTCCCTTCTCTCCGAAATAGACGAGTTTAAGGGCGCATGGCGGGCTCTTGGAACGCTTGCGCCGGAACGGCTGCAAGCCCTTCGCCGTGTGGCGATGATCGAGAGCATCGGATCATCCACCCGCATCGAGGGCAGCAAGCTGTCTGATCGTGAGGTGGAAGAGCTGCTGGGCAAGCTGGACATCAAGAAATTCGATAGCCGTGACGAGCAGGAAGTTGCAGGCTATGCCGAGGTCATGGAGACCGTGTTTCAGGCATGGCAGGACATTCCCATCACGGAAAACCACATCAAACAGCTTCACCGCGACTTGCTGCGTTACGGCGCCAAAGACGAACGCCACCGGGGCGAATACAAGACCGGGCGCAATGACGTGGGAGCCTTCGACGCATCCGGCAAAATGGTCGGGATCGTCTTTGAAACCGCCACCCCCTTCGATACGCCGCAGCGCATGACGGAGCTGCTGCAATGGCTGAATGAGGCGCGAGAGCTGAAGCGCCTGCACCCCCTGCTGATCGTCGCTGTCTTCACCGTGGTATTCCTTGAAATCCATCCCTTTCAGGATGGAAACGGACGCTTGAGCCGTGTCCTCACAACCCTGCTGCTGTTGCAGGCAGGCTATGCCTATGTCCCCTATTCATCCCTTGAGAGCGTGATCGAGCACAGCAAGGAAGGCTACTATCTGGCCTTGCGCCAGACACAGGCAACCATCCGCAGCGATGCCCCGGACTGGCAGCCCTGGCTGCTGTTTTTCATGCGATCCTTGCAGCACCAGAAGCGCCGCCTGGCCGACAAGATAGAGCGCGAGGAACGCGCCCTTGCTGAATTGCCAGAGCTGGCCGTCATGATCCTGGACTATGCCCGCCAGCATGGCCGCGTTACAAACCGCGACATGGTGCGGGAGCACGGAGCCAGCCCGAACACCCTGAAAGCCACATTCCGCAGCCTGATGGACAAGGGAATGCTTGTCCGGCATGGCGCAGGCCGAGCCATCTGGTATGGCCTGCCAATGGGAACACGCGAGACGAATGACGAGGGGCGCACATGAACGCCGTCGAGATCGAAGAAGCAATCTCAAATCTTGCCGCCGAGCCATTCGCGCCGAAAGAATTCGCCTTTGCCTTCCTTCAGGCATTCGGCAACAAGCCGACGACCCTGAAGCGCCTGCGCAAAGGCACGTCCAACCGCTCCGATGTGGGAGGCGTGTTGCAGACCAACAATATCCATATCAAGGCCGCGCCTGCTGGCAAGGTTGCCGAGACCCTTGCCGAGCTGAAGGCAAGCCCCGCCACCACAAAGGCCAAGGCCAAATTTGTGCTGGCAACGGACGGCAGCGATTTTTCGGCTGAAGACCTGAATAGCGGTGAAGTCATTGTCTGTGATTTTCCCGACTTCCCCGATCACTTTGGTTTTTTCCTGCCCCTGGCCGGAATCTCGACCGTCAAGCAAATCCGCGACAATGCCTTCGACATCAAGGCAACCGGACACCTGAACCGGCTCTATGTGGAGCTGCTGAAAGACAATCCCGAATGGGGGCAGGCAGAACGCCGCCACGACATGAACCACTTCATGGCGCGGCTGATTTTCTGTTTCTTTGCCGAAGACACCGACATTTTCGGCAAGGCCGACCTGTTCACATGCACCATCGAGAAGATGAGCGCCCCGGATAGCTCGAACACCCATGAAGTGATCAGCGAGATTTTCCGCTCGATGAACACGCGGGCTGAAGACTTTGACACCGCCGGAATTGCTCGTTGGGCAAAGGACTTCCCCTATGTGAATGGCGGCCTGTTTTCAGACGGAACAGACGTGCCGCGCTTCAGCAAGATTGCCTGATCCTACCTGCTGCATATCGGCAATCTGGACTGGACAAAAATCAACCCCGATATTTTTGGCTCGATGATCCAGGCCGTGGCCGATGAGGATGAGCGCGGGGCTTTGGGGATGCACTACACGAGCGTTCCGAACATTCTGAAGGTGCTCAATCCCCTGTTTCTTGATGACCTGCGCGAGAAGCTGGAAGAGGCAGAAGATAATCTCCGCAAGCTGCTGAACCTGCGCAACCGCATGGCCAAGATCAGGGTATTTGATCCCGCCTGCGGATCAGGAAATTTCCTTGTCATTGCCTACAAGGAAATGCGGGAGATCGAGGCCGAAATCAACAAAAGGCGCGGTGAAGGCGACCGGCACACCGAGATTCCACTGACTAATTTTCGGGGAATTGATCTGCGCGACTTCCCCGCTGAAATTGCCCGGCTGGCTTTGATTATTGCCGAGTATCAGTGTGACGTGACCTATCGCGGCCAGAAGGAAGCCTTGGCCGAATTCTTGCCACTGGATGCGATGAACTGGATCACCTGTGGTAATGCCTTGCGGGTAGATTGGTTGAGCATCTGCCCACCCACGGGAACGGGTGTGAAGGTGCATGGCGATGATCTTTTCATGACACCTGTTGATCAAGCCGAGATCGACTTTGAGAATGAAGGGGGTGAGACCTATATTTGCGGTAATCCACCGTATCTTGGCAGCCAATGGCAAAGCACGGAACAGAAGGAAGACCTGAAGGCGATCTTTGATGGGCGGGTCAAGAACTGGAAGACACTGGATTATGTCGCGGGCTGGTTCATGAAGGCTGCTGATTTTGGGCTGCACACCAATTCAAGCGCGGCCTTTGTGTCCACCAATTCGATCTGTCAGGGACAGCAGGTGCCGATCCTCTGGCCCGCGATCTTTGCCACCGGCCACCATATCAGCTTTGCCCATACATCGTTTAAATGGGCCAACCTTGCCAGCCACAATGCGGGCGTCACCGTGGCGATTATTGCGGTGTCGAACATGACGAACCAGACGCGCAGGCTCTATAGCCTGAATGTCGAAAATGAGGCGGTGATGAAAGAGGTCGAGAACATCAACGCCTATTTGGTGGGCGCGCCGAATGTTGAAGTCCTAAAGTGTTCGAAGCCAATTTCGATAATTTCTGAAATGACAAAAGGCAATCAGCCCACAGATGGAGGAAATCTCCTTCTTGAGCCGGCTGAGATCACAGCGCTGGCACTTACTGATGAACAGTATAAGAAGATCGTTCGTAAAATATATGGATCATCGGAGTTTATCAGAGGCAATGAACGCTTCTGTCTGTGGATTGGTGATGATGATGCCGAATGGGTTGGGCAATCCCCTCAATTGGCTTCTAGAATTGAAGCTGTGAAGCAAATGCGTCTGGCCAGTACCAAGCAAGCAACAAGAGATGCAGCAAAACGACCTCACAAGTTTGGAGAACTGCGGCAGAGCGGCTCGGAAACCGTTATGATTGTGCCGAGTGTTTCTTCTGAAACACGTCAGTTCTTGCCGTGTGGGTATTCTGAAAGAGGGACCATTGTCTCAAACCTCGCCTTCGCCCTCTACGACGCGCCACTGTGGAACATGGCGCTGATCGCATCGCGCATTCATCTGGTCTGGATCGCCACGGTCTGTGGCAAGTTGGAAACCCGATATCGCTATTCCAACACCCTCGGCTGGAACACCTTTCCCGTCCCCAGACTGACCGAGAAAAACCGCGCCGATCTGACCCGCTGCGCAGAGGACATCCTCTTGGCCCGTGAGGCGCATTTCCCCGCCACCATCGCGGACCTCTACAAACCCGACGCCATGCCCGAAAACCTGCGCGCTGCGCATGAGCGCAACGACGAAGTGCTTGAACGCATCTATATCGGCAGACGATTTCGCAATGACACCGAACGGCTGGAAAAGCTGTTCGAGCTTTACACCAAAATGACCGCAGAGGCCAAAACAACCAGACAAAAGAGAAAAGCATAGACCATGACCGTTCAGAAATCCGTCCCCTCCGTTTCCGTGACCTACGCCCAGACCGGCAATTCAACCAAGTCCAACGAGCTTGGAATGCGGACAATGCAGGAACGCGCCTTTGAGAAACGGGGCGAGCAATATCTTCTGATCAAGTCGCCGCCTGCATCCGGGAAAAGCCGTGCGCTGATGTTCATTGCGCTCGACAAGCTGCAAAATCAGGGGCTGAAGCAAGCAATCGTCGTGGTGCCGGAGAAGTCTATCGGCTCCAGCTTCAATGATGAGCCGCTGTCAAAATTCGGCTTTTGGGCTGACTGGACAGTGCAGCCAAAATGGAATCTGTGCAACGCCCCCGGCACGGACGGCGGCAAGGTCAATTCAGTTGGTGCCTTCCTGGACAGTGACGATCAGGTGCTTGTCTGCACCCATGCCACGTTCCGCTTTGCCGTGGACAAATTCGGCGTGGAAGCCTTCGACAACCGGCTGATTGCGGTTGACGAATTCCACCATGTTTCCGCCAACCCGGACAACAAGCTGGGGCAGCACCTGGGAGACTTCATTTCCCGCGACAAGGTGCATCTTGTCGCCATGACGGGATCGTATTTCCGGGGCGATGCAGAAGCCGTCCTGTCGCCGGAGGATGAAGCGAAATTCGATAGCGTCACCTACACCTACTATGAGCAGTTGAACGGCTACCAATACCTGAAGACGCTCGACATCGGCTATTTCTTCTATTCCGGCTCCTATGCCGATGACATCCTGAAGGTGCTCGATCCGAACGAGAAGACGATCCTGCATATCCCAAACGTCAATTCCCGTGAGAGCACCAAGGACAAGCACCGCGAAGTCGAGCACATCATGGAAGAGTTAGGTGAATGGCAAGGGCCTGATCCACAAACAGGTTTCCAGCTTGTCAAAACATCTGAAGGCCGTGTGCTGAAAATCGCTGACCTGGTGGATGATGAACCCGCCAAGCGTGACCGTGTTTCCGCTGCGCTGAAAAACCCGGCGCACAAGGACAACCGGGATCATGTGGACATCATCATTGCCCTGGGAATGGCCAAGGAAGGCTTTGACTGGATTTGGTGCGAACACGCCCTGACTGTTGGTTATCGTGCCAGTCTCACCGAGATCGTGCAGATCATTGGACGGGCAACCCGTGATGCGAAGGGCAAATCACGCGCCCGCTTCACAAACCTGATTGCCGCGCCGGATGCGTCTGAAGAGGCAGTGACCGAAGCCATCAATGACACGCTGAAGGCCATTGCCGCCAGCCTGTTGATGGAGCAGGTGCTAGCGCCCCGCTTCAATTTCACGCCCAAGAACGCCAATAGCGGCCCTGTAGAGGGCTTTGATTATGGCGAAGGCGGCTATGATCCGAACAAGGCGAATATCGGCTTCAATGAGGAACAGGGCAGCTTTCAGATCGAAATCAAGGGACTTGCTGAGCCGAAGAGCAAGGAAGCCGAACGGATTTGCCGTGAGGATTTGAACGAAGTGATCACCGCCTTTGTGCAAGACAAGACCGCGATCGAGCGCGGCCTGTTTGATGAAGAGCTTGTGCCAGAAGAGCTGACACAGGTGCGCATGGGCAAGATCGTCGGAGACAAATTCCCGGAGCTGGATGCAGAGGATCAGGAAGCCGTGCGGCAACATGCGATTGCCGCCCTTAACCTGACACAGAAGGCAAAGGAAATCGCCCTGTCCGGCGGCGATGATGATGACAATCCCGGCGGCAATACCGCCCTGATCGACGGGGTGCGGAAATTCGCAATGGACGTGCGGGAACTGGACATTGACTTGATCGACCGGATCAATCCATTCGGTGAGGCATACGCGATCCTGGCAAAGACCATGAGCGAAGAGAGCCTGAAGAGGATTGCGGCGATCATTTCAGCCAAGAAGATCAAACTCACCCCTGAAGAGGCGCGAGACCTTGCGCAACGCGCCCTGAAATTCAAGCAGGATCGTGGCCGGTTGCCGTCCCTCACATCGTCTGATGCCTGGGAAAAGAAAATGGCAGAAGGCGTTGCCTATCTTGCGCGAATGAAGCAGGAGGCCGCCAATGGCTAAGGAATTCACACAAGATGATGACGCGCTGCTGGCCGAGCTTGGCGTCGAGGTGCAGACCAAGAAGGCTGCAACATACACCCCCCGCGAACAGCGTGTCATTGCAGGCTTTGAGGAAGTGCAACGCTTTGCTGAAGAGCATGGCCGCCCTCCCCTGCATGGTGAAGACCGGGATATTTTTGAACGGCTCTATGCCGTTCGGTTGGATCGTATCCGCAAGCTGAAGGATTGCCGGGAATTGGTCGAGCCAATGGATCATCAAGGCTTGCTTGGTGACATGGCTGCAATCACCGCAGATGCAGACCCAGCCGAGCTGGATGATGACGCGCTGCTGGCCGAGCTTGGCGTCGAGCTCGATGCGCCGCCGATCACCGAGCTGAAGCACGTCCGATCGACCGCCGAGAAAAGAGCCGCTGCTGATGAAGTGGCCAGTCGCACCCGCTGCGAGGATTTTGAGACCTTCAAGCCCCTGTTTGAGCAGGTGCAGGCAGAGCTGAATTCTGGCTTGCGTGAGACACGTCCCTTCGAGATGAAGGCCGAGATCGAGAAAGGCCGGTTCTTCATTGTCGGAGGCCAGAAGGCATATGTGGCCGAGAAAGGCGAAACGACAATCACCGATCAGGGGCGCACAGACGCCCGCCTTCGCGTGATTTTTGACAACGGCACCAAGAGCAACATGCTGATGCGCTCGCTACAGCGAGCCCTGAACAAGGACGAAGCAGGCCGTAGGATCACAGAGCCAACCGCAGGCCCGCTATTTTCTGATCAGACGATCGACGGGGATGAAGCAAGTGGCATCATTTATGTGCTGCGCAGCAAGTCAGAACACCCGCTTGTCGAAGAAAACCGGGAGCTGGTTCACAAGATTGGCGTCACCAATATGAGCGTTGAGAAGCGGATTGCAGGGGCGCACCTTCAGCCAACATTCCTCATGGCGAATGTGGAGATCGTGGCGACCTACGAGCTTTACAACATCAACCGCACCAAGCTGGAAAACCTCATTCACCGCATTTTCGAGCCTGCCCGCCTTGAGGTTGAGATCAAGGACAGGTTTGGACGGCCAGTGATCCCGCGTGAATGGTTCCTTGTCCCGCTTTTTGTCATCAAGGAAGCCGTCGAGCGCATCAAGGACGGCACAATTTCAGGATACGTCTATGATCCAGGCGGAGCTTGTTTGAAGAAAAATGAGGTGGCCGGATGATTGAGCAGATTCAACTGATCAGAAATGTTGGGCAATTCGATAGCGTCTCCCCAGGGCAGCAAACGAGATTTTCCGGCATGACGCTGATATATGCCGAGAATGGACGAGGGAAGACAACCCTTGCCAATTTGCTACGCTCTTTGAGCACCAATAATCCAACATTGATCGAAGAACGGAAACGCTTGCAATCCGGCACCGCCCCTCATGCAAATGCCGATCCACATATCGTTGTGCAGGCAAATGGCCAGCAATCGTTCATTTTTCAAAATGGTGCATGGCAGACCCATCTCCCGGAAATCGCTATTTTCGACGATCACTTTGTGGTCGAGAATGTTTGTTCGGGAGTTGTAGTTGATTCTGGCCATAAACAGAAGCTGCATGAGCTTATTCTAGGGGCGCAGGGGATTGCGCTGAATGAATCCCTGAAAGGGCATATCAGCAAAATCGAAGAGCATAATCGCACCCTGAAAACCAAGGAAGCGGCTATTCCTGTCAAGGCGCGAGGCACAATTAATGTTGAGGACTTCTGCGCGTTGCAGAAGAATCCCAAAATAGATATAGATGATGAGATTCAGCAGGCTGAACGAAATCTGGCCGCTGCGAAAGACGCTGATCCAATCAATAAGCAAGGCGAGTTCAAGCCCCTATCACTGCCTGAATTCGATACCGCTGCGATTGAAGCAATCCTTCAACGTGACTTGCCTGGATTGCAGGTCGAAGCAACAACCAGAGTGAAGCAGCATCTTGAAAAATTGGGTAAAGGTGCGGAGTCCTGGATTGGTGAGGGGATGCAGAAGATCGCCGACTCTTCTGATGATGAACAGCGATGCCCGTTCTGTGACCAAGAGCTGAAAGATTCAGATATTATTGCTCACTATGAGACCTATTTCAGTGATGTTTACACTTCCCTGAAGCAGGCTATCACTGACATTGGAAAGTCGATTGCTGATGCTCACAAGGGAGAAATCCAATCTGCCTTTGAACGTGCTGTCAGTGAAGCAATTCAGAACGGTGAATTCTGGCGGAAATTCACGGATATTCTTGCTATTCAGGTCGATACAGCAGAGATTGCCCGCGCCTGGAAAGCAGCGCGTGAGCCTATCCTTGAAATCTTGAGAGCAAAGCTGGCCTCACCTCTTGAGAAGATGACTCTTTCCGAAGATATTCTTGAGGCTGTAAAATCCTATGACGGGCATCGTGAGGCCATTACAGGGCTCTCTTCAAGCCTGATCGAATGCAATGATCCGATCCAGGCCGTGAAAGAAAAAGCGGCCACAGCTAATGTGGCAACGCTAACGGATGACTTGAACAGATTGAAAACGATCAAGGCACGATTTGAATCAGATGTGGCAAAGCATTGCGATGCTTATCTGGCAGAGAAAGGGGAAAAGAAGAAAACAGAGGAGAAGCGTGACAAGGCAAAGACTGACCTTGAACAATATTGCGCCAGTATCTTCGCCACATATCAGCAGGCGATCAACGATTACCTGGGTAAGTTCAATGCAGGTTTCCGGCTGGATAGCGTTTCCGCTCAAAATAACAGAGGCGGATCATCATGCACATACAATGTGTTGATCAACAATGTTTCTGTGCCGCTTGCCAGTAATAATGGCCCTTCATTCAGGAATACGATGAGCGCCGGAGATAGAAACACCCTGGCTCTTGCTTTCTTTCTTGCGTCTCTTGATCAGGATGCAGGGCTAGCACAAAAGGTCATTGTCATTGATGATCCGATGACCAGTCTGGATGAGCATAGATCACTCGCAACGATTCAAGAGGTTCGGGGGCTGGCACAGCGTGTTCAGCAGGTTATCCTTCTTTCACACTCAAAACCGTTCCTTTGTCAGGTTTGGGAAGGCGCTGATAAGACAGCCCGCGCTGCGCTGCACATCATCCGAAGCGGTCAATCATCAACTATTGATACTTGGGACGTAACGCAGGATTGCATCACGGAGCATGATAAGCGACATGCCCTGATTCAGCAGTATCTTAACCAGTCTGATCAAAGCAAAGCGCGAGAGGTTGCTACTGCCCTGCGCTATGTTCTGGAAGCCTTTTTGCGTGTTGCCTACCCCGCCCATTTTCCGCCGGGTAAAATGTTGGGGCCATTCCACAGTGAATGTGTGCAGGCATTGACAGCAGGAACACCGATTTTGAATCAGGCGGATGCTGACGAGCTCCGTAAACTGCTCGACTATGCCAACAAGTTTCACCATGAAACAAACCCCGCATATGCTATAGAGATCATCAACGATCAGGAACTCGTCAATCATTGCACCAGAACTATCGCTTTCACAAAGAAGGGATAGTGGGGCTGTTTGCGCCCTTTTAAAGGGCATTGGTTTAAGTTGTATAAAAATCAAACCCACGTTTGATTTTTATACGGAAGGCCGCTAGACTGTCTCACATGACTGATTTTGTGGGCTATTTCCGGGTATCGACTGATAGGCAAGGCCGTTCCGGCCTTGGCCTGGAAGCGCAGCGCGAAGCAGTGACCCGCTTCATTGCCGGTCGTGGTGAATTGCTGGTTGAATTCACGGAGATCGAGAGCGGCAGGAAGAATGACCGCCCTGCCCTAAGCTGAAGCCCTAACCCTTTGCCGCCAGAAGAAGGCACCCTTGCTCATTGCCAGACTGGACAGGTTGGCACGGAGTGTCGCCTTCATTTCAAATCTGATGGAGAGCGGTGCGGACTTTGTGGCCGTCGATATGCCGGAGGCAAATCGCCTGACCATGCACATTCTGGCCGCTGTGGCCGAGCATGAGCGGGAATCCATTTCCATCCGCACGAAGGCAGCCTTGCAGGCCGCCAAGGCGCGGGGTGTGAAGTTGGGGAACCCGAATGCAGCAGATGCTGACCGTCGCCGATATATTCGGCGGCAGGCGGTTCACGGTTCCCGGCGCGGTGGCGGGGCGGCCGGAACAGCCGGTCCTGCCCATGGCACTGGACTGAAGCCCCTAACTACTGATTGCGAAAAATAGTGCGCCGCGACTTTGCCCACCATGCGAGCATTCTCAGCGATGTAGATCCGGTCGCCCGGCTTATTTCAGTCCCCGTTCACGCGTTGGGACTTAGCCTGGCCGAGATCGATGCGCGCCTTTCGAATATCGTTTCCCTGTTCGAAAATTTTGAATTCCACCGCAGCGCAATCCGCGATATTCGCGATGAGATGTTCGCCCGCCTGAACCCCTGGGACGAGATCGCGGAATCATGGGACCGCCTGCCGGGCAATATTTCTGACCCCTATGCCGTGACGCCCCTTTTGCGCGACCTTTACAAGTATCTGGCACCGCGTTTCATGCCGGCCGACACGTGGGCGCTTCTGCTGGCCGAAGAGACGCGGCTTGAATTGGCTTGTTCGGCCAGCGGCGCCTGACTAACGTGACACCTCAATCGATAGAAGGTGTCCCGTGCCCGGAACCATTGAATCCCGTCTGGCAGACCTCGGTGTGGAATTGCCGGTCCCGCAGAAAACCCGCGTGGCGAAGATTCTTCCGACGATGATCGTCGACCGTCTTCTTTACGTGTCCGGCATGGTGCCGCAGTGGAACGGGGAGTTGCGCTTTATCGGCAAGGTGGGCCGGGAGTTCTCGCTTGAAGAGGGCCAGGAGGCCGCGCGTTTGTCGACCCTCAACGTCCTGGCTCAGGCGGCCGACGCGCTGGACGGTGACCTTGATCGCATCACGCGCGTGGTCAATCTGAAGGGCTATGTGAACGCGATGCCGGATTTCACGGCGATATCTGCGGTGGTCAACGGTGCCTCGGAACTGATGATCGATGTGTTTGGTGAGGCTGGCCAGCATACGCGGACGGCGCTCGGGGTCGCTGTGATGCCGTTTGATGTGGCAACAGAGGTCGAGGCGGTCTTCGAGCTGGCGTAACACGTCTGCGCGAGGTGACGAATATCGGGAAGCAATTCCACCCGCCCGGTGTTGATGATGTGACCGCGCCGATACAGGCGAGATATTGAGGGACGGAACTTCCGATGAGCATATTTCCGCGATCCAACCTACGGGTCAGTTATTCGCTACCGGGCGCCTTGCCCGCGGTTGTGCTTGCGGTCGGGCTCTCGCTTGCGAGCGTGAACGCCAAGGCGCAGGCCACCAATTTGGTTGCGTCCGGCGAGGTCGACCTTGCTGGGGGAACGGTCACCCTGCCACTTCAGCAGGGCCATATGGCGAGCGGCGAGAATGTCTGGCATGTGCTGCTCGATGTGAGTGATCGCGAAACGGCCGAACGACTTGGTATCAACTGGTCGGGTAAGCTTGCCAATGCCGGGGTCGGACGCGCGGTTCGCGACGCCGAAATTGCCCCCGACGGACAGCTTGTTTTTGATGCCGGGACTGTCGACTTCGCGCCGGAACGCCAGGTCGAACCGGGATCAGGGGCTGCGCCTTTCCCGCCGTCTCTGGCGAGGCCGGGCTCCGTGGGGGATGACGATTACACGCCGCTCACGCGGGTGACGAACGGTGGCGGTCACATATTCAACGCGCCGGTGGTGGCGTTCGATGTCGCGGCGGAGACGCTCAATGAATTTTGCGGCGGCGCGCCCGATCATGCACTTGTGCACGACAAGGTGGTGCGTATCTGTCCGCGTGACGGGACGGTCACGCTCCAGCTGACGAGTGGATTTTCGAGCGGCAAACGCATCGAATACATCTCCAGCGAGGCCAATGTCGCCCTGGTGGCCGCGCTTGAGGGCGCGACCTATACGCCGCGTTTGTCGGATGTACCGGCCGATCAGGGTGATGCCGTGTGGAGCGCGGTCGAGCCGATCTATGTGGTGATCAATGGTAAGACCGGCGCGTCCGAACCCGCCCGGCAGGGATTAACCAGCGCGCTGGCCGACGGGTTGCAGCCGCTCAATGTCACGGGGGATATTCCGTCCCTCGGCGACGGGTACAGTCCGCTCTGGGCGTCCCACCCGGTGTTTTGGGCCGATGCGAGCCTCGATACGCGCCGCCTGATTACGGGCGAGGAGATGGTGCGGACGCTGGCCGCGGCCGGGCGGGTGCACGGGCCGGGTGGTGCTGCGATCGGGTCGGACGGAATTCTGGTAAACTGCCCGGTGATTGCGCGTCGCGACTAGACGCTGGAAAAACCTGGGTGACCGGTTTGAGCTGGACCGACACGACATTGACGACCTGGGGGCGGTCACGCTTTGCGCGCGCCTCGACCATTGCGCCGGCCGATGAGAAATCCCTGCGCGACGCCGTCACCGCCGATCATGCGCGGGGGGTGATCACCTATGGCGGCGGGCGCTGTTACGGCGACGCAGCACTGGACGATGGTGGTCAGACGATCCTGACGGCGGCGCTCGATCGCGTTGTCGCCTTCGATCGCGATACCGGCGAGATCATTTGTGAGGCCGGGGTCAGTTTCTCGATGCTTCTCGATGAGGTTTTGTCCGCCGGCTTCTGTTTTCCCGTGTCCGCGGCGACCGCCAGCGTCACGGTTGGCGGCGCCTTTGCCAATGATATCCATTCCAAGAACCATCATCGGGTCGGCAGTTTCGGCGATCATGCTCTTTGGATCGATATCATGCTGGCAAGCGGCGAGCTCGTTCGCGCCTCACGTGAAGAGAATGCAGATATCTTTCACGCCAGCCTGGGCGGGGCGGGTCTGACCGGAACCATCCTGCGTGTCTGTTTCCGGCTGATGCGGGTGCCATCACATTCGGCCGATGCGCAATTCCGGCCGCTGGCGGACGTGGATGCGATGATCGACACGATCGAGGCATCGCGCGAGACCCATGAGTTCCTGTTTGGATGGGTGGATGCGATGGCGACCGGAAAGCATCTCGGGCGGGGCATCCTGGAGTTGGGAAATCTGGCCGAGACCGACGATGGGGTGGCAGCCGCGCCCATCCACAAAAAAGTCCGCATCCAGCCGCCTTCGGTCCTTCTCCACCCTGCGATCCTGCGCCGGTTCACCGACCGGCGGTATCGCAGGATGCCACCGGATGGGCGCTCGGTGCGTCTCCACCTGCGCCCCTACCTGTTTCCGCTCGACCATATCGAGGGCTTCAATCGCGTCTATGGGCGGCGCGGTTTCTATTCGGTGCATACCGGGTTCCCGCGCGAGACCCAGCGCGAGGGGATCGTCGCCGTGATGGAGGCGATTGCCGCCGCGCGTGCAGGCTCATTCGCCGCCGTCATGAAACCCATGCGGGGGCCGGGTGAGGGTCTGCTGTCTTTTCCGATGGAGGGCATGGCCTACGCCATCGATCTGCCGCGGCGCGCGGGGGTCGAGGCCCTGCACAGGGAGATCGAGCGAATCACGCTCGAACATGGCGGGCGATTGTATATCGCCAAGGATGCGCTGATGACGGCCGAGACATATGCGGCGATGTTCCCGCGTCTCGATGAATTCCGCGATGTCCTTGCCCGGATTGACCCGGACGGGCGGTTTCAGTCGGATATGGGACGGCGGCTGCGCCTGCACCCCTGATCGTCAACCTGCCCAATGACGGCGGGCATTTGCGAAGCACGAGCAACCTATTATGCTCCGCGGATGACCGCGCAAACCCCCGAAGAACTGGCGAACATGCCCGCGCCGCTGGCCCTGCACCGGGAAAGCGTGCAGCCGGACTGGATCGACTATAACGGCCACATGAATTTGGCCTACTACATGCTGGCTTTCGACCATGCGACGGACGCGTTTTTCGACTTTGTGGGGCTCGGCGAGGCCTATCTGAAAGCCAGCAACGCCTCGACCTTCACGCTGGAAGGGCATATCACGTATGACCGCGAGCTGATGGCCGGCTCTCCCATGCGGTTCGAGACCCAGCTCCTGGCCCATGATGCCAAGCGCCTGCATTACATTCATTTCATGTATCACGCCGATGAGGGCTACCTCGCTTCGACCAATGAGCTCATCAGCCTGCATGTGGACATGACAGAACGGCGCTCTGCGCCCATGCCCGACGCAGTCCTGGCGCGGCTCGACGCGGTTGCGGGCGCCCATGATAAACTGCCGCATCCGGAGCAGGCCGGGAGGGTTATTTCCATTGTCCGCTAACGCATCCGCGAATGCCGCGCTCGAGGCGTCCGTCAACGCGCGCGTAACAGGCCATCGCCAGATTGGCACGGTGCGAGAGATCGCTGAGCGCTGGGGCCTGGCCGGGCGTCTCTCGCAGGCCGCCGACAAGGGACCGGCATTTCGAGAGATGCTTGATTGCGTCGTCGTGGTCAGCCGTCGCGCCCGGACATTGGCCGGCGCTGCCTATGCGGCAGACCGGCGTATCGTGTTGAACGCCCGCCTGCTGGAGAATGGTTGCGAGGAAGACCGCGATGCGACCTTTCTGCATGAATGTGCCCATGTGCTGGCGGATCTGTTCCATGAACGGCCGTGCCGCCATGGCGCGCCCTGGCGCGAGATGATGCGTCTTCTCGGCGAAGTCCCGAACGTGCGCCATCGCATTCCGTACCTGTCGCGCGAGGCCAACGCGAAGATCATCTGGCGCTGCACCGGTTGTGCGCAGGCCTATCACTATGTTCGCCGCCCCCGGCGACGCCTCAAGGATTGCTACTGCGCCGACTGCGGACCCGTCCGGGGCCGCCTGCGCGAGGAAACACCCGAATGAACAAACCCAACGCGGAAGGCGGTGCTGCGTCGAGCGAATTACGCATCATCGTTTGGCAGTTTGTCAGGATCATGGTTCAGCTGGAGACCGTGGCCCGCGCGCGCGGCCGTGCGAAAGCGCCGACAGTCTATGCCGACTGGCGTTCCGCCTGGACCGAGGTCGACCGCACCCTGACGCGGCTCGCGGATAGTGATGCCGATGCGTTCTCCGATCTGATGATGAATCAGGAGGTTGTGCTCCGCTGTCGCGACAAGAGCCAGGTCAACGAAGTGACGCGGGCGATCGAGAATGTGATCAACCAGCTCGATCAGCAGATCCGCGCGGTGCGGGGCGAGGCCAAGGCGGAAGAGGAGCTTCGCTTCGAGCGGCGTGAGATGAACGCCCTGCTTAAATATTTGCGCAAAACGGGTCGTGGTGGCGCCGCAGCGCGGGCGACCGCGTCACGCGCTGCTGGTGGGCGCGGCGGGAATGCGTCGAAAGGTTCTAGTTCGCAGCGCCGCGGGCGGAAAGACTAGCCGAAAACGCGGCGATCGCCTCGTCGAGGTTTCGCGATCGGTCGGCGGTCTCGCGGGTCTCTGATGCCAGTGATGATTCGGCCAACAGCTGAAACACATCCGCGGCCCCCTCATGAATCAGCGGCGTGAGCCCCACATCAGCGAACGTCTTTGCGATCTCCAGCATTTCGCCCGACCAGCGTTCGGCGTCCGCCGCCAGCCATGGCACCCGGCGTTCCATGCGCGCCAGCACCTGGCTCTGACTTTCCGAAAGTTCCTGATGCAGTTCGGCCGACAGTCCGAGCTGTTGTGCACCCGTAAGAACGAGTGCTTCGAGGGTCATGGCGCCCTTGTTCAGGGCCGCGTAGCACATCTTGATGGCCGACGCGGCGCCCAAGCCGCCGTCCAGCGTACGAATGATCAGATCCGGTCTGGCCAGTGCATCGAGGCGTTCAGGGTGATCACCGCTGACGTAAAGCCGTGTCGCCGCACTGCGTCCGGGCGGTGCGCCGATAATACCGCCGTCGAGATATTCGGCTCCCGCACCCTGAATGATGCCGGCGATGGCCTGGCTGGTTGCGGGCGCAATGGCGTTGCAGTCGATGAACAGGGGTGCGGCGTCCGCTCGTGACAATATTTCGGCAGCCTTCTGCGCGAAATTGATCGCGACGGCGGGCGGCATCACCGACATCAGGAGGTCGACCCGTTCGACCAGAGAGGCAAGATCACCGGCATCCTCGATCCCGGCCTGCGCGGCCAGTCCGCGGGACCGTTCGCTGCGGCCTTCCAGTGCTGTGAGGACCGTGAACCCGCCTTCGCGCAGGGTGCGGCCGACCGCGTGGCCCATGTCGCCGGTGCTGACAACTCCGATGGTCTGGATCGACATGTTCAAGTTCCTTCAAAGCAATGGGGCCGCCGCGATTGATTTTCGTCGTCCGGCGCTGTTACATCGCGACCAGTCTAACATTGCGCAAAAAATACGGGGGAGAGACAGATGGCATCGGACAGGTTGGTGGAGCCCGCGTGGCTCGAAGAGCATCTCGACGACCCGAACGTGGTGATCCTGGAGTTCAACTGGAACGGCACGGAATCCTACGACGCCTGGCATATCCCCGGCGCCCACGGCTTCTTCTGGAAGGATTTTTTGTGGGACGACGACATCCGGGATTTCCCGTCGCCGGAGCTGTTTGCGAAACGCTGCGGTGAACTCGGCATTTCCAACGATACGACCGTTGTCTGCTATGGCGATCCGGTACAGTTCGGCACCTACGGCTGGTGGGTGTTTACCTATCTGGGCCACAAGGATGTGCGCCTTCTGAATGGTGCCCGCGTGTTGTGGGAGAAGGAAGGGCGCCCGACCACGACCGATGTGCCCACGCCGACACCCACGACCTATACGCCGGGCACGAGCCGCAATGATCATATGCGCGCACGGTTCACCAATATTCTCGAACGCCTCGACGACGTGAAGGCCGGTGGCAAGACCGCCCTGATCGATCATCGTTCGCCCGAGGAATATAACGGCGAACGGGTCAACATGATCGGCGCGCCCGATGTCGGCGCGGAGCGGGCCGGACGCATTCCGGGGTCGAAGCATCTGTTCTTCGATGAACTGCTGAATGACGACATGACATTCCGTGAGGAAGGCGAGCTTCGCAGCTTGCTTGAGGGCGTGGGTGCTACGCCGGACAAGGATGTGATTTCCTATTGCCGGCTCAGCCACCGCGCGACCCTTTGTTATTTCACCATGACCCAGCTGCTCGGCTATGACAGCGTGCGCAGCTATGACGGATCGTGGACCGAATGGGGCAGCCTGGTCGGCGTGCCGATTGAAAAATAGAACGAAAGACCGCAACCGCAGTCTCTGAAGGGGATCAAACAATGACGTTGAGTGGACCGGGCGTAGACAAGCACCCGCATATTTTCGAGGCAGGAGAGCTTAAGGGCGTCAAGTTCGCGAACCGTTGCATTGTCTCGCCGATGACGCGCACCAGCGCGACCCAGGACGGTATCGTCACCGACCAGATGGCCGAGTATTACGGCCGTTTCGCGCGCGGTGGCTGGGGCATGGTGATGACAGAGGGCGTCTATATCGACCTCAAATACAGTCAGGGCTACACCTACCAGCCGGGTATCGCGACGGACGAACAGGCCGAAAGCTGGCGCAAGGTCGTCGATGCGGTGCATGCCGAGGGTGTGCCGATCTTCATGCAGATCTTTCATTGCGGCGCCATCAACCAGGGCAATAACTGGGTCGAGGGGTCGATCTCGGCCTCCGCCGTGACGCCTATCGGGGAGCAGATTCCGCGCTATCGCAGTGCGGGTACGGGCTTCCAGACCCCGCGGGAGATCACGCGGGACGAGATGGCCCAGGTTGTCGAGGATTTCGGCCATGCCGCGCGGCGCGCCGTGGAGGTCGGTTTCGACGGCATCGAGGTACATGGCGCCAACGGCTACCTGCCCGACCAGTTCCTGACCGTGCACACCAATCTGCGCGAGGACGAATATGGCGGGCCGATCGAGAACCGCGTGAAATACCATTGCGAGGTGATGCAGTCGGTGCGCGACGCGGCCCCGGATGTGCCCGTGGGCGTGCGCATTTCACAGACCAAGGTCAACGATCTGACCTATGTCTGGCCCGGCGGCGATGACGACGCCAAGGTGGTGTTCTCCTCGATTGCCGCCACCGGGATCGATTTCTTCGACTGCAGCGCCCATCTGGGCCTCGACCATGTGTTCGGCACCGACCATTCCCTGTCGGGTCTCGCGCGACGCCATTCCGGCCTACCGGTGTTCGCCAACGGCAAGCTGCACGACCCGGCACTGGCCGATCGTGCGATTGTCGAGGAAGAGGGGGATTTCGTCGCCATCGCCAAGGGTGCGCTGGCCGATCCGGAATGGCCCCGGAAGATCGCGGCGGGCGAGGAACCCTATGCGTTCAACCCGGCCATGGTCATGCCGTACGCCACGATCGACTGCAATGATGCCTTCTGGGCCGAAAACCCGACGGGAATTCCCGCCGCCCGGTCGAGGCCCGGGACGGTGTCGAGAGCTGAGTATCCCGGGATACGGATACGAAAAAGGGCGCTTTGAGGCGCCCTTTTTTTGTGGGATGAGCGCGGCTACTCCGCCGCGTCGCGGCCGTCCTCGACGCCGGCTTCGAAGCTGACGCCGATGCCGCGCAATTTCTCCAGCGTTTCGTCGCCGAACTTCTCGGTGAGCCGGTCCGCCTCGATCTGCGGGTGGTCGATATCGTTGAAGGCTTCCTCGGAATCGCCGTTGATCCAGACCAGCAGGCGCGCGGTCTCGTCGCTGACATTCTCGAACCGGCGCACCACCCCGGGCGGCACCGCGATCATGTCGAGGGGGTCGAGGAACAGCTCGTTCTCGCCCTCATCGCCCCACTGAATCTTGAACCGGCCGTTGAGGCAGAAGAAGGTCTCGCGGGTGAACTGATGGGCGTGGAGCAGGGGGCCGTCGCCCGGCGGACATTCGGCGATGATCACGCTCATCATGTCCTGGGTCGTCACCGCCGGGTTCTGGGCCATGGGCCCGCCCTGGTTTTCCGGCGACATCAGCAGGTAGAGCGAGCGCGCGGTCATCATCTCGTAGACTTCCTTCGGGATGCCCACCTCGGCGTCGTAGCTGCTGGACTGGGGTTTGATCTTGTCGAAGCGCGCGACCCGCGCCTCCATCTCCTCGGGCGTGAAATTGGTGGTCTTCATCGGCTTCCTCTTCGGCTTGATCGCGTTTGCGAAAGCCTAGACCAAAGCCCGGAACGGCGGGAGTCGCGATTTCGTTGCCGCAGCCATGCGTTGCCGTGACGCTGGGGCCGAAACCCTTACTCGAAGCGGGTTTCCGCACCCGGACGGAAATTCTGCCAGGCGAACCAGTAGGCAATGTGCCCCGGCATTCGGGCCAGTGTCGCGCCGTCGGCAGAGACCAGCGCATCTTCGGTCACCCGCCAGTCGCCGCCGGCGGAGGTCAGGATTTCAGGATCTTCCGTGTGCGCCGTGAATTCCTTGCCGCCGGCCTCGTAGGCGCGGACGGTGCGAGAGCCGGGGTCACCGATCAGGACAACCGCGCGGCCATCGATCGTGTCGTTCAGGACCGGCTGGTCCTCGAAAATGTCGAGTGCCCAGGCCTTCTCGGCGTCGCCCGTGCGCAGGGCGAAGACGTAGTCCTTGGCCGCCAGGCGGGTGTCGTGGACCCGGGCCGGGAACATCAGATCGGGGCTTTCGAAATAGGCGGCGTAGGGCTTGCCAGGCGTGTAGTCCCGCTCATAGCCGGTGTCCAGGGACAGCACCCTCGTGTCCGGATGGCGTGCGACCCATTTTGCCCAGCTCGTGATCGCCACCGGGCGGATATTCAGCTCGATGTCGGATCCCACCAGCTTTCCTGCGACGGGCTTGCCTGTGAACTGGTTCCAGAGGGTGTCCGTTTCCCGGTCGAACATGAGCTTGTTGGATCGATACAGGAAACCGGATGAACCGAACTCGAACGGCGCGTCGCGCCCGGCGACGGCGGTCTCGAACAGGATGCCCGAGCCGCAAAGGGTGCAATAGGCGAGCGCCACCGGCACGCCGCCGATCACGTCGTTGAACATTTCGTGCCAGTCCATCATCCGCAGCGGATAGGCACGCGCATCGCCGGTGATCTCGACACCGAACACAAGCTCGCCGGGGGTGATGTAGTCGGCCTCGGCGGGCGCGATCAGCTTCGGATTGACCAGTGCCGGAATGCCGTCCTTGACGACGCCGCCCCAGGTGATCTCCTCGAGCCGGATTGTGTGCGGTATGCCGGCATAGAAGAACGCGCCGAGATTGGGGTCGATGTTGGAATAGACCCAGGACTTGAACTCATCGAAACCGTCAAAGGGCACGATATCCGGACGGCCCTCCTGCCACAGCATCCACTTGTTCCAGCTGGTGCCGTTCGACGTTCCGGTGAGCGAGTCCAGCGCTCCCGTGATGGTCCACGGGTCGTGCCTGAGAAATCTGAGAGACTGGATCAGTGCCGGCACCACGTCGGTATTTCCCCGGTCCACGAGGCGTGCCATCAGGCCGTTACGTTCGAGCGTGCCGACCTGGAGGATTTGGCGCGCCAGCGCGCGAACTTCCTGATTGCTGAGCTCGGCGCCCGGGACGGACGGTGCGGGGCTGCCGGACTGATTCTGGGCGGTGGCGGGGTTCGCGATAAACGCGCCAACCGCGACGAGCAGCGCCCCGGTGAGCAAGGCCGTTCGTATCGACTGAGGCAGGTCCAGCATGATCTCAACATAGGTTGGCCCGCGGGCCGGGCGTAATCACATTCTCTTGGGTGCGCGACGGCAAAGGTTCGCATGGCGAACCCCGAGCGGCCCCGGCTGCTTAGCCGGTCTATGTGCGGGCATTTTCGTATGCAATAGTTTCGCAGCCTAAAAGCAGGAGAGAAATAATGCCCGAAGCCTATATCTGTGACGCGGTTCGCACACCATTCGGATGCTATGGCGGTTCCTTGTCGAGCGTAAGGACGGATGATCTGGGCGCGATTCCCATGAAGGCGCTGGTGGACCGAAACCCCGGCGTCGACTGGGACAAGGTCGACGAGGTTTATTACGGCAACGTCAACCAGGCGGGCGAGGACAACCGCAATGTCGCGCGGATGTCCCTGTTGCTGGCGGGATATTCATCCGACGTTCCGGGCGCGACCGTGAACCGGCTTTGCGGCTCCGGCCTCGAGGCGCTGACGGCCGCGTCCCGCGCAATTCGCACCGGCGAGGCCGATCTGATTGTCGCCGGCGGCGTGGAGAGCATGTCGCGCGCGCCTTTCGTGATGCCGAAGGCGACCAGTGCATTCTCACGCGCCAGTCAGGTCGAAGACACGACCATCGGCTGGCGTTTCGTTAATCCGAAGATGAAGGCCGAGTACGGCATCGATGCGATGCCCGAGACGGCGGAGAACGTGGCCGAGGAATTCCAGGTGTCGCGCGCCGACCAGGATGCGCTGGCCTTCCGCTCGCAGCAGCGCACGAAAGCGGCCCAGGAGCGCGGACGCTTCGCGCAGGAGATCGTGTCCGTCGAGGTGCCGCAGCGCCGCGGCGACCCGGTGGTGGTCGATACGGATGAACACCCGCGACCCGGCACGGATATGGCGGGCCTGGAAAAGCTGCCGACGCCGTTCCGCGAAGGCGGGACCGTCACGGCGGGCAACGCGTCGGGTGTGAATGATGGTGCTTGCGCCATGATCATCGCGTCGGAAGAAGCCGTTGAAAAATACGGCCTCACGCCCATCGCGCGCGTTGTGGGAACGGCGACCGCAGGTGTTCCGCCGCGGATCATGGGATTTGGGCCGGCACCGGCCACCCACAAGCTGCTGGAGCGCCTCGGTCTAAAGATTGGCGATATCGATGTGATCGAGCTGAACGAGGCCTTCGCCGCGCAGGCGCTCGCGGTGACCCGCGATCTTGGGCTCGCCGATGATGCCGAGCATGTGAATCCCAATGGCGGTGCCATTTCGATCGGCCATCCGCTCGGGGCGAGCGGTGCGCGTCTGGCGACCACGGCGGCCTACGAGCTCAAGGATCGCGATGCCAGGTACGCGCTCTGCACCATGTGCATCGGTGTCGGTCAGGGCATCGCGACCGTACTCGAGCGCGTGAAGTAGTCTGGCGCATACAAGACAAACCGGGACAGGGAGGCTTTCATGCATTTCATCATCGTCAATACCGACAAGGAAGACGGTATCGAATTACGCAACGAGACGCGCGAGGTTCATCTCGATTATCTGCGTGCACACGGCAAGGACGTAAAGCTGCATCTGGCCGGGCCGACCCCGAGCGAGGACGGATCGCGTGTCACGGGTTCACTCATCGTGGTCGAGGCAGATGATATCGAGAAGGTGCATGATTTCGCGGCCGACGATCCCTATTCACTGGCCGGGCTCTTCACCAAAGTCGAAATTCGTCCCTGGAACTGGACGTTTGGTAACCCCGACGGGGGGCACTGATGCGGTTCAGGTTCGACACGGTGATCGCCGCGGCGTTGCTGGCCGGCAGCCTGACTTTCGGCGCAACGGAAGGGTCGGCCGCCGACCTCGTGACCGGGCTTCAGCCAGCCGCACCGCAGCCGTCGACCGGCGCGCTCCAGCCCGGGTTGGCCGTGACGTATTATTACAATGAGTTCAACCACACCGACGAAATTCCGGACTGGGCGAAATACAAGGACGGTGAAAAGGGTGAGCCGATCCTGATTCTCGACTATTTCGTGGGCGACGGTGATGTGCTGACCAGCGGTCGCGTGGACGAGGTCGGTGCAGATATTCGTGGCTACATCAATTTTCCTGCAGCCGGCACCTATACCGTTGCCATGCGGTCCAACGACGGGGTCGATCTGAAGATCGGCGGGGTCCGGATTGTCCATGATCCCGATGTCCACAGCGACCGGTTTTCGGAACTCACGCCCGTCGAAATCAAGACGCCGGGCTGGTACCCGTTGCATCTGCTCTATTTCGAGAAACGCGTCACTTCGACGTTGGAGCTCTACTGGCTGAAGCCCGGGGGCTCGGGGCAACTCGATTTCGTGCCGGAAGAGGCTTTTGCGCATATTCCGGGCGAAGTACCGCAGAACTAGGTTTCGTCGGACTCTTTGCGGTCAACGACCAAATCTTCCTCGTCGAAGGTCAGCATGGCGTTGGCGTGATATGTGGCGTCATCGAGAAACAGTTGCCGCGTGATCGCCTGGACGAGCCGGGGTACGCCGTAGCGCATGGCGGTCGCCGAGGCGGCCGATAGCCCGAGGCTCGGCTTGGTGCCCAGCGAAAAACAGTGAATGTGGTGCATCCAGGGGGCGGTCCCGGGCGTCTTCTCCATGAACTCGAAAGATTTCCCCAGATAGGGGTATGTGCCCATCGGCGCCCTGTCCTCGCCTTCCGGCGGCGTGTAGCGGTCGCGCCAGAGCGCGATCTTGTCGGCGATCTCCGAGGTTTCGATACGCAGGCTGAAATCGTTGATAAAACCTGTCGCGGCAATAACGAAATCCGCGTGCAGGGTGTCGCCTGCGGTCGTCTCGATGATCACCTCGTCGTCCGCCATGAAGGCCGCCGTTATCCCCGCACCCTCGCGCATCCGGAAGCCCGGCATGTTGGCCGCCCGGTCGAATGTGTCCTGGGGCGGCGGCTGGTTGTTGCGCATGACATGCACCATCAGGCGCCAGCGCGTGGCGTCGTCGAGGTCGGCAAAATGCTTGAGCCACGCGATGCTGTCGATCGGCTTGTGGGCATTCACCCGGGTGATTTCGTCGCGCCGCACCAGGAGATCGGCCGAGGCCGCACCGGCTTCGAGGACCGCCGCGGCGGAATCGAAGCCGCCGGCATTCGCACCGATCACGATGACGCGCTTGCCGCGTAGTGCCGTCACGTCGAATTCCGTGTTGGCCTGAGTGTAGCGATCGGCGGGCAGATTGTCGGTCAGGATCTCGGGGATATGCCACTCGCCACAACCCTCCAGGCCGTTGGCGAGGACAACCTCGCGCGCGAGCACGGTTTCGGTTCGCCCGCTCGCGCCGGTGGCGGCCAGGGGCACCCGGATCAGACTGTCGGGATTATCGAGATCGTCGGCCGCGAGCGGCCCCACCTCGGTCTCGTTCCAAACCGGCAGATCGAGGATATCCCGGTACCAGTTCAGATATTCCTGCCAGTCAGTGCGTGGAATGCGGACCAGTGCGTCCCAGGCGTCCGCCCCATATTTGGCGGTATACCAGGCGCGTGGTGTGAGGGACGGAATGCCCTGCGCGGGGCCGGTGATGTCCTTGTGTGTGCGCAGCTGTTGCATGCGCGCATAGGTGATCCAGGGGCCTTCTCGCCCGGCCGGGCTGCGGTCGACCGCCAGAATGTTCGTCACTTTCTCGCGACCCAGCGCGAAGAGGGCGCCGAGACCGCTCTGGCCGGCACCCACCATCAGCACGTCATAGACGTGACGTCCGGACTTGTCCGTGCGCGGCGGGACCCACTCGGCCTTGGGGTGGTCGAGAAGCGCCAACTCATGGCGGACGCGCGCTTCGAGCGCATCGAGTGATTCTGCGAGGACGGCGTCGGCGGTCATTGGGCGGGTATATGTGATCTCATTGGGTCTGGGCACGGTATTTTTACCGGTTGTCACCGGGGCCAACGCGACGTTGGCGCGGCGACCACGTTGACAATTACGTTACAGCCACATGCCTTCCCAAGGGTTATATCTAGAATTCGGCGGGGGTGCCGAGTTGACAGGTGATGGGGAACGGGTTTTGTCCCGAAACGCGAACATATGACCGCGGAGGATGATACGACCGCGCAGCCAGATCATGCCACGGATCGTTTGAGCCTGACGACGCTGATCGTGTTCGGGTCGATCTCCATGCCTGTTTCGTTGCTCGCGATCGGTGTTTTCATGTTTTTGCCGAAGGTCTATTCGTCGCTCGGCGGAATATCCATGGTCGACGCGGGGTTTGTGATTTTGGCCACGCGCGTATGGGATTTCGTGACCGACCCGCTGATCGGATGGTTGAGCGACAAGACACGCAGTCGGTTTGGGCGGCGCATTCCCTGGATGGTGTTGGCATGGGCGCCACTCACATTGGCAATCTACAAAGTCTTCCTGCCGCCGCCAGATGCGGATGTCGTTTACCTGGCAGTGTGGAGTTTTGTGTTGTTCACGTCGGGCACAGCATTGTTCATGCCCTACACCGCGATGGGAGCGGAACTCAGCACCTCATATCATCAGCGCAGCCGGATATTTCTCTATCGTCATCTTTTCTCGGTCGTCGGTACGCTGATTGCGTCGGGCTTGTTTCTTATCGCGAACAAAGGGGGCATTGCCTTCTTCCCTGAACGGGACGCGCTGAATTTGATTGGCATCGTTGGCATGATGATATTGCCGATCCCGATCGTGGCGACGGTCTTCTTTGTGCGCGAACGACCGGTTCCCAGTTTCACCGGACCGTCGGTAAACTGGCGTGATGGCATGCGTCAAATGCTCGACAACAAGCCGTATCTGCGAATATTGGCCTGCTATTTCGCGAACGGGATAGCCAACGCGTTTCCGGTGGCGTTGTTCTTTTTCTACATTAAGCAGGTCATAGAGCGCCCTGATTGGGAGCCCATCTATCTCGCAGTCTATTTCGGCGCTGCGATCCTCGGAACACCGCTCTGGATGTTGCTCGCAGGCTGGCTTGGCAAACATGTGGCGTGGCGTTTCGCGCTCATTCTTGCGATCGCGACTTTCTCGACGGTTCCGTTCTTGGGCTCCGGCGACGCCATTCCGTTTTTGTTCGTTGCGATGGTGGCAGGGCTTACATTGGGTGCCGATCTCGCTATGCCCGCTTCAATGCTCGCCGATGTTGTGGATCAGGATATTCTCAGAACAGGCCAGCAACGTACCGGGATTTTCTTCGCCGTCTGGGCAATGGCGGCCAAGGCTGCCGCGGCGCTCGTCGGTGGATTATCGCTCCTTATTCTCGCGCGGGCCGGGTTTGTGCCCGATATGTATAACGGCGACAGTGCCTTGCTGGTGCTCGCGATTCTGTTCGGCGTTTGCCCCATCGTCTTCAAACTTTTGGCACTAGGGATTGTTTGGCGCTATCCGCTGACGGCTGAACGCCAGGCCCAGCTGCGCGCGGAGATCCTTGAACGCCAGTCCGCCTAAGGCCTGCACCCGGGCGGTGGTGCACCGTTTGCCCCCATGCCAGACTGGTGACTCGAAAATCGTCAGGGCAGGGGATCCATGCGCAAAAATCGTCTACGTGAACTATGGACCACCGGTCGTCCTGCCGTGAATGGCTGGATCTCGGTGCCGAGCCCCTATGTGGCGGAAGTGATGTCCCATCAGGGCTGGGACGGGCTGACCATCGATCTGCAGCATGGACCGATTGATGTCCCGGACGCGATCCCGATGCTTCAGGCCATGTCGGCCGGCAATGCGGTTCCCATCATCCGGGTCCCCTGGAACGAACCCTCGGTCATCATGCGGTGTCTGGACGCGGGTGCCTACGGCATCATCTGCCCGATGATCAACAACCGGGATGACGCGGAGCGCTTTGTCGGCGCATGCCGGTATCCGCCGGACGGCTATCGCTCGAACGGTGCGTACCGTGGCTCGATCTATGGCGGGGCGGATTACCTGGAGCATGCGAACGAGGAGATCCTGACCTTCGCGATGATCGAGACCCGTGAGGGCGTGGCGAACCTTGCGGAAATCGCCGAAACGCCCGGGCTCGACGCGGTTTATATCGGGCCGACGGATCTGGCGTTTTCTCACGGGCATCCGCCCAAGCATGACAATTTCGAAGGACCTGTGGCGGATCTGATCGCACAGATCAGAGAGGGTGCCCACGCGGCAGGTATACGCGCCGGTGTCCACGCCACCCGAACCGACTATTCGGCACAAATGATCGCGGACGGGTTCGACCTGGTGACGCCGACATCGGATCTGCGGATGCTGACCGGGGCGGCCCCCGAGGTCTTGGGGGTTTTGAAGCCCGATTGAGTTCTGTGCCGTGGCGCCAGGCTTATTGCCTCGCGACCGTTTTTCCGCCGGCGCTCACGGTGTTGCCGCCATTTTCCTCGATCCGCACATTGATCCGTCCGGCGCCGGCGATCACGCCCGTCTCGGTGTTGTTCAGGATCGTTGCGGTCACCTTTGCGGTGGCCCCGTCTGTGGGCGCCGTCGGGAAGTTGGTCGTGTCGACGGATGAGTCCCAGGTGTTCTTTACCGGGCCGTTGTCACCGTCAAATGTTCCGTCGGTTGGGCCGCTGCCACCGTCGTCCTTGAACACGAACAGCCGCCCTGTACCGCCGTTGAAGAAGTAGCTGACATTCGCCACCGTGAGGTCAATCGTGCGCGCACCGAAATCGATCAAGGCAGATGCGTTGTAGCTGCCACCGCTGTTTTGGTGCGCCCCGCTGACATAGCTGAGATTGATCGTGCCGAAATCATAGCTCGCTTTACCCGTCTCTATGGACTGCAGCTGTGAGAATGTCGTGACCGCATTATTGAACGACCCGGCACCCTCTTCGACCGCAGCCAGCAGCAACTGCTGGGCCTGATTCTGATTGGCGCCAAGCTGGTTCAGGACCCCGGCATTGACGACGCTGGCGCCAATCGTCTGACCCGACAATGCGTTCACCTGTCCGAGGTTGATGCCGCCTCCCGCTACCGGACCCGCGGCTACGGCGCTTCCGGGAGCCGGGCCGCGGGGGATGACGGGGCTGCTTGCCGCGCCGCCGGCAGGCCCGGACACGCCTGCATCGTTGGAGTTTTGTCCCGCGGGTGCTGCAGGTCCTGCGGGGCGGGCCGCCGTCGAACCGTCGCCGTTGTTTGCGCCTGTGTCGCTGTTGGGTGGATTGCCGTCGCTGCCGCCTGATTGATCATTGCCGTTCTGCGCGTCGGGGCCGGCCGCGGGTCGGGATGCCGGACGTGCACCGCCATCCGTACCGAGGTCACCAGTCAGACCGGACACAACAGATGGCTCAAACCGCACGGGAATGGTCGGTGCTGCATCGATCCCGGCGATGTTCGTGCCGAAGCCCGAACGTGAAATTTCAACCGACGTGTCTGCATTGGAGACGATGATTCGACCGGCGCGCTCATTTGCATTGTTATCGGCGCCCGGCCCGAGCAGCACGATATCGGCCGAGATTTCGCTGTTGGGGTCGTTCGGGTTCGCCGGAATGACGCGTCCCGCGGTCGATGTGCCGCGAATGCCGATCGTCCCAACGGGGGTCTTCACGTTCATGTTGCGCGGCTCTTCCTTGGCGACGCGACCGGAGACAAAACGGAAGGCGCCCTTCAGAACCGATGCGGTGACTTTCCCGGCGCTGGTTTCGGGATCATAGACAAACTCGTCGATGATCAAGGCCGCGTCCGGGCCGATCGTGAAAATTGTTTCGTCCATCAGCATGATCTGGAGGCCTGAATCCGGACCTGTCTCGATGGTATCTCCGAGAAAAACAGGATCGCCGCTCTGCACGTTCTCGCCGACCGCCCGGATGTCCTGGCGTGGTGCGGCGGCAATCAAAACCACATCGCCCCGCACGGCGGCGGCCACGCCGGCGCGTGCGGCGGTCCCCTGGCCATGTGCAACCGGGGCAGATGTCATGGCGATCGTGACGACGGTGAAGAGAGTGGCAGAGCGATTGAACATGGCGGATATCCTAAGTTGTTCAGATAGCGTCGAAAAGGCGTTCTCGCACCTAAATTCCCGTGGCGGCGGCAAAGAGGACAATTACGGCGGCGCCAACACCGCCTGTCAGCATGCCGGTCACAATCAGGGTGCCGTGCCCGATCAGCTTCAGTGAGTTGTGTTGCGCGATCATCATCATGTTTCCCATTCGTTGTTGTGAGCCAAACCTAGCGATGATTGCCGGCCTGGGAAGTGACGGGGGTCACAGTGACGGGCGTCACAGACACGAAGCCGATCGCACGGCACTTTGTGCGTGGATTTCAACAGCAACCGGACCGACCTCATGACCCGGCGACCCGCGCATATGCGCCATCTGGCGAGCAACGGAATTTTCGGAAACTATGCAAGCCGCACTGTCTTGCGCATGTATCTGCGGTGGGGCGCGGCATCCTTTCTCGCGCTCGGGGTGATCTCCTTCGCGTCCGTCGCGCTTTAGATGCAAGCGCGCCGGCGTTCTCCGGAATCGCGCACTGGGCTAGATTGCAGGGATGACCACTTGGAAAGCCCGTATCATTCCTCTCCTGATCCTCGTCTTCGCGCTGTTGCTGCGCGTCGAGGACCCGCAGCCTGTTGAGCTGGCCAGATTGTGGACCTTCGACACCTACCAGCGGATTGAGCCACGGGTTTATGACAGCGGCCTGCCGGTACGTATCCTGGATATCGACGATGAAAGCCTGGCACGAATCGGGCAATGGCCCTGGCCGCGCTCCCGGATCGCCGAGCTGGTGGACAGGCTGCACGAGCAGGGGGCTGCGGTGGTCGTATTCGATGTGTTGTTTGCCGAGCCGGACCGGACATCGCCGTCCAACGTCATCGCGGATTGGCCCGACGGGCCGGATGATGCAGACCTGCGCGCCCGGATCTCCGCACTGCCCGACCATGACCAACTCCTGGCAGAAGCCTTCGCGCGCGGGCGGGTGGTCGCCGGGTTCGCGTTTACGCGCTCACGCGAGACCGCCCCGCCGCCCGCACCGAAGGCCGGTGTCGGGCTCGGCGGATCCCCGCCGCATCCATTTTTGCCGGCCTACGGCGCTGCGATCGCGAATTTGCCGGCGCTTGGGGCCGCAGCTTCGGGCGTTGGCAACATAAATTTCGAGGCCGACGCGGACGGGCTAATACGCAGGGTGCCACTGTTCACACAGTATGTGGCGCCGGGAACGACGCCTGCCTATGACGATCCGTTCAAGCTGCCACCCCTATACCCGACGCTCGGGGCCGAGGCGCTTCGTGTGGCACAGGGCGCGCAGGGATTTAATATCCGTATGTCAGACGCGAGCGGTGAGGGTGGTGTCGACGACAGTTCGGGTATCGCCGATATCCGGATCGGAAATTTGCGGGTGCCGACAAGCGGCGATGGCCATGTGTGGTTGCGCTATACCGGCCATGAAGCTGCACGATATGTACCGGCATGGCGCCTCTGGTCTGACACCGAACCCATCAAGGCCGATGACGGTATCGAGGGAGCGATCATACTTGTCGGGACAAGCGCGCCGGGGTTGTTCGATCTTCGCGCGACCCCGCTGAACTCGATCATTCCCGGGGTCGAAGTGCATGCCGAACTCGTGGAGCAGATTCTCAATGGAAGTTTTCTGACGCGCCCGGACTGGACATTGGGGGCGGAACTCGCGGCGTTCGCGCTGCTGGGAATTTTTCTGGTGCTTTTGCTGCCGCGACTTGGTGTTACCGCGAGCGCCATCGTGTGCCTGATCGCCATTACAGCGGGTGTGGCAGCAGGGTGGTTTGCATTCACGAGCGTGGGCGTTCTGATCGACCCGGTCTTCCCGGCGCTGGTCGTGCTGGTGGTCTATTTATCGAGCTCGCTGATCACGTATCTGCAATCGGAAACCCAGCGTCGCCAGATTCGTACGGCCTTCGGGCAATATCTGTCGCCGGCACTGGTTGAACAGCTTGCCGACCAGCCCGAGCGGCTCAGGCTGGGTGGCGAGACGCGGGAGATGACCCTGCTGTTTTGCGACATTCGCGGGTTCACATCCATTTCCGAAGAACATCGCGATGATCCGCAGGCGCTGACCACCTTGATCAATCGCCTGTTGACGCCGCTGACCGCTGAAATTCTGGAGCGTGACGGAACCATCGACAAGTATATGGGCGATTGCATCATGGCGTTCTGGAACGCCCCGATCGATGATCCGGCCCATGCTGCCCATGCCTGTGACGCCGCACTGGCCATGCTGCGCGCGCTCGAGCAGGTCAATGATTCGCGCCTGGCGGAGAACCCGGACGCAGTCGCCATAGCCGTCGGGGTTGGTCTCAACACAGGCGAGTGTGTCGTCGGGAACATGGGATCGGACCAGCGGTTTGACTATTCGGTGTTGGGTGACGCGGTCAATCTCGCCGCCCGGCTCGAAGGCCAGTCGCGGCCATATGGGGTGCCCATCATTGTGGGTGAATCGACGCAAAGTCAGGTGGCTGACGACTTCGCTTTCCTTGAGCTCGACAGGATTGCCGTGAAAGGCAAGCGAGAGGCGGTTCGTATTTACGCATTGTTGGGTGATGCGCCTATGGCGGTGAGCGAGGATTTCCAGGCCCTGCGGCGTGAGCATGCGCGGATGCTGGAGGCTTATCGCGCTCGCGACTGGGACAGCGCCCAGGATGCACTCAACCTCTGTGTCGAAATGCCTGGTGCCATCGAGGCGTTCTACGAGCTCTACGCCGAGCGCATTTTCCACTATTCCTTCGATCCGCCGCCGGAGGACTGGAAAGGCATCCACGTTGAGGAAATGAAATGATTTCTCAAAGGGTTAGAGCGGTGCCTCACGCTTGCCCCCATTTGGCACATCATGCTTAATACCCCGATACTTTGGGGGTTTCGTTGGTTCGAGTGCCGAGTTCTCTATTGCGCGCGCATGGGCGTGTGCGGTGCGGTTTTCGCTATGGGTTGGTGATCGCCGGAGCGATCGTAATCGCGGTGCCTGCGCATGCCCAGCAGTCGGACACGGAATCCCGTGAAACCGATGTACGTGAATCGATCGAGACTCAGCGTGATGTTGAGCGAACAGCCCAGGACGCACTTGACCTGGAGGCCTTCAGCAAGGGGCCGCCCGTAACATTCGAACAGGTGCTTGAAGACCCCGACAATATTGAACTCAACGTTCGATATGCGCTGACCCAAATTCGTGATGGCAATGTGCGTGGCGCGGGCGCGACGCTGGAACGTATTCTCCTGATCCGTCCCGACCTGGCCGTGGTGCGGGTTTTATTCGCAATCGTCCTTTTCCGTCTCGACAACCTCGATGAGGCCGAGCGTGAACTGGTTTCCTTGCAGGAACTGGACCTGGCACCTGAGCTGCGGCGCCAGATCGACCAGTATCTCGACCAAATTGCGTCACGTCGCAAGCGGACGATCTTCACTTTCGCGATGAATTTCGCCACCCAGTATGACTGGAACCGCAACGCGTCACCGAAGTCCGAGCTCCGCCTCGCCGCTGATTTGCCGACACGAACGACCGGCAGTTCCGCGCGCCAGGATGATATGGCCTTGAATGGTTTGGCTCAGATTTCCTTTGAGCATGACCTCGGACTGCAGAAACAGCACAAGATGCTTGGTGGGCTGGTTTTCTACCAGGGAGAACAGATCCAGCAGGATGACCTGGACCTGCGTGCCATCACCGCCGATTTCGGGTACGAGCTTGATTTTGCACCGTCGACAATAACGCCGCGTCTTCTCTATGAGCGCATCGACTTGTCGCGCGAGAAGTATCTCACGGCAGCGGGTGCCACTGTTGATTGGGTCTATGCGCTTTCCAACACCTGGTCGGTTTTTGCCGGCGGGACAATGAAATATCAGTCCTACAACAACATCACGAGCAGCCTGACGGCCACGGAACGTAGCGGGCGTGAGTATGAGATCGAAGTTGGAACCTCGCAGATTCTGACCCCACGTCAGCGCCTGCGTGTCACATATACCCAGACCCGCAATATCGCGTCTCGCAGCTACAATTCTTACGATGGAATGGAGATCGGCTTAAGCCACACGCTGTTGTTCGGCGGCGGCGATTTTTTGCTGACATCATTGACCGTCAACAATGATCGCTACGACGACCGGGATCCATCGATCAGCGCCCAAACCCGCCATGACTGGGGCGGACGTGTCCGGATGACTTATGGCATCCCCTGGTCGGGCATTTTCACCAATGCCGGGGAGTTCTGGACACCGTTTACATTCACATTCGGCGGCGAAGCGTATCGGCAGGTGTCGTAACTACACCTACAACAACTACAGGCTTTCGATCGGGCTCAACCGACGCTGGACGTTCTGAATACCAACATCTGCTGATCACGGAACAAGGTTGGAAAAGAAAGGCGGCCGGTCTCAAGAGAGCCGGCCGCAAGTCCAGGAGGAGGTTGGATCAGTGCGAAAAGATCACACCTGTGGAAACTAAAAGCCTGGTGTCATCGAAACCCCGACGATCACCATCGGGGCTGCCAGAAAGAAAGCGGCGACGTTGATGCGGGTTTGTCGTGACATGTTCAGCTCCGTACCGTTGGTGTGCGGCGATGATCCGTCGCCGATGACACCAATGTAATGCGCCCCTGTGTATTCCCCAGTGACGGGCATCACAGGGTGGCCAGAAAAATAAGAACTTTAGTTGGAACAGAGACTTAGAAGTCCCGCACTTCCTCAACAAGGTCCTCGAGCCGCTCGAGGTCGAGAATGGCAAGGGCGTCTTTTTCCCGTTTGACCAGGCCCTGCTTGGTGAGATCGCTCAAGACCCGTGCGACCGTTTCACGCGTCGTACTGACCCGTGCAGCGATATCGGCGTGGACCGGGATCGGTGATATGCGCGCCGTGTTGGCGCCGTCCTCGGCATGGGCGCGCGCTTCCCGCAGGATTTCCGAGTGCACCCGGTTGAGAGCGCCAAGCGTGGACAGACCCATGATGCGCTCTGTCGACGTACGCACGATCTTGGCCAGTTCCTGCATCACACCAATGGCCAGGTCGGGATGATCGCGCAGCAAATTCAGGAACGTGTCCGGTGAAATTGACGCGACAAGGGTGTCGGTCAGGGCGACGACGGCGGCCGAGCGGGGCATGCCATCAAGCGCGGCGAGCTCGCCGAACACGCCGCCGGGCTCCATTTCGTCGAAGCTGATCTCACGTCCTGAAATCGAAAAATTCACGACCCTTACCCGGCCTTCCACGACGAAAAACACGTCCCGGGATTCGCTCTCGCGGTCGATGATCGTGTCGTTGGACGTATAGCGGACCCAGCGCGCACGTTGTTCAAGTGCGGTGCGCGAAGACTCGTTCAGCGGTTCGAGGAACGGGATGTCTGCGAGGCTGTTTCCGGATCCGGTCATGATGTCGATATCGTAGCGTCGTCGCCGATCAAAGGCGAGGTAGAGCTATGATGCGGGTGTCGGGCTCGCGTCCGCCTGATCGTTTCGATGGCGTTCGCGCCAGCCAACGGTAATCGACATCATCGGCGGCACGATCGCCAGGGTAAGGACGGCCGACAATGACAGGCCACCCAGCACGACGGACCCCAGGCCGCGATAGAGCTCCGAACCTGCGCCGGGGAATACGACAAGCGGCAGCATGCCGAACACCGATGTAAGGGTCGACATGAAGATCGGCCGGACACGGTTCTGGGTCGCCAGCATGATCGCATCATCCGCACTCATGCCATCTTCGCGGATGTGATAGAGGGTCTGGTGGACCAGAAGAATCGCGTTGTTCACGACGATGCCGGTCAGGATGACAAATCCGAGCATGGTCAGCATATCGAGCGGCTGCAGGACCCAGATGTTCAAAAGCGCCAACCCGGCAATGCCGCCCGCCGCGGCGACGGGGACGGTGAGCATGATGATCAGCGGGTAGATGAAGCTCTCGAACAGAACGGCCATCACCAGATAGACGATCACGATCGCCAGAATCAGATCGATGACCAGCTCGTTCCAGGTTTCCAGCAGCTTGTCGGCGGTCCCGGTCAGCCGGATGCTGACACCCTCGGGCAGGCCCGCTTCTTCGACGGGTTTGACGATTTCGTCCTGAATCAGCTCGAACGCGCTCTGCAACGGTGTATCTGCGTTCGGACGAACCTGTAGCCGCACGGTGCGGGCGCGGTCGGCGCGCCTGACCTCGGTCGGGCCGGAGGTGATTTTCACATCTGCAAGCCCCTCGACCGGCACGATGCGCCCATCGCGGGTCACGACCGGCAGAGAGCCGATCCCCTGGGTTTGATCGATGATGTTCGGTGGTCCGGTTAGCGTCAGGTCGATCCGTTTGCCATCGACTGTTATTTCGGCGACCCGCAGGCCGTCGTTGAAAGCGTCGACGGCCTGGCCGAGCGCGCGGGCCGACAAGCCGTTGTCTGCGAGTTGCAGGCGGTTGGGCTCGACCCGGACTTCGGGTGCCGACAAGGTCAGGCTCGGGATGGGCCGGACCTGGTTTCCTTCGCTGAAGGGGAAGCGTGGTGCGAGACGGATAAAGACATCGAAGGCGACCTGGTAGATCTGTTCGAGGTCCGATCCGCGGATATCGACGTCGATGGTGCGGCCGCTGCCCAGTGAACGGCCGAACAGCGATGGCTGGCTCGGGAAGGTGAGAACGCCGGGGTCCTGTCGCCCTGCGTTCTGCAGGACCGGGATCAACTCGGCGGCACGGCTCGGATCGACCGACGTGCCGCCAATAAAGGCGCGGCCGGCGAACGGCACGCGGATGAAGCGCTGGAACTTGGGCGGTTCACCGGCCTCGGACTCCGGTCCGGTCTCCGACGCCCACAAGTTGCGGGTTCGGTTCGCGATCCGCTCGGTGATCTCGGTGACGGTGTCGAGATTGTATCCCGGCGGTACGTTCACGAAACCGAACACGAAGTTGCGGTTACCGGTCGGCAGGTAATCGAGTTTGGGGGCGAAGGCCAGGGTAAACGCGCCCGATGCGAGCGTGATGGCGCCGACAACGACGAGCGCACGCAATTTCGATCGCACGACCATTCGGGTGAAATCCTGCCAGAAGTTCACGAAAGCGTGGGCGAAGTCATCGACGACGGGTATGCGTTTTGTCTTTTTGCCTTCCGCCACGCTGTTCACCAGCAGACGGTTGGCGAGGGCCGGGATTACCGTCACGGAGACCAGCAACGACAGGAGGACGGAGACCGAGATCGCGACAGCGATATCCCGGAACAACTGCCCGGCTTCAAGCTCCATGACCAGGATCGGGATGAACACCATCACGGTGGTCAGGGACGATACGAGCACGGCCGGCCAGACTTGCGATGCGCCCATTCGTGCGGCTTCCGCACGAGAATGACCCTCCTGGCGAAGCCGAAAGATATTCTCGAGCACGACGATGGCGGCGTCGACAACCATACCGACCGCGAAGGCGATCCCCGCCAGGCTGATGACATTGAGAGAACGACCGAGTGCTGCCATGGCCACGAAGGAACCGATCACCGAGACCGGGATCGCCAGGGAAACGACGAGGGTCGGGCGCCATGATCGCAGGAACAGCATCAGGATGAGGGCGGCGAGGATGCCGCCGACGATGATATTCTGCTGCACCAAAGAGATGGCCGAATTCACATACAGGGTCTCGTCGAACACGTTCTCGACGATCAGGCCAACCCGGTTGAGTGGCCCTTCCGCGAGGTCTCCGACAACACGATGCACCTGGTCCATCACCGCCAGGACGTTGGCGCCCTGCTCGCGGGTCATGTTGAACGCCATGGCGCGCTCATCGAACCTGTGGGGCAGCGCGCGCGCTTCCTTGTAGCCGAGTTCGACCTGGGCGATGTCGCGCAGCGTGATGCGGCCGATCTGACCGTCCGCGCGGCCGGCATCCGAGCGCAGAACAACATCGAGGACCTGATCGGGCGTGGTGAAATCGCCTTCGGTACGCACCACGTAGGCGCGCTTGCCTTCCTCGACGTCACCGCCGGAGATCGACGCGTTCTCGGCGCGCAGCCGCTCGACGACGTCGCCGATGGTCAGGCGGAACTGGGCGAGTTGTTCGGGATCGATGATGATCCGCATCTCGCGTTCGGTCTCACCGAATATGTTGACGCCGGAGATTCCCGGGATGCGCTCGATCCTCTCCTGGACCACGTCCTCGAGGAAATCGCCGTATGTGAGCAGATCCCGGTCGTTCTCGGCCTGTCGGCGCAAAACGAACCAGGCGATCGGATTGTCGTCGGTGCCCGACGTGCGCAGGGTCGGTTCGTCGGTTTCCTCGGGATATCCGCTGACCCGGTCGAGCCGATTTGCCACCAGCAAAAGCGCACGGTCCATGTTCTGGCTCGGCGCGAATTCAAGTGTGATATCCGAGCGGCCGGTGCGCGCGCGGCTCTCGATCTTGCGCACGCCCTCGATTCCCTTGAGGACTTCTTCCTGGCGGTTGACGATCTCGCGCTCGACCTCGAGCGGCGACGCACCTGGCCAGAAGGTGTCGACGATGATCACCGGCTGTCGCACGTCCGGTGCCAGCTGGATGGGGATGCGCTGCAGCGCCACCCAGCCGAACATGATGATCATAATGACGACCGCGATGACCGCGATCGGACGGTGAATTGACGCGGAGATCAGGTTCATCGCGATCAGCCTCCGCCGCTGCCGTTTGTTTTGCCTTCGCCACTGCCCACATCCTGGAGGCGCTGGCCCGGGCGCAACCGCTCGTTGCCGCGCACCACGACCAGATCACCGGCCTTCAGGCCCGAAATCACGACGAGTCGGCTGCCAGTTGCCTCGCCGGTCGTCACGGGGCGTGGCTGTGCGCGCCCGTTGTTCGCGACAAACACCATGCTCTGGCCATTGCGTTGGGTGACCGCGTCCTTGGAAACCGTCACAGCGTCACGCGACCCGCCGACCGGGAGCAACACCGTCACGCTCTGATTGTCGGCCAGTGGTGCGTCCATGCCGACGAAATCGGGTGTGAAACGCACAGGCCGTGTCCGGGTCCGGGGGTTTTCGACCGGCACCACCGCACGCAGGGTGGCGGGAATGACCAACCCTTCGCTGATCCGGATGCTTACCGCATCCCCGTCGCTCAGATTCGCGATCCGGGCGGTCGGAACGTCGGCCTCAATTTCCAGATTGCTATCGTTGATGATGGTTGCGACCGGGTTGCCGATCGACAGATAGGCGCCGATCTCGGTATGGGTTTCGCTGACGACGCCGGGATAGGGCGCGCGAATCTCGGTGTCCGTCAGATCCCGATCGGCGCGCTTGAACTGGGCTTGCGCCTGCGCCAGCTGGGCTCGGGTTTCGGCGACCGATCCGGTCTGGGATGCGACGGCCTGGACCGCGTCTTCGAACCGGGCTTGCGAGAAGGCGGCCGATTTGCGAATGCCTTCCAGGCGGTCCAGTTCGTTCTGGGTCTGCTCGAGGTCCGCGCGTTCTGCCGTCAGGTTGGCACGCTGCTGCGATACGATGGCGGCATAACGATCGCGTTCGAGCTGCATGCGTTCCCGGTCGATCTGCGCGAGCACATCGCCGGTCGCGACACGGTCTCCGACATCTACACGCATCTCCACCACGGGACCGCTGATGCGCGCTGCGACCGGTCCGGACTGTTGCGCCACGATGCGGCCTACGACGGGGGTGGTCTGGCCGATACGCTCTTCGACAACCTTGTCGAGAACCACGCGCGCAGGCGGCGGTCCACCGGGCGCGCCACCAGATGGCTTCGCATCCGCACTTGCGGCCTTCGCCGGGCCGCCGGGGCGTTCGCCACCCCGGAAGAAGTAGCGCAGTTCCGACCCGTCGAGGGTGCCGCTCTTGTCGAGATCAATCGTATCGAAATTGGACGCAGCCGGGCCCTGGGCCTCGTCCTTTTCGATCATGCCGTTGCTGTTGGCATCCATGGCCACAGCGGGGCCGGCGAGCGGCTCGGCGGGGCTGCTGGCGGCTGCCTTGGGCTCCGGACGCGGGCCGCCGGCGAAAAAGTGGCGCAATTCGTCGCCGTCGAGGGTGTCGCTTTTATCGAGATCGATCGTGTCGAAGTTGGCGGCTGCAGGGCCGAGCGCTTCCGCGCGCTCGATGACACCATTGGCGTTACCGTCGAGCGCTTGCGCGGGTCCCGAAAGCTCGGGTGTCTGAGCCAGTCCGGGTGCGGCGAACAACACGCCAGCAACGAATATGACCGTGCCGGGCAGGGTTGCGGTTCGAATTTTTCGAGCGTTCATCACGTATCATCTCCAGGAACGAAACGGTGCTGTACACGTCGGTTGTGCTGTTGGCGAGGAGAACACGCCGCGCGCCAATATATGTCAATTGGCTAACTCCGATATAGCGCCTCTGTCTGTCACAATTTCGCCATCAGGCACGACGCAAATCTCCCTCTCTGTCGTGGTGGCGTTCCGGAGGTTACAATGGCGCCACACCCCATCAATCCGGAGTCGGCGCATGACGACCCGTTTCTATTTCCACCCGGTCTGTATCGAACATGAACCCGCACCGGGACATCCGGAATCTCCAGACCGGCTGCGCACGATTGCCGAGGTCCTGGCTGCCCCGGCGTTCGATGGTCTCGAGCGCCACACGCCACCAGAAGCCAGGCGCGAACATCTGACCCTGGTGCACCCGGAAGACTATGTGGCCAAGGTGTTCGAACTGGTGCCTGCACAGGGATATAGCCGGATCGATGCCGACACGCTCATGTCGCCGAAATCCGGTGAGGCGGCGTTGCGCGCTGCAGGTGCCATGGTGGATGCAGTCGATGCAGTGATGACAGGGGCGGCCGACAATGCCTTCTGCGCCATGCGGCCGCCGGGCCATCACGCCGAGCCAACCCAGGGTATGGGATTCTGCCTGTTCAACAGCGTGGCCATCGGGGCTGAGCATGCGCGCACGGCGCATGGCGCTGAACGTGTCGCGGTGATGGATTTCGACGTCCATCACGGCAACGGCACCCAGGCCATGTTCTGGAACGAACCGGGCCTGTTCTACGCCTCGACCCATCAATGGCCGCTTTATCCGGGCACGGGCGACAAGAATGAAACCGGGGCGCATGGCAACATCGCCAATGCACCACTCTGGCCGGGCGCGGGGTCGGATGATTTCCGCGCCGCGATGCGCGACGTGGTCTTGCCCGCCATGCGGAATTTCGCACCGGATCTGATATTGATCTCGGCCGGTTTCGATGCCCACCGCCGTGATCCGCTGGCGCAACTATCTCTCGAGACGGAGGATTTTGTCTGGGCGACCGACGAGCTGCGCCGCCTGGCTGATGCGGTGTGCGATGGCCGGGTCGTGTCGACTCTCGAAGGGGGTTACGATCTGACGGCCTTGGGCGAATCTGCGGCTGCCCATGTGGGCGCCCTGATGGGCTGAACCGATTTGACGGCGCGCATTGCTGCGGGTAGAGGATTGAATATGGCTAAGGAAGAAACAAAGGTCGAAATTCCGGTCGACATTGCGAAGCTGTCGTTCGAGGATGCGCTGGCGCAGCTCGAGGAGATCGTGCGGAACCTCGAAGGTGGCGACAGCGCGCTCGATGATGCAATCGCCGCTTACGAACGCGGTGCGGCACTGAAGAGCCACTGTGAATCGAAACTCCGGCAAGCGCAGGCGCGGGTCGAGAAAATATCGCTCGGCGCAGACGGTACACCGGACACCGAACCGGTCGCCTCGGATTGATCGTGTCCAGTAGCTATGCCGACGCGCTGGCTGCGGTCGCGGTCGATGTCGACGCGACGATAGCCTCTCTGCTTGATTACCCGTCCGGTCAGGCCCCCGAGATCGCCAATCTTTGGGAGGCGATGCGCTATGCGGCGCTCGCCGGCGGCAAGCGATTGCGGCCGTTTCTGGTTTTGTCATCGGCGGAGATCTGCGAAGGAGATCGTCAGGTGGCGCTGCGCGTGGCGGCGGCCGTTGAGATGATGCACACCTATTCTCTGGTGCATGACGATCTGCCGGCGATGGACGACGACGATTTGCGCCGCGGGCAGCCGACCCTGCACAAGCAATTCGATGAAGCGACCGCGATCCTTTCGGGTGACGCGCTGCTGACCCTGGCGTTTGAGGTGCTGGCAGACCCGAAAACCCACGCCGACCCCGCCATCCGCGCCGAGCTTGTGCTCGGGCTGGCCCGCGCCGGCGGGCTGGAGGGGATGGCCGGGGGACAAATGCTCGATCTTCAGGCCGAACGCCAACCCGTCGAGGATGATGCCGGTATCATGCAGCTCGAAGCGATGAAGACTGGCGCCCTGTTTGCGTGGTCTTGCGAGGCGGGTGCGGTGGCGGCAGGGGCGGACGACAAGTCGCGCCTGCACTTGCGGGATTTCGGTGCCGACTTCGGATTGGCCTTCCAGATTACTGACGATATTCTCGATGAGATCGGTGATACGACCGAGACCGGAAAGGCCGTCGGCAAGGACACCGCACGCGGCAAGGCGACCTTTGTCTCGCGCCACGGGCTGGACGGCGCGCGGGCGATCGCAGAAAGACATGTCCAAATGGCGGTCGAGAACCTTGATTTCTTTGGGGAAAAGGCAGATTTATTGCGGGCCGCCGCCGAACGCTTGATCGATCGGCGCGTATGATTGTATTCAGGGCCACGATTGGACCCGTCCGTTGAGCGAAAACAGCAAAACCCCACTCCTCGATACCGTCCGGATTCCGGCGGATATGGCTGATTTTACGCCCGACCAGCTCAAGCAGCTGGCCGATGAGCTTCGTCAGGAAACGATCGACGCCGTGTCGATCACCGGCGGCCATCTGGGGGCGGGGCTGGGTGTCGTCGAGCTGACGGTCGCGCTTCACCATGTATTCGATACACCCCGCGACCGGTTGATCTGGGATGTCAGCCACCAATGCTATCCCCACAAGATTCTGACCGATCGCCGCGACCGCATCCGTACCCTGCGCCAGGGGGGCGGGCTGTCCGGTTTCACGCGCCGCGTCGAGAGCCAGTACGACCCGTTCGGTGCGGCGCATAGTTCGACCTCGATCTCGGCCGGGCTGGGCATGGCCGTCGCGCGGGATCTCGCCGGAGACGACAATAATGTCGTCGCCGTTATCGGCGACGGTTCGATGAGTGCGGGCATGGCCTATGAGGCCATGAACAATGCAGGCTCGATGGATTCACGTCTCGTCGTGGTGCTGAACGACAATGATATGTCGATCGCCCCGGCGGTCGGCGCCATGAGCGCCTATCTCTCCCGCCTGATCTCGTCCAAGAGCTACCGCTCCCTGCGCCGGGTCGCCAAGGACATGGCGCACCGGTTCCCGAAGAGCTTCGAGGAGGCGGCGCGGCGGGCCGAGGAATATGCCCGCGGGTTCGTGACCGGCGGGACGTTGTTCGAGGAGATGGGCTTCTACTATATCGGTCTGATCGACGGGCATAACATCGACCATCTGCTGCCGGTGCTGAAGAATGTGCGCGACAGCAAGCAGGACGCGCCGGTGCTCGTCCATGTCGTGACCCAGAAAGGCCGCGGCTTCGAATCCGACAAGGGCGGCGATGAGAAATATCACGCCGTATCCAAGTTCGACGTGGTCACCGGCGCCCAGGTGAAGGCGAAGTCGAACGCGCCGAGCTACACCAAGGTGTTCGCCGAAAGTCTCGTCAAGGAAGCCGAAGAAGACGACAAGATCGTCGCCGTGACCGCGGCGATGCCGTCGGGCACGGGTCTGGATATCTTCGGCAAGGTGTTCCCCGACCGTTGCTTCGACGTGGCGATTGCCGAACAACACGGCGTGACATTCGCCGCCGGCCTGGCCTCGGAAGGCTTCAAACCCTTTGTCGCCATCTATTCGACGTTCCTCCAGCGCGGTTACGACCAGGTCGTCCATGACGTGGCCATCCAGCAGCTGCCGGTGCGTTTCGCGATCGACCGTGCCGGCCTGGTCGGTGCCGATGGTGCCACCCATCACGGTTCATTTGATGTCGCCTATCTCGGTTGCCTGCCCGGCTTTGTCCTGATGGCCGCGGCCGATGAGGCCGAGCTGGTCAACATGGTCGCGACAGCAGCAACCATCGATGATCGTCCCTCGGCGTTCCGCTATCCGCGCGGCGAGGGTGTCGGCGTCGATATGCCCGAAAGGGGCAAACCGCTCGAAATCGGCAAGGGCCGTGTTCTGCGGGAGGGCACGAGTGTGGCGCTGCTTTCCTATGGGGGGCGCTTGCAGGAATGCCTGCGCGCAGCCGAGGATCTGGCCAGCCACGGGTTGAGCGCGACGGTTGCCGATGCGCGCTTCGCCAAGCCGCTGGACACGGATCTGGTTCGCCGGCTGGCGCGCGATCATGAAGTGCTCGTGACTGTGGAAGAGGGATCGATCGGCGGGTTCGCCACCCAGGTGATGACCGACCTCGCCAACTCGGGCCTGCTCGACGGTGGCCTCAAGTTCCGGCCGATGACATTGCCGGATATCTTCATCGACCACGAGAAACCGGAAGTGCAATACGAACAGGCGGGCCTTACCGCCGCGGGGATCGTCGGAACGGTGCTGTGCGCGCTGGGCCGGGAGGAAGAGGCGACCGGCGTGCGCGCCTAACCGTCGTTCTGCGGTGCTGGACCTGTAGGCCTGCCGTGGGTATCAATTCCGCCAACAACAGATTGAACATGCGCCCGCCAGCGGCGCAGCTGCTTTGGAGAGCACCATGAGTGAACCCTTCGTCATCACAGAAATGCAGGAAGCGATTCTGGATTCGGTCCGGCGCTTCGTCACCGACGAGATTCTGCCGGTGGCGGGGGATCTCGATGCCAACGCCGACCCAGAGGAAAGCTTCTCCTGGGAAATCGTGGAGAAGTCCGACGAAGCCGGCATCCGGACGATGACCCTGCCGGAAGAATGGGGCGGGATCGGTGCAGACTATCTCACCACCGGCATGGTCGTTGAGGAGCTGGCCAAAGGTGACATCGGCATCTCGGTCGTCATGGCCCAAACCCTGAAGATCGCGCAGATCATGATGGAGGCGCTGTCGGAGGATCAGCAGCAGCGTTTCATCCCGCGCTTCCGCGACGACCCGCGCGGCCTGCTCGCGATCGGCATCACCGAGCCGGAGAACGGCTCGAACTATTTCGTCCATGGCGACTGGTCGTTCAACACGCGGGCCGAGAAGGTCGATGGCGGCTGGAAGATCAACGGCATGAAGCATTTCGTGTCGAATTCGAACCGCGCCAACGTGTTCCTGTTGTTCGTCCAGACCGAGAAGGACAAGGACCTGTTCAGCGGCAGCACCTGCTTCATCCTGTCGAACGAAACCCCGGGCTTCTCCCTCGGCCAGGTCCACAACAAGATGGGTGAGCGGCTCGCCAACAATGCCGAGATGATTTTCCAGGATTGTTTCGTGCCCGACGCCGATGTGGTCGGCGAGGTCGGCAACGGGTTCCAGATTCTGGCCGACTTCTTCCCGGCCAGTAACGCCTATGCCGGTGCGTCCGTGCTGGGCAACGCCGTTGCGACCTACGAGATGACGCTCGAGTGGGCGAAGAACCGTATTCAGGGTGGCAAGCCGCTCATCGAGCATGACGGCATCCGCACCCAGCTCGCCGAGATGCATATGATGCTCGATGTCGCCCGGACCTATATCCGGAAAGCCACCTGGGCTGCCGACAACCGTGAGACGGTCCCCTGGGACCCGGCACTCGGTGCGCTGCCCAAGATCTATGCCTCGCAGATCGGCTGGCAGATCGCGACCTGGGCCATGGAGATCCATGGTGGGAGCGGTTTCATGAAGGAGATCGGGCTGGAGAAGCGCGTCCGCGATGCCGCCGCGTTCCTGCATTCGGATGGCGTCAACCGGACCCTGTTCCTGAAGGCGGCGGACTACCTGTACAAGGATTAGTCTGCGTTTAAGGCGCGCCGCCGGTTGCTATTTGCGCGGAGACTTGTCTTCGCGCCGGCTGGCAGCCAGCGCGGGGAGCGCGACGCCGATCACGATGGCCGCGGTTGCGGCGATGGCGAGTGTCAGGACCGGGGGCATCAGGCGAACTCCAAGCGCGTTCAACGAATTGAATGCCATGATACCGTGACAATGTGATTCCCGGTCATCAATTGGATCAAATATGACCCATTTGCGCGGTGCGAACTCAATATTCAGACTGTTCTGCCGGGCCTAGAGCGGCAGCACCTATGTTTATGAGCTGCCTAGAGCGGCAGCACCTATGTTTATGAGCTGCCTAGAGCGGCAGCTCGTGGGGCAGGACGACATAATCACGAGTGATGTCCGCCAGGTCGGTGAGGGCGAGCACGCCCATGGTCCGGCGCAGCTCGGTCTGGAGGATCTCCAGGGCCCGGGTGGCGCCGGGTTCACCGGCCGCCGAAACCCCATACAACGTCGCCCGGCCGATGATCACCGCGTCGGCGCCCAGGGCCAGTCCCTTGAGGATGTCGGATCCGCGCCGGAAACCGGAATCGACGATCACGGTCATCTTGTCTCCCACTTCGCGGACCACCGAGGGCAACACGTCGATGGGCGCCAGGGCGGCGTCCGACGCTATCCCGCCATGGTTGGAGATCACCACCGCGTCCACGCCGTATTCGGCGCATTTCGCGGCGTCGTCGGCATGGAGGATGCCCTTGACCACCAGCTTGCGGGGCCACATGTCGCGTATCCGCTTCAAAAACTCCCAGTCCAGGGTGTCGTTCTTGAACAGGAAGTCGCGCACGCCGGTGGACGACAGCCCCTCGGGCATGTCGATGTTGACGTAGCGGGGCAGGTGCCCGTCGGCCATCAGATAGCGCCCCACGGTGCCGAACAGCCAGCGCGGGTGGGTCGCCAGATCCTTAATGGTTTTGGGGTTCAGCCGCACCGGCATCGTGGTGCCGTTGCGATAGTCGAACTCGCGATTATAGGGGATCGTCGAATCGACGGTCAGCACCAGCGCCTCGAAGCCCGCCGCCTCGGCGCGCGGGACGGCCTTCAGGGACGCCTCCATGTCATCCCAGACATACAGGTGATACCAGAGCCGCCCGCCGCCGCCATTCTCGACGATCTGCTCCATGGGCGTGTTCGACGTGCTGGCAACCGTGAAGGGAATCCCCGCCTTGGCGGCCGCCTGGGCCAGCGCGGTCTCGCCCCGGTACCAGACGAAGCCCGCCGGCCCCGTCGGGCCGATGACCACGGGCATGTCGACGGGCTTGCCGAAGATCTCGGATTTCGTGTGGCGTTGGGACGTGTCGTTGAGCACGCGTGATCTGAGTTTTATCCGCTCCAGCGCCCCCCGGTTGTGGCGCAGCGCCACGTCGTCTTCCGAGCCCCGGTCGCAGAATTCGAACAGCCCCTTGGTCAGGCGCTTCTTCGCGAGCAGGCGCAGGTCTTCGATGTTGAGGGCAGAGGAGATGGAGGGCATGGGGACGCTATCCCTTTTCCATCGGCACGTCGTCGATACCTTCGCGTTCCTCGAGCCCGGCCATGCCGCGCATGATCTCGTAGAAGGCGACCGTGTCCTTCTGGCCGTAACCCTTCTCAAGCGCAGCCTGCATGATCTGGGAGTAGACCTGGATCATCATGGTCGGCGCCCCGAGGCTCCGGCCCATGTCCATCATCAGGCGCGAGTCCTTCAGGCTGATCGCGACCTTACCCTGTTGGGAGAAGTCGGCGTCGATCATCTTCGGGCCCTTGTCGATCATGGTCTTGGAGCTGCACGCCCCGTCCTGGATCACCGACAGGAGGTTGTTGGCGTCGAGGCCCGCCTTCTCACCGAGCAACATCCCCTCGGCCATGGCGAGGCGGTTGCCGGCCAGGATCAGGTTGATGATCAGCTTGGTGCGGGCGCCCGAACCCGACGGGCCCATGTAATAGGCCGCCCGCGAGAAGCCGGCGAAGGCCTCGCGGCAGGCCTCGAAGTCGGCCTCCTCGCCGCCAACGATGACCACCAGATCGCCAGCCTGGGCCATGGTCGAAGTGCCGCTGACGGTGCTGTCGAGATAGCTGATGCCCATCTCCTTGAGCTCCGCGGCCGTGCGCTCGGCGTCTTCGGGGCGCGCGGTCGTCGTGTCCATGATGATGAGGTTGTCTTCCGCGCCGGCCGCAAGCCCGTTGCCGTCTTCGAAGATGACGGCGCGGGCGATGTCGCTGGTGGGCAGGGACACGATGACCCGGTCCACGCCTTTGGCCGCCTCGGCCGGTGTGGCTGCCGGGTGGCCGCCGGCCTCGGCGAGCTGGTCCATCCGGGCCGGGTCGGTGTCGAAGCCCTGCACGATGAACTGGCGTTCGCGCATGTTTTTGATGAAGGCCTGGCCCATCAGGCCCATGCCCACCAGTCCGATACGTTGCGTCATGAAAATTCCCCCGGTCGTATGATCTTGTCGTTGGGGTGATCTTAGCGCGAGATGAGCGAGACAAACACTGTCATGCCCGGTCTTTCACATGATGGTGGGGAGGCCTAAGCTTCGCTCAATCAAGAAGAAACAAATTTTCGGGGAAACGATATGCCAAGCGCTGACCGGAACCTGGTCCTGGTGCCGGGCCTGATCTGCGATCAGGAGGTGTGGGCCCATGGGCGCGCCTATCTGTCCGATGTCGCAGACATTACCATCGCACCCGCCGACGAGACCGACACCATGCAGGGGCTCGCCGAGGCGGTCCTCGATCTGGCGCCCAAGACGTTCGCCATCGCCGGTTTCTCCATGGGCGGCTATGTGGCGCTCGAGGTGCTGCGCCAGGCGCCCCATCGGGTCGAACGAATCGCCCTACTGGACACCTCGGGCGTAGCGACACGCCGGAGAAGGCGGCGAGCCGGGACGCGGCCATTGCCGATTGCGAGGGTGACCGTTTCGATGATCTGATCGACCGGTACCTGCTGCTGTTGCTGCATCCGGATCGCCACGAAGACCCACTGGCCGCGCGGGTTCGTGCCATGGGTCATCGCGTCGGGCCGGATCTGTTCGCCGACCGCCACCGGGCGATGCAGACCCGCGAAGATTCCCGCGAGCTGCTGCAAGGCACCGACATCCCCGTGCGCGCCATTGTCGGCCGGTCGGATGCGCTGACGAGTGTCGAGGAACATCAGGAAATCGCCGACCTGGCGCCCCGCGGGCGCCTTTCCATCGTCGAGGATTGCGGCCACATGCCGCCCCTCGAACGCCCCCAGGCCGCCACCGCGCTGCTGAGCGCCATCGGCCGGCTCGATCTGTCCCTGGCCGATGTAGAGACCTTCGTGCATGGCACGACGCTCGGCCTCAACACGGTGCTGGAGCGCAAAGGGGCAGCCACGGGCATCATCACGAACGAAGGCTTCGAGGATGTCTTCGAGACCGGCCGTTATCACCGGCCGCGCGAGAAGATGTACATGCTCACCTATGACGACCCGCCGGTGCTTATCGCCAAGCGCTACCGGCACGGTGTGCCCGGGCGCCTGAACGCCCAGGGCGAGGAGATCGAGCCCCTGGATGAGGCCGCACTGCGCGCCGCTGCCACGCGGCTTGTCGAAGAACAGGGCCGCACGTCGATCGCCGTGTGCTTCCTCCACGCCTATCGCAATCCCGACCATGAATTGCGCGCCAAGGCAATTATCGAGGAGATGTATCCCGATGTGGCGGTGTCCGTCTCGGCAGATATCGTGCGCGAGTATCGCGAATATGAACGCACCTCGACCACGGTCGTGAACGCCTATGTAAAGCCGATCTTCCAGACCTATGTCGCCGGGCTTGAGTCTAATCTCGGTGCGGCCGGGTTCGACGGTGCCTTCTACATCACGCGGTCGGGCGGCGGTGCGCTGCAGGCCCGGGTGTCGGCCGACGTGCCGGTTCACACCATCTTCTCCGGCCCGGCGGGCGGGCTGATCGGCACGGTGGCCCTGTCGGAACTGACCGATCGCCCGAACATGATCGCGGTCGATATGGGCGGCACCTCGACGGACGCCTGTGTGGTGCACAACGGTCAGCCGGCGCTGAAATACGAGGCCGCGCTGGAAAACCTGCCCCTGATGATCCCGACCTACGACATCTCGACCATCGGCGCGGGCGGCGGCTCCCTGGCCCGGGCCGAGAACGGTTTGCTGCGGGTCGGCCCGCAATCGGCGGGCGCGGTACCCGGGCCGGTCTGCTACGGCAAGGGCGGCACGGAACCGGCGTTTACCGATGCGGTGCTGGCCATGGGCTATATCGACCCCGCGCGCTTCCTTGGCGGCGAGATGACCCTTGATGTCGCCGGGGCCGAGGCCGCGGTGCGGACCCATGTGGCCGATCCCCTGGAGATCGATCTCGTGGCGGCCTGTCGCGGCATCTACGAGGTGCTGCTGGCCAAGACCGTCAGCGCGGTGCGCGAGATCACCGTCGAGGCGGGGCTCGACCCCCGGGAATTCTCGATGCTGGGCTTCGGCGGCGGCGGGGGCATGTTCGTGCCGCTCGTGGGCCGCGAGATGGGGGTGCGGGAGGTGATCATCCCCCAGGCCTCGTCGGTGTTCTCTGCCTGGGGCATGCTGATGACCGATATCGTCCAGGAATACGCGCGGACAGTGCTGCTGCTGCTCGACGATATCGAGATGGCAGACCTGACCAAGGCGGTCGGAGATCTCGCCGACAGCGCCCGGGCCGACCTCGTCGATGCCGGTTTTCCCGAGAGTGCCCAACTGGTCGAGCATGCCGCCGAGCTGCGCTATTTCGGCCAGGAACACACCCTGGAAGTGTCGATCGATGGCGCCGACAGCCTGGACGAAATCCGCAAACGCTGTGACGAAGCCCATCTCCGCCGCTACGGCCACGCCATGGAAGACCCCGTGCAGCTCGTCAATCTGCGGGTGCGTGGCATCGGTCGCGAGCCCAAGCCGGAACTGCCCCGGATCGACGAACGGGGTGCGGGGGATGCGCCCGCGCCGCGCGCGACCCGCGCGGCCTATTGTTTCGCCACGGGAGATACAGCGGAGTTTGCGATCTATGACCGCGAGAGCCTGCTCGCCGGCGACGTGCTGCCCGGCCCGGCGGTGATTGAGGAGGCGACGACCACGGTCGTCTATTTCAGCGACCAGACGGCCACGATCGACCCGTTCGGCCAGATTGTCATCACACCGGAGACAGATGCATGAGCACCGCGACCAAGCAGAAGGCCGACGCCGTGGATGCCGCGACCATCGAGGTGATCCGCCATTACATCGTGTCGGCGGCGCGCGAGATGGAACGCACCCTCGTGCGCACCGCCTATTCGACGATCATCTACGAGATCAACGATTTCGGGCTGTCGATCTTTGACCGGAAGCTTCGGTTGCTCGGCGATTCCACCGGCCTGTCGGTGTTCCTCGGCGCCAACGAATATGCGGTCCTGAAGTGCCGGGACATGGGTCTGTTCGACGATCTCGCCCCCGGCGATGTGCTGATGATGAGCATCCCCTATGTGACCGGCACCCACACCAACGACGCGATCCTGGTGCAGGGCGCATTCCACGAGGGAGAACTGGTCGCCTATACCTGCGTGCGCGCCCACTGGACCGATATCGGCGGCAAGGATCCGGGATATATCCTCGATTCCACCTCGATCCATCAGGAAGGCCTGATGATGCCCGGGATCAAGATCGTCGAGGGCGGGGTGCCGAACGAGACCGCCCTGCAGATCATGCGCGCCAACTCCCGCGCGCCGGTCACCATCATGGGCGACATGAATGCCGAGATCGCCTCCCTGCGGGTCGGCTGTGAACGGATGGAAGAGCTCTACGCCAAATATGGCGAGGCCACCGTCGAGGCGGCGATCGACCGGTTCCTGGACGTGGGCGAGGCGCAGGCCCGCGCAGCCCTCTCGGAACTCCCGAAAGGCACCTGGGAGGCTGAAAACTGGATGGACAATGACGGCGTGGACCGGGACCGGCTGGTGCGCGTCCATGTGAAGGTCACCCTCGACGACAACGGCATGACGGTCGATTTCTCAGGGTCCAGCGACCGGGTGCGGGGGCCGATCAACCTGGCTATCGGCATGACCCATGCGGTGTGCCGGATCGTCTTCAAGTCCCTGACCACCCCGGACGAGCCGTCCAATGGCGGCCAGTTCCGGCCAATCGAAGTGATCGCGCCCGAGGGCAATCTGTTTCATGCGGTCTACCCCGCGCCGGTGTTCACCATCTGGGCGAGCGTGGTCGCGATCGAGACCATCTACAAGGCGCTGGCCGCAGCCATGCCGGAAGCAATGCCGGCGGGCTCGGGCGGCGATCTGGGCGACCCCGGTTTCTACGGGATTGAACCCCATACCGGCCGCCAGGTCTGGCATCAGACCAACGCCGGCATGGGATGGGGTGCGCGCGCCGACATGGATGGCATGAACGCGGTCCACCACATCTCCATGTGCACGCTCAAGAACGTGCCGGTCGAGGTGATCGAATCGCGTTTGCCGGTGATGGTCACGGAATCGGGCCTGAACCAGGATTCCGGTGGGCCGGGCCGTAACCGGGGCGGGCTGGGGACCGTGCGCAACTTCCGGTTCCTCGACGGGTTTGGCGCGTTGAGCATCGTGAAGAAATCCAAGACCCCGGCTGGGGCATGGAGGGCGGCGAGGCCGGGCCGATGAACCTCGGTATCCTCAAGCCCAACCCCGAAGACCCCGACTGGGAGGCGCGCTGGGCCCGCGACATCGTCGTCTATTCCGACAATGACGAGGTCTGGGGCAACTCCGATCCCTTGCGCAAACATGTCGGCATGTATCGCGGGGAGTTCGGGCCGGGCGACGAGATTCTGTTCAGGGCCGATGGCGGCGGCGGGTATGGCCCCGCGTTCGAGCGTGAGCCGGAACGGGTCCGCGATGACGTCATCGACGGTTATGTCTCCCGCGAGGCCGCGCGGGAACGCTACGGCGTGGCGCTGACAGACGAGATGGAGATCGACGAGGCCGAAACGAAGCGATTGCGCGGGTAACGCCCACTCGTGCTACGTGATCCCCGTGGCACAGGAAAAAACATCACCGCCGAAGAAACCCGCCAGGACCCGCGCCGATGTGGCGCTGGTCGACCGCGGGCTCGTGGAAACGCGCTCGCGCGCCCAGGCGCTTATACTGGCGGGGAAGATCTTCTCCGGTGAGCGCCGGGTCGAGAAGGCGGGCGAGAGCATCGCCGACGATGCGCCGCTGGAGCTGCGCGGCCAGGATCATCCCTGGGTCAGCCGGGGCGGGCTGAAGCTGGATCAGGCGCTGGACGAACTGGGCATCGACATGACCGGTGCGGTGGCGATCGATGTGGGGGCATCCACGGGCGGGTTCACGGACGTGCTGCTGGCGCGCGGCGCGGCGCGGGTCTACGCCGTCGACGTGGGGCATGGTCAATTCGCCTGGAAACTGCGCAACGACGAACGGGTGGTCGTGCTGGAGAAGACCAACGCCCGGCACCTGACAGCGGAGCACATCCCCGAACCGGTGGACGCGATCGTCTGTGATGCGAGCTTCATCGGGCTGGAGGTCGTGCTGCCGGCCGCCATGGCGCTGGCGGCACCGGGTGCGCGCTTGGTGGCCCTGATCAAGCCCCAGTTCGAGGTCGGCAAGGCCGATGTCGGCAAGAAGGGCGTGGTGCGCGACCCGGTGTTGCACGAGGTGGTCTGCACACGTATCCGGCGCTGGATCGACGGCCGGCCCGGCTGGCGGGTGATCGGGCTGGCCGAGAGCCCGATTACGGGGCCCGAGGGCAACAAGGAATTTCTGATTGGGGCGGTTTATGACGGATGAGGTGACGGTCGAAGTCGAGGCCCTCGGTCCGCGCGGCGACGGGATCGCGAAGAACCCGGGCGGCCGGGAGCGGGGGCGCCTGTATATCGCCGGCGCGCTGCCGGGTGAGCAGGTGCGGGTGCGCGCCATCAACAAGCGCGGCGACGGGCTCGAGGCAAAGCTGCTGGAGATCGTGGCGCCGTCAGACGACAGAACCGCACCGCCGTGCCGGCACTTTGCGACCTGCGGTGGTTGCAGTGTCCAGCATCTCGGGATGGACGCTTATCACGCCTGGAAGCGCGAACTGGTGACCAATGCCATACAGCGGGTGGGGCTCGACCCCGAACTGGTCGCGCCTCTGATCCCGACCGAGAGCGCCGGGCGCCGCCGCGCGACCTTCGCCGCGTTCCGGCCACGTGCGAAAAATTCGAAGACCTTCTTCGGGTTCCACACCCGCGCGAGCCGTCATGTGGTGGAGCTGGAAGAATGCCTGATCGTGCATCCTGAACTGATGGCGCTGGTGCCGAAGCTGCGCGAGGTGCTGGCCGATATCGTGCCGCCGGGCGCGCGTTGGGATGTCTCGGTGACACGCGCCGACAACGGCTTCGACGTGCTGATCGTGGCCGCCCACGAACCGGGACCGGACGCGAGCATGGCGCTGGCCATGTTCGCCGACGCGAAGGGGCTGGCCCGGGTCGCCTGGCAGCTGGAAGGCAGCGGCCGGGACGAAATCGAACCGGTCGCGTTGCATCGCACACCGGTGCTGGAACTCTCCGGCATCCCCGTCGAAATCCCGCCGGGGGTATTCCTGCAGGCCAGCGCGGAGGCCGAACGGGTGCTGGCGGGGCTGGTGGTTGAGTCGACTGAAGGCGCGCGGGTGGCCGATCTCTATTGCGGGGTGGGGACCTTTGCCCTGCCGCTGGCCGCGGCAGGGGCGTCGGTCATGGCCGTGGATGGGGACAGTGCTGCCATCGCGGCGTTGGCCCGTGCTGCCGGGACTGCGGGGTTCGGTGGCCAGGTGACGGCCGAGACGCGTGACCTGGTACGCCAGCCGATGGCGGCGGCGGACTTCAGGCGTATCGAGACGATTGTGTTTGACCCGCCTCGCGCCGGGGCGGCGGCCCAGGCCGGGGAAATCGCCCAGAGCGATGCGTCACGGGTCGTCGCCGTGTCGTGCAATCCCACGACCTTCGCCCGCGACGCGCTGACCCTGGCCGAGGGTGGCTTTTCCCTGGAGCGGGTCACGCCGGTCGACCAGTTCGTCTGGTCGGGGCATGTGGAACTGGTGGCGGCGTTTTCGCGCTAGAGAAGCGGATGATTTGCGACGGCCGCGGCGCTTTGCAGCAGAGACACGCCCAGCGCCACGATCAGGATTCCACCGCAGAAGGCGATGGCGTCGAGCATCATTGGCAGGTTGCCGGTCCGCTCGGGCCAGCGTTCCGCCGCGCGCATGGTCGCCCTGCGGGCATAGACCGAGGCGATGGCGATTGCCGAGACCGTGAGGGCCGTCCCGACCGACATGGCGAACACGGCCGCCCAGGCGGTGAACCGCAGGCCCAGCACATTGGCCAGGATGAGCACCAGGATCGCGCCGGTGCACGGTCGCAGGCCAATCGAGAATACCATCGCCGCGAGGGCCCCCAGGGAGCTCCGGCTGCGGATATGTTCCGCATCGGGTGCATGGCTGTGGCCGCAGGAAGCACAGGCGTCGGCGCCGTGCGGATCACGGGCTCGGCGTATGAGGCGCCGTGCCGTCACGGCGGCGAGGATCAACCCGAGCAGGATCACCAGCGCGTAGCTCGTCATCTCGAGGCGGCCCGCGATGCCGGTCGCCTCACGCACCCCGGCGCCGATCACGGCGAGGATGACCTCTATGATCACGATGGCCGTGACGCCCTGCATAATTGCCGCGAGAACCGAGAGGATGAGCGAGCGTCGGACCTCGCCCTCATGGGTCATCAGATAGGTGGAGATCACCAGCTTGCCGTGGCCCGGCCCCGCCGCGTGTACTGCGCCATAGGCGAAGCTCAGCACGATCAGGCCCCAGGCGGCCCCGGCGCCGTGCTGGGAGACGAGCCGGGTCGCCTCGGCCAGGCGGCCCTGCAACTCGCGCTGCATGCCCTGGATATCGACGAGGATCAGGCGCCAGGTGTCATTGAACAGGAAGACGGCGAGCAGCCAGAGGGCGACGATCACGATGCCGAGCAGGATCGGCACCGCGAAGGCACGCAAACCGGCGCGGGTGGGGGCTAGCTGCATTCCAGGCGAACGCGCTGGGCGAACATCTCACCCAGGGTGTCCGGGCCGGTTGTGTTCTGGTCGAGCGCCTGGGCCAGGCTGATGGCCTCGAATGTCGGCGCGGCCTCTTCGACGTCGGCGCGGCAGCCGTTCGCGTTGTCGAGGCGGGCATGGTCCGGCTCGGCATAGGAAATGTCGATGTAATAGGTCGGGTCGAAGACCGCATAAGAGAAGCTTCCGGCCCGCGGATCGATCGGCGTGGCCAGCGGGATGATGAAGCGCATCCACAGCTTGCCCGCCTCGAACCCGGTCTCGAACCGGTCGACGGTGGCGATCTCGAGTTTGCCGCCATTGAAGCGAAGGTCGGTGAAATAGTCGAACGGCCGCAGATTTTCGAGGTTCGAACGCCCGAGCGCGAGGAGCTTCTCCTCGTCGATGCCGCCATCGTCGGTGCGCATGTCGTCGACGGCGAAGACGGTATAGAAAGGGTCGAACTGCCAATACACCTCAAGGCCCTCGACCCGGCCGTCGGAATCCATCACCGGGCGGGTTTCGAGCTCGATCCAGACATGGGGATGCGCGACGACATGTCCGCCGGACAGGAAAAGTCCGGACACAAGCGCCAGGACGCCCAGAAATCTCGACAAAATTCGCACCCGACATCTCCGCTGGGTTATCGGCTCCAGCATCCTACATGGGGTCTCCGCAGCGGCGGAACAACTTCACGCGAGGCGAAAGACCCCTTTTCCTACTTGTCGTGCAGGCCCGGGTCGGGCAGGCGGTTCATGCCGAAATATTCCTCGTTCGGCAGCATCCCCAGCCCGTGGGTCATGCGGTTCGTGTAGTTGAAGTAGGCCGTCGTGTCGGTGATCTCGAAGATGTCTTCGGGGGTAAAACCCGCATCGACCAGCAGCTGGCGGTCGCCGTCGCCGGTCTCGGCCGGGTTGGATGTCAGCTTCCAGGCATAGTCGAGCATCGCGCGTTGGCGTGCGTTCAGGTTGGCCTCGCGATAGTTCACCATCAGGATATCGCCCAGCACCGGGTCGTCGGACAGCTCGCGCACGGCCTGGCTGTGGGACGTGATGCAGTAGACACAGTGATTGTGGGACGAGACGACCACCGCGATCATCTCGCGTTCCAGCCGCGACAGGCGGGCATCCTCGCCGAGCATCAGCTCGTTGTACTTGGCGATGAAGGTACGAAGCTTCTCGGGCCGGAGGGAGAAGGCGCGGATCACGTTGGGGATCAGGCCGAGCTTTTCCTGGCAGATGCGCATGTATTTCTGCAGATCCTCCGGCAGGCCGTCGGGGTCGGGGATCGGCAGCTTCGAGACATGCTGCAGCTGGTCGGGGGTTTCGCGCTTCTTCTTGGCCATGGGGTGTCTCCGGAGGGTGTCTCTTGTTTTGGCGATTATAGGCGCCACGCAACGCATCGTCATGCCCGCGCAGGCGGGCATCCATAACCACCGGGTTCTCCATGGTGACCGCCTGCGTTTATGGGTTCCCGCCTTCGCGGGAACGACGATCGAGCAGGCCGGGCCCTACTGCGCGTGGGGGGCGTGGGACCCGAAGGCGCCGATCTGGGCGCGGTGGCGCAGCAGATGGTCGGCGATGACGCAGGCCATCATGGCCTCGCCCACGGGTACCGCACGGATACCCACGCACGGGTCGTGACGGCCCTTCGTCGAAATGTCCGTGTCGTCGCCGTCGCGGCTGACCGTGTCGCGCGGGGTGAGGATCGAGCTGGTGGGCTTCACGGCGACGCGCACCACCAGGTCCTGCCCGGTGGTGATGCCGCCGAGCACGCCGCCGGCATGGTTGGAGCCGAACGTGACCTTGTCGCCGTCCATGCGCATCTCGTCGGCGTTTTCCTCGCCGGTGAGTGCGGCAGCCCCTATACCGGCACCGATCTCGACGCCCTTCACGGCGTTGATTGTCAGCATGGCCGCGGCCAGGTCGGAATCGATCTTGCCGTAGATCGGCTCGCCCAGACCCACAGGGATGCCTTCGGCGACGACCTCGATCACCGCGCCGACGGAGGAGCCCGCCTTGCGGATATCGTCCAGATAGGCTTCCCACTGGCCCGCCATCGCGGGGTCGGGGCACCAGAACGGGTTGTCGCCGATCACGCCCCAGTCCCAGTTGGCCCGGTCGATGGCCATGGTGCCGACCTGCACCAGCGCGCCGCGCAGCGTAATGCCGCCGGGCACGAGATGTTCGATGACTTTTCGGGCCAACGCGCCTGCGGCCACACGGCTCGCGGTCTCGCGCGCCGACGATCGTCCGCCGCCGCGATAGTCGCGGATGCCGTATTTGGCGTCATAGGTGTAGTCGGCATGGCCCGGCCGGTACTTGCTGGCGATCTCTGAATAGTCCTTCGAGCGCGCATCCACATTCTCGATCATCATCGAGACCGGCGCGCCGGTCGTCTGGCCCTCGAACACGCCGGACAGGATTTTCACCGCATCCGGTTCCTTGCGCTGGGTCGTGAAGCGCGATTGGCCGGGGCGGCGGCGGTCAAGCCAGCCCTGGATGTCGGTCTCGTCAAACGGCACACGTGGCGGCACGCCGTCGACGACGACGCCGATGGCGGGCCCGTGGCTCTCGCCCCAGGTGGTGAACCGGAAAATCTGGCCGAAGCTGTTGCCGGCCATGGCGTTGACTCCTTCGTCTTCTGGAAGTTGGTCTATGCGTCGTCGGGTTTGAGGCTCGACAGAAGTTCGGCGACCCCGGCGGCTTCATCCACCGCGACCATGCCGACCACGTTATACCCGCTGTCGACATGATGGGTCTCGCCGGTCACGCCGGAACCGAGATCGCTCAGCAGATACAATCCCGCACCACCCACCTGGTCGATGGTGACGTTCTGCTTGAGCGGCGCGTTCAGCTCGTTCCATTTCAGGATGTAGCGGAAGTCACCGATACCGCTCGCGGCCAGGGTCTTGATCGGGCCGGCCGAAATCGCGTTGACCCGAATGCCTTGGCCCCCAAGGTCGACTGCCAGGTAGCGCACGCTCGCCTCAAGCGCCGCCTTGGCGACACCCATGACGTTGTAATGAGGCATCACCCGTTCCGCACCGTAATAGGTCAGCGTCAGCAGGCTGCCGCCATCGGGCATGATCGCGGCGGCGCGCTTGCACACGTCGGTGAAGGAGAAGCAGGAGATGTCGAGCGAGCGCTGGAAATTCGCGCGGCTGGTCTCGACATATTTGCCCTTGAGTTCTTCCTTGTCGGAATAGGCGATTGCGTGGACGACAAAGTCCAGCTTGCCCCATGTCGCCTCGATCTCGGCGAAGACCGCATCCATGCTCGCCTCGTCGGTGACGTCGCACGGCAGCACGATCGATCCGCCGACGGACTCGGCAAGCGGGCGCACGCGCTTCTCCAGCGCTTCGCCCTGAAAGGTGAACGCCAGTTCCGCGCCGTGGTCGGCCGCCATCTTGGCGATACCCCAGGCGATGGACCGGTCGTTCGCGACCCCCATGATGAGGCCGCGTTTGCCGGCCATTAGTTGCGTTGCAGCACTCATGAAATCCCCGTTAATCGAACCCGTGCCCCGTGTGTGCGGCATCCTACACCAAAGGGGTGGTGCGGCAAGGCCATGGCGGCGCGTCGGAGTGGATGGCGTTTTTCTTTTGTTCTGATAGGCTTAACAGGATCGAGCGAAGGTGAATATGGACGGAAAACGACTCAACGGGCTGGCGGACGAGCTTCAGTTCGCCCGGACGGTGGTCAGGCGCTTTTCGCAGGACCGCGTCCTCGTGGCCGCGGCGTCCCTGAGCTACACCTCGCTGCTGGCGATTGTGCCGCTCTTCGCGATTGCGTTTTCGGTGATGATGGCGTTTCCCGTCTTCGACGGCATGACCCAGCAGCTGCTCTCGATCGTGCTCAGTTACACCGCGCCGCATATTGGCGGCGAGCTGGAAACCTATGTCGATCGCTTCGTGTCAAACACGAGCGAGCTGACGACGCTGGGGGTCGTCTGGCTGGCGGTGACGGCGGTCATGCTGTTGTCGACGATCGAGACCGCGTTCAATGCCATCTGGCGGATCGAGAAATCCCGGCCCTTGGCGATGCGGCTGATCGCCTACTGGACGACCCTGACACTCGGTCCGTTGCTGCTCGGTGCGGGCCTGTCCGTCAGCACGGCCTTCGCGATGAACAACTTCATGCCGCTGGGGCTCGATTTCGGCGTGATCCGGAATTTCTTCCTGCGCATGCTGCCCTTTCTGTTTGCGGTCGGCGGTTTCGCGATCCTGTATCTGGCCCTTCCCAACCGTCGGGTCGGTGTCCGCTACGCCTTGTTGGGTGCGCTGGTCGCCGGAATCATGTTCGAAGTGCTGAAGGCGGTGTTCGGCTTGTACCTGCAGAATGCCGGCACCTTCGAGAGTGTCTATGGCTCCCTTGCCGCGCTGCCCGTCTTCCTGATCTGGATGTATCTGGTCTGGGCGGTGGTGCTGTTCGGTGCCATTGTCGCGGCGACCCGGCCCGAATGGCTGGCGACGCGCCGGGCCGAGGATTTCGGGCCGCTGACCCCCGCGCGCGCGCTGCTGCGCGCGCTGCAGACGATTGGCTGCCTGCTGGCCGCCTCGCGTGACAATCTGGCGGTCGATGAAGACCGGCTGCTCGATGCGACCGGCGGCGACGGTGCCGGTCTCGGACTGGTTTTGGCACGACTGCAGGATTCCGGATATCTGGCGCGTACGGATGAAGACCAGCCGGTGCTGGTCCGTGATCTCGAAGGTGTCACGGTGGCGGATTTGTATATCGCGCTCGGTTACGGGCCAGGCGCGCCCTATCTCGATGACGATGAGGATCCGCGCTGGACCGCGCCGCTGGCCGACCTTGTCGCGGCCTACAACACCGCGCGGGATGCGACGATGGGCACCCTGATCAAGGATCTGATCAACGACGCCATGGCGGGGGACGGCGGCCCGCGGGTCGTCAGCGACCGCAGTTGACCGGCGACGATCATTACGGCGGCGCGGATGTCGCCGACCGTGTGCTTTCAGGCCTCGATCCGGAGAATATCGACCGGCTCGCGGCGCTTGATCAGTTTCATGTCGGCGGTGCTGCGGCGTCCAGAAGGCTGGCGGGGCGCGCGGGTATCCGCGAGGGGCTGACCGTTCTCGATCTGGGTTCCGGATTGGGCGGGCCGGCGCGTCTGCTGGCGGGAGAGTTCGGTGCCGACGTCACGGGGATCGATCTAACGCCCGGTTTCTGCCGGATCGCGCAGCAGCTTTCTATCCATGCCGGACACAGCGAGACCACGCGATTTTGCGCGGCGGACGCACTCGCGCTGCCATTCGCCGACAACAGTTTCGATGCGATCTGGACGGAGCATGTGGCCATGAATATCGGCGATCGGGACACGCTCTATCGCGAGCTGTTGCGGGTGACCCGTCCCGGCGGGGTGCTGGCCTTATATGATGTCGTGGCGGGCCGGGAGGTCGAGACGCTCGTGTATCCGGTGCCTTGGGCCCGTGAGCCATCCCGCAGCCACCTCGTCGAGGCTGGTACGCTGCGACGCATCGTGAATGATGTGGGCTGGACAGCGCGGCATTTCCACGATGAGAGCGCTGCGGCGCTCGACTGGCTTGCGGCGGCGCGGCCGCCGAAGGGCGTTGACGGGCCAACTTTGCGCGATGTTATGGGTTCGGACTTTCCGCAGATGATCGCCAACTTGCGTGAAAATTTCGAAGCGGGGCGGCTCGCGGCCGTTCAGGCGGTTTTCGAAAAGTGAGCGGCATCGATATGATGCGACCCGAAACCGCAATCCGCACAGAGGCCTGTGTTCGTTATGTCCACGACTGATCCTTTCGCCCAGTTTGCCGCCTGGTTCCAGGAGGCTGTTGCGGCCGAACCGGCCCTTCCCGAGGCGATGACCCTGGCCAGCGTATCTGCCGACGGGCGACCGTCCACGCGGATGGTCTTGCTGAAAGACCATGGCCCGGATGGTTTTGTTTTCTACACGAACTTCAACAGCGCCAAGGGCGTTGAGCTGCTCGGTAATCCCAACGCGTCGCTCTGTTTCCACTGGAAGTCATTGCGCCGCCAGGTGCGCATCGACGGACCAACGCTGGCGGTGAGTGACGAAGAAGCGGATCTCTATTTCGCCAGCCGGGCGCGTGGCAGCCAGATCGGTGCCTGGGCATCGGAACAGTCGGCGCCGGTCGAAAGCCGCGCGATTCTCGAAGACCGGGTGCGTGACCTCGAAGAAGAGTATGACGGCCGCGATGTGCCGCGCCCGCCCCACTGGTCGGGCTTCCGGCTCATGCCGTCGCGGATCGAATTCTGGACGGATCGACCCGACCGCCTGCATGACCGCCAGCTATTTGAACGGGACGGCGATGGCTGGCACGCGTTACGGTTGCAGCCATGACCGACAGCCGACGCAGCCTGATCCTGACCGGTGCCAGTCGTGGCATCGGCCACGCCACCGTGAAGCGCTTCTCCGATGAGGGGTGGCAGATCATTACCTGTTCGCGCGATCCGGTTCCCGCCCATTGTGAGCGCGACCCCAACTGGACGTCGCATATCCCGACCGACCTGAGCGACCCGGCCGATGTCGAACGGTTCATCGGAGAGGCGCTCGAGCTGCTGGGTGACACGCCGCTCAACGCGCTGGTGAACAATGCCGCCGTCTCGCCGAAGACGGATTTTCAGGAACGGCTCGGTTGCCTGAACGGCCCTCTTGATGATTGGCGTGAAGTGTTTCAGCTGAATTTTTTCACGCCGCTGGTCCTTGCGCGCGGGTTCGCGCCGGCGCTGGCCAAGGCGGGCAAAGGTGACGAAGTCGCCGCCGCTGAGGCGACGGCATCGGAGGGCGGTGCGTCGATCGTCAACATTACCTCGATCGCAGGACATACGATTCACCCGTTCGCCGGCTCGGCCTACTCGACATCGAAGGCGGCGCTGTCGGCGCTGACCCGTGAAATGGCCGTCGAGTTTGCCGCGCTGGGGGTGCGGGTGAATGCCGTCGCACCCGGCGAGATCGAGACCGAGATGGTTGGCGATGAGTATGAGCCGCTGGTCAACCGTATTCCCATGCACCGGATGGGGACGGCCGGCGAGGTTGCGTCCGCGGTATTTCAGCTCTGCAATCCGGACTTTTCCTATGTGACCGGCACGGAGGTTTTTATCACCGGCGGCCAACATCTATATTGAGTGAGAACAAGCGAAGGAGATTCAGACCATGTCGATCGAGGTTTATCGTCCCAAGAAAGAGGATGTTCTGAAATGCGTTGCGCGCTTTGAGGAATTGTCGCCGACCGACAAGGGTCTGCCCGACCAACCGGTCGAGGGCTATCACCGTGATTTCCGGAATGTGCTGGGCTTTCAGCAACCCGAAGGCAGCGAGACCTATTCACCGATTGGCGACGACGCCAAGCCTCATATCGGCCATCTGAAGGCCGGGTTTGGTATGGCCTACGTCTCCGCGCGCCCGGGGCAAGGCGTGATGATGCATACCCATGACACCAATGAGACCTTCGTCGTGATGGAGGGGACGTGGATGTTCGAGTGGGAAGGAGATCAGGGTGACGACCATGTGATCCTTGAAGAGCAGGACATCGTGTCGTTTCCGCCGGGGATACAACGCCGCTTCGAGTGCCAGACGGCGCGTGCCGGCCAGGACGAGGGCATGATCCTCGGGGTCATCGGCGGGGATACGCCGGGCGCGGAGTTTTCGCCGGAATCGGTCGATCGCATGAAGGCGGCCGGTACCTGGCCGGAAGCGGCCGAATAGGGGCTGTTAGTCGGACGGGCCGACGCTCTCCAGCCAGCGCAGGCGATCCTCGACCTGGGTCAGCTCGAGGTCGAGCCAGGCATCGAACTGGCCCGGTTCGGCGCCGTAGCGCTGTTTGAGGTCCACCAGACGCGCATGCTCGGTTTCGCTGATTTCACGCATCCGTTCGACCTGGTCCTGCGCGTCGCTGTCCGACAGCAGGTGCAGGAAGCGCAGCTTCAGCGCAAAGACGAGCTGTGAGTTGCCGTCCACGGGGCTGCGCAGGTTCGAGATCATCAGCGTGCGCAGTTCATCGCGGCCCGCGTCGGTGAGTTCGAGAATTTCATCGGCCGGATCGGGCAGTGCTGTTGTGGGTCGCACCAGCCCTTCGGCGCGCAGGACTTCAATCGACAACCCCATCACATCGAGTGACGGGCCGACGATGCGGCTGGCGAACACCCGCACTTCACGGGCCAGCTCGCCATAGGTATGCGGCTGGATCGCCAGCGTGCCGAGCATGCACAGGCGCAGCGCCTCGGTCGGGATGAGTGTCTTGTCGCGATACATGTGCCGCTCAGGCCGCCGAACGCAGGTTCAGCCGCGTCCAGACATCTTCGAACGCCGCGACCAGCGCATCCATCATCTCGTCGTCATGCAGCGGTGTCGGCGCGATACGCAGCCGTTCGGTGCCGCGCGGCACAGTCGGGAAGTTGATCGGCTGCACGTAGATGCCATGGCGGTCGAGCAACTCGTCACTGGCGATCTTGCACAGGGCGGCATCGCCGACGAAAACCGGCACGATGTGGCTGACCGACGGCATGACTTCCATGCCGGCAGCGCTCAGGCGGCGCTTGAGGGTTGCGGCGCGTTCCTGATGGCGTTCGCGAATCGAGTTGTCGGCCTTGAGAATCTGGATTGCCGCGCGTGCACCCGCCGCAACATGAGGGGGTAGCGAGGTGGAAAAAATGAAGCCGGCGCCGTTGGAACGCACGAAGTCGATGAGGTTCGCCGACGCCGCAATATAACCACCGACATTGCCGAAGGCCTTGCCGAGCGTCCCCTGCACGATGTCGACCCGGTCCATCAGGCCGTCGCGTTCGGCCACCCCGGCACCATGCTCCCCATACATGCCCACGGCGTGGACCTCGTCGAGATAGGTCAGCGCGTTATGTTTCTCGGCGACCGCGACGATGTCGGCGATGGGCGCGATGTCACCATCCATCGAGTAGACCGATTCAAATGCCACCAGCTTGGCCCGGTCCGGGTCGACGCCAGAGAGGATTTCATCCAGATGTGCTGCGTCGTTGTGCCGGAAGATGGCCTTCTCGGAGCGTCCGTGGCGGATGCCCTCGATCATCGAGTTATGGTTTAGCGCGTCGGACACGACGAGGCATTCCGGCAGCATCGAGGCCAGGGTCGACAGCGCTGTCCAGTTGGCCACATAGCCCGAGGTGAACAGGAGGGCGGCTTCCTTGCCGTGGAGGTTGGCCAGCTCTTCCTCGAGCAGCACGTGATAATGGTTGGTGCCCGAGATGTTCCGCGTGCCGCCGGCGCCCGCGCCGCATTTGTCCAGCGCGTCATGCATTGCCGCCAGCACGTCCGGGTGCTGGCCCATGCCCAGATAGTCGTTCGCACACCACACCGTGATGTCCTGGGTGGCACCATCGACATAGCGAACCGCGCGCGGGAAATCGCCCGACGTTCGCTCCAGTTCCGCGAATTCGCGGTAGCGACCTTCGGCCCGCAGGCCGTTCAGGTTGTTTGAAAAATGCTTCTCGTAATCCATCAGCCGGGGTCCATCAGCCGGTCTCGACGGTGGGGCAAGCCGCCGACGCTCGAATAACATCCCAAATATAGCATTCAGGCTGTATTTTTCCATCGCGGCGGCTCGCCGCAGCCAAATGTGCGGCAGCCGTGCGCGATGGATTACAGGCGCAGAAGCCCGGTCAGGCGGGCATTCCCGGCGGCGGATCGCAGGGCTCGGTGTGCATCTTCGCCGGTATCGAAATCTCGATCAGATCGAACATGTCCGAGGTGGCCGTCTCGTTGTGGGGCACACCGCCGGGGATGTAGATGGAATCTCCGGCTTCGAGGTGCACCGTGCCGTCGGCGAAGGCCAGGTCGAGAAACCCCTCAAGCATGTAAACGAATTGACCTTTGCAGATATGCGTATGCCAGCCGGTCGGTTCGACAAGACCCTGCTTGGCGCGGGTGATTTGCACCCGCATCTTGCCGTTGCTGGCGTCCTGGGTGCCAAGATCGATGTATTCGAAGAAGTTGCGGCGGCCCTCGACGAATTGCGGGTCGTCCTTGCGACGAACTTCGTAGTCCGGCGTCTCGGTGCCGTCATCCAATACGACTGCTTCACTCATGGTTCCTGCTCCCTCTGTTTCGATTTGGTCCTGCTAGACGAGCCCCTCGGCCTGGACATGGGCCCAGGTTTCATCGAGAGCTGCCGAAAAACGTTCCATACACACGCCGATCTCGTCTTCGGTGATGATCAGCGGTGGGCAGAGCGCGATGCCGTCGGACGGCAGCGCGCGCGAGATCAGGCCATGGGCCTGAGTGCGGGCCATCATGCCCGGCGCGACCTTCGCGGCCGGGTCGAACATGCCCTTGTTGGCCGGATCGGGTGACAGCTCAAGCGCGGCAAACAGGCCGACACCGCGGACTTCGCCCACCAGCGGATGATCGGCAAACGCCTGCATCTGCTCCTGGAAGGTGCCCATGACCGAGCGCACATGGCCGAGCAGGTCGCGTTCCTCATAGATGCGGAGTGTCTCGAGCGCGACGGCGGCGGCCACCGGGTGCCCGGAGTAGGTGTAGCCGGTGTTCCACATGCCGAACTGGTCGCTGCCCTCGCGCAATACCTGATAGACCTCGTCGGTCATCATCACCGCGCCGATGGGCAGATAGGCCGAGGACAATGCCTTGGCGATCGACATCAGGTCCGGTTTGATGTTGTAGGTCTCGCACGCAAACATGTTGCCCGTGCGCATGAAGCCTGTGATCACCTCGTCGGCGATCATCAGGACGTCATGCTTTTTCAAGACTGCCTGCACCTTCTCGAAATAGGTTGCCGGCGGCGGGATCAACCCGCCCGCGCCCATCACCGGTTCGGCGATGAAGGCGGCGACCGTGTCGGGGCCTTCGCTGACGATCAGATCGTCGATTTCCTGTGCCATCCGGCTTGCGAAGTCTTCCTCGCTCTCGCCGTCCTGGCCCTCGCGCCAGTAATGCGGCGGCGTGACATGGAGGAACCGGTCTAGCGGGACGTCGAAGCCCTTCTGGGCATATTCGACGCCGGTCAGGCTCGCGGCGGCCAGTGTGATGCCGTGATAGGCCTTGTGGCGGCCGATAATTTTCTTTTTCTCGGGTCTGCCGCGGGCGTTGTTGTAGTACCAGACGATCTTCACCTGGGTGTCGTTCGCCTCGGATCCGGAGTTGGTGAAGAACACCTTGCCCATATTGTTGGGCGCCATCTGGATCAGTTTTTCGGCAAGATCGATGGCCACTTCATTGGAGCGATGGGTGAAGCCCTGGATGTAGGGCAGGCGTAGCATCTGCTCGTAGGCGACTTTGGCGAGGCGTTCCTCGCCGAAGCCCAGCGAGGTGCACCAGAGACCGGCCATGCCCTCGATATATTCCTTGCCCTGGTCGTCATAGACATAGATGCCCCTGCCCTCATTGACGATGAAGGGGCCGTTTTCCTCATGCACCTTGGGATTGGTGAAGGGATGCAGGTAGTACGCGATGTCGCGTGCCGCCGCGGAATTGGGCGCAAATTGGGTCCGGTCGGACGGTGCCATGGTGGTTGCCTTATCGGGTTGTCGTGCTTTTCAACCTGAACGTTAGGCGCACGGGGCGATCCCGGCAAGCTTTTGGGGGTTTTGCCCGGTTTTCAGCTGTTTTCCAGCCGTTCAAACTCGTCCTTGCCGGCGTTCGGGCCGGCCTGAACCTCGATCAGGGTCAGGGGGCGGTTGTCTGCGGTGGCCAGCGCGTGCGCCGCGCCGGTCGGAATCGAGATTGATTCACCCGGTTCACGCTGATGGGTTTCGCCCTCCAGGGTCACATCGGCCGTCCCGTCGACGATCATCCAATGCTGGGCGGCGTGCCGGTGACGGCGCAGGTTTACCCGCCCGCCGGGGTGCAGGGAGATACGATTGACGTGAAACCCGGGGCCCGTATTGAGCGTCTTGTACCAGCCCCACGGCCGGTAGACTTCGGGAAATGTGACGGCTTCCTTGCGGCCGGACTTGCCGAGCGCATCGACGATGTCGCGGACATGCTGCACCTCATCCTTGGGGGCGACCAGCACCGCGTCGGTCGACGCCATGACCACGAAATCCTCAAGCCCGATGGCCGCGACGAGCGTGCCATCGCTGCGCAGATAGCAATCGCGCGAGCCGACCTGCACCACGTCGCCCTCCACGACATTGCCGGCATTGTCCTTCGCACCAATTTCCCAGAGTGCGCGCCACGACCCGACATCCGACCATCCGATGTCGACCGGCACCACGGCCGCTCGTTCGGTCTTTTCCATGACCGCATAGTCGATGGACGTCGCAGGCGCCGAACCGAAGGCGTCGGCATCCATGCGAAAGAAATCGAGATCCTCTGTGCCGTTTTCGAGGGCAGCACGGCAAGCATCTCCGGTCTCGGGGGTCAGCCGGTCGATCTCTCCAACCAGCGTGTCGGCCCGGAACACGAACATGCCGCTGTTCCAGAAATGATTGCCCCCGGCCACGAATTCCTGCGCGGTTGCGAGGTCGGGTTTCTCGACAAAACCATCCACGTCGCGAACGCCGTCAATGCCCTCGGCCGGGCCGCCCGCGGCGATGTAGCCGAAACCTGTCTCGGGTGCGCGCGGTGTAATACCGAACGTTACCAGCCGGCCTGTCCGGGCAGCGTCGGCAGCCGTGTAGGCGGCTTCACGAAACGCCGGGACATTCTGCACGACATGGTCCGACGGTAGCACCAGCATGATCGCATCGGGATCTCGGTCGAGCAGCCACAGGGCGGCGGCGGTGAGAGCGGGTGCAGTATTGCGACCGATCGGCTCCAGCAGGATGCCCTGCGCGGCCTGTTCCTGGCGGCGCAGCTGCTCGGCAACCATAAATCGATGTTCTTCGTTGCAGACCACGAGCACTGGTGCAAAGTGCTGGGCGGCGCTGACACGCAGTGCGGTGTCCTGGAGCATGGTCTGGTCGCCCGCAAGCGGCAGAAACTGCTTGGGATAATCCCTGCGGCTCATGGGCCACAAGCGGGTGCCGGAACCTCCGGACAGGATAACGGGCGTGATGCGACCGGTTGCCAAACTCGATCTCCCTCGAACGCGTATCAAATTGCGTGTCCTAGCTAGCCGGTTTTTCGGTCGAGGCCAACGACAGTGTGAGGCCTTTGCGTGAAATTGTGGATCGCGAGACAGGCATATTGAGCTGCGCTAGCATGCGGCTATGAAGATCACGACGCTTCAAATGAACACCCGCAGCGACAAACCGGCCAATCTGGAGCAGGCGAGGAAGCTGGCATCGCATGCGGTCGAGACCGACGCACCGGACATGCTCGTCTTGCCGGAGGTGTTCGCGTTCATGGGAAGTTCGGTTGCCGACAAACGCGCGGCGGCCGAAGAACTGCCCTCGGCCGGGAGCACGGGCGGGGCGGCCTACGAAACCTTGCGAGACATGGCGCGCGGGCATGGCGTATTCGTCCACGGCGGCAGTTTTGTGGAACGTGCGGGAGATGATTTCTTCAACACGACGGTCGCCTTTGATCGGGCGGGCGGCGAGCTGGCGCGTTACCGCAAGATACATCTGTTCGACGTCTCGACCCCGGACGGCAGGGAATACCGGGAATCGGCAACATTCGGCGCCGGGCGCGAGATCGTGACCTACAGGGCCGACACCATCACGGTCGGCTGCAGCATTTGTTACGATCTGCGCTTTGCCGAACTCTACCGCGCCCTGGCGGAAGCCGGTGCCGACGTCATTATGGTGCCGGCGGCCTTTACGCTGCAGACCGGCAAGGACCATTGGGAGGTCTTGTTGCGCGCCCGCGCTATCGAGACCCAGACATTCGTCGTGGCCGCGGCGCAGACCGGGACGTATCACGAGGGCAACGATGAACGCGCGAGCTGGGGGCATTCGATGATCGTCGACCCCTGGGGCCATCTTCTGGCCCAGGCACGCGAGGGAACGGGGCATGCAACGGCCACGGTAGAACTGGATTACCTCCACCAGGTGCGTCAACGTATTCCCGTCGCGCAACACCGCATACTTTGACGCCTGCGCCAGACCGGATGGATTAAGAGGACGAGATGAACATCAAGGAAGAGATCACCCGTGACCACGCGCTGCTGACCGAGTGGCGCCGTGATTTCCATGCCCATCCCGAACTGGCCTTCGAGGAAGAGCGCACGTCCGCGCTTGTGGCCGAGCGGCTCGAAAGCTTCGGCGTCGAGGTGCATCGCGGCCTGGCCAAGACAGGTGTTGTCGGTCAGCTGAAGGTCGGCACCGGCAATCGCGCCATCGCGCTGCGCGCGGATATGGACGCATTGCCCATGGAAGAGGGCAACGACTTCGCGCATGCCTCGAAGACGCCGGGAAAAATGCATGGCTGCGGTCATGACGGTCACACGACGATGCTGCTGGGGGCGGCCAAATACCTCGCCGAGACAAAGCAGTTCGATGGCACGGTGTATTTCGTCTTCCAGCCCGCGGAAGAGGCAGAGGGCGGCGCCGAAGTGATGGTCAACGAGGGCCTGTTCGAGAAGTTCCCGGCAGAATCCATCTACGGGATGCACAACTGGCCGGGCATGCCGGTGGGTGAGTTTGCCGTTGCACCGGGCCCGATGATGGCGGCCTTCGATATTTTCGATCTGGTGATCAAGGGGCAGGGTAGCCACGCGGCGATGCCCCATCAGGGTATCGACAGCATCGTCATGGCTTCCAAGGTGGTGGATGCGCTGCAGAGCATTACGAGCCGGAATATTGATCCGATTGATTCCCTCGTTGTCTCGGTGACGCAAATTCATGGTGGTGATGCCTACAACGTCATCCCGGACGAGGTCGTGCTGCGGGGCACCGTGCGCTCGTTCAGCGAAGCCGTTCGAGACAGTGTGGAGCCGGCGATGCGGCGGATCGCGGATGGTGTCTGTGCCGCCTTCGGCGGGACGGCGGAACTGCATTACGAACGGCGCTATCCCGCCACCGTCAACAGCGCGGAAGAAACCGAGCACGCCGAGGCGGCGGCGGTCGCGATCGTGGGTGACGGGAATATTGAACGTAGCCCGGTGCCGAGTATGGGGTCGGAGGATTTCGCCTACATGCTGCGCGAGAAGCCCGGAAGCTATGTGTGGGTCGGGAACGGGGCCGGCGCCGGCGGATGCATGCTTCACAATCCCGGCTACGACTTCAACGACGAGATCATTCCGATCGGCGTGACCTACTGGTCGACACTGGTCGAACAGATTCTGCCGGCTGAACGCGAAGAATAGCGCCGCAACAGTCTTAATTCGCGTTAACCATATCGCAAGGCTTCGTCGTCAATCTGTGCCTCGAAGCTATGTCACTGATTCTGCATATCATAATCGTCGCGTCCTATTTCGTGCTCGCAACTGCGGTGGCGCTGGTCGCCCCGGCTTTTGTGCCGGCGCTGTCGGCGGATGTTGCGCCATTGGCCGCGGGAATGGTGTTCCTCGCCTGTGCGATGGCGCATGTGATGTTCGCCCAGTCGGATCGCAACCGCCGCCTTATTCAGGAGCTGACGGTTGTTCGCCGTCAGACCCGTGAAATCGCCGAGGATTTGCTCAGCACCCAGACCCAGACACTGCAGATGCGCCAGACGGTCGATCAGGCGGGCCGGGCCGGTGAGCAGCGTGTTTCCGAAGTGATTGCCGAGGTTAAGGTGCTGCAAGGCCTGATCGAGGTGTTTTCACGCAAACAGGAGGCGAGCGCGCTCGCAGCCGGCGAAGCACAGCTCGCCGAGCGGCCTAAATTGGTCGCCGTCGAGGGTGGCAAGGCCGTAAGCGCGCCGTCGGAGGCGGATTTCGGCGTCGTCGATGACCCGGAGGTCATCGACATTGTGCGCGAAGCACTTCGCCTCGACCGGGTTGATGTCTATCTGCAACCGATCGTCAGCCTGCCCCAGCGCAAGAATCGTTACTACGAATGCTACACGCGCATCCGCGGCGAGGATGGCACGGTGATCGGGCCGGGCCAGTATATCGGCGTTGCCGAACGCGAAGGCCTCGTCAGTGCGATCGACAATATGCTGCTGTTCCGCTGCGTGCAGCTGATCCGGCGCACCCAGAAGCGAAACTACGACACGGCGTTCTTCTGCAATATCTCCCGCGAAAGCCTGGGCGATACCGCCTTTATCGGTGACTTCGTGGATTTCGTATCCGAGAATCCCGATCTCGCGCCGAAGCTGTTCTTTGAATTCGGCCAGAGCGACATTGAAACCGCACCCCCGGCGACGATCGGGAACCTTGCGCGGCTCGCCGATCTCGGGTTCCGCTTTTCGCTCGACCAGGTGACCCATCTCAACCTCGATGTTCAGGGCCTTTCGGCCAAGAATTTCCGGTTCGTGAAGGTTGATGCGTCGTTCCTTCTCGATCGAAACGACGAGCTGGACGGCGATATCGCGCGCGAAGATATCAAGAAGATGCTCGACCGCGATGGTCTCGACCTGATCGTTGAGAAGATCGAGGACGAGCGACAAGTGGTTGAGCTTCTCGATTTCGAGATCGACTACGGTCAGGGATATCTGTTCGGCGAACCCCGGTTGAGCCGCACGGACTGATCGTGCGCCGTGGGGCTCCCCCACACCCACCAGAACCATCTTCCTTCACACAGCATGCGCGAGGCCTCTTCCTTCGGGCATCTGGGCATGGCATACGCCTTTCACATGGTATTGCTATGAACCGGTTTGCTGATGAACACAGAACTTCTCTCCGGCTTTGAAAGCCTCGCGAACCGTTACGACCATCTGATCGTCGATCTGTGGGGTACCCTGCACAATGGCATCGATCCCCTGCCGGGCGCTGTTGCGTGCCTGGAGAAGTTCGGCGATGCAGGCGCCAGGATCGTCTTGCTTTCCAACGCGCCGTTTCGTGTGTCCGGCGTCCGTGACGTTCTGGGCCAGATCGGTATTCCCGACACCATCTACGAAGACATTTTCTGTTCCGGCGAAATCGCGTGGCACGCCATTCGTGAGCGCACGGATCCCTGGCATGCGAAACTTGGCCGCCGGGCCGCGTTTATCGGACCGGACCGTCATCGGCCGATGCTCGACAATCCGGGTATTGATTCCGCAGCCGAAATCGAAGAGGCGGACTTCGTGATCTGTACCGGTCCGCGAGAGCCCGGTCATACGCTGGATCACTATATTCCCGAGCTGGAACGCGCCGCGGCCGCCGGCCTTCCGATGATCTGCACCAATCCCGACCGTGAGGTGCTGCGCGGCGCGGTTCGCGAAATTTGCGCGGGCGCAATGGCCGAGGCCTATGAGACCCGCTATGGCGGGGATGTGGCGTGGCATGGCAAGCCCTATCGGCCCGTGTATGACGCGGTGTTGGGCAAACTTGGTGACCCGGACCGCCAGCGCGTACTCATGGTCGGCGATGGTCTTTTGACCGATGTCGCCGGCGCGGCGGCGGCGGGGATAGATGCGGCGTTTATCGTGGGTGGCATCGCCGCCGAACGCCTCGGTGCTGCGCCCGGTATGTTGCCCGCGCCGGATAGATTGTCGGCCGTCCTGGAAGAGGCCGGTCAGGCGCCGCGATATGCGATGCCGGGTTTGATCTGGTAAACCGCTCCCGACGTACCATGTATTGAGGGTTGGTGGTGCGGCATCGCCGAACCACGCTTGATGAGCGGCTCAGCCGCGTTAAATGGGGGTCGGGTTGCGCGTGCATCGCCATGAATGGGTCTGGTCCTTCGACGCGACGCCCGCGGAAGTCTGGCCGATCCTGTCCGATACAGCCCGGTTCAACGAGGCCGCAGGCCTTCCCAAGCACGAGATCACCGAAACCCCCCAGGATGACGGGTCGGTGCTTTTTACAGCCGTCGCGAAGCAGGGCCCACTCACGCTTGAATGGCGCGAGGAGCCGGTAAACTGGGTCGCCAGCAAATGGTTCGAACATCGCCGGCACTTCACCAAAGGGCCGCTCAAGACGCTGTTTGCCACACTCGAGATCGAGCCGGCAGGCCCCGATGGTTCGCAAAGCCGCGTTTTGTATGTTCTTGAAGCTGAAGCCGCAAATTTGCTTGGTGAACTGGCGCTGCGCACCGGGTTTTTCAGATCCGTCGATAAAACATTCGGGGCGTTGGTGGCCTCGACGGCTGAATTTATTCGCGGAGATCGCGACACGCCGTTTGAGGCCATGCCGCCCACCTTCGACGAAACAGCGGATCGCGCGCGCCGTTGAGGCCATCAACACCACATCGCACGCGCACGGGCTCGCGGAACGCCTGGCCGCGCACGCCACCACGGGGCAGGAGGTTGACGTCGTAAAGATACGGCCTCTGGCGTTGGCGCGACGCTGGGATGCGCCGGCGCGCAACGTGATTGAGCTGTGCCTCGAGGCGACCCGCGCGGGGTTGCTCGACCTGCGCTGGGACATTTTATGCCCGCGTTGCCGGGTGGCGAAGTCGATTTCGTCGGGACTCGACGAGATGCCGACAGGTGCCCATTGCGGCACCTGCAACATCGACTACGACCGAGATTTTTCCCGCAACGTGGAACTCAGTTTTCAGCCTGCGGCCGGAATCCGCCCCGTCGCCTTTGGCGAATATTGTCTGTTCGGGCCGATGAGCACGCCGCACATCGTCGCGCAGGTTTGTGTTGCCGCCGGCGCCACGCGTGAACTCGATATGTCATTTTCGCCGGGACATTACCTGGCGCGCACGCTCGAGGCCGGTGCCGAGACGGATTTCGATTTTGAGGGTGCGGCGTTCCCGTCCGTACAGATCGGTGACGGAACGGTCACCGTCGGCACACCCGCCGAGCCTGGCAAGCTGCGCCTGGTGAATAACTCGGCCCATGACCGAAACGTCGTTATCGAAGAACGGGCCTGGGAGCGCGATGCTCTCACGGCGGATCGCGTGACCGCGATGCAGGCGTTCCGCGACCTGTTTTCCGATCAGCTGCTCCGGCCCGGCGACGAGGTCGCGATCCAGCGGGTGACGCTGATGTTCACCGATCTGCGCGGATCAACCGCGCTGTATGAAGAGATTGGCGATGCCAGGGCTTATGGCCTCGTGCGCGATCACTTTGCCTTCCTCACGGGTATCGTACGCGAGCATGACGGCGCGGTCGTGAAGACGATCGGTGATGCGGTGATGGCGGCATTTGTGGAGCCGGGTCAGGCGCTCGCTGCGGCGCTGGAGATCCAGCAGGCCGTGTCGGCGTTCAACCGCGACCACGCATCTACGGCTGGCGGCGAAGACATGGTCGCGATCAAGGTGGGCATCCATGAGGGTGCCTGTATCGCGGTCACCCTGAACGACAGGCTCGACTATTTCGGGAGCACGGTGAACATGACAGCCCGGCTTCAGGGGCAAAGCCGGGGCGGCGATATCATCGTATCGACGAGCATGGCCGAGGACCCTGCCGTCGCCACCTTGTTGGCCCAGCGGACCGTCCGGGAAGAATCAGCGGAATTACGGGGGTTCGACGCCCGTGTCGGTTTCCTGCGGATCGACGAAGCCATGCACAACCAAACGCCCGGCGATCAATAGACCGCCCCTCGGCCAAGCACTATACTTTCCGGCCACTGTGGATCAGCACAAAGAGCCGAAAAAATGGCCGAATTCCCGAAACATACGCTTGGTGACTGGACGGCACGGGCCGCCGAGGAACTGCGCGGACGCGAACCGGATGGCCTGACCAACGAGACCCCAGAGGGAATCGCGATCAAGCCGGTCTATACGTCCGCCGACCTTGAGGATATTGCGTGGCTGGACAGTATGCCCGGTTTCGCACCCTTCGTCGGTGGCCCCAAGGCGACGATGTATGCCGGGCGTCCCTGGACGGTTCGCCAGTATGCCGGTTTTTCCACCGCGGAAGAATCCAACGCCTTCTATCGCAAGGCACTGGAGGGCGGGCAGCGCGGCCTTTCGGTGGCCTTCGACCTCGCGACCCATCGCGGCTACGACAGCGATCATCCCCGTGTGGTCGGTGATGTCGGCAAGGTCGGGGTCGCGATCGACAGTGTCGAGGATATGAAAATCCTGTTCGACGGCATTCCGCTCGATGAAATGAGCGTGTCGATGACCATGAACGGGGCCGTGTTGCCGGTGCTGGCCAGCTATATCGTGGCCGCCGAGGAACAGGGTGTCGGGCCGGAGAAGCTTTCGGGGACCATCCAGAACGACATCCTCAAGGAGTTCATGGTCCGCAACACCTATATCTATCCGCCGACCCCGTCGATGCGGATTGTCGCCGACATCATCGCCTACACGGCCGAACATATGCCGCGTTACAACTCGATCTCGATCTCGGGTTATCACATGCAGGAAGCAGGTGCGACCGCGGTCCAGGAGCTGGCCTTCACGTTGGCTGACGGCATCGAATATGTGCGCGTCGCCAGCGGGACCGGCCTCGATGTCGACCGGTTTGCACCGCGCCTTTCATTTTTCTTCGGCATCGGCATGAATTTCTTCATGGAGATCGCCAAGCTGCGCGCGGCCCGCTATCTGTGGTCGCATGCCATGCGCGATCTTTTCGAAGCCGAGGATGAGCGCTCGTTGATGCTGCGCACCCACTGCCAGACGTCCGGGGTGTCCCTGACCGAGCAGGATCCCTACAACAATGTCGTGCGCACCACGATCGAGGCGCTGGCGGCAACCCTGGGCGGCACCCAGTCGCTGCACACCAATTCCTTCGACGAGGCGGTGGCATTGCCCACGCCCGCGTCCTCGCGGGTGGCCAGAAACACCCAGCTGATATTGCAGCACGAGGCCGGTATCACCCAGGTCGTCGATCCGATGGCCGGCTCCTACTATGTCGAGGCCCTGACCCAGTCCCTTGTGGTGGAGGCCCGCAAGCTGATCGACGAGGTCGATGCGCTCGGTGGGATGACGAAAGCGGTCGAGTCCGGTATGCCGAAGCTGCGCATTGAAGAGGCCGCCGCACGCCGACAGGCGCGGATCGACCGGGGCGAGGATGTGATTGTTGGTGTGAACCGGTATCAGCCGGAAGAGGCCGAGGAGATCGATGTTCTGGACATCGACAACAGCCGGGTCCGCGAGGCGCAAATCGCCCGGCTCAAATCCATTCGCGATGGCCGGGACGCTGCCAAATGCAAGTCGACGCTGGATGCGATCACGCAAATCGCGCAATCTGGCGACGGCAACCTGCTCGCGGCTTGCGTTGATGCGGCGCGCGCGCGCGCCACTGTGGGAGAGATGTCGGATGCGATGGAAGAAGCCTTTGGCCGGCACAGGGCGACCGTGAAATCGATCTCGGGTGTCTACGCCGCGGCCTATGAAGGCGATGAGGGTTTTCGCGAGGTGCGTGCCGACGTCTCGGCTTTTGCCGAGGAAGAGGGACGCCAGCCGCGCATGCTGGTCGTCAAGCTCGGTCAGGACGGGCATGACCGGGGGGCCAAGGTAATCGCGACGGCTTTCGCGGATATCGGCTTCGATGTGGATGTTGGGCCGCTGTTCGCCACCCCTGAAGAGGCCGCACAACAGGCGGTCGAGAACGATGTTCATATCATTGGCGTTTCCACCCAGGCGGCGGGGCACAAGTCCCTGGTGCCTCAGCTGGTTGCAGCCTTGAGGGCAGCCCATGCAGAAGACATCGTTGTGATCTGCGGCGGCGTCATCCCGGCAAAGGACTATGCGTTCCTGAATGACAATGGTGTCTCGGCCATCTATGGACCGGGCACGAATATTCCAGCCGCGGCGCGCGAGGTCCTCGAAATGGTCCGGGCACGCCGGCGCGAAGCGGCCTGATGACCGATACCCAGGATGAATGGCAGGACGACGAGGACATGTACCGACCCGATGACGGGGAGGGCATAGCCGCTCCCCTGCGCCGCCGGCGCGTGAATTTTCTTGGATGGCTGTTGACCCTGTCCGGGGTCGCCTGGCTGGCATTCTTCGTCATATTCATTGCCCGCAGCGTTGGTTGGTCGGTCGTACCGCAGCTTTTGCCCCATGAGATCGGGGGGTTGGTTGCCGGTCTGCTGGTGCCGCCGGCCATCCTGTTTGCCCTGGCGTCACTGACATCGCGCCGCCAGCGGCTGAGCGACATGCTGACCTCGCTTGAGGGGCAGGTCGCACGGCTTGAATCGCCGATCACCCATGCCAATTCCGAATTGTCCGAACTTGGTGAAATGCTGGTCCTGTATGGGCAAGCTCTGGAGGAATCCGTCAACGACGCACGCGCGCATCTGCAGGAATTGCGCGGCGGGTTCGGGCGCGAGGCGGCCGAGCTGGAGGCCATCGCGTCGGCACTTCGTGGGTTGATGGTGAACACCAACGAGGTGGCCGGAGATCAGGCCGAGCAGCTGGCGCAAATGACCGCACAGGTTGGCGCCAGTCTCGCGGAAATTCGGGAAATCGGTCGCGGTGAGGCCGAGGTGATCGACGAGGCATCGCGTCGTGCAGCTGAAGTGGTGCGCGAGCTGGTCGGCGCGCTGGGGGATCAGATTGAGGCAATCGAAGCCGGCTTCCAGGAGGCGGTGGCCAATACGGTCGGCCGCGTTGCCGGTGCCGGAGATGCGGCGGCGGGTGAAATACGTGCGGTCACGGAGCAGGTCCTGGATCGTACCCAGGAAGCGGTCGATGCGGTTACCAAGCAGGCGGGTGACGCAAGCGTTGCGATCAGTGACGCGGGCAACCAGGCTGCAGGCGTGATCGAGCAGGCATCCGATGATGCGCTGAGCCGGAGCCGTGCTCTGGGTGAGGAAATGGAGCAACGCGCCGAAGGCGCCGGCGCGGCATTTGAAGCGGCGATCGAAAGCGCAACGGACAAGCTTGCCGCGATGTCGCAGGATGCAACGGTTCACGCGGACCGTTTGATGCAGGAAATGTCCGGCCAGATGGACGAGGCGGGTGCCGCCCTGGATCGGGTGGCCGCGGCGATGGCCGGTCAGATGGCGCAAGTCACGCAAAATGCGGGCGTGCAGGCCCGTGAAATAACCGAGGCGGCGGCGTCGGAGATGGCCCAGTCGGCGCAGGCGCTGGGCGCGAACATCTCGACGATACAACAGCAGACCGAGCGTATGACTGCGGATCTGCGTGAACAGGCAGACGCGTTCGCAGGCATCTTCCGCGCCAGCATCGAGCAAGTGGATGCCGCGAGCGAACGGTTGCACGGTTTTGCCAATGACCTGACGGCGGCCGGCGAGAGCGCGGATGAAAAGGGTCGCGCGCTGGGGGATGCGTTCCGCACGGAAGCGGGCGCATTGGAGAATGTGGCCCGGAACGCGTCTGTCGAGGCTGAGCGGTTGTCGGCGGAACTGCGTGAGGCTGCGGCGGTTCTGTCGGCGTCGACTGTGCAGGTAAACACCAGCGCGAACGAGGTGCGCGATTCGCTTGGCGAGCATTCGAGCGCGGTGGAAGAGGAGTTCGCCCAGACCATGAGCCGGGCGCAGCGCACGCGTGACGAGATCGTGGCGCAACGTGATGTGCTGGAATCGGCCGCGGACGCATCGTTGGCGAGCATCACGGCCATTCGTGACACACTCGGTGACAGCAGCCAGTCCCTCGACCAGGCGGCCGACCGGGCCACGACGCATCTGAGAAATTTGCGCGAGCAGCTTGGCAATGACCAGCATTTCATGTCCGAGATTGTCACCGGTGCTGAAACCCGGCTGACGGCGCTGGGTGAGGCATTGCGTGTGGGGGCCGGCGAGATCACGCAAGCCTCGGAGACGGCCGAGAGTGCGGCACGCGACGCACATGAATCGCTGCGTCGCCAGTCACAGGAGCTTACCAACGCGAGTGTGACTGCCGGTGCACGGGCCGAGGCGCTTGGTGAATCCCTGACCCAGCATACCGAGGCCCTGCATCAATCCGCGGCGGAGTCCCTGGCCCGGTTGGCCGAGGTCCGGGATCTCATTCAACGCGAAAGCGAAGCGGTCGAAGCCAATGCCCGCGTTGCCACCGAGGGCCTGTCGGAAGTGGCGGGTGTCTTGCGTCAACGCCGCGAGGAATTGACGACGAGCACCGAGGAAATGCGTCGCGCGGCAAACGAGACGGAAGAATCTCTGGGTGCGCGCAGCCGCGATGTTCGTGAAACGGTCGAATCGATACTCGAGCGCTGGCGTGAACTGGGCGACATGCTGGTCGGCCGCGCGGAGACCTTGCGGGAGACAGGCGAAAGCGCAGTGGCTCGCGCCGAGGGCACCATGCAGTCTCTCGACCGACACACGGGCGAGCTGACCACGTCGACCGATCGCATGGAGGGACGCGTGGAAGGGTTGCGTGATCAGCTGCGTGAACAGGCCCGCGACATGCAATCGGCGATCGATCAGGTAGCCGAACGGTCTGAATCAATCGCATCAACATTCCGCATGCAGGAGCGGGCGCTGATGGAAGCGGTCGAGGAGGCAGGCCGGAAGGCCGATGAAGTACGTGTGGGGTATATCGATTCGAACCGTGGCGTTCTTCTGCACACGGTGAACAGGGTGCTCGATACTTTGGGGTCGATGGGTATCGAGCTGGACAACCTCCTGGAAGGTGATGCCGCGCCCGATATGATGCGCAGGTTCGCGAAGGGTGATCGTGGTGTGGCATTACGTCGGATATCGGCGCGTGTGAAGGACCCCATTGCCCTGAACCGCGTGCGCGAGCTGTATGAAGATGATGACGCCTTCCGGACCCTGGCGAGCCGATATCTGCGCGAGTTCGAGCGCTTGTTGACCCAGGCCGGTGAAGCCGACCCGGACGAGTTGCTCAGCGCCAGCTTGCTGACAGCAGATGTGGGCAAGGCATACCTGCTGTTGTCGCGGGCTGTCGACCGGCACAAATAGCCCTGGTTTCGTGAGTTCCCGAGCGGAGACCTGACATTTGTCAGGCCAATAAGGCTGTTTCCATACGTATGGCTGGTGTGAACAGTAGAAACATTACAAAAGATAATATAAATGTATAAATATGGAACAAACGTAGTGTATACATGGTAAGTGCTGTCCGCGTGGAAGACGTTTGGGGATATGACCTGACAAATGGAAAGTGCACTGGATAACATCGACCGATCGTTGCTGAGTGTCGTTCAATCGGACGCGCGATTATCGTTTCGAGAGATCGGTCGACGAATTGGGATGTCGACACCGGCGGTGGCCGATCGCATTCGCCGCCTGGAAGCGGCCGGTGTCATCCTCGGATACGCCGCACAGGTGAATCGTGCCGCACTCGGTCAGGACATCGGTGCGTTCATCCGCTTGACGGTGTCGGACAAGGATTTCCAGCGTGTCGCCGGGTTGTGCCGCTCTCTGGATGCTGTCGTGGAATGCCATCACATCACGGGCGAGGACAGTTTCGTCATTCGCGTGGCCGTGGCATCCATCGCCGAGCTCGAGGACGTTATTTCCAGATTTCGCAAGATCGGCCCGGCGCAGAGTTCAGTCATTCTGTCGTCACCCGTCGACGGCAAGCCCGCGCGTGCAGACAGTGCATTGTTGGCCCCTGCGACGGCACGCTAGATTACATGCATGGCGGACAGTGAGAAAAATCAGTTGGCAGAAGACCCGATCAGGTTGGCGGCAGCTCTCTGCGAGGGCGATCGCCGGGCTTTGGCCCGTGCGATCACGCTGATCGAATCGACCCGCGATGATCATCGCGTTCGTGCCGAACAGCTGCTTGAGCAGTTATTGCCGCACACGGGCCGCGCCACGCGCATTGGTATCTCCGGGGTGCCGGGTGTCGGCAAATCCACGTTCATAGAAGTCTTCGGCCAGAACTGGATTGCGCGCGGCCATAAGGTTGCTGTCCTTGCAGTCGACCCGTCGTCCCAACGCAGCGGGGGGTCGATCCTGGGTGACAAGACCCGCATGGAGCAGCTTTCCCGTGCGCCGGAAGCATTCATCCGCCCGTCCCCTACCGCGGGAACGCTGGGCGGGGTCGCACGGCGGACCCGTGAGGTGTCGCTCGCCTGTGAGGCCGCCGGATTTGACGTGGTGTTGATCGAAACGGTTGGCGTGGGCCAGTCGGAGACGGCGGTCGCGGACCTGGTCGATATGTTTTTGCTGTTGCTGCTGCCGGGGGGCGGCGACGAGCTTCAGGGTGTCAAACGCGGCATTATGGAGCTGGCCGACCTCGTGGTCGTCAACAAGGCAGATGGCGATTTAGCGGCCGCAGCGGAACGATCCGCCGCGGAATATGCCAATGCGATTCGGCTTCTGCATCCCGCAACGTCCGACTGGATTCCGCCTGTGCTGACATGTTCGTCGCTGGAAAACGCCGGCATCGACGAGATCCGTGAGACCACGGATACCTATCGTGCGCAGGCACAGGCCGATGGCAGCCTGGAAACACGACGCGCAGCCCAGGCCCGCCGGTGGATGTGGGGTGAGGTCGATGAACATCTACTGGCCGGGTTTCAGCGCCATCCGGCGGTGCAGGCGAAGCTCGAAACCCTCGAGCAACAGGTGTCGGATGCGGAGATCACACCGTCTGCCGCGGCCCAGGCCCTGCTGGAAGCTTTCCGCGGTACCTAATTCCTTGCCGGACGGGCTTGACCGGACCCCCGCCATCGCCTAAAACCACCGCCGTTCGCGCCGGTTTCGGCGCGTTAGCTGTTCATGGAGCGAGTACAATGTCGCGCCGCTGCGCCATTACAGGCAAAGGTGTGCTGACCGGAAACAACGTCAGTCATGCCCACAACAAGACCCGTCGCCGGTTCCTGCCGAACCTGCAATCCACGATGCTGTATAGCGAGTCACTCGGGCGCGGTGTGCGCCTGAATTTGAGCGCGCGTGCCATCCGCACGATCGAGCATAAAGGCGGTGTCGATGCGTATATACGCGGCACGGCCGCCTCGAAACTGCCGCGCGAATTGCGCCGCATGAAGCGTGATCTCGAAAAGGTCGCTGCGGCCGCATAACCGCACCGCAGTCCGATCACGATAAAGGCCCGCGTTTCGCGGGCTTTTTTGCGCGCGCAGCGTATATGATCGCGCCCCGACACGGTCGCCGTTGCGACAAGCCGCCTTGAGCCGACAATGACTGACTACCCCGGTTTCGATTTTGAAGTGACCCGCAGCGTGACGGGCGAGGCCGGCTGGCCCGGTGCGGCCCGGCGGGGCCGCATCACGACACCGCATGGGATAATCGAGACCCCCGCCTTTGTGTTCTGTGCGACTCGCGGCGCGTTGCGCGGTGTGTTGCCCAGCCAGGCGCGCGCAGAGACAACCCAAATCATTCTCGGCAACACCTATCATCTGATGCTCCAGCCGGGCGCAGAACGCGTGGCGGCCCTGGGCGGGTTGCACAAGATGATGGGTTGGGACGGCCCGATGCTGACGGATTCCGGCGGCTTCCAGATTTTTTCGCTCGGCCGGGGCGGGGACGAGAAAGAAATCAAGGGCAGCCGGACCGATGTACGTGATCCGTCCCTGCTGGCCATTGACGAGGCCGGTGCGTCCTTCCGGTCCTATGTCGATGGCTCCAAAGTGACGCTAACGCCGGAAGACTCGATCCGCATTCAGCGCCAGATCGGCGCCGATATCATTCTCGTCCTGGATGAATGCACGCCCTATCACGTCGATCGTGACTATACGGCCCAGTCGATGGGGCTCACCCATCGTTGGGCGCTGCGCTCGATCGCGGCCTTCGCAGAGGCCGAAGAGGGCTCCGCCGGACCCCAGGGCCTGTACGGGATCATCCAGGGCGGCGTCTATGAAGATCTTCGCAAGGAAAGTGCCGAGTTTACGGCGGCACAACCCTATTTCGGCTATGCGGTCGGCGGCTGCCTCGGTGGTACGCCGGAGGAAATGGACGACGTGGTGGCGCTCGCCATGGCGCCCCTCAACGCCGCGGCATCAACGCCGCGCCCGATCCATCTGCTGGGTGTCGGCAGTGTGCGCGATGTCTGGAACGGGGTGGCCAAGGGCATCGACACCTTCGATTGCGTCAACCCGACCCGGCTGGCGCGCCATGGCAGCGCCTATATCCGCCCGGGCCTGGGCGAGACCGAGAATGGCCGCGAGTTCATCAACATCAAGAATGCGCGGTTCCGCGAAGACAACACGCCGCTGGATCCGGAATGCGATTGCGCGACCTGTGCCAGCGTGTCGCGCGCTTATCTGCATCATCTCGTGAAGGCGGGTGAGTTGAACGCTGGGTCGTTGCTGGCGGTGCACAATGTGCGCTTCATGAACCGTCTGCTTGAGGACGTGCGGGCCGCGATCGACAATGATGACTATGCCGCGCGGCGGTCATACTGGGTCGACGGGTGACCGCAGGCCCGGTCTAGGGTAGCAGTTCGAACATCAGCAGCAGGTTCCGCTGCTTGTCCGAGAAATTATTGTCGCTCGCGAGATAGATCAGGGTCTGGCCACGCCCGGCAGATCGCGCCGCGATCGCCTCGAAATTCTCGGTCACGAAGGGTTTCTCGATCCGTGCGATCCGGGAGCCGACGTCGCCGGGTCGCGTGAACCGCCGCTCGACTTGTAGGGCGGAAACAGGGTGTAGGCCATCGGCGTCCAGTCGGCGCCGTTGCCGAGCCAGGCGAAGGTAAAGGCGCGGCTGGTGGCGAGGTCTTCGGCGATCAGCAGGATTTTCTTGTCGGCGGTTTCCGTTGCGGCCTCGATGCCCCGGTTCGAGCGGGCGCGCTCAAGCCCTGGCGGGGTCAGCAGGAGGCGCGGGGCGGAACGAAGCGGCGCGAAGGATGCGGGGAAGTGCAACAACCGATGATTGCGTTCGAAGGCGACGAGCCAGCCGCCATTGGGCATCTTTGCGATCGCCTCGATATCGGAATTGCGGTCGTCCTCGATCGAGCGTCCGACCGCGCCGCTCACCGGCTCCAGATCGACGAGCTTGGCGGCGGACAAATCGGCGTTCCGGTCATATTCCAGGAATAATTCGGCCCGATGGCCGCGATCGGTGAGCAACGTAATGGTGCGACCGCCGGAATCAATCTCCATCGCCGAGATGCCACCGAAGCGCGGATCGTCGAAGTTCATCTCGATCCCGCCGCGCCAGACCAGCCGGCCGATGCGGTCCTGCCCGCTCAATCCCTCATGTAGCGGAATGGGTGTGGTGTCGGCCAACGCCGTCGGCGCTGTGACAGCGCAGGCAAGCAGCAGGGTCGAGAGAAGCCGGATCATGTTTTGTTTATAGCCGTATTCTGCGGCACAAACATGGCCGAAATGGCTGTTTTGGACGGCGCGCGCGTCAGGCGACGCGACGCGAGCCGCCACGTGGCTTGCGGGCCGACCCGTCTTCCTCATCGAAGAGCTCGGCCAGCTGATCCATAACCGTCCCGCCGAGTTGCTCTGCGTCGACGATCGTCACCGCGCGGCGATAATAGCGCGTCACGTCATGGCCGATGCCGATGGCCAGCAGTTCGACGGGCGAGTAGGTCTCGATCCATTCGATGATCTGTCGCAGGTGCCGCTCCAGATAGTTTCCGGCATTTACCGAGAGCGTGGAATCGTCGACCGGTGCGCCATCCGAGATGATCATCAGGATGCGTCGCTGTTCGGAGCGCCCGAGCAAACGACTATGTGCCCAAAGCAGTGCCTCGCCGTCGATGTTTTCCTTGAGCAATCCCTCACGCAGCATCAGGCCAAGATTCTTGCGTGCCCGACGCCAGGGGGCATCAGCGGATTTGTAGATGATATGGCGAAGGTCGTTCAGCCGGCCCGGGTTTGCGGGTTTGCCGGCTGCAAGCCAGTTCTCGCGTGCCTGGCCACCTTTCCAGGCCCGGGTCGTGAATCCGAGAATCTCGACCTTCACGCCACAACGCTCCAGAGTCCGCGCGAGGATATCGGCGCTCATCGCGGCCACAGAGATCGGCCGGCCGCGCATGGACCCGGAATTGTCGATCAGCAGGGTCACGACCGTATCGCGGAAATTCGTGTCCTCTTCCATCTTGAACGACAGGGGATGGGCCGGATTGGTCACCACGCGGGTCAGGCGCGCGGTGTCGAGCATGCCTTCCTCGAGGTCGAACTCCCAGTTGCGGGTCTGTTTCGCCATCAGGCGGCGCTGCAGCCGGTTTGCGAGTTTCGAAATGACGCTTTGCAGATGGCCGAGCTGCTGATCGAGCTGTTGGCGCAGGCGCGAGAGTTCATCGGGATCACACAGGTCGGGGGCCTCGACGATCTCGTCGAACTCCGTCGTGAACGCGCCATAGACGAATTGTTCGCCCTGGTTGTGACCATATTCGGGCGGGCGCCAGGGTTGACCCGGTGCGTCGGGGTCTTCGTCGCCCGCACCCTGCTCCATGTCGCCGTCGCCGTCCTCGAACGGCATGTCCATTTCTTCGCTTTCGGCGCCGGCTTCTTCGTCTTCGCCTTCGCCGTCCATGGCGCGCGCCTCACCATCGCTCTCGCCCTCGCCGGTGCTCTCGCCTTCGGCGTCGTCCTGATCCTCGCCAGTGCTGTCGTCGGATTCGGAATCGGCGGCCATCTCCTCGTCGGCAAGACCGAGATCGGTGATCATCTGCCGGATGACATCCTGGAAGGCGACCTGGTCGTCCAGGCTGTCGCTCAGATCCGAAAGGGCGGCACCGATCTTGGATTCTACGAAGGGTCGCCAGACGTCGACCATCTGACGCGCGGAGGGCGGCGGCGGCGCGCCGGTCAGCGCTTCGCGCGCGAGCAGGGCGACTGCCTCGGAGACGGGCGCCTGATCGCGTTGGGTAACCCGGGCAAAACCCTTGTCGCGGCATCGCATCTCCAGTGCCGCACTCAGATTGTCGGCGACCCCGGACATACGGTTGGCCCCGATGGCCTCGACCCGTGCCTGCTCGACCGCGTCATACAGCGCGCGGGCGGCCGGTGCGGAAGGAACCCGGGTCTGGTGCAATTCACTGTTGTGGTGGCGCAAATTCAGCGCCAGCGCGTCGGCCTCACCGCGAACGACGCTGACATCTTCGGCGGGCAGATCACGATTTGGCAGGGGCAGGCGCGCTTCTTCACCACTGATACCCGGCGGGTCAGGCGTGAATGAAACCGTTAATTCCGGTTCGCGGGCCATGGCGCGCATGGCCGCGGCAGTGACCCGCCGAAATTCTTCGACCGGCCCGTCATTGCCGCCTCTGTTTGATCCCGCCATTGGCGTCTTACTGAGTTGGTGCCGGGGCGATTACGCCGTCTTCGAGTTCGGTCCCGAAGCAGCGCTGGTAGTATTCGGCCACCGTCGAGCGTTCGACTTCGTCACACTTGTTCAGGAAGGTGACCCGGAAGCCGAGCGGAATTGAACCGAAGATCTCCGCATTGTCGGCCCAGGTAATCACGGTCCGCGGTGACATGACGGTTGAGATGTCGCCGGCGACGAAGCCTGAGCGTGTCAGGTCGGCGGTCGCGACCATGGCGGAGAGCTTCTCGCGGCCTTCCTTGTTGTCATAGGCGGCGCATTTCGCGGCCACGATGTCGACTTCCTGCTCATGGGGCAGATAGTTCAGCGTCGTGACGATGTTCCAGCGATCCATCTGCGCCTGGTTGATCTGCTGCGTGCCGTGATACAGGCCCGTCGTATCACCCAGGCCAACGGTGTTTGCCGTCGAGAACAGACGGAAGCTTGGGTGGGGGCGGAGGACCTTGTTCTGGTCGAGCAGGGTCAGCTTGCTGTCGGCCTCCAGCACGCGCTGGATCACGAACATGACGTCCGGCCGGCCGGCGTCATACTCGTCGAAGACGAGGGCGCAGGGATGTTGCAGGGTCCAGGGCAGGATGCCTTCGCGGAATTCTGTGACCTGCACGCCGTCGCGCAGGACGATGGCGTCCTTGCCGATCAAATCGATGCGGCTGATATGGCTGTCGAGGTTGACGCGGACGGTCGGCCAGTTGAGGCGTGCGGCGACCTGTTCGATGTGCGTCGACTTGCCGGTACCATGATAGCCCTGGATCATAATCCGACGGTTGTGGGCAAAGCCGGCCAGGATCGCGAGCGTCGTGTCATGATCGAACTGGTAGCTCTCGTCGAGCGCGGGCACGTGAACTGTATGCTCGGAGAAGGCCGGGACCTCCATATCGGAATCGATCCCGAACACCTGACGGGCCGACACCTTGATGTCCGGCTCCGGATTTTCGGGCATATCCGCATTTGTTATCGATTCAGTCGCTTCCATAATCCGGTCCACTTTCGTCAAATTTTCTACATGCGGTGCGGCTTGGTTAGGGGCCGACCGATTGCATTAATGTTGCGTAGGCTTGGTTGATCGTCTTGAGACGTTCTTCCGCCAGCTTGTCGCCGCCATTCGCGTCAGGATGGTGCTGTTTGACCAGCTCCTTATAGCGCCGCTTTATAGCGTCTGCTGTCAGCGGTGGCGATAGTTTCATTATACCAAGGGCGTCAATAGTTTCGGAGTCCATTCCTGCGGTCTGGGCGTCGGCCGCTGCGCCTGCTGCCGCGTCTGCTTCAGACTCGAAAAAACCGAAATCATCCCGGATACCCTCGCCGGGGCGTTTGCCGTTTAGCGGCCAGGTCGGCCGGTGCCAGAAAGTGGTGCCATGTCGGTCCAGTTCGATCTCGTCCTCCGACATGCCGGCATAATAGTTCCACGAACTGTTGTATGAGCGCACATGATCGAGACAGAACCAGATATATTCACGAACATTGTCACGTGATTTTGGCGCCCGGAACTCGCCCGGGAGCTCGCAACCGTCCTGCGCGCACATGCGCGGTCCCGCCCCGCTGTCACCGCTTTCGGTGAGCAGGTCATCCAGGTCGATGGATTTGCGCCGCCTCGTCATGTGCGGAATATGTCTGGTGGACCCGTTGGAGGCAATAACGGGCCCGCAATTACGTTGGGGACATCAAACGAGGGAGTATTCGATGAATCGTGCAGAACGCATCCAGGCCGCACTTCAGAATGGGTTCGACGTCCAGTTGATCGAAGTTCGGGACGACTCGCATTTGCATGCCGGCCATGCCGGCGCGCGGCCCGAAGGTGAAACACATTTCGACGTGGTGGTTGTGAGCCCGGATTTCGCAGGGCAATCACGGGTGACCCGCCAGCGGGCGGTTTATGCCCTGCTTTCTGAGGAATTTGAGGGTGGATTGCATGCGCTTTCGGTGCGTGCACTCGCCCCGGACGAGGTCGAGAGCGAATCAAACTGAAACAAAATCTATCTATCTGTTGCAAACCTGTGTCACTCGTTCTACCGTGCTGCCAGTCGTCATTTGTCGATCCCGGATGGGGATCGAAAGGCAGCCAAAATGCTTGTAAATCGCAACATCACAGTGGGTTCGTTGCGCACCAGCGTGCGGTTGGAACCTCAGTTCTGGGAAGTCTTGTCGGACATCGCGGCGCGCGAACAGCTCACGGTTGATCGCCTCTGCACAATTATCGACGCCAATGCGGGCGAATTGGGCCGTACGGCGGCAATCCGTGTCTTCATCGCCAGCTATTTTGCGGAAATTCGGACCCGTGAAAGCCTCTCGGCGACGGCAAATTCGCCGACGATGATTGAACGCCCCGCCCCGGTTCGGGCTCCCTATATTCCGGCGACACGCGCCGTCGGTTAGGACGCACTGCCAATAGCCGTTGGTCACCCGCGGTTAGTCGCCGACGGGCCCGTCGTAATGGTCGGGCCAGAATTCCTTCACTTTCGGACCGTCGCTGCGAAATGCGTGGCAGGTGTTCAGCAGGCGCGGCGGGCGCGTTGAAGTCCGCTCGCCCTCAGGCTGTTCCTTGTTCTTGAGCGGGTAGATCGTCTGGAACGCTGTGGTGGCGATGGGTCCGAGCATCTCTACGATATGGGTGCATCCCTCGACCCCGCCGACCCGGTCACGAACCTGTTTTCGCCAACCCGGGCCGATTCTCACCCCGATCAGCCGCTCGAAGTTGGGTGCGACCTGCTTGCAAACAGAGAACGGGCTGTACTCGGTCGTGGCCTCGACGCCGTGAATTTTCAGATCATCGTCGACCGTCAGGCGAACCCACATTTCGTGCACCGGCTCGCCCGGCGGCACGTCGCCACGTTCGTTATTATGGAAGGTGTACGTCTTCACATCGACGAGACGACCCTCGATATCCCAAAGCCCGTCCTTGCGCCGGTAGCCGTTACACTCGACGGTCCGGTTGTGAATATGCTCGCGCTCGGCCGGGGTCGACAGTGGCATGGGATTCATCCTCAAAGGAAAATATCGATGGGCCGGACTATAGGATCGTCCCGGTCCCGGTCAAGAATTGCACCTGGTCACAGATGCAATCCCGTCTGGTGTCAGCTCGGCCCGGACCCGTCAACTTCCGCCTCGGGCGCGCGCCGCGTGATCCGCAGCGAACGAAGCTGATTGCCGTTGCGTCTGAGAATATCGATCTTCAGGCCCTCAATATCGAAGCTCTGGCCTTCTTCGGGAATGAACCGCGCCTCGTGCAGTACCAGACCCGCAATGGTCGAGGCCTCCTCGTCGGGCAAATCCCAGTCAAACTCGCGGTTCAGGTCCCGGATCGTCACCCGGCCATCGACGATATAGGTGCCGTCGGCCTGACGACGCATGCCGGGGACGGGAATGTCGTGCTCGTCGTCGATCTCGCCGACAATCTCCTCGATAATGTCCTCGAGTGAGACGACACCCTGCAGCGCGCCATATTCGTCGACCACGAGCGCGAAATGTTCGCGCCGGTCACGAAATGCGTGCAACTGGCGCAGACAGTCAGTCGATTCCGGAACGAACCAGGCTTCGGAAGCCACCGCGCGGACATCGATTTCGTCGATATGTCCGTCATGGCTCTGGACCTCGCGCAGCAGCGCCTTGGCGTGCAACACGCCGACGATGTTGTCGGGGTCGTCCTCATAGAGCGGCACCCGGGTGAACGGGCAGTCCAAAACCTTGGCGACGATCTCACTTGCCGACAATCCCGCATCGACCATCTGGACATCGGTGCGGTGGGTCATGATTTCGCCGACCTCGACATCATCCAGGTCCATCACCCCGCCGAGCATCAATCCCTCATGCGCGGACACACTGTTGGTGTCGGCATGCATGCGGATGGCGCCGCGCAATTCCTGCTCGCGCGCTGCGTCTTTTTCAGAAGGTGATTTGTCACCCATAAGGCGCAGCAGGAGACCGACGACGGCCTCGATCGCGCGCGACAGCGGCGACAGAATGGTGACGATGAGCCGGATGGGGCGCGCGACGGTCAGCGCGACATCGTCGGCGTGCCGGATGGCGTAGGTTTTCGGCAGGACTTCGGAGAAGATCACGACAAGGGTTGTCATGGCGATCGTCGCATAGGCGACGCCAGCGTCTCCGAACAGGGTAATCATGATGCTGGTCGCCAGCGCAGAGGCGAGAATGTTGACGATGTTGTTGCCGATCAGGATGCCGCCGATCAGGCGTTCCTGCTGCGCGTGCAGGAGGTTGACCGTGCCGGCACGTCGGTTGCCCTCGCTTTCCAGCAGGTGCATGCGCGGTCGCGACGCGCCGGTCAGGGCTGTTTCGGAGCCGGAGAAAAACGCCGAAAGCGCCAACAGAACGACAATTCCGATGACGATAAGGGTGAGGGGATCACTCATGGTTTTGTGGCCTGTTTGAGATGTGTCAGGCGGCTGTCGCCATCTCGGTAAGGAGGCTCGACAGGTCGTCGATTGCCACCTCGTTGGTTACAAACGTGTCGCCAATACTGTTTGCCAGGATGAAGGTAAGACGCCCTTCCTGGACTTTCTTGTCACGTCCCATATGGGACAGCAGGGTGTCAGCTTCCCAGCCGGTACCCGGATGGGCGGGGAAGCTCGTGGGCAGGCCCGCCGCGTCGAGATGGGCGCGGACCCGCATGGCATCGTCGGGGGTGCACAGGCCCATCCGCGCTGACAGTTCGAAAGCGAGCACCATACCGATGGAGACGGCCTCGCCATGCAGCAGACCCTCGCCATATCCAGTCTCTGCTTCCAGTGCATGCGCGAAGGTGTGGCCGAGGTTCAGCAACGCCCGCCGTCCGGTCTCGCGTTCGTCCTGATTGACGATCTCGGCCTTCATCTCGCAGGCCCGCTCGATGGCATGGATTTGCGCTGCGGCGTCGCCATCCAGGACCGCGGCCGCGTTGGCCTCGAGCCATTCGAAGAAGTTCGCGTCGCCGAGCAGGCCGTATTTGACTGTTTCGGCGTAACCGGCGCGCAACTCCGCGGCCGGCAACGTCTTGAGCGTGTCGGTATCTGCGATGACCAGCCGCGGCTGATAAAAGGCGCCGACGAGGTTTTTCCCGTGCCGCGAGTTGATCGCGGTCTTGCCGCCGACGGAGCTGTCGACCTGCGCCAGAAGGGTCGTCGGAACCTGAACGAATTCCACGCCACGCAACGCGATGCTTGCGGCAAACCCCGTGAGGTCGCCGATCACGCCGCCACCGAGTGCGACCAGCACACTGCCGCGTTCGAGGCCGCCGTCGATCAGGTCTTCCAGCAAAGCTTCGAGCTGGGCGTAGGATTTCGACGCTTCGCCCGCCGCGATCGTGATCGTGCGTGTCGTGTGGCCGGCTTGGCAGAGCGCGGCATCAAGCCGGTCCGCATAGAGCGGGCCGACATTCGTGTCGGTGATGATGATTGCGCGACGCTCGCCCAGCCGTTCGGCCAGCAATGTTCCGGCCTGGTCGATCAGTCCGGGACCGATCGCGATATCGTAGGAGCGCGCACCCAGGTCGACGCGAATGCTTCGCGTGGTGTTGGCTGAAACGTTCATTGTGCGGGCGATGCCTCTGTCCTGTCGCTGAATGCCGCGAGGGCTTCGACCACACGTTCGACGGTTTCGTCGGGCGGGCCGTCGTTGCTCTCGACGACGATGTCTGCCTGCGCATAGACCGGATGCCGGGTCTCCATCAAGCTTTCCAATGTGCTCGCCGGGTCGCCGATGTTCAGCAGCGGTCGGTCGGTGCGTCGGGACGTCCGGCGTACCAGCGTATCGAGGTCGGCGCGCAACCAGACCGAAATGCCGGCATCGGCGATCGCAGCTCGGGTTTCGTCATCCATGAATGCGCCGCCGCCGGTCGCCAGGACCTTGGGTTCGTCTTCCAGCAGCCGCGCGATGACACGGCGCTCGCCGTCGCGAAACTCGGCCTCGCCATGGCGTTCGAAGAATTCCGCAATCGTGCACCCGGCCGCGGCCTCGATTTCGGTGTCGGCATCGACGAAGGGCAGGTTAAGGCGCGTTGCGAGGCGGCGCCCGATCGATGATTTGCCCGCCCCCATCAGGCCGACCATAACGATCGAACGCTTGGTATCGCTTCCCGGTGCCCGAATTTCTGCCGGTTCGGCATTGTCTTCGGCTTGTTCAGAATCGCTCATGCGCTGCTATCTTGGTGCGATTCGGGCCGGCAAAGGATTCGCCGCGTTATCGCCATGGTTCGGATGGCATAATAATCATTCACGTGGTGCCCTGCGAGACCGGAGATTGTCATAGACCGGGGCTTCATGTCTTAAGTTTGCCTGTCAGGATCGCTAGGAGGATCACTTGGCCAAGTACATCATTGTTCTGTTTCTTGCCGTGATCGTCGCCGGCGGTGTGTTCCTGGCGACATGGGATATACCCGCGCCGACGGAAAGCGTCGAGAAAACGATCCCGAATGATCGTTTTCCGCGCTAACGCTCTCATGCGTCAACTCGCCGTTACCTGTGTCTCGATTTTTGTCCTTTCGCTAGGTCCGCTGACCGCCGTGGCGCAACAGTCAGGGCCGATCCGCCTGGCGCCATTGCCGCCAACCGAGGCCGCGCCCGAGAATGTGGCTGCCCCGTCCGGGGATGCCACGGTCGATCCGGGTGGTGTCATGATCCGTGGTCTCGGCGCCGTGGCCGAGGGGGCGGTCGGTCTGCTGGACTCGGCCAACGGGGGTCTTGGCGAGGATATGTGGGCCGGGACCGACCACGCGACGGCGGTTCGTCTCCTGGCGACGCTATCGTCGCATGCCCCGACCGGGGACGCGCGCGATCTCATCCGCCGCCTTCTGCTGTCCAGCGCCACACCGCCGAAAGGCGGCGCCACTGCAGCCGACGGTGCCACATCCGGTTTTTTGGACGCACGGGTGGCTGGCCTCGTCACGGTCGGCGCGCCGGATGATGCAATCGAGTTGGCCCGCGCGGCACATTCGCGCCAGATACCCGATGATCTCGCGGGGTCGATTGTCAGTGCGAACTTCCTGCGCGGGGATCTCGCGGCGGGTTGTGACGTGCTGGACGGGTACGAGGCCGGTTATGTGGAGCCTTTCTGGCAAAAGGCGCTGGTCATTTGTCAGATTGCTGCCGGCAAGGGAGCCGAAGCGTCTCTCGGCCTCGATCTTCTGCGAGAGGAGCGCGGCGATACGGACGGCGTCTTCCAGAATATTGCCTACGCAGCGGCCGTGGGTGCTGAACTCACGCCGGAACAGCTCGAAATGCCGGGCACGCCGGATATTCTGACCTTCGCGATGCTCACCGCCGCCGAGGCCGAGTTGCCGGAATGGATGCAGGCGAGCAACGATCCGGCACTGGTGCGTGCGATGCTGTGGTCACCGCAGCTCGATCCGACACGCAAACTCGCCCTGGCCCATCGCGCCTTGCGGCGCGGGGTGGTGGACGCCGGCGATGTTGTGGCCGTTTATGAGGGATTGGACGCCAGCGATGATGCCATTGCTGCGGCCATGCTCGAACCGGATACCGTCGACCGGGATGTCTGGCTCGCCTATCTGTATCTGGTGGCGCGCAACCAGAACGTCGCGGTCGCACGCTCCGAGGCCCTGTGGGAGGCCTGGACATTGGCCGAGGCCGCAGAACTCGATGACATTGTGATGACGACCACCGCGGCATTGCTTGCGGATGTTCCTGCGACCTCGGACTTCGGCTGGCTCGCCGCCGCCGCGACGCGGGCCGCACTGCTGGCGGGCGAGGACGATCTCGCGATCGAATGGTATCAGCATGTCGTCCGACAGGCGCGATCCGTGGCGGATATGGCGCGGGCGACAGCGCTCCTGTGGCCGGAAATGCGTGTTATCGGGCGCAACCTGCCCGACGCCCCCGAACCCGATCCTGTCGTGGCCGAAACGCAAGTCTCTGCGCCCGCCACCGGCGTGCCCGCGAGCATATCTGCGCCGCCCAGCGGCGCGGTGGTCAGCCCCGCCGTGGCCGACAGGCTTGGTCGGCTGATCGCGCAAGCGCCGCGCGAACCGGTGCCCTGGAGCCCCACACGCCTGTCGCGCTGGATCGACATGGCGACGAATAACGAGGGAACGGCAGATATCGGCACGGCGCTGTATTTGCTGCAGATCCTCGGCGATCCGGTGTCGGAAAAAAATTGGCGTAACGTGCCGGTGTCCGCTGGCGATGCCACGGACGGGACAGGTCCCATACCGAACGCCGCGGCACTCGCCGGGTTGGCGCGTGCGACGATCTCGAACCGTCGGGCGGAAGTTGTGATCTACGCGATGATTGTCCTCGCACAGGCAGGTGAGGCGCCGCATGCCGGCGTGGTCGCCGACGTGGTGCGCGGCCTACAGCGTGTCGGGCTGGAAGCTGATGCGCAGGCAATTGCGCGTGCGGCACTTGTCGCACGGGTGCGATGAGCCGGCGTCGCGAGACGATCTCGCCGGCGACTGTGAGCCGGTATTTCGAGGCATTTCTCGAGCTCCTGCTGGCCGAACGCGGCGCATCCGCCAATACCGTGATGGCCTATCGCCGGGACCTTGAGGATACCGCGTCGTTCCTCGCTGCGAGCCGCAAATCCAGCAAGGCTTCGCTCGACGACGCGACAACCGATGATCTGCGGGGATACCTGAAGCATCTGGAAGGCCGCGGCATGTCTGCACGGACATCGGCCCGGCGTTTGTCCACGCTGCGCCAGTTCTATCGCTTTCTCTATGCCGACGGATTGCGCACCGACGACCCGAGCGCGATTCTCGAAAGCCCGCGTCAGGGCCGTTCATTGCCGAAGATTCTCTCCGAGAATGACGTGGGTGCGCTGCTGGGTGCGGCTGCGGAACGCGACGGCCCCGAGGGCAAGCGGCTCTGCGCCCTGGTCGAGCTTTGTTACGCGACGGGGATGCGGGTCACGGAGCTGGTCGGATTGCCGCTGGCGGCCGTGCAGCGCGATCCCGAAGTCCTGATCGTGCGCGGGAAGGGTGACAAGGAGCGGATGGTCCCCTTGAGCCCGCCGGCCCGACAGGCCGTGCGCGATTATCTTTCGGTACGCGACAGCTTCGTGCCGGCAGGGGCCACGAACCCGTTTCTGTTTCCCGGGCGCGGTGGCAAGCATTTGAGCCGGCAGCGCTTCTTTCAGCTTCTCAAGGACCTCGCGGAAAAAGCACATCTCGACCCGCAGAAGGTCAGCCCCCACGTGCTGCGCCATGCTTTTGCAACGCATTTGTTGCATCATGACGCCGACCTGCGCAGCGTTCAGCAAATGCTGGGTCACGCCGACATCTCGACCACCCAGATCTACACACATGTGCTCGATGAGCGTATGCGACGGCTTGTTGCTGATCATCATCCGCTTGCCAGCGCCGCCAACGCCAACTAGTAGAACGCCATGGCTCATTTCCTGGATTTTGAAAAACCACTCGCCGAACTCGAAGGTCAGATCGAGGAGCTTCGCAGGCTGTCCGACAATGGCGATCTCAACATTGCGGACGAAGTCGGCAAGCTCGAGGACAAGGTCGACCGTCAGCTCCGCCAGACCTATGGCAAGCTCTCGGCTTGGCAAAAGGTTCAGGTCGCCCGCCATCCGGGCCGGCCGAAATGCGGCGACTATGTCTCCGGATTGATCACCGAGTTCGTGCACCTGGCCGGCGACCGCTTGTATGCCGAGGACAACGCGCTCGTCTCGGGCATGGGCCGCTATCACGGCCGCCCCGTTATTGTGTTGGGCCAGGAGAAGGGCAACGATACCGAAAGCCGGGTGCACCATAATTTCGGCATGGCCCGGCCCGAGGGTTATCGCAAGGCACAGCGCCTCATGGGCCTCGCCAACCGGTTCGACATGCCGATCCTGTCTTTCGTGGACACGTCGGGTGCCTATCCCGGCGTGGGTGCGGAGGAGCGCGGCCAGTCCGAAGCCATCGCGCGCGCCATCCAATCATCGATGAACCTGCAGGTGCCGTTCGTCTCGGTGATTATCGGCGAAGGCGGGTCGGGCGGCGCGGTCGCGATCGCCACGGCCAACACGGTCCTGATGATGGAACATGCCGTTTATTCCGTGATTTCGCCCGAGGGCTGCGCGTCGATCCTGTGGCGCGACGGGGAGCGGGCGCAGGACGCGGCCGAGGCGCTCAAGATCACGGCCCAGGATCTGGCCGAGCTCAAGCTGATCGATGGCATCGTGCCCGAACCGCTGGGTGGCGCGCATCGTGAACCCGCCGCGGCGATTGCTGCGGTTGATACCGCGATGGAAGCCGCGTTGCGGGGGATGGACGGGATGGATGGCCCGGCGCTTCAGGCGCAACGGCGTGAGAAATTCCTCAATCTCGGGAGTGCCGGGCTCGCCTGACCGCCGGACTAGGCGAAGCGGGGCATGACCTCGCGGGCGAACAGGTCGAACGATCCCGATGCTTCCTCGAAGCTCAAATCGCCATAGGCGAACCGGCACACGAAGTAGTTGAGCCCCGCCGTCTCGATCTGGCGTTCGATTTCCGATGCCACCATATCCGGCGTACCGGCAATGATCGCATCTCGTTCGCGCGCGGTCTCGAGGGTCGAGGCATAGGCCGGGTCTTCGACATCGAATTTGCGCCACAGGTTGATGAAGTTCTCATACCAGGCCGCATAGGCCCGGCCGGCGATCTGGTCGGCCTCGGCCTGGGTATCGGCCACGAACATGTGCCGCGCCACGCCGAGTTTCGCCGTCACCGACCCGCCATGCTCCCGGTCCCAGGTCTCGCGATACTGGTCGGTCGCACTTCGGGCGATCTCGCAGGGTGAATTGCTGATCACGTTGATCTTCTGGGTCGCGGGCCAGGCCGCACCGTCGGGGGTCGCGACGCCGTACCACATCGGCGGGTGGGGCGTGCCGACCGGTGACCCGATCATCGGCACGTCGTCATAGTTGAAATGTTCGCCCGAAAAATTAAGCACATCCGATGTCAGGCCGCGCTTGAGGATCTCGAAGGCCTCCAGATAGATCGGCCCCGCGTTCTCCTTGTTGATTCCGAAATAGGAAACCTCGAAGGGTGAGATGCCCCGGCCGACGCCGAATTCGAACCGCCCGCCGCTCATCTGGTCGAGCATGCAGATTTCCTCGATCAGGCGCAGCGGCTCGTACAGCGGCAGGCAATAGACCATCGGCCCGAAATGCATGTTCGTGGTGCGCTGTGCGACCGCGGAGAGAAAGACGCTGGGTGAGGGGGCGAGACCAAGCGGTGTCGCATGGTGTTCCGCCAGGTGATACATCGCGATCCCGGCCTGATCATAGGCCGCGATCAGGCGGAGCCGGTCTTCATAGATTGTCTGGTCGGGCACGCCGGCCCGGCGGTCGAGGTGATCGAAGACACCGAAATCGACCATAGGCTAACTCCGCTCTAGGCGCTTCGGCCGTGGCAGTGCTTGTACTTCTTGCCGCTGCCGCACGGGCAGGCCGCGTTGCGTGGCACCTTGCCCCAGGTCGACGGGTCGTCGGGATCGATTTCGGCCGCCGCGGCATTGCTGCGCGCTGTTGCCGCGTTGCCACCTGCATTGTCCGGGCGCGGGGTGGCATCACCGAATTGTCCCACCGTTGCATGCTGGGCCTCGGTGTTTTGCGGAGACTGGGGTTCCGGCACCGCCTCGGGCGCGTTGACCTGAATCTCGATGTGGCTGAGCAGCATCGTGACCCCCTCACGCAGGCGCCCGAGCATGTCCTGGAACATATCGAACGCTTCGCGCTTGTATTCGTTCAGCGGGTTCTTCTGGCCGAACGCACGTAGACCGATGCCTTGGCGCAGATGGTCGAGACGCAGCAGATGGTCCTTCCAGTGCTGGTCGAGAATCTGCAGCAGCAGGTTTTTCTCGGCCATACGCATGATCTCTTCGCCGTAATTGGCGACCTTGGCGGCCATGTGCTCGTCGGCGAGTTTCTCGAGCCGGTCGTGGATTTCCTCGTCGGCGATGCCTTCTTCCGCCGCCCATTCCTCGACGGGAGCGTCGAGGCCGAAAATGCGCGTTACTTCCTCTTGAAGCAGGCTCGTGTCCCACTGCTCGGCGAAGGCCTTTTCGGGGATCGTGCGCGCGATCAGGTCTTCAAGGGCTTCGGCCCGCATCGCCTTGATCGTGTCGGAGACGTCATCGGTGCGCATCAAATCCTTGCGCTGCTCATAGATGACCTTGCGCTGGTCATTCATGACATCGTCATACTGCAGCAACTGTTTGCGAATATCGAAGTTGCGCGCCTCAACCTTTTGCTGGGCCTTTTCGAGCGCCTTGTTGATCCACGGATGGACAATCGCCTCACCCTCTTCGATGCCCAGCTTGGTCAGCATGCCGTCCATCCGCTCGGACCCGAAGATCCGCATCAGATCATCCTGCAGTGACAGGAAGAAACGCGACGTGCCCGGGTCACCCTGGCGGCCCGACCGGCCGCGCAGCTGATTGTCGATGCGGCGGCTTTCATGTCGCTCGGTGCCGATGACCATCAGGCCGCCTGCCGCGATGACCTCGTCATGGAGTTTTTCGACCTCGGCGCGAATGGCGGCTTCTTTCTCGTCACGTGCCGGACCGTCTTCCATATCGGCGAGTTCGGCCTCAAGGCGCATGTCCAGATTGCCGCCGAGCTGAATATCGGTGCCGCGGCCGGCCATGTTGGTCGCGATCGTGACCGCGCCCGGCACCCCGGCCTGGCCGATGATCTGGGCCTCGCGTTCGTGATGGCGCGCGTTCAGGACTTCATGGGTGATCTTGCGCGAACTCAGCGCCGCGGAAACTTCCTCGGATTTTTCAATCGAGACCGTACCCACGAGCACAGGCTGGCCGCGCTTGTTGGCGTCCTCGATAAGCTCGTTGATGGCGTTGTATTTTTCCTCGAGGGTCCGGTAGACCTCGTCATTCTGGTCGTCGCGCACCATCGGCCGGTGGGTCGGAATGTCGACAACCTCGAGCTTGTAGATCTCGGCGAACTCGGCCGATTCCGTCATCGCCGTGCCGGTCATGCCGCCCAGCTTGGGGTAGAGCCGGAAATAATTCTGGAAGGTGATCGACGCGAGGGTCTGGTTCTCGTTCTGAACTTCCACGCCTTCCTTGGCCTCGAGTGCCTGATGCAGCCCGTCGGAGAAACGCCGGCCTTCCATCATGCGGCCGGTGAATTCATCGATGATGACAATCCGGCCTTCATGCGCGATGTAATCGCGGTCGCGCTGGAAGAGCTTGTGCGCCCGCAATGCCTGGTTCACATGATGCAGGATCGTGACACTGGTGATGTCGTAGAGGCTGGCGCCTTCCTCGATAAGTCCTTCTTGCGCGAGGAGTGTCTCGACATGCATGACGCCTTCGTCGGTCAGGGTCGCGGCGCGGGCCTTCTCGTCGACCTCGAAATCCTCTTCGACCAGCAACGGCATCAGCTTGTCGGCCTGGATGTAGGCCTCGGATGAATCCTCGACGGGGCCGGATATGATCAGCGGTGTGCGCGCTTCGTCGATCAGGATCGAATCCACCTCATCGACAATCGCGAAGTTGAAGTCGCGCTGAACCATCTCGTCGAGATGGAACTTCATGTTGTCGCGCAGATAGTCGAACCCGAACTCGTTGTTCGTGCCGTAGGTCACATCGGCGGCATAGGCTGCGCGACGTTCTTCGTCGGACAGGGAATTGACGATGCAGCCGGTGGTCAGGCCCAGGAACTCGTAAACCTGCCCCATCCAGCCGGAATCGCGCTGCGCCAGATAGTCGTTCACCGTGACCACATGGACGCCCTTGCCCTCGAGCGCATTCAGATAGACGGCAAGCGTGGCGACGAGGGTTTTGCCTTCGCCGGTCTTCATCTCCGAGATCATGCCGTTGTGCAGGATCATTGCGCCGAGGAGCTGCACGTCGAAATGACGCTGGCCCAGCGTGCGCTTCGCGGCCTCGCGAACCGTCGCGAAGGCCTCGACGAGCAGATCGTCGACCTTTTCGCCGGCTTTCAGCCGCTCGCGGAACGCATCCGTGCGCGCACGCAGCGCGGCATCGTCGAGCGCTTCCAGCTCCGGTTCGAGGGCGTTGATCGCCTCGACGTTCTTGTGGAGCCGCTTCAGATAGCGGTCGTTCGCCGTACCGAAGGCCCGTGTGACCAGACTGAGGACCATACCTCTACCTCGAACCCGTTTGTGCTGACATCTCCGGCAGGGGCCTGCGCGCGAGACGCCGCTGGTTCCGGGAGACGATTGTTGCTCCCGGATAGATGGGGATTGTGGGCGCATTGTCTAGGGTGCGCCCGAAGATGTGTCAATGTCGCGGCCGGTCATGGAATCGTCATGATCGGGCCCCGGCACCGGAGGATCACCGGAATGCCGTTTTGTCGCCCGAATTCCGATTCACATTGCCGTGTGGCGAAAGCCACCGCTGCCGTGTTCGCCTTGTGCCTCATTCGCGAACACGGCAGTCTAGCCCGCCTCAAGAAAAGGCCGCCGGGGCCATCATCTCCCGACCGGCCATCCACAGGAGTTTCCAGATGTTTCGCACCCTCGCCGCGTTGTTCGTGCTCGTTTTCATGACCCTCGGTTTGACACCCGCCATGGCCCAGCAGGACGGTGAAGCGGAGAACAGCGCATCTGACACCGCAACGGAGGCACCGGCCGATCCGGTCGTGGCCATCGTCGACGGGGCCGAGATACACCAGTCGGACGTGGCGATTGCGTTCCAGCGCCTGCCCGAGCAGTTCCGCCAGGCGCCGGTGAACCAGGTTTTCACCCAGCTGGTCCAGCAGCTCGTGGATGGCGAGCTTCTGGTGAAGGCCGGGCGGGCTGGTGACCTCGAGAATGATCCCGAGGTGCAGGCCCAGATCGAAGAATTCACCCGGGTCGCGATCCAGCAGACCTACATGAACCGGCTGATCGTTGACGGCCTGAAGGAAGAGGATCTGCGCGCCGCCTATGACGCGACCATCGCCAACACAGAGGGGCCGCTCGAGGTTCACGCCCAGCACATCCTTCTCGAGAGCGAGGAGGACGGCTACGACATCATCAAGGCGCTCGAGGGCGGGGCTGATTTCGGTGATCTCGCGCGCGAGCGTTCACAGGGCCCCAGCGCGCCGCGCGGCGGTGACCTGGGCTACTTCACCCGCAGCGCCATGGTTGGGCCATTTTCCAGCGCTGCCTTCGCGATCGAGCCGGGCTCCATCGGCCCGGATCCGGTCCAGACCGACTTCGGCTGGCACGTGATCAAGGTCCTGGACAAGCGCCGCCAGCCGGCACCCACATTCGAGGAATCTTTGCCCACCCTCGAACAGCAGTTGACGCGTGAGTTGATCGCCGCGCATATGGCGGACTTGCGGAGCAAAGCCGAGATCACGATGTTCAATCTCGACGGCTCGCCGGTCGAGGCTGCCCCCAAGCAGTAGCAACTGCGGCGCGGAGGCGGCCCCGGTCGAAGACTTACCGGGGGTTCCTGCCATGGCGAAAGCCGCCAAAACCAAATCAAAGTCCAGGAAGGTGGCGCCGACCACAAGCAAGGCGCCTGCACTGGCGCGCTCGCCACTGGCGCCTGCACGTTTTCCCGCGCTGGCGAATGTCCGTGGTGTGCGCATGGCGGGGCTGTCTGTGGGCCTGAAGAAGCAGCGCGGCGTGAAAGACCTGATGGTCGCGGCATTCGCACCGGGGACCACCGCCGCAGGTGTGCTCACGAAATCCAGATGTCCGTCCGCGCCTGTCGAATGGTGCCGGGCCATCCTGCCACGGGGCAAGGGGCGGGCGCTGGTGGTGAATTCCGGCAACGCCAATGCCTTTACCGGCCTCGCGGGCGATCTGCAGGTGGCCCAGACCGCCGGTCAGGCGGCGCATCTGTTCGGCTGCCGCGCACAGGACGTCTACATCGCCTCGACGGGCGTCATCGGCGAGCCGCGCGAGTCCGACTATGTCGCGAGCAAGCTGCCCCGGATGAAAAAGACGCTGGGCGCGGGCAAGTGGCGCGATGCTGCCGACGCGATCATGACGACGGATACCTTTGCCAAGGGTTCGAGCCGCAAGGTACGGATCGGCAAGACGCTGGTAACGATCTCGGGGTTCGCGAAAGGCTCGGGCATGATCGCGCCGGACATGGCGACGATGCTGGGCTTCGTGTTCACCGACGCGAAAATCCCCGCCCCGGTGCTGCAACGCCTCGTGCGCTGGGCGTCGGACGAATCCTTCAACGCGATTACCGTCGATAGCGACACCTCCACATCCGACACGGTCCTGCTGTTCGCGACAGGCCAGGCCAAGGGCCAGCCGCGGATCAAAGGCACGGGCGACAAGGTGCTGGCGGATTTTAAGGCTGCTTTGCGTGAGGTCTTCGTCGATCTCGCCCAACAGGTCGTGCGCGACGGCGAGGGCGCGCAGAAATTCGTGACCATCAACGTAAAAGGTGCGGAATCCAAACGCGCGGCGCGCGCCGTGGGGCTCGCGGTGGCGAACTCGCCCCTGGTCAAGACCGCGATCGCCGGCGAGGACGCCAACTGGGGCCGGATCGTCATGGCTGTGGGCAAGGCCGGCGAAAAAGCCGACCGCGACCGACTGTCGATCGCCGTCGGCGGCGTGCCGATCACCCGGCTGGGTCAGCTCGTGCCGGGCTATGACGAAACACCGGTGGCGGCACACATGCAAGACAAGGAGATCGATATCGACATCGATCTCGGCATCGGCCGCGGCCGTGGCACCGTGTGGACCTGCGACCTGACCCACGGCTACATCTCGATCAACGCCGACTACCGGAGCTAGGCGGCATGTCCGGGGTGCCCATCCTGCTGGTCAGCGCCGTGGCGCTGATCGATGCGGACGACCGGGTGCTGATCGCACAGCGGCCCGAGGGCAAGTCCATGGCCGGCCTGTGGGAGTTCCCCGGCGGCAAGCTGAACGATGGCGAGACACCCGAGGCCGCGCTGATTCGCGAGCTCGACGAGGAGCTCGGCATCGACACCTATGAGAGCTGCCTCGCGCCCATCGCGTTTGCCAGCCACGCCTATGACGGCTTCCACCTGTTGATGCCGTTATTCGTCTGCCGAGTGTGGGAGGGCACGCCCACGCCCCGCGAGGGTCAGGAGCTCGCCTGGGTGCGCCCCAACGCCCTCAGGGACTATCCGATGCCGCCGGCCGACGTGCCGCTGGTCGCCCAGCTGCAGGACCTGCTTTAGGCGGGATCGGTCTTGTCGAGAGGTGGCGCAGGGTTCGCAGGCATCTGTGCGTTCTCGCTGAGCTGCTTGTAGATCATTGACAGCATCACCGCTGTCACGGCGAGCCACAGAAGCCCGAGGACCGCTTGGAAGGCCATGACCGAAAATATTCCCGGGAGGATTTCTGCTCCGGGTTGATTCGGTGCCACATTGGCGTTGGAACCAGCAAAAGAGAACAAAGCCACACTGACCACGAACACCGGAACAAAGTCTCCGAGAAGAAAAACTGCGGTCATACGTAGGCGGTTTCCCCTGACCAGACCAGAAGCGCTCGTGAAGGTCTTATCGTTTGCGTCGATTGCGTGTAGCGGGAGTCTTATTAAAGCCGGACAGATAATCAGGAAGGCGATTGTCCACCCCATTAAATTGAGCCCCAGCGAAGTCGAAGTTGAAACCAGAATATTCTCACTATGCAAAAGCGCGACGAAGAACTTTGTGCTGGATAACGAGAGCACGGGAAAAGTGAAAAGTGCGGAAAGAATGCCCATGCCAATGCCGACCACGATTGCCCAACCTAGAAATCGCCAGTGGCGACTACGCCAGCGAAGGGCCGTCCATATGCCTCTCTGGTCAGGCCCGATCAGATAGTGTCGGTGCATCGCCACAGCGAAAGTGATGGCGATGGCTGCGCCAATGAACCAAATAGCGAAAAAGGCGAAAATAATACCTGGAACGGTAGGACCGAAGAATTCGTCGTTGGAGTGTGAATCTAAAGCAAACGAAAAAGCGAAGCGCAGTAAAACGATCGATATTATTGCAGGAGTTGCGTACTTCAGGACCCAGAGCCACTGACCAAAAGTGAACTTGTAGGCATCGATGACGGTCTGCCAGACCGGTAGCTTGTACATGCGGTGTTCCCCCAATTAACGCGGTATTGGGATAACGCTAGCACAACCTTTGATGGCGCCGTCCAGCGGCAATACAGGCTTGACTAGCGCTCCGGGACGTCCACGCGAAGCGTCGTGTGGTCGCGCAGGCGGCGGTAGATAATCGACAACAGCACGATGGTCACTGTGAACCCGATGAAGTTGATCACGATCGGGGTGATCAGTTCCGGCAGGCCGCCGCTCGTGGCCGACCGGCTGGTCAACATGCCGACGCCTTGCTCGATCAGCCAGAAGGGCAGCATCACCCCCAGCGCGAAGATGATCGCCATGCGCCAGAGGTTGCCCTTGGCCTGGTTCGACGCCTCGGAGAGGCTGACGGCATGGTCCTCGAGCGCGGCTGCGGGCAAGGCCGGCAGGACCATGCAAGTGAGCAGCGCGATGGGCACGGCGAACAGACTTAAAACGATGAATGTCAGCGTGACCTGACCCGCCGCCGATTCCAGGATTCCGGCGGTGCCCGCGACCGTGCCGATGGCCGGTACGAACGTTGCCGTCACGATGAGGCCGAGGCCGATGATGGCGACGATGACGATGCCTTGTCCGACATAGCGCCAGTGCCGGGCCCGCCATGCCAGCCAGGCCAGCGGGCTGGTTCGATCATTCACGCCGAGTACCAGCCGGTGGAGTGCCACGGCATACATGATCAGGCTCGCCATGATGACCGCGTAGGCGAGGATGAACGGTGCGTTGAGCAATACATAGGCGATGGACGGATAGTCGCTGCCGACCCCGAGATTACCCCCGGCGAGCCAGCCTTGTGCGACGGCGATGTTCAGGCCAACCCAGATAATCAACGGCAGGATCGCGAGCTGGAACCAGCCGGTGAAATGCGAGACCAGGAACCGGTAGCCGTCGGCGATGGTCGCGAGGACGGGAAGTTTGTAGGTCATGCTCAGGCGCCCGTCACGTGGTCGCGGCCGGCGGCGGCGCGAGCTGGCGGAACGCCTCGGCCAGCGCGGTGACTTGCGAGGCGATGGCCACGAACATGATCGCCTGCTGCACCAGCAGCACGACGAACAGGAATGAGAGCGATGGCCCGCTGAGCGAGATCGCCAACCCTGTCATGAGCTGGGCGACGATGATCAGCGCGAACAGCGCTGGCAGCAGGGAGAACAGGTAGATGCCCAGCATGTACCAGCTCTTGCCGCGCGTGGCGTTCCCGGCGTCGCGAAACCCGAAGCGCTGGTCGACGGCGGCGGCCGGCAGAACCAGCAGCAGCCGCGAGGTGATCAACAACGTTCCCACGACGATCGCGGCGCGCCCGAAAATTCCGAGTGTCGGGTTGACCGAGGTGAGGAGATTGATTGGCCCCGTGATCAGGAGGCTGAGCAGCAGCACCAGGCCGACCAGCATGAAGAACCGCGAGATAAACCGCCACTGGCGCGGTCCCCAGCGCATGGCGGCACCCACGGTCATGCGCTCTGGCCCGATCAGGTAGCGGCGGAACCAGGCGACCGCGAACATCACATAGGCAACGAACGCGGCCACGCCGTTCGCGATGAATGCCATCAGTTGGGTCTGGTCGACATCGTCGAAATTGATCGAGACCTGTGGTGCGCCCGGTTCGGCAGGAGCGGGCGGCGGTGCCGGGGCCTCGAACTGCAGCTGCCAGTCACCGGTAGCCCAAAGCCCGGCGAACTGCACGAAGGAGACCAGCAGCACGGGCAGGAACGCATAGGCGAACAGGTCCCGGCGTTGGTTCCACAAAAAGCGGTAGGCGGTGCCAAGAGAGGCGAACAAAGTAAGCGGCATCAGCCCTGTTCCTTGTTGGGGTGCGGGTTGGCGGCCTCGCCGGAGGCCTGCTCGACCGTCTCAAGCGCGTCGGCCAGGCGCGTGCCCGCGCTGCCGGGACGCAGCGGCTTGGGCTGGCTCGCATCGGGCGCCCAGCCGGTGAGAAAGAAAAGCTCGAACGTGGCGGGGATGCGGTCGTCGGGCCCGGCGAAACGTTCGGCATAGATTTCAGCCGTGCGGAAAAGCGTCTCGCGCCGGGTCGGCGTGCGCCGTCGGTCGCGGCGGATGTTCGTCTCGCCCATTCCGCGCAGATCATGCATCAGCTTCAGCGGGTGTTCATAGGTCACCTGAATGGGGTCGAGGTCGGCCACGGGGAGCGCGAATCCGGCGCGTTGCAGCAGGCCCGCGGCGTCCGCCAGTTCTGCGAACGGCGCCACCCGGGGGCTCGCACCGCCCTCGATCTCGGCCTCGGCGGCGAGCCAGGCGGTGCGGAGCTCATGAAGCGTCTCGCCGCCGAGCAGGGCACCCAGAAAGAGCCCGTCCGGCTTCAGCGCGCGCTGGATCTGCGCCAGCGCCCCGGGCACGTCGTTCACCGCGTGGAGCGTGCCGGTGCTTACCACCAGGTCGAAACTTTGATCGGCGAAAGGCAGCGCTTCCTCGTCGGCCACGATGGTCGGGTTGCCGTGGGTCCGCCGGCCGGTATCGGCCAGGTCGAAGGAAATCTCGCTATGGACAATCCGACCGATTTTGCCAGGCGCATGGCGCTGTGCGGCATCGGCGAAGTGCCCGGTGCGGCCGCCCCAGTCGAGGGCAAGGTCGAAGTCGCGACGCACATCGGCGGTGCGCTCGGCGAGCCGCTCGGCGATTTCACGGAACAGGAAGTCATGGGCGGCGAAGTCCGGTGCGGCCCGCGACCGGCGCTGGCGCAGGAGTGTCCGATCGAAGATATCCAAGGGTCCGCTCATGAAATCTATATGGCATGGCCCCGGCCAAGGGCAAAGTAGACGCTGCGCGATTGCCCACAGACGTGATCGCGAATGTGTGTTTGCCGGCGGAGATTGCGCCGATTGACTCGAATGACGCGTTTCCGGCCAGATGACGCATGATGTTGGATCATCTGGGTCATAAACGGGACGCTGCGGCGACCATCATGCGCCCGGCGCTGCAGGCCGCACGCATGTCCCTTGATGTGCTGTTGCCGCCGCAATGCCTGGCCTGCGATGCACTTGTCTCCGCACCGGGGACCTTGTGCCACGCCTGCTGGGACGGTGCGGTATTTGTTTCTGCCCCCCTCTGTGCGGCCTGTGGCACGCCGTTCGAATTCGATCATGGTCCGGACGCGCTGTGCGGCGTGTGCCTGCGCGATCGCCCGCGGATCGACCGGACCCGCGCGGTGTTCGTCTATAACGATGTCAGCCGCAATCTCGCCACCGGCCTGAAATACCGCGACCGCACCCATGGGGCGCCGGCGCTGGGAGGCTGGCTTGCCCGCGCCGGTCGCGACCTTGTTGACGATGCCGGCCTGATCGCGCCCGTACCCCTGCATCGTATGCGTCTGTGGCGCCGGCGCTTTAACCAGTCGGCTTTGCTGGCCCAGGCGGTTTCGAAAGGGGCATTGCAGGATCGCGCAGTCCCTGCGCCGGGCGAGCCTCAGCTGTGCCTGGACCTGCTGAACCGGGATCGCGCGACGCCTCGCCAGGCCGGGCTCAACGCGGCCGAGCGACAGCGCAACGTACGTGGTGCGTTTTCAGTGAACCTGCGGCATCGTCAGGGGGTCGCAGGGGCCCGGATATTGCTGGTCGATGATGTCTTCACGACCGGCGCCACGCTCGATGCCTGTGCGGCAACCCTGCTGCGCGCGGGTGCGGCCGCCGTGGATGCGCTGGTGCTCGCGCGGGTCGAACGGCCCCGCTAGGCGGTTTACGTGATGACACCGTTGTGAACCGCTTGGTTGCGCGCCCACTGGTCAAGTGGTCGCTTGTTCCCTAGATAATGGTGCGCAGAGCTGAAGGGGAGTGATCGCGATGGCGAAGGTTGAGATCTACACGGGCATGATGTGCGGTTTTTGTTCCGCGGCGAAACGCTTGCTGAAAAAGAAGGGTGTCGATTTCGAGGAAACCGATGTCAGCTTCTCCAGCGGCAAGCGCAACGAAATGATGGCGCGTGCAAACGGCAGCCACACGGTGCCGCAGATCTTCATCGACGATGCGCATATCGGCGGTTGCGATGATCTCTACGCACTCGAATCAGCCGGCAAGCTCGATGCCATGCTCGGGACTTCCTGAACTGGCAGCCGGTTTTCTCAAACAGTATTTATTGCGCAGATACGCTGGGTCATCGCCGGGCGCGGCTCTTTGACCTCGCCATGCGCGTGGGCGACCAGTTCGAGTTTGCCTGCGACAGCGTTCTTCAGTTCATCGGGCGCCAGCAGGAAATCGGGATTCGTCGGCTTTCCGAACCGCTCGTTGCCCAGCGCGAACGTCTCATAGAGCAGCATCCCGCCTGGTGCCACGGCCGCGATCAAAGCCGGCAGCAGTGGCCTCCAGAGATAATTGGTCGCCACCACGGTTGCATATGTTGCCGCGGCGGGGCGCCAGGGGTCGGGACCATGTTCGAGATCGGTTTCGACGATGGTCAGCCCCGGATGGCGGGCAAGGTCGCGCAACCGCGAAATGTCGCGATCGACGGCGGTGACCTCATGGCCCTGTTCCAGAAACAATCTCGTGTGACGCCCTGATCCGCATGCAACATCGAGCACCGGGCCGGCTGCCTGAGAGGAGAAGCGGGTGATCCACGGAGATGCCGGGGTGTCTGATGCCATTGATGTGCTCGATAGAGGCTTGTATTTTCTCCGGAATAGCACCAAATCATGGCGCTTCGTATACTTTCACGCCGGCACGTGCCGATGATTTGCATCAGAGACCGTTTGCGATGATTAGCTTCAATCTGATCTGCAAGAACGACCACGAGTTCGAGGGTTGGTTCCGCAATTCGAACGACTTCGACCGGCAGGCGAAGAAGCAGCTGATCGCGTGCCCTGAATGCGACAACACCGAGATTGCGAAATCGTTGATGGCGCCGGTTGTCGGGGCGAAGGATACAGTCCGCGCCAGCCGCACCGAGAAGGCCGAGCAGGCCCGCAAGGTGCGCAAGATGCTGGGTGAGGTCCGCGACTATGTCGAAACAAACTTCGATGATGTGGGTGATGATTTCACCGACGAGGCGCGGAAAATCTATTACGGGGAATCCGACGAACGACCGATCTACGGCAATGCCTCGGATGAAGATGCCCAGGAGCTGGCCGAAGAGGGCGTTCCCGTCGGCAAATTGCCCTGGGTCAAACGCGCCAACAACTAGCGCGCTTTTTTGAGGGTGTTGCCCACGCTATGCGTGGCGGCAGCCCACACCCATATAGTTCACATCCATATCGGACCGGTTGCGTGACCAAATGCCCGTGAGCGGGTTGAAGACCACGCCCGTCAGTTCGAGCATTTCGATTCCGCCCGCTTCCAGCCCGTTGACCAGTTCTGATGGTTTGACGAATTTGCGCCAGTTGTGGGTGCCGCGCGGCAGCCAGCGCATGACGTATTCGGCGCCGACAATCGCCAGGGCAAAGGCCTTGGGGGTGCGGTTCAGGGTTGCCGCGAAGGTGAGCCCGCCGGGGGCGACCAGTCGGGCGCAATCCCCCAGGAAAACGGCCGGGTCGGCCACATGTTCGACCACCTCCATGCTGAGCACGATATCGAAGCTCGCACCGGCTGCCAGAAGTTCTTCGGCGGTCGTCGCCCGATAGTCGATGTCCAGGTCGGATTCTGCGGCGTGGAGAGACGCGATGTCGATGTTCTGGGCGACCGCGTCGATCCCGGTCACCGTCGCGCCCAGGCGCGCCATGGGTTCGCACAGAAGGCCGCCACCACAACCGACATCGACGAGGCTGAGACCTTCGAGCGGGCGGGTCGAATGCCTGTCACGGCCGAAATGTTCGCACGCCCGGTCACGGATATACTCCAAGCGCACCGGGTTGAACCGATGCAGCGGCTTGAACTTGCCCGCCGAGTCCCACCACTCTTCCGCCATACGCCGGAACTTCTCCAACTCTGCCGGATCGCGGGAATCGGTTGCGTTGGTCTGGTCGGTCATTTGGTCGTCGCTTCCGTCATTCTCTCGTTTGGCTCGGCGTCCGCAGCGCTTGCAAGCGGGGTTTGGGCTGAGTATGGATACGCCGCCTTTGCATCACAAGCTGGCGCCGCAGGCGCCGATCGCGGCGAAGCCGCATGTTCTGCGCGCCTATATGTGTGCTTGTGACGGGCGTAATGGAAGAGACCATGGCACGTATTGTTGCAAAATTCGGCGGGACCTCCGTCGCTGATCTGGATCGAATCCGCGCTGTCGCGGAGCGGATCAAGCGCGAGCATGACGCCGGGCACCAGGTGGCCGTTGTGGTGTCGGCCATGGCCGGGGTCACGAATGACCTGGTTGCGTTGACCCGCGAAGCCCACGCCCTGCACGACGCGCGTGAGTATGACGTGGTGGTATCGACGGGCGAGCAGGTCACCGCCGGCCTGCTGGCCATTTGCCTGCAGGAGAAGGGGGTGCCGGCGCGCTCCTGGATGGGTTGGCAAATTCCGATCCGGACGTCGGACGCCCATGCGCGTGCGCGCATCGAGGGGATCGAGATTGAGGAAATGGAACGCCGTTTTTCCGACGATCAGGTCTGTGTGCTGGCGGGCTTCCAGGGCATCGGCCCGGACAACCGCATCACCACCCTGGGCCGTGGCGGCTCGGACACCACCGCCGTGGCATTGGCGGCCGCGCTGAAGGCGGACCGTTGCGACATCTATACCGACGTGGACGGGGTCTATACCTCCGATCCGCGGATCGTGACGCGTGCGCGCAAGCTGAGTAAGGTCACCTATGAGGAGATGCTCGAAATGGCGTCCCTCGGTGCGAAGGTCCTGCAGACCCGCTCGGTTGAGCTGGCGATGAACCACAGGGTTCCGGTTCAAGTTCTCTCATCCTTCGACGAAGCCGTCGGCAGCGAGCGACCGGGGACCCTGGTCGTGGACGAGGAAGATATCGTGGAGCATGAAATTGTAAGCGGCGTTACCTACAGCCGCGACGAAGCCAAGATTACCCTGGTGCAGGTCTCCGACCGGCCGGGGGTGGCGGCCGCCATATTCGGACCGCTCGCCGATGCGAACGTCAATGTCGACATGATCGTGCAGAATGTCTCGGAAGACGGCACCAGCACCGACATGACGTTCACGGTGACCCGGGGTGACCTGGATCGCGCCATCGAGATGCTCAATGCCCGCAAAGACGAGCTGGGCTTCACGTCGCTGGTACCGGACGCCGATGTGGTGAAGGTTTCTGTGGTCGGGGTGGGCATGCGCAGCCATGCCGGTGTCGCCCAACGGATGTTCTCGGCGCTTGCAGAGCGCGGGATCAATATTCAGGTGATCTCGACTTCGGAGATCAAGATCAGCGTGCTGATCGCGGAAGAGTTCACCGAGCTTGCCCTTCGCGCGCTGCACACTGCCTACGGGCTCGACGCCGCATAGAGGTCCCGATGTTTCCCAGCTTCGCCCATTCCGAGCACGGTCGAAGCCGCACTTCGGCGACGGCGGGGCGGACGGTGCGGCGATGAAGCCGCCGGGCGCACCGGGCGGCAAACCCATGGAATCACCGCCGGGCGCTCCGGGCTGGGCGGGCTCGCGCCGTCTTTTACGCCAGCTTCGCGATATCATGGCGGGGCCGGATACGGCCCAGGCGCGGCTCGACCAGATCGCCACGCTCATTGCCCGCGAACTCGTCGCCGAAGTGTGTTCGATCTATGTGCGTCGCGCGGGTGACGTGCTCGAGTTGTTCGCCACCGAGGGGCTGCGTGCCGACGCCGTGCGCAACACCCGGCTGATGGTCGGCGAGGGCCTGGTGGGTTTTGTTGCCGCGCAGGCTCTGCCGGTCGCGCTCGCCGATGCGCAAAGCCATCCGTTGTTCGCCTACCGGCCCGAAACCGGCGAGGAGCTCTATTCCTCCTTGATGGGTGTCCCTGTGTTGCGGGGCGGGCATGTGCTTGGTGTCCTGGTCGTGCAGAACCGGACCCAGCGCGGCTACACCGACGAAGAGGTGGAAACCCTCGAGACCACGGCCATGGTCCTCGCCGAGTTGATTGCCGGCAGCGATATTCTGAATCTGGACGACGCGCGTTACGACGCCGTCACCGAAGCCTTGCCCCAGCGCCTCGAAGGCCTGGCACTGAGCCCGGGACTGACGATCGGGACCGCCGTGGTGCAGCGCCAGCGGGTGACCATTGAGCGCATGCTCAGTGATGATCCCGAGGACGAGGAACAGCGAGTTCGTGACGCGCTGGCCGGCATGCATGGCCAACTGGACGCGGCTTTGGAGCGGCCGGAGTTCTCAGATGCGGGCGAGCATCGCGATGTGCTGGAGACCTTCCGAATGTTTGCCGAGGACCGGGGGTGGCTGCGCCGGATAAATGAGGCGATCCGGTCGGGACTATCGGCTGAAGCCGCCGTCCAGCGTGTGCAGGACGAAACGCGCGTGCGCATGGGACAGGTGAAAGACAATTTCCTGCGCGATCGCCTGCTCGATTTCGAAGAGCTGACCGATCGTTTGCTGCGCCAGCTTGGGGTTGGCGGGGTCGATCCGGTGTTTCAATTGCCGGCCGACGCTGTGCTGGTCGCCCGCACGCTGGGACCGGCCGAACTGTTGAACTATGAACCGGAAAACCTCAAGGCGGTGATCCTCGAAGAAGGCTCGGCCAACGCCCATGCGACGATCGTTGCGCGGGCCTTGGGGGTGCCGCTTGTGGGCCGGCTCGAAGGACTGCTCTCGCGAATTGAAACGGGTGATGCGGTGCTCGTGGATGGCGAGAACGGGGTGGCGTATCTGCGGCCCGGTGACGAAGTGCGGTCGAACTTCGAGATGGCGGTGGCGGCCCGCAGCGCGCGTCTCGAGGCCTATCAAAGCCTCCGCGACCAGGCATCGGAAACCCGCGACGGCCTGCCGGTTTCTTTGCTTCTCAACGCCGGATTGCTTGCCGATATGGTCCGGCTCGACGAAACCGGCGCTGAAGGGATCGGCCTCTATCGGACGGAAATTCCGTTCATGATGCGATCCGAATATCCCGATATCGCGGCCCAGACCGAATTCTATGCCCGTGTGTTCTCGGAGGCCGACGGCCGCCCGGTGACATTCCGGACGCTCGATATCGGTGGTGACAAGGCTTTGCCCTATTTGCATAACGCGATTGAGGAAAACCCTGCGATGGGCTGGCGTGCGACCCGCATCGCGCTTGATCGCCCGGCGATGTTGCGGCACCAGCTGCGGGCGCTGATCGCGGCAAGCGCCGGTCGCGACCTGGCGGTGATGTTTCCAATGATTGCGCAGGTCTCGGAGTTCGATGCCGCTCGTCGGTTGCTGGACATCGAGGTCACTCGCGCCAACCAACGCGGGGAGCCTATTCCCGCGAACCTCCATTGCGGGGTCATGCTCGAAGTACCTGCGCTTGCGATGCAGTTCGAAAATCTCCTGCCGCAGATCGATTTCCTTTCCGTTGGCAGTAACGATCTTGTGCAGTTCCTGTTTGCGTCGGATCGGGGGAACCCCCGGTTGGAAGGCCGCTACGACACGCTGTCGCCGGCGGTCTTGAACTTTCTCAGGCGGGTTGTCGAAGAGTGTGAATCCCACGTGGTGGATCTGACGGTGTGTGGCGAGATGGCCGGTGATCCCGTCGCAGCCATGGCGTTGGTCGGGATTGGATTTCGGCGTCTTTCCATGTCTCCGGCAAACATCGGGCCCGTGAAGGCCATGGTCAGGTCAATGTCGGGAGAAAGCGTGGCGGACTACCTGGAAGGCCTGTTGCATGCACCACACGCAAGTATTCGATCGCATCTGCGTGGGTTTGCACGAGATCACGGCGTGGAAGTCTAAATCGTTGCGGGCGGGACTCGCATTTGATACTAAGTCGATACACAAACTTGAATTTCGTTTGATTATGGTGACTTAGGTCGCTGTTTGCACGTTGTAGACCTGAGTCTGGTATCTGACCGAAGCTGGTTTTGTGACTGGCAATTTCACTGAACGTCGTTGGCTGGGAATACGATGGTACGTTTAAACCCACGCTCGTTGCGCGTCCTGAACCAGGATGGCGCGTCGGACATGATGCACCCGGTTGAAGGTGGGGATCATGTCGGTGCGTTCCTGCGTGAAGCACGCGAGACCACCGGCCGGACGGTGGCTGACGTCGCGCAGAATTTACGTATCCGCCGTGTCTATCTCGAAGCTATTGAAGACGGCCGTTTCGACGAGTTGCCGGGCGCGACCTACGCCGTTGGTTTCGTGCGTTCCTATGCGGCTTATCTGCGGCTGGACGCACCCTCACTGGTCGCGCGGTTCAAGGAAGAAGCGAGTGGCATTCAAGCCCCGCAGGAGCTTGAATTTCCCACACCGGTCCCCGAGGGACGTTTCCCCGGCGGGTTACTGGTTACCGTCTGCCTGCTGCTTGGCGCGGCGGCGTTCTGCGGCTGGTACTGGTACCAAAGCCAGAATGGTATCGAAGTCGCCCGGGTCCCGGCACCGCCGGGTGACGTGCAGGCAAATACAGAGACAAGCGCGCCGCAGGCGCCGGCGCCCGTTGTGGAACCTCCGGCACCAAGTGTGGTCGCAGCTGGACCGCCGGCAACGGAAACCATTGTGACCGAGACCGTCGCTGATGCGACCGGGGATACAGCCACGCAGCCGGCCGAGAATACCGCCGAACCCGTGATTGCGAGCGCTGTGCCCGCGATCTCGCAACCGGATGATGCCGCGCCTGTTGCGGAGGAGCCTGAGGTTCCACTGGTTCCGCCATCCTACCTGCAACCCCAGGGGGATCCGCTTGCATCCATGGTCGATGTGCCGACCCTTGACGAGGCGTCTTCGGACGCGCGGGCAGAATCCACTGAGGCACCGGAGGATATTGTCGAAGTTGCCGAAACGCCGGCCCCGGATGTGATCGACGCAACGACGACCCCGGAACCGGCGCCTGTCGACACGGCGTCCACGGATACTGCGGCTTCGAACATCACGGCGGCTGATACCCCAGCAGATGAACCCGCGCCGGTAACGGAAGTCGCCGTGGCCACGCCGGCACCGGCCGAGTTTTCATCCGAGCCGGCCATTATCGCAATTCCCGAAATCGAGGAATCCCAGGCATCGACAAACACCGAGGTACCGGATCGTGAGGGTCGCACCTACGGCGCGAGAAACGTGGCGGCCCGGATCATATTGTTTGCCGAGGAGAACACGTGGGTCCAGGTTCGCGACGAAGAAGAGAATGTTGTCCTGACCCAGATGCTGTTGGCCGGCGACAGGTATCTCGTGCCCAACCGCAACGGATTACGGTTGATGACGGGCAACGCCGGCGGTCTCGATATTTCCGTCGATGGTGAATCGGTTCCGGCGATCGGCGAACGCGGTGTTAGCCGTCGCGATGTTCGCCTCAACCCCGATCTCCTCAGGTCCGGCGGCGCAGTCGTCCGATAGGGTTCTGTGCGGCATCGCGATACCTGTGTGCGGTTGATATTTGACCCGGCGGCGCGCATGTTACGGCAGATTTTTGAGGCCGGTTTCCGGCGCCAAATCAGAAGGTTAAATCAAGGATGAGCGTTCGCCCTTATCGCGACATTGAACGGCGGAAAAGCCGCCAGATCATGGTTGGCGACGTCCCCGTGGGCGGCGACGCGCCGATCACGGTCCAGTCGATGACCAATACCCGGACGACCGACGTGACGGGCACGATCGACCAGATCCGCGCGCTCGAAGTGGCGGGGGCGGATATCGTGCGGGTGTCATGTCCCGACGAGGAAAGCACGGCGGCGCTCCGCCAGATTATTCCCGAGGTCACGGTCCCGATTGTGGCGGACATCCATTTTCATTATCGCCGGGCCATCGAGGCTGCCGAGGCAGGGGCGGCCTGCCTGCGCCTGAACCCCGGCAATATCGGTTCGCCCGATCGCGTGCGCGAAGTCGTCCATGCCGCGCGCGACAACAATTGCTCCATGCGTATCGGCGTCAACGGCGGCAGTCTCGAGAAGGAACTGCTCGATAAGTATGGCGAGCCGTGCCCCGAAGCCCTGATCGAGAGCGCCTTGAACTCCGTGCGCATGCTGGAAGACGAAGATTTTCGCGAGTTCAAGATCTCGGTGAAGGCATCGGATGTGTTTCTCGCTGTCGCGTCCTATATGGGATTGGCCGAGGCGTGTGATTACCCGCTGCATATCGGCATCACGGAAGCGGGTGGATTGCGGTCGGGGACGGTCAAATCCTCGGTCGGTCTGGGCATGCTTCTCTGGTCCGGCATCGGCGATACGTTGCGCGTGTCCCTGTCGGCAGATCCGGTCGAAGAGGTGAAGGTCGGCTTCGATCTGCTCAAATCCCTGGGGCTTCGCCACCGGGGTGTGAATGTGATTTCCTGCCCGTCCTGTGCGCGCCAGCAATATGACGTGATCGAGACCGTGAAGGTTCTGGAAGACCGGCTTTCACACATCACCACACCGATGACGGTGTCGGTGATCGGTTGCGTGGTGAACGGACCGGGCGAGGCCACGATGACGGATATCGGCTTCACCGGTGGCGGCCGCGGCACTCATCAGGTCTATATCGGCGGCCAGCCCCATCACCGCCTGCAGGATGAAGATATCGTCGATCACCTGGTTGGCCTCGTGGAGGCCAAGGCGGCGGAGATCGATGCGGCAGAAGCCGCCGAAGCCGCCGAAGCCGCCGAAGCCGAGGACGCCGGCAGCCTGTCCTCCGCGGCCGAATAGCCCGACACGCGCCGAGAAGACCGTGGCAAAACTCCAACCCGTCCGTGGCACACATGACCTGATCGGTGACGAGGCGCGCGCGCAACTCGCCATCGTCGCAGCCGCGCGGGAAGTCGCCGATCGATATGGTTATGGCCCGATGGCGACGCCGATCTTCGAGTTCACCGACGTGTTCCAGCGCACCCTTGGCGATACCTCCGACATCGTGACGAAGGAGATGTACACCTTCGAAGACAAGGGCGGCGACAGCCTGACCCTGCGCCCGGAAGGCACGGCGGGTATCGCGCGGGCGGTGATCTCTGGGGGCTTGCGAAACGAACTGCCGCTCAAATGTTTCTACAACGGCCCGATGTTTCGCCACGAGCGTCCTCAGAAGGGCCGTTTGCGTCAGTTCCACCAGATTGGTGTCGAGCTGATCGGGGTCGCGGAGCCAACCGGCGATGTCGAGGTGATTGCATTGGGCGCGGATATTCTCGACGCGCTCGGCATTCTGTCCGAAACGACCCTGGAGCTGAACACGCTGGGCGATGGTGAGAGCCGTGCGGCCTATCGCGACGCCCTGGTGGAATATTTTACGGGGCACGCCGACAAGCTGTCCGACGATAGCCGCGAACGCCTGCAGCGCAACCCACTGCGGATTCTCGATTCCAAGAATGAGGGTGATCGCGCTGTGATCGCAGACGCGCCGGTGTTCGATGATTATCTGAGCGACGACGCACGCATGTTCTTCGATGCTGTGCGCGCCGGACTGGACACGATCGGGATCTCCTACACACTCAACCCGCGGCTGGTACGCGGTCTCGATTACTACAGCCACACCGCCTTCGAGTTTACGACCCAGGCGCTCGGCGCCCAGGGCACGGTGCTGGCCGGCGGGCGCTATGACGGCCTGATCGAGACCATGGGCGGGCCCGCCACACCGGGTGTCGGCTGGGCGGCTGGCGTCGAGCGGTTGGCGATGATGTTGGGCGAACCGGTCCAACCGACGCGCGCGGTCGCACTTGTCGGGATGGGTGAGGATGGCGAGCGAGAAACGGTGCGCCTCGCGCGTGAATTGCGCCGTGCGGGACTGACGATAGAGCTGCTCTACAAGGGCGGTGTGAAGCGGGGCCTGAAACGTGCGGATCGGATCAACGCTGCGGCGGCGGTTCTGATCGGTGACGATGAATTGGCCAAGGGCACGGTAACCGTGCGCGACCTCGACAGCGGTGAGCAGACAGATGTGGCCATTGCCGACCTGACCGACCACCTCGCCGCCTACCGTTAGCGACACACAGATATGGGCCACCGTCCTGAACAGGGGGCGGCGCCGGCCGACTATGTCGTCGTTGGCGCCAGCCACAAGACCAGCAGTGCCGCCTTGCGGGATCGATTGTTTATCGACGACGCGGAGGTGCCCGGCATGTTGGCTGCGCTTCGGGACGGCGGATTCGATCAGGCAATCGTCGTCTCGACCTGTGACCGGGTCGAGTTTCACGGTGCGGCCGTGGATCCTGAGCGCGCTATTGGCACGGCACGAGGTCTGCTGGGCCGGCGTGGCGGGCAGGTGGACGGTGAACTCTTCGAACTGATGGGTGCGAATGCAGCGCGCCATGTGTTCGCCGTCGCGGCGAGCCTCGAGAGTGTCGTCGTGGGCGAATCCGAAGTCCTCGGGCAACTCAAGGCCGCCCATGTGCTGGCGCACAATGCCGGCGCGGTGGGCCGTGAACTCGAAAACCTGATGCAGCAGGCCTATGGCGCGGCCAAGGATGTCCGCGCGAACACGGCGATTACCGAGGGACCGGTATCCCTGGCGACCGCGGCAGTGCAGGCGGCGCGCAACCTGTTCGGCAGTCTTGAAGATGTCTCGGCGCTACTGATCGGCCCGGCCGAAATGGGAATGCTGATGCTCGACCAGTTTCGCAGCGGCGGCTTGCGGCGGGTCACGGTCGCAGCCAGCAATGCGACACGTGGAGCGGCGTTGGCCCGGATCGTCGAGGGTCACAGCGTGACTTATGACGACATCCCGGACGCCCTCGTCGGGGCCGATCTGGTGATTGGTGCGGCGGGTATCGGCCGCCCGATGATCACCGCCACCATGTTGCAGGACGCGCTGCGTGCGCGACGCCGCAAGCCAATCTTCGTACTCGACGTGGCAATTCCCAACGATGCCGATCCGGATATCGCCGGTCTCGATGACGCGTTTCTGTACGACCTAGATCATCTGGAATCGATTTCGCGTTCCAATCGGGAATCGCGTGACGCGGCGGCCGCCGCGGCATGGCAGATAATCGACCGGCACATCACGCGATTCCAGGAATCAGAAGCCGAGCGGGACGCAGTGCCTGTTGTGGCCGACTTGAGGGCACATTTCGATGCGGTTCGCACCGAGCTCCTGGCGGATAAACCCCGTGCGGACGCAGACGAAATGACGCGGCGTTTGATCAACCGGCTGCTACACACGCCCTCCCGGACGTTGCGCGTGGCCGCGCGGGATGAAGGTGGGAACAATTCCATGGCCAAGGCTGTCCGGCGCATGTTCGGGCTGACCTCCGATACGCAAGAGACCCAGGACAAACCCGAAACGGACGGCAAGATCGCGTCCGGGAGTGAAGACGAATGAGCCTCGATGATAAACTCGATCGGGTGATTGAACGCCACACGCAGCTTTCCGACTTGTTGGCGAACACCGATGGTAGCGACCCGCAGGAATATGTCCGGCTGTCGAAGGAATATGCGGAGCTCGGGCAGGTCGTGGAGAAGGTGCTGGCGCTGCGTGGGGCGAATGACGAGATCGAGGGCCTGGAGGAAATCATCGCCGATAGCGAGGCCGACGCGGAAATGAAGGAGCTTGCAGAGCTCGAGATCGAGGAGTTGCGCGCGCGTGTTCCCGAACTTGAGCAGGCGCTCAAGCTCATGCTTTTGCCCAAGGATGAAGCCGATGCAAAGAATGCGATCCTCGAGATCCGCGCCGGCACCGGCGGCGATGAGGCCGCCCTTTTCGCCGGGAGCCTGTTCCGCATGTATCAACGTTATGCAGAAGACAAGAAGTGGAAGGTCGAGGTGATGGATTCCAGTGGCACCGGCATCGGCGGCTACAAGGAAGTGGTCGCGAGTATCAGCGGTCAGGATGTGTTCTCGCGCCTGAAGTATGAATCCGGTGTACATCGCGTACAGCGCGTTCCCGAAACTGAGAGCAGCGGCCGCATTCACACCTCTGCGGCGACCGTCGCCGTTCTTCCCGAGGCCGAGGAAGTTGATATCGACATCGCCGAGAATGAATTGCGGGTGGATACCTACCGCGCATCGGGCCCGGGTGGACAGTCGGTCAACACAACCGACAGCGCAGTGAGAATCACCCATATCCCGACCGGGATTGTGGTCACCCAGCAGGACGAGAAATCCCAGCACAAGAACCGCGCCAAGGCGATGCGGGTTCTGCGAGCCCGCCTGTATGAACACGAACGACAGCTGATCGATGCGGAGCGCGCCGCATCACGTCGCAGCCAGGTGGGGTCCGGTGACCGGTCCGAGCGCATCCGTACCTATAACTTTCCCCAGGGCCGGGTGACCGACCATCGGATCAACCTGACCCTTCATAAACTCGACCGGATCCTCGACGGGGAGGCGCTGGACGAACTGGTCGATGCGCTGACCACCGAAGACCAGGCCGCCCAACTTGCCGAGGATGACAGTTCAGATGCCTGAGATGATTTCAAACACGGTAGCCGCCGCCCTTGCCGAGGCCGGGGGGCGTTTGCGTGCGGTCGGCGCCGACAGTCCCGATCTCGACGCGCGCGTGCTGTTGCGCCAGGTCACCGGCCACGAGGACGCCTGGCTGATCGCCAATCCCGATGCCGAGATCGATGCGGTGGCATTGCAGGGCTATACGGAACTCCTCGAGCGCCGCGAGCGACGCGAACCGGTCTCTCAAATTGTGGGCGAGCGGGAATTCTGGTCGCGCAGCTTCCGTGTCACGGGCGATGTCCTGACGCCGCGGCCCGACACCGAAACCCTGATCGAAACCGTCCTCGCGCGTATCGAGGATCGTGACGCGTCGTTGCGGATTCTGGATCTGGGCACCGGCAGCGGCTGTATTGCCCTGACGTTGCTTGCGGAATGTCCGAATGCGACCGCGTTGGCTGTGGATGCGTCCCCCGCGGCACTCGAGGTGGCGGCGGCAAACGCACAAGCGCTGGGCCTGTCAGACCGGGTCGAATGGCGCGAGACCGATTGGTGTGAGGGGATCGAGGGTCCGTTCGATGTCATCGTTTCCAACCCGCCCTACATCGCGCGCTATGAGTTGAAGCATCTCGACCCAGAAGTGCGCGAGTTCGAACCGAATATGGCACTGGACGGGGGTGCGGACGGGATGGCCGCGTATCGGCGCATCATTCCGTCGCTTAAACGTCTTGCCGCCGCTCGGCCGATCATCGCCTTCGAACTGGGGCAAGGCCAGGCGCGCGGTGTCGCCGCACTCGGTCGCGTGGCCGGCTTGCGCATCGCCGATGTGGATCAGGATATTGCGCGCCGGGCTCGGGTCATCACCCTGGAGCCGACATCGGAAGGTTAACGAGGTACAGAAAGTTCTTGGAAAACAAAACCGGGCCGCATAGGGTGCCCCGGTCAGATATGCCGTAGGGTGCCTGTAGCGATCACAATCCCATAGGCCTTGGCGAATAATCTGAACTCCCGGATCCGAACTCGAAATGACCTCTCACGGACGAGCGGCCATTTCCAGAAAGCGTGTGATCCAATTGGACGGCACCGTTTTGTATGGGAGTTGGCCCGTAATCAGTAATCTGATCGACGGAAGCAATGCGACCAAACTCGAATAACAACAGGCGGGCACGGGGCCGCGGCGGACGCAAGTCCGGCAATTCCCGAAACCAGACATATGACAGCAATGGCCCCGGCGCGCGCGTGCGCGGGAACCCGTCGCAGATATATGAGAAATATCAGCAACTGGCCCGCGACGCGGGCTCGGCCGGCGATCGCGTGGGTGCGGAGAATTATCTGCAGCATGCGGAGCATTACTACCGGTTGATGGCTGCCGCCGCCGCCAAGAACGAACAGCGCAATGCGTCTGAAGAAGGCGCGCGCGATGAGGGCGCTCGCGATGATTCGTCGCGCAACGATCCGCCGCGTGAAGCCAACCGTGAATCGAGCCGCGATTCCGGCAACGGACACGGGTCTTTCGTCGAAAACCTCCAGACCGAAGACTCAGACTCTGAAGGTGACGGTGCCGATGACGCGGCGCAGGATGAGAAGTCTGCAAAAGCAGATGAGTCCGGTTCGCGCTCGAATGGCCGCAAGCGGCGATCACGCCGTGGCAATGGCCGCGCTGCTGCCGCCGACAAGAATGCAGATCCCGACGGCAATGTCGCCGAGGAGCCTGCGGACAAGTCGGATGACGGTGACACCGGTGGCGACGACGGCGAGGCCGCGACGGCCTAGCGGTTCATGTCGACCGGATGCCGGTCGATTATGACATCGGAAAAATTGCATCTCCCGGGCGAATGTCGCCCGGCACCACGATACGTGCATACACGCCCATATCCGTGTGTCCCCAACTCTTCTGCAGGGCGCGGGGCAGGTTCATGTCGCGGGCGGCCGTGTCGGGGTTGACGTTGGTCGCAGCGCATCTCCGGGTGCGTTTTATGACCTCGGCGACGGCGCTGCCAATTTGAATCTTGCGATCCAGCCAGTCGAATTCTGCCCAGGCGGGCGGGCCCTCGAAATAGACATTCGCGCGAAACCGGCGCGCATCGACATCGGTGTCGATCTGCTTGCTCAGTGCCGCGACGCTGTCGAGGTTGATGAGAGAGATCACCTTCGCGTCGAGATCGGAGAAACTATGATCACCCGCTTCGAGCAGGGTCGGCGGCCCGTCGATTTCGTCGGCGAGAAATTCTGCGAAGAAGGTTTCCAGTTCTACGCGACCTGCGGGGTCGGAAAGATTTGCCGCAAGGGCGATGCCGCCGTCATGCTGCAGGGTAAGCATGTTCGTGCTGGCGTCGAAACCGGCATCCAGTTCCGCCAGTCTTTCGTCGCGTACAAGGGCCAGAAAATTGGTTTTGGGCATCCAGACCGGATTCTCCGTATCGAACGCGAATCCGGGGCGTCCGAGCGCAAACTGCCGGTCTCCTGCGATTGTTTGGCCCTTTTCGAGGGTCGCACGGGTCAATATTTGGCCCGATAGGCCCTTAACGGGGTAGCTACGAATTTCTGAGATACTGGTTTTCATATCGCGAGGGTCCCTGGCGAATAAGGCGTCCCGGAGGTGGGACGTGGGTCTTGTGTTGCGCCGTGGCAACACCATATCTCAAGGACGCGGACAGGCTTGTGCATCGAGATGGCGAGCCGCCAGCGTGTCCTTGTGGCGAATGCCGATATCGGGTTCGCCGTCCATGCCTGCCTCATTAGGAGGGGGTTGTTCGAGGAGTAGAAGATGAACTTCGAGAAATATACCGAACGTGCGCGCGGATTCGTTCAGGTCGCTCAGGACCTGGCGCAACGCAGCGCGCATCAGCAACTGGTGCCGGAGCATCTGTTGAAGGCCCTGCTCGATGACGAGGAGGGTTTGTGCGCCAACCTGATCCGGACCGCCGGCGGTGACCCTGTCCGCGCGGAGCAGGCTGTCGAGCTGGTGCTCGACAAACTTCCCAAGGTTGAAGGCGATGGTGCGGGCCAGCTTTACCTGTCGAAGGAAGCCAGCCGTATCCTGAGCGACGCACAGGATGTCGCCGACAAGGCAGGCGACAGTTTCGTCACGGTCGAGCGGTTGCTGCTGGCCATTGCACTGGCGACTGGTACCAGTGCGGCCCAAATTCTGACGGACGCAAATGTCACGCCGCAGGCGCTGAACGAGGCGATCAATTCCCTGCGCAAAGGCCGGACGGCCGATAGCGCGACGGCGGAAAACGCCTATGAGGCGCTCGCCAAATACACCCGCGATCTGACCGAGGCGGCCCGCGACGGCAAGCTCGACCCCGTGATTGGCCGCGATGAGGAAATTCGCCGGACAATCCAGGTGCTTGCACGCCGGACGAAAAACAATCCCGTGCTGATCGGTGAGCCTGGAGTGGGCAAGACCGCCATCGTGGAAGGGCTCGCCCTGCGCATCATCAACGGCGATGTGCCCGAAAGTCTCCGCGAGAAGCGGCTGCTGTCGCTCGACATGGGCGCGCTCATTGCCGGGGCGAAGTTCCGTGGCGAGTTCGAGGAACGTCTGAAGGCCGTCCTTGAGGAAGTGGGAACCGCCGCGGGCGAAATTGTGTTGTTCATCGACGAGATGCACACGATCGTCGGGGCGGGTGCGGCCGAAGGGTCGATGGACGCCTCCAATATGCTTAAGCCGGCGCTGGCGCGCGGTGAGCTGCATTGCGTGGGTGCGACGACACTGGATGAGTATCGCAAGCATGTGGAGAAGGACGCGGCATTGGCGCGGCGTTTCCAGCCGGTCTTCGTCGCCGAACCGAACGTGGCGGACACGATTTCGATCCTGCGCGGCCTCAAGGAAAAGTATGAGCTGCACCACGGCGTGCGGATCACGGATTCCGCTCTCGTATCTGCCGCGACGCTTTCCAACCGCTACATCACCGACCGCTTTCTGCCCGACAAGGCGATCGATCTCGTCGACGAGGCCGCGTCGCGCCTGCGAATGGAGGTCGATTCCAAGCCCGAGGAAATCGACGAGCTGGATCGTCGGATCATCCAGCTCAAGATCGAGCGCGAAGCGCTGAAGAAGGAAAACGACAGCGCTTCGGCAGACCGGCTGGAGGTGCTGGACGGGGAGCTCGGCGAACTGGAAGCCAAGTCGGCGGACCTCACATTCGTCTGGCAGGCGGAGAAAGAAAAGCTCGCCGGGACCCAGAAGATCAAGGAGCAGCTCGATGCTGCACGGCTGGAGCTGGAGCAGGCGCAGCGGGTCGGCAACCTGGAGCGCGCCGGTGAGTTGGCCTATGGGCGAATTCCCGACCTAGAGCGCGCGGTAATCGAAGCCGATGAAGCGCCCGAAGGGAACATGCTCGACGAGGAAGTTACGGATTCCCACATCGCCGGCGTGGTTTCGCGCTGGACGGGCGTGCCCGTGGACAAGATGCTCGAGGGCGAGCGCGAACGGTTGCTGGAAATGGAAGTCATGCTCGGATCTCGCGTCATCGGGCAGAACGATGCCATCGGCGCAATATCCAACGCCGTGCGCCGCGCGCGCGCCGGGTTGCAGGACCCGGATCGGCCGATTGGCTCGTTCCTGTTCCTCGGCCCGACCGGGGTCGGCAAGACCGAACTGACAAAGGCGCTCGCAGAATTCATGTTCGATGACGAGCACGCGATGGTTCGCGTCGATATGTCCGAATATATGGAAAAGCATGCGGTGGCCCGGCTTATCGGCGCCCCGCCGGGATATGTCGGCTATGAAGAAGGCGGCGTCCTGACCGAAGCCGTCCGGCGTCGGCCCTATCAGGTGATCCTTTTCGACGAGATCGAGAAAGCTCATCCGGATGTCTTCAACGTGCTGTTGCAGGTGTTGGACGATGGCCGTCTGACCGATGGTCAGGGACGCACGGTCGACTTCAAGAACACCCTGATTATCCTGACGTCGAATCTGGGCAGCGAGCATCTTGCAAATCAACCCGACGGTGAGGATACCGACAATGTCCGCGAGGCGGTCATGGAGGTCGTGCGCGGCGCCTTCCGGCCGGAGTTTCTCAACCGGCTTGACGAGGTGCTGCTCTTTCATCGCCTGAGCCGGGGTCAGATGTCCGGCATCGTGGACATCCAGCTCGCCCATCTCCGCCAGTTGCTCGACGACCGAAAGATAGGCCTGGATCTGGACGATGCGGCGACCACCTGGTTGGCGAATGCCGGATATGACCCTGTGTATGGCGCCCGCCCCCTCAAGCGTGTCATCCAGCGGCATCTCCAGAATTCACTCGCGACGATGTTGCTGGATGGTACCATTGTTGAAGGCGATACGGTGCAGGTGTCCGCCGGACCGGATGGTTTGTTGATCAATGGCGAGGTTGTACAGGCCGAAGCCGCTTAACGGACGAGCTGCACGCTGCTGAACCGATAGGGAGGTTTGTAGATGGCTGGTCGATCTTCGCGGTGGCACCGCTGGCTGAGCCGTGGTGGGTTGTTTGTCTTCTTGCCGGTGCTCGTCGCCGTGGCCGTCACCGGTTATTTCTTCACTGCTGGCGCGCAGCAACGGCACGCGGTCACATTGCCGCCACCCGGCCTGCCCGATATGGCGGGCGATCAGGGTGCTCGTCTCGCAAGATTTCTGGTTGATGGTCATCTGGATGTGACCCGGGTCGAGGCCCGCTTCGACGATATCCGTGGCCGGTTCGATGGCATGCGGGTCATCTTCGTACCGTCTTATCTGAGCGACGCCGTTATCCCTACGGTTCGTCTGGGCAATGATCTCGGCTATATGGCCGGGATCTACAATTGGCTGGCCGACGAGGGTATCGACGCCGAGATCGCGGATGTCGAGACCGAAGATACGGTTGCGGCAAATGCCGATCGATTTGTCGAAATAGTCGGGGAAGGAACATCCCCGATCTGCTTCGTGACCCATAGCAAGGGTGGGCTCGACGTCATGGAGTATCTGCGCCGGGCAACAGCCGAGCAGCGCGCACGCGTGCAATGCTGGGTCGCTATGCAGGCGCCGTTTGGCGGTTCTCCCGTCGCCGACCTGGCGCGTGATGTATCTGGGTTTCCCGAGCTTATGGACGTGGTGCTCTCGGTTTTGGGCGGGCGGGGCGATTCCCTGATCGATCTCACGACCACGGCACGCGAAGCCTATCTGCAAAGCAATAAGAGTGAGATCAGGGCGGTACTGGAAACGGTGCCGATGCTCTGCGTGGCGACCTATGTCGCCGATCCCGCCGACTTCGCACGGCCGACATCCTGGAGCTATCCAACGCTGATCTGGATGCATGACAATGGTGTCCCGAGCGATGGCCTGGTGCCGGTGCGCTCGGCGGTCGAGATCTGCCCGCAGTCGGTCACCCTGGAAGGGCTCGACCACACTGGAATTGTCTCACCGGGCCTGATCGCGCCGATTGATCAGACGGCGTTGATGCGGCTGATGTTCTATTTGACGCTCCGCTAACTCAATTTTTTTCTCCGTCGCCGCGTTTTGCCCGGGAATAAATCCGAACGCCACCTGTTGATGAGTTGCCTAGGCAAGTAGGCGGTCGGGTGACCGTGTGCAGGTCGCCTCCGGGAAACCGGAAGTGCCCCGCGCGCGCGGTCATCCGACGATATTTCTGATCCGGATCTTGGGCCGGTCAGGGGCCTGATCCCCAAGTCCCTTACCTGATTGCCCCGGATCGCGTCGAACTTGCCGGTGAATACCCCCGAAAGGTGGCGGACGGTGAAATCCCTCAACTTCACCGCCCGCCACTGTTTTCGTGTGCCCGTGCTGTATAAAGGGGGCGGAGACCAGGTATGAAACGCAGTTCGTTCGAACTCGTCGAGACACATATACCCAGCTTGCGCCGCTATGCGCTGGTGCTGTTGCGTCATGACGAGCCGCGGGCGGACGATCTGGTGCAGGATTGCCTCGAACGGGCGATGAGCCGCTGGCATCTATGGCGACGCCCGGGAAATTTGCGCGGTTGGCTGTTCACCATTCTTCACAATATTTACGTCAATGACGTGGCTCGCGCGGTCGCGAGACCGGACGTTGTCGAGATTCAGGACTATTTTCCCGCGATGGCCGTGCCGCCGAACCAGGCGGACCGGATCAAGCTCCGTGAGGTGACAGCGGCCATCCAGGAATTGCCCGACACCCAGCGCCAGACCCTGTTGCTGGTGACGATGGAGGGCTTCAGTTACGACGAAACGGCGGACATCACGGGGGTTCCTGTCGGAACGGTTATGTCTCGCCTGTCGCGCGCGCGCGAGAAGGTGCGGGCGGCGAGCTGGGGGGAAACGCGAGAGAGTGGACGGAGAAAAACGTGAGTGATCTTCCCGAAATTCCGACCGAAGACGAGATTCAGGCGCTGGTCGATGGCCGCCTGGATCCCGGCCGACGTGCCGAAGTGGAGAGTTGGCTCTCGGAGAATCCCGACGAGGCGTCGCGGGTCGCGGAACTGCGCGATATATCCGGTGCCATCGAACGGGTTTATGGCCCGCTCTCGGAGCGGCCGGTCCCTGCGCGCTTCCAGAATGTCGGCGCACCGGCCGTGGCCCGCAGCCCGGTCTGGCGCGTGGCTGCCATGATCGCTCTCATCGCTGTGGGTGCGACCGGCGGCTGGTATGCGAATGAAGCCTTGGGCCCGGGCGGCGACCCGAGCGTCACGCTCGCGCGCGGTGCCGTGAAAGCGCATCAGGTGTATTCGCGCGAGGTGCGCCATGCCGTCGAAGTACCGGCGAGCGAAGAAGCGCATCTGGTGGCGTGGCTGTCGAAACGACTGGATGCGCCCTTGCGCGCACCCAACCTGGATGGCGAGGGCTATCGATTGGTCGGCGGGCGGCTCTTGCCAGCATCGGAATCCGGTCCGGCGGCGCAATTCATGTATGAAGCGGAATCCGGTGAGCGGCTGACGCTCTATGTGGAGCAGAACCTTGCCGGCGGCGAGACGGCCTTCCGGTTCACCGAGTATGACGACGTCTCGGCCTTCTGGTGGAAGGATGGGCCGCTGGCCTATGTGCTGATCGGACAGGGTGAGCGGGACCGCTTGCTGGGCCTGGCCCGTGCGACCTATCAGGAACTCAATCCGTAAGCGTTTTGTCGCTCTCCGCCGTCAATGCCGGTGCAGCGAGTGACGTGAAACGCGCATCCACGGTCTCGCGGAGGCTCTGGAACGTCGCAAGGCGATCACCCTTTAGCTTCTCGCCGCTGGGTAGCTTGAGGCCCAGCGGGTTGATGGGTTTTCCGTCGCGGTGAATTTCATAATGCAGATGGGGGCCGGTCGAACGCCCGGTCGTCCCGACATATCCGATCACCTGACCCTGGCGCACGCGTTTGCCCGAGCCGACGCCGCGGGCGTAGCCGTTCAGATGAGCGTAAGCGGTCGAGTATGTGCCGTTGTGACGAATGCGGATGTACTTGCCGTAGCCACCGTTGGTGGACGCGACCTCGACGGTGCCGTCGCCGGCGGCGTAGATCGGGGTGCCGGTCGGCGCGGCGAAGTCCACGCCGGCGTGGAGGCGTGTGTATCCCAGAATGGGGTGTTTCCGGTTGCCGAAGCGTGACGAGAGGCGCGCGCCGTCGAGCGGGGTTTTCATCAGCGCCTTGCGGACGCTTTCACCCTTCTCGTTGAAATAGTCGATCGTCCCCTTTGACGTCTCGAACCGATAGAAGGGGAGATTGGTGCCGCGCAAGGTGAGCTTGGCGTAGTGGATGTCGCCATTGTTGACGACGCGATCATCTTCGTCGCGTTGGCGTTCGAACATGATTTCGAAGGCATCGCCGTTCCAGATGTCGCGCTGGAAATCGACATCGAAGCTGTAAATCCGGATCAGTTCGATCAGGGCCGAGATCGGAATGCCGGCATTGCGGCCGTTCACGAAAAGGCTCGAATCAATCACGCCGGAGACGCGGACGAATTCCGTGGTCAGCGGCAGCTCGATTTCCCGGGCGACGAAATCGTTCCCGTCTGCGCGCTCAACCTCGACTTCGCGGTCGTAGGTGACCGGTAGCCGCAGGGAAGAGAGCTTGTAGTCCGGTGTTTCGGCGGGGTTCGCATTCGCGCTGTCCGCGGACGGCCCGAGCGTGATCTGCAGCTCATCGCCGACACGCAAGTCGCGTCTGGGGTCGTAGACGCCCTTCAGAGACTGGATTGCCGTGTGTGCGTCGGCGCGTTCTGCCCCCGCCTTGACCAGGACGTCCATGAGGTTGTCGCCGTTCTCGATTTCCACGGTATGCACCAACGGGCCCGGGGGCTCCGGCTCTACAGCCAGCGCTGGGATGGCCGGCGGGGTCGCGGCCGATGCGGTTGTAGACATCTGTGGCGCGGGCTCGGTCCCGTTCAGGGCGCCGGCAAGATAGGCGACTGCGGGAAGTACGATCACGGCTGCCGCGATCGCCAACAAGCCAGGTTTCTTACGCAGGTCGAACTTCAAGTGTAGATTCCCTCGCCCGAATCAAATGTCGGCGAGCAACCAGATCGACACGCCGACGTTCGGGCAAGATGCAGACACGTCGCGGTTCGTGTCAACATTCTATCCACGGGTTTTGGTAAAACTTTTGTAACAGTATCAGTCGTTTGCCACTATTCCGCCAACATTCGCTCGATCCTGGGATAGAAGGCGGCGAGGGTGACGGCACGCAACACCATGAACAGCATTACCGATGCCCAAAGGCCATGATTACCCATGTATGCAGGCAGGGTGAAGATCGCGATGGTGTAGAGCGCCACGGAAACGATCATGGCGTTTCGCATTTCGGCCGCACGTGTGGCGCCAATGAATATTCCGTCGAGCTGGTAGGACCACACCGATAGCAGGGGTGACAGCGCCATCCAGGGCAGGAAGCTACCGGCGAACTCGCGCAGCGGCGCGATGTCGGTCAGGAGCGCCAGCAGGTGTGCACCGAAGACGGCATAGACGAGCGCATAACCAACCGCCACGACCGCGGCCATGAATGTGGCCGCGACGACCGTATCGCGCAGGAGGCGGCGGTTTCGCGCACCGACGGCCTCGCCGACAAGCGCCGACGTGGCGTGCGCGAAGCCGTCCAGGCCGTGGGCCAGGAAGGACTGAAAGTTCATCAGCAGGGCGTTGGCGGCAAGCACGTTGGTGCCCATGCGCGCGCCTGTCCAGGTGAGAAGCGACCAGGCGAAGATCATCGCCAGGGTGCGAATGAAGATGTCGCGGCTGACCCGAAACAGGCTGGTGAGTTCGGCAAGGTTGAAAATTCGTACCCGGTCCCATTTTCCGTCGATACGTCGCAGACGCAGCGCGATCAGGGCCAGACCCAGGATCGCGCCCGTGTATTGGGCCAGCGCGGTGGCCAACGCGACACCTTCGATTCCCCAGCCCAGATCGACGACGAACCAGATATCAAGCGCGGCGTTCAAGCCGTTGATGACGATCTGAACCAGCAGCGCGGCGCGTGCGAATTGCATGCCCAGCATCCAGCCCAGAATCGCGTAGTTGGCGAGCGTCGCCGGCGCGCCCCAGATGCGGGTGTCGAAGTAGCCCTGGGCAAGCCGCTCAACGTCGGGCGCGGCATCCAGAATTTGGAGGGCGCCGAGACGAAGCGGGAGTTGCAGTATCAGGAGTACCAGCGCGGCTGCGAGGCCGATCATCAGCGCGCGTGCGAGCACGGCACGGATTTCATCACCGTCGTCGCGCCCGTGCGCCTGGGCGACAAATCCGGTCGTCCCCATGCGCAGAAAGCCGAAGCCCCAGTAGAGGAACGAAAAAATCATGGCGCCGATGGCCACGCCGCCGATATAGGCCGGGTCAGGCAGGTGCCCCATCACGGCTGTGTCCACCGCGCCCAGCATCGGGACTGTCAGGTTCGAGAGGATTGTCGGCCAGGAGATTTGCCATATGCGGCCATAGGGTCCGCGACGCAGGCGGTCGGTCAGCCCATTGGGTTCGGACGCAATCATCGCAGATGCATGGGGCGGGCGGCCGGTTTATCGACCAACGGCATAGGCTTCCTGGAACCGCGGGTGGGCAGCACCTTTCAGGAACCAGCCCTGCGCGCCGCGTTCGCGGCCGACGGCCGTCATGCGGCCTGATGCCCAGTCGCCGACCATTGTCATGCGGTGGCCTCGTTCGCGCATGGCCGTGATCGTGGCGTCGGCAAAGCGGCCCTCCGCCTTGACTTCACCGGGCTGGAAAGTGCGCGGGTAGAAGCTCGACGGGAGATGGTCGGTGTGGAAATTGGGAGCATCGATTGCGGCTTGCAGGTCGTACCCGTGATGGATGTGGCGCAGAAACATACTGAGTGCCCATTGGTCCTGTGCATCGCCGCCCGGGGTGCCGAATGCGAGCGACGGCGCGCCGTCGCGCATGGCGAGGGTCGGGCTGAGCGTCGTGCGCGGACGGATGCCAGGGCGCAGGGTTGTTGCGAAGCCTTCCTGGAGCCAGAACATCTGTGCCCGCGTGCCGAGGCAAAACCCGAGCGAGGGAATGGTCGGTGATGATTGCAGCCAGCCGCCGCTGGGCATACAGGCCACCATGTTGCCGTCACGGTCGACGGTGTCGCAATGCACCGTGTCGCCGTTCGAGCTCGTCGGTGCGGCGTTGGGTTCGCCGACACCGGCCTGGGCCGCGTTTGGTTCTCCCGCGCCCGGTGCGGAGGCCGCGGCGGCGTGAGGATCGAAGATCGTGAACTCGGCCAGCGCGGGATTGCGGCCGTCGGGCGCACCCGGCTGGAATTCGAGCGAGGCATTATCGCCAACCATGGCGCGTCGCACGTCGTTGTAGGCGTCCGACAGAAGCGTCTCGAGCGGCACGTCGTTGACTGCGGGATCGCCATACCATGCCTCACGGTCGGCCAGCGCCAGCTTCGCGCACTCGATCTGGGTGTGCATGAACTCCGGACCCAGCGGATCCATGGCGGCGACATCGAAGCCCTTCAACAATGCGAGCTGTTGCAGGAATACAGGACCCTGGCTCCAAACGCCGGGTTTGCAGACCGTGTAGTCCGCATAGTCGTAGGTGGCAGGCGCCTCGACGGTGGCGCGCCAGCGCGCCATGTCGTCGCCGGCCAGCAATCCGCCATGCAGCTCGCCGGAGGAATCCAGCCATTCGGTGGTGCGGCAGAAGTCGTCGATTTCCTCGGCGATGAAGCCTTCATAGAAGACGCGCCGCGCCGCCTCGATCGTGTCCTCACGGTCGCCGCCGGTCGCTTCGGCCTCGTCGAGGAGGCGCTGATAGGTCTCGCCGATGACCGGAGTGCGATGCATGCTGCCGACCTTCGGCGCTTCGCCGTTGACCAGCCAGGTCTCGGCCGATGTCGGCCAGGCCGTGCGGAACAACTCTTCGACGCCGCCAATGATCGTGTTCATCATCGGGACCACGGCGTAGCCGTCGCGCGCATAGCTGATCGCGGGTTCGATCACATCGCGCAGGGACAGCCGGCCATAGTCGCGCAGCATCAGCATCCACGCACCGAAGGCACCGGGCACGCATGGCGCGAGCAGGCCCGTGCCCGGCACCAAATCCAGGCCGAGATTGCGGTACGCCTCTATGCTGGCCGCGGCCGGTGACACGCCCTGGCCGCAGATCACTTCGACCTTGCCGGTGCGCGCGTCGTGCAGAACAATCGGCAGGTCCCCGCCGGGGCCGTTCTGATAAGGGTGGACAATCTGCAATGCGAGCCCGGTTGCCACGGCGGCATCGAACGCGTTTCCGCCGATCTCGAACATGCGCCAGCCGGCCATCGTGGCCAGATAATGGGTCGAGGTGACCATGCCGTAAGTGCCACGGATTTCCGGTCGTGTGGTAAACATGGTGTCAGTCTCCGCGCGGGTTCAGTGCGGACAATAACTCTCCGCCAGCGCGCGCAGCAACCGCACGCGACAGATCAAACGGCGGATCGGACGGGAGTGACGGGTTTTGCAGATCGAACACCCTTACCTGATGTTTCTGGGCGACGCGGCCGACCAGCTGGCCGCGAAAACCGCACAAGGTATCGTGCATTGGCGCGGCGACTGGTGTGTGGGCCAGCTTCGCCTTGAGAATTGCAACGCCGACCTCGGCCTGCCGGACATGACAATCGATGATGCGGCCGCGACCGGGGTGCGAACCCTGGTGATCGGGGTGGCCAATCGCGGTGGCGTTGTCGGCGAGAGCTGGATTTCGACGATCCTGCGCGCCATCGAAGCCGGTATGGATGTCGCCTCCGGCCTGCACACACGCGTCGCCGACATTCCGGAGGTCGCGGCGGCGGCCGATGCAAATGGCGCCCAGCTGTTCGATGTGCGCCACCCAACACAGAGTTTCGATGTCGGGACCGGCGCGCGGCGGTCGGGCAAGCGCATGCTCGCTGTCGGGACGGATTGCTCGGTCGGCAAGATGTACACCGCCCTGGCGGTGGATGCGGAACTGCGCCAGCGAGGTGTGGATTGCGATTTCCGCGCGACCGGACAGACAGGCATATTCATAGCCGGGTCGGGTGTTTCGGTCGATGCCGTGGTGTCGGACTTCATCTCGGGTGCGACCGAATGGCTTGCCCCGGCCAATGCGGCGGATCATTGGGACCTCGTCGAGGGGCAAGGGTCCCTGTTTCACCCTTCCTACGCCGGTGTCACGATGGGGTTGGTTCACGGGGCCCAGCCTGACGCGCTGGTGTTGTGTCACGAGCCAACACGCACCCATATGCGCGGCCTGCCGCATCAGGCCCTGCCGGATATCGGGGTCTGTATCGAGGGACATCTCGCAGCGGCACGGCTGACCAACCCGGATGCACAATGTGTCGGGATCGCGGTGAACAGTTCGGCAATGGACAGCGACGGCGCGCGGGCCGATCTGATGCAGCAATTGTCGGACCGATTCGAAATGCCCGCCCTTGATCCTGTCCGCGACGGCGTGGGCCCGATTGTGGACAGGTTGATGCAGCTGTAACGCGATGCTCACCCTGACGGCACAGATAGAGACGTTCACCTTGCGGCGGCATTTCACCATCTCGCGCGGGACCAAGACTGAAACGATCGTGGTGGTCGCGAGTGTTTCGGATGGTGCAGCAACCGGGCACGGCGAATGTGGTCCGAACGCCCGCTACGAAGAGACACCCGACAGTGTCGTGGACGATATTCTGGCTATGGCCCCTGCACTCGGGTCCGGCATGACGCGCGTCGGCCTGCAGGATGCGATGCCGCCGGGTGCGGCGCGCAATGCGATCGATTGCGCACTTTGGGATTACGAGGCCCGCACCTCAGGCACATCAGCGTGGCAAAAGGCGGAATTACCGAAACTGAACCCGGTTGTCACGGCCTTCACCTTGAGCGCCGACGGGTCGGCGGAAATGTCGCGCGAGGCCGCCGCTCATTCGAGCCGCCCGTTGCTGAAACTGAAGTTGACCGGTGACGATGATATCGCGCGTGTCCGCGCCGTGCGGGCCGCAGCGCCGGACGCGCGCCTGATCGTGGACGCCAACGAGGCCTGGGATATAGAAACCTATCAGTCGTCGGTAGCGGCATTGGAAGCACTGGGCGTGGAGATGATCGAGCAACCCTTTCCGGCCGGGGACGACGGGGCGCTCGCGACGTTGGCGCGGCCCATTCCCGTTTGCGCAGACGAGGCATTTCACGACCGGGCAAGCCTCGCACAGCTCAAGGGCAAATATGATCTGGTCAACATCAAGCTGGACAAGACGGGCGGGTTGACCGAGGCGCTGGCCGCGGCCGCTGCGGCCCGTGCGGATGGGTTCGGCGTGATGGTCGGTTGCATGGTCGGGACCAGCCTTGCCATGGCGCCCGCCATGTTGGTGGCACAAGGCGCTCAATTCGTGGATCTGGATGGGCCGCTATTGTTGGCCGGGGACCGCACACCCGGCCTGTCGGTTGATGGCAGCAGCCTGGCTTTGCCGTCGTCCGGGTTGTGGGGCTGACTTGCTCAAGTTGTTGTTCTTCAATAACTTAGTCCGGCTCGGCGCAACCGCCGGCACCGCCTGACAGGTCGCGCATGTCGGTACTGCAGAACAGGGATTCTCCAACCTTGAGCCCGGATACGGAATATCCGTATGCCGCGCGTCTGGCGTGTGCGCAGATGATTGCGCTGACCCGCCAGGCCCGTTTGAGCAATCTGGTTCCGCCGGTTAACAGCATCATTCTCGGGTTTTTGCTGTGGGGCAACGTCCCGACGATCGCGCTGATCATCTGGGTTGGTCTGGTTTGGGCCACGTCGGTTGTTCGATGGCAGCTGTACCGACGATACGACACCGCAGTGGCGCTCGGCGCGGGCTACGGAGCCCACTGGCGGACGATATGGATCGGCACTCATTTCGTGGCCGAGGTGGTCTGGGGGGTCGGATCGATCGTCCTGTTCACCCAGGACAATTTCCTGATCCAGGCTTATCTGGTGATCTTCGTACTTGGGATGGGTGCGGGCGCCACGGCTAGCTTTGCGCCATTTTTCCCGGCGCTGGTGGCCTATCTGGTCCCGCTGACGGTTCCGATCGCCGGTATTCTCGTCGTCCAGGAAAGCACAGAGAGCACGGTGCTGGGCGTTTCGGGATTTGTCTTTCTGGTCGCCCTTGTCTTCCTGGGTCGTGCAGCGAACCGAAGCTTCTCGGAAAGCTTCCGACTGGGGGTTGAAAACGAGACGCTTACGCGCGGGCTCAAATTAACCCAGGACAGGCTCGAAGGTGCGCTCGACAGCATGTCCGATGCCTTCGGGTTGTTCGATGCTGAGGATATTCTCGTCGATTCCAACGACAAGTTTCGCCAACTCATGCCGGATGCGGCAGGGGATGCGTCGCAGACGCTGTCCTATGCGCAGTTCCTTCGCGCGCTTGCGGTCGACGTCGGTGTTATGGGCGTTGACGGAATATCCGACGACTGGGTCGAAGACATGCAACGCCTTCGTCGCCTGGGAAGCATGCCGATTGAAATAGCCATGCAGGATGGGGCCTGGCTGCAGCTGAATGACGCGCCCACCGAAGATGGCGGCACCGTCACGACGCTATCCGATATTACCGATATGAAGCGCCACCAGACCGAGCTGTCTGACAGTGAGCAACGGTTCCGGGATTTCACCAGCGCGGCATCGGACTGGGTCTGAGAACTCGATGCTGAAGGCCGGTTTACGCATGTCAGCGGCAGGTTCTCCGAAGTGTCGGGACGGCCGGGCGACTATTTGATCGGCAACAAGATCCGCGACATGCCCTCGGTAGGTTCGCAAGATGAATGGAATCGCTTGATTGGCGCGATGGACGCGCGCCAGCCATTTCGCAATGTCCGTATGCAGCGACCACGTGAGAACGACGAATTCTATCATTTCCTGGTCAACGGGCGTCCCATATTCGAGGCATCGGGTAAATTCCTGGGGTACCGAGGGACCGGGACGGACATTACGGCCATGGTGCTGGCGGAAGACCGCGCTCGCGAAGCACAATCTCGTCTGTTCGATGCCATCGAATCAATCCCGGCGGGCTTTGTCCTGTTCGATGAACTGGGCCGACTGATCCTCTGGAACTCACGGGCGCCAGAATACTTTCCTGGTGCCAGTTCACGCATCGTTGCCGGCAGCACGTTCGAGCATTTGATGCGTGGATCTGCAGAAAACGGTGCGATTGCCGATATCAGTGATCAGACAGACTCCTGGGTTGCTGCCCAGGCGGCGTGGTTCGAAGACCCCAACGAGCGAAAGGAAGTGCGGTTCTCGGATGGTCGTCATGTTCAGTTGCTTGGTCGCGGGACGACTGATGGCGGCACCGTTTGCGTGATGACAGACATCACCGATATCCGATTGGGTCAGCAGGAACTCGCCGAGAAAACCACGCTGCTGCAAGCAACGCTTGAAGGCATGGGCGAAGGTTTGATTGTGCTCGACGGGCGCCTTCGGGCCGTGTTGACGAACACGCGTCTGGATCGGTTGGCGGTGTTCGGGGGTGGTCAGGAATCGGTCGGGCGACCGTTCCACGAGATTCTCGAATCGATCGGCGCGGATATCGAACACATCACGGACGCGCCGGGCAACCCGGAGCCCGGCAAGACACTCGATGAGCGTCTCGCGGCCGGGATGCCGTTTCAATTCGAGATCACGCGCACGGGCCGTCAGATCATGTTGGTGCGCGCCGATCCATTGTCAGACGGTGGTTGGGTTTGTGTGTTTACCGACATCACCGCGGAGCGACGTGCGATCGTCGCCCTGGAGGAAAGCGAAGACCGCTATCGACGCCTGATCGAGGCTTCGCCGGATATGATTGCGATCCAGGCGGATGGACGGTTTGCCTTCGTCAATGCGGCGGGCGTTCACATGCTGGGTGCCGAGAATCCCGAGGGGCTGGTCGGCCGCCGCGCGCTGGACTTCGTGCACCCCGAAAATCACGACGCCGTCCGCGCCTCTAAACCCATGTCGGGATTCCACGGCGATATGGAAATTCACGAATTCCGGATGCGGCGGATCGACGGAACGACCTTTGAGGGGGAGGCGACGGGAATTGAATTCGCCCATGAAGGGGAATCGGCTGTTCTGGTGATTATCCGTGACATCAGCGATCGCAAGCTGGCCCAGGCTCAGCTCATCCAAACATCGAAACTGGCGCTGCTTGGTGAGATGGCGGCCAGCATGGCCCACGAACTCAACCAACCGCTGAATATCATCCGGATGGCCGCAGATTCGAGTCTCATCCTGATGGAAGAGAACAAGGCCGACATGGAGAGCCATCGCGAAGAGTTTGACCGTATATCGAACCAGAGCGAACGCATGGCCGACATCATCAACCACATGCGGGTGTTCAGCCGGCAGGAGGATGACTCTGAAGACAGTTTCAATCCTATTGCCTGCGTGGCCGCGGCGGCGTCGATGGTCCGTGAATAGTATCGCCTCGACGGCGTCGAGGTTCGGACGGTCCTGCCAAAGGTGGCACCGTATGTGTTTGGTCAACCAATCCGTCTGGAGCAGGTGGTGCTGAATCTTCTCGCGAATGCGCGCGATGCAGTTTTCAGTCAGGAGGATATGGTTGTGGATGGGGCCGGGGACCGCTTGCGCATAGAAGGTGGCGTGATCGAGGTCTCCGCATTCGTTACCCGAGAGGCCGGTGATTCGACGGGCCACGCAAACCGGGAAGAGGTGGTTATCAGCGTTTCCGACAATGGCGGTGGCATATCCGAAGAGACTTTGGAGCAGGTTTTCGAACCATTCTTCACGACAAAACGAGCCGGACAGGGCACCGGCCTGGGGCTGGCGATCGGCTTCAGCATCATTAGCGGGATGGGGGGCACGATCTCTGCCGCCAATGGGGCCGAAGGGGCTGTTTTCGAAATCAGGTTACCGATTGCGCAGCTGGATGCGGGGGCCGAGCGTGAGTCGGCAGTGGACGGCTAGCCCATGCGGACCAGGTGATGACCAGTATCCTGATAGTCGATGATGAAACCGAAGCGACAGCCACATTGTCGAAATTTCTCGAAACGCGTGGATACAAAACGGATACGGCGTCGAACGGTGCGGAGGCGCTCGAACGGGTTCGTGCAATCAAATACGAACTGGTTTTGACCGATTTGCGCATGCCCGGAATGGACGGGGCCGATTTCCTTGCGCGGGTGCGTCTGGAGCAACCACAACTTCCGATTGTTGTGATGACCGGACACACCAACCTCGATGACCAGGACGCCCTTTGGGCCCAAGCAGGCGTGGCGGCGGTTCTCCATAAGCCTTTGAATTTACGGGAAGTTTCGGGGATTCTTCGGGATTTACTCACCTGAATTGCTCTGATACTGAAATTTTGTCCCAAATATGCTACATAAGCACGCGCCAATCTGGGCATATGTGTTAGTTATTGGCGGTACAACCGCGTGTATTCAAAAGAATGGATACGAGTAAATGGCAGGTATCGCAGCCACGACCCCATCGAATGACGCTCGCCAGCCGCCGCTGGTGATGATCGTTGATGATGACCGTGAACAAGCAGAGCAAATCGCGTCATTCCTGTCGCGGTTCGGAATCTCTGTCGTTCAAGAAGACAATGGATTCGCCGCGGTCAACACGATGCGTCGGGAGAAGCCTGCCGTTGTGATCATGGATGTGCGGATGCCGGGCCTGGACGGGATCAAGGCAGCTAACCTTGACTACAAGCCGAAGATCATTCTGATGTCCGGTTATGCGGATCAGGTGAAGCGGGCGACCGAAGAGGGCCTGGATGTCTTTGCGGTGGTCGACAAGCCTCTGCCGCTTCGTGTCCTGGTGCGATTTGTGCAAAACGCACTGAACGATCAGGAAGCGACCTAAATCGCCATCTAGCGCCGTGCGGCCTGTCCGGACTTGAGAGTCCAGGTCACGAGTTCCTTCAATACTTTCCCCAGCGCATCGTCGAATGCCGCGACGATATCTTCCAGCGTGTCTGCCTTGGCCTTGATACGGCGGGTAAAGCGCTGTGATCCGATAATGGTTCGCTGCGGCATTTGGACCAGCTTTGCATTGAGACGCACATGGGCATCCGGGGTCCGTCGCCCGAATACTCTGTCTGAAATTCCCGCAGGTCGAGCTTCAGGATGAAGTCGGAGCGCAGGCCCAGTGACTCCCGGCCCACCGCGACAATACGCTCCGAATTTTCAAAGGATTCCACCGCGAGGGTGTGCACCATCGCCGGCGCGCGGTCTGTCCAGTTCGCGCGGGCATAATATTCAAGTTCGACCGCGCGGCGCTGCAGCGGGATACGCGTTGTACTGAGCCCGGTCGGTGAAATCGGCTCTTCGATCACCAGCTGCCAGTCGACGGTTGGAATATCCGTGTCGAATGTACTCTTCGGCGAAAGCCGGAAGAGGCGTGGTGGCGGGCCCTGTCCGGGCAGGAGTTCCCCGACACTGCAACCGGCGAGTGCGGACGTCAGCGACAGGGCACCGATACCCTGCAGGAATACACGTCGCGGTGCGTGCCGCGAAATGGCGTGAGTGGTATGGGAGTTATCTTGCTGTTTCATAGCCCTGCTGCTGGTTGCCGAACAGGAAGCGCGCGGGATCACGCTCGACCTGCGTGGTCACACGATCGAGGCCGTCGATCAAGGCCCGCGCTTCGGTCAGAAAGCTGGTCAGTTCGTAGAGCCCATCGCCCGTGAAATCTCGCAGTGACGGGCGGTTCTCCTCGATCAATTCGTTCATTTCGTCGGTCATGGTGGTGATCGAGTTTGAGGTGCGCCGCAGATCCACAATCAACGCGGCGAGGTCCGGCTGACTGGCACCTACTGTTTTGGTCACGCTGTCGGCGGCGCCGCCGACGGATTCAAGCGTGGCATTCGCCCGGTCCGAGAGGGCGACCATTGTCTGGCTGGCTTCGCGCAGGTTGGTCATCGTGCCCGAGGCCTCGGTGAGCAGGAGTTCGATATCGCCGGTTCGTGCGGCGAGCGCGCCAGTAAGGGCAGCTGCATTGGCCAGCGTGTTTGCGAAGGCATCCTGGTTTTCGGCATTCAACAATGTTGCGGCCCGGGCGACGAGGGTTTGCAAGCCGGTCAGCAATTCCGGCGCGCCTTCCAGAAATTGTTCCAGCGCGGAAGATTGCGAGGCGATCACGGCATTCTTGTTTCCGGGTTTCGCTGTCAGCGGCGGGGCGTCCTGGGTGCCGCCGGACAATTGAATTGAAACACCACCGGTTATCCCCTGGAGTTGCATGCTCGCAACCGTATCCGCGCGAATTGGCGTGTTTGCGGGCACCTCGATTGTCACTTTCACATGCTCGACGTTGTCGGGATCAATCCGAATATTGATCACCTCCCCGACCGGAATACCGTTCAGCTCGACAGTGGCGCCGGTCTTCAGGCCGCTGACCGAACCGGGGAAATCGATGTCGTAACGCGTGAACTGCTGGTCAAACTGAAACTTTGCCAGCCACAGGATGAATATGACCGTGCCCGCAACAATCAGGAGAACAAAGCTGCCAACCAAAAGATAATTTGCGCGAGTTTCCATCGCCTATTCTTGCTCCGCCTTGTTTGGGGCGTCCATTGCCGCGCGGGCGCGCGGCCCGTGGAAATAGTCTCGCAGCCATGGATGATCATCCGCCATCAAATTCTGCATTGTGCCGACGCGAATCTGTTTGTCGAGAAGAACGGCGATGCGGTCACAGATTGCGTTCAGGCTGTCCAGATCGTGGGTGATCATCACGACGGTCAGCCCGAGGGCGTCTCTCAGCTCGCCGATCAATTCATCAAATCGTGCAGCGCCAATCGGGTCCAGACCTGCTGTGGGCTCGTCCAGGAATAGAATCTCCGGATCAAGCGCCAATGCGCGTGCGAGGCCGGCGCGCTTGCGCATGCCGCCCGAAAGTTCCGAGGGATTTGTTGGCGGCATCGAGAGGGAGGCCAACGAGGTTGATTTTCACATCCGCGATTTCGCTCCGCAGCTGGGGCGACAGAGACGTATGCTCGGCCAGCGGGATCGCGATATTCTGCGCGACGGTGAGCGAACTGAACAATGCACCGTCCTGGAACAGAACCCCGATGCGACGTTGGACGGTCAGCCGTTCTTCGTCCGCGGCGTTTGTGACCTCCTGGTTGAATATCTCGATCTGTCCCGCGGCCGGCGCGTTCAGGCCGATGATGGTCCGCAGCAGAACCGATTTGCCGGTGCCCGAGCCGCCCACAATGCCCATGACCTCACCGCGCGCGACATCGAGGCCGAGCCCGTCATGGATAACGTTGGCACCGAACTGGGTGCGCAGGCCGCGGATACGGATCACGGGGTCGAGGTCAGCTTCGGGTGCGGCAGACATGCACTAGACCCCAAGAATGGCGAAGAGAATCGAGAACAGCGCGTCGAGCACAATCACCAGGAAGATTGCCTCGACGACCGCGCGGGTGGTCATGCGCCCAACGGATTCCGCACTGCCCGTAACGCGCATGCCCTCGTAACAACCGACAAGGCCGATGATGAAGCCGAAGACAGGCGCCTTTATCAGCCCGATCCAGAATGTCCACAATGTGACCGCGCCGCTCAGTTGGCGAACGAATTGGAAGAATGTCAGATCAAGGACGACGGTTGCCATAATCGCGCCGCCGAGCAGGCCCATGAGATTGGCGTAGAAGGTCAGCAACGGCAGGCAGATAACAAGCGCCCAAAGGCGAGGCAGGACCAGGACCTGCATTGGGTCGAGGCCGATCGTGCGCATCGCATCGACTTCCTCGCGAACTTTCATCGTTCCGATCTGTGCGGTAAACGCGCTGCCGGACCGGCCGGCAAGTATGATCGCCGTCAGAAGAACGCCCATTTCGCGGAGTACGCCCTGGGCGACGATATCTACGGTGAATATCTCGGCGCCGAACTTGCTGAGTTGTTCGGCGCCTTGAAACGCCAAAACGATTCCGATCAGGAATGAAATCAGTCCGACGATAGGCAGCGCGTTGAGGCCGGCCTGTTCGATGTGGTGGACGAGAGATGTAAAGCGGATACGGCCGGGGCGGACAATGGAGTCGCCAAGCACGATCACGGAATGACCCAGGAAGTTGATCAGGTCCCGTCCTTCGATGGCCGCGTCCATCGTGGCGCGGCCGACCCTCTCGACCATTGCGACAAAAGCGTTTGTCGGCGCCGGCGGCTCGGGGCAATGGGCGTCGTTGGCCCGGACCGTTTCGAGGAGGCGCGCATAGGCCGGAATGGCAGACCGGCAATCGACCTCGATGCCGAGATCGGCAAGCGCAAGTTCGGTTCGATGGATCAACCAGGCACCCGCCGTGTCGAGACTGGCGACATCGCCGATTTAGATGATCGCCTTTCCCTGTGCAGGCAGCTCGAGGGCGCGAAGCATCTGGTCCACCGGACCGACCCGTTGGGTGATCCATGCGCCGTCGAGCTTGAGCATCCATTCACCCGTGTCGGCATCGGAGGCAACCGTGAAGCCGGCATCGGCGAATATTTCGGCGGCAAGCGCGGTCATCGTGTGACTGGTTCCTCGACGGGCTCATTGCTCAACGGGCACAGCACCATGCCATGAGGCTTATGCGCCGTCCAAGGCGGTCATGCGCGCAGGGCAGCAGGGAGAGCGTTACCGCGCAGCAGCCAGTTGCGCTTCCCGCTCCGCACGCCAGCGCGCGCGTTGGGCGAGATGTGCCGCGATGACCGACTGGCGATGCGCCTCAGCGGAAGTTTGCCGGGCCGCGTTCCAAGCCCGTACCACCTTCTCATGATAGGGGCGGTTGAACTTTGCGTTCTTCGAATGGTAGCGCCGGATTGCCTCACCCCAGGATTTGTGGGCATCGAAAAGACCGCTCAGAAACTGGGCGGCATAGGCGGTGTTTGCGGCGGGGTCGAAGGCCCGATCCAGATCACGAAATGCATGCGGATGATGGTGCAGGTTGATTTGCATGCAGCCGACATCGATGTTTCGTATACCGCGCGCTTGCAGGTCCCGGACATGCGCCATGGCTTCGGCCTTGGTTGGGAAAAATCGTCCGTCCGGGCCGTTCGTGACTGTCCATGGCCAGGCAAATACTGCCTCCCGTTCGCCATCCCAGCGGCCGGATTCCGTCTGCGCGATCGCCGTCAAAAGGTCGTTGGGGATGTTGCGATCACGCTCGGCGTGACCGATTGCCGACGCACAAATATCGTGCGTTTCCAGGGCGTTGGCGGACCGTGAGTCGATCCCGCTCCCCAACCAGAAAAGGGTGACGGCGACGGCGGATACCAGGAAACACTGGCGGGTGGCAGGAAATATCATCGGCATGGCGACAGGTTCGTCGCAAACGCCGTGCCAGTGGGGCGCTGCGAGTTTACATTGCGACGCACCATTTTGGTGAAATAATATTTCAATATGGTTCGGAGAACGGAAAATTATCTTTTAATAACGGCTGGTTGTTACCGTTTCCCTTGATTTCGCGTACGCAAAAAATATATATTGCATTGCGGCATCGTACTGCGGTGTCGCCTTAAAGCGTTTCCTCCCTATGACTTCGGGCCGTGGTTTCCACGGCCCTTTTTTTTGCGCTATTGCTGCTGCGTTCAGTCGGTGACGGGCAGATCTTCGGCGATGAGTTCGCCGGCGTTGATTTCATCCAGATTGCGGACCTCTTCATAGATTGGCGCGAAATCCGGCAACGTGGCGGCGACAAGTGAGTCGAATGACTCGATGACGAAATATGTTTCCTGGAAATCATCTATCCGATAACGCGAACACAGAATTCGCTTCAGATCGAAACGAATACGATTGGGTGCGGGGTCGTCCAGGCAGTAGAGGCTCTCGCCTTTCGAAGACACGATGCCCGCGCCGAAGATGCGCAATCCCTCGGGGGTTGCGACCAGACCAAACTCGACAGTGTACCAGTACAAGCGTGCCAGCATGTCCAAGGCACCAAGCTTCATTGCCTTGAGGCCGCCACGCCCATAGGCGGCCATATAGTCTGCGACGGCGGGGTTGGTGAGCAGTGGGACATGGCCGAACAGATCGTGAAAGACATCCGGTTCCTGCAAATAGTCCATGCTTTCGCGCTTACGAATCCAGTTGGTCACCGGAAATCGACGCGCGGCCAGGTGCGCGAAGAATATTTCCTCCTGAATCAGACCTGGTACTGCGACGATCCGCCAACCTGTGATCGGCTCCAGTGCATCTGACAGTCTGGCGAACTCGGGAATACCGTCCTCGCCGATGGCCAGGGCCTTGAGACCTCCCATGAACTCTTTGCAAACCCGGCCGGGGAGGAGCGCAGTTTGGCGACGATATAGATCGCGCCACACGGCGTGGTCCTCATCCGTGTAACGCTCATAGGCCTGATCAATAACGCCGTCCATTCTCATGGGGTTTGCTCCGCAGGTCCGTGTTTAGCGCCGGGGTCTATGGCAACGCGTCTATCTCTCGTCGCCGGTAACTTCATCAGGCGGTAATGTGGCGCCGGGGCCAAGAGCACGCTGCATGCGCACGCCGTCGACCCAGCGGCCGAACTTGAAGCCGACGGCCGGCATGGTCCCGACCATCTCAAATCCGAGATGTTCGTGCAGGCCGATCGAGCCATGGTTGTCACTGCCGCCGATCACCGCGACCATCTGCCGGAAGCCCGCCGCGCTGCAACGTGAAATCACCTCCGTGAGCAGGGTTCGTCCCAGACCACGGCGCAGTGCGTCATTCGCGATATAGACCGAATCCTCGACGGTGTAGCGATACGCGGACCGCGTGCGAAAAGGACTGGCATAGGCATAGCCGCCCAGCCGGCCGTTGGCGTCAGCGACGATATACGGCAGGCCCTGTTCCTGAATTGTCACTATGCGTTGCGCCATCTCGGCGGCATCGGGCGGGACTTCCTCGAACGAAGAAAGCCCGGTCAGAACATGGGTGGCATAGATTTTCTGAATGGCGCGCGCATCATCGGCACAAGCGTCGCGCAGCGTGAACAAACTCGCCTGGTCGGGGGCCGCAGACAAAGTTCGTCTCAGGCGGCGAGTGCCGCAGGTTCAAGCGCGGCCAGCCGGGCGGCCAGCAGGCTCATATTCTCAGCGACTTCCGCGAGGCCGTCTGTGCGTTCGATGGTCGCCTCGTCCATGTAAAGCGCGCGGTTGATCTCGATCTGCAGTGCATGCACGCCGGTTTCGGGGCGGCCATAATTGCGGGTGATGAAGCCGCCCGAATAGGGGGCATTACGAACGACGGTGTAACCCATATCCCGCAATGTTTCCTCGACCAGACCCGTCAGGGACCGGTTGCAGGCCCGTCCATGGGCATCGCCAAGGATGAAATCCACCTGGCGGCGGCGCCCGGCATCATTCTCCATCGGTCCACCGATGGACGGCATCGAATGGCAGTCGATGAGAATGCAGGTGCCAAACGCGGTGCGGGTCTGCGTGATCAGGTCTTCCAGCGCTTCATGATAGGGCTGATAGCAGCGCTCAATTCGTTCGCGGGCTTCGGCGAAGGGAAGCTTGCAGGCGTAGATCTCCGCGCCGTTGGCGACCACGCGCGCGATCGTGCCAAGGCCGGCTGCGACTCTGGGTGAGTGCCTGTTGACGAACGTGGGAAGCGCCTCGATGAACATGGCCGGATCGAGCTCGTAGGGCTCGCGATTGGGATCCACGAAGGCACGTGGAAACAATGCCTTCAACAGCGGCGCGCCGTGATGAGGCACCTGTGCGAACAGTTCGTCGACAAATGAATCTTCAGAGCGCCGGATGGCATGCGCATCGAGCCTGGACGCGGCGAGGAAAGCGTCGGGATAGGCCCGTCCGCTATGGGGCGACGAGAAAACCAGCGGCACACGCTGTTCTGCGGGCGCGAGAATCTCTATCGCGGCGTCTGAATCATTGACGGTTTCGCGGTCCATAACATGTTTGATGTAGCGAAAAGCAGTCAGGCTGTCACCCTTGACACGTATGCGTGTTTCGACGTGAGCGAAAAGACGGGGAGCTGGTGGCGGCAGTCGATTTTCTTCACCCTTTTGAAACAGGTTCGGGCTAGCCTCTGGCGGCCGCGATGGCTGCGCGAAAATTGACAGAAATGCTGAAGGGACACGGGTTAGATGGCGCGAATCCTGCTCGCCGAAGATGATCAATCGATGCGTGAGTTCCTGACCCGCGCGCTCGAACGCAGCGGCCATGATGTCACAGCTGTACCCGATGGCCTGGCGGCCCTCGACGCGGTGTCGGAACGCGCCTATGAGTTGTTGATCGCGGACATTGTGATGCCGGGAATAGACGGCATCGAGGTGTCGCGTCAGGCCAACAAGGTGAATGCGGATCTCAAGGTATTATTCATCACAGGCTTCGCGGCAGTGGCGATGAATGCCCGAGAGAAGATGGGTGATACCAAGGTCCTGTCGAAGCCCTTCCACCTGCGCGATCTGGTGGATCATGTCGACGCGATCCTCGAAGAGCAGGTTGCCTGACGGGCTTGCGTTCTTGCTATAGTAGCCTGGATGCAACGATAAAAACGGGGGGGCGCTCGTGTCCAACACTGCTGAAATCAACTACACAGCCGATGCAGACGACCGCACGGCGGAGCTGAGCGAGATCGTCCATGAAGATGACCGCTCACGCGTCATCAAATATACGATCAAGCCGGGCGAACAGACCGGTTGGCACACCCATGAACTCGATTATGTGGTGATCTATCTCACCGCAGGCGAACTCACATCCCATTTCGCTGATGGCACCACAAAGGTGTTCAGCTACGAGCCGGGAAAGGCCGGATCCTATTCGGCGCCGGTGGAGCATAATGCGGTCAACACGGGTGACACGGACGTCGTTGGCTACGAAATTGAGTACAAGCGGTAACGCTTGTGAAATTGGCGGGTGCGCCCCTTGCCATTGGCGGGGGTGCGGTGTATCACCCGCCCCTGTTGTGGACGGAAGACCGGAAACGGAAAGCCGCCGATAACGCTGAAACCCGTATCAGGTGGGGCGCGTAGCTCAGCGGGAGAGCACTGTGTTGACATCGCAGGGGTCGCTGGTTCAATCCCAGCCGTGCCCACCATTTCCCCCCTTGTTGATCTTGGCTGAAGCGCGGCCTGGGGTGGTGTTTCCTTCAGGATACTCCGTTCCGGAGGCGTAGCGTGGCCGCCACTCTGGTCCAAATTCTAGTGACGGACGCCACCATGTGGCTGGCCCCGTTTTTCATTGCGGTCGCAGTTCTTGCGGTCGCAATGCCGGGGGCGCTTCAGAATCGATTGCCGTTGGCCATCTTCATGTTGGCCATGACCGCTGCTGCGGCCCTTCTGCCGTTGTTTGGCTACTGGCTGGCCGGTCGCACCCACCCCAATGCGATCGCCGGTCTCCTGCCGTGGAATGACGCGGCAGGTTACTATGGCTGTGCCCTTTCTGTGCTCGATGGCGAGGGGTTGTCGGCGTTCTGCCAGCGCCGCCCGACCTACTCGCTTTATCTCGCGGGTCTGCTCCGGCTCTCCGGGTTGGAATTGCAACTGGCACTTCTGCTTCAGGCCGCTATGAACGGGGCGGCGATTTTCGTAACTGCCTGGGCCACCGCGCGGCGTTGGGGCACCGGGGCAGGGCTGTTTTCCGTCGCGGTTCTCGCATCGTTCATGGCAACACTCTCTGTGGCCGCGCTAACCGAAAATCTGGGCTTCGTGTTGGGCGTTGGTGGCCTGACCCTGTTCTTGTCGGGCGTGGAGCGTCGCTCCGCGTATTTGCTCGGAGCTGGCGTATTCGTTTTGAGCGTTGCGCTGAATGCGCGCGCAGGCGCGTTCTTCGTCTTGCCGGCCCTCGCATTATGGCCATTCGTGGTGCGCGACATGCCCTCCCTCAGGCGATGGCGCCTGGCGGGGTTGGTCGTGGTCATGGCGGCGGCCGGGTTTCTGCCGGGCACCGCTATTTTGGCCTCGTTGGGGGGCGTCGCGGTGGAGATTCATTCGAATTTCTCCTACACGCTCTACGGTCTGGCGTCTGGCGGCGAGCGATGGACATACGCGCTCACGCGTTTGCCGGGCGCATCCAGCGATCAGATTTATGGCGCAGCGCTTGATCTCATCCGTTCGCAGCCGCAGTTGCTGTTGGCCGGGTTGGCGCAGGGGTGGCTCGAATATCTCCAGCGTCTGCTCATCTACATCCCTTGGGTGCCCGCGCGCGTGGTCTTGGGGGCCTTTTGGTTGTGGGGCATCGCCGCGCTGTTGCGACGCGTGGGCACAGACCTGGAACGTGCTCTCGCCGCGATGTTTGTTGGTGTCGTGGTATCGGCGCCGGTTTTATCGATCGAAGGTGATTTGCGGGTCTTCGCTGTCACAATTGCCATCGACGGCGTGCTGGTTGCGTTGGGGTTCGTACGCTTCATGGAGACCATTCCCGGTCGTCGCGCTGTGATCTGGGGCGGCGCGTTGGTTATCGTACTGGCCTTACCGCAGTTGGTGACAGGCGGAGATCCACGCGCATGGGGTGGCGCCATGGTCGCCGGAGGCCTTCTGGCCTTGGCGGGCCAGCGCGGGGCTCACAGGCGCGAACAGGGTCGGCACCGGCGTCTGGCAGGACAAGGCGCGGCCGGGACCGGGACCACATGGTTCATGATCCTCGCAACATTCGCCCTTATGTTGGTGGTGCCATGGTTGGCGGGAGGCTCCTATGGCCCGTTGCAGACGACCGTGCTGCACCCGGCTTGTTTGGCGGGCGACCCGGTTCTGGCGCGCCTCGGCAGGGACAGCCCGGTTGTCAAAATCGGTCCGGGCGGATCCGGAACGCACTGGCCGGCCGCGACATCCGAATCAGCCTTTCATGCCGGCCTACATCCGTTGACATATCGTTTTGCCGATCTGAACCAACTCCCGGCCGGAACGGCGATTGTGTTTCTGCACGACTTGTCGAGATCACCCGGGAGTGCCGGCCGTACGGAGGTCCTCGTCGGAAATGCGATGTCGGTGCCCGCCGACGGTCGGCTATATCGACTTTGTGTGGCAGACAATACCGGCGCGACATTGACCGGCGCCCGGCGGATCATCTCTGTGGATTTGGTCGAGGGTTTGGATACGATATCGCGATGACTTCAATTCAGAATCGAAAGCAGACCTCCCGATGCACCTGATGGTTGTTCTAGAAGATCGAATTTCCGAATGGGAGGCCAAGGGTGAAATCCTGGATGGTTATTTCAATCCCGCCGGGGTTTTTGACACCGTGACGGTACTGGGACTGGTCGAAGACCGGCCGACGGACGAGACGATTGCGCGCCTGTGTGCCCCGGCGCAGCCGCATTACGTGAATGCCGGAATCAATCGGCGCGGGTTGATGCTGGCCTCAGCCGGGTTGCACCCGGGCCGGCTGGCCTCATTGCTGACGCGTCTGTCTGGATTGGTGGCATCGAATCCACCGGATGTTGTCCGCGCTTATGGTGATGGCCTGGCAGCGGTGGCGGCCGCGGTTGTCGGACGTGAGACCCGAATACCCTTCGCTGTGAGCCTCCATTCGACGCCTGACCCGAAGATTCAGTCGCGGTATCTGGGTACACGGGATCGACTTTGGCGGCGGCTCTTGCTGCCATCGGTGCTGCAGGCGCTGCGGGATGCCGGCGCGGTCATGGCGGTGTATGCGCCGATCCGCGATTTTCTTCCCCCCGACATTGCGGAGCGCACAGTCGTGGTGCCCAACGTTGTTGGTATCACGGCGCGCCCGCCCGTGAACGCACGGTCCGGCATTCCTATGCGCGCGCTTTGGCTGGGACGTCAGATACCCGGCCGTGATCCCCGGCCTGTCGTCGCGGCCCTCAAGACAGCGCCGAATGTCGAATTGACACTCATCGGTGACGGACTGCTCCATGAGGCCGCACAACGCATCGCCGAGGAGAGTGGAGTAGGACGCCGAACCACCTTTGTTCGCGCCATGGAAAACCGCGAACTCTGCGCAGAATTGTCGCGCTACGACGTTTTGGTCGCACACAGCGCGTTTCGTGAATCGCCCAAAACCGTGATGGAGGCGACGCTTTCCGGTCTGCCTGTGATCGTAAATCGCTTGCCCGCAGCGGAGTCGCCGGAATATGCAAGTCTTGGCGCTGTATACGTGGATGCGCAGCCCGGTGCTTACGCATCGGCGCTGCGGGATATGGAGGGCAACTCTCGCAAGCGGATCGAGAAAGCACAGGAAGTGCAAGACGCCGCATGGCGATTGTGGGAGCCGGCCAGGGTCGCCACGCAAACAGCGGAAGTATTGTGCGCCCTCGTGATGGACGCGGATTGAAGATTGAATGATCAGGGATACCGCATGTCGGGGTTGGTGATTTTTGGAACACGGCCGGAGGCGATTAAGCTTGCGCCGATGGTCGCGAATATTCGCGCTGCGCAGCCAGCCGTCGAGGTTGGCGTTGTGTGTACCGGACAACACGCCGAAATCATGACGCAGACATTGAATGTGCTCGATCTTGAGGTCGACGAGAATTTGAACCTCATGCAGCGTGCCCAGACGCCAATGGAAGTGGTCGAGCGGATCATCGTCAATCTGACGGAACGTTACGCGCACCGACGCCCGGACTGGGTTCTGGTGCAGGGCGATACGGCAACGGCATTTGCCGGCGCGCTTTTCGGGTATCTAAGCGAGAGTACGGTTGTTCACTTAGAGGCGGGGCTGCGGACCCATGACATACACGAACCCTGGCCGGAAGAAGGATTCCGTCAAGAAATCGCGCACCTGGCCGGCCTCCATTTGGCGCCCTATCCGTGCGCGCGCGATAACCTTCTGGCCGAGGGCATCGACGCAGAAACCATAAAGGTCGTCGGCAATACCGGTCTCGACAGCCAGCAGGCCATGCTCTCCCATTTGGGCGATAACCATGCGGCGTGGCTGCAGGATGGGGAGTTTGCTCTGGTGACCTTGCACCGTCGTGAAAACATTGGCCCCCGCTTGGAGGCCACCTGTCGCCAACTCATCTCGATGTTAGATGATTACCCGGAGCTTCAAATACTCTGGCCGGTGCACCCTAATCCCAAGGTCCGAAGCACAGCCTTTCAATTCTTCGGGGACCGAAAAGACCGGGTGATGTTGCGCGAGTCACTGGACTATCCAGAGTTTCTGCACGCACAGCAGGCGGCAAAATTTGTCGTATCGGATTCCGGAGGTGTTCAGGAAGAGGCCGCGTCGCTAGGAACGCGCGTCGCTATTGTACGCGAGAAAACCGAACGACCCGACGCCGTCGCGCTGGGTCTGACGCGTATCGTCGGCGCGGATGCAAACGGCCTCGTCGCTGCAGTGCACGATTTCACAGCAACGCCGGTCGATCCGCGTTCGGTTGCGACTTGGCGTACGCTTCAGGGCGACGGCAATGCCGGCGTGGCTGCGGCGACGGCGCTACTGGCGCAAATCGACGCAGATCAGGCAGCCCGCGAGCGGGCCTGAACCCACGCGGTGATTGCGCTTGTCAGCAGATAGGTGACGAGGAACACGCCCGCGAAATGCCAGGGTGCCAGTGTCGCGGACCCCCACGCCAGATGCATCCCTGCGATCACCCCGATCCCAGATGCAAGAGCAAAAACGGAGCGTAGTGTCACATTTGGGGGCAACAGTTGTGCCCCCAGTCCGATTTGGCCCGCTTTGAAAACCAGGGAAAGGGCGAACCCCGTTCGTGCCGTCGCGACTGCAATCGCAGCCCCTATAAGGCCGAGTTCCGGCAAGAGGATCACGATACCGACGACCGCGATTATTCCCCACGTCAGCGATGTCCACATCAGAAACACGGCCTTGCCGGTCACATACAGGTAATACTCCCATGGTGTCGCGGACTGGTTCACGAAGACGGCGAGAACCAGCACGCTCATTGTTGTCTGTGAGATTCGGAACGTTTCCCCGAGCGCGAGTGCGAGGATTTGTGCGCCGAGGATTGCGAGCAACACGGCGAGCGGTGTGGCCCAGGCAATGAAGTTTCCGAACAGCCGATGGGTGGCCGACAACACGTCTGCCGAAGGGTCACTTGCCATCGCGCGGGCCATGCGTGGATAGAGCAGCCACCAGTAGGGTGCGCCCCATGATGCGAGAACGGCGATGAGCGTCTGCGCAGCGACATAGCGCCCGACGACATCGACTCCGGCAATGCTGCCGACCAGGACACGATCGACGAGGCCCATGAGCACTTCGCCGAGACCTGCGATCATGAAAGGGATACCGAGGGCGAGAGATGCGCGGATGCCGGGTAACGGTAGCAATGCGAGTTGGGCGGGTCGGATGCGCTCCGACAGCGCCAGGTCGACACCGGCGCATACGAAGAATACGAACTTCAATGCGGCAATGGCGGCGATGGCGGTGACGGGTGTCAGCTGTTCGAACAGCGCCAGGGCAATGACTGCCGCCAGCGAGAGTGAAGACTCTGTGATCTGAAGCAACGTTGCGGACTTGACCCTATGCCTCGCGCGCAGGGCTTCGAAGAGCAACGATTGCCAGACCGCGATCGGGAGCAGGATTGCAGCGGTCCGAATCAGCGACGCGGCGGCCGGGTGGTCGGTAAAGTGGAGCGCAAGCGAATTGGCCCATGCCCACATGGTAGTTGCCACAATCAACGAGACCGCTGTTGTAATGACGAAGGCGGTGGCGACTGGGGCGGTGATGTCCGCGGTTGTGGCGGCACCCGCGATCTGCCGTATGAGAGCAAAGCCGAGGCCGAGCAGAACCAGCGGAACGAGCACGGCAACCAGCGCTTGGGTCTGTGAGTAGCCGCCAAACCCGTCTGCGGCGAGCCACCGTGCCAGGAGGAACGCTATCGCCAACGCGGAACCCTTGGTTATGCCCTCGGCGACGAACCGCAGCATGAGATCACTGTCGATCCGATGCCGTCCGATCATCATGTCAGGCTGTCCCTCTCGCGCGGCGCGCCACGACGTACCAGCGTTCGGCCAGGGCGGGCAGGCGGTGCGAGATCACGGCATCCCAGCCTGGCCTTGAATCGCTGCCCCGGGTCCGTCTGACCAGACCCGGGAGTCGATGTAGACCGGGCGCCAATAGAAATTGGGAAAGCACGCCATGCGCTTCCATCGAGATGATTTTCAATCCGTTCCGTTCGAGCATCTCACGCGTTTGCGGGGCCGAATGGCCGAAAACACCCGTAAGTCCGCGCCGACGATAGTGGCGACGCCAATATTTTATGGCGAGCGACCTGGAGCCTGCGATGTCGACGATCAAAGACCCACCCGGCTTGAGCAACCCGGCCATCTCGGCAATTGCCGTCTCTTGGTCTCGCCGTCTCAACAACAGCAATGTTGAGAAACAGTAGATCATGTCGAAAGTGGGCCCCTGCATGGGAAGAGAGGGTAGCGCCGCGGCGCACGGCAGAATGGAGCCGACCAGATCTTGTGCATCCGCAGCTCGGTTCAGCCGTGCGAGCATTTTTTGACTGGGGTCGATGGCGATGACCGCCAGCGGCCGTTTGGCGATCTGGAGCGCGTGGCGACCGTTGGCGGCACCGATGTCGGCAACGCGGCCCGCGTCGGGCGCATGGGCATCGATGAGCGCCCATTTTCGTGCCTGGGTATAGTCGGTGCCGATATCGATCGGATAGTTTGTCGCCTCACGATCGAAATGCGCCGCGATGTGGCTCATGATTCACCGGGGTCGTTGCGGCGCATGGATCTGAGAAGTTCCAGGGTCGCGGCCGTGGTCGGTTTGGGAGTCAATGTTCCACGAAAGTAGGGTGCCAGGTCACCGCCGAAGCCTTTCTTGAAATCGCTGATCCGGCGTCGCTTACCGGCGGGCGCGCCGGGAAAGGCTTCGCCGCACTCATAACGTTTGAGGCCCCGGGCCGCGAACGCCTTGATAGCGTGCCACTGCGCCAGATCGTTGGCACCACTCGACAGCGCTTCTTCGTCGGAAGCCACGACCCAGTAGAGGGCGGCGTCCTTGTAAATCGCGAAGATGTGGATCGCGATCGTTCGTCCGTCCGGCGCGAGGGCGCAGAAGCCCGTGGCCATGTCAGCTTTGAGGAAGTCTTCGAATATCGTTTCGAAATAGTTGGCCGGTTTGGCCGGCAGTCCATTGCGTGCCGACGCGCTGCGGTGCAGGCGAAGATAGTCCGCCAGATCGTCCGGTCTCACGTCCCGCACAATCACCCCGCCGCGTTCGGCCTTGTTAACGGTCTTGCGGACGCGATGTTCGAGATTGCGCCAGAGCTCTTCATCACTATAACGCGTCAGGTCGAGGATCCAGCTTTGCGTCGAGGCTTCGGCGCACCCCAGCATGGTGAGGGGATTGACGCCGCTGGCCGGTTTATCGACCCGCGCGGGTGCGAGCGGCGCCATCGCCAGGTCGACCCGGTATGCGCCGGTTCTCCGGGCGAGGTCGAGCAACCCGGCGCGTACATCTTGCTCGGCGTTGGCGCGCTGGCGTGCGGTGAGTGAAGGTGCATAAGCCGGGCCGCCGGTAGATTCCAGTCGGCTGCTGGCACGCCGCGCAGGCCAGCGTCCTTGTATATGGTGCAGGGGGACGAGCGCAATCGGGAGGCTCGTTGTTGAGTCCACCAGCGCAAAGCTGACGTCTATAGTACCCGACCAAGTCCCATATGCATCGATCGCTTCCCAACGATGCCACATCCAGGCATCTGGAAACGCATCTGCGGACTGGTTCCAGTTCTCGATACCGGTGTCCGGTCGCGAAACAAGACTAAAAATCGAACCCACGATTAACCCTCTCAGGAGAGATGTTTACTCGCTCGTTCGCGATCCCGCCAACCCGGTGCTGACGCCAAGAAGGTAGACGAAGACGAAGTGGGCCCAATGATAACGGAAAACCGAGCTGTCCACCGTCTGGTGTACCAATAGAGCCATCAGCAGTGATACAACCGCAATATCGGTGGCGCTTAAGGTCCGGCCCCGTTGCGTCACCTTGAAAACGGGGTGGTACCAGGCGAACAGAACGAGGGCCAATCCGATAATCCCCGTTTCGACGAACATGGATAGGGGCATCGAATGCGCCGCCGTTTCCAGCCCGAGCTGGGTATAGACCGCCTCCTGTGTCAGTCCGAACCCCACGCCAAATGGCCAGACATCCAGGATCCTTCCCATGGCGAGCGGCCACACCTGGGCACGCTCTCTCAGTTCGAGGACTTCGGCGGTCCCTGGATCCGGTGTCACGCCTGACAAATAGACCACGGAATACAACAGCATGATCATGCCGCCGACGAGGAGCGCGGCACCCTGTGTGGCTTGCCGCCGGTCCGTACGAAGCAGAAACACAAAGAATAGACCTGTGGCACCCATCGCGATCGCTGCCCGGGATGCGGAAAAAACCAAAATGAAGCCGATAAGGGCCACAATCATGATCAATCCGACACTGCGCGCGTCGCATCTTGACGTGGTGACCGTACAGAGTGCGATGAGGCCCACAGCGGCGAACAGTCCCATGCTGTTGGGGTTCGATGTCAGACCCGAAAAGCGTGGAATGTACAACCCAAGATCGATGTATTCCCGGCCACCCTCCGCCACACCGATGGTCCATCCGTTCAGGTCGACAAGCACATAACGCAGCGAATCTCCATGAACTGTCTGTTCGGAGAGCGCCAGCACGATGGCGGTGAAGGCGCCCGACGCAAATGTGATGGTGATGATGAGCGCGGTGAACCAGGTGAAGGTATGTTGTGGTCGCGTATCGCGTGCGGCAAGCGCGCAGAGCAGAATTGCGGGTACGAAGACGAGCAGCCAGCGGCGAAGTGCAGTGGCGGGGTCGTCCGCCCATAGCAGCGTAAGGGCAGCCCAGCCAGCGACCAGAATGAGCGGCATGATACCCCGGATGTTCACGAGAAGCTGGTGTCGAAGAACCAATGTGCCGCCCCCGACCGCAATGAGCTGAATTGCGAGCACGAAGAACGGGGCCGGCGTGACGAAGCCTTCCGCATCGTAGTAGCCGAGAAAGCCCAGCAGGCTTGTAAGCAGGGCAAGCCAGAGAAAGCCGCGGGCACAGATGTCATTGCGTTCCAGTGCCGTCACGTTCCGGTCGCCTTCGCATAGGATTCCGAGGCGACCACGCCGTCCAAAATTTCTCGAAAGCGGCGGCCGATCCGGTCGATCCTGTAATCTTGGCGCACCGAATCTGATGTCTGCACATTGACCGCGCCTATAGTTCGGATGACTTCGGTGAGGACGTTGGCAATTTCTGTGGCGTTTCCCGGACCGACGGTCCAGCCCCCCGCCCTCTCGACCAGATCTTTCGAGGGTCCATCGGGTGTGATGGCAAAGATCGGGCGCCGCGTTCCCAGATAGTCAACGATCTTCGATGTGAGGAAGATCGAACGCGTTGCGCTTGGCGCATCGCTGACGACCAACGCATCATAGGCAGCCATTCTTCTAAGCGCTTCCTTGTGCGGCAGTACGCCACAATGGGTGACGCATTTCTGGGCGCCGGCATAGTTGGCCAGTTCTCGTTCCAAGGCGTCGCCGTCGAGTCCAAATACATCGAGTTGAAATTTAGGTGCTGACGTATCACCTGCAACCCGATTGATCGCGTCGAGGAGCCGTCGTGGCGTTCGCGGGCCGTAGAAGGTACCGAACATACCGAGACGGATTCTCTGCGATGCGGGCACATCTGCCGGTTCGTCATAGAGCACGGGATCATACCCGTGAGGGATGACATGGCTTTTCTGCGCGATCGAATCTTGCGTGTTCAGTGCCGCAAAATAGTCCCGCATATCGTCGGTGGGGAACACCAGTGCGTCGGCTTCGCGTAAGACCTTGCGTTCGAGACCACGGCTCCACCGGGACATGAGTGGAACCTGGCGTTCATAGGCGCCACCCGACCACGGGTCGGAAAAACAGGCGATCCAGGGCAGATCGCGGTGGCGGCGTTTAAGGCGCAGGCCGGCAGCATGTACCGAATGATATTGCGAGCGTGTAACCAGACAATCATAGGCATCAGGTCGCATGGCTTCTGCCCGGGCGGCCGTGGCACGCGAGAGCAGGAGATACCGGTCGGGGCGAAGCGGCAGCCGCGATATTTTTCCCAGCAAACGGAAAAGCCCGCCGTCGATCCGTTCGATCCGGCCGAAGCGTGAATCGACATATTTGTCGAGACTGTGATCAGGGGCCTGGGCATAAAGTGCTGACGAGGCCGTCACGACATCGACCTTGGCGCCGGGAATTGCAGCCATGGTTTTGGAGGTGACAAATGCCTCGGGGCTCGCGACCGGCGGAAAACAATAGCCAAGGCACAGGATGCGCATCTCGGAGTCAGCCATGGTTGCTTGCTCCAAGGACGGATGCGAAGTCGTCCGACGCGAAGGGTGCGAAGCGCGTCAGCATGGTGAGCACGTCTTCGTCTTCGGCGACATCGGCCGGGTCCAGGTAAATGTTGAGGAGGCCCGGCTGGCCGGTTTCCATTGCTGCCAGATGGGCTTGCAACTCGTCGAGGAGGTGCCGGGACGTCCCGCCGCCGCTGCGGATCAATCCCCAGCTGTCCAGTATTTGACCCGGCTCGGACAGGCAGCCGCTGACGGGAAACTCGACGATTCCTGCGCGTTCAAAGAATGGCCCGTGCCGCAATGCGAACAGGGGTCGGGTGGAGCTTGAATAGCGATAACCGAGTTCGGACAGGAATCGCCAGAGAGTCATCAATTCGCGGGGAGATTCGAAACTCGCGAAATGCGGCGTGCGGTATCCGTCTGGTCGTTGATTGAGAATGTCACCGATGGCCGTGTCACCCTGGCGGATGTCGTCCTGCCATTTTGCCGCAGACACCGCGCTATAGAAGTAGGTGGAGGTGACGGCGCCCGTACCGGGCTCGAGCGCAGCGTGGCGGCGAAACCCGTGGTTGAGGAAAACGGCTCCGTCATCGGCGAGGGCACGATACTCGCCCGCGGCAGCCGCGAGCACTTCGCCGGCGACCGCATAGAGGGGTGACAGGCCGCCGGACCGGAGCCTCGCATGCATCGCGCCGACAGCGGCGCTGTCGGCATCTGTGTCGCAATCGAAGGACAGAACAAAATGTGGCTGGCGCAAGCCTGCCCGCCGCGCGAGCACCGCGCTGCGCTTCACGGCTCGTTGCGGGCACCAGCGGCTATAGCTCCAGGCCCAGGCGAGCCCGGGGTCGCGCGCGGCCTTAACCAGCTTGTCGATCATATGTAATCGGGCTTCGTGAGATGAAAAATTCAGACATAGGTGAGCCGGGGCTCTTCGCGATGGAACTTCGCCACCGTCTAAAGCTACCGCTGTCGGTGGAACGTTGCAAGGATTGTACGTGATTCTGAACCTGCACCGGGATGTTCATCTGCTGACGGTGTCTGTGCATTCATGGACTCTCTCATAATCTGCGCCATAAACTGTGTTTTACACATTGAAGTACGGGCCGGTGACGAACGGGAGGTTGCATCATGACGGATGGCACAGATGACATTTCCAGGGTGCCCGGGGTCACCGCGGCACTCAATTATCTGGTGGACACCAGCGAGACGCCGGTCTTCCGGCAAACGACGACCGCCACCGACATTGTCTCTCTGGGCGGCGCGCGCGAGCCGCGGATGGTCAAAATCCGAGATGCCCGGCCTATGGCGGAGAACTTGTCTCTGGATGTCGAGGGGTTCGCCTTTGCGGTGCAGACGAGCCAGGTGAGCGACTTCAATGACGATGCCCAGCTGGCATCCGTCTATACACCGGAAATAGAAAAGCTGGTGGCGACGATCGCCGGGGGCAGTGAGGCGGTGGTCTATGACCATACGCGGCGTTCGACCCTGGCGTCCCACCGGGAAAAATACGGGTCGCGCGATCCTGTGCCTGCACCCCATAGCGACTACGACGATTCCTCGGCCCGGCAGCGTATGCGCGACAAGTTCGGCGATGCGGCCGATGCGCGCCTGCAGGGCCGGTTCGCAATCGTCAATGTCTGGCGGTCCATGTCCGGACCGGTCGAGCAGTGGCCGCTGACCGTGTGCGATTCGCGTACGATCGATGAAGATTTTCTGATCTCGACCCGCCGCGAGGCGCCCATCCGCCCGGAGCCGTCCTTCGAATATGCACGCCCCAGCGCCACGCGCCATGCTGCCTATGATCCCAAGCACCGCTGGTATTATTTCCCGCGGATGGCGCAGGACGAGGTTCTGCTGTTCAAGAACTACGACACCCTCACGGACGGCACGGCGAAGTTTTCACTGCATTCGGCGTTCGAGGATCCGGAAACGCCGGCGGATCCGGCGCCCCGCGAGACGATCGAGACACGCGCCTTCGTGTTTTACGACGAATAATGATCGAACCAGGAGAAGCGATGTGTCCGACCCGGTCGTAACCGTCGAGGAGGCCGGCAGCGACACGCTGGTCGTACGGCTCAACCGGCCGCACAAGCGAAATGCGCTGTCGTCCGAGCTGAAGCGGGAACTCGCCGTGACGGCCCGGAGCCTCGCTGAGAGGACTGACATTGGCGCGATCATCCTCACTGGTGCCGGCGGCGCCTTCTGTGCGGGCAACGACCTTTCCGAATCCGATTCCTTTGCACAAGACCTGCCCCTGGTCGAAGCCCGGCGTCACATCCGCCTGGGTCTGGAGATGTGCCGGGCCTGGGAGGCGTTGCCCCAGCTGACAATCGCGGCGGTGGACCGCTTCGCGATCGGCGGCGGCATTTCGCTCGCGTTGTCGTGTGACTTCCGCATTTTCCAGACGGATGCGTGGGTGTGCGCGCCGGAGGTCGAGCTCGGTATCACCTATTCCTGGGGCACGCTGCCGAGGCTGGTCCGCCTTGTCGGGCCGGCACGCGCCAAGCTGATTGCCGGGCTGTGCCGCCGGGTCGACGCCCCGACAGCGCTGGACTGGGGCCTGTGCGAGGAGGTCAGTGACGACACGTTGGCGGCTGCATTGGCGATGGCATCGGAAATTACGGCCAAGCCGCGGGTGGCCCAGCAGATGGTCAAGGAATCCGTGAACCGGCTGTTCGCCGGTCCCGACACGGCAACCCTTGAGCAGGATCAGGTGCTGCTCAATATGACCGACCCCGACACCCGAGCCCGACAGGCCGAAATTCTGGATCGCTTGCGTGGTGATTAAATCCGCGACGTTGGCTGCCTGCGCGCGGCGTTGCGTCATGCACAACGGCTTTCGCGTCTCACTGATGCTGTTTGCCGGATTGCTGCTGGCGACGTTGGTGGCGACCTCGGCCGCAGCTCAGGAGGGTACGCCGCGGTACGTCATCTACTACAATTCCAACGCAAGCCCGCCCGAAGCCCTGATCGGGACGCCCTACACCCATGTGATCCTGTCCTTTATCACCGTCGCACCCGATGCGCCGGATGCGGGGCCGTTGTCCCTCGTCATCCCTGACAAGATCGAGCCTGCGCTGGCAGTGATCGGGCAGCTCCAGGCCGAAGGCAAACGCGTGCTTATTTCGTTTGGCGGCGGCGCCATGCAGCTTGATGGCTACACGGGGCTCGTCGGCCGGGAGGAATCGCTCGCCGATGCGATCACGTCCTTCGTGTCGCGCCACGGTTTGGACGGTGTCGATATCGATTTCGAAGTCAGTGCTGCGCTCGAAAGCCCGCCGAAACCCGGTGTGCTCGATGGTCGGCGTTTTCTCATCGCCCTGACGGCTGCCTTGCGCGAAAAGCTGCCCGCGGATGCGCTCATCAGCCACGCCCCGCAGGCGCCGTATCTGGACCCGGCCTGGCATGGCGGGCCGTATCTGGATGTTTTGCGCGCCGCCGGCGATGCGATCGACTGGATCATGGTCCAGTACTACAACAACCCTGACTATCAGGCGCCGGCGGCGGAGCGGATCGTGGGCCAGCCGCCACGGCCGTTTGTCACCTCCTACGCGGCAATTGTGGGTTCAATCTGGCCGTCCAGGAAGACCGTGGTCGGCCTTCCTGTATTCCGCGATGACGCCTCGAGCGGACATCTGGCGCCCGGAATAGTCGTATCCGACGTCGTCTGTCCGTTGCGTGATCGCTACGGCGCCGGGTTCGGCGGGCTGACGGGCTGGCAATTCTCGACCCTGACGCCGGATCATCGTTTCTGGAACGATCAGATGGCCGGCGCCGTGACCGGCTCGGGCTGCCGCGGCTGAGTTCGGGATAAGTCCGGACAACATCCGCTTCCCACAGCCTCACAAATCCGTTACACAAAAAGAAAAAAACTCTGGTTTCTTAACTAACGTGGACAAGGGAGAGGAATTCGATGCAATTCCAACGTAAATCAATGTGGGCGGGTGCCGTTTCGGCGATCGCTCTTCTCGCGGCCGGTTCGGTCGCTCAGGCGGACGGCCATCTCAATGCACAGGAAAAGGCGCTTATCGCCGGTGCAAAGGCTGAGGGTGCTGTCACCATCATCAACCCGCTGTTCAGCGACCGTACGTCGCAGCGCATGGGTGCGGCGTTCAAGAAACGCTACGGCCTCGGCGACGACTTCAAGTTCGCCAGCCTGCGTAAGGGCACGGGCGCCACGGTGGCACAGGTTCGCCAGGAAATTCAGGCGGGCAAGTTCACCGTCGATATGATCCTCGTGTCGGCGCCGGGCTTCTTCGATCAGGCCGCCAAGCGCGGTGCGTTCGCCGAGCTTGATTCCGGTTACTGGGGCGATTTCGCCAAGACCATGGAGACCGCGGGTCAGTATTCCAACTACCCGTTCGCCGTGACGCCTCTGGCTTACACCTTCCAGCCGGTCTGGAACGCGTCATGCCCGGGCATGGAGAACTTCAATGTCACGTCCTACAAGGACGCCATCGCAGCGAACCTGTCGGGCAAGACGATCTCCTCTGACATCACCAAGTCGTTCACCTATTCGAACACCGTGGTGGCGTTGGGTGAAGCGGGTGCCGTCAACTTCGACGAGTTCTGGCCGGACCTGAAGAAGACCGATCCCATCGTCGAGTTCCGTACGGAGCCGAAGATGCAGATGGTCATCTCGTGCCAGCGTCCGTTCGACATGTGGAACCTCTCGGGCCGCGTGTATCAGAACGTGCTGAAGTCGCCGGATCTTGCGGCCAAGCTCAAGATCGGTTCCTTCTCCGAAGGCCAGGTTCTTCTCGGCAACCAGATGGCCGTGCTGAAGGGTGCTCCGCATCCGAACGCCGGCAAGCTGCTCGCCGAGTTCCTGATGTCCAAGGAAGGCTCCGACATCTTCGTCGAGGGCGAGGCGATCTACTCGCTGCGTGACGGCTATACGCCGCCGGCAGCGACCGCGCCGTATCTCCTTGATCTGTCCAAAGTGAAGCTGATCGGTCTGAAAGACTGGGTCGGCGCACAGGGCGAGTTCAAGAAGGTTCGCGGTCTGTGGCAAGAGAACTTCCGCTAGACCCTATGGTCTGACGGTGTCGTGGGGTCCGGATCAATCCCGGACCCCACGATTACTTTTCTTTTCAGCTGCAGTCTTATCCGTCGCGCGGCGATTGTCGTCGCGTGACCCCATCATGATTTGATCCGGTGGATTTGCGATGACCACGGAAACCCTCTCGCCGACACGCGAGCGTTCCCGCACCAACAACCGCCTGCGCGCCATGCTGACGCAGGAGAACATCATCACCCTCGTCGTGGCGATTATCGTCGCGGGCGCGGTGGTCGTGCCACTGGCGGTGTTGTTCGTCTCCAGCTTCAAGGTGCTCGACCCGTTGGGTTGGGACACGACCTGGGGCTTCGGCAACTATGTCGAAATGGTCACTGACCGGATCATCCCGAAGGCGTTTCTCAACACGCTGATAATTTCCTCGGGCTCGACCATATTGGCCACCTTTCTGGGTGTGTCGCTGGCCTGGATCAACGCCCGCACCAACTGCCCCGGCCGCGATTATCTCGAGCCGTACAACCTGATCCCGTTCTTCCTCTCTCCCTTCATTGGCGCGATTGCCTGGCACAATCTGGGCGAACCCCAGACCGGGCTGCTCAACAACTGGGCACGCGACATCTTCGGGATAGAAGGGGCGCTGATAAACGTCGACAATATCTGGGGCGTAATCTGGGTCACCGGTATTTTCTTCGCACCCCTTGTCTATCTCTTTGTGGTCGGCTCGCTAAGACGCATGGATCCCTCGCTGGAAGACAGCGCGCGGACGACCGGCGCCGGCCTCGTGCGCACGACCATGACCGTCACCCTGCCGCTGGTGATGCCGGGCATCCTGTCGGGTGCGATCATCGTGTTCGTGACCAGCGCCGGTGAATTCGGCGTGCCGTTCAAGCTGTCGGCGCCCTATGGCTGGGAAACCCTGACGACCCAGATTTTCTCGAAGGCGGTCGGCGATGACGCCAACCACTTCCTGGGCGCCGCCATGAGCATGGCGCTGGGTATCATCACGGTGTTCCTGATCTGGATTCAGCAGCGCTACATCGCGCCGCGCTCCTTCACGACGGTTACCGGCAAGGGCTTCCGCCCGAACGTGCTCGACCTCGGCCCCTGGAAATGGGTGGCCTTCGGCTACAACCTGATGTTCATCGCGGTTGCCGTGGTTCTGCCGATTGTCTGCCTGATTATCGTCAGCCTGCATCCGGTGTGGACGGGCAAGATCGTGTGGGCGGATTTGACCACGATCAACTATGTGAAGACCCTGTTCTGGTGGCGTCCGGACGCAATCGCGGCGGCGACCAACGGCATCATCAATTCACTGATCCTGGCCTTCGGCGGCGCGTCAATCGCGATGGTGATGGCACTCGTCATCTCCTACATGATCCATCGCACCAAAGGCTTTGGTGTTCGGATGCTCGATTTCCTGTCGGTCGTGCCGATCGGCTTCCCGGGCATCGTGTTGGCGATGGGCGTGCTGGTGACCTACATCCAGACGCCGATCTACGCGACCTTGTGGATCTTGATGCTGGCCTACATCACGCGGTTCTTCCCCTATGGGCAGCGCAACATCTCGTCGATCATGCTGGCGATCTCCGAAGAGCTCGATCAGTCGTCGCGGATGGCAGGTGCGTCCTGGTTCACCACCTTGTGGCGAATCACGATACCGCTCCTGAAACCGGGGCTGTTCGCGGGCTGGATCCTGCTGTTCATCATCTTCCTGCGTGAGCTGTCGATCTCGATCATCCTGTTCACGACAGGGACCGAGACCCTTTCGGTCGGCGTTTACTATCTGACGAACTTCGAGAACGAGCCGCTGACCGCAGCCTTGTCGATGGCGCAGACGGTCTTGCTGCTGATCGCAATCTATGCATTCCGGCGCTTTGCCGGACGCGAAGCACTGACGGCCTAGGGGGAGAATCATGGCTGTTGATACATCCGGCGCCTACCTGGAAGTCGAAAATCTCGTCAAGTATTTCGGCGACGATAAGGCCGTGGACGGCATTTCCTTCGGTATTCCCAAGGGCGCATTCCTGACCCTGCTGGGCCCCTCGGGTTGCGGCAAAACGACGACGCTGATGAGCATTGCCGGTCTGCATACGATCGACGGCGGGCGAATCCGGGTTGGTGAGACGGTGTTCACGTCGCCCCAGGAGGGTTTGTTCCTGCCGCCGGAGAAACGCGACATCGGGATGGTCTTCCAGAGTTACGCCATCTGGCCGCATATGACGGTTGCGCAGAATGTTGCCTATCCGCTCGAGATTCGTGACTGGAACCAATCGGACATTGATGACCGTGTGGCCGATGTGCTCAAGCTGGTGGGGCTTACCGATTGGGCAGATAGTCTTGCGACCAACCTGTCGGGCGGCCAGCAGCAGCGCGCCTCCCTGGCCCGAGCCATCGTGTCCAACCCGAGCTTGCTGCTTTTCGACGAACCTCTCTCGAACCTCGATCTCAAGTTGCGCGAACAGATGCGCGTCGAGCTCAAACGTATTCAGAACGAGGTCGGCATCACATCAATCTATGTGACCCATGACCAGTCCGAAGCGCTGGTGATGAGCGACGAGATCATCGTTATGAGCAAGGGCAAGATCGAGCAACGCGGCGGGCCCGTCGAAATCTATTCGAAGCCGGTCAACGAGTATGTCAGCAACTTCATCGGCGTCGCCAATCTCATGAAGGGGAAGGTCGTGGAAGTCAGCGAGCCGGGCCTCGGCAAGTTCGAGGTCACCCAGGAAGGACAGACGGTACAGCTGCCATGCTGCCTTGCGCCTGGCATTGCGGCCGGCGAGGACGCGGTCCTTTCGGTCCGGCCCGAGAACGTCCATGCCGTGTCCGATGGCGGCGGTGGCGTGCTGACGGGCGAGTGCACCCACGCTATTTTCCTGGGCAGTTATGTCGACTGCCGGGTGAAGTGGGGCGAATTCGAGTGGAAGGTGATCTCTCACCCCCGCAATCATCCGCGTACTGGCGAGAAAGTGCATCTGCGCTTCGATGCCGAACACACTCTGGCGGTGCAGCCATGACCACGAACAGCGACATCAAAGTCTCGATCGAGCATCTCTACAAGAGTTACGGTCCGGAGACCGCCGTCAGGGACTTCAACCTGGATATCACCCAGGGCGAGTTTGTCACTCTCCTGGGGCCGTCGGGTTGCGGAAAGACCACGACCCTGCGCTGTGTCGCCGGCCTGGAGCGGCCGGAAGAGGGTGAAATCCGGATCGGCAACGAGACCGTTGTGGCCCCGGCGAAGGACATCTATCTGTTCCCGGAACACCGCAACATCGGCATGGTCTTCCAGAGTTATGCCGTGTGGCCGCACATGACCGTGTTCGACAATGTCGCCTACGGCCTGCGGGTGCGGCGCGCCTCGGGTTCCGAGATCAAGACCCGGACGATGAAGGCGCTGGAACTGGTCGGCCTCGACCATCTGGCCGACCGCTTTGCCACCAAGCTGTCGGGCGGCCAGCGCCAGCGTGTCGCGCTTGCACGCGCGATCGTCTATGAACCGGAAGTCATTCTGTTCGATGAGCCGCTTTCCAACCTCGACGCCAAGCTGCGTGAGCAGATGCGCGACGAGATTGTGCGCCTGCAGAAGGAAGTCGGGATCACCTCGATCTTTGTGACACATGACCAGTCCGAGGCGCTCGTGATGAGCGACCGCGTGGTGGTGATGGACAAGGCGGTGATCCAGCAGATCGGCGATCCCGAGGACATTTATGCCAACCCGATCAACTCGTTCGTGGCCAACTTCATCGGCGTCACCAGCCTGCTCGAGGGCAAGTTGACCGCGCGCAGCGGCGAGACTTGCGAAGTGGAGGTGCCGTCGGCCAACGGTGGCGCACCACTCCAGTTGCGTGGCGCTGGCGCACCCGGCGCCAATACAGGTGATCAGATTTTCCTCAATCTGCGCCCGGAGGATGTACAGCTGCATCTCGAAGCACCGGATGCGTCAGATGGCAAGAATGTCATCGAGGGCCAGGTCATCGATACGATCTATCTTGGCAGCTTCCTCGAAGGACGGGTCCGCGCGAGCGGTCACGAGATCGGTATCCAGATTGACCATTACGAAAATCTGACCCCGGACCAGACGGTCTGGCTCACATTCCAGCCCGAACATGGTCTCTGTCTGACCGACTAGGGGTGTCCGTTATGGGATTGCGTTTTCTCGTTCTCGGCGCCGGCGGGGTCGGCGGCTATTTCGGTGCACGCCTGACCGAGGGCGGTGTCGACACGACCTTCCTGGTCCGCCAGGCGCGCCGCGACCGGCTGCTTTCGGGCGGCATCAAGATTCAGTCCGATTTCTCCGACGATGCGGATGTGCCGACGGTCAAGGCGATCACGGCCGAAGAAATTGAAACGCCTTTCGACGTGGTCCTGGTGACCTGCAAGGCCTACCAACTCGACGACGCGATGGAGACGATCGCGCCGGCAGTGGGCCCTAACACCACGATTTTGCCGGTTCTGAACGGGATGAAGCAGGTCGATATGCTCAGCGCGCGTTTCGGCGCCGACCGGGTGCTGGGCGGCACGACCTATATCGGCGCACGGCTCGATGCGGAGACAGGCGACATCGTCCATTTCGGTGATTTCCATCGCATTGCGTTTGGCGAGATGGCCGGCGGCACATCAACCCGGGTCGAGGCCATCGCGGCGATCAATGACGCGGTCAAATTCGACTTCGATATGTCGGAAGATATCTCGCAGGTGCTGTGGGACAAGTTCGCCATGCTGTGTGCCATGTCCTCGGTCAACACCCTGACCCGGGGTACGGTGGGCGAGATTCTCGACACGCCGTCGGGGCATGATTTCCTGATGGCCGCGCTCGCGGAATGCCGCACCACGGCCGACGCGCTGGGCCACACCGTGAGCGACAAGACCATCGCGCTCTATGAGAAGATGTTCTCGACCGAGGGTTCGAAATTCGCCTCGTCGATGCTGCGCGATGTACTGGCGGGCAACCGCACCGAGGGCGATCACATCATTGGCGATATGGTTGACCGGGCCCAGGCGGCCGGGCTGCACACGCCGATCATTCTCGCTGCGCGCGCGGGACTCGCCGTGCATGAGAAGAAAGTTGCCGCCGCCGACTAGTGCCACTGCTAAATCAGGAGATACCCGATGGATATCAACAACCTTTCGGTCACGGAAATGGAAGCCTTCGTGGCGCGGTTTTCCGAACTCACGGGCTCTGACGAGGCTTTCGTCGACAGCCGTCTCCCGGGGCACAAACGTTTCAAGATCAATCTCGTCGGCATGGGCGTGGTCGAGGCTACCGACAAACCGGAACTCCGCCCGAATATCCCGCTGCCGGCCAAGGGCTTCAACCTCGGCATGATCCAGGCCGAGACCGGCAACGGTGCAGCCCTGCATTCCCATGAGACCGAAGAGGTCTTCATGCCGCTGATCGGGCCGTGGGAAGTCTACTGGGCGACGGAAGAAGGTGACCGATCGATCACATTGCAGCCGTTCGATTCGATCAGCGTGCCCATGGGCGTGTATCGCGGGTTTCGCCATGTCGGAGAAGGCACCGGCACATTGCTCACCATCATCGGTGGCCCGGAAGCCGGGCGGGTCGAATGGCACCCCACCATCACCGACGCGGCTTCCGAGACCGGCCTTGCGCGTGATGCGATGGGCGATCTGAAAGTCACGGCATGAGTGACGGCCGCAAATCTGCCCTGGTCACGGGCGCGTCGACTGGTCTGGGCCGGGAAACGGCGCTTACCCTGGCGCGGGCCGGCTACGATGTGGCGCTGGCAGACCGTGAAATCGGACTTCTCGACGAGGTGATGAACCACCCGGATCTGGCCGGCGTGAAGGCCATGCCCGTGGCGCTCGAGCTTTTGTCGGAGACGAGCATCCGCGAGGGGATGGCGACCGCTATTGCGGGTCTCGGCGGGCTCGACACGCTGGTCAACAACGCCGGCCGCACGCTGCTTCAGAAGGTGGTGGATGTCACCTGGGAGGAGTGGGATTCGGTCATCGGGATAAATCTCAAGGGCGCCTATTTCGCCGCCGCACGCCTGGCCGAGCATTGTATCGCCGAGGGAAAGCCCGGCTCGGTGACGAACATCGCCTCCACCCATGGCATGACGGGACTTGCCGGTCGCTCGGTCTACGGCATCTCCAAGGGTGGCCTGATCCAGATGGCACGCATGCTGGCGATCGAGTGGGCCGAGACGGGCATCCGCGTGAACGCCGTGGCACCGGGAACCGTGCTGACGGAATCGCGTCAGAAACTCCTCGAAGATCCCGACCTGCGTGCGCGCATGCAGGCACGCATACCAACCGGGAATTTCCCCGAGGCCCAGGAAATCGCGAATGCGGTGCTGTTTCTCGCGGATGCCGGTCCGTCCCTGACTGGGCAGGTGATCGCCGTCGATGGCGGTCTGACGGCCGAATAGCGCCTGCGCCTATTCCTCGCCGAGCACGGCGACCGCCCGGATCGGGCTGCCGGTGCCGCCACGGATCTTCAGCGGGAAGCCGATAAACCGGAAGCGTCCCTTGCCCACGACCTTGTCGAGGTTGGTGAGCCCTTCCATATGGGTGAAGCCCATGTCGCGGCACACAAGATGCACTTCGAAATTGTCCTTGCCGGGGCGGCCGGGGCTCACGGCCTCGACGCCGAACATCACGATGCCCTTGGCACCCAGCCATTCGGCGGATTCCTTGGTCAGGCCCGGAAAATCGGTGAGGAACTCGGGCGTGCCGAAGGTCCGGTCATAATGGGCCATGTAGAGGAACACCGTATCGCGTGGCTGAATTTCCACGCCCGCGGCCTTCTCGGCGGTTTCGAGCTCTTCCACAGAAATCCGGCTCTTGAGCTCCTTGTGGGAGAGGTCGAGGCAGACGGCCTCGGTATAGAAATCCTCGAGCGGCATCTGATCGACGGAAAGCGCGTTCGGGTCGGCGTCGAAATGCACCGGAGCGTCTACATGGCTGCCGGTGTGTTCGCCGAAGGACATGAACTTGGACGCGATGGAGAATTTGACCCCCTCGGCCTCGCGAAAAGTGTCATGGGTGTTCCAGTCGGTGATGACCGCCGGCGGGTGGTTCGCCAGGGTCGGACATTTGTGGAATATCTCGCCGCTCAGATCGATCAGTTGCATATTTTCGTTCTCCCCCAGAAACCCGAGACGGGGTTCAATCAGTTTTCGTTTTCGTAGGTCTCGATACCACCGAGGTCGGACAGATCCTCCTCGCGGCCGCGCAGTTCGATGGTGTTGCGATCCGGATCACGCAGGAAGACGGACACATGTCCGCCGCGCCCGAATTTCACCGGCCCTTGCGTGATCTCGATGTTGTTGTCGTTCAGCAGCCGGATGCATCCGGCGATCGTGTCGACGCGGAACGCCACATGGGTGAAGCCCGGATACTTCGTGTCCACATCCATCAGAATATTGTCGCCGCCATTGTCGTCGCTGGCGTTGAAGACGAGGTTCAGCTCGACCCCGGCGTCGTTCATGACAACGGCCACCGGGTCGTTGCCCGCCTTGTGGATGACCTTGAAGCCGAACAGCTCATAGAACGCCATGGCGCGGTCAAGGTCTGCAACGCGGATACCGATATGGTCGAAAGTCTCGATTTTCATGGTCTTGTCTCTCCCGGCGGTGATGCGTTTCGAGTTTAGCTCTCCGACCCTGCTTGGCAATGACAGGTTGGGGCTAGGTGAAGATCGCCATCATCGCCGGAATCGTAAGAATCGCGATCAGGGTGTGGGTCGTGAGGATCGCGGCCATGAGTTCATGATCGCCGCCCATCTGCCGTGCCAGCACATAGGAGGAGGTTGATGTGGGCTGGCTGTGGAACAGCACCAGCATCGCCAGCACCGAGGCCTCCAGCCCGAGCAGTATGCCTAGTCCCAGTGCCACCAGAGGGGTAGCCACCAGCCGCACCAGGCTCGACATGAGGATGCCCGGCAGATGTGCCCCGATAGAGGCGAGGCGCAGGCCCGAGCCTGCTGTCAAAAGCGCCAGCGGCACGCCGGCGCCGGCCAGCATCGCGAGGGTGGCATCAGCAACCTGCGGGATCGGCGGATCGACCAGGTTGATTGCTATCCCCAGGGCGGTGGCGACGATGAAGGGGTTGGTGAGCAGGCGTTTGGCGCGCGCGCCCAGATTGGCTTCACCCTGGGTGCCCCAGCGCGCGAGCACGAGCACGCTGAGGAAGTTGACGGTCACGGTGAAGAAGGCGACCGCGACGATAACCAATGCCGCGCCGTCGGCGGGCAACAGCACCGGTGCGGCGCCAAGGATGATGAAGAAATTGGCGCGTACCGAGCCCTGAAACACGGACGTGAAACTGGCGTCGCCATCCACCAGCATGCGCGACAGCAGGGGGCGGAGAATAATCAGCGCCGCCGCGACAATGAAAATTGCACCCACAAGGGCAATGGCCATCCGCGCGAAGGGAAGGCTTCCCAGGTCGGCCTGATACAGGTCGTGGATGACCAGGGCCGGGATCGCGAGATAGTAGGCGAGCCGTTCGATGGGCCGCCACATCGCGTCCTCGGGCAGCCAGAGCGCCTTGACGGCCCAGCCGATGGCGATGAGCAGGAAGACGGGCGCGAGCGCGAGAAATGTTGCAACCATAGGAGGGCCGATGGCGTTCGGGCCGGGCCGAATGCAGTTGTCAGTGGCTCAGGATCTGGCTGAGAAACAGCTTGGTCCGTTCCGACTGGGGATTGTTGAAGAAATCGTCGGGATTGTTCTGCTCCACGATCTGTCCTTCGTCCATGAAAATCACCCGGTCTGCGACCTGTGAGGCGAAGCCCATTTCGTGGGTGACAACCAGCATTGTCATGCCGGTGTCCGCGAGATCGACCATCACGTCGAGTACTTCCTTGATCATTTCCGGATCCAGCGCGGATGTCGGCTCATCGAAGAGCATGACCTTGGGCTTCATGCACAGCGATCGCGCGATGGCGACCCGCTGCTGCTGGCCGCCCGAAAGCTGACCGGGGAACTTGTCGGCCTGTTCGGGAATCTTCACCCGTTCGAGATACTCCATCGCCACCGCCTCGGCTTCGGCCTTGGGAGTCTTGCGGACCCAGATCGGCGCCAGGGTGCAGTTTTCCAACACCGTGAGGTGAGGAAACAGGTTGAACGACTGGAAGACCATGCCGACTTCCCGGCGCACCGCGTCGATGTTCTTGAGATCGTTGGTCAGGTGGGTGCTGTCGACCACGATGGAGCCCTCTTGATGCTCTTCCAACCGGTTGATGCAGCGGATCAGGGTCGACTTGCCGCTGCCCGACGGGCCGCAAATCACGATGCGTTCGCGTTCGGCGACGCTCAGGTTGATGTCGCGCAGCACATGGAACGACCCGTACCACTTATTGAGGCCGTCGATTTGGATGGTGGGGGCGTCCGCGGGCGCCTGATCTTCGGTCATGGACATATCGTCCTCCGGTCAGCGTTTGTCAGTGTCGAGGCGCCTCTCGAGGCGAACGGAATAGCGCGATATCGAGAAGCAGATCACGAAGAAGAACAGCGCGGCGAGCAGGAAGGTTTCGTGATCGACCTTGCCGATCCAGTCCGGATTGGTCTGCAGCAGCCGTGCCTGGCCGAGAATATCGAACAGCCCGATGATGATGACCAACGTTGTATCCTTGAACAGGCCGATGAAGGTGTTGACGATGCCCGGGATCGAGATCTTCAGCACCTGGGGAAGGATGATCAGCCGCATCGACTGCCAATAGCCAAGCCCCATCGCCTGGGCGGCCTCATACTGGCCCTTCGGGATCGCCTGCAGGCCGCCGCGGATCACCTCGGCCATGTAGGCCGATGCGAAGAGCGTGATCATGATCATGACCCGGACGAGCTGGTCGAGGGACACTTCAGGGGGCAGGAAGAGCTGCAGGATCACGATGGCGACGAACAGAAGCGTGATGAGGGGTACGCCGCGGATGAACTCGATGAAACCGACGGAGAGGTAACGCACGATCGGAAGTTTCGAGCGGCGGCCGAGCGCCAACAGGACGCCGATCGGCAGGGACAGAACGATCCCCGCGAGCCCGGCGACCAGATTGAGCATGAATCCGCCGAACTTGTCGGTTGTCACGCCGTCGAGCCCGAAGCCGCCGACCAGCAGGATCGCGGCGATGACCGGATAGGCCAGCGAATACCAGCGCCCGTAGCGGGCATAGGGAATTCCGTCGAACAGAACGAAGGCGAGCGCCGGGAACAGCAGGAGAATGCTCAGATTGACGCGCCAATACGCTTCCTGCGGATAGAATCCGTACAGGAACTGGTCAATGCGCTGGTCGAGCCATGCCCAGCAAGCGCCTTCCGCGGTGCATTCGCTGCCGGTGGCGCCGGTGAAATCTGCCGAAAACAACGCCCAGTCGAGCAGGGGTGGCACCGTCCAATAGAGCAGCAGCAGTGACAGCAGTGTCAGCACGATGTTGAGCGGGCTACCGAACAGATTCGTGCGCACCCAGCCGATGACGCCGACGGTTGACGTCGGCGGCGGACGCTCGTCGAGCATCTCCGAATGGTTTCGATGGAAGGCGTGCTCGCTCATCGTTCCACCAGCGCGATGTGTTTGTTGTACCAATTCATGAAGGCCGATGTGAGCAGGCTGATCGTCAGGTAGAAGGCCATGAAGATCGAGATGACCTCAAGCGCCTGGCCGCTCTGGTTCAGGACGGTGTCGCCGATCGAGACGATGTCCTGGTAGCCGATCGCCACGGCAAGCGACGAGTTCTTGGTCAGGTTCAGATACTGGCTTGTTAGCGGCGGAATAATCACGCGCAGCGCCTGGGGCAGGATGATCTTTCGTGTCGTCAGGCCATGACGCAGGCCCAGCGCGTGCGCGGCCTCGGTCTGCCCCTTGGAAACCGACAGGATACCCGCCCGCACGATCTCGGAAATGAATGCCCCCGTGTAGGTCGCCAGCGCGAGCCACAGGGCGACAAGCTCGGGCGTGATGGTCAGGCCACCTCGCAGTCGACCAAACCGGTTGGCCACGGGAATGTTCCAGTCGACGGGTTGTCCGGCGGCGAAGAAGACGAGAACCGGCAGTCCGAGAATAAGCGCGAGTCCCGCCCAGCCAATCGGGAAGGTCTGGCCCGTCGCTTCCTGTCTTGTACGTGCCCAGCGCGCCAGCGCGAACGTGCCTGCGAGCCCCACGACAATCGCAATCTGTACGTATCCCCAGCCGTCCAAAAAAACCGGTGACGGTGCCGAGATGCCGCTGTTGTTCAGGAATATGGAATCGCCGATGCTCAGGCTGTCTCGGACCTTCGGCAATGCTAGAAGGATGACCCACCAGAAAATGATCTGCAGCAAGACCGGTACATTGCGGGTGAATTCGACATAGACCGTGACGAGGCGGCTGATCAGGAAATTGTTCGACAGGCGCAGGACGCCGGCAGTGAAACCGATGATGGTTGCCGTCACGATGCCGAGCGCGGCGACAAGAATGGTGTTGAGCCCGCCCACGACGATTGCGCGACCATAGGTCGAGGTCGATGCGTACTCGATGAGCCGCTGGTTGATATCGAACGATGCAGTGTCGTCGAGAAAACCGTAACCGGCGGCCAGGCCGGCGCTCTGCAGATTGGCAATCGTGTTCGAGACGATGAATGCAATGAAGAGGAGGAGTCCGAGAGCGAGCGCCAGTTGCATGATGATGCCGCGCGCATACTCGTCGCGCCAAAGGCGGCTGATGCCCGTCGGGTCGTCGGCGGTGGCCGAGGTCTGGGTCATGTCCGGAATGTCAAAGAACTGTTGGCGAAATTAAGACCGCCCGGCGATGTCGCCGGGCGGTCTCTATTTCGAACGTGCTTAGCGGATTGGCGGCGAGTAGAGGATGCCGCCATTCGTCCACAGGGCGTTCAGGCCTCGTGCAAGCCCGAGTGCCGTGTCCGGCCCGAGATACTCTTCGAATATCTCGCCATAGTTGCCGCCTGCGGCAATCGCGTTGACGGCCCAGTCCTTGCTGAGACCGAGCATCTCGCCCGTGGAGCCCTCGGCGCCGAGCATCCGGTTAATCTCCGGATTGTCGGCGCCCTTTGCCAGTTCGGCGACATTCGCCTGGGTGACACCAAGTTCCTCGGCGGAAATCAGCGCGTTCAGGGTCCAGCGCGCAATATCGGCCCACTGGTCGTCGCCCTGGCGGACGAGCGGTCCGAGCGGTTCCTTGGAGATGATCTCCGGGAAGACCATATGGTTCTGCGCGTCATCGAACGTCGCCTTGGTAGCGGCGAGGCCCGACGCGTCGGTCGTGTAGACATCGCAGCGTTCCGCTTCATAGGCGGCACGTGCCTCGGCGTTCGTCTCGATCGGCACCGGCTCGTACTTGATGCCGTTGTCGCGCGCGAAGTCGGCGAGGTTCAACTCGGTCGTCGTGCCGGTCTGGATGCAGATCGATGCGCCGTCAAGTTCCGTGGCGCTCTTGATGCCCAACGCCGTACGGCCAATGAAACCCTGGCCGTCATAATAGTTCACGCCGACGAAGGTGAAGCCGAGATCGACATCGCGCGACAGCGTCCAGGTCGTGTTGCGCGACAGCACGTCGATTTCACCCGAGGCGAGTGCGGGGAAGCGCTGCTTACCGGTCAGGCTGACATATTTGACCTTGCTCGGATCGCCGAGCACCGCGCCGGCGAGCGCCTTGCAGTAGGCGACGTCGAAGCCCTGCCAGTTGCCCTTGTCATCAGTGAAGGCAAATCCCGGAAGGCCCGTGTTCATGCCGCAGTTCAGGACGCCCGCGGCGCGGACGTCTTCGAGTGTGGCGGCATGTGCCGTGTTCGCATTGCTGCCAATCGCCATAAAGCCGGCGACGGCGACAACGCCTGTCAGTAGTTTCATTTTCATCTTGATTCTCCCTGTTATAATTCTGCTTTAGGAATTCCCCCAAAGAGGCGGTTCCTTCTTGGTTCGTTGTCCTGATCTTGCCTTTATCGGAAGCCCTGCGACAACAGGGTTATCAAAAAAATTGATCTCGTCCATTCGTCGGATACATTGTTCCGGAATGGCAGATTTCCCGACATTTGTGTGGCGTTGGTCTGGTCGGCACACCCGCGCGTTCATTTTTTGCATCGGATTGGCTGCTTGTGCGGCACCTCCGCAGGAATCAGTGCGCCCGCCTGCGAACGCCACGACCGGCACGGCCCCCGTCACAATTGTCGCATTCGGCGACATGCCGTATCGCGCCGTGGATTTTTCGGCCTACGAGGATCTGCTTCGCGCGATCAGTGCCGAGGCGCCGGATATCACCATCAATGTTGGTGATATCAAAGGGGGCGGGCCGTGCGATGAAGCAATATTTCTGCGCCAGCGTGACTATATGAACAGCGTGGCCGGGCCACTGGTCTATACCCCGGGTGACAATGAGTGGACCGACTGCCATCGGCCCGGCTGGGGTGACTACGACCCGCGCGAACGTCTTTCGGTCCTGCGCGAACTGTTCTTTGCGACACCGTCGAGCCTGGGCCGCCACCCGATCACGCTTGAGCGCCAGGCGGAACACGACCCGGCGCACAGCCTCATGGTCGAAAATGCGCGCTGGCGCATCGGTGATGTGTTGTTCGGGACGGCGCATGTGGTCGGGTCGAACAATGGGCGCCGGGCAGGGGACGCAGCGGCGATCGAGGAATATGAACAACGTGACGCGGCCAACGTTGAATGGATCAATGAACTGTTCGAAATCGCAAGGGTCACTCGACCAACTGCAGTGGTCCTGGCTTTCCAGGCCGACCCCTGTCAGCTTTACGGCGTGGGCGGGGGCTTTCGCGCCACGTTGGCGGCGATTACCAGAGGTGCGATCGCCTATGGCGGCCCGGTGCTCGTGATCCATGGTGACGGACATGTCTTCACCGTCGACACACCGCTTCAGAATGCCGCCGGGCTTCCGTTGGACAAGGTCTGGCGGGTGGAGGTGCCGGGGGCACTCGATATTCGTGCGGTCCGGATTCGAATTGACCCGAATGCGCCGACGCTTTTCGACGTCGCCACCTTCTAGGTGAGCAACCGGATCAGTCCCGGTTTAGTTGACGCGAGGCTTTTTGAGGAAGTCCGCGCGGGCCGCACTTTCGACGCTGACTGAGACGACCTGGCTGTCACGGTGCAGTGTCAGCGGGACCATCACACCGGCATCGCCGAGTGACCATATCTTGCGAAACAGGGTGGACAGTCCCGAGATTTCTTCGCCGTCGACGCCCAGAACCATATCGCCGGGTTCGACCCCGGCGCGCATGGCGGGCCCGCCCTCGGCAATGCCTGCGACGACCAGATGGTTCTCGGCCTCAGCCGTTGTCATCCCCAGCCATGGCCGCGCGGCCCGGCGTCGCCCGCCAGACTCGATGATTTCCTGAAGGATGGGCTTCAGCAGGTCGATCGGCACGATCATGTTGCCGTCGATCTCGTCGTCGTCGCCGGCGGCCTGCTGGATGTAGAGCGATCCGATTCCGGCGAGATGGCCCGCCTGATTGATCACGGCCGCCCCGCTCCAGCGCGGATGCGCGGGCACCGTAAAGATGGCGCTGTCGAGTACATACTCCCACGACCCGGCGAACTCCCGGACGGAGATCACCTGGGTGTTGATCGCAGCTTCACGTCCGCCCTGTCCGGCGACGATCAGCGAGTCTCCTGTCGAAATGTCCGTGGCGTTGCCAAGCGGCATTGCCGGCAGGTTCAACAGGCTCAGCGCCTGCACGAGGCCGAAACCGGTTTCCTGATCATAACCGACGACATGCGCGGCATGGGCGCCGCCGTGATTGTCGATCAACCAGACATCCTCAGCTTCCGTCACCAGATACCCGATCGTCAGCACCATGCCGTCGTCGCTGATGACCACGCCCTGGCCCTCGCGCTCCGTACCGAGGATCGGTGCCGTAAAGGCGTCGTCCGGCACGCGCGATTGCAGCGCCACGACCGAGGAGAGGGTGCGCTCCAGATCAAACGGCACTTCGTCGGGCTTCGGATGTCGGCCGAGGTTCAGGTTCCAAGGGTGTGATTCACTCACGCCTTGCGCTCCGGTTGCTTATGACTGCGCGTCGTCGCGCATATGCGGGTTGCTGGTGTTAGTGACCTTCGACCCCCGCCGTCAAGTCTCTGCACTTGTGACACCCGGAGTATCGGGTGTCCCTAAGCGATTCGAAACGCAGCATCTTTCGGGCGTGTTGGGGCGGGAATTGCCCGAAATCGGCACATAAATTGCTTCTCAATATGTCTGACGTCAGCACCCGTGGGACAGAATTGAGGATTTGAATAACGGAGGATTTCTGGTTCATCTTATCGATTAGGAGATCGAGATGACGAAGAAGCCCCAGACATCGAAAGACGCCGCCGGCAAGGTGGTTAAGAACATCCGCCGCAAGACGCGGCAAACCTATTCAGCTGAAGAGAAAATCCGCATCGTCTTGGCGGGCCTGCGTGGCGAGGAAAGCATCTCGGTGCTGTGCCGCCGCGAGGGGATTGCCGAGAGCCTGTATTATAGCTGGTCCAAGGAATTTCTCGAAGCTGGCAAGCGCCGGTTATCTGGTGACACGGCACGGCAGGCTACGCCGCCCGAAGTGAAGGATCTGCGCTCGGAGTCGCTGGCATTAAAGGAATGCGTTGCCGATCTCACCCTTGAGAACCGTCTGCTCAAAAAAAGCATGACAGGGGCTGGGGAGTTCGAGGAATGAGATACCCTGCGTCTGAGAAACTGGAGATCATCCGCACCGTTGAGGGATCACATCTGCCGGTGAAACAAACCCTCGACATGCTGGGCATCCCACGCACGACATTCTACCGATGGTATGATCTCTATATTGACGGCGGCCTGGATGGACTGGCTGACAAATCCCCACGCCCAGGATCGGTCTGGAACCGCATCCCTGATGCTCGTCGTGATGACCTGATCGAGTTCGCGCTGGAACATGAGGCGCTGACCACACGGGAACTGGCGGTCAAATACACGGATGAGAGGCGGTATTTTGTCTCTGAATCATCAGCTTATCGCATTCTCAAAGCAGCTGACCTCATCACCGCGCCAGACTACATGGTGATCAAAGCTGCCGACGAGTTCACCGACAAAACCACGGCCATCAACGAGATGTGGCAAACAGACTTCACCTACTTCAAGATCATTGGCTGGGGCTGGTATTATCTGAGCACGATCCTCGATGATTACAGCCGCTACATCATTGCGTGGAAGCTTTGCACCAACATGCGTGCTGAGGACGTGACAGACACGATCGAGCTGGCGCTGACGGCGTCTGGTTGCGACCAGGCGGTTGTGCGTCACAAGCCACGTCTGCTCAGCGACAACGGTTCATGCTACATCTCCGGCGATCTGGCCAACTGGTTGGAGGATCAAAAAATGACGCATGTTCGCGGCGCGCCGTTCCACCCACAAACCCAAGGCAAAATCGAACGCTGGCACCAGACCATGAAGAACCGGGTTCTGCTGGAGAATTACTATCTGCCAGGCGATCTTGAACGCCAGATCGGGGCCTTCGTCGAATACTACAACAACCGGCGCTACCACGAGAGCCTGAACAACGTCACACCAGTCGACGTCTACTTCGGCCGCGACAAAGCAATTCTCAGAGAAAGGGAAAAGATTAAGAAAAACACAATCAAACAACGCCGCTTGCAACATCAGAAACAAGCCGCATAATCAATCACACAAACGAGCCAGAGACTCCAATGCTCAAACCACTCTGATGTCCCATTTTATATGACGACGGACACTCACAGCGCTCCCGACAGCCCAAATCTGTGGCTTGAACCGCAACACGGTGAATCGGATTTATCGCGGCCTGAGAGAACGGATATTCTCAGCCTGTGAGGCTCAACGTCCTTTCTTCGGCGTTGTCGAGTCGATGACCGGTCTTCCGGGCGGCCACCGGCCCTGAACCTCGAAGCGAGATGTCCGGGGTGCGAGATGTCCGGGGTTTGTATCCCTAAAATTTGAACACCAGCCCCAGTTGCCCCGAGAGTGCGCCAGAGCTGTCGCCCGATGTCCGGGCATATTCGATCGTACCGTCCAGATTGACACGATCCTTGATGGCGTAGTGCAGAGTAGCCCCGACAAAGCCGCCGGAGAACGTCCTGTCGCCCGGCACCGCGTAGGATGTGGTCGCGCCCCCGCCCACCAGTTGGGCGTTGACACTGTCCTTGCCGTAATGCGTTGCAATGCCCCCGATGCGGAATTCGATCTCTCCCCGGTCGGCGTCAAACGGTTGCGCCAACGCCAGTTGCAGGCGCGCATCGGCAATGCTCACGTTCCGATTCTCGAAGCTTATATTCGAGTTTGAGGCGCCGCTTTCGGTGTAACTGCCATAAAACCCGTGGGTATAGGCGATTTGCGCGCCGGGCCGCAGTTCAAGCCCGTTGGCGAAGGCGTGGGACCAGCCCAGGCGCAGCGCCGGGCTGACGGTGGCGCTGTTGTATTCTCCGTTAGCGGTTTCGGCTCCTGTCGTGTTGTCAAACACGGCGCGGGTGGCCTTGTGGCTGGCATATCCGAGCACCACCGATGCATCCAGGCTCAGATTACCGATCACATGCCGCCCGTAAACCCCGGCAAACGCGCGGTCTGCGGTGTCGGTGATGGACGCACTGTCGGAGGTTTTGATATCTTCCCTGCCAAACCCGGCAAAAAAGCCGACCCGCTGGCCGCTGTCTATGTAAGCATCGTAGCCTCCGACCACACCATAAAGGCTGTGATCAAAAGCCAGCGCCAGCCCGTCGTCATCGCGCCCGGAGTGGCCACCCAAAAAAGCGCCCCATGCGGTTCTGTCACGCGCGTCCCCTGCGCGTCCCCCGGCTTGCGGCGCGAAGGCCAGACGGTTTGACACCTGTCGATGAATCTGGCCCGTGGTTGCGCCCAGTGCCATGCGCGTTGCGGCCGCCCCCGTCGGGTCGATCATAGCCACCCTATCGCCTGAGCTGCTCACTAATCGGGGTAATTGAAACATCCGGGCGTCTGGATCCGCACTCATCAGGTTAATGGTCTCCGCGCCGCCGATAGTGACGGTCGATGAGGCGCCCGCCGTGGTATCCACCCAAACGTTGGCGACATCATTATCGCCTTCGCCCTCTCCCAGATTGAATTCCCCCTGGGTTACCGCGCCCTCTGACAGGGTCAGCGTTTGGTTGGTATCATCGCCACCGCGCACCACATAGGAACCCTCGCCGCTGACAGTGACCTTGCCATCGATGGTGATTGTCGCATTATCGCCGGTTGCCTGAATGCCGTGCGCGTTATTACCGCTCGTTGAGATTGTTCCAGTCACACCAACGGTGATATTCGCGTTACGGGGATTTCCACTGTCGGAAGGATTGTTAGTCGATTGAACACCGTGGGCCGCCTCACCGCTTGTCGTGATCGCGCCATTGATGGTGATCATTGCGTTCTCGTGGCTTGAATAAATGCCGGGCGCGCCGCTGCCGCCGGCTGAGATTGGGCCGCTTGTTGTGATCGTGCCGTTTTCGCCCAAGGTGATTGTCGCGTTGGCGCCGGACGAAAAGATACCTGCCGAACGCTCTCCGAACGTTTCGATCATGCCATTGTTGGTGATTTCCGCCCAACCGCCATTTGCGAGAATGCCGCGCGAGGTATTATCGTTTGTTGTGATCGTGCCATTGTTGGTGATTGTTGTTTTATCTTGTGTTGAGCCATCGCCAGTCGAGTGAATGCCGCTGGCGCTACCACCGTCCGTTGTGATTGTGCCATTGTTGGTGATTGTTGGACTCTCACCAATTGAGTCAATGCCGTGTTGGAGGATTCCGTTTGGTGTGATTTCTCCCGTCTCGGTAACGGTGATTGTCGCGTCAGCGACGACTGAGTCTAACGTGATCGTTCTGGCATTATCGATGGTTTGTGCTGCTGCGCCCCACGGCAGGGCAAGCATCAAGGCCGCTCCCAAAAAAACAGATGGCAGCAGGTAAGGTTTCAAGATGGTCATGAACGTTCCTTTTCCATGGTGTACCTTTTCAGGGAAAATACCAAATTCGATAGGTTAATCAAGAGGTATTTGCGGGGGGGGGGGTAGTGATTTGATATCAATATGTTAATCGATATACTCACCCTGAATCAGGAAGCCGATTCCGCAGGAACTCCTGTCTTGAGCGTCCAACCGGCCCAACCCACTCTCGCTGCCCATCGCCAGGAATGTACCCAGCACCTCGTCGGAGCTTCGCGCCAGGGCAATCAGGTGCGCCCCGCTCGGACCATACGTGCCCGAGAACCAGCTCAATGTCATTCGGAACTACGCCACTGCCCGGGGCCTGCAAATCGTGCGCGTGTCCGGGGACTCTGGTCGGTCCGGCTTGCGTTTGGACGGCCGCGAGGCGCTGCAGAACCTGATGGCCGAGGCCCGAACCGGCAAGGTGGATTTCAAGGCCATCTGACAAGAAGTCGTTCACCATTTCTAAAAACACAGGGTTCTTCTGGGTCCGGCCTGAGGAAGATTTGGACAGAAACAGGGATGAACTCACGGATCACAGTTGAATCCGCAAGCCCAATCACCGCTACCAAAGCGCGGCCTTAAAACCGAAGTTTCATGCCAAGGAACACGTCAACCTCCCGGTCTTCGGCATTCGGGGACGACACGGTTGCCTTCAGGTTCATACCCGGCATGATCTCCGTGCTGTACTGATACCCCAAACCTGAGCGGGCGCCCGCCTCATCCGATCTGTCATGATTAAGGTTGAACCGGTGGAGGCCGTTTTTCGAAGTGTACTCCAGGCCGTATGCCTGTGACAGCTCGTCCCCGGATGCATGATCAAACCCGAGCCGCGGCGTCAGCGTGCCCGCCTGCCCCGCCGCGCCCAGTGGGAACCCGTAGGTCAGCGTGCCCACAAGGCGCTGTTGTTCAACGGCAGCCCAGCCCAGCTCGCGCTGACCCTCCAGCGACGCGCTCAGGCCCGCATCGGTCTCAAGCCGGATACCTCCGCCCAAGCTGTAGGCCATGTCGTCGTCATTCACTGTATCGAGCAAATCAAGGATCAAACCACCGCTCGCAAACGGCGTCACCGTTCCGCCCGCGAAGTCGAACCGGTAGCCCACCTCAAGGCTCGGCATCAGGCGAAGTACTGTTGCCGTGGTCTCGTCAATCGTCCGGTTGGCGCTGTCGGTATACCCACCCAGTGTCTTGCGGCTGTAGAGCAGACTCACATTCGGACTCACTTCCAGTGCCTGGTTCTCCAGGAACGTCATCGTCCCCGAAACCCGCGCCGCGCCGAATAACAGGGTAGTGTCGGCCGACGCCGTAAACGGGGTGTCCGCCTGTCCAAACCTGCCCGTCAAATCAACCTCTCCGATCCCGTAGCCGCCGAGCAGCGATATATCCAGCCCCGACGGGCTCTCATAGAGCATATAGGGCATGATCGACAGCATCGTCTCATCATAGGTGCCGTCGTTATAGGCGGTGGCCAGGTCGCTGTCCGAATAGCCGATGGCCGCGCCCAGAGTCAGAACCTCGGAGGTGCGGTAATCCAGCCCCGTGTTATAGACCCATACCGTGCCGTCATAGCGGCTGTCGCTACCCCCGGTATTGTAATCGTTCTCCAGGCGTGTTTCGCCGGCGCCGCCCCACACCGTGACCGTGCCCGGTTCAGACAGGCTGGTGCGCGGACCGGAGTTGGCCAGGTTTCCGCCTGCAGCAGCTTGATCACCTGCAAGCCCGGTCTTCGGCCCGTTGTTATTGGACGCCATCAGGCTGTTCAGGGAGATATGGAATTCCACCTTTGAAAACATCTCACGGGCGTTCCTGTATCCAACCGATGTGCCATCGCCCAAACGGTCACGGTCAATACTGAAATATCCGATGATCAGATCGTCGGTGCCGGAACCGGGCGTGCGGCCGTTCGCAGAAAAGCCGCCTGTCTGTCCGTTTCCCTGTCTGCCCGCCTGGGGTGAGGACAGGCCACTCACCCTGTTGCCGCCGTCCAGCGCCTTCAGGTGGTGCTGAACCGTGCTCATCACCAGACCGCTCTGAACACCGGCAAGATGTGTCACCAGCGTTTTTCTGCCGAACCGATCATGGTCTTCAGCCACCGTCGCCGCGCCGTTGGCCGTGATGGTGGCCGGGGCCGTTGCCGCGCCGAGGCGGACGCCGGCCGGCAGCGGGTTGGCGGCGCTCAGGGTTGCGGTGAAGCTCTCGTCGCCTTCCACCTGGGCATCGTCGAGCACCGGCACGGTGAAGGTCCGGGTCAGATCCTCGCCGGTCGCGCCGGCCGCAAAGGTCAGCGTGCCGCTGGTCGCCGTGAAATCATCCCCCGCGGTTGCCGTGCCCGCTGCGGTGGCATAGTCCACCACCACTGCCGCGCCCGGTGAGTCCGACAACGTCACCGTGAAGGTGGCGTTGTCGCCCTCGGCCACGCTGCCGCCGCCGGTGATCGCCACCGTTGCCGTGCCCGCGGCCCCAATCGTCGCCGTTGCCGTTGCCGTACCGAGGCGGACACCTGTCGGCAGCGGGGTCGAGGCGTTTGCGCTCAGGGTTGCGGTGAAGCTCTCGTCGCCTTCCACCTGGGCATCGTCGAGCACCGGCACGGTGAAGGTCTGGGTCAGATCGTCGCCGGTCGCGCCGGCCGCAAAGGTCAGCGTGCCGCTGGTCGCCGTGAAATCATCCCCCGCGGTTGCCGTGCCCGCTGCGGTGGCATAGTCCACCACCACTGCCGCGCCCGGTGAGTCCGACAAAGTCACCGTGAAGGTGGCGTTGTCGCCCTCGGCCACGCTGCCGCCGCCGGTGATCGCCACCGTTGCCGTGCCCGCGGCCCCAATCGTCGCCGTTGCCGTTGCCGTACCGAGGCGGACACCTGTCGGCAGCGGGGTCGAGGCGTTTGCGCTCAGGGTTGCGGTGAAGCTCTCGTCGCCTTCCACCTGGGCATCGTCGAGCACCGGCACGGTGAAGGTCTGGGTCAGATCGTCGCCGGTCGCGCCGGCCGCAAAGGTCAGCGTGCCGCTGGTCGCCGTGAAATCATCCCCCGCGGTTGCCGTGCCCGCTGCGGTGGCATAGTCCACCACCACTGCCGCGCCCGGTGAGTCCGACAAAGTCACCGTGAAGGTGGCGTTGTCGCCCTCGGCCACGCTGCCGCCGCCGGTGATCGCCACCGTTGCCGTGCCCGCGGCCCCAATCGTCGCCGTTGCCGTTGCCGTACCGAGGCGGACACCTGTCGGCAGCGGGGTCGAGGCGTTTGCGCTCAGGGTTGCGGTGAAGCTCTCGTCGCCTTCCACCTGGGCATCGTCGAGCACCGGCACGGTGAAGGTCTGGGTCAGATCGTCCCCGGTCGCGCCGGCCGCAAAGGTCAGCGTGCCGCTGGTCGCCGTGAAATCATCCCCCGCGGTTGCCGTGCCCGCTGCGGTGGCATAGTCCACCACCACTGCCGCGCCCGGTGAGTCCGACAAAGTCACCGTGAAGGTGGCGTTGTCGCCCTCGGCCACGCTGCCGCCGCCGGTGATCGCCACCGTTGCCGTGCCCGCGGCCCCAATCGTCGCCGTTGCCGTTGCCGTACCGAGGCGGACACCTGTCGGCAGCGGGGTCGAGGCGTTTGCGCTCAGGGTTGCGGTGAAGCTCTCGTCGCCTTCCACCTGGGCATCGTCGAGCACCGGCACGGTGAAGGTCTGGGTCAGATCGTCGCCGGTCGCGCCGGCCGCAAAGGTCAGCGTGCCGCTGGTCGCCGTGAAATCATCCCCCGCGGTTGCCGTGCCCGCTGCGGTGGCATAGTCCACCACCACTGCCGCGCCCGGTGAGTCCGACAAAGTCACCGTGAAGGTGGCGTTGTCGCCCTCGGCCACGCTGCCGCCGCCGGTGATCGCCACCGTTGCCGCGGGTCTGATCGGCCCAACAGCCTCACTGGTCAGGTTTTCAGGCGTCCCCTCTCCATCGGTGTAGCTGACGGTCACGGTGATTGACTTGCCAACGTCTGTTTCAGTGGGGGTGTAGGTGTTTGAGTCCGCGTCGCTGATGGCGGTGTCTGTGTCGCCGTCGTTGGTGTTCCATTGATATCTGAACGTGCCCAGGCCGTCTTCATCGCGAATGGTATCGGTTGTCGCCGTTAGGAGCGCCCCCGGGGCCAGGAGTCCGGTGATGACTGGACGACCTACCGGCGCGTTATTGACATCGATCACGGTGATGTCAAAGGCTGGCAGGGACACCTCCGCCCCGCCGGGTTCGGATACGCTGATCACGATGCCGGTTGTGATGCCGACATGTTCGTGCAGCGGCGTGCCGGTCAGGGCGCCTGTGGCGGTATCAAAATCGGCCCAGGAGGGTTTGTTCACAATGGAATAGGTGAGAGGGTCGCCATCGGCATCCGCGCCGCTTGGCGTGAAGCTATAGGGGCTGTTTTCGTCCACCGTGAGCGCAGGGGTGCCGGCGATGGTCGGCGCTGCTTTGACGTTGACGGATAAGGTGTGGGGCCTTGATAAGATGAGGCCGCCACCCGATGTGCGGTGACCATCCGATGCGGCGATGTCGAAATCTACCCTCCCTCGCGCAAGCGGAGTAATGGTCAGGATGTCGCCATCGACGTCCACCGTTACCACGCTGCCTCCACCAGCGCCGGATGGGGTCGCTGTGTAGGTCAGGTCATCGCCGTCATGATCGAAGAATTTGCTGTCGATATTAACCAGTTTCTGTGGGCCATCCCCCTGGTTCATTACCAGGGCCGGAACCCCACCCATCCTGACCGGCGCAGCGTTGCCAACGTCGAACTCGAATTCATGGGTGGACGTCCCGCCAAATGGATCACTGGCGGTGATAGTGAAGCTCACAGGCCCTCCTCGTTTGAGGGGGGTGATGATTAGATTGTCTGCTCTACCGATTCTGTCGGTGCGCACCATTGCATAATCGGACTCGATAGATTCCAATGCGTAGGATATGGAATCGGCATCAGGGTCGCTGAAGTAGTTGTCGAGATTAAGGGTCTGGGCCCCGAGAGAAAGTGTCACCTCGGGTTCAAATGGAGTGTCGTTTCTGACCGGATTGCCGTTGACGACTGCCACCGCGAAGGTCTGCGTGGCCTTGAGGCTGCTTATGATTCGATCAGTGGCGGTGACCGTGATGGTGGTGTCACCTGGTCTGTCTGTCGGCGTGATGGTCAGGATGTTCCCGGAGAGGCTGGAATTCACAAAGAAACTAGTATTTTGCGCTACCGTGTAGATCGGCTGCCCGCCGTCGGCATCGCTGAAGTAGTCGTTGAGATCAAGCCGCACCTGGTTGTCAGGGTCGGTACTATTACCGATACGCTGTAACAGGTAACGCTGGTTCGGCCCCAAAATAGTGGCGGTGACGCTTGGGGCGGTGCCGAGGACAGGCACAACGAAGTCCCTCGTGACCGATGCGCCGAGTGGATCTCTGGCGGTAATTCTAATGCTTCCGATGCCGACACCCTTGGCACGCAAAAGGGTATTACCGGTGGCGGGAGAGATGGAGACAGAGACTATGTTAGTGTTATTGCTACGAGTGGTGTAGCTCAGGGGGTCGTCGTCAAGGTCAGTAAAATAAAGGCCATGGTCAGCAAAGGCTATCTGACCTGTATCAGTAAATCTAAAGACTGTATTCCGTTCACTTGCGGTTGGAGTATTGTTGGGGACGGACACGTCAAACGTATAGAAAAGAGAGGAGCCGAGTCCATGACTGACGAGGATGGTGATGCGGGTGGATCCGCCGCCTGATCTGACGGGGGTGACGGTCAGGCTGCTACCATCGATGCGCACCCTTACTTTGCTTGAATCAGCAGAGCTTGGCCTGTAACTCAGGGGAACGGAAGCTTCGAAGTAGTCATCGAGATTAAATGTTTGAGGAGAATGAGCTGAAATACGGCTGAATCTTCCGCCAATGTTCATACCAGGTTTTAGACGAGGTGGTTGTGGGTCGACGACAGCAAAAAAAGACGCTCGATTAGTGAAAGTCTTCCCATTTACTACTTTGCGGGCGGTGACCTTGATTTCGTCGGTGCCTGTTGTTCTTATACTTCTGCTTTTACTGACAAACAGCAGGTTATCTCTGAGATTTACTTCCGTGGCTCGCCGAGTGCCTTGCGGTTCTGCTAGGAATTCATATACTAGGCTGTCGCCATCAGGATCGCTGAAGTAGTCGTTGAGATTGAGGGTTAGAGAGCCGCTGGCACCGGAAAGTGACAGTCTTTGATTTGGAATGCCGGTGGTGGTTGGGGCGCTGGGATTAACAAACGCTCGGACTGTCAGCGAGGCATTCTCAAGGCCATCACTGGCGGTGACGGTGATGTCGGCGGCACCTCTTTTGACCGGGGTGATGGTCAGGATGCTTTCGCTAATGCTCACCGTTGCGACGGTTTTATTATCGGAAACCGCCGTGTAGCTCAGGGCATGATCGGGAATCGAACTCGCATCCGGATCGCTGAAGAAGCCATCGAGATCAATGGTCTCAGGCCCTCCAGCGACGGTCGTGGTACTCGTTGCAGAAGTGCAACAGCTGATTGGGGCCTGGTTGGTGGTTTCCACCTGGAATACCTGTGTGAGTGTCCCGCCAAATCTATCATTGGCGGTAACGCTGATGTCGGTGGTGCCCAGGAGGCCGTTCGGGGTCGGGGTGATAAACAAGAAGTTCGTAGGATCACCTTTAAACACCGTGGCGACAGCCAGGTTAGAGGAAACCGCATCCGAGTAACGTAGTGTATCGCCCTCCGTATCGCTAAAGTAGTCGTTGAGATCAAGCCGCGTACTAACGCCAGAAAATACCAGTTGTAGATCTGGAATGCCGGAACTGCCGGGGCTGGTCGGGGGGAAGTTGATGACCTGCACCTGGAAGTTCAGCGTGATCCCCGCATCGAGTGGGTTATTTCTGACGGTGATGGTGATGGTGGCGGTGCCCGGTGCGAGCGGGGTGATGGTCAGGATGTTGCCATCGACGCCCACTGTTGCGGCGGTCAAATCATTGGACGACGCTGTGAAGGACAGGGGGTTGCCCTGCGGGTCGCTGATGTAGTCGCTGAGATCAAGGGTCCGAGGCCTGCCAGAGGCTGTCAGTTGTTGATCGGGGATACTGGTACTGGGTGAGATGAGGCTGATGGCGGTTACCCGGAACGTCTGCGCGACTTCCAAATCGGCGGCATCATCTCTGGCGGTGATGGTGATGTCGGTGGCACCTGCCGCGACCGGGGTGATGGTCAGGATGCTTTCGGTAATGCTCACCGTTGCGACCGTCGCCTCAGAGGAGGCCGCCGTGTAGATCAAGGAACCGCCGCCGGGATTATTGAACATTCCGGAGACCGGAAGAGATTGCGGGCCGTCGATAATACGCAGTTCCAGCGCCGCAAATTTGCCAGTGGTGCTTAGCCCGACGCCGGGATTGCCGGCGCTTTGGGCGGCTGCCGTGCGGGCGGCAGGTACTTCATACTGCGGAACAACCGGGGCGACGGGCGCGGCTTCCTCCGCACCGACTGCATGGGTCGCAACTATGCTGAACAGGATACATACAATGAATGTTAAACGGAATTTCATAGTTAATGCCCATGGCATTCTACTATGAAATTCCGTTCAAGGAAGTTCTGTGCGCCGATGGCACGGTCTGGCTGAACGTGGGCGACGTTTACACGTCCGGGAATCGCCGGTATCGTGCGCCCGATAAAAAGAATCGGGCCCGGGCCATGGGCGTTCGCCCTCCAACGCCGGTGGGGTTGAAACCGAAAGACCTGATAGGCGTTCCGTGGCGGCTCGCCTTCGCCCTCCAAGAGGCTGGTTGGTGGCTCCGTAGCGAAGTGATCTGGCACAAGACGAATGCCCAACCTGAATCGGTGAGGGCCCGCCCGACCAAGGCGCATGAAACCGTTTTCCTGCTATAACCAAGGAACAAGATTATTACTTCGACGATGACGCAATCCGTGGCGCGAACGGGCGGCGGATCAGGACGGTATGGGACTTGCCTACGGAACCGCTCCAACGCCAGGAATGGTGGCCGACGATCACCCGGCAATGATGCCCCTAACGCTGGCTCGCCAGTGCGTAGCCATGACAAGTCGAGAGGGCGGGGTTGTGCTCGACCCCTATGCCGGGAGCGGAACGAGCCTGATAGCTGCGCAGGAATTTGGTTGCCGGTGGGTGGGGGCCGAGATCAAACCGACGTTTGTGGATCTGATTGCAGATCGGGTGTCCGGGCCTTGACCCTCAATGATCTCAAGGCGCGGCTCGACTCGTTTTCGCCAGCTCAAATCGAGTTTGTCGCAACGGTCGTGGATTCGCTGTCTAATCCGCCGAGTGCTGACATACGGGAAGAAGGAACCTGGCTCACCGGCGCAGCGCTTGGATCGAGTATTTCGGGCTTGCCCTTTCCGTACACCATAGCGCCACGGCGGAACCGTTGGGTCTGACTGCCTTTGAGTCCGTGTTCCGCAATGCCTGCCAGCATGTGGAATGGACTCTTGATCCACCGGGTTCCCGGACGCAGAGGTTCGTCGATCTTACCGTTCAGACCGATGCGGGGCCGGAGCGTCGCTTGTCCCTCAAATCGACCGCCGCGAAAGGCTTGAAGGAAGATTCCGCGCACATATCGAAGCTAACCGAGGCCGCCTGGGGTGCAAGACGCCCGGACGGCGACCACCCGACGGAACGAAATGCGAGAACTGTTTCGCCAATACCAAGACGCGGTATCGGCGATCATTATGTTACGAGCCTTCCGGGATACTTCCGCCGACGTGCCGCGCCGCTACCAGCTACTGGAAATCCCGGCCAGCATCTTCGACACGATCCATGAAGCGCCTCTGGCCCTCTTTCGCTCCGACGCCCCGGCGATTGAGTGCGAGGCCAACGGCAAGTTCGCGGCGATTGTCGCGGTAGATCGTTCGGACGCCAAGATCACCGTCCGCCGAATTCAACTTTCAGCTTGCACCGTCCATGCCGAATGGAGACGAACATGAGCAAGCCAAAGGACCGCTCGGGGCTGTCGCCAGTGCAAGGGGGGATGGGGTAGTCGTCTTCATGGTGTTGCTTCCTTTCTTGGTTTGAACACCCCGAGCCTACGGCTCAGGGGAAGCAACGCCACCCTAATTCAAAGTTTCAACAAACAGCGGGACATTTCCTCTTGTCATGAAAGCAACAAAGATGCATACACATATATTTAAGAGGCTATGAAGATGGGATAACCGAAATATGTTATGAATTTGGAACGTATAAGCTATTGCTTTTACTAAAGAGCTCCGACTAACAAGATTTGTTTCTAATCCTTATCGGAAAATTCTAAAACCGAGTCCCTAAACGCAGGCAATTCTGATGCTTTTCATGGCCGTTTCGAAATATTTCCCGCCGGCACTTCATTTTTTGGGGTCGGGCTTCTTAGCCAGGCTGCGGTTCTGCGCGGTGGCGTTGCTTGCTTTGCTGTGGGTGGCGCAACCGGCTAATGCCCAAACGCCTGACCTGAGCGGCACCACAACGCCCCTTGCGGTCACGCCGGGGGGTGATGCGGTGGTGGTCTTTCCCGATTTGACGGTGAGCGATGCAGATGCAAACCCTGTAGTCATGAGAGTAAGAGTCGAGAACCCGGATGATTTGAATGCTGGCGATACCCTGGCCTTCAGCGGTACTCCGAATACGAGCGGGATTCAGGTGCAGTTTTTTCCCGCCGCCGATATTATAGGTACTTCTAGTGATACATTGTTTGGCGGTTTTGCGTCCGGGACACCCCCAGGCGCAGATAGATGGCAGGATTTGCTCAGGAACCTCACCTTTGCGGCACCCGCCGGTAGTGGCCCACGCGAGATTCGATTATTCGTTCAGGTGCGATACAGTCTTGCTGGTTCCGACTCCCCCGACACCCTGACCCGAACCCTCAATATCGGCGCGGCGGCGCCGGTCAACAGCCCGGCGACGGGGCTTCCGACGATCAGCGGCACGCCCCGGGTGGGGCAGACCCTGACGGCGGAGACCGGGGCGATTGCGGATGCCAATGGCCTTACCAACACGACTTTCACCTATCAATGGCTGGGGAATGACGGGAACCTTAGCGGGCAGACCTTGCAGACTCTCGCCTTGACGAGTTTGAATTTAGGCACGGATATTAGTGTACGGGTCAGATTTACCGACGATGACGGTTTCAATGAAATGCTGACCAGCACCGAGGTCACCGTTGAAGCGGCGGAGACCAACAGCCCGCCCACCGGAAGGCCTACTGTGCGTGGGCTGTTCGCCCAGGGGCAGGAGCTGACGGCGGATACCGTGAATGTGGCCGATGCCGATGGGCTGCCTGCGGTGTCCACCTTCCGGTACCAATGGCATACCAACGACGGCACGGGAAGCGAGCCGGGTACGAACACGCCCATTACCGGCGCGACCTCCCGCACGTATACCCTGACCGAGGACGAGGTCGGCCTGCGGATCGGCGTTACGGTGAGCTACACCGACCTCGGCACCCCTCCTGCGGATGAAAGCGTAACCAATACTTTCGGCTCGCTGGTGACCGGCCCCGCCGCTCCGCTGGTCGCCGATGCGGGGGCGGATCAGGTGGTCGACGAGGGCGATCTCGTCACCCTTGACGGCCGCGGCAGTTCCGGCCCTGCCCCCGGGCCTTTGAGCTACCTTTGGGGTCAGGACGACAACAGTGGCCATGACATTTTTCTGGCGAATCCCTTCACCGCGCAACTGACATTCCCCGCACCAACCGGGCTGAGTGAAGATGCCGAGTTGGTATTTTCCTTGGGGGTGTCCGATACAAGCGGTGGATTTGCCTCGGACGAGGTTCGGGTTCGGGTTCGCGCCGCCGCATCGGGCTCCAACAATCCGCCCACCGGTCGCCTGACCATCGATGGCGACCCCCGCTCGGGCGCGACCCTGACGGCGGATACCAGCGCCATTGACGATGCCGATGGCCTGCCCGCTACAGGTACGGCGGGTGCATTCACCTATCAATGGTTTGCAGACGACGGAACCACCAATGCGGCCATTGACGGCGCGACCGACCCCACCTACCTGCTGACCGATGCGCAGATCGACGCCAGGATTAGCCTGGTGCTGCGTTATACCGATGATCTGGGGGTGGCTGAGCGCGTGACCAGTTTGGCCGTGGGGCCGGTGGTGCCGGCGAACTCTGCGCCGGTCGCCGTGATCGCGCCTCTTGATCCGGCGCTGTTGCTCACCGAAGGGGGCCTGACCGGCCTGGACGGGGGCATCAGCACCACCCTGGACGGCAGCGGCAGCTCCGACCCCGATGGCGATGAGCTGACCTATCTATGGTCTTTTTCGAGCGCGGCCACCGGCACCCCAGGGGGTACCGTGACGAATAATAGCATCGCCACCCCCGTACTCACTACAGTCCAGCGGCAATCATTTGCGGATACTCTGACCATCTCTTTGACGGTGACCGACCCTGACGGTTTGGAGGATACCGCGACGGTAGAGTATGTCCTCTTGCCTCAGGCGCCTATTCCCAATCGTCGCCCGACTGCTGACCCCGAGCCTGGCAACCAGACCGTCTTTTCGGGCGATACGGTCACCCTGGACGGCAGCAGCAGTTTCGACCCCGACTTAGGCCAAACCGCGACCCTGACCTATCGCTGGCGGCATCTAATAGGTGGTTTCTTTAGCGAAAGGATTCCCCTGGACGGAGCCGGCACGCCCATGGCCAGCTTCACGGCGCCGCCATCAACAGATGACCCTCGTGTTAATACGAGTGCCGAGTTTGAACTGACGGTAACCGACACCGCCGGCCTTTCCCACTCGGCCAGGGTGACTGTCAACATACAGCCAAACTCCCCGCCCACCGGCGCGGTGCGCATCACCGGCACCCCGCTCCTGGGCGCGACCTTGACGGCGAACACTGACACCCTGGGCGATCCCGATGGTCTGCCCGCTGCCTCCACCTTCGACTATCAATGGCAGCGCAATCTCTTTGATATTGCCGGCGCCACCGAGCGCAGCTACCGCCTGACGGCGGACGATGCCGGCCAACTCATCACCGTCACAGTCAGCTACGAGGATACGGCTACCCCCACTGGTGGCAGAAATGAAAGCCTGAGGAGCGACCCCGTTGGGCCGGTGAGTGGCGAGCCGCCGGTGGTCATCAGGGGCACGCCGACCCAGGGCGAGCCCCTGGTGGCGGATACCTCGGCCATTGACAATAACCCGCAACCGGGGTCCACCTTCACCTATCAATGGTTCGCAAACGACGGAACCACCAACGCGGAAATCGTCGGCGCGACCAACCGCAGCTACCTCCTGCGCCAGGCCGAAGTGGGCCGGCGAATCACCGTGAGCGTGCGCTATACCGATGCGAATGGCATTGAAGTGGGGCCACTGACCAGCGCGCCCACGGCGGAGGTCGCCGATGGCAATCTTGGCCCCACCGGCGTGGTGCGCATCGTCGGCACGGCGACCCAGGGCGCGACCCTGACGGCGGATACCTCGGCCATTACCGATGATGATGGCCCTGCCAGCCTGCAATTCACCTATCAATGGAATACGCGGTCTGGATCCACCGACACGGCCATCAGCGGCGCGACCACTGCAACCTACACCCTGAGCGGGGACGATTTGGGTGAGCGGATCACCGTGTCCGTGCGCTATACCGATGCGGAGGGCAACGCCGAGGGGCCATTGACCAGCGCGCCCACGGCGGCGGTGTCCGCTGACCTGAACGGCACCACAACGCTCCTTCCCCTCACGCCGGGGGGTAATCCGGTGGTGATCTTTCCCGACCTGAGCGTGAGCGGCGAGCCGAATGTCTTTAGAATACGAGTCCTGAACCCGGGTGATCTGGACGACGGCGATACCACGGGTCTTGGTGCTGGTGCGAACAGTACCGGCTATTCGGTGTCTGCCAACACCGGTGCCACTGCCGGCACAGCGCCACATATTCTGTTCTCCGCCAATGCGAACACCGACACTGCCCGAGACCCAGCGAGGTGGCGTGGTCTACTCCGGCACGTCACCTTTTCAGCACCCGCCGGTACCGGCGGGCGCCAGATTCAACTCATCGCTGAGGTAAGTTACGATGGTGGTTCCACCTACTCCACCACCACGCTGACCCGAACCCTCAATCTCAGGACCAGCAACCGGCCCACCTCAAGCGGGCTGAATGTCACGCTGGACGAGGATGACAGCCATACTTTTGCGGCCGCCCAGTTTAATTTTGCCGATACCGACAGCGGCGATAGCCTGCAACAGGTGCGCATCGATAGCCTGCCCGACAGCGCCAGCGGCAGCCTGGCGCTGAACGGCACAGCGGTCGCCGTGGACCAGGTGATTGCCGTTGCCGATATCCCGACTCTGGTCTATACCCCGGTGGCCAATGCCAACGGCGAGGTGACTTTCACCTTCAGCGTCTCCGATGGCACTGATTTCAGTGCCGCGCCCGCCACGGCAACCCTGACCGTGAACGCGGTCAATGACCCGCCCAGCGGCACGGTGACCATCGCCGGCGCGCCGGTGCGGGGCGAGAATCTGATCGCCAATACCTTCGACATCGACGATGTCGATGGCCCGAATGTCCTGCCATTCACCTATCAATGGAACCGGGGCGACGGAACCACGACCGAAGCCATCAGCGGCGCGACTTCTTTAATCTACACCCTGACCGCGGACGATGTGGGCGCTCAAATCACCGTGAGCGTGGAATATACCGATGCCGACGGCACCGACGAGGGGCCCTTAACCAGTGCGCCTACGGCGGCTATCCTCAATGAGCCCCATACGATATCCCTGACCGGGGAGAGCGGTACGGTGGACGAGGGCGATGATGCCATCTTCACCGTAACCCTGTCGGCTTTGCCGGAGCGCTCGTTCCAAATATTCTATAGCACCTCCATTGAGGGCGACGACAGCGCCCAGGAGAATGATTTCACGCCGACCAGCGGCGTGCTGAGCTTTGCCAGCAACAACAACCTGACCGCGGGCATCACAGTGCCCATAACGGCGGATAACGAGACCGAGGGCAACGAGACATTCACGCTGACCCTGACGGTGGCCGACGGTTCCACCCTGCCGCCAACTTTCATCCTCAACCCGTCGGCCACCAGCGCCAAGGCGACCATTCGGGGCGATGCGGGCAGTAACACCCCGCCCACCACCGGCAATCTGACGGCCACGACTGCTGAGGACACCACCCATACCTTTGCGGTGGCGGACTTCACCTTTAACGATGTGGACAGCGGCGATAGCCTGCAAGCGGTGCGCATCGATAGCCTGCCCGCCAGCGCCGACGGCAGTCTGGCGCTGGGCACGGGCGCGAGCGCTACGCCGGTTAACATTGCCCAGGTGATTGCCGTTGCCGATATTCCGACTCTGGTCTATACCCCGGTCACCAATGTCAACGGCGATGCGACCTTCACCTTCAGCGTCTCCGACGGCACCGACTTCAGTGCCCCGCCCGCCACGGCAACCGTGACCGTTACTCCGGTCAATGACGCGCCCACCACCGGCAATCTGACGGCCACGACTGCTGAGGACACCACCCATACCTTTGCGGTGGCGGACTTCACCTTTAACGATGTGGACAGCGGCGATAGCCTGCAAGCGGTGCGCATCGATAGCCTGCCCGACAGCGCCGACGGCAGTCTGGCGCTGGGCACGGGCGCGAGCGCTACGCCGGTTAACATTGCCCAGGTGATTGCCGTTGCCGATATTCCGACTCTGGTCTATACCCCGGTCACCAATGTCAACGGCGATGCGACCTTCACCTTCAGCGTCTCCGACGGCACCGACTTCAGTGCCCCGCCCGCCACGGCAACCGTGACCGTTACTCCGGTCAATGACGCGCCCACCACCGGCAATCTGACGGCCACGACTGCTGAGGACACCACCCATACCTTTGCGGTGGCGGACTTCACCTTTAACGATGTGGACAGCGGCGATAGCCTGCAAGCGGTGCGCATCGATAGCCTGCCCGACAGCGCCGACGGCAGTCTGGCGCTGGGCACGGGCGCGAGCGCTACGCCGGTTAACATTGCCCAGGTGATTGCCGTTGCCGATATTCCGACTCTGGTCTATACCCCGGTCACCAATGTCAACGGCGATGCGACCTTCACCTTCAGCGTCTCCGACGGCACCGACTTCAGTGCCCCGCCCGCCACGGCAACCGTGACCGTTACTCCGGTCAATGACGCGCCCACCACCGGCAATCTGACGGCCACGACTGCTGAGGACACCACCCATACCTTTGCGGTGGCGGACTTCACCTTTAACGATGTGGACAGCGGCGATAGCCTGCAAGCGGTGCGCATCGATAGCCTGCCCGCCAGCGCCGACGGCAGTCTGGCGCTGGGCACGGGCGCGAGCGCTACGCCGGTTAACATTGCCCAGGTGATTGCCGTTGCCGATATTCCGACTCTGGTCTATACCCCGGTCACCAATGTCAACGGCGATGCGACCTTCACCTTCAGCGTCTCCGACGGCACCGACTTCAGTGCCCCGCCCGCCACGGCAACCGTGACCGTTACTCCGGTCAATGACGCGCCCACCACCGGCAATCTGACGGCCACGACTGCTGAGGACACCACCCATACCTTTGCGGTGGCGGACTTCACCTTTAACGATGTGGACAGCGGCGATAGCCTGCAAGCGGTGCGCATCGATAGCCTGCCCGCCAGCGCCGACGGCAGTCTGGCGCTGGGCACGGGCGCGAGCGCTACGCCGGTTAACATTGCCCAGGTGATTGCCGTTGCCGATATTCCGACTCTGGTCTATACCCCGGTCACCAATGTCAACGGCGATGCGACCTTCACCTTCAGCGTCTCCGACGGCACTGACTTCAGTACCGCGCCCGCCACGGCAACCGTGACCGTTACTCCGGTCAATGACGCGCCCACCATCGTCGGCCTCCCCGACAAAACCGTGGTGCAAGGGGAGGGCTATAGTTTCACGCCGCGCGGCGATGATGTGGATGGCGACACGCTGGAATACGCCATCAGCAGTACGCCAAGCTGGGCTAATTTCGACGAAACGACCGGGGCCTTGACCGGCACGCCTGCCAGCACCGATGTTGGCAACCACGAAAATATCATCATCAGCGTCACCGATAACATCATCACCACGCCGGTAGCCCTTAGCCCCTTCGCCATCGCAGTCACCGCCACCGCTGGCACCAATGTCCCGCCCATCGCCAATGCCGGTGCAAATCAGCGGGTGAGCAAGGGCACAGAAGTCACGCTTGATGGCACGGGCAGTAGAGATCCTGACGGCGATAATTCAGCCCTGATCTATCTCTGGGAACGGACTGCCGGCCCCACCGAAGTGACTTTAAGCAGTACGACAACCGCACGGCCAACCTTCATCATTCCAGCCGTGATACCGGCTAACCCGGCCTCGTACACTTTCAGGTTGACCGTTAATGACGGGCAGGAATCGTCCGACCCCGCAACCGTCAGAATCTTTATCAGACCGCTGTTTCAGGCAACCATCGCCAATCAGACCTTCAGCGAGGGCAATGCAATTACGCCTGTAACTTTGCCCGAGGCGCGGGGGGGGCCCGATTCATTGCCGAGTACCAATACCTATACGCTGACTCCTCTGCCGGCTGGACTGGCCTTTAATGCTACCAGCCGAATACTGTCTGGTACGCCGACACAAGACGGGACCTTTAACCTGACCTACACCGCGACGAATGAGTTCAATGACACGGATTCACTGAGCTTTAACATTGAAGTGACCAGTGCCGCCAATAACCCGCCCACCACCAGCGCGTTCACGGTCACCACAAACGAGGATACCGACTATACCTTTACGGTGGCTAACTTCCCCTTTACCGATACCGACAGCGGCGATAGCCTGACAGCGGTGCGCATCGATAGCCTGCCCGACAGCGCCGACGGCAGTCTGGCGCTGGGCACGGGCGCGAGCGCTACGCCGGTTAACATTGCCCAGGTGATTGCCGTTGCCGATATTCCGACTCTGGTCTATACCCCGGTCACCAATGTCAACGGCGATGCGACCTTCACCTTCAGCGTCTCCGACGGCACCGACTTCAGTGCCCCGCCCGCCACGGCAACCGTGACCGTTAACCCGGTCGATGACGCGCCCGGCGGATTGCCGACCATTAGCGGTACGCCCCGGGTGGGGGCGACCCTGACGGCAAACACCAGCGGCATTACCGATCCCGATGGCCTTACCAACACGACTTTCACCTACCAATGGCTGGAGGATGGCGGGACCCTTAGCGGGGAGACCTCGCCGACCCTCGCCTTGACGGCTACGAATTTAGGAGCGGATATTGAGGTACGGGTCAGCTTTACCGACGATGCCGGCAACAATGAAAGACTGACCAGCCAAGCGGTCAGCATTGGAGCGGCGATTTCGGAGACGGTGTCGATTGCCGGGCCCACCGGCAACGTGAACGAAGGCGATGATGCCACCTTCACGGTGACCTTGTCGGGCTCACCGGGCTCGGCGGTGGTGGTGGATTATGCCACCGCAACAGGGACGGCGTCGGCGACTGACTTCACCGCAACGAGCGGCACGCTGACCTTTGTGGCGAACACGACCGATCTGACCCAGACCTTCACCGTGCCGGTGTTAACCGACAGCATTGTGGAAGGCGACGAGAGTTTCACGGCGACCCTGAGCGCGAACAGCTTGAACCCGCTGCCGACAGGCTTCAGCCTGGGCACGGCGACGGCGACGGCGACGATTGGGGCGGCGGGCACGGCGACGGTGTCGATTGCCGGGCCCACCGGCAACGTGAACGAAGGCGATGATGCCACCTTCACGGTGACCTTGTCGGGCTCACCGGGCTCGGCGGTGGTGGTGGATTATGCCACCGCAACAGGGACGGCGTCGGCGACTGACTTCACCGCAACGAGCGGCACGCTGACCTTTGTGGCGAACACGACCGATCTGACCCAGACCTTCACCGTGCCGGTGTTAACCGACAGCATTGTGGATCCCGACGAGAGTTTCACGGCGACCCTGAGCGCGAACAGCTCGAACCCGCTGCCGACAGGCTTCAGCCTGGGCACGGCGACGGCGACGGCGACGATTGGGGCGGCGGGCACGGCGACGGTGTCGATTGCCGGGCCCACCGGCAACGTGAACGAAGGCGATGATGCCACCTTCACGGTGACCTTGTCGGGCTCACCGGGCTCGGCGGTGGTGGTGGATTATGCCACCGCAACAGGGACGGCGTCGGCGACTGACTTCACCGCAACGAGCGGCACGCTGACCTTTGTGGCGAACACGACCGATCTGACCCAGACCTTCACCGTGCCGGTGTTAACCGACAGCATTGTGGAAGGCGACGAGAGTTTCACGGCGACCCTGAGCGCGAACAGCTCGAACCCGCTGCCGACAGGCTTCAGCCTGGGCACGGCGACGGCGACGGCGACGATTGGGGCGGCGGGCACGGCGACGGTGTCGTTGCCGGGCCCAGGCTGAAGCGTCGGCAGCGGGAACGAGCTGATGCGCCTTCAGGGTGACCTTGTCGGGCTCTCGGGCTCGGCGGTGGTGTGGATTATGCCACCGCAACAGGGACGGCGTGGGCGACTGACTTCACCGCAACGAGCGGCACGCTGACCTTTGTGGCGAACACGACCGATCTGACCCAGACCTTCACCGTGCCGGTGTTAACCGACAGCATTGTGGAAGGCGACGAGAGTTTCACGGCGACCCTGAGCGCGAACAGCTCGAACCCGCTGCCGACAGGCTTCAGCCTGGGCACGGCGACGGCGACGGCGACGATTGGGGCGGCGGGCACGGCGACGGTGTCGATTGCCGGGCCCACCGGCAACGTGAACGAAGGCGATGATGCCACCTTCACGGTGACCTTGTCGGGCTCACCGGGCTCGGCGGTGGTGGTGGATTATGCCACCGCAACAGGGACGGCGTCGGCGACTGACTTCACCGCAACGAGCGGCACGCTGACCTTTGTGGCGAACACGACCGATCTGACCGAGCCGTCACCGTGCCGGTGGCATAATCCACCAGCATTGCCGAAGGCGACGTGAGTTTCACGGCGACCCTGAGCGCGAACAGCTCGAACCCGCTGCCGACAGGCTTCAGCCTGGGCACGGCGACGGCGACGGCGACGATTGGGGCGGCGGGCACGGCGACGGTGTCGATTGCCGGGCCCACCGGCAACGTGAACGAAGGCGATGATGCCACCTTCACGGTGACCTTGTCGGGCTCACCGGGCTCGGCGGTGGTGGTGGATTATGCCACCGCACGGGACGGCGTCGGCGACTGACTTCACCGCAACGAGCGGCACGCTGACCTTTGTGGCGAACACGACCGATCTGACCCAGACCTTCACCGTGCCGGTGTTAACCGACAGCATTGTGGAAGGCGGTGAGCCCACAAGGTCGACCGTGAAGGTGGCATCATCGCCTTCGCTCACGTTGCCTGGGCCCGGCGATCGACGACCGTCGCCGTGCCCGCCGCCCCAATCGTCGCCGTCGCCGTCGCCGTGCCCAGGCTGAAGCCTGTCGGCACGGGTTCGAGCTGTTCGCGCTCACGGTGACCGTGGGCTCTCGTCGGGCTTCGGCGGTGGTGTCGGTTATGCCACCGGCAACGGTGAAGGTCGTCGGCGATCTGACGTGTTCACCACAACGGTCAGCGGCACGCTGACCTTGCGGCGAAGTCACCGATCTGCCGACGCCGTCACCGTGCCGGTGGCATAATCCACCAGCATTGTGGAAGGCGACGAGAGCCCGACGGTCGACCCTGAAGCGCGAACAGCATCGCCTTCGCTGCCGACAGTTCAGCCGGTGGGCACGGCAACGACGACCGTCGCCGTGCCCGCCGCCCCACGTCGCCGTCGTCGTTGCCGTGCCCAGGCAAGCCTGTGGCAGCGAAGGCGAGATGTTCGCGCTTCACGGTCGACCGTGAAACTCTCGTCGCCTTCCACAATGCTGTCGGTTAACACCGGCACGGTGAAGGCTGGGTCAGATCGGTCGTGTTCGCCACAAAGGTCAGCGTGCCGCTCGTTGCGGTGAAGTCAGTCGCCGACGCCGTCCCTGTTGCGGTGGCATAATCCACCACCACCGCCGAGCCCGGTGAGCCCGACAAGGTCACCGTGAAGGTGGCATCATCGCCTTCGTTCACGTTGCCGGTGGGCACGGCAACGACACCGTCGCCGTGCCCGCCGCCCCAATCGTCGACGTCGCCGTCGCCGGGCCCACCGGCAACGTGAACGAAGGCGATGCTGCCACCTTCACGGTGACCTTGTCGGGCTCACCGGGCTTCGGCGGTGGTGGTGGATTATGCCACCGCAACGGTGAAGGCGTCGGCGACTGACTTTCACCGCAACGAGCGGCCGCTGACCTTTGCGGCGAACACGACCGATCTGCCGACGACCTTCACCTGTGCCGGTGTTAACCGACACCATTGTGGAAGGCGACGAGAGCCCACGGCACCGTGAAGGTGGCATCATCGCCTTCGTTCACGTTGCCGGTGGGCCCGGCACGGCGACGGCGACGGCGACGATGGGGCGGCGGGCACGGCGACGGTGCCGATCGCCGGGCCCACCGGCAACGTGAACGGGCGATGATGCCACCTTCACGGTGACCTTGTCGGGCTCACCGGGCTCGGCGGTGCTGGTGGATTATGCCACCGCAACAGGGACGGCGTCGGCGACTGACTTCACCGCAACGAGCGGCACGCTGACCTTTGTGGCGAACACGACCGATCTGACCCAGACCTTCACCGTGCCGGTGTTAACCGACAGCATTGTGGAAGGCCGACGAGAGCCCGACGGTCGACCCTGAGCGCGAACAGCATCGAACCTTCGTTCACGTTGCCGGTGGGCCCGGCAATCGACACCGTCGCCGTGCCCGCCGCCCCAATCGTCGCCGTCGCCGTCGCCGTGCCCAGGCTGAAGCCTGTCGGCAGCGGGTTCGAGCTGTTCGCGCTCAGGGTCGCCGTGAAACTCTCGTCGCCTTCCACAATGCTGTCGGTTAACACCGGCACGGTGAAGGTCTGGGTCAGATCGGTCGTGTTCGCCACAAAGAGCGTGCCGCTCGTTGCGGTGAAGTCAGTCGCCGACGCCGTCCCTGTTGCGGTGGCATAATCCGACCAGCACCGTGGAGCCCGACGAGAGCCCGACAAGGTCACCGTGAAGGTGGCATCATCGCCTTCGTTCACGTTGCCGGTGGGCCCGGCAATCGACACCGCGACGATTGGGGCGGCGGGCACGGCGACGGTGTCGATTGCCGGGCCCACCGGCAACGTGAACGAAGGCGATGATGCCACCTTCACGGTGACCTTGTCGGGCTCACCGGGCTCGGCGGTGGTGGTGGATTATGCCACCGCAACAGGGACGGCGTCGGCGACTGACTTCACCGCAACGAGCGGCACGCTGACCTTTGTGGCGAACACGACCGATCTGACCCAGACCTTCACCGTGCCGGTGTTAACCGACAGCATTGTGGAAGGCGACGAGAGTTTCGACAAGGCGACCGTGAAGCGCGAACAGCATCGCCTTCGTTCACAGGCTTCAGCCTGGGCACGGCGACGGCGACGGCGACGATTGGGGCGGCGGGCACGGCGACGGTGTCGATTGCCGGGCCCACCGGCAACGTGAACGAAGGCGATGATGCCACCTTCACGGTGACCTTGTCGGGCTCACCGGGCTCGGCGGTGGTGGTGGATTATGCCACCGCAACAGGGACGGCGTCGGCGACTGACTTCACCGCAACGAGCGGCACGCTGACCTTTGTGGCGAACACGACCGATCTGACCCAGACCTTCACCGTGCCGGTGTTAACCGACAGCATTGTGGAAGGCGACGAGAGTTTCACGGCGACCCTGAGCGCGAACAGCTCGAACCCGCTGCCGACAGGCTTCAGCCTGGGCACGGCGACGGCGACGGCGACGATTGGGGCGGCGGGCACGGCGACGGTGTCGATTGCCGGGCCCACCGGCAACGTGAACGAAGGCGATGATGCCACCTTCACGGTGACCTTGTCGGGCTCACCGGGCTCGGCGGTGGTGGTGGATTATGCCACCGCAACAGGGACGGCGTCGGCGACTGACTTCACCGCAACGAGCGGCACGCTGACCTTTGTGGCGAACACGACCGATCTGAGCCAGACCTTTACCGTGCCGGTGTTAACCGACAGCATTGTGGAAGGCGACGAGAGTTTCACGGCGACCCTGAGCGCGAACAGCTCGAACCCGCTGCCGACAGGCTTCAGCCTGGGCACGGCGACGGCGACGGCGACGATTGGGGCGGCGGGCACGGCGACGGTGTCGATCTCGGGCGGCGGCAATGTGGACGAGGGCGATGAGGCCACCTTCACGGTGACGTTGTCGGCCTCACCGGGCGCGGATCTGGTGATAACCCCTCTCACCGTGCCGGGCACGGCGACTGCGGGGAGTGATTACACACAAAGGTTCGCCAGGCTGACCTTTGCGGCGAACACGACCACTCTGACCCAGACCTTTACCGTGCCGGTGCTTGACGATCCTCAGGTGGAAGGCAGCGAGACCTTCACCGTAAGACTGAATAGGGCGAACGAGGACACCCCGCTGCCGCCAGGTTTCAGCCGGGGCAGGACGAGCGCGCAGGCGGCGATTAGGGCGAATGGTTCGGCGACGGTATCCATCTCGGGCGGCGGCAACGTGGCCGAGGGCGATGACGCCACCTTCACGGTGACCTTGTCGGGCTCACCGGGCTCGGCGGTGGTGGTGGATTATGCCACCGCAACAGGGACGGCGTCGGCGACTGACTTCACCGCAACGAGCGGCACGCTGACCTTTGTGGCGAACACGACCGATCTGACCCAGACCTTCACCGTGCCGGTGTTAACCGACAGCATTGTGGAAGGCGACGAGAGTTTCACGGCGACCCTGAGCGCGAACAGCTCGAACCCGCTGCCGACAGGCTTCAGCCTGGGCACGGCGACGGCGACGGCGACGATCACGGCAGCGGGCACGGCGACGGTGTCGATTGCCGGGCCCACCGGCAACGTGAACGAAGGCGATGATGCCACCTTCACGGTGACCTTGTCGGGCTCACCGGGCGCGGCAGTAGTGGTGGATTATGCCACCGCGGCGGGCACGGCGACCGCGGGGAGTGACTTCACAGCAACGAACGGCACGCTGACCTTCGCGGCTGGCGCGAGCGGGGACGATCTGAGCCAGACCTTTACCGTGCCGGTGTTAACCGATGGAGAGGCGGAAGAGGCCGAGACCTTCACGGCGACCCTGAGCGCGAACTCTAACAACGCCTTGCCGACAGGTTTCAGCCTGGGTACGGCGACGGCGACGGCAATGATTGAGGCAACTATTGCAACGGCTGATGCCGGTCCGAGCCAGACCGTGAACGAAGGCGATACCGTCACCCTTGACGGCAGTGGCAGTTCCGATCCTGCCGTGAGCAATACCGTGGTCTACTTATGGGCCCAGACCGGTGGAACCCCTGTCACCCTGACCGGAGCGGACACCGTCACCGCCACCTTCATCGCGCCGGTCCGCCGGACGGCGGATGACGGAGAGTTTGAGTTCACCCTGACCGTGACTGACCCTGACGGCGATGTGTCCACCGATACCGTGGCCATCTCGGTGAGTACGGACGCCTCGGTTCAAAAGACGGTTGAGACGATCAACCGTTTTATGGAGACGCGGACCCGTCTCATTCTGGCCAACCAGCCGGATGCGTCGCGCCGGATCGACCGGTTGCGAAGCGGCGTTGGCCCGGAACAGTTGAGCTTCGCCACCGGTGAGATCAACAAGCTCATGCCGGTTGACTTCAACCTGCGCGACCTTGTCTCGGGGACTTACAAGTTCGCCACGAGCCTGGACCAGGTCACCCGCGCCGCCGCTCACCTGGAGGTGATGCAGGGGGGGCAGGTGGCGCAGGGAGGGACGGCCGCCCATGAGCGCCGCCGCCTTGATGTCTGGGTTGAGGGCGGCTTCCACAGGTTCAACGGCGGCGCGGGCTCTGACGGTGATTTCGCCATTGTCCATCTGGGGGCCGACTATCTGGTCTCGCCGGGCCTGCTGGTGGGCGCGGTGGTGCAATATGACAGCCTGACCGACAGCAACGACGGCGACAACTCCAGGATCGACGGCAAGGGCTGGCTGGCCGGGCCTTATGTGACCGCGCGGCTGCAGGAGAACCTCTATCTCGACGCGCGCGTGGCCGGGGGCGCGTCCGACAATGACGTCACGCCGACGGGCGCCTATACCGACAACTTCAAATCAACCCGCTGGCTGGCCGACGTCAGCCTGTCGGGGGTGTTCACCCATGATCAATGGACCCTCCGGCCCAATGCTGCCCTGTCCTGGCTGGCCGACAAACAGAAATCCTATACCGGCACGCTGGGCGACACCATTCCGGGCCAGACGGTCTCGCAGGGGCAATTCAGGTTCGGCCCGACGGTCTCGCGGTGGTTCCTGGGTGACAATGGCTGGCGCTATGAACCGACGCTCACGCTGGATGCGATCTACAGCCATGCGGACACCAGCGGGGGTGGTGGCTTCCTGACCACCACCGCCGGGGACGGGGATGGCTGGCGGGCGCGGGTTGCGCCGGGGATCAGCATGACCGACCCCGAAGGTGCCCGCCGACTGTCGCTCACCGGCAATTACGACGGCATCGGGCAAAGCGACTATGAGGCCTGGGGCCTGGGGGTCAAGCTGAATATGAAGTTCTGAGGGGAAACCACCGCCCGGCGGCCCCTACGTATCGTTACGTATAGGTACCATATAGGTGTATTAGTTTGGGATTTATATCCTTGACGATGCATCCAGAAGTCCTAATATTCGTCTTACAAGAGGCGAATCAATGGCCAAGAAAGCACCGGGTAAATCACAGGGAATGTCCCGCTGTTTGTGGAAACTCGCCTGAGCGGCGTTGCTTGATGCGAGGTTATGCGAAGCGGCGTTAATGCCGACCAGCTTGAATGATCTGACCAGGCGTTCGCCTGCGCCGGGGATGTGGACGGGAATGAGTTCCTTCCTGAACAGCGGCGAGCCCTCAAGGGCGTTTAGGAGGATCAGCCCCGATGTTCGCATCCCTCGCTGCGGGACACCTGCTCTGTCGGCGACTTCGTGGGCCAGTGTCACGTCACCCCACATCAAGCCGTCCTCGTCGTTCTCTCGGAGGTGTTCTGCGGCGTGTTCGGCGATTGTTTTGGTGCCCATGTCGATACCCGCTCGATTACGCGGCGTCGGTCATGGCGGCGAACTCATCGAGCATTGCGCGCTTTTCGTTTTCGATTTTGTTGAGGTCGATCTCGAAATACTCGGCCAGCAGTTTCTCGGTGTGTGGTGCGGGCCGGTAGTCCGAGCGACGGTCGCCCCATGTCTCGGCAAGACTACCGCTGGGGCAATCATCCAAAACCAGCAGCGACGCACCACGTTCGCCCTGCAACCATTCGAGAAATGCACCGATGGCCTGCGATTGGTCGCTGATCTCTTTCATCTTTTCGTGCTCGGGATAGGCGCTCATAGTGTTCTCCTGGGGCTCGATTTCTCGTTCATGACCTCCAGCTCTGGTGGTTCACGGTGATTGCGCAATGGATGCGGCATCAGCTGGGGCGGTGAACGGTTCGTGGAGTTCGGTCTGCGGCCCCGATTGTGCCGTTTCGTTATTCCAACCGTTGGTCGCGCAGGATTTCGTGATTGTGTTTTGGGATTCGTCTCTCACAACGGCGCTTTCACGGTCGGGGAACAAGTGTCCGTGACGTGATAGAAATTCCTGGGCGGCCGGCGTCCAGGATGCCTCGTGTTGGTCGAGCGACAGGCTGTTGCCGTGGACCATCAGGGCGGGGATCCCGCACAGTGCGAGTTGCACGTAGCACATGTGAAAGGTTCGCCGGCTCAGTTCAGTGGCCTCGACCGACATCGTTGTCGCTGGCTTGTGGCCTCTGGACTTGATGCACTCTGCTGCAGCAATGATCATGCCGCCGGCGCCAGCTGCTGGCTCTCCAATCGTGACGTAGCCTTGTTCTGCGATGAGTTTATCCACATCACCCAACGTCATCTCGGCTATGCACCTGGCGACATCGTAGGGCGTAAAAAACTGACCGAGTTTGGCGTCGAGGGCGCCAATATCCGCCGCGACCACCCCAAAGAAATCACAATCACCGTGTAGCGCGACAATCAGGATGAGAATCCTTGGTCGCGACGTTTGGGACGACGGCGCTGATCTTGACGCCGTGTTTTCAGAGCGGCATGATCACTGATATGGGGCCGCGCCCGGAACGTGGGATGCAGTGCTCTGCGGAACGGTGAGGATCGTGTTTTCAGGTTTTGCCGCACTGACAACCATATTGCCCATAAATTGACGCCCCTTTCCCAATCCCAGATCAGCCCGAAGCCTTTCACTTTCGAAGTTAAGACTTAGATATGTGTGATGATCCTGAAGCCCTGATTGCGGAGGTGTGTGCCACCTACGAAGGCGTGGTTCGGGGCTCCGACAGTCGCATCGTCGGTGGCAGTCACCTTTGGGCTCAGTTCCAGTCCGCTGTAGATGCCGTGCGATCTGGCCAGGATAACGGCGAACGCCGTATGCGTGAACGCATCAATGAATTAGCGACAGCCAAGTCTTTGGTTGATAATGACACTCTCACAGGTTCGATCTCATATGAACCGTCCATACTTGCCAGCGAAAGGAAGATCGATTTCGTCGTGGAACGGGACCACGACAGATTATACGTCGAGGTCAAATCCGTTTACCCGAACACTCCCGACTCTGCCGCTACTTGGAAGCGCTATCTTCAATTGCAGGAGTACCACCCCGACAATGTGAACTTCGTCGTCGAAGAGAAGTGGATGGGCGGTATGATTTACGGCAACACATTCGCATCCCGCTCGAAGTTTTTGGACTATTCGCTCGCCTTCGAGGACAGGTTGGCGGAAGCCAACCAGGAAGTAGCCGGTCCAGGCATTCTGGTGTTCTGTGGATCAGGTTTCCACTGGAACGTGTCGGACTTGGAGGACTTCGCCGACTTCTACCATCAGGGTCAACATCGCGCTGACGACCCGTTCGCTCATATGGAGCAGCACGAGATCGACACGCTGGGCGTAGAAATCCTTAGGAACATAGATCACTTTGCGTTCTTGAAACGGGCGACATGCCGGGCCGAAGTCACACAGGTGTACTTCCCTGTCAAAGGACCCCAATGGCCTGGCTGGCCCGAAGCTGCAATTACGTTTCCCAAAGGAGATATTTTCTGATGCGTTGTTCCTTCCTGATTATGCCCCTGGTGGGCGCGCTGGCCTTTGGTCTGTCTGTGGGTGTTTCCCTGGCCAATCCCAACAGGGCACCTGACGTCAAACCTGCTATTATCGAGGAGATCGACCTGCCTGCCTCGATGATTCTGGATATGGCCCTGTCAAACGAGGACCTGATGCGTGACGGTCTGACGGCGAGTTATTATGCGACGTTCAACTTGTCGGTGGCCGTGTGCGGATTTCAGAAAGGGTTTTGCCTGGCAGAGAGGTTTTTCCCGGAGGGATTGTAGCAGGAGCCTGACCTTATTGGAAGCGCGGTTGTTGAATCGCCATTCGGTCTCCTTGAGGTGGAAGTGGAAGGTGTGTTTTGGCAGCCCCTTGAACTTCGCCAGGCGCACTTGGGCCATACCCCAGAACCCTTCGAGGCCATTAATATGGACCGTGCCCCTGGCGAACTCATCTTTGGAGTGCTCCACCCGGAAGTGACCATAGCCGAGATCGACGAGGCCGTTATAGCCGCGCCATCCGTCGGAGTTGACGATGGTGCTGGGGTCGACCCGACCCCGGATAATCCCTTGCAGCGTGGACTTTGAGCAATCCTCGACAATCTCTGTGTAGACCTGTCCGTCGCGCTCGAAGATGCCGAAGACGACGGTCTTGCCATAGGCGCCGCGTCCCCGCTTGCCCTTCACACGCCTGGCGCCAAAGAAGCTTTCATCGACTTCGACAACGCCGAAGAAAGGACGTTGAGCCTCACAGGCTGAGAATATCCGTTCTCTCAGGCCGCGATAAATCCGATTCACCGTGTTGCGGTTCAAGCCACAGATTTGGGCTGCCTGGAGCGCTGTGAGATCAGCGGCAAAGCACTTCACGACGGCGCGAATTTTGGCTTCAGAAAGTTTCGAACTCTTTGAGTATCTGTTTTTCATTGCTATACAGAGCCTTATGCCTTTCCTGGTTATGCTCTGCCAGGTAAGACTCTAACTGAATAAACCCCCTGCAAATTCAATGTTGACCAGGCTGTTGAATTTGATAGGTTCTGTAAAAATCGCATTAAAAGCCGCACTGTGGAGTTAATACTTTTCATGATCGTTTCAAAACCTTTCCTGTTGTTATCTCATTTTTTTGGGGCGACCTTCATAGCCTCGGCGCGGTTGTGCGTGCTGGCACTCATCTCTCTGATGATCTCGGCAACCGGGGCCAGTGCGCAGAATGTTACGATTAATTCCCAAGGAAGCGGGGGCGCAAATGTCCGTACATTTGATGCGGGAGGGTCCCTGACTCTCACCGCTGCTTCAATCTCCGGCCTTGCTAGCCCCTTCACATACATATGGCAGCCTCCCAACGCTGCGGGTACCCCGGCAGGGGTTACCTTTTCCAGAAGGGATCAGTCAACTTTTACCATCACTGCGAGCCCCTCAGTGCTAGATGGGACTACGTTTGGCGTTCGCCTTCAGGTCTTTGGGACCACTTCTGCCGGACCGGCTGTCAACTCCGCGTCGATAACTATTCGCAACCACAATATGCCGCCCACCGCTGACGCCGGGGATAATCAGAGGGTCGACAAGGGCGCCACAGTCACCCTTGATGGCACTGGCAGTAACGATCCCGATGGCGATAATTCGAACCTACGTTACTTCTGGACGCAGACTGCCGGCCCCGATGTGACTTTAAGCAGTCCGACAGCAGCCCAGCCAACGTTCATCATTCCAGACGTGATACCACCAGCACCTGGCCCGGCTTCGGTGACTTTCAGCTTGCGTGTTCGTGACGCAGCGTACCCGGCCACCGACGAGGACACTGATGACGTCCGCATCTTTGTCAGACCGCTGTTTCGGACGACCATTGCTAATCAGACCTACAGCGCGGGCAATGCAATTACTGATCTGACTTTGCCCGAGGCACTGGCGGGGCCCGCGGCAGTGCCGAGTACCAATGCCTATACGCTCAGTTCCGTGCCCAATGGACTGTCCCTTAATAACCGCATATTGTCTGGTACGCCGACAGGAACCATGAGAACCCGGACGTTTAACCTGACCTACACTGCGACGAATGGGGACGGAGACACGGATTCACTGCCCTTTAACATTACCGTGACCAACGCCCCGGCGACCGGTGTCCCGACCATCTCCGGTGACCCGATCGAGGATGAGAAACTGACGGCGGCCCCCTCTGGAATTGACGATGCCAATGGGTTCGAGGTCATCAGCGAAGGTGTCCCCCCCGAGTTCACCTACCAATGGCAGGCGGATGGCGCCGCTATTTCCGGCGCGACCTCCAGCACCTACTCCCTGACGACGGCCGAGATCGGCAAAGCGATCACCGTGACGGCCAGCTTCATCGATGGCGGTGGCAGGCAGGAAAGCCGAACCAGTGCCGCCACGGCGGCGGTGCGCGCGGCCAATGAACCCCCCATGGCCAGTGCCGGTTCAAATCAAACCGTGAACGAGGGCGCTACCGTCACCCTTGACGGCACCGGCACCACAGACCCGGATGCGGGCGACATCCTGACCTATTCGTGGGCACAGACCAGCGGAACCACTGTCACCCTGAATGACACGTCTGCGATCTCCCCGACCTTCACCGCGCCGGTCCGCCAGACGATGACTGACGGAGAACTGGCGTTCACTCTGACCGTGACCGATTCAGAAAATGAAACTTCCACCGCCACAGTGACCATCTCGGTGACCAATCTGCCGCCCATCGCTGTCGCCACCGTCGTCGGGGGCACGGCCGTGAACGAAGGCGAGGAAGTCACCCTTGACGGCAGCGGCAGTTCCGGTCTTCCCGGTGACGGGCGGACCTACCTCTGGACCCAGACCAGCGGCACGGATGTCACCCTGAACGACGCCACGGCAATCTCCCCGACCTTCACTGCGCCAGTGCGCCAGACGGCGGATGACGAAGAGTTGGTGTTCTCCCTGACCGTGAGAGATGCGGCAGGCGGGTCTAACACCGTCACGGTGACCATCTCCGTGACGAACCTGCCCCCCGAGGCCAATGCCGGAGAGCCTCAGACCGTGGACGAGGGCGAGGAAGTCACCCTTGACGGCAGCGGCAGTTCCGGTCTTCCCGGTGACGGGCGGACCTACGCATGGACCCAGACCGGTGGAACCACTGTCTCCTTGACCGTATCGGACACCGACCCCACCATCGCCACCTTCACCGCGCCAACCCGCCAGTCTGCGGATGACGGAGAGTTTGAGTTCACCCTGACCGTGAGAGATGCGGCAGGGGCGGAGAACACCGATACCGTGGCCATCTCGGTGAGTACGGACGCCTCGGTTCAAAAGACGGTTGAGACGATCAACCGTTTTATGGAGACGCGGACCCGTCTCATTCTGGCCAACCAGCCGGATGCGTCGCGCCGGATCGACCGGTTGCGAAGCGGCGTTGGCCCGGAACAGTTGAGCTTCGCCACCGGTGAGATCAACAAGCTCATGCCGGTTGACTTCAACCTGCGCGACCTTGTCTCGGGGACTTACAAGTTCGCCACGAGCCTGGACCAGGTCACCCGCGCCGCCGCTCACCTGGAGGTGATGCAGGGGGGGCAGGTGGCGCAGGGAGGGACGGCCGCCCATGAGCGCCGCCGCCTTGATGTCTGGGTTGAGGGCGGCTTCCACAGGTTCAACGGCGGCGCGGGCTCTGACGGTGATTTCGCCATTGTCCATCTGGGGGCCGACTATCTGGTCTCGCCGGGCCTGCTGGTGGGCGCGGTGGTGCAATATGACAGCCTGACCGACAGCAACGACGGCGACAACTCCAGGATCGACGGCAAGGGCTGGCTGGCCGGGCCTTATGTGACCGCGCGGCTGCAGGAGAACCTCTATCTCGACGCGCGCGTGGCCGGGGGCGCGTCCGACAATGACGTCACGCCGACGGGCGCCTATACCGACAACTTCAAATCAACCCGCTGGCTGGCCGACGTCAGCCTGTCGGGGGTGTTCACCCATGATCAATGGACCCTCCGGCCCAATGCTGCCCTGTCCTGGCTGGCCGACAAACAGAAATCCTATACCGGCACGCTGGGCGACACCATTCCGGGCCAGACGGTCTCGCAGGGGCAATTCAGGTTCGGCCCGACGGTCTCGCGGTGGTTCCTGGGTGACAATGGCTGGCGCTATGAACCGACGCTCACGCTGGATGCGATCTACAGCCATGCGGACACCAGCGGGGGTGGTGGCTTCCTGACCACCACCGCCGGGGACGGGGATGGCTGGCGGGCGCGGGTTGCGCCGGGGATCAGCATGACCGACCCCGAAGGTGCCCGCCGACTGTCGCTCACCGGCAATTACGACGGCATCGGGCAAAGCGACTATGAGGCCTGGGGCCTGGGGGTCAAGCTGAATATGAAGTTCTGAGGGGCAGGGGCTGCGCATTCCCCCCTGGCTAGCCAGGTAAGGATATCCCCATGGCCGCCTGTCACTCACCCCGCCCACTGCACCCTGCCGCCGCGGCCATTGAAGTGTCCGCTGCGGGCCTCCCGCTGACGTATGCGGGGAAGGTTATTCGGCTTCCACGTACAGCTGCTTGATTGTGCCAATCGACAGAAAAAGCCGATTGGGGTTTGATGGAAACTGGATGAAGCCGAGAGTCTGGTAGAAGCGGGTGGCGAGATCTTCGTCGAGGGCGTCCAGTACCACTGCGTACAGTCCGACATCATCCGAAATGCGCACAATGTCTGACATCAGCACCCGTGGGACAGAATTGAGGATTTGAATAACGGAGGATTTCTGGTTCATCTTATCGATTAGGAGATCGAGATGACGAAGAAGCCCCAGACATCGAAAGACGCCGCCGGCAAGGTGGTTAAGAACATCCGCCGCAAGACGCGGCAAACCTATTCAGCTGAAGAGAAAATCCGCATCGTCTTGGCGGGCCTGCGTGGCGAGGAAAGCATCTCGGTGCTGTGCCGCCGCGAGGGGATTGCCGAGAGCCTGTATTATAGCTGGTCCAAGGAATTTCTCGAAGCTGGCAAGCGCCGGTTATCTGGTGACACGGCACGGCAGGCTACGCCGCCCGAAGTGAAGGATCTGCGCTCGGAGTCGCTGGCATTAAAGGAATGCGTTGCCGATCTCACCCTTGAGAACCGTCTGCTCAAAAAAAGCATGACAGGGGCTGGGGAGTTCGAGGAATGAGATACCCTGCGTCTGAGAAACTGGAGATCATCCGCACCGTTGAGGGATCACATCTGCCGGTGAAACAAACCCTCGACATGCTGGGCATCCCACGCACGACATTCTACCGATGGTATGATCTCTATATTGACGGCGGCCTGGATGGACTGGCTGACAAATCCCCACGCCCAGGATCGGTCTGGAACCGCATCCCTGATGCTCGTCGTGATGACCTGATCGAGTTCGCGCTGGAACATGAGGCGCTGACCACACGGGAACTGGCGGTCAAATACACGGATGAGAGGCGGTATTTTGTCTCTGAATCATCAGCTTATCGCATTCTCAAAGCAGCTGACCTCATCACCGCGCCAGACTACATGGTGATCAAAGCTGCCGACGAGTTCACCGACAAAACCACGGCCATCAACGAGATGTGGCAAACAGACTTCACCTACTTCAAGATCATTGGCTGGGGCTGGTATTATCTGAGCACGATCCTCGATGATTACAGCCGCTACATCATTGCGTGGAAGCTTTGCACCAACATGCGTGCTGAGGACGTGACAGACACGATCGAGCTGGCGCTGACGGCGTCTGGTTGCGACCAGGCGGTTGTGCGTCACAAGCCACGTCTGCTCAGCGACAACGGTTCATGCTACATCTCCGGCGATCTGGCCAACTGGTTGGAGGATCAAAAAATGACGCATGTTCGCGGCGCGCCGTTCCACCCACAAACCCAAGGCAAAATCGAACGCTGGCACCAGACCATGAAGAACCGGGTTCTGCTGGAGAATTACTATCTGCCAGGCGATCTTGAACGCCAGATCGGGGCCTTCGTCGAATACTACAACAACCGGCGCTACCACGAGAGCCTGAACAACGTCACACCAGTCGACGTCTACTTCGGCCGCGACAAAGCAATTCTCAGAGAAAGGGAAAAGATTAAGAAAAACACAATCAAACAACGCCGCTTGCAACATCAGAAACAAGCCGCATAATCAATCACACAAACGAGCCAGAGACTCCAATGCTCAAACCACTCTGATGTCCCATTTTATATGACGACGGACAGCCTTGAACTCGGGGGAGTGCTGCTTGCGTTTCGACATCGCTGATCTCCTTTTCGTCGAAGACCAGCAGACAACAAATCGTAGCTTACGTCAGTGTCCCATTTCCGGGGAGTAGCTCACACGATGCTGTCTGCCATCTCCAAGATGGAACTTTTCAACCTGTCGCATCGTGTGAAATCAGGAATATCCAATTCCAGACGCAAGAACGGTGGTGCTTGGGGAAGACGCACCAATATGACGGATGAGGTTGCTGCTCAAATCCTTGAAAGACGGAATGAAGGGTGGGGAATTAAGAAACTTGCCAAGGAATTTTCTGTATCTAACCAGACCGTGCGTAAAGTTCTGCCCGAGTTTGCACAATGTGCGTAAGGGTGGGTGCTTTATCCGCTCTTCATATGAAAATCATAGATATTATAAATAAATCGTCTGGAATATGAGAAAGAACATAGTTCGTCTGTGTTGTTAGTTTGTTAGTTATGGGTTCAAAATTTAGGGGATTATACGCTTAACTAGCCATTGACAATCCTTGATTAAATACCATATAATTAGCCAGACACATTGACAGGGATCGAATCGTCATGGCACAGAAAGCACCCGGCAGATCGCATCGCGAGGGGCTGACCATCCTGGAATTGTTTCAGATGTTTCCCGACGATGCATCGGCGGAGACGTGGTTCGAGGAACAGCGCTGGCCCGATGGCCGGTTCTGCCCGGACTGCGGGTCGACCGAGACCGTATCCGTGAAGAACCGCAGGCCGATGCCGTATCGTTGCCGCGATTGCCGCGCCCATTTCAGCGTCAAAAAGGGCACCGTCATGCAGTCGTCGAAGATTGGCTTTCAGAAATGGGCGGTCGCGATCTACATGATGACCACCGGCCTCAAGGGTACGTCGTCGATGAAGCTCTACCGCGAGCTCGGCATCCGGCAGGCGACCGCGTGGCACCTGATGCAGCGCATCCGCGAGGGCTTCGAGGCCGGTGTCGGCCTGCCCTTCCCCGGCCCCGTCGAGGTCGACGAGACCTATATCGGCGGCAAGGAAAAGAACAAACACGGGCGCAAGAAACTCCGGGCCGGACGTGGGGCCGTCGGCAAGGTGGCCGTCGCCGGTGCGCGGGACCGGGGATCGAAGCGTATCTCCGCCACCGTCGTCGGGGGCACCGACGCCGCGACGTTGCAGGGCTTCGTTGCCGCTCGCGCGGCACCGGGCGCGAAGGTCTACACCGACGAGCACGCGGCCTATCGCGGGCTGCCCTTCGACCACGAGACCGTGCGTCACAGCGCGGGCGAGTATGTCGACGGGATGGCGAGCACCAACGGCATGGAGTCCTTCTGGTCGATGCTGAAACGCGGCTATCACGGGACGTTCCACCATGTCAGCCCGAAGCACCTGGACCGCTACGTCCGCGAGTTTGCCGGACGGCACAACATCCGCGATCTCGATACCGTCGCCCAGATGGCGGCGCTGACGCGCGGCATGGTCGGCAAGCGGCTGCGCTACCGGGACCTGGTGGCGTAGCGCGATGTACCGTGTCGATCGAAACGATTTCTACCGGAACGGCAAGGACGCCACGGTCTACACGCCGCCGTCCGTCAGCCGGTTCCTGTTCGATCTCGTGAGCGAGCGGATCGACGGTGTCGTCCTCGATCCGTGTGTCGGCACCGGTTCCCTGCTCGGCCCGTTCCGCGAGGCGGGGTTCCCGACAGTCGGGATCGACATCGAGGACCAGGGCTGGCCGGACACGATCGTCCGGGATTTCATCGGCGTCCGTCCCGGCGAGATCGACCGCCCCGGCCTCGTCATCGCCAACCCGCCCTTCAACATCGACGCCAAGACGAAAGACATGGTTGCGGCCAATTTCGGCCGACGGCCCCTGCTGCCGGAAGTCTGGCTGCACAAGGCCGTGGAATTGTGGGGGGGGGGGGGTGCCCCTGGTCCTGTTCGCGCCCTACGGGCTGCGGCTCAACCAGACGGTCGCCAGCAAGCGGTGGCGGCGATTCCTGGACGGTTCCTACCCGCCGATCTCGGCCATCGTCGCCTTGCCGAAAGACGTCTACGAAGGCGTCCTGTTCCACAGCGAGGTCCTCATCTTCAACGTCGAGGGCCTGCGCGGCCATTATTTCTACGATGGCTAGGTCGGAAGACCTTCGCCGGAACAAGGCGCAGCACCGCCCCAAGAACCGGGAGTCCGCCCGCAGCGACAAGGCCATTCACGACGCCATGCAGGATTGTATTGGCTATCTCGAAGATCGCATGGCGGACAATCTCGACGGCTACAGCCTGGTGTTCGATACCAGGCTGTCCTATCGCCAGCTCATCGCCATGATCGGCGTCGCGGGGCAACGGGTCGAGTTCGACCAGACGTTTCTCGACCGCACCATCAAGCCGGACGGCGGTGTGATCTGGCTCCTGAAGGAAGGGGACGGCGATTACCGCCGTCTCGTCCTGGTCTCGGAGATCAAGAAACAGGGAACCAACAAGGAACGGCTGGCCGAGGGCCGCCCCCGGCAGGCACAAGGCAACGCAATCGAGCGGCTGGGAAAGAACCTGATCGGGATACGCGCGGCCATGAACCACGAGGCCCTGACGCCGTTCGTATGCTTCGGATGGGGCTGCGACTTCGTGGAGGACTATGACGAAAGCTCGTTCGTCATGTCGAAGGTCTCGATGATGAACGAGTTCTACCCGCTCAACCGGACACACGTTTTCAAGAAGGACGGCTCATCGGACAGGAATCGTTTCGCCCCGGTCTCGATGTACTTCCGCGAGCCCGAATGGAAGCGCGGGGAAATGTTCGATATCCTGAAAGAGGTGGCCGAAACGTCCCTCCGATACTACCTGTTCTAACCGGGACCACGCGATGACCGGCAAGACGAAACCTCAGCCAGAGCCCCCGAAGCGTGGCCGCCCCGTCACGCGCGAGATCAAGCTGGACGCAGCGCCGAAAGGCGTGGCGCGGGCGATGTTCTCCGCCGTGAAAAAACCGGACCCGACCCGCCGGAAGCCCCGGAAACTCGCGAAACCCAATGGCTAGTTAAGCGTATAATCCCCAAAATTTATGGGTGCCACTCAAAAATATGAAATGCAGAAATGGATGAAGACCATTGATTGGTCGCATTTCATTACCATTGAACCCACACCATCGTTGCCATTCAAACAGGATGAAATCATCCAACGTATGAGGACGATGGAATATCAGTTGAACAAGAAATATCTAAAATCCAGTTTCCCGAAGTGGGATGCTGATAATAGATTTTGGATGGTGGGATTTCGTGAGGGTGATGGATTTGGTCATCAAATTCACTATCACATCCTTCTCCACACTCCATCGGTGCTGCACAGGAAAATACAATTTGAGAATGTGAGTGCAGACATCCAGATGGATTGGATGATGATGCCATCACAAAATCCATACTCTGGAAAGATGAGGATGCTTTGCCCTGACGGGAAACGACCTCTGGATGTCCAGAAGGTGGAGAATGTAATTGCCACCACAATCTACTGCTCAAAGTGGATGAACAGGATTGATGCCGGTGAAGATTGGTTCTTCACCACACCGTCCAATATGAACCCGACAAGGGTTGCTGCCTAACTATCTGTCCCGATGTTAAGTGCGGTTTTGTGCCTACCCCAACAGATGCCCCTGTATCTGCATCTTATACCTATGGGGAAACACCTAAATAATCACTGGATGCCAGACGATAGGGAACAGGAGATTGCCCAATGAAGAATGACCAACAGAAACCTGATTTCAAATCCCTATGGGGTATGAACAAGAAACCTCTATCCAATAAACCAAAGGAAGAACGGATACTGGAAATGATTACCCGCATAGTCGCCAGAATACAGAATGATGAAAGGAACTGTCGATGAACCAGATACACGAATATGCCGCACGGATTGATTATGACCTCTGGATGGATATGACCAAGGTGAAGAGTTTGGATGCAGGGACTACATCCATCAATGCGATGGTGAATGAAGGTCTGCGTATGGTGAGAGATAAGAAGATGGAACAGATTGCCCAACAGAGGAAACGCAGGGTTTCCCTATCCAGTTGGTGATATGAGAGGGGTGTTTTTACCCCTCATATTTTGGTGCCTGAAAATGGGAGAAAACGGGGGTTTCGGGATGCTGCATCTGGTGGGGTTCAATACAGATGTAAAAACACCCGATAATGATTTGTGGAACAGTTTCAAGTGAGGTCTAGACCTTAATGAGACGCCCAAACCCTAAAAAGAGCACAACCAATATAAAGGATGAGATGATTTGTATGGAATTCCGTGAGGCATAGCCACATCTCTCTTGCTTTAGAGATGCTTCGAATGCACTCATTCATCGTTTCAGCCAACCGCCTCTTTGTAGAGCTGTGACTGAAATTCAATAAAGGTACGCTGTATATCTTGATTGTTCCCTAGCTGCTGCTGTGCCGCGTGTATGCTTCCATACTTTGCTGTAAGCACCGTACTTAGTTTTGAGACATCCAATTCATCAACGCCAACCTCAACATAATTACGCAGCACATAGCTAACGAACTCGCGTTGCTCGGCATTCAGCAGCGTGTAGATATTGTCTTTGTTTGTTTCTACACGTGCCGCACGGCTGATGGTTTCTTTGGCGTATGCAATATACTGGAGCACATCAAATAAATCGCTGTCTTCGGCGTTTATGAGTTCCTGCATTTTGAGCAAATCGTCTTTATCGCAACCTTCTTTTTCCAAGTTGCTTATTAAGTCTCTACGCGTCAGTGGGTTTGCCCAAATCTCGCGCAGCTTCTCTTCGCTACTGAACAAGCTTGGCAGCTGCAGCGTGTCGAACAGCTTTTGTAAGAATTCTTCTGCACTGATTGGTTTTCCGTCCACGTAAAAATACGTGGAAGTCATGCTTTGTAGTTCGCGCACCTTGCCATCAGACAGACGTATTTTTAGCGTTGTGGGCTGTTCGCCTTCACCTTCGCCACCGTCACCGTCTCCACCAGTGTCCCCACCTTCGCCTTCGCCTTCACCTTCACCCCCGTTTCCGGTATCGCCTCCATTGTCGTCTGGCTCCATGGGTTCGCCATCCCACTCATCATCAAGGAACAGATGATATGCGTTAACAAAGTCTACGATTGTGAAATAGTGCTTGCCTTCAAACAGCCGAGTGCCGCGTCCAATAATCTGTTTGAACTCAATCATGCTGTTCACAGGACGCAGCAGAACAATGTTGCGTACATTACGTGCATCAACGCCTGTGGTGAGTTTTTGGCTGGTAGTCAGGATAGTGGGCAGCAGCTTTTCGTTATCTTTGAACTGGTTGAGATAGGTATCGCCAAGCGCCCCATCATTGGCAGTGACACGCACACAGTAATCTACAGAGGTACTGTCAGATTCTTGGTTGATTAAGTTTCGTACCATTAGGGCATGTGCTTGGTTGGCACAGAACACGATTGTCTTTTCGTTTTGATTTATTGCCGCAAGCAAGTCCTGCACTCGCTTGCGTTCTCGTTCCTCAATCACAATCTTTTTGTTGAAGTCGCTTTCCGTGTAGACGTTACCCTCTTCAACTTCGCCGTCTAGGACTTCGTCATCGGGCGTGTACACGTACTCATCGATTGTGGTCTGGATACGTTTTACTTTGAATGGGGTTAGGAACCCGTCTTGAATGCCTTCTTTCAGGCTGTAGACGTAAACAGGTTCACCGAAATAATCATACGTATCCACATTGTCATCACGCTTTGGCGTAGCCGTAAGTCCAAGATGAACTGCACTGTCGAAGTGATTAAGTATGTCTCTCCAACTGCTTTCGTCATTCGCGCCACCTCGGTGACACTCGTCAATAATTACAAAATCGAAAAAGTCTTTCTCGTATTCGCCGAAGTAAGGCTTTCCATTAGCCCCGCTCATAAAGGTTTGGAAAATTGTGAAAAACACACTGCCATTTTTTGGCACTTCACCTGTCTGCGTAATCTCTTTGGGATTTATTCGCACCAGTGCGTCATCGCTGAATGCGCCAAAGTCCAAGAAGGCTTGATTAGCTAGAATATTTCTGTCGGCGAGAAACAAAATGCGTGGCTGTCGTTTGCCGTCACGCTGTTTGTTCCATCGGCTTTTAAATAGCTTCCATGCAATCTGAAACGCGATGAACGTCTTGCCTGTTCCTGTTGCCAGTGTCAGCAATGCACGTTTTTCGTCATTGGCGATTGCTGCCATTACGTTGTTAACAGCCAGTTCCTGATAGTACCGTGCTTGTTTGGTCCCGTTTAAATCTTCGAATGGAACAGCATTAAATTTCTCAAGCCATTCATTGGGCTCAGCGAAGGTTTTGTTCCAGAGTTCTTCAGGCGTTGGAAAAGCGGTTACTAATTCCTCTGCGCCTGTCTTGTGGCAGATTTGATAAATCTCATTGCCGTTAGCCGCGTAGCTGGTTTCAAGATGCAGCTTTTGTGCATACAGCTTTGCCTGTGCAACGCCTTCGCCAACTTCTAACTCGTTACTCTTTGCCTCAACCACCGCCAGTTTGCGGTTTTTATAACTCAGCACATAGTCAGCAATCAGCTTGCCTGTGCGTATGCCGCCAGCTTTTATCTCACCGGCATTGATATTGTATTCACGCTGCACACGCACATCGCCACCAGAGCTCCAACCAGCGGCTTCCAGCTGTTTGTCGATGTATTCAGCACGTGTGTCAGCTTCGTTCATGCTGCCTCGCTTTGCAGTTCTTGTGCGAGTATTCCGGTTTTCAGCCTTTCCAAAGCATTTTGTTTATGATCTAGGGTTGTAGATAAAATTCGTATTTTTTCTTCAAAATCATTTAACGCATTAACAATCTGTGAATTCACTTCATCCGAAGAAATCGGGATTTTTAGTTTTCGCAAATCTTTAAGGTAAATATGCTTAAGAGCCGTTCCACTTGGGTTTAACTGGCTCTGGCAGTACGTTGAACGAAGTACATAAGTGAGATAATCAGAATGCTTTTTTTTCTTAGGTTTAATTAGTGCTAAGGAAACAAATATTGAAAACTCTACGTCTGTATCTATTTTTCGAACAACACCAATTGTTCCATCCTTAGTGATAAGAATATCATCGCGCTCTGGATGTGTTCTTTTAATAAATTGCTCATGTGCTTCCTGCGTTATGTAGCTTATGCTTTTGAATGAGATGCCTTCCCCTGCTGTTAAGTTGTTAATTTTTAGGAAGGGCACACCACCATCAACGTAGTCAGGCTTTTTGTGCACCCCGTCTGTAATCTTCGAGCAAAGTTCCTGCAGTTCCTGATATTGAATTTGGGAACTAAATTTATCAAACACTAGCTGAGTTGTTGTTAATGATATCGCGGCTAATTCATTTTTTTATTTAAATTCGAAGCTTGGCTTTTATTAATCTCAGCAAACGCAGCATCCAGTTTGGCTACGATGCGTTGTTGTTCTGCGAGTGGGGGGATTGATATTTGAAAATCTTTTATTTTTGATAACGAAACACCACCAATCAGCCCATGCAATGCTTCCTTAAACTGAGACTGAAAGCCAGCGCTTAAAGCATAATAGTAAATGAATTTTGGGATTACATTTATGTCAGTCTGTAGTGAAAACAGTTTGTTAACGTAGCAACAGTCTTCAAAAGAGAAGGCGATTTTTCTACCTGCGCTTCCACCCTCTGCACAAATAAGCGTTGCTCCGGCTGGAGATATTTTGAATTTACTTTGATATGCATCAGGTATTCGAATACCATTTTCGTAATTGATATCGCCATCAAATCCGACATCTTTGGTTGCTACATATGGCATTCCTTTAACACCAGTGAAAAACTCATCTTTTTTCTTGGCTGGGATACTGTTCCCAGTTTTTATTGTACAAACATCCCCAAGCTTCACTGTCTTCCACATCACAGCAACTCCTTGATTGCCTGTAATGCTTGTGCTGCTTGCACATCCAGCTGTTCAATTTCTGCGATGATTTCTTGAGGTGTGCGATTATCAACTTCTTCAACTGTATTCGGATTGTTAACAGTTAAATCCCAAGTGTCTTTGTTGACAGTTGCTACGTCTACCAACCAGCTGTTGTCACTCAGCTCCTGTGTCTTAGCCATCTCAACAAACTCAGCCAAATCGCGCTCGTTCAACGGGTTTGTTTTCCCCATGTTTCTGCCGACATTCAGCTGGTAGTACCAAACGTTTTCAGTGGATTTTCCTTTTTCAAAAAACAGCACCACAGTCTTAACGCCTGTGCCAATAAATGCGCCGCCGGGCAAATCCAGCACAGCAAACAGATTACATTCCTCAAGCAGCTGCTTACGCAGTGCAACGCTGGCATTATCTGTGTTGCTGAGGAACGTATTCTTAATCACAACGCCACAGCGTCCGTTTACCTTCAGCATCTTTATAAAATGCTGCAAGAACAGATACGCTGTCTCACTGGTTGCTACAGGAAAGTTCTGCTGGACCTCTGCCTGTTCTTTGCCACCGAACGGAGGATTAGCGAGTACGACATCCACTCGGTCCTTTTGCTGTATGTCAGCAATATTTTCGCCAAGGGTATTTGTGTGCACGATATTAGGCGCTTCAACGCCATGGAGTATCATGTTCATTATGCCAATCACGTAGGCTAATGACTTTTTCTCTTTGCCATAGAGCGTGTGTTGCTGCAGTTGCTCATACTCACCGGCACTGAGTTCCTTGCTGCCACGTATGTGGGCATATGCTTCACACAAAAACCCTGCACTACCCACAGCGCCGTCATAAACAGTTTCGCCGATGACAGGATTAACAACTTTGACGATGCTTTTGATGAGTGGGCGAGGCGTATAATATTCGCCACCGTTCCTGCCAGCATTGCCCATATTCTTAATTTTATCTTCGTACAAGCTGCTGAGTTCGTGCTTGTCGTCATTGCTGAGGAAGCTCAGCTCATCAATTTTGTTGATTACGTCACGCAGAGCATAGCCACTTTGCAGCTTGTTGCTTATCTCGCTGAAAATTTCACCGATTTTGTATTCCAGCGTATTGGCGCTGTCAGCTGATACCTTGAATTGCTTGAGATAGGGAAACAGCTTGAAATTAACGAATTCCCGTAAATCATCGCCTGTGAGTGCTGCGTTGTAATCCTGCTTGCCATCTGCCGATTTTGGTGACGCCCATGTCGTCCAGCTAAATTCATCATTCAGGATGGGCGTGTACGTCTCTCCGTTCAGCAGTGCTGAGTTGGCTTTATCAGCTTCGAAGTCATCAAGGTACTTTAGGAACAAAATCCAGCTGGTTTGTTCGATGTAGTCAAGTTCACTGCTACAGCCAGCGTCTTTCCGTAACGTATCGTCAATATTCTTGAACGCGGCTTCGTACATGTTGTAAGTACCTGTTTCTAAACGAAAAAAATGCTATAGATAAAGACCTTTATCCCCCCATCTAAGCTGACGGGAGTGCGATTTGGGTCCCATTCCGAAACACAGTCTACAAACCCCCATAGTATCCAGTGAAAATCATAAAAGCCCACCTAAAACTGGATGGGGGTATGTTGAAACTTCCCTGTGAAAAATACAGGCGGCATCATGACGCCTCTGTAATTGAGAGTGATTGTCTTGCGAGGTGAGCATATCCCTTGTCTTTTTCTATACCAAGAAATTGTCTGTTCTCTGCCAGACAAGCGATCCCTGTACTGCCAGACCCACAGAAAGGGTCAAGGAGGGTGCTACCGACAGGCGCATAAATCTTTACCAGATACCTCATCAAATCTAACGGTTTCACCGTTGGATGATTATTTTCGTCACCCTTTTCTGCTCTGCTTGCTCTTGGGGAATAGAAATACTTTTGATGATCTGGGTGCACCTCACCAATAATGTTAGATGGATACCGCCCATTTTCATTTGGAGAGACTTTACCCAAATGTTTGGTAGAACCTTTTGTCGTTGGTCTTCCATAAACGGTGCGCTGGAATCCGCCTAAAGCATAATCGCCGGGAGCATCTCCATTCCACGCCACTCGTGCTCCCTCTATATCAATTAGACCACACCCCCATTTTTCGTAATTTTGCTCTAATGTCCCTTCCGGTGGTTTTTGTGCTACCACAATAGGTTCGTGAGCAGATTTTAACCGATTTGGTTTTGGCATTTTTGTGGTCGTCATCCACATGATTTGATCTTTGATAAGAAATCCAGCGTCTTCAATCGCTACTGCCATACGGTGATAGAGTTGCGGTGATCCGAACGAGAGTAAGAATCCGCCGGGTTTCATTACACGATATACCTGTTCCCAAACTTCTACCGATGGCACTGAATGATCCCAATGATCCATTCCAATTCCATATGGTGGGTCAGTGATACAGGCATCAAATGAGTTTTCGTTCAAAGATGGTAAAACCTCTTCACACGCTCCCGTCATACTCGCGGCCGACCATCATCAGAACGAAGCCCGCGGCGGCAACCGCGTGTGCGTCGTCGCTTCCGGTTGCGAGAGCGCGGCGTGCGTGAGCTGTCGGGCGATCCCGCGCTGGGGGAGCTGATGGCCATCAACTACCGTGCGGCGGAAATCTCTGCGCGCCAGCGTGCCATGCTGGACTTCGCGGTCAAAATGACCCGCGCACCCGCTGAAGTGGAGGAACCTGATCGTCAGGCGTTGCGCGACGCGGGTTTCGACGAGCGCGATATCCTCGATATCGCCAACATCGCGGCCTTCTTCAACATGACAAACCGGGTCTCTACGGCGCTGGACCGGATGCCCAATCCTGAATATCACGCCAAGGCGCGTTGAATAGCTGTTCAGGCCGTTGACATGGTGGTGCCGCGCGGCTAGTTTCCGCGCGTTTCCGCCATTTGGGGCGGGATTTTCATATTTGGGAGCGGTCCGATGAAGGTCGCAAGTTCGTTGAAGACACTCAAGAAGCGCGGTCGCGGCTGCCAGGTCGTACGCCGGCGTGGACGCATCTACGTGATCAGCAAGCGCAACCCCCGCTTCAAGGCACGCCAGGGCTGAGCCCGCGCGTTTGATGAAGTGATGAAAAAGCCGCGCGTGATGCGCGGTTTTTTGTTGCCCGCAGCCCGCTATACTCTGGGCTTGCGTTTTGGAGATGCCCCATGAAGATGCCCGAGCCCGATGCCCAGACCCTCGCGCGGCGCGATGAGATCGTCGCGGCCATGCGTGTGCTCGTTCCCGGTGAAGGGGTCATCGCCGATGAAACCGGCATGGCGGTCTATGAATCTGACGGCCTGACGGCCTACCGGCAGCTGCCGATGATCGTCGTCCTGCCCGAGACCGTCGCCCAAGTCTCGGCGATCATGCGTTACTGCAACGAGAATGCGGTAAAGATCGTCCCACGCGGGGCGGGCACGTCATTGTCCGGCGGCGCGCTGCCGGCCGCCGACGCAATCACACTGGGGCTCGGCAAGTTCAACCGGGTGCTCGAGATCGATTACGAGAATCGCTGCGCCGTCGTCCAGCCGGGGGTCACCAATCTCGGGATCACCCATGCGGTCGAGGCGGATGGGTTCTATTACGCGCCCGACCCGTCGAGCCAGATCGCCTGCACGATCGGCGGCAACGTGGCGGAGAATTCAGGCGGCGTGCATTGCCTGAAATACGGCCTGACCACCAACAACATCCTCGGTATCGAAATGGTGCTGCCGGACGGCGAGGTCCTGCGCCTCGGCGGCAAGCATATGGATTCCGAGGGATACGACCTGCTGGGCCTGATGACCGGCTCGGAGGGCCTGCTGGGTGTGATTACGGAAGTGACCGTACGGATCCTGCCGAAACCGACCACGGCGCGCGCGCTGATGATCGGGTTTGAATCCAGCACCGCCGGTGGCCAGTGCGTCGCCGACATCATCGGCGCCGGTATCATCCCCGGCGGCATGGAGATGATGGACGGACCGGCGATCGAGGCGGCGGAGGCCTTCGTGCAGGTTGGCTATCCGCTCGATGTGGGGGCGCTGCTGCTCGTGGAACTGGACGGCCCGCCGGTTGAAGTGGACTTTCTGATTGGCCGGGTACGTGAAATCGCCGAGGGGCTGGGCGCAGTGTCGATCCGGGTCTCCGAGAGCGAAGAAGAACGCAATCAGTTCTGGGCGGGCCGCAAAGCCGCGTTCCCTGCGATTGGCCGCCTGACCCCCGACTATTACTGCATGGACGGCACCATCCCGCGCCACCGCCTGCCCGAGGTGCTCGAGCGTATGTCCGGCCTTTCGGAGAAATACGGGCTCGGTGTGGCCAATGTCTTCCATGCCGGTGACGGCAACCTGCACCCGCTGATCATGTATGACGCCAACAAGCCCGGTGAGTTGGAACGGGCGGAGAATTTCGGTTCCGATATCCTGCGCCTGTGTGTCGAGGTCGGCGGCGTCCTGACCGGCGAGCACGGCGTGGGGGTCGAGAAGCGCGACCTCATGTCGGAAGTCTTCACGGACGATGATCTGAACCAGCAGATGCGGGTCAAATGCGCCTTCGACCCCAACCAGCTGCTCAATCCGGGCAAGGTGTTCCCGACCCTGCATCGTTGCGCCGAGCTGGGGCGGATGCATATTCATCGCGGCCAGATGCCGTTCCCCGATCTGCCGCGTTTCTGAGCCTGCAGATGGTCGAAACCCTCAAACCTGAGACCACCGAACAGGTCGTCGAGGCAATCGCCTGGGCGACCGGCGAGGAGACCCCGGTCGAGATCCTCGGCACCGGGACCAAGCGCGGCTTCGGCCGACTTATGGGGGACGGCAACCGCACCATCGCCCACGCGGTCGACCTGTCGGGCCTGTCGGGTATCACTCTGTATGAACCCGAAGAGCTGGTCCTGTCGGCCTGGGCGGGCACGCCGCTGGCCGAGATCGAGGCGGCTGTTGCGGCAAAGGGCCAGATGCTGGCCTTCGAACCGCCGCGTTTCGCGCGGCTCTACGGTGAAGAGGGCGGTACGCTGGGCGGCATGATCGCCTGCAATCTGGCCGGCCCGCGGCGGGTCAAGGCGGGTGCCGCGCGAGATCATATTTTGGGTATAGAGGCCGTTACCGGTCGCGGCGATCTGGTGAAGAGCGGCGGTCGGGTGGTGAAGAACGTCACGGGTTATGACCTCTCGAAACTGCTCACGGGCTCCTTCGGCACCCTGGCGGCGATGACCCAGATCACGATCAAGGTTTTGCCCGCAGCAGAAACCGAAGAAACAATTCTGGTGTCGGATGCGGACGATGCGGCCGCTGTGGGCCTGATGTCTGCGGCGCTCAATTCCAGCAACGAGGTGTCAGCTGCGGCGCATATGCCCGGCGGCATGGCGGCGGTATCGGGCCCGGTCACGGCATTCCGGATCGAAGGCTTCGCACCCTCGGTTGCCGCGCGTGGCGACACGCTGCGCGACCTCGTCGGCGGCCATGGCAGCGTGTCGACGCTCGACCGTGAAGACTCTCAGGCCTTCTGGGCCGCCGTGCGCGATGTCGGTGGGGTCGGCGACGACGATGCGCCGCTCTGGCGGCTCTCGGTCACGCCGAACAAGGCCGCGGATATTGTGTCGTCCATCGCGACAGGTGTCCCGGGCAGAATGCTCTATGACTGGGGCGGCGGGCTCGTCTGGTACACGCCCGGCGACTCTGTGTCCGACGCGGGTGCAGTGGTCGTGCGCGGTGCGCTCGCCGCGAACGGCGGGGGCCATGCCACCCTGGTGCGTGCCCCCGAAGATGTTCGCCGCACGGTCGACGTGTTCGAGCCTCAACCGACGCCGCTGGCGGCCCTGTCGGCCCGGGTGAAGGAAAGCTTCGACCCGCGCCATATCCTCAACCCCGGCCGCATGTATAGCGGGGTCTAGTCGATGCAAACCCATTTCTCACTGGCCCAGCTCGCCGACCCCGATATCGCGGTCGCCAACGACATCCTGCGGGCGTGCGTTCATTGCGGCTTTTGCACCGCGACCTGCCCGACCTATGTGGAGCTGGGCGACGAGCTCGACAGCCCGCGCGGGCGGATCTACTTGATGAAGCAGATGCTCGAGGCCGATGCGCCGGCCGACGAGGAAACCGTCCGCCATGTAGATCGCTGTCTGTCGTGCCTGTCTTGCATGACCACCTGTCCGTCGGGCGTGCACTACCAGCACCTGGTGGACCACGGCCGCAAGCATATCGAAGAGACCTACACCCGGCCGCTGTTCGATCGGATGATCCGCTGGGCGCTGGCCTGGTCGATCCCGCATCCGCTGCGGTTCCGGGCGTTGCTGGCTGCGGCATCTCTGGCCCGCCCGCTGCGCGGGCTGTTCCGCGGGCGCCTGCGCGCCATGCTGGAGCTTGCCCCGACCGACCTCGGCCCGCCGTCGCCCGTGGACGTGCCTCAGGTGATCCCGGCGGAAGGCAAGCGCCGTGGCCGCGTCGCGCTGCTGAACGGCTGCGCTCAGACCGTCATCGCACCTCAGATCAACGAGGCGACCGTGCGCCTGCTGACCCGGCTCGGGGTCGAGGTCGTGGTGGCCGACGGGGCGGGCTGCTGCGGCTCGCTGGTCCACCATATGGGTAAGGTCGATGCCTCTCATGCCCAGGCTGCGGCCAACATCGATGCCTGGATCGCCGAGGTCGATGGCGAGGGGCTCGACGCGATCATCATCAACACCAGCGGCTGCGGCACCCAGGTCAAGGATTACGGCTTCATGTTCCGTGAAAACCCGGCCTATGTCGACAAGGCGGCCCGGGTGTCGGAGTTGACCAAGGACGTCAGCGAATATCTGGCGGCCCTGGAGCCCGCGTTGAAACCCGTCGCGGATATTCCCGAACTGCGTGTGACCTATCATTCGGCCTGTTCGATGCAGCACGGCCAGCAAATCCGCACGCCGCCCAAGGCGCTGCTGACGGCTGCCGGGTTCACGGTAAGCGAGCCGGGCGAGGGGCATCTGTGCTGCGGCTCAGCAGGAACCTACAACATCCTGCAGCCCGAGATTGCGGGGCGCCTGCGCGACCGCAAGGCCGCGAACATCGCCCGCACCACACCCGAAGTTGTCGCGACCGGGAATATCGGTTGCATCACCCAGCTTGCCGGCGCGCTGGATGCGCCGGTGGTCCACACGGTGGAGTTGCTCGACTGGGCGACCGGCGGGCCGAAGCCGGTCGGGCTCGACTAAGCTGGCTTATCTCTTCGGCGCGCGTTCCCAAACGATCGTGGCGGTCGACGTGCCGTCACCACCTTTGCCCTTCAGCACCATGCGGTCGCCCTGATGGTCGATCTCGCGGGTCCGGTCATTGCCGACGAAGTTTTCGTTCAGGGCGTGGGCGATGTGGTGGGTGACGGTGTTACCGTCGAGGGACCAGCGGCCGGCATAGTTCAGATAGGTATCGAACATCCGGGCCTTGTCGGCGTCCGTCGCGTCTGCTGTGGGCGGGAAATCGCGAGTGCCCCAGCGGGTGATCGCACTCATATGGCCGTCGGCGGTGTACATGATGATGCCGTTGGGCTCCGGCCCCTGATGCTGTACACGTGTGCCATCCGGGTCGTCGCGATAGGTGTCCACGAGATACCAGGTGCCGATGATGTCGTCGGAAGAGAGAGCCATAGATGCGTGTCCTGAATGAAAATGCGTCGGGCACCATTATAGGGATCATGTGTCATGCACGAAGCTGTGACTGGCCGGGTCCCCGGTGGTCGGTGACACTCCGGGCCATGGTACGCACGATATCGTTGTTTCTGTTTCTGATTGCCGCCGGTCCTGCGCTGGCCGACGACTGGCCGGCCTTTCGGCTCGATCCCGCCCACGGCGCGTGGGATGGCCAGGGCGATATCGCCACCGCACCGGATCTCCTGTGGAAGTTCGACACCGGCGATATCGTCGAATCCTCTCCCGCGGTCGTCGACGGTGTCGTTTATGCGGGCAGTTTCGCGCAGGCGTTGTTTGCGGTGGATGCGAACACGGGCGAGGAGCTCTGGCGATTTCCGGTTGGCGGCCTGCTGCGGGCCTCGCCGGCAGTGGTCAACGGGGCGGTCTATTTCGGCGCCGACGACAACAAATTCTATGCGGTCGATGCCGAGACGGGTGCGGGCAAATGGTCCTTCGAACTGGGCCCGGGCGGCGAACAATCCTCGCCTGCGGTTGTTGACGATGTCGTGTATTTCGGGGCCTTCGATAATCATGTCTATGCGCTGAACACGGCCAGCGGCTCCTTGCGCTGGCGCTTCCGTGTCGGCGGCGGCGTGCTGGCCTCACCGGCGGTGGTGGACGGGGTTGTCTACATCAGTTCGATCGGTGGCATTCTCTACGCGATCGACGCCGCGACAGGCACACGCATCTGGCAGATGCGCGCGCGTGGGCAGATATTCTCCTCGCCTGCCGTGGCCGATGGTCTCGTCGTGGTCGGTTCGGACGACGGCAACATCTATGCGCGCGATGCGGTGACGGGCGAGAAACGCTGGACCTTCGCCACGGGGCGTGAGGTGTTCTCGTCGCCTGCGATCATCGGCGGGACGGTCTATATCGGTGCCCACACGGGCTTCGTCTACGCACTCGATGCGGCAAGCGGGCGGGAGCGCTGGAAGACCCGGATCAACGGACCGGTTTTCTCGTCCCCCGCGGTAACCGATGCACACATCTATGTCGGCTCGAGCGACGGGCATCTGTATGCATTGCGCCGTAGTGACGGAGCTATTGCATGGCGTTTCGAGGCCGGCGACCGGGTCTGGACATCGCCGAGCGTTGTGGGCGGACGCATCTATTTCGGCAGCCATACCGGGTTCGTCTATGCGCTGGGCCCGCAATAGAATCACATCTTTGTGGACATGCATGTACCCACTTGAGCGATCCATCCGAGCCGTCGCATAATCGGGCCATGCGCACGCTTTGTTTCGCACTCCTGCTTGTGGTTGCCGTCGCCGGGTCACGACCGGCCAATGCGGACCAGACAGATCCGCGTCTCGATAACCTGTTTCTGATCCTGCAATCGAGCGAAGAGCAGCTTGAGGTGCGGGCCGCGGAGAATCTGATCTGGACGACGTGGATTGCGCACGAGGACAGTGAAAACACCCGGTTGATGCATATTGGAATCAAGGCCATGGCCGACCGGCGCTTCGACGACGCGGTGGAGGTCTACACCGCGTTGATCGACCAGGCGCCGGACTATGCGGAGGCGTGGAACAAGCGGGCCACGGTCTATTTCATCCAGGGCAAGCTCGCGCTTTCATCGGCCGATGTGAAGCAGACCCTGGCGCTGGAGCCGCGGCATTTCGGCGCTCTCAGCGGCCTGGGACAGATCGAGATGCTGCGCGGGAACGGCGATGCGGCGCTCAAGGCGTTCGAGGACGCGGTGAAGGTTCACCCCCGGCTGCCGGGCATGCAGGCCCTCATTCGCGACCTGAAGCAACGGGTGCGCGGTCAGGAACTCTAGGAACTGACTTTTCGGTCACTTCATATCAGGTCTCGACTTTTGGTGGCGCGAAGCCGATGTTCTCGCCATCACGCAATCTTGTGTAATGGGTGCGACGATATTCGGCGCATGCTTTCAGCTTACGACACCGGAAGGTCTCTATGTCTCTGGCACTCAACCGACAACAGGTAATGGTGATGGGTGCAGGCGCGGCTCTGCTCGCGGTTGTACTCGGCGTCCGCCAGGTGCTCGGGTTGTACCTCGTGCCGATGACCATCGACCTGGACTGGAGCCGTGAGCTCTTCGGAATTGCCATGGGGCTTCAGAATCTTGTTTGGGGGGCATCGCAACCCTTCATCGGGGGGCTGGCCGATCGCTACGGTTCCGGCCGCGTCATCGTTGGCGGTGCCATTTGTTATGCGGTTGGCGTTTTGGGTATGGCGAGCGCCATCACGCCGACAGAGTTGTTGATCTCCGGTGGCGTTCTGATCGGCATCGGTATGAGCGGCGTCGGCATGGCCGTGGTCTATGGTGCGGTTGCGCGGATGGTGGCGCCCGAAAAACGCACCTACGCCATGGCCATCGTCAGCACGATCGGCGCGCTTGGGCCGTTTCTGCTGCCCCCGGTAACCCAGATCGTGATTGGTGGCTTCGGCTGGGAAGTTTCGCTGATAGCGACAGCCGGGGTGGTGGCGTTGATGATACCGCTTGGCGCGCTGATACGTGGCAAGGCCGACCACGAGACTGGCGAAGCGTCGCAGAGCTGGGCCCAGGCGCTTGGCGAAGCCCGCAAGAGCCGCGGCTATCTGCTCCTGGTCGCCGGTTTCTTTGTCTGCGGGTTCCACGTCACGTTCATCGGCACCCATCTGCCGGGCTTCGTCGCCTGGTGCGGGCTCGCGGCGACCGTCGGAGGATGGGCGCTGTTCATGATCGGCGGTGGCAACATCATCGGCACCTATACAGCCGGCTTGCTCAGCAATCGGTTCAAGCAGAAAAACCTGCTCAGCCTGATTTATCTGGCTCGCGCCTTGCTCATCGCCTGGATGATGCTGATGCCGAAGACCGAGATGACGATCTACATCTTCTCGGGCGTGTTCGGCCTGCTTTGGCTGTCGACGGTACCCCTGACCAGCGGTGTCGTGGCCAAGATGTTCGGCGCACGCCATCTGGGCATGCTGTTCGGGCTGGTGTTCTTCAGTCATCAGATCGGCGCGTTCCTCGGCGCCTGGCTTGGCGGCCTGAACTTCGATGTGACCGGTGACTACAATGCCGTCTGGTTCACCTCGATCCTGCTTGGGTTGCTTGCGGCGGCGCTCCACTGGCCGATCCGAGATGAGCCTGTCGAACGGCTTCTTTCGGCGCAATCTGCCTGATTTCCCCCCTTTTTCCGGGCGGTAACACCGGAACAACTAGTTTATTCCGTTTGGCGGTTTTCAAGCAGCCGTGACTTGTTTTCGCGCGTGCGCATCCCCATCGTATGGGCACGGCGCATGGATTTGCGCAGTCACGAACGGAGAATGACATGCTGGTCAAGGTGAAACGGGGCTGGGAACTGCCCGAGAGTGCGGTCACACCCGAGGACATCTATCTCAATCGCCGTCAGATCGTGAAAGCGCTGGGCATCGCGCCTGCCGTTGCGGCGACCGCGAGCGTATTGCCGACCGGCATGGCGATGGCTGCGACGGACCCGTCTGCCAGCCTCTACCCGGTGCCGCGCAACGAGAAATACACGGTCGAGCGCCCGCTGACGGAAGAGAAAGAGGCCATCTCCTACAATAATTTCTACGAGTTCGGTTCCCACAAGCAGATATCGCGCGCCGCCCAGCGGCTCCAGACCCGACCGTGGAACATCATTATCGACGGCATGGTCGAGAAGGAATTCGAGATCGGGATCGATGATCTGCTGAAGCAGGTCCAGCTCGAGGAGCGGGTCTACCGCCATCGTTGCGTCGAGGCCTGGGCGATGACGGTGCCCTGGTCGGGCTTCGCCATGAAGGAGCTTGTGAAGCTCGCCAAGCCAACGTCCGGCGCCAAGTATGTGATGATGCAGACGATCGCGGAGAGCAAGGCGGAGATGCCGGGGCTACGCCAGTTCTGGTATCCGTGGCCCTATCAGGAAGGCCTGACGATGGAAGAGGCGACCAACGATCTCGCCTTCATGGTCACAGGCCTCTACGGCAAGCCGGTGCCGCCGCAAAACGGTGCACCGCTGCGCCTGGCGGTGCCCTGGAAATACGGCTTCAAGTCGATCAAGTCGGTCATCCGCTTCTCGTTCACGGACAAGCAACCCAAGACGTTCTGGGAGTCGCTTCAGGACAAGGAGTACGGCTTCTGGGCCAACGTCAATCCGGAGATCGACCATCCCCGCTGGAGCCAGGCGACCGAATGGCTGCTCGGCGGCCGCCAGAGCGATCGGGTGCCGACGCGTCTGTATAATGGCTATGGCGAGTTCGTCGCCGGTATGTATCCGGCCGATGCAGGCGATTCCTACTTCCGCTAGACATTAGCGTAGCCCTGCACCTGCGCCTCTTCAGGCGGTGCAAAGCATGCCTGCGCAAACCTCTCATATTCGAAAAATAAAGCCGGGCCCCGAAGGGCCCGGCAGGTGAACGGGGAGGCGTTACGTCTTGGGAGACGCCGAGGCCATGTTCAGGGGCCTCGAAGCCACTGGTTTACTGGGAGGGACAAACCAGCGGCGTGGTGCGTGTTGCACCGTGTGTACTCAATAGATAGTGCGCCGACGCTCCGAGGAGGAGACGGCAAAACGGTTAACCAGATATGCATGAATTGCATATCTATATGTTGTTTGATTTCAACCGCTTGTCGACAAGCTGAGATTCAGAAGCGGGTCTGAGCAACCTTGCTCAGCAGAAAATCCCGGAAAACCGCGATTCTCTGGGAACTGCGCATTTCCTCCGGATATACGAAATACGCATCGTTTCCCGGGCCTTCGAGCTCGGGCAGGACACGCACCAGATTCTTGGCTTCACGAGCCAGAAAGTCCGGTAATCCGGCCACACCGATCCCGGCTTCGACCGCCCGGAACATGCCATACAGGTTGTTCAGGGTCAGAACCTTGCGGGGTTCCTCGTTGGTGGCGTCGCGGACCGCATTTAGCAGCCAATTGATGTTTGGTGCGGGCATGGCGACGTTCTCGCCATAAACCACCAGGTCGTGGTTCGCCAGATCCCTGACCTTTTCCGGCATCCCGCGGCTTTGCAGATATTCAGGCGATGCGAAGACATGGGTGTGGACCCGGGTGAGCCGGCGCTGGATCAGGTCACCCTGGGTCGGCGGGGTCAGCCGGATGGCACAATCGGCTTCGCGCATGGAGACATCGAGCTCTTCATCGGTGGTGATCAGGTTCACCTCGATGTCCGGATACAGATCGATAAACTCGTTGATGCGCGGCGTCAGCCAAAGCGACCCCAGGCCCACCGTCGTGGCGATCTTCAGCGGCCCCTGCGGTCGTTCCTGGGAATCCGTGAGGCGTGCTTCGACCATGGTGAGCTTGGCGAAGACGTCATGCACGGTGCGATACAGCAACTCGCCCTGTTCGGTCAGGATCAGGCCGCGGGCATGGCGGTGGAACAACCGCGAGCCGAGGCTGTCCTCAAGCGAGCTTATCTGTCGGCTGACCGCAGACTGGCTCAGATGCAGGGCTTCACCCGCATGGGTAAAGCTGCCGGCATCTGCGACGGCATGAAATATCCGCAGTTTGTCCCAATCCATGGCCATAGGGCCGTTCCCCCCGGGGACTTGCGCGTTGCGTGATGCGTGCGCGCTGGTTTACTCGGCTGCGTCCTGTGCGACTTCATCTTCGTGTGCGGCGATGAACTTCTCGGCCTCGAGTGCGGCCATGCAGCCCATACCGGCGGCGGTCACAGCCTGACGGTAAATCTTGTCTTTCACGTCACCCGCGGCGAAGACGCCGGGAATGTTGGTGGCAGTGCTGTCGGGTGCGGTGATCAGATAACCCTCATCATCCATGTCCAGCTTGCCCTGGAAGACCTTGGTATTCGGGTCATGGCCGATGGCGATGAAAACACCGTCCACTTCCAGATCCTGGTTGTCGCCGCTTTTGACGTTCTTGATCTTTGCCCCGGTCACGCCCGGCGGGTCTTCGGTGCCCACAACCTCTTCGAGGACCGTATCCCAGGCGACGTCGATCTTGTCGTGACGCAGCAGGCGATCCTGCATGATCTTCTCTGCGCGAAGCTCGTCACGGCGATGGATCAAGGTAACCTTGGACGCAAAATTTGTCAGAAACAGCGCTTCTTCGACGGCGGTGTTGCCGCCGCCGATGACGGCGACCGGCTTGTCACGGTAGAAAAACCCGTCGCAGGTCGCGCAGGCCGAGACACCGAAGCCGGAGAATTTCTGTTCGCTTTCGAGGCCGAGCCACTTGGCGGATGCGCCCGTCGCCACGACGACCGTGTCGCCAGTGTAAACATCGCCGGAATCGCCGGTGCAGGTGAAAGGACGGGTGCTGAAGTCCACGTCGACGATCAGGTCGTCCATGATCCTCGTGCCCACCTTTTCGGCCTGTTCGACCATCTGTTCCATAAGCCAGGGGCCCTGGATCACATCGGCAAAGCCCGGGTAGTTCTCGACTTCCGTCGTGATGGTCAGCTGGCCGCCCGGCTGCATGCCGTGAACCATGATCGGCTTGAGGTTGGCGCGCGCGGCGTAGATGGCTGCGGTGCAGCCGGCAGCGCCGGAGCCAAGGATCAGAACCTTGGAGTGATGGGTCTCGGACATGAGATGAGCGTCCTCTGTGTTGATCGTTGCGGCGGCACGCGCCGGTGCGCGGGCCTGCTTCGTTGTTCATAGTTAGATAGTTGGGACACCGGCGTGAGGCAAGCCGCCTGCCGGAAACTCACCCGTGAAGTCAGGTTCAGAATACGATTTGGGACGTCACGCTAGAACGTGACGACGCTGCGGATCGACTCACCCTTGTGCATCAGGTCAAACGCGTCGTTGATCTGGTCCAGCGGCATGACATGGGTGATCAGATCGTCGATGTTGATCTTACCGTCCATGTACCAGTCGACGATCTTGGGCACATCCGTACGGCCCTTGGCGCCCCCGAACGCCGTGCCCTGCCAGGTGCGGCCGGTGACAAGCTGGAACGGCCGGGTGGCGATTTCGGCACCCGCGGGGGCGACACCGATGATCGTCGATTTGCCCCAGCCCTTGTGACAGCATTCCAGCGCCTGGCGCATCACCTCGACGTTGCCGATGCACTCGAACGAGTGATCCGCGCCGCCATCGGTCAGGTCGACCAGATAGGGAACCAGATCGCCCTCGACTTCGGACGGGTTGACGAAATGGGTCATGCCGAAGGCCTCGGCGATCGGTTTGCGTGCGGGGTTCAGATCGACACCGACGATCTTGTTGGCACCGACGAGGCGCGCACCCTGGATGACGTTGAGGCCGATCCCGCCGAGACCGAACACGACCACATTGTCGCCCGGCTCGACCTTGGCGGTGTTGATCACCGCGCCGATGCCCGTGGTTACACCGCAGCCGATGTAGCAGATCTTCTCGAACGGTGCGTCTTCACGCACCTTGGCAACCGCGATTTCCGGCAGCACGGTGTAGTTGGAGAAGGTCGAGGTGCCCATATAGTGGAACAGTCGGTCCTTGCCGATGGAGAAGCGCGACGTGCCGTCGGGCATCAGGCCCTGGCCCTGGGTCTCGCGAATGGCCTGACAAAGGTTGGTCCGGCCAGACGTGCAATAGTCGCACTCGCGGCATTCGGGCGTGTAGAGCGGGATCACGTGGTCCCCCTTCTTCACCGACGTTACGCCCTTGTCCACATCCACAACCACACCCGCGCCCTCATGGCCCAGGATCGCGGGAAACAGCCCTTCGGGGTCTGCGCCCGACAGGGTAAATTCGTCCGTGTGGCAGATCCCGGTGGCCTTGATCTCGACGAGCACTTCGCCGTCACGCGGGCCGTCCAGGTTGACCGTTTCGATGCTCAGGGGTTTGCCGGCCTCGAGGGCGACGGCGGCGCGGGTTTCCATGGCGATTTCTCCCGGATATGCGGTTGTTCTCGTTGGCTTGGAGTGTCCCAAGGCGAGCGGGCGAGCGCAAGTGTGACGGTGGGGATTTGCAGTACTATCCCAGCACGCGGGCGTAGAGCTCGAACATCTTACCCCAGACAATCTCGGCCGATGCCTCGTGATAGACCGGGCGCTGGGGAAAGGCGAAGCCGTGCTCTGTGCCCGGGAAGGTCTCGATTTCGTGGGGCACGCCGGCATCATCCAGTGCGGCGGTGAGATCGGGGATCACGTTGTCCGGCACCCAGTGGTCATGCTCGGCGAAGGCGTAATACATTTCGCCCTCGATCTGGGGTGCGAGCAGGTGAGGGGAATCTTCATGCTCGGTCACAATCCACACCCCGTAGAGCGAGACGTTGGCGGCGAAGCGGTCGGGGAAGCGGCCTGCGACGGTGGTGATGAACGCGCCGCTCATGCAATAGCCGACCGAGCCCATGGGCCCGTCCGAGGCGGCCGGGTCCTCGCCCAGCGCGGAAAGGATCGCGCCGGTGTCGCTCGCCACGCCCGCGTTGGTCAGGCTGTGCCAGGCGGCGAAGATCATCTCGCCCATCTTCTCGGTGCGTTCTGCCAGGTTGAAACGCAGCAGGCCGAGCCGGTAGTAGAGATCCGGCAGGACGGCATAGTAGCCCTCACCGGCGATCCGCCGCGCGAAGTCGCGCAATTCCTCGCGGATGCCCGGCGCGTCCATGTAAATGACGATGACAGGGTGGGGCCCGGGCTCATCGGGCCAGGCCGCGAAACTGGGCATCACCCCGTCAGGGGTCGCGATATCGAACTCTTTCTCGGCCATGTCGGGACTGCCTACCTTGCAGGAATCGTGCGCAGATAGGCGACGATTGCCTGAAGATCTTCTTCCGTGATGTTGGCGTAGTACGGGTAGGCCATCGGCGGCATCATCCGCGAACCGTCGGGTCGGGTGCCGGTCGTGATCAGGCTCCTGATGTCCGTGTAGCTGCGGTCGCTCAGGTTAGACGGCGTGATGTTCGTCGATGTGCTGACTCCCCAGGGGCCGTGGAACTCGACACCGCCGGCGCCCAGATTGTTCTCGAAATCACGCATGCCCGGCTTGGCAAACGGCGTGTGGCATTCCATGCAATGCCCGGCCGGGCCGGCCAGATAGGCGCCATAGGCGACACGGTCGTCGGGTGAAACAGATGGTACCGAGCCGACCGGCGGGCCATAGGCCGGCGGCAGGGGGAAATCATATTTCGATTTTTGCACTTCGTTGCGCACCGGTTTCACCGTGCGCAGATAGGCGACAATGGCCTGCACATCCCAGTCGGACAGGCCGCGATACATCTCGATCGGCATCGGCGGGCCGACGGTGGTTCCGTCCGGGCGCTTGCCTTCGCGAATGGAAGCGATGATTTGCGCGTCGGTCCAGTCGCCGATACCAGTTTCCTTGTCCTGGGTGATGTTGGTCGAAACCGCGACGAAGCCGGGCTCGTCGAACACAAGCCCGCCGGCGAGTTCCATGCCGGCGATGGGGCCATTCGGCCCCTGGGGCGTGTGGCAATTGCCGCAGGCGACGATCGATTCCATCAGATAGGTGCCGCGCTCCAGCAGGGTTTCTGCCGACGCGCTCGACGAACCAAACGTTACGCTCGCAGACAGGACTGCCGCGAACGCAGCCGCAAGTGTTCGAATTTTCATGTAATCCCCCAAAACAACTTAATCCCTCAACTCGAGGGTAGCATCGGGACGGGGTGTGCGCGAGGCCTCCGGAAGAGCGAAGGCGAACTAAAACCCGAACATGTGATCGAGCGAGAAGGCGTTCCTGTCGCGCGCGATCAGGCCATGATATCCGAACAGGCGGCATGTGGTGTCGCGGATCAGCACGTAGCCACTACCGGCTGCACCAGGTTCGGCCGCCGCAGCGCGGGCCTTCGCGTCGAAGGTCTCGCTGAGACGGAAATGGGCCGACCCGCCGCAGGCAATCCGGAGGTTTTCCTCGGCCACGACATGGCCGCTGCCATCATGCAGCTGTAACTGGGTTTCGGATGTGGCATGCCACGGCGTCGAGGCTGGATAGATCAGGTGGCAGAAGGTGTCATGGTCGTGATCGCCCACCGCCATGGCCGGGTCGGTGCGCAGAAAAAGCCGTGTCGACAGGCCCGGCGGCGCGCCGGAATAGGATTGCGGCTCGTTGTTCCAGGTCAGGACGGTATTGAAGATATGCGCACCGAAGCTTGTCTCCGCCGCGTGACCCGACTCGCGCACCTCATAGCGAAACAGCCCGTGCAGCCAGCCGTCGACCCCGCGGGTCGCGACCCCGAAATCATAAATCAGCTCCATATGGCCGGCGCTGTCGCGCAGGGCATCCGAGCCATTCAGGACATCGTCCGCCTCTAGCGTGACGCTGTCGGCACGTGCGAGCTCGCCGAAATCATGCCGGCCCACCTCCTGGCCCGCGGCGTCATAGAGGAGTGCGCGCACGGGCAGGGTTTCCTGGGTCGTCGACATCGGTGTGGGCAGTGCTATGGAACGGAAACTGTCCCGCGGCAGGATCGGCGCCGGCAGGATGAAGCCCTTGCCCATCAGGTTGCCGATTTCGGCGATCCGCGGGTCGGGCTCCAGATCGGTGCGCTCGACATTCACATGGGCCGTGCGCCGGCGTTCGACCTGATCATTCGAACGGATTTCGATCTCATAGCGCGGGCGCACGAAATGCTTGCCGGCATGGACCTCGATCTGTGCGGGCCATTGTGCGTCGGGTAGCAGATCGGCGGTGTCGAGCGCGTAGGTGCCGAAGGGTTCGATCTCGCGGTCTAGCCAGATCGTCTGGTCGTCGCCCATGAGGTTGAGGCCGACCGCGCCCGACGGGATGGGGCAGGGGTGGCTGTTCTGAATCCACACCAGAACCCGTTCATCGCCCTTCGGCGCGGGGAGGCCGGCATAGAAGTCTGCGGGCCATGCGTTGGCGTCGTGGGTGCATGACAGGTCATGCGGGTCGTCGCCGTAGGTGTCGAGGGCGTATTTGACGATGTCGTGCCCGGTCGCACCGATCGCATGGATAAACAACTGACCTGTGAAGTCCTCGAGCCCGAACCGGGCGCAGACTTCGGCGCTGTCGATCGTCACGCCACCGGGCGCGTCGGGCAAAGCCAGATCCCACTCGGCGCAGGTCTCGCCCTGTTCGTCGATCAGCGTCAGCCACAGGGTGACATTCGCGCCGCCATAGCGGTGCCAGTAGTTTGCTGTTGCGACCCGGGTGTGCAGGCGCCCACCACGTCCATCGGGGCCATCGCGGAAAAAGGCGAAGTTCGTCGCGAAGTTGAGCGGGTCGAGATAGCGTCGCTTGTTGGTCTGCCGGTCATTGGGCAGTCGAAGTTCGTCAAGCGTGATGACGTCCATGCCTTGCGGGATGAGATGCGAGATGTCGCGCAGCACCTTGTCGGCGTCGAAGGCGACCACGAGGAGATGCGACGCGGTGGAGGACGCCAGATCGGTTACAGGCTGGGTTGTCTTGCCCAACACCGGTTGGCCGAGCGCGGCCAGGTCCTGGACCAGGACTTCCCGGATCGGGAGTGTGGCGAGCGGGAAAAGTTCGGCCAGCGCCGGCGCGAAGCCGGAAGGGTCATAGACCGCGACGGCACGGGCGGCGGCCAGGCGCGCGATCATGGACCTGGCCAGCGGCGCTGCCGCGGGGTGGCCGGCAGCCTTGAAGAACGGGAAGCCGCCCTTGAGGTTCGAGAAGGTGTCGATGTTAAGCGTCATGGTGCGCCTGCTTGCCCGCAAGTTTCTTGAAGAATGCGGAAATCGAGTGTCGCACTTGTTCGCGCAATTTGTAGCGGCGACTTGTCACCCAGTTCAGCTGGATTGTCCGGCGCTCACCGTCAAACGGCTGGTGCCCGTGCCAGGCGTTGGGAATGCAGGGGAACGCCAGCAGTGTCCCCTCGTCGGGCGGTACCTCGACAGCGTAATCCTCCAGATCGTCGGCGCTGCGCAGCAGCCGGAGTTGCCCGCCGGGTTCCTCCCATGACGGATTCATGTAGAGCAGGACCGTGACCAGCTTGCCCGATGAATCGGTGTGGATCTTTCCGTCGCTCGACCGCGCGCGCCCGCGGACCGTGACCATGGTCGGCTTGTCCGTCAGATCAACGCCGAGCTTTCCGCCCAAAGCGGTGGCCATCTCGGGGCCTTCGAGCGCCTCCAACAGGGCCGCGAAGCCTGGTCCGTAACTGAGCTGGGTGGTCGGAAAGCTGCCCGGACGTTCGATCGTCGGAAAGTCTTCATGGGCAGCGCGCAGCGCGTCTTGCGAAATAAGGCCCGACACGAGGACATGATCAAACGGGTCGTGTCCGACGGGGGCTGACCCCAGGGCTGCGAAGTCGATGACTGACATACATATTTCTTAGATCGCGACTCACGCGAATGCAAACGATGCTAGGCCCGGTCGGATGCGGCCATACGACGCTCAATTTCCCCGACGACGTTCGCCATGTCATCCGGTGGTTCGTAGCTCCATTGTTCCAATGTGCCGGCGAATGGCCGCGTGATGCCGCGCGCCGCCATCGCCGTGTGGAACCGATTGAACTTTTTCGACCCACCCTCGAGGTGGACCACATGAACCGGCTTGCCGGTTGCTGCGGCCTCGCTGACCATGTTTACCGAATCCCCGGTCACGATGATCGAATCCGCATGGGCCAGAAAACCCAGATAGGGGTTGGCACCCGTTTCGTCCCAAATGTCGGCGCTCTGCCCGCTGAGCGCGTTGCGGATCGCCTCGATCACGAAATCCGGCGTGCGCCGGGATGGCGTGATTGCCAGGCCCCAGCTCTGTTCAGCCGCCAGGGTGCGCAGCTGTGCTGCCAGGGTTTCACCCAACGCCGGTGTCATCCGGTAGACCGCGTTGTCGCCGCCCAGGAGGACACTCGCAAGAGGCCGGGGCAGGCCTGAAACCCGTTCGGCAAATTCCGCGCGCGCGGCCTCCAGCGCCGCAGGGTCCACACCTTGCATGGCGCCAAGCGTGGTCACCACATTGTCGCCGCGCAGGCGGTCATGGGCCGGTGCCACGACGAGGTCGAACGACCCTGTCGCAACACCCGGGTCCTGGATCTGGACGCAAAAGGTCTTGCCGCCGCTCGCGCGCCGGATCGCGCGCGCCGGTGCCACGGATTTACGGCCTGTCGCGATCAGCAAGTCCGGCCAAGGTGGCACGAGCGGCGTCGAGCCGGTGGTGACCACACTGGTCTGCGCCGGGATCAATGCCGGGGGCAGCCATGCCCAGGGGCGGCGCAAATCGACGGTTTTGGCGTCGGCTTCATGACCCAGTGCGCGCGCGAGGCCGAGACACTGGTTGACCATGCCGATCTTGCCATCGGTGAGTATCCAGCAGGATTGTGGGTTGGGCGGCACGGTCATCGACAATGGTTATATCAGCGGAAATTCGGCGCAAATCGAGCAAGCTTGCGTTTGAAATATAAATTCAATCTGCTAGCATCCGGTTCGGTTTTAACGGCGACTATAAGCGGGGCATTGGGTGATTCCCATTGCGGGTCCTGCGAAATCAAAAGCCGTACCATCCTGGAGCGTACACAGAATGCCGGACAGTGATCGGGGGGGTGAAGGCGCCCTGAACCGCAAAGTGAAGCTTGATGCGATCGACAGACGCATCCTCCGCAATCTTCGCGACGAAGGCCGTATCACCAATGTCGAGCTCGCGCGTCGCGCCGGTATTTCCGCGCCGCCATGTCTGCGACGAGTCCGCGCCCTGGAATCGGCGGGATACATCACCGGCTACCACGCCGAACTCGAAGCCGAGCAACTTGGTTACGAAGTCGCGTTTCATGCCCTCGTCGGGCTCGACAGCCAGTCGGATGCCGTGTTGTCGGAGTTTGAGCGAGTGGTCGATGATTGGCCGGAAGTGCGCCGCTGCGACATGATCCGTGGCGGTGGCGATTTCATGCTGCGTTTCGTGGCACGCAACACCGCCCACGAGAATGAACTCACCACCCGCCTGACCGGCGTGGACCATGTCTCGACGGTACAGACTTTCCAGGTGATCCGGAGTTCGAAATACGCCTCGGGCGTCCCGGTCGACGACCCGGAGGAATAGCGCAGCCCGAAGGGCGGCCGTTTTCTTGTGAGACAGAAGGTCTAGCGGAAGCGGACCGACACCACTTCGAAATAGCGCACGCCGTTGGGCGTGGTGACCTCGACACTGTCGCCCGTCTCGCGGCCGATCAGCGCCTTGCCGAGCGGTGACATGATTGAAATCTTGCGCTTCTCGATATCGGCCTCGAACTCGCCGACCAGTTGATAGGTCGCTTCCTCGTCGGTTTCTTCGTCGGCGAGTTTCACTTTTGCACCGAAGCGCACGGTTTTGCCCTTGAGCTTGGTCGTGTCGATGATCTCGGCGCGCTTGGTGGTGTCTTCGAGTTCGCCGATCCGGCCTTCGACGAAGCTCTGGCGTTCACGCGCGGCGTGGTACTCGGCGTTCTCGGAGAGATCGCCGTGTTCACGCGCGGCCGCAATGGCCTTCACGATCGCCGGACGTTCGACGGTCTTGAGGTTTTTCAGCTCTTCTTGAAGGGCCTCATGGCCCTCCGGAGTCATTGGGATCTTATCCATGGTCCGACCGCTGTTCGATCGTTTTTACGAACGAAAAATTGCTACGAATGACAGACTAAAACACCCGCCTCGGGCCGCACCAGCCATTTTGGCATGACGCGGACATCCAGCGGGCCTAAGCCGTTCAAAAATCGATACTAAAATACGACTGAAGTGGCGCGACTTCAAGGGCACCGCTGCGCATCGCGTTAATCGATGCCACCGCAGCCCGCGCACCCGCGACCGTGGTGTAGTAGGGGATGCGCTGATTCAGGGCCGTGCGCCGCAGGCTGTAGCTGTCGGCAATCGAGCGCGCGCCCTCGGTGGTGTTGATGACCAGTTGAACATCGCCATTCTGCATCGCGTCGACGATGTGCGGGCGTCCCTCCAGCACCTTGTTGACGGTGTCGACAGGAATGTTGTTCTCGGCGAGATGCCGCGCGGTGCCGCTCGTGGCGATGACCTCGAAGCCCATATCCACAAGCCCGCGCGAAATTTCGACCATTGCGTCCTTGTCGCGCTCACGTACCGAAATAAAGACCCGGCCGGCCACCGGCACGACGGTGCCGCTGCCGAGCTGGGACTTTGCAAACGCGTGACCGAAGTCACGGTCCAGCCCGATCACCTCGCCGGTCGATTTCATTTCCGGGCCCAGGATTGTATCGACGCCGGGAAAACGCGCGAAGGGGAAGACCGCTTCCTTGACCGCGACATGGCCGCTGGGTTTGGACGTGTCGGGCAGGTCGAAATCCGCGATCATTTCGCCGGCCATGAGGCGCGCCGCGACCTTGGCGATCGCTACACCGGTCGCCTTGGCGACGAATGGCACCGTACGGCTGGCACGCGGGTTGACCTCGATCAGGTAGACCTCTTCGTCCTTCACCGCATATTGCACATTCATCAGGCCCAGGACGTTCAGTGCACGGGCCAGCATCTCGGTCTGGCGGCGGATCTCGGTCAGCACGGTTTCGCTGAGTGAGTAGGGGGGCAGCGAACAGGCGCTGTCGCCGGAATGAATGCCCGCTTCCTCGATATGCTCCATGATGCCCGCGACATGGACATTGCCCGCGCTGTCGCACAGCGCGTCCACATCGACTTCGATGGCGTCCTGCAGGTAGCGGTCGAGCAGCACCGGGCTGGTTCCCGACACACGCACCGCCTCGTTGATATAGCGGGTCAGCGCTTCCATGCCGTGGACCAGTTCCATGGCCCGGCCGCCCAGCACATAGGAGGGCCGGATCAGGATCGGGAAGCCGAGCTCTTCGGCGGCAGCCAGGGCTTCTTCCGCACTGGTCGCGATCGCATTCTCGGGCTGGCGAAGCTCCAGGTCCTGGAGCAGCTTCTGGAAACGCTTGCGATCTTCGGCCAGGTCGATGGCGTCGGGCGAAGTGCCGAGGATCGGAATGCCGGCCGCTTCCAGCGCGTGGGCCAGCTTGAGGGGTGTCTGGCCACCGAACTGAACGATGACGCCCTTGAGTGAGCCCTTGGTCTGTTCGAGCTTGCAGATCTCGATCACGTCTTCAGCGGTCAGCGGCTCGAAATACAGCCGGTCGGATGTGTCGTAATCGGTCGAGACGGTTTCCGGATTGCAATTGACCATGATCGTCTCATAGCCGGCTTCCTCGAGGGCGAAGACGGCGTGAACGCAGCAATAGTCGAATTCGATTCCCTGGCCGATCCGGTTCGGGCCGCCGCCCAGAATAATGACTTTCTCCCGGTCGCTCGGATCGGCCTCGCACTCGCCGGGCTGGGAGGAATCACCCTCATAGGCGGAGTACATGTACGGCGTCTCGCTGGGGAATTCGGCTGCGCAGGTGTCGATCCGCTTGAACACCGGGTGCAGCTCCAGCTTGTCGCGAAGGGCTACGACGTCGGCTTCTGTCTTGCCCGACAGTTCGGCCAGCCGTTCATCGGAAAACCCCATCCGCTTGAGACGCATCAGACCGTCGAAGTTCTCGGGAAGACCCGCCTCGCGCACATGGGTTTCAGCCTGAACGATGGCCGAAATCTGGTTCAGGAACCAGGGGTCGAAATGGGTGACGCGCTGGATATCATCGGCTGAAATGCCAAGCCGGAAGGCCTGGGCAATATTCAGCAGGCGTTCGGGCGTGGGTTGACCCAGCGCGGCGAAAACCGCGTCCTCGTCGATGCCCGTGCCGGTTTCCGCGCCGGGGATCGTGACCTCGTTCAGGCCCGTCAGCCCGGTTTCCATCGAGCGGTAGGCCTTCTGCAGGCTCTCGGCAAAGGTCCGACCGATCGACATGGCCTCGCCGACCGATTTCATCGAGGTGGTCAGGGTCGCCTCGGTGCCGGGGAATTTCTCGAAGGTGAAGCGGGGCATCTTCGTGACGACATAGTCGATCGTCGGCTCGAAGCTGGCCGGGGTGGTGCCGGTGATCTCGTTGGTCAGTTCGTCGAGGGTGTAGCCGACGGCCAGTTTCGCGGCGATCTTGGCGATCGGGAAGCCGGTCGCCTTGGAGGCCAGCGCGGAAGAGCGGCTGACGCGCGGGTTCATCTCGATCACCACCATCCGCCCGTCCTTCGGGTTGATGGCGAATTGCACGTTCGAACCGCCGGTCTCGACGCCGATTTCGCGCAGGCACGCGATCGAGGCGTCGCGCATGATCTGGTATTCCTTGTCCGTCAGGGTCAGCGACGGGGCGACCGTGATGGAATCGCCCGTGTGCACGCCCATCGGGTCGATATTCTCGATGGCGCAAATGATGATGCAGTTATCCGCCTTGTCGCGGACGACCTCCATCTCATATTCCTTCCAGCCGAGGACGGATTCCTCGACCAGGACCTCGCTCACCGGGGAGGCGTCGATCCCGCCCATGACGATCTCGAAGAATTCGTCGCGGTTATAGGCGATGCCGCCGCCCTGGCCGCCCAGGGTGAAGCTCGGGCGGATGATCGCCGGCAGGCGCACCATATCGAGCGCGGTCTCTGCGTCCTTGCGGTTGTTCGCCTGCATCGAGCGCGGCGATTCAAGCCCGATCTTGTCCATCGCCTCGCGGAACTGCAGCCGGTCTTCGGCCTTGTCGATGACATCGGCGCGTGCGCCGATCATCTCGATACCCAGCCGCTCCAGCGTGCCGTCCCGGTCCAGGGTCAGACAGGTGTTGAGTGCGGTCTGCCCGCCCATGGTCGGCAGGATGGCGTCGGGGCGCTCGGCCTCGAGGATATTGGCCACCATCTCCGGTGTGATCGGCTCCACATAGGTGGCGTCGGCGAATTCCGGATCGGTCATGATCGTCGCCGGGTTCGAATTCACCAGGACAACCCGGTAGCCTTCGTCCTTGAGCGCCTTGACGGCCTGGGTGCCCGAGTAATCGAACTCGCAGGCCTGGCCGATGACGATGGGCCCGGCGCCGACGATCATGATGGATTGAATGTCTGTGCGTTTGGGCATGGTCAGCCTTGTCCGTCAATCATCGCGACGAACCGCTCGAACAGGTAGTGGCTGTCATGGGGGCCGGGCGAGGCCTCGGGGTGGTACTGCACCGAGAACACCGGCGCGTCTTTCACGCGAATGCCCTCGAGGCTGCCGTCGAACAATGACTGGTGGCTCATCTCCACATTGGCGGGCAGGGAATTCTCGATCACCACGAAGCCGTGGTTCTGGCTGGTGATCTCCACCTTGCCGGTCGCCAGGTCCTTGACCGGGTGGTTCGCGCCGCGATGGCCGTGATGCATCTTTTCCGTCTTCGCGCCGAGCGCCAGGCAGAGCATCTGGTGGCCCAGGCATATCCCGAAGGTCGGCACGCCCGCATCGACGACCGTTTTGATCGTGGGCACGGCATACTCACCGGTCGCGGCCGGGTCGCCCGGGCCGTTCGACAGGAAGACCCCGTCGGGCTTGTGTCGCAGGATATCGTCGGCGCTGGCACTCGCCGGCACGACCGTGACCTTGCAGCCGAGCCCGGCCAGCGAGCGCAGGATGTTGCGCTTGGCCCCGAAGTCGACCGCCACGACATGGCGGGTGGGCTCGGTCATCTCGCCATGGCCGCTGCCGAGTGCCCAGGGGGTCTCGGTCCACTCATATGTCTGGGTGCAGGAGACGTCCTTGGCGAGGTCCGCCCCTTCCAGGCCCGGCCAGTCGCTGGCCGCCGCGCGCAGGGTGGCCGCGTTGATCGGCGTGTCGGGCTGGTGGGCGATGGCGCCGCTGGGCGCGCCCGCGTCGCGGATGTGCCGGGTCAGGCGCCGCGTGTCGACGCCGGCGAGGCCGACCATGTCGTTCGACTTGAGCCAGGCGTCCAGATGCTCGATCGCGCGCCAGTTGGACGGGTCGGTGATATTGGCGCGCAGGACGCAGCCGCGCGCCGCGGGCGTGGTCGTCTCGATATCTTCAGGGTTTGCGCCGACATTGCCGATATGGGGGAAGGTGAAGGTGATGATCTGCCCGGCGTAGGACGGGTCGGTCAGGATTTCCTGATATCCGGTCAGCGAGGTGTTGAAGCAAACCTCGGCGACGGCGACGCCCGTGGCGCCGATCCCCCGGCCCCAGAATATGGACCCGTCGGGCAGGACCAATGCCCCGGTCGCCCATTCAGGCTGGCTCCGGTCTTGTGGCGCGTCAACGGCCATGTCTTACGATCCTCGGGGTGGCGGTGCGCGTTCGCGGGGCCGCCGGGGGCAAATTTGTTCCTGGGTCGACCCTGTTGTGGCCGGAAGCGCCTGTCGGGGACGCAAATTGCCGCGTTGTTTACGGCACCCCGCGGGAGTCGTCAAGCATCCGTGAGAAAGGAAAAAAATAATAAAAAACAGTAACTTATGAGCCAACCGATGCGATTGCGTTCACGACTCAAATCCTTTACCGTCTGCCGCTTCTGCAAAAGGCCCAAATATTCATGTTTCGCGATCAACTTCCCGACGCGCTGCGCGCGGCGTTGAAAGATAAAGACCAGCGTGCGGTCTCGACACTGCGCCTCATCATGGCCGCGCTGAAGGATCGTGACATAGCGGCCCGCGGCAAGGGGAATGATGAGGGGGTCGACGAGGACGAGATCCTCCAGATGCTTCAGACCATGGTCAAGCAGCGTCGTGAATCCATCTCCATGTACGAGAAGGGCGGGCGCCTGGAACTGGCGCAACAGGAATCAGAAGAAATCGAGATCATCGAGCGCTACTTGCCGGCGCAGCTTGACGACGATGCGATCGAGGCTGCCGTCGACAAGGTCATCGCCGATGTCGGTGCGGGCGGGCTCAAGGATATGGGCGCCGTCATGGGGGCCTTGCGCGAGGGCTTTGCCGGCCAAATGGATTTCGGCAAGGCCAGCGCCATCGTCAAGACGCGCCTCGGCGCCTGACGCGACCGTCTAAACAGTCCCCGACAAAATTAATTATCCTCAGGGTCTGACTCTGAAGGGGACGCTATTCTATGGGCCGTTATAGTCCTGGAACAGATTGCCCATGGCCTTTCCGCCGCAATTTCTCGACGAGTTGCGAACGCGGCTTCCGGTATCGGAAGTCGTGGGCAAGAAAGTGCGCCTGACACGAAAGGGCCGCGAGTTCACGGGGCTGTGCCCGTTCCACAATGAAAAGACGCCGTCATTCACCGTGAATGACGACAAGGCCTTCTATCACTGTTTCGGTTGTGGCCAGCATGGCGACGTCATCACCTTCGCCATGGAGACCGAGGGGCTGAGCTTCCCCGAAGCGATTGAGCGCCTCGCAGGTCAGGCCGGGCTCGAGGTGCCGCAATCATCGCCGCAAGAGCGCGAGCGCGCGAAGGTACGCTCGACCCTCTACGACGTGGTTGAGCAGGTATGCAGCTGGTACGAGGAACAGCTTTCGCAACCAGGCGGGCGGGCGGCATATGACTATCTGCGCGACCGTGGTTTCACCGATGAGACCATCGGCAGATTTCGCCTGGGGTTCGCCCCCGACGGCCGCGGCCGGCTGTTGCAGGCGATGGAGGCGCGCGGCGTGCGCCGGGAGCAGCTGGTTGAAGCGGGTTTGCTCAAGATGCCCGAAGGCGGTGGTGAGCCGCGGGACTATTTCTTCAACCGGGTGATTTTTCCCATCAACGACAGCCGCGGCCGGGTCATCGCGTTCGGCGGGCGTATCCTGGGTGACGGTCAGCCCAAATATCTCAACTCCCCCGAGACACCGCTCTTTCACAAGGGCCGGAGCCTCTACAATTTCACCATGGCGCGGGAGGCGTCGCGTGATGCGGGCACGGTGATCGTCGCTGAGGGCTATACCGACGTGATCGCGCTGGCCCAGGCGGGGCTGCCCAATGCCGTTGCGCCGCTGGGCACGGCGCTGACCGAAGACCAGATACGCCTTGTCTGGCGCGTTGCCGATGAACCGGTGCTTTGCTTCGACGGGGATACGGCCGGCGAACGCGCCGCGTTGCGCGCGGCGGAACGCGCGCTGCCGCTTCTACAGCCGGGCAAGACTTTGCGATTCATGGCATTGCCGGCCGGTGAAGATCCCGACACGCTGATCAAGGCGCGCGGCGAAGAAGGATTCCGATCACTTCTCGCAGGCGCCCATCAATTGGTCGATGTGCTCTGGAAGTCCGAAGTGTCGGCCGCCAGTCATGACACACCGGAACGAAGGGCGGTTCTGGAACGGCGGGTCAATGCCCGGCTGGCACAAATCGAGGATCCGGGGGTCAAGTACCACTATCAGCAGACCATGCGGCAGCGTCTGCGCGACCTGTTTTTTGTACCCCGGGCAACAAAGGGCGGAAATCAGCAGTTTCGCGGTCGCGGAGATGGCCCCAGACGGCCGGATCTGGCCCCCGGATTGCGCGCGCGGGGCGATATCGGGGCCATGCGGCAGCAGCAGGAGCGGATGCTGGTGGCCACATTGGTCAATCACCCTGACCTTTTGCATGACTCTCTCGAGCCGCTGAATGAAATTTCCCTGCAAAGCAAGGAACTTGACACCCTGCTCCGGGTGATCTTAAACCTCGCGGTCACGAAGCCGGCGCTTGACACCAAGGACCTGCAACGCCATTTGATCCAGAGCGGTCATGAAGGACCGCTGGGACAGGTATTGCATACGCAAGTGTATCGGCAGGCGTCGTTTGCGGCGCCGGATGCAACGATTGCCGACGCGCGTGCAGCGCTGGATGAAATTCTGGGGCAGTATCGCTACCGGCGGGAACGTCTGGCCCCTGATCGAGATGATGCGACGAAGGAACTTGCGGACGACAACGACGAAGCAAAGAGCAACAGACTTCTTGAGTTGGTCCGCGAAGAATCCGGTGCGGGCGGTCTGTAGGAATAATTTGGCAAGTGCGCGATAGCGCGGCAAACTCCGCCGCCGCTGCGAGGGAAAATATGGCACGTAACGAAGCCCAGGAAGAAAACACCGAAGAGCGTGAAGACACGCCCGACGGTCCGCTGATGGATGGCTCGGTTCAGGGCGTCAAGAAGATGATTGCGCGCGGCAAGGAACGCGGTTTCATCACCTATGACGAATTGAACGAAACCCTGCCGCAGGACCAGGTGTCTTCCGAGCAGATCGAGGATGTCCTCGCGCAGCTTTCGGAAATGGGCATCAACGTCGTCGAGGAAGAAGAAAAGGACGATGCCAACGCCAAGGCGGGTGAAGACGGCGCCAAAGCCGCGACAGCACCTGCAGAAGTTAAGGCAGAGGTCCCGGCGCCGGCGGCCAAAACGCGCGCGGGTGCGGAAGATCTGGGCCGGACGGATGATCCGGTTCGTATGTATCTGCGTGAAATGGGTTCGGTCGAACTGCTGTCACGTGAGGGCGAGATCGCCATCGCGAAACGGATTGAGGCCGGCCGCGAAAAGATGATCGGCGCGATCTGTGAATCGCCCTTGACCATTCGGGCTATCATCGCCTGGCGCGATGCCCTCGAGAAGGAACAGATTCTGCTGCGTGATGTCATCGATCTGGACGCCACCCATAGTGGCGGCCCGGGCGAAGACAATTCGGCCAACGGCGGTGCGCAGGCAAACGCGGCCAATCGCGCCAACGGTGCCAACGGTGCGGCCCGTCCCAATGGTGCGGCGAACGGCAGCGACGACAAGAAAGCCGACAACGACAATGACGATGACGACGAGGATGAAGGTGCAAACCTTTCCCTCGCGGCGATGGAAGCCAAGCTGAAGCCGGAAGTACTCGGCCTCTTCGACACCATCGACAAGACCTACAAGAAACTGCGCAAGCTGCAGGAGCAGTGGCTCGCGGGCATGAAGAACAAGTCCGACCAGCTTTCCGGCGCGCAGGAGAAGCGCTACGGCAAGCTGCAGCTCGAGCTGGTTGAGTATATGGAGCAGGTGCGGCTCAACAACGGCCGGATCGAAGCCCTCGTCGACGAGCTTTATGGCCTCAACCGCCGGCTCACCAGCTTCGAAGGCAAGTTGCTGCGCATGGCGCTCGACAGTGGCGTGGCGCGGACGGACTTCCTCGACGAGTATATGGGCAACGAGCTCGACCCGCGTTGGGTCAGCCGGATTGCGCGTCTCAAGCGCAAGGGCTGGAAGAAATACGCCGACAAGAACGCCGACGAGATTCGCGCCATCCGCAAGGAGGTCATCGAGATCGCCGCGCGGGTCGGCCTGCCGATCTCCGAGCTGCGCCGGATCGTCCAGACCGTCCAGCAGGGTGAGAAGGAAGCCGACCGGGCGAAGAAGGAGATGGTCGAGGCGAACCTGCGCCTCGTGATTTCCATCGCCAAGAAATACACCAACCGCGGCCTGCAGTTCCTCGACCTGATCCAGGAAGGCAATATCGGCCTGATGAAGGCGGTCGATAAGTTCGAATATCGCCGCGGCTATAAATTCTCGACCTACGCCACCTGGTGGATTCGCCAGGCGATCACGCGATCGATCGCCGACCAGGCGCGCACGATCCGTATCCCGGTCCACATGATCGAGACGATCAACAAGCTGGTGCGCACCTCGCGCCAGATGCTCCACGAGATCGGCCGCGAGCCGACCCCGGAAGAGCTGGCCGGGCGCCTGCACATGCCGCTCGAGAAGGTGCGCAAGGTGCTCAAGATCGCCAAGGAGCCGATCTCCCTCGAGACGCCGATCGGCGACGAGGAAGACAGCCATCTGGGCGACTTCATCGAGGACAAGAATGCGGTGCTGCCGGTCGATGCCGCGATCCAGTCGAACCTGCGCGAGACCACGACCCGCGTGCTGGCATCACTGACGCCGCGCGAAGAACGTGTGCTGCGCATGCGTTTCGGCATTGGCATGAACACGGATCACACGCTGGAAGAAGTCGGCCAGCAATTCTCGGTCACCCGCGAACGTATCCGGCAGATCGAGGCGAAGGCGCTCAGGAAGCTCAAGCACCCGTCGCGCTCCCGCAAGTTGCGGAGCTTCCTCGACCACTAGGTCGGGGGCAGCTTTGCGCGAATAGAAAAGGCCGGCTTCGAGCCGGCTTTTTTCATTGAGACTGCCTAATTGTCGTCGCGAGCTCGTGGCTCAAGGCCCCGCCCTCGGCACTCTTCAACGACGGATGGCCTGTGCTATAGGAGTTTCGCATCACGCAAGCGTGGGCCCGTAGTTCAGCTGGTTAGAACGGACCGCTCATAACGGTCATGTCGCAGGTTCGAGTCCTGCCGGGCCCACCATCTTTTCAAGGACTTAGCAGATCGCTGCATTTTGATATCCCAACTTAAGTGCACGGTAAGTGCAATCGAAGCGGAAATTGGGACTCGGATTTCCGGATACCGAATCTGGTCACATCCCGGATACTGATGCAACGTGCAGCTTCCGCAAAGTCAAAAGATAGGTGGTGTTCGACCATGGCGGACTTGAAGGATTGGGTGACGACTGCCAGCACGCCGATGTTTGATGGTGCGCCCTGGGTGAGTGTCTCCTCCGAGACTGTTCAACTTCCCGACGGAAAAACCGTCGATGGATTCTATTGGGTGAAGATGCGCGATTTTGTGTGCATCTATCCGGTGACCGAGAACGGTTCCGGCCAGGTGATCAATCAGTACAAACACGGCCCCCAGCGTGTGAGCCTGACGTTTCCCGGTGGCCATATTGAGGATGGCGAGGACCGGTCAAGACGGCGGCGCGCGAACTGCTCGAGGAAACGGGTTACGAGGCCGGCGCGCTCGAGTATCTGGGTGGCTATACTATCAGCGCCAATCAGGAATGCGGGATCGCGCACTTCGTGCGGGCGACGGGATGTCGAGAAGTAGCCGCACCGGACTCTGGTGACCTCGAAGAGATGGAAATCGAGGAAATCTCGCAGGCGGAGCTTTGGACGAAGGCGCGGGCGGGCGATATTGTGTTGCTCAATCAACTGGCGCTTCTGACCTTCGCCACCCACCCCGAGCTTTCGTCGCATCCGACGGACTAAAAATATGGCGACCGCTGGAAACATCGCAAACATTCTCTTGGTCGAAGATTCGATTTCTCTGGCGGAGGTGTGCTCGGTGGTTCGTCTGGTCGCCTAGCCCCATTTATCACCCTTGCAATTGGGCTAAAGGGCTTGATAACTGCTCTGGAGACGCGAGATTGTTGGCCGGCGCTCGACGGCATGGAAGTCGTCATCGGGGTAGCAGGATTTAGTCTCGCGATCTTGCTGGGCACAAAACTACGGGTGACGAACCAGCACCTATATGCAAATCGCCGCTTAGTTAGCGATGATGGTGCTTGAAGTGCCTAACCTGCCCACTCCGCGCACAAACACGCAGACAAGCACACTTTGAGTTCGTTGAAGCTCATGCAGTCGGCCCTTATTTGAGACTAGACCGACTGTTTGATTATCAGCCGCCTCTTGCGTCCTATAAACAAACATTATCGGAGCCTTTTGGGAGGACAGCGGGTCATGTCTTTCTGGTGGATAGATTTTTCACACCGCCGACAGACCGTGCTGCGGGGGCGGGGGCCTTTCGTTAGATCGCCAATATGAATCGGGCTCTTTAGCGCGACGTTTGATCGTCCTGTCAGAAGTTGGGTTGCACAATCTCAACAACCGACAGGTCGCGCCTGCTTTTTATCCGTAGTTAGGCAAAATGGCCGGACTCGTTCCCCCGGGCCTGTGAGCAGGCAGCTTTCGGTGCATACGAATTCGACAATAATCTTATTTGTATCAATCAATTAGAAGTTACAAAATTTTCCTATTGACGTTGTCACCCATATTATATTGCATGCGTATGCATTTTGCGTGTCGCGAGAGGACGCCGACGTGTACCAAAACAAAAAAGAACACGAGCCAATGGCTCAACGAACACAGGAGGAATTAATGTATTACCCAAGGCGCACAATCTTGGCCGGACTGTCCCTCGCAGCCGCGGCCCTGATGTCGATCAATTTCGCCGGCTCGGCGATGGCCCAGGATCTCCCCTACGGACTGAAATCGGGCAAACCCTACGCCGGCACCAAGCTCACGTACCTGGCACCCGTTGCCGGACAATATTCCGGACATGAAGAAAGGGTGCAGGAGTTCACGGACCTGACGGGCATCGAAGTCGAGTTCGAGTTCGTGCCGTTCAAGAACCTTTTCGAGAAAGTTGTGTCTGTGAAGGTTGGCGGTGATGCCGAGCCCGACCTCATCAACTATCTGGATTCCTGGGGCCCCGGTCTGAAAGATCTGTTCGTCCCTCTCGACCCGATGATGAAGGCCGACAATGTGACCATGGAGCGCTATTTCCAGGCACATCAGATGGGGGCGACCTACGACGATTCCGTTTATGGCTTGCCGCTGCGCGGACATGCGCAACTTCTCTTCTATCGCAAGGATCTGCTCGCCAAACACGGCTTGGCCGTTCCGACGACTTGGGACGAACTGGCGGCGGCGGCAAAGGTCATCAAGGCGAAAGAGGGCATCGGAATCGCGATGTATTACAACCCGAAGGGCGCCCAGCCGGTGTCGGTCTGGACCAACATCCTCTGGAGTAATGGCGGCGAGCTCTTCAAGGACGGCAAGATCGCGTTCAACTCGCCGGAAGGTGTCGAAGCGCTTCGTTACTTCACCGATCTTGAGCTCTCCGGAGACGTCAACTCGACCGGTGCCAAATCCTTCGATCAGTATGACGGTTCGCTCTCCATGGGGGCGGGCAAGAGTGCCTTCTACCTCGGTTGGTGGTGGCACTACGGGTCGCGCATCCTCGGCAAGAACACGACGTTGACAGCCGATCAGGTCGGATTCACGGGAATGCCGGCGTTCAAGAGCGGCGATGCGGTCACCTTCGCGATCTCCATGCCGACGGCGATCAATGCTAACTCGAAGCAGAAGGAAGCCGCCTGGGAGTTCCTCAAATGGGTGAGCAATCCGGACCTTGAGAAGCAGAACGTTACGGACAAGAGCAAGCGGAACGTCATCGTTGCTGTCCACCGGGATAACCTGGTCGACAGCGAAGTGAATGCCGCGAACCAGGGTCTGCAGCAGATGGCCGCAGGGAGCCTCCAAAACTCCCGCATCTTCCCACAGCTGGCCGTGTGGCCAGAGGTCATGCAGACGATCGCGAACGCGATTTCGGAAGTCGTGAGTGAAGGTGCTGATCCGCAGGAAGCTTTGGATGAAGCTGCGGAGAAAGCTCAGAAGCTCATCGACCGCGACAGCTAGTCGAAACCTTCTCCCTGACCCTCCAGGATTTGCGCGTGCAAATCCGGAGGCCTGCCATGGAAGTGGCGGGCCTCCTGGCGGGTGGGGTGTATCCGAACAACCAGAGTTGCAACCCTGCTCTCGAACGGTGAAATCCAAATGAACATTATCGTTGTTGTCTCCGACACCTTCCGTCTCGACCACCTGCCCGAGTTTGCTGACAAGGGTGTGATCGCGCCGAACCTGGCGAAATTCGCCAGCAAATCGCAGTTCTTCACCAATTGCCGCATCGGCTCCTTCCCGACCGTGCCGGCCCGCGCGGACATCGCGACGGGCAAGTTCGCATTCACGTTCATGGGATGGGATGCCTTGCCCGCCGTTGAAACCACGATGGCGAGCTGCATGACCCGCGAGGGGTATCTGACCTGTGGTGTCGCCGACACGCCTTTCCTGGTTCGTAACGGTTACGGCTACGACCGAGGGTTTCTGGATTTCATCTGGATCCGTGGACAGCGCGCGGGGGCCGAGGCGAATGACGTTAAGATGGGCTGGACCGGCGACGATGATCGCTTCGCCGTCCGAACCTTCACCGAGGCGTCCGAATGGGTTTCCCGGCACGCTGATGAGAAGTTCTTCCTTTATGTCGATACATGGGACCCCCATGAGCCATGGGACCCGCCGCATCATTACGTACAGAAATATCTTCCCGACTATGACGGCGAGCTCGTTTACCCGGCGTATTGGGATATCGACGAAGCGGGTGTCACCGACCGGGAACTCGAGGTCGCGCACGCATGTTATCGCGCCGAAATTTCGATGCTGGACGACGCCTTCGGAAAACTCATCAAGCAGCTGGATGAGTCAGGCATTGCCGACGACACAATCATCCTGTTCACCAGCGATCACGGGTTCTATTTCGGGGAGCATGGCATCTTCGGGAAGCGCCGATTCCTGTGGGACAAGAAGCACCCAATGAACAAGGCGCGTGGCGGCGCGCGCGGCTACTACTACGCGTGTCCGTTGCATCAGGAACTGACCCGTGTTCCCTTCATCATCTACCATCCGGACCTAGAGCCGGCGCACCACGACTGCCTGGTCTCGTTGGCGGACACCGCGCCCACGGTTATCGAGTTGGGCGGCGCGCCCCAGGTCGATGAGATGCACGGTCGCTCCGTCGTCCCGGTCATGACGGGCGCGCAGACAGACCATCGTGACATTGTTGTCTCGGCCGACGCGGACGCACAAATGATGCGCACCATATCCAAGGCGGTCGACGATGTGCCGCGCGAGGTCCTTGAGGTGTGCCCGGCGACGATCTTCGACGGCAAGTGGGAATTCGTCTATGCGGTCGAAGGCGATCCGCATTTCCTCTATGACGCGGAAAACGACCCCGACCACAAAACCGACCTCGCCGCTGAGCATCCCGACAAGGTTGCGGAACTGCATGCAGCATATGTTGACTGGCTCGAAGCGCATGGCGCGCCTGAAAACTGTATTGAGCCGAGGCGTCGGCTTTAACGTGTAGGCGCTGTCGAGAATACTTGCCTGGTGTGATTGTTATGCCAGCCACTGGACCAAAGAGATGAGAGACAAGCACCTCAAATATATCCTGATCTTGCCGGCCTTCCTCTTGGTGACGGCGACGGTCCTGTATCCGCTGGGGTTCGCGGCGGCGACGAGTGTCATGGATTGGCGGCTGAGCCGGTCGCAGCGACCGTCGGACTTCGTGGGTTTGGAGAACTATATTCGCGCGTTTTTCGACGACAGCTCGTTCATCAACTCCCTCGGTGTGACCGCCACGTTCGTCGCGGGATCGGCCATCGGCGCCGTCGTCGTGGGATTGCTGATCGCGCTTCTCTTGTCGCGACAGGGCAAAGGCTACACAGCAGCGCGGACCTTCCTGGCGCTCCCATTCGCCATGTCACCAGCCCTCCAAGGTTCGTCGTTTCGGTTTTTCCTGAACCCCGAGTTCGGAATCTTCGACCGCACGATCAAGACCCTGCTGCCGTTCCTCGAGAACGCCGACTGGCTCGGCCAATCGAGCTGGGCTATCACCTGGTTGATCCTGACCGATATCTGGCATTGGAGCCCGTTTCTTTCCCTTATGCTGATCGGCGGTCTGCTCTCTATACCGAAGGAAACCCATGAGGCGGCCCGGGTCGATGGTGCGTCCAGCTGGACGATCTTCTGGACGGTGACGCTCCCGCAGCTCATGCCGGTGCTCGCGGTTGCATTGGTCCTCAAGACCATCTTCTCGTTCAAGATGTTCGACTATGTCTTTCTGCTCACCGGCGGCGGCCCGGGAGAATCGACCACCACGATGACCTTCTACGCATTCCGGATGGGGTTCAGCACCTACGACATGGGCTATGCATCCGCGATCGCCTTTTCGCTGGCGATCATTCTGGTGGGTGTATCGTTCATTTATTTCCGGCTCTTGTTTCCGAAGGAGGCGGCATAGTCATGATGCGTCTACGACCGAAAACCTGGGACAGGATTGCCGGTGTCGGGCGTGCGTTTGGCATCGCAGTCCTGCTCGTCATCCTCCTTGGCCCCATCGCATGGATCATATTGACCGGCTTCAAGCCGCTCAGCGCGGTCTACACGATGTCCATTTTCTTCGAGCCGACGCTGGACAATTTCCGGGAGATTCTCGAGAAGCCGTTCTTCCTCGGAGACAGGCTCAAAAACTCCATCCTGATATCGGTATTTACCGTCATCATCGGGGTGCCGTGTGCGCTGGCGGCGGCCTACAGCTTTTCGCGCTTCCAGATGAAGCACAAGAAGATGCTGTTCTTCTCCGTCCTGGCGACCCAGTTCATCCCGCCGATGGTGGTTATCCTGCCATTTTTCCTGATGTTCCGGCAGCTCCAGCTTCTCGACACCATCACCGGTATGGTCTGGGTCAATCTCTCGATCGTCCTGCCATTTGCGATCTGGATGCTGAAAGGGTTCGTCGACACCATCCCTGTCGAGATGGAGGAAGCTGCGATGGTCGACGGGGCGACGCGGTTGCGGGTCATCCGCGATATCGTCCTGCCGGTGACGATTCCCGGCGTCTTCGTCGCCGCAATATTCTGCTTCATCTTCTCCTGGAACGACCTGTTATACGCGTTGATCCTGACGAAGAAGGATGCGGTGACGCTGCCGGTCATGCTGAACACTTTTTACACTGAGGAGGGCGACCGATGGGAGCTCATGGCCGCGACAGGCACGTTCATCCTGCTTCCCATGTTTGCCATCAGCTATTTCATTCAACGACATTTCGTGCACGGCGCGACCCAGGGGTCCCACCGCTAGCGGCGGTGCGCGGGAGATCACGGAATCATGGGCCGGAACATTCTCTTCATCACGACGGACGAACAGCGGTTCGACGGGCTGGGCTGCTACGGCGGCCAGCACGCCCGCACGCCTGTTGTCGACAGGCTCGCGCGCGAGGGCATCCTGTACGAGCGGGCGTATAACCAGAACGTCACCTGCATGCCGGCCCGTTCCACGATCGTGACCGGGCAGCATATCAACACCCATGGAGTTTTCAGGAACGGATACGCGCTGCCCGAAACCGATCCGAGCATCGCACAGGTGCTGCATGACGAAGCCGGATACCGCACAGCTCTTGTCGGTAAGGCGCATTGGCAACCCATGGTCGACGACAGCCTTTTCGAAGCCTCGGCGGCCGACCGGAATTCCCACGGGCCCTATCGCGGGTTCGAGTATGTCAGCCTTGCCGCGCACAGTGCGCACGCCTACCGGGCACAGCTTCACTACAGCAAATGGATGTCCGACGAGCATGCGGCGTTCGTGGATTGCTTCTACCCGCCTGTGGGCCCGAAGAACGGCCCCAATAACCAAAAGGGTGGTGATTCGAATGCCATCCAGGTGCACCACAACGAATGCCCGCGCGAGTTTTATCACACCGAATGGGTCGCCGATGAGGCGATCGACTGGTTACGGTCGTGCGATCGCGACGAAGATTGGTTCTTGTGGTTGAGTTTCCCCGACCCGCACCATCCCTTTGATCCGCCGAAATCGGAGCTCGGTCGGATCGACTGGCGTGAACTCGACCTGCCGGATGGGCATCCGGGCTCCCATGAAGAGATCGTCAAGCTTCTGTCTCAGAAGCCCAGGCACTGGCTCGATTTCTATCTGGGAAAGTCCGATATCGCGGAGGAGACTCCCGACGATTTCGTGCCGGTATCGATGTCTCACGACAATATTCGTGAGATCAATGCCATGGTTCACATTCAGAATGAGTTGATCGACGAGGCGTTGGCCCGGGTCGTCGATTCGCTGGACGCTCTTGGTATGGCCGACGACACCGACATTCTGTTCACGGCGGATCACGGCACCGCGCAGGGCGACTTCGGCCTGATGTTCAAGGGACCGTTTCACATCGACGGATTGATGCGGTTGCCACTCGTCTGGCGTCCCGCCGCGAGCGCCGGCCTGGACGTCGCTGGAACACGGGTGACCGCGCCTGTGGGCCATATCGACCTGGCGCCGACATTCGCCGATATCGCCGGCCTGCCATGCCCGGCATGGATGGAAGGCGCGGCGTTGCCCGCGGGCGCCAGCCCCGAACGTGAGCATATGATCTGTCAGTGGGATGCGGACAAGAACGGGATCGAAATCCGCATGAAGTCCATCTACCACCGGTCGGGCTATCTCTGCACGCTCTACGAAAAGACCAATCACTATGTGGGCACCGAAGGTGAACTCTACGACCTGAACACAGACCCCCGTCAGTGGGTCAATCTTTGGGACGATCCGGCATATCGGGTGCGTCGGCAGGAACTTGTCGCGACGATGCGGACGAGCTTCCCGCCGGAGCGCGAGCCGGCACTTGAACGAACATCAAGAACTTAAGGGACGGCACAAATGAGCAAGGTCGTACTCAAAGACGTGACCAAGCGTTGGGGGGACACCGTCGGGGTGGACAACCAAAGCCTCGAAATCCATGACAAGGAATTCTTCGTTCTCCTGGGGCCGTCAGGTTGCGGCAAGACGACGACGATGCGGATGATCGCCGGGCTTGAAGAACCGAGCGATGGAGAGGTGTGGATCGGTGACCGGATGGTCAACGACGATCTGCCCAAGGATCGTGATGTGGCCATGGTGTTCCAGAATTATGGCCTCTACCCGCATATGAATGTTTTCGAGAATATTGCTTATCCGCTCAAGGTGCGGAGAACGCCGAAGGACGAAATCAAGTCCCGGGTCGAGCAGGCGGCGAGGCAGGTGGAGCTGCTGCCGTATCTGGACCGAAAGCCGAAAGCGCTTTCGGGCGGGCAACGCCAGCGGGTGGCGCTCGCGCGTGCGATCGTGCGCACGCCCACGGTGTTTCTTATGGACGAGCCGTTGTCCAATCTGGATGCGAAGCTGCGCGTTTCGATGCGTGCGGAGCTCAAGCATCTCTCCCACGAACTTCAGATCACGACAGTCTATGTCACCCACGATCAAATCGAGGCGATGACCCTCGCGGACCGGATCGCGATCATGAAGGAAGGTGTGATCGTTCAACTGGGCACACCGGACGAAATCTACAACGACCCGGCCAACCTCTTTGTCGCGAGCTTTATTGGCTCGCCGGCGATGAACCTCATCGAAGGGTCGCTTGTGGACGGTATGTTTGTGACCTCTGGCGGAACCAAGTTGACCGAAGTCGGCGGCGGCAGCCGCGACCAGGTTGTACTGGGTGTCCGCGTAGAGGATTTCATCGTTGCGGATGAGGGTCTGGGCGATATCGACGTGCCGGTCTATGCGCTCGAGAACACGGGCGAAAGCGTGCTGCTGACCACCCAGTTCGGGAAGCAGCGCGTGACAGCGAAGGGTGATCGCCATTTCCGGAAGGAAATCGGTGACAAGGTGAGTCTTCGGGTGAAGCCCGAGGATCTCTATTTGTTCGATCCGGAAACCGAAGCGCGTATTCGGAACTGAGGAGAACGTCATTGGTAGAGTATTTGAAGGCCGGCAGATCCCAGGCTGAACGATCGGATGACGACGCCCAGGTCAGGCGCGTCGTCGAGGAGACGCTCGAACAAATTGCCGCGAATGGTGATGTGGCGGTGCGGGAACTGAGCGCAAAGTTCGATGACTACACGCCCGCGTCATTCCGTTTGTCGGAAACGGACATCGAATCGCTGATGGGGCAGGTCGGCGCGCGAGACCTGGAGGATATCCGCTTCGCACAGGAACAGGTTCGCAACTTCGCACAGGCGCAGCGCGATTCCATGCTGGACACGGAGATCGAAACCCTGCCCGGGGTGATCCTCGGCCACCGGAACATCCCGGTGCAGTCAGTCGGATGTTACGTGCCTGGCGGAAAGTTCCCGATGGTGGCGTCTGCCCATATGTCAGTGCTGACCGCCTCGGTCGCGAGGGTGCCGCGCATCGCGGCGGTGACGCCCCCGTTTCGCGGTGAACCCAACCCGGCGGTCATTGCCGCCATGCATCTCGGGGGTGCGCACGAAATCTATGTCCTCGGGGGAATCCAGGCTGTCGGTGCACTGGCCCTCGGCACTGAAACAATCGATCCTGTGCATATGATCGTCGGTCCTGGAAATGCCTATGTTGCAGAGGCCAAACGTCAGTTGTTTGGGCGGGTTGGTATCGACCTGCTGGCGGGCCCGACCGAAACGATGGTCATTGCGGATGACACGGTCGATGGCGAGCTCTGTGCGACGGACCTGCTCGGGCAGGCCGAGCATGGATACAATTCGCCGGCGGTTCTGGTCACGAATTCCCGCAAGCTCGCGAAATCGACCATCTCGGAAATCGAGCGACTTTTAAAAATATTGCCGACGGCGGAAACGGCCTCGGTGTCCTGGCGGGATTATGGAGAAATCATTCTCTGCGAGTCTCACGAAGAGATGCTCGCGGTCGCGAACGACATCGCGTCGGAACATGTTCAGGTGATGACTGATCGGGACGATTGGTATCTCGAGAAGATGACCTGCTACGGCGCGCTCTTCCTCGGACCGCGAACCAATGTCGCGAACGGGGACAAAGTGATCGGCACCAACCACACCTTGCCGACGCGCAAGGCCGGTCGATACACGGGGGGTCTGTGGGTGGGCAAGTTCCTCAAGACCCACAGCTATCAGAAAGTTTTAACGGATGAGGCGGCGGCCACGATTGGCGAATACTGCTCCAGGTTATGCATGCTCGAAGGCTTTGTCGGCCATGCGGAGCAGGCGAATCTTCGAGTCCGGCGGTATGGCGGCAGAAACGTGCCCTACGGCGCGGCGGCCGACTGAGAATTGTGGACAACGAGGTTCCGACTAGATGGCAAAAGATAGAGTGACAGCGCAGGACGTGGCCCTCCGGGCGGGGGTGAGTCAATCGGCTGTCTCGCGCGTGTTCACCGAGGGTGCGAGCGTGTCTCCGAAGACCGTGGAGAAGGTGCGCAAGGCTGCGACGGAGCTTGGTTACCGCCCCAATGTTTTGGCGCGTTCGCTGATTACGGGGCGCAGCCGACTCATTGGGCTGGTCGTCGCGTATCTGGACAATCAGTTCTACACCAAGGTGCTCGAGAATCTATCCAGCGCGCTGCAGCGCGAGGGCTATCACGTGCTGATCTTCATGACGAGTCAGACCGACGACAACCTTGAAGAGATTCTCGAGCAGATTCTGGATTATCAGGTCGACGGAATCATCGCCGCGTCGGTCGATTTGTCTTCGGCGCTGGCCGCCAAGTGTCGGTCGGCGGGTATCCCGGTCGTTCTGTTCAACCGCAACCAGGACGATGAACGCCTGTCGGCCGTCACGTCGGACAACATATCGGGCGCCCGCAAGGTTGCCGATTTCCTGGTTGCCGGCGGTCACAAAACATTCGGTTACATCGCGGGCCGCGAGGGGTCCTCCACGCAACGAGATCGCGAGGCGGGGTTCCGCGATGGCCTGCACAACGCCGGGTTTGAACTCAATGCCCGCGAGGTCGGCAACTATCAGTTTGAGACCGCCCGGAAGGCCGGGTACAGCATGTTCTCGAAATCCGACCATCCCGAGGCCGTGTTCGTCGCCGGTGACCACATGGCGATTGCGGTGATGGATGTGATCCGGTTTGAGCTCGGCCTAAAAATTCCGGAGGACGTTTCGGTCGTCGGGTATGGCGATGCGCCGCCGGCGGCTTGGCAGGCCTACAACCTGACCACCGTACGCCAGTCGGCCGACGAGATGGTCGCCGAGACGGTGGGTACGCTCCTCGCACAGATCGAAGATCGCGGCGCGACGCCGCGCCGAATTGCGCTCGATGGTCCACTGGTGGTCCGCGAGTCGGCCCGAAAACCCGCCCGACCCCTCACGTCTCTGCCTCAAGGAACTGCCGAATATGAGTGAAGTACGTCATTTGGAAAACTCTGCGACCGCCGTTCGGGTCGTTCGCTATGGTGAATTGCGGCCGTGCCGGACTGCCTTCATCGATGCGCGGACGCCGGGCAGTAACCGGAAGGAGAACTTCACCATCATCGGCGGCGGAGTTGCGGAGAATCCTGATCAGTTTGTTCACATCGAGGATACGCCGGGTTTCAACATCGGCGCGGCGGGTCAGCCGCCGAAGTGCAAAAACTCCCTGCATTCGCACACGACGGCTGAAGTGTTCTTCGTCCGGTCGGGACGATGGCGGTTCTTTTGGGGCTTGCATGGCACGGCCGGCGAGGTGGTCCTGGAAGAAGGCGACATCTTCAACATCCCGACCAATCTGTTTCGCGGTTTCGAGAATATCGGGACCGACTACGGGATGATCATGTCGATACTGGGCGGCGACGATTCTGGCGGCGGTGTCACCTGGGCTCCCCATGTGATCGAGGCCGCCGCGGCCCACGGTCTCGTGCTGGGGGAGGATGGTCGGCTCTACGATACGGAACGCGGAGAGAACCTTCCCGAGGGTGTCGCGCCGATGCCGCAGCTCTCTAACGCCGAGCTCGCTGCGTTCCCGGAGACCCCGGCGCGCGATGTCGTGGGCGGTTATGTGGCCCGTTACTGGGACATGATGGCCTTGGCAAACGATGGCGTATGCAAGGTAATCGGCTCCGACGGGTTGCTGGTGGATCGCCCGGGCTTCGAGGTGGATTTCATCAACCGACACTCGCTTCCCGACGAAGCCTACACGACCGACCGGCACGAGGTCCTGATGGTGATGCGCGGGCATTGGCAACTCAAATCGGACGAGGCAAGCCCGGTATTGTCACCCGGCGACACTTGCCTCTTGGCTCCCGGTCTGCCGCGCGCGCTTGTGCCCAGCATGTCCGGCGAAGCCAGCCTTTTCCGGGTACGCAATACCGATGATCCGGCTGGACAAACCGGGGTTTAGGCAAGAGCTGCGCGGAGCACAGGAACGATGAACGTGATCGAAACGACACATGTTGGCTCAATGCCGCGCGGCCAGGACGTGGTTGATATGATTTTCGCCCGCGAGAAGGGCGAGCGGTATAACGAGGAAGAGTTCTGGGCCTGCATGCGCGCGGCGACCGCTGCGGTTGTTGACAGGCAGAAGGCGGTGGGCGTGGATATCGTCAGCGATGGTGAGACGTCAAAGATCTCCTACGCGACCTACGTCAAGGATCGCTACACCGGGTTTTCGGGAGACAGTCCCCGCAATGCGCCGGCGGATTTGAGGCAATTCCCGGGGTTCCTGCAGAAGCTGGCGGACCAGGGTGGAACACCCGCCTACGCGCGCCCCATGTGCACCGGCGAAATCCGTTCGAACGGTTGCGACGACCTCCAGCGGGACATCGACAACCTCAAGGCGGCCTTGGCGCGCCATCCGGGCTCACAGGCATTCATGAATGCGGCCTCGCCGGGGGTCGTGTCGTTGTTCATGCAGAATGACTTCTACCCCGACCGCGACGCCTATCTCGAAGCGCTGGCGAATGTGCTGAGCGAGGAATATGAGGCTATCGTCGCGGCGGGATTACTGCTGCAGATCGATTGCCCGGACCTGGCGTTGTCGCGTCACATGCTGTTTGCGGATGAATCCGACGATGCGTTTGTGAAGATTGCGGCGGCCAATGTGGAAATCCTCAATCATGCATTGCGCAACGTGCCGCCGGAACGCGTCCGCATTCACATTTGCTGGGGTAACTATGAGGGGCCGCATATTTGCGATGTCGGCCTGGACACGGTTTTCCCTCTGCTGATGTCTGCCAAGGCGCGCTACGTGCTGTTTGAGGCAGCCAACCCGAGGCATGCCCATGAATGGCAGGTCTTCCGGGACCGCCGCGGAGAGTTGCCGGACGACAAGGTGCTCATTCCCGGCATTCTCGATACGACCACGAATTTCGTGGAGCACCCGGAGCTGGTTGCCGAGTGAATTTCCCGATTTGTCGACATTGTGGGACCCGAGCGGGTGATCGCCGGGACCGATTGCGGGTTTGGTACATTTGCTGGTTTCGGCGCGATCGATCCGGACATCGCCTACGCCAAGCTAGAGGCACTGCGTGCCGGCGCCGACCTGGCGGCGTGCCGCATCTAGATCCAAATTTTCGAGCGGAGCGTATTCCCGACTATGACGATTGATTCAGACCATCGAGGCGAATATGCCGAGCGAATCGTGCGTTACGGTGATTTGGTTCCGCAGGTGAATTCCTTCATCGACCGCCGCACGCCCGGGAATACGGATCAGGAAGCCTTCTCCGTGATTGGGCGCGGTGTCGTTGAGAACAAGAATCAGAATTTCGTCCACATCGATAAGTCCCACGGCTTCTACATGGGTGGTGTGCGCCAGCATCCAGGATGCTCGAATTCCCAGCACAGTCACGGGACACTTGAGACGTTCATCGTGCACCAGGGCACGTTCACCTTCTATCTCGGTCCCGATTGTACGGACGGTGAGTTGACGCTGCACGAAGGCGACGTAATCTCGATACCGACGCAGGTGTTCCGTGGATTCAGGAACACCGGCGACACCGTCGGCCACCTCGCGTCGACAATCAGTGGGGACGATCCGGGACGGGTGACCTGGGCGCCTTATGTGTTCGACGAGGCACGCACGCACGGGCTCTATTTGCTCGAGAATGGGGACCTGGTCGATACGAACGCCGGGGAGGCGTTGCCCGAAGACATCAACCTTTTTCCCGCGACCACCGAAGAAGACCTTGCGAACTTCAGGCGGATAGGTGCGGAGGACATGGCGGGCTGGTTCGTGCGCGATCGAGACCTTCGCCCGGACCTCGACGCACCGCTCGCAGGTGAGGGCGTCGAGGAATGCCCGGTGATCGGAGTAGCGAACGCTGCCGAAGGTATCTCCGCCGGTCCGATCCCGGCTCCCCATGGATTTCACGCGCGGCGGATCCGGATGTCAGGACAGGCCGAAATCGCGGAACATAACCGCCGTGAACCGGAAGTGATTTTCGTGCATCGCGGCGCGGTCACGATCGAGATCGACGGCGTCGCGATCGCACTCGGCCAGGGGGATTATTTCTCTCTTCCGACCGGCGTGCCGCGGCGTTGGCGAAATCACACCAATGCCCGGAACGATCTTCATGTGATACGTGGCGGCGATCACCCCGCGCCGCCCGTCTGGACCACCTAGCCGCGGCAGACGAGAACATCTGTACTCATGCACCCCCTGGTATTCATTCCCGGCCTGTTGTGCGACGCGCGTCTGTTCACGCCCCAGGTCGCCGCCCTGTCAGAGAGGACGGATGTCTGGGTCGCAGATACGACGCGCGCATGCACCATGTACGGGTTGGCGAAATCCATCCTCGACAGTTGTCCCTTTGAGGTGTTCGGGTTGGCCGGCTTGTCGATGGGCGGCATCGTCGCGATGGAGATGTTGCGCCAGGCCGAAGACCGTATCTCCGGCGTTGCGTTGCTGGACACCAACCATCTGGAAGATCCGCCGGCGCGTGTTGAGCAGCGCATCATGAACGTACGTCGCGCCTGGTCAGGCGAACTGCCCTCAATCCTCGAACACAAAATGATTCCGAACTATTTTCATTCGCGCGATTCCGCGCCGCGGGTCATGCGCGAACTGGCCCTCGATATGGGCATGACCCTCGGGGTTGAAGTGTTCGAGCGCCAGACGCTGGCGTTGCGCGACCGTCCGGACTCGGCGGGCACCCTGGCCGCATATGACCGACCAGCCTTGGTGCTTTGCGGCGCGCGCGACGCGCTCTGTCCGGTCTCGCGTCATGAAGAGATGGCAGGCTTGCTGCTCCACTCGACACTCGTGATTGTCGAGGGGGCGGGACATTTGTCCACGCTGGAGCAACCCGATCACGTATCGCACGCCTTATTGAACTGGATGAGTGAGATCTGAAATGACCCGAGTAACCGACGAGTTGCTGCAGACGCTCCGACGTGTCGACACCCCGACCGTCTGTAACGCGATCGAAGTCGCGCAGGGAAAGCGGGGATTTGACCGTTTCACCCGCGGCACAATGCTCAGCTCCGATCCGGAGGCGCCGGCGATCGTGGGGTTTGCCCTGACAGCCAGGATCGCCGGGGTCAGCCCGTCGGACGATGCACCGGAGGCCGTGCGTGAACGGCGGATGGCCTACTATCGTTACATGGCGGAGGGGTGTCAGCCGAGCGTTGCCGTTCTCGAGGACGCCGACTTTCCCGATTGTATCGCCGCCTATTGGGGGGAGGTGAATACGACCGTGCATAAGGGATTTGGGATCGCCGGGGCCGTCACCAACGGTGTTATGCGCGACCTGGGTGACCTCCCCGACGGATATCCGATCCTCGCGGGCTCGGTAGGCCCCAGCCATGGATTCGTCCACATCGTCGACTTTGATCGACCAGTGTCCGTCTTCGGTCTCACGGTGCGTCCGGGTGAGCTGATCCATGCCGACCGACACGGCGCGCTCGTGATACCCGACGATGTCGTTCCGGCCCTCGGCGCGGCCATCGCAACCCTGTTGGAGAACGAGCAGATCGTTCTCGACCCGGCGCGGGAGGCAGGGTTCGACTTCGAGAAATTTGAGGCGGCCTGGACGGCCTTCGAGAAGGCGCGGACATAGCTTCCTGCGGTTACTGGGTAGATCAATCGCTCGGTGTGATCGACCTTGCAGCCTATTGCACTTGGTGTGTGGCACATACTTGGTACACTTGGTGCCGAATGACTACGATCAACGGCGATCAACGGCGATCAACAGGGACAAAGCACCCAAGAAAAACGCACGCTTTCTCTATCTTCTTTGATCCTCGTTGATCCCCAACAGTCACTCGGTCGGGACTACGGATCTGAGGGATTCTTTGAGGTTTGAAGTTAGCTGCACACGCGCACGGATCATGGCTTCCGTCTCGGCAACGAATCTTAGAGATCTGGAATGCCAGGCCCGTTGGCCGTGTCTCGGTAACTTGATATGTGAGTACCATGCGTAGATTGCTGGATTCTGGAAACGGGTGCGATCTGGCCAGGCGCTAAGTCCAGTTCCACCTGCCGCCTGCGGTTTTTGTCTCGGCCCGGATTACCCAAAGATTTTCGTCTGCGTGCAAACAATCGGTCAGAACACCGTGCTACATCCGGCCCGAATGGCGTCGCTGGATGCGGCAGCATTCGCATTTCCCATTTTCTTACGAGCACTTCTTTGTCGCGTTTTAGCTTGTCTGAGGCGGCCAATGATAATGCAGTACCGAATGGCAGGGATTGCTCGTATCGATAATCTTTAAGGTAGCCAGGGGCCCTGCGCCTGAACTCCCAAGCGAACTGGATTAGGTCGATCATAACGGTCATGTCGCAGGTTCGAGTCCTGCCGGGCCCACCATCTTTTCAAGTACTTAGCAGATCGCTGCATTCTGACTTCCCGGCCTAGGTGCACGGTAAGTGCAAATGCGGTCTAAGACGACGCTGGATCACCGGGTGCCCAAAATTTCAGTTTTTTGACGGCTGGCCTCGTGTTTTGAGGTCACGGGTTTGTTAACCAGCCGGCCTTTTAGGGCTTTTCATCATGAAACACTCAGTGCAGAGTGTTTCAGGGGAGTGAGGATACGTGTCCACCTTTGGTTGGGTGGGCCTGTTTTGCTGCACGTATAGCGAAACAGGATGCCACCGGTGTATTTGATACTGGACGTACCGAAAGATGGCACGCATTACCGGCACGAACGGCGACGACACCATTCATGGCTCCGAGCGGAACGATGAAATCCGGGCGGAGAATGGTGATGACTGGGTAGACGCCGGCAATGGCGATGACACGGTTCGCGGTGGCGCTGGCGACGACACACTGATCGGCGGTGCGGGCGCCGATCGGCTGTTCGGCGGCAGCGGCGGCGACATCCTGATGGGTGATGGACCGAATGTCGGCGGCGGGTCGGGCAGCGGTTCCGGTTCGGGGCGTGGTTCGGGTTCCGGCAGCGGCTCAGGGCGTGGTTCGGGCAGCGGTTCTGGTAGTCACGGACGCGGCTCCGGCAGTGGTTCGCACCATCATCACGGTTCTGGCAGCGGCTCCCATGGCGGCAGCGGCAGCGCGGAAGTATCCTTCAATGACTATCTGAACGGTGGTTCGGGCAACGACACCCTGCTCGGCCAGCTGGGCGACGACACGCTCAAGGGCGGCTCGGGCAACGATTCCCTCGATGGCGGCGTCGGTCGCGACCATGTCGACGGCGACAGCGGTGACGATGTCGGCCTGTTCGTTGGTGGTGAGAATGGCGGTCGTGTCGATTGGTATGACGGCGGCACCGGTTCGGACACCCTGATTATCTCCCTGACCCCGGCGCAGTTCGCCGACGCGGGCATTTTCGCTGATCTTGTGGCGCTTAACGAATTTATTGCGGCCAACGCCGACGTCTCCACCGACAGCGGTGCCAAGCAGACATTCAATAACCTCGGCATTCGTGTGCAGGACTGGGAAGACCTGACGGTTCTCGTCGATGGCGAGCCTGTCGATCTGAGCCTGGATCCGCTGTTCACCGAGCAGCCGGACACGGTCGACTTCGACGATGTCCAGGCGGGCACCTATGAAGACGGCACCCAGTATGACGCGCTGGCCAGCGACGATACGGTGACGTTTGCATCCAGCCAGGGTGAGGCCAACCAGGCCGGTTACGACACTGACGAGACGTTTAGCGGCGGCGGGGGCGACGACACGCTCACGGGCCGTGGCCTTGATGACAGGATCGCCGGCGGTGCCGACGACGACACCATTGACGGCGGCGCCGGCGATGATCTGATTTACGGCGACAACGTCGATAGCGCGGGTGAGGCGGAGACCTTCGTCGCGACGGGCAACCAGCAGGGCTGGAACGACGCGGGCGTCACTCTGACGGCATATGATTTCGACGGTACCGACGGCACGGTTACCTATGATGGTGACGGCGTGGGCGTTGCGGGCGGCAGCCCGGTGGGCAACCAGATCAACCATTCTTCGGACGGCTCGTCCGAGATGCTGGTGGCTGAGTTCGATAGCCCGGCGGTCGAGGCGACGGTTACCGTTGCGCGTATGTTTGCGACCGAGAATGGCGGCGAGCAGGGTGCCTGGGAAGCCTTCGACACGCACGGCAACTCGGTGGGTTCGGGCACGTTCGGCCCGGAAATCACTGGCGGCGGCAATGTCGGCAGTTTCACCATCTCCGGGATCGGTGAGTTCAGCGAGATTCGCTTCACGGGTCGCGAGTATGCGGATGGCACACCCCCGGGTGCGGGCGACAGCAGCGACTACTATGTGCAGACCATTGAATACACGACGGTCGGCGAGAGCGAAGAAGGCGGCGACGATGTAATTGTCGGCGGCGTTGGCGACGACGTTGTTTACGGCCAGGGCGGTGACGACATTATCGACGGCGATGCGCCGGCTTCGTTCGTGATTGAGGATGTCCTCAACGACGACGGCTGCTTCGATATTTCCGGCGCATGCGACATCACGATCACGGCGGACTTCCTGAGCTCGCTGGCTGGTTATGACAACAGCTTCGGTTATTACCTTGCCGGCGCGGACGGGCTGCCTGTTTCGGGCGAGATCATCTTCGCGGACGTGAAGAACTCGGGCCCCGGCGTGGGCGACGAGGTGACGATCTCGCTGGACAGCGATGCGCTTGCCGGTGCGACCAAGATCGGCTTCTTCATTATCCCGAACGGTGAGAATCTCAATCCGGGAATGGCCGACGGCGATGATGTGACGTTTGCCGAGAGTGGCGGCGACTGGACGGTAATCTCCGACGGCTCGCCCCTGGCGGGCCAGGGTGCTGGCGTCTTCTTCTCCAACGAAGCCCTGAATCCCGGCGGTTTTGACCATGAAGAGGATGTCGCGGTCGAGGGCAACCAGAACTGGGAAGACATCGTCAACGGCGGCGATGGCGACCATAACGACGTCAATCTGAACGTCTCGGTCCAGGGTACGTTCTTCCGCAGCGGTATTGAATATGACGGCGCAGATGCGTCGGGCACGGTTCGGGCCATGCTTCCGGTTCGGGCCATCATGGCCACGGCAGCGGTTCGGGTTCGGGCCGCCACGGTCGTGGCAGCGGATTGGGTTCAGGCAGCCACGGACATGCTTCGGGCTCCGGCCGTCACGGTCGCGGCAGCGGTTCGGGTTCCGGCAGTCACGGTCGCGGCAGCGGATCGGGTTCAGGCAGTCACGGACATGCCTCGGGCTCTGGCCGTCACGGTCGCGGCAGCGGTTCGGGTTCAGGCAGTCACGGTTACAACTCGGGCTCCGGTAGTCATGGTCATGGCTCGCGCGGTTCGGGTTCGGCCAGCGGCTCGGGTCGTGGTTCCCATCATGGTTCGGGTTCGGCCAGTGGATCCCATCATGGTTCGCACCATGGTTCGAGCACCGGCACGGGTGCGGGCAGCGTCGATATCTCGTTCAACGATTATCTCGACGGCGGTGCGGGCAACGACATCCTCGACGGCAACCTCGGTGCCGACTTTGTCTATGGCAATGTTGGCGACGATACGGGCAAGTTCGTGGTCGGCGAGTATGGCGGCCTCGACATTTATGACGGCGGCGAGGGTACCGATACCCTCCAGGTCTATGTGACATCGGCGCAGTTCGCGGATGCGGCCATCCAGGCCGATCTCGTGGCCCTGCAGGCGTTCATCGATGCCAACTCCAACCCGCTGACCGACAACGGTGCGGATGCGACCTTCACGGCGCTGGATCTGAACGTCGAGGACTGGGAAAAGCTCGAGATCTTCATCGACGGCAAGATCATCAACAACAATGAACTCGTTGATGCAATTGACGATTCCGGTACTGTCGGCGAAGACGGCCCGGGCGTGGTCATCGACATTCTGGACAACGACATCGCGCCGGACGGCGTGGGCGGCGTGACCATCGTGACGGGCCCGCCGGCGGGCACGGTCGTGATCAACCCGGACAACACGATCACCTTCGATCCGAACGGCGACTTCGATTACCTGGCCGACGGCGAGACCACGACGGTCACCTTTGTCTATGAGCTGGAAGACACGGACGGCGATACGGACCAGGCGACGGTCACGATCACCATCACGGGTACCAACGACGCGCCGATCATCGGCATCGCCGACAATACAGGCGCGGTGACCGAGCTGACGGATGCGGATGCGGGCGAGAATATCGACGATCTGACCGACAGCGGCACGATCGCGTTCACCGACAGCGACCTGTCGGACAGTCATACGGTTTCGGCGACGGACAATGGCGCGGGCTATATCGGCAGCTTCACTGCGACGATCAGCGACCCGGCGACGGGCGACGGTTCGGGCGAGGTGACCTGGAACTTCACCGTCAATGACAGCCTGGTGGATTACCTCGCCGTCGGCGAGACGATCGTTCAGTCCTATGACGTTACTGTCGACGACGGTAACGGTGGCACGATTTCCGAGACGGTGACCATCACGATCACGGGCACCAATGACGCCCCGGTGATCGGTGCGGGCGACGTCACGGGCGAGGTCACGGAAATTGCGGATCTTGCGCCGGGTGAGAATATCGATGATCTGACCGACAGCGGTTCGCTGGCGTTCACCGATGTGGATATTTCCGACACCCATACTGTGAGCAATGTCGCAAATGGTGTTGGTTTCATTGGAACATTTGACGCCGTGATCAACGGCGGCAACATCGACTGGGACTTTTCGGTCAATGACGCGCTGGTGGATTACCTGGCGGTCAACGAGACCATCGTTCAGTCCTACGACGTGACCGTCGATGACGGTAACGGTGGTACGGACACCGAGACGGTGACCATCACCATCACGGGCACCAATGACGCCCCGGTTATTACCGGCGGCGACACGACCGGATCGGTCAGCGAGCTGCCCGACGGCGACGTTGGTGAGAACACGGCTGACCTGACGGACACAGGCACGCTTCCGTTCACGGATGTCGACATCACCGACACGCACACGGTCTCCAGCGCGGAGAACGGCGCGGGCTACCTCGGCACGTTCGCCGCGGTGATCAACGGTTCCGATATCGACTGGACGTTCACGGTCAATGACAGCCTGCTTGACGGCCTGGCAGCCGGCGAGGAGCTGGTTCAGAGCTACGACGTCACGGTTGATGACGGCAATGGCGGTACGGACACCGAGACGGTGACCATCACGATCACCGGCACCAACGAGGCGCCAGTGATCTCGGGTGGAGACACCACAGGCGATGTGACCGAGATTGCTGATCTGGCACCGGGTGAGAACATCGACGATCTGACGGACAGCGGTTCGTTGAGCTTCACCGACGGTGATCTGAGCGACACCCATACCGTCTCCAGTTCGGAGAACGGTGCGGGTTACATCGGTTCTTTCGCCGCGGTCGTTAACGGCAGCAACATCGACTGGGACTTCTCGGTCAACGATGCGCTTCTCGACAGCCTCGGTGCTGGCGACACGATCGTGCAAAGCTACGACGTTACGGTTGACGACGGCAACGGCGGCACGGATACGGAAACCGTCACCATCACGATGACGGGCACCAACGACGCCCCGATCATCGGTTCCGGCGACACGACCGGTTCCGTTACGGAGCTGGCCGACGGTGCCCCGGGCGAGGGCGCGGCCAACCTGACGGATAATGGCTCACTGGCGTTCACCGATGTCGATCTGACTGACGCCCACACGGTGTCGGTCGCCGAGAACGGCGCGGGCTATCTCGGTGCGCTGACGGCACTTGTTTCCGACGACACGACGGGTGACGGCACTGGCGATATCGGCTGGACCTTCACCGTCAATGACGCAGATGTGGAATACCTCGCGGTTGGCGAGCAGCTGGTTCAGTCCTATGACGTGACCGTCGATGACGGGAACGGCGGGACGGACACCGAGACGGTGACCATCACCATCACGGGCACCAACGATGCACCGACGATCGGCGGCGGCAGCAGCGACACCGACGGCGGTGTGACCGAGCTGGTGGACAACGCGCCGGGCGAGAATATCGATGATCTGACCGACAGCGGTGTTATCGAATTTGCGGATGCCGATCTGACGGACGGTCACACGGTATCGAGCTCAGCCAATGGTGCGGGTTATCTCGGCACCTTCGCGGCCACGATTACGGACATTGCGACCGGCGACGGTTCGGGCGAAGTGACCTGGGACTTCTCGGTCAACGACAGTGTTCTCGAGGGCCTCGCGGAAGGTCAGGAGATCATCCAAACCTATGACGTGACGGTCGACGACGGCAACGGCGGAACCGCCACCGAGACCGTGACGGTCACGATCACGGGTGCCAATGACGGCCCAACGGCCGAAGACGATGATTTCTCCGTCCTCGAAGACGTGGTTCTCATCGGCAACGTGCTGGTCGACAACGGCAACGGCGCCGACAGCGATCCGGACATCCTCGACAGCTTCTCGGTCGTCGAGACGGTGATCACCACGGCCCAGGGCGGCACGGTGACGATTGCCGCGAACGGTGCCTTCACCTACAACGCTCCGGCCGAACACTTCTCGGGTTCGGACAGCTTCGACTACACGATCGAAGACGGCTTCGGCGCCCAGGATACGGCGACCGCGAACATTTCCGTCATCCCCGATGCGGACGTGCCGGATCTGGTGGTTATTTCGCCGGCGCGCGGCAACCCGGGTACGGATATTCCGATTACGATCGATGTCGAATTCCCCGATCAGGACGGCTCGGAAGAGCGCTCGATCCTGATTTGCCATGTCCCCGAAGGTGCCACCTTCAACCAGGGCATCGACAATGGGGACGGCAGCTGGTCGCTGACCCCGGCAGAGCTCGCAGGCCTGACCATCAATGTCAGCGCCGCGACCCCGGCTTTCGAATCCACCTATGACTTGAGCGAACTTCTGCCGGTCAATGGCGGCGACGGCTCGCTTGGTTTCGTCATCAACGGTATCGGCAGCCTGGACCCGGATCCCGATCCCAACACGGGCAACGGCACGGTCGGCTCGACCACGGACAACACGGCGTTCGACGTGGCCAACCTTGGCGACGTCAACGGCGACGGCATCGACGATTTCATCGTCAGCGCCCATCTGGGTGATGCCAACGGCACCAATGCGGGCGAGGCCTATGTGGTCTTCGGTAACGCTGCCGGTTTCGATGCCGAGTTCGAACTTTATGATCTGCTCGCCTCCCAGGGCGGCGACGGTTCGGAAGGTTTCGCGATCTTCGGTATCGAGGAGCAGGACCGGGCCGGCGTCAGCGTCCGCAGTGCGGGCGACGTCAACGGCGACGGCATCAACGACATCATGGTCGGCGCACCGATCGCCAACGCCGATACGATCGACACGGGCTCGTCCTATGTCGTGTTCGGTTCGGACACCGGCTTCGCGGCCGAGTTCGAATTGTCCTCGATCGACGGCACGAACGGCTACGCCATCAACGGCGACCCGCTGTTCATTACCTCTTCGAACGACTTCACCGGCTATGCCCAGTCTGGTGGCTACGACATCGATGGCGATGGTGCAGCCGATCTGCTGATCGGTGCCCGCGGCAACGAGGACCCGGGCCGCACGGTCGACAACGGCTCGACCTATCTGGTCCTGGGTGGTGAGGCCAACCTGGCAGCATCCGACCTGGCCGATGGCGTGCAGGACGGTCAGATCAAGACCAACGAACTGGCGATCGACGGTGTGCGCGGCTTCGAATTCGAAGGTGCCGTGCGCGGCGACCAGTCCGGTTTCGCGGTCTCCGGCGTCAACGACGTCAACGGCGACGGGGTTGACGACATCCTGATTGGCGCCCGCAAGGCGGATGCCCAGTCGGGTGAGGCCTATCTGGTCTTCGGCGGTCTTTCCAACCTTCAGAATTACGATGCGCTCGACGGTACGGCCGACGGTCAGGTTGATCTCGGTCTGATCAACGGTAGCAACGGTTATGTCTTCAACGGCATCCAGGCCGGCGACCAACTCGGCAAGTCGATTGCAGATGCCGGTGACATTAACGGCGACGGCATGAGCGACTTCATTATTGGTGCGCGCGACAGCGACGCCAATGGCGCGAACTCCGGCGAGGCCTACGTGGTCTTCGGCGGTCTGCCTAACCTGCAGGATCTTGACCTGGCCGACGGTACGGACGGGCAGATCGATGTCGGTCAGCTGAAGCTCGGCGACGGCAGCAACGGTTTCGTGGTCACCGCTGAAGGTGCCGGCGATGCCATGAGCCGCAGCGTCCGCTCGGCCGGTGACATCAACGGCGACGGAATCAACGATCTGATCATCGGTTCGCCCTACAGCGACGCAAACGGTGCGAACACCGGTTCTTCCTACGTGGTCTTCGGTCGCACGGACGGTTTCGGCAACGAGGTCGACCTCGCGGATATCCGCAACGGCGACGGCTCGGAAGGCTTCGTGATCGACGGCCTCAACGCACAAGACCAGTCCGGTTGGGCGGTTTCGGGTGCGGGCGACGTCAACAATGACGGCATCGATGATTTGATCATCGGCGCATTTGCTGCCGATCCCCACGGGCTGAACTCCGGTGAGGCCTATGTGATCTTCGGCCGCCAGGGCCTGTCTTCGGAAGACTTCACCATCACCGTGAAGGCCACTGCGACGGAAACCGATAACGGCGACACCGAGACCTCGACGGACACGATCCTCATTGATCTCAACGAAGCCCCGAACATCGACGACGACAGCACCTCGATCGACGAAAACTCGCCGAACGGCACCTTCGTCATCACGGCCATCGGTACGGACCCGGATGTCGGCGATACGCTCGACTATGCGATCATCGGCGGCACGGGTGTCGGCGTCTTCGACATCGACATCACCAGCGGCGATATCACGGTCATCGACGGTTCGGCCCTCGACTTCGAGAGCATCCAGTCCTTCACCCTGGTCGTCGAAGTAACCGATGACTTTGGCCTGACCGACGCGGGCATCATCACGATCAACCTGAATGATGTGTTCGAGAACAGCCTCGTTGACGCGATCGACGATAGCGGCGCGGTGGGCGAAGAGGGCCCGGGCGTTGTCATCGATGTCCTCGACAACGACGATGCGCCTGACGGCGTGGGCTCCGTGACCATCATCACCGGCCCGTCCGGCGGCACGGCCACTGTTAACCCGGGCAACACGATCACCTTCGATCCTAACGGCGACTTCGATTACCTCGCCGACGGTGAGACCACGACGGTCACCTTCGTGTACGAACTCGAAGACACCGACGGCGACACCGACCAGGCGACGGTCACGATCACCATTACGGGCACAAACGACGACCCGGTGATCACGATCGTTCCGGGCAATGGCGACAGCGTCGACGGCGCCACCGCCACCCAGACCGTGACGCTCACCCAGGCGCAGATCACCGATCTGGCCACATGGTCGAACATCAACCTGACCTTCCCGGACAATCCGTCCTTCATCCCGGGCACCGTCGAGGATCTGTCGGGCACGCCCGACGTCATCTTCGAGGGCGCGGGGACGGACGAGCTGATCCTCGGCGGCACCGGCCAGAACGAGCTGGCAGGCAACGGCGGCAACGACATCGTCTTCGGCGGCGAGCCCTCGGGCGACCCGTCCCCCGTGCTCGACTTCGACGACTTCATCTTTGCCGGCGACGGTGACGACCTGCTGGTCGGCGGCGGCGGCTACGACGTCTTCTTCGTCAACCGCGACGGCGGCCACGACCTGATCGTCGACGGCAGCACGGCGGTCGGCGGCTATTCGAACGGCCTCGTGATCTTCGAGGGCTATGACGAAGACGGCGAGATCGACTTCTTCGACGAGGACGGCAACGACCAGGGCGTGCGCGAAGAGGACGTGGTCTTCACCAACAACGGCGACGGCACCTGGACGATCTGGTTCGCCAACTCGACCGGCTCCGTCACCTTCGCCAGCGCCGAGATCAGCGAGATCAACCTGACCGACAACGAGCCGGGCGGCACCGGCGGCGTGACGACGGCCTACACCTTCAACGATGGCGGCACGGCGACCGACCATTCCGACGACAGCTACGACATGGGCGGCGGCGGCAGCGAGACCGGCGCGGGTGTCGGCGTCATCGAGACCGCCAATGGCGGCCTCGCCGCGATCGAGCAGGACGGCAGCTTCATCTACACCCCGGCGAAGGACTTCTCCGGCGTCGACAGCTTCGACTACACGGTGGTCGAGCCGTCCGGCCTGACCGACACGGCCACGGTGCAGATCACGGTCACCAATGAGAACGACGCGCCGGTGGTCGAGGATGTCGCGATCACGGTCGGCGAGGACGGCCCCGCTCTGGTGGATGCGTTCGTCGGCGACGACCCGGACCTCGACGACGATCCGTCGTCCCTCGACTATGCAATCACATCCGGCCCGTCGGAAGGCAGCGTCATCAACAACAATGACGGCACCTTCTCGTTTGATCCGAACGGCGATTTCGATGACCTGGCGGTCGGCGAGACCCGCGACGTGACGTTCGAATACGCCGCGACGGACAGCCATGGTGCGGTGAGCAACACCGGGACTGTCACGGTAACCGTGACCGGCACGAACGACGACCCGATTATCACGGTCGGGGCGGGTGACAGCGACACCGGCGCGGTCACCGAGTTGCCCGACCGCGACGCGGGCGAGAACACCGACGATCTGACGGACACGGGTAGCCTGTCCTTCGGCGATGTGGACCTGTCGGACGGCCACACGGTCTCCACGGCGCCACAGGGCGTGGGCTATCTGGGCGCGCTGACGGCTGTCATCACCGATCCGTCGACCGGCGACGGCAGTGGCCAGATCGACTGGACCTTCACAGTCAACGACAGTGCACTCGATCACCTTGCCGAGGGCGAGCAGGTTGTTCAGTCCTATGACGTGACCGTCGACGACGGGAACGGCGGCACGGACACCGAGACGGTGACCATCACCATTGCGGGCACCAACGATGCGCCGGTGATCACCGGCGGTGATACGGCGGGCGGCGTGACGGAGATTGCCGACGGTGCGCCGGGCGAGACGATCGACGATGTTTCGGACAGCGGCACGCTGACCTTCACGGATGTGGATCTGAGTGATAGCCACACGGCGTCGTTTGTCGAGAACAACACGGGCTATATCGGCACGTTCACCGCGAGCGTGAATGGCGGCGGCGTCGACTGGGACTTCACGGTCAACGACTCTCTGCTCGACCATCTGAAGGCGGGCGAGACGATCATCCAGTCCTATGACGTGACAGTCGACGACGGCAACGGCGGCGCGGACACCGAGACAGTGACTGTCACCATCATGGGCACCAATGACGGTCCGATCGCGGTGGATGACGGTGGATTCGTACCAAGTGCGCTCGACCTAGGCACCATTGACGGTGAATCTGGTGCGTTTATCGATGGTTTTGCGCCCAACAGCCTGACGGGTTGGTCTGTTTCAGAAGCTGGTGACGTAAATGGCGATGGTATTGATGACGTCATCATAGGCGCGCGATCTGCCGGCCCTGAAGGGTCAGCCTTTGTCGTTTTTGGGAGCGCAGATGGCATTCAAAACGGCATTGAAGTCAGCTTGCTTGATGGGACCAACGGATTTCGTTTTCGAGGTTCCAGTCCGATCGATCGGACTGGGTCTTCGGTATCGGGAGCCGGCGACATCAATGGTGATGGAATAGATGATCTCGTCATTGGAGCCAGGTTTGCAGATATCGGTGGATCCCAAACCGGCGCGGCATATGTCTTGTTCGGAAGTGCGACCGGGTTCGCGAGCACAATAGACCCCTCCTTCCTGAACGGATCGACAGGGTTTGTTCTCAAAGCTGAGGCCGATGGAGATATTCTCGGAAACTCCGTTTCTTCCGCCGGAGATGTCAATGGTGATGGAATTGACGACCTTATCGTCGGCGCTCTAGGAGCGGACCCCAATGGCAGTGGTTCGGGTTCAGCTTATGTGGTCTTCGGGACAACCGGCGGTTTTTCTCAAACGGTTGATCTTGATGACTTAGACGGAACCAATGGCTTTGAACTTACGGGCGGTGCGGCTGGAGACCGTCTTGGCTCGTCTGTCCATTCGGCTGGTGATGTTAATGGCGACGGTATCGATGATCTTATTGTTGGTGCCTACAGCACGAACACGACTGGTGCTGGTACCGGTTCTGGCTATGTTGTTTTTGGCTCGTCCGTTGGGTTCGACGCGACTATTTCAGCATCTACTCTTGATGGGACAAATGGTTTCCAAATCTCCGGCAACGAAGTGAATGCGTCCGCCGGAGCATCAGTTTCCGGACTAGGCGACATTAATGGAGACGGCATTGATGATCTGATCATCGGAGTGCCAGGCGCGGATCCAGTCGGAGCATCATCTGGCACGAGCTATGTCGTTTTTGGGTCACTTGATAGTTTCGGAGCTTTGCTCAATGTAGGAAGCATCGATGGAACCAATGGTTTCAGGATTGACGGCTCAAGTTCAAACGATCGAAGTGGCGGATCGGTCTCGTCTGCTGGCGACGTAAACGGCGACGGGCTGAATGATATTCTCGTAGGTGCCTCGAATGCAGACGATGGCGGCACGAACGCTGGGGCTAGCTATGTCATATTCGGCTCGACCAGTGAGTTTGATCACACAATTTCTCTGAATTCGCTTGACGGATCGAATGGCTACCGAATCGACGGTGCAAGCGCAGAAGATTTCAGCGGCCGCTCGGTTTCTGCCGCAGGTGACGTGAATGCGGATGGTTTTGGCGACCTAATTGTTGGTTCGTTGCAAGCCGTGCCAGGAGTGAGTTCGACAGGACCTGGCACGTCGCATGTTGTGTACGGCTCCAACTACCAGGCCGATGAGGACGACAGCGCGCGGCTGATCGGCAACGTCCTGGCGAACGACAGCGACCCGGACGGCGACGACCTGACGGTCTTCTCTTTCGACGGGACCAGCGCGTTGGGCGCAATGGTCATGGCGGGCGCGGTCGACGGTACCTTCGTCTACGACGTCTCGGGCGTCGCGGCGGCGGACGCGCTCAACGACGGCGAGACGCTGACCGACACCTTCGACTACACGATCTCCGACGGCAACGGCGGCTTCGACACTGCGACCGTGACGGTCACCATCAACGGCAGCACCGACAACCAGCTGGTGCTGGCCGTTAGCGACACCGCGATCGCCGTCGAGGGCGGTCCGGTGATTGACATCGACGTGCTCGACAATGATGACCACCCGGACGGTTTCGGAGGGATCTCGATCATCACCGGCCCGGCTGAGGGATCGGCCACGGTGACGTTGGACAATCACATTAGTTTTGACCCAGGGACGGATTTCCAGGATCTGGCGCCGGACGAGACTCGCGATGTCACCATCGTCTACGAACTCGAGGACATTGACGGCGATACCGACCAGGCGACCGTCACAGTCACTGTTAAGGGGGCCGGCAGTGTGCCGCCGGTTGCGGTTGATGACGGTGGCTCGTTGTCTTCATTGAATCTCATATCCCTGGACGGGACAGATGGGTTCCGCCTCGACGGTGAGGCAGATGGTGACTGGGCTGGGCAATCGGTGTCTGGTGCCGGCGATATAAATGGCGATGGGTTTGACGATGTAATCATCGGCGCATCTCGTGCGGACCCGAATGGAAACTCCTCTGGTTCAAGTTATGTCGTGTTTGGCAGCGGTGACGGATTTGCGGCAAGCTATGAACTCTCTTCCCTGGACGGGACGACCGGGTTTCGTATCGACGGTGTAACTGCGGATGACCTTTCCGGCCATTCTGTCTCCGGTGCCGGCGATGTGAACGGCGATGGGTTCGATGATCTGGTCATCGGTGCCTACGGCGCGAGCCCGAACGGTACCTCGTCCGGCTCAAGCTATATTCTGTTTGGGAGTGCAGGCGGGTTTGCTCCGACCGTTGATCTCTCCGCTCTCAATGGGACCAATGGGTTCCGTCTTGACGGAAACCAAGGTAGCGACCGGTCAGGTTACGCCGTCTCGGGCGCCGGCGATGTAAATGGTGATGGGTTCGACGACTTGATCGTCGGCGCATACGGCGCTGATCCGAACGGGGTTGCACAATCCGGGTCGAGTTATGTTGTTTTCGGCAGTGGCAGCGGCTTCACTCCGAGCCTGGACCTTTCGTCGCTGGATGGGACGAATGGGTTCCGCCTCGATGGCGAGCGCTTGGATGACCGGTCCGGACGTTCATTGTCTGACGTCGGTGATGTGAACGGGGATGGTGTCGACGACTTAATCATTGGTGCACCGCTCTCCGACGTTAACGCGGAGCATGCGGGTTCAAGCTATGTTGTTTTCGGTGATTTGGCGGGCTTTGCGCCGGTTTTGGATCTGTCGACCTTGGATGGGACAAACGGGTTCAGACTCGACGGCACGGATAGCTTTGATTGGTCTGGTGGGTCTGTCTCAGGTGTTGGTGATGTCAACAATGACGGGGTCGACGATCTGATCATTGGTGCCCGGCTCACCGACCTGAACGGAAGCCAATCCGGTTCGAGTTACATTGTATTTGGCGATGCAGGCGGCTTTGCCCCGACGTTGAATCTTTCATCGTTGGATGGTGCGAATGGGTTCCGCCTGGATGGAACATCGGCGGGCGATCGAGTTGGTGCCTCTGTCTCTGGTGCCGGCGACGTAAACGGTGACGGGATCGATGATATGATCGTCGGCGCAACCGGCGCGGACCCGAACGGTAGTAGTTCCGGCTCGACCTATGTCATCTTCGGCAGCGACAATAGTTTCGACGCAACGCTCGACCTCTCCACGATTGGAGGGGCCACCGGATTTCGGCTCGATGGTGCAAACACCGACGAGCAATCAGGGCACTCGGTTTCCGGGGCAGGGGACGTCAACGGTGACGGTTTTGGCGACCTCATCGTCGGTGCAAGGTATGCGACACCGAATGGGCCGGAGGTGGGCTCGACCTATGTTGTCTTTGGTTCCAATTATCAAGCAGATGAAGATGACAGCGCCCGGCTGATCGGTAACGTGCTGGCGAACGACAGCGATCCGGACGGCGACGTTCTGACGGTCTCCTCCTTCGACGGCACCAGCGTGCTGGGTGCGACTATCATGTCGGGCGCGGTCGACGGCACCTTCATCTACGACGTCTCGGGTGTCGCGGCGGCTGACGCGTTGGGTGATGGCGAGACCCTGACCGACACGTTCGACTACACGGTCACCGACGGCAACGGCGGCTTCGACACGGCTACGGTGACGGTGACGGTGACCGGCGCGAATGACGCGCCGGAGATTTCATTCGACGTTGGCGGGGACGAAGGCGCTGTTACCGAAGATCTCGACCTGCTTGCCGCTGGTGATCTCGACGTGTTCGATCCCGACACCGGGGCCGTTCTTACCTGGTCGCTCCAGGGCGGGACGCTGGCGGATACGTCGGATTATCAGTTCTTCCTCGATCATCTGAGTATCGACAAGAACGGCACCGTAGACTTCTATGTCGACGATTTCGGCGACAGTACGCCGCCGCCGTCGGGGGGCGTCTACGACAATGGTGACCCGGGCAATTATATCGCGTTCGGAGATTATACGGAGACTGGCGGCCGCTTGGTCTACGACGGAAGTTTGGCTGAGGAGCTTGTCAGTCAGTTCTTTGGGACTGACGGCCTGTTCCATAATTTAACGCTTCACGAACCGGGGCCCCCGTCTGCCGCAGCAATTTCCACTTTGCTTGTCACAGACGACTTTACGTACGAGGGCCGTTACGACCTCACGCTGCCCGAACTCGATGCACAGCGCTACGGAATACGGTTGTTCGACGCCGATGGTGACACGACGCTTCTGGCGATAACGCGGATCGGCGAAAAGGTGTTGGTCGAGTTCAGCAGTCTGGATTTCGTTGCGGATACTTGGACCGTTATTGACTCGATCGAGTTGCAACCGGCTGATGGGGATAACCAGATCGTGCTGCGCCTTGCTCATGAGGTGTCCAGCCCCGGTGACGTGACGGCTTCGTTCGATTTGCTCAACGAGGGTGTCGTTACCCACACCGAAGTCATCCCGACGCTCGGCCAGACATTCACAGATGAGACCTGGGTGCGTGTGCAGGCCGTCGCGAGTTCGTACGAGACTGGAATACAGGAACTCGACGGCACCTATGGCACGCTGACCCTCAATCAGAACGGCAAGTGGCTCTACACCCTCGACAACGATGCCGCCCACGTTCAGGCGCTGGCGGCCGGCGAGGTTGTCACCGAGACCTTCACCGCGGTGGTCACCGACGAGCATGGTGCGTCCGACACCGAGGACATCGTCATCACGGTCAACGGCGTGAACGACGACCCGGTCGCCGCGGACGATGCTTTCTCCGGTGCTGAGGACACCCCGTTCATTGGTAACGTATTGATCGATAACGGAAATGGTGCCGACAGCGATGACGACGCCTCAGATACGCTTACGGTTGTGGAGACGTCGATCACGACGGCCGAGGGCGGCACGGTGACGATGGCCCCGAACGGGGACTTCACCTACGTGCCGTTCGAGCATTTCTCGGGCAATGACAGCTTCACCTACACGGTGTCTGACGGCAATGGCGGGACGGACACGGGCACGGTTACCCTGACCGTGATCGCGGTGGCCGATCAGCCGATCATCGTGGCGAACACGGCATCGGGTACGACGGACACACCGGTTTCGGTGCCTTTGACCATCGACTTCCCCGATGATGATGGTTCGGAGACCCATTCGATCACGCTGTCGGATGTTCCCGATAACGCGACATTCAACAACGGCACGAACAACGGCGACGGCACCTGGACGCTGACCAAGGCGGACCTGGTGGGCCTTGAGATCAACGTCGCGCCTCCGGGGCCGATCTTCGGCTCGACCTTCGCGTTGGAAGGCCTCACCGATGCCGGTGGCGGCGACGGCTCGCTGGGCTTCGTCCTTAACGGCTCGACGGGTCAGGACAATAACGGCTTCGACGTGGCCACGGCCGGTGACGTGAATGGTGACGGCTTCGCCGACATCCTGACCAGTTCGGTCGGCGGCGATGCCTTCGGCGGCAATGCGGGCGAGGTGACGATCTACTTCGGCGGCACGACTCACGCGGCCGAGACGATCATCTCCGACACGACGACGGCCCAGTCCTACACCTTTGCCGGTGCGAGTGCGGGTGACCGGATGGGCACCTCGGTGCGCTCGGCGGGCGACATCAACAACGATGGCTTCGACGACATCCTGATCGGTTCGCCGCTGGCAGCCCCTGACGGCAACGTCTCCGGTCGCTCCTACGTGGTGTTCGGGTCGGCGGGCAACGCCAACTTCGCGGCGATGGACGCCGACGACGGCACGGTCGACGGTCTGATCCACCTGGCGCAGCTGGAGGCGGCCAATGGCGGCGGCGGCTCGCAGGGCTTCATCCTGAACGGCTCGCCGGTGTCGCCCTCGACGTCGAACGAGTTCACCGCTTATTCGACCACCGGCGGATTCGACTTCAATGGCGACGGGATCGACGATCTGGCGATCGGCGCGACCGGTAACGACTTTGAAGACGGCGTGAACCCGGTCCAACTCGACCTGGGTGCGACCTACCTGGTGTTCGGCAAGGCCACAGGCTTTGCCGCCGAGATAGCGGTTCAGGACTTCATGGACCCGACCAACGGGGCGGCGTCGGCGGGCACGGGTGACGGCTCCGAGGGTGTGGTAATCCGCGGCTTCGGGGTGGGTGAGGCCACGGGCCGCCAGATCTCGGGCATGCAGGACATGAACGGCGACGGCAAGAACGAATTGCTGATCGGCGGACGCTTTGCGGACCCGAACGGCAACCAGTCGGGTCAGGCCTACATCGTGTACGGAACCGACACGCTGGGCGCCGAGTTCTCGCTGGGTGACCTCGACGGAACCAACGGCTTTATCTTCAACGGCATGGCCGGCGGAGACCGGTTAGGGCGCTCGATCAACGAGGCCGGCGATATCAACGGTGACGGTATTAACGACATCATCATCGGCTCTTATCGTGCCGACGGCATGAACGGGGCAGACTCCGGCGAGGCCTATGTGATCTTCGGTGGTCAGACCAACCTTGCAGCGCTTGATGCGCTGGACGGTTCGACCGACGGCATCATTGAGACCAGCGAGCTGGCCATCGCTAACGGCGGTGACGGAACGCTCGACTTTATCCTCAGCGGTGCGGAAGCGCAAGACCGCGTTGGTCATGTGGTCCGCAACGCCGGTGACCTCAACGGCGATGGTTTCGACGATGTGCTGGTTGGCGCACCGAAAGCCAACCCGGATGGCCTCAACGATGAGGGTGCCGTGTATGTGATCTTCGGCACGGATACCGGATTTGGTGCTGAACTCGATATGGGTGACCTTGCCACTGGCGACGGCACAGTCGGTTTCGAGATCGAAGGCATCAACGGCGGCGACAATGCGGGTTGGACCGCGGGTGCGGCGGGCGACGTCAACGGCGACGGGTTCGACGACATCATCATTGGCGCGACTTACGCCGATCCGAACGGTGCGAGCTCGGGTCAGACCTACGTCATCTACGGTAAGCAGGACCTGTCGGGCGACGACTTCACAATCACCGTCGAAGCGACGGCGACCGAGACGTCCAACAGCGACACCGAAACGGCCACCGAGACGATCTTCTTCGACCTGAACCAGGCCCCGACGATCGGCGACAACGCCTTCGCGATCGTCGGCGGCTCGGGGGCTGGCATCTTCGCCATCGACGGCGTTAGCGGCGATATCACGGTCGCTGACGGCGCGGCGCTCGACTTCGAGGTCATGCCGGTCTTCAACCTGGTCGTCGAAGTGACCGATGATTTCGGCCAGACGGACAGGGGAACCGTCGCGATCAGCCTGAATGATGTCCTCGAGGACAGTCTCGTCGATGCGGTGGACGACAGCGCGAACGCGTTGGAAGACGGCCCGGTGATCGACATCGACGTGCTCGACAATGACGATCATCCGGACGGGTTCGGCGGCATCACGATCGTCACCGGCCCGGCCGAAGGCACGGCGGCGGTGACGCCGGACAACCACATCAGCTTCGATCCGGGCGCGGATTTCCAGGATCTGGCGGTCGGCGAGACCCGCGACGTGACCATCGTCTACGAAGTCGAGGATATCGACGGCGACGCCGATCAGGCGACGGCGACGGTTACCGTGACCGGCGCCAACGACGCACCGGTGGCGGTGGACGACAGCTTCACCGATCTGACCGGCTTCACCTACAACGCCGACAATGGCCACTGGTACAAGTGGACCGACGCGGAGCTCTTCTGGCTCGACGCGGCCTTCGCGGCCTTCGACGAGGGCGGCCATCTGGCGACGATCACGTCCCAGGACGAAAACGACTTCATCCAGGGCCTGCTCGATGCGGGCGAGATCGCCTGGATCGGCGGCGACGACATGGCGAGCGAGGGCACCTGGCAGTGGTCGGTCGGCCCCGAAGCCACGAATGTTTTCTGGAATGGCGGGCCCGTCGGCGGCCAGTACGAAAACTGGGGCCCCGGCGAGCCGAACAACGGCGCGGGCGGCAACGAAGACTGGCTGATGATCGCCGCGGATACCGGCCTGTGGAACGATGCGCCGGCCGACGCGCGCATGGGCTACATCGTCGAGGCGGGCGACGACATCCTGTCGTCGGAAGAGGACATCTCGATACTCGATACGGCGGATATCCTGGCCAACGATTTCGATGCCGACGGCGATCCCCTGACGGTCACATCGGTGTCCGGAGCCAGCGCCTTCGGCGCCACCGTCACGCTGAACGGCGACGGGACGGTCACCTATGACCCGACCGGGTCTGCGGCTCTGCAGGCGCTGGGCGTGGTCGATTCGATCACCTACACGATCAGCGACGGCAACGGCGGCTTCGACACCGCGACCGTCAGCGGTGCGGTCATCGGCGAGAATGACGGCCCGGTCGCCAATGACGACGGCCCGGCATCGACGACCGAGGACACGCCGGTCAACATCGCGGTGCTCGCCAACGACACGGACATCGACGGCGATGCCCTGACGGTCAACCAGGCCGCGGCGGCCAACGGAACTGTCGTGATCGAGGTCGATGGGTCGCTGACCTACACGCCGGATGCGAACTTCTCGGGCAATGACACGGTCACCTACGAGATCTCCGACGGTAACGGCGGCACGGACACGGCGAGCGTGACGGTCGATGTGGTCGCCTCGAACGACCCGCCGACGGCGGTGGACGATGCTTTCTCCACCGATGAGGACACGGCGGTCGTCATCGACGTGGCGGCCAACGACACCGACCCGGACGGGGACGTGCTCGTCCCGGTCGGGTCGACGAACCCGGCCAACGGCGTGCTGGTCTTCGACATCCTGGACGGCACCTATACCTACACGCCCAACCTCGACTTCTTTGGCACCGACAGCTTCACCTACACCATCTCCGACGGGCCGGAGACCGACACGGCGACGGTCACGATCACCGTCAACCCGGTCAACGACGCGCCCGACGCGAATGACGAGGGGGTGGCGACCGACGAGGGCACTGCGGTCATCATCGACGTGCGGGCCAACGACGTCGACGTGGACGGCGACACGATGACCGTCACCGGGGCGAGCGATCCGGCGAATGGTTCCGTCGTGGTCAATCCGGACAATACGATCACCTACACGCCGGACCCGGGCTTCGACGGCAATGACAGCTTCACCTACACGATCACCGACGGGAACGGCGAGGTCGACACGGCCACGGTCTCGGTGACGGTGAGCAACGTGAACCAGGCGCCGGTCGCGGTGGATGACTTCATCACCATCGACGAGGATTCCGGTCCAGTCGCGCTCAACCTGTTCGGCAACGACACGGACCCGGACGGCGACCCGATCCTCGCCCACGGTTCCTCGAATCCGGCCCATGGCGCGCTGACCTATGACGGCACGACCCAGACCTATTTCTACGATCCGGGCGCGGGGTTCAGCGGCACCGACAGCTTCACCTACACGGTGCAGGACGCGGACGGGGCGGTCTCGAATTCGGCCACGGTGTATCTGACCATCGCGCCGGTGAACAACGCGCCGCCGATCGCGGTGGATGATGCGGTTGGTTTCAGTGTTGCGCTTCAAAGCGCGATCGGGGTTTCTGATTTGGTGGGTTCGAACGGATTCCGCCTCGACGGCAATGCCGAGTTCGATGGGGCCGGGAGTTTTGTTTCGGGCGCCGGCGACATCAACGATGACGGTTTTGATGATTTCCTGATCAGCGCGGAGTTCGATGATTCGAATGGTGGCGATGCCGGGGCGGTCTACGTCGTGTTCGGCACGGATCAGCCCTTCACGGCATTTGCCGACCTCTCGACAATTGACGGCACAAACGGTTTCCGGATCGATGGTGAGAATGCCGGCGATACCCTGGGGCGCGGCGTCTCCGATGTGGGCGACCTGAACGGCGACGGCATCGATGACATGGTCGTTGGTTCTCGAGATGGGGCCTATGTCGTCTTCGGCACCGACCAGGGATTTGGTGCCGCGCTGGATGTCGCCTCGCTAAACGGTGCCAACGGGTTTGCGTTCTCGGGGTTTGCCGGCATCGACCATCTCGGTGGCCTGTCGGGCATCGGTGATGTCAACGCGGACGGCATCGACGACCTTCTGGTCAGCGTTCAACGGTTCTTGGACAATCCGGGCCCCTCAGACTACGCATATGTGGTTTTCGGCACCGATCAGGGATTTTCTCCGAACCTGACGCCGGCCGATCTCGACGGTTCGAATGGCTTCGCCGTCCAGCATTCCTCGGATGACGTCGACAACGGGAATATTTTCTCGGGCAGCGGCGGACGCGCGGTTTCGGGGGCGGGCGATCTGAACGGTGACGGCGCCGCGGACTTCATCGTCGCCGACAAGTATTCCGATCTGACGGCCCAGGACGGCGGGAATGTGTTCGTCGTATTCGGTTCGGCGGGTGCATCCCCGGCCACATTCGATCTCGCCGGGCTGGATGGGTCGAACGGGTTCCGTCTCGATGGCCTGACAACGAAGTACACGATCGGAGACTCCGTCTCGTCGCTTGGTGATGTGAATGGCGATGGCTTTGATGACATCATCGTCAATGCCTCACCGCCGCTCAATTCGTACCAGGGCCTCAGCTATGTGATCTTCGGCACGGATGCCGGGTTTGCGCCAGTTTTCGATCAAACGGCGCTCGACGGGTCGAACGGTTTCACGATCGATGGTGCGACCCCTGGTGATGTGGCGGGCATCCAAGTGTCGGGTGCCGGTGATGTGAACGGCGATGGGATTGCCGACATGCTTGTTGGCGCGTTCGGCGTTTCGACGGAGGCCGAGCACGCTGGCGCGGTCTACGTGGTCTATGGCAACGATCAGGGGTTCGCGCCTCGGCTTGATCTAGGTGCCCTGGACGGCATGAATGGCTACCGTATTGATGGCGCAGCAGAGAATGATGCCCTGGGCCTGTTAGGTGTTTCCGGCGCAGGCGATGTCAACGGAGACGGTTTCGACGATATCGTTCTCGGGACTTCGCAGACCGACCACAACGGAAATAATTCGGACTCCGGGTACGTCATCTACGGTTTTGACACGGAAGTCCTGGAAGGTGACGGCACCTATCTGATTGCCAATGTCCTTGGCAATGACAGTGATCCCGGCGGTGATTCGCTTTCGGTTGCATCGTTCGATGCCACCAGCGCATTGGGCGCGACGATCACCGCCGGTGCTGTCGAGGGCACATTTGTTTACGACGTATCGGGTGTTGCAGCTGTTGCGGCACTAGCCGAAGGCGAAACGCTGTTGGACACATTCGCGTACAGCGTCACCGACGGCAATGACGGGACGGATGCAGCGACGGTGACCATCACCATCCGGGGTGAGAGTGACGGCCTGCTGGCGGTCAGTGACATTATCGGCAGCCCCGGCGAGGACATCATCGCCGGCACCGAGTATGGCGACACGCTGAACGGCGGGGCGGGGAACGACATCCTGACCGGCAACGGCGGCGACGATCTGTTCGTCTTCGAGAACGGCACCGGCGATGATGTCATCACCGACTTCTCGGCAGGTGCGGGCAGCGAGGACGTAATCGATGTCTCCGACTTCGGCTTCACCGATCTCGCGGACCTGCTGGCCGTCACCAACGACAGCGGTGCGGACACGGTGATCACGCTGGATGGGGATGACAGCCTGACCCTGATCGGTGTACAGGAAGCCAACCTCCACGAGGACGACTTCCTCCTCTAGCATTCGTTGGGACGGCCGCTACCCCGTCAGTCATAACGGTCATGTCGCCGCTCCGGGTCCCGCCGGGCCGTCATATTTCCTTGCGCGGTCCCGCGCCGCCGGAGTTCTTGTCCCTTGGAATTTTTGCCTGCCGACATCGACACGACGGCTGCTGCCGCGCTCATCGCGGCGACCTTCATCGGGAATGTGGTTTCCGGCGCGATGGGGATCGGCGGCGGGGTTATCCTGCTGGCGGTGATGGCGAGCCTGATGCCTGCTGCGGCGATCATCCCGGTTCACGGGGTCGTCCAGCTTGGCGGCAACATCTTCCGCGGCACCATCCAGCGCGCCCATATCGACTGGCTGACTTTTGTGTGGTTCACCGCCGGCAGCGTGCTGGGTGTTGCGATTGGCGGCAGTATCGTTGTCTCCCTGCCGCCGGACACCCTGCGTATCGGCCTGGGGTTGTTCATCCTGTACATGGTCTGGGGGCCGAAGCTGAAATTCGTCAGCGAGGGCAGATTCATCGCGGTCGTGATCGGCGTGGGGTCGAGCATCCTGACCATGTTCTTCGGCGCGACGGGCCCCTTCGCCATGGCGCTGCTGGCGCAGCGCGGCTACTCGCCCCAGGGCCTGATCGGCAGCCATTCAGCCTGCATGGCCGCCCAGCACGGCCTCAAGATTGTCGCGTTCGGCTTTCTGGGCTTCGCCTTCGCCGACTGGCTGGGGCTCATTGCCATGCTGCTGCTGGCCTCGCTGGCAGGCAGCCTGATCGGCAGCTATGCGCTGCGGCACATTCCGGCCGGCACATTTGCGGTCGTCCTGAAGGTGGTTCTGACCGTGCTCGCGGTGAACCTGCTGGCCGTGGCCTTCGGGCTCTACAGCATGAGCGCATAGTCCCGTTTTACCGGGCGTCTATGCTCGCTGTGTCACAAGTCATTGATTCCCCGGTCACGGCTCGTCGCTGGTCTGCCTGCGGAATCGCGTGTACGGTTTGGGGAGGTCAATACTGACCGGAAAGAGGGGTAAATATGAGTTTAGCAGAGAAACTCGCGGAGATTAGTGTCGCGGGTGCCAAGCGCATCCCCGAGGAAACCCGCGCCATCATCGGCGCGGCGACCAAGGCACAGCGCGAATCCGGAATTCTGGATAACACAATCAAGGTGGGCGACACGCTGCCCGCCTTCAGTCTTCAAAATGCGAACGGTGAGATGGTGAATTCCGCCGATCTTCTGTCGAAGGGGGCCGTTGTACTGACGGTGTTCCGCGGCCACTGGTGACCCTATTGCAATGCAGAGCTGTATGCTTTGCGCGATATTGTACCTGCCCTCGACGAAGCCGGCGCCACGTTGGTCGCCATCACCCCTCAGCTCGTTGAGCACAACCAGGCCATGACCGAAAAACATGGTCTGAATTTCGAAATGCTTTCCGACCCGGGTAACTCCTACCTCGCGGAACTGGGCCTCAAGTTCGAGATCCCGCCGCAGGTCAAGGAGATCTACCAGGGTTTCGGGCTCGATATTCCGGCCACCAACGGCGACGACAGCTGGACGCTGCCGATGCCGGGCCGGATTGTTGTCGATTCAAGCGGCGTTGTCCGTGCGACCGACATCGACCCGAACTATGCCTCCCGGCCGGAGCCGGAGAAGACGCTGGCGGACGTTCAGGCGCTCTAGCCGAACCGACAGCTTTTCGATCTGTAACGGAACCCCATCCGCGATCTGCCGCGGGTGGGGTTTTGTTTTGCCTGTGCTACGATTTCTCCACGGGAGACGCACCATGGCAACGACTGACACCCTGACCCAAAGTTACTCGCACGGCACTTCCGACGTGCCGCTGATCGGCGATACGATCGGCCAGCATTTCGATGGCGCCGCGGCCCGCTGGGCCGACCGGGACGCGCTGGTGGTGCGCCATCAGGACATCAAATGGTCATGGGCCGAGCTCAAGACACGCGTCGATGATTTTGCCGCCGGCCTGATCGCGCTGGGGCTCGAGCCGGGCTCGCGCATCGGCATCTGGTCCCCCAACAACGCCGAATGGGTGATCACCCAGTTCGCCACGGCCAAGGCGGGGCTGATCCTGGTCAATATCAACCCGGCCTACCGGCTCGCCGAGCTGGAATTCGCCCTCAACAAGGTCGAATGCGGCGCGTTGATCACTGCGGCCAGTTTCAAGACCAGCGACTATGTGGGGATGATCCGCGAACTGGCACCGGAGATCGATAACGCTGCACCGGGCGAGCTCGTGTCGGCGAAGCTGCCCCATCTCCGGACCGTCATCCAGATCGGCGCGGATGATGTCGCCGGGATGCACCGCTTCGATGACGTGCTGGAAGCGGGTACTGCGGCCGGCCATGACGCGGTGACCGCATTGGCCCCGACACTCCAGTTCGACGACCCGATCAACATCCAGTTCACCTCGGGCACGACGGGGTCGCCCAAGGGCGCGACACTCACCCATCACAACATCCTCAACAACGGCTACTTCATCGGCCGGGCGATGGCGCTGAGCGACGACGACCGAATCTGCATCCCGGTGCCCCTCTATCACTGTTTCGGCATGGTGCTCGGCAACCTCGCCTGCATGACCCACGGCGCGGCCATGGTCTATCCGTCCGATGCGTTCGATCCGCTGTCGACGCTTGAGACCGTGGCGGCGGAGCGCTGCACGGGGCTCTACGGCGTGCCGACCATGTTCATCGCCCAGCTGGAGCACGCGCAGTTCGCGGAGTTCGACCTGTCGAGCCTGCGCACCGGCATCATGGCGGGCTCACCCTGCCCGGTGGAGGTGATGAAGCAGGTGATCTACAAAATGCACATGGACCAGGTGACCATCGCCTACGGCATGACCGAGACCAGCCCGGTCTCGACCCAGACCGCGGTGGACGACCCGCTGGATCGCCGGGTGGGCACTGTGGGGCGCATCCACCCCCATGTGGAGGTAAAGATCGTCGACGAGGCGGGCCGGATCGCCGCACCGGGTGAGACCGGCGAGCTGTGCACGCGCGGTTACTCGGTGATGCTCGGCTACTGGAACGACGAAGAGAAGTCCGCAGACAGCATCGATGCGGCCGGCTGGATGCACACCGGCGATCTCGCGACCATGGACGATGAGGGTTATTTCAACATCGTCGGGCGGATGAAGGACATGGTCATCCGCGGCGGGGAGAATCTCTACCCCCGCGAGATCGAGGAATATCTCTACGGCCACCCGAAGGTGTCCGACGTGCAGATCGTCGGCGTGCCCGACGAGAAGTATGGCGAAGAGCTCTGTGCGTGGGTGAAGCTGGCCGACGGCGAGGACGCCACCGACGATGAGATCCGGGACTTCTGCAAGGGCCAGATCGCCCACCACAAGATCCCGCGCTACATCAAATTCGTCGACGGTTTCCCGATGACCGTGACCGGCAAGATCCAGAAATTCGCGATGCGTGACGTGATGATCGAAGAGCTGGGCCTCAACGAGGCGAAGACGGCTTAGACGGTCTTACTGCACCGGTTTGTTCGGGTGGGCCACGTCGGGCTGAATATACGGCGCCTTCATTTCATAGATATCGTGGGTGCGGCAGTAGCGCGGGCCGCCGAGGCGGCCGACGGGCTGCAGCGTGTGGGGATTGACGTATTTGTCGTCCAGCATCAGGTCCTCGCGCACGTGCCAGCGCAGCACCCGGCCGATGACCAGGTCGGTAACCCATTCATCGCCGAATTTGAGCACCTGCTCGAAGGTGCATTCCATGGCCACGGGGCAATCCTTGATGCGCGGGGCATCCACCAGGTCCGACGGCACGGTCTCCAGCCCGATTTCCGCGAACTCGTCCTGGTCGGCCTCGTAGTTGGCCGAGCTCGCATTCATGGATTCCGCGAAATCGTCGGTCACGGTGTGGACCACGAAACCCTTGGTGGCCTGGATGTTCGCCGAGGTGTGCTTGGGGGCGTGGGTCTTCTCGCTCACCGCCATCGACACCAGCGGCGGGTAGTGGGAGACGATGGAGAAGAAGGAGAAGGGGGCCAGGTTGGGCACGCCGTTTTCGTCAATGGAGCTGACCCAGGCGATCGGCCGGGGCACGATCGAGCCGATCAGCAGCCGGTAGCATTGCTGGTGGTCGATCTCGTCGGTGTTGAAAATCCTGTAATCCATGATGCGCTCCATCTAAAGAATTCTCCTCATGCTGAGCTTGTCGAAGCATGGGTGGCCGCTGCCTCTCCTTCGACAGGCTCAGGATGAGGCATTTTCAGGCAGAAAGATTGTACCGCCTGTTGGGCGTGGATGCCCGCAACAAGTGCGGGCATGACGGGTAGTGAGTTGGCACGGCTTTGCCTCATCGGAGCGCATGGTGTAAGCCCCGCGGCATGTCTGATGCGACCCCTGATAGTCTGTCTCTCACCGTCCGCACCGCGCTGCCCGAAGGCTTCGCGTTCCTGCTCGCCGAATACCCGCGACCGGTCTGGGAAGGCCACCCGAACAACGGCCAGTGGTGCCAGTTCTGGCTGCAGCGTCACCAGATGTTCCGGGACTATTCGGCCGCGCTCACCGATGCGTGTGAGCAGCTCGCCGACGGCAAGATCGAGGCGGCTGCGTTTCACGAATGGTTCGTGCCCCGGGTAAATTTCTACTTCGGCGAGATCGATACCCATCACAAGGTCGAGGAGTATCACTACTTCCCGGCCCTGGCGCAGGCGGATGTGAAGATGGCCCGCGGGATCGAGCTGCTCGAGGGCGACCACAGGGTGGTGCATGACCGGCTGATGGCGGCCCACGGCGCGGTGGTGGCACTGGACGGGGCGATCCGCGAGACGCCCGCCGATGTCGCATCGGCGGCGCCTGCGGCAAGGGATGGTATTGCGGCGTTGGGTGACACGCTCGGCGTTCATCTGAATGACGAGGAAGACATCATCGTGCCGCTGATCCTCGACCGCTCGGAGCCGGTACTCGGTATCGGGTAATCACCTGTCCTTCGAGACGGCGCTTCGCGCCTCGTCAGGATAAGGGTCATTCAATCGCAAACCTCATCCTGAGGAGCGAGCAGCGCGAGCGTCTCGAAGGATGAACGCGTGGTGGGCTGGCAGACGGTCGTCTATTCCAGCCGGTTGAGGCCGTCGAAGGCGGCTGTCTTGTAGCATTCGGCCAGGGTCGGGTAGTTGAACACCGTGTCCACGAAGTAGTCGAGGGTGCCGCTATGGGCCATCACGGCCTGGCCGATATGGATCAGCTCGGACGCGCCTTCACCCAGGATGCTCACTCCCAGGATTTCGCGGGTCTCGATGTGGAACAGGATCTTCAGCATGCCGGTGGCATCGCCGATGATCTGGCCGCGGGAGATCTCCCGGTAGAAGGCCTTGCCCACTTCGTAGGGCGCGCCCCGGGCGGTGAGTTCCTCCTCGTTGGCGCCGACCACCGAAATCTCCGGGATCGTGTAGATGCCGTAGGGGAAAAGCTGTGCGACCCCGGACACCGACGCGCCGAACGCGTGACAGGCGGCGAGCCGGCCCTGTTCCATGGACGTGGAAGCCAGGCTGGGGAAACCGATAACGTCGCCGGCGGCGTAGATGTTTGAAACATCCGTCCGGTAGTTGGCATCGACCGTCAGGCGGCCGCGCTCGTCGGTCTCGAGGCCGGCGGCGGCGAGATTGAGTTCGCGCGTCGCCCCGGTGCGCCCGACGCTGTAGAGCGCCTTGGCCGCCACGATCTGTTTGCCGCTGTCCAGGACCACACGCACTTGAGCCCCGTGTGTACTGTCTTCACGGGCGATGGATTCGACGCCTTCGCCCAGGCGAAGCGTGACGCGGTTCTGGCGCATCAGATACGCCAGCGCGTCGGTGATCTCGCTGTCCACGAAGTCGAGCAGGCGCGGGCGCTTGTCGATCAGGGTCACGCGCACGCCCAGGGTGGCGAAGATGGTGGCGTATTCCAGGCCGATAACCCCGGCGCCGATCACGACGAGGGTGCGGGGCATTTCCGCCAGATCGAGAATGTCGTCGCTGGTAAAGATGGTCTGCCCGTCGAAGGGGATGTCGGCGGATTTGGTGGTCTCGGTGCCCACGGCGATGACGATCCTGTCGGCCGTGACCGCGCGCTGGCCCCGGCCGTCGAAATAATCGAGGCGGACCGTGTTGGCGTCGGCGAAGGTCGCCGTGGCCTCGATCACGACCACGCCGTTGCGCTGCAGCTGGTGGTGGGTGACGTCGATTTCGTTACGGATCACATGATCGGCGCGAAACAGCAGGTCCGACATGGCGATGTCCTGCTTCACCACATAGGACGCGCCGTAGACATTGCGCTCGCGGTAGCCCGACAGGTGCATGGCGGCTTCACGCAAGGTCTTGGAGGGGATGGTGCCGGTGTTGATGCACACCCCGCCGACGACGGCGCGACGCTCGATGATGGCGGCTTTCTTGCCCAGCTTGGCGGCCTGGATTGCGGCACGCTGGCCGGCCGGGCCCGAGCCCATGACGATCAGGTCGAAATCATGGCCCTCGCCGGTCGTCGACTGGCTGGTCATCTCCGGCGTTGGTTGGTCAAGCATGTGCGGTCCCCGCTTCAAACGGCGCGCAGGCGCCGTGCAAGAGACCAGAATTGCCGGTTTTGGTTAAGAAAGGCTTGGTGGCGGGGCCTGCGGGATGCGGCTAGTTGAGTGCGTTTGCCGCACGTAGCCCGGCGATCATCGACGAGCCCATCATGAAACCGTAGCTTTTCTGCGGATCCTCGGCGGTTGCACGCATCTCGTCCTGGTTCTTGAGCCGCGCGGTCGGGTCCTTCTCGGCGATGAATTTGGTGTTGCGGATGGTCTGCAGACGGACATCTTCCAGGGCGACATGACGACGCTGGCGGGTGTAGCGGTCGAGCACGGCCTCATCGGCCCCGCCGCGCCAGATCTGGCCCATCTTTTCGGCGAAGTTCACCGCATCATGGACGCCGGAGTTCATGCCCATGCCGCCCATGGGCGAATTGATGTGGGCGGCATCGCCGCCGATGATGATGCGTCCCTTGCGGAAATCCTCCGCGACCCGCTGGTGGATTGCCCAGATATTCCGGTGCAGTTCGACGACGGCGCCGGACTTGCCGAAGAAGGCCGCCATGCGGGCTTCGGCCACGTCGTCGCGCACCGCCACATCGTCGGCCTCTCCCTCGCGGGCCGAGAAGGTCACCCGCCAGTATTCCGGCAGATGCAGGATCACGCACCATTCGTCGGGATCGGAGATGTAGGCGACCCCGGCGATATCGGGCATCGCCTCGCTGACGTCGAAGGTCGTGCCGTACTGCACCACCTTTTCGTCATAGGTGAAGCCGTCGAAGCCGACGCCGAGGGATTTCCGGATGCTGGAGCGCGACCCGTCGGCGCCGAACACATATCGACCCTCGAAACTCTCTTCGCCATCGGGTGTTTTTGCCCGCACGGTGACGCTGTCGCCATCCTGCGTCGCACCCAGCACTTCATGGGAGAACCGAACCTCCACATTGGGATGCGCGTCGAGCTTTCCATAGAGCGCCCGGTTCAGCTCCATCTGCTCGCACTGCACGCGATAGGGATACTTCGTCTCGTCCTTGAGCGCGGCCAGATCGAATTCGGCGACGACGCCTGTGTGCCGGTCGCGGAACTGCCAGACCGGGGTGATGCGCCCGTCGTCGAGCACCGCGTCGACCATGCCGAGCGCGTCGAGATACTCCAGCGTCGGCGGGTGGAAGGTCGTGGCGCGGCGGTGATCCTGGGGGGCGTCCTGCTGTTCCAGCAAAAGCACCGGAATGTCCTGGTTGGCGAGGGACAACGCGGCAATCAACCCGGTCGGGCCGCCGCCGGCGACGATAATCCGGTCGTGAGGGTTCGTGGACATGGAAGCGCACCGCGAGAGTTGAATCAGTGGTCTGTTTTTACGCGAATGCGAGGCTTCGTTAAAGCAAGCCGGGTGGTGCTTGACCCCGATGTTTCACATCGCCAAACTCGATTTCATGAGTATGAATGATGGTGTGAAGACCGCGGTACGCACGGTAAACCTTTTCGAGGCGTTCTCGCGTCGCAAGGGGCCGATGACCCTGACCCAGATTTCGGAGGCCCTGTCTGCGCCGATCAGCAGCTGCCACGGCCTGGTCCGGACTCTCAGCGCCAAGGGATATCTCTACACCTCCGAGCGGAACCGGGCGATCTATCCGACCAAGCGCCTGCTCGAGGTGGCAAATACGATCGCCGCCCACGACCCGGTGCTGGAGAGTATCGTGCCGCTGCTCGAGGTGCTTCGCGACGAGACCAACGAAACCATCCTGCTCGGCCGCCGCCAGGGCGAGACGATCCTGTATCTGGATGTGATCGAGGGCGGCCAGACGCTGCGCTATTCCGCAGGCGCGGGCGATATCAAGCCGATGCATTCGAGCGCCATCGGCAAGGCGTTCCTCGGCCGCCTGAACGATACCGAACGGGCCGCCCTGGTGGCACGCCTGCCACTCGATCTGCACACACCCAACACGATCACCGAGCGCGCGACCCTGGAGGCCGACCTGGCCGACGGAATCGCCAAGGACTATTTCGTGACCCGCGGCGAGAATGTCGTGGATGTGATGGGGCTGGCGACCACGGCGGATGTGTATGGCGAGACCATGGGTGTCGCGATCGCGGGGCCGCTGGTACGGATGGAGGCCGGCGAGACCGAACTCGCCGCGAAGCTCCTGGCCGCGAAGGCGCGCCTCGAGGCGCTCGGAGAGAGCCTGTGAGCGACACGGTGATCAGGCCCGACGCGGCCACGCCAGATTGGGCCGACGCGCTCTATGACGTGCTGGTACAGCAGAACATTCGCCAGGTCGCCTATGTGCCCGACGCCGGTCATTCCCGCCTGATCGAGCGTTGCGAGGACAATCCGGATATGTGCGCCACGGTGCTCACTACCGAGGAGGACGGCGTGGCGCTGCTGGCCGGAGCCTGGCTGGGTGGCGATCGCGGTGTGCTGCTCATGCAGTCGAGCGGCGTGGGCAATTGCGTGAACATGTTCACCCTGATCGAGAATTGCCGGATGCCGCTGGTGGCGGTGATCACGATGCGTGGCGAATGGGGTGAATTTAACCCGTGGCAGGCCCAGATGGGCCAGGCGACGGCGGATGTACTGACCCGCATGGGGGTGCAGGCACACCGCGTCGACGCGCCCGATGACGTCGCACCGACACTGGACGCGGCGATCCGGCAATCCTTCGACGGGTCGCTCGCCTCGGCGGTGCTACTTTCCCAGCGTCTGATCGGCCGCAAGGCCTTCACGGCGGAGGGCTGACATGACACGGCCTCTTCTTGATCGACGCGAGGCGGTCGCACGGCTGCTGCAGGATCGCGGTGAGCTGCTCGTGGTCTCCGGGCTCGGGTCGGCGACTTATGATTGCGCGGCGGCGGGTGACGACCCGAGGAATTTCTATCTCTGGGGGCCATGGGGGGCACGGCCGCCCTGGCGCTCGGCCTGGCGCAGGCCCAGCCGGACCGGCCGCCCTGGCGCTCGGCCTGGCGCAGGCCCAGCCGGACCGGCCGGTTGTCGCCATCACCGGCGACGGTGACATGCTGATGGGACTCGGCAGCCTGGCGACGATCGCCGCTGCCAAACCGGCGAACCTGTCGGTGATCGTGCTCGACAATGAGGTCTATGGCGAGACGGGCGCCCAGCCGACGGCCACGGCGCGCGGGGTGAGCCTCGTGGAGGTGGCGCGCGGCTGCGGGATCGAGGCGCTCGAGGATATCCGCGACATGAACGCATTGGGCACCCTCGCGGGGCGCATCCAGCGCTGCGAGGGGCCTTTGTTTGCCAACATCAAGATCGAGGCGGGTGAACACCCGCGTGTCCTGCCGGCCCGGGACGGAGCCTATCTGCGCTCGCGGTTCCGCGAGGCGGTGTTGGGCACGGGCCCGTGAGGCACGGGTATATCCGAACGTATCCAGAGGGAGGACATCATGGCTGAGAAGGTAGGAATTCTGGGGCTTGGGCTGATCGGCGGTATCACGGCCGAAATCCTGATGCCGGAGGGCTACGAATGTGCCGCCGTTCGCCGCCCGAGCACCGAGAGCTTCCCCGATACGGGCGGCAAACTGTTCGACACGGCGCGCGAGCTTGCCGAATGGTCCGATGTGGTGATTTCGGCGCTGCCGAGCACCGAGGCTTCCCGGACGGCGCTGGAGGGCCCCGACGGCCTGCTGGCGGGCGCCCATGACGGCCTGACGATCATCGAGATGAATACGTTCCCGGTGGGCGAGAAGGAGCGTGTGCGCGACCAGGTCGCCGATACGCCGGCAAAGATCATCGATTGCCCCCTCAGCGGCACCCAGCCGATCATTCGCGCGGGCAAGGGCGTCATCATGATGAGCGGCGACGAGGCGCTTTGTGAATCGGTAAAGCCGATGCTCGAGCTCGTCTGCCCGAAAACGTTCTACGTCGGTGACTACGGCACCGGTATCAAGCTCAAGCTGATGATCAACTTCATGGTGGGCGCGAACACGGTGGCCCTGGCAGAGGGCATGCTCTTCGGCGCCCAGATGGGGCTCGATCCGGAGCTGATGATCGATATCGTGGGGCCCAGTGCGGCCGGGTCGACCGTCTTCGGCATGCGCGCGGGCATCATCAAGGACCGGTCCTGGCAGCCCTGTGCGGGCCCCAGCAAGCTGTTGTGGAAGGATCTCGATATCGTCGAGGAACAGGCCGATGCTTTGGGTCTCTCGGCACCACTGCTGCGGATCTGTAACGACTATTACAAGAAGATCGAGAAGGCCGGGCGGCTCGAGGATGAGTGCTCGGTGGTCTACGAGATCCTCGAGAGCGAGATCAAGGCGGCTGCAGAGTAAGCGCAGGCCGGTTCGCAGGCTGCCCGGTTTCTCTTCCTAGCGGCCAAGCCGGGCGACGATCGCATCGAAAAGTGCATCGGGACTCTGGTCGAGAATATCCTCGCCGGCCGCCTCGAGCACCTCGTCGATGCGCCGGGAGATGAGCGCCTGGGCTTGGTAACGCGCCCGCGCGCGGCGTGCTGCTGTCGCATCGCCATGGTCCGCACGCCAGGCAGTGTGGGCATTGATGGCCTCGTCGAGTGCTGCAAAGCCGTCGGGGTCATCGCGTGACGTCATGATGACCGGCGGTGTCCAGCCGTCAGCGCTTTGATGGGTGGCGACCTGTTCGATCTCGGCGGCCATCAGGTTTGCACCCGGCAAGTCGGCCTTGTTCACCACATAGATATCGGCCATTTCAAGGATGCCCGCCTTCATCGCCTGGATGGCGTCGCCTGAGTGGGGCACGAGGATGAGGACCACCGTGTCGACCAGGGTGCGGATAGTGTATTCGGCCTGCCCGACGCCCACCGTCTCGAGAATGATTTCCCCGAAACCGTGCCCCTCCATGGCGTTGAGCAAATCGGCGGTGTTGTCCGCCAGCCCGTCATGAGCGCGGCGCGAGGGGATCGAGCGGATGAAGATGTCAGGGTCGTCGGCGATGGCGTCCATGCGGATCCGGTCGCCGAGGAGCGAGCCTTGGGAGACCGGGCTCGACGGGTCGACCGCCAGGACAGCGACCCTTCGGTCGGCGTGTTTGCGCAGTTTGGCGAGCCGGGCGATGAGAGAACTCTTGCCGGCCCCCGGCGCGCCGGTGATGCCGATCCGTGGCAGATTCCCGGCAGAACCCTCGCTGTGTTGCGCCAGGGTCTCGGACACGTCGGCATTGGCGATACGCGACAAGGCGCGGCTGAGGTTGCGCCGTGGATTGCTTGAGGTGCCGTTCATTGCGCGTCGCTCATTTGGCCGCGGCGGCGGGCGGGGTGCCCAGGATTTCGTCAGTGTGTTCGCCCAGCAGTGGCGGCAGGCCGTAGCGGGGCGGGTGGTCGGTCATCTTGATCGGGTTGCCCGCCAGGCGGAGTGCCCCGTCGGGTGTGGGAATTACCGCGATCATCTCGCGGGACGCGGCCATATCCCCGTCGAGCGCCTGGTCGAGGGTTTCGACACCCGACACCACGAGACCCTCATTGCCGAGCGTTTCGACCCAGTGGGCGGTGGTTTGTGACGTCATGAGTTCCCCCACGGCGCTGATGACGGCGTCGCGGTTTTCCGAACGCGCACTCATGGTCGCCAGGTTCGGGTCGCGCGCCTGGTCGTGCCAGCCGACAACCTCGCAGAATTTCTGCCAGAACTTGTCGGTCGAGACGAACAACATCAGGTAACCGTCACGGGTCTCGAAGACCTGGGCGGGGACCATGTAGGGATGCGCGCTTTGTGATGTGCGCTGCGGCACGATGCCATGGTTGAGGTAGCCCGAGGCCAGATAGTTGAGCTGGGCGAGCATGGTGTCGAAGAGCGACACATCGACCTGGCCGCCCTTGCCCTCGATAATCTTCGCGAGCAATCCGATGGCGCCCATCATGCCCGTTGAATTATCGACGGCGGAGTAGCCGGCCTTGGTCGGCGCGGTACCCGGATCGCCCGTCAGGGTCATCACACCGGTCAGCGCCTGGACGATATAGTCGTAGGCCGGTTTGTCGGCGTATGGCCCGTCGAGCCCGAACCCCGTCAGCGCCAGGCAAACGAGGTCTGCGTTGTGCGGTTTCAGGTCTTCATAGGTCAGGCCGAAGCGCCGAATGGTGGACGGGCGCAAATTTGTAATCAGGCCCCGCGCATCGGCGGCCAGCGCGCCGAGCTGGGCTTTCCCGGCCGGCGTGTTCAGGTCGAGGACGATGGAGCGTTTGTTGCGGTTGAGGCTCGCGAAATAATCGTTGTAGGGGCCCGTGAACTGCTTGGTGATGTTGCGGGCCATATCGCCGCCCGGTGGCTCGACCTTGATCACGTCGGCGCCCAGATCGCCCAGAATCATGCTGCAGAACGGCCCGGCGAGGACGTGGGCGACCTCGATGATGCGGACGCCGGCGAGGGGGCCTTCGCTCACGCGCCGAGTTCCGCGTCGAGGGCGGCGACAACATCATCGATGGTCATTTCCGCCGTGAATATTCCCCGGGCGCCCGCATCGCGCAACTCGTCATGGTCTTCCGCCGGGATGGTGCCGCCGACGAACAGCCGAATATCGCCGGCATCGAGTTCGTTGAGGCAGCGTACCGTCTCTTCGACCAGTTCCTTGTGGCTGCCCGACAGGATCGACAATCCCACCGCGTCGACATCCTCATCAACTGCGACCCGGGCGATATAGTCCGGCGTTCGGCGCAGGCCGGTATAGATCACATCCGCACCCGCGTCGCGCAGGGCCAGAGCAATGATTTTGGCGCCGACATCGTGGCCGTCGAGGCCCGGTTTCGCGATCAGGATGCGTTTTCCGTTCAGGCTCATGATGCGTTCCTAAAGCCTCACCGGTTCTTCGAACTCGCCCCACTGGCGCTTCAGGGTAGCCACCATCTCACCGACGGTCGCATAGGCATGACAGCAGTCGATGAGATACGGCATCAGGTTTTTGCCGTCGTCCGCCGCGGCGTCCTCCAGCGCGGCGAGCGACGATGCCACGGCGTCGTTGTCGCGGCTGTCACGTACCCGCTCGAACTTCTCGACGACCCGCGCGCTGGCGCCCGGGTCGAGCTTGAAGAGTTCGGCCACGCCATCGTTCTGATCCTCGCGGCGGAAGTGATTCTGGCCGACGACGACCGTCTCGCCGCTGTCGATCTTGTGTTTACGCTCGGATGCCCGCTGGGCGATCTTCATCTGCAGCCAGCCGTCTTCCACGGCCTTGGTCACGCCGCCATAGGTTTCGATATCGTCGATCACCTTCATGATCTCGTCTTCCATCTGGTCGGTGAGCCATTCCACGTAATGGCTGCCGCCCAGCGGGTCGACGGTGCGCGCGATGCCGGATTCATGGGCCACGATCTGTTGTGTGCGAACCGCGATCTCCGCCGAATGCTCGGTTGGAATCTGGTAGGCCTCGTCGAAGGCGGCGGTGAATATGGATTGGGCGCCGCCCATCACGGCCGCCATGTTCTCGATGCCGACGCGAACCACGTTGTTGTAGGGCTGGGCGCCGACCAGGGACGAGCCGCCACACACGACGCCGAAACGAAACATGAGGGCCTTTGGATCCTGCACGCCGTAGCGATCCTGCAGCAGCTTGGCCCAAAGGCGCCGGCCCGCCCGGAATTTGCAGACCTCCTCGAAGAAGTCCATGTGGACATAGAAGAAGAAGCTGAGCCGACGGGCGAATTTCTCCACATCACCGCCCCGGCGGATCAGTTCGTCGATATAGGCAAGGCCATTGGCCAGAGTGTAGCCCATCTCCTCGACCGCGGTGCAGCCGGCGTCGCGCACATGGGCGCCGGCGATGCTGATAGCGTTGAAGCGAGGCGTTTGGTCGTAAGAAAACAAAATTGTATCCGCGATCAGCCGCATCGACGGGCGCACCGGGAAGATCCAGGTGCCGCGCGCCACATACTCCTTGAGGATGTCGTTCTGGATCGTGCCGGTGAGTTTCTCGCGCGGCACGCCCTTCTTGTCGGCCACGGCGCAATACATCGCGTAGATGATCGACGCGGTGCCGTTGATGGTGAAGGACGTCGAGATGCCGCCGAGATCGATGCCGTCGAAAAGAATTTCGGCCTCGGCGAGGCTCGACAGGGAAACGCCGACCTTGCCGACTTCGGTTTTTGCGATCGGGTCGACCGGGTCGTAGCCGCATTGGGTCGGCAGGTCGAGGGCGACCGACAGGCCGGTCTGACCCTGGTCGAGCAGGAACCGGTAGCGCTCGTTTGATTCTTCCGCCGTGCCGAAGCCCGAATATTGCCGGATCGTCCAGAGTCGACCCCGGAAACCGTCGGGAAAAATTCCGCGCGTGTAGGGGAATTCGCCCGGCATCCCCTGATCCGGGTTGCTCACCATATCCGGCGTCACGACCGGTGGTACCTCGATACCCGAAGGTGTCGCCGTAGAGGGCTTGGTCGGCGGCTCACGGCGCGCGGTTTCGGTGTCTTTCTTGCCGGCGGCAGGATTGTTACTCATCGGTTCAGCCCTTCTTGGCCGGGAGCACCTTTTCGGCGGCCTCCCAATGATCGTCATGGACCCAGGTCTTCACGAACATGCTTGTCTCGGTCTCCTGCATCGCGGTGCGGGAATCCCCGCGCCGGTGTGAATCGCTGACGGCCTTGAACGCGCGCATGGATTGCGGTTTCTGCTTGCGGATCGGCTCGAGAAAGGCCTCGATGATGTCGTCGATGTCTTCGTTCGCTGCGCCGACAGCATCGTACAGCCCGATTTCAAGAGCCGTTGCGGCGTCGAGCATCTCGCCGGTGCTCATGAGCTTGAGCCCGCGCGCACGGCCGACCAGATCGAGCAGGTCCGGCCCGCCGCCCCATGCGGTGGCCAGCGCGAGACGGCCCTGGACGAAACCGATGCGCGCGTGTGCGGCTGCGACACGAAAATCACAAGACACGGCGAGTTCGGCACCGCCGCCGAAGGCGTTGCCGTTGAGGCCGGCGATCACCGGCACGGGAAAATCGCGGATCGTGTTGAATGCCGCCTTGGCATCGAGCGCCATTTTCTCCGCCTCGGCCTCGGTGCGCAGCCCGGCAAGTTCACGCAAATCACCGCCCGCGGCGAAGGTTTTCTCGCCCGCGCCCCGCAAGACCGCCGCCACGAGGCTTTCATCGGCTGCCGCCGTGCGAAACGTCTCGCCGATCGCATCGATAATGGAAATGGCAAGTGCGTTGTGTTTCTCCACCCGGTCGATGGTCACGTAGAGCACGCGATCACGCGTTTCGCTCAGGAGATGTACGTCGCTCATACCAATGCTTTCGTCACGGAAAATACCTGGGTGGTGGGAGAGGGTCGTTAGTCCTCATCCATCTCCGCGGTGCGGTAGATGTAGTTGCCATCCATATAGGTGATGAAGAAATCATGGAACGACATCGGCTCGTAGGCCGGTTCTTCGCCCGGATTAATGCAGGTCGGGATCGGATCGGCCACGGTTTCATCATTGCAGTTGTAAAAGAATGTTAGCGCATAGCGGTGGTCGAGCGGCGGCACGACGCGGTGCGGTGTTGCGATGAAACGGCCGTTGGTCCAGCGATTGAAGAACTCGCCCGTGTTGACCACGATGGCGCCGCGCAGGGGCTTGATTTCCATCCATTTGCCCGATGGGGCCATGACTTCGAGCCCCGCCACATCCATCAAGGGCAGATAGGTCATGGAACTGTGATCGGAATGGGGTGACAGGGAGAATTGGCCTTCTTCCGCTTCGACCGGCGGATACCATGCGCAGCGGTTGTAATATTCCGGGTGCGAGAATTTGTCGTCAAAAAAGTCTGCCGGCATCTCGAGTGCGCGGGCATAGGCCGGCAACATCCGCGTTGCCAGCACAGCCATGGTTTCCTGATAGTCGACCAGTGTCGTGCGGAACTCGGGCAGCTCTTCGGGCCACTGGTTGAGATTCCGGTGACGGATGTTGGCTTTGACTTTGGGGTCATCGCCGTCGCGTTCGCGCATGAATGCCCAGGCCTCGTTCAGGTCCTTCTTCTCGTTCTTTGCAATCTTCGACCAGCGCAGGATCAGCGATTTGTTGGGGATGAAGCCCTGGTGGTGGAAATCCACCCGGTACTTCATCTTGGTCTCGTCTGACAATTTGAACAGTTCGGCGATCTGCTCGAAACTGCGGTCGATCAACCCCTGGTCTATCCCGTGATTGATGATGCAATAGAAGCCGAGGCTTTCCTGGATGGCGCGCAGGTCGGTCGCAAACTGTTCGACGGCATCGGGATCTCCCGACAGATAACCGCTGACATCGATGATCGGAATGCGTTCCTCGGCGATGCATTTCGCGACGTCGGGGGATACCTGGAATTCGGATTCAGAGGCAACGGACATTTTGGTCTCCGCGATGCTGATGCTGGCGGCCCCGCATCACGTGGGTGATGCGGGGCAGGCCGAACTATGTTGGTGTCCTTTTACTGTGCGGCGGCGGCCGGCTCGTCCTCGGGCACGAGGTGCGCGAGGCTCGGCATCACCTTGTTGGCGAACAGATCCATGTTGTCGTACCAGATCTGATGCGGCTCATAGGTGTACTGGATTTGCAGCACGGTGCCGAAACCGCCCACATCGTCATAGAGTTTGCTGAGCTTCTCCGCGACCGTGTCGGGGCTGCCGACGACCCAGATATTGTCGCAGACATATTCCGCCGTCAGCGCTTCGTCGGGCATGTCCGGATCTCCCTTGTAGAGATCGGTCGCGCCCAGCGACTTCAGCACGTTGAACATATAGTCGGTGTAGGCACGGCCCATCGGGCCGTTCAGCACATGGTCGCGTGCCTCCTGATCCGTCTTGCCGACAAAGACCTCGCGTGCAATCCGCCATTCGCTGCGCTTGGGGGACGGCCTCCCGGTGGATTTCGCACCCTCGCATACCGCGTCCCAGTGGGTGTTGAGGTTGACCGCCGGCAGGTAGTTGATGCTCATCGGAATCCAGCCATTGGCACCCGCCGTGAACAACGATTCAGACGCCTTGTGCAGGCCCGAGACCGCGATCGGCGGATGGGGGTCCTGGTAGGGCCGGATGTGATGGTGCAATGGCACTTGCGGCATGGGCTCGGGCACTTTGAACTGCCAGAATTTGCCATTGTGTTCGAACGGCTCGTCCTCGGTCCAAAGGCGCTTGATGACATCGATCGATTCGCGCATGCGCGCGCGATGCTCGCCTTCTTTGTAGTCGATATCCCAAAAATGGAAATCGGTCGGGGCGCCACCGGCCCCGATGCCGAAGTTCAGTCGGCCTTTTGACAGATGGTCGAGATACGCAATCCGCAAAGCCACCTGACGGGGATCGTGCATGGGCAACAACACGATGCCCGTGCCGATGCGGATATTTTCGGTGCGCGCGAATACGGATGCGGCGAACAGGTCCGTCGCCGGAATGGGTTCCCACGGGATGGTGTAGTGCTCACCCATCCAGCCTTCGGTGTAGCCGAGCTTGTCGCCCATCACGAAGGTTTCGATGTCCTGATGATATTCCTTGGTGACGTCCCCCCCGGGCGGACGGAGCGGCATCGCGAACATACCGTATTTCATAGCGTCATCTCCCTGGCCCATGGCTTCGCGGCATGTTTTCCGCGTTTTATCGGGCTCTGGTTCATTTTAGACGAAGGTGGTTGCAGGGTGTCAATGTCGTTCCAAATTCGGAAAAAACATTCCTATATGTGAAATATTGTACGACTGCGTGTTTGACCCTATCGTCGCGCAGGACTCAGGGGAGAAGACCATGTTGATTGGTAAAAAAGGTGAGGCGAAAACCGCGATTGAAACGGCGGATGCGAGCTCGATTACGGTGCGCGGGAAGGATCTGTGCAATGACGTTATGGGGCACAGTTCGATCGCCGAGTTTTTCTTTCTTCATCTGACCGGACGCGAGCCCAGTCCTGACCAGGCTTTCTTCATGGATGTCCTGGTGGTCGCCTTGGCCGAACACGGGCTGACGCCGAGCGTGCAGGCCGCCCGCATGACCCTGGCGGCAGCACCCGAGGCGCTGCAGGGGGCCGTGGCCGCGGGATTGCTCGGGGTCGGGTCGGTGATCCTCGGCAGTGCGGATGTGTGCGGAGACATGCTCGACGATGCCGCGACGCGCATAGAGGGGGGCGAGACTGCCGAGGCAGCAGCGCTGGCGATTGCACGTGAGTATAAGGGAGCGGGCAAGTTTATCCCCGGGTTCGGGCACCCGATTCACCACCCGGTAGACCCTCGTGCGGTGCGTATTCTCGAACTGGCCGACCAACGCGGCGTTTCCGGTCGGCATGTCGGTGCGTTGAAGGCGTTTCCCGATGCCGTGGCCGAGGTTTGGGGCAAGCCGCTCCCGATGAACCTGCAGGGTCCGATGGCGGCCGTGCTGCTCGATCTCGATTATCCGAAGGCTGCGATCCGGGGGATTCCGATTCTTGCACGCACGGTAGGCCTGATCGGCCATCTGAACGAGGAAACGGAACGGCCCATCGGTTTCCTGCTCGCCCATCATGGCGAGGAAGCCATCGAATATGATGGGGAATAGCCCGGATGTCGGTTGGCGATCTGTTTGATCCCGAGGCCGAAACCCGGGAAGTCGCGGATCAGAAGCAGAAAGACGAGCCGGTTTACCGCAAGCAGATCGAGTATCTGTTTGCGCGCTCCGATTTCTACCGTGAGAAGTTAGAGGCCGCGGGCTTTAACACGCCCGAATCTGTCGGCGGACTGGACGATCTGCGGCATCTGCCATTCACCGTGAAAGATGAACTGCGTGCGAGCCAGGCCGAGCATCTGCCGCTGGGCAAGCAACTTGCCGCGCCGCTTGAGGATGTGGTCCGGATCTACTCGACCAGCGGTACCTCGGGCACGCCGCTTTACATTCCCGTTACTCAAGGCGATCTCAAACGTTGGGTTCACACATCGAACCGTAGTTACTACGCCGCCGGTATCCGGCCCCATCACCGGGTCGTCACGACCTATAATTCCGGACCTTTTGTGGCCGGTGCTGTGCATGAATCCATGATCGCGCTGGGCGTTCGGATGGTGCCGGTGGGCAGCGGCAACACCGAGCGGCTCGTGACGGCATTGTCGCGTTTTCAGGTTCAGGCAATGCCCGGGACGCCGTCATATTTCCTGTATATCGCCGAGGCCGCACATGCGCGCGGGATCGATCCGCGCATCTGCGGCCTCGAGACGCTTGTGGCCGGGGGTGAGCCGGGCGGGGGTGAGCCGGAAGTCCGGGCGCAGATTGAAGATGCCTTCAATACCAGGGTGCACGAGGTCCTCGGGCTCGGCGAGCTCTCGATTTCCATGTTCGGGGAGGGACCCGAACAGCAAGGCATGAACTTTCTCGCCCGGGATTACATCCACATGGAGCTGATCGACCCGGAGACCGGGGAGGTGCTGCCCTTCGAGGACGGGGTCCAGGGCGAGCCGGTCTATACCCATCTGATGCAGGAAGCCGCTCCGCTGCTGCGTTTTCGCTCACGTGATCATGTGAAGGTCAGCATGGGACCGGTTGCGAGCGGTCGCACGGGCCCGCGCATTCGTTGCATCGGGCGGACCGACGACATGCTCATCGTGCGGGGGGTCAACGTCTTCCCCAGCGCGATCCGGGAGGTGGTGAACCAGTTTCGCCCGGACGTTAGCGGGGTCATGCTGGTGCGACCGACCCAACAGGGCGTGCAGCAATTGCCGCCGCTGCCTGTTCACGTCGAGGCGGCGGAGGGTAGCAGCCCCGGCGCCCGGCTCGGTGAAGCCATCGAGGGAGCCATTCGCGAGAAACTCGTGGTAACGACCAGGGTCGAGATCGTGCCGTTCGGGAGCCTGCCGCGCACGGACTACAAGACCAAACTCGTCGACTACTCCGACACGAAAGCCTGATCAGGCGAGATCCGGGTTCAGCGTGTATTCACCGACGACTTGGCCGCTGGCGAGGATATGTCCTTCCATCGCAGCCAGCGCGTCGGCGCCGCTGAACACACCGCTCATGCCGAGCGTGTCGACATCGAGTGCATACACGGTGAACACATACTCATGCATGATTTCGTCGTTCCAGGGCGGGGCCGGACCGTCATAACCGCCATAGTCGCCCGCCATGTCGGGGTTTCCTGCCATGAACATGCCGAAGTCGTTGGCGCCGCGAACGCCGTTTTCCGACGCCCCGGTCGGCTTGCCCTTTGGTACGACAGAATCGGATTCCGCACCCTTCGCCAGGCTGGTCGTCGTCGCCGGCATGTCCACCAGGACCCAATGCATGAAGTCCATCCGCGCCAGATCTGCGGGGATCGTCTTGCCTTCCTGATTGGCGTCGTCGAACACGGTCGGCACACTGCGATCATGCATGATGATGGCATAGGATTTGGTGCCGTCGGGACCGTCGCTCCAGCTCATCGCCGGACTGATGTTTGCCCCGAATGTAAAGGGCTCGCTGTCGGTGCGTATGCCAAATGCGAATTCTTCGGGTATTCGCTGACCGTCGGCGATGCCGTCGATGCTGAGATTGAGAGCCATCATGATTCCTCCCCGTGAACCTGATCCTGCAAGGTCGGGAAGCTTAGCATGAGCCGGTGGACTGAAAAGGCCGGTGTGGGCGCAGCGCGAAGCTAAAAATTTGCCGACAGGCTGACCGCGCCGAACCGGTCTGCCTGGCGCTGCCCGTCGAACTCCCGGGTCCGGAATATCTGGGTCACGGCGAGGCGCACACCCTCGTAAATGAAGGCAATTCCAGCCTGCGCGTCGCCGACCAGCAGGCGTTTGTCGACGCTGTGGCTGCTGGCGAACGTATTGCCGTCAAGGAAGATGTCATGTGCGACACCGCGGCCCTGAACACCGGCAAATGCATACCAGGCGAGGCCGGACCGCTTTTCCACGGCCGCGAGACCGCTGAGGGAAGGGCGAATGAGGGGTGGGCCGTAATCGACGTCCAGATTCTGCCCGATCCTCAGGATCGCGCCGGCGCTGGCGAAGGTCATCACGTTGCCGATGCTGCCGCCGATATGGGGAATGGCCCCTGCCTCCAGGCCGAACAATTTCCACGGGGCGGGGCGCCAGCGGCGTTCGCCGATCAGCATGACCCCCGGCTCGTTGTCGAGTTGGTGTCCCCAGCCGTTCGACCGGCCGACATTGATCAGATCGTGTACGCCGTTCTGCACCTGGCGGCCAAGCGCCCAGGGCCCGACGATGCCGAGATTGAGTTCCACCGTGTCGAGTGTATCGGTCGCGGAGTTCGGCTGGCGATTGGTCTCCGCATGCACCGAGATGGCGCCATACAACCAGCCGGCATAGGGCCGGTCGTCGGTGACGAGGGCGGAGGTCGCGGTGTTCTCGGGCGTGAAGATGCTCTGGCCGAATGCGGCACCGACCCGACCCTGCCGCAGGTTCGCGAAAGGGTAAACCGTCTCGAGTACGTCCTTGACCCATTCAGGCTCAGTGTCACGCGCACCGGAGACCCAGGAGAGGCGGAAGCCGTTTGTGTAGTGCCGGTCGGTATTGGCGATCCGGTCATTTTCCCACTGAACGCTGTAGGTGTCGGGATTTGCGGCAACGTGATCGGCACCGATGGTGGCGGCCCCGGTGAAGCAGGTCAGCAAAATCGCCGCGCGGCGCATCAGTCTTGCAGGCGGGTGATGGCGAACGGGTTGAACCGTGTCTCACGGTCGTAATGATCTATCCCCTCGGACCGTTTCAGCCAGCCGATCACGGCATAGGTGAGGGGTGTGGCCAGGATTTCGTAAGCGATCTTGGCGAGGGCCTGCAGCACGATCGTACCCAGCAGCACTTTCAGGGGCAGGACGCCCCAGAACGCAACGAAGACGAAGACAATGGAATCTAGTCCCTGGCCCACGATCGTCGACCCGATGGTGCGCACCCACAGCATGCGGCCCGCCGTGATGACCTTGAGCCGGGCCAGGATGTAGGAGTTGGCGAACTCACCGACCAGATAGGCCAGGAACGACGCGGCGAGGATTCGCGGGGTTGCCCCCAGGATTGTGTCGTAGGCCGCCTGACCCTCCCAGAAACCGGCAGCCGGCAGAACTCCGACCAGGGCAAATGTCAGAACCGCGAACAGATTGGCCCCGAAACCGACCCAAACAACCAACCGGGCCTTGGCGAAACCGTAAACTTCAGTCAGAACATCGCCGATGATGTAGCTGATCGGGAAGATCACGATGGCGCCCGTGAGAACATACCCATTTACGTCGATCAGCTTGACGGCCGTGATATTCGAAACCATCAAACAGGTGACGAACAGGACGGTGATAATGAGGAAACGCGTGGTCAATCCGGGCATCAAAGTATCGCTGGTTTTTGGCTGCTACATTCGCGTCAGGCTAATGGCAGGATGGCGCGCCTGCTGTCAATCCGCAGTGTCGTGATCGAGGCTTGAAGCATGAAAACATCGGACTTCGATTTCGAGTTGCCCCCCGAACGCATCGCACAGCGCCCCGCCGAGCCGCGCGATTCCGCGCGCCTGCTGGACCTGCGCGATGGCATCGCGGATGCGGCCGTGGCGGACCTCCCGCAATTGCTCGCACCGGGCAGCCTGCTCGTGGTCAACGACACGCGTGTGATTCCCGCGCAACTCGAGGGTCGCCGCGGGGAAGGCAGGATCTCCGTCACCCTTCACAAGCAGCTGTCGGAGACCCAGTGGCTCGCATTTGCGCGCCCCGCGAAGCGGCTGCGGCCGGGTGACCGGATCGAGTTCGCGGACGGTTTTGCCGCCGAAATGGTCGAGCGGCGCGAGGGGGGTGAAGTGCATCTTCGGTTCGACATGGCCGCCACCGCCTTTCACGAAGCGTTGATGCACCACGGGCGGACGCCGTTGCCGCCCTATATCAAGCGCGGCGATGGCCCGGACGGGCGAGATACGCACGACTATCAGACCATGTTTGCGGCGCACGAAGGTGCGGTCGCGGCGCCTACGGCCGGCCTGCATTTCACGCCCGACCTGATGGCAGCACTGGACGGTGCGCGCATGGAGCTCGCGACCGTGACCCTGCATGTGGGGGCCGGCACGTTCCTGCCGGTGACCGTCGAAGATGTCAGCGAACACAAGATGCATGCCGAGTATGGTGAGGTTGGTGCAGAGACGGCCGCTCGGATCAACGCGGCGCGGTCCGCAGGTCGCCCGGTGGTGTCGATCGGGACAACGGCGCTGCGAGTGCTTGAATCCGCGATCGATGCGGCGGGGCAGGTGGCGGAGTTTCGCGGCGACACGAGGTTGTTTTGCGTGCCCGGCTATGAATTCCGCGCCGTCGATCAGTTGTTCACCAATTTTCATCTCCCGCGCTCCACCCTGTTCATGCTGGTCTGCGCCTTTGCGGGGACCGATCATATGCGGGCGGCCTACCGCCATGCGATCGAGGCGGAGTACAGGTTCTTCTCCTATGGTGACGCCACACTTCTCAAGCGCGCCTGACAGGTGGGGGTGGATGGTAAATTGTGAGATGATCGCGTTGCGGACAGGCGTACAGGGCCGAACCAAATGGGCGATGATATAATTCAGGATGCCTCTCCGGCTGCGGTGCGCGACCGCATCCGGGAGAAGGCGCATGCGCTGGGGTTCAGCGCGGCCGGGTTCGCGCCGGTGCATCTGGCGCCGGAAATCCGCGACCATCTCGTGCAATTCATCGACGAGGGCCGGCACGGGGATATGGACTGGATGCCGGCGAAGGCCGACCGGCGAAGTGAACCCGCGGCGCTCTGGCCCGAGGCGCGCTCCGTCATCGCGCTCGCGATGGCCTACACACCCGAAGATTCCGCGTTCGACAGTCTGGACCGGGAAGGTGTGGGACATCTTTCGGTCTATGCCCGCGGGCGGGACTATCACGACGTGGTCAAGAAGCGTCTCAAGGCGCTCGGGCGCTGGATTTGCGAAGAGTTTCCCGGCGATGTGAAGGTGTTCGTCGACACCGCGCCGGTGATGGAGAAACCGGTCGCCCAGGCCGCCGGCCTTGGCTGGCAGGGAAAGCACACCAACCTGGTGTCGCGCGATCACGGCTCATGGTTGTTCCTGGGTGAGGTGTTTACAACGCTTGAGCTGCCGGATGATCGTGCGATGGATGATCATTGCGGTAGCTGCCGAAATTGTCTTGATGCCTGTCCGACAAATGCGTTTCCTGCGCCCTATCGGATCGACGCGCGACGCTGCATCTCCTACCTCACGATCGAACATAAGGGTCCGATCGACCGGGAACTGCGTCCGCTGATCGGCAACCGGATATACGGTTGCGACGATTGCCTGGCCGCCTGTCCGTGGAACAAGTTTGCGGCGGCGGCGCCGGTGACCGAATTGCGGGCGCGAGACGAGTTTGCCACGCCGCGTCTTGCGGACCTCGCACGCCTCGATGATGCGGCCTTCCGTAGCTTCTTCTCCAAGACCGCAGTCAAGCGGGTGGGCCGGGACCGCTTTGTCCGTAACGTACTGACCGCGATTGGCAATGTTGGCGGTGAGGGTACCACCGAAGCCGCCCTGGAGCGTCTTCATGATGCATCACCGCTGGTGCGCGGCGCGGCCGCGTGGGCTCTGTCTCGCCTTCTGCCCGAGAGCGAGTTTGCAGATATCCGCGCGGTGCACATGTCCGAAGAGACCGACAGCCATGTGCTATCGGAGTGGACGGCGGAGGAGACTTTCGACGGAGTGCCGCGCTAATCTCACCCAAATCAGGATAGGGGAGACGACAGATGAGCGTATCGGTTTCGGATCTCGTGCATGGGTTCGTGGCTTTGCACGACGATGAAGTGGAATGGCAGGAAGGCGAGGATGTCAACGAACTGCTGTCGTTGCCGCCAGGGGTGAAGGTCAAAATTTTCAACTATGACGCGGAGATGGGCCGGGTCGATATGAAGGTTCGGTTCCCGCCGGGCTATGTCGAGCCCGAACATAGCCACAAGAGTTGGCACTCGATCATGGTCCTGGCCGGCCGGATGTGCGTGGCGGGCAAGGATTTGCGTCCGGGCGACTATGTGTTCGGCGGCAACACCTTGCACGGCCCCTATGAGTATCCCGATGGCTGTGAGGTCTTCACCGTGTTTATGGGTGAGGGCACGCAGCACGAATGGGACGAAGACAAGCACCTGGCCCACGAGAACAGCTGGGATGCAGAGACAGACGCCGGCAAGGATGGCGTCGCCAAGCAGGCTGCCGCGCGGTCCGGTGGGAAAGTCAGCGCTGATTCCGAGTGAGTGATGGCCATGCCGACCTATTTTTTCTACTGCCGCGATAAACCGGACACCCGCGACATCCGCAAGGCGGTCGTCGAAGAACATTGGGGGTTCATGGACCGGTATGCGGATCAAATGGTCGCGCGTGGTCCAACCCTGGCCGATGTCGGTGAGACCCCGACGGGCAGCATGCACATGGTTGAGCTTCCCGACGCCGAAGCGGCCCGCGTGTTTGCCTATGAGGAACCCTATGCGAAGGCCGGCGTGTTTGATGACATTATCGTTCGACGCTGGCGCAATGCGCTCGGGCGCACGATGTGGGATTTCGAGGGCGATCCGGACAACAATCAGCGTTTCCTGTTGATCGGTCACGGACGACCGGACACGACAGAAGAACGCGACAGCCTGCTTGAGGCCCATCGTGAATACTTCATCGACGGCGGCTATCTGCCCCGGTTTATCGAGCGAGGCCCGCTCTACAATGATGATGAAAGCGAGTGGGTCGGAAGTGCAATGCTGATCGAATTGCCCGATCGCGACGCTGTCGAGGAAATGCTCGAACACGAGCCTTACTGCAAGGCGGGCCTCTACACGGGTATCGACATTCATCGCTGGCGGTTCGGCGGGCGCCACTAGTCCCGCAGCACGCGCTGTTTCGGGTCCTTGACGAACCGTTGCGCCGCGCGCGTGGTCGGCTTACATAGACGCCCGTCTGCCAAACCAACCAGTTGAGAGCATGCCCGTGAACACACCACAGTATGTCTATGTCATGAAGGGCCTGAGCAAGGTCTTTCCCGGCGGTCGAAAGGTCGTCGAAGATGTCTGGTTGAGCTTTCTGCCCGGCGCCAAGATTGGTGTCCTGGGCCTGAACGGCTCCGGTAAATCCACGCTGCTCAAGATCATGGCCGGCCTCGATAGCGAATATCAGGGTGAGGCCTGGGCGGCGGACGGTTTGAAGGTGGGCTTCCTGCCGCAGGAACCCGATCTCGATCCCGACAAGGACGTGATGGGCAATGTCATGGAGGGGGTGGCCGAGACCAAGGCGCTGCTCGATCGGTTCAACGAGGTGAGCATGCGTTTCGGCGAGGATATTACGCCGGAGGAGATGGACTCCCTCATCGCCGAACAGGCCGAACTGCAGAACGAGATCGACGCCACCGATGCATGGGAACTGGATCGCCAGATCGAGATCGCCATGGATGCGCTTCGCTGCCCGCCGGGTGAGGCGGACGTCTCCAAACTTTCAGGTGGTGAGCGCCGCCGGGTGGCGCTTTGCCGTTTGTTGCTGTCCCGGCCCGATATGCTTTTGCTCGATGAGCCGACCAACCATCTCGATGCCGAATCAGGCGCCTGGCTCGAGCGCTTCCTTGAAGATTATGAAGGGACCGTGGTTGCGGTGACCCATGACCGCTATTTTCTCGACAATGTTGCCGGCTGGATCCTCGAACTGGATCGCGGCAAGGGGCTGCCGTTTGAAGGTAACTACACTGCCTGGCTCGAGGCGAAAGAGAAGCGCCTGGCCCAGGAAGAGCGAGAGGAATCGTCGCGCCAGCGCACGATCAAGCAGGAACTGGAGTGGGTGCGCCAAAGCCCCCGTGCCCGCCAGGCCAAGAGCAAGGCGCGTGTCGACGCCTATGAGAAGCTTGTTGCCCAGAGCCAGGACAAGGCACCCGAAGGCCAGCAGATCACGATCCCGCCGGGCCCGCGTCTTGGCGACCTGGTGATCGAAGCGGACGGTATTCGCAAGGGTTTCGGCAATCACCTGTTGATTGACGATCTCAGCTTCAAGATGCCGCCGGGGGCAATTGTCGGCGTGATCGGGCCGAACGGCGCGGGCAAAACCACGTTCTGTCGCATGGTGACGGCGCAAGACACGCCAGATTCCGGAGACTTTCGGATCGGTGACACCGTGGTGCTGGGGTATGTGGACCAAAGCCGCGACGCCCTGTCGGATGAAAAGACCGTCTGGGAGGAGATTTCCGACGGAATCGATGTGATCGAGCTTGGCAAACGGAACGTGCAGAGCCGCGCCTATGTCGCGGGCTTCAATTTCAAAGGATCAGACCAGCAGAAGCCTGTTGGCCAACTGTCGGGTGGTGAACGCAACCGCGTGCATCTCGCGAAGGTTCTGAAGTCGGGCTCTAACTTCCTGATGTTGGATGAGCCGACCAATGATCTGGATGTCGATACATTGCGCGCGCTCGAGGAGGCGCTACTGGAGTTTCCCGGTTGCGCAATCGTGGTGAGCCATGATCGCTGGTTCCTCGACCGGATCGCGACCCACATCCTGGCCTTCGAGGGTAACAGCGAGGTGGTCTGGTTCGAGGGGAACTACGAGTCCTATACGGAGGACCTGAAGCGCCGGCGCGGCGCAGACGCCGACCAGCCGCACCGGATCAAGTACAAGCCGCTTCAGCGTTGAGTTAGCGGGATAATGGGCGATGCCAGCGGGCGAATTCTGCTGGTCTAGCCATCTCGCATTTTGCGCAGCTGCTCAAGCAGGGCCGATAGTTTGCGGCCATTGTTGAGAATGACCGAGTTGAATTCGTCGCGTTGTGTATTCGCCATGCTGAAGCCGGCGACCTTCACATCGACGATCTTGATCACGTCTCCCTGGCTGGCAACGCGCCATTCGATATCCACGGGCGAACTGGGGTTCGTGAAGAACTGGCTTGTGACCAACGCAACCTTTTCCGGACCGTCGGTGGGTTCGTTGGTGGCGCCGCGAACCTCGAAGGATTGCCCGGAATAGAGGGAGAAACGATCCGCCCATGTGGTGACGATGACGTCCTCGAAGAGCACGAGATATTCCTCACGCTCCTGCTTGGATGCGCCGCGCCAGTAACGGCCGAGCGCGAATCGCGCGATGCCGTCCACGGCGAAACCTTCGCGGAACAGGTTCCTGAACTGCGCGCGGCGTTCATCGGCTGATATGTCCGGGTCCGTCAGCGTCGTGATCGCACGATCGGACAGTGACTTGATGAAGTTGGCGGCCTCGTCCAGATGTCCGTCAGCCTTTGCCGCGGGTGCGACAAAGAGCAATGCCAGGACAATGACGAACGCCGGTGTGAAGCGCGCGATCATGGGAGCCAGCCTTACTTACCTGAAGCGGTTTCTTTAGCTTCCGGTTTTTCTTCCAGGTCCAGGCCGAGCGTCGGTGCTGGCTGAACCGGGGTCGATCCGCCATTGCGAACCTGAGATTCGCGTTGCTGGCGGTAAAGGCTGCGCACGGCCGCGTAATAATCCAGCGAATTACGCTGCAGGTCACGGACCTGATTCACGTTGTTCGAGCGCACCACGACAGCGTTGCCTGCCGCACGACCGATGGTTACCGGTGTATCCGTGATCCAGCCCACCGGATCGAAGAAGAAGTCGCCGATCGTGCCGAATGTGTCGCGTACCGACGAGGGGCCGATCAGGGGAAGCATGACGTACGGACCAGGTTCGAAGCCCCACACGGCGAGCGTCTGGCCGGCGTCCTCGAAGACGGGTTTCTTGTCGGGCGTCATATTGCCGAGAAGGAAAGTCGGAAGTGCCGTGAAGAAACGCGTCGCGGCGAGATTTGCCCGCTCGAGGTCGCCTTGCAGGAGCGAATGCACGAAGCTCAGTGGCATGAAGAGATTGGTGATGAAGTTCTCGACCGGCGGCTTCAGTTCATCGGGAAACAAATCCCGATAGGTCACGGCCGCTGGCCGCAGGACCAGTTGGTCAACCGCCACATTGGCAGAGAATATCAGGCGGTTCGCCGGTTCGAACGGATCGTTCGCCTTTTCGAACTCGGCCATCGCTTCCTTGTCGTCACTGGGCGGAATCGCACATGCGCTCAGCGAGCCCACCAGAAGCGCTGCAAACAAGATGCGAGAAGGTTTTAGGTCATTAAGTGTTTTCAACATTATCTCTATTCCACATCGCAAGTTTGGCTCCCTTACCCAGGAACTAAAGCCGATTGCGTGACCTGGACACAAAGCCACCGCTTCAACATACCCTGATGCCCTTGCGGGATCCTTAACGTGTCGCCCCCGCGACAGCGTTAACCAGAACATGTGATTATTTTGGGAATTATATACGAGAATCCCAATTCTCTGTTAAGCATCTGAATCCTCAATCACTTTCATGGGCCTGAGCGCGGCCCTGGCCAGTTCCTCCGGCGTCGGTACGGTTCCATCCTTCTTGTGGATAATGACTACCTTATCAATCTCTGCCTTTGACGGCTGATGACTGTGCGGTTTCACTCTGACCTTGGTTTGTCCTAGCCGCTTTGGCTTTTGAACTTTGACGTTAGCCATATCTCCCTCTGATCATCTTCCTTGGCCCGCCGCACCTGCGACATAAGCCATATCCGTCCTGGCGGTTCTGGTACAATGTTCTTCGCACCCTGATTGCAAATGCTGCATAGAGCCCGAAGGTTGTCCGGGTCATCGCTGCCGCCTTGCCCCTTGTCCTTGATATGACCGATATGCAGGCGGGCCGGTCGGCCCGTCCGGTCATCGGGATCGCCGGCCGCAATCCCGCACATCTTGCAAGTATAGCCGTTGCGCTCCAAAACCTCCGCCCGCGTTTTGGAGCTGATGTTACGGGCGAACTGCGGCGGCGGTTTCTCTGGCGGCCAAGTCACAAGGCGATACTCGCCAGGTTTGAGTTCAGCAGAATCCTTATCAGACTGAATTGGCCATCCTTCCTCATCGCGTAATTCCCGCAAGCGGCGCCCGTATTGACCCTGACCGCCGCTGGCGTCGCGTATTTGCTCGGTTTTTACGATCTTCCCGACATTCTCTAGCAAGAAAGCGCGAATGCCTTTCTTGCCGGTCAGCGCAGGCATTGGGCCAGAGCCCCGGCGACAGCCGTGGCCAACGGCGGCGGCAGCGCGTTGCCAATTTGACGGCATTGCTGTGTCTTGCCGCCATAGAATGCCCAATCATCGGGGAAGCCCTGTATCCGGGCCACCATGCGGGAGGTAAGCCGCGGGACACCGTTGAATCCTCGGGGGGGGGGGGGGGGAGTCGGCTATGCCGAGGCCATCAACGCCAAGAGCCGCCCAAGCCGCGCGCGCGCGCGTAGGACCAAGATCGGGGCCGCCATGTTTTTTGGAACCGCCGACAATGGTGGGGGCGGCCTTGTTGGCCCGCCTCACCCATCGCTTCGCACCCTGCCAGCCGTCCGCCGCCATTAGGTCGCCGAGAGCCTCGCCAACCGTCTTGCTCGCTTTTAGGGTGGGAAACGGCCATTCCAGCGGGCCGGTTTCGCCCTTACGGAGGGCGATAAGGAACACGCGAGACCGTGTTTGTGGAGTACCGAAATCGGCGGCATCCAGCATCGCCCAATATGAGGCAAAGCCCAACGCTTGCAATGTGCCGTCAATTTGCTTCCGGACCTCGGTAAATTTGGCGTGCAATAAGCCGCGCACATTCTCGATCAGCACGGCTCGCGGTTGTACGCTTTCGACGATTCGCAACATGGCGGGAAACAGGTCGCGCTCATCGTCCGCGCCGTGCTGTTTCCCGGCAACCGAATAAGGCGGGCACGGTAGCCCGCCGGATACAAGATCGGAGCCGGACCAAGAGGAGAAGTCGAAGCCCTTAAGATCAGCTTCGATTGTATTCCATCGCGGGCGGTTTACCCGGAGCGTGGCGCAGGCGTGGGCGTCGTTATCAATCAGGGCGACGGGCTGAAACCCGGCTTGCTCTAGGCCAATAGACAAACCCCCGGCCCCGGCGCAGAGTTCCACGGCGGAAAGCATTATCCCCGCGCTCCCGAATCCAATCCGTTGTCGGCGGTGAGGTCCGCATAGCGCAGTTGCTTCCCGGTCATGCCGGTGACGATCCGCGCCATTTGTTCCTTTGTGTCCGTGTCCCGGTCGTTATGACGCCCCTCAAATTCCTTCACATAGCGGTTCAAGTGCTTTGGGCTGATCTTGTGGAACGTGCCCTTATGTGCGCGCTTCAGACCGGCCCAGAAAGATTCGATTCCGTTGGTATGTGCCATATTCCGGACGTACTCGCCCGCTGAGTGCTTCACCGCCTCATGCGGGCGAAGGATGCCCTTGTAGGCCGTGGCATCATCCGTATAGATCTGCGCGCCTTTCTTGGTGCGATCCTCAACGAAACCCCGCAGGGTTTCGCCCGTGGTATCGTGAACCACCTCGGCGGAAACCTGGTTGGTCTCGCGGTCCTTAACCCCGGCAACTGCTGTCTTGTCAACCGCCCCCCGGCCCTTCAAGCCCTTGCGCTTGGATTTGGACATGTTCTTACGCTGACCGCCAAAGTAGGTTTCATCGGCTTCTACGGGGCCATCGAATATGCCATGACCCGCTTCGAAAGCCTTGCGAAGCCGGTGCAGTAAGTGCCAGGCACTCTTTTGCGTGATCTCTAAATCACGGTGCAATTTCATACTCGATACGCTCTTGAGATTAGTGGTCAGGATGTAGACCGCAATTGCCCAATCACGATAGTCCAGTTTTGTCCCCTTCATGACAGTGCCCGACTTGAGGCTGAATTGAGGTCGATTCGGGCAGTCACGGCAACGGTGTGTCATGGTGCTGTGTGAGATACCGGCCTTCACATTGAGCGATCCGCACTTGGGGCAATACGGCCCATCCGGCCAGATCGCCGACTCCAGCCATTCTCTGGCGGCGTCCTCGGTCGAGAACATTTTCATCAACTCTTTGAAGCTGATACCTTCGCGGTAATGCTTGCCGGGTGCCTTCTGAACCATGAGAATCTCCCTCTATTGGGATTCTACTGTAAACGATTCCTCGGTGGAGTCAACAAGAAAATGGGATTCTCGTATATAATTCCCAACTCATTTGTGAGTCAATTAGCTTCTTTTGTCAAGTCCGCGTAGCGCAGCCGTTTCCCGACCATGCCCTGCGCGATGGCCATCATTTGCATTGGCGTATCGCTGTTTCGTGCGTTGTGCCGACCTGCAAACTCACCAACGTATCGGTTCAAATGCTTCTCGCTCATGTGGTGGCAGGTGCCGTGATAACCTCTCTTGAGCATAGCCCAGAAGCTCTCAATGCCGTTGGTATGAGCCATACCCTTGACATATTCACCGACGCTATGGCGGACAGTTTCATGCTGAACCCCTTCATGCCTGGATAGGCTTTGTGATCGTCGGTGTAAATCGTCGCGCCCTTTTCTGCCCGGCTTCCAACGAATTGATGTAGCGTCTTTCTGTCGGTACACCCAACCGTAGCGGCGCTGACTCGGTTGGTGTCCCGATCCTTCGCGCCAGCCACAATGGCTTTGCCGACGCCGCCACGTCCGGCCCGCAGTTTCTTGTTGGCGTGTTTGTTCTTTTCCTTACCGCCAATGTAGGTTTCATCAACCTCAATTGGGCCTGGGAAGGGCTTGTCGGCATTATCCTGCCATGTTTCGCGTATGCGATGCGCAAGGTGCCATGCGGTTTTTTGAGTGATGCCAAGATCGCGATGCAACTTCATGCTGCTGGTTCCCTTGATCCCTGTCGTCACCAAGTAGATCGCCAGCACCCAGGTTTGTAAACCGAGATTGGAACCTTGCATCAACGTCCCAGTCTTAACCGAGAAGTCCTTGCGGCAATCGCGGCACCTATACGGCTGGGGTTTGCGTGTCGGGCGTTCTTGCACATTAAGCGATCCACACTTAGGGCAGTGCACACCGTCCGGCCAGCGGGTTTCGACAAACCACTGTTCCGCCGCCATATCGTCAGGGAACATTTGAATAAGTTCGACGAGTGAGAGACCTTCGCGAAAGTGCTTGCCGGGTGCTTTATGAGCCATGATGTTACCTCTTAGTTTCGCGACTATTTTACCCATATGAGGCTTACAAGTCAAGCGGTTTGGGTAAGATTGTATATAATTCCCATAACATTGCTAACAGAATTCTTGATGATGGGTTGAGGGATTAGCCCGTTAGGATGCGTGGAATGATCAACAAGGCAAAACAGACTTGAAAATTGGAGAGCCGGTTATGAACAAGAAGAACAAGATCGAACTGCCACCAAAGGATTGGGAATTATATACGAGAATCCCATTTTCTTGTTGACTCCACCGAGGAATCGTTTACAGTAGAATCCCAATAGAGGGAGATTCTCATGGTTCAGAAGGCACCCGGCAAGCATTACCGCGAAGGTATCAGCTTCAAAGAGTTGATGAAAATGTTCTCGACCGAGGACGCCGCCAGAGAATGGCTGGAGTCGGCGATCTGGCCGGATGGGCCGTATTGCCCCAAGTGCGGATCGCTCAATGTGAAGGCCGGTATCTCACACAGCACCATGACACACCGTTGCCGTGACTGCCCGAATCGACCTCAATTCAGCCTCAAGTCGGGCACTGTCATGAAGGGGACAAAACTGGACTATCGTGATTGGGCAATTGCGGTCTACATCCTGACCACTAATCTCAAGAGCGTATCGAGTATGAAATTGCACCGTGATTTAGAGATCACGCAAAAGAGTGCCTGGCACTTACTGCACCGGCTTCGCAAGGCTTTCGAAGCGGGTCATGGCATATTCGATGGCCCCGTAGAAGCCGATGAAACCTACTTTGGCGGTCAGCGTAAGAACATGTCCAAATCCAAGCGCAAGGGCTTGAAGGGCCGGGGGGCGGTTGACAAGACAGCAGTTGCCGGGGTTAAGGACCGCGAGACCAACCAGGTTTCCGCCGAGGTGGTTCACGATACCACGGGCGAAACCCTGCGGGGTTTCGTTGAGGATCGCACCAAGAAAGGCGCGCAGATCTATACGGATGATGCCACGGCCTACAAGGGCATCCTTCGCCCGCATGAGGCGGTGAAGCACTCAGCGGGCGAGTACGTCCGGAATATGGCACATACCAACGGAATCGAATCTTTCTGGGCCGGTCTGAAGCGCGCACATAAGGGCACGTTCCACAAGATCAGCCCAAAGCACTTGAACCGCTATGTGAAGGAATTTGAGGGGCGTCATAACGACCGGGACACGGACACAAAGGAACAAATGGCGCGGATCGTCACCGGCATGACCGGGAAGCAACTGCGCTATGCGGACCTCACCGCCGACAACGGATTGGATTCGGGAGCGCGGGGATAATGCTTTCCGCCGTGGAACTCTGCGCCGGGGCCGGGGGTTTGTCTATTGGCCTAGAGCAAGCCGGGTTTCAGCCCGTCGCCCTGATTGATAACGACGCCCACGCCTGCGCCACGCTCCGGGTAAACCGCCCGCGATGGAATACAATCGAAGCTGATCTTAAGGGCTTCGACTTCTCCTCTTGGTCCGGCTCCGATCTTGTATCCGGCGGGCTACCGTGCCCGCCTTATTCGGTTGCCGGGAAACAGCACGGCGCGGACGATGAGCGCGACCTGTTTCCCGCCATGTTGCGAATCGTCGAAAGCGTACAACCGCGAGCCGTGCTGATCGAGAATGTGCGCGGCTTATTGCACGCCAAATTTACCGAGGTCCGGAAGCAAATTGACGGCACATTGCAAGCGTTGGGCTTTGCCTCATATTGGGCGATGCTGGATGCCGCCGATTTCGGTACTCCACAAACACGGTCTCGCGTGTTCCTTATCGCCCTCCGTAAGGGCGAAACCGGCCCGCTGGAATGGCCGTTTCCCACCCTAAAAGCGAGCAAGACGGTTGGCGAGGCTCTCGGCGACCTAATGGCGGCGGACGGCTGGCAGGGTGCGAAGCGATGGGTGAGGCGGGCCAACAAGGCCGCCCCCACCATTGTCGGCGGTTCCAAAAAACATGGCGGCCCCGATCTTGGTCCTACGCGCGCGCGCGCGGCTTGGGCGGCTCTTGGCGTTGATGGCCTCGGCATAGCCGACTCCCCCCCCCCCCCCCGAGGATTCAACGGTGTCCCGCGGCTTACCTCCCGCATGGTGGCCCGGATACAGGGCTTCCCCGATGATTGGGCATTCTATGGCGGCAAGACACAGCAATGCCGTCAAATTGGCAACGCGCTGCCGCCGCCGTTGGCCACGGCTGTCGCCGGGGCTCTGGCCCAATGCCTGCGCTGACCGGCAAGAAAGGCATTCGCGCTTTCTTGCTAGAGAATGTCGGGAAGATCGTAAAAACCGAGCAAATACGCGACGCCAGCGGCGGTCAGGGTCAATACGGGCGCCGCTTGCGGGAATTACGCGATGAGGAAGGATGGCCAATTCAGTCTGATAAGGATTCTGCTGAACTCAAACCTGGCGAGTATCGCCTTGTGACTTGGCCGCCAGAGAAACCGCCGCCGCAGTTCGCCCGTAACATCAGCTCCAAAACGCGGGCGGAGGTTTTGGAGCGCAACGGCTATACTTGCAAGATGTGCGGGATTGCGGCCGGCGATCCCGATGACCGGACGGGCCGACCGGCCCGCCTGCATATCGGTCATATCAAGGACAAGGGGCAAGGCGGCAGCGATGACCCGGACAACCTTCGGGCTCTATGCAGCATTTGCAATCAGGGTGCGAAGAACATTGTACCAGAACCGCCAGGACGGATATGGCTTATGTCGCAGGTGCGGCGGGCCAAGGAAGATGATCAGAGGGAGATATGGCTAACGTCAAAGTTCAAAAGCCAAAGCGGCTAGGACAAACCAAGGTCAGAGTGAAACCGCACAGTCATCAGCCGTCAAAGGCAGAGATTGATAAGGTAGTCATTATCCACAAGAAGGATGGAACCGTACCGACGCCGGAGGAACTGGCCAGGGCCGCGCTCAGGCCCATGAAAGTGATTGAGGATTCAGATGCTTAACA
>CBDBHH010000004.1:0-13351 GCA_965205535.1 Alphaproteobacteria bacterium | reverse complement strand
TTTCACCTTCAGCCTCTCCGACGGCACCGACTTTGGCGCAACCGCCACCGCAACCGTCAGCATTACTACGATCAGTGAGCTATCGAGGAGGGGTGGAAGTATACCTTATACTGGTGGCGGTGACAGTATATCAATGGACGCACCTATTGGACAAACGACAAGCGACCCTATCACAAGAGGCTCTGGTAATGATGCGATATTAGGCGATGCGGGGGATGATGTGATGTTGGGCGGTGCTGGAGCTGACCACTTTGTCTTTAGGCCGCAAATAGACAATAATGCCATTGCGGGCTTCAACGTGAGGGAAGATGTTCTGGATATCCAATTTGCTACTTCAGCCTTCAAAGATATTGCTGACCTGAGAGCGGCATCAACGAATACAACAGTTTGGAATACAACAGTTGGGGGTATTGACGGCCTGAGTATTGATTTTGAAAATGGCGATACTGTTTTTCTACAAAATCCGGACTTGGAGGGGCTCTGGTAATGATGCGATATTAGGCGATGCGGGGGGGCGATGTGATGTTGGGCGGTGCTGGAGCTGACCACTTTGTCTTTAGAGTCCGGCCGAAAACTATTTCAATGATTTCAACCCCTTGGTAATCGCCGTGTGACCATTCTGATATGGGCGATGAGGAGCCAGCTTTCAGCAGAAGCAATGGATTTCTCCCAATCTTTTGCCAATCGGCGGCACCGCCCCAACCAGGGGCCTGTCCTGAGTTCGTAGGTTTTGTCGGCTTGTCGGGTGTTTTTTTGTTTAACTTCAGGCCCTGGCTTCCGGGAGGGCAAAGTAGTGCCCCCAGTGGCAATTGAGGGTTGCGGTTTCTGGAGGTTCTGCTACACTCCCGCACATGTTCATCCGCACCAAACATGATCCCGAACGCAAGCGCACCCGCATCCAGATCGTCCAGTCGGTGCGCACCGGTCAGAAGGTTCGCCAGAAGGTCGTCCGGCATGTCGGCATCGCGCATAACGACACTGAGGTTGCAGATCTCAAGCGCCTGGCTGGCCGGATCATGGAAGAGTTGCGCGCCTCACAATCCCCGCAAATGGAACTGTTCACCCCAACGGAAAGATGTAAGACGACAGAAATAATGATGTATCCGGACTATCCCGGACTATCCCGGACTATTCCGGATGAGATCCCCGAAACGGCCTAAAATGGTGGGGTTTGCGTGCGTATTGAGCTGGGCTGTTCAAGCGGGTTCAAAAACTGCCCGCGACAGTGAAATTGACAATTCGGAGCAGTTGCGGGGGTATTTATGGCCCGGAAACCGATCTTTTCAGGGGCTTTGCAAAGGGTAAAAACAGAGGTGGTCCTGGTTTTTCGACCAGTTTACAGCCTATTTAAGGTGGATCATGGTTTCAAATCAGGCTGCCATACTCGTTGGTTCGGTTTTGTTGTCATAGGCTTCGCCCGGGGTCAAGATGCCATGGGTCGAATGGGGCCGTTCAGCATTGTAGTAGGTCAGCCACTTGCCTATCCCCAGCCGCGCTTCTGATCCCGTCTCGAAAGCATTCAGATAGACACATTCGTATTTCAGGGACCGCCAGAGCCTCTCAATCATTCGGTTGTCAATCCAGCGCCCCCGCCCATCCATCGATATTTTGACGTCGGCATCTTTCAGGGTCTGTATCCACTCGAAGCCAGTGAATTGCGAACCCTGATCGGTGTTGAATATCTCCGGCTTGCCGTATTTCGCCAGGGCCTCATTCAAAGCATCAACGCAAAAGCTTGCATCCATACTGTTAGACAAGCGCCAAGATAAAACCTTCCGGCTATGCCAATCCATGATCGCGATAAGATACAAAAAACCGCGCCGCATCGGGATGTAGGTGATATCCGCGCACCAGACTTGATTGGGACGGCCTATCGTCAACCCCTTCAGTAGGTAAGGATATATCTTATGCTGCGGGTGCTTCTTGCTGGTATTAGGCTCTTGGTAGATTGGCACCAACCGCATCAATCGCATCAGGCGGCGCGCACGATGCCGCCCGCATTTATACCCCTGCCGCTTCATATATCGCGCCATCTGTCGCGACCCGTACCACGGGGTTTCCAGAAATTGCTTATCAATGATCTTCATGAACTCCAGATTCTCAGCACTCTCACCAACAGGCGCGTAGTACAGGTTCGAGCGGGCCAGAGACAGCAGGTTGCACTGCCGGCGGACGCTCAGTTTCGGGTGTTTTTTCTCAATGCACATCTGCCTGTGATCCTTGCTTAACGACCCCAAGCTTTGCGCAAAAAATCGCGTTCAACCACCAATTGCCCAATCTTCGAATGCAGTTTCTCAATCTCGACCTCACGCGCCTGGGCCGCCGTATCGTTGCCCTTGGTAAAGCTCAAAGCCATGTTCCGGATCGCTTCGCGCTTACACGCGCTGATCATATTCGGATGTACGCCATATTTCTTCGACAGCTCAGCCAGCGTCATTTCTTCCCGAAGAGCTTCAAGCGCTACTTTGGCTTTGAAATCTGCCGAATGGTTCTTTCTTTTCGTCATTTCAGATCGTCTTTCTCATAAGTCGACCCACCTTAACTTACTGGTCCGAAATTCTAGGACCACCTCTAACCGCCCGGAAAACGGCATTGCATTCACGTTGACAGGTCGGGTGATCCCCAATGGTCGGGCGGGGCAATTCCGAGGATATCCCAAGGCGGCGTCCAGCCCTTGCCGGTCTCGTCCGGCCAGCCCTGCCGGGCGGCATCTTCATCAGGAATGTCGAAGGTGCCGGTGCAGCCGTTGCATTCACACCACGCATAGAGATGGCGTGCGGCGTCCTGGAGCGAGGCGATCAGTTGGGCACGCTCTGTGCCGGTCGGTCCGTCGGGACGGGTCGGGTAGCCCTCATGGTGGTCCTGATCGCAGAGATCGTTCCAGAGGTCGCCGATCACGCCACGAAGCCGCCAGCCATAATGACCGTCCCCTCGGGGTGGCTTGTCGACCAGCACATGTCGCAGTGATCGCAGTGAGCACGAAACCGGCGTCGCGGTGTCCTGCCTGAATCCGTAATTGCAGAGCGGATCGCTGGGGTCGGCAAGGACCCCTTTCAGCGGTTCGTCCCTTCCTCGGGTCATTGGTTCAGCCATTCCACCAGCCTTTCGATGATCCGCGTCATGTTCGCGTCACCGAAGCGCTGGAAGTTGACGCGGCTGCCTCCGGTGATGGCGTGAGCGTAATCAAGGTATCCGGCGCGAGCAAGGGCGCTGGCGGTGGCGTGCCCGCGCAGGCGGAACAGTGCGGTTTCATCCATACCGAGATCGGCGGCCGCCGCATCGACCAGATTTTGGGAGTATCGGTAGAGGGGGTCGACCACCGCGCCCATGCCGCGACGCGGATTGCTGGCACGATAGAGCGTACCGTCATGACCCACGGCGATAAGCCGTTCCAGGCCACTGTAGCCGTCGAGTGCGAGAAAGTCCTGCTTCGAGAAGCCGGACGAATCCGGGTGGTTGTGAATAACGCCGATCCGTCGGGCCGGATCGGCGACAATCGCTTTCAGGGTCTCACTCAGTTTGACACCGCCCCTCCAGCCACTCACCCATTCGACCGGCGCGGCACTGCCTGCCTCGCGGATGGCACGGGTATCAGCGGGGTCAATATCCATTGCGGCGAGATGCTCAACACCGGTGCGGATACCGCGCGCGCGGGCCTGCGCGATCAGGGCGGATTCGACGCCGCGCGCCTGCGCTGTAAGCGCGCCAGCGATCCGGTCGTAGCGTCCCTGTTCGGCGAGAAAGGTGGCACCGGGGTTGGTGTTGAAGCCGGGGGTGATGCCTTCGGGCACCTGGTCAATCTGCCCGGTGCGCGGGTTGGTCCATGCGCGTGTGCCCATGGGGGGATCGGTCGTCACGCTCAGGCCCCGCCGCTCGACGGCGGCGGCGGTCATCTGGAGGGTGGCGCAGGCGCAGAACCATCCGTTTGGCGGGAAGTGCGTGGCCCAGAACGGGTGATCGACGGGGATCACCAGCTCGTGAAACGGCTTGTGGTCATCGCGGGCATTGACCCGTTGCAGCTGGATGTATTGCAGATATGGCAGGGCGGACTTTGTGCGCTGGATGCGCACCCAGCGACCGGCGGCATAAGACGTGCGCATATTGGTGTCAAAGATCACGCGCAGGCGGCGTGCGGAGCCGAGCTGGACGGTCCGCTGCTCGCCGGTTGCGGGATCGGTCATGGTCTTGCGGCCCCACCAGCCCTGACGCTTGAGTTCGGGTTCAAGGTCGGTGCGGAACTGCTCGAGCGTCCGGCCTTCGGCGATGGCCTTGTCCACGGCATCGCGCAGGGTGCGCAGCAGATCGTCCTGCATCGCCTTGGCGACGACGAAGCCGCGCGCGTGGGAGGCCCCATGCCAGTCGCGATAATCAAACCGGCTGTCGGGCGGTGCAAACCCCTTGGCGCGAAAGTATTCCAGCGCTTCCTGCGGCGAGACGGCGGCGGGCGTGACGAGGGGGGCGAGATCGACCGGATCAGGCATCGCCCGTTCCGGTCTCTTCGATCAAACCCTCCCCGATGACAGGGGCTCCCGAGGCCCCGGCCAGCCCGGCGGCAAAATCGGCGCGCGCAAGCAGCGTGCTCAGCGCCTGCGGTGGCGGGCGGCTTTCCAGATCATCAAGACGTGTGCGCATATCCGCCAGCGAGGTCGCCCCCGACAGCGCGGCGTCGATGGGGGCGAGCATCGGTGCGGCGGCCTCGGTTGCGAGGCCCGACGTGATCAGCTGGTCGGTCAGGCTGTCGAGCGCCGTGGCGGGCGGTGCGGCCAGGGTGGCCAGGGCGGCGACGGGCGGTGTTTCGCCTTCACCGGGCGCGGTCATGGGCGCTGTGGGCGCGGGTTCCCATTCCCCGCCATAGACCTCCTCGACATATTTCTGCGTGGGCCTGAGGCCGGAGGCTGCGGCGATCGCCACGTCCCGGCGGGCGCGGGATTCCAGATCTTCGGGGGGTGCGGTGTCGCGGCGCAGACGGGGAACGGCGGCTCCGGGTAAGTTCCAGTGGGTGAGCCATGTGGCAATGCTGCCGCGCAGCGCATCACAGGCGCGCCGCGCGTCGGCGGTCACCAGCCGCTCGAGCACCTTCATATGCACTTCGCCGGTGCCCACATGCGGGCCGATCTCCGAGGTGCCGTGCTGGCCGATGATGGCGTCGGCGATCATCCGGTCCATATCCTTTGCGAACGGCGCATAATCGCCACCGGCTTTGCGCGCCGATTCCAGTATCTCGATCGCGGTCCCTTCATGCACCACGAGGGACGTGCCCGCCGCAAGCGCTGCCAGCGTCTGAAGCGCGTCCATCTCCTCCTCTTTCGTGGCATTGGCGCGCACGCGCGCAATCGCTGTGGGCGTGGCGAACCGTTCCAGTGCCACCGCCCAGGCCCGATAGTTCGTGCGCTTGAGCCAGACCGGCCAGAAGCACCAGTTCGCGAGGCCCGGCCCATGCGGCTGGCTGCCATTGGCGCGCGGGTTGGTCAGCAACACGAACTTCGCAGGCGGCAGGGGGATACCGGCGGGATTGGCGCGGGTGAGCAGCAATGGCGCGCGTGTCAGGTGATCCCAGCGGATGACGCGCGGATCGCGGACCCGCAGGTCGCGCAGCCGCACGCGTGCGCCCTCGATCTCCCAGATACACTCGGCCACCCCATAGCCATACCAGATCGCATGCAGCAGCTCGCGCGTGATCCGGTCGATCTCGAGGCCGCCGATCTGCTCGGCAAGGTCCTCGGCCGCCATCCGGTCGCGCCGCATGGACCCGCCCGGTTCGATCTCCAGCGCGGCGGCGGTGCCCGCATCGAGGCGCTGATCGAGAACCGCGCGCACCTTGGGATCGCCGAGCGTGGCCTCAAAAAGGCGGATGGTCGCGCTGTGCCCACGCTGTGCACGCGGATCGCCGCCCAGATCATCCATCCAGGCGGCACTCTGATCCCAGACGCTCGAGCCGCCCAGTGTCATCATCATCTCTGGCCCGGTGCGCTCATCGGTTTCGGGGCGGGCGGGTATTGCCGTGTCAGCCATCCATCATCTCCAGTGGTTTATTGCCGAAAGCGGTGAGTGCACCATGCCGCGACCGGGGTCGATGTGCCGCCCGCCGTCAGGCGAACCGCCCCAGGCGTCGAGCCCCGCGTAATGGCCCGCGCCGATGCGCACTTGAAACGCGCCGGTGACGGAGGCCGCCCCGTATGTTGCCAGTGCCAGCGCCCAGAACCTGTCGGCATGGCCATCGGTGCCCGCCCGATCGGCGATCAGGCGTGGCGCGCCGGTGGCACCGGGTTCGGCCCGGATCGCGTGCAGATCGGCGCGCAGCGCCTCATCGGCAGGGATGCGGATGCGTTTGTCCTCGAACGCCTCACGCAGCCGTGTGGCGACATCGAGCCGACGCGGCGCGGTCATCAGCACACCCTCCACGGTCATGGTGCCATGATCGTCCTGCATCTGTTCGACCACCGCCTCGCCCATGCCGGTCTGATCGACCAGGATGCGCAGCGGACGCCATGCGGCGGCCAGGCGGCGCACCTCGGCGCGTTGTTCGGAAAACGGTGCATCGCGCAGGGTGACCATCTCGCGCAGCCAGAGCGCGTCCGGGGCCTGCTCGAGCACGGCCGCCACCCAGAGGTCGCGGCGGCGCGCCACATCGACGCCGATGAATGTGGGGCCGGTGGCCCCCTTGATATCGTCGCCCTTGCGGGTACCGGCATCCTTATGCTCGGCCGCGCGAATGAGATCCCAGATAAGCCATGCCCCGCCGCCTTGCGAAGGCACGCAGTCAAGCTCTTCGGCTGCGTGGCGGGCGTATTGCGCCCGCAAGGCGGCTTCCCAGGCTACCGCCGCCTCCGGCGTGTCGATCTGGCCGGTGACGGCCGCGATGCGGGAATAGAGCCCCTGCGCCATGGCGTCGCGCAGCGTGACACGGTGCACGGTGCCGGGCTGGCGCTCATCGCGCACATCGCGCAGCAATACGTTGAAGGGCGATGTCTCGCCATTATGGGTGGAGATGATCCGCACCCGGCCGCCCCATGTTCTGAAGGCAAGCGCGGCTTTCAGGGCCTCGTCGAGATCGCTGACGAACGCGGCCTCATCGATCACGGCCACATCGCCGGGCCGCCCCTTGGAGCGAAACGCGCGGGGCACGGAGGTCATCGCGAGGATCTGCTTGCCCGACGCCATGGTGATGCGGAACGCCTGTACATCGCGGCCTTCGTCGCGGATCAGGACGTCGCCTGCCGCGCTGGCCGCAATGTTGAGATCACTGGCCCAATCGGCGCAATCGTCGATGAAGCCGCGCGTCATATCCTTGTCATAGCTCTGATAGTAGATGCTGCCATGGCCAACACCGGCATGCATCACCGCGTGATAGGCTTCGGCCCAGCTGATGCCGATGCGGCGCGACTTTTCGATAAGCGCCAGACCGGACCGGTCCGCCACCCACGCGCTCTGATAGGGCAGCAGCGTTCTCATTGATCGGCCCCGCCCTGCACGGCGGCCCGGATCGCAGCCGCCACCTCCGGGGTCAACCCGGCCGCGCGGCTGGCGGTTTCCACGCGCCCCGCCGCCGCATCGCGCTCCTTCTTCAACGCGCGCTCCAGCGCCTTGTCGGACATCACCTCACGCAGGCCCGAGGACGCCATCAGGTCTTTCATCATGCGCCCCAGCAGATGCAGGTCGCGGGTGTCGATATCACCGTCATTTTTCCTGAACTGCGCCTTGATGCATTTGAAAGCCAGCGTCGAGATCATCTCGAACAGTGCCGATTGCCGCCGCGCTTCATCCTCAAGTCCGTTGTCGCCCATCCATTGGGCTGCCCAGCCTGAAGCTTCCTCCTGAAGGCGTGCGAATTCCGCGTGTTCCACCCCGAATTCCGCCACCGCGCTGCGGCCAATGCTCAGCAGTAAACCGCGTTCGATAAGCCGCGTGTTCAGGCCCTCGGTAATGGCGTCATAGTTCGCAAAGCCACGGGCCTGGAGTTCTTCTTTCAGCCAGTCGCGCAGGGCGGCAGGGAGCAGATCGATCTTGCGCCGTCTGGGCATGTTACCGCCCCTTCGGCGCGGGCCGCTTGACACCGGGATGACGCGCATGGCCTGCGGCCACATCGACGCCGCGCCCCGTGGCCGTCGCCAGAACGAAGCCTTCAAAATCCTCTATGTCGATCAGGCCTGCTTCATCGAGCCAGGCCAGCGTCGCGACCGTCTCGTCGCGGCTCGTTGCAATGCCCACGCCGTTCAACACGTCCCGCAGGATCTCGCCATTGGAGGCATATCCGGCGCAGCCGGACAGGTGGGTCAGGACCGTCAACCGGCGATGCGCGCGAAGTGTATCGCTGTAACTGCTCATTTGCTCCCCCGCTCCAGAAGGTGATCTTCGTGCCGGGTGACCACGGTTTCCAGCCGCGCCATGATCTGCGCATTGCCTTTCATCAGCGCGCGTATCTCCTTCAGACTGCCGGTCTGGCGCTCCATCTCGAGGCGCAGTTCGGTAATATCATCACGCGAGGCCAGCCCGGCCACCATTGCCTCAAGCCTGGTCAGGCGCTCGGCATGTCGTTCCAGCCGGGCGGAGGTATCGCCGTCCATATCAGGGGCTTTGGCCGGGGCCGTATCTGATCGGCGCAGAAACCCCAGCCGCTGCAACGCCACGGCCAGAGATCCCAGCAGGACCACAACGGCCGCGACGCCTGCAAAGGCCTGCAAGGCTTCCGGCGTGATCATCCGGATACCCGGTTGTTGTTCTGCTCCGGAAGCTGGCACGGGCGGTCATCGCGTTGTTTGCACATGGCTGGGGGTCCTCTTACGCTTGAATTGGTGTGGAGCATGACGCTCCGGCTCCAGCCTAGAGCGTTCCGGACCCATCCGGCAGCGGACCATGGTCCGTCTGATCAAAGAGATCGCCCATGGCGGCCCCGGCCCGGCGGCGGGCGAGCATTCCGGCCCGTCGCATCGGCATGTCATATACGTTATGGCATCGCTGGCACCAGACACGCAGGTTGTCCGGATCACAGTTCTCAGGCCGATGGTCCAGATGGGCAACCGTCAGGACCACCCGCGATCCGGTCACGGGATGCGGCTTGCCATTCACCGCCCGGCACAGCGGAAAAGCCGGTGATCCTTCGCAGCGATTGCCCCGTGTCTCGCGCAAGCCACGGCTGATATCTTTCCAGTCCGCAGGATAACGGGCGCGGTTTTCAGGACGGATCGGCATTTGTCTGACCCACCTGCCGACGGGCCGCATCCAGCCAGATGACACAGGCCTGCCCGACGGTGCGGCCATGGGCAACAATGCCGTACAATCCGATCTCCACCACAGCGTTGATCGGCCCGGCCTGATCATCATGGCCGGTATCGGGGTCCTGGTCGCTGGCCCGGGACGGCAGGTTGAGGCTCCCGTCATTCTCAAGAATTTCGGCGATCAGCGTGTCCGCCAGATCGTCCTCATCGCGCGGGGCCGCCAGCCGCTCGAGCAGGTCTGTGAGTTTGTGGTTCTCGGTCATGTCTCATCCTTCGGTTTCATGTAGCGCCGGGCGGTCCTGCGCGAAACCCGCATGGTGCGCGCAATCTCGCTCACCGACGAGCCGCGCGCGACCATCCAGTGCGCCACATGACGGCGCGCCAGCGGTACTGCAACAGCGCCACCACCAAGCAGGCGCATGACCTCTGCGGCGGCGGGCGCGCCAATCAGCAACGCCAGATCCGCGCCCGCCTCCGTGTTGGCGCGTGCCGGCACGTCCCAGCCATCATCGCCGCCATGCTGCCAGGCAATGCGCAGGGCCGCCTCATGACCGGCCACGTCGGCGATATCGCCCAGAATACCGGGCAGCTTTCCCAAAGGACCCTGTCGGGGGGTGGTGATATTCATGACCATCCCTCCCCCAGATCAAGACCAGCCTGCACCGGCCGAGGGCCAGAGAGCGGCAGGGCAGGTCGGCATGCCGCCGACGCCAGGCGCGCCTTTGCCAATCTCACCGCTTCCCCCTCGCAGTCGATGCCGGTGAACCGTCGCCCCATCTCCAGGGCCGCCACGCCGGTGCTGCCCGATCCCATGAACGGATCGCAGATATGATCTCCGGATTGCGTAAACAGATCGACAAGCCCCCGCATCAACGCCACCGGCTTGGCTGCCACATAGCCGCCCTTGGCGGTCGGGCAGGTCAGCACGCCGCGTCGGCCACCGCCATTCCAGTGCCTGCGCCCCGGCCCGGCCCAGGCGACCGCGATGCATTCGAACCCACGCGCCGGACCGCAGCCCGCAAACTGCGGCGTCGCATCAGGCTTGATCCAGACCATTGCGCCATGCCAGCGCGCCCCGGCCGCCGTGAGCGCGTCATGCCAGGGCTTCACGCCCTCGGCCAGACAGAACGCCAGCACCCAGCCACAGGACGCCTCGACCATCGCGGCGGCGGCCTGCGCGCGGATCGCGTCAATCCCGGCGAACCGGACAGCGCGTGGCGCGGCCCGACCGTCCGTTCGCCGGATCGCACCGTCCGCGTGACGGGCGTGGTGGACATCCTCGTAAGGTGGATCCGTAATCACATGATCAAACCCGCCCTGCGCGACCGCCAGCCCGGGCAACAGATCGAGACAGCACCCCTGATGGACGCAAGAGGCGGTCAATGGCGCGGTCCTTTCTGCAGGTCGGCAAGGGCAGCCTGATTGCCGAGGACGATATTCCGGTTGATCAGGTCCATGGCCGCCTGCGGGTCCATAGCTCCCTGGTCCTGCATCAGCAAAATTTGCCCGACCAGTTGTGCGGCCACCGCCAGCACCTCCTGGGCCGACAAGCCGCCGTGGCGCTTTCTGATGAGGTTGATGAGATCGCGGCGCAGCGCCTGGTGATCCGAATTCGCCGATACGGCCTTCATGTCGCATGCCTCCGCCTCAGGCGCAGTGCCCGGTTTGAAACCTGCGCGTCCTGACCGCTGCTCACCGTCACCAGCGTCACGGTGCCGTCCTCCGCCTGGCGCAGATGAAACCGCAGGCCATCATGGATCACCGCGCCCTCACCGAGTGCGTCCACGACAGCGTCCGCCGCAGGAACACGGGCCGCGACCCGGCACCGCAGCCCTGCGATATCCACGCCAAGGCCGCGCTCCAGATAGCGCAGCAACGCGTGATCGGTGATCCGCAGGGCCGTCATGCCGTCGCACCCCCGACGGGATCCGTGCGCGCCAGCATCGCGCGGAGCGCCCGGATCACGTCCGTGATGCAGGCCGGATCGGTCAGCGCATCGACATCGATCGGCACGTAGGACCAATGCCCCGCAAAGCGGCGGCGTATGAAGGCGTTGAGCCCTGCGCGGCCGGGCTGGCGCAACGCGCCCTTGCGCCCCAGTTCGCCCCAGAGCGCGTGAATGAGCCTGAGATCGGCGCGCGGGGCCAGAGGATGCCTGCGGGGGCCGCTGCGGTTGTTGCCACCGCGCGTATCAAAGCCGCTCAGGCGGTTGACCTCGTCAAGCAAGCGGCCGAGATCGCCCGCGCCCATATCGCGCATCGAGGCCTTGCCGGTGATCCGCAGCTGCAGATCGTGGCGCACGGTCTCATCAATACCGGCAGCGCGGCAGGCGGCGTGGGTTGCCCGCATCAGCCGGATGCGGTCAGCACGGGGCTTTGATGGTGTCATCTCAGCCCGCCTTCGCCAGATCGATGGTCACCGGCTCCCAGGCCGCGTCCGGCGCGGTGCGTCGGTAGCAGCGAATATAGGTCTTTGAACCGATCACCCGCATCGCGTCGCGCACCGCCGTCATCGCCTGCTTCCAGCGCTGATCGTCAATCTCAAGGCGCAGCAGGCTGTAGATCGCGCCCCGGCTGATCTCGCCTTCCTTGTCCACCTGAAACGCATGGCTGACGATCGCGCGGATCTCGCTGCGCGCATCTGATGCCCATTCGCCCAGGCATTCGTCCACCAGATCGCGCGCCACCTGCATCTCCGGCCCGAACGCGATCCGCTCGGCGATCTGGACCTGTACCTTCTGGCAGCTATCAAAGCTGAGATAGGTCCGGTTGCCCTTGCGCGAGCGGCGTGTGTGGCCGCCATATTCCTGCGCCAGCAGGGCATCAAACGCGCCGATGTCATCCACGCTGTGGCCCCGGAACCGCGCAATGCGCGCGCTCAGGTCCTCCGCATGGCCGATCACCTTGCGCACCATCTCGTCCTGGAGGATGTCCTGCGGGCGCGCAAGCTCCTGCGGCGTCAGGCGGCCCTGCGCATCGCGCAGATAGATCACGCCGTCGATCTCACGCCGCCCGTCAACATCCGCCGGATGATCGCCCCCATGATCGCCCCCATGATCGCCGCCCTGCGGCTGCCGGGCATTCTTTTTCTGCGTGTCAGACATATCGGTTTCCTTTCGGTGTCAATGGGCGCTTAAAGCGCCCGGTTTCGTCATTAAAAAGTGACCCGGTATTTTCACCGGGATTTGACCCGCCCCGCGTGAGCGTTCAGACGGCCTCGGTTTCGGCCGCCCTGATGTCCTCTGCGGTGACCGCCTCACGGCCCGCCGCGCGCGCCACCATCCAGGCCCGCGCCAACAGGCGGCGCAGCGCATGCAGGCCGCCGGGGCCTGTCGCCGCCGTCAACGCAAGGCGCAGTTCCGATTTTGAGGGGGTCCGTCCCAGCACACCGCTCACCAGGGTTTCGACGTCGACCGCCGGGGCCGCCGCCAGCCCCACGCGCACACCGATCCGGCCCGTTACCTGCGGACAGCGCGCCAGCGTCATGCGGATTTCATCGCCGCCCACCAGCGCCAGACCGGCCCCGGAGAGATCGCGCAACCCGCGCAACGCATCGAGATGCCGCACGGTCAGGTGCTGGGCCTCATCAATCAGCAGCAGCGCCTGCCGGCCCTCCAGACGCGCGAGGATCGCATCCTCGGCCTCCAGCGCCGAACGGTAGCGACCGCCCGCTCCCAGAGCCCGTGCGATACGGCCATAAAGCCCGCCCAGCGAGGTGATCCCGCAGGTCATGACCAGTGAGTGAACCCCGGACCGGCTGGAAGCATAGCGATGCGCCGCCCAGCTCTTGCCCGCCCCGGACCGCCCGTGGATCAGCACCACATCGCCCGTGGCCTGCGCATGCGCCAGCGCCGCCATGATCTGGCTCGTCACGCCGAGATCAGCATGGGCATCAAGACCCGCAGGGCTCAGCGACAGCGCCCGCGCCTCGGCCCGGGTTTCCAGCCAGCGGGCGAGCTTCGCGCTCACCGCGCGGTTGTCGCCTTCATATTTGCCCACCAGCCAGCGATTGAGCGTGGTCACGCTGACCCCGATGGCCGCCGACGCCTCGGACTGGCTCAGCGCATAGGTGCGCATCTCGGCATGCACCGCCGCGCGCACCGCGCCCATATCCGCCTCCTGCGACACGGCGGGGCC
>CBDBHH010000003.1:0-39410 GCA_965205535.1 Alphaproteobacteria bacterium | reverse complement strand
GCCTACGTCGATGAAGAACTGGATCACACCGGCGCGGTTGTTTGAGATGTTGTCGGCGAAGTCCTTGATGTACGGTCCGAACGCTTGCGCGAGAGCAGCTTTCATCCCATCCGATGCCACGCTGATGGAGTTCATTGCGCCCTGCACTGATGTGCCGGCGTTGTCGCCCATCACGTTGATCGCACGCCACGCCGCACCCTCGTAGTCATTCAGTGCAGCGGTCGCGGTGGACAGGTCCATTGCGTACAGCGCTTCACCTAAGTCCTCGGACTGGGTGCCGAACAGTGCGACGGCGGCGGTAGCGCGCTCAGCCGGATCCTCGATGTTGCGGAGACCTTCGAGGACGATGCCCAAACCTTCGCGGGCATCCTCGCCGCCCTTGGCGATCTTCGCCGTCATCTCCTCGGCGTTCTGGCCGATCGCGGCGTAGCCTTCTGCGCTCGACTTCGAACCGTCGATCGCCCGGATACTGAACTCTTTCAACGCATCCGCTGCGATGTCAGTGTCACGTGCGCCAGCCTTCAATGCCTGTGACATCAGGCCGATACCATCAGCCCCCGACAACCCGAGCTTGCGGAACTGGGTGCCGTACTCGTTGATGGTGTCCAGCCAGTCCTCACTGACGTTGAGACCCATCTGGGAGCCTTTGACGATGAGGTCGAACGCGTCCTGCGCGTCGACAGCGAACCCCGTCTTAATGGCCTGGCCGGCGGCGCGGGCGACGTTCGGTATGTCTTCGCCCATGATCGTAGCGACACCATCGAGGCTGTTGATCATCTTCTCGGCGTCACGTTGCGTTGCTGCCGGATCTAGGAGTCCGCTTGCGAGTGCTGCTTTCGCGGTCGAAAGGTTTCCCTCGACGGATTCGCCGAACGCGTCGGCGTAGGACTCGCCTGCTGCGAGCCCGAACTTCCGGGCCTGCGCCTCGGTGACACCTGTCTGCGCCTGGAACAGGTCTTGATTCTGCTCCTGCTGCATGCCCTCTTGAATGGCGGCAGCGAGCGCAGCACCAGCCGTCAAACCGATGACAGCGACACCAAGCAGCGAACCAGCGATAGGGCCGGTCGATGACGCGAGGTTACCGATCGTGTCAGTGAAACCGGACAGGAAATTGCCGCCAGCCTGATCGCCAGCACCAGCACCACCGTCCCCAGCCTGCCGATACAGGTCGTCCAGGTCACCCTGCGCGGCCTGCAAATCCTCCCGAAGCCGATTACCCAATTCGATGTCGTTCAGCGCACCAGCTGCTTGCCGTGCGCCGGCACGGATTTCATCGATCCCACGTGCAGCATCACGAGCCTCGTTGAGAAGGCGGTCGTTCATGACAATGTCGTCGACTGACTGGTCAGCGCGTTGCGCGTTGCGTTCCAACTCTTGGATGCGTTGCGCGGCTTGCTGCGCCTGCCGGTCCAACTGCCGGTTGATCTCTACGGCTTGTGCTGCTTCGCCTGCGCGGGCGGCGGCGCGGGTGATGTCCTGGAAGCCGTTGCTGATCCGTTGTGTGGATTGCCGTGACTGCTGCTCGGATCGTTGGGTTCCCTGGATGAAGCGGGAATCGTCCAATGTCAGTCGGGCTACCAGTTCGCCTACGTCAAGCGCCAAGGGTCAGCCCTCCAGTGTTCAGGTTTTCGGTTTGATCGTGGCGAGGAACTCGGTGGCCTGTTCGAGGTCGACGAGTTTGCCGAGTTGCGCTAGCGCCCAGTGCGCTTCGCCCATGTCGGCGGTGAAGCCGAAGTGGATGATTGCGGTGCGCCCGGCGTGGAAGATCATGGGCCAGGGCAGATCGTCGGCGACCATCTCGTCGTAGACGCCACCAGACCATGCTTCGGTTTCCGGGTCGATCTCGGCGCCGAGAATCTTGAGCGCCTCGAACACCTGCTCAACCGGCGGTACACCTTCCGCGATGACCTGCTTCCGTAGCCGTGCAGCCTCGGGTGCACCGGGTGCGGGCACGGTGTACGTCTTCCCGCGGATCGGTAACTTCAGATCCGGGTCGAAGAAAGTATCCAAATCCTTGTAAGCCATCACTGGCCTTTCGGGTGTAGGGCGTCCCAGAGGTTGGTGCCGGGGGTGGATGCGTAGTGGTCGATGCGCAGTTTCAGCCACCGCCAAGTACGGGCGTCGAGGAGGCCGGATTCGATGTCGTGACCGTTGGCGTCGAGGTCGAGTTCGATTGCGTGCCAGTGGTTGAGGACATCAGTCCACGGCCGATCAACGGTTTCGTCGGACGGGGTTTTGCCTGGTGTCGGGTTGTACCAGTCTCGGACGCCGGTTACTTCGTCGTACGGGCCGCCGCCAGGATCATCCGGTCCATAGGTTCCCGGGGCTGAAAGATCTTGCGGGCTAGGGTCGCCCCCACTCTCGATTGGTTCGGGGGTGGGGGCAGGGGATTTCCCGCCAGCACGCCACCCGCCGACTCCCACACCATCCGGCCAGCCTCAGGACTCAAGCCGTAGTGCGCCATGACGACGCGGCCACAGACGGCGATCTTCGGCCACGACACACCAGCCTCAGTCATCTGCGCATAGGTGTCGCCGAGAGCGAACACGATCTCTTCGCGTTCCTGCTCATCCGACAGGCGCGGCTTCTCGTTCAACAGTTGAACGAGGTGTAGCCCTTGTCGGGCACTGCATGAGACCCGGAACTCGCGCCCACCGATAGGCAGGACGAGTTCCGGGTCCATGAGTTCTGCGAGGTCACGCATACAAGTGCAACCTTTCAGAAGGGATGCTGGTTAGGCAGCGGTGATGGTGAGCGTGCCGCCGGTAAGGCCGGTGCCGTCGCCGGTCACGGTGCCGCCGGGGACGGTGATGACGTACTCGCCAGCCGCGCCGGTGACCGTGAAGTCGGCGGCCTTGTAGCCGTCATCCAAGGCGACGAGAGCGGACTTCACCGCGGACGCAGCGGCATTGAACGCGATGTTGCTGGTGGTCTGGCCGTTCCAGGTCAGAGTGGCGTTGCCTGCGGTGGCGCCACCGAACGACACGTTGAACACCTGCGCACCCGAAGGCACCAGCGGCTTCGTGATCTCTTCCGGCTTCCCACCGAACCCGAGGGTGAAACTGAACTCCTGCAACGCGTTCGGATCCGATGCCGGCGAGTCAGTCCACTTCACCGGGTGCGTGCCCTGGTACGCGTCAGGCAGGTCATCGCGACGGTAGATGCGGGCCTTCACCTTGTTCGCGAGTCCGGTCTTGCGGCCGAGCTGACGCAGGTAGTTCTGGCCCGGATCATCAACGAAGCCGGCAGTGTTCTCGCCCTTGCGCTTGCCGCCGCCCTCGATGCGGTACGACAGGCCGGTCGCGATCTCCGATGCGTAGCCCTCGGAGTCGATATCGGAGTCGTCCTGCAGGGCACCTTCGAAGATGGGGCTGACGGAGGTGAGGCCGCGGACTCGGGTCCAGTCGGAGCCGATGAGGACTTCGAGGATCCAGTCGCGTGCGAGTGTGGATGAAAGTGACTGTGTGGGTGCGGTCATGGTGTTGCTCCTGGGTTTGTGGTGATGGTGTACGAATCGGGGCGGGTGTAGCGGTTGTTCACATCCGGACCGATGGGGCCGGGGATGTGCCGGATGCAGGACAGGATGTTGACGCCCGCCCAAACTGTGTTGCTGCGCTCATGCAGCCTGTCGTCGAGGGCGCGGAACACGCTGTCGGCCAACCTGTTGACAGTGCGAGGGTCACGGCCGGCAGCCCTGAATCGGAGTTGGACGTAGTAGTCGGGGGTTGCTGCGTCCCTTGTCCGGTCGTCGTTGTAGCTGTTGAGGAGGATCGCCGTGTCTGGTTTGTCGGGGAGTTGCCCGAAGAAGATCGCGGGGAGGCCTTCGCCGACGTAGATGCCGTTCGGGTCCCAGCGTGCGAGCCCGAGGTTGGTGAGGTGTTGGGCGAGGGCTTCGAGGAGCTCAACGGTGTCCGGAGCCCGAACAAGAGTCATGCGGCACCACCACTCTGTTCCCACGCAATGACTTCGGGGGCTTTCGGGTGGGTCGTCAGTTCCTCATGCCCGCACGCGTCGCACGTCCAGGTGGAGTGGAAGTAATCGCCATCTCCGTCGACGGCGGTGCATGTTCGCTCGGTGTGCTGACAGTTGGTCATCCGAGTTGCCTCCGTATCGCTTCAGCGAGGATCTGCCCGACAACTTCCCTCGTTGCGATGACAGCGTTTTCGAGGTACTTCGCCTCACCATCCTGATGGTGGTAACCGAGCTCCTCGTGCTGCCTTATCGCGTAGGGTCCGTCGAAGCCGACAGCAGCTTCCAACCCCTCAGCCGCCGTCGCCGCAGTGTTCCGCAGATACCCGGTCTCTTTCGGTGCCCGTTCGATCGCTTCCTGCTTGATGACTTCAGCGGCAGCATGCAAACCATCGGTGATGGCGGAGCGAACTGGCTCGATCGGAAAATTCAGAGCAGTACTCACCAGCGCCTCCAGAAATGCAGGATCGTCAGGACGGCTGCACCCACCACGTAGGGCAGCAGGATCACCAACACGACAGCCGCGATCAGCTCAGCAGTACTCACGAGTCGTCGTCTTTCAAACGGGATCCGATCTCGCCGCCTTCTGCGAACTGTGGGTAGCCGAAGCGGGCCGCGACCTCAGCGAGGATTTCGGCGCTGCGCTCACGCTTCCGGGAAGAGTCGCTGTAGGGGATGTAGCACATGCCACGCTCCTAGGTCAGATCCACGCTGTAGAAGTTGGGGGTCAAACCGTTGCCGTCGTCATGGCGTTGCTCCGCCAACACCACAGCCGTGCGTCCACCAAACTCGGGCGGAAAAGTCACCAACGAGCCGACAGGAATCGTCAGGGTGTTGACATGCATACTCACGCGGGCCTCCGAAATGACCTCGGAACCATCAGCAGCCTTCACCAACTTGCGTTTCGTGGTGATCTTCCCGAGCAATGGATGCTCAGCCGTACCAGAGTCAGGAGGCTCGTAAGCAGGTCCGTACGGGCCTTCACCCGCATGCCTCTGCACAGTGATCGGCCACACGAACCACGCCTTCGCGATCTGGTCAGCCACGCTCACCATGACTGCACCGCCGACGATGCGAGACCCGCCAACCGCAGAATCCGCAACGCACCAGGCGCCAAAAACTTGAGCGCATTCATCCGATCCGGAGCCGTCAAATACGTGTCATACGACAACGACGCACCATCAATCGCTGTCGTCGTCAACCGCGGCTCCTGACCGCCAGCACCCTTGATCGGATCATCACCCGACGCCAACCACGCATGCACTTGCGCGCACGTCGCTTCCTGCATCGCCTCAGACAGATCATCATCCGAAGGCTTCCCGTTCGGGAGGGTGTCGTAGATGTCGCACTGGCATGCAGTTCCGACGAGGCCGGATGCTTCCCGCAGCATTGCAGTCAGCTTCGCGGGGGCAGGCTCAGGGGTTTCCCCCATCCAGGTTTCCAGCTGATCGGCGGTCGCATAGACGAGCACGGTTACTCCTTCTCCAGCCCGATGACGGTCTTGACTGTGGCGATGTCGGATCCCGCAGAGACCAGGGAACCGCCCTCGTCGCGCCGCAGCTGCTCCACGATGATGCAATCCGGAAAGATCTGGACACGGCGTGTACCCGAAGTGGGGATGCCGAGGTGTTCAAGTGCGGCCATCAAGTCCCGTCGCTTGAACGTGGTGGGTAGATCAGACACGGATTCTCCTCAGGGTGTTGATGGTTGGTGCGCAGACCATCTCGGTCATACCGAGATGTTTATACGCTGCTGCAAGGGGGAAAGGAACCCGGCGGTGAACCCCTCAAGCGGTCTTAACGTGGGTCTATGAGCCGTTGCCGGGCACGTAGAAACGCACCAACCACCAAGCATTTGGTCCCACCAGCCCCGAGCCGCACAGTGAGGCGACTCGGGGGTGGGCATCAGGTGTTACTCGCTCAGGCCACCGACAGCATCAGCGGTATCCGCTTCGTCTGCTTCCTTGTCGGCCACAGCTTCACGTTCGATCGCAGCAGCGAGAGCCGGATCCGCCTCAGACTGCAACGCAATCGGAGACTCCGCCTTCTCGATCGCAGCGAGAATGTCCGGCTTCCGGGTCGCATCACCCAACGCGATACCCTTCGCCTTCGCATACTCACGAAGCTTCGGCACAGACAGCTCCTCGAGACTTCCTGCCGGCTTCTGCTCGACAGGCTTCTCCGCAGGACGTTCCACGCCGTACCCCTGCCGCTCGAAGTACTGGATCGCGGCCTCGTTGTCGGTCTCGGCCTTACCTTCAGCGAAGTGAACCCCGGCGACAACGCCGTTGAATTCCTTCACTGGTGCATTGATTGTTGCCATGATGTTGTTCTCCTACAGGTGGATCGGATGATGGGGTCGAGCTACTGGACCTTGATGTTGCGGAATACCGCTGCGGCCTTCGTTGCCTTGAGAGCGACGCCCACGGGTCCGAGTTCCACCTCGCCCTTCTTCACCGCACCGGAAGTGGAGAAGTCCGGCAGCCACGACTGCACGATCTGACCGCCGACGACGGACGCGCCGTGGAACCCGTCGAGCCCGACACGGTAGGCGTAAAGATCGGTCAGTCCGGTCGTGGACACGGTTGCGACGGTACGAGTGGCAACCGGGATGATGGGGCTGTTGGTGCCGGCCTTCTCGCCGGGATCGACCAGCAGCACATTGCCGTACGTTTCACGCGTGATCGGGCGGCCATTCGGTCCGAGCAGACCCTCTACGGGGTCCTTCGTGTACTGGCCGGCGCGACGCACAGCCGCACGGACACGAGCGAGGCCCTTCTTGTTGCCGAGGATGACGGTCGGGGCACCGTCGAGCAGGGACAGGAATTCGTCGATCACATCGAGCGCCTTGTGCTCAGCGCGGGCGTTGGTGTCGAAGTCGGTCCAGTCAGTGACCTTGCCCGCGTTGAACTCGGTGCTCGTACCGACGAGAGCCTTGTCGAGGCCGTCGAATCCGTCCGCGTCGACAGCGGTGTCACCGTTGATCACGGCGTCCTGGAACTTGGTCCGAGCGGCCTTGATCTTCTGCGACATGTTCAGCGCGACAGTGCCGGACGCTGCTGCGCCAATACGGGCGATGACACGGTCCACCTCGAAGGATCCACCGAGAACGGCGAGGGTCGTCGAGTACTTCTGGGTGGTGACGTTCGCGGGTGTGTACTCGGTGTTGAGCGCACGGAACGATGCGGTCGGCTGGGTGACCAGACGGCGGTAACCGTAGTCGAGGGTTGCACCTCCGCCTGCCGGGTTGACGACATCATCGAAGATGAGTGAATCGAGGATGGCGGATTCCTTGCGGAACTCGTCGATGACCGCGGGGTCGTAGTCTTCGGTCGCGTTGTTCTTGGATTCAGCGAGGCTGATTGCCATGAGGGTTGCTCCTACTTGGAGTAGTGGGCGGCGATGGAGCCGCCGAGTGTGGTGGATTTGGGCTTTTCTCTGCCGCCGCCTGCGGGGAGACCGGACTTGCCGGCAGGCGCGGCGGTTTTGATGCGTTCGGAGAGTGCTTTCGCTTTGGCGTCGAACTTGTCGGCTGGGGTGCCTTCGAGGAAGTCGAGGTCTTCGTCGGAGAGCCCGTATTTGCGGGCTGCGCGTTCGCGTGCTGCTTCGGCGCGTGCGGCTTCAGCGTCAGCCTTGGCGTCGGCTGCTTCCTTCGCTGCCTTTTCCTCGGCGGTCCGGTTCTTGGCCTTGATCTTTTCGAGTTCTTCAGCGGCTTTGGCGTTTTCCTTCGCTCGCGCCTCGTGCTTGCGTGCTTCCTTTTTCCAGTCGGTGGTTTCCTCGGCGGTGGTGGACTGTGCAGTCTCGGTTGCCGTGGTGTCCGTTGCCTGGGAGGTGTCGGTCGCGGTGGTGGCGGCGTCGGTGGTTTCGCTGGTTGCCTGTTCGTCGGCCATGCTGTTCTCTCCTTGTGCCATGCGGCATTGGCCCCGGTTGCCGTGCGGCTGGGGGCTGGTGGGTTACTGCGATTCCGCCATGCGGCGGGAAACTCTGGGGATCTATCAGCGTGTATTGGGAAAACCCGATAGATCAGCGTGCGCCGAGGCGTTCGCGGTTGGGTCGGCGTTTCAGGTCGTGTTGCGCGGTGTGGGCTGCGATCGCGGCTCGCTGCGCCTTCAACCGGGCTGCCAACTCCCGTTTGCGTTGCGGGGTGACTGCGACGGCCTGCTGCTTACGGGTGTCACGGATGTCCCGCTCCATCGCCCGCTGCTTCTGCGTCGCTGCGTACCCTTCCGGATCCGGCTTCGTCTCGAACGTCCTCGAAGCTCCCGGCACATAGCCCGTTACGGCGTGTCCGCAGTTCGGATGACCGAATCCGGCAGACGTTGCTTCACGCATCGTCGCCTTGATCTTCACCTTCACTGCTTTACCGCCAGTTGCGTTCTGGCGGATCACAGTTCCCGTTTCACCATCGAGCGAGAGGATCTGACCTTCGAATGGCTGGCAGACAGGAGCCGGGTTCGAGTGGCTGGATACGACAACCAGGTTGTGGCCTCGTTCGAGTAGGCGATCCGCGTGTCCTTGGCGGAGTTCTTGGTTGACGATGGTCCGGGATTTCATCTCGATGTAGGAGGTGAGGGACCAGTTGCGGCCGGCAGCATCCCGAAAGCCAGTCACGCCACGCTTGGTGAGGATGTCGAGGGCTTGTTGTGCCGCATCCAGGCGTGTACCAGTCTGACCCGAATGGCGGGCGATGATCTGCGTTGTCACCTGCGAATGCAACTCCCCCGCAGCACCCGGAATCCGAGCAGTCACCTGCGACAAAACCTGCTGGCCCGCGTAGATCGCGGCCCGAGTCTTCCGATCCCGATCCGGTGTCACAGGCGGAACCGGAGGCGGCTTCGGCAACCCCTTCAAGTCCTCGTCCGCAGCCTCCCGACCACGCTCAGCAGCACCAGCGACCGCACCCTCCACAAGTGCCGGCATCTGGGACTGCAACTGCAACGCCAACAACTGCGCCTGCTGCCGAAACCGCAACATCTCCGCCGGCTGACGTGCTTCCCACTCTGGTGTGTCGATGCCCGCCACTATCGCTTCGGCGAGCATCGCCATCAGAGCTAGTTCGGCTTCGGTGTAGAGGTTGATCAGTTCGTCGGGGAGGCCTGCTGCTTCGGACGGGTCGAGCGCCATCGCCTACCCCCTCTAGAATCCGCCTCCGAAGCCGCCGGATGGATCAGGAACCGCGCCAGCCTTATCGATCGCCGCGGCTTCCTCATCGATCCACTGCTCGTCCTTGTCCTGATTCAGGTACGCGACCTTCGTCCTCGTGGACGCCGCACCCGCCGTAGACCAATTCAAGACAGTCCGCGACTTCGCCTCATCAGATTCACGAGCGAACTCAGGCCACTCGATCTCCAACTCCTCAGACGGGGCAACACCTTTGAACTTGGCAGCATCAATACGGAGGCAGATCGTCGCCAACGGAGCCAACGCTGCACCCCAATAACGTGCCTTACCGTTGGTCGTGATGACCGTCCACTCCTTCTTCCCCTGCGCCTCAGTAGCCGTCTGAGCAACCTCATCCGACATACCAAACGACACAGGCGAATACCCGGTCTTGCGGAGCACTTCACGGATCAGCATCTCCGCGCCCTGATCATGGGCGAGGACACGGATCTCGGGCTGATGGAACTGGAGCATCGACATCGAGGTACCTGTCGAGCCGACACCAGTACCGACTGCCTGAAACACTTCCCGATCCTCCGACAGCGCCATGCCTTTGCCGGCGCCGAGGTTTTCGAGGAGGTCGTCTGAGGCGAACATGCGGGCTTGGCCGATGCGGAAGTCTCGGACGAGTGAGGAGTAGATGCGGTCGAGTTCGTGGAGCAGTGGGATTGTGTCGGTGGAGATGTCTGCGCGGCCGAGGTAGCGGAGTGTGTTGTGGTTCCGCCATTCGGGGTTGGGGAGGACGTTGGGGACGTAGCGGGCTGCCAGCTCGTCGACTTCGAGGTCGACGTAGCCGCCTGTCTCGTCGTCGAAGCCGTTGAGGGTGATCCCTGCGGTGTCCTCGTGGGCGTCCAGGTCCATCGCGCTACCAAGGTTCGTCGGTGTCCCCTTGTACAGGGAGTGGACGATGCGTCCCTTCTCGTACCGTTCCAGATGACGCCACACGTCCCGCTCATCCGAACCCGCGAGCTCAGACCAGAACGTGACCGCAGTAAGCCGGCCCCACTTGTATTCGGGGATTGCCTTGTCGGCGTCCACGAAGTCGATCCACGCGTTGTCGGCGACTTCCTCGTCCCACACCACACGCTGATACGAGCCACCCAGTGCCGAGCAGGACTCGCCGGCAGTGAATAGGTCACCGTGGAAGGTGGGGGTGTTGAAGATCAGGTCAGCGCGTTCCTGCGTAGTGCTTGCGGGGTCGACGACTGTGAGCGTCTCCGAGAACAAGCATGACGCAGACAGCTTCGGGATATCGCCCGCGATCGGCGCATGCAACCGCTTGATCGGCGTCGTCGTCTGACTGACCGGACGCCCCCAGAACGCGTTGTACGCCGCAGACAGTCGATCCTTCACCCCAGACGGGGATGTGCGGTTACCTGCCTGGTAGTAGTCATCGAGCTTCGCGGGATCACCTTCCCACCACACCTGAGACTCGCGGGTACGTTCCACGACTTTGCCGAGTTCAGTTGGTGGCCACGCCATGCCAGCTTTGATCATGCGGCTACCTCCTCGGCGATAGTGATTTCGATGGGAATGTGGTTGCGCCAGAACGTGAACGACGAGAACACGCCATAACGCCACGCGTCGCAGAAGTCGTCGTCTTCTTTGACTGGGGCGTCTTCGCCTCGTTCAGCAGCTTTGCGGTCCCACACATATCCACCGATCTCTCCGAGCAGGTTGGTGCACAACGGCCCATTGATGAGTAGTTGGTCGGTGGACAGTAGGGCTGAGACGACGCCGATGCCTGATTTGTGGGAGTTGTGGGCGTTCATGATGATGCCGAACCCTTCGCGTTGCATCTGCATCTTCAATGCGGCTGCTGATGGGTCTACGAAGAATCGTTCTGGTTTGCCGTATTCGTTGATGAATCGGCGTAACGATTTGGTGCGGTCGGCTGGGGTGCCTGATGGTGGCGCCCATTCGGCCATTGCGTACAGCTTGTTGTCGACGCCCAGGCCGATGAGGAGGCCGGCGGCTGGGTGGTTGACGCCGTCGTCGATGCCCATTGCGATGATGCGTTGGATTTCGGGTATTTGGTCGACGACGTGGCGTGCGGGGTCGAAGCAGTCGTAGATGACGCCGTCTGCCATGGTCCATTTGCCGAGGATGAATCGGTCGTACCAGAGTCCGGAGTATTGGGCTTGGCGGGTTTCGATGTATCCGTCGGGGAGGTTGTCGCGGTTGTCTTCGATTTCGAAGTGGAAGCAGCGGATGTTGAGTTTGGGGTCGTGTTCGCGGTCGATCCAGTCGGTTTTGAGCCAGTGCCGTGGTGCGTCGGGGTTGGTGGTGACGAACAGTTGGCACGCATACCCTTTGACGCGTAGGCGGCTGTGGAGCATGGAGAAGAACTCTTTGCTGACCAGGGTTGCTTCGTCGAGGTAGGCGATGCAGATGGTCATGCCTCGGATGGTGGATTCAGCGCGAACATCTGAGCTGCCGAGGATGTGGACTGTGCGGCCGAAGATGGTGGCTGTTGGTGCGCCGCGGTTGTAGCTGATGTGGTCGACGAGGTCGCCGAACAGGGCGGGGTCCAAGAGGGCTTGCATGATGTTGCGGTAGACGGTGTCCCTGGTACGGCCGATGATGACGATTTCCCCTGAGGTGGGGGCGGTCGCGATCTTCATCAACAGCTTGAACAGCGACCCGATCGTCTTGCCTGAGCTGACGGCGCCGTGCCAGATGACTACTTCAGCTGATGCTGCACCGATGCTGTGGGCTTGCTTCGGGGATAGTGTGCCGAGCTTCGATGGCAACAACCCGGTCACTCCCCTTGTTCGGCTTCGTACTGTGCGGCGATTGTTCGAGGGCGCCTTGCATCTGGACGAGCGCGGATACAGCCTTCTCGGCTTGTTGGCCGGCGTTCATCTCGTGCAGCTTGTTCGCGGCGTTGAGCGCGGCGGCGAGCGCTTGAACGATGTGTTTCTGCGCCACCGGATCAGGCTTGTCCAACTCGTGCTGCTCGTACTGATTGAATTGGCCGCCGAACGAATACACGATGGCCGGCTGATCGAGTTGAGCGAGCATGTCCTCAGACTTGACCAACAACTGTTCCTCGATGCGTGCCCGCCGCGCTTTGTTGTCGACGTGCACAGCCTCAGCAGCCTTCGCAGTCTTCTCACGGCTGAACGACAGACCGAGCTTCTCAGCCCACCGAGACACCGTTTCCTTCGAACGCCCCAACTCGCCAGCGATGAAGTGCAGCGACTTCCCCGCGGCGTGAAGTTCGGTTAGCCGTGTGCTCTCTTCATCGGTCCATGCCGTCGCCACTCATCCTTCTCGCGTGCGCGGCGCGGTGACCAAACGTGCGTTCGTTGCCATGTTGGTTCACCTCGTTGTGCGTGTGTTGTGGATGTCGGCTAGGAGGATGTTGCGTTGGTCGAGGAGTAGGTCGATGGCGTTTGGGTTGCCTGCGCGTCGTGCTTGTTCGAGGTCCCATTCGTTTTGGTCGAGCTGGTCTTCGAGGCTTGAAATCGCGCTCACCTCGCTTTGCCTAAATCTTTGTAATAGCTGTCTGACACTGCTTGCATGTCGAGTGCTGGGGAATTCCGCACGATGCTGCGAGCGCGTGAGCATGAAAGGCAGAGGCGCTTGCCTCGCGTTATTCCAGACCTGACGAGGTTTGAAGTTTCCAATCCGTGACCGCGATTGCATTCGGCCTTGACTGCTTGGTGGTGAGTTCCGTGACGCACTCGATCGAGAATGTTTTCGCTGCGGGTATCCCAGCGAAGGTTCTCGACGTGGTTGTTTGCCGGGTTGCCATCGTTGTGGCAAACCTCTAGGTCATCGTGAAATCCGCCGAGGAATGCAACAGCCACAAGTCTGTGAACAGACCAGGAAGTGCGTGCAGATTCCTTGGTCAGACTGACCCAGAGATGTCCTTTGCCTCGATCGTATTGCTTCATGATCGAGCCTTTGAGGCGTTTCGGCCCGAGGTGGCCTTCGACTACTCGGTTAAGCGATCGAACGCGTCCGTGGTTGCTCACTTCGTAGTAACCGTCATGGTCGGGCACTGGACGCCATTGTTCTTGGGTAGCATTCACTGCTAGCCCCTCTCTGCTCGAATCAGATGAGTGGTTCAGAGCCCGGATTGCGTTGGTAGCGCTTCCGGGCTCGCCTTCTATATTACCAGGTCAGGGTGCATTTTTCGTGCCATTAGAGGATCCAGAAGCGGATGAGTGCCCAGGTGATGAGTAGGAACTCGATCATGCGACCTCCTGAAGTTGAACCCCGGGTGCGTCAGCTCAGACGGCGAATTGCTTCGCCTCGCCCGCAGTCGCCGGGGGTTGCTGCACGTTCCTCAAAAGGGGGCGCCGTCGTCTCACGGTCCGGCGCGGTGTGCAGCAAGTACACGAAACGCGACACCCGAGTTGTGATTGTCAGGTGTCGCGTACGCGCATAGCGTATCACTGGCATCGCCGCAAAGGTTGCAGACATGCAAGTAATTGTTAGGCGGGTTGTTTTCTGGTGCTTGTGGCGTAGTGGGCGTTGAGTACGTCGCCGAGTTGGTAGATGGGGGTTCGTTTGTCCGCGTAGCGGACCGGCACGATTTTTCCGGTTTCGCGTAGGTGTTTGATGCGGCGGATGGTGAGGCCTTGGGCGCCGATGTGTTTGGCGAGGGTGGCGATGCCTCGGGCGTTGAGTTGTTCGGCGTGTGCTTGGGCGAGGCGTTGTGGGTTGGGTTTGGGGATGGGTTGGAGGTGGCTTCGTCCGGATGCGTTGCGTGCGTGCCGGATTTCGGTGGTGATGTCGTGGTGTGCGGCTTCGCTGCCTTTGGTGGCTGCGAGGAGCAGGATGTTGCGGGTGAGCCAGTCGGCGTAGCCGGAGCAGGTGGCGTGTACTGCTGTGATTCCTCGGGCATCTGCGAGGAACCATGCCCATGTTTCGAGGCAGATGAGGAGGCGGTCGGCGGCGTCGACTGCTGCGACGTTGAATGGCAAGGGTTGGGGCCGGTCTCCTGTGGTGACTTTCGGGTTCCAGTTGGCGGTGGCGATGCGGGGTTTCTGGGCTTCTCGGAGGTCGTCGAGGATGTCTCGGACCTCGGCTAGGGCGTCGGTGAGTTCCTGCTGCTGGTGGCGTGGGATGAACCAGTGTTCAGTCACGGTGTCCTCCGATGCGGTGGCGTGCGCGGTCGTGGCAGGGTCGGCAGCGTCCTCGTGCGCCGTGTGGGGTGTGGCCTTCGATGCGTCGGGTTCGGGGTGCCATGGGGGTTCCGCATTCTCGGCAGGGTTGTCCGATGTCGATTCCGATGCGTCCGCCTGCCCCGGGGAGTGTTGCGAGGAGTTCGGCGAGGTGTGGGTCTCGTTTGAGTGGTGGCCGGCCGGGGATGGATCGGGCGTAGGCGTCGAGGGCTTTGGAGTCTGCGGGGGTCCATTCGAGGAGGTCAGTTGTCACCGGCGTGTTCCTTGATGATGGGGAGAATGGTGGGTAGGACTGTGTTGGCGTAGGAGTTGCCTGACTTGTCGAAGTACTCTTCGAGTTTTGCGGATCCGCCTTGGGTGGTGATGCGCTGCAAGAGTTCTCGCAGGTTTGGTGCCGTTGGGTGTTCTGCCATCTTTCGTCCGGCTTTGTACAGTGCTTCGCGGAGTTGGGTTTCGAGGTCCCTCGCGGGTGTGGCCTGTGATCGGATCTCACTCACAACGACTCCTCAGCTTCATTGGTGATGCACGCGGGCCAACTGTCGCCCTGGTCGATGCGTAACTCCTTCGCCTTTCGTACGCGATCAAGATGCGCACGTACGACTTTCAGCGCCGCCACGGCTTCTTCCTCGTATGCGAGTAGCGCGGGCATCCCGGCGTACCGTTCCATATCGCCGAAGAGCCCAACCTTGTACTTGACAGATCCCAGGAGGCTCACAACGACTCCTCAGAAGGCTTGGCGGGTTCACTGTGCTTCTCGCAATCTGGGTGGGCGTACGCCACCTGCCCTAGTGGCGCGCCTTCGATCAGTTCGTTTGCGTAGATGCATATTCCGTTGCAAGTGCTCATTGCTGTTCCCCTTCCAAAGCTGCGCGGAGTTGTGAGGTGTAGATGTACGTGACGCCCCAGTCGTCAGGCACGGACTTCTCGGCCGCTTCAAGTGCCGTAATCACCCTGGCGATCGCGGCCTCAGCCTTCTCGGCGCGGTCGATTGCAGCGTCCAGGTTGGGCCGCAGCTGAAACAGTCGGTCCCACACGATTTCCCAGTCGCCGTCTCCGTCATCGCCGATCAGGTCTTCGGAGTTGGATGCTTCGATGACCCACTTGAGGGTCCTGTCGATCGTCTTCCCGAGGGTGCGGCCACCGCGTTTCTGCTTCTCCAGTTCCGCTTCCAACTCCGCTATCCGCCCGTTGGTGTGCTGCTCCACCACCAACGCCACATGCGCGGGATGGTCTTCTTCTGCCCCTTGCCATCCGCACAGGCATCCGTCGTACTCCGTCTCTGCCTGATAGTGCGGGCCGTCGACGCCAAAGAGTTGGATCTTGTGCGCTGCGATGAGGTCGGTCAACCCCGGATTAGGCGCGGTCACGACGACACCTCGGTAATCGAGACAGCCCACGGCGTTCCCGGTTCAGCCCAATCCCAGCAGTAGCCGTCACCTTCGGGCCGAATGTTTGTTGCCCACTTGTGCTCCACGCCTTCGATGAGGTCCTCAACGGTGAATGCGTCGCGCAAGTCCTCTTCGATGCCGTTCTCTCGGCTCAGGTGGTTGATTGCGGCGACGATGCGGCGGGGTTCGTGGTGGCCGAATGCGTACCATCCCCAGTCATCTTCGCGGTCGCTGATGTGGATTCCGTAGCGCGCCTGACCGAAGTCCTCGGCGGTGAGAGTGATGCTCATGGCGTCTCCAGTGCTCGAATTGTGGGGCAGGGCATGGGGTGTGCGCAGGTGCGGCAGTAGGTTTGGAGGGATGGCGGTGGCCACGGCGCGTGCAGTGCTTGGACTCGCTCGACAGCCGCAACCAGGGCGGCTTCTGTCGAGTCTGGCCATTCCGCCTCGGCTTGCTCCAGCGCTTGAACGGCGCTTGCAAGTCCAGGTCCGATCAGGTTTCGGAACCGCCGCTCGATCCACTCCTCTTTCGTGTGCTCAACATCCACCCCAGTCACGAGGTCACCCCCACAAGCTGAGCCATCAACTGACGGCCCACAAACTCTGCGTACGAGGGCGGAATTGCCTCCGCGATCTCCTTGCGCACATCAGTCCAGTCGATACCCATCGCCTGCTGCCATTGCGCGACAGTTCCTTTCCCGCCACCCTCGCCATATACAGCGAAGTACGGGCCGTCGAACCATTCGCCGTGCCGGTACCCGGCGACCCGGCCGCGGTGCTTCTGATGCGGCGGTTGCGTGACCTCGAAGCCCGTAACTTCGAAGTAGCGGTGCCGGATCACGCCGAGCCCGAACATTTCCCCACAGAGGGTGAGGTCGCGTCGGAGGTCGGAGCCTTGGACGTTTTCGATGATCGTCGGCACCGTGAGTTCCGTGAACGCTGCACGTGTGGCGGGGATCAGGTTGATGTGGTTGCCGGCAGTTGCTTTCTGGTTGCCCTTGATGAGGGTGCATGATGCCTGGCATGGCGGGGAACCGTGTAAGGCGTCGTATTCGTGTCCGTGTGCGGCGAGGTATTCGAGTGCGTCACCTTGGACAAAGGCATCTCCGGCGTAGTTGGGTTGGGGGTTGATGTCGACGCCTGTGACGTGGAAGCCGGCGTTTTGGTATCCGCGGGCAGCGCCACCAGCGCATGAGAAAAGGTCGAGAAGTTTGAGGCTCATGCTCACCCCTCCTCGGCCGCAACGAACGGGGCGATGGTGGCTGCGAGGTCGTCCACGTACAGCTCGCTGCTCGTTGCGTCAGCCCAAGTGCCGTCGTCGTAGTGGATGATGTACAGCTCACCCTCTGCTGCCTTGGTGTCGCGTAACTGGTTGAGGTACTGGCGATCCCAGTATGCGAGCTCGTCGATGTTGCTGCTGGACCAGCCACGGGACGGGCCGAACGGTTCGATACTGACGATCGTGGGCGCGGTGGTGGTCACTTGTCGGTTCCTTCGTTGAGGGTCCAGTCGTTGCGGGTGCCGAGTTCGGGATCCCAGACAGCGACGGCCGCGGTGGTGAACGGGGCGAAGTCGATGTAGTCGTCGAGCGGGAGGGTGATCTGCTGCCACTTGCCGCCGTGGGAACGGAACTTCCAGCCGCCGTTCGTGCGTCGGTACTCGTCACCTGCCTTGTCCCACACCGTGCGCACGTCAGCGGGGATAGCGTCTAGTGACGGCCAGTCCTGCCACGGTCCGGTTTCGGTGGGGAAGAAGACCTGCTTCACCATCTCGGCGATCTGCATCCACGACATGTTTTGTGATCTGCCCTCTACGATCACATCGGCAATCTGCCTCGTAGAAGGTTCCGCTTTCGTCTCCTCCTCGGCGGGTTCGGCAGGGGCGGGAGCCTGTCCCCAGAAGTAGGTTCCGTTCGTGTGCAGGCCCTCGTGCTGAGCGGACAACGTGCACCATCCGAGAACCACGCTGTTAGCGCCGCAGTTCACACCTTCGCTAGCGGCAGGCTCGGCGGGTTCGGTTGCCGGGAACAGGGCGCGGAGACGGACGGCGGGTGCACTGTACGGATTGGCTGTCGCAACCAGCGCCTCCACGTCTTCCACCTGTTCGGCGGTGAGGCGCTGCTCGTCGTCGGCCAGGAGACGGCCGGCGGACTGGAGGTGGGCGAGGACTGCGCGGACGCCTTCGAGGACCGGTGTGCACTGGGGGCGAGGATGATTCTCGGCGGCGCGGAATGCCAACGCCAACTCGTTGAGGAATTCGAAACTCTCGGTTTTGCTCATGGTGTGGGCTCGATTCGAATCTCGATGCGCGGGTTTTCGCGGTCCAGGAGGATGGTGTTTCCGCCGTCGATGACGTGGTTGGTGTTGTCATCTGGGAACACTTTGTTCATGACGAGGGCGTCGAGCATGGCTTTGCGGAAGGCTCCGAGTCCGTCTACGTCGCGGCGAATCTTGTTGGGCGCGTATTGGATGATGCTGACTGTCGCCTGGTTGAGGGTGGGGATGGGTGTGGTTTGGAGGGCGGCTTTGATTTGCCATTGGATGCGGCGTTTCGCGGCTGTTTGTTTGCGGTAGTGGGCGCGCTCGTATTCGTTCATGGTGAGCGGTGGGCGGCCGGGGTGAACGGTGTCAATGATGGTGAGGGTGTGGGTCATCGGCGTGCTTTGTCGAGGTTGGCGTGCGCTTGGGTGCAGGCTTCGCAGCGGCATTGGTAGCAGATGTAGCTGTTGTCAGTGCCGTGTGGCGCGTTGGGGTGGTAGGGGCGCCCGTTGTGTGTGATGCGTTGGATGCGGAGGCGGGCGCGGGATATTGCGGTGTTTTGTGCTTTGGTGCGTATTGGTGTGGCAGTGATGGTGTCGATGATGTGTTGGAGGTTCGGTTTGTCGTAGCAGACGGTGCAGAGGGTTCCTACGCCGTCGATGCGTCCGCGGGTTAGTCCGCGGGGTTGGTGGCATTGGGTGCAGGGTTCGATGTGGGGTGGGGTGGGTGTTGTTGGGGGTAGTGGTGTGGGTCGGCGGGGTGGTGTGGTGCGCCGGTTTGTGACTTTGGGTGTGGGGCGTCGGGTGCGGCGTTCGCGTTTGCGGTCTTCGGCTAGGAGTTGTTGGACGGTGGGTGAGAGTTCGATTGGTGCTTGAACTTTCGGGATCATCAACCGGTCGGCTTCGCGCATTTCGCGTCGGCAGGGCCCGCATTGACCGCACAAGCCGGTGGGGCAGGATTGGGTGGAGAGGCTGGTTGCGATCATTTCCCTGCTCCTGTTTCGTGTGCTCGGTCGGCTTGGTCCCAGAAATCTGCCGGGTCGTCTTGTGCGTCGAGGCCGTCGTCATGGTCGAAATGCCTCATGCTGCGACCTTCTTTGCTCGGACTCTGCTGCGCTTCTCGGCTACGTACGTAGCGTTGGCGGCAGTGCATAGCTCGCATCGGCAGCAGTAGTTGCTGTAGGTCGAGTACGTTCCGTGCTTCGCGTAGGGGTGGACAAGCCTTCCGTCGACCATGGTTCGTTCGCCGCTGCGATCTGCGCGGAAGTCGGCCATTTTGGTTGCTGCCATGAATGCGCTCACATTGCACCGCCAACGTTGGGCATGTTCGCGGTCATCAGGTGCTGCTCGAGGTCGGCGCGGGCTTTCGCGAGCTGCTTCCGTGCCTGCTGTGCTGCGTCGACGAGGGCGTCCCGTTCCTGCGGCCCGATCCAACCCAAGTCGAGGGCGGCTTTCGCGTTGTCGTCGCCGATCTTCGCGGCGAGCGTGGCGAGTTCTTCGAGGTAAGTGCTCATGCTGCGTATCCGATCGCCCAGAGGTAGATGATTCCGCCGCCGGTTGCTCCGAATGCGGCGAGCGCGATGTGCGCTTTCAGGTTGATGTAGAAGTCTCGGCGCCTGGCGAGCTTCTCGGCTCGTCCGGTGTAGTCGTCCATGAGTGCGAGGGATTCGAGTGTGTCGCAATGCGAGGCAAGGGTTTTCATGCGGCCACCTCGTAGCCTGCGTTCTTGAGTGCGGCAGCGTGGTCGAGTCCACCGCGGTAGGAACCGTTGAGCTCTTCCCAGTCTTCGATGTTGCCGTTCTCGTCGGAGCCGAAGATGTATGTTTCCGGGCCGCAGAGGGCGACGGTGACGGCTGAGACGAGAACATGGTTGTGGCCATCGAGTGGCAGATCGAGACGGTAAATCGCCTGCGATGCATTGGGATCCGTAGACTGGTGTACGTCGCGGATGCGTGTCGCGGTCTTCACAGTCGGCCCCCGTCTGTGTCGAGTTGCGTCATGCAGTCCTCGCACACGAAGTAATCCCCGAACCTGGGATCCTCATGTGCGCTGAGGTTGATGGAGGTGCAGTTGCCGCACACCGGAGCATTCACAGTGCAGGCAGAGGCGATGAGTTGAAGCGCGGGGACACCTGTGCGGTGCCGGCCACGCGAACGAAAAGCGAGAACAGTCATGACATTCCTTCCGATTTTTGACCTCGGTGCAACGAGGTGGTTTGAACCTATCGTGTTGGTTGGTTTCACGCAACCGTGTTGGATGATTTCATTCCTGGCGGTTGATTGATTCCAACCATCCGTTAGGGATGCGTTGTTCGGTCGGCTGAATGCGACGCCACGGCACGAACGGGCCACATCCGGCACATCCACCCCAACCGGCATCCTGGACGCGGCAGAATCGTTCTCAGCGCCGATTCTCATTTTGCGTACTTCGGGTTCGGTTCAGCTTCGATCTTCAATCTCGGCAGGCACGGCATCTTCCGCTCCACCCCGGAAACCTTGTTCGTGCAGGCCTGGTACTCGTCAGCCCCACACAACGGGCACACATGCTCGATCGCATTGTTCACCGCATAGGCGCCTGGAACAGGTTTCCCGTCTGCACCGCCGATCGGTAAGCCTCCCAGCTGCGCATCACCCTGAACCAAACCGTGCTTCACGTCGTGCTGCAATTGCCGCAGCTCCCGATCCACGGCAGGTTCGCGCTGCGCCCGGTCGATCCGAATCTCACGTGCAATCCGAATGACATCCGCCGGCATGATCATCCGCAATGGTTCGTTGCGGTAGTGCACAGTCACGGCATTGAGAGCATCCGGGAGTTCGAGGTTGTACGGGGCGAGAGCCTCCGCCCACGCACCTCCACGCCCGATATCGGCTTCGCTGAATCGGTTGTCGAACAGTGCCGCTCGGCCGATGATCAAGCCAGTGTCTGAGAGTTGTTGAGGTGTCGCTTCGATGAGATTCATGCGGTGATGCCTTTCGGTGTTGACGAGTTGAGTCCTTCGGCTTGCCGTTGGGCGAGTTGGTTGCCCATGTCGGCCCATCCCATCGCTTTTTTGGTCGCCTTCCCGATTCCGCCGTCAGATGGTGCAGCAGGTCGGTTAGCGGCTTTGTGAACGAATCCGGGAATCATCGACGCCGCTGTCATCGGTGACGCTGCCCAGTCCTGGATCCCTGCTTCGATCTGCTCCCGGCTCACCCCCGACTTGAGGCATCCGTCGACGGCTTGCGCGATCTTCGAAACGACATCGCCTGGAACCGGAGACGGGCAAGACTCCGAGTACGCCTTTGCGATGATGTGCGCTTCAGGTGAGTGCGCTGTCCCGTTGAGATGATCCGCGATTTCTCGTCCCCCGCGTTTTCGCGTTCGGCTCGCAAGTGAGGTTGACAGATCAACTTGGGGACGAGGTGAAGTTGAAAGTTGATCGGTGAAAGGTGCTTCCTGTTCCCTACTTAAGTAACCACCTACACCTCCGGTCGCGGGTATCCCCTCGCTAGGGGTAGCGCTATCCCTTCCGCTATGGGATAGCGCATCCCTTCCCTTAACCCCATCCACCAGCGCTGATGCTTCCTTCTCAAGCGTTCCGCGCCGACCATGTGCAGGGATCCGCAAAAGTTCGTCATGAAGCGCCCATTTGATGTGATCCGACGACACATCATCCGCATGTCGGAGGGCCGTGGTAAGCATGTTGGGCTGCTTCCACAGTCCGTCGTTACGGATGAACGAACGAATCAACACCTCCTCGGTGTCCCAATCGACGACCAAAAAACCGCGCTCATGAAGCCGCTCGATGGCCTTCTCAACGACCTCGATCGTCGCGTCCTCGGCCAGTTTCGCCCACCGTCGAGAGGTCAACGGAAGCACGCCGGCGTAGTTCATTGACGGCTGCGAAAGCAACAGCTGATACATCCATTGCGCATCTCGCGTGAGGGACTTCCAGTCCGTGTCAGCCCATATTCGTTTCAAGATTTGGGCGTATTGGCGCCCGCCATCCGCTGCCATTTATGCCGCCTGGGATTGTCTGTCGTGTGCGATGGTGACCTGCGTGTGCGGTACTCGTACGAAGTGGCAGACGCCGGCCGGGTGGTGGTTGTTGTCGAGGCAGATGGTTACTGTGGGGCCTTCGATGCGGACGGCGGAGACCTGCATCCCTGGGGCGTAGTAGCCCCAGGGCGTGCAGATGGTGGCCCGCAACATGGCGGGCCGGTTCACTGGTCCGCCGATGACAGTTCAGCTTCGCTGTTGCGGATCTCTTCGCGTTTGCTTTCGAAGTAGTCGTCGATGTCGTCTTGGAACCACAGCAGTTTGCTGCTTCGCCCTCCACCGTTTTTGAATCCTTTGCGGTAGAGGGGGTGAGTTTTGCGGTTGTTGAGAATGGTTTGCTTGTCGCAGTGCATCAGTTCTGCGAGTTCGAGGATGTCGACTGTTTTCGTGCTCATGCGGCGCCTTTCCATGTGCGGTTGGGGTTGTTGTGGCGGGTTCGGCGGGTGGGTGAGCACCAGCCGACGTGGTGGATGTGTCCTCGGCGGGCGTGGTGGCCGAAGAGTGCGGGGAGGACGTTGTAGTGGTCTGTCATCCAGTCGCGGGTTTCGGGTGGGACGAGGTCGCGGACGTGGTCGGCGGAGAATTCACGGCCGGATCGGATGAGTTCCGTGAGTGCGGTTTCGATGCGGTTGGGGTGGTCGTGGTGTCCGACTGTTGCGGCTGCGAGGGCTGCGTCTTGCCCGTCCAACCTGAGCTGCTCACCAGCAGAAGTCATTTGGCCTTCTCCGTTTCAATGAGTTGTATCGCTCGCATGGCTTGCGGCACCAGATCCGCCATTCCCCACTCGCGATAGAGGCGTCGGCGTTCGCCGTGGGTGAGTAAAACGGCACGATCAACGGCAGCCACAACGCGCAACGCAGGCGCATGGAAAGACGGGATGCTGTCCTCGTCAGAGGGCTTCATGTCGCCGACCGCTTCGACGCGGTACAGGTCTCCTCTCCCCCAAAGTGAGGCGTGGTACTTGGCGTACAGCCGATGCCCGGTGGCGTACACCCGACCCGCCTGTTGTGAGGGTCCGTCCATCCCCAGGTGTGCTTCACCTCGGGCGCGGGCTTCACACCATGGGCAGCCGTCATGCTCACGCCGACTATGCCCAGGCTCGATCAGGTCGCCGACACGCAAGCCTGGGACGCCTCCGTGGAAAAGTCGATTGCTCATGCTGCGTCCTTGGGGGTTTCGGTGGGGAGGTTCGCGTCGGGGTGCGACCAGCGGTTGTACGGGCCACCACGGTCCTCACGCTGCCCGCACCAGGCTTCGTGCTGGTTCCATCCCGGTACCGGGCCACTGCACGTGCACGTATCGCGGAAGTAGATGCTCATGATCGCTCCACCACATCTCCACATTGCGAGCAGCGCCAGCCCCAACTGGACATGCCATTGACGTCTGGGCCATGTCGCCAGAACGTGGATCGCTTGACGAATCGGCCACAAACACACTGCATCTGTGGGTCGCGCCGCTTAGGTTGCAGCGCTTGCGATGCCGCCAATTCGGCGACCTCCTCGGGTGTCATGATTTGCCAGACAGTCATGACGCTGCCTGCTCTTCCACCGTCTCCGCGTCAACAGGCTCCGCGTCCAACGGCAACTGCTCAGGCTCCGCAGCATTCTCGTCCGCAGACTCCGCCTCCGACATCCCCTGAATGCGCCCCATGATCAACGCCTGAATGTCGTCCTTCTCCTGCGCCGGCAACGTCGCAGTCTGCTTCCACAGCTCCCGCAACACATCCTTCGACTCAGCACCCTCAATCGCCGCAAGCAACGAATCCACGTCCACAGTCGGTTCACCCAACGCTTCAGTGATCGACCGCGGGCGTGCTTGCGTCGATTGCTGCGGGCGCTGACGAGTCGAGCCTTGCTGCCCGTTGTCCGCCTGCTGCATCTCATCCGAGGTGTACAGACCGGACAAGTCCTGCGGGAATGCCTTACGCAATGCCAACGCCTCAGCGCATTTCGCTAACATCAGTGCGCCCTTCGTGGCCCACATCTGCGTCACATCGCCGTTGAACTTGGTTCCCACGTACTCGTTCCAGAGCGCGATTGCGGGATAGCGTGCACCGTCACGAATCACGGTGACTTTCGCGGCGCGGGGCTGCTCACGCTGCAACCAGACGTCGGTCCACTTGCCGTCTTCTCCGCACCAAAGGGTGTCCTCGTAGCCGAATGTGCCACGAGCGGCGTCGGTAGCGCGCCGGGCGATCAGACGAAACCCGTCGATCCCGGTCTGGATGGTCTGCTTCCCCTTGCGTTCGATCATGTAGATCTGGCGCGCAAACGGATCCAAGCCGGTGCGCTGGCACTGGTGAAAGAACACGGCCAAGTCAGCTTTCGATGCTTTCTCGACGCCGATCTGAGCGAGGGCCGATTCCTGCTTCGGGGTCCAGAAGTCCTGTTCGGGCGAAACCGCTAGTGCGGATCCTGTGTGTACTGCGATCTCGTTCATGCTGCTGCTGCCTTTCGTGGCTTCAAGATTTCGGGGGCCTTCTCCGCGAGGCCAGACGTGGCGCGGATAGACGGCGCGCCCTTGCTATTGACACGCGACGCGATCGTGTGGCCGTTGAACGTCGCCTTCTTCGACGAACCCAAGTATTCGAGGAGCACCGAACCAGTCCGCTTCTTCTCCAACGCCACAGCAGCTTCCGCCGCAAACGCCTCCAAATACGGAACCGCGATCTCCGCCGGAACATCCACACCCGGATCATCAACAATCGACGTCTCCGCATACCGAACCGACAACCGATCACAATCACGCGAATGATCCGCAGCCGGCTGATCGCCAGCCTCAACACGCGCCTGGAACTTCAACACCCGCTCACGCAGCACCGCCGCATCCCGAGCGTCATAGTCGATGACAAACACCTTCGGGCGACGATGGAACAGTTCAAACGGACCGCACGCCGCGAGATGCGTACGGCGAGCACCGATCACATCCATCTGCCACATCACCTGCACCAGATAACCGATCGGAACCTCATCACCCCACGAGTGAATGTCGTCGGCTGTCTTGATCTCCAACAGTTCGACCGTGCCGTCAGGCAACGTGACAATCCCGTCCGGATCCGCCGTCTGCCAATCACGAAGACTGTGCTGCCATGTCGACGTTTCCTCGATCGTCCAATCGAGATGCATGTTCGAGAACCAACCACGGATCAGCGGCTCGAACTCATGCCCGCGGCCCTGCACATCGGTCTGCGGTTGCAGCGGAACGATGCCCTTCATCGCGTCATAGATGCTGCGAGGGGTGTCCCACTTCGACAACCCGCAGATCGCCGCAACCTTCGACGCCGAGTACTTCGTCCACCACTCCGCCGTGCCAGGAGCAAGCGGTTCAGGAAGCTGGAATCCAGTCAGAGTGGTCATAGGATCACCGACACAGGCAGTGAGTCGATGAACAAGTCAGTCGCAGCGTCGAGGGCCTCAACCGTGCAGCCTTCGTGCACTACGCCGACGGTCCCCGGAACCCGAAGATGCGGGTAATGGAAGTCGAACACGTCATCAAATCTGTCCACTGCTTCCTGCAACTCAGGAGTGATATCCTTTACGTGCATTCGCTTTTCCTTCCGATTGGTGATTGCGTCGCCGGTCCCGGTGCAACGGGGCCGGCTTTTTTCTGCGCTCATGCCGCCACCTTGGTCCTGCGGCTGTCCGGCTTCGCGCTCGTGAACAAGTCGTGGAACTCCATTCCCCACGCTTCGAGGACGTTGTCAACGAAGTCAGGTCCGGCTTTCGATTCCTGGTTCAGAACACGCCACGCGGTGGTCTTGTTCATGCCGATCTGACGGGCAAGAGCGGCGGAATCTGGGATGCCGCGCTTCTTCATTTCGCGCTGGAAGCGGCCCTTTTTGATTGCAAAGCCTCGCGTCATTTTGTCTCCGATTGGATGGCTTCAACCGCGTTGGTTGAATGCACTCACCATACATCCACGGTTGCTTCGGCGCAACCAGTTGTCAGCCTGCAACTTTTGTTGAATTTTGGCAGGTTGGGTGCGATCGGTAAAAGCGGCCTCCACCTGCGGTATTACACGGTAGTAATTCGTATAGGGGGACGGTTGTGTTGGCGCAACCGATTTCGTTGGAAACAACCACCATCTACGCTGCGAACATGTCCAAATGGAGCGACTTCCTTCGTAGCAATCTCAACCGAAAAGGCTGGGATCAAGCGCGGCTCGCAGACGAAGCTGGCTATCACAAATCCAACGTCACAGGATGGCTCAGCGGAAAAACAGGCAGCCCTAGTATCGACACAGTCAAAAAGACTGCTGTCGCGTTCGGAGTTCCAATAGCCGAAGCCTTGATCGCCGCCGAATACATCAACGAGTCAGACCTCAATGTCGAACGACTCGCACCCGACCCAGACCTACTCACCGACGAACAAATCCTCGACCAACTCCAGAAACGAATGGGAGTCAGGCCCACAGGATTGACACCCCAGAATCAACCGACAGAAGTTGACGATGCCCAAGACCGATACGAACTCGCCCGTATGGAAGGCGAAACCGAACACAACTACCGACTCCGGACAGAGGTTCAGCCGGAAGACGAAACACAAGGCGAAGCACCTGATGGCGGCGCATAGTCCACTCTTTGTCGGTGGTTTACCTCACACTCCACAACCATGACGCGCTTCAACCCGTGGCACTACCTCAGAGCCCACCACCCACACCTCAAAGTCGACTTCGTGGACCTCGGACGAATCGGATGCGTCGGCCGATGGACCCACAACGGAATCCAACTCGACCGCACCTGCAACCAACGAGAACGCCGCGTAGGCCTCACCCATGAGCTGTGCCACGTCGAATCCGGCCCGATGCCACTCGACGCACGAACCGCCATCTTCGAAGAACGCGCCATCGAACTCCGAACCGCCCAACTCCTCATCACCGTGGAACAACTCGCGCCAGCACTCATCGAGAATGACCAACGCATCGACGACAACACCGCCGAAGCATTGTGGGTCACCCTGCCCGTATTGAAGACACGGCTAGAGCGCCTCACTCCCGAAGAACACGCTTACATCCAACGACGCATCGCATCCACCAATTGAAAGGCCCACACAATGAGCACTCCCCCGGCCGGATGGCATCCCGACCCCGAAGACAACCAGCAGCTCCGCTACTGGGACGGGCAGCAATGGACCAGCGCGACACAACCCATGCCCGCCGCGCAGACCCCGACACTGGAAACGCCCGAGCAGAAGAAGGATCGAAAGCGTCACCTCGTCGCCATTGGCATCATCATCGCTGCGGTCGCGAGTATCGCCATCTTCAAGAGCATCGACTTCAGCAAAGACGACACTGAAACCGCAGCAGCCGAAACAACCACGACGCAGGCAACTCGCACAACCACAACAGCCCGAACGACAACCGCTGGTGCTGCGACGACCCCGCTAACGACATCCGCAGTGCCAACTTCGACCACTCTGCCTGTCGCTGCGCAAACCTCGAAGCCGCTGCCAGCCGCATGCAAGACGCCGGCGCAGTCGATAATTGACCAGATCGATGCGTCCTTCATCGAAGCCGACAGGCACCTTGAAGATGTGTTCATGGTCTACGGCCGCAAAGATGTCGCCTACATCGGCGCAAACATTATGGACTCGGCAGGCACCCGAGTGTCGAGCGCTGACATATGGGCGCAAAGCGATGGAATGCTCTTCTCGCTATCGAGTGACGCACGTAGGCGCACGGCTCTACCTGACGGACGAAAGCTGCTCGACATCAGCGCAGGCGACGAGTTCGGATCTGCTGTATCCGACTGCATCATGGTCAGCGTCATCAACCGAAACGTCACTGGCGGAAACTGATGCCTCGGCCCCGACTACCTGTCGGTGAACACGGAAAGATCAGCCGCCGGCAACTCGACGACGGACGCTGGGTCGCATCCTGCTGGGTACGCGACGAAGACGGCAAACGCCGCCACGTCACCAAAACCACCCCACCCAACACCCGAGACCGAACCGGCGCCGTCGCCGAACGCACACTCACCGACAGCCTCAAAAACCGACACATCGACCACAACAGCCGCCTCAACGCCACCAGCACCATCCACCAACTCTGGACCGAATTCTGGAAACAACTCCTCACACAAGGCCGATCCCACAACACCCTCCGCGACTACGACCGCCAATCCAAAGCGATCCTCACCCGCTTCGGTGACCTCCACATCCGCGAAGTCACCACCCAAGCGCTGGACACCTTCATCCAAGACGTAGCCACCCAACGAGGCGTCCCCACAGCACGGAAGAACCGCACCATCCTGCTCGGCATGTTCAAAATCGCGGTCCGGTTCAAAGCCATCGACATCAACCCGATCCGAGAGTTGTCCTCGATCGAAGGGAAACGGAAGAAGCAAGCACAGTCCCTCGACGCGGAATCGTTGGCACAGCTTCTTCGAGATCTCCGGACCTCGAAGGTGCCATGCCCGGTCGTTTTGTCGCAGTACCAGATCGACCGCGGGCAGAAGACCACGGACACCCATATCCCGACCGTCGCCGAATTCTGCGCATCCAACGACATGGCCGACATCATCACCCTGTTCGCCGCCACCGGCTGCCGCATCAGCGAGCTCCTCGCGATCCGCATCAACGAGGACATCGACCTCGACGCCAAGACGGCATCCGTGACCGGGCAGATCGTCCGCATCCGCGGACAAGGTTTGGTGCGCCAGGATCTCACCAAATCGGAAGCCGGGGACGGCCGGGTGCTGCCGCTCCCACAATTCGCCGTCGACATGCTCAAGCGTCGGCGTCAAGACTCGACGTATGTGTTCGAGTCGCGGGCCGGCACGATCCTCGACCCCGAGACGGTGCAGCGGCGGTGGCGTCAGATCCGCACAGCACTCGACTTGGAGTGGGTGACCACTCACACGTTCCGGAAGTCGGTAGCGACGATCCTCGACGACGAGGGACTGTCAGCGAGGCAGGCAGCCGACCAACTCGGGCACGCGCAGGTGTCGATGACGCAGGATGTCTACTACGGTCGAGGCCGGGTACACACCGCGGCAGCGGAGGCACTCGACGGCGCGATCTCCCGGACGTCATGAAATCCAAAGTGTGGAGTAATAGTGGACCGACAAAAAGAAGGCCAGGTCCGAGAGTGTCGAAACACTGTCTGACCTGGCCTTGTGGAGCTGCCGGGAATTGAACCCGGGTCCTACGTTGAATCGCTAGGGCTTCTCTATTCTGTGATCGAATATGCGTTCGATTGCTACCGTTTTCGTGGTCTGGCCAGCGCGAAACCGACAGTCGGACTACTGGTTTCACCCTACCGCTACGTTGGAATACCGTGCGCTTAACAGTTTAAGAATCCAAAGTGTGGAGTAAATCGCGATTCTTACCCAACACTTTCCCTCGCACACTTGTTCGATGGGTGGTAGCGTCGGCACCGTTGGCAGGAGACGGAAGGGAAGCCGTCAAAGATCGCCCACACCACAACTGAATCGACTGATGACCATCTGCGCTTTTCATTCCGGCGAGCGCAGGTGGTCATCGGCATTTCAACGCACAAAACGCCCCGCACCCGGATCTCGGGGCGGGGCATAATGAGCAATTCTGGGCGGGTTACAGCCACGGCAGCGAGCGTGCTGCCAATGCTGTTTTCAACTTCGCCAATCGTCCCTGATCCTCAAGCGCGCCAATGTACGCATTGGCAATGTCGAGCCAATGAACCTGGGCGAACGCCCACCAGACGACCGACGTTCCGGGGCGAGCCATGAACATGAACGGCAACGGAGTGATTGTGCTTCCGTGCGCGTTCGTGGTCCCAACTGTCAGCGTGGCTTTGGATACTCCATCTACCAGCATTTGCCCGACGCCGGTAGCACCCTTCGATGTAATCGTGAGCAGATGAGTCTTGGTGTCATGCAATCCGTGAGTGGCCTGCAAAACAGTGTTCTCTACGCCACCGACCTTGACGATTAGATTCCCGTTCGCAGGGTCGGTACGAACCAGTAGGTTCTCGACACCGCCGTCCGTTCGTCGCGCCATGAGAGTTTGCGTGGCCCCGTTGACCTGCGCCCACGGCCCAACGACAAGGCTTACCGCAACATCGTCACGCCCGAATTGCAGATCGGTGCGCGCCGAGGTGGGGATCGTGAAGCATCGCTCCTGCCCCGATGCGCCGATTACGCCGCCGTTGGTAAGAAAAGGCGGGTCGTAAGTGGTGTCACCTGCCGAGTTCCCCAAGAATCCTGCCGACTCCCGAGCGTTCGCGTCCGAGATGGACTGATCGCCAGGATTCCGCAAGTCTGTTGCAAACCGTGAATTGCGAATCAGAAGGTCTGGGCTAAGAAGCACCGGAGTCGTAGCCGGTCGTCCATCGGTTTCGTTGGCAATCACGGTCGCGGCGCTACGTCGGTCCACACCAAGGCTGTCCGTCCAGTGAAAGAACTTGCCAGCAAACTGCGGATCGTCCCAACTGCCGCGCCCACGACGAGGTGCGACAGCAGTGTTAGGAACCTCGGGGAAGTAAGTGGCGAACGCTGCACCGTACTTCGCTGCACCCGCAACATTGGCGTGCGTGAGGTCCGACTGATACCACTGCGGGTCTATTCCAGAGTTGTCGGGGAGGTTCAACTCCTTTTCGATGGGGATCAGTACAGCACCGGTCACTGCGCACGCTTTGTAGGTGGCCGCAATGTAGTTCGGCGAGGTCGTCCAGTACGTACCGAACTGCAACGGCGGCACAACAATCGGGATCGCACCGGCTCGCTGCACCGACAGGATCGCCAGACGCATCCGATCATAGAACTGGTCGGCTGTGGTTCCCGCGTTCGCGTCGTTGTCGTGATTCATGTTGATGATGATCGCGTCGTAGTTACCGCCCTTGACCGCGCCCTCAGCGGAGAGCATGTTCGGACTCACGCCACCAAGAAGAATGTGATTGATCGTAGAGCCGGACGCGCCTCGCCCCTCGACGATGGCAGCAGTGTTCCCGTACTTCTCTTTGACTGCCTTCCAGCACATGACGCCCGCACCAGTTACCCACGGTTCGGGGTGTCCTGCCCCCATGAAGGTTGAGGACGACGAGATGCCCAGTCGCAGCGCTTCGTTGCGCATGAGCCGATAGATCAATGGTGCGAGGGCGCTCGCGTCCAACACGCCGCCGACCTCGAACCCGTCGAGCCTGCGCCCTGTCGAATCCTTCATATACGCCATGCGTCAGACCCCCTCGAACGTGATGTCGTCAATATCGCCAGTCGCCGTGTTGACGTGAATCGTGGTCACAGCACCCTCAGGAAGCGGGTCGCCATTCTGGTCTACAAACCGCACATAAGTGCCGTCCAGTACCGCCTTGGTTGCGGTGCCCGGAGTGACCAGATCAGCCACCGCAGCATCCTGCGCCGTGGACAACGCCTCAGCGGTTGCAGCCGCAGCAGCAGCCTCATCCCGGTACTGCTTGAAAAGGGATTCCTGCGCAGGCGTGTAAGGCAACGCCTCCTCAAGAAGCGGCCAGAGTCGGGTATCAGTGTCGCCGATGACGATCTGAAAGTTCTCGAACGATTGCGCGGCCGCCCACTTGATGCCGCACCAATACGGGCCAGGCTCAAGGTTCGGGGTCGTGAACGAGCCGTCTGTCGGATCGACGGGGACCGGAGTACGGGCCTGCGTCAAAATCGCATCACCATCCACACTGTCCCGAAGGCCACGCGCATAAAACACGATCTGCGCACCACGCCCAAGCTTGGCACCATCAGTCAACTTGTCAGAAATAACAGGCATCGCTTCTCCTCATCACGCGATCGGCGGAGTGCCGGGATCGACAGTGCCCGGGTTCTGCACCTCGGACGAATGCTTGAGCACACTCAAACCGGACCACTGCGAACCGCCGTAAAACCAGCGCCAACGACCCGTAAACAAATCCACCCGAACCGTGTAACCAGCCCCCGGAGTCGTGAAAAACACGTTGTTCGACAACGTGATCTCACCATCACCACCATTGTTCGAGATCGCAGACTGATCCATCGAACGCCGGTAATACTCCGTACCATTCGGGGCTTTCACAACGATGTCCATGTACACCTTCGCGGAACCAGTGAAACCAGTACCGCGGGAACGGGTCTGCGCGAGAACCTGCCACAAACCCTTCGAGTCCAGGCGTTGAACTTTCTTGTTCGCCAGCGCTGGATCCGACACCAACGTCACACCGACACTCGGGCCGACCTGCCGATCAAACGACATCGTCCGCATACCCGGATCATCCTGATCGAACGTGATGAACAAGTTTTGGGACGCAACCCACGAGCCGTAGCCGATGATGCCCTCAAGTACCTGTGCGCGGTCCTGCAAGTCCACGATCTTCGCGGCGTCAGCCATCGACTTGTCGCTGATCGACTTCAGCGGTCCTGGCCCGAAACCGCCACCGCCGAGGAACGCGTTCGCGAGGTCGCCGAGCATCTGACCGATGTTCGCGAACCCCGCAAAAATCTGGCTGAACCAGTTGTTTTTGAACGTCGACCAAATGTCTTGATCCCGGGGCTTACCGGGAGGTAGCTTCTCCATCAGCGCTCACCCCACTCAGATCGACATCGACGCTCACGCCTCTGCACACGCACCAACACAACCGTCAACACCAACACCGAAACCGCGCAACCCGCATACAAAACAATGCGAATCACATCCCGCCCCGGATACAACGAATTCGACATCGCCGACGCAGCCACCTGAATCAACACCAGGCACGTCAACACCTTCTCGGGCAACAACACCCGACCAACCTCGTTCGACCACCACTTCGACCGAAACGCATAGATCAGAGTGAACGTGCACCACACCACCGTGAGGAACACCAACAGCCAGTTACCGACTTCTCTGAGCATCATCGCCCTTCCATACTCAGCCGGAACAACTCACCGAAGTGGTTGCGCACCATCTGATCTTGAACACGCTGCCCGCGACGCTCGTGGTCCGGGCGGGCGCGACGAGACGCCGCCAACCGCTTATCCACTTCTTCGTCCAGCAACCGTGCCTCGGTGACCGTTTCGTTCTCGGCGTGTTGACGCCGACGCCACCTCACGGCGCCCCCTGGGCTGACTCTTTCCGCCACTCCTCAAGCAGCCGCGCCGACAGATCGGACGTGGCCGATAGCTTCGCGATGGTCTTGGCGTCCTCACCGTTCAGCGTTAACGCCTTGTCCAACGCTGAACGGAGGTACGTGTTCGCCTGCCGCTCAGCATCCAGTTGCTCGCGATGCTGAGTGCCAGGGACGAGGACACCTCTCGCGATCATGAGGAAGACACCGACGACGAACCCGACGACGACACCACCCTCAATGGGGAGCGCGGAAAAGAACTCCCCCATCACCCTTGCTTAGGTGCGGTGGCGAGGGCGGGCAGGTACTGCTTCAACAGTGCGTCGACAGTCGGGTTCGCGAGGATCTTCGTCACGCCCGCGATAATCGGAACCGCCGACGCCAACGCCGTGTTCTGAGTGGTCGTCGAGGCATCCGTCAACGCCGCCAACACCGCCGGCAGAATCGCAATCAGAAACGCCACCACAGTACGAGCAACAGCCCGCCACGGATACAGGGACTGAGTCGCCTCATCAGGCCTCGAATGCTCCCCCATTAGATGTCCGCCTTCGCGATGTTCTTCGCCACCGAATCGACCAGCGTCAGATCCTGACCCTTCTTGTTCTTGCCTAGCTGCGGCCACGGCCCGAGCTGCTTGCGAATCTCACGCACGCTGTCGAGAAGTTCACGCTGTTCTGCGTCGTTGAGAGCCATGAGGAAACCTCCAGGAGTTGGGGTCGAATTGGGGTTGGTGATTGCGTTGACATGGCCGGCGAATACTTCCCACGGGAATCCGTCGCCGACATCGGTATGCGAGCCCATGCCGAGCACCTTGGTCACGTAGCGGTGATCTGAGATGCCGGGGCCGCGCTTGTACGGCGGCGCAATGACATTCGTAGAGAAGCCGTATTTTTTGCAGTCCTGAACGGCGAGCCAAGCGGCGATCTCGATGCCGCGACCCATCCGGTCAAGCCACTGTTGCCGAGTCCACGAAGCCCTCGACCCTGCGAAACACAGGTTGATGCTGATCGGGTTCGCATCGAGGACCGACCACGAACACATGTCGGTGTCGACGACATCGCAGACGACGCCGCTGTTGTCGACGGTGTAGTGGTACGAGACCTGACTTGCCGGGTTCTGTAGATACCCGGCGAGGGATTCGGCGGTGCCGTCACCTTCCTGCGTGTGCAGGAAGAAGTTGGTGACCTTCGCGCCGCCGCGTCCGTGGTTGTTGGGGGACCATCGTTCGATCTCCCGATATGCGGGCTTACCCATGTGTTTCTCCTAGGTTGAGTTGGCGATTGCGCGGATGCTGCCGAAGATCGTCTGAACCTTCTTCAACACGCGCTCCCAGCCATCACTGACAGTGATGGCGTCACCGAACGTGGTGACAGTCCGCATGCGGCCGTCTTCCTGCTCGGTGATCTTCACGTTCGACACGTGCTTCTCGATCACGACACCGTCATCCCAAACGGTCATGATGTCGCCGACCTTGTAGCGGCGCTCGAAGTGAACTTCCACGCCGTCGATCACTTCGATGTCCTCGCCGAACGTGAAGCCGCGGCCATCCGCGCCGCCCTCGACGACCGTCAACCGGATCGCCTCGGAACCGGAATGCGCTTTCAACGCGGCCTGTCCGACGGCGAACCCATCCAGCGACCACGCGGACGTGTTGTCGCCGAACGCTTCACCGCGACCCAACTCCCCCAAATCGCTTTCGAGTTCGGGATCCCAGAACTGTTGGAACGCGAAGAACACGTCATCGAACAGGTCGCCGATGATGTTTCCCAAACCCAGCCCGGGGAGGATCGCGTTCAAGATCAGCTGCAACGCGAAGTTGGCGCTCCACTCGATGACCTGATTCAGGATCTCGGGTGCCTTGCCGCCGATCACAACTCTCGTTGCGTCAGCAGTCTTTTCGACCCGTTCGATCCAGGCGATCTGATCACCATCAGAGCGCCACTGATGCTCACGCCGGTCCCGCTTCGCGTGCGTGTTGAACACGAAGCCGGGGTTCTGCAACTTCCCCCACTCGGATGGATTCGTCAGCCCAAGGATGTTTCCGGGGTTCGTGAAGTTCAAGAAGTTGTCGGACGTGTAATCCATCACCGATTGCAGCATCGCCAGCGTGTGCGTGTTGAAAACGTGCGGTGACGGTTTCCCGTCGGCCGGCGTCCACAAGTTGATGGACAAGCCGATCTCGTAGGTCTCGACTGTCTGCTTGAACAGTTCGTCGAGTTGAGTGAACCGGGCAGCCAACACGATCATGTCGTCCGGTGACTCGTGCACGATGTTCAGCAAGTCGTCGAGGGTGTCGATGTCGTCGAGGTCCGGCAACTCGGGTGTGGTTTTGCGGATCGGTAGAGCAGCCACGACAGGCGATCGGAGTCGTGTCATCACCTTCGACACATACTTCTTCATCACCTGATCGGGTGGTCCCCAGTCAACGTCCTGCTTGCCGGTGATGTTCAACTGGAACTCGGGTGGTGTCGTGTTGTTCACCCACGCCAGCGCCCGCAGCAGCTTGAACAGGTTCGAAACGCAGGTCAGTTTGATCGTCAACCTGCCAGGCGGTCCCGCGACTTGAGCCTCCATAACCCGCCCATCCCACGGGATTCCATTGTGGGATGTGCGGATGTGGATGACTTTCCGCCGCGGATGCGACAGATACGACGCCATCGGATGATCCCCACGAATGTAGATTTCCGCGGTGGTGGGGATCGCCCAATCCCACTCGAATGTGGTTCCCGCCATGTACGCGCCAAGAGGCCGCCACGACATCGCATCCGGTGAACCGACCTCGATCCGGAAACCTTTGACCTCGGTGGTGTTGGGGCGCGGGTATCCGGGGAGGGCGACAGTCATCTAGAAGCCCTCCCTGAATAGTTGCGGCAACGTCACTTTCACCGAGGTGTTGGTGTTGGTGCCGGTGCCCTGGATCGTGATAGGAACCGTGATCGGGCCGGCCGGGTTTCCGGGGATCTGCTTGTACCAGGCGCGGGCGATCCAGGATCGATCGTTGCCGGCGCTGTCTTTGATGGAGAACCAGTTCGGGTCGGTGTTGATGGTCCACACGTCGCCGGCTGCGATGGTTGGTAGTGGGACGAGTTCGCCTTGCCACCCGATCTTCGGCAATGTGATGGGGCCGGTGATGACGATGTGCGGCCACACCGGCTCATCCGATTCCGATTCGATAGCGGCTGTCGCGAAGTCCGCGGCCTTGAATGTCTTGATGGCTGGTCGCTTACGCCACCATGTCTCGTCCGACCGCAGCGTTGCCGGGTCGTTGAGCTGAACCCCCGAGTCCTTCAACAGCCGAATGTCCATCGGCCCGAACTTCGTAGACAGCCTCACGTACTGGAATTTCTCGCCACCGGTTTCGGTGATCGACCAGAAGGTGTGGATTTCCTTGCCGCGGCCCAGCGAGTGCCGCCACAGCTTCCCGAGCCGCAACGCGTCAGCCTTCGGAACAGGGCCGACCTTGCAGTCCAACCCGATGAAGTTCGGCATGTCATTGCGGGCAACCCACGACACCCCAGCCTGACCCACATTCTTCTGGTCATCGTGCGTGAACTCCGCACCCTCAGTACCCGTCGGTTCCGTACGAAACGAGACGGGACAGGCAGGATCGTTGAAATCCCACACTGTCCCGTCTGCGCATTCGAGGACATATCGCCTACTCATATGCCGCCCTTCAGGATGTTGATGTTCGCCATGCCCGAGTCGCGGTCGACGTTCACCTCAGCTCGGATCGGCTCACGGTTCTTGATCGCCAACAGAATTGCTTCGAGGACCGGCTGAATTTCCTTGGTCGCGTTCTCGAACCCCTTCTCCAACTGGGAAGAAGAGTTCGCGCCAGTGTCGAATTGTCCGGTGAACTTCCCGTCCGCATCGAAGCCACTGGCGAGCGCGAACGCCGCACCCACACCGAACGCCGCAGCGTTATACGCAGCAGCACGACGACCATTCGCCGTCGTCGGCACCTTCAACCCCGGCTTCTCCCCCACATAACCACCGAACCCTGTGAGTCCACCATCAGCCATCGGCACCAACTCGTACCCGAACCGGCGAGCTGTCTCCCGGGTGATGGCGACTGAACGGTTCCGCTTCGACGGGGCATGCGGAATGTAGGACTCTCCGCCTGTTCCCTTCTCCGCGAACCGAACCAAATCCGCACCATCCGAATACAGGCCGGCTTGGTCGGGGAGGTTCATGCCGCCGTTCTCGAACACCTTGAACCCGCCAGACCAGATCAGGTTCGGATCCTTCCCAGCAGCATCCGAGGTACCACCCGCAGGTGCTGTCGCCGGTGCAGGTTCGGGCGCCGAATACGACGATGACGATGTTCCGGGCCAGTTGGTGACAAACACCCGCTGCCCATCCGTCGCCAACGCCGCACCCGAATCCGTCGTCCCAACAGTCATCTGACCGTTACCGCGAGCATTCGACGCCGCGATAATCTCGTCCGCCTCAGCAGCCTTCACCGCATAATTCGAACCATCCGCAGTTCCCGACTGCTGCACCTTCTGCGCCGCCTGCGCTTCGGTCATGCTGTTGTAGTCGAAGTCGTCGAGCTTGTCGTAAAACATGCCAGCCGCACGAGTCGGATCCTTCCGGTCCTCCAACGTGCCCCAACCACCGTTATCGCGCTGCTGCATGATGCCGGCGTTATCGCCATCCATACCGTGATCGAGGTTCTGCAAATCGGTTTCGGCGAGGGCGGTCATGACCGCGGCCTTGATGCCCTTGTCGCTGATGCCGCGGCGCTTACCTTCCGCGATCACCTGATCGGCGATCTTCTCCCGCTCCGTCCGAGTATCCGGTGCAGCAGGAGCCGCATCCTTACCAGCACCTGACGGGGCACCCAATGGTTCCTTCGACGCCGCATGCACATGGTTCTCGTGCTGCTGCATCGTCGCCGCACCATAGAACGACGGATCCACGATCTTCCCGTCCTTGATGTTCCGAGTGAACCGCGGATCCGAGTAAATCAACTCCGCCAACTGCGACTGGTAGTTGTCGGCGAGGTAGTTCGCCCACGCCAACTGCTCATCGGTGTTGCCTGAGCCGTTGGAGTAGTCGACTGCCTTCCCTTGTCCGTGGTAGTCGTTGGTGTCCCGGTAGGACGAGGTGAGTGTTAGTCCTGGTGCGTGTTGGGAGGCGATTCCGGTGAACGACTCGACGACACCACCGTCAGCCATCTTGATGGCGTCAGGTTTGATGAGTCCGAATCCGAAGCGGCGAGCCACGTCCTGCAAGATCGCCTCCGAACGCCTCCGCTTCGACGGCGCCCCAGGAATATAGGCCTCCCACTGTGTTTCACCTTCCGCGTACTGCACCGGACCAAGCGGCGACCGCGTGTAGATGCCCTGCCCGGAACCCTGCTGAATGTGAGCGGTGTCGATCATCCCGTCCGCACGCGAACGCACACTGCCATCAGCCTGCCGAAGCACAGGACCAACCGGCCCCTGCTGACCCGACGCATTGAAATCACGCTGAGCCTGCGCCGTCCGCTGCGTATCAACCAACACCACAAGATTGCGAGGCTGATTGATCCACGCACGAAGCGCAGCCTCCGTCTCATCAGTCGGAGCAGTGACCTTCACAGTCCCATCAGGCAGATTCTCGACCGTGAACCCAAGAGCCTTCAGATTGTCCTGTGCGTCCTGCGTCAACGCTTGCGTGTGGACCGTCTTCGAGTCCGGGACACCGATGACCTTGTCCTTCAACACGTCCAACTCGTACTTGGCTTCTGGCATGCCAGGCTGACGGATCGTGGTATCAACGAACTCGGGCGTCAACCCCAGCGTCGCAAGGTATGCAACCGCAGCCTGATTGGACATGCCAGTCGCCATGACCTGCCCGAGAAGGGCGTCATAGTTTTCGTTGTACTGGCCGGTCAAAGCCTCAACGGTATTGCCTGCTTCCATACCCGTCTTGATCTGGGTTTGAAGCTTCTCCGACATGCCCTTCAGGCCGTCGTCCATCTTGACCTGAGCCTCATTGTTGCGATCGATCGAACCAGTCCAGTTCTCAATCTTGATCGCAGCACCATCAGCACCAACGCCGATATCAGCGATCGCCTTGTTGACCTTCGCCGACTCGTCGTTGAACGCCGCCGACAGTTTCATGTCCCCGGCGAACTCGTTGAAACGGTCCTGAGCCTGCCCCAAAGCGGGAATCAGAGTGTCGTGGATGCCGTCAGCAGCGCCTTCCAACATGTTCGAGATGCCCTCGCCTCCAGCACGAGTCTTGTCGGCCATGTCCCGCATCTTGTCCGCAGCGCCACCTGTCGCGAGCCCCAGCAGGTCACCGAAAACGGGGATCGCTTCACCAACCGACAGGATGTTCGCCCCCATATCCAGGAACGACGCACCAGTCTCGGACGCCGAGACAGCGAACTCTGCCAGTCCACGAAGACCGCCTTCTACGAACCCGAGGACTGACTTGCCCGCCTCGAACAC
>CBDBHH010000002.1:0-16329 GCA_965205535.1 Alphaproteobacteria bacterium | reverse complement strand
CATAAACAAGAACATGGACATCACGGCGGGTCTGGTAAGGGAGGGGCGCAATGCGCCAAGCATCCAGAAAACCACATTCGCCAGATAAAGGCCCATAACGGCGCGGAAAACATGGGTCAGGTTGGTGCCATCAACCGGTATGTCTATCAAAAGTGGCACGGTTACAGCCGGTGCGGCGCCGTAAGAAAGAGCGATTGGTACCAGTCCCACAGAGGCTAATAGTAATTGGGGCAACTTACCGGGGTTTGGCAAAGCCCCGATACCCTGTCAACAGGGCCGACCTTTCTGCAACGAATAGATAAAGGTGGCGGCACGCAACACCAGATTATAGGGGATCAATCCACTTTATGGCCGGGAGGGGATGCTCTGTACTGAAGTCCCAGAGATACCAGGAGTAAGGATGAGTGTGGGTGGTTCCTGAAGTTTGACTGCCGCTTTTTACCGGATGTAAGCAATGTGCGTGCAAGCATCAGGACTGTCCCCGTGACAGGCTGCATGAGTTTCAGAGCGTGACCGAGTTGTGCATCCAAAGAGCTGAACGGAGGGTTCATGACTATGGATCGAATTTGGTCTGAAGGCAGGCGATCCTGAGCCAGAAAGTCCATTTCGACAATACCCTTGGCGCGGGGCTCAATGTCGCTGGCATATACCGGGATGTTCATATTCTTGAGGGCATCAACCAAATGGCCTTCGCCTGCATGTGGTTCCCATGCAACTGGTGGGATGCTGACGTCTGCAGAAAGAACGAGGTCGCGCACCATCTCTTTGGCTTGAAGCGTCGGATAGAAGTCCTGGTCATTGCGCTTGTGTCCGGATTCGATGTATTTACTCATACAGTCCCCGCATATCATGATTGGAATTGTGGCAACTTGGCGAGAACTGTCTGGCCATTGAGCGCTGTATGATAAGGTCTGCGAGACTGGGAACGCAGACCGCACCGGCAACCCCAAGACGGGCGCGCGCATATTGCCAGAATGATACCCCAAGTTTTTGGCAGGTTTTCAATGCGCCAAGGCCGGCATCGCGTGCGGCCCGACCGCTTTGGCTGCGGGTTCCCTGCGAGACCGCCCGCCTCGTGACCTGAGACCGTATATCGCGTTCCGCGCTGTTGGAATGCAGGGGTGTACTCGGATAATCCAGAACACGCAGCAATTCACCCTTGTTTACCTTCAGCCGTCTAAGCAGGTTGTCGAGATTTGCATCGCCCGTTCGTTGCTCAAATATCGCGTCGAAACGCGCCGAAAGCCCCTCGCGCTGCGCATCGCAGGGATCTTGTCTGAAAGCTGAGAGTTCCCGGTAGAAGTTCCAAACGGATGTTAGGACGGCTTGGACACGCGCAAATTGGATTTCGTTGGTGCTTTGTTGCTTGCGAATGAGACGCTCCAAATGCACCCAACACAGCGCATGAGCATCTCCGACATTGAACTGGCCAGCATCGTCGCTCAGGATCACCGTATCGGAAAGGCGTCCAGCATCGCAGATACTGCCCCAGAGCGCGCCCTCGGTGGCGATTTTTATCGGGTCCGGTTTCACCGTTATGCGGTCAATCCCGAGGGTGGCCAGATGGACCTGCCACGCGTCCTCACCGCGAAAGATCCGATGCGGATGTGAGGCAAAAAGCACTATGGTTTTTTCGGGCAACTTCATGCGTCTCATGTAGTCAAGCGCTTCGTCATTGACGGTGTAGGTCAGGTCACCCGCACAGAGATGTTCAAGAAAATCAAGGCGGCTTTTCGAGCCGGTCGATCTGAAGTGGGTAAAAAGATCATTGCCGATTACGGTGCAAAAGCCGTTTTTGGCCTGATGGCGCGCTCCGGTGTCATCGACATTGATCCATGCAGCAGTTTCCATACCCGCTCTCAGCACGTCCTGCTGCTCGTCGACAATGCCCTGGATATCTTCGTTCAGAAACCGCTTTATCTGACGAGCGGAAATGTCCAGACCCATGTCATTCAGCAAAGCCGTGATACGCGCAACGGTGGACTGGCATTGATGATACAGCGTGACCGTCAGGGCCTTCAGATTATTCCCATACTGCTGGCGGCCCTTTACCACCCCGGGTGGGAGCGGGGCCACGCGGCGACTGCCATCGGGAAACTGCCAGACCTCCCGAAGGTAAGTCACTTCTTCAGCGTAAATCACGATGTCGCGAATGGTATGCGCTTGATAGCCTTTGCGTGTGGACCCATCAGGTACATCTTCAAGAGTGACCTTGACCTCGCGTTTGTGTAAATTCAGATTACTGCGTCGTGGACCGCGCCGATTTTTCTTTTGCTTCCCGTCTGTTTTTGATCCCCCGCCGGGCTCGGAATCCTGCTTGCTGCTCTTGTCTTGTGAGGCCAGACCGCTTGGTTTGATATTCGGACGTCGCGGAAGTTTCTTGAGCTGTCTGATCTCGTCCCGCAATTCGGTCCTTTCCTGCCTCAGCTCTGAAAGCTCAGCAAAGAGCGCGAAAACCAAATCTTTAAGCGCGGCATTGGACAAATCATCAAGAGAGTGTGGAGGCGATGGCAACATCGCCCTATAGAGCAGAAAATACTTCGCCTTTGGAATCCTCATATGTAAATGCGAGTCAATTTGCCGCAATCTAAACCAAAGATCTTCAAGATGGACATGATGATGAGTTCGTCAAATGTGCCCACTTGAACCGGATTGCGAAAATTCCCGCCAAGTTGCCCCAATTACGGCTAATATGAGTAATTTTCGGTCGGATATCACGTAAGACCCCTTTGGTTTGAAATTCTTCTATGCACGTCCCGTTTTGTGATCAGGCAAATCAGTGCAATTCATATGGCTTAAAACCGTCAATGCTGACAGGACGGGAAAGTGTAAGACGACAGAAATAATGATGTATCCGGACTATCCCGGACTATCCCGGACTATTCCGGATGAGATCCCCGAAACGGCCTAAAATGCTGGGGTTTGCGTGCGTATTGATCTGCGTTGTTCAAGCGGGTTCAAAAACTGCCCGCGACAGTGAAATTGACAATTCGGAGCAGTTGCGGGGGTATTTATGGCCCGGAAACCGATCTTTTCAGGGGCTTTGCAAAGGGTAAAAACCGCCCGGAAAACGGCATTGCATTCACGTTGACAGGTCGGGTGATCCCCAATGGTCGGGCGGGGCAATTCCGAGGATATCCCAAGGCGGCGTCCAGCCCTTGCCGGTCTCGTCCGGCCAGCCCTGCCGGGCGGCATCTTCATCAGGAATGTCGAAGGTGCCGGTGCAGCCGTTGCATTCACACCACGCATAGAGATGGCGTGCGGCGTCCTGGAGCGAAGCGATCAGTTGGGCACGCTCTGTGCCGGTCGGTCCGTCGGGACGGGTCGGGTAGCCCTCATGGTGGTCCTGATCGCAGAGATCGTTCCAGAGGTCGCCGATCACGCCACGAAGCCGCCAGCCATAATGACCGTCCCCTCGGGGTGGCTTGTCGACCAGCACATGTCGCAGTGATCGCAGTGAGCACGAAACCGGCGTCGCGGTGTCCTGCCTGAATCCGTAATTGCAGAGCGGATCGCTGGGGTCGGTAAGGACCCCTTTCAGCGGTTCGTCCCTTCCTCGGGTCATTGGTTCAGCCATTCCACCAGCCTTTCGATGATCCGCGTCATGTTCGCGTCACCGAAGCGCATCAGGTTGACGCGGCTGCCTCCGGTGATGGCGTGAGCGTAATCAAGGTATCCGGCGCGAGCAAGGGCGCTGGCGGTGGCGTGCCCGCGCAGGCGGAACAGTGCGGTTTCATCTATGCCGAGATCGGCGGCGGCCGCATCGACCTGATTTTGGGAGTATCGGTAGAGGGGGTCGACCACCGCGCCCATGCCGCGACGCGGATTGCTGGCACGGTAGAGTGAACCGTCGTGGCCCACGGCGATAAGCCGTTCCAGGCCACTGTAGCCGTCGAGCGCCAGAAAGTCCTGCTTCGAGAAGCCAGACGAGTCCGGGTGGTTGTGGATAACACTGATCCGACGGGCCGGATCGGCCAGCACCGCCTCCATGACTTCACTTGGTTTCACCGCGCGCCGCTCTCCACTCACCCACTCGACCGGCGCGGCACTGCCCGCGCCACCGATGCCACGGGTATCATCGGGATCAATATCCATTGCTGCGAGATGCTCAACGCCGGTGCGGATGCCGCGCGCACGGGCCTGCGCGATCAGAGCGGATTCGACGCCGCGCGCCTGCGCCGACAGATCGCCCGCGATCCGGTCATAGCGTCCCTGTTCGGCGAGGAAGGTGGCACCGGGGTTGGTGTTAAAGCCGGGGGTGATGCCTTCGGGCACCTGGTCAATCTGCCCGGTGCGCGGGTTGGTCCATGCGCGTGTGCCCATGGGGGGATCGGTCGTCACGCTCAGACCCTGCCGCTCGACGGCGGCGGCGGTCATCTGGCGGGTGGCGCAGGCGCAGAACCATCCGTTTGGCGGGAAGTGCGTGGCCCAGAACGGATGATCGACGGGGATCACCAGCTCGTGAAACGGCTTGTGGTCATCGCGGGCATTGACCCGTTGCAGCTGGATGTATTGCAGATATGGCAGGGCGGACTTTGTGCGCTGGATGCGCACCCAGCGACCGACGGCATAAGACGTGCGCATATTGGTGTCAAAGATCACGCGCAGGCGGCGTGCGGAGCCGAGCTGGACGGTCCGCTGCTCGCCGGTTGCGGGATCGGTCATGGTCTTGCGGCCCCACCAGCCCTGACGCTTGAGTTCTGGTTCAAGGTCGGTGCGAAACTGCTCGAGTGTCCGGCCCTCGGCGATGGCCTTGTCCACGGCGTCGCGCAGGGTGCGCAGCAGATCGTCCTGCATCGCCTTGGCGACGACGAAGCCGCGCGCGTGGGAGGCCCCATGCCAGTCGCGATAATCAAACCGGCTGTCGGGCGGTGCAAACCCCTTGGCGCGGAAGTATTCCAGTGCTTCCTGCGGCGAGACGGCGGCGGGCGTGACGAGGGGGGCGAGATCGACCGGATCAGGCATCGCCCGTTCCGGTCTCTTCGATCAAACCCTCCCCAATGACAGGGGCTCCCGAGACCCCGGCCAGCCCGGCGGCAAAATCGGCGCGCGCAAGCAGCGTGCTCAGCGCCTGCGGCGGCGGGCGGCTTTCCAGTTCATCAAGACGTGTGCGCATATCCGCCAGCGAGGTCGCCCCCGACAGCGCGGCGTCGATGGGGGCCAGCATCGGTGCGGCGGCCTCGGTTGCGAGGCCCGACGTGATCAGCTGGTCGGTCAGGCTGTCGAGCGCCGTGGCGGGCGGTGCGGCCAGGGCGGCCAAGGCGGCGACTGGCGGTGTTTCGCCCTCACCGGGCGCGGTCATGGGCGCTGTGGGCGCGGGTTCCCATTCCCCGCCATAGACCTCCTCGACATATTTCTGCGTGGGCCTGAGGCCGGAGGCTGCGGCGATCGCCACGTCCCGGCGGGCGCGGGATTCCAGATCTTCGGGGGGGTGCGGTGTCGCGGCGCAGACGGGGAACGGCGGCTCCGGGGAAGTTCCAGTGGGTGAGCCATGTGGCAATGCTGCCGCGCAGCGCATCACAGGCGCGCCGCGCGTCGGCGGTCACCAGCCGCTCGAGCACCTTCATATGCACTTCGCCGGTGCCCACATGCGGGCCGATCTCCGAGGTGCCGTGCTGGCCGATGATGGCCTCGGCGATCATCCGGTCCATATCCTTTGCGAACGGCGCATAATCGCCACCGGCTTTGCGCGCCGATTCCAGTATCTCGATCGCGGTCCCTTCATGCACCACGAGAGACGTGCCCGCCGCGAGCGCTGCCATCGTCTGAAGCGCGTCCATCTCCTCCTCTTTCGTGGCATTGGCGCGCACGCGCGCAATCGCCGTGGGCGTGGCGAACCGTTCCAGTGCCACCGCCCAGGCCCGATAGTTCGTGCGCTTGAGCCAGACCGGCCAGAAGCACCAGTTCGCGAGGCCCGGCCCATGCGGCTGGCTGCCATTGGCGCGCGGGTTGGTCAGCAACACGAATTTCGCGGGCGGCAGGGGGATACCGGCGGGATTGGCGCGGGTGAGCAGCAATGGCGCGCGTGTCAGGTGATCCCAGCGGATGACGCGCGGATCGCGGACCCGCAGGTCGCGCAGCCGCACGCGTGCGCCCTCGATCTCCCAGATGCACTCAGCCACCCCATAGCCATACCAGATCGCATGCAGCAGTTCGCGCGTGATCCGGTCGATCTCGAGGCCGCCGATCTGGTCGGCAAGATCCTCGGCCGCCATCCGGTCGCGCCGCATGGACCCGCCCGGTTCGATCTCCAGCGCAGCGGCGGTGCCCGCATCGAGGCGCTGATCGAGAACCGCGCGCACCTTGGGATCGCCGAGCGTGGCCTCAAAAAGGCGGATGGTCGCGCTGTGCCCACGCTGTGCACGCGGATCGCCGCCCAGATCATCCATCCAGGCGGCACTCTGATCCCAGACGCTCGAGCCGCCCAGTGTCATGGTCATCTCTGGCCCGGTGCGCTCATCGGTTTCGGGGCGGGCGGGTATTGCCGTGTCAGCCATCCATCATCTCCAGTGGTTTATCGCCGAAAGCGGTGAGTGCACCATGCCGCGACCGGGGTCGATGTGCCGCCCGCCGTTTGCCGAACCGCCCCAGGCGTCGAGCCCCGCGTAATGGCCCGCGCCGATGCGCGCTTGAAACGCGCCGGTGACGGAGGCCGCCCCGTATGTTGCCAGTGCCAGCGCCCAGAACCTGTCGGCATGGCCATCGGTGCCCGCCCGATCGGCGATCAGGCGTGGCGCGCCGGTGGCACCGGGTTCGGCCCGGATCGCGTGCAGATCGGCGCGCAGCGCCTCATCGGCAGGGATGCGGATGCGTTTGTCCTCGAACGCCTCACGCAGCCGTGTGGCGACATCGAGCCGACGCGGCGCGGTCATCAGCACACCCTCCACGGTCATGGTGCCATGATCGTCCTGCATCTGTTCGACCACCGCCTCACCCATGCCGGTCTGATCGACCAGGATGCGCAGCGGACGCCATGCGGCGGCCAGGCGGCGCACCTCGGCGCGTTGTTCGGAAAACGGTGCATCGCGCAGGGTGACCATCTCGCGCAGCCAGAGCGCGTCCGGGGCCTGCTCGAGCACGGCCGCCACCCAGAGGTCGCGGCGGCGCGCCACATCGACGCCGATGAATGTGGGGCCGGTAGCCCCCTTGATATCGTCGCCCTTGCGGGTACCGGCATCCTTATGCTCGGCCGCGCGAATGAGATCCCAGATAAGCCAGGCCCCGCCGCCCTGCGAGGGCACGCAGTCAAGCTCTTCGGCCGCGTGGCGGCCGTATTGCGCCCGCAAGGCGGCTTCCCAGGCCACCGCCGCCTCCGGCGTGTCGATCTGGCCGGTGACGGCCGCGATGCGGGAATAGAGCCCCTGCGCCATGGCGTCGCGCAGCGTGACACGGTGCACGGTGCCGGGCTGGCGCTCATCGCGCACATCGCGCAGCAGTACGTTGAAGGGCGATGTCTCGCCATTATGGGTGGAGATGATCCGCACCCGGCCGCCCCATGTTCTGAAGGCGAGCGCGGCTTTCAGGGCCTCGTCGAGATCGCTGACGAACGCGGCCTCATCGACCACGGCCACATCGCCGGGCCGCCCCTTGGAGCGAAACGCGCGGGGCACGGAGGTCATCGCGAGGATCTGCTTGCCCGACGCCATGGTGATGCGGAATGCCTGTACATCGCGGCCCTCGTCGCGGATCAGGACTTCGCCTGCCGCGCTGGCCGCAATGTTGAGATCGCTGGCCCAGTCGGCGCAATCGTCGATAAAGCCGCGCGTCATATCCTTGTCATAGGACTGGTAATAGATGCTGCCATGGCCAACACCGGCATGCATCACCGCGTGATAGGCTTCGGCCCAGCTGATGCCGATGCGGCGCGACTTTTCGATAAGCGCCAGACCGGACCGGTCCGCCACCCACGCGCTCTGATAGGGCAGCAGCGTTCTCATTGATCGGCCCCGCCCTGCACGGCGGCCCGGATCGCAGCCGCCACCTCCGGGGTCAACCCGGCCGCGCGGCTGGCGGTTTCCACGCGCCCCGCCGCCGCATCGCGCTCCTTCTTCAACGCGCGCTCCAGCGCCTTGTCGGACATCACCTCACGCAGGCCCGAGGACGCCATCAGGTCTTTCATCATGCGCCCCAGCAGATGCAGGTCGCGGGTGTCGATATCACCGTCATTTTTCCTGAACTGCGCCTTGATGCATTTGAAAGCCAGCGTCGAGATCATCTCGAACAGTGCCGATTGCCGACGTGCTTCATCCTCAAGTCCGTTGTCGCCCATCCATTGGGCTGCCCAGCCTGAAGCTTCCTCCTGAAGGCGTGCGAATTCCGCGTGTTCCACCCCGAATTCCGCCACCGCGCTGCGGCCAATGCTCAGCAGCAAACCGCGTTCGATAAGCCGCGTGTTCAGGCCCTCGGTAATGGCGTCATAGTTCGCAAAGCCACGGGCCTGGAGTTCTTCTTTCAGCCAGTCGCGCAGGGCGGCAGGGAGCAGATCGATCTTGCGCCGTCTGGGCATGTTACCGCCCCTTCGGCGCGGGCCGCTTGACGCCGGGGTGACGCGCATGGCCTGCGGCCACATCGACGCCGCGCCCCGTGGCCGTCGCCAGAACGAAGCCTTCAAAATCCTCTATGTCGATCAGGCCTGCTTCATCGAGCCAGGCCAGCGTCGCGACCGTCTCGTCGCGGCTCGTTGCAATGCCCACGCCGTTCAACACGTCCCGCAGGATCTCGCCATTGGAGGCATATCCGGCGCAGCCGGACAGGTGGGTCAGGACCGTCAACCGGCGATGCGCGCGAAGTGTATCGCTGTAACTGCTCATTTGCTCCCCCGCTCCAGAAGGTGATCTTCGTGCCGGGTGACCACGGTTTCCAGCCGCGCCATGATCTGCGCATTGCCTTTCATCAGCGCGCGTATCTCCTTCAGACTGCCGGTCTGGCGCTCCATCTCGAGGCGCAGTTCGGTAATATCATCACGCGAGGCCAGCCCGGCCACCATTGCCTCAAGCCTGGTCAGGCGCTCGGCATGTCGTTCCAGCCGGGCGGAGGTATCGCCGTCCATATCAGGGGTTTTGGCCGGGGCCGTATCTGATCGGCGCAGAAACCCCAGCCGCTGCAACGCCACGGCCAGAGATCCCAGCAGGACCACAACGGCCGCGACGCCTGCAAAGGCCTGCAAGGCTTCCGGCGTGATCATCCGGATGCCCGGTTGTTGTTCTGCTCCGGAATCTGGCACGGGCGGTCATCGCGTTGTTTGCACATGGCTGGGGGTCCTCTTACGCTTGAATTGGTGTGGAGCATGACGCTCCGGCTCCAGCCTAGAGCGTTCCGGACCCATCCGGCAGCGGACCATGGTCCGTCTGATTGACAATGAGCGGTTAAAACTGACCCACCTGCCGACGGGCCGTATCCAGCCAGATGACACAGGCCTGCCCGACGGTGCGGCCATGGGCAACAATGCCGTACAATCCGATCTCCACCACAGCGTTGATCGGCACGGCCTGATCATCATGGCCGGTATCGGGGTCCTGGTCGCTGGCCCGGGACGGCAGGTTGAGGCTCCCGTCATTCTCAAGAATTTCAGCGATCAGCGTGTCCGCCAGATCGTCCTCATCGCGCGGGGCCGCCAGCCGCTCGAGCAGGTCTGTGAGTTTGTGGTTCTCTGTCATGTCTCATCCTTCGGTTTCATGTAGCGCCGGGCGGTCCTGCGCGAAACCCGCATGGTGCGCGCAATCTCGCTCACCGACGAGCCGCGCGCGACCATCCAGTGCGCCACATGACGTCGCGCCAGCGGCACCGCGACAGCGCCACCACCAAGCAGGCGCATAACCTCTGCGGCGGCGGGCGCACCAATCAGCAACGCCAGATCCGCGCCCGCCTCCGTGTTGGCGCGTGCCGGCACGTCCCAGCCATCATCGCCGCCATGCTGCCAGGCAATGCGCAGGGCCGCCTCATGACCGGCCACGTCGGCGATATCGCCCAGAATACCGGGCAGCTTTCCCAAAGGACCTTGTCGGGGGGTGGTGATATTCATGACCATCCCTCCCCCAGATCAAGACCAGCCTGCACCGGCCGGGGGCCAGAGAGCGGCAGGGCAGGTCGGCATGCCGCCGACGCCAAGCGCGCCTTTGCCAATCTCACCGCTTCCCCCTCGCAGTCGATGCCGGTGAACCGTCGCCCCATCTCCAGGGCCGCCACGCCGGTGCTGCCCGATCCCATGAACGGATCGCAGATATGATCGCCGGATTGCGTGAACAGATCGACAAGCCCCCGCATCAGTGCCACCGGCTTGGCTGCCACATAGCCGCCCTTGGCGGTCGGGCAGGTCAGCACGCCGCGTCGACCACCGCCATTCCAGCGTCTGCGCCCCGGCCCGGCCCAGGCGACCGCGATGCATTCGAACCCACGCGCCGGACCGCAGCCCGCAAACTGCGGCGTCGCATCAGGCTTGATCCAGACCATTGTGCCATGCCAGCGCGCGCCGGCCGCCGTGAGCGCGTCATGCCAGGGCTTCACGCCCTCGGCCAGACAGAACGCCAGCACCCAGCCCCTGGACGCCTCGACCATCGCGGCGGCGGCCTGCGCGCGGATCGCGTCAATCCCGGCGAACCGGACAGCGCGTGGCGCGGCCCGACCGTCCGTTCGCCGGATCGCACCGTCCGCGTGACGGGCGTGGTGGACATCCTCGTAAGGTGGATCCGTAATCACATGATCAAACCCGCCCTGCGCGACCGCCAGCCGGGGCAACAGATCGAGGCAGCACCCCTGATGGACGCAAGAGGCGGTCAATGGCGCGGTCCTTTCCTGACTTCATAGGTTTTCGTCGCTAACATATTGATATTATTGATGCCACATCCTCATGGGGCACTACATCGCGTATTTCAGGCGATAGTTTCAAACGGTCAGAGAGTGTTGATCAGGCCTTTTCAGGTCTGGGCTTGCGCGTTCTTTCCGGCGGCATCCTGAAGGGTGCTTCGTTCCACGACAGGCCAACACAGCGCAGGATGCGTTTGGCGTCGGTTGTGGCCGGGCTGGGCATGGCATATTGCTCGCGGGTACCCTTACGCCTCAGGATGGAAATCTGAAGTTTGTCGAGCTCCCGACGGATGCGGGCCGGGCTCATCGGATGGCCCAGCATCTGCAGGCGCTTGCGCAGGTGTTGCAGGCAACAGAAGGCCATGTAGCAGATGGCGATATGGGCCTGTATCCGCCGCGGCGTCCAGTGATAGACGGGTCGGATTTTCAGGTCATGCTTGTTGGTGCGGAAGCAGGTTTCGATCTGCCAGAGCTGGTGATATTGGGCGATGGCCGCCTCGGGTGCGAGATCGTCCCTGCCATGGACAATAATGGCGTGCAGCCCGTCCCATTGGGCCGCCGCGTCGATCTTGTCCTGATCAAGTGTGACCTCTCCCGTCTCTGGAAACGAGAGGAAGCGGGCATATCCCCGGTGGCTGACACTGGCGGGGCTCCGGGAGCGCCGAAGCTTCTTTTGCAGACGATCAAGAGCCTTCTGGCGCTTGTGGGCATCCTTGCGGGCGCGGGCGGGCGAGAAGGTGACGATGATCCGGGCACCGTCATGCTCAATCACCTTGTAGCGCCCCGCCTCGGCAGCACCCTCCGCCGCGCCGTGTCCGGCCCATGGCTTGTAACCGCCCGTGTCCAGGGCCTTGTCTTTCACGCCCGCCGGGGCCGACTTCAGGCGATAGCCCAGAATGAACGGCAGGCCTTTGGTGCGCAACATATCCTGATTATCGGCGCTGAGCATACCAGCATCTGCCACCAGCGTGATCTTTCCGAGCCTGTAGCGCTCTTCCAACCCCTTGATCGCGGTCTCAAGCGTATGGCCTTCCCACATATTGCCGGGAAACAGGTCATAGCCGACCGGCAGACCGTCTGTGGTGACCATCAGCGCCAGAACCACCTGACTGCGATGCGACTTACCGTCCTTGCTGTAGCCCTTGGCCAGCAAGCGGTCGGACGCGTCTTCCGGATCCTCCCGATCGGTGTCGAAGGCCAGTGTCGTGCAGTCGTAGAAAAGAATATCGACCGGGCCCGCAAGAAGCGTCTCCGCCGCCTCATGCGACATCCGGCAGACCCGGTTGATCGTCGCCGCGTCCAGGTAGTCCATAGCCTGGTAGACCCGGTCCAGATTGAGGGTGATCCCGACCCTGTGGGCCAACGCATCCACCGTCGCCCGCTTGCTCTCTGGCTGCGACAGGCGCGCCAGCACCAGTTCGCGTAAAATGCGATCGCTGCTCTTGCGCCGGGTGCCCAGAAGCCCATTCCAGCCCAGGCCGGAATAAACCTCCCCCATCACATCGCGCAAACCAAGCGACAGGCGGGATTCTTCGCGGCACTCCCCAAGATCGACATTCAGTTTTTCCGGACGCGGGGCGGTGCGCACAAGTGTCGCCAGATCAGCATATTCCGTTGGGGTGAACAGTTCCATTTGCGGGGATTGTGAGGCGCGCAACTCTTCCATGATCCGGCCAGTCAGGCGCTTGAGATCTGCAACCTCAGTGTCGTTATGCGCGATGCCGACATGCCGGACGACCTTCTGGCGAACCTTCTGACCGGTGCGCACCGACTGGACGATCTGGATGCGGGTGCGCTTGCGTTCGGGATCATGTTTGGTGCGGATGAACATGTGCGGGAGTGTAGCAGAACCTCCAGAAACCGCAACCATCAATTGCCATTGGGGGCACTACTTTGCCCTCCCGGAAGCCAGGGCCTGAAGTTAAACAAAAAAACACCCGACAAGCCGACAAAACCTACGAACTCAGGACGCAAGAGGCGGTCAATGGCGCGGTCCTTTCTGCAGGTCGGCAAGGGCAGCCTGATTGCCGAGGACGATATTCCGGTTGATCAGGTCCATGGCCGACTGCGGGTCCAGATGTTCCCGGTCCTGCATCAGCAAAAGTTGCCCGACCAGTTGTGCGGCCACCGCCAGCACCTCCTGGGCTGACAAGCCGCCGTGGTGCTTTCTGATGAGGTTGATGAGATCGCGGCGCAGCGCCTGGTGATCCGAATTCGCCGATACGGCCTTCATGTCGCATGCCTCCGCCTCAGGCGCAGTGCCCGGTTTGAAACCTGCGCGTCCTGACCGCTGCTCACCGTCACCAGCGTCACGGTGCCGTCCTCCGCCTGGCGCAGATGAAACCGCAGGCCATCATGGACCACCGCGCCCTCACCGAGTGCGTCCACGACAGCATCCGCCGCAGGGACACGGGCCGCGACCCGGCACCGCAGCCCTGCGATGTCCACGCCAAGGCCGCGCTCCAGATAGCGCAGCAGCGCGTGATCGGTGATCCGCAGGGCCGTCATGCCGTCGCACCCCCGACGGGATCCGTGCGCGCCAGCATCGCGCGGAGCGCCCGGATCACGTCCGTGATGCAGGTCGGATCGGTCAGCGCATCGACATCGATCGGCACGTAGGACCAATGCCCCGCAAAGCGGCGGCGTATGAAGGCGTTGAGCCCTGCGCGGCCGGGCTGGCGCAACGCGCCCTTGCGCCCCAGTTCGCCCCAGAGCGCGTGAATGAGCCTGAGATCGGCGCGCGGGGCCAGAGGATGCCTGCGGGGCCCGCTGCGGTTGTTGCCACCGCGCGTATCAAAGCCGCTCAGGCGGTTGACCTCGTCAAGCAAGCGGCTGAGGTCGCCCGCGCCCATATCGCGCATCGAGGCCTTGCCGGTGATCCGCAGCTGCAGATCGTGGCGCGCGGTCTCATCAATACCGGCAGCGCGACAGGCCGCATGGGTTGCCCGCATCAGCCGGATGCGGTCAGCGCGAGGCTTTGATGGTGCCATCTCAGCCCGCCTTCGCCAGATCGATGGTCACCGGCTCCCACGCCGCGTCCGGCGCGGTGCGTCGGTAGCAGCGAATATAGGTCTTTGAACCGATCACCCGCATCGCGTCGCGCACCGCCGTCATCGCCTGCTTCCAGCGCTGATCGTCAATCTCAAGGCGCAGCAGGCTGTAGATCGCGCCCCGGCTGATCTCGCCTTCCTTGTCCACCTGAAACGCATGGCCGACGATCGCGCGGATCTCGCTGCGCGCATCTGATGCCCATTCGCCCAGGCATTCGTCCACCAGATCGCGCGCCACCTGCATCTCCGGCCCGAACGCGATCCGCTCGGCGATCTGGACCTGTACCTTCTGGCAGCCATCAAAGCTGAGATAGGTCCGGTTGCCCTTGCGCGAGCGGCGTGTGTGGCCGCCATATTCCTGCGCCAGCAGGGCATCAAACGCGCCGATGTCGTCCACGCTGTGGCCCCGGAACCGCGCAATGCGCGCGCTCAGGTCCTCCGCATGGCCGATCACCCTGCGCACCATCTCGTCCTGGAGGATGTCCTGCGGGCGCGCAAGCTCCTGCGGCGTCAGGCGGCCCTGCGCATCGCGCAGATAGATCACCCCGTCGATCTCACGCCGCCCGTCAACATCCGCCGGACGATCGCCCCCATGATCGCCCCCATGATCGCCGTCCTGCGGCTGCCGGGCATTCTTTTTCTGCGTGTCAGACATATCGGTTTCCTTTCGGTGTCAATGGGCGTTTCAAAGCGCCCGGTTTCGTCATTAAAAAGTGACCCTCGTAATTTGCACTGAGAACTGGCCCGGTATTTTCACCGGGATTTGACCCACCTTCTGTGATGCAAGGCCCACAGGCGGGTCGCCCCGCGTGAGCGTTCAGACGGCCTCGGTTTCGGCCGCCCTGATGTCCTCTGCGGTGACCGCCTCACGGCCCGCCGCCCGCGCCACCATCCAGGCCCGCGCCAGCAGGCGGCGCAGCGCATGCAGACCGCCGGGGCCTGTCGCCGCCGTCAACGCAAGGCGCAGTTCCGATTTTGAGGGGGTCCGTCCCAGCACACCGCTCACCAGGGTTTCGACATCGACCGCCGGGGCCGCCGCCAGCCCCACGCGCACACCGATCCGCCCCGTTACCTGCGGACAGCGCGCCAGCGTCATGCGGATTTCATCGCCGCCCACCAGCGCCAGACCGGCCCCGGAGAGATCGCGCAACCCGCGCAACGCATCCAGATGCCGCACGGTCAGGTGCTGGGCCTCATCGATCAGCAGCAGCGCCTGCCGGCCCTCCAGACGCGCGAGGATCGCATCCTCGGCCTCCAGCGCCGAACGGTAGCGACCGCCCGCTCCCAGAGCCCGTGCGATACGGCCATAAAGCCCACCCAGCGAGGTGATCCCGCAGGTCATGACCAGTGAGTGAACCCCGGACCGGCTGGAAGCATAGCGATGCGCCGCCCAGCTCTTGCCCGCCCCGGACCGCCCGTGGATCAGCACCACATCGCCCGTGGCCTGCGCATGCGCCAGCGCCGCCATGATCTGGCTCGTCACGCCGAGATCTGCATGGGCATCAAGACCCGCAGGGCTCAGCGACAGCGCCCGCGCCTCGGCCCGGGTTTCCAGCCAGCGGGCGAGCTTTGTAGTCACCGCCCGGTTGTCGCCTTCATATTTACCCACCAGCCAGCGATTGAGCGTGGTCACGCTGACCCCGATCGCCGCCGAGGCCTCGGACTGGCTCAGCGCATAGGTGCGCATCTCGGCATGCACCGCCGCGCGCACCGCGCCCATATCCGCCTCCTGCGACACGGCGGTGCCCGCCCCGGCGGGGAGTGCCTCGTTGGCGTCAGGGTGCAGGGCGGCCAGTGTGGATCGGGTCATGTGCTTACTCCGTGTTGAGGTGAATTTTCTGCAGCGCGTCCATGAACGTGCCGCCTTGCGTCCCGGTGGCGCGGGCCGGGCCCTCGTGGCGGGCCTGGCCCTTGCGCGCCGCCGATGCGGCCTCGGTGGCGGCCGCGAGACCGGGGGCCTCATGGCCCAGGCCCTTGCGCGGCAGGGCGACAACATTGCGCGCGGTCTCTGCCGCTGCGGCCAGCACATCGTCCATGGCCGTCTCCGGCTTGTGGTCCCGCTTCAGCTGACGCGCGCGCTCCCGCGTCTCGCGCTTCTGCTGCCGTGCCGCCGCCTTTGTCTTCGCCGCGACCTCCGCACGGTCACGGCCCAGGAGCAATTCATCCTCGGCCATGCACAGGAAACTGCCATTGGCGTTGAATACATAGACCCGGCCCGCATCGCATGGATCGAGCCGGACGCCGACACGTGCGCCGATGTGATGGCCGAGATCGGCAGCGGTATAGCGCCCGCCATCCACCGAAAGCCCGGTCTTGGCCACCGTGCGCATGCCGCCATGGGTGGCCGGTTCGGCGAGCAGCGGGTCGAGCGCGCGTTCGTCCGTGATCCGGCGCAGCGGTGCGCTTGAGCTGCGGCGGCGCTCCCAGGGGCTCTGCCCGCCGAGGCCGGTCTGCGCGCGCCGGTCATAGATCGCCT
>CBDBHH010000001.1:0-31430 GCA_965205535.1 Alphaproteobacteria bacterium | reverse complement strand
GGTCGCTCAAGGAACTGCTCGAAACCGTTGATGACCTCAAAGCCAGAGAAATCAATCTGATCAGCTTGGAGGAACGGATTGATACTAATTCAGCCGCAGGCGAGTTGGTGTTTCATGTATTCGGGGCCATTGCACATTTCGAGCGCCGCCTGATCTCAGAACGCACCAAAGATGGGTTGATCAGCGCCCGAAAGCATGGCCGCACCCCTGGGCGGCCGCCATTACAGCCCGAGACAATCTCAGCCCTCCAAGACCTCGTCGGCGCAGGTAAATCCGTAGCCCAGGCCGCAAAACATCTCGGCATAGGCAGATCAACAGCTTACAAGGCGATCAGAAATGCCACGCCGTAAGCCATGTTCAGGCTTCGTTCTTCCTTAGCGTGGTTCTACGAATAAACCTTCCGATGGGGCCTGATACGCTGCAATCTGCAATCGAGCCGGTCGTGGATGATGACATCGTTCTGGTGACCGATGGCCACCGCGCTTATCCGCCTTGCGCCGCAGCACTGGGAGTGCGCCACGAAGCGTTGAACCTGTCTGGCGGGGAGCGGGTGCGGGATGCCTTTCACATTCAGACGGTCAACAACCGGCACAGCCAGTTGAAGGATTTCCTGCGGCGTTATAGAGGCGTCGCAACCAAGTATCTCGACAACTACCTGAGATGGTTTCAGCGTCTTCAACTGGAAAATGCTTCACCCCGCGCTTGCCTCGCCACCGCGATCGCAGATCCATGCATACGATTTGTAAACTGAGCCAAAACTAATGCACCTCCACTACACATGTTATCAGCATGCGCCGTAAAACCCCGTCGTTCAGGGCGGGGATATGGGGAGCATAAAAAAGTTGGGGGTTAGGCAGCCAGCTTTTTTATGCTCTCCTAATTCATATGACCTAAATAATAATTATGAAATATTTTTTAGGTATTGATTTATAGCTTGTCTAATAATTGCACTGACTGTCCTCAGATCGCGTCTGGCGCGTTTGTTTTGAATTGCCATATCTTCCAATGTAGCATGCGTTGACGCCGGGAGAGAGAAAGACGTGCGAACCAAGTGGTCTTCTTCATTAGCGCCTTCCCCATATGGTTTGTCGGCAAGCTCGGTCGCTAATTTTTCTACAGCCTCTGTTATAGCATCGCGTCTTTTGATGGCCATTAAAACACCTCGGCAATGAGCGAGCGAACTTCATGAATAGCGTAATCGTTCCTATACTCCAAAACAGATTGGCCGATCGGTATGACGTCTTTGTATGCCTTCCTATAATAGCTGATAGCCTCTAGTGACTGGAATTCATCAAATTGGGTCACATACTCCAAGAATTCACGCCGTTCAGTCTCCTTAACAGACGGATTTGTGCTTGCCATCGCATGATAAATGAACACCTTAAGATCTGGATTAAGATCACGTATGCGCACTACCTGCTGCTGAAGTTCGACTAGAGTGTCCAAATCAAGCTGGGACGCTTGGTGCGGAGCTATAATCACTTGCGCGACTGCGGCACCGGTGATCATCTCCCGCGAATTCCTTCCAGCTACGTCTACAATGACGTATGCGAACTTTTCCTGAGTTCGTAGGTTTTGTCGGCTTGTCGGGTGTTTTTTTGTTTAACTTCAGGCCCTGGCTTCCGGGAGGGCAAAGTAGTGCCCCCAATGGCAATTGATGGTTGCGGTTTCTGGAGGTTCTGCTACACTCCCGCACATGTTCATCCGCACCAAACATGATCCCGAACGCAAGCGCACCCGCATCCAGATCGTCCAGTCGGTGCGCACCGGTCAGAAGGTTCGCCAGAAGGTCGTCCGGCATGTCGGCATCGCGCATAACGACACTGAGGTTGCAGATCTCAAGCGCCTGGCTGGCCGGATCATGGAAGAGTTGCGCGCCTCACAATCCCCGCAAATGGAACTGTTCACCCCAACGGAATATGCTGATCTGGCGACACTTGTGCGCACCGCCCCGCGTCCGGAAAAACTGAATGTCGATCTTGGGGAGTGCCGCGAAGAATCCCGCCTGTCGCTTGGTTTGCGCGATGTGATGGGGGAGGTTTATTCCGGCCTGGGCTGGAATGGGCTTCTGGGCACCCGGCGCAAGAGCAGCGATCGCATTTTACGCGAACTGGTGCTGGCGCGCCTGTCGCAGCCAGAGAGCAAGCGGGCGACGGTGGATGCGTTGGCCCACAGGGTCGGGATCACCCTCAATCTGGACCGGGTCTACCAGGCTATGGACTACCTGGACGCGGCGACGATCAACCGGGTCTGCCGGATGTCGCATGAGGCGGCGGAGACGCTTCTTGCGGGCCCGGTCGATATTCTTTTCTACGACTGCACGACACTGGCCTTCGACACCGATCGGGAGGATCCGGAAGACGCGTCCGACCGCTTGCTGGCCAAGGGCTACAGCAAGGACGGTAAGTCGCATCGCAGTCAGGTGGTTCTGGCGCTGATGGTCACCACAGACGGTCTGCCGGTCGGCTATGACCTGTTTCCCGGCAATATGTGGGAAGGCCATACGCTTGAGACCGCGATCAAGGGGTTGGAAGAGCGCTACAGGCTCGGAAAGATCACGCTGGTGGCAGATGCTGGTATGCTCAGCGCCGATAATCAGGATATGTTGCGCACCAAAGGCCTGCCGTTCATTCTGGGCTATCGCCTGAAGTCGGCCCCGGCGGGCGTGAAAGACAAGGCCCTGGACACGGGCGGTTACAAGCCATGGGCCGGACACGGCGCGGCGGAGGGTGCTGCCGAGGCGGGGCGCTACAAGGTGATTGAGCATGACGGTGCCCGGATCATCGTCACCTTCTCGCCCGCCCGCGCCCGCAAGGATGCCCACAAGCGCCAGAAGGCTCTTGATCGTCTGCAAACCAAGCTTCGGCGCTCCCGGAGCCCCGCCAGTGTCAGTCACCGGGGATATGCCCAGGGCAAACGCATGAAATCTTTATACAAGAAAATTATGGAATTAACTCGCCTAATACGGGCGATAAACGTGGGGAATTTGTGAAAAGCGGCCCCGATCAATCCCCAATTGGTATTTTTTGGCCATACAGACCGTCGGTTCAAGGCATAGGCGCGTTCATGCGTTTGCCCTGGGGATATGCCCGCTTCCTCTCGTTTCCAGAGACGGGAGAGGTCACACTTGATCAGGACAAGATCGACGCGGCGGCCCAATGGGACGGGCTGCACGCCATTATTGTCCATGGCAGGGACGATCTCGCACCCGAGGCGGCCATCGCCCAATATCACCAGCTCTGGCAGATCGAAACCTGCTTCCGCACCAACAAGCATGACCTGAAAATCCGACCCGTCTATCACTGGACGCCGCGGCGGATACAGGCCCATATCGCCATCTGCTACATGGCCTTCTGTTGCCTGCAACACCTGCGCAAGCGCCTGCAGATGCTGGGCCATCCGATGAGCCCGGCCCGCATCCGTCGGGAGCTCGACAAACTTCAGATTTCCATCCTGAGGCGTAAGGGTACCCGCGAGCAATATGCCATGCCCAGCCCGGCCACAACCGACGCCAAACGCATCCTGCGCTGTGTTGGCCTGTCGTGGAACGAAGCACCCTTCAGGATGCCGCCGGAAAGAACGCGCAAGCCCAGACCTGAAAAGGCCTGATCAACACTCTCTGACCGTTTGAAACTATCGCCTGAAATACGCGATGTAGTGCCCCATGAGGATGTGGCATCAATAATATCAATATGTTAGCGACGAAAACCTATGAAGTCAGGAGTGTCCAAATCAAGCTGGGACGCTTGGTGCGGAGCTATAATCACTTGCGCGACTGCGGCACCGGTGATCATCTCCCGCGAATTCCTTCCAGCTACGTCTACAATGACGTATGCGAACTTTTCATCCAAGGTTCGCAAAGTTTGGCTAATGCTTTCTCGCTTTTCTACGAGTGTGATTGCGGGGATATGCCCTGCCTCCTCACGATCTTGGTGCCAACGAGAAGCGCTACGCTGAGGATCTGCGTCTACAAGACAGACATCGCTGTCTTGAGCAGCCAATCCCACAGCCAAGTTAGTGGCGGTCGTGGTTTTCCCGGCACCGCCTTTGTTGCACCCAATAATAATTATCATTTATGAAAAAATAATTATCATTTATGAAAATCCCGCATATGAGTTATGATAGCATAAGTATGAATAACATCGATTGACCACCATGCAAGAAAAATTTGTTGGCATCCTTCGCACTATTAAGTATGCACTATTAAGTATTGCTATCTGTGTGACTAAAAGATACGCATACCTTTGCTCATTTGGAGTTGAACCGTGTCGACAATCCCCACCACCGATCCAAGAGAGCGGTTAACGCTCACCATTCCGCGCTCTTTGAAAAAACGGATGGAAACTGCTGTTCCAGATCGCCAACGCTCGGCTTTTGCATCTAAAGCCTTGGATGAGGCCCTGAAGGCCTTGGCGCGTAAGGAGGCGCTGAAAATGCTTGAGAACGTCCCTATGCTTCCAATAGAGGACGAAGACTCTATAGAAGTTCAACGACGTTATCGGGCGGGCTTTGATAAGCCCAAGGAAAGTTCATGAGTTTGTTCGTCGTTGATGCCAGCGTCTTCAATAAACTATTTCTTGATGAGCCGGACAGGCCGCAGGCAATGATGTTCTTTAGGCATGTCTTAAAGGAAGGATTGCCATTTGGAGCACCGGAATACCTGAAGCTCGAAGCCTGCCAGAGTGCATTGCACTATGGACACGATTTTTCAGTGCCGTTTGATCTACTCGAAAAATGCACCGATGGGGGATTCCAATGGATAAAGCTCGGAAAGCCGCATTGGCTCAAGGCCCAAGAAGTTAGTCGCGATGGTAATCCAAAAGCGGGATATCCCACACTGCTCGACAGCCTTTATCACGCGAGCGCGATCATTGAAAATGGGATATTTCTAACTGCCGATGCAAAACACGCAAAAAAGGCGGCAAGACACGGCCACCTCATGCTCTTGATGGATTGGGTCCCGTGAAAATTGACTGGAAGCTCAATATTGGGCAAATCTCGCCACGTCCGATAAGGTTGCCATTATTGGACAAAACCACACCCCGCAGAGCGCGGCGGTTTTAGGGCTATTGGCGATCAAAAGCGCCGTCTGGAGTGGGATGCGAAGTAGGGTCTCATCCACTTCCTTCATGGTTCTGCGACTTGAAGGCCAGCGCAGCGGGGCTTCGCAAATACCGCTGCGAGGACTGCCTCGGCCCGGGCAAGCCCTTCGTCGGTCAATATGATGGACTTTGTCTTGCCAACAGGATCCGCGATCATCCCCTTGTCATGCAGCCGATCAGTGATGGACCAATCAAGGCCTTTCCAGACGCGATTTCTGTCATGCAGTGTCAGGCTGAGGATCGCCAGCGCCACATCGTCAAGCTTGTCGGTATCGAGGTCCAGTTCGCCCATTCTTCCAAATCCCCCCCGAACATCATGGCGGAAGGGGCGGGGTTTCTCAATGGTGCAAGACGCATCAGGCTGTGAAACGCAACCTATGCAGTGTTGAACGAACAGCTAAAGGAAAAGGAAACTTTGGGATTGGGTGTCATTTTTCAGACCAGAGGAGGGTATTACGATGACAACCGATGTAACAAAGACCGAAGACGGGGCAGGCGCGGTTCAGCCGGTAAAGCCGAGAGAGATCGACTGGACGGCGCTTGAAGCCAAGTGGCAGGAACAGCGGGAGACGGAAGCTGCGGCACGCCAGCTGGAGCGGGCGGTCTTGCTCGAGGCGCTGCGCGGCAAGGGCATCACCGTTCTTGAAGCGCGGTATGACGGCTGTGCGGATAGCGGCAACGTGGGCGCGCTTGCGGTCAACCCGGAGGATGCAGAGATCGGGGATATTGCATCTCGCCTCGCGGATTTCATCTGGGGGACGGCCTATGGGCTGCATCCCGGCTTTGAGATAAACGATGGCGGGGAGGGCAGTTTCAGCTGGGACATAGAGAGGGATCGGATCGACATCGAGCACGCCGACTTCTACACCGAGCGCAACGAATATTTGCACGAGGACATCTGAAATGGCGCATCCTGATCATCATGCCGAAAGCTCGGCTCGCAAGTTCGGCGGCCAGCCCTCGGATTACCACGCCATCCATGACTGGCTCGACGCCAGCAAGGCGCATCTTGCCTCGCCGCTGCACCGGGCCTTGCGCCATCACAGTGCCGGTATATTCGAGGCCGAGCGCGTGTTCGGGCGCGCGATTGTAACCAGTGCGGGACGATCCGTGCCGGTGCGCTTCATCGCCGAGCAGCATGTGCGCGAGGATTGTCGGCGTATCCCGTCGCTGGCCGATTGGCTGCGCCATATCCCGGTGGAGCCGTGGATGGTGAATGGGGTGCTCCTGCCGGACACGGAACCGGTGGGGCCTGATCCACAGGCCGACTGGCGCGCGGCGGTGGCGTCCGGTCAGACCACTCTGGGCCTGCGCGACTGGCTCAGCCAACATGCCCTGCGGTTCAATGAGGATATGGACCGGGCAGAGAGGGCCGGGACATCAGCCGCGTGATCAAGCGAAAGAGCGGGCGAGGGTTCGCTCTTTTCGCCATTGTCGTCCCTGTCGCGGTGCTGGCCTTCAGGCGGGCGACAAGCTTTCTGTCCGGGTGCCAGGCCGGATATGCGGTTGCAGGCAACATGACGCTTTGGCCGGTTGCCGGATCACCGCCCCAGCGCGCCCCGATTGTCCGTGTGCTGAGGGTACCGATTCCACCGAGATCGACCCGCTGACCACGCTCCAGAGCGCTGGTGATTTCCTCAAACATGATGGCCACGGATTTTTTGATCTTCCGTCGGCTGTGGGGGACGGCGTCATCCCGCGTCAGGGCGTTGATCAATCTGTATTCATCCATAGCATGGTCCTCATTCGCTTCCGTGCCGTCGCAGCGATCTCTGGTGGTGCGACATGTCAATCACCGTCAGTTTTACGCCGAACCGTCCCGCCATGAAAGTGAAAGAGAACTTTGTTTCCGGGTGATCCCTGTCCTGAAGAGGGAAGGGGACGCCAACCATCCAACAGAAGGAAACAAAGATGGAACTGATGACCAAAGAACACCGTGCGCAACTTTTGGCCAATGGGCAGGCCATGGCGAAGACGGATATTTCCAATACCGTGCAGCCGGTTGTGAAGCTCTTCATGCCGGATGGCGCGGCCACATGGCTGCTGGCCTGGCTTGAACCGGAGGATATGGATATCGCCTGGGGGCTGTGCTGCCTTGGCATGGGGTGCCCGGAAGTAGGGCCGGTGCGTCTGAGCGAGATCGCCGACCTGCGCGGGGCTTTGGGCCTGCCGGTCGAGCGCGATCGCTGGTTCAAGGCGGATCGCAGCCTGTCGGACTATGCCAGTGCGGCGCGACTGGTCGGCCATATCGCCGCCTGAGGGCATATCCTTGACACGGGGCCGGTAATGCTGGTCCCGCGCTTTCAGTCAAACCCCACGGGTAACGGACTGTCGCTCTGTGGCGGCGGCGTCAGCCCCCATCACCACCGTTCCGCCCGGCGTCCCAAAGTGAAAGGGGGCCGGGTGTTTTTTGTGATCCCGATGGGGGATCGAGACAAAACATGGAGAAGGTATGAATGATTTGTGAGCGACCAACGACCCTTAATTTGTTATTGAATTGGGGGAGGCGGATAGGTTTCAGGCTGAATGACCACTTAGGGCATTGTGACCCTGTCATGGAGAATAGCCTTCGCCTGTTTCCGAACAGCCTTCTTAAGGCCCGATTTTGGTCGGTGACCTTGTATAGGAGGAGTTTGGTTTGGCCGTTCACACCCCTTATGGGGCTCCGCCTCCTAACAACGGGAGTATAGCACATGGCTTATATTGGTGTCGACCTACATACGAATTCTTTCACGATCTGCCGGCTTGAAGCGGATGGATCGGAACATTTTGAAACGTTCCAATTGTCGCAAGTGGACTTGGGTCGCTTCTGCCACAGCGTTGATGCGGATGACGAACTGGCGGTTGAGGCCACGGGCAATTCCGCTTGGTTTTATGGTGAATTACGTCCTTGCGTCGGACGTATTGTCATTGTTAACCCGCGTCAATTCCAGGTGATCCGCAAATCTGTGAAGAAAACGGATCGTAATGATGCACGTGCTTTGGCCTTTTTCCTGTCCAAGGATATGTTGCCAGAAACCCGTTTAAAATCTACGGCGGAATCGGAGCTAGCGTCAACAACCCAAACGCGCGATCTTCTCGTCAAGCAACGCACTATGCTACTGAATAAAATCCATGGTATGTTCAATCGCCATGGGGTCAAGTTGAAGAAAGCTGGCTTATCAAGCAAGAAGCGGCTTTTGGCCCTTGATTTGAGCCAATTTACACCTTTGGAGCAAATCGAGCTGGGCGCATTACGTGATCAGGCTTTGAGCCTGACTGTTACTCTTGGGGAGCTTGATCGTGCAATCGAAACTGCGGGTGAAAAGCTGGTGGGGTTTGAAGAGCTGACCAGCATCAAAGGTATCGGTTCGCGGTCGGCTGCTGTGTTGCTGTCGGGCATTGGCAACATCAATGACTTCGCCACGCCCGATAAGCTGGCTGCTTATATTGGTATTGTGCCGCGTGTCAGCCAATCCAATGACACGGACAATCGTGGCAGGATAACAAAGCGAGGAAATAAGCTTATGCGCACTACATTAGTCCAGTGCACGCTTATTGCCATTCGTTATTCGGGGTATCTCAATAGCTTTTATCAAAAAATCAAAGAGCGGCGTGGGTTTGGTAAGGCTATCATCGCCACCGCACGTAAATTGCTGAAGATCATCTTTGATACTCTCAAAAACGGCTGGGTATTTGAAGATTTTACCAAATTTAAAATCAAACAAAATCAATTGTCTACTGGACAATCATCATAGGATCGCCACCGCACGTAAATTGCTGAAGATCATCTTTGATACTCTCAAAAACGGCTGGGTATTTGAAGATTTTACCAAATTTAAAATCAAACAAAATCAATTGTCTACTGGACAATCATCATAGGATCGCCACCGCACGTAAATTGCTGAAGATCATCTTTGATACTCTCAAAAACGGCTGGGTATTTGAAGATTTTACCAAATTTAAAATCAAACAAAATCAATTGTCTACTGGACAATCATCATAGGAGATGGGATATGACCCAACAGAATATGACAAACCTGCTGACCGATTGCCAGATCGCGCTCAACAGGCTCACGCTGCATCCGCGCAACGTGCGCGCGGGCAGTGCCACGGCCTATGCGGCGCAGAGCATCACACCGCTGGCGGCCAATATCGCCGCGCGCGGGCTGCTTCAGCCGCTGGTGGTGCAAAAGCTGGAGGATGGCGAGTATGGCGTTGTCGGCGCTTGGCCGCGCTCACGATGCTGGCGGGCGACAAATCCGCCAAGGGGTTCAGCAAGACGATGAAGGTGGCGTGCCGGGAGATGGCTCCAGAGGATACGGCTGTCGCCACGGTCAGCTATTCGGAGAACGCGTTGCAATTGCCGATGGACGCGCTGGAGCGTTACGAGGCCTTTGCCGCGATGCGCGATCAGGACGGGGCCAGCGTTGATGGTGTCGCGCGGGCGTTTGGCATCACCGAGCGCCAGGTGAAGGAGGCGCTGCGGTTGGGCAATATCCACGCCGATATCCGGGCCGCCTATCGCGCGGGTGAGATCACTCTTGAGACGCTGAAGGCGTTCGACGCGCATCCCGATCCGGCGGTGCAGCTGGAGGCGTTCACCGCGCTGATGCAGGAGCATGGGCATGTCTCGGTCTGGCAGGTGCGCCGGGCGTTTGAGAACCGCTGGGTGCGGGTTGGCGATGCGGTCGGGGCCTTCGTGCGGGACGCCTACCGCGCCGCCGGGGGCGAGGTCATTGCCGATCTGATCGAGGAGGACAGCATCCTGGCTGATAGCGCGCTGGTGACCAAAACCCTGGGTGAGGAGCTTCAGGCGCGTGCCGAGGCCGAACGCGTGCGGCTTGGCTTTGCCTGGGCGGAATATCGCACGCAGGTGGATTGGGACAGCCTGAGCGATTACGGGCGGGTCTACGCGCAAGCGCTCGATCTCGATGCGGCGACCCAGGCGAAGGTCGATGCGCTGACTGAAGAGATGGACGCGGTCGCGGCGGCGTATGAAACGGCCCCGGACGCGGAGGCAGAAGAGGCGCTGGAGGCCCGTCATGTAGCGCGACAGAAATAATGATAAATCGGCGACACTTTAGTGATAAATCCGGCCAAAAGTTACGCGGAAATTTCAGCTGCATTTCAGGGGTATCGTGCGGCGCTTCATGCCTCACGCCACCGCCCTGCGGAACCACGCGGACACCACAGCACCGTTTGAGGCGGACGAGCCGGTGACGGTGCGGAAATTGATCCGGTCGCCTGCCGCGAACGCGACAGGGCTGTCGGCAAAATTGCTGACGCCGGAGGTGCTGCTGGTCGTTCTTACGCTCTTGCCACTTGTCCCGGCGTTTTTGCGGGCCTCGACTTCAGTGCTTGCCGCGCCATAGAGTGCCAGGGTGATCGCGAACAGCTCACAATCGAAGGGCAGCGTGATCCCCGCGCCCGAGGGCGTTTGGGCTCCATTACCAAAGGCCCATTCATAGGTACCGGTTTCAATGTCGCTGTTTTCTTCCGCCCAGATGGCGAATTCGCTGTAGATGGTCGGCTTGCCGGTCAGCCCGGACCATTCGGTTGTGCCCGCAGGGCCTTCCCGTCCGGGTGCCCCAGCTTGCCCATCGTTGCCATCCCGACCGTCACGACCATCGGCACCATCCTGGCCGTCGCTGCCATCGCCTCCGGGATCGCCCTTGTCACCTTTCTCACCAGCCCGTCCATCCGTGCCGTCCTGTCCGGGGTCGCCTTTATCGCCTGTGTCACCCTTGTCGCCGGGCCGCCCATCATCTCCGGGGTCCCCTTTCTCACCGTCCGCACCGTCACGACCGTCACTGCCATCGGTGCCGTCACGACCAGCTTTACCGGGCTTGCCCCGTGCGCCAGCCTCAACGATCACCTCTTCGGCGCGTTCTACCACCTCCACAACCACATCAGTCATCATTCACCCCTTCCAGAACGGTGATATTGCCTTCCAGTACGCAGCGTTGCTGACCGTCCTTCCGGACCTTGATCTCGTAATGCACGGTGACGCCCGGGCGCACGGCCCGAAAGTCCTGCACCCCGAACGGCACGGTGATGCGCCCCAGTGCGGCATCCACAATCAGGTCATCATCCGCGCTTGAGCGTCGCAGGCGGGTCTGGCCCGACCAATGCGCGAAGAACACGATCTCCGCACCGTTCAGATCGCGCTCCCCCAGCCGGACGACCAGCCCGTCGGGGTTATGCACGGTGCCGGTATTGCCCTGCTTCACTTCAAAGTCATATGTCTGGATGCTCATCTCTTCCCCATCAATGGATATTGCTCGGCCTGTCCTACCATCAGGATGCCTCTGCGCCCCAATGCGCGTCATCGTCGTAATCCTGCGGGATGGGGTCCAGGGCCTCGATCCGATCGGACGCGGTGCGCAGCGCGGTGACCTGCGCCCAGATCGCGGCCCCGGCGGTCCAGTCGGCCAGGTCCTGCGCGGTCCAGTTGTCCCGGCCCTTCTCGGCCAAGACGGTGGCCTGGGCGGTCAGGTTGCGCTGTTTCCATTCCGGTATGATGGCCACGATCCGGCGTTGGGCCTCGGCCTTGATGTCATCGGCCGTTAGCGGGTCGATGTGAACGGCGGGATCAAACGCGGTGATGGCTCCGAACGCGCCCGTGCTGGCGCGCTCGAACATATCCGGGTCGGACCAGTCCTCAAGGATGAGGACGGAACCGTCCTCGCGGGTCAGGCGCAGCGTGGTGTTTTCGGCATCGAGCCAGATCGGATCAGTCATAGGTATTGCCCTCCAGATGTGCCGCGCTGCCGGGCCACAGGTTTTGCCCCCCGGTCGAGAGCCGCATGTTGCGAATGGATGTCTCGTTCTGGATGGCGGTGACTGTCCGTGGCGGATCATTATCTCTTCCGCCGCCACCGACCGTACGTGTGCTGGAATAACCCCGGCACTGGATCGAGACTCTATCCCCCGGCAGCACCGCCACATCGGCGCTATAGCTGGCATAGCTGGTCGATGTTCGGGACCAGTCCCCGATGACGGTAGAGGTGCCGGACCTACGCCGCACGATCCGACCCCGCGAGGGATAAAGCGAATTTGACCGGCTGGCCTTCATCTCAAAGCGGACCCGGATCGTGCCCAATTGCAGGAAGGCAAAGCTGTGGAGCGCGACATAGCTGTTTGCGTGGGTTGTTAATGGCCCGTCATTTCGGCTGCGGATGGCGTCTCCGGCGGTCAGTCGTGGGAAGCCGCTCCGCGCGGCAATCGCCTCCGCCATGCGCAGGGCGGTTATCAATTTGGCATTGTCGGTTCCCGCCTCGGCCTCGGCCTTGCTGGCGATCGGCAGGCGCGCCGCCTCCACCGTGCCAGCGTTCAGGTTGCCCGCGTCGCGATAATAGCTGCCATGCTGGCCATCAAGCTGATCGGCATCGAGACCCGATTCTGCGCCATCATTGCCTTCATGCCAGAGCTTGCCGTTTACCCCGTCTGCGGCCTCGATGCGCCAGTCACTGGCGCTGTCATCCCAGAAGATGTCGCGCAAGGTATCACCGGTGCGGTCACGGAATTTGAGGCGGCTGTTGCCCCGGGCGTTCGGGCCGACAAACAAATTCCCCTGCACGGTCAGATCAGAGGCGATGGTGGCGGCAATGTCCGAGCGCAGGAATTTGGACGCATCAAGCCCGCCCACCTTGTCGGCATTGCTCGCCGTGATGGGATAGGTGCCCGACAGGCGCGCGGGCGGAATGGTGCCCAGGCCGGTTTTGGGGTTTATCGCAAACAGCAGCACATCATGGCTGCCGTCGAAATAATGGATTTCAGCCAGGGTGGCGCGTACGCTCTTGACCCAGATCATGCCCGTGACCGCGTAGGCCGGGCGCACCGCCCCATGGTGGCTGGAGTGGATTGCGCCCTCGGATGCGGGCAGTTGTGCAGCCAGATCGCCGCCATCGAAGACGTAAGGATCAATCGGCCCGATATTTTCTTGTGACATCTCTTATCTCCCGTTTATATACCCGACTGCACCCGGCCGTAGCCGACAGCGCCCCAATTGAACGAACAGTGCACACCCGACCCACTGGCATCGACAAACCGTGTGCGGAACCCCGCGCGTGTGACCCCTGTGCGCCGTTCCACCGCGCCGAAGGGCAATTCCTGACCCGTCACCAATATGGCCGGGCGTTCCTTGAACGGTGGCTCAAACGTAACGGTGACGCCTTCGGGGGGGCAGGGGATGTCCCGCCCGCCCGCGACGCGGTCCGGCATGTCGATCTTCACGACCAGTTCCGTGACCCGAACCGCGACGCCAGCTGCGTGGCTGCGCAGCACGAGGCGGAATTCAAAGCCCCGCGCGGTGTAATCGCCGATTGCAAACCTGCGCCAATCCGTCCAGGCAGCGGTCGGTGCTGCCGGATCATCGCCGGTTGTGCGCATCTCCAGGATGATATCGGTCGCCTCGGGCGCGGTGCCTGACAAGGGTCCAAGCCGCGCAAGGGGCGGCCAGCCTGCGATGGTATTGTCGGTCTGATAGCCATATCCTGCCAGTCGGGCGGTCAGGCGGGAGGTATAGACCTCACCGAGATCGGCCGGGGCGGCAAACTCATACGTGCCCATCGACGCGATGCCGTCAGGCAGGTCATCCGGCGGGGCCGGGGCGTTGGCCGGGATCATTTCGAGATCGCCGTCCACGACCTGCACGCCGGGTGATTTCAAGCCCGCCCAGGCGGGCTGCTGGGTCAGCGTGAGCACCGCGTTGAGGTCATCAAGGGCGGCGGCATCGGGACGCACTGCGGACGCCTCCGGGCTTGGAAGGCCGAATGACGATACCGCCCGGATCAGGTATTGCCCCGCAAGGGCCGGCACGATGGCGGAATGCCCTGTCACATCGGTTTCCAGATCGACCGCCCGCGCCCATCCCCCTGTCAGGCCAGCGCCGAGGTGTCGCAGGTGATAGTGATCGGTGACCGGCCCGGCCGATCCCCATGTGAGATAGGCCAGATCGCCGGAGATGCGCACCCGGAATTCGGGCACGTTGTCTGGCTCGACCAGATCACGGCCCAGGGTGAACTGCGCCTCAACCGCCTCTGACGCGGCACCACCGAAGCCGAGAGCGCGGACCACGACCAACCAGGATCCGATACGCTTTGGATCGAGCGTCAGTCGGGCGGCGTCAGCGCCCGCCACCCGCGTCGTCCTGCGCAGGCCCCCGGGACCCTCGAGCCTGATATCAAACGCGGAAACAGCCGCTGGTGCGGGGTGGTAGAGATCGAGCCGTGCGGTGACCGATGCGCCTGTTGCATCAACGTAGACGCCCGCCAGCACCGGCGGCGCGGGGGGACCTGCGGTGGGCGATATTTCGGGGAGATCGGTCTGATCACCGCCCGCGAGCCGTGTCAGCCGGTAGACCGGACCAAGGGGGGCGGCGCGCGAGCCCGGCGTGATCTCGATCCGGCTCAGCCGGGCGCTGTCAGCGCTCCAGTCCGCCACGGTCGATCCATCGGTGATCTCTGCCACCCTGCGCCAGAGCCCATCGCTCAATATCCGCACAGTTGCGCCGCGCCAGGGCCCGGCGACGGTCAGGCGCAACGTCATGTGAACCGCGCCGCCGGGGGTGGGGCGCTGCGAGAGCGCGGCATGCAGGACACGCGGAGTCTGGCGCACGGGCAACGGCAGCGGCGTTGCCAGATCGGCAGCGGCGGCGGCATGATAGCGGCTGTCTTCGTCGATGGCCTCGAGCCGGATGCGGGTGTCGGACACCGGCTCGACGGCGACGATCCGCCCGCGGGCGGGCGCGTCATCGGCACCATAAAACCGCCAGAGCACATCGCCGGGGCGCGACCCCTCATCATCCCAGCCCTCGGGCAACGGTGTCTCCGGCACGACCAGGGCCCCCGCACCTGCGGTCACGGCGCTGGTATGGAGCGTCCCGTCCGGCAGGCGCAGCATCATGTAATGCGGGCGCGCAGCCTGATCGGCGCGCGACGCCATCTCGAGACGGGTGCCGGTATCCCAACGCTGGGGGGCGCTCCCGTCGGTTGCCTCGGTGATCACATCCGCCAGCCGTCCGGTCTGGCCGCCATCAATCAGGCTATGGGTGAGGCGCACCACATCGCCGCGTGCGATGGAAAGCCCCTCGGCAGCCATTTCCCAGACCAGCCTCCGGCGGTGATAAAGCTGGCGCGCCGCCTGCAGATTGGCCTCCATGGCGGCCTGTGCGGCGCTGGTCACCCCGCTCAGCGTGACGGTCGCCGTCCGGGTGGGGCTGACAACGCCGGGCATGGCGCGCCGGATGGTCTGGTATTGCCAGTCGGCATCCGGGTCGAGATAGCGCACGGCGATCTCGTCCGCAGGCTGCTCGGCACCCCAGGTGACGCGCAGGCTGGCTTGCACGATATTGCCCGGCGTGACCAGCGCCGTGACCGGCGTGGCGGCCTCCTCCCAGATCACACCGAGCTTGCCGCTCGCCCAGGAGGGCGTCGCCCGACCGCATTGGCAGATCGTCCGGATCACCTCGGCCACGGGCAGGACGCGATCGAGCACCAGATCGCAGCGCAGAACCGGGCCATGGGCGTCACACCATGCGGCCCATGCAGCAAGGGCCTCAAAATCGATCCGCGCGTCAGGCAGGCCCAGACCCCAGGACAGGCGACCGGCGATGCGCCCGCCGCGCAGAAAAGCCAAGAGGATCCATGCCGGATTGCGTGTGGCGGTGTGCGCTGCGGCGGGATCGATGGAGGCCGGGATCCGCGCGGCGACATCGGCGTGGATGCGGGGCAGTTGACCGGAGGCTTGCGCGGAGGCTGGCAGGCGGATGCAGGCCCGCGTCTGCCCGGCGTAATCGGCGGTGTCGCGCTGGTAGCTGCGCAGGGCGGTCCAGTTTATCTGATCGACGATATGGGTTTCATCGACGGGGTCCTGGCCGCGCCGTATCCGGATGTCCCATTGCCGGTCCGGCCCCGGCAGGTCGATGCGCAGGCTCTGGCGGATCGTGTCGCGCGCGGGCCTGTCATCTGTTGCCGACCCCCCGAGGGTCACGGTGCGGGCGCTCCACGGGTCGGATGTCCCGTGCGGGCGATAGTCATAGTGCAACTCGCGCAGCAGCGGGCTGACGGCCCCTGTACTGGTGCTGACTTCATAGAGTGTCGCCACGATATCGATATCCAGCCGGTATGTCCCGGCGCTGGAGGTGCGCTGCACCCACTCCGTGTCCTCGAGCAGCTGTCCCGCGATCGTATCCACATTGGCGGGCCAGTCGCAGTGCTCCGAGCGCAGGATCGCGGCCGTGGCGCCCTCGAAGTCCAGGAGCGGCGTGGTGCCGATCATCAGGTCGGCGGCGTCGATGCCCTGATCCCCCAGCCCGAAATTCAGGATCATGTTGAGATACTGATCGTCGCCCGAAAACTCCGTCCAGGGCTGTGCGCCAAGATCGGGAAACACCCGGTGCCGCCCCATGACCAGCAGGAGCGGCTCATAAAGGCGCGCCCGGTTTGCGCCGCCGTTCAGGCTGAAGATGGGACGCGCGGCGGTTTGCGGATCAAGACCTTCGGGGCCACGGGGCGTCACCAGGGCGTTGATGATGAGCCCCCCGGCGACCGTGACGGCGGCGGCGGTGAGCGCACCTGCGACGGCTGCAGCCTCCGCCCCGAGCGCTGCGATCGCAGGCAGGCCCTCCACCAGGCCGCCCAGATAGGGGGCGACCACGAGCACGGCGATCGTCAGGATGATGGCCAGCGGATCGGAATCGCCACCGCCGCGCACAACGGTGCGCAGCGTCAGATGCTGGCCGCCTTCGAGCGGCGTTGCGCCCCAGGCCTCACGCGGGATCACCACGCCATCGAGCGCCACCGCGATATCGGGCATCCCTGCGGCTGCCGGATCAGGCCCGGGATCGGCATTGAGCCAGCAGGCGGCGATGGCATCCGCGACGGACGCGCCGTCGGGCACGGCCCAGGTGATGTCGGCGCGCCGTCCTGCGGATGTCAGCGGATGCGGCCAGAGATCGAGATGCGCGTGCAACGGCGTTGCAATGCCTTTGCAGGGGGTCTGCAACGCGGGTGCAGGGATGAAGCGGTCGGGATCAGTCATCGCAGACACTCCAGCGATAAAGGCCCACGACCTCCATGCCACGGCGGCCCATGTCGCGCAGGGGATGCAGGGTGGCCCCGAGACCGGCCCGCCAGTGCAGGCAGCCGGGATCGGGCGTGGCCACATAAATCCCGATGTGATGCCCGACCGGGTGGACCCGCCCGGCCGCGCGCAAGAGAACGCCATCGCCGTCCTGCGGCCGCTCGCCCTCCCGGAGCGGGCGCGCAATATCGCCGGTCAATCCGGCGCTGACAGCGCGGTCGCGGGCATGAAGCCCGTCCGGGGTTGCAGGCAGGGCGACATCGATGCCGAATTCCCCGGCCATGATTTCGCGGGCGAGATGAGCACAATCGGGCGCGGCATGACCGATCCAGCGCGCGGGCCAGTCAACCGGGCGGGTGCGGTTTGTGGGGCACGCACTCATCAAAACAGCCCCGGTGATGTTTGCGGATCGTGGCGCAGCGCCACCGCCGCGCGGCCCAGCAGGGGATCGAACCCGAGCCGCGCGGTGATGTTCTGCGATGTCGCCGTGACGGAGAGGACATCCATGGTGACGTCATAATCGGGGGCGTCCACGGCTCTGTCTGCGGTGGTCACCACGATCATCACCCGCACCGAGACCGCCTGGATGCCGCTTGCGGTCATCTGGGCCTGGCTGATCCATGTGGTCACCTCGCGGCCCACATTGTCGAGGGAAAGCTCCGCCACGGGCACGCGCCCGGGCTGGTCGGCCGCGATCCGGGCATTGAAGCGCAGCGCGACATAGGTCTCGCCCGCGATCACCCGATCCTGCGCGTCATTGATGACCCGCACCGGTTCTGCAATCTCGGGATGGGTGATTTCGAGCGCCGCCAGATGGGTCATTTCCGGCGCAAGCTGGGTGCGGGCCCGGTTCATAGGACGGGTCATAGGGTTTCCACCTCCAGATCGATCTGCCAGATACGCCGCCCCGAGGTGGCGACGGTGCCCGCATAGCTGATGCCGCCATCGCCGCCGATGACGCGCACCGACAGGGCAGCACCCCTTGTCTCGCTCGCGATGTCGAACGGTTTGTGGGCATAGGCGACCGCCCAGGACATGAACCGCTCCAGATCCTCGTCCGGCGTGCGATGTGTGCCGTCCTCAAGGCTGCCGGTCAGATGGGCGCGCAGGCGTCTGCGTCGGGGGGCCGTGCGTCAGCCTGCGCTCCTGACGCACGGCCCCGTCATCAAATTGCGTGCGCTCCACGGTCGGGGTCGCGAGAATATCGCGTGCCGCCTCGATCCGTGCATATGCGGGCCATGCGGGCATCAGTAAATCTCCCCGTTGCCGGTTGCGTTGATCGCCGAATGGACTGACCCGCCGGTCACGATGTCATCGGTGACGATCTCGACCACGGTACGGCGCAGATCAAATCGCGCCTGACTGGCGGTGACACGTTGCGGTGCGCCGCGATTGTCGATCCGCACGACGATGGCTTGCGGGGCGACCGAATCTGTGACCGGGGCCGCGACCGGCGCGGCGGGCATCGGCATGGATGGAATATCCGACGCCCGCAAACCGGGCAGACCCGGAATATCGGCAGCACCGTGGACCACCCCGCCTGCGTGATAGCGCGCCGCCGCGCGCAGGATATCGAGCGCGCGGGCGTGATCGGACGTGCCATCCCCGCCCATCAGGATCGCGCGGGACTGGCGCGAGGTCAGCACGGCTTCGCCTTCCATCAGGATGGCGGGAACTTCGCCCGGTGCCAGACCAGGCGGCCCGAACGCCGGGACAGTCGGAACGCCACCGCCATGGAAGGGGCGCGGGCGCGGCGATGTCGTGGGGGCCGCCGAGGTCGAAAACCCGAATATGTCCCCAAGCGCGCCGGCCAGCGGGCCGGTGATGCTTTGGCGAATGGTGATCCGCGCGAGATCGGCAACAATGGCATTGACCAGATCGCCGAACGACGCCTTGCCGGTTGTGACAAACCGCGTGAGCGCATCCTCCAGCCCGCGAAACCCCGCCCCCCCAGGCCTCGGCGATCTCGTCGCGGGTCTCGATCGCGTCCTCGGCATAATCGCGCAATGTATCACCCAAAGCGGTTTCAAGCTTCATGGCCGCTTCGCGCGCTTTCTCAAGCTCGCGCGCGAGTTTTTTGGCTTGCCCCGCGCGTCCGGAGCCGGATGTGCCCGCACGGTCTGATTTACCCAGCTCCCGCAGGCGCTCATTCAACCGGGCCGTCTCTGCCTCTGCCTCGGCGGTCGCGGCGGCGGCCTCGCGCAGCGCGGCGGTGCGGGCGCGTATTTCTTCGGGCGTGAGGCCCGCATCCCTATAGCCCGCCTCGATCGGGGCAATCTCGCGCTCGGAGCGCGCCAGGCTTTGTTGACGCGCCAGTTCCACCGGGTCATCGCGCAGATCGAGGCGCAACTGCGCATCCTCGAGCCGGGCTGCGGCGCTGGTCTTGAGCCGGTTCATCTGATCGGCCGCGCTGCGCAGATTATCGGCGAGCTTTTCGGCCACCAGGACCGCGCCTTCAAGGCCGGGTGCCACCTTTTCCCCGGCCCCGACCAGATCGAGCAGGCCGTTCTCCGCCTCAAGGACCTGCCGGATGAACGCCTCCAATGCGGCGCGTTGCTCCGCGCTTTGTTCCGCGCTGGCTGATCCCGTGGCCACCAATGCCGCGCGCAGACGACCTGTGGCATCGGCCTGCTCTTCGAGTGTCGATGCCTCCCTGAGGTCCCCGTAGGCGGCAGCAACCCTGCGGGCGGCGGGCTCAAGCAGGCCGAATTTTGTGGCGATCTCCTCCAGGGCCCCCGCCGTATCCCGGGCAATATCCGCAATCCCCCGCTCCAGCGCCTCGATCCCGCCCGATTGCAGCTGGAGCGCGATCTCCTCAAGGACTTCTTCAATCGTTGCGCCGTATTCATCGGCAAGCTGTTTGAGTGCTGCGGGATCAAGGATGGCCTCAAGTTCCGCCAGCGCTGCGCTACGGATATCCGTCACCGGGTTGATCAGATCGCCCGGATCGATCGTCAGCGCCGCGCGGGCGCGCTGCACTATATCGGCAAGCAGGGCCTCATCTTCGGCCCGCGCTTCAAGCGCGGACACCCGACCAGTGTCGCGTCCCGCAACCTCGTCCAGGCTGCCGATCAACGCGGTCACTGCACGTCGCGCATCCTGGCGTTCCAGTGCATTCTGTGCGGCGATCAGACCGCGCGCCTGATCGGCGGCTTTGCCGTACCGTTCGGCCAGCGCCTCTATATCGCCCGCCAGATCGCGTAAGGACCGCAGCCGCTCGGTGGCCTCCGCCAGCCGCTCGGTGGATCGCGGTAGGGATGCCGATTACTCGGCACCCCCCGCACAGATCCCCGCGTGCGCGCTAGCGCACGGGGCTCCTACCTTGAGTATTGACGGCAAGTCGTTGGTTTGGCCATGGATGACGTATAGTGGGCTTGGGCCAGTGATAGCCTACGAGAGGGGCTATCTTTGTCCATTCAAAACGATCTTTCTGAGAACGTCTGCGCATCGTGCGGAGAAACAATCTTTCAACCGCACATATAAACGATGATAGGGATCGCGATGTGTCAGGTACGGCATAGTAGTTAAGCCATCCATTGATGACTCGTCCTAGCCATTTGGCAACAACGTGTTTTCCCATATGCATACGTTTACGTAGTTCGCCCTTAATGCGTCTGAGGGTGCGTCTTACCCGATTTCTGGATGGTTTACGCCCAACCCGGAATTTACCCACTTGGGTTTGGTCGCAGAAGTGCGTCATTCCCAAGAAGTCAAAAGTCTCCGGTTTACGTAGCCCTTGGTTCTTTCGACTCGCTTTTGCGAACCTTCCGAACTCAATGAGCCGCGTTTTATCTGGGTGTAAGTCCAGCCTAAATTGAGAAAGCCTTTCCCTTAAGTCGCTCAAGAAGCGATTTGCTTCCCACTTGTGCTGAAAGCCGACAACAAAATCATCCGCATAGCGGACAACAATCATATCGCCTTTCGCTTTCTGTCCACGCCATGTTTTGTGGACCCATAGGTCAAACACGTAGTGCAAGTACACGTTTGCAAGGATTGGCGATACAATCGCCCCCTGCGGGGTGCCTTTACCTGTGTCTACCCAGTTGGTTCCGTCCATGACGCCAGCGTTCAACCATTTGATAATGAGACGGATAATCCGTTTATCTCCGATGCGGTGTTCTAGAAATCTGATAAGCCATTTTCTATCCACGTTATCAAAGAATCCACGGATGTCCGCGTCCAATATCCAGCTGATTTTGCACTGCTGTATTCCGACGGTGACAGCGTCGAGTGCATTGTGCGCTCCCCGCCCCTGTCGGAACCCGTAGCTGAACCCGAGAAACTCCGATTCATAAATCGGCACCAGTATCGTGTCTGTCACCGCCTTTTGGATAATCTTGTCCTCCAAAGTGGCGATGCCCAGCGGTCGTTTTCCGCCGTCAGCTTTAGGTATCTCTACCCTCCTGACAGGCGGCGCACGGTACGCTCCTCTATGTACGCGGTCGCAAAGATCAGTCAACCGACCTTTCAAGCCATCCGCATACATCTCCCATGTCACACCGTCCACGCCAGCAGCGACATCACTCTTGAGCGAGTAAAACGCCTCTGACAGCACGGGCACCGTGATATGGTGCAGGAGCGCCACAAGACGCTCTTCTGGATTTCTCTTCACAGCTTGCCGTATTCGAGTTCCCGCATGTGACACGTTTGCCCGCTCCTGTGCGCGGTACGTGCTACGGTTTCCCGAATTTCTCTTGGCTTCGGCCCTTGGCTCCACTGACTCCGCAGGACGCTTCCGCCCCTTGTTCGCCCGTTTCATAGCTACTATGGCCGAATCTGACTTCTTCAAATCGTTCACCATTGGCTTTGGTGTTACCCTCCTTTCCGTTGCGGCCCCATACGACTACGGGGCAATTTGAAGACCTCCCAGGTCCCGATGATGTGCTTCTGTACGTGCCATGGTTCTTCGACCCCGAGGTGTCTCCTTTCGCCTCACCAAAATGGCTGAGAAGTGTTGCCTTCAACAACGACGATCATCTCGGCACACCCAATGTCATGCTTTTCGAGGCTCAATAGCCCGACCCGTACATACCGCTACCGACGCTTCACCTTACACCTCACGGTGTACGGCGCACGGCTCGCGGTGAAAGTTGGTGGTTAGCCATTCCTTTCTGCAGGACTTGCACCCGCTGCACATCACCAGTTAGCCTGGCGCACCATCGCCCGCATCCTCGGCCCCTTCGCCGACGCTGAACAGCACCGAGGCCAATGGCAGCCCGACGGCCACCACCGCGCCGAGCACCGCGCCCCATGCCCCGAACCCGCCCAGAAGCTGCGGCAGGTTCTGCCCCAGGGCGACGCTGGCAGCGGTGCCCGCCGCCGTCTGGACGGCAAAATCCTGCACCTGAAACGCCACATTCTGGATTTGTCCGCGCGCCCGCCCGGAGGTTGCACCAAGGCGGCGGTTGGCATTCGCCGCGCGGGTGGCGGCGGTGGCCTGCATATCGAGCGCACCGGCGGCCTGGCGCGCTGTACGCGCCGCACGCTGCGTGGCCGTGGCGGCACTGGTCTGCGCGCGCGCAACCTTCAGTGCGTTGCGCGCCACCTTGTCATTGCTCTGGGCCAGTTTCAGCGCCGCAGACGTGGCCTCGCCTGTGTCACGCGCGGCGCGCCGTTGCGCCTCATTGAGATCGCGCGCTGCCCGGGCAGCCTCCTGCGCGGCGCGCGCCTGTTTGGCATTGGCGTCCGCCACCACCTTGCCGGATTGCTTGACGGACCCCTCGAGCCGCTTGAGATTGCCTGCGGCGTCCTTGATATCGGCGCTGACGCGCAGGGCAAGATCAAGATCGTTCGCCATGCCTCGTTTTCCCCCGTTACTTTTGCGTTACCCTGCGTGAAGCGGGGCCGATGCGCCCAGCATGAGCGTCACCATCTGACCCGCGTCACGCAGGCGACGGCGCTCGGCTGCGCCCGCGTAATGGACCATCTGCCGCCATGTCAGGCGGCGCATTATCGCGTCCGGGGGCCCGTGTCCTGCGGTTGTGAGGATATCGAGGATGTCAGCGAGGCCCAATGTTCCTTCAGCGCATCCCGGCCGAGATGCTGGCCGAGGATGCGCGCGGTAAAAAAAACGCTGTTGACCTCCCACACCGCCATCGAAAGCTGTCCGGCGTCGGGTTCGCGCAGCCGCGCGATCCAGTCGGCCTCCCGCCCGGTGGCGACAGCGCAGAGATCGATCCAGAGATCGGCATGGCGGCCCAGAACCTCCGAGACGCGCACCGGCGTCATCCCGTCCCCGTCCTCATTGGCGACCAGCGCCGCCAGATCCTCGATCAGTGCCCGGGCCGAAGCCTGGACGCGCAGCCCCTCCAGAAACCGGAATTCGTGCACGGTTATCGCCACGGGCTTGCCGGTTTCGGGATCGGCCAGATCGATGTCGCGATCGGGCAGCAGGATGGCAGCTTCCTCGCTCGCCCCTGTTTTATGCTTGTTCTTGCTCATCGCCCACCTCAGCCTTCGGGGCCATAAACAACCAGCGGAGCCGCAGTGCCATCAGGATCGAGTATCTCGATCTGCAGCGGCAGGGCCTGCTCCTCGGTGCGTGACTTCAGCTGCCAGGCCCCGTCCGGAGCGACCGTGCAGCGCGGCGCGAAGATCCGCTTGTTGCTGCCGATCGTGTTGTTTTCGATAAAGCGGATGCCGTATTCCCGGGCGGCGGCCCCCGAGCCTTCCACACGGCGCACCATGTTTGCGACCGGCGCATAGGTGATCCAGGCTTTCCTGTCGATCAGGTTGACGCCGTCGAGATCGGTGAACCGGATCCGCCCGGTCGCCGCGTCCACCTCATATTTGGCGGCCGGGACGGTGGTACCGGCGGCATTTGCCGTATGCACCTCAACGCCACCCGCGCTGATGGCCCAGACCCCCTCGGGGCGATCTTTTGTTACGCCCAGCTGGTACCAGCGCCCGACCTCGACATCCTCCAGTGCCTCGCGCGCAACCTGCGCCGTGCTCTGGCTGTCGGTCTCCGGCACATCGCCGAGAATAAAAAGCCGGATATTGTCCTCATTGATATCATGCAGCGTGAGGCTCATCCGGCGCGTAACGCTGCGCGGGGTGTGCACCAGACGCTGTGCGATCGGATCGTCATTGCTCTCAACAGTGACATATTCCGCCGAGATGGTGATCGATCCACCGGTGCTGTCGCCCAGATAGCGCTCCTGCCCCCCCTCGATCAGATAAAACTCACCCGCGCCGATAACGATGTTGTCGGTGTGCTGCTGCCGCGCGATACTCATTGATCTGTCTCCTCTTTTTCCCCGGTGCCGTTATCGGCAACGGGCTCGATAAACCCCCGGTGCTCCAGCAACGCGGCCTCTTCATTGGTCATCTTCACGACATCACCGGGAGCGCGTCGCACACCGGCCTGGATCAGCGGGGCGCGGATCATCCGGCCCGCGACCTTGTCGGAGATGTCGGGTTTTGTGGTCGGTCGCTTTTTGTCGGCCATTATGTCTCTCCCCCATACCACCAGACCGCATCCCAGCTGTCCTGCCAGAGCGCATGGGTGGCTTGCAGATCCATCAATCGTCCCTCCCGCCAGATCAGCGCCTCGGCGGCACCGGGCGGGCACCAGCCCGCAAGGGCGGCTCGCAGGCCCTGCAAAATCGGCGTCAGCGTCAGGCGCGCCTTTGCGCCGCCGCGATCATTGCGGACCGGCACGGCTATGAGCACGCCGATCCGGGTCGTCACACGGGCCACGCCCGCGCGCCGGCTCACCGGCTCCGCTGCGGTCTCGCGCAAGGGCAGCACCGCCGCCAGCGGCAAGCCGATACGGTCTGGCAGACCGTCAAGGCTCGCGCGCACCGAGGTGAGGCCAAGCGCCGTGCTCTGGCCTGACAGCCGGGCCGTCAGCGCGGTTACGATCTCATGTCCGGTATCGAAACTCATGTCAGCGCCTCGCGCAGATGCCGGGTTACGACATCGGCAATACCGGCGCGGTCCTCGTCGCTTACGCCGAGATAAGGGCGGGCGGGCAGCGTGACCTTTTGGGTGACCACGCTGTCGCCATTGGCCAGTGTGAAGGCCAGTGCCTTCGCAGTCTTTGGAACGATCGTGCCACCGAACTGGTGGATCGCACCATAGATGACATTGGTGCCGACCGCGACCGCGCTGTCTGAAACCACGCGCGTGATCGAGGCCTGCAGACGCCCGGTATCGGTCAGGGTCTTGCCACCGCGCTCGCCCAATTGGGCGCGCAGGGATTCGACCCATGGCGTTCCCTCGGGGGCGGCCGCGTCGATGAAACGCTGCTGCACACCGGCCTCAAGTACCGCGCCGATGCTGTCCATCATCTCGCTGGGGTGCTCAAGGGCGAGCACGGCCCGCTCAAACGATGCGATCAGCGCCGCATCATCATAGTCTATGGTGACCCGCGCGCCGGTCATGGTCCAGCCCTTCCGGTGCCAGTCACAGTACATGCGCCAAGCGCACGCGCGACAGGCCCTGCGGCGGGGGCCGCACTGATCGTGCGTATCCGGCGCGGCACAGCTTCCCGGATGATGGATACAAGCGAGACCTTGCCTTCGGCGATCTTCTTCAGCTGCCCTCGCGCCGCGCTTGCGGCCCCGAGGACCTGCTTGGGTGGTTCCTCATCGTAAAGCCGCGCCCGCGCCAGATCGGCGGCAATCGCGGTCAGGAGCGGGCAGTCCGGCAGGGGCAGGTCATAGGCCGGGACCAATGCCGCATCGATCATGGCATCCGCATCGGCCAGCGCCGCCTCCAGGCGAACGTCCGTATCCCCCGTCAGGGCATTGATCTCATCGGCCCCGAACCGCGCCTCCATATCTGCGCGCGCGGCATAGCTCATCCCGCAGATCCGGGATCGGTGTCCGATTGCTTCGGCGCGGGATTATCCGCAGCTTTAGCCTCAGCTGGTTTGGCCTTGGCTGCTTTGGCCTCAGCCGGTTTGGTCTTGGGCGGTTTCGCCTCCGCTTGGTCGGGAGCCGGGGTATCGGCATCAATCCGCGCGGCCACGCCCGCATCCATGAGGGACGCGGCAATGGCGGCTTCCACCAGAAGGCAGTCGCCGGGTTCATAGAACTTGCGGTTGTGCTGGATCGGCTCCAGCGCAATAAGGTCAACCCGTTCGGGTTGTTTGTTCTCACGTCCTGCCATGATCCCCTCCCTCAGGCAACGGCGTTGCGGAAGAGATATCCCGCGCGGCTGGCGATGATCTTCTCGTCACAGGTATCGATCACCCGCACCTGGTGGCCACCGCGCGCACCGGCGCGGGCGTTGAACCCGGTGCGGACCTCACGGCCCATGTATTGGGCGGTGATGCCGAGCGTCGGCGGACCCATGGCACTTGCATTGGGATCGGCGCGGTAAAGGAGCGCATGTTTGCCCCAGACGCGCTTCAGGCTGGCCTTCTGGCCGCGTTTGGCCGAATTGATCCAGGCCTGGCCGATCACCAGCTTGACCTCCAGCAGATCCTCGACCTGACCGCGCGAGGCGATGCCCTTGTCGCCATCGGTGCGGTTGATGGATTTCAGGATCGTGGTGTGCGTGCGCAGATACTTCCAGACCTCGGATCCGAGCACAAAATGCGTCGGCTTCACGATCATCTTCTCGATCGCCCCCACCACGTCCTCGACCGGATCGGAAGCCGCATTGGTGGAACTCCACTGATCGGTGCCCGCCAGCGTCACCTTGCTTTCGGCCCCGAACGAGGCGGTATTGAACACCAGATCGGCCACCCGCTGTTCGCGGTCGATCATCAGAAGATCGGTCAGCATCATGGTGGACCGGTCGATCGGATTGGCCGCCGTGGGCGGCGCGTTCCTCACGTCATCCTCCGGGATCAGGTCCTCGAGACCGTAATCCTCACAGGCCCCCGATTGTTCCTTGCCGGTGAAATGCACCATTGTGGGCGAGGAACGCCGACCCACGCGCGTGTCGGGCACGCTGAAGCTCTCCTCAATCGGATATTCGGTGTAGCGGTATTCCTTCCGCGCGACCGAGACACGCGGCAGCACCATATCGGCGATGTACGCGTTCCTGAGTTCGTAGGTTTTGTCGGCTTGTCGGGTGTTTTTTTGTTTAACTTCAGGCCCTGGCTTCCGGGAGGGCAAAGTAGTGCCCCCAGTGGCAATTGAGGGTTGCGGTTTCTGGAGGTTCTGCTACACTCCCGCACATGTTCATCCGCACCAAACATGATCCCGAACGCAAGCGCACCCGCATCCAGATCGTCCAGTCGGTGCGCACCGGTCAGAAGGTTCGCCAGAAGGTCGTCCGGCATGTCGGCATCGCGCATAACGACACTGAGGTTGCAGATCTCAAGCGCCTGGCTGGCCGGATCATGGAAGAGTTGCGCGCCTCACAATCCCCGCAAATGGAACTGTTCACCCCAACGGAATATGCTGATCTGGCGACACTTGTGCGCACCGCCCCGCGTCCGGAAAAACTGAATGTCGATCTTGGGGAGTGCCGCGAAGAATCCCGCCTGTCGCTTGGTTTGCGCGATGTGATGGGGGAGGTTTATTCCGGCCTGGGCTGGAATGGGCTTCTGGGCACCCGGCGCAAGAGCAGCGATCGCATTTTACGCGAACTGGTGCTGGCGCGCCTGTCGCAGCCAGAGAGCAAGCGGGCGACGGTGGATGCGTTGGCCCACAGGGTCGGGATCACCCTCAATCTGGACCGGGTCTACCAGGCTATGGACTACCTGGACGCGGCGACGATCAACCGGGTCTGCCGGATGTCGCATGAGGCGGCGGAGACGCTTCTTGCGGGCCCGGTCGATATTCTTTTCTACGACTGCACGACACTGGCCTTCGACACCGATCGGGAGGATCCGGAAGACGCGTCCGACCGCTTGCTGGCCAAGGGCTACAGCAAGGACGGTAAGTCGCATCGCAGTCAGGTGGTTCTGGCGCTGATGGTCACCACAGACGGTCTGCCGGTCGGCTATGACCTGTTTCCCGGCAATATGTGGGAAGGCCATACGCTTGAGACCGCGATCAAGGGGTTGGAAGAGCGCTACAGGCTCGGAAAGATCACGCTGGTGGCAGATGCTGGTATGCTCAGCGCCGATAATCAGGATATGTTGCGCACCAAAGGCCTGCCGTTCATTCTGGGCTATCGCCTGAAGTCGGCCCCGGCGGGCGTGAAAGACAAGGCCCTGGACACGGGCGGTTACAAGCCATGGGCCGGACACGGCGCGGCGGAGGGTGCTGCCGAGGCGGGGCGCTACAAGGTGATTGAGCATGACGGTGCCCGGATCATCGTCACCTTCTCGCCCGCCCGCGCCCGCAAGGATGCCCACAAGCGCCAGAAGGCTCTTGATCGTCTGCAAACCAAGCTTCGGCGCTCCCGGAGCCCCGCCAGTGTCAGTCACCGGGGATATGCCCGCTTCCTCTCGTTTCCAGAGACGGGAGAGGTCACACTTGATCAGGACAAGATCGACGCGGCGGCCCAATGGGACGGGCTGCACGCCATTATTGTCCATGGCAGGGACGATCTCGCACCCGAGGCGGCCATCGCCCAATATCACCAGCTCTGGCAGATCGAAACCTGCTTCCGCACCAACAAGCATGACCTGAAAATCCGACCCGTCTATCACTGGACGCCGCGGCGGATACAGGCCCATATCGCCATCTGCTACATGGCCTTCTGTTGCCTGCAACACCTGCGCAAGCGCCTGCAGATGCTGGGCCATCCGATGAGCCCGGCCCGCATCCGTCGGGAGCTCGACAAACTTCAGATTTCCATCCTGAGGCGTAAGGGTACCCGCGAGCAATATGCCATGCCCAGCCCGGCCACAACCGACGCCAAACGCATCCTGCGCTGTGTTGGCCTGTCGTGGAACGAAGCACCCTTCAGGATGCCGCCGGAAAGAACGCGCAAGCCCAGACCTGAAAAGGCCTGATCAACACTCTCTGACCGTTTGAAACTATCGCCTGAAATACGCGATGTAGTGCCCCATGAGGATGTGGCATCAATAATATCAATATGTTAGCGACGAAAACCTATGAAGTCAGGATGTACGCGTTGTTGGAATAGCCCACCGCGATCGCGGTGCGCTCAAAGTCGACCGGATAGGTCGAGACGATACTATCAGACATTCAGGGTCTCCTCAGATCCGCTGGGGTGCGATCAGCACCGGTATGATGTCATCGGCGGCAGTGGCTGCCGCGAGCGCGATGCCCACCACGAAATCACTGGCCGTGCTCGTGGCCACGGCGCGGCCCGTCGCATCGGCCTTGACCGAGGAGCCGCGCGTCACCGCAGCCCCGGCCACACAGTCGACGATGCCTGCCAGATGCACATCGACAGTGCCATCCTCGGGCGCATCAAGCTCTGCCGATATCCCGATCGGGCGCTCGGCAATTGTGGTGTCAGAACTGGTGTCAGCGGTCACGACCGCGCCGTCACTGGTGCCGATCTGGACGATCCGGCGGGCCTTGATGGCCGCTTCCGCCTCAAAGGCGCGTGTGAATGTTGGTCTGTGCATTAGTGATGCCCTCCCTTGACGACCTGGTGGACGGCCTGATCGATCGTCATGCTGCCGGTCGGATCGCTGCCCATCAGCGCGCGGGCGGCCAATGCCACGTGTTGCGCCGTCTGGCCATCCCGGGTGGCGGTGCCGCCATCAAGCGGCGCGCCGGGTATCTGATGCGCACCCGCGATCTCGCCGGTTTGGGGGCCGCGCTGCGGCAGGCCCGCCAGAAACGCGTCCAGCGCCCTGGCAGGCGTGACGCTGGTTTGCACCCCGGTCCCGGTCGCAAAGCTGACCGTGGTCTGCTCATCCTCCAGTGCGGTAAAGAGCGCTGTCAGCGCATCGCGCTCGGCGGGCAGGACCCGACCGGCATTCACATGCGCCTCTATGGTGTCCTGTGCCGCCTGCATGCGCCGCGCGGCGGCAAAGGCCAGCCGGTCGGTGGCAAGCTGTGCCTGCTGTGTGGCGAGGTCTTCGCGTTGTGCGGCCAGTTGTGCGGCATTGCCCGCATCGGGTGCCGGATTTGGCGCAGGCTGTGTGGCGGGGGCGGGATTGGGTGCGGCGGGGGCCGCAGGTGTTCCAGACATGGGGGTCTCCGTTTTGTCGTCGTCATTGGTCGTGGCAAGGGGGGCGCAAAGCCTGATCAGCGGGCGCGCCAGTGTGGCCATCTCGCTTTCGGCGGGCTCGCCCAGCTCTTTGAGCTCATTAAGCCCCCAGCCCGGCAGAACCCAGGGCAAACGCATGAACGCGCCTATGCCTTGAACCGACGGTCTGTATGGCCAAAAAATACCAATTGGGGATTGATCGGGGACGCTTTTCACAAATTCCCCACGTTTATCGCCCGTATTAGGCGAGTTAATTCCATAATTTTCTTGTATAAGATTTCATGCGTTTGCCCTGCGGCAGAACCCGGTCCGCCGTCTGAATGCTGGAGCGCTCGATCACCCATTCGCGCAAACCACGCAGAAGATAATCCAGCGTGGCCCAGCCCGAGCGTTCTTCCAGACCGCCCAGAGGGGTCGTAAATTGTGCAGATGTAAAGTCATGCGTGATCGCGTCATCGGGCGGCTTTGTTGCAAATTGCGAAGGAGCAAGACCATCAATGGCCGGGGCCGCTGCACCCAGAAAGCCTACGTGAAACAGCCGCCAGGCCCCGTTCTCATCAGCGGGCCGCTGGATCGAGACCGACCGGCCGCCATACTGACCCGCCTCGCAGGCAGCGCGGAACGCATCGTTGATGCGCGTGAATCGCGCCTGCAACCGGTCACCCACAGCGCGCAGCTGCGCGACCCAGCCCCAGGCCGGGGCGTCAATCTCGGGGTGGCCGATCACCACAGGCGCGGGATCGGAGGCCGGATAATCTGCCGCAATCTGCGCCAGATCGGCCGCGCTATAGCTGTGCTGGTTGCCGTTCATATCGGTCCAGATGCCCGTGCGCATCACATCAACCCACCCGTCAAGGGCGGAATGTGCAGCGGGGGGAGCCATTGCGGCAAATATATTTCCTGTACTCATGGCGGTCACACTATCGCCGGATCAAACGCTCCGGCAGCGGACCATGGTCCGCTGCCAGCACCGGGCAGGACGCGCTAATCTTGGGGGTAATCCGCAGCCGGAGGGCAAAAATGGACGTCAATTTCCAACGCGCGCTGCCGTTCGTGCTCAAGCACGAAGGCGGCTATGTCGATCACCCAAAGGATCCCGGCGGGGCCACGAACAAGGGCATCACGATCGCCACCTTTCGGCGCTATATCAAACGTGATGCAACAAAACAGGATTTGCGAAACATCACCGATGAACAGGTGGCGAGTATCTACTACCAGCAT